>CAKAHQ010000010.1 GCA_916439125.1 uncultured Actinomyces sp. | reverse complement strand
GAGCCGCACGCAGCTCCAACAGCTCGAGGGCGACGGACGGCAGGTCCAGGTGGGAGGCGAGTTCGACCTGGGCGAGGCCGCGGCCGACAAAGACCTCAAAGCCGAGGGCAGCGCCCAGGATCGCGCCCGCGATTGCGCCGATCGTGTCGGTGTCCCCGCCGATGTTGGCGGCGTCCAGCAGCGCCTGCGGGGAGGGGTCTCGCGCGAGCAACGCGAAGGCCATGGGGATTGCCTGCGCCGAAGCCACGGACGTTCCCACCTGCTCAACCAGGCACTCCAGGGACGAGGACACGGGGTTAGCGACCAGCTGCATGGCCCTGCGCGTCGCGGCAACGACGTCCGGGTCGGGGGTCCACGCTCCGCGCTCGGGCAGGGAATCGACGTAGGAGAGGGCCTTCCATAGCAGGCCCCTCAGATCCGGGGTCGTCGAGCGCGCCGCGTCAATACCCATGGACACGGCGGCTGCCACGAGGGCAGCCGACTGGAAACCCTGGCGCGTCGCGTGCGTGACCTGGCAGGACGACCAGACGGCATCCGCAAAGGCCTCCGGATCGGTCGTCGACATCGCGATACCGATTGGGGTGACGCGCATCGCCGCGCCGTTGGTGGTCCCCGCACCGCCCACGCTCAGCGGGTCCTCGCCCGCGCGCACGCGCTCGAGCGCCGCCTTCGTGGAGGGACCCAGCAGGTCGAGCGACCCGCGCTCGATCATCGAATCCTCCCAGGCCAGCAGAGCGTGGGCGAACTCGCCCGCGTCCAGGGCCACGCGACCCGAGGAAGTGCCCCGGCCTCGTACCAGGAGGGACGCCACCAGCAGCGCCTGCTCCGTGTCATCCGTGACCGAGCCCGCCGGCATCCCCGGCGCGTAGGGCTGGGAGGCGTCACCGTCGACGAGGCCGGTAATGCGCCCGTACACCGCGCGGATCTGCTCCGGGGACATCGCCTGCGTCGGCATGCCCAGCGCGTCTCCGAGCGCCAGGCCAGCCAGGGCGCCATACGCGCGAGAAAAACGAGGATCCATGATGCACCTCCAACGCGGGCGCGCGCCCGCAGATAGCGTGAACGCCCCGGAACGTTCCGAGGCGACCAGTAGGCCCAGGGGGACTCGAACCCCCAACCTACGGATTAAAAGTCCGCTGCTCTACCATTGAGCTATAGGCCCAGCAGCCCCATTGTAGGAGGAAGAAGTCCCCATGGCCCAATCGAAGATGCCGCGACGCCCCGCGATGCTCGACGCCGCCCGGGCTGACGCCATCATCGGCGACGAAGACCCCGCGGCCACCGCGGCCGTCGCACACACCGCCGCCTGGGCCCTCATGGGTGTGGGCGACGAGACCTTCACCGACGCCGACGTCGCGCGTCTGTGCGAGACCGTGCGCACCAGCGGGGTGGATACGATCGCGCACGTGTGGTCGCGCAGCCCCGAGTTCACCCTCCCAGGTGCGCTGTGGCGCGTCTACCTGCTGCACGAGTGGTACCACCGCGACCCGTTGCTGGTAGCCGAGCGCTACGCCGACGGGTCGCGCGCGCCCATCATTCAGGGCCTCGAGGCCCCCGTCGAGCTGCGCTCCCTGAGCCTCATCATGGAGGAGGTCGACTCGCTGCTGCGCGGCGACCTGACCGACGACGACCTGGAATACGTGCTCAGCGAGGCCTCGCGCGCCATGCGCGTGCTCGCCGCCGGCGAGGCCGGAGCCCTGTGGATCGAAGACCCCGCCGACCCGCTCGCCCACCGCGTCACCATGCGTCACTCCGCGCTGCTGGTCACCGCCGACGAGCTCGACGTCGCCGCGCGCGAGGCGGCCGTCGGCACCCTCGACTAACCCCTCGTTCGCGGCGTCGGCGCTGATCCCGGCACAACCTGGACGGCCTCGTGGAAGGCCCGAACAGGGGTGACGTGGCGCGCCCACCAGGGCACGGGCGCGCGCGGGCGACTACCCTTGTCCCTATGCGTCCGATGCCAGCCCCCCGCCCCCAGCGACTCGTTCGCTCTGCGGGCGCACTCGTCTGGCGCTTCACTGACCCCGCGCGCGTCGCCGTCCCCGGCGAGCCCATCGACCCCGCGGACATCGAAGTCCTCATGGTCCACCGGCCGCGCTACCACGACTGGTCCTGGCCCAAGGGCAAGACCGAAAACGGTGAATCCCTCGTCGCCGCCGCCGTGCGCGAAGTCGAGGAGGAAACCGGCCAGATCATCACGCTCGGCGCGCCCCTGACGACCCAGCGCTACCGCCTGGGCGGCGGGCAAACGAAGGAAGTCCACTACTGGGTGGGCACACCCGTCCCCGCCGGTCACGCCTCCGAGCGCCTGCGCGCCCCCGTCGCGCGCGCCCCGCGCACCGAAATCGACCAGACCGCGTGGACCTCGCCCGAGCGCGCCGCCGACATGCTCACGCGCCGAGGCGATCGCCGCCTCCTCGCCGACATCGTCGCCCGCGCCCGCGAAGGTCGCCTCGTGACCACGACCCTCCTCGTCCTGCGTCCCGGGCAGGGCCTCAGCCCGCGCCTCGACGAGGCAGGGGACGCCCACGCGTCCGCCTCTCCTTCCGCTTCTTCCGGCGGCTCAGCTGCGCCCGCTGAGGTGGCGGCTCCGGCCAAGCCTCGCCCCGCGCCGACCCCCGCGATGGTGGCGTCCGCCGCGGCCAGGAGGGCCGCCCAGGTGGAGCAGGCCTCGGCGAAGAAGACCCAGACCGCGCCGGAACCCGTCGACCCGCCGCTCAGCCGCTTCGGCGTGCGCCAGGCTTTCGACCTCATCGACCTGCTCTCGAGCTTCGGTGTGGCCCGCGCGTTCGCGTCGCCGGCAGCACGCTCGCGCCAGAGCCTCACCCCGTGGGCGTCGATGGGCGGGGGCTCGGTGACGCTCGTCGAGTCCCTCGACCTGACCGCCTCCGGCTCGGATGTTCAGATCGACGATGAGGCGCGCCTCGGACGCGTCCGTGCCTTCGCGGCCGAGCGCCTGCGCGAGCACGCGGCCCCCACGGTCCTGTCTGTCGCCGGTCCTGCGCGCGATGCCATCATCGAGGAAATCCGCGCCTACGCGTCGGCTCCCGTCGCCGGCGCTGAGGCCCCGTGTCTGAGGCACGGCCAGGTCCTCGTCGCCCACGTCGAACACGGCCCCGATGGGCTCGTCGTCGCCGCCCTCGAAACCCACGGCGTCACCACGAAGGACCCCACCGCGCCCGCGCGCAAGGCCTCCAAGAAGCACTGAGGCGGCCCGGCACAAGCCGAGCCGCCTTCAGAGCGCACGAGCGCAGGTCACATGCCGGAGTCCTTCACGGACTGCGACAGCTTCTCACCGTCATTCGAAATCGCGATGCACACGATGTCGCGGTCGCCCAGCTTCCAGCTCGCCTCCGTCGGGAACAGCGTCGTGATCTCCAGGTCGGAGTCGTCGTAGGCGGCGCCCACGTATCCCTCGAAGGTGTTGGTGCAGACCTCGGTCATGCGGTCGTCGAGCTCGGAGTCGCTCGGACGCGAGCTGTCAGTGAGCTTCTCGATGTGGTAGACCTCGCCGTCGTGCTCGGCGGTGCACTCGACGACCTCGACGCGCGAGACGGTGCTGCCGTTCGGCAGCTGCACGCACTGACCGACCTCGACGTTGAAGGCCGAGGTGTTGCCGCCCAGCAGGGAGCAGGCGGACAGAGTCACGGACAGGGCCGCGACGGACGACGCGAGCGCAAGAGTACGGGTAGAAACGCGGGACATGATGCTCCTTGGGTGATGGGACCGTGGCCGATGGGATGCGATGCACACGGGATGGCGACGCTGACTGTCCGGTAGGACTTCGGTGTCGATGGTGACACTATACAAGGCGTAGGTCGCAGGGGTAAAAACGGTGGCGGCCCGGCACAAGCCGAGCCGCCGCCAGAGCGCGCATGAGCGCATAGGTCACATGTTGGAGTTCCTCGCGGAACCGGTGAGCTTACTGTCATCCTTGGCAAAGACGTAGCATCGCACCGTATGGTCACCCTTTGCCCAAGTCTGTGACCTGGGAAGCATCCAGCTGTAGTCCAAGGTGGAGTCCGCGACGGACTTGCCGACGTAGTGCTCGAAGATCAAGCCGCAGATCTCGTCGCTCTCCTCGTCAAACTCGTCGTCGGACGGAATGTTCGTGCCTGCGAAGTCAAATATGAAAGTATTCCCCATCGTGAGGCTGGTTGCAGTCGACGCTGGTGACGTCACTGTCCTCATTGGGTCCGAACTGGAAACACTTCCCGATGTGTGCCTGGGTCTGCGTATCGGCCGTCGTGGAGGCCGCCGGCGTGCGGGAGTTATTCGAAGGCTTGCGGGTACCGGACGTCGACACGCTGCACGCGGACAGTCCCAGGCTCAGGATGGTGGCCGAGACTCCGAGGATCAGCGCGGGGCGCGCGCTGTGGGATGTGAAAAAGCGAGGGGACATGATTCTCCTTGGGTGATGAAGTATTGGCTTACCTGTTGGAGCCCTTCATGGAGCCGGACAGCTGGACGTCCGTGCCCTCACCGGAAATGATGAAGCAGATGATCTCGCGGTCGCCCTGTTCCCAGCTGCCCGGGGATGGGTAGAGGATCGTGTAGTCCAGCTCGGACTCCTCGAAGGGAATGCCCACGTATCCCTCGAAAGCAGCCAGGCACGCGTCGCCGCCCATGTCCTCGAGCTCGGCGTCGCTCGGGCGCTCGTCCTCGGTGACCTGGGTCAGGTGGAAGACCTCGGCGTCATGCAAGGCAGAGCAGTCGGTGGTCTCCAGGTCGGTGATGTTATCGCCAGTGGGCAGCTGAACACACTGGCCGACCTTCATGCTAAAAGCGGAGGTGCGCGGGCCGAAAGAGAGCAGGCTGCAGGCCGACGTCGCCAGGGCGAGGGTGAGGGCCGAGGCCGTTAGAGCCAGGGCGCGAGTCATGGTGCGGGACATGGTGCTCCTTGAGGGGGCTGTGTTGGATGGGGTATGCGCTGGTCGGAGGAGAGGTGCGTAGGTGTGACCACCGCCGAGGCACTGTACGAACTATAACAATCGCAATACCGGACGGTAAAAGTATCGGGTGGTGCGCGGCAGGGAGCCGCACGCCACCCGATGACAGTCGGATGTTGGTCGAACCCTACAGGCCCGACTCCTTCACCGACGAGTTGAGCTTCGAATGATCCAGCGGGCGCGCCAGGCACACGATCGATCGATCGTTTTGCGCCCACGAATCCTTCGTTGGGATCATCCATGTCGCGTCGAGAGACGAGGTCAGGTAATCCGACCCCACGTACGCGTCGAATGCGGAAATACACTCGGTCTCGGCCTGTCGGTTGAGTGCCTCGGCGCCCGGGAAATCCCCGTCCGGCGCGGACGCCACGGCAAAGACCTCAGCGTCGTGCTCGCGCGTGCAGCTGGTCTTATCGATCGTCGTCGCTGTGGTCTCCTCCGAACCCTCCGGCAGGAGAATGCACTGGCCCACCCGCATGTGCATGACGGACGAATCCGAGCATGCTGCGAGCGGGGCAGCGAGAAGACCGACGACCGCAGCCGTCGCGACGAGGCGACCGCGCATCAGTGAACTCCCAGCGGCAGTGCCACGACGAGGTACACGATGCCCGACACCAGAGCGGCGGCCGGCAGCGTGAGGAACCAGGCAATGACGATGTTACCCGCGACGCCCCAGCGCACAGCCGAGAAGCGCTTCGTGCAACCCACGCCCATGATCGCCGTCGACACAACCTGCGTCGTCGAGATGGGGGCGTGAATGACGTAGGAGCACAGGTACAGGATCGAGGAGGACACGGCCTCGGCCGTGAAGCCGCGAGCCGGATCCAGGTCGATGATCTTACGGCCGATCGTACGCATGATGCGTCCGCCGCCCGCCATCGTGCCCAGCGAGATCGCCAGAGCGCCCGAGATCTTCACCCACAGCGGCACGTTCATCTCGCCCGTGATGGGATCGAGGATGTTGTGGTGCTCGCCGTAACCGCCGGCCAGCAGCGCCATGACGATGATGCCCATCGTCTTCTGCGCGTCCTGGATGCCGTGGCCCAGGGCCATGGCCGCCGAGGAGAAGCGCTGCGCGGCGCGGAAGCGGCGCATCGTGCGGTGATACTGTGCGTTGCGTAGCGCCCACAGCACGAGCTTCATGGCGATGTAGCCGACGACGAATCCGATGATGGGAGAAGCGAACATCGGGATCACGACGTGGCTCATGATGCCCCACCAGTGCACGACCGTGCCGCTCATGAGGCCCGCGCCCACCATGCCGCCGATGAGGGCGTGTGAGGAGGACGAGGGGAGCCCGAACCACCAGGTGATCAGGTTCCAGATGCAGGCGCCCAGCAGGGCAGCCAGGATGATGACCAGGCCCTTCTGCTGCATCTCCGGCAGGGGAGACTCGGCGTAGTCGCTGATCGAAATGATGCCCTTACCGACCGTCTTGGCGACGGCCGTGCCCATCATGGCTCCGATGACGTTCATCGTCGCGGCCATGAGGAGCGCCGCGCGGGGAGTCCACGCGCGTGTCGACACGGAGGTCGCGATCGCGTTCGCCGCGTCGTGGAAGCCGTTCGTGTAGCTGAAGAACAGCGCGACGGCGATGACGACGCAGACGAGGATCAGATTCAGATCCACGGCTCAGGATTCCTTCAGTGCGAGGGACTCGATGACGTTCGCCAGCTCCTCGAACGCGTCGGCGCAGGACTCGAGGCCCTGGACGATGTCCTTGAGCTTGATGATCGTGACCGGGTCGAGGCCCGAGTCGAACAGGGCTGTCAGGGTGCGGCGGTAGGCCAGGTCGCCCTCGTTCTCGAGGCGGTTGACCTCGATCCAGTAGTCGCGCATGTCCACGGGCGACTTGAGCTTGGGCATGTTCTCGGCGGTCAGCGCCGCGCAGTGCTCGATGACCGCGATCTGCTCGTTGAGCAGGGAAACCAGGGAAGTGGGGATGTCGGCAATGCCGTAGACGACGAGGAGGTCACCGGCCTCGTCGATGAAGTCGAGACAGTCGTCCAGGTGTGACGCCAGCGACTGCAGATCCTCGCGGTCGAAAGGCGTGATGAACGAGGAGTTGATGCGCTGAACGATGTCGTGGTTCAGCTCGTCGCCGCGGTGCTCAACCTCGTGGAGCTGATCGCGCAGGGCGATGCGCTCTTCGGGGGAGGCAGCGTAGATGTGCGAGAGGAACTCGACGGCCTGCACAAGCTGGCGGGCCTGAGAGGTCAGGTCTTCAAAAAAGTCAGGGCCTTGGGTCTTAGAACGGAGTCCCATGGTGTATTCGGTCCTTCCAATGGTGAACAGCACTGTTGTGCTACCTGTAATCGTCGGTCATGGGGCGGTGAGACTTCAAGTTCAGATATGGATTTGTAACCCCATATTGGGTGTTCTATCTCACGACACCTGCATATAGGACGACTTCCGTCGCGTTCACGAGGTTGGGGTGCGGTGGGGCGTTCACGACCACCCTTGTGGGTGGGTTGAAAGTCCCTACCGGCCGGGCGGTGTGTGACTTGTTCGACTACGATTGAGGTGTGACCGGGACCAAGCGCCCGTAAGCGCGGGTGCGGGGTCCGGCATGATTGATTCTGTCAATCGGGGACGCAGATGCGGCCTCGACAATCCGAAATGCCTCAGGAGGCAAAATGTCCGTGACCGAACAGGACGTGCGTGCAGCCGCTCCGGCGAACGCTCCCGAAGATGTCATCAAGTGGGTTGCTGAAATTGCTGAGCTGACCACGCCTGACGCCATCGAGTTCTCCGACGGCTCCCAGGAAGAGTGGGATCGCCTGACCTCTCAGATGGTCGAGAGCGGCATGTTCACCAAGCTCAACGAGGAGAAGCGCCCCAACTCCTTCCTGGCTCGCTCCAAGCCGTCCGACGTTGCGCGTGTTGAGTCCCGTACCTTCATCTGCTGTGAGAAGGAAGAGGACGCCAGCCCGACGAACCACTGGGCCGACCCCAAGGAAATGAAGGCCACCCTGCGTGAAAAGTTCACGGGCTCCATGAAGGGCCGCACCATGTACGTGGTGCCCTTCTCCATGGGTCCCCTGGGCGGCCCCATCTCCCAGCTCGGTATTGAGATCACCGACTCCCCCTACGTTGTCGTCAACATGCGCATCATGACCCGCATGGGTGCTGCTGCCATGGACCTCATCAACGAGGGTCGCGTGTGGGTTCCCGCCGTTCACTCGGTCGGCGCTCCCCTCGAGCCCGGTCAGGAAGACGACAACTGGCCCTGCAACGACGAGAAGTACATCACCCACTTCCCCGAGACCAACGAGATCTGGTCCTTCGGTTCGGGCTACGGCGGCAACGCCCTGCTCGGCAAGAAGTGCTTCGCCCTGCGTATCGCCTCGACCATGGCAAAGCGTGACGGCTGGATGGCCGAGCACATGCTCGTCCTGCGCCTGACCCGCGAGTCCACCGGCCAGCAGTTCCACGTCACCGCCGCCTTCCCGAGCGCCTGTGGCAAGACCAACCTCGCCATGCTCCAGCCCACGATCCCCGGCTACAAGGTCGAGACCGTCGGCGACGACATCGCGTGGATGCGTCCCGGTGAGGATGGCCGCCTGCGCGCCATCAACCCCGAGGCTGGCTTCTTCGGCGTTGCCCCCGGCACCTCCTACAAGACCAACCCCATGGCCATGGAGACCGCCAAGGCCAACTCCATCTTCACGAACGTCGCCCTGACCGACGACGGCGACGTGTGGTGGGAAGGCATCGACGGCGACGTTCCGGCGCACCTGATCGACTGGCACGGCAAAGACTGGACCCCCGAGTCCGGCGAGAAGGCTGCTCACCCGAACAGCCGCTTCACCGTCCCCGCCGCGCAGTGCCCCATCATCTGCCCCGACTGGGAAGCCCCCGAGGGTGTCGCCGTTGACGCCATCCTCTTCGGTGGCCGCCGCGCCACCAACGTCCCGCTGGTTGCCGAGCAGTACGAGCCCGCCCACGGCGTGTTCATCGGCGCCTCCGTGGCCTCCGAGGTCACCGCTGCTGCGACCGACGTCAAGGCCGGCTCGCTGCGCCACGACCCCTTCGCCATGCTGCCCTTCTGCGGCTACAACATGGCCGACTACTGGGGCCACTGGCTGGAGATGCAGGACAAGCTGGGCGAGAAGTTCCCGAAGGTTTACCAGGTCAACTGGTTCCGCAAGGACGAAGACGGCAACTTCATGTGGCCCGGCTACGGCGACAACGCCCGCGTCCTGGACTGGATCGTTCGCCGCGCCGCCGGCGAGGTCGAGGCCATCGACGGTGTGACCGGCCGCTACCCCAAGTTCGAGGACTTCAACCTCGACGGCCTGGACATCGACGAGGCCATCTGGGCGAAGCTCTTCGCGATCGACCCCGACGCTTGGGCCGCCGAGATGGACGACACCGAGGAATACTTCTCGCAGTTCGGCGACAAGGTTCCCGCCGCCATTACGGAGCAGCTGGCCAAGTTCCGCGAGCGCATCGCCGCCGCGAAGCAGGCCTGATCCGCGCGGATCTGAGGGCGAGCCCCGGAGGAAACTCCGGGGCTCGCCCCTTTTGCGTGCGACGGGTTCGGGTGGCACGACAGTGGATACCTCTGTGCGCAGCCGGCCGAGATCTCTTTGATGATGACGTGAAAACTGACCGGATTGAGTGCGAAGCCGTGCAGGCCGCTACACTGGGATTGCATCCGACCGCGCACGCAAGGAGAGCCCGTGCCCAACTACTTGACCAACGAAGAGCTGGCCCACGCCAAGGGGCTGCTCGATCGTATGAACAATATTTTCCAGCACACCGTCGTCGGCCAGGAAGGCCTGCGCCGCGCACTGACCGCCGCGCTGCTCGCCGGCGGCCACGTGTTGGTCGAATCCGTGCCCGGCCTCGCCAAGACGACGGCCTCGCAAACCCTCGCAGCGGCGGTGTCCGGCACCTTCCACCGCATTCAGTGCACCCCTGACCTCATGCCGAACGACATCGTCGGCTCGCAGATCTGGAACCAGGAACGCGGCGAGATGGTCACCCAGCTGGGCCCCGTCCACGCGAACATGGTCCTCATGGACGAGATCAACCGTTCGTCCGCGAAGACCCAGTCCGCCATGCTCGAGGCCATGCAGGAACGCCAGACCACCATCGGCGGCGTCAACCACAAGCTGCCCAGGCCCTTCATGGTGATGGCCACTCAGAACCCCATCGAAGAAGAGGGCACCTACGTGCTGCCCGAGGCGCAGATGGACCGTTTCCTCCTCAAGGAGGTCATCACCTACCCGACGCCCGTCGAGGAACTCGAAGTTCTCACGCGTATCGACAATGGCCAGATCAAGGCCCAGTCCTCGGCCGCGCCGATCACCCTCGCCGACGTGCTGACGCTGCAGGACGCCTGCCGCCGCGTGTTCGTCCACGAGACCCTCAAGGCGTACATCGTCGACATCGTCAACACGACCCGAGGCGCGGGCCCCAACCCGCTGCCCGGCTGGAACAACCACGTGCGTGTCGGCGCCTCCCCCGCGTGGCGGCATCGCGCTCATGCAGATTTCCCAGGCCATTGCCCTGATGGCCGGTCGTAACCACGTGATGCCCGATGACATCAAGAAATGCGCTACGGCATCCTGCGCCACCGCATCATCCGCACCTTCGATGCTCTCGCCGACAACGTGTCCATCGAAGCCCTCATCGACGCCGTGTTCAACGCGGTGCCCGTTCCGTAAAGCATCCACGGTCCCACACGCCAGTCGACTTCTAGAGGAACGCTATGCCTGTACGTTCGCGCGAGATCCACTCGCTCTCTTCGCGTATTCAGCTGCCTGTCTTGCGCAAGCTGCTGTCCATCATGGACGGTCAGCACTCCGCGCTGCGGCACGGTCGCGGATGGGAGTTCCTGGACTTGGCTCCCTATCAGGCGGGCGACGACGTGCGTTCCATCGACTGGCCGGCAACCGTGCGCACGGGCTCGCCGGTCATCAAGCGGCGCGAGGCAACCGCGAACCTGCAGGTCATGCTCGTCGTTGACACCGGACGCGAGATGGGTGCGTTGGCTCCCTCCGGTGAAACAAAGGAAGAGGTAGCCCTGACGGCGTGCGAGGCCATCGCCTGGCTGAGCGTCGCCCGAGGAGACCAGATTGGCCTTGTTGCGGGGGATTCCGAGCGCGTGCGCTTCATGCCTGCCCGCTCGGGCAACGCGCACGCCGAGACCGTGATGCGTCGTATCGAGGAGGACATCACCCTGTCCTCGCCTCACTCGGACGTGCCCAAGCTCCTGGCGCGTGCCCGCACCGTCACCCAGCGCCGAAGCCTCATCGTCATCGTCACGGACTCGACGCAGCCCGAGCCCACGCGCGTCTCCGACGACCTCATCAAGTCACTGTCGGTGCGCCACCAGGTCATGCAGATCTGCGTGGCCGACATCGATCCGACGTCCCTGGACAAGGGAACGGACGTCGTTGACGTGAACGAGGGCCCGCTGCCCGACTTCCTGCTGCGTGACGACCAGCTCTCGGGCGAAGCCGCCAACGTGATGGAGATGCGACGGGCTGCCGTGACCCAGATGCTCGATAAGAGAGGGGTCATCCACGTGGATGTCTCGTCCAGTGAAGAAGTTCCGCGCGCCCTGATGCGCGCTCTCGAAAGGGGCGCACATGTCCGGTGAACTCAAAGACTACTTGCTGGATCCCGTTGTCTATCCGAACTGGATGTGGGTCCTCGGCCTGGCAATCGTGGTCGGCGTCATCGGGTGGATCCTGTACAGCGTGTGGCGCTGGTGGACCTCGCGCATTGGCGAGGTCATGGAACTGCAGACGATCACGGACGCGCGCCGCAAGAAGTACCTGACTTTCATCGACCAGATCGCGGATCGCTACGCCGACGGCGACCTGGATGCCCGCGGAGTGCACCTCGCCCTCGCCGGCCTGATGCGTGCCCTCGGCACGGAGCGAACGGGCCGTGACCTCGAGGTGGCGACCGTGTCCGAGGTGCGCGAGCTCGTCCCGGTGTGGCCGGGCTTGGCGGACATTCTTCAGGCGTGTGAAGTCCCCAGTTTCACGGGCGACAACATCCCGCAGGGGCAGCCCTCGCACGAGGCCGTCACCCGCGTTCTAACGATGGCTGTGGAGGCGGTGAACGTATGAGGTACGGGTGGCTTATTCCCATCGTCCTGCTGGTCGTCGTGGTGGCGACCGTCGTCGGGTGGATGCTCGCACGCCGCGCCGGCGAGCGTTCGGGCAAGAAGGGCTGGGTGGCCAACACCGGCTTCCTGCGCGACCTGCCCAAGTATCAGGCTCTCGTGCGCCGGACTCGTTCGTCGCTGGCGATGGCCGTCGTCTGTTTCCTTATCGCCGTCATCGCGACGTCGGTGTCGGCCGGTGCGCCCGTCGACCGCTACATGAAGCACGACAAGTCCTCGAGTCGTGACATCGTCCTGTGCCTGGATGCCTCCGGATCGATGCTTCCCTACGACTCGGAGATCGGTGACTCCTTCAAGCAGATCATCTCCCACTTCGAGGGCGAGCGAATCTCGCTGCAGCTGTGGAACGCCTACTCGATGACGATGTTCCCGCTCACCGACGACTACGAGATGGCCAACGATGTGCTCACCGAGATGGCTGAGAAGATCGATCGCGGCTTCACTCAGGTCGGCAATAAGATCTACTTCAGTGATGAGCTCGAGGCTTACCTGAAGCCGACACTCAGTGGACCGGACGACCGCCGAGGCTCCCTCGTGGGCGATGGCCTCGCATCCTGTGTGCTCGGCTTCGACCACACCGATAAGAAGCGTTCCCGCACGATCCTGCTAGCGACCGACAACGAGGTGTTCGGCGAGGGCATCTACAACCTCGCCGAATCCATCGAATTCGCTAAGAGCCAGGGCGTGACCGTCTCGGTTCTCTATCCGGGCTCCTCGTACTCGCTCAAGGACGAGGGCGTCGAGCTGCAAGACCAGGTCAAGTCCACCGGCGGCGACTTCTACGACGCCTCGTCCCCCTCCGCGGTCGATGACGTCGTCCGACAGATCGAATCCGAGCAAAAGGAAGAGCTCGATTCCGCGGGCAAGCTCGTGGAAACCGACCGCCCGGGCGCCGCCCTCGGCTGGACCATTGTTGGCGTCCTGTCCCTGCTCGGTCTGCTTGCTTTCGGGAGGCTCTGACATGATTTTCCGCCCCGTCGTCCACCCGGTGCTGCTGTTTCTCATCGTGCTCGTGGCAGCGGCCTTCGTGTTCCTGTCCGCCAAGCGCGCCGCGCGCAAGCGCGTCATGGACATCATCCGACGCTCGTTCATCGTTGTCACCGTCATCATCATGGGTGCCGGTCCGTCGATCCCCGGCCAGGCCCTCGAAGTCTCGTCGGCCCTCGAGGTCTACCTCGTCATCGACCGCACGGGGTCCATGGCCGCGGAAGACTGGGATGGTACCAAGCCTCGCATTGACGGCGTTCGTAACGACGTCGGGCTCATCATGAACACCCTCGCGGGATCTCGCTTCTCGATCCTCACCTGGGACTCTTCGGTGCACACGGACATGCCGCTGACGACCGACGCTTCCGCCGTGGCCTCGTACATGGACAGCTTCAACCGAGAGCTGTCCGCGTCCTCCCAGGGCTCCTCGCTGAACCGACCGGCGGCGGAGCTGGCCGCCCTCCTCGCCAAGAATAAGGAACGTCACCCGCAGAACCTCCGCGCGGTTTTTATCTTCTCCGACGGTGAGACCTCGAACCAGGAACACTGGAAGTCCGCGCCGACGGGCAGTGAGGAAGATTGGGATCGCGTCAAGGAGTACGCCGACGGTGGCCTCGTCATCGGATACGGCACCCCGGAGGGTGCCCCGATGAAGGTGCTGCGCCTGGGCAATAGCGAGGCGCAGAGCGGCGACGATGACGGCTACATTCACGACCTCTCCCAGCCTGGCAACCCGATCGCCATCTCGAAGATCGACGAGGCGGCCCTCCAGTCGGTCGCATCGCGCATCGGCGTCGACTACGTGCACTCGCCCGATAAGTCGGCGATCGAATCCCACGCGCGCACCATCTTGGAGGGCGCGTCGGAGATTGCCGAACAGCGCAACATGAAAGACACGTACCGCTACATCATCTGGCCGTTTGCGCTCCTGCTCGGGGGACTCCTCGCGTGGGAGGGCGCCAACCTGGCGCTTCGCGCTCAACAGCTGAGGAATTCGCATGCCCTCTAACAACAACCTGCCCGAAGAGGACCTCCTGCCTTTCGGCGCGCTTCAGGGTGGTCCGGTCGACGCGTCGGTCCGCGAACAGCTGGGACAGGCCACGAACGGCAAGCAGAAGGTGCAGCGCTCCCCGCGGGCTCTGCGACCTCTGTGGTACTCCATTCCGATCCTCGTGATTGCCCTGGTCATCGCCGGGTACCTGATTGGCCTGACGCTCTGGTCGCAGTCGTCTTTGAACCAGTGGAAGGCCAACGACTACGAGTCCGCTCAGGCGGGCTACGAGGGCCAGCGGACATGGACGGGCATCGGTATCGAGGCCTGGGTCGCGCACTACAACCTCGGCACGACCCTGGTACGTCAGGACCGCGTCGACGAGGGCGTGGAGGAACTGCGCACCGCGTTCGAGCTCGTTCCGAAGGCTCGCGAGGTGCAGCCTGGTCGTCTCGAGCCCTTCTCCTACGAGTGCCGTGTGCGCGTCAATCTCGCCATCGGACTGGAGATTCAGGGCGACAAGCTGCGCTCCTCGGGTTCGACCGGTAACGCGGTGAGCGTCTATCAGGAAGCCCAAGACACGATCTCGCCGTGCCAGACCGCGTCGGGTGGTTCCGGCCAGTCCGGCGACCAGAACCAGTCGGGCGAACAGTCCGGCCAGCAGTCTGGCAGCGAATCCAATAACCCCGCTGACGAAAACAAGGAACGCGTCGAGGACAAGAAGCAGCAGACCGAGGAGGAGTCTGAGGGGCAGAGCGGTTCGCAGGACCAGCAGCAACAGCAGGACCAGCAGACGGATCCGACGCCCACGCCCAGCCCGACCGAGGACCCCTTCGAGGGTGAGGACCAGGAGCAAAAGGAGCGCCGCGAGCAGCTGCAGGACCAGAACAAGGAACGGCAGCAGAACCAGCGCGATGCCCAGGACGGGAAACGCGACGGCAATCCGAACGGCGCCTGGTGAGGGCCGCAAGCCCGTCTCACATTTGCTGTGACGTGCACCCATAAAACACCACGATGGCCCGAGAGGCCACCAAACACCGATAGGCTTGAATCGTGAAGGTCCTTCTCGTTGGTAACGGGGGTCGCGAACACGCGATCGCCCGTGCGCTTGTGCGAACGTCCACCCCCGAGCACCCCGTGGAGCTTGTCGTCCAGGCGGGTAACCCCGCGTTGGAGCAGCTGGGCCGCTCCCTGACCATGGATCCCCTCGATCCGAAGGACGTCGTCCGTCGCGCCACGTCCGAGAACGTCGACCTCGTGGTCGTCGGCCCCGAGGCCCCGCTCGTCGCGGGCGTCGCGGATGCGGTCCTGGACTACGGAATCCCCGTGTTTGGCCCGACGAAGGACGCGGCGCGCCTCGAGGCCTCCAAGTCTTTCGCGAAGCAGGTCATGGCCGATGCCGGCGTGGCCACGGCTCGTGCCTTCACATGCACCACGATGGACGAGGTCGAGGCCGCGTTTGACGACCTGGGTGCCCCCTACGTCGTGAAGGATGACGCGCTTGCCGCGGGTAAGGGCGTCGTCGTGACCACCGACCGCGGCCAGGCCTCGGAGCATGCGCGCGCCTGCCTGTCGCGTGACGGGGGAGCGGTCGTCATCGAGGACTACCTCGATGGCCCCGAGGTCTCCCTCTTCTGTTTCGCCGACGGTGCCACCGTCGTGCCGCTGCAGCCCGCGCAGGATTTCAAGCGCGTGGGCGACGGCAACGAGGGCCCGAACACGGGCGGCATGGGCGCCTACAGCCCCCTCCCGTGGCTCCCCGAGGAAGCCACCCAGCGCATCGTCGACGAGGTGGCCCAGCCCGTCATCACCGAGATGGCGCGTCGCGGCACCCCCTTCCGCGGCCTGCTGTACTGCGGCCTCGCGATGACCTCGAAGGGCATCCGCGTCGTCGAGTTCAACGTGCGTTTCGGCGACCCGGAGACCCAGGCCGTCCTCGAGCGCCTCGACTCCCCGCTGGCCCCCATCCTGTACGCGGCCGCGACCGGCACTCTCGCCAAGGCCCCCGCTCCCGTGTGGAGCGAGGACGCTGCCGTCACGGTCGTCATGGCCTCGGGCGGCTACCCGGGCCCCACGGATACCGGACACGAGATCACCGGTATCGAAGCGGCCGAGGAACTCGACGGCGTCCACGTCATCCACGCCGGCACCTCCGAGGAGATCACCGACGACCCGACTGACGTCGCAGCGGGATGCTGCGGCTTCGAACCGACCTACGCGCTGGTGAACTCCGGCGGCCGAGTCCTCGACGTCGTCGCTCGCGCTGCTACGCTCGACGAGGCACGGGCGCTCGCCTACCGGGGCGTCGACCTCATCCACTTCGACGGGGAACACCACCGCAGCGACATCGCGACGTGGCCCGCCGACCTGGCCGTCACCCTCGACTGACAACCCTCTGAGGAGCATCATGACCGCCACCCTCCACGGCTGGACCCCGCTGAGCGCGGGCAAGGTTCGCGACATCTACGCTCCCGACGAGGCCGTGGTTGGCCCTGCGCCGCAGACCGCCACCCCGACGGGCCGCCCGCGCCACGCGAAGGCGGGACCGGAGGCGCTCCTCATGGTGACCTCTGATCGCATCAGCGCCTACGACTACGTGCTGCCCACGCTGATCCCCGGAAAGGGCGCAGTCCTCAATCAGCTTGCCATCTGGTGGATGGGCCAGCTGCGTCCCCTCGTGGAAAACCACCTGCTGGCCGTCGGCACGAAGGCCCCGGCCGAGGCCTCGCGCGCCCTGGAGGGAGCCAAGCCCACGCGCTTCACGGTTCCCGCCGAGGTGGACGGGCGCGCGGTCGTGTGCCGCAGCCTTCACATGATCCCCATCGAGTGCGTCGTGCGCGGCTACCTGACGGGCTCCGGCCTGGCGGAGTACCGCGAGAGTGGCTCCGTGTGCGGTATCACGCTGCCCGAGGGCCTGACCGAGGCCTCGCGCCTCGAGGAGCCGATCTTCACGCCCGCCGCGAAGGCCGATCTGGGCGAGCACGACGAGAACATCACCTTCGAGCAGACCGTCGAGCGCATCGGCGAGGAGCTCGCGGTCGCGATCCGCGACCTGTCGATCGCCCTGTACCGGGCCGCCCGCGACATCGCCGCGCAGCGCGGCATCATCATCGCGGACACCAAGTTTGAGTTCGGCATCGACGTGACCACGGGCGCGCTCGTGCTCGCGGACGAGATCCTCACCCCGGACTCCTCCCGATTCTGGCCCGCCGACCAGTGGGTGGAGGGCCAGGTCGCGCCCAGCTTCGACAAGCAGTACGTGCGCGACTGGCTGGTCTCCGAGCAGTCCGGCTGGGACCGCTCCTCGGGTGCCACCCCTCCCGCGCTGCCCGAATCCGTCGCAGCCGCGACCGCCGCGCGCTACGTCGAGGCATACCGCCGACTCACCGGGTCGGACCCCATCCTGTAAACAGACTTGCTCGCCGGGCAAGATGCACGGCGGGATCCTCACCAACAACACAAGGAGGAACGCCGTGGGGCGAATCATCGTGGAAGTGATGCCGAAGCCGGAGATCCTGGATCCCCAGGGTAAGGCTGTCGGTTCGGCGCTGCCCAGGCTCGGAATCACGAGCTTTGAGGCCGTGCGCCAGGGTAAGTGCTTCCACCTGAGCGTGGACGGTCCCGTTACCGACGAGCTCCTGGACCAGGCCCGCAAGGCCGCCGAAGAGGTCCTGTCCAACCCGATCATCGAGGACGTCGTGCGCGTCGAGGCCATCGACGAGGCCGACGCCCGTTACGCGGGAGGCGTGCAGTGACCCGCGTCGGAGTCGTCACCTTCCCCGGCACACTCGACGACCGTGACGCCGCCCGCGCGGTTGAGATCGCGGGCGCGCAGGCCGTGTCTCTGTGGCACAAGGACGCTGACCTGCACGGCGTCGACGCGGTCGTCATCCCCGGCGGCTTCTCCTACGGCGACTACCTCCGCTGTGGCGCGATCGCTGCGACCGCTCCCGTCATGAGCGAAATCGTGCGCGAAGCCGGACGAGGCCTGCCCGTCCTGGGCATCTGCAACGGCTTCCAGGTCCTGTGCGAGTCGCACCTGCTGCCCGGCGCGCTCATCCGCAACGACCACCAGAAGTTCCTGTGCCGCGACCAGGTGCTGCGCATCGAGAACGCGGACACCGCGTGGACTCGCGCCTACAGCGTCGGCGACACCATCACCGTCCCCCTCAAGAACGGTGAGGGCAACTTCCAGGCGTCTCCCGCCGAGCTCGAACGGCTCGAGGGTGAAGGCCGCGTCGTGTTCCGCTACGTCGACTTCAACCCCAACGGCTCCGCCAATGACATCGCGGGCGTCACCAACGCCGCGGGCAACGTCGTCGGCCTCATGCCCCACCCCGAGCACGCGACCGAGGCCGGCTTCGGTCCGCTCTCCCTCGGACCCGAAGGCGCCAGCCACCACGGCGGCACCGACGGCCTGGGCATCTTCCGTTCCGTCCTCGCATCCCTCGTCGGCTGACGACGCCACCGCTCCCTCACGCGTGAGGGAGCCCCGGCCTCGTCCCAGACCTTTCGAATGGAAACACGAATGACCTCCGAAAACACCCGCGAGCTGCCCGACACCGTCGAGAACGCCGCCGCGACCCCCGGCCAGGACATGCCCTGGAAGGAACTCGGCCTCAAAGAGGACGAATACCAGCGCATCTGCGACATCCTTGGGCGCCGACCCACCAACGCCGAGCTCGCCATGTACTCCGTCATGTGGTCCGAGCACTGCTCCTACAAGTCCTCCAAGAAGCACCTCGCCGAGCAGTTCGGCGCGCGCACGACCGACGCCATGAGGAAGCACCTCCTCGTCGGCATGGGTCAGAACGCCGGTGTCGTCGACATCGGCGGCGGCTGGGCCGTCACCTTCAAGGTGGAGTCTCACAACCACCCGTCCTTCGTCGAGCCCTACCAGGGCGCGGCCACCGGCGTGGGCGGCATCGTCCGCGACATCATCTCCATGGGCGCGCGTCCGATCGCCGTCATGGACCAGCTGCGCTTCGGCGCCGTCGACCACCCCGACACGGCGCGCGTCGTCCACGGCGTCGTCTCCGGCGTCGGCGGCTACGGCAACTGCCTGGGCCTGCCCAACATCGGCGGCGAAACCGAGTTCGACCCCTCCTACCAGGGCAACCCCCTCGTCAACGCGCTGTGCATCGGCAAGCTGCGCCACGACGACATCCACCTGGCCAACGCGACCGGCGAAGGCAACCTCGTCGTCCTCTTCGGCGCGCGCACCGGCGGCGACGGCATCGGTGGCGCCTCCATCCTCGCCTCCGAGACCTTCGAAGACGGCATGCCCGCCAAGCGCCCCTCCGTCCAGGTGGGCGACCCCTTCATGGAGAAGGTCCTCATCGAATGCTGCCTCGACCTGTTCGAGGCCGGCGTCGTCCAGGGCATCCAGGACCTCGGCGCCGCGGGCATCTCGTGCGCGACCTCGGAGCTGGCCTCCAACGGCGACTCCGGCATGCATGTCGACCTCGAGAACGTGCTCCTGCGCGACCCCACGCTCACCGCGGGCGAGATCCTCATGAGCGAGTCCCAGGAACGCATGATGGCGATCGTGACCCCCGAGGATCGTGAGCGCTTCTTCGAGATCATCGACAAGTGGGACGTCGAGGCAGCTGTCATCGGTCACCTGACCGGCGATGGCCGCCTGACCATCGACCACCACGGCCACCGCATCGTCGACGTCGACCCGAAGACCGTCGCCCACGAGGGCCCCGTCTACGACCGCCCCTACGCGCGCCCCGCGTGGCAGGACGAGCTGCAGGCCGCCACGTCCGAGGACCTCTCGCGCCCCGCCACGCGCGAGGAACTCATCGCCGACGTGCGCGCCGTGCTCTCCGACGTCAACCAGGCCTCCAAGGCGTGGGTCACTGACCAGTACGACCGCTACGTGCAGGCAACACCGCCCTCGCCCAGCCCGACGATGCGGGTGTCATCCGCATCGACGAGGAAAGCGGCCTGGGTGTTGCGCTCTCCACGGATGCGAACGGCTGGTACACCAAGCTCGACCCTGCAGCGGGCGCCCGCCAGGCCCTCGCCGAGTCGTACCGTAACGTCGCCGTCGTTGGCGCCGAGCCCGTCGCCATCACGGACTGCCTGAACTTCGGCAACCCCGAAGACACGGACGCCATGTGGCAGCTGGTGACCGCCATGACCGCGCTCGCGGACGGCTGCATCGAGCTCGAGATCCCCGTGACTGGCGGCAACGTGTCGCTGTACAACTCGTCCGGCACCGAGAAGGGCCTGCCGAACTCGTCGATCAACCCGACGCCCGTCATCGGCATGCTCGGCATCCTCCCCGACGTCACGCGCGCCAACCCCTCCGGCTTCACCGAAGAGGGCCTCGCCGTCATCCTCCTGGGCACCACCCGCGAGGAGTTCGACGGGTCCGCGTGGGCGCGCATCGCCCGCTCGCACCTCGGTGGCCTGCCGCCCGAGGTTGACCTGAAGGCCGAGGTCGCCCTCGGTAACGTCGTGCGCGCGCTGAGTGCCGCCGACGGCCCCGACGGCCGCCCCCTCGTGCGCGCCGCACACGACCTGTCGAACGGTGGCCTCGTGCAGTCCCTCGTGGACTCCGCGCTGCGCTTCGGCATCGGCGGCGTCTTCGACGTGGCCGGGGCCGCCCGCCGCGACTGCGTCGGCGACCACGAGATGCTCCTGTCCGAGTCCCAGGCCCGCGCCTTCGTCGCGGTTCCCGAGGCGGCCGTCAAGGCCGTGTTCGCGGCCGCCGAGGCCGAGGGCGTGGACGCTGTGCGCATCGGCACGACGGGCGGCGACATGCTCGCGATCAGCGGCGTGGACCTGCTCGCCGCCGAAGGCGAGGGCTGCGGCTGGATCGCCTCGATCGATGAGCTGCGCGAGCTGAGCGACACGGGACGTCAGTATTTCTGAGCTGCCGCGTCTGAGTCGTAGCGTCTAGGGGCGCGGGCCTGCGGGCCCGCGCCCCTGTGCTGTGTTTCGTGTGGCGCCGCGTGGTGTGCTGTCGGGCCGGGCTGCTGGTTGTGCCCGTGGGCGGCGGCCCGCCCGCGAGCCGTCCGCGCCGCGAGCTTCGCTCGGCGCGTCGGCTCGAAGCCCGGCCAGGCCCCGCCACCGCCCACGGGCACCGCAGCCAGGCCCACGGGTCCCTCCGGCACCCTCCACACCGGCGGCGCCCTCCACGCCGGCGGCGCCGTGTTGCTGTGTGTGGCTGAGTGCGTCGTCTTGAAGCCCGGCCGTGCCCTCCGGACCCTCCGGCGCCCTCCACACCAGTGGTGCCTGGTTGCTGTGTGTGCTGGTGGGTGGCGACCCGCCCGCGAGCCGTCCGTGCCGCGAGCTTCGCTCGGCGCGTCGACTCGTTGTCCGGCCAGGCCTCCCGCCCAACGGCACCGCGGCGTGACCCGCTGCCCACGGGTGTCGTGTCCAGCCCTCGCTTGCCGCATTGCTGAGCCCACACTCAATTTCGCACGTAATTCCCCTGCGACTATTTCAAATAGTGAATTGAGGTCGTTGGAATTGCAACGTTTTGGGACTTTGTTGAGACTTCATCCAATCGAATTACGTGCGATTTTTGTTGGGGGTGCCGCCGTCACTGATGAGTGTTGTGGGCAAGTGCTCGGGCTCCCCGCCGACAGGTACCGTAGCCTGGTCCCACCGCTCTAGCAGTTTCGCATGCAATTCCCTCAGGTGTGTTTCATGGTGTGAAGCCTGATCGCTGGAATCTTGTGGATTATGAGGTTGTGTCGGGATGGGCCTGATGGGAATTGCATGCGACTGTTGGTTCGCTTGGACTTGCCTTGGGTGGTTGAAAGAAAAATCGCCCAGGCGTGGGTGCGTGTTGTGTGTTGTGAAAGAAAGTTTGCCCCTGCGTGGGGGAAATGGGCGATTTTGGGTCGTTTGTGGCGCGCTGGGGCGATAAATGTTTCATGCTGCGGTGGGGTGTGTGGAGCTGGGGCGGAAATGTTTCATTGCGCCGCTTGGTGTGTCGTGTTGGGGCGTCGTTTCTATCAAGCCCGTGATGGTGCTGGGGCTGGTGCGGGAGAAAGGTCGCCCTTGCTGGGCTTGTTGCTGGTGACAGCGGTATAAAGTTCGCCCTGCTCGGGTAAAACCTGCCAAATTGGGCCATTTTGCGCGCGCAGGGCGAGTTTTGTCCCGCAAGTGGGGCTATGTGACTCCTGTAGGGCGAGTTTTCTCTCGCCGTGGCACCACCCTTGTTCCATGGTGTGGGATTCCGTCGTCCGTGGGTGCCGAGGTCAGGTCCTCCGGTCATGCTGTGCCCTCCACACTGGTAGTAGTGGGGGGGTTTTGCACTACATGAAGCCCCTTAAGGACGTGTCGTCGGCGTGTCGGACCCTCATGTAGTGCAATTCCCCCGTTTGGTGGCAGTGAGAGCACGGCTTGGGCCCCTCTTCTGGCAGTGTTAACCATTCGATGCACAGCTACACCCACCTAGCACGGGGTGTTGCCGCCCACACCCGTCAGGTGGGTCAACGTGCGCGGAGGTCGGCCCCTGGCGCACTCGGAAGGTGCGCGCGCAAGCAAGCAAGCATCTAGGTTCTAGTGGTGGTTGCAACGGATCTTGGTGAAGGAGTTCGTTGTGGCTGGTGTTGGTCGTGTTTCAGGGGTTTGAGTACCCCTCCCGTCGTGAGGCGTGTCAGGCTCGGCATCGGGAGTATGTCCGGGCTCTTGCTGATGGTTTGAACTTCACGCAGGCAGCTCATGCTGTTGGGGTCTCGAAGCGGACAGGCAAGGTCTGGCGTAATGGCCGGACTCGCTCAAGTGGACGGTGTGAGCGAGCCAGTATCGCTCCTCAGGCCCATTGGTACCGTCTGTACATGAAATGCCAACCGCATCGGATCAGTAAACGGTTCTTGTCGCTCAAGGAACGCATGCTCATCTTCGGATGGCGCGTTGAAGGGCTCTCTATTCGTGATATCGCTCGACAGTTAGGGCGTTCGCCCTCGACTGTGAGCCGGGAGCTCAGACGCAATGGGATTACATCCACGTGCTACAACCCCTACATCGCTCACATGCGAGCAGGCAAACGTCTCACACGTCCTAAAGCACGCAAATGCGCCAATCCTCGCTTGTGGGGCATCATCTGGGACAAGCTTCAGCGCAGATGGAGCCCAGAACAGATTTGCGCATACTTGCGCATGCGTTTCCCGCATAATCAGAGCATGAACCCGTGCGTGGAGACGATCTACCAGTCCATCTTCGTCCAAGCCAAAGGCACACTCCGCAAAGAGATCGCTTCCCTCATGCGCCAAGGACGCGCTCGCAGGCGCCCAGCCGCATACTCTCGCCAGGTACGACCACGATTCAAGGACCCCATGGTGATGATCAGCGAACGGCCCGCCAGTGTGGAAGACCGGGCGCTCCCTGGCCACTGGGAAGGCGACTTGATCATCGGAGCCAAAGGACAATCCGCGGTCGGTACGCTCGTGGAACGCTCGACCCGGTACACGCTGCTGCTCTACTTGCCCAATGGACATACAGCTACTGAAGTCCAAGATGCCATTATCGACAAGCTCGCAGACGTGCCCCATTCCTTGCGCCTGTCACTGACCTGGGACCAGGGAAGCGAGCTGGCCCAACACCGCAAGATCGGTTCACAGCTGGGCCTTGACGTGTACTTCTGTGACCCACACTCACCCTGGCAACGCGGCACCAACGAGAACACAAACGGGCTCCTGCGCCAATACATGCCCAAAGGAACCGATCTGTCACTCCTGACCGAAGCAGACCTGGACGCCATCGCCGACCAACTCAACGACCGTCCACGCAAAACGCTAAACTGGGATACACCCAAGCAGCGACTTGAGCTGCTGCTCAGGGCATAACACGTGTTGCAACCACCCCTAGAATCTGCCGCACGTAAGCACGCTGGGGGGGGGGAGCGTGTTCCCCGCGCATGGGAACAAGCAGTCCATCGACCGATACAGAGTGGCACAAAATCTCATGGAGCGTGGCCATGGTGAAAGGGAATGACACGTCCGGAGACCTGTGAGAACGCTCCAACGCTAGTGTCTTTGGACGAAGTCCTACCAAAAGCGCACCATTCTTTGGCATACTGAGGGGCGGAAATCATCCGCCATCACAGGAGCCGTTCGTGCCTGAGCAAACCGTCCCCACTACAACTAAGCAGGCCCAGGCCTCGTCTGAGAGTGCCGCCAAACCCAGCCTCGGTCGCGTGATTGCCGCGTGGGCGGTGCATGCGTTCACGATTTCCGGGCTCGCGTGGGCGACGCTCGCGCTGTTCGCGATGCTCGATAACAACATCCCCATGATGTGGCTGTGGTTCGTCATCGCGCTCATCGTTGATGGCGTCGACGGCACGCTGGCCCGTAAGGTCGGCGTTCGCCAGGTGATCCCCTGGTTTGACGGCGGCGTCGTCGACAACCTCGTCGACTACCTGACGTGGACGTTCCTGCCCGCGCTCTTCATGGCGATGTACCTGCCCTTCGGACCCAAGCCGATCCCTGTCATCATGATGGTGGTCATCATCGTGTCCTCCGTGTTCTGCTACGCGAACGACGGAGAGAAGTCGAACGACAACTACTTCGTGGGCTTCCCGGCTGCGTGGAACTGCGTCGCGATCGTGATGTACGTGCTTCAAACTCCCGCGTGGGTGAACATCGCCGCGACGATCTTCCTCGCGATTATGACGCTTGTTCCGCTGCACTACACGCACCCGGCCCGCGTGAAGCGCTTCCAGATTCCCAACATCATCAGCGCGGCCGCGTGGATCGTGGCCTGCGCGTACATGGTCGTCGTCTACCCGGTGCAGCCGCTGTGGGCGCTCGTCCTCTTCTGGGTTGGTGGAGGCTGGTTCCTCATCGCCGGCTTCATCCGCACGGCGACCGGCGAAGACAAGTAGTCGCCGCGTCACGAACGGATACGAAGGTCCCCCGGGCATCGCGCTCGGGGGACCTCGTTATGCGAGCCCAATCAACAAATTCGCGGTCACGTCACGTGAGGGCGGGCGAGCCTCAGAGGCACGAGGCCGGGGCAAGTTGCGCTGTGAACATACAGTATGCGGGCGCTGGCGCCATCGGTGTGGAGGGTGCCGGAGGGACCGGAGGGCCTGGCTGCGGTGCCCGCGGGCGGTGGCGGGGCCTGGCCGGCACCACACAGCACCGAAGGCGCCGCCGGTGTGGAGGGCGCCGGAGGGTCCGGAGGGCACGGGCGGGCTTCGAGATCGACCACTCCGAGCCGTCAGGCTCGCGTGTGGCGATCTCGCGGGCGGCCGGGCCCGACGGCGCCCTCAACACCAGCGGCCGCCGCGACCCAGCGTGCCTACAGCAGCTCTGCGAGGCCCTTCTTGACGGCGCGGTCGCGCAGGTAGCGGAATACCTCGAGGAAGATGCCGCCGAAGAAGATCAGCGCGATGGCGGTCCATACGCCTGGGGGAGCGTGGCGCCCGTACATGAGGAAGTACACGTAGGGTGCGAGGAAGGTGATGGCGGCAGTGATGGCGCCGACGACGCGGTGCCAGAGCTTTTGGCCGGCGACCATTTCGATGAGGCCCCACGTGTAGGGGATGGCGGTGATCATGTCGATGGCCCACAGGATGCGCCAGTCGCCCCGGAAGTGGGGGACGTACATGACGGGCACGGCCCGCGCCATCGAGTACACGAGGACGACGACGTAGGCGATGAACTTGGGGTTGCGGCATAGCCGCAGGAATGCGGCGCGTTCGATGATGGAGGCGCCGACGGCCCGGGACGCGTGGGTGGCGTGCGACGAGGTTGTGAGCGTGTCGAGTCCGGCCATGGCAACGCGCATGAATTCGCGTTGCTCGTCGGTGCCGGCTGCCCAGCGCTCCAGTAGATCGAGGGGGGACAGGGCGACGGGGGTGTAGCCGTCGCGCGGCTGGCCGGCCTCGTGGATGAGGTCGTCCCCGAGGGCCTCACGCAGGCGCGAGAGCTGCTCGGTGGGGATTTCAGCGATCCACAGCCGTACACGGCGTTGGATGGCGTCGTGGAGTTCGTGGGAGAGCGCGTGTCCAGCGGCGGAGTGGGGGGAGAAGCCTTCGGCGGCGATGTCTGCCAGGGCGCCGGGATGTTCGACGATGCGGGTTGTGAGGTCGCCGGCTCGGTCAACGCCGGAGACTGCGATGATGGTGGCAGCATCCCACTCGTAGCTGCGTGCGATCTCAATGTCGAGGATCGAACGCAGTGTGATGAGGGAAGCGGTGTCACTCACGTGGGGCCTCTCGTCGGGAGTCGGACACATCCATTGTGCCTGACAAAGTGGTCGGAATGCACGCTCGAGGCTGGCGTGGCCTTGCCGCGTAGAATCGGGGTATGGCGAAACGACGGATTGATCCGGGCGAGGGAATGGTGGCGCTGCGCTCGTGGCGCGAGTCGGTGGAGTGCGGCGAGGAGCCGGCGCGTGCGATCGTGCTCACTGCCGTACGCTTCACCCTCGAGGAACTGGGAATCCTGCATCCGGGCCGTGCAGTCGAGGTGCGTGTGCCTCCCGCGGGCGCGGTGCAGATTTTGCCGGGTACGACTCATCGGCGCGGTACGCCCCCTGCCGTGGTGGAGACCGACGCGCGCACGTGGCTGTCGCTTGCGTGCGGGCTCCTCACATGGGACGAGGCCGTGGCCAGCTCGCGCGTGAGTGCGTCGGGTGAGCGCACCGACCTGGGGCCCTTCCTGCCGCTCGTGTGAGCGGCGGGGGGAGGGGCGCAGACCTGCGGTGCTCAGGCCTCCAGCTGGGGCGCGCCGAAGCGGGCCTCGAGCTTGGGGGCGAGCCACTTCTGGGAGCCCTTGTATGCGTAGCGCTGGGCAATGGCGGCGATGGCCGCGGAGGTCGAGGCGAAGAGCACCAGGGAAGCGATGGTGACGTCGTCGGAGTCTTCGGCGGGGATGGGGCGTCCGGTGGCGACCTTCCAGCCGGCTTCGAAGAGCTTGGAGGCGGCGAAGGCCGCTCCGGCGATGACGATGGTCGTGGCGACCTTTTCGATGGTGGCTGAATCCATGGTTGCCTCCTGGCGTGGGGGTTGGTTGTCCCTGTGCGCGTGCGCACGATTCCATGATGCCCCACGCGGCGCTCTTGCGCGAGGCCCACGGGCACGCTGTCCTATGCTTGAACGGTAGTGTTCCCGTCCGAAGGATTCCTCATGGCTCGCGCCCGCTCTGTTTGCGCTCTCGGCCCTCGTTGTTGCGGCGTCGACGATTGCGGCTTGTACGCCGTCTGTGTCGTCCAGCGCGCCTCGGGATCCGTTCGCGTCGCCGATCGTCCCGGGTCAGAGTGCCCGAGCCTCGTCGAGTGCGACCACGGCTGGCACGATTGATGCTCCGACGCCGCGCAGCGGTTCGGGGACGGTGACGGTCGCTCTGGTGGGTGGCGCGCAGCTGCCGATGGTGACGGCACAGGAGTTCACGAAGGCGACGGGTTTCACGGTGGCCGTGGTGCCCGTCGATAGCGTTGCGGGCCTGGCGAAGACGAACGCGGATGTTGTTGTGGGGCTTGACGGCGCGGATGCGCTGCAGGCGAGCGCGTCCGGTTCGATTGCGGCCGTGGCGCCGCAGGACACGGTGACGCTGTCGGGCACGGCTGTGGAGGGCGCGGCTGCTGCCGTCGCCTACGGTCGTGACGACGTCTGCGTCATTGCCGACAAGTCGTGGATGAGCGCGAATGGTCGCCCGCTGCCGACCTCGTTCGGTGACCTGACGTCTCCGCGTATCCGCGCGCTGCTCGCGGTCCCGGACCCGGCCTCGTCGTCGGTGGGGCGCGCGTTCGTGCAGGAAGCTGCCTCGCAGACGGGCGAGGGCCTGGGATCCTTCGCGCAGTCTCTGAACCCGCGTGTGGACGCCTCCTTGGGGGCGACGATCGGCGCGTGGACCGCGGGCGCGCATGTGTCCGAGGAATACCTCTCTGAGATCGCGGGGGCCTCCGCCGCCACATCGGGAGCGTACCCGCTGGTTGTGGCCCCGCGTTCGCTGGCCGCTGCCGCAGCGACGAACACGGGCGCGGATTCCTACGGTACGCCGATCTCGTCGACGTGCATCGCCCGCATCATGTACGTGGCCGCGACGGGCTCGTCGGCCTCCGATGGCGCCGAGTCGCTGATTGCCTGGCTGCAGGGGGAGACCGCTCAGCGCTCCCTGGCGACGACCGGTGCGGCGTACCCGATTGACGGTGTGCTTGCCGCCGACACGAAGGCCGGCTGGCTCATGGGTATTACGGGCGAGGCGGTCGTCGCTGACGAGACGATCGGCTCCCTGGACGCGCTCGATGCCTTCCTGGCCACGTGGTCCTCGGCGCTGGCTTCCCCGGCGCCGACCACGCCGAGTACGCCCGACCCCGCGGCCGACCCGGGCACGCAGGACACTGGACAGGATCCGGCGCCCGCGGATGATGCGGCGACCGATCCGGGTCTCGACGATTCGGGTGCCGAGGAGTAATCCCCGCCGGACGTCCCTGAAGAGTCAGCCTCGCAGCATTGCGGGGCTGACTTTGCATTCTTCGCCGATGCGCATGGGGGCGATGAGGCCCGCTTCGCGCAGCTCGAGGAGGCGCGGCACGGTGCGCTCGACGACCTTCCACGGGTCGATCGTGTTGAGGTAGATGCGCGTGCCGCCCTCGAAACCCGCGAGCGTCGAGATGCGCCACTTGAGCAGGATGCGCCAGCGCATGGGCGTGGACACGGTGGGCGGGCGGTGGTACCACTCCTCGTTGGCGGGCACCTCCACGCCCGTTGCAGCGTGCGCGGCGTGGAGGATGTCGGAGATCCCGCGCATGACCTCGGGACTGACCTCCCACGGGTTCTTCGGCTCGCCCAGGGGCCAGATCGCGATACCGGGGAAACGGTGCCCGAACCCGGCCAGGGCGACGGCGTGCTCGTTCTGGGCGATGAGGAGCTTGCGCGTGGCAGCGACCGTGAAGATCTGGTCATAGATGTCGGGCTGGGCGCGCAGGCGCTCCAGCTCGGCCTCGGTCTGCACGGACATGTCGTCGATGGCGACGAGCTGCTTGTGGAGGTGGTCGAAGGACGCGCCCGCGGGACGCAGCCAGTTCTGGAAGGTCGTAACGTAGCGGACCGCGGGGTCCAGGTCGTACAGGTCGCGCATCGAGCGGGCCGTGTACGCCGTGTACTGCTCGTGCTCCTCGGGGGTGAGGGTGCCGGACCCGGCCAGCTGGTGGGCCTCGGTGGCGCCGTCGACGTAGTGGCGCTTGCCGATGATGAGGTCGTGGCCGCCGGAGAAGAAGCCGTTGGCGTACTGCAGGCGCGCGGTCTCGCTGGTGGCCGCGAACTCGCCCTCGCTCATGCCCGAGGCCAGCATGCGGGCGCGCACGACGTTCATGACGTGCTCGTAGCCAGCGTCCGAGGCCAGGTAGTGGGCCATGCGGCGGCGGTCATTTTCGGAGGGGAGGTGCCCGTGGTTGAGGTGCCAGTAGTTGTAGGAGACGATCTCGAAGAGGTTAGGAATGCGTCGGAACTCAGCGACCGTGTCTCCGAGCTGATCGGCGCCGAGGGCGTCCAGCTGCTCCCAGGACCCGTCCTCGCGGCGTACCAGGCGCGACTTTTCGGGCGGGGTCTCGAGGTATCGGCCGGAACAGAAGGCACAGTGGTGCCCGTCGGCCTCGTGGTTGATGGGGTTGTGGTCCGTGTGTGGCGCGGTCAGGGGCCGGTTGCCGCGGCCCGGAACGGTCCACACCTCTGTGCCCGTCAGGAGGTTCTGCTGTTTGACAGTGCCGTCGGCCAGTCGGACGATGGCGCGGTCGGCGCGCGTGAGCTTGGAAGCCATGCCTGTATCGTACCCGTCTTCAGAGTCGGTCCATCGTGGCCGGATGCGACCCCATGCGCCCGGCCTCGCCCGCGTCCAGCGCGTCGATGCGCGCGCTCTGCTCGGGCGATAGGGAGAAGGAGAACACGTCGAAGTTAGCGGCCATGCGCTCGCGGCTCAGGGTCTTGGGGAAGACGACGTGGCCGCGATCCAGTGCCCAGCGCAGCGCGACCTGCGTTGGACCCACCCCGAGCTGCGTGCCGATCTCGATGAGCGTCGGGTCGGTGACCGCGCGTCCGCGCGCCAAGGGGGACCATGCCTCGAACACCATGCCGAGTCCCTGGGCGTAGGCGCGCAGGTCGGCGTTGGGGAAGAAGGGGTGGGATTCGACCTGGAGGACGTGGGGGGCGACTGTCGCGACCGCGCGGACTGCCTCAACGTGCTCGCGCTCGTAGTTCGATAGGCCGATCGCGCGCGTGCCGCCTGCGTTGAAGGCATCCTCGAGGGTGGGCCAGGGCAGGGCGACGTTGCCCCCGTAGAGCGTGGGCAGCGGCCAGTGCACGAGGAGGAGGTCCACGTAGTCGGTGCGCAGGTCCTCGAGGGAGCGCCGGATGGATGCGGCTGCCCGATCGGGCTCGTGGTTGGAGTTGTCGACCTTCGTCGTGACGAACAGGTCCTCGCGGGGGATTCCCGATGCCTCGAGCGCCGCCCCGACCTCGGCCTCGTTGCCGTACATCTGCGCGGTGTCGATGTGGCGGTACCCGACCTCGAGGGCGCGGCTCACCGCGTCGTAGGTGTCCTCAGGTGCGACCTTGTAGGTGCCGAAACCCAGCACGGGGATGGGCAATCCCGTCGGCAGCGCGAGGGTTGGAATTGGGGACGAGGCCGGGGCGGGGCCTGCGGGAAGCGGGGTGTTCATCGGTGAATCCTCCTAGTCGTTCCCAGTGTAGCCTTCCGCACGCGGTGCAGTTGCCGTCATCCACGCGCGCGCTCGGTCAGTGTGCCGTAGCGTTGTCCTCGTTTTAAGGCCGTGCGCGGTGACGACCTGAAAGTGCAGGAGGAATCATGATCAACGCCTACGAGACGGAGGACGGCGTCGTCTTCGATATGAGCGGCCTCGAGTGCGAGGCGCTGCGCTCGTACGCCGATGGGCTCCTGACTGACCCCGAGCATCCGTTCGTTGAGCTGCTGCGCGACCAGGGCCTCGTCGTTGGTGATGCTCCCGTCCCGCACCTTGCTGCTCTCCTTCAGGCGTTCTCGCAGGCGACGAAGGTGCTGACCGCCTGGGTCGTCGCTCCGGCTGGGTGCCGCCGATCCACCTTCTTCGTTGGCCCGCGCTCCGTCGCGGTGTTGCGCTGCGACGATGGGGGTATGTACGGCGGCGAGGAAGACATGCTGTCAGTGTGGGCGATTGATGTTGCGCAGCTGAGGGAGATGTTCCTCGAGCTCAGTGCCTTGGGAGAGCCGTCGGGCGAGGGCATTGTGCCGACGGCGGTGCCCGAGGTGATCTTCACTGCCCTGGAACGGGGCGACGTCCCACAGATCCTCCTGCAGGTGCCGAGGGTTGCTCGCGAGATCGCCGAGGTGATCGATGCCGAGGTCGACGAGGCGACGGGAGCCTTCTGGGCGGACGTCGCGGACGAGGCGTGGGTCGGGCTCGCCGTCCGGGTCGTCGATGCGGTGTCGTACCCGAGTCTGTCGGGCGAGAGCTGGCGATTGCTCGCCACCAGCGAGGAGGTCTGCGAGGTGCTGGCAGGCGTCGAATTCGAGGAGCTGTACCCCGACGAGGTGCCCTTGCTGGCAAGCGCAGATGGTGAGTTCTGGGCGGTCGCCGCGCCGTCATCGCCGGAGGTTCTGTGGGCAGATATTGAAGATGTGCTCGCCGAGCAGTCCGCTGTGTGAGCGATAGATCTCAAAGTCTGAGACCTGCGGGTGACAAATAACTTCTGTCCTGATGGTCAGTCGACCCTGCGACGCGTTTTTTCCCGGTTTTGGACGACTTCCGTCGGTCCTTTTGAGGGTTCTGACCGCGTGACTGGCGATTTGTTGGAATATGACTGAAAAACTTGAAATATGTGTCTGCAATCCGGTTGACACTTTTATTGGTGTCACGGTTGATTTCGTTGATATTCCCCGAAATTTCAGGACCCCTTGTCTAACCATCCGGTAGGGTTTTTGTTAGGTAACCCACCGACAAATCCTCGCTCCGCCAACGAATTTGGCGTACGATAGATACTGTTCAACCACAGATCGTCTACACGTCCAGACAACGAACGGAGAGTTATGTCGGTTCGCAATGCCCTGCTGGCGCTTGTTGCGCAGCAGCCCGCCGGTGTCTACCGCCTGAAGCAGATGTTCGAGGAGCAGACGTGCGGAGCATGGCCGCTGAATATCGGCCAGGTCTACCAGACGATGCAGCGCCTCGAGCGCGACGGTCAGGTTGTGTCTCACGCTGAGACCAATGCGGGCCGTGATTCCGAGGTCTTCGAGCTGACTGATGCCGGCCGCGATGTCCTCACCGCCTGGTGGTCCACCCCCGTTCCCCGCGAGCACCCCGAACGTGATGAGCTCGTCATGAAGCTTGCCGTGGCTGCCGCCGACCCGACGGTCGACGTCGAGGCCATGATTCAGACTCAGCGTCGCTCGACCCTGGGTTCCCTGCGTGATGTCACCCGCCTGAAGGCCTCGGCCGATGAGGGTGAGCTTGCATGGAAGCTCATCCTGGAGCGTCACATCTTCGACCTTGAGGCCGAGCTCAACTGGCTTGACCACATCGAGTCCGGTGCGGTCTCCGAGGCCGCGCGTCGTGCCGCCTTCGCTGCCGCGAAGGGCCGCTCGATGAGCTGGGCCCAGGCTGAGGCCAGTATTTCGGAGCGTGCCGGGGTGCGATGAGCCAGCCTGTGCCACTACCGATCCGGATGGTTGGCGTCGGACATGAGTTCGGCGCGGACGGTGTCCGAGTGAGAGCGCTCGACGGGATCGACCTTGAGGTCGCACCCGGCGAGCTTCTCGCTGTTATGGGACCCTCTGGCTCCGGTAAGTCGACGCTCCTGTCGATCGCCGGTGGTCTCGAGCGTCCGACCCGTGGAAGTGTCTTCATTAACGGGGTTGACCTGGCGTCGCTGGACAGCGTGCACCGTGCCGAGGTGCGTCGCCGCTCAATTGGGTACGTATTCCAGGACTACAACCTGATCCCGTCTCTGTCGGCTCTTGAAAACGTTGAGATGCCGCTGCAGCTCGATGGTGTAAGCCCGTCGAAGGTCCGCTCGGCCGCGATGGCTGCGCTGGAGGAGGTGGGCGTTGCTGACCTGGCAGACCGCTTCCCTGAGCTGCTTTCCGGTGGTCAGCGACAGCGCGTCGCGATCGCTCGCGGGCTCGTGGGTAACCGCTCGGTCATTCTTGCGGATGAACCGACGGGTGCGCTCGATTCTCACACTGGCGAACAGATCATGTTGGTGTTGCGTGATCACATTGATGCCGGTGCAGCCGGTATCCTCGTGACTCATGAGGCCAGAATGGCCGCATGGGCAGATCGAACTGTCTTCCTACGCGACGGTCGCATCGTCGACCGCTCGAGGGGAGACTCGCTGAGGGATCTGCTGGCAGACACAGCACCAAGGATCTAATGAGCAGGCTCAACACACGGATGAGGCGATGGGGAGTAGTACTCCGCATCGCCTCTCGTGATGCGCGCCAAAGCTTGGGGCGCACGCTCACGGCGGTGTTTCTGATCTCGCTGCCGATCATTATCGCGATCGCGGCGATCACCTTCTGGGATGTGACGACCTCGCAGCGCTACCAGGCCTCGTCGTGGCTCGGACACCGCAGCGACGTGCAGGCGGTGACGCTGCACCGGTCCTCGACGGCGATCGAACAGGACTTTACTGTGGATCGTCTCGGGCAGACAGCCTCGAGCGACGAGGTAACGGTCTCGATGGAGACTCTCAACAACTGGGTACCAGCAGGCGACCAGCTGATCGCCGTTGACACTCTCTACCAGCTGCGACTGGAAACATCGAGCGGCACGGGCTTCACGGTTGATAACGGCACGCAGGCCGCCGAGCTCGACGCCCCGCGAGTGAACGCGGGTGGAAAGCGCGGGCCGCTGGCCGCAGGCCACGCCGTGATCTCTCAGGATGTCGCCCGAGCACTCTCGGTCTCGGTCGGAGATAGCGTCGACCTGTCCCTGACAATCGCCAAGGAACGTGCGACGCAGACCCTCAAGGGAAGCGTCGTTATCGACGCAATCATCGGTGGCACCGAGCGCGCCATTATCGGCGATGGAACCCTTCCCATCGATCGCCTTGCTGTCGCGGGGCGCACGCAGACGGCCTGGTACGTGATCGGGCCCGTGCCCGTCACCTGGGAAAAGATCCGCGAGATCAACGCATCCGGTTTCTCTGTTTTGTCTCGCCAGGTGCTTGCGAGCCCGCCCGATGCCTCGGTGCTCTCCTCGCAAATCCAGCAGTACCAGGTTCCTGAGAACACTCGTCGGGCGAACCCCGGGCAGTACCTTCTCCTTGTTGCGGGTATTCTCCTGATCCTCACGGAGTTGATCCTGCTCATCTCGCCGCTGTACACCGTCGCTCAGCGTTCGGTGATGCGCACAGCCGCCATGATTGTTGCGAACGGCGGTGACCGCACGGACGGACGCAGGCTCACGATTGCCCACGGTGTCATCATCGGCATCTACTCGGCGCTCTTTTCTGCCGCTTTGTCTGCGGCTGCCATGGTCGCCATCGGCATGTGGTCGGGCCTGGGCATCGGTATCGTGCCGTGGTGGCCGCTCGCGCTGTCGGTACTCCTGCCGGTTCTCCTCTCGCTCATGGCGTCCGTGTCTCCGGCACATACGACCTCCCATATCGACACGTCCGCCGTCATCGGTGGGCGCGTGTGGGAGCCCTCGCGCCTGGTGCGACGCCGCATGATCTACCCGATCGCTCTCCTTGCCGGCCTGCCGCTGCTTGGCATTGCTGCCTGGCGAGGCTCGATTCTGGCACTCGTCGTCGGTATCGGTTTACTCGAGGCGGGCCTGATCGGATCGATTCCCTACATCTTTACTCGGTGGCGTGCTCCCAACCGCCGCGCGTCGATGAGCATGCGCCTTGCGCTGCGCGACGCGGTGCGTAACGGCCATCGCACGTTCCCGGCCATGGCCTCGATCCTGACGACCGTGTTCGTCGCCTGCGGCCTGCTCATCACCCTGTCCTCGTCGAACGAGGCCGGCTGGAACGCTCGTCCCCACGTGGGCCAGCGTGGTCAGGTCTTCGTGTCGACCGTCGACCGCACCGAATCCGTCAAGCGGTCGCGTGACCTCATGAAGTCGGCCGTCGATGCCGTCGATGCTCAGCGCGGTGTTACGTCGCAGGTGACGCTCAATGGCCTCGCATGGAACAGTGGGCCGGGTGGCCCAACCACGATGGTCGAGGCGGTGCACCCCTACAACGGTTCGACCTTCACGATGTCGGACAAGATGGGCACCATGACGGAGCTGGACCTGGCCTACATGGTCGACGACGGCACATATCTGCGTGAGGCTGGATACTTCGCCAACGAAGATGACATGGTGCGTGCAATCGCCACCCTCAACGCCGGCGGCGTCCTCATTCCCGACCCGGCGTACATCGACGGTGCCGGCCAGGTGACGCTGCGCAGCCTCGACATGAGCGCCATCGCGGAAGCGAAGGCCGCGGGAGCCTCGGACGATAATCTTCCGGACGCCAAGGTGACGACCGTCCAGACCTTCGTCGCCACGCCCCTGACCCGTGTCAACGTCATTGTGCTGTCGCCGACCGCAGCATCCTATCTGGGTCTGCAGGCGCGGCCTCTAGGCGAGCTTCTGACGGTCGAGAAGCAGGTCAGTCCCGTCGATGCCCCGTCGTTCCAGGCGACGATTGCCCGCCAGGTGCCCGGTGCCTCGGCTCAGGTCATCGTCCCGACGATGCGTTCCCTCGTCCTGCCCTACGTCGCAGCACTTATCGCCATTGTTGCCGCCGCGGCCACGGTCGCCCTCGTCGTCGCCCTGTCGGCCTCGGACATGCGTCCCGATCTCGATACACTCGACGCGATCGGCGCGGCGCCCACGATGCGTCGCCACGTCACCACGTGGCAGGGTGTCGTGCTCGCGCTGAATGTCATCCCGACGGCCGTCCTGTCCGGCCTCGTCGTCGGCGTTCTCGCCGTCATCACATTCGCCAACTCGCATGTATTCTCGACGCTCACCACGCTGCGGCCGGTCGTGCCGTGGGGCGCGCTCCTGGGCATGCTCATCGGCATGCCGATCCTGTGCGCGCTCGTCGCGATCATCCTGACGCCCCGCCATCAGAAACGTATTCGTCGCATCAACTAGGGGATATCGATGAGTGAGACCCCCGACGAAGTCATCATCCCCGCCGGAGCGCTCGCTTCGTCGTCCGTGCGCGTGGATACCTGGTTGTGGGCGACCCGCCAGCTGAAGTCACGCTCCCAGGCCACGGCCGCCGTGCGCGCGGGGCACGTGCGCGTCAACGGTGAGCCCGTCAAGGCCGCCTACAAGGTGCGCGTCGGGGACGAGGTGCGCCTGCGGATCGAGGGCTTTGACCGGATCCTCGGGGTGGTCCTCCTGCTGAGCAAGCGCGTCTCCTACCCGCAGGCTCGTACCGCCTACGACGACCGCACCCCGGAGCGTCCTCGTATACACATCCCGGTCGCTATGCGAGAGAGGGGCAGTGGCCGACCGACCAAGAAGGAGCGCCGCGAGCTCGATAGGCTTCGCGGCTACGACTCCCACGAACACTACTGAGCGCATCGACGAGGCCCGGGTGCCCCTCCATGAGGTCGTGGCCATGGGCGGGTTGTTTGTCCCGTTGCTCGTAGTCCTTCCGTGGTCCAGCGGCTCATCAGAAGCTGCGCTGCAGACACTGACCCCGCCGCCCACGGGGCGACGGGGTCAGTGTGATCAGGGAAGCCGCGTTACTCGTTCGGGTAGAACCTCTTGAGCTTGATCTCGTAGTACCTTCCCCAGGTGGGGTCGTAGGGGATCTCAAACTGAGTCGTCCCCGTGCCGCTGCTGTCAATGTTGATAGTTGCCACTTCGCCGACGTCATATCCCTTCGATGTGATCCAGCTGCTCGTGGTGTGGATTTTCATTGTGAGCGTGACTGTCGTGGAGGGGAACGCCGCGAGTTCCTTCTTCACGCTATCGTTCGCGGTGACGGTCGCTGTGCAGGCGAGACTCGAGTCGGACTCTCCTATCACGCACTCGCTCGTGGTCTCGAACGCCTCGTTGGGCGTGTTATTGGCGACGAGGTCGTTAATGCGGACTTTCTTCTCGCATTGCTGCTTGACAATGCTCTGAATTTCCTCGTCGGAGGAGATGTACAGGCTGTACAGATCGTCGAAATTCTTGACGTTGTCGGGCGTGACCTGCGAGCACCAGTAGGGGGCGAGCTCCTCGCCGGCCTGTTGGAGGGTCGTGTGTGCCTCGTCGCGCATGTCTCTGGCAGACTGGCTAGCCTGCGACGTCGAGACCAGGATCATGGCCGTCGCCAAGGCGAGGAGTGCTGCCACGCCACACGCGAAGCGGTTGTACAAAGACAGACCTGCGCTCTTTCTGTGTTTTGCGGGGGTGGTCGCGGTGGTGTTCAGATCGCTCACTGGATAGCCTCCTGCACCTTCTGGAGCTGTTCCTTTGCCTCGTTGAGGATGGTCTGCGAACGGTGAACGTCATCCTGGGCTTTGCCGTGCATGCCCGCGGCTACGATGGTCGATCCGAGGAAGGCGAGTGTCACGATCGAGGCGATAACGGCGGTGATGACCTGTCCGCGAGTTGCCCGTGCGGCAGGAGCCTGGGTGACGGGAGTAAACTCCGTCGTTGCGCCCGCGGGAGTCTGCGAAGGCTCCGTGGAGGAGTCGGCACCGGGGTCCGGGGTGGTGGAGGTGTCGGAATTGAGGGTGTCGTCGGCGCCGGGGAGTGCCTGGTAGCGGTCGGTCCACTGGGTGCCGTCCCACCAGCGCAGCTGGTCGGTTCCTGCAGGGTCTGCGTACCAGCCCTGGACGGGGTTGCTCACGAGGAGACTCCTTTCACTGTGTCCCATCCATTCTAGGGGCGCGCCAATTTCGTTGAAGTGGTCAGTGATGGGCCTCACGTCATAAATGGACAGGTGCCCACGGTGCGGTCGTGCAGTACAAATGACGGTTCCGCCGCCCATTCGGGCAGCGGAACCGTCACTCGATGCTGATGCTTATATGTTCGGGAAGAACGACGTCACCTGGATGTCGTAAGCCAATCCCCAGCTCATGTCGAAGGGGATATCGAAGGTTGTCGTTGTAGTGCCACTCACATCGATTGTCACGGTTGCGACGTTGTCGATCACGTGCGACTGGGTGGGCAAGTTCGTATGGGTGTCGGCGACGCGCATGCGCAGGGTCGCGGTCGTTGTTGAGTACCCGTTGAAAAGCAGCTTCTCGCTCGGATCGATGGTCACGGTAGCGGTGCAGGACGCAGTATCTTCCGACTCGTTGACGGTGCATTCGGACGTGACGGTGAACAGCTTGTTGGGATCTTTCAGGCTAACGAGCTCGGCAAGTGCCACTTTCTGCTTGCATTCACTATTGATCTTGCGCTGTTGTTGCGATGATGCGCCGTTGTAGTCCCTATACAGGGTGGACATCTTGTCGGCGTTCTCCGAGGTGATTTGGTTGCACCAATTGGTCGCCCTGACTTCGAGCGTCTGGTTCTTGGCATTTTCCGTCGCCTTCGTCAGGCTCTCCACCTCGTTGTTACGGGAAACGGCTTTTGAGAACAGCGTGATCATTGTGATCGCGCTGATGATGACGATGAGGGCCAAGATCCGGTTGACGATGCTCAGGCTGCGGACCTTGTACTGTGGAAAGAAGACGGGGCCGGACTGGTGTTCGTTCACTTGCCTGCGTCCTTTGCTTCCTGGAGCGTCCGCTCGGCCTGATCGTAGGCAGATTGTGCGTCCTTCAGATCCTCACCGGCACTCACATAGGCGCTGCCAGCTAGTGCGGCGCCGGCGATGAAGAAGAATATCAGGATGCCCAGGATTCCCGTGGTGATGAGCTGCGAGGCCGGGGGCTGAGCTTTGGGCTTCGTTGCGGGCTTTGCTGCTGTGGGCTTCGTCGCGGCAGGCACCTGGACGGGGGCGCCGGTGGGGGAAAACTCTACTTGCGCGGCGGGCTCGGACGGAGTGTCGCTGGTTGTTTGGTTGCCGGTGGGGGCGGGGCGGAACTGGTCGCTCCACTGGGCGCCGTCCCACCAACGCAGCTGGTCGGATCCTTCGGGATCCGCGTACCAGCCCTGGACGGGGTTGCTCATGAGGAGGCTCCTTTCACTGTGTCCCATTCATTCTAGGGGCGCGCCAATTTCGTTGAATTGGTCAGTGATGGGCCTCACACGTCTGTCAGAGGGTGGTCGGCCACCAGGACGTCATCGAGAACCCGCACTCGGTCTTGTCGGTCATCGCCGGGTCGTAGGGCACGGAAATCGTGAACGTAGCGGGGGTTCCTGGCGTGAGCGTCACTGTCGTCGTCCCCTGGTAGGGGGAGGAGGGGTTTAGGGTGGTTCCCTTGTCGAGGGTGTAGCCGGAGATCGTGAGCTCAAGGGGGCCGAGCGAGGAGATGGCACTCGTGGAGCTCAGCGTGATGGTGCCGTTGATTGTCGTAGTCACCTGGTCGGTCGTGCACTCCGGGACTCCGGGGCTGAATGCGGCCTCGGCACCGGCGCGCTGCGCGTTGGCGTAGGTCTCCTTGGGGGCGCACTCCTCGTGAATGGCGTCCTTGACGGCCTGCGTCGCCGAATCGTAGGACTTAATGGCGTCGCGGATCGATGCAGCCCTCTCGCGGGTGATGGAATCGCACCACGCCTTGGCATCCTTGTGAACGTTGGCAGCGTCGAGGCGGGTCTTCGCGTCGGCGATCTGCTCGTCGAGCGCCGCCTTTTCGGACTGAGCCTGCTCTGCCTGTGTGTCATAGCTGGATGCCGAGTGCGAGCGCCACGCGTTAATGCCGCCGACGATGGCCGACAGGATGATGAAGATGACCGCGAGGGCGGCTCCCGCGACGGTTGCGGCGCGCAGGGGGGCGGGTGCACTCACTTCTGTGCCTCCTCGATCTGTCGGTTGATGTCCGCGAGTGTTGACTGTGCGGTGTCGAGCTCCTGCTGGGCTGTCTCGGCGCGGCTCTTTGCCTCATCGTGAATGCGGCCACTGGCGCCCAGGTGGGACCACGCGACCACGAGGACCGTGATGAAAACCGCGACAAGTACCCAGGAGGCGACGCAACCGAGCGTCCACTTGAGGGTGCCGGAGTGCCCCTGTGTTTCTTGGGGGGTCTCGGCGTCTCCGGGCATCGGGATGGGGGCATCGCCCCCCACGTTCATGGACGAGGCGTGGGCAGGCTCCCATGCTCCCGTTTCCTCGGGGAAGGGGATGGGGTCGGAGGCCTCCCAGTGCGCGGGGTCGTCCGGGGAAGGGATCGGAGGAAACTCAGCGTTGGCCTCGGCCGCCGCGGTCGACGCGACGTGTTCGGGCTGAGCGTAGTGCGGGGCCTCGTCGTAGGCGGGGATCGCCTCGGCCTGCGTGGGAGCCGCTCCAGCCTGCGGGGGTGCCGCCTCGTAGGGCTCGACGTACTCCGTCCAGGCGTGGCCGTCCCACCAGCGCAGCTGTGCGGCGCCGGTCGGGTCGGCGTACCAGCCTTCCGCAGGTTCGCTCATCGTGGTTCACTCTCCCGTGTCATGTCAAAGCCGAGTGTCTGGTCAGGAAGTCTAGTCGCCCGAGGGATGGTGGGCAACTATGCGCTCAGACCCCGCTGGGCCACATGCCAGTGGCGTATACGATGCATTTAGGTGAACTGTATGACGGGAGAGGGGTCGTTGAGGTAAAAGATCCTTGCCCGTTGGCGGGGATCGTTATTGTCTGAGTGTCAACTGGGCGGTAGCCCGCTGACGAAGCGCCGGGAACGATGTAGACCTCGATGGTGACGTCGTAGCTGGACAGGCTTGTCATCGTGGGGGCATCAATTTCCGGTGCCGGTCACGACGGCCGAAGAGCCCGAGGCAGTACAGGTGAAATCGATCGGGATAAGGTCACGCTTTGCTTCAGTCGAGTACGCGTCGGCAAAGGCCTTCTTCTCGGGGCAGAACTGGCCGATTGCCTCGCGGCGCGTCGCCGACAGATCAACGTACTCCTGCACCTTGGTGTTGAGAGAGCTAAATGATGAATTCGCACTTGTGAAGCTGTCGCACCACTGCTGCGCTTCCTTCTTGCTGGTTGCCTCGTTGATCTTCGTGCGAATCGTCGCCGTCTCGGTCTCTGTCTCCTTAGTCTTCTCGCGCAGGGATTGGGCGTCGCTCTGCGCCTGTCGGGCGGACTCTGAATTTGAGCGTGCGGCGAGTCCCATGACCACCGACAGGATGAGGAAGAGGGCGGCGAGGGCGGCGCCAATAGCCGTCAGAGCCTTCAGGCCGCTGTGGGATCCTGCGGGCTTCTGCGCGGGCATGGGAGCGGGGGTGGGAACGTAGCTCACTGCTGTAACTCCTCAAGTTCCTTCTTGGCTTGATCAAGCTCCTTTTGTGCCTGGTCGTACTGTCTTTGGGCCTCGTCGCGTTCTTGGACCGCGGGGGTGCGTTCAGCCAGTGAGTAGGTATAGGAGCCGCCTGCAATAGCCGTCGTTACGCCGAAAACGACGACGGCCACCCAAGCGGCAATCGTCCAGAGATTCCAGCGTGAGGTGGTCTTGGAGGCTTTCGTGTGCGTTGCTTTCTTCTCCCGAGGATCCTTCTTTGGCTGGTCGAACTTGGGTTCGGAGCCGTACGGATTCGACGAGACGGTCGGTGCCTGCTTGTTCGAAGGCAGGTGAGGGCCCTTCGGGGCAGAGGTCTGCTGCGCGCTGGTGCCCCGTGCGACGGCGGCCTGTGCGCTGGCGGCAGCGCCGGGATTGGAGACGCCTGTCGGCATGGCCTGCATCGGGGCTTGCTGCCTCATCCCCTGCTGGGGGAAACCCTGTGCCTGCATGCTATGTTGTGGCATGCCGTGCTGCTGCATTCCCTGCTGGGGGATCCCCTGCTGTGGCATGTGCTGCTGCTGTGTGGGCATCGGCTGGTACTGTTCCGTCCACGAGCCACCGTTCCACCAGCGCAGGCGCTGGCTACCGGTAGGATCCGGGTACCATCCGGGTGCAGGGTTGAGACATGACCGTCCTTTCAGTTTCTGGCACCAGTGTAACCAATCCGTGAGGTTCTTAACGCAGGCACTATGACAGTTGTGGAGAACGCCCGACGCGTGACAGGTACTCTGAAAGCTATGGCCTCTCTTTTCGCGTCTTCACCCCTGCTCGCACTGTTTGTCGTCGTTGCGTTGGGTGCGGCGATCGGGGCCATTCGGATCGGCCCGCTGCGCTTCGGTGCAGCCGGAGCGCTCTTCGTGGGCCTCATCGTTTCGGCTCTGCATCCCGAGGTTGTCAGTAACCACATGTCGATCGTCCAGCCGATGGGTCTGGCGTTCTTTGTCTATTGCGTCGGCATTTCCGCGGGCGCGACCTTCTTCCAGAATTTGCGTAAGCAGACGAACCTCCTCGCCCTCACGACAATCGTGTGTGTCGTGGGCGCGCTCATTGCCCTCGTTGGTGGTCGCCTCCTCGGCTTGTCTTCGGGCCTGACCTCGGGCCTCTTCACGGGTGCGCTGACGGCCGCTCCCGCCCTCGATACGGCTACCCGCCTGACGGGGGACCCGAACGCGGCGGTCGGCTACGCCTTCGGCTATCCGGTGGGTGTCATCGGCGGCATCCTCATCGTCACGATCACCGTGACGAGGAAGCGGGTCGGCCCCTAAGGACACGCCTTCCCTCGCGGGGGCATCCCTGGAGGCCGTGAGTATTCGCGTGTCCAAGCACATCAACACGCGCGACATCGACGCGTGGCGCGACCAACGCGTGCGCCTGTCCTACCTGCGTCGTGACGGGCGTACCCGCGTCACCGCTCCCGGCGAGGACCTGCTGCCGGGTGACCACGTCGTCATGGTCGGCGATCCCGCGTCTATTAAGGAGACGGCACCCCTCGTCGGCGAGATCCTCGATCACAACCTCGAGGACGACCGTTCCGACCTCGCCTTCGAGCGCATCGTCGTGTCCAACCCCGACGTCGCCGGCCGCAGCGTCTGCGAACTCAATGTCACCAAGCGCTTCGGTGCCGTCATCACGCGCGTGCGCCGAGGCGACCTGGACCTCCTGGCCCGCGACGACCTTGACCTGCAGCTCGGCGATCACGTCGCCGTCGTCGTTCCCACGGACGAGCTCGATGACATCGCCGAGTGGCTCGGCGACTCCGAGCGCCGCGTCGCCGAGGTCGACGGCATGGCTTTCGGTATTGGCCTCGTCCTCGGCCTGCTCCTGGGCATCGTCTCCTTCCCGCTGCCCGGCGGCCAGGGATTCCAGCTGGGCGCCGCCGCCGGCCCCCTGATCGTCGGCATGCTGCTCGGCGCACTGCGCCGCACCGGACCGCTCGTGTGGACCCTGCCCGCCGCCGCGAACCTGACGATCCGCCAGATCGGCCTCATGCTGTTCCTCGCGGCCCTCGGCCTGAATGCAGGACCGCAGTTCGCGAGCCTACTCGGCAGCCCCGAAGGCTGGCGCGCCGCGCTCCTTGCCGCCGTCATGGTTGTTGTCTGCTGCGTCCTTCAGGCCGTCGGCGCGAAGTTTATCGGCCTGTCCTCCGCGCGTGCAGCGGGCGGCATCGCGGGCTTCCTCGGCCAGCCCGCCGTCCTGCAGGCCGCCGACGCTCGCGTCACCGACGAGCGCATCGAGGCCGCCTACGCGACCCTCTTCGCCTTCGCGATCATCGTCAAGATCCTGCTCCTGCCGGTCATCACCTCCTTCCTGTGAGCGCCGTAGACTAGGGCCATGGCTACCCCCGACTTCGTCCTCGAACTGCGCCGCCACGTCGGCCACGCGCCCCTGTGGATGCCCGGCACGACCGTCGTGATCCTGCGCCCCGCCCCGGGCTGCGCGCCAATCGACTGGGAGCGTCCCGTCGCTCCTGCGGATGTTGAGGTCCTGTGCGTGCGCCGCTCGGATAACGGAGCATGGACCCCCGTGACCGGCATCGTCGACCCGGGCGAAGAGCCCGCGATCGCCGCCGCACGCGAGGCCTTGGAGGAAGCCGACGTTCGCATCGAGGTGCGCCGCCTCCTGTCCGTCGAGGTCGTCGGTCCCGTCACTTACGACAACGGAGACGTCACCACCTACCTGGACGTCGCCTTCGCTGCCGAGTGGCTGAGCGGCGAGCCGAGCCCCGCCGACGGTGAAAACAGTGAAACCGCGTTCTTCCGAGGCGACCAGCTCCCTCCCATGAATGACCGCTTCAGCCGCGCCGTCGCCAAGGCGCTGAGCGCCCGCCCCGACGCGGACTTCCTCACCGCCTGACCTTGCGTGAGCAGAGGGGAGCGCCCCGGCCTCGTCCGCGTGTGCGCAAAAAAGCTTGTGTTTCTGTCAAACCCCTTGCGGGACTGAAGTCCTAGTGGTGGAATGGGTGCATGGATACACCTAGCAAGATTGCATATTCCGTCACCGCCGACTCCACCGGTGGTCGCGCCGGCACCTCCTCCGTCCCCGCGCTCGGCATCAGCCACGTCATGCGCATGCCCAAGGAACTGGGCGGCCCCGGCGACGGCCCCAACCCCGAAGCCCTCTTCGCCATGGGATACGGCGCCTGCTTCCAGGGCGCCATGGGCCTGGCCGCCAAGGAACTGGGCATCGACACCAAGGACTCCGTCGTGCGCACCACCATCGGGCTTGGCCCCGAGGGCGACTCCTTCGCCCTCACCGCCGACATCGAGGTCTTCATCCCCGGTGTCGAGCTCGACCGCGCCCAGGCCCTCGTCGACCGCGCGCACCAGCTGTGCCCGTACTCCAAGGCCACTCGCGGCAACGTGCCCGTCACCGTCACCGCCGTCGCCAACCTCTGAGCGCACCCGATAGACGAAAGCAACCCCGGCCTCGTCCGTTCCACATGGACGAGGCCGGGGTTCCTTCATGCCGTTGCGCCCGGCCGAGTGGGGCGTCAGGCACCCTGCTGCGGGTGCCGCGCGCACGGCTTCACCCTTCGGGCTCACCGCGCGCGGGCGCCCCGGGCGTCAGGCGCCCTGCCAGTACGCCTCGAGCACCCGGGAGAGGTCGAGGAGGTCATCCACGTGGCTCATCTCGCGCGCCGAATGCATCGACAGCAGGCCGATGCCCACGTCCACCGTCAGGATTCCCAGACGGGTCGCCGTGATTGGGCCGATCGTCGTGCCGCACGGCATCGCGTTGTTACCCACGAAGCTCTGCGAGGCCACGCCCGCCGCCGCGCATGCGCGATTCCACAGGGCGATGCCCTCGGCGTCTGTCGCGTAGCGCTGCTTCGAGTTGATCTTGATGATCGGGCCGCGGCCCATCATCGGACGGTTATCCGGATCGTGGTGGCCCGCGTAGTTCGGGTGCACCGAATGCGCCGCGTCCGCGCTCACGCACGACGAGGCCGCAAGCATGCGCTCGAAGCCGTCCTCATCGCGGCCCAGAGCCTTCGCCGTGCGGCGCAGCACCGTCTCCAGGATCGGGCCGGCCGCACCCGTGCGCGACTCCGAGCCCACCTCCTCGTGATCGAAGCACATGAACACCGTGACGTCGCCGCCCGCAGGTGTGCCCTGTGCGGCCAGGCGCTCCAGGGCCACCAGGCCCGGGTGCACGCTCGACAGGTTGTCCTGGCGCGAGGCTGCGATGAACTGGCCCTTATCGCCGAAGAAACCCGGCCCCTGGCTGGGGGTGAGGATCAGGTCGAAGGCCGCGACCTGTGACGCGTCGTCCAGGCCCGCCGTGCGCGCCACGTACTCCAGCACGTTGCCGTACGGGTTATCCACCGTCCACACCGGGTGCAGGTGCTTCTGCGGATCCAGCTTCAGCCCGCCCGGATTCACGTCGCGATCCAGGTGAATCGCCAGCTGCGGGATGCGCGCGATCGGGCCCGTACGGGCCAGGACGACCTCGCCACTATTCAGGACCAGGCGGCCCGCCAGCGTTAGCTCGCGATCCAGCCACGAGTTCCACATCATGCCGCCGTACACCTCGACGTCGATCTGGCCCCAGCCATCCGGCGTCGTCGACTGCACCGACGGCTTCACCGAGAGCGCCGGTGAATCCGTATGCGCGCCCACGATGCGGAAGCCCGCGTCATCCGCGACCGCCTCGGGAACAAACCACGCGGCCACCGCGCCGCCGCGCACCATCACGTGACCGCCCGGCGACGCATCCCACGCGCCCCTCTCGTCGACGCGCGTAAAGCCGGCGTCCACCAGGCGCTGCGCCACGACCTCGGCGGCGTGATAGGGGGGAAGGAGAATCAAGGAGGAAATGCTGATAGTCCACCGCGTTCGCGTGGACCTCGTCCAGTTCAAGCTGTGCCATACCTCAATGGTAGAACGCCGCGCGTGGCGTGGCCTACGCTTGAGTCATGAGTGAGATCCCCGCATACACCCTGTCCGACGGCCTGGACGTCCCCGCGATCGCGCTGGGCACCTACAACCTGCGCGGCGCCTCGGGTGTGGCCTCCATGGTGGCCGGCGTTGAGGCCGGCTACCGCATGCTGGATAGCGCCTTCAACTACGAAAACGAGGGCGCCCTCGGAGCGGCGGTGCGCCGCTGCGGCATCCCCCGCGAGGAGCTGCGCCTCGTCTCCAAGCTCCCCGGGCGCCACCAGCGCTACGACGAGGCCGTCTACACCCTCGAAGAATCCCTCATGCGCGCCGGCCTGGACTACTGGGACATGTACCTGATCCACTGGCCAACCCCAAGCGCGGCCTCTATGTCGAGGCCTTCCAAGCCCTGCTGGACGCCCGCGACCGCGGCCTCATCCGCTCCGTCGGCGTGTGCAACTTCCTGCCCGGACACCTCGATCGCGTGCACGCCGAGACGGGCGAGTACCCGAGCGTCAACCAGATCGAGCTGCACCCCTACTTCCCGCAGGCCTCCGCGCTGGCCTATCACGCGCAGATCGGTGTGCTCACCGAGTCCTGGAGTCCGCTGGGCCGCAAGTGGCGCATCGTCGAAGACCCCGCGATTGTCTCCCTTGCCTCCGAAGTGGGTGTGTCCCCGTCGCGGCTCATCCTGCGCTGGCACTACCAGCTCGGCACCATGCCCCTGCCCAAGTCCGGTAACCCTGAGCGCCAGCGCGAGAACCTCGACATCTTCTCCTTCTCACTGTCGCCTGAGCAGATGGCTGTGATCAGTGCCCTTGGCCGCCCCGACGGCCGCCAGGCCGACCAGAACCCGGAGTACTACGAGGAGTTCTGAGGCTTCTCCGTTCGGTGGTGCTTGTGGGGCGCCGCTGGTGTTCCGGGCGCCGTCTGATCCTGCTGTGGGGCCGGGCTGCTCGGTGTGCCCGTGGGCGGCGGCCCGCCCGCGAGCCGTCCGCGCCGCGAGCTTCGCTCGGCGCGTCGTCTCGAAGCCCGGCCAGGCCCCGCCACCGCCCACCGGCACCGCAGCCAGGCCCTGCGGTCCCTCCGGTGCCCTCCACACCAGTGGCGCCTGGTCGCTGATGTGTGGCTCGGCGCGTTGACTCGGTGCCCGGCCAGGCTCCGCTATAGCCCGAGAGCATCGGAAATCTCTCGCGTGAAACCGGCGTCGCCTTTGCTCGCGCAGGCCGAGCCCCAATTGAAACCGCCATCGCCTTTGTGGGTGAGAAATGGGTGTTTCTCGTGCGTTTTTCGGTTGTAGAGGTGATGGTGGTTTCAATGGTCGCTGTTCTGGGGCGAGCATTGGTGTCGGTGGTTTCATCGAGTGATTGTGAACGTACGGATTCTGGCACTGTGGTGTCTAAACTGATGATGGTTGCTGTCGTGCATGCTGTGAGATCCTAGCTTTCTTGAAGAGCTGGATAACCTAGATGCAAAGCGCTCGCCCGAATCAGAACCTTGCTTGATCCCACAGCTGACCCCGTGCGTGAAGTACGCAGTTGTAGGTGGATACTGGGACAATGAACGTATGAGAAGCGTTGAACTGTTTGCTGGTGGCGGTGGTCTCCTGCTGGGAACCCACCTCGCAGGTTTTTCCACCGAGCTTGTAGCCGAGTGGAATGCGTGGTGCTGCCAAACCCTCCGGCTGAACAGGGACCGAGGGCTCCCTATCGTTTCTGGCATTGACGTTCGCGAAGGCGACGTGCGCGATGTCGATTGGACATCGCTTGGTGAAGGTATCGACCTTGTGAGCGGTGGGCCTCCGTGTCAGCCGTTTTCGCTGGGTGGAAAAGCTATGGCTGCTGATGATCCGCGTGACATGTTTCCAGCGACTGCTGAGGTCATTCGCCAACTGAAGCCCAGAGCTTTCCTGATCGAAAACGTTCGAGGTCTCACTCGTTCCTCATTCTCGGACTATTTTTCGTATATCAAGCTGCGCCTTGCACATCCCGAGCTGGTTGCGCGCGAGGGTGAAGTGTGGCAGGAACACTATGCCCGTCTGGAATCCGAGCACACTTCCGTGCGATCGGATCTGCAGTACCGTGTTCTTACGAAGCTTGTGAATGCGGCAGACTACGGGGTGCCGCAGCAGCGGTGGCGCGTATTTTTTTGTTGGTTTCAGAACAGATGTTGATGCTGAATGGCATTTCCCAAAGCCAACACATAGTGCGGCATCATTGCGAGCAATCCAGGAGTCAGGAGAGTACTGGGAGCGCTGGAGCGTTCCTATGCGTCAGCGCCGAATCGAGGTGCGTGGACGCGCTGAAGCTGATGATGCTCTTCCATGGGTGACTGTGCGGGACGCGCTCGCGGGACTGCCTATACCGCGTGAACAAGGAAGCCCGCGATTCCTAAATCACGTGCTGCAGAAGGGAGCGCGTACCTATCCGGGACATACCGGATCGTATATCGATTCGCCCTCAAAGGCTCTCAAGGCGGGCGTGCACGGTGTTCCCGGCGGTGAGAACATGGTGCGTTACGCCGATGGGCGAGTCCGCTACTTTACTGTTCGTGAAGCGGCACGTATTCAGACATTCCCTGATGACTATCAGTTGGATGGCCCTTGGACTGAGGCGATGCGTCAGCTAGGTAATGCCGTTCCGGTGCGCCTTGCAGAGGTTGTGGCAAGCTCTGTGCGCAGCCACTTGATGTTGGCCGCAGAACGTGACCATGCGGATGTCGTCGCTGACAGTGAGAAAGTGAGTGTTATCTGATGAAACCGTTTAATCCACTCGCGATGGAGAATCTTGCCGAGTCGATCGTGCACGCGCTTCATCTCCAAGAGCCGGTCCCGCTTTCATTGGTGCCAGAATTTGATGGCGCTGGCGTATACGCCCTGTACTATCACGGAAACTTCCCTGCGTATAAGGCGCTTGCTGCTGTGAATGCGGAGAAGCTTATCGAGCCGATCTACATTGGAAAAGCCTCTCCGAGCGGTGCTCGAAAAGGAATTGAGCTTGCAACACAGACAACAGCGCTGACGAAGCGTCTTAAAGACCATAAGAAGAGTATTGAGGCCGCAATCAACCTGAATATCGAGGACTTTTCTGCGCGTTGGCTCGTGATGGAGGACGTATGGATCGCTTTGGGAGAATCAGCGATGATCCGTCGACACCAACCTGTCTGGAATGCCCGTATCGATGGTTTTGGAAACCATGCGCCTGGACGTGGTCGCGTTAAGGGAGCCAGGCCGCAGTGGGACACGTTGCATCCAGGACGAAGCTGGGCGAAAGAGCTTGCACCAGCAGCATGCGATGCTGACCAACTCGAACGAGCAGTTAAAGAATATCTCAATGCCCGTTTAAGCATCTGAAGTGACCGCGAAATATACGGCCAATGAAACTGCGGATATCATTTAAATAACCGTGACGCGATAAAGGTGTTCGTCGTTAGTCTGAAGCTTCGACAAATTCTCCTTCATCTTCTTCAGAGGAGCCAAGATAATCAGCATTTTTGACATGTGTGAACCAATCATCGTTCGTGAAATTAAGATACGCAGACAGGATCGCTGAGCGCCCGGAAAGCGCACGTCCGTCGTTTGATGATTGAACCCATGCATTGTATGAGCGGAAATGTGCAGCCTTTGGACTGGATTCATTCGAATCACCGATAAGGTCGTTGCGCCTTTGTTGGTTCCGTTCGTCTTCAAACGCTAAAAGGCGATCGCGCGTCAGTGTGTCAGATTGATCGCGGAAAACAAGGTAATATACTGTGAGTGATCCGATTGACTTTAAAAGGGGGTCGCTCTGCTCGAAAGTGCGCTGCATGTGACCGAGTGTCTGCTGAGCTTTCGAATATGCCGCATTAACAGCATCTGTTGTAAAACCATCATCTTCGTTCTTACTTGCCTTGAAGGCAGTCATCAAGGTCTTAGCTTTGAGATCGCTCAGTACCCCACTTGATGCCATCTGCAGTTCGATAACAATGAATTTCGAAGCAAGTTCTCGATATTTGTATCGCAAGTTTTTGATCGGGCATTGATCCTTAAAGAAATCGTGATCAGCAAGCTCGTTTGAGCGATCGCGAAGAGTGCAGCTAATGGCATTTCTTCGTTCGGCAGCATTCAAACTGCTTGATGAATTTAAGCGCTCAAACATCTCTTCAATTTCGTCATTTGATGTTGCCTTAACGATAACAGCAGGAATCTCAAAAGCCTCGAACTTGCTTGCAATGTCGGGACGCCTTTGTGTGAGCTCTTCTAAAGTGTATTCGAACTCTTCTGGATGTGACCTTTTGGCACTTATTGAATCTTCTGATCGTTGCATTTCAAGGTCCTCAAGGTATATGAAGTCTTTTGATAGGTGAAGTTTGTTGTCATAAAAGTCCAATATGGTTTCAAGGCGTTGCTTGCCGTCGAGAATTGCCCAAGGTTTATCAGGATGTTGTCTGCGTGAAACATCTGGTGTGCGTTCTTCGATGTATATGCGGGGAATTAGATATCCGTTAATGATTGAGTCTATGAATAGTTGCTTCGCGGGCAGGCTCCATGCGTTACTTTCTCTTTGGTATGGGGGGGCAAAGTCGAATCGATTTCTCAATTCGGCGAATTTTCGAATAGTGAGTGCTTGTAGTTGCTCTGTTTGGATCGTCATTTTCTGTCTCCTTTGATATGAATGGCCGCTCTGTCAAGATCTCGGTAGATCGTAAATTCTGAGGTGCCGAGAATTGCTAGCTCATCCAAAATGTCATTCTTGCAATCATCGGGAATTAGAACTTTTGTATAGCAAGAGTTCAGTGTATCGTATTGAAGGTTGCTGTATGGGTGAATAGTAAACGTGCCAGATTGAAATCTGATCCGTTCGAATGAAAATGGTGCTCTGACAGCTATTGGCGGTAGTCGTTTATGCCCTTTTGGCACGGTTGGATGATACACGTCAAGTCTTGTGTCAGTGGCATCTAGTAGGGGAGGTCTTCCGGATAGTCCGATTGGGGTAATGATGGTTTCCGGAATGTCGTCAGAATCTGATTGTCCATTTAGATTTAGGTGAGTGTTACGGGCTGCTTGATTTAGTGATTTTGGATTCAGAATGAAAAATGCGCCATTTTTGTTGAGTTTATCTACAGGATCGTTGCTTTCATGTTGGCAGGCGAAGAATAGGGCGATCAATGGTTGTGTTGACCAGTCTAGGAGTCTAGTGGGTAGCATGTGGTGTTGTGCATATGTTAGCCAGCCCCACTTGTCTAGTTGGAGTGTTGTTGGGCTGCTTGCTGCAATTTGTCGGAACCTGTCATAGTATTCAACCTCCATTCCATCGTATGAGTTGAGAATGCGGTGATAGCTCGGTGTTAAATCCCATGTAGCGGTAGTCTGCCCTCGATACCAGAGCTCCGTCGGAACGTTGTCTTTTGTCTGATCTTTTAGCTCATCGCTATTTTTATGTGCGTCGGTTTTTATTTGCCTAATTATATCTAAGAGGTCGGAAATACGAGTAATTTTGAGTTCCATTTCCCATCCAGCTTCTTTCTTGACGGCAGAGTCTCCCGAAGACCTGTAAATGTCTATGTCGGCAGTAGTATAGCTCGTCCGCGCGCGATATTACCGTTTGACCTTCATGAATGGGCTGTGCTTGACACCGTTGTCAAGTTGATCTTCGTTTGGTGCCGCCCGCCCACGCGTCACGCGGGGGCGGGCGGCAACACTCAGAATGCTCGGAAGGCAAGCAATACAAACGACACTAAGGTCGCAAGCAACGCAAGCGTCGCACGCTCACTTCTTCTCGAGCGTCACGCGGTACACGTTGGTCTCGCGCAGCTGGAAGCCGGCGCGCTGGTACAGGCGGTTCGCGGCCTCGCGTGAGGGGCGCGAGGTGAGGTCGACGGTGCGGGCACCGATCTTCTGGGCGTGCTCGATCGCGGCGACCACGAGGGCCTGGCCGGCACCCTGGCCCGCGGGCGGCCTCATCGACGACGACGTCCTCGACCCACGCGCGCACGCCCGTGGGGATCTCGAAGGTGGCCAGCGACAGCATGCCGAGGATCGGGTGGTTGCCTTCGGCGTCGGCCGTCTCGGAGCGGAACACGAAGAAGTGCACGCCGGACTGGGAGAGGAAGCGCTGCACGTCGGCCTCGCTCATGGGGGCGGCGGAGCGGGACAGCTGGGGGATCAGGCGCCCCATGGCCTCGTGGATCTCGGGCGTGGCGGCGGTGATAAGTTCGACGGTCATGTTTCTCCTAACGTTAGTCCAATTGTAGCGGCCCGGGGTCGGGGTAGTCCGCGCGATCGGAGCTACCTACGCGCGCTCGAGGAGGAGGGCGACCTCGGCGTGGGTCGTGTGCGGGAACATGTCGAAGAGGCGGCCTTCGACGGGGCGCAGCGTGGGCATGGCCGCCAGGTCCGTGGCCAGCGAGGCGGGGTTGCACGAGGAGTAGATGACGCGGGGCGCGTCGCACTCGTTGAGGAAGGCGGCCAGGTCTGCGCCGATGCCTCGACGCGGCGGGTTGACGACGATTACGTCGGGCACGTCCTCGGGCGACTGGGCGCGCGCCCACGCGGTCGCGTCGTCCGCGATAAAGGACGCAGCCGACCGTGGCAGGCCCGCGTGGCGGGCGGCGCTGATCGCCGAGGAGATCGCCCCGGAGGACACTTCGACGCCGGTGACGCGCGGGAATCCGGCGCGCGCGCAGGCGAGGGCGAAGCCGCCGACGCCGCAGTACAGGTCCCACAGGCTCTCGGGCAGCCGCCCATCGGCGAAGGGGCGCGAGGCCCAGGCCGAGGCCTGCTCGTACAGGGCGGAGGCGACGGACGCGTTGGTCTGCGCGAAAGAGCGAGGCCCCAGCTCGAGGCCTTCAACGCTGAGTGGCAGCGTGCGTGCCCGGGTCAGGATGATCTCGTCGGGGCCCTCCACGATGGCCTCGTGCGTGGGGTGAATGTTCGCGGTAACGACGTGTGCGCTGGGCACGAGGTTGCGCAGGAGCGGCAGCGCCGAGCGGATGTCGGAGACGCGGTCGCGCGTGCGCAGGACGAAGCGGATCATGAGCCGCTGGCCGTCGCCCACCGTGATGAGGATGTTCTTGAGCTCCCCGCGCCTGGTGGGAACGTCGTAGGGCGTCAGATCGAGGGAGCGGATGAAGCGCTTGAGGCCGGGCGTTGCGCGGTTGATCGCGGGGTGCTGGATGGGGCAGCCGGGTAGGTCGACGCCGCGCCGGTCGGGCCCCAGGATGCCCAGGGTGGGCCGGCGGCGGGTTCCGCCGACGACGAGCTTTGCGCTCGTACGAAATCCCTTCTCCGGGGACGAGGCCGGGGCCAGCCAGGTGATTTCGTCGGCTCCTGGGACGGGGGAGAGGGTGTCCGCGACGGCCCCCACCTTGCCGGTGAGCTGACGCTCGTAGGGCTGGGGGAGGAGAGAGCAGGACCGGCAGGTCCCGGCGTCAAAGTGGTCGCAGCGCATCCATTAAGTGTAAGTGGGGGCGGGGCGTACCGTCAGGTACACCCCGCCCCCATCTGTGGTGGTTAAGCCCACGCGATGATTAGGCCTTGGCCAGGCGCGAGCGGCGGATGAACGCCGTGCCCGCTCCCGCGGCGACCAGTGCGGCCGCGACGAGGATTAGCGCGTTGGTGCCGGTGCGGGCCAGGCCACCCTTGCCGCCCTGTTCGGGGGCGGGTGCCGGGGCTGCGGAGGGCTGCTCGCTCGGAGCGGCGCTCGGCTCCTCGGCGGGTGCCGGGGGAGCGGTGACCGTCAGCGGAGCGGTTGCCGAGACGACCGGCGCAGTGGACTCGGCGACGACCGTGTGGTCCCCGGCCTCGGTGTCGGCGGGGACAGTCACCTCAGCGGTGAAGTCACCGTTCTCGTCCGTGGTGGCGGTGCCGACCTCGACGGGCTCAGAGTGCAGCGTGATCGTCACGGTGGACTCGGGCGCGAAGCCCGTGCCCCTCACGGTGACGCTCTTGCCGGCCTCGACGCTCGAAGGGTCGACGATCACGGCGGGGGTCGAGAGCTTCTCGGCCTTGACGGTGACCGACTTGACGGTCGTGTCCTTGCCGAAGCCCTTGAGGGCGTACGCCGGGTTGTCGTACTCCAGGGTCACGCGAGCGGTCTGGTTCGCTCCGATCGCGAAGGGTCCGACGCCCTCCTTGAGGTCGGCGACGGTCAGGCCCTTGATGACCTGTCCGGCGACGGTGACCTTGTACTTCGCGTAGGTGTCCGTGAAGCCTTCGGTGTCGAAGGCGACGCTCACGCCCGAGGCGACCTTGTCGCCCGAGGTGATGGAGGCCGTGAAGCTGGTCTCGCCGGTCTTGGGCGTGGGGGCCTTGAACTTTTCGAGGCTGGAGGCGGGGATCGTGGTCGCGTCGGTGCCGATGGTGGTCAGGCCGGTGGGCACGTAGTTGGGCGCACCGTTCGTGGTGACCGTGACGACGGGAAGGATCTCGTCGGGCTGCGCGGGCAGCGTGATGACGAGGTCGTTGCCCTCGACCTTGTAGGTCAGAGCCGCGTCGGAGCCGTCCAGCTTCACCGAGGAGATGTCGTTGGCGCCAGCGCCGCGCAGCGTAATCATGCCGTCGGCGGGCCACTTCTCGATGCCCAGGTAGATGTGGGAGTCATCGACCATGGTCTTGCCCCAGGTCTCGATGGGGAAGTGGGTCGGGCGCGAGTTGCCCAGGATGCCGGGGTGAGCGCGGTTCCAGTCGCCGACGCCCTTGAGGACGGAGGCGTCCCACGGGTCGTAGGAGCCGTCGAACTTCGGGCCGACGTTGAAGAGGAACTGACCGCCCAGGGCTACGGTCGAGAACATGTTGCCCACGATCTCGGTGGTCTTGGTGCGGGCGCCGCCCGGGGCCTTACGCAACGCCGTCGTGTTGTCGACGTCGATCATGTGGTCCCAGTCTTCCTCGGAGTAGTCCGGGTAGCCGGTGTCCTTGAACTTGGGAGCAGCGTCGTCCCAGTTGGCGTAGCCCCAGGTCTTGTGGAAGATCGAAACGGCCGACTCCCAGGGACCCTGGGTCTGCTCGGACTGCATCTCGTTGTCCCAGCCGACCTCGAAGTCCGCGCGGTCGTTGCCCACGCGGGAGTTGATCATGATGTTCGGCTGGAGCTCGTGGGCCCACTGGCGCAGCTGGTCGGACTGCTCAGGGTTCGGCTTGCCCATGTCGTACCAGAGCTCGGCGATCTCGCCGTACTTGCCGCCGAGGAGTTCCTTGAGCTGCTCATGGACGTAGTCCATGTAGCCCTCTTCGTTCAGCGTGTTGTCGTTACGCCACGGGTTCTCGGGCTGCTTCTCCCAGTCGATGTTGGAGAAGTAGAGGCCGAACTTGATGCCGACCTGCTTGCAGGCCTGCGACAGCTCGAGGAGCGGGTCGCGGTGCGAGGGCGACTGCTTCGTGAAGTTGTAGTCGGTCGTGGCCGTGTCCCACATGGCGAAGCCGTCGTGGTGCTTGGAGGTGATGAGCAGCATCTTCATGCCGCTGTCCTTGGCCTGCTGACACCACGCGGTTGCGTCGAAGTTGGGGGCCTCGAAGGTCTGGGCGGTGGCCAGGTACTCGTCGCGGGGGATGCCCTGCAGGGGGATGCGGGAGTCCCAGGTCTGCTGGTGGCCCCACGCCTTGATCTGCTCGGGGTAGCCCACTTCCTGCTTCTGGCCCTTGTACCAGCCTGCGTAGGAGGAGTAGACGCCCCAGTGGATGAACATGGCGTACTTCATGTCCTGCCAGTCGGCTACCTTTGCCTCGCTCGAGGCGGCGACGGCTGCGGGGATCGCGTAGCGCGCGTCGTAGGTGGTCTGGGGGGCGGGGGTGCCGGACTGGGCACCGTCGGCTGCTGGCGTGTCGGCCAAGGCGGGACCTGCCATTCCTAGTGTCAGTAGGCCGGCGAGGAGGCCGCCAGCCAGTCGGTTCGTGATGCGCATCAAGTCTCCATTGATTGACGGGGACTCTCGATCGTTGAGAGCGTTACTAGTTTGCCAGAGGACCGGTGCAGTACGCCACTTTCGAACTTTGCAATAACTTACGATGGGCTTTCGCCTGACTTACGAATGCTTGACACTATGGAACTTTTGGTAGTACCAGGCCGTGTTTCGTCTAGCCAGGTGGAATGGAATAAAAGCGAGCAAACAAAGTTGAGTACATCAGACTCAGGTTTTGAGCAGCTCAACCTTTCAGGCGTCGACGACGGAATAAAAGTCGACTCTCAAAAGTTGAGTACAGCAGACTCAAGTTTGAGAGCTACGGGTTGCGGAATAAAAACCCGGCTCCTAAAGTTGAGTACATCAGACTCAAGGATGCGTCGGGATCCTCCCGGCGCCCACAGCAGACCAGTACAACAGACCAACGCGAGCCGCCCCGCAAGTGGCGACGGCCTCGTGAATGAAAGGACAACAACCATGGCACGTGCAGTCGGCATCGACCTCGGTACCACCAACTCCGCTATCGCCGTCCTCGAAGGCGGCGAACCCACCATCATCCCCAACGCTGAAGGCGCCCGCACGACCCCCTCGGTCGTCGCCTTCTCCAAGACCGGCGAGGTCCTGGTTGGCGAGATCGCCAAGCGTCAGGCCGTCACCAACGTTGACCGCACCATCTCCTCCGTCAAGCGCCACATGGGCACCGACTGGACCACGGAGATCGACGGCAAGAAGTACACCGCGCAGGAAATCTCCGCGCGCATCCTCATGAAGCTCAAGGCTGACGCCGAGGCCTACCTGGGTGAGCCCGTCACCGAAGCCGTCATCACCGTCCCCGCCTACTTCAACGACGCTCAGCGCCAGGCCACCAAGGACGCCGGTCAGATCGCCGGCCTGAAGGTCGAGCGCATCGTCAACGAGCCCACCGCCGCGGCCCTGGCCTACGGCCTCGAAAAGGGCAAGGAAGACGAGCTCATCCTGGTCTTCGACCTCGGTGGTGGCACCTTCGACGTGTCCCTCCTCGAGGTGGGCAAGGATGACGACGGCTTCTCCACCATCCAGGTGCGCGCCACCTCCGGCGACAACAACCTGGGCGGCGACGACTGGGATCAGCGCATCGTCAACTGGCTGATCGACCAGGTCAAGGCCAAGACCGGCGCCGACCTGTCCAAGGACGCGGTCGCCCTCCAGCGCCTCAAGGAAGCCGCCGAGCAGGCGAAGAAGGAGCTGTCCTCCGCGACCTCCACGAACATCTCGCTGCAGTACCTGTCCATGACCGCCGACGGCCCCATCCACCTGGATGAGTCCCTGACGCGCGCCAAGTTCGAGGAGCTGACCTCCGACCTGCTTGAGCGCACCAAGAAGCCCTTCCGCGATGTCATGGCCGAGGCCGGCGTGACCGTCTCCGAGATCGACCACGTCGTGCTCGTCGGCGGCTCCACCCGTATGCCCGCCGTCACCGAGGTCGTCAAGGAACTGACCGGCGGCCGCGAGCCCAACAAGGGCGTCAACCCCGATGAGGTTGTCGCCGTGGGCGCAGCCCTGCAGGCCGGCGTCATCCAGGGTGACCGCAAGGACGTCCTGCTCATCGACGTGACCCCGCTGTCGCTCGGCATCGAGACCAAGGGCGGCGTCATGACCAAGCTCATCGACCGCAACACGGCCATCCCGACCAAGGCCTCGGAGATCTTCTCCACCGCCGAGGACGGCCAGCCCTCCGTGCTCATCCAGGTCTACCAGGGCGAGCGTGAGTTCGCCCGTGACAACAAGCTGCTCGGCACCTTCGAGCTGTCCGGCATCGCCCCGGCTCCCCGCGGCGTGCCGCAGATCGAGGTCACCTTCGACATCGACGCGAACGGCATCGTTCACGTCTCCGCGAAGGACCGTGGCACCGGCAAGGAGCAGTCGGTGACGATCACCGGCGGTTCCTCCCTGCCCAAGGAAGACATCGACCGCATGGTGCGCGAGGCCGAGGAGCACGCCGCCGAGGACAAGAAGCGCCGCGAGGACGCCGACACCCGCAACCAGGCTGAGCAGGCCGTCTACGCGACGGAGAAGCTGCTCAAGGACGAGGCCGACAAGATCTCCGAGGAGACCCGCGAGGCCGTCCAGAAGGATGTCGACGCCGTCAAGGAAGCCCTCAAGGGTGACGACATCGAGGCCGTGAAGACCGCCATGGCGACCCTGTCCGAGTCCGGCATGAAGATTGGCCAGGAGATCTACGCCAAGCAGCAGGCCGACGAGGCTGGCGCCCAGTCCGCGCCCGCGCAGGACGACGTCGTGGACGCCGAGATCGTTGACGAGGACAACAAGTGAGCACCGAAGAAACCAACGGTTTCTCGGCGCCCAACGAAGACGCCAACGTCGCCGGGGCCGACTCCTTTGAGTCGGCCCCGGCCGGCCAGGCGGCCGAGAACAGTGAGACCGTGCCCGGTGCGGACGGTGCCGCCCAGGCCTCGTCCGAGGGTGCGACCGACGACATGAGCGCCTTCGAGGAGCAGATCGAGGACTCCGACCTCGCCAAGGCCCTCGAGCGCATCGCGAGCGTCGAGGACCAGCTGGCCCGCGCCAACGCGGAGCTGTACAACCAGGGCCAGGAGTACGCCAACTACGTGCGCCGCTCCAAGGAGGCCATCCCCGGTCACAAGACCGCCGGACAGGACGAGGTCATCGAGTCGCTCATCAGCGTTCTCGACGACATTGCCGCCGCCCGCGCGCACGGCGACCTGGAGGACGGTCCCTTCGCGTCGATCGCTACGAAGCTCGAGGAGACGCTCAAGACGCGTTTTGAGCTCGAGCGCTACGGCGCCCCGGGCGACGACTTCGACCCCGCCCTGCACGACGCCCTCATGGCGACCACCAGCCCGGACGTCGACCATCCCGTTGTCGGGCAGGTCCTCGCGAGCGGCTACCGCCGTGGTGAACGCGTCGTGCGCGCCGCGAAGGTGCTGGTGAACAACCCTGAATGACATCGACACGCTCGCAACTGAAAGAGAGGTGACACGCGCGTGAGTGAACAGGAATGGTTCTCCAAGGACTTCTACAAGGTCCTCGGAGTCGACAAGACGGCGGACAAGAAGGCCATCACGAAGGCCTACCGCAAGCTGGCTCGGCAGTGGCACCCGGATCAGAACCCGGGCGACAAGGCCGCTGAGGCCAAGTTCAAGGAGATCGGCGAGGCGTACGCCGTCCTGTCCAATGACGAGGATCGCAAGCGCTATGACGCGATCCGCGCGATGGCCAGCGGCGGGGCGCGCTTCTCCGCCGGTGCCGGCGGAGCCGGCGGCTTCGAGGATCTCTTCGGGGCCTTCGGCGGCGCTGGTGGCTTCGGTGGCGGTGGCCATAACGTGCGCTTCCAGACCTCCGGTATGCCCGGCGGCGGTGGCTTCGAGGACATCCTCTCCGGTCTCTTCGGCGGTGGCGGCGGTGGCGCGCGATTTGGGGGCGACCCCTACGCCTCGCCCTTCGGCGCAGCCGGTCACGCCCAGCAGGCGGCACCCACCCCTGAAAAGGGTGGCACCGTGCGCGCGAAGCTGTCCATCTCCTTCCGCCAGGCCCTCAACGGCGCGACCCTGACCATCAAGGTCGGTGGCTCTCCGATCAAGGTCCGCATCCCGGCGGGCATCAAGGATGGCCAGAAGGTCCGCGTCAAGGGCCACGGCAAGCCCGGCATTAACGGCGGTCCCGCCGGCGACCTCGAGGTCGCCGTGACCGTCAAGCCGCACCCCGTGTTCTCGCGCGAGGGTGACGACCTGGTTCTCACCCTGCCCGTGACCGTGTCTGAGGCCGTCCTCGGTACCGTCGTCGACGTGCCGATGATCGACGGCAACACGGCGACGGTCAAGGTGCCCGCGGGCTCCTCCTCGGGCTGTGAGATTCGCGTGCGCGGCGGGGGAGTGAAGACCTCCAAGGCGACGGGTGACCTGATCGCCCGCGTGGCCATCCAGGTCCCCGAAAAGCCAAGCCGCGACCTCAAGAAGCTCGCGAAGGAGATGGCGAAGGCCGAGGGTGACCTCGACGTGCGCGCATCCCTGTTCGGGGCCGTAGAGGAGTAAGCCATGGCGACGACTGGATCGGACGACGCGATTACGTTCGTCATCTCGGTTGCGGCCGAGCTGGCGGGCATGCATCCGCAGACCCTGCGCCAGTACGACCGCCTTGGCCTGGTGATCCCCGCCCGTACCAAGGGGAGGGGTCGCCGCTATACCAAGCGGGACGTGCAGCGTCTGCGCGACGTGCAGCGGATGAGCCAGGAAGAGGGCATCAACCTGGCGGGCATTCGTCGCATCCTCGAGCTCGAGCGTCGCGTCGAGGCCTTGGAGGAGGAGCGCGACGCCCTGCGCGGGGCGGTCGCCGCGTCCGAGGCCAAGCGCAACCGCGTGTTTGCTGCGTCTTCGGACGGTCAGGTCATGCCGATGCGACGAGGTCAGCGTCCGTGGGATAGCTCCTCGAGGCCTGAGGCTCGCTCCGGTGGTTCCCTCACCGTGTGGAATCCGGTGCGTGCGCTCGCTGCGCTCGCCTCTGCCGAGGCCCCGGTGCGTTCGGCCCTTCCGGCCGCCCCGCGATCGAAGGCGCGTGCGGTCATTGAAGGGACGATCGTCTCTCACCGGTAGAGCAAGGAGACATAAAGGACTGCGGGACCCATCCACTGGATGGGTCCCGCAGCGTAATTCGATCGAAGATCCGGGGGCACACAGGATCCTCGACCGAAGCCTGGAACAGGCGACAGGCTTGCGCCTGCTGAACATAGTTTTACCAGGTCACGGCGGGTTTCGATAGTCGATTGCCGAGGTGTCCATCGCTTGGCACAAACGTGCAGGGGTGCGTGAAATGCGTGCGACGCTTTTGTGGCCCATTTTTTGCAAATAGCTCCTGACCTGCATCTTTGTTGGTGAGTGAGTGTTTTCCTTGTGAATGCTCATATTGTGGGCCTGCGGGACTGTGTTGTTGGGTGCTTTGTCGACCGGTATTGACCGGTGGGATATATAAATGCCGTCACAGAGAGATGGTGTGGATAACGTCGGTATGCAATGCGTAACTATCTGCGCAGATCAGCTGTGTATTAGCGTGTCGCGCGAAGATAGCGGTCCCCGCGGCACCCCTCGTCTGTGTCCTGATAGAAAAGGGGTGACATGCGTCAGTGGCGCGACCGATGCCCCGCATGCGTTAACGTGGATGCATGACGAATTCTTCGCATCACCTGTCGGTGCGCTCTCGCCTGGCCACAGCGGCCGGTGGCGCCGCCCGCTTCGCATCGCGTGCCCTTGGGCGCGGCTCCGGGGGCATGATCGGCGGTGAGGTTGCCCTGCGTATCTCCCCGAAGCTCCTCGAGGAACTGGCTGCCCCCTTCTCCTCCGTCATCGTGACCGGCACGAACGGCAAGTCGACGACCACGCGTATGGTGCGCGCGGCGCTGGAAAGCGCGGGGCCCGTCGCCTCGAACATCAACGGCGACAATATGACCTCCGGTGTCCTGACGGCCCTCATGCAGGGGAAGAAGGCGACGCGCGCGGCCCTGGAGGTCGACGAGATGCATGTGCCCGGCGTTGCTGCAGACGTGGATCCGTCCGTCTTTGTCTACCTGAATCTGTCGCGCGATCAGCTCGATCGAGTGGGAGAGATCGGAACGGTCGAGCGTCGCCTGCGTGACGGGGCATCTGCGCATCCGGACGCCGTCGTCGTCGCCAACTGCGACGACCCGTTGATCGTCTCGGCTGCCGCCGACAATCCGAACGTCGTGTGGGTTGCGGCTGGTGGTGGATGGGGTGCAGACTCCGCAGCGTATCCGCGCGGTGGGCGCGTCGTGCGCTCCGGAGAGAACTGGCACCTGATTCCCGCTTTCGACGGCGAGGAGCTTCCTGAGCTCAGCAGCCGTCCCCAGCCCCAGTGGTGGCTTGAGGATGTCGAGCTGGCCCCCGAAGGCCCGCGCGCGACGCTGCGTGGACCGGACGGTGTCAGTGTTCCCCTCGAGCTGAAACTGCCCGGACGCGCCAACCTCGGCAACGCCGCCCAGGCCGTCGCCGCCGCCGTCGCCATGGGCATCGACCCCGCGGCTGCCGCTGCGGCCGTCAGTAGTGTCACCGAGGTCGCCGGACGCTACTCCGTCCACAACGTCAACGGTCGACGCGCGCGCCTCATGCTCGCCAAGAACCCCGCCGGTTGGCAGGAGGCCATGACGATGATCGATCCGCGCGTCGAGCAGGTCGTCATCGGAGTAAACGGCCAGGTGCCTGACGGCCAGGACCTCTCCTGGCTGTGGGATGTTGATTTTTCCGCCGTTAAGCAGCCTGGCCGTCGCGTTGTCGCCTGTGGTGAGCGCGGTGCCGACCTTGCTGTGCGGCTCGAATACGCGGGCGTCCACTGTGACCTCGTCCCGCTGCCCATGGACGCCCTGGCTGCGTGCGAGCCCGGCCGCGTCGAGATGCTCCTCAACTACACGGCCATGCGCGACTTCAAGGTCCTGCTCGATCGAAAGGAAGGCACCCGATGAGCGCCTCCACGCTGCGAATCGGCGTCCTCATGCCCGAGGTCCTGGGGACCTACGGCGACAGCGGCAACGCACTGATCCTGGCCGAGCGCGCCCGCAGGCGCGGTATCGACGCCGAGGTTGTCCACGTCGGCCTGACCGAGGAGATTCCCGAGAGCCTCGACATTTACACGCTTGGCGGAGGTGAAGACACCGCCCAGGCGCTTGCGGCCGACAAGTTCCGCGGCACCTCCGGTCTCGCCCGTGCCCTTGACGCGGGCCGCCCACTCCTGGCGATCTGTGCCTCCCTGCAGGTGCTCGGTCACTGGTACGAGGATGCGCGCGGCGCACGCGTTCCCGGCATGGGAGTCCTCGACATTACGACTCGCCCTCAGGGGCACCGGGCTATCGGCGAGCTCGTCTGCGAGCCCGTCCTTGAGGGGCTCACGCAGACCCTCACGGGCTTTGAAAACCACGGTGGAGGCACCGTCCTCGGCCTCGAGGCCTCCCCGCTGGGGCGCGTCATCTCGGGCGTCGGAAATGGCACGCCACAGGGAGAAGAAGCACCCGAGGTCCGCTACGACGGCGCTGTCCAGGGCTCCATCATCGCGACCTACATGCACGGTCCCGCGCTCGCGCGTAACCCCGAGCTGGCGGACCTGCTGCTCGAGCGTGCCACCGGAACCACGCTGGAACCCCTCGAGGTTCCCGGCGTCGCACAGCTGCGTGAGGAGCGCCTGCGGATTGTCCGCCAGGCCTGACGTCGCTGCCGGTGTTATCACGCCGTATGCACGTGTTGCTATGCTGACACATAAGAATCTCTAGGAAGGCTTTCCTCATGTCGAACCCCAGGCCTTATGGAGTCCCCGGCGAGCAGGGCACGCCCTGGCCGCAGTACGGACAGGACAACACCATGCCCGCCCAGGGCGGCTACCCGGGCGCCGCGTACGCCGGTCCCGCAGTCATGCCACCCATGAACCTGCCCAGTCGAGCTCCGGGCACGATCATGATTGTTCTGGGCCTGCTCATGATGCTGATCATCGCCCCGGTCATCTTTGCCGTGGTCGCTTTCTCAGGCCTCAACACGGAGACGCCCGAGGATGTGAACGCCGTCAGCATTACCAATGGCGGGACCGTCGAGGTTGGCGCCAACGGACAGTACACGATCCTCCTCGGCGACGTCGAGGCAACGTCGTGCACGATGACGGACACGGATGGCGACGTCTACGACATGCACTCGTTCGCCGGGATTAACAACTACTACACGGCCACGGATCTGCCCGCGGGTACCTACCGCATCGACTGTGAGGGTCTGCCTGCGGGAGCCGACATTGCCGGCATGGATGTCAGTGCTGGTGACATCACGAAGTCCAGCACGAATGGCCTCATTTGGTCCTCGGTGGTCGGTGTCAGTGGCACGATCATCATGATTATCGGCATCGTGCTGGTAGTGAAAGCCAACGGCAGGCGCCGAGAGATTCGTCAGCAGGCGATGATGTCGGCCATCGGCTGACCCATGGCACACACATGGAGGGGCGAGGCCCCGGAGAAACTCCGGCCTCGCCCCTTTTCTTTCCCAGGTAGAGCGAGAGGACCTTATGCACACCCTGTCTTTCACGGGCGCACGCCAGGTGCGTTTCCCTGCGCCAGACGTCGCGCGCGGCTTCATGCTTGCGCTCATTGCTCTGGCGAATGTGCCCTTCTGGATTGCTTACTTCCCGGAGACTCCCCGGGCAGGACACGCTGCGCTCGCGGCTATGGGCAGCGCCGACCAGTGGTGGTACCTGGCGCGGACCCTGTTCGTCGACCGCAGGGCCTACCCGCTGTTTTCGATTCTCTTCGGTTTTGGCATGGCGATCATGGCCTCGCGCACGATTGAGCGCGAGCGCCGCTTCGCGTTGGACGCTCTTCCTCCTGAACTGAGCGCTGGCTGGAACCCCGTCCAGTGGGAGATTTTCCGCGATCGTGTCGAGCGCCGAGCCCATCGTGCGGCCGCGCGTCTGATCCGCCGCCGCGGGTGGTGGATGCTCGCCTTTGGCCTGGTGCACGGCATCATCTTTTCGGGAGACATCATCGGTGCCTACGGCCTCGTCGCGGTCATCTTCGCCGAAGTGATCGTCATGAAGCGTGTGTGGCCCCGTATCCTCGCGGGCTCGCTCATTGCAACCTTGAGTCTGATGGGTATAACGATGGGTGGCGCGATGATGGGGCGAGAGCCGATGGTGCTGGAATATCACGGTCCCATGTCGCTCAACACCTGGTACCCGCTGGTGTCTTTTGGGTCCTGGCTCGTCGCGACGCCTGCGACGGTGCTGACGGCGCTGGTGGTCCCCTGCGTCATGATCGGCGTGGGAGTTGCACGCTGGGGCTTCCTGCAGGATCCGCGTGGGCGTGGGACGCTCCTGGCGGGCATCGCGTTCGGAGGTCTGGCGATCGGTGCGCTGGGAGGCGCGCCGTTCGCGCTCATGCAGCTCGACTGGGCGTTCTCCGGTTCAGCCGCCTGGTCCTATCCGCTCTTTCATGCGTCCGGTGTTGCGGGCGCCTGCGGCTGGCTGGCGCTCTAGCGCTCGTGGGCGGTGGTCCGCGGGAGAAGCTGGGCACAGTGTGTGCGTTCCTGAGTGCGATTGGCCGACGCTCGATGACGGCCTATCTCTCGCAGACGCTGCTCTTCATTCTCATCTTCAGCGTGCTCGGCGTGTGTGGCGTGCGTTCGCTGGGGGTGGCGGTGTCCGGCTTCATCGCGCTGGGGGTGTGGGCACTGATCGGGATTGGTTGCGTCATCGCCGAGGCCGTGGGGTCCTCTCGCGGTCCCGCGGAGTGGGCACTGCGTTGGCTCGTGACGAGGAGTGCGAGGACTCTGCCGCTGCCCGATCTGCCGCTCGTTCCCGGTGGAGGTGTTCCGGCCTCGTCGATTCCGGCGCCCCAGGTTCCCGCGCCGCCTGCTGGGTATGGTGAGACGTCGGTGAATGGTGGAAGTGTGGGCAATTAAAATTGCTCTATTTAGTAGAAACTTTTGAGTTCCGCAAGGGCTATCTGCAAATGTGAGCAACCATACATATGAGGGAGAGGTGTTTCGAGCGCCCCGGGTGAGCTGCGACGATGGTGTCGCCCGCCCGGTCTCGCCGAGTTAAAGAGGGGTCGCAAAGCCTTGGGGGCGTTGGTTTTTCGCGGTTTCTGCGCTACTGTGAAGGTACCAAGACACGTGCTGGTAACACGACGAGGTGAGCGGAGGAGGCGCCAATGGGTGTGCATGTGCAGGCCAAGGTTAGGGGTGGTCGGCGCGCTTTCGCCCCGTCGGCAGCGACGCAGTGGCGCGTTAACGAAGATCGGCACGAATAGGGGATCATCATGGGCTGGCTATGGCGGGCGGATGCCGACGGTGGAACCGGCGGCGAGGAGACGCCTCGCCGCCGCGATCTGCCAGACGGTACCGCCCCTGATATGGAACAATGGGAGGGTAGCAACGCAGCACCTCCGGAAGGAATTGTCACGGGTAATTCGGAGTTTGAAGCCAATCGTTTCGATATGGTTCGTCCCATCACGCAGGAGCGCTTAGGGCTCCTTTTTGACTCTGAGGGATGGGCCTGGCGTATCGACAGTGATGGGGACCTGTGTGGCTTCTGGGAGGGGCATCTGTTCTGCTTCCGCTTCCTTGGTGACTCGCGCGAGGTGTTGTCCATCGTCGCTTTCATGAAGAACCTTGTCCCGATTGAATTCGGCGAGGATCTGCGTGACTTCCTGCAGGCCTGGCACGGGGAGTTCCTGTGGCCCAAGGCCTACGTGGCTGATCAGGACGATGGTGACCGCGTCGTCGCCGAAGTGAACGCTGATTACGAGTATGGTGCGACCGATGCGCAGCTCGTGCAGCAGGTGATGTGTGCGCTGGCGACAACCCTTCAGCTTTTCCGTGCGCTCGAGGAGCGCTATGGCCTCGATGATGATGAAGGGCCTGGTCCTGCCGGCGGTCATCAGCGCGGGTTTGATGGCCCCGCCTGGCTTCCGGAGAGCTGACTCACATCCTCCCCACAATTGAAGTTGAGTGGAATAGACTCAACTTTGGCTTCGTTGTGTCTGTCAGAAGGCGTCGAGTGGCTCGACGCCACCAGACAAGAACTTTGGAGGAGTGATTTCATGGCACGTGAAATGACAACGAAGGCGCAGGAGGCCGTCTCCTCTGCGCTGCAGGCTGCCGGTGCAGCCGGTAACCCGCAGGTGGAGCCTATCCATCTGCTTGAGGCATTGATTGAACAGCGCGAGGGTATCGCCCTCTCCCTGCTTGAGGCCGTTGGTGCCGATGCGCGCGCGATTGGTGCGCGCACCCGCAACGCCCTCGTTGCGCTGCCCAGCGCCCAGGGCGCATCGACTGGTAGCGCTCAGCCCTCGAACGCCCTGCTCGCGGTCGTCCGCGACGCGGGTGAGCGCGCCGAGTCCGCCGGTGACCAGTACATCTCGACTGAGCATCTGCTCATCGCGCTGGCCGCATCGCAGACCGAGGCGGGCCGCATCCTCTCCCAGGCTGGAGTCGATGCTGATGCGCTGACTCAGGCGCTCGCGCAGCTGCGTCCCGACCCGATCACCTCGGCCGACCCCGAAGGGTCCTTCGAGGCCCTGTCCAAGTACGGCCGCGACCTGACCGAGGTGGCGCGCGAAGGTAAGCTTGATCCGGTTATCGGCCGTGACAACGAGATTCGCCGCGTCGTCCAGGTCCTGTCCCGCCGTACCAAGAACAACCCCGTCCTCATCGGTGAACCCGGTGTCGGCAAGACGGCCGTCGTTGAAGGACTCGCCCAGCGCATCGTTGCGGGCGACGTCCCCGAGTCCCTGCGCGACAAGCGCCTCGTGTCCCTCGACGTGGCGTCGATGGTCGCCGGCGCGAAGTACCGCGGCGAATTCGAGGAGCGCCTCAAGGCTGTTCTGTCTGAGATTTCACGCTCGGATGGGCAGATCATCACCTTCATCGACGAGCTGCACACCGTCGTCGGTGCCGGCGGTGGTTCCGAGGGCGCGATGGATGCGGGCAACATGCTCAAGCCCATGCTTGCCCGTGGCGAGCTGCGCATGGTCGGCGCGACCACCCTCGACGAGTACCGCGAGAACATCGAAAAGGACCCCGCGCTCGAGCGTCGCTTCCAGCAGGTGTTTGTCGGCGAGCCCTCGGTTGAGGACACCGTCGCGATCCTGCGTGGTATCGCGCCGAAGTACGAGGCCCACCACAAGGTGACCATCTCCGACGGTGCCCTCGTTGCTGCCGCGACCCTGTCGAACCGCTACATCACGGGTCGTCAGCTGCCCGACAAGGCGATTGACCTGATTGATGAGGCCGCCTCGCGCCTGCGCATGGAGCTGGACTCCTCGCCCGTTGAAATCGACGAGCTGCGCCGCAGCGTGGACCGCCTCCGCATGGAGGAGTCCTACCTGACCGAGTCGGACCCGGAGGGCCTGGATGAGGCTACCCAGGAGCGGCTGAGCAAGCTGCGCGCGGACCTCGCTGATCGTGAGGAGAGCCTGCGTGCCCTGACGGCCCGCTGGGAGGCCGAGAAGGCCGGACACAACCGCGTCGGTGACCTGCGCGTCCAGCTCGACTCGCTGCGCACCCAGCTGGATCTGGCCGTGCGCGAGGGGCGCTGGGAGGAGGCCGGCCGACTCCAGAACGGCGAAATCCCCGCCGTCGAACGTCAGATCGCCGAGGCCGAAGCTCAGGCAGAGGCGCAGGACGCCCAGGATGATGACGAGCCGATGATCGCCGAGAAGGTCGGTCCCGCGGAAATCGCCGAGGTGATCGAGGCGTGGACCGGAATCCCGACGGGTAAGCTCCTGCAGACTGAAACAGACAAGCTCCTGCATATGGAGGATGAGCTCGGAAAGCGCCTCATCGGTCAGAAAGATGCCGTGCGTGCGGTGTCCGATGCGGTCCGCCGCTCTCGCGCGGGCCTGTCCGACCCGAACCGTCCGACCGGTTCGTTCCTTTTCCTCGGCCCGACGGGCGTGGGTAAGACGGAGCTGGCTAAGGCTCTCGCGGAGTTCCTCTTCGACGACGAGCGTGCGATGGTGCGTATCGACATGTCCGAGTACTCCGAAAAGCACTCGGTGGCACGCCTCGTCGGTGCCCCTCCGGGGTACGTGGGCTACGAGCAGGGCGGTCAGCTGACCGAGGCAGTGCGACGTCGGCCATACTCTGTCGTTCTTTTGGACGAGGTTGAGAAGGCTGATCCTGAGATTTTCGACATTCTTCTGCAGGTTCTGGATGATGGACGTCTCACTGACGGACAGGGGCGGACGGTCGACTTCCGCAACACCATTCTGATCCTCACCTCGAACCTTGGATCGCAGTTCCTGGCGGACCCCGACTTGACATCCGAAGAAAAGCGGGAGTCTGTCATGTCCGTCGTGTCGGCGGCCTTCCGTCCGGAGTTCCTCAATAGGCTGGATGAGACGGTCATGTTTGACGCGCTTACCCGTGAAAATCTGGGCGAGATCGTCGATTTGCTCGTTGCATCGCTGGAGTCTCGTCTGCGCGAGCGTCGCATCGGTTTGACAGTAACCGAACCGGCCCGTGGATGGCTTGCTCGAGTCGGCTATGATCCGGCCTTCGGAGCGCGTCCGCTGCGCCGCTTGATTCAGCGGGAGATCGGTGATCGACTGGCCGTTCTGCTCTTGGGTGGAGACGTTCAAGATGGTCAGAATGTGACAGTTGACATCAATGATTCCATTGACGGGCTTGTCATGAATGTTGATAAACCCTAAGATTGCGCGGTACACTGACTACCAGTGTGTATTTCGGGCGCGCGGTATGTGGTGCCCGCAACAGCAGGAGATGATATGACAACCCAGAGGAAGGCCCGTGGCGCCTACTCCGTAGGACAGGCGACGCGTGAATCCATCCTCTCGGCAGCGATGGTTCTGATTGCAGAGCGAGGCTATAACGGCTTTTCCCTGCGCGACCTTGGCCGTCGAGTCGGCATTTCGCACCCCGCCGTCGTCTATCACTTCCCCTCCAAGGAAGCGATCCTGCGCAGCGCGATCCAGCGCCACGAGGAGATGAACGCTCTCTTCGACGTCACCATTAACGAGGAGATGGAAGGCGGCTTCGACGAGGGCGGCATCACCGCGGGTTCGTTCGTCGACTGGGCAGTCGGAGAGATGCGCTTCGCCATGAAGCCCGGTGCCGACGCGGCGATCGCTCTGGACTGTGTCCTGTGGGCTGAGTCGTCCTCCGAGTCGCACCCTGCACACACGCACTACAAGTATCGCACCCAGCAGATGGAGGAAGCCCTCACTGCGATGATCCAGACCTTCGTCGAAGAGGAGGGCGCCGATATCGGTACTACTCCTCGCACCCTGGCGAAGATCCTCATTCGCTACTGGTACGGATCGGTCGTTTCGGCTCGCTACAACGATGAGCCGATCGATGCCCGCGAGTTCGTCGCGGACTTCCTGGCCGTGTGCGTGCAGCTCCTACACCTGCCCGCGCACTACGTCCTCCAGCTCGGCGCTTCGGTGCCCGAGGAGGTTGCTGAGGTCTACGCCCGCACACTGCGTAAGATCAGCGAAAAGACCACTGCTGCCGCCGAGGTTGGTGCGGCCCCGGAGGCCACCGCGTGATCGGCCCGCTGCCGTCTTTCGATGTCGCCCTCGTCCTTCGTGTCGGGGGCGACGTCGTCTATTCGCACGGTGACGTTGATCGTGTCTTTCCGCTCGCATCCGTGACGAAGCCAATCGTCGCGTGGTCGGTCCTGATCGCGGTGGAGCGTGGCCTGATTTCCCTGGATGATCCTGCGGGTCCCGAGGGCTCGACGATTCGTCACCTTCTGGCCCATGCCTCGGGCTTGCCGTTCGAGGGGCGCCGCCCCGTTGCTGCTCCCGAGAAGCGACGGATCTACTCAAACGAGGGCTTCGACGTCCTCGGCGAGGTCATTGAGGCCGCGACCGGCGTCGGCGTCGCCCAGTGGGTACGCGAGACGGTCTTTGAGCCGCTCGGCATGGCGACGGCTGATATTCCCGGTAGCCCCGCTCATGCGGGCGTTGCCAGTGCGTCCGACGTCAGCCTGTTTGGCGCTGAGCTTGTGAGCCCAACGCTGGTGAGCGGCCCCTTGGCAGCCCTCGCCGCACTGTCGCAGTTTCCTACGCTCGCTGGCGTTGTGCCCGGCTACGGGCGCTTCAATCCCTGTCCGTGGGGCCTCGGCCTCGAGATTCGCGGTGAGAAGTCGCCGCACTGGACCGCGCCCGACGCCTCCCCGCGCACGATTGGTCACTTCGGGCAGTCGGGCTCCTTCGTGTGGGCGGATCGCGACCTTCGCGCCAGCGCTGCCTTTGTCGGTGCCGAGCCTTTCGGGCAGTGGCATCACGATAATTGGTCGGCCCTCAACACTGAGCTGCTGCGCCTCGCGCGCGAGCATGCGTAATCGATACGGAACGAGGCCTGGGCGTGCGCCCAGGCCTCGACCTGTGTCGGCGGACTGAGCGCTGCCGGCGCCGTGTCGGGTCTCAGTCGACGTCGACGATGACGGGCACGTGGTCGGACGCGCCCTTTCCCTTGCGCTCGTCGCGGTCAATCTGTGCGCCGCTCACGCGTGCAGCGAGCGCCGGCGAGCAGTAGGCGAAGTCGATGCGCATGCCCTCGTTCTTGGGGAAGCGCAGCTTTTGGTAGTCCCAGTAGGTGTAGTTTGTGACGCGCTCGCGCGTGACCTCAACCCAGCCGTCCGCGGCGAAAGCGGCGAAGGCCTCCCGCTCGGGCGCCGACACGTGCGTGGCTCCTTCGAAGGCGCTCATGTCCCACACGTCCTCATCGAGGGGAGCGACGTTCCAGTCGCCGACGAGGGCGATGAGGGCGCTCGAATCGGCGAGCCAGCCGCGGCCCTGCTCGGCGAGGTTCGCGAGCCACTCCAGCTTGTAGGCGTAATGCGCGTGCGTGAGTTCGCGACCGTTGGGGACGTACAGGCTCCAGATCGTCATCGACGAGGCCTGCCCGTCCTCGGAGGGGAGGGCATCGGTCGTGTCGATGGTGACGCCGAGCGCGCGAGCTTCGACCACGGGCGGTTCGCCAAAGGCGGGCTGGGTGGGGAAGTGGTCCTGCACGTCCAGGATCGGTAGACGGGAAGCGACGGCGACGCCGTTCCACTGATTGAGACCGTGGATGGCGACGTGGTAGCCGGCCTCCTCAAAGGCTTCCGTAGGGAACTGGTCGGGGCGGCACTTAATTTCCTGCATCGCCAGCACGTCCGTGTCTGAGCGCTGAAGGAAAGCAATGACGCGGTCGACGCGCGTGCGGATGGAGTTGACGTTCCAGGTCGCAAATCTCATGGGGTCGAGCCTATCGGCGGGGGAGAGCGGTGGCTGCGTGAAACGCGCGTGAAACATGCCTGATCGGTGTGAGTTGTGTGAGAGCTTATTTAGAGTGATAATGATTCTCACCTACAACATAGCTAGAAAAGGCACTCGAATGTCACACCTGCGACGCATCAGCACAGCTGCGCTCGCCCTCTTCCTGGCGCTGACCCCCGCCGCCGCGTGGGCCGGTCCCGACCAGGACAAGGAATGGATCGTTACCGGACAGCACGTTGATGCACCCATCCCCGTCTGGCATGACGACACCAACAGCTTCTCTCTGAACACCATCAACATGCCGATGGAGAAGACCGCTCTGTGGATCCCCAAGGCGTGGACCGGCACCGGCGAGAAAGACGAGGCGAAGTCGCAGCTCGTCATCCCGGCGAAGCGTCCCGACCTGGCCTTCTTGGGTGCCGAGGGCACCGTCCTGAACGCTGCGCCCCAGAATCCCGGCCCCGGTAACACGCCCATCTGGGCGGGCCTCGGCGCCGGCGAAATCGGAGACACCGACAAGTTCGAGGGCGAGACCTACACGCTCGACCTCATCAGCGTCGACGGCCCGGGCCGCATGGAGATGTTCATCGACAACGGTGACAGCGTGAACCGCTTCCTCTCCAGTCACGACACCGCGTACCGCAGCGTCTACAACCCGCGCCACACGCACCTGTACACGACCTTCACGCAGCCGGGTCGCTACGTCGCGAACTACAAGATGACCGCCCGCAGCGCCGACGGCACTGCCATCTACTCCTCGCCGATCACGCCGCTGGTCTGGCAGGTCGGCGGCGCGAACCCCGCCGACGGCACGATCAAGGACATCGAGTCCGCGTACAACGCGGCGCGCGCCGAGCGCACCGACGGAAACGCCGCCACTCCGACCCTCACCGTGTCCCACCACGGCGAGCGTGAGCACCCGGGCGACAACCACCTGACCGACATCACGATCGACACGGGTGTCGCCACCGACACGGGTCGCGCGTGGATCACCGTCAACGGATACTTCCTCACCGAGGTTCCCGTTGACGGCGGCCGAGCGACGGTCTCCGAGCTGCTCGGCGCCGATACCGCCGCCGTCCAGGCGATCTACATTCCCGGCGATTCCGCATCGGCGCGCTGGATCTCCCAGACCGTCCACTACTCGCAGAAGGACACCGAGCCCGTCACCGTTGGCGGGACCGACACGATCCTCGGTCCCTCCAACCCGGACCCGGCTCCCGTGTGGAACCCCGACCACCTGCCGATCTCCTCGCGCCGCGTCGAGGTCTCCTACGACCTCCTCCCCGGCTCGACCGATCAGTACACCGCCACGGTGCGCGCCAACGACCCGACCCTGCGCGCCACCTACAAGATCGAGTTCCTCGAGTCCAAGTGGGATTTCAGCCCCTGGTGCTCCATGGAAGGCACCCTGGGTGCGGGCGGCATGGACATGAAGGCACAGGACCTCGGTGTGTGCCAGTCCGACCCCATGTTCATGCGCGTCACCCTGCGACCCCACCCGCTCTCGGACGCGGTCATGACCGTCGCTGAAGCCTCCGACGTCACGGTCGGCTCTCACGTCGGCCTCACCGCTATGCTGAAGATGCGCGACGGCATCGCCGCCCCCGAGGAACCGGAGCCCGCGCCGAACCCGACGCCCGCGCCTGCTCCCGCCCCCGATAACGGCGGAAACGACGCAACCCCGGACCCGGCCTCGTCCCTGCTGAGCGATCCCGTGGAGATCGCGCGCGGACACCTGGACGTGCGCCTGACCCAGGCGAGCGGCGAGGGCGGACTCACATACGGCCTGGCCGTCAAGGATGACTCCCTGACCAACGCGCGTACCTCCGTGCTGCGCACCGTCGGCTCCACGACCCTCGCGGTCGCACCCAACGCGCGCTTCGTGCGTCCCGCGTCCCTGTCCGACCCGAGCTACGACGTGCTTGGACCGGTGGGTACCGCAACCTACGTGCTGCCCGAAACGCAGAACAGCGACATCGTGTGGCCCGGCCTGTCCACCGAGGGCATCGACTACGCGGCCCTGCCCGAGGGAGCCGACCTGACCCTGCACCTCGCGCAGGCCCCCGAAGGCGCGCGCGTTGCATTCTTCCAGGGCGGCACCTTCGGTGCGGGCGCGAAGGTCCACTTCGACTCGACCAAGGGCGACGGCCTCGTCCACACGACCGAGGCGACGCACATGCACGGCAACTGGGTCTTCAGCGCGCCGGGCACCTACCGCATCGAGGTGGGCGCACGCAGTGGCGAACGCAGCCTCGTCGAGCCCCAGTCCTTTACCGTGATCGTCCGATCTGGACGCCACAATGAGCAGCCCGCGCCGGTCGAGGAAGAACCCGTGCCGACGCCGTCGCCCGGACCCTCCCCGGTGCCGGAACCGGTCCCCACCCCGGCACCTGAGCCGACTCCGGCGCCTGAGCCGACCGCGGACCCGGAGCCTGCTCCCGCGCCCACTGCGGATCCTGCTCCGTCGCCTGAACCGACCGTCGATCCGGCACCGGCTCCGACCACGGATCCCGCACCTGCGCCTGCTCCGAGCGTTGACCCCGCACCGATGCCGACGCCGTTCCCCGCACCGACGACGGATCCGGCGCCTGCTCCGGCTCCCTCTCCGACCGCGGACCCGGCACCCGCGCCGAGCGCTGAGCCTGCGCCCGCACCTGCACCGAGCGCGGACCCGGCACCCATGCCGCGGCCCTTCCCGGCACCCGCACCCAGTGGTGGCCCGGTTCGAGTGCCCGCAGCGCCCGCGCCCGCGAGCAACGCTGGGACCCCGGCCGCTTCCGGCGCAACCCGCACGGCCGCTCCCGCGGCCACGGGTGGCAGCGCGACTGGCGCACCTGCCGCCCGTAGCAACGGAGCGAGCAGCTCGGCACCGGTGACCGCACCGAAGGCCGCGCCCGCCGCCACCCCGAGCCCAAGTCCGTCGGCGACGCCCCAGAGCGGAGCGCAGAGTGGCGAGGCAGCGCAGAGTGGTAGCGTGGCCGCCCCCGAGAACGGGACGGCCGAGGCGGCAGGCACCATGCCGATCGCTGCGGCTGTTGATGGTGGCCGCACAGGCGGATGGAGCCCCTACTGGCTCGTCCTGCTCGTCATCCCGGCGGCCCTCGCCGGTGGTGGAGCCGGATACCTGATCCGAACCCGATGACACGCCAAGCCGGGGCGGGAGCGCACAGTGTTCCCGCCCCGGCTTCGTGCTGCCCGGAGCGCGCAGCGCTAGACTTTCTCCATGGGAACAGCGCTGGTCACCGGAGCAACTTCCGGCATTGGTGAAGAATTCTGTTGGCAGCTGGCCGCTGCAGGCCACGACCTGGTGCTCGTCGCGCGCCGCGATGACACCCTACGCGCGCTCGCGGACTCGCTCGCAAACGTCGCCGGCGTGCGCGCCGAGGTGATCGCAGCGGACCTGTCCACCGACTCCGGCTGCGCACGCGTCGCCGCCCGGCTCGATGTGGGAGGGCCAGCCGATCGTGAGAAGCCTGACCTGGCTCCCGTCGACCTCCTCGTCAACAACGCCGGCTTTGGACTCGGAACCGACTTCCTGGACAACAGCCTCGACAATGAAATCAACGGCCTCAACGTCATGGTCCGCGCCGTCATGACCCTGGCCCACCACGCCGGTATCTCCATGCGCTCGCGCGGACGCGGAGCCATCCTCAACGTCGGCTCTGTCGCCTCGCGCACGGGCGCGGGTACCTACTCCGCCCACAAGGCCTGGGTCGTCGCCTTCACCGAGGGCCTCGCCGCCGAGCTCAAGGGATCGGGTATCACCGCCACGGTCGTCTGCCCCGGCCCCGTCGACACCCCCTTCTTCGAGCGCGCGGGCGTCGACATGCGCTCGACACCCTCCTGGCTCATGGCCAGCCCCGAACAGGTCGTCACAGAGGCCCTCGACGCCGTGCGTGCGGGCCGCGTTCAAGTCACCCCCACCATTCCCTACAAGGTCGCCATGGGCGCCATGAAGGTCGCCCCGCGCTGGGTGACCGCGCGCGCCATGCGCTCTGTGCCCCACATGTGAGGGCGCGCGCACTGATACGAGGCCGGGGCCAGGTTCACGCAGAACCCGGCCCCGGCCTCGTCAATGCAATCTGAATCAGGCCAGGCCAATGTCCTCCAGGCCCAGCGCGTAGAAGTACGGGAAGCCCTCGGCCTCAATGCGCTCCTTCGCGCCCGTCGCGCGGTCCACGATCACTGCGACGGCGACGACGTTCGCGCCGGCCTCGCGCAGCGTGAGCGCGGCCTCCAGCGGGGAGCCGCCGGTCGTCGACGTGTCCTCGAGGACGACGACGTTCTTGCCGACGACGTCCGGGCCCTCGATGCGGCGCTTCATGCCGTGATCCTTCGCGGCCTTACGCACGACGAAGGCATCCAGGTCCAGGCCGCGCGACGCGGCGGCGTGCATCATCGCGGTCGCAACGGGGTCGGCGCCCATCGTCAGGCCGCCGACGGCCACGTACTCCTCGCCCACCGCGAAGCCGGATTCCTCCAGGAGGTCCAGCATGACGTGGCCGATGAGGGGGGCCGCCTCGTGGTGCAGGGTCGAGCGGCGCATGTCGACGTAGAAGTCGGACTCGCGCCCCGACGCCAGGGTGACCTTCTCGTGGATGACGGAGAGTTCCTGGACGAGAGCAGCCAGGCGCGCCTTGTGGGAATCGTTGGTCATGGGTGTTCCTTCCGGATCGGTGTGGGTCAGTGCGCCGCCTCGACGAGCTCGATGAGATCGCCGATGCCCTCGTGGATGCCGAAGGGGCGGAACGGGAAATTGTTGATGTCCTCGCGGGCCGTGGAGCCCGACAGGACCAGGTGGGTGCGCAGGCCTGCCTCGACGCCCGCGCGCACGTCCGTGTCCATGCGGTCGCCGACCATGGCGGCGCTCTCGGAGTGGGCGCCGATCTTGTTCAGGCCCGCGCGGATCATGACGGGGTTTGGCTTGCCCACGAAGTAGGGCTTCTGCCCGGTGGCGGCCGTGATCATCGCCGCGATCGCGCCGCACGCGGGCAGGGAGCCCTCGTCGGAGGGGCCCGACACATCGGGGTTGGTCGCGATGAACTTCGCGCCGCCCTCGATGAGGCGGATCGCGTGGGTCAGCGCGTGGAAGTCGTAGGAGCGCACCTCGCCGAGCACCACGAACTCGGGATCGATCTCGGTCATCACGTATCCCGCGGCGTGGATCGCGGTGGTCAGGCCGGCCTCGCCGATGACGTACGCGGTCGAGCCGGGCGACTGCTGGTGCAGGAAGGCGGCCGTCGCGTTCGCGGAGGTCCAGATGTTGTCCTCGGGGATGTCCAGGCCGGAGTTCGCCAGGCGCGCGGACAGGTCGCGGTTCGTGAACACCGAATTGTTCGTGAGGACCAGGAAGGGGATGTTCTTCCCGCGCAGAGCGGCGAGGAACTCGTTTGCGCCCGGAAGCGCTCGATTCTCCTTGACCAGGACGCCGTCCATGTCAGAGAGCCACGCGGTGACGGGAGGCAGATCGGTCAGCGGTGTCGGTTCGTGCGTCAGGGCAGTCATGCCTCCATTCTACGGTGCCGCTAGGGTGGGATCCGTGAACGAGTTCGAAAACGGGTGTGACATCGCGCGTGATGGCGCGTGCGGGAACGACGAGGCCGGGGCCGCGCAGTCCGGGCAGGTCGGGGTCGGTCCGTGGCCGGGTGGGGAGGCCGCCTGGCCGGTCGGTGAGCACTACGACCGGGAGCTTCTGGCAGCGGGGGATCGGCGCAATGTTGAAGACCGCTACCGCTACTGGACGATGGATGCGATCCGCGCGGACATCGCTGCTCGCTCGCTGCCCTTCGAGGTGGCAGTGGAGAATCTCGATCACGACTTCAATATCGGGTCGATTGTGCGAACGGCGAATGCTATGGGCGCGCGCCGCGTGCACGTCGTTGGGCGCAAGCGGTGGAACCGTCGCGGCGCGATGGTCACCGACCGCTACCTGCCGGTGGATCACCGCCCCGAGGTGGCCGAACTTGTTGAGCACTGTGAGCGTGAGGGTTTGGCACTCGTCGGCGTCGACAATGTCGAGGGGTCCGTCGCGCTCGAGGGCGCGGTGCTGCCTGAGCGCGCCTGCCTTGTGTTCGGATCGGAGGCCTCCGGACTGAGCGAGGAGATGATCCGGGCGTGCGAGATCGTCGTTGCGATTACTCAGCGCGGTTCGACTCGGTCCATGAATGTTGGTCATGCCGCCGCGATCGTTATGTGGGCGCACGCGTCGCGTCTTGAGGGTGCAGACAACTGTTGACTTCTGCTCAAACTGTCAAACTGATTTGCATTAATTAACCCGGCTGCTCGATATTCTCACTGACCAACTGATCTTTTACCGTTTCTATTGTTTTTAGCCTCCGACCTTTGATAGGCTTTGCAAGCCAAAAAGTAGTCGGAATGGATACGGAGCATCCGTTTTAATTCGGGCTTTAGACAGTTTGCGTGGAAGCAAACCGTTGAACAGGAGAATTAATGCCTCAGTCATCGCCAAGCCATGTGCGGGCACCGCGGCTCTCGCGCTCACGAGCGAAGGTCGCACTGATCCTCGCCTCCGTGTGTGCGCTCGTCACCGCGGTCCTCGTCCCCCTGACCTCCCACCTGCACGCGCAGGCCGCCCCCAACGTCCCCGTGACGATCCCCTCCCTCGAAGGCTGGACCCCGGCCTCGGGCACGTGGACACCCAGTGCCGGCCTCCAGATTGTTCGCCCTGACTCCGCCGAAGCCGCCGGCGTCAGTGCCCTGCTCAGCCGTGCCCTCACCGACGCCGGCATCACCGGCATCACCGAAGGAACCGGAGCCGCGGCCTCCAACGCCGTCACTCTGACGATCAACGCGTCCCGCAGCGACCTCGGTGATGAGGGCTACCAGCTGACCGTCAACGCAAACGGCGCCCAGGTCGTGGCCGCCACCCGCGCCGGACTCCTGTGGGGCGCCCGCACCATCGAACAGGCCGTGCGCGCCGGCCAGGGCACCGTGCCCGCAGGCTCCATCACCGACATCCCGCGCTTCGCCGACCGTGGCGCCACCCTGTGCGCCTGCGGCACCCACATCACGACGGACTGGATCATCCGCCAGATTGACCGCATGTCCGACCTGAAGATGAACTACCTGTCCCTCGAGCTGCGCCTCAAGTCCGACAAGTACCCCGCCACCACCTCCTTCTCCTACTACACCAAGGATGAGGTCAAGGCCATCGTCGAGCACGGCCGCGAGGTCGGCGTTCGCGTCGTTCCGCTCCTCAACGCCCCCGGCCACACTGGCACCATCCTCGGCAACTTCCCGCAGTACCAGGTCGCTGACGACTCCGGCAAGAAGAGCCCCAACCACCTCAACTTCATCGACCCGGCCGCCCAGAAGTTTTACTTCGACCTCATCGACGAGTACATGGACGCCTTCGGCTCCACCGAATGGCACATGGGCGCCGACGAGTTCTTCTTCAAGCAGGGCCCCGGCAACTTCACGAAGTACCTCGCGCAGATTCGCAATCACTACGGTGACCAGTCCATGACCTTCGACGCCGCGTTCAACGACTTCATCAACAAAGTCAACGCGCACGTGAAGTCCCGCGGCGGCACGCTGCGCGTGTGGAACGATGGCATCGCCGACATCTCGCGCATCCCGATCGACAAGGACGTCATCATCGAATACTGGGGCAAGGGCGAGTCCAGCCAGAAGGACGCCAACCGCGGCCTTTCCGCCAAGACCCTCGTCGATGCGGGCTACACCCTCGTGAACGCCTCCTCCGCCCTGTACTACTACCGTGATCAGCCGTCCTCCTACGTCATGCAGGTGGAGGGCCTGGAAGGCGTCTACGGAAAGTGGACGATGAACACGTTCTACCAGAACGGTGACTACAAGGCGCCCGACGCCTCCATCCGCGGAGGCAAGGTCTCCATCTGGCAGGGTGGCCACGGCAAGGTCACCGACCACGAGACCGAAGCCTGGGTCACCGAAGGCCTGCGCTACGGCGCCCAGATGTTCTGGAACGCCAAGACCCCCAAGGCCGACGGCAACGTTGAGGCTTTCAAGGCGCGCATCAAGACCCTGGGTGAGCCCTCCACCTACGTCGACCCCACGCGCGACACCGTCGCCCCCGGCCAGTACACGATTGCGCTGTCCGACGGGCGAGCCCTGAGCGTGTCCGGTGGCACCCCGACCGCGGGCACTGCCTCCGATAACTGGGAGCTGGCTGCTACCCCCGACGGCTACTACCAGATCCGCTCGGTCAACGCGAACCGCTGCCTCGCCGTCTACTCCGAGGAAACGCCGAACTCCGAGACCCACGTGTCGACGACCCCCGGACACCCTGCGGTCGCCTACGCGTGCGCTGACACGAGCCAGGAGTTCACCCCCACGTTCCAGGGTGACTACGCGACGCGTAACCCCCAGAAGTGGGTCGCTGAGCCCGCCGGCGATGGCTTCCGCCTGCGCAACGCCATGACCAACCAGTACCTGAGCGTCATCGACTCCGGCTACCTGTCGCGCCGCCCCAACGGTGGCGAGAAGACCGCCGAAGGTGCCGTCGCGCAGCTGCCGTTCGACGTCACCGTCGACAGCCACTCGGTCTTCACCCTCACCTCCCAGGCCTCCTCGGCCCTCGACGTGAGCATCGAGCGTGTCGGTGACGAGGCCTACCCGAAGACCGCCCTGTCCGGCATGAACCGCGCCGACCTGCCCATCGTTGGCGACGAGAACTGGGGCGAAACCGTCCTCAAGGTCTCCGTCACCAACAAGGGCACCACGGACGCCACCAAGATCCACCTGACCCCCGCGGTCTCCAACTCGTGGAAGCTCGCCAACGGACCCCAGCCGATCGACCGCCTCGCCCCCGGCGAGACCCGCGTCGTGAAGTTCTGGGCACGCCCCACCACCGAATTCGGCGAAGCGACTTTCACCGTCACCGTCTCGCACTCCGGTGAGAAGACCGTGGCCAGCGAAGGCCTGATCGGCGTGTGCGGCCCGCGCATCGAGGCTAAGGCCGTCGCTGCCGACTCCGTCGAAACCCGCTGGGAGTACGGCGAGGAATCCAAGGCCACCGATGGCGACCCCGCGACCTACTGGCACTCCCAGTACGTCGATGCCAACGCGGCCAAGCTGCCCGGCACCGACAACGCCCGCAAGTGGCCGCATTGGATCGACCTGAAGATCGGCGACGGATCCGCCGCGTACGACGTCTGTGCCGTCACGTACACGCCGCGCGCCGGCAATGGCCCCAAGGCCTCGGGTCGCGCCAAGGACGTCCAGATCTACCTCGCTGGCTCGCGCGATGCCCTCAAGGGGCAGGGCGACGACAAGGGCAACCCGAAGGCACAGGGTAACCCCGTCCTCGTCACCTCCCTGGCGAATGTTCCCGGTACCGTGGACATCCCGGTCGCGGGCAACGGCTCCTACCTCCGATTCCGCGGAACGAATGCGCAGGCAGACGTCGCGAAGACACTGACCGACGTCATGTCCGTCGCCGAACTTGGAGTCCGTATCGGCCACTCCAACTGACGCATAACAGCAGGGGAGGGGTTGGAAGAAAACCGTCCAAACGGGACTTCCTTCCCCTCCCCGCTCGTGCAAAATGTGAGAGAATCTATCACGACAAAACTGTCACTCGATTAGGAGGCTCCAAGTGCCTATCGCAACCCCTGAGGTCTACGCAGAGATGCTGAATCGCGCACGGGATGGCAAGTTCGCCTACCCCGCGATCAACGTGACCTCGTCCCAGACCATCACCGCCGCCCTCCAGGGCTTCGCCGAGGCCGAGTCCGACGGTATCCTCCAGGTGTCCGTTGGCGGCGCCGAATACGGCTCCGGCTCCACCATCAAGAACCGCGTCACCGGCTCGCTGGCCCTCGCTGCGTACGCGACCGAGGTTGCCAAGAACTACGGCATCACCGTGGCTCTGCACACCGACCACTGCGCCAAGCAGAACATCGACTCCTGGGTCCGCCCCCTCCTCGAGATCGAGGCCGGCCAGGTTGCCGAAGGCAAGCTGCCCACCTTCCAGTCCCACATGTGGGACGGTTCCGCCATCGACCTCGACGAGAACCTCGAGATCGCCAAGGAACTGCTCGCCCTGTCCGTCAAGGCCAACACGATCCTCGAGATCGAGGTCGGCGCTGTCGGTGGCGAGGAAGACGGCGTCGTTGGCGAGATCAACGAGAAGCTGTACACCACCACCGCCGACGCCATCAAGACCGTCGAGGCCCTGGGCCTGGGCGAGAACGGCCGCTACCTGACCGCTCTGACCTTCGGCAACGTGCACGGCGCCTACAAGCCCGGCCACGTGAAGCTGCGTCCCGAGCTGCTCGGCACCATCCAGAAGGAGGTCGCTGAGCACTACGGCCTCGACCACCGTCCCTTCGACCTGGTCATGCACGGCGGCTCCGGCTCCACCGCCGAGGAGATCGCCACCGCTGTCGCCAACGGCGTCATCAAGATGAACGTCGACACCGACACGCAGTACGCGTTCACCCGCCCGGTCGTTGACCACATGCTGCGCAACTACGACGGCGTCCTCAAGATCGACGGCGAGGTCGGCATCAAGAAGCAGTACGACCCGCGTACGTGGGGCAAGTCGGCCGAGGCCGGCATGGCCGCCCGCGTTGTCGAGGCCTGCCAGCGCCTGGGCGCTGCCGGCACGCAGATGCGCTGAAACAACCGCTGAGAGCCGCCTAGCGGCCTGAAGCGTGAGCCGCCCGGTCCCCTGTGGGGCCGGGCGGCTTCGTGTTGCTTGTAGCCCCGACAGATCTCCGGCCGCCGCGCGGCCTGCCTTGATGGGTCTGGCCGCTGTGTGGCCTGCCTTGATGGGTCTGGCCGCTGTGTGTGCCGGTGGGCGGCGGCCCGCCCGCGAGATCGCCACACGCGAGCCTGCGGCTCGGAGTGGTCGATCTCGAGGCCCGCCCTGGCCCTGCCGCCGCCCACCGGCACCGCGGCCAGGTCCCGCCGCCGCCCACCGGCACCGCGGCCAGGCCCTGCCGCCGCCCACCGGCACCGCGGCTGGGCCCCGCAGGCCTCGCGGCTGCTTCCAATTGGTCGGGCTTGTCGTCTGCGTGTTGCCTGCCCTGGCTCTAGCGCCGCCCACCGGCACCGCGGCCAGGCCCCGCAGGCCTCGCGGCGGCCTCCAATTGGTTCGCGCCGCGCCTCGAAGCCCGCCCGTGCCCTCCGGTCCCTCCGGTGCCCTCCGCACCGGCGCGGCTTGTGGCTTGCCTATGGCTCTGCACGACAGGCAGCGCGCTCGTCTGAAACCTCCATCGCCTTTGCTTGTGCGTGCATGCGTGGGATTGATACCGCCATCACCTTTGCGGGCGAGAAACAAGCGTTTTTGGTGCAGTTTCCGGGTGCAAAGGTGTCGTTGGTTTCAATGGTTGCTGCTCGGGGGCGAGCATTGGTGTTGTGGGTTTCAAAGCTCCCCGTCGGAGTGCACTGTAGGCGACTTTTTTCGCCCTGCTCGGCCAAAAGAGTGCGCGCGAGCGCGAAAAAGTTCGCCCAGCATGCCCCAAAGAGCCAAAAATCGGTGTTTTATGGCGTGCTGGGCGAGTTTTTTCGCGGAAATGCCGACGGTGGGAAACCGGGGATAGCAGCGGGGCGGGATCCCGTAGGATCCCGCCCCGTATCACGAGCGGCCCGCCTCACACGCGGTCGTAGCTACTGCCAGCGTTGCGCGCGAGCCTCGCTCACTCCTGCGGAGGATTCGGGGAGGCGGCGTCGCGAACGCCCTCCGCAACCGCGTCGGAGATCGTCGGGGAGACAACCTTGGCGCCCACGAGGGCCGTGAACATCTGCTGCAGGTCCAGGCCCAGCGAATCGCCCAGGCCCGCGTTGATCTGGCTGATCGACTTCGTAATGTCGCCGACCATCTGGGCGTTGTTGCCCTCGCCGTACATGGTGATCGTGTCGACCTTGGACAGGGGCTCGGCCACGGCGCGCGCCACCTCGGGCAGCGCACGGAAGTACATTTCCAGAACGGCCGCCTGGTTCATCTTGGTCATGGCCTCGGCCTTCTTCTCGAGACCCTCGGCCTCGGCCGTCAGCTTCGCGCCGATCGCGGAGGCCTCCGCGCGGCCTCGAGCCTCGATACCCTGCGCCTCGGCGAGCATGGCCTGCTTGTCGGCGTCTGCCTTCTTGGTGCGCTCGAACGCCTCGGCCTCGGCCTGGCGCTGGCGCGCGTACAGGGCCGCGTCTGCCTTCTTCTCGGCGGCGTAGCGGTCGGCGTCGGCCTTCGCGTTCACCTCGGCCTGCAGGGCCTGCTTGGTGACGACGACTTCCTTCTCCTTGATGACGGCCTGCTGCTCCTGCTTAACGATGTCGGCCTGCGCGGTCTCACGCTCGATGTCGCGGCGCTGAATCTGCGACTGAATCTCGTAGGCGGCGTCGGCCTTCGCCTTCTCGGTGTCGGCCTCGACCTTCAGAGCGGCCTGGCGCTTGGCGAGGTCCGTCTGCTTCTGGGCAATCTCCAGCTGGGAGGCGACCTGGGCGTCGTTCGCTTCCTTCTGGGCGACCGCGGTCGCCTGCGCGACCTCCTTCTGCGCGTTCGCCTTCGCGATGGCCGCAGTCTTACGGATCTGCTCAGTGTTGTCGATACCGAGGTTATCGATGACGCCGTTCTGGTCGGTCACGTTCTGGATGTTGAAGGCAACGATCTCAAGACCCATCTCCTCCAGGTCCTGCTTCGCGTTCTCCTGAACGCGCTCAGAGAACGCCGCACGGTCGGTGATGATGTCGGTCAGGCGCATCTGGCCGATGATCGCACGCAGGTGGCCCTCGAGAGTGTCACGCACCTCCTCGGAAATTTCGGAGGTCGTCTTGTACAGGAAGTTACGCGTCGCAGCGCGGAAGAGCGTCGGATCATCGGTCGCAATGCGGACCTTGACCGCGGCGTCGACACGCACGTTGATGTAGTCGTTCGTCGGGACGAAGTCCGTCGTCTGGGCATCGACGGAAATCATCGAGGCCGTCATGGTGTCCACGCGCTCCAGGAGGGGGAACTTCCAACCCGTCTTACCGTGGAGGACACGCTGACCGCGCGGGCCGGAGATGACCTTGATCTCGCCGGGCGACGCGGAGACAAAGCTCGCCCACAGGAACATAAGGAAAAAGAGAATTGCTACGCCGGCAATGGCTGCGAGGAACAGAAGAGGCATGGTAGCTGCTTTCACGTGAGGGAGGCGGTTGCGTTGTGTGGAACCGCGTAACGGGTCAGGATAGCAGCGTATGAGGCGGGACTCAAACCTGTCCGCGTGCAGACGCGAGAGGCCTGTGCGGGGATCGTCGATCCCCACCAGACTCTTGAAACCGGCTGATTGTGCGCCGTATGATGGGGCAACTGCGCAATGGGTCGCAGCGTGGAACGCCCAACGACGGGGTTCGATAGCAGAGAGTCGGTGACGCCATGAAGAAAGTGCTGATGACCGTTCTCGCCGTCCTGTACGTGGCCATCATGACGGGCTTCTTCTACATGCTCATGAACGATGACCATCATTTTCTTCCTGAAAAGCCCGTCCTCTACCTGTACCCGCAGGAGGAGCGGCAACTGACAGTGACGCTCGATCTGGAGGGCACCCTCAACACCGTGTACCCGGCCCCGGACATCCAACGCACGACCGAACGAGGGACCCAGGCCTCGTGGACCGTGACGGCGGCGCCCGATGGAACGCTCACGGACCAGGCGGGGCGCACCTACCCGTCGCTGTTTTGGGATGGGGAGATGACCCTTCCGGATCCCGACGCCGGGTTCGTGGTTTCCAGGGAGGACGCGGTGCCCTTCCTGGAGGATAAGCTCGCCCAACTCGGGCTCACCGACCGTGAGGCCGCCGATTTCATTACCTATTGGGCTCCGCGGATGCGCGCCTACGAGTACACGTTCGTGTCCTTCGATGCGAGCGTCTACACGCAGCGCGCCTCCTACAGCTTCACGGACGAGGCCGGGGCGAGTGTCACGCCGGATACGTTCATTCGGGTGTTCATGACGATCCGCGAGGCCGATGTGAATACCGTCGTCCAACCGCAGACTTTCGCGCCTCCGCCGACGCGCACCGGCTTCACAGCTGTCGAGTGGGGCGGGGCGCAGCGACACAAAATCTCGTAACTGACCGCGCGGGCGAGCGAAATAGCGACCTACGCGACACAATGGAACCATAGAGTGGTGAGACGTCCTCACCACGGACAGGAAGGTAGTGACATGGCCCAGGAATGGACTCGCATTGAAGGCATGATTATCGGCCACGATCTGGATCCCAGCGTGGTTGCCGGCGAGCTGAAGGAGCGGTCGATCCTCGCCCAGCTCGAATGGTTCCCCTCCTCGCCGCAGCTGCTCGGACTCAATGTCGCGGTCGATCAGGAGCGCGTCGCTACCGTGCCCGCCGGATCGACGGAGGTCGTTCCCGGCCCCACTCCCGCCGAACTGGCCGACGAACTCGCCATCCTGTTCGACGCCGAGGTGCGCATCGGTAACGTGACGGCCGACCACCTGCCCGAGGGAGACTCGCCGCTGGGTAAGGTATGGCCCTCCGATGAGGAGGAAGCTGCGGCCGTCGAGCCCACCCCGACCCGCATCGTCGAGATTGGTCGCACCCCCGCGTCGTCCGTGCCGCTCCTGGCAGCCCTCGAGGGCGTGGACCTGGGCGACCTTGAGCTCGCCGAGGGGCACCGCGCGCTTCTCGCTGAGCTGCCCGCCGAGAAGGAGGGCTGGAACTTCGGCGATCTGCCCCTTGTCACTCTCTCCGTGACGGACGGTGAATTCCAGGTCTTCCTGGTCACCGACGACCACCTCGAGCACATCATCTCCCACAACTGGGGCATGGACGCTGCGATCGTCCCCGGCGGACACGACCGCACCGCTGAACTGCCCGGCGATGTCATCGACCTGGTGGGCGATCGCCTCGATCTCCTCGAGATTGCCGAGGCCGTCCCCGGCTCCGACGCCGACGCCCTGTGGGCGTCCGTGGCCACGACCGGCGAGGAGTCCGTGTGGAAGGTCGTGCGCGCCCTCGGCCTGCCCGGCTCTGTTGCCGGCTTCCTCCTGGGCACCACCGATATTGAAGACGTCGAGGGGGCGTCCGTGCACCTGGCTCGCGGCATCTCCAACGCGATCGGCCGCAGTGTCGACATCATGATGGGCCAGCCGCAGTCGGTTGTGAAGCCCCTGTGGAACTCCTACGAGTCCGTGGCCGTCGAGCGTCCGTGGATCATCCACGCCGCCGTCGCCGCCGAGGCCATCGTCGGTACCGGCATGCTGGTCGCCGCCGTGCGTGCCTCGTCTCCGCGCTCGGGCTGGATGCGCTTCGCGGGCATCGTGGGCGGCCTGATGGTCGTCGATTCGATCGCCGAGCTGTCCCTGGCTAAGCACGTCTCTAAGCGCTTCACGCGCCGCGCAGGCGAGGCGTAAGGAGCCGTCCGCCGCATACGTAAAGGCAGCCGGGGTCGCGTGAGCGGCCCCGGCTGCCTTATCTGTTGGTGGTGGCGCGGACATGGGCCGCGCACGTATTCGTCAGCAATTCAGGGTGGTGGCGCGCAAGCGCCCGCACCCCTCCCTCAGGCCTTCAGGGCCTCGGCGGGGAAGTCCTGCGGGCGATCCGTGAAGATGCCGGTGACGCCCCACGAGGCCAGCTCGCGAGCCTGCTCGACGTCGTTGACGGTCCACACGTTCACCTCGAAGCCGGCGTCGCGCATCGCGCGCACCTCGGACTCGGTGAGGCCCTCAACGCCCGGATGAATCGCTGTGGCACCCAGGGCGGCCGCGCCCTCGCGCCACTCCTCGGAGGCGCGTTCGATCAGCCAGCCGAGCGCAACCGTCGGGCACGCCTCGTGGAAGGCCGCGAGGAGCTCGTGGTCGAAGGAGGAGACGATGAGGCGGGAGGGAACCTTGTCGCCAGCCAGGGTGACGGCGAGGGCCTCGATGAGGCGTTCGCGCAGGCGATCCCCGCCCGCGCAGGGCTTGATCTCCAGGTTCGCGCCCATCTGCTGAGCGTGCGCGAAGGCGAGCGCGTCCGCGGCCTCGGGAATGCGCTCGAAGCGGTACGTGTCCGAGAACCAGCGGCCCGCATCCAGTCGGCGGATGTCCGAGAACCCGAGCTGGTAGTAGGAGCCGGACCCCGTCGTTGTGCGATCCAGGGTGTCGTCGTGAATGACAATCAGCGAGCCGTCGCCCGTGATGTCCACGTCGAACTCGAACCAGCGCGCGCCGACCTCCATGGCCTTGGCGAACGCGGCGATCGTGTTCTCGGGAGCCAGCGAGGATGCGCCCCTGTGGGCGAAGATGCGGGGGAATTCAGACATAGGTGCTCCTAGCGTGAACGGGACGAGGCGTTGTGCCCCTCACCATAGGTCGGGGTTCGCCTCGGCGCTGAGCATGGACGCGCGACCTGGGGCGGGCTCGATGAGGACGGCCTCGTCGCGCTTGGAGGGCAGGATCGTCTCCACGTACGAGGCCAAGGCGTCGTCTCGTGATACGTCGTGGCCGGTCTGCTGGGCCATGTACCAGCGGTGCTCGAGAAACTCGTGGTAAAGCTGCGCGGGCTCCAGCTTGCCCGCCAGCTCGCGCGGAATCGCACGTACGACGGGGGCGAACACGTCGGTGAGCCACTCGTGGGCGGCCTCCTCGAGGGGAAGATCTTGGAAGCCGTTCGTCGCGCGCCACACGTCGATGTCAGCGAGGAGGCGCGCCGCCTGGTGCTCGCCGACGTCCATTCCGGTCAGGCGCATGAACTTGCGGTTGTGGTGACCGGCGTCGACCACCTTGGGCTGAATGACGAGGCGCTCGCCGGAGGAATCGGTGGACATGTGTAGCTCGGCGACGTCGAAACCGAGGTCGTTGAGCCGGCGGATGCGCTCACTGACGAGGTACTGGCGCTGATCGTTCGGGATGGATTCCTCGGCGGTGACTTCGGTCCACAGCAGGTCGTACTGGGTGCGGATGCGGTCGCCGATGTCGATGGGGTCGGAGTCTTCGGGGAAGAAGCCGCCGGCCTGGAGGTCCATGAGTTCGCCGATGATGTTCGTGCGGGCCAGGTCGACGTCGTACTCGCGCTGGCCGGGGGTGAGCTTGGGATGCAGTTCGCCGGTTTCGGCGTCGACCAGGTAGGCGGCAAACTCGCCCGCATCGCGGCGGAACAGCGTGTTCGACAGGGAGACGTCGCCCCAGTAGAAGCCCAGGAGGTGGAGGCGAACGAGGAGGAGTGCGAGGGCGTCGATGAGGCGCGTCGCCGTATCCTCACGCATCGACAGGGAGAACAGCGCGCGGTAGGGGAGGGAGAACTGCAGGTGCTCGGTGATGAGGGCCGCGTTGAGCTCCTCGCCCTCGGGGCTTTCGCGTCCCGTGATGACGGCGACCGGCTGGACGGACGGGGCATCCAGACGCTTCAGATCGCGCAGGCGGTCGTACTCGTGATGGGCGACCGTCGGACCGATCTCCTTGACCGCGAGCACGCGCCCGGACAGGTTGACGAAGCGCACGATGTGGCGGGAAATGCCGCGGGGAAGCGCCGCGAGCAGGTTGGATGGCCACTCCTCGAGGGGAACATCCCACGGGAGGTCCAAAAGGGCGGGGTCGACTGCAGCCGCCGTAATGTCCAAAGCCATGTCACTCATTGTCTCATCTTGAGCGCCGTGCGTATAGCCCCGACTCGGCATCGTCGCTAGTCGCGGCCAAGAACACATGTGGGCATAGCGAAACCCCGGCCTCGTCCTGGAGGTACGAGTGGACGAGGCCGGGGCCGATTATCGCTGTGCGTGCGCGCTAGGCGTCACTCGGGCAGGCGAGCACCCGTTGCAGCGGAGAAGTTGTGCTGCTGACCCTCGCGGACGCGCACGTGCAGGACGCCGCCGCGCGCGGGGGCGGTACGCGGGGGAACGCGCACGATCAGCTGCTTGCCGGTGCCCTCGGAGCCGGAGCCCAGGGTCTCGCCCTCGGCGGCGCCGGCCAGGTGGCCGTACACGTAGGCGTCCGAGCCGAGCTCCTCGACGAAGTCGACCTCGACGGGGATGGTGCCCTCGGAGCCGTCGGTGACGACGTCCAGGCCCTCGGGACGGAAGCCGATCTTGATCTTTCCGCCGTCCTCAGCGGTCATCGCGGCGCGGGCGGCCTCGGAGACACGCACGCGTGCGGGGCCGAGCTTGGCCCACTCGCCCTCGACCGTGAAAGTGCCCAGGTTCATGGCGGGGGAGCCGATGAAGCCAGCGACGAACTCGTTGGCGGGACGCTCGTACATCTCCTGCGGGGTGCCGCACTGCTGGAGGAGGCCGCCGGCGAGGACCGCAATGCGGTCACCCATCGTCAGAGCCTCGGTCTGGTCGTGGGTGACGTACACGGTGGTGACGCCGAGCTCACGCTGCAGGGAGGCGATCTGCGTACGGGTCTGGACACGCAGCTTGGCGTCCAGGTTCGACAGGGGCTCGTCCATGAGGAACACCTGGGGCTTACGGACGATCGCGCGGCCCATGGCGACACGCTGACGCTGGCCGCCGGACAGGGCCTTGGGCTTGCGGTCCAGGTAGGGCTCCAGGTCGAGGATCTTAGCGGCCTCTTCGACGCGCTTGTTGATCTCTTCCTTCGGGGTGCCGGCGATCTTCAGGGCGAAGCCCATGTTCTCGCGCACCGACATGTGGGGGTAGAGAGCGTAGTTCTGGAAGACCATCGCGATGTCGCGGTTCTTCGGCGGAACGTCCGTGACGTCCTTGTCGCCGATGAGGATGCGGCCGGAGTTCACGTCCTCGAGGCCGGCGAGCATGCGCAGCGAGGTCGACTTGCCACAGCCGGAGGGGCCGACGAGAACGAGGAATTCACCGTCCTTGATCTCGAGGTCGAGCTGGTCGACGGCGGGCTTGTCGGAGCCCGGGTAGACGCGGGTGGCCTTGTCAAAGGTTACGGTTGCCATGGAGTTTTCCTTCCCACCGGCAGGTACGTGCCGGACGATCCATAGTGGGGTGACCGTGGAGCGTCTTCGCCCACGGAGTGCGAACGCGGATCGTTCCGCGCGCGCGACTAATAGCGAAGTTAGCACGCTCGCTCGCGGGTGTACAGTTCGGGCCACATGATGGATTGACAGCGTGTGTTCGCCCGTCACTTTCAGGGACGAGGCCGGGGCTGTCCCGCGCGGGTGGCCGCAGATGGGGGAGGGGCCAGGTAGGCTGAGGGCGTGGAAGAAGGCGAGGAACTGGGCGGCTACAGGCTGATCCGTCGGCTCGGTACGGGCGGGGCGGGGACGGTCTGGCTCGCCGAAGACGGGGGTGGCACGCGTGTCGCCCTCAAAGCCATGCACCCGGCGATGGCCGCCTCGGAGGAGTCGCGCCAGCGCCTGGAGCGCGAGACGCGCACCGTGAACTCCGTGCGCTCGCCCTTTGTTGCGCACATCGTCGATGCGGAAACCGAGGCCTCCCAGCCTTTTGTCGTCTCCGAATACGTCGAGGGGCCCACGCTCGCGGAAATCCTCGTCTCCGGTCCGGTTCCTCTGCGCGGCGTCGCCGCCCTGTCCTATCACCTGGCCTCCACGATCGCGGCTGTACACCACGCCAACATCATTCACCGCGACATCAAGCCTTCCAACATCATCTGTTCCCCGCGCGGCCCGGTCCTCATCGACTTCGGCATCGCGATGGCGACCTCCGATCAGCACCTGACGAGCACCGGCCTCGTGTCGGGGACGGCCGGGTACACCGCGCCCGAACTGCTCCAGGGCCGCGGTGCCACGAAGGAGTCTGACTGGTGGGCGTGGTGCGCCACCCTCCTGTCCTGCGCGACCGGTCGCCCGCCCTTTGGTAAGGGCGACGTGTCGGCCACGATGCTGCGCGTCCTCGAAGGGGACCCCGACCTCGCCGGACTGCACCCCATGGTCGCCGACGCGCTCGCGGGCGGACTCGCTCCCGATCCCGATGAACGCCCCTCGCCCTCCCTGATCGTCGCTGACCTCATGAGTGCCGTCGGCTGGGCGCCCGGCGAACTCGACTACGTGACGGTGAACTGGGCTCAGCTCCTCGACACGGGCATGCGCACGCAGATGGTCAACTCCGACCCCCAGGAGATCGCCGCGCCCCCCGAATGGGAGGACGCAGGGCAGCGTCCGGGTGTCGCGGGTGCACGCGCCGTCGCCTACCCGCAGCATCCTCGCCGCGACGCCTCTGAGTTCACCGCGGCGAACGATCACACCGATGTCGTGGACACCGCCTCCGTCGTGGAAGGCTACGGCGACTGGGATGGCGAGGTCGACGAGGTCGCCTGGCACGACGATGCAACCGACACCTGGCAGACCGTCGATGATGCGGACCCCACCGAGGTAATGGCCCCCTACCCGCACGCACCCTACGTGGACCAGCAGGATGCTTACGCGCCCGGCCCCGGAGTTGCTCCCGGTTATGGACAACAGCCCTCTCCTCACGCGGGCTTCACGGCCCTCACCGATGGCCGTGGGCCACGAGTGGAATCCCAACCCCGGCGCGGGTGTTACTGCCCCGGGAGGTGACGCGGCCTCGTCCCCGGCGAAGAAGAACGCCTGGATCTCCAGCGCCGCCCTGCTCGCCCTCCTGGCGGCACTGCCTTTCCTTCTTGGCATGACCGGCACCCTGATCGTCGGTATTGCCCTGACGGCCTTCGGGTTGGTCGGGGCGATGAGTCGGTGGGTCGAGCGGAGGCGCATCTTGCGCGGTCCCAAGGCCTCCGATGGTGCGGCCGTCATCGCCATGTCCCCGATCCTGCTCGCGCGCTCGATCCTGACCACAGCCCTGGGGCTCGTCGTGGGGGGTCTTATTCCCTACGCCGTCTGGGCTGGGCTCTCCTACTCTCACGAGGGACATGTCCTGTGGTCATGGCCGGTCGATGTGGCCACCGCAAGCAGCCTCGATCGCAGCGATTACTGGCTGAGCGACCCGCATGGGACGATGATCGCGTGGGCGCTCGCGGCGCTCACCCTGCTGGTGGCCTGGCTGATGCCCTTCACCGCAGACCTGCGTGTCGGAATCGCGACATCGCTGCGCACGATCGTGCGTCCTGCCTGGGGGCGCGGGCTCCTCGCGGTAGGCTGTGGTGCGTTCCTTGCGGGTGCGTGGCTAATCGTCACGGGTGGGCTGTCGCACTGAGCGTGGCCCTGCCGCGCCCGATATTCTTACAACATTCAACTATTTTCGGAAGGTGAGTCCATGGCTCAGAAGAAGAAGCCGGCCGTCGACCCCGTGCGCGCCAAAGCCGCGCAGATGCGCCAGGCGCAGGAGCGTGCTGATCGCCGCACCCGCATCATCGTCATTTCCGCGGTCGCCGCGATCGTCCTGGGTGTCATCGCAGCCGTCGGTGGCGTCATCTGGAACCAGCAGGCTCAGGTCAACGCCGCGCGCAACGTCGACGCATCCGAGGTCCTCGGCCCTTACGCCGACGGTCGCCCGATCATCGTCAACGCAAACGGCGTCGTCGCTGAAGCGGATCCGAACCTGCCCACCCTCACCGAATACTTCGACTACTCCTGCCACGCGTGCGCCGACCTCGACGCATACATGGGCAAGGACCTCACCACCTGGGCCGCCGAAGGTCACTACAACATCGAGATCCAGCCGGTCATCACCGTCAACATGGACTACCTGAAGCCCGCGGCCAGCGCATCGCTCGTCGTCGCGCAGAAGGCCCCCGACAAGTGGGTGGACTTCCACCACGCACTGCTCGCCTACTTCCGCACCCAGTTCCAGGCCTCCAACGGCACCGTCGTTCAGAACCTCGACGCCTCCTGGAAGCAGGTCAAGGTGATCGCCGCCGAGGTGGGCGTCCCCTCCGACGTTATCGACACCTTCCCGGTCAACGCCGTCGAGGACTACCTCAAGGCATCGACCACCGCCTGGCAGAACGCCGGATACAACGGTCGTAACGGCAGCCTCGGCACCCCCGAGCTGGTCAAGGATCGCTCCACGGTGATCCCGCTCGGCACTCAGCTGGCCGCACTGCGCGAGACCATCGCGCAGGAATACGGCATTACCGATTCCGCGTCCCAGGGTGCCACCGAGACCCCGGCCCCCGAGGCCACCGAGCCCTCCCAGAGCGGCACTGACGAAGCCCAGAGCTCGGAGACAACCAACAGCTCCAACTGAGCCTTTCGATCAGTGGGGGGTGGGACCGCGGGGCGGCCCCACCCCCCACTTCTTTGCTGCCAATCGGAGGTCTCTCAGGTGCAAACCGGCCATCCGCACTCCATCAGAGACACGCATCCTCACCCCTCCAGACCCAACGCCGAGATCCCTCAGCACCCCTGCTCGGGCTTGTGCAGTATCGGCTCGCCCGCGCGCACGAGCCACCACCTGTGGCACACTAGTGTCCGCCGCCGGCTTAGCTCAGTTGGTAGAGCAGCTGTCTTGTAAACAGCAGGTCATCGGTTCGAGTCCGATAGCCGGCTCCATGGAGTCCCTCACCGCGGCACCGCAGCCGCATCCCACCTCGCCCGTTCGGGTGAGGTGCCCCGGCCTCGTCAATGAGAAGTGCCCAGCGACCAGTCCACGCCCGTCGCGCCCTGCGCCTCCAGTAGCTGATTCGCGCGCGAAAATGGCTTCGACCCAAAAAAGCCGCGATACGCGGACAACGGCGACGGGTGCACGGACGCAATAATCGGAGTATCGCCGAGACGGGGTGTGAGCGACTGAGCGTCCTTCCCCCACAGAATCGCCACGAGGGGGGCCCGCGATCCATCCGGTCTCGTCCGGGACACCAGTGCGTCAATCGCGCACTGGGTCACCTCCTCCCAGCCGCGGCCTCGATGCGACGCGGGAGCGCCCGGGCGCACCGTCAACACACGGTTGAGGAGGCATACGCCCTGCTCGCTCCACGGCGTCAGGTCCCCCGACGTCGGAGTGGGAATACCCATGTCCTCGCTCAGTTCACGGAAATATTGATGAGCGACTTTGGTAACGCCACACCCGGGTGTACCGAAAACGACAACCCCATGGCGTGCCCCGGGGTCGGATACGGATCCTGCCCAACGATCAGAACTTTCACTCTGTCGAACGGGTACGTGAAGGCGCGGAGAACATCCGTGCCCGCGGGCAGGTAACCGCGCCCCTCCTCGACCTCAGCGGCCAACATCGCGCCCAACTCGTGGACGCGCTCCTCAACCGGTGCGAGCGCTCGAGCCCACCCCGGATCAATCAACTCAGCCAGCGGACGGGGATTGTAATCACTCATAGCACCAGCCTAATGCCGCACAAGCCACGCCACATTACCCGCGCGCCACCCGCGCCCCACTCCCTCTTTTCCGATAGTCTGAACGCGTGAGTTCTCAGTACCCCAGGGATGAATTTGACCGCGCCGGCGAGGATATGCCCGTCGGCATGCACCGCCCCAAGCCGTCCAGGTGGAAGAACGTGTGGCCCTTCCTGGCCATCCTCGTGATCGTTCCCGCCCTCGGATGGGCAGCGGCGACCGCCCTGTCGCGCCAACAGACCACGACACCTAGCTCGACGCCCACGGCGGTGTCTACGGCGCCCAGCTCCTCCGCGAGCCCCAACACCGCGCCCACGGCCGACGCCACCGCGTCCGCTGAGCCGACTCCCTCCGCGAGTTCCTCGTCCTCCTCGGCCTCCGCCGAGCCTGACCACGGAGCCGTCATCCAGGTCCTCAACGGCACCGGCACCCAGGGATACGCGGGTCAGCAGGCTCAGATCCTGAACCAGGCCGGCTATGCGGGAACCAGTGCCGCAAATGCTGACGGATGGACCACCCAGACCTCCACCGTCTTCTACGAAGACCCGCGCATGGAAGGAACCGCCAAGGACATTGCTTCTAAGCTTGGCATTTCGAGCGTCCGTCAGGAAAGTGGTCTCGGTGATCCGGACATCGTCGTGATCCTGCGCTGACCCTCTCTCGCTGATTGTCTGAGCCGCCCGGCCCCTGTGGGGCTGGGCGGTTTTGTAGTGCCTAAGTGGCGTGTTGCGCCGCTGGTGTTCCGGGCGCCGCGTGGTGTGTTGTTGGGCCTGGCTGCGCCGTGGGAGGCGGCCCGCCCGCGAGCCGTCCGCGCCGCGAGCTTCGCTCGGCGCGTCGCCTCGAAGCCCGGCCAGGCCCCGCCACCGCCCACGGGCACCGCAGCCTGGCCCTCCATCCCTCCGGCGCATGGTGCGCTGACGTGCGGTTCGGCGCGCCGGCTCGTTATCCGGCCAGGCCCCGAAGCTGTCTCAGCAATTTCGCACGTAATTCCCCTGCGATTATTTCAAACCATGAATTCGTATCGTTGGGATTTCAACGTTTCTGGGCCTTGTTGAAACTTCGTGGAATCGAATTACGTGCGACTTTTCTGGGAGTGGTGACCGCTGTCACTCGTTGCTCCCTCTGGAGACCTTCACGCTGGTGTGGTCTGTTGTGTTGTTGTGTTTGCTACTCCTGTATCCAGCTTGTATTCGGTACAAAGTTCGCCCTGCGTGGCTTGTTCGTGGTGACAGCGGTAGAAAGTTCGCCCTGCGCGGGCAAAACGTGCCAAATTGGGCCATTTTGAGCGAGCAGGGCGAGTTTTGTACCGCAGTGGCGCCGTCCGTGTGTCCAGGTGCCGAGCTTCCGCCGCCCATGGGCACCGCGGCCAGGCAACGCCGCGGGCTCTCGCTGTGGCCCCGAAGGGGCTGCGTGAAAGAATGATCGCCCCTGCGTAGCACCGGGCGGTCGTTCGGGTGCCTCTGTGAAAGAAATATCGCCCCAGCACGGTGAAAATGGTCGAAAATCAGCCATTTTGAGTGTGCGTGGGCGAAAAATATTTCAACCGTGGTGCTGGATCCGCAGGCAGGGGCGAAAAATATTTCAACTGTGGTGCTGGATCCGCAGGCAGGGGCGAAAAATATCTCAACCGTGGTGCTGGCCCCCCAGGCAGGGGCGAATAATGTTTCAACTGGGGTGCTGGACCCCCGCGCAGGGGTGGCTTTTCTTTCTCGCGCTGGGGCGCGGCCGCGTGGGAGGGGTGCTGGATCCCCACGCGGGGATGGTTTTTCTTTCAGTCCTCGGCTCGTTGAGGCGTCACTGATGCCCGCCATGCGCCGCGCGGTGCGGGAGAGGCGACGGCGCGAGAAAACTCGCCCTGCTCGGCCTGGTGTGGGCGCGTGGCCCGAGAGGGGGATGATGTGCGAACTTGGTTCGGAATAGCCAGGCCGACGCTTTCCAGGTGATACCGGTGGCTTCGTTGCTCACCTATCCGCTGTCTTGGTTGAAACCGGTGAGACGTCCGCCAGTGGATACGGCCGTTTTCATGGCCTCTCCGGCGAGCAGTGGTGTTTGGGGTTGCACATTCCTGATGATCACCGCGTGTAGAGGTGTCACTGGTTTCATATGACCGTTGCTTGTCCTGTGGGTCGGGCTGGTGTTTGTGCCCACGGGTGTTCCGGGCGCCGCGTGGTGTGTTGTTGGGCCGGGCTGCTGGTTGTGCCCGTGGGCGGCGGCCCGCCCGCGAGCCGTCCGCGCCGCGAGCTTCGCTCGGCGCGTCGCCTCGAAGCCCGGCCAGGCCCCGCCACCGCCCACGGGCACCGCAGCCAGGCCCTCCATCCCTCCGGCACCCTCCACACCGGCGGCACCTGGTGTACGGGCGCGCTCAGCGAGCCTAGTCCGGCCTCGTCCGTGCGTGTTACGCCCTGAGCGCATCGGACTCATATCGCGCAACCTCGTCTTGCACTCAAGGGTAGCGAGTGCCAAAATCGTAGTTAGCACTCCGACATGGAGAGTGATAAGACCACCGGTTCGATGAGGCCTCCTCAAAAGCGTGGCCGTCCGTCGCGGGCATCGAACCTGATCCGCATCGCGGAAGGATACATTTCCAATGAGCAAGATCATCAAGTTTGATGAGGATGCCCGTCGTGGCATGGAGAACGGCCTCAACCTGCTGGCCGACACCGTCAAGGTGACGCTTGGCCCCAAGGGCCGCAACGTCGTGCTCGACAAGAAGTGGGGCGCCCCCACGATCACCAAAGGACGGCGTCTCCGTCGCTAAGGAAATCGACCTCGACGATCCGTTCGAGCGCATCGGCGCCGAGCTGGTGAAGGAAGTTGCCAAGAAGACCGACGATGTCGCAGGTGACGGCACCACCACCGCGACCGTTCTGGCCCAGGCGCTGGTCCATGAGGGCCTGCGTAACGTCGCCGCCGGCTCCAACCCGATCGCCCTCAAGCGCGGCATCGACCAGGCCGTCGAGGCCATCGTTGAGCAGCTGCATGCCGACGCCAAGCCCGTCGAGACCACCGAGCAGATCGCTGCCACGGCCTCCATCTCCGCCAACGATCCCGCCATCGGTAAGCTCATCGCCGAGGCCTTCGAGAAGGTCGGCGCCGAGGGCGTCGTCACCGTCGAGGAGACCAACTCCTTCGACACCACCCTGGAGACCACCGAGGGTATGCGCTTCGACAAGGGCTACCTGTCGGCCTACTTCGTGACCGACCAGGAGCGCCAGGAAGCCGTCCTCGAGGACGCCTACGTCCTCCTCATGGACTCCAAGATCTCCAACGTCAAGGACATCGTCCCCGTCCTGGAGAAGGTCATGCAGACCGGCAAGCCCCTCGCGATCATCGCCGAGGACGTCGAGGGTGAAGCCCTCGCCACGCTGGTCGTCAACAAGATCCGCGGCACCTTCAAGTCCGTGGCCGTCAAGGCCCCCGGCTTCGGCGAGCGCCGCAAGGCGATGCTGCAGGACATGGCCATCCTGACGGGTGGCCAGGTCATCTCCGAGACCGTCGGCCTCTCCCTCGAGAACGCTGACCTCGAGCTGCTGGGCCGCGCCCGCAAGATCGTCGTCTCCAAGGACGAGACCACCATCGTCGAGGGCGCTGGCGACAAGGATATGCTGGACGCCCGCGTGCGCCAGATCCGCCAGGAGATCGAGAACACCGACTCCGACTACGACCGTGAGAAGCTGCAGGAGCGCCTCGCCAAGCTGGCTGGCGGCGTTGCCGTCATCAAGTCCGGCGCGGCCACCGAGGTTGAGCTCAAGGAGCGCAAGCACCGCATCGAGGACGCCGTTCGTAACGCTCGCGCGGCCTCCGAAGAGGGTCTGGTCGCCGGTGGTGGCGTCGCCCTGATCCAGGCCGCCACCGTGGCGCTGCCCAAGCTCGACGCCCTCACCGGCGACGAGGCGACCGGCGTCAACATCGTGCGCCTGGCCATCTCCGCCCCGCTCAAGCAGATCGCTGAGAACGCGGGCGTTGAGGGTGGCGTGGTTGCCGACCGCGTTGCGCACATGGAGCCCGGCCACGGCCTGAACGCCGCGACCGGCGAGTACACCGACCTCATGGCCGCCGGCATCTCCGACCCGGTCAAGGTCACCCGTTCCGCGCTGCAGAACGCAGCGTCGATCGCAGGCATGTTCCTGACCACCGAGGCCGTTGTCGCTGACAAGCCCGAGGCTCCGGCCGCCGGTGGCGACGACGCTGGCGCTGGCATGGGCGGCATGTACTGATCCGCTCGGCGTTAAGTTGATCCGCCTGGGGGCGGGATTCGTCAGGGTCCCGCCCCCAGGCGCTTTTCTATGACTGTCTTGATGGGGCCGAGGGCCCGGCGCCGCAGCCGCGAGCCTCGTTCAGCGTCCGCTAGACTCCCGCGAACAGTGACGCGGAGTGTGCCTCTGCGTCCGAATAGGTCGCCGCGGCGACCTGCAGCTGCGTGGAGATAGCGTCGAGGGCGTCGTGCGTCTGTGCCTGGATGCCCTGCCACTGGGTGATCGTGGCCTGGAAGTTGACCTGAGCTCCGCCGGTCCACGTGTCCTGAAGGGCGAGCAGCTGGGCCATCATCGTATCTACTTCTGTACGAATGGTGGATGCGGTCGTGCAGGCCTGGGCGGAGGCGGCGGCAATTTGTTCGGCGTCGACGGCGTATGCGGTCATGATGTCACTCCTTTGTGAGGCCCCGGGTGGGCCCGTCGACATCGACGCTACGCGTGTGAGAGAGCATGATCGAGGCAGAACCAACGGCCTGTGGATAACTGCCCGACGTGAAAAGTGCCTGTGGATAGCCCCGAGGTATGCCCGTGCTACTGACGGGTGAGCTACTGGAGGGCCTGGTCGCGGTGCCGGTGGGTGGCGGCAGGGCCAGGGCGGGCCGCCGCCCGCCGGCACACACAGCGGCCAGGCTCCACAGGTTTGGAGGGCGCCGGAGGGACCGGAGGGCACGGGCGGGCTTCGAGACGCGGCACCGAGCGAAGCGAGGTTGCCTAGTCTCGCGGGCGGCCGGGGCCTCCGGCGCCTGGAAAACCCGTGGAGCCAAGAGCAACATGCGAAATCATGCTGGGCCGCCGCCCACCGGCACACACAGCGGCCAGGTTGGGCGAGGCGGATCCTGTCGCATGAACAGTGCGCAGGTCCGGCGAGGCGGACCCTGCGGTATGCAGAGCGGCTGGGCTCCGCGGTACGAACAGCAGCCGCGGCCTCGTCAGTCGGAGGTAGGCAGATCCAGGGATTCGACGGCGGACTCGAGCGAGGAGGTCGCCTCCTCGTCCTCGTCCGAGTCGGCTGTTTCCTCAATCTTGCGCGGCAGGACGCCGGTGGATGTGGCCTCGTCGTCCGATGAGGCGACGGGGACGCGCTTCTTGATTGAGCGGCGCTTGATGATCAGCGTGCCGGTCGTCGTCGTGGAGTCCTCCACGACCTCGTCGGTGTCGTCCGTGTCCTCGGGTTCCTCGGCGTCCTCTGTCTGGGCGGCCTGGCATAGCTGGGCCTTCTCGCGCTCGAGGCGGGTCAGCTCGACCTCGAGGTTTGCGCGGGCGGTGTCTTCCCACGCGGAGCCGAGGGGGGACTGATAGATCGTTTCGTAGCTCAGGAGCTTCTTCACGAGCGCCATGCGCGCCTTGGTGAACTGCAGGTCGTCGAGCTCGCTGAGTTCGGCGCGCAGGGATGTGCGCAGCTTCTTGTAGTCCTGGGGGCTACAGGCCAGGCCCGCCAGATCGGCGTCGACGAGCACCTGCGCGTCGAAGTCCGTGCGCGGTGCGCGGTGGCGTGTCAGGAAGGCAATGAGTTCGTCGATGCGTGCGACGACATCCTCGGGCACGCCGAGGTTGGTGAGGCGGTTGTGCGCGTGGTCGATGCAACGGGTGGAGGCAAAGTTCGCCTGGAACCCGCCAAGCTTGATCTCGAGCGCCTTGTTGAGGAAGGCGCCGTGGTACCACGCGGCGACGCGCAGGATGTCGGGGTCGTGCGCAGATGACGAGATTTCATCGATGTGGGTGAGCGTGTTCATGAGCCGACGCACGTTGTGCATCTGGCGTTCGGGCGCGCTCCAGCGTTCCGCGAGGTCGACGCTCTCCTTTTTCGAGGTCGGACTGGGTCGCGGTTGCGCCGATTTGCTGCATGGCGTCAACGAAAGACGTCAGCAGCCACTGAGGTGCTCGAGCACCCATGGGCCACTCTCCTTGCTGAGGAATACCCGAGCCATGCTAGTGCGGTTTTGAGCGAAGGTCACGTTCGTTGGTAAAAAATCAGGGAAAATCCCGATGGATTTCGTGAAACTGTCAGGTGAAAAATGGCGAAAACTGAGCGAAAAAGCCGTGTGTGCTGACCGGTACGTTACGTCGTTCACGCTGTGGGGAGTTCGATGCGAACGGTGAGGCCGCCGCCTTTTGTTTTGGTGAGCGATGCGTTGCCCTTGTGAGCTGCGAGGATGCCGGAGACGATGGCGAGGCCGAGGCCGGAGCCGCCGGATTTTCGGTTGCGTGAGGTATCCGCACGGTAGAAGCGTTCGAAGACGCGTCCGCGATCAGTTTCATCGATGCCGGGTCCGTGGTCGCGCAGTTCGACGATGGCGGTGTCGCCGCTGCTTCCGAGAGCGATTTCGACGGGGGAGCCTTCGGGGGGTGTATCGCACGATGTTGCCGATGAGGTTGGTGAAGACCTGCGAGAGGCGGTCGCGGTCGCCGGGGACGATGAGGGTCATCGGGGGAGTGCGTCCGCTGATGCCGGTGAGTCCGACCGTGCGCGTGGGGTCGAGGGCTTGGAGGTCGAAGACGGCGTTGTCGGCGAGTTTGACGAGGTCGATCTCGGTGATCTCGAGGGGGCGGCCTTCGTCGAGGCGCGCGAGGGTGAGGAGGTCTTCGACGAGGGTGGCCATGCGCGAGGATTCGGAAGCGATGCGCCCCATGACTTCCTCGATGCGTTCGGAGGGTACGCCGCCCATGGCGTAGAGCTCGCAGTATCCGGAGATAGCGGCGAGGGGAGTGCGTAGCTCGTGGGAGGCATCGGAGACGAATCGTTTGATCTTTTGTTCCGAGGCCTGGCGGGCTTCGAAGGATTGCTCGACCTGGGTGAGCATGGCGTTGAGGGAGAGTGAGAGCGAGCCGACCTCGGTCGTGGGAGGGTGTGGGGTGACGCGTTTGGTGAGGTCGCCGGCGGCGATCTTTCCGGCGGTGGATTCGATGGAACGCAGGGGGAGGAGTGCGCGGCGTACGAGGACGCGCCCGGTCCAGCCCCCGATGAGGACGATGATGATGCCGGCGACCGAGAAGTACGAGGCCGTGGTGCGCAGGGTGTGCTGCATGTCCGACAGGGGCAGGGCGATCGTCATGTATCCGGAGAACTCGCCGCTTTCCTGGTCGTACACGGGGACGACGAGGGCGCGCCAGCCGAGGCCGGCCTTGGAAGAGGAGACGGTGACCGGGATGGTACGGAAGGAGGAGACGGGCGCGGAGCTCGTGTCGACGAGTTCGGGCAGCTGGGGCTTGCCCGAGGCCTTGAGGGTGTCCTCGGAGTAGAAGTAGCGGTCGGTGCCGTCGGCGTTGCGAATGTGGATGTAGTAGAGGGTGGGGATGCCGCCCTGTCCGTCGGCGGAGAATGTGGCTGCGGACGCGGAGATCTGCAGCGTGTGGGCGGTCGCGACGAGCTGGTCGTCGATCTGAGAGGTGAGGTGGCGCTGGAGGAGGCCGATCATGACCGTGCCGGACAGGGATAGTCCGATGGCCAGGAGTAGCGTGATCAGCGTGACGAGCTGCGAGGATAGCGGCTTAGAGTCCCACCATGCCTCGATGCGTTGAGCCAGGCCGGGGCGCACGTCAGTCCTCAGCGCGCAGGATGTAGCCGACCCCGCGCTTGGTGTGGATCAGCTCTCCGGAGGCCCTCTCGACGGCGAGCTTTCGCCGCAGGTAGGAGATGTAGGACTCGACGATGGCGACTTCGCCGTCCCAGTCGTATTCCCACACGTGGTCGAGGATCTGCATCTTGGAGACGACGCGACCCGCGTTGATGACGAGGTAGCGCAGGAGCTTGAACTCGGTGGGGGACAGGTCGATGGGGATGCCGGCGCGCGTGACTTCGTGGGCGTCCTCGTCGATGACGAGGTCTCCGACGCGCAGGAAGGCGTCGTCTTCTTCGGAGCCCATGGTGCGGCGCAGGATGGCGCGGATGCGGGCGACGACCTCTTCGAGGCCGAAGGGCTTGGTGACGTAGTCGTCGCCGCCGACGGTCAGGCCCTGGATCTTGTCGCGCATGTCGTCGCGCGCGGTGAGGAAGAGGACCGGGGTGGTGATGCCGGCGTCGCGCAGGCGCCTGGTGACGGTGAAGCCGTCCATGTCGGGGAGCATGACGTCTAGGACGATGAGGTCGGGGCGCGAGGCCTGGGCTTCGTGAAATGCGCCGCTGCCGTCCTCGGCGGTGACGACGTCGAAGCCTGCGAAGCGCAGGGAGGAGGCGAGGAGGTCGCGGATGTTGGGCTCGTCGTCGACGACGAGGAGTTTTGCTTCAGTTCCCGGGGTGCTCATACGACTAGTGTCGCCCAAGTGTCTGAATGTTTCCTGTGAGGTAGGTGGGAGTGATGACGCTGCTTCTGTTTGCTTCGTCACCTCGGTTGGTCGCGCAGCGATAAAGGACCAGGAAAGGCGCGGAAAAGATATGCAACAATTGAAGCATGTCATCCCAGAACTCAGCGGACGTCATGTCTCCCGACGGCGTCGAATTCCAGCACGTGTCCCCCAAACTCGCGACCCTGCGCCTCGGAAACGCCCTCGCGCTGTGCGGCGCCCTGTGCGGTGCGATCTCCGGCCTCGTCCTTATCGTCGACATCCCGGCGCTGTGGTGGCTCATGCTCGTGCCCGCCGCCATCGCCCTCTTCTGCCTGTGGCTCGTGCCCGCCCAGGTGCGTGCCCTGCGCTACGCCCTGGCCGACACGGACTTCGTGATTCGCCGCGGCGTCTTCAATCGATCGCTGACCCTCGTGCCCTACGGCCGCATCCAGTACGTTGACATCTACCAGGGGCCCATCCTGCGCATGCTTGGCATCTCCACGATCAAGCTCTCGACCGCGAGCGCGAAGACCGACGCGACGCTCAGTGGTGTCCCGGTTGCGGATGCGGCGCGCCTGCGCGACGTCCTGGCGGAGCGCGGTTCGGCGGAGCTGATGGGCCTATGAGCACGGACCTCTCCTCTGACGGCATCGCCCCCGAGGACTGGAAGCCGCTTCACCCGCTCACCTACGTTCCCCGCGTCGCGGGAAGCGTCATGGGTGCTGGCGGCCTTGTGTCCCTGAGCAATGCGTCCGCGATTGAGCGCATGCTCAACGGTGAGGTGCCCGCGTGGCTTGCAACGACCGGCATCTTGCTTGGGCTTTCCATTATTGCGGGCGTTGTTCTCGCCATCGCGGGCGCGTACTGCTACCTGTCGTGGACGAAGACCCGCTACGCGGTGAGCAACACGGCGATTTGGTATCGCGCAGGTATCCTCAAGCGCACGCAGCGTCACGCGCGGCTGTCGCGCATTCAGACGATTAACGTGTCCTACTCGCTCGTGGGGCGGATTCTGGGCCTGGGCTATCTGGACATTGAGGTCGCTGGCGGCACGGATTCGAGCATCAAGCTCGGTCTGCTTAATTCTCGTCGCCTCGAGGAGCTGCGCGCCCTCCTCCTCGCGCTCGCTTCGGGCGCGATCGACGAGGTCGTGGATCCTTCCGCTGATTCCGTGGCTGCGACGCTGGGGACCCGCACGGGGGCCTCCCCGCTCGAGGCGCCCGCGCGCCCCGTCTTCAAGGTCGGCTTTGGCAAGCTTCTGCTCTCGATGCTGGCGACCATCGACAACGTGATCGCCCTGTTCTTCGGCGTCTTCCTCCTGGGTCTTAACGGCTTCCTCGTGGGTGTCGTCGGGGTGACGTCGATCATGAGTTTCCTGGGCATCCTGGCAGGCGCGTTCAGCCTCCTGGCGGGCGTCTGGGCGCGTTTCGATCGAGAGTTCGGCTTTACCGCTGCGATCGCGGCCGACGGCGTGCGCATCAACCGAGGCCTGACGGCTCGCCGTCACGTGACGATCCCCCCGGGGCGCATTCACGCCATTGAGGTGAAGCAGCCGCTGATCTGGCGACTGTTTGGCTGGTATCGCGTGGAGATTACGCAGGCCGGCAACGCGGCGCACACGACGGACGAGAAGAATAAGGGCATGCAGGTCGACGTGGCCTCCGACGTGCTGCTTCCCGTTGGTAGCCGTATGGAGGTCATCCAGGCGATTGCGATGGCGATTCCCGACCTGGGGGTCGACGATCCCGACGGCTTCCTCGAGTCCCTTCGCGCCGGATTGGGCGAGGACCGCTGGATGACGCCGATCCCGCGCAGCGCGAGGATTCTGGATCCTCTCGTGTACAAGCGCCGAGCCTTCGGTCTGACCGACGCCGTGTTCGCGATCCGCGACGGCTTCTTCAACCTGCGCTTCTCGATCATCCCGCTGACGCGCATCCAGTCGGTGTCGCTGCATCAGGGCCCCATTCAGCGCTGGCGTCGCGTCGCCTCCGTGCGTGCCGCGCTGGTCCCCGGTCCGGTGGCATCCATGGCCGAGCACGTTGAGGCGGGCCGTTCCGTGGAGCTGTGGGCGCAGCTGTCGCAGGCCTCGAAGGTCCGTCGCGAGGCCGAGGCTCCCGAGCGCTGGCTCTCTCGCGTCACCGAGATCGTCGAGGCGACCTCGCAGCGTGCGGAGGGCGACAAGTAGAGCGGTGATCGGTGACAATGGAGGCATGAGTACCCCCGGACGCCTCGGAATCGGCATCATCGGCATGGGCCACGTCGGGCCCGTCATCGGCTCCGCGCTGCGCGCGGTCGGGCACCAGATCGTCGCCGTCTCCGCGTCGTCGGAGGCCTCGCGCGAGCGCGCCGACGCGATGCTCCCCGGCGTGCCGATCACCACGCCCGAGGAGGTCGTGCGACGCTCCGAGGTGGTCATCGTTGCCGTTCCTGACGACCAGATCGGCCCCCTCGTGAGCGGCCTGGCCGACCTGGGCGCCTGGCAGAGCGGACACATCGTCATTCACCTGTCGGGTGCCTCCGGCGTGGGGCTGCTTGGCGCCGCCGCGGGCGCGGGTGCGATCCCGCTGGCCATCCATCCGGCGATGACCTTCACCGGGACCAGCGTTGACGTGGCGCGCCTTGTGGGCACGCCCTTCGCGGTGACGGCTGCGGCGCCCTTCCTGCCGATTGCCCAGGCCCTCGTCGTGGAAATGGGCGGTGAGCCCGTCGTCGTCGCCGAGGAGGACCGCCCCCTCTACCACGCGGGTCTCGCCCACGGCGCCAACTTCATCGCCGGCATCACTGTGCAGACGACGCGGATTCTCGCGCAGGCCGGCATCGAGAATCCCGCTCTGTACGTGCGCCCGCTTCTCGAGGCCGCGCTTGACCGCGCCCTCACCGAGGGGGTTGCGGGCATCTCCGGGCCCGCCGCCCGCGGGGACGCGGGGACGATCACCGCGCACGCCCGCAGCCTCGGGGCCAGGGAAGGTCTCTCGGGGGAACGCGACACCTACGCGGACATGACCCGCGCCCTGACCCGTCTGCTGCGCGACGCTCGTCTCCTCGATGAACGGGCCGCCACCAGCGTCGAGGCCGCCCTCCTCGACCCGGGCGCCTGATACCCACACACCTAACGAGCCCAAAACGCGGGAGAGAGAACGCGCGCAACCCCGGCCTCGTCGCACAAGCGCGAGGCGTGAGGATAGCGACTCTATTACGCACCGGCGGGCCGAAGTTGCAAGAATAGAAACATGACCCATCGCCCTGTCCTCACCCACACGCGCGCCGAGCTGGCCGACGCCCTGTCGCGCCTGCCCGGCACGAAGGCCCTCGTGATGACCATGGGTGCCCTCCACTCCGGGCACCTGCAGCTCGTGCGCGAAGCCCGCGAACTGGCCGATCACGTGATCGTCACGATCTTCGTCAACCCGACGCAGTTCGCGCCCGGCGAGGACTTCGATGCCTACCCGCGCACCCTGGACGCGGACATGGACGCGCTCGAGACGGTGGGGGTGGACCTCGTGTGGGCGCCCGCGCCCCAGGACGTGTACCCCACGCCCGCGACCGTGACAATCGACCCGGGCCCCATCGCGTGCGTTCTCGAGGGCAAGACGCGCCCCACGCACTTCGCGGGCGTCGCACTCGTGTGCACCAAGGTCGTCAACCTCGTGCGCCCCGACGTGGCCCTGTACGGACAGAAGGACGCCCAGCAGCTGGCAGTCCTGCGCACCGTCTTCGCCCAGCTCGACATCCCCGTGCGTGTTCACCCCGTGCCGATCGTGCGCGCCGAGGACGGGGTGGCCCTGTCCAGCCGCAACCAGTACCTGAGCGACGATGAGCGCATCCGGGCCCGTGCCCTCTCGCGGGCGCTTCGTCGCGGCACCGAGGTCGCCGAGGCCGGGGCCAAGCCCGCGCAGATCGTCGCCGAGTGCCGCTCGGTGATCGACGCCGAGGGCGGCATCGACCTGGACTACATTGCGCTCGTGGACGCGGGGACTTTCGAGATCCTCGCTGGCACCGAGTCCGTGCCCGTCGGCGAAGGCGCGGCCGCGCCCACGATCCTGTCTGACGGCTCGCGCGAGGGACGCATCCTCGTCGCCGCCAAGGTGGGCACGACGCGCCTCATCGACAACATGGAGGTGCCGCTGCGCGACGCATCCGGTCCTGACGGTCGCCTTGCTGAGCGCGCGGGGGACCTCGCATGATGGAAATGACCCGCGAGATGGCGATCGGCAAGATCCATCGAGCCGTCGTCACCGGCGCCGACCTGCACTACGTCGGCTCGATCACGGTGGACGAGGACCTGCTGGACGCCGCGAACATCGTTCCCGGGCAGAAGGTCGACATCGTCGACGTCAACAACGGCGAGCGACTCTCGACCTACACGATCGCGGGCGAGCGAGGCAGCGGCACGATTCAGCTCAACGGCGCGGCCGCCCACAAGGTGACCGTCGGTGACCTCGTCATTATCATGGCCTACGCCCAGGTGCCCGAATCCCTGGTACGTACGATTAAGCCCTCCGTCGTCTTCGTTGACGAGGCCAACAAAATCGTGAGCGCTGGCGAACACGCGGGAAGCGTCCCCGAGGACTCGCCCCGTGCCCGCGAGTTGGGGCTCAAGAGCTCCGGCGTCTGATTGACGTGCCGACGGGAGCGTCCACTCACTCGAGTGGGCGCTCCCTCGTTTTCGCTTCGTTTCGTGCACCTTTGCTCGCGTGACGGCATGCGCTGTTCACAATTGTCCATACCTTGTCGTCGCCCGGCGCTGATATGCCCGTCACACCTATCCTCGAAGAACCGTACGAAAGGATGGTGGGGCATGAGCAAGCGAGCGTCTCGGACGCGCCACGCACTCGTCGGATACGCGTTCCTGTCGCCCGCCCTCATCGGCGTCCTCATCTTCATGGTTGTGCCCATCGGCGTCATCATGTGGGTGAGCCTGTACCGGTGGGACCTGATCGGGGATACGCGATACGTGGGCCTGGCCAACGTCACCAACGTGCTGAGCGACCCGGCCTTCCTGTCGTCCCTGCGCACGACGATCTTCTTCGTCCTCCTCGTGGTCCCCATTCAGATCATCCTGGGCCTACTCCTCGCGAACCTGCTGACGAAGGGAGTGCGAGGAACCGTCGTCTATCGCACGCTCATCGTCATCCCGTGGATCGCGCCTCCGCTGGCCCTCGGCGTCGTGTGGTCGTGGATCTTCGCCCCCACCGGCGGCCTCCTCTCCGCGCTTGCGGGCACTCGACTAGAAATCCTCGTGTCGCCCACCTGGGCGCTGCCCGCGGCGGCTTTCGTCGTCGTCTGGTCGAACGTGGGGTACACGGCGCTCTTCTTCATCGCCGGATTGCTCGCGATCCCGCGTGAGCTCACCGAGGCCGCGACCGTGGACGGGGCCTCCTCCTCGCAGGTGTTCTGGCACATCAAGATGCCCCTCCTGCGCCCGACCTTCTTCTTCGTCTCGGTCACCTCCGTGATCTCGGTCTTCAACGTTTTCGATCAGATCTACGCCCTGACCAAGGGCGGGCCGTCCGGCTCCACCGAGGTCCTCGCCTACCTGATCTACAAGGAGGCCTTCGAGACCGGGAACGTCGGCCGCGCCGCAGTCATGGCGTGCGTCATGATGCTGCTCCTCATGGGATTGACGCTGGCCCAGAACCTGTACTTCCGGAAGAGGACCACGTATGAGCTCGTCTAAGTCGCACTCGCGTCGGCCCTGGTGGTCGACCCTGGGGATCTACGCGGGGCTATCCCTGGCCGCGTTCATCATGGTCATCCCGCTGCTCTTCAGCTTCGTCACGGCCTTCAAGTCGCCGCAGGACTTCGCCTCGCACTCACCCTTCGCGCTGCCCTCCCCGCCCTCCCTGGCCTCGTTCCAGGCGATCCTGACGGGACGAGTCAACTTCGGTGACGCGATCATCACGACGCTCCTCATGGTCGTGGTGATGGTCGTCGGGCAGCTGGTGTCCTCCGTGCTGGCCGCCTACGCGTTCGCCCGCATCGAGTTCCCGGGACGTGAAGTCATCTTCTGGCTCTTCCTGGGCACCATGATGATTCCGGCGTCGGTCCTCGTTATCCCGCTGTACCTCATGATGGCGAAGATGGGGCTCAACAACACCTTCTGGGGCATCGTCCTGCCCTTCGTGTTCGCCTCGCCCTACGCGGTATTCCTGCTGCGTCAGTCCTTCCGTCAGATCCCCCAGGAAATCATCGACGCGGCGACCATGGACGGTGCCGGGCAGATGCGCATCCTCTTCTCCATCGTCGTTCCCGTGTCGAAGCCGATCATTTCGACGCTCGTGCTCATCACGGTTGTGAGCCAGTGGAACTCGTTCATGTGGCCGCGGATCATTGCCGCGACCAGGCCACGCGTCCTCACGGTCGCCACGGCCGCGCTGCAGAGCCAGTACAACGCGAATTGGACGTACGTCATGGCGGCGACGACCATCGCGCTCGTGCCCCTGATCGCTCTGTTCATCGTCTTTCAACGACACATCGTTGAATCGATTGCCCTGACGGGCATCAAGTAACAACACAACCCATCACAACTGGAGGTCTTCATGAAAAGGCGTTTTATTACCGCTACCGCTCTGATTGGTGCCGCGTCGATGCTGATGGCCGCCTGCTCGCAGGGTGGCAGCGCGTCGAGCGAGGCGGGCACGTCCCTGACCCTGCGTCTGTGGGATGATCAGGCCGCCCAGGCGTACGAGGCGGCGCTCCCCGCGTTCACCGAGGAAACGGGGATCACGGTCAACGTCGAGGTCGTCCCGTGGTCGGACTACTTCACGGGCCTGCGTTCTGAGCTCGCCGCGGGCACCGGACCGGACGTCTTCTGGTCCAACACGAACAACTACACCGAGTACGCCCGCGGCGGCAAGATCGTCAACATTGACGAGGAGTTCCCTGCCTCCGAGCGCGACGGCTGGCTTCAGGGGGCCATCGATCAGTACACGGTTGACGGAAAGCTCTACGGTGTCCCGGTCCTCACTGACCCGTCGATCGCGGTGTACTACAACAAGTCGCTGCTGGATGCCGCCGGCGTGAGCATCGAGGACCTGCAGAACCTGTCGTGGGACCCGAGCGCCTCCACCGACTCTCTGCGGGAGATCACCCGCAAGCTGACGCTGGACTCGTCGGGCCGCAACGCGGCTGACCCCGCCTTCGACGCAGACCACATCGTCCAGTACGGATACAACGCCGCGCTGGACGGCCAGGCCATGTTCATTCCGTACCTGGGCTCGGCCGGCGCCACCCTGCAGGACGAGAGTGGGCACTTTACGTTCGCGAGCCCCGAGGGCGACGCCGCGGTCGGCTACCTGGTGAACCTCATCAACAAGGAGCACGTGGCCCCCTCGGCGGCCGATACGAACGATAACGGCGACTTCAGCCGCGATCAGTTCTTGCAGGGCAAGATTGCTCTGTTCCAGTCCGGTGCCTACAACCTGGCGAACGTAGCCGAGGGCGCGTCCTTCGAGTGGGGCCTGGCTCCCCAGCCGAAGGGTCCCGCAGGTGCCGTGACGGTCGGTAACTCCGTCGTTGCCGCCGGTTCGACGGCGAGCGCGAACCCCGAGGCTCAGCACAAGCTGCTGGCGTGGCTGGCTGGCAAGGACGGCGGTGCCGCACTGGGTAAGACCGGCGCCGGCTTCCCCGCGAATGAGAAGGCCCAGGCGACGTGGACCGCGTACTGGTCGGACAAGGGCGTCGATACCTCAGTCATGGCGAAGACCCCCTCGGGCACGATCATGGCTCCCTTCGGTGCGAAGCTGGGCGCGGCAATGGACGCGTACAACGGGGAGCTCAAGGAGGTCTTCCTGGGACGCACCGGCGTGCATGAGGGCGTCCAGGCCGCCCAGGATGCCGCCAACGCGGCGATCGATCAGTAGTCGTCACAGACGTGGGACAGGCGCCGGCGGGACATGTTCTCGCCGGCGCCTCAATAAGGAGAACGCGAATGGATACCGTGCTGGGCATTTACGCCCACCCCGATGATGCGGACGTGGACGCGGGCGGGACGCTCGCTCGCTTCGTGCGCGAAGGATCGAGGGTCGTCGTCGCAGTCGTCACAGACGGTGATGCGGGAGGTTCCGACCAGGATTTGCATCAGCAGATGGGGGAGTTGCGTCGTGATGAACAGCGCCGCGCGTGCGAGCAACTGGGCGTGACGGAACTCGTCTTCTTCGACGGCTACCCCGACGGTATGGTGACACCCTCCCACGGCCTCGTACGCGATATCGTCTCCCTCATTCGACGCGTGAAGCCGAACCTGATCCTCACGCTGTCGCCCGAATACAACTGGTCGTCCATCTACGCCAACCACCCGGACCACCGGGCCGTGGGCGCCGCGGTCACGGACGCCGTCTACCCGGCCGCGCGTAACCCCTTCGCGTTCCCCGAGCTGCTCGAGGAGGGCCTGGAACCCCACGTCGTCGAAGAAGTGTGGTTCCAAGGCGGCCCGTCGACGAACCACGTCGTCGAGCTGGACCAGGCAGACGTCGACGCCAAGATCAGGGCGGTGCGAGAGCACGTCACCCAATTCGACGACCTCGACCGGATGGAGTCATGGATCCGACAGGGCACCCGCGACGCGGGGCACCCCCACGGCTATGCAGGGGGAGAAGAGTTCTTCCGCTGGGACACCCGTGGGTGATGACCCGGTAGTCGGCCTGTTTGCCAGACTGTGCCCCCGCCTCGTCCGTACGAGGCCGGGGCACAGTGCGTTGATGGGCGCGGGGAGGACGGCGCGCAGCGCGGGACCGGCGCCCCTCAGTCGAAGGCTGCGGCGACCAGCGGGTTTGTACGGATCGCCTGGTCGAGCACGTCGCGCGCGACGTTGACCGAGTCGACCAGGGGGTGCAGCGCCAGCGCCTGCCAGGCGAGGCTGCGGTCGCGCTCGCGGGCGGCGTCGATCACGAGATTCTCACAGGCCTTCACGGATTGGACGAGGCCGAGGGCCGCGCCGCTCAAGGGCGCAACCGGAATTGGATGCACGCCGGAGGCATCGACGTCGCAGGGAACCTCGATGACGTCCGTGTCGCGCAGCGTTGGAATCGAGGAGAATCCGCCATCGCCATTACCGACGTTGAGGATCATGCGCGCCGGAGTATTCGTAGCGAGTGCGTTCATGAGGTCGAGGGCTACCTTCTGGTAGCCGCCGCCCGCGATGTCTTCGGCGCGCCTTTCGGAACGCTCGTCGACGTCGCGGGCCTCGGCCATGTAGGTCGCCTCCCGGTCGGCGAGCGCATCGATCCACGTCCGTCCCGCCTGCTCGGGGTCGGAGAGGACGGCGTTGTAGAAGGCTTCCTGCTGATCGCGCAGGTACTCGCCGCGGGTTTGGTCCTGGTGGATGCGGGCCATGGCTTCGCGATGGCAGTAGTAGTAGAAGAGGTATTCGTTGGGCAGGGCGCCCAGCGCGCGAATCCAGTCCGTGCCGATGGCGCGGGATTCTTCCATGGATCCCAGGGCTGCCTCGTCGGCGAAGAGGCGCGGGAGGACGTCGCGGCCGCCGACGGACAGCGAGCGCAGCCAGCCGAGGTGGTTGAGGCCCGCGTAGTCGAAGGACACGTCGGTGCGCTCCTCCTCGGGAATGTTCAGGGCGTTCAGCGTCCGGTTGACGAGCCCGATGGGGGTGTCGCAGATGCCGATGACGCGCTCGCCGAGAACGGACCGCATCGCCTGGGTGATGATCCCGGCCGGGTTCGTGAAGTTGATGAGCCAGGCGTTCGGGCACAGGCGCGCTGCGGCCCGGGCCAACTCGAGTGCCGGCCCGAGCGAACGGAATGCGTAGCAGTAGCCGCCCACGCCAACGGTCTCCTGCCCCAACAAGCCGTTGTCGAGGCCGCAGTGTTCGTCGAGGACCCTCCCGCAGGTCCCGCCCACGCGCATCGCGGAGAAGACGAAGTCGGCTCCGGGAAGCGCCTCGTTGATGTCCGTCGTCGCGCGGACGGTGGGGGAGTGCGGGAAATTCAGCGAGGACAGCACGGCCATCATCGCGTCGAGCCTGCGCACGTCGGTGTCGTACAGGACGACGCGGTCGACGTCGAGGGATGCGTAGGCTCCCTGCCCCGCCCGTGAGCGGGCCAAGACGTCGATCATCGCGGGGACACGGAAGCCCCCTCCTCCGACGATGGTGAGCTGCATGGCGGACATCCTCTCCGGATACGTATAGTGGTGGCTCAGTGACATAGTGTAGTCGCGCTCACGTCTAGGAGGGTCCGTGGCATCTCGTGTATCCGCCGCATCTCAGTTCGCGGTGTACGGTCCGACGTTCCTTGATGTCGTGATGGGTCCCCTCGACGGTCCTCCGGTTCCCGGTCGCGAGGCCTGGGTGGAGGGAGCGCTCATGTGCGCGGGCGGCGCGGCCAATCAGGCGATTGCGCTGGCTCGCTTGGGCGCACCCGTGCGCCTGCACAGCCGCGTGGGCGTCGATCAGATGGGCCAGTTTGTGGACGACATGCTCGCGCGAGAGGGCGTGGACACCTCCTCGTGCGAGCGCGTGGGCGATCAAAATGTCACCGTCTCCCTCTCCTTCGACGGCGACCGGGCAATGACCACGCGAGGGACGACCGCGTTGCCCCGCTTGGGAGGCGACGCGCCGGCGTGCCTGCTCGCAGACGTGCGGGGAATCAGCGGGAACGCTGAGATTGTGTCCTCCTGGCGCGAGCGCGGGACATGGGTGCTGGCGGATACGGCCTGGGACGAGGCCGGGGCCTGGGACGAGGCGGACCTAGAGTCTTTGCGTCTGGCTGACGTGTGCACGCCCAACGAGGAGGAGGCGCTCGCCTACGCGCGCACCGAGAGCGTGGAGGACGCCGCGCGGTGGTTCGCGTCCTTTGGGTGCGACTGCGTGGTTACCTGCGGCAAGAACGGCGTGATCGCGTGCGTTGATGGACAGATCCTGCGAGTGTCGGCGCCCGCGGTGAGCGCGGTGGATACGACTGGCGCGGGGGATGTCTTTTCGGCGGCCCTGGCCTGGGCGCGCCGAGCTCGCCGCATGCCGTGGCCCGAGGCGCTCGCCCTCGCCTGCGCGGCCGCCGCACACTCCACGCAGGGGATCGGCGGATCCTCGTCGGCCCCCTACGCGGCCGACCTCCCGGATGCGTGAGGAGCCCAACCGGGCCCCTGCCTCGTCGCGGGGGCAAATCCCGGTACGATAGGCGCATGACCGATTCTTCTTCCACGCCCACGCAAGCACCCGCAGACGACACCCCGGAGCAGGTGAAGATCCGCGCGGCTAAGCGTGCCCGCCTCATGGAGGCCGGCATCCCCGCATACCCCGTGCGCCTGCCGATCACGACCACCATCAAGGCGGTGCGTGAGAAGTACGCCCACCTCGAGGCCGGCGAAGAGACCGAGGACTACGTGGGCCTGGCGGGCCGCGTTATCCTCGCGCGCAACGGCGGCAAGCTCTGCTTCGCGACCCTCATGGACGGCGAAGGCAACAAGATCCAGGTCATGCTTTCCGCCGCCTCCGTCGGCGCCGAGTCCCTGGCCGCCTACAAGAACGATGTCGACCTGGGCGATCACCTCTTCGTCCACGGCCGCGTGATCTCCTCGCGCCGCGGCGAGCTGTCGATCTTCGCGACCCCCGCCGAGGTCACTCCCGAGGCGCAGGCCGAGTACGATGCCGCGCCGACCGCGCTGCCCGCCCCCGACGCCTCCTGGGCCATCGCCTCCAAGGCGATCCGCCCCCTGCCCAAGACCTGGACCACCGAGGACGGCGAAGAGATCACCCTGTCCGAGGACCAGCGCATCCGCCGCCGCGAGCTCGACCTGATCACGCGCCCCGCCGCGCGCGACATGGTCCGCATCCGCGCGGCCGTCAACCGCTCGATCCGCGAGAACTTCTTCCGCCGCGACTACATCGAGCTCGAGACGCCGATGCTGCAGATGATTCACGGTGGCGCGGCTGCCCGCCCCTTCACGACGCACATGAACGCGCTCGACACCGATCTGTACCTGCGTATCGCGACGGAGATCTACCTCAAGCGCGCGGTCGTCGGCGGTGTGGACCGCGTCTTCGAGATGAACCGCAACTTCCGCAACGAGGGCATGGATTCCTCGCACAGCCCCGAGTTCACGTCCCTGGAGGCCTACGAGGCCTACTCGGACTACAACGGCATGGCCGACCTGACCCGCGACCTCATCCAGCAGGCCGCGCGCGACGCCTTCGACCTGTCCGAGGGCGAGGAAATCGTGCGTCTTGCCGACGGCACCGAGTACGACCTGTCGGGGCAGTGGGATCGCATCGACCTGTACGGCTCCACCTCCGAGGCCCTGGGCGAGGAGATCACGGTGGAGACGCCGCGCGAGACCCTCGTCAAGTACGCGGAGCGCATCGGCCTGGAGGTCGACGACTACGCCGTGTCCGGCAAGATTGTTGAAGACATCTTCGAGGAGCTCGTCGCCTCCAAGCTGTGGGCGCCGACCTTCGTCTACGACTTCCCGGAGGACACCTCCCCGCTGACCCGCTACCACCGCTCGCGCCCCGGCCTCACTGAAAAGTGGGACCTGTATGTGCGCGGCTTTGAGACGGGCACCGCATACTCCGAGCTGGCCGACCCGGTCGTCCAGCGCGAGCGCTTCGAGGCGCAGGCCCTCGCGGCCGCCAACGGCGACCCCGAGGCCATGGTCATGGACGAGGACTTCCTCATCGCCATGGAGCAGGGCTTCCCGCCGTGCGGCGGCATGGGCATGGGTATTGATCGTCTGCTCATGGTCCTCACCGGCCAGGGCATCCGCGAGACGATTCCGTTCCCGCTGGTCAAGCGCCTGGGCTGATCGACACGTCGAGAGGGCCCCGGCCTCGTTTCCTTCATGGATGAGGCTGGGGCCCTTCGTTGTATTTCCGTACCCTGCGTGGGTTAGATATAGGAGCGTCGGGGCGACATGCGCGTGTGGACAAGGTCGAGGAGTTCGTGCGCAGCCCCGTCGTCGAGGACGAGGTCGGTAGCCACTCCGGCGCGCAGGGCACCCAGCAGTGGGAGGGCCTTGGATGCCCCGGAGACGACGCACAGGCGGCGCGGGATTTTCTTGAGCGTCGCGGGGCCAGGGCCGGAGGCCCGCTCGTTGAGGTGCATGTTCGTGGAGCCATCCTCGCGGATGAGGACGGTGCACACGTCGCCGACGATCCCGTCGTTCTGGGCCGCGGCGATCTCGTTGGGGTCGAGGAATCCGCCCGAGTAGACGTGCGAGGGCAGGCGTGCGGACATCGAGCCGACGCCGAAGAGCGCAACGTCGGCGCTGTCGATCGTGTTGAGGACGGACTGGACGGAGCGTTCGCGCCACAGGGCTTCCTTGGTGTCCGCGTAATCGAAGAAGGCGGGGACAGGGAAGTTGACGATGCGCCCGCCGATGGCCTTGGCGGCGCGGGCGATGATGGCCTCGGCGTAGGGCATGCCTGACTCGGTGGCTGTGGCTGCGCCGTTGAGCTGGACGACGGTGGAGCCGGGGAACGTCACGTGCGGCATCGCTCGCGTGACCTCCGCGGTCGTGTTTCCCCAGGCGATGCCGAGGGTGACGCCGGGGAAGAGCATGTCGACGAGGTGCTCCGCGGCGACGAGGGCAACATTGTGCAGGCGATTGACCTCAGTGTGTACGTCGTGAACGGGGACGACGGAGACCTGGACGCCGAACAGGTCGGCGATCTGGCCGGCGAGGGTGCCCTTGAGTCCGGGGGAGGCGGACACCGAGATGCGCACCAGGCCGACCTCCCGCGCGTGGGCGAGAAGTCGCGAGACCGAGGAGCGTGATATCTGCAGGTGGCGAGCGATTGTCTCCATCGTCTGCCCCTGGAGGTAGTACATTGAGGCGGCCTCATGCGCCTGTTCGTCACGTATTGTCACGTTTTCTAGTGTGCCATGCACAAGCGTGCAGATGTGTGACTTTGGGAATTAAAGAGTCTGAAGGGTTGACATGCGGAAAGCGTGTCATATGGTCAGGGTCACATGTGAAGGGGTGAACGAATGTGCACTCAGTTTGGGCTAACGTGCATCAAGTGTCATACTGTGATGTGACCCGCGAAGCATATCCGAGCGGATATTGTTCGACGGTACACAGTTGGCGGTGAAAGAACACCGGTGACCCGGCGCGAAGACGCGTCGGAGAAAGATAGGGAAACATGCTCACAACACTGCTCCCGGCAGCCGCCGACGCGGCTGTCCCTACCACGGGCCAGATTTTCTGGTCTGAGTTCCTCGGCACGACGATCCTGTTGCTCCTCGGTGGCGGCGTCGTTGCCACGAACCTGCTGCCCAAGTCCAAGGGTAAGGGCGGCGGCTGGCTGCTCATCAACTGGGGATGGGGCCTGGCGGTCTTCGCCGGCGTCTACGTTGCGTTCCGTACCGGCGGCCACCTGAACCCCGCGGTGACGATCGCCAAGGTTGTCGCCCACATGTTCGACTCCAGCGTCACCCTGGCGGGCGACATTCCCGTCACCGGCACCAATGTTGCGGTCTACATCGTCGCCCAGTTCCTCGGTGCCTTCGCCGGCGCCGTTCTGTGCTGGCTGACCTTCAAGAAGCACTTCGACGAGGATTGCGACCCCGCCCTCAAGCTTGGCGTCTTCTCCACCGGCCCCGAGATCCGCTCCTACGGTTGGAACTGCCTCACTGAGGCCATCGGCACCGCCGTCCTGATCCTGTGGGTCTTCGTCTCCGGCTACACCGAGACCCACTTCGGCCCCCTCGGCGTCGCGCTGATTATCGTTGTCATCGGTAACTCGCTGGGTGGCCCCACCGGATACGCCATCAACCCGGCCCGTGACCTTGGCCCGCGTATCGCTCACGCGATCCTCCCGATCAAGGGCAAGGGTGGCTCCGACTGGGGCTACTCCTGGGTCCCTGTCGTCGGCCCGATCATCGGCGCCATCGTCGGCACCGTTCTCTACTACCTCATTCTCGCCTGAGGATGAGTGCGCGGGCGAGGCCACCGCGGCCTCGCCCGCGTCATACCCCGCCGCCGGGGTGACATTTTGTGGGACTGCGAAGTCCCGCTCGCCGCGCAGGTGGATCGACGCGGCATACACAACGACGTGATAACGCCTCCGAAAGGACACTCATGACCACCGAAAAGTTCGTTCTCGCCATCGATCAGGGCACCACCTCGACCCGTGCGATCATCTTCAACCACTCCGGCGAGATCGTCTCCGTCGGACAGAAGGAATTCACCCAGATTTTCCCGAACCCGGGCTGGGTGGAGCACAACCCCATCGAAATCTGGGAGACCACCCGCACCGTCGTCGCCGAGGCTCTGCAGAAGGCGGAGATCAACCGCCACAACCTCGCGGCCGTCGGTATCACCAACCAGCGTGAGACCACCGTCGTGTGGGACAAGAACACCGGCGAGCCCGTCTACAACGCGATCGTCTGGCAGGACATGCGTACCTCCGACATCGTCAAGGAGCTCGAGGGTGACGAGGGCCCGGACCGCTTCCGCCAGATCTGTGGCCTGGGTCTGTCCCCCTACTTCTCCGGCTCGAAGATCAAGTGGATCCTCGACAACGTCGAGGGTGCCCGCGAGCGCGCCGAGGCTGGCGACCTGCTCTTCGGCAACACCGACTGCTGGGTCCTGTGGAACCTGACGGGCGGCATCAACGGCGGCGTTCACTGCACCGACGTCACCAACGCCTCGCGCACCATGCTCATGGATATCCGCACCCTCCAGTGGCGCGAGGATGTCTGCGAGATCTTCGGCATCCCCATGTCGATGCTCCCCGAGATCAAGTCCTCCTCCGAGATCTACGGCTACGGCCGCAAGAACGGTCTGCTCATCGACACCCCGATTGCCGGTATCCTCGGTGACCAGCAGGCGGCCACCTTCGGCCAGGCCTGCTTCGAGAAGGGCATGGCGAAGAACACCTACGGCACCGGCTGCTTCATGCTCATGAATACCGGCACCGAGCCCGTATTCTCCGACAACGGCCTGCTCACCACGGTGGCCTACAAGATCGGCGATCAGCCGGCCGTCTACGCCCTTGAGGGCTCGATTGCCGTCGCCGGTTCGCTGGTCCAGTGGCTGCGCGACAACCTGGGCATGATCGTCAAGTCCTCGGACATTGGCGACCTGGCCAGGACGGTCGAGGACAACGGCGGCGTCTACTTCGTGCCCGCCTTCTCCGGCCTGTTCGCACCCTACTGGCGTTCGGACGCTCGCGGCGCGATCGTGGGCCTGACCCGCTACGTCAACAAGGGCCACATCGCCCGCGCCGTCGAGGAGTCGACCGCGTTCCAGAGCGCCGAGGTCCTCGACGCGATGAACGCCGACGCTGGTGTGCCGCTCAAGGAGCTCAAGGTTGACGGCGGCATGACGCACGACGACCTGGTCATGCAGTTCCAGGCCGACCTGTGCGGCGTCGACGTCGTTCGCCCGAAGGTTATCGAGACGACCGCCCTGGGTGCCGCCTACGCCGCCGGTATGGCCGTGGGCTACTGGTCGGGCACCGACGATGTCGTGGCCAACTGGCAGGAAGGCAAGCGTTGGACGCCGTCCATGGAGCCGGCCGAGCGCGACCGCACCTACCGCCTGTGGAAGAAGGCCGTGACGCGTACGCTCGACTGGGTTGACGACGACGTGAAGTGATTGTCACCCCTTGAAATTGACGAGGCCGGGGCTGCGTGGAGCGGTCCCGGCCTCGCTCTATCTCGTTGTACATAGGACTCAAGGCCGCATACGTATAGACAATCGTCGGTTACTCTAATTCCATGGAAAATCGTAATAATCAAACGACATACCTCGTCGTAGATGGCGAGAATATTGACGCGACGCTGGGCCTTTCTGTCCTTGATCGTCGTCCGAATCCCGAGGAGCGCCCCCGCTGGGGGATCGTGTCCTCGAGAGCGCGCACGGCCGCTGGGGTCAGAAGGCCAAGGGCCTGTTCTTCCTCAACGGTTCGTCCGGCTTCCTGCCGATGGGCTTCGTTCAGGCGCTCACGGCCATGGACTACTCGGTCATCCCCCTGTCAGGTCCCGCCGACATGAAGGTCGTCGATGTGGGTCTGCAGCGTACGATGGATGCAATTGCTGATCTTGGCAAGGGTGACGTCATCCTGGCCAGCCACGACGCCGACTTCCTGCCCCAGATCGAGACCCTCCTCGACCAGGGCCGCCGCGTTGCGGTCATGTGCTTCAAGGAGTTCCTCTCCTCCCAGCTCCACGAGCTGGAGGAACGAGGCCTGGAAATCATCGACCTCGAATACGATGTGCACGCCTTCCAGGTGCGCCTGCCCAGGCTCCACATCATCGACATCGACGACTTCGATCCGATGGCCTTCCTGTAATCTGGCGCGCCGCGCGAAGCAACGACAAGCACATAAACGAGCCGGGCGGCCCCGCAAGGGGCCGCCCGGCCTGTGTGTGGGCGCGGCATGTGCCGCGGCGCTCACGCCTGCGTGTTGTTGCCCTTGAGGGCGGCCAGGCGAGCCTCGATCTCGATCTGCGAGGAGTCGGTCTCGAGCTCCGCGAACTGGGCATCCAGGGAGGAGGCGGCCAGCTCGATCTTGCCCTGGGCGAGGGCCTCCTGGCGGCGGACGCGGTCCTCGAAGCGGCCGAGCTCGCTCGTGGGATCCAGGATGTTGATGGAGGAGAGGGCGTCCGTGACCTGGGCCTGGGCCTTGGCGGTCTTCTCGCGGGCGATCAGCTGGTCGCGGCGGGTCTTGAGCTCGGCGAGCTTGTCCTTCATCTGGGCGAGGCCACGCTTGAGGCGATCGGCCACGTCGCGCTGGGCCTGGAGCGTGGGCTCCTCGGCCTTGATCTCGTTCTCGAACTGGATCTGCTTGCCGAGGGCGACCTTGGCCAGGTCGTCCCACTTCGTGGCACCTGCCTCGTCGCCGGCGGCGCGCAGAGAGTCGGCCTTGGCGGAGGCGGCTGCGGCCTTCTGGCCCCAGTCGGCGGCGGCCTTGACGTCCTCCTCGTAGTCCTTTTCGGCCAGGCGCAGGTTGCCCAGGGTCTGGGCGATCGCGTTTTCGGCCTCGATGATCGAGTTGGTGTAGTCACGAACCAGCTGGTCGATCATCTTCTGCGGATCCTCGGCCTTGTCGAGGATCGCGTTGATGTTTGCCTTGGCGAGCTGGGCGATGCGGCCCATGATCGTCTGCTTTTCGGCCATGATGTTCTCCTTTGTGTGATGCGCTCGTGCGCGGGTTGAGCGCGAGGCCATGGCCCCGCAGGTCGGTGGGAGTTGGTTACTTGTGGCCCTTACTGCCGGAGCAGGGCGTGCTCATCTCCTGTCCTGGTGAGAGGGGGGATGGGTGGCCCTGCCCGTTCGGCGCAGGGGGTCGAGGGTGGCGTTGAGCCTGGCGTCGACGCGGCGCAGGCGCTCGAGGGCGTCGAGCGGGCTGTCGAGCGTGATGAGGGCAGACTGTGCCGTTGTGATCGCCTCGTGCGCGTCGGCAATGAGCGGCGCGAAGAGGTCGGGGTCGGTCTGAAGGCGTTCGGCGTCGGCGAGGTCGGAGGTGACGGCTGCGATGGTGGCTCCCAGGCGCTCGCGGATCGCGTCCAGGTCGGACTTGGCGGTGAGGATGGCGTCCGTGAGCTGGCGAGCCATGAGGAGCGCGCGCTCGGCCGTGTCCAGGGAGGAGGCGGCTCGCGCGGCGTCCGTGTCTGCGGCCGCGTCGGCCCTATCCAGGGCGGTGCGGGCCGATTCGAGCAGTGCCGCGGCCTGAGCGGGGTTGTCTTGGAGGGAGGCGAGCGTCTTTTTGGGGTAGATGCTCGCGATGCTCGCCAGCTCCTCGCGTGAGCGGTCCACGTCTGCCGCTTCTTCGACGAGGCGTTCGCGGGCCTGCGCGATGCGCTCGGGGAGCGCGGCCTGCTGGGATCGCTTGGCACCGAAGGTGCGCTGGGCGTCGCGCAGGGGCACGAGGGTCGTCTCCAGGGCGGTGACGATCTCGGTGGCGAGCGCCGTCTTGGCCTCCGGGTCGTTGGTCGCGTGGATTCGCGAGAGTGTGTCGAAGCCTCGGGTCACTGCCTCCTTCGTGTCGCGTACCAGGCGCGCGAATTCTTCGGTGGCCGAGATGCCGAATTGGGCGCGCGCGTAGGTCCAGTCCTCTTCGGCGCGCCGCACCTCCTCGTCGGCTTCGAGCAGGCGACGGTTGGCCTCTTCGACGGTGGCCTGTGCCGCCTGCAGGGCGTCCTGCTGGTTCTGGTGGGTGGCGCGTGTCGCGCGGTCTTCCTCGTCTTGGTCCGCCTTGCGCTTAACCAGGGAGGAGACGGTGCCCACGAGGGCGGCCACCAGCCCGAAGATAGCCCACTTGAATCCGTTGCCGGAGGAAGATGATGACGCGGCGGACGCCGAGGCGGTGACGATCCCGCCGATGGGCGAGGGCTGGGCCGCGCAGGCGGGTAAGGCGCACGCGAGCGACGTCACTGTCATGACAGTGACGAGGCTGAGGCGTCGGATCAGTGCCACGTGGCCCTCCTGGTTGGTGGTGAACGGAACAGCATACACTCTCGCGCGCCTCCGCGTCGCGACATCGATGCAATCTGCGTCACGTTGTCTGTCTGGGGTTAGTGTACGCGACGCGGGCGCGAAGACGCGAAGCCCTCACGGAATGGGCGCGAGCGAAGTTCCAGTCCTCTTCCGCGGCGCGTACCTGTTCCTCGGCCTCCGACAAGCGCCGCCGCGCCACCAACCAGCATCGCAGCCGTCATGATGGCTGCGACGCCCAGGCGTCGGATCCGTGACACGGTGCCTCCTGCTCGTCGGTGAAGCGAAAAGCCTCTGCTGTGCGGCTCGATAGCGCCGACACCGCACTGTATTGCGCAGCGTCGCTCGGCGCGGTTCTTAGTTTACGAGGAAATATGCCGAGCCGTGACGGACTCACCCACGTTTTCCGAGGGGCAGGGCATCGTGAGGCCCTTACATGCAGAACGTCGTGGGCCTCATGGGTGGGTCGGGAGCTCAGAAACTTCCGGAGACGGAGGAACCGCCGAAGCCGCCGCCCCAGTTCGAGCCAGAACCGGAGACGGAGGAACCGCCGAAGCCGCCGCCCCAGTTCGAGCCTGAACCAGAGACGAAGGACCAGCCGGAGCCGGAGGAGCGAGAGCCGCGATCGAAATGATCGAAGCGGTCATAGTCGCGGTCGCGTCGGCCCTGGTAGCCGGGGCCAGACTGTGAGAAGAGTGTGGACCACAGGAGGAAGTCGCCGAGTGAGGATCCGGTGAAGGAACCGTTGTTGCTCGTTCCGCTTCCCCAGCTGCCGGTAGCCGGCTGAATGGGGGTAGCCATGACGCGGTCGGCGAACGCGCGGGCGTTGGCCGCGTGAGTGGCGGCTGCCTGAGGGTCCTTGTCGAGGGAGTCGTGCGCCGCGCGCAGCGCCTGCTCGGCGTTGTTGAGCGTGCCGCGCACCTGCAGGTCGATGGCGCCTCGGCGCCCCTGCACGTAGCGCTGCGCCTGACCGACCGCGGATTCCGCGAGGGCGATCTGGCTCTTCGCGGCGGAGAAGGCCTTGTCGCGGGCCTCCTGGTTGGTGCGCAGGGGTGCGAGCGCGGCATCGATGGTCGCCTCGGCAGTGCGCAGGTGCTCGAGCGCAGCGAGGGGGTCACCGTTGTTTGCCAGGGCAGCCTGAGCCTCGGAGATCGCGGCGCGCGCGTCGGCGACGAGGGGCGTGAAGGTCGCGGGATCGGTGTCGAGGCGCTCGACATCCGACAGATCAGCCGAGATCGAACCGATGGCGCCGGCCAGTCGGTCGCGGATCGCGTCGAGGTCGGACTTGGCGGTGAAGATTGCATCCGTCTGGTGGTTGGCCATCGTCAGGGCGCGGTGTGCGGTGTCGAGGGCGCTGGCCGCGCGGGTGCGGTCCGTGTCCACCACCTCATCGGCGGTGTCGAGGGCGGAGCGTGCCGAGGTGAGCAGGGCAGCCGCCTGCTCCGGGTTGTCCTGGAGGGAGGCGAGCATCTGCGCGGGGTAGATGCCCGCGATGGTGGCCAGCTCGGCCTTTGCGCGCTCGAGGTCGGTGAGTTCCTCGGCCAGGCGCTCACGTGCCTCGTGGATGCGCTCGGGTAGCGTCGCCTCCTCCGCGCGCTTGGTAGCGAAGGCGGCCTGGATCTGGCTCAGTGGGTTCAGGTTTGCGCCCAGGTCGCGCATGAGCTTCTTCGCGAGCTCCAAGCGCTCGGTCGTGGCTGTCGCGTCGTTCATGCGCCCCTGAAGATCGAAGCAGCGCGTGACGGTTGCCTTCGCATTCTCGATCGCGCGGGCAAACTCGTCCGTCGAGGTCAAGCCGAACTGGGCGCGCGCGAAGTTTAGTTCGTCGGTCGCGGTGCGTACCTGCTCGTCGGCTGCGAGCAGCTGGCGATTCGCCTCCTGGACCGCCTTCTCGGCGGCGACTGTGTCGATGGCCATCGCGTGAGCCGCGCTCTTCTTGCTGCGGCGCGAGGAGGCGGCGACGGTGATGCCGATCAGGGCAATGCCGCCGAGGAAGAGCGAGGACAGAATGTAGAGGTTCGTCTTGTTGGTCGACGAGGAAGACGAGGAGCTCCTGGTGGGCTGGGAGGATGCGGAAGGCGTGCTTGATGCCACATTCGCGGTCAGCGTCTGCGCGAAGGCGGCCGCCCCAATCGCAGCGTCGTGCGACTCTAGAGGATCGGAATTGAAGCGTTGTTCGGCTGCGGCCATAGCGACGGCGAGGCGAGACTGCACCTGAGGATCGTTGGTGCATGCACCGTCGACCCTCTCCGTGTAAGCGATGAAGTAGATGATGTCAGAGAATCCGAGGGAAGAGTTCTGCAGGGCGCTTTGGCACCACTGGCTGGCGCTGTCGCCCGAGAGATCCTCGACGAAAACGAAGGAAATGTTGACTCCCGAAGCGGCGGCCTTGCGGGCGGCCTCTTCGACGGACTCACGGTCGGAGCTCTCCAGCCACTCCGAAGGATCGGTGACGGAGCCGCTGACCGTGACCGGCGACGCTGCGAACGTCGGCAGGCCAAGCGCGAGCAGCATCGCTGTGAGAACAGCGACGAGGCTGAAGCGGCGGAATCGTGACACTGGATCCTCCTGCGAAGTTGCGAACAGATGAACATACAGCACGCGACTCGATTCTGTCGAGTGTGTGATGAAAACTGCGTAGCGTGATTGTTCCCGTGGGGTCAGTCTACGTGAAAGTTACTTGAGCTTGGGGCGTGCGGTGCTGTTCGCTACAGGCGTCGGCTCGCCTCCCGCGCACATTGGAAGAGCGCCCTATGATAGGGGGAGCCCATTGGGCTCTCAGACTATTGATAGAAGGAGGGGACCATGCCCACCGGTAAAGTGAGGTTCTTCGACGCTGATCGCGGTTTCGGCTTCATTGCAGGAGACGACGGGGCCGATGTCTTCCTCCACTCGTCCGCGCTTCCGGCCGACCATCCCAGCCCCCGAGTGGGTGCGCGTGTGGAGTATTCGGTTGCTGACGGACGGAAGGGACCGCAGGCGCTCAGCGTGCGTTTCCTGAAGGAGACAGCTTCCGTTGCCCGAGCCAAGCGCCGCAAGCCGCAGGCGATGGTGCCCGTCGTTGAGGACCTGATCAAGCTCCTTGACTCGTCGAGCGCCGCCCTGCGTCGCGGATCGTACCCGGACAACGCGACCAAGATCGCGAAGGTGCTGCGCGCCGTCGCAGAGGAATTTGATGCCTAAGACTCAGGCCCGTCTTCGGGCAGTGAAAAAGGATGCCGTCCTCGAGGACGCCGTCGACGTTGCGCGTGCTGGCGCCGAGGCCGTGGCTTACCCGCGCCCTGTCGGCGAGCACGTCGGCTTCGAGATGGTCTCGGAGCGCCTGGCCACCCACTACTTCGCGTCGACCGACGCGGGTTACGTGGGATGGTGCTGGGCGGTGACCGTTGCCCGCGTGCCGCGTGGGCGCGTGGCCACGGTCTGCGAGGTTGACATGACTCCCCGTGAGGGTGCGCTGTTGGCTCCGGAGTGGGTGCCGTGGGAAGAACGCCTGCGTCCCTCGGATATTTCTCGTGACGATGTCCTGCCCTACAAGGCGGACGATGAGCGCCTCGAGCAGGGCTTCGAGGATACGAGTGAGGACCCCGATCTGCCGGTCGTGCGCGAGCTCGGCCTGGGGCGCCCGCGCGTGTTGTCGCAGGAGGGTATCGATCAGGCGGCCAAGCGCTGGTACGAGTCCGACCGCGGGCCCAAGTCCGGTCGCCGTCCGCGTAACACCTGCTCGTCGTGCGGCTTTCTCATGAAGATGAGTGGCGGCATGCGCACCATGTTTGGCGTGTGTGCGAACGAATGGGCGACCGACGATGGTGCTGTCGTGTCATTGGATCACACGTGTGGCTCGCACTCGGAGACCGACGTGCCCAAGAACGGCACGGCGTGGCCGGTGCGTCCGTCGCGCGTCAATGAGGGGGCGCTTGACGCCGAGCCGATGCCGCGCGCGTCGAGCGAGGCGAAGAGGGAAGAACCCCAGAAGGATGAGGTCGACAAGGCCGAGGCCTCGGAGGGGTCCGAACAGGCAGACTGACGTATCGTTCCGCTACGAACTGATAGAAAGCACCCGAGACTGAGTCTCGGGTGCTTTCTCAGCAAGTGGGCAAATGATGAGTTTGTTTGCGCGTGGGCGGCCGAGCAGGCACGATTGTCCGGTGAGCACACAAGAAAAGACCGCCCCATCCCACGGCGGCTTCGCACAGTCACTTGATTCGTTCTTCCAGATCTCCAAGCGCGGCTCGACGATTAGTCACGAAATCCGCGGTGGATTTGTCACCTTCTTCGCGATGGCGTACATCCTGGTCGTCAACCCGGCGATCCTGGGTAATGCCGTTCCCGAAGACGGTTCCATTACGACCCAGGGCATCGCCGCTGGTACTGCGCTCGTCGCGGGCGTCATGACGATCCTCATGGGTGTCGTCGCGAACTACCCGCTGGCGCTCGCCGCAGGCCTTGGCCTCAACGCGGTCGTCGCCTTCACTCTCGTCCTCGGCGCCGGCCTCAGCTACGGCGAGGCCATGGGCATCATCGCGTGGGAAGGTATCCTCATCTTCCTGCTCGTTCTCACGGGCTTCCGTGAGGCCGTTTTCCGCGCGGTTCCCGCCGCCCTCAAGACCGCCATCACGGTGGGCCTGGGCCTCTTCGTCGCCCTCATCGGCCTCGTCAACGCGGGCATCGTGCGCACCGGCGCGACCCCCGTTCAGTTCGGCATCTCGGGCTCGCTCGACGGCTGGCCGGCGCTCGTCTTCGTGTTCGGCATCTTCCTCATGCTCATCCTGTACGTGCGCGGTGTCAAGGGCGGTGTGCTGATCTCGATCATCGCCTCCACGATCCTCGCCGTCATCGTTCAGGCCTTCGCCCACATCGATCGCATCTCCGAGACCAACCCGACCGGCTGGGGTCAGACCGTCCCCGAGCTCAAGGTTCCCCGATCGCCGTTCCCGTCTTCGATACGCTCGGCAAGGTTGACCTCTTCGGCGGCTTCAGCAAGCTCGGCGTCGTCTCCGTCATCCTCCTGGTCTTCTCCCTCATGCTTGCAGACTTCTTCGACACGATGGGCACCATGGTGGCCGTCGGTGCCGAGGGCAACCTGCTCGACAAGGATGGCAACCCGCCCAAGACCCGTCAGATCCTGATCATCGACTCGCTGGCCGCCGTGGCCGGTGGCGTCGGCGGTGTCTCCTCGAACACCTCCTACGTCGAGTCCGCCTCGGGCGTCGCCGAGGGTGCTCGTACCGGTCTGGCCTCCGTGGTCACCGGCATCCTGTTCCTGCTGTCGACCTTCCTGGCTCCCCTCGTTGAGCTGGTTCCGACCGAGGCGGCCTCCACGGCCCTCGTGTTCGTCGGCTACCTCATGATGACCCAGGTGACAGGCATCGACTGGAAGTCTGACGAGGTCGCAATCCCCGCCTTCATGACGATCGCCTTCATGCCCTTCGGTTACTCCGTGTCCGTCGGCATCGGCGTGGGCTTCGTGACCTACGCGGTCATCCAGCTCATCAAGGGCAAGGCCGCCAAGGTCCACCCGCTCATGTGGCTGGTGTCCGGCCTGTTCGTCATCTACTTCCTGATGGGCCCGATCCAGCGCCTCCTCGGCGTCGGCTGATTCGTCACCTTCGCGCCCTTCCCGCCCCGCCGGAGCCTTCCTCCGGCGGGGCGGTCGTATCCTGGGAAGGTACGCCGATGGGGGCCGGTCGACGCCGCTACCCCCGGCCTCGTACAGTGCGCGAATTGAGAGAGGGAGGAAGAGCATGTCGGCAACGTTCGCATCCATGCGCTACGTGAACTACCGGTACTGGTTCGTCGCCTCCCTCATTGCGTCCACGGGCGTGTGGCTCCAGCGCGTGGCCCAGGACTGGTACGTCCTGACGGTCCTGACGGATCACGATGCCTCCCAGGTCGGCCTCGTCACGGCTCTCCAGTTCCTCCCCATCATCCTGTTCTCCGCGTGGGCGGGCGTCCTCGCGGACCGGATTCCGGGGCGTCGCCTCCTGCAGTGCACCCAGGTGGGGGTCGGCCTCGTGTCCCTCATCATCGGCATCGTCGTCCTGACGGGGACGGGCGAGCTCTGGCACCAGTACGTCCTAGCGTTCATCTCGGGCACGATCTCCTCCGTCGACACCCCCGCGCGCCAGGCCTTCGTGGGCGAGCTCGTGCCCCACGAGAAGATGGCGAACGCCGTCGCCCTGAACGCCACCGCCTTCCATACCGCGCGCCTCATCGGCCCTGCCTCCGCGGGCTTCTTCATCGACTGGTGGGGGATTGGCCCGGTGTTCCTCATCGACGCGGTCATGTTTATGGCCCCCGTCATCGCGCTGGCCCTCATGCGCGGTGACCAGCTGTATCCGCGCACCCTCGTCCCGCGTGCCCCTGGCCAGCTGCGCGAGTCCGTCGTGTACGTCCATAGCCGCACCGACATTCGCATCATCCTTGCGCTGATCTTCGTCGTGAGCGCGCTGGGCATGAACTTCCAGATGACAAGTGCCCTCATGGCGACGACGGTGTTCGGCAAGGCTGCCGGGTCTTTCGGCATCCTCTCCACGTTCATGGCGGTGGGGTCGATCCTCGGCTCCACGGGAGCCGCGCGTCGCGCTCCCCGCCTGCGCATCATCCTCATGGGTGCCGCCTTCTACGGCACCGCCGAGATTCTCCTTGCCCTGTCGCCCTCCTACTGGTGGTTCGCTCTCCTGTCGATCCCCACGGGTTTCGGCATGCTGACGATGAACACGAGCGCGAGCGCCCTCGTGCAGACGCGCACCGATCCCGACAAGCGAGGGCGCGTCATGGCCCTGTACTCCCTCGTGTTCCTCGGAGCAACCCCGATCGGATCGCCGCTTATCGGATGGGTGGGCACGACGTTCGGCGCACGCTGGTCGATCCTGGTCGGCGGTATCGCCTCCCTCGGCATCGCGCTCATTTGCGGGGTCTGGGCGATGATCCACTGGAAGGGACGCGTTGTGCGTCGCCCCTCGTTCCCGTGGGTGGGTATCGAGGCGGATTCGTCCGTGGACGCGCCGCGCCGCTCGGTCGGCCCGCTCTGATCGGTTCCCGCTGAGGAACTAGAGCACGCGCTCCAGGCAGTAGTCGATGCAGGCGAGGAGCGCCTCCACGTCCTCGATCTCCACGCTCGGCCACGTGCCAATGCGCAGCTGGTTGGCGCCCACGCCGCGGTAGGCGCCGATGTCGACGATCTCTCGCGCGCGCAGGTGCGCGGCCAACTCGGAGGCGTTCGCGGCCTCGTCGATCTCGATCGTGGCGGTCACGGGGGAGCGCCACGCCGGGTTGTCCACGAAGGGGCGTGCGGCCAGGTTCGCCTGGGCCCAGTCGTAGATGAGGGACGAGGCCTGGGTGCAGTGGGTGCTCACCGCGTCCATCCCGCCGCGTTGGAGAAGCCAGCGCACCTGGCGCTCAGCCATGACGATCGTCGCGAGCGCGGGGGTGTTGAGTGTCTGGTCCTTGCGCGAGTTGTCGATTGCGGCGGACAGGGACAGGAACTGTGGGACCCAGCGCCCGTCGGCGCACTCCTCGACGCGACGCGCGCGCTCAATGGCGGCGGGGGAGAGGATGGCGACCCACAGGCCGCCGTCGGATCCGAGGGCCTTTTGGAGGGAGAAGTAGTAGGCGTCGACCTGGGTCAGGTCGACGGGTGCGGCCCCCGCAATCGACGTGCCATCCACGAGGGTGAGCGCGTCGGGCGCCTCGACTCGGTAGACGGGGGAGGTGACGCCGGTGGAGGTCTCGTTGTGGGGGTAGGCGTAGACGTCGACGCCTTCTGAAGCCCCGCGCGGGGAGACGGTGGCGAGAGATCCGTGTGTGGCCTCGTCAATGAGGGGCGTGCCCAGGTGTGGGGCGTGTGCCGCCTCAGAGGCGAACTTCGCGCCGAACGCGCCCCAGGAGCCGAACGCCGCGCGAGAGGAGATGAGGCACGCGCAGGCCACGTCCCAGAACGCGGAGGCGCCGCCGTTGCCCAAGACGACCTCGTAGTCGTCGGGGACAGTGAGAAGGGCGCGTAGTCCGTCCTTCAGTGAGGCGACCACGTCTCGCACGGGCATGGCGCGGTGGGAAGTGCCCATGAGAAGGGGGGGAGGAGAGTGCCTCGATCTGCGCGGCGCGCACCTTGGAGGGGCCGCAGCCGAAGCGTCCGTCAGCGGGGAGGAGGGCCTGGGGGATGTCGGGAAAAGCCACCATGCCAACAGCCTAGTCTCCTGACGCCGGGTATTTCCATCACGCTCATTAATCGAATTATCGTGAGGGTGCACACGCCGACACGCCTGTTTTTCCGCATCAACGCGTCGTTGCGCCTGCGGGAAGGAAGGTGACCCTATTCTGTGTTTATTACCTGCCTGATGAAGGAGGCCGACGTGGCAGACCTGATCGACACCACCGAGATGTACCTCAAGACCATCCTCGAGCTCGAGGAGGACGGGGTCACCCCCCTGCGTGCGCGCATCGTTGATCGCTTGGGGCATTCCGGGCCGACGGTCTCGCAGACGGTCGCACGCATGGAGCGCGACGGCCTGCTGCACGTGATGGGCGATCGCCGCCTCGAGCTGACTGACACTGGCCGCGCGCACGCCACCGAGGGTGCTGCGCAAGCATCGCCTGGCTGAGCGCCTCCTCCTCGACGTGATCGGCATGGAGTGGGCGCAGGTGCACGACGAGGCGTGCCGCTGGGAGCACGTGATGAGTGACGCCGTCGAGGCGCGCCTGCAGGCGCTGCTCAGCAATACCTGTGTGGATCCCTACGGAAACCCCATGCCCGGTTGCGAGCAACTGGAAGGAACTCATTCTGCCGAGTTGGCGGTACGTTCGCTCGAGGCAGGTGCCCTCACGCTGGCCCGTATCGGCGAGCCGATTCAGGCGGATACGGAACTGCTGGCCTCTTTCGATGAGCTGGGTCTGCGTCCGGGTGCTCGCGTGGGGCTCTCGGCGCACGGCGACGTCGTGCGCGTCGCCTCTCTTGACGAGGCTGGCGAGGTCTGCGGGTACCTGACGATCCCGATGGCGCTGGCCGCGCACCTCTTCGTGCGGGGTGAGTGAGCGCTGAGAAACGACGAGGCCGGGGCAAACAGCCCCGGCTTTTGTCGTCTGCGGAGTGTGTCTCGAATCGCGTAACGCGTGTGAGAGGTGAGTTTTTCCGTGGATCCCGGGGTGCAAATATCACGGAATGGTAACGATGAGGAGGGTCACTGTTACCAGAACGTGACATTGGCCGGATGGTCAGGGTATAGTTGCTATCGGTCATCAGACCACCCGCCCGTCCGGTACCCGAAGTGAGACGACGGATGGAGCGGAAAAATCGTCTCACGCGGGGAACCCAACCGTGGCTCTTCGGAGCCTTGGGGTGAAGCTCGCACGCCGAGCCGGACCTCCCGTCCGAACCCGACAGCTAACCTCGCAGGGAAACAGGGAGAACATGAGTGAAGACTATTAAGCCTGCTCCGCGTCACCGCCTGGCACGTCGCCCGCTGACCGACACCATGGTCGAGGGCCTCAACGCCTCCGCCGCAGCTCGTCCGATCGCCTTCGCGTCGGCAGCCGGTGTTGCGCTGACCGCGATTGCCGCCGGCGTTGCGAACGCCGCCCCGGCGACCCCCCCAGTCTGAGCCGCAGAGCGCGGATCTGAACACCACGACCGTTGCCGTTGATGACGTCACCACGGTTGAGGTTCCGGACATTGCGTGGACCGCCGAAGAGGATGCCGCCGCGTCCGTTTCCGCCGAGGCTCCCGCGCCCACCCCGGCTCCGGCCACCACCGCTGCGGCAGATCAGTCTGACTCTGCTGCTTCCCGTTCGGAGTCCCGCGGCGACGCCACCTCGAATGACACCTCCGCTCGCCAGGCGACTCTGAACGCAGCTGGCGGCGATATCGTGTCCGTCGCCCTCGGCCTGACCGGTATCCCCTACGTCTACGGTGGCGAGTCCCTCGCGGGCCTCGACTGCTCCGGCCTGGTCAAGTACGCGTACGCGGCTGCTGGCATCAACCTGCCGCACTCCTCGTCCGCTCAGACCGCTGGCGGCACCATCGTGTCCGACCCGCAGCCCGGTGACATCGTGTCCTACCCCGGCCACGTTGCCATCTACATCGGCGGCGGCCAGATGGTCGAGGCCACGGTGCCCGGCCGTCTCTCCCAGGTCTCGCCGGTTCGCGCCGGCGCTACCTACGTGCGCTACTGAGCTCACGTTAGACAGCTGACGATCCCCCGCAGCCCGCACGGGCTGCGGGGATCGCTGTCTATGGTCGGGTTGGGCTTTCGCTGGTCGTCAAAATACGGCACAATATAAGTGACTGCCACCACGAGGAGGACATCATGAGTTCTACCGAAGTCATTCTGGTCGGTGTCGATGGCTCGACGGAGAGCCTTGCCGCCGTCAAATGGGCCGCTGATCGCGGCGCGCGCACCGGAGCGCGCATCCATTGCCTGTGCACATACGCGCTGGCATCCTATTCAGCTGCCGCCCTCGATGGCGGATACGCCGTCCTTGATGACGAGGCCCTGAAAGCGGGAGCCGAACAGTCGTCGAGGAAGCCAAGGCCCTGGCTCGCGAGCGCGGCGCCACGCACGTGTCCGGCTCGACCGAACCCGGAGACCCGGCGGGAGTCCTCATTGACTTCTCCGCTGAGGTCGACATGATCGTCGTTGGATCGCGCGGGGGTGGCGGGTTCGCTGATCGTCTCCTCGGTACGGTCTCGTCGGCTCTGCCCGCACACTCGAAGTGCCCGGTCGTCGTGGTTCCCCGCCACACCTCGGGCAAGAAGTTCACGCCGGTCGAGCGCATCGTCGTCGGCGTGGACGGCACCGATCAGCCCTCGTGCGCGCTCAAGCGTGCGATCTCCGAGGCTCGCCTGTGGGACGCTCGTGTCACGGCCGTGTCCGCGGTTCCGATCGCTGTCGGCCCTTCCGTCATGACGTGGACGCCGACCGGTGTCGATCACTCGGCACTTCTCGCCCAGGTGCGTGAGGGGATGGACGCAGCTATCAAGGCCGCCCTCGACGGTGCCGACGTTCACGTTGCACGCCACGCCCTCGACGGCTCGGCAGCCTCGCTGCTCATCGAGTTCTCGACCGCGGTCGACCTCGTCGTTGTCGGCACGCGTGGGCGCGGAGGTCTCGCCGGCGTTCTGCTTGGATCGACCTCTCAGACGGTGCTCGGACACTCGACCTGCCCCGTCATGATCGTTCCCTCCGCCCACCTGGGAGAAGGGACAACCGCGGTGCACACCGAGTGGGAACGCCGCTAATCGTAGATGGTCACGAGGTCGGGGTTCCCACGTGGGTGCCCCGGCCTCGTCCGTCCCGCTTGCGCGGTCCTCTCCTGTGAAACCCGCGTCCGCAGCGCGGGTGAGGGGGCAGCGGTGCGCGCACTTTGCTACAGTGGGCGCGGACAACTTGTCACGCCCTCGTAGCTCAGGGGATAGAGCACCGCTCTCCTAAAGCGGGTGTCGGACGTTCGAATCGTCTCGGGGGCACAATTGAAGGACACCATGCGCAACGCTCCTGGGTATCTCGTGACCGTCGTGGCCGCCGTGTGTTGGGGGGCATCGGGCGTTTCGGCCGATTATCTGATGGAAAACCACGGCCTCGAGCTAATGCACATCAGCTTCTACCGTATGTTCACCTCCGGCATCCTCCTCCTGGCATACGCGCTCGTGCGCTCTCGCGGCGTCACACCGCAGCATCGCGAGCTGGTGACGAAGCCCGCCAACTGGCGTCCACTCTTCACCTACGCGATTTTCGGCCTGGCGGCGTGCCAGTACAGCTACATGGCCGTCATCCGCGCCTCGAACGCGGGCACTGGCACCGTCCTTGAGTACCTGGGCCTCATCCTCATCGTTGTCTGGGTATGCCTGAGCCACCGGCGCTGGCCGCGCGCATCCGAGGTCACCGCCATGATCCTGGCGTTGTCCGGAACATTCCTGCTCTCCACGCACGGTTCGCTGGACACGCTCGCCCTCACCCCCGAAACGCTCGTGTGGGGAGGCATGGCCGCCCTAACTCTCGCCTTCTACACGCTCATTCCCGCGCGTCTCATCGCCACCTTCGGTGCCGACATTGTCGTCGGCTACGGACTGCTCATCGCCGGGGCGGTGGTTGGCCTCGTGGGCCGCGTGTGGCGCTACTCGATCACCTGGACGCCCGACGTCGCCGTTGCTATGGCCGTCACGGTCGTGCTGGGAACCGCCGTCGCCTTCACCGCCTACCTGTGGGGCGTCGACCGCATCGGACCCGTGCGTGCCTCGCTCGTCGGCTGCATGGAACCCATTGCAGCCACAGGATTCTCCGCCCTCATCATGGGAAGCGCCTACACTGCGATCGACATCGTTGGCATGGTACTTATCGTCGGCGCCGTTGTGACCATTTCCGTTGTCGACCTCCTCCGGGCGCGCCGCGTCACATAAGAGGGCGGTGCTGCCGTAGGGTTAAATCGTGGTTCCTAGTATCTTTTCGCGCCGTTCCGCCCCTGAGCCCGAGGCCCCCGAGGCCTCGTCCACCTCGACGCACCCGACCACCCTCGTCGGCTCTGCGCGCGAGAAGTGGCGCTCACGCCTCGACCAGGACATCGCCGCAGACTCCACGTCGCTGCCGACGCTGTCCCTGTCCGGCGCGCACCCCGGAGGCCTCGCCCAGCTCTACACGGAACACCCCGTCCGCCTGAGCCTCCTCATCCGCGAACCCATTGCGCTGGGTCGCGCTCTCGATCGTGCGCGAGCGATCATCGCCCGATCCGAGCAGCGCGCCAGCGCCCACGGCACCGGCCCCATCCACCTGGGGATCGGGACCGCCTCGTGGGGCGCGGGAATCGACGCGGTGACCGTGCCCGCGCTGCTGCGCCCTGTGCGCCTCGTACGCCGCGATGACGACGTCCTTATCGCCCTGGGTCGAGGAGCCATTCTCGCCCCCGAACTCAGCGACGCCCTGCGCGAGCACGGAGTCGATGTGGACGGTGAGACTGTGCTGGCCAAGGCTAGTGGAACCCACGGTTTCTCCTCCTCGCAGGCAATGAATGCTCTGCGCGACCTATGCTCCGCGCTGCCGCGCTTCGATATCCGCGACGAGCTCGTCATCGGCCTGTTCTGTCACCCCGCAGCCGCGCTCGCAGCCAGCCTCCGTGAAGACGTGACCGCGCTCGAAGATTCCGCTGTCATTCGCGCGCTCGCGGGCGACCAGGACGCTCGCAACGATCTGCGCGCCGACGCGCACGAGCCCAACCCCTGCGACCGTGACCCGTGGGCGGAAAAGGGTGTTGGCGACCTCATCCCCGTCCAGCAGGACGCCGTCGAAGCGGCCTCCGACGGACATAGTGTCTTCGTTGACATTCCGGCCCACAGTGACGACGCCTCCGTGGTCGCAGCGATTCTCGCTGATGCGGCCGCGACGGGCCGTTCCGTCCTGCACGTGTCGACGTCGCCCTCGCGCTCGATCGCCGCGTACACGCGCCTGTCCGACCTCGGTCTGGCTGACGTCGTCGCGAACATCGACGGCTACTCCGATGCCCGGCGCACTCTGGCGGCTCGCGTGTCGAGCGCCATGGACGATACCTCCCCTGTCGTTGACCAGGAGAGTGTGGACACGATGCGTGCCCGTCTGCGTCACGTTCGGTCTGTTCTGTCGTCCTACGCTGTTGCCCTGCACGAGCCATACGGCCGCTTCGGGGTCTGCGCGGCCGATGCCCTGCGCGCTCTGACGGACTTGACGAGCGGTGAGAACGCACCCACGACGCGCGTTCGCCTCTCCGAAGAGACCCTCTACGACATTGCCGTCGACCAGGGTGAGAGTGCCCGAGCACTCCTGCGCGAGGCCATCGCCTCCGGCACACTCTCGGGTTCCTCCTCGTCCGCGTGGGGCAATGCGGTCCTGACCTCCGACGAACAGGCGTCGGACGTGCTGCTGCGCGTTGACCGACTCTCCAAGTCCCTGCCCGAACTGCGTGTCCACATCGCTTCTGTCGCCGGTGAGGCCGGCATTAAGCCCGCCGGAACCCTGGCGCAGTGGGACCGCCAGCTTGCCATGTTCGATGGCATCGCAGATGTCCTTGACGTCTTCCAGCCGCGCGTGTTCGAACGCAGTGCAGCCGACATGGTCATTGCGACCGCCCCCAAGCAGTGGCGCAAGGAACACGATATTTCGATGGGACGGTCGGAGCGCAACCGCCTCGTCAAGCAAGCCCAGGACCTCGTGCGTCCCGGCGTGCATGTCCCCGATCTGCACCGCGCCCTCATCCGCGTCCAGGAGCGCCGCGACGCGTGGTGTGCGGTGTGCGGCGAGGACTCGTGGCCCATTCTCCCGGCAAAGATCGGTGAGATCTCGGCCCTGACCGACGCGGTGCGTGATGACCTCGACGCGATCGCGCCCGTGTTCGCCGCTGAGGAATCGGACCTGGTGGGCACCCACCTGCAGCGCGTGACCACGCTCATTGAGCGCTGGGCCGGCGACACCTCCGCCGCCCGCGAGGTGCCCGCGCGCCTTCAGATGCGCGAGCGCCTCGCCGCCCGCGGTCTCGACAAGCTGGCTCAGGACCTCGTCGATCGCAACATCGATGACAGCGCGATTGACACCGAGCTCGACCTCGCATGGTGGGCTTCGCTGCTGCGCGCGATGCTCGCCTCTCAGCCCGCCCTGGGCGGTGTCGATCCCGCCGCTCTGGAGGATCTCGCCCGCGAGGGGCGCGAGCTGGACGAGGAACAGGTGGCGTCGCTGGTCCCGCAGGCCATCACGGGCGTGCGGCGTATTCGCACGAACGCCCTTGCCGCGCGTCCGAGCCAGTACGAGGAGCTGCGCGGAATCCTGGCCGACGGCAAGACGCCCAGCGATCTCGATCTCCTCGTCACCTACCCGCTCGTGCGACACCTGCTGCCCGTCCTCATGACGGTTCCCTCGATGGTCCCCACCCTGGCGCCCACGGGACGCACGGTCGACGTCGTCGTCCTCGACGGTGCGGATGGGCTGTCCCTGGCTGAACTCGCGCCGATCATCGCGCGCGGTCACCAGCTGGTCGTCATCGACGATCTGGCGGCGGCCTCTGAGGGTGGTGCGACCCGCGAACTCGCCGACGTCCTGCCGGTCCTACACGTCGAGCCCGGCCCGCGTCGCCTCAACGACCAGGTTGCCCTGCTGCTGGCCCGCTACGGCTACGAGCATGCGGGTATTCCCGTGCCGTGGACCGCGGCGAACGCGCCTGTATCAGCCCGCTGGGTCGAGGCGACGGGCATGCCCGCCCCGGGTGCCCACGCGATCGAATCAACGGCCGCCGAGGTGCGCGCCGTCGTCGACGCCGTCATTGAGCACGCGGTGGAGTCTCCCGAGCGCTCTCTCGCCGTCGTCGCCCTGTCCGACCGCCACGCCGGGCGGATCCGCGACGCCCTGGAGAGCGTGCGCGCCGAAGAACCGGGTCTGGCCTCGTTCTTTGACCCCGCGACTCCCGAGCCCTTTGTGGTTGTCGGCCCCTCCGAGGCCGTCGGCCTGACGCGCGAGTCGCTCATCGTGTCCGTCGGCTTTGCGAAGACCCCGCACGGGCGCGTCATCCACGACTTCGGTGTCTTCTCCAGCGAGGCCGGCGCGGATACTCTCGCCGAGATCCTGCGCGCGGTGCGCGGGGACCTGACGCTCGTGTGCGCGCTCCACAGTGAAGAGATCGACCGAGATCGCCTCGGTCACGCGGGTTCGCGCATGCTCGTGGACCTCATCGAGATTGCTGAAGGGCACGCCGGTGAGGGGATGGACGCGTGGCCGGTCCTGGCCGGCGAGCCCGACCGTCTGCTCGTCGACCTCGCCGAGCACCTGTATTCGCGCGGCCTCGAGGTCGTCGCCAACGTCGGTATCCCCGGAGGCATGCGCGTGCCCCTGGCCATCGGACACCCCGATTCGCCCGGGCGCCTGCTCCTCGCCGTCCTCACGGACGACGAGGAATACCTGTCGGAGCCCAGTCAGCGCGTGCGTGATCGCGCCCGTCCCCGTTGGCTCGAGGAGCAGGGCTGGGCCGTGTACACGGCTCTGTCGATGGCGCTGTTCATCGACCCGGAGAAGGAAGCATCCGCGATCGTGGACGCCGTCCTAGACGCACTCGAGAAGCTGCGCGCCACCGAGGAAGAGCCTGTTGTGGCCGTTCCGGAACGCGTTGACGACGAGTCCGTCGAGGAACGACTCGAAGAGGCCACGCCGCAGAAGGATGCTACAGGCGAGTCCGAGGAAGACTCTGAGACCCCCGCCGCCCCACGCATGCCGATGCTGGACGACGGCCTCGACGAGGAATCTAAGCGCCGCAAGAAGGCCGACGAGGACACCACCGGCATGCTGCTGGCCATCAAGCGCAAGGAGCGTGCCTCCGAGGAGAACCGTGGTCCGCGCCCCGCGATCGCCAAGGGGCTGCCGCTGGCCGCCTACTCCGACGACCAGCTCGATGAGATGGCCGCGTGGGTGCGTTCCGACGGCGTCGAGCGCACCGACCTTGAGACCGCCGAGGAGTTGCGCGAGGCCCTGGGCATTACGCGCCGCGGCTTCCAGTCCGACGCGGTCCTGGGCAACGTCGTGCGCCGCACGAAGACCGCGGTGAGCGCGCAGGAATCTGACGAGGCCTCGGCCTCCGAGGATGCGCAGCCGGAGGAATCCTCCGATGAGTGAGGCGACGCCGCGCAAGCGTCGCCGCGTCGCCCGCTACGTGTCCGACGTGGACCGCCGCCTCATCGAGGAGGGCTTGCCGCCCTCCTGGGAGGATCGCGTACGCCCCGAGGATACGCGCCCCGGCTCCATGGCTGACGCCCCCGACCGGGGCGACGGTGCCAACGATGCGCGGCTGCTCGAGAACGTGCCGCCGCACGCGCAGGCGCGCGCGTAGGGGCTGGCGTAGGCGCGAGCGTCCGGATAGGTTGTGCGCATCTGGATAGGTTGTGCACATCCGGATAGGTTATTAAGCTATCCGGATCTTCATTACCTATCCGGATGTTGTTTACCTATCCGGATGTTGTTTACCTATCCGGATAGGTGCGTTATCCGGGCGGCGCTGCTCGCCAATTGTTCGTGCGGGGGCCTGTGGAGAGAGGCTCCTCGCTCGATCACGTCGTTCCCACCAATCTCGCACGTAATTTCCCGCAGGCTATTTCAGCTATTGAAATAATGTCGTTGCAATTGCAACGTTTTCTTGGGGTGCTCAAAAGTAACCGGGTTGAATTATGTGCGAGATTTGAGGGGAAGTGTGCGTGATGGGGTGCCGCGGCGCAGCTGGGGGTGGGAGGGAGTCAGGGGTGGCCGGGCGGTGCTCGCACGTAGTGATACAAAACGGAGAGGCCGATGCAAGTGCATCGGCCTCTCCGTTGTCCCTCACGAGGAGGGATCAGATGCTCAGTGGCGCGGCGTGCCCTGGGCGAGGGCGTCGCGGATCTCCGTGAGGAGCTTGACCTCGTCGGAGACCTCGGGCTCGGGAGCCTCGTCCTCAGCCTTCTTGCGGCGGGCGTTGAGGGCGTTCATGGGCACCACGATGCAGAAGTAGATCGCGAAGGCCATGAGGATGAAGTTGATGACGGCGGTGATCAGCACGCCGAACTTCACGTCGGTGCCGTTCAGGGTGAGGATGAAGGCGTCCGAGAAATCGGGCTTGCCGATGACGGCCGCGATCAGCGGGTTGATGATGCCGTCGACCAGGGCGTCGACGATGTTCTTGAAGGCGGCACCGATGATGACACCGACGGCGAGCTCGACGACGTTACCGCGAGAGATGAATTCCTTGAAACCCTTGAGCATGGCTTCTCCTGTGTTGAATGAGGCCGGCCGGGCCGGCAAGTCTGAATCGCCGAAGTGCCTCGGCGTGGCGGCTCTGTGCCACCGGGGAGCGCGCGCCGCGTCGGCGCTCGTTTACCGTTGCAAACACTAGTGGGGACTTTCGTCTGACGGACAGTGATTAGAGGGTAATGTTCGTCGCACTTTTTGTAATTCGGTCAGCGATCGGTGGTTTTAGGCCGAAAAGTCCGGTGTGAGAGGTGTGTGACAAACAGCCGTTGATGTTGCTGTTAACAGGAAAAACGTTGGAAAAAGGCCTATCGGACGTTTGTTGCAATCGTGCGTGTCGGCGTCACAATAGCGTCGACGGGAACGTCGTGAGGCTCCGCAGGAATTACTCCGGCCTCCAGTACCTCGTCGTCAAATCGCCGCAACGACCGGGGTGCCGGGGCGGCGGTGCACGAGCGCGCGGTCGTACCAGCCTCCGCCCTGGCCGAGGCGAGTCCCGTCCGCGGATGCGGCGAGCGCCGGAATAACAATCAGATCCGCCTCCTTGAGCGACTCCGCGCCCCGCGCCTCACCGTCCGGCTGAGCGGGAGGTCGCCCAAGCGTCACCAACGCCCGGCCCGCCTCCCACAGTCCCCAGCGCGGTGCGCCCAGGGGTGCCCCGGCCTCGTCGAGGAGGATGGGCAGGAGCGCGCGTTCAAACAGCCCGAGCGCGAGGGACATGTCGGGTTCGAGGGGGGTGGGCGCGAACAGCGCGGGCAGGGAGACCCCACCCATTGACGAGGCCAGGGCGCGGATCTGGCGAGAGATTCCCTCGGCCTCGGCGCGGTCGCGCACGGGGATGGGTGAGCGGCTGAATGTCGGGGTGAACGGGGCCTCGAGTGCGGGCGTGCCAGCGCGCCTGGCGCGGCGCCTGCTACGCACCTCCGCGCGGAGAGTTGTTTTTGTGTCCATAGTCTCCCCATCGGGCGGTTTCTTCGCTACTCTGTGAAGTATGACAGATAAAAACCAGCCAGTAGTGCACGCTGTCGTTCCTTCGGCCGGTCGCGGAACCCGCTTCCTGCCCATCACGAAGTCCGTGCCCAAGGAGATGTTGCCCGTCGTCGACCGTCCCTCGATCGAGTACATCGTGCGCGAGGCCACGGATGCCGGCATCGAAGACATTCTCTTCGTGACCCGCGCCGGCAAGCAGTCGATCGAAGACTACTTCGACGCCGAACCCGGCCTCGAGGCCGACCTGGAGAAGGCCGGCAAGGAGAAGGCCCTCGAGTACGTCAACGAGTACAAGAAGTACGCGCGCGTCCACTCCGTGCGCCAGGGGCATCCCCTGGGCCTGGGCCACGCAATCCTGCAGGCCAAGTCCCACGTGGGCGACGCCCCCTTCGCCGTCCTGCTGCCCGATGACCTCATGGAGCCCGGCTCGCAGCTGCTGCGCAAGATGATCCAGGTGCGAGGCGCCCTGGGCGGCACCGTCGTCGCCCTGCTGAAGGTCACCCCCGAGCAGGCCACGGCCTACGCGTCGACCGCCGTCGAGGTTCTGCCGATCCCCGAGGGTGTCGACCTCGAAGAGGGTCAGCTCATGCGCATCACCGACGTCACCGAGAAGCCCCCGCTCGAAGAGGTCAAGTCCGAGTACGCGGTCGTCGGCCGTTACCTGCTCGACCCGGCTGTGTTCACGGCCCTCGAGAACATCGAACCGGGCGCCGGCGGTGAGTATCAGCTCACAGACGGGTACGCGCGCATGATCGACCTCCCCGAAGAAGAGGGTGGAGGGTTGTACGGTGTAGTCATCGACGAGCGACGCTTCGACACCGGGGACAAACTCGGCTACCTCGAAGCCAACGTCACGCTCGCCCTTGAGGACCCGGCGCTTGGAGCGGAACTCAAGGAGTTCCTGCGCTCCAAGCTCGAGGACTAACAACTATGCGAAGCGTTGCCGACTTCTACCAGGACTGCATGGCCGTTGCCCACGCGCTGCCGCCGCTCGACGTTCAGCTCGCTGACGCGGTCAGCTGCGTGCTCGCAGAGGATGTGCAGGCTCCCTTTAACCTCCCGGTCGCCGACTTGTCGGCGTGCGACGGATACGCCGTTCGCATCCGTGACTGTGAGGGAGCCACCCTGGAGTCGCCGGTGACGCTTCCCGTCACCGAGGAGATCCGCGCGGGTGCCGTCGACCCGGCGGCCCTCGTGCCCGGCACCGCGATCCGCATCGCGTCCGGCGCGCCCATGCCTTCGGGCGCCGAGGCCGTGGTCTCCCTCGAGTTCACGGACCACGGCATCGCCCAGGTTGCCCTGCGTACGGCCCCCGCCAGCGGCGAAAACATCCGCCGCCGCGCGGAGGACGTTGCGCAGGGTGACACGGTGCTGCGCTCCGGCACGCGTATCGGTGCCCGCCAGATGGCGCTCCTCGCCGGTGTGGGCCGTGACCGCGTGCTGGTCCACCCCCGCCCGCGCGTCGTCATCATTTCGATCGGCGATGAGATCGTCGAGCCCGGTGGTGAGGCCCGCCCCGGCACCGTCTTCGACGCGAACGGTCACGCCCTGTCGACGGCTGTTGCTGACGCCGGCGCGCAGACATTCCGCGTTGCTGCCGTCCCGGATGAGCGCGCCCGCCTGCGCGAGACTATCGAGGATCAGCTGGTGCGCGCGGACCTGATCCTGACGACCGGTGGTATCTCCTACGGCAGTGGCGACACTGTCCGCGAGGTTCTCGGTGCTCTCGGCACCGTCCGCTTCGACAACGTCGCAGCCTGGCCCGGCCACATCATGGGTGTGGGCACCGTCGGCGCCGAGGACGGTCAGCCCGGCACCCCCATCGTCTGCCTGCCCGGCGACCCCGTCTCCGCCCAGGTGTGCTTCGAGGTGTTCGTGCGCCCCGCGCTGCGCCACATGCAGGGCTGGACCGCCGTCAACCGCCCCGTCGTGCGCGCCGCCATCGACCGCTCCTGGTACTCCCCGCGAGGCCGCCGCGAGTTTGTGCGCGTGCGCCTCACAGGCTCCCCCCGCTCCGGCTACAACGCCGCCGTCATGGGTACTCCGGCCTCGTTGCTGCTGTCCGCGCTCGCGGACTCCAACGCCTCTCGCGGTCGTCCCCGAGGACGTGACGACAGTGCGCGCGGGTGACCGTCTGCAGTGCCTGGTCCTCGAATGAGGTGCTTCCTGCGTCGCCGCACGTGCGTGTGGGGGCGCGACATCGAGATGGTGACGCTGCGCGTGGCCGATCCGGTGGGCCGTGGTTTCCTGCGTCCCGGACCGGAGGGAAGCGAGAATCCGCGTGAGCTCGTCGTGCGTCCCGTTCACGGCGAAGAACATCGTGCGCTGGATGCCGTGCGTCGCGCCGACGGGCACTGGCTGCGTCCCTGGGAGGCGACGCTGCCCCCGGAGTCCCTCGAGCATATTCCGACGTTCTCCCAGTACGTGCGCCGCGCAGACCGCGATCAGCGGAACGGTAACGCTCTGATTTTTGGCGTGCAGATCGATGGTCGCTACGTGGGTCAGTTCTCCATCTCGAACGTGCACTGGGGCGCGATGTCCTCGGGCATGCTCGGATACTGGATCGTCTCGGAATGGTCGGGTCGAGGCCTGGGGTCCCTCGTGGCTGCTCTCGTCCTCGACCTCGTCGTCGGCGAGCTTGGCCTGCACCGCGTCGAGGTGTGCGTGCGTCCCGAGAACGAGCGCTCCCTGGGAGTGTGTCGAGGCCTCGGCCTCGTCGAGGAAGGTCTGCGTCCCCGCTTCATGCACATCGGTGGGCAGTGGGCGGATCACATCGCGTTTCATCGATTCCGAGTCGCTGCCGGAGGGTGGGCTCGTGCAGCGTCGCTGGGGTTGCTCCGCGATCGACTGACCGTCGTTTCCCGCCCGCGTCCGGGGTGGGGCGCGGTTTGTGTGCTGGTTGGCCCTGGTGTCATGGTGCCAATGGGGCAGATGTTGCACGTGTGACACTTGAGGAATCTTCTCTTTTTACCGAAAGGTTTGAGAGCCCGACACGCGCCCACCGCACAAAGCGCGACACCCCAAACGCCCGTACGTTGAGGGGGTGGAGATCGGTGGACTCGTCATCGTCGCGGTATTCGTTGCGCTTTTTGCGACCGTACCGTCACTCGTCGCGCGCCGACGAGCGATCGTCCAGTCTCGCGAAATCGACCGTTTTTCGCCGAAGCTGCGCATCATCCACACGAATAAGACAGAATTAGACACGTGCGACCACGCCAGCGGAACCATCCTGGCACGGGGCGCATTGACGAGCGGAGGCAGCATGCACCAGGGCACCACGGGACGTAGCCGCCCCGTTATCGACCGACGCAACAACAAAGCGGTTCGTGACATCGCGAAGCTGCGCGCCCGCCGCGCCGCCCGCCTCGCCGCCGAAAGTGCAGCCGGACGTCGCCGCATGGTCATCACCGGTGTCTGCGCTCTTGCAACCGTCGCGCTTGGCATCGTCATCGCTGCTACCTCCCTCGCGTGGGCGTGGATTGCGATCCCCGCCGCCGCCCTCGGGGCTTCCCTCGCCGCCTCCCGCGTCGCGGCTGTCCGCTCCCAGCAGGCCTCCGAGCGCGAGCTCGAGCTGCTCACCAAGCTGCGCGGCGACGTTCGCGGCGCCGGCCGTCCGACCGCCGCTGTTCCCGTCGAGTCTCCCGCTTCGTCGTCCGAGGACGTCGTTGACGTGAAGGCGGACGAGGTCGTCGAGCCTCAGACAGGCTCCGTTCCCTCCCTCGTTTTCAACGTCGACGTCCCCGAGGTCGTCGAGGTCGCTGACACCCCGGCGCGCGCATGGACCGTCGTCCCTGTCCCCGCCCCGACCTACGCGTCGCGTGAGCGCGTCCGCGGCCGCATCGTGCACGCCGACACCGACCTGCGCGGTATCCCGCGCATCGCCGCTGCCGTCCCGGCGCGCCCGATCGCACAGACTGCCCAGGTGGGCGCCCGCTCCACCGCCGAGGTCGTCGCCGATCAGGCCGTCGCCCTGGACCTGGATGCCGTCCTGGACGCGCGACGCGCCCAATAGGGGACCTCTCAGCTGCTGATGCCCGCGCCGCGGGCCTTCGGGCTCGCGGCGCGGTCGCATGTGTGGGCTCCGTGTCATGCCGCACGCGGCGGTGGTCGGCTTGCATGGCTGATTGTGATGGTGCTAAGCTGTTCGAGTCCTTGGGGCTATGGCGCAGTTGGTAGCGCGTCTCGTTCGCAATGAGAAGGTCGGGGGTTCGAATCCCCCTAGCTCCACCACAGGCCGACATTCGATCCGGATGTCGGTTTTTTGTATGCCTGGGCGCGTTGGTGTGGTGCCTGTCGTTGTGTTGCTTGTGGCGCCGCTGGTGTTCCGGGGTTATAGGACAAAACGTGTTGGTTTTATGGTGACTTTTCGGCTTTTTGGTGCGGAAAAATCGGTATTGAAGTTGGTGGGAGCCAACTTGAAGGATGGACTAAACGTGTTGGTTTTGTAGCGACTTTTCGGCTTGCTGGTGCGGGAAAATCCACATTGAAGTTGGTTGTTTCATCGTGGGGGTATGAATACCCCCAAATGTCCGGCGTGCGGGCGAGTGATGACCAGGTATGGGCACTCAGCGTCAGGGGCGCAGCGATGGCGCTGCTCCCTGTGCAATATCAGCCAGGTCAGCCGCATTAATTCCACGGCGAAGCATCTTGATGAGTTCTTGGCCTGGCTGCTCAGTCGGCGCCGTCAGGCGGATTTGCCTGGCGGGGGCCGCTCGTTTCGCAGGCGCTGTGAGCCATTGTGGCAGTTATGGCCTTTCAGTCCGATCGTCGATGAGGTTCATGAGGTCATCTTCGTTGACGGTATCCACCTGGGCCGAAGCGCCGTGGTTCTCATCGCTCAAACTCCCGATTGCGTGCTGGGTTGGTACGCGGCTAGGAGTGAGAATTCCCGTGCCTGGGAAGCGCTCATGAGCCGGATCGCGCCACCGACCCTGGTCGTCACTGACGGGGGCAGTGGGTTCGCGAAAGCCTGCAAGAGAATCTGGCCGACCACGCGTGTGCAACGCTGCACCTTCCATGCGTATTGCCGTATTCGCCAAGCCACTACGACGCGCCCCCAAACTGGCGGCCCTCACAAGGTTTATACGCTCTTGGGCAACAACTCTTGCACGTGGAGGGCCGAGAAGATGCTCAGGAATGGATCGGTGCCTACCAGGACTGGTGCGCGCGCTGGAAGGACTTCTTGGAGGAGAAAACACACAGGCCTGACGGAGGATGGGAATACACTCATGAGAGGCTTGTTCGGGCTCGTAACAGCCTCAACAAGCTCATCAGGCAAGGCCTGTTGTTCACGTACCTGGACCCCACCTGGGACCATCCGATGCCCGCAACAACCAACCAGATCGAAAGCACGAACGCGCGCCTACGCCAGATGCTGCGCGATCACCGTGGCATGCGCCTGACCCGACGCATGAAAGCCGTGTTTTGGTGGTGCTACACCCACTCTGCGCACCCACAGCCAGCAGCGACAATCCTGGCCACCATGCCCACCGACGCAGCCCTCGAAAACGCCTGGCAACAAGCCGCGCAAAACCACCAAGCCACCGCCATCATCCCCGGCTGGGGCGACGCAATCTGCTTCAACGAACTCCACCACACCACCCCCTACCACAACACCTGGGACTAACCCCTCAACCAACACGTTTTGTCCTATAACCCGTGTTCCGAGCGCTCCGTTGTGATGCTTTGTGGGGCCCTGCCGCTGTGTGTGCCGGTGGGTGGCGGCCCGCCCGCGAGATCGCCACACGCGAGCCTGACGGCTCGGAGTGGTCGATCTCGAGGCCCGCCCTGGCCCTGCCGCCACCCACCGGCACCGCAGCCAGGCCCCGCTACCGCCCACGGGTACCACAGCCTGACCCCGCCGCCGCCCACGGGCACCGAAGCCAGGCTGTACTGTGCCTCTCGGCCCTCCATATCGACGAATCTGGTTGTGTACGCGGATAGGTTATTGCGATATGGATAGGTTATGAGGATGCGGATAGCTTATTAACCTATCCGCATGCCGATAACCTATCCACATCATGGCAACCTATCCGCATAGGCACAGGTCTGGTCCGCGCGCGCTCGCCGCTCCGTCGGTCGTGGGGGTTTTGCACTACACGAAGCTGTGCGGCGGCCTGTCATCGGCGTGTCGGGCCCTCATGTAGTGCAATTCCCCCGATCCAAGGTGTGCAAGCCATGACTCGCGAGGGTTGGTGCCCAAAACGCAGACCACCTCGGTGAAATACGTTGAAAATGGGCTCTTGTAGGGGAGGTGGTCTGTGTTTTGAGCAAATCGGCAGCTGATGGGGTGCGTTGTTCGCGCGTGAACTCGCTATTCCGAGCGCCAACCGGCTATGTCGCGTGTTAACCCTTTGATGCGTACGTTAACCCATGGACATGCACGTGGGCGGGGCTGCCAATACGCAAGGCACAGGGTTAACTTTCGGGTTCTCGGGCAAACGTGCTTCTTAGTGGGTTCGTGCGCGCCCTGGTTATGTCTGATGGCGGTCCTTGGATCTCGGGCTAGGCATCGCGTCTTCTAGTCGAGTGAGGAGGTGCTGACTGTCAGGTCTATCTGGTCCTGCGGCATTATGGAAACTGCTCATTGATCGAGCTCCTTAATCGGCTTTGGAAAGCCGACCGAGTAGATAGCATAGGAAACCGTGAATGGAGTTTCTTGGGCAGATTCTGTCGCTGCATGGTCGTCCGTTGCTACAGCTATTTCACTCTAGGGCTACTAGTTGCAGCAGTCTGGGCTGGGTTTACAGCTGTATCAGCAATGCGCGCATCGAAGGCAGCGAGTGACGCAGCTGCTGAAGCCAATGAGCAGATGAAATTGGATAGCATTGCACAGACGCGTCCGTACGTGTATGCGGAAATTGTTCCTAGTCTTGCAGGGGCCCGCCATTTCGATCTCCGGATCATGAATGTCGGTAAGACAGCTGCGAGAAACTTATGTATCCAATTCGACAACTGGCCGGATCAGATCGATGACGTTGCTGAGAAGGTCAAGCTCTTATTCGAGACTGAAAGAACATTGCCTCCTGGGTGCTCAATCCGCACTTACTGGAGCCTCCATGGGCAATTTACAGACGGGACAACCGACGTTGGGATGCCTGACGAAGGAGTGATTGAGCTCTTCTATCAGTCAGATGACCCCTCGGCACCGCAGTATCGGGACAAATACGAGGTATTAGTGTTCCGCTCCGGTTTGTTTCCTGTATCGGAAGATGGTCCGAAACCCGATAATCTGCATGGCAAAGAGCGTACGTTCTATCTTCTCGGTCAGGCCATTGCCCGATCCATAGGGAACTTGAGTCGTTAGCGATTCACTGTCGGGTGGTCGAGCTGCAACGATGTTGAGTGTTGGAGGAGCCGCCTACGCCCCGCATAACCCTTGATATCGTTGAACCGTCGCGCGCTGATGCGCCAAAATGGGGGAGCACCGGAGCTTCTCCGCAGATGGGAGGCCACACACGATGGACACCATCAGGAAAGCGGAGAGCCGCCGCGGGCGGATCGCCTATGAGGTTGCGGGGCTCGCGTGGCTCGCCGAGGCCTCGGGCCCCGGAGCAGCCGTCGTGCCTGTGCTCGATCACGGCGCGACGTGGCTCGAGGAGCCCCGCCTGGTCTCTGTCGCGCCAACCCCGCGAGCCGCCGAAGACTTTGGCCGCGCCCTTGCCCACACGCATGCCGCCGGGGCCAGCCACCTGGGTGCGCCGCCGACCGGCTTCGCGGGGGATGGCTGGATGGGGGAGGCCCACCTCTCGCTACCCGACCGCCCGAGCCCGGCCCCGGCCTCGTCGTCGGAAGGTGAATCCTGGGGTGCCTTCTACGCGCGTGAGCGCATCGCCCCCTACCTCGACGATCGCACCTTCACGGCCGCCGAACGAACGCTCGTCGAAAAACTCTGTGAGCGCCTCGAGTCCGGCGCTCTCGACCACAGCCAGCCGCGCCTCGTAGAAGACGCGAAAAACCGCCACAATAGCATCGGTGCCGCCCGCACCCACGGCGACCTGTGGAGCGGCAATATCATGTGGACCCCTGAGGGTGCCGTCCTCATTGACCCTGCCGCGCAGGGAGGCCACGCCGAGGAGGACCTTGCGGCCCTCGCGGTCTTCGGTTGCCCGCACTACGAGCGGATCCTCGCCGCCTACAACGAGGCCTCGCCCCTGGAGGACGGCTGGCGCGAGCGCGTCGCCCTGCACCAGATGCACATCATCATGATCCACTGCGCCGTCTTCGGGCGCTCCTACGTGCCCGAGGCCGCGGCGATCGCCCGCAGGTACGCATAGACCACGCCTCCCACCGTGCGTCCGCACGCGCGTGCGTGGAGACGAGGAGGGAGGCGTGGTACCGCTCGAAGGCAGAGAATCTCAGGCGCGAGCGTCGTAGTGCTGCAGACCAGAGTCCTCTCGCGAGCCGCCCTGGCCGTCGCCCACGTCGTGGTAGTCGTGGATCCACTCGAGGCGGCGCACCCACTTAACCATCTTGTAGCCGTGCTGGGAATCGGCGCGCAGGCGTAGAGGGCCGCCGTAGATCTCGGGCAGAGGCTCGTCGTTCATGCCCCAGGCGAGGATGCACTCGTCGTCGTCGATCATCGACGGGTCGATGCACTCGTAGTAGGGCTCGGTCGGGCGCCCGTCGTAGGTGTGCCCGACGTGTCCGAAGGAGGTGGCCATCAGGTAGTGCGCGCCCTCCGTGGGCGTGACCTGCTCGAGGAGATCCTTGAGGCGGATGCCCTCCCACTTTGCGATGCCCGTCCATCCCTGCATGCAGGTGTGCATCGTAATGTTCGTGACCTTGCCCAGGGCCTTCAGCTCGTCGATGGAGAAAGACTTCTCCTCCTCGACCAGGCCGCCGATCTCGAGGCGGAAGTCCTTGAAGTCGTCCTCGCGCAGGGCGATGTACTCCTCGGACTGCTCCTGTGTCGGCGGGCGCGTGTTGACCCAGTGGAACGGGGAAATATCGTCCTCAGTAAAGGTCTTCTTTGCGACCTGACGCGACTTCAGACGGTCGATCGTGAGCGCGCGAATCGGCTGCGTCGCACCCCAGATCCAGCGCTGGGTGCGGCGCAGGTTCGACAGGGACCAGTAGGAGGCTCCGATCCACAGGGCGATGGCGACGACGATGCCGATGATCAGCATGGTGACGGCCTGAGCGAATTGTGCCGCCGTGATGTCGTTGTAGTTTTCGCCCAGCATCATGTGCGCGATGTTGTACCTCGGGTGGACGATGAAGACGAGCGCAACGTGAATGACGACGAAGACGCAGTAGAAGGCCATGCCCAGGAAGTGAATGGAGCGAGCAGTCTGACGGTTGCGGAAGAGCTTGACGTACCCGGGGAAGCGTCCCGCGAAGGTGGGGGACATGATGGGGCCGGTCGCGATCATGAGGGGCGCGACGATGAAGACGACCGTGAAGTACATGAGCTTCTGGAGGGCGTCATAGGGCTGGAAGTGCTCGATGGAGGGAATCTGCAGGCCCATGTAGATCTTCGCGCTCTCCCAGGCCTCGGGGAAGATGGACCACGAGGTGGGGACGATGCGTCGCCACTGGCCCGTCCCGAAGAGGAGGGCGACGTACACGAAGCCGTTAAGGAGCCAGATGGCCGTGACGAGCGCGTGCCACGCGCGGCCCAGGCCGATCTGTCCGCGTCCGGGCAGGGAGATCAGCGGGTGGAGGTTGCGCTGGTCGTCGCGCGCCGTGAACTCGCCGGGAACGGTCGACACCTTGTCCTTCGTGAACTTGAGCCACTCGGATCCGGGTGTGCAGTGATTGTTCCAGTACAGACGTGGGTGTGATGCGAGGACCTCCCAGCCGGAACGGATGAGGAAGCCCATCATGATGAAGTTGATGAAGTGGGTGATCCTCAGCCAAGCGGGAAAAGTGTCGAGGTCGACGGCACCGGCTGCGCTGGCCATTGCTGCGAGCGCGTGCATTGCGGTTCCTCCTGTGTGGCGTGAACGATAGAACGCCTCGCATATTAGAGGGGAAATGCACGCGAAAATAGGTGTCAAATCACCGTGTTGTGCGATCTGCTACAAGTTGCGAACTTGTCAAGCGTTATTTGAGTGGATAAAAGCCATTCTTTTGAAAAAGCTGATGTTTGTAAAATGCGGGGTAGGCCCATGAAAAACGAGGCCGGGGCCAGGTCGTGCGTTGACCCATCCCCGGCCTCGTCCCCGGAGATGTGAATGGCCTACAGGCGCGGGATGTTGCGCATGTTGGAGGTGGCCATCGAGAAAGCCTCGGCGATGCCGCGGTTGAGAACGATCTTGCTCATCGCGGTCGCGAAGCCGACGACCTGGCCGCCCGTGATGGCCGGCGGAAGCGACAGTGCGTTCGGATCCGTGATGACCTCAACGAGGGCGGGGCCGGGCGCAGCGAACGCCTCGCGGTACGCGTCCTCCAGGCGAGAAGCATCCTCGACGCGCTCTGCATGGAAGCCAATTGCGCGGGCGATCTCCGCGTAATTCGTATCAGGGACATCCGTCTGGAAGTCTGGGAGGCCGTTGACCAGCATCTCCAACTTCACCATGCCCAGCGTCGAATTGTTGAAGACGACCACCTTGACCGGCAGGTCGTACATCTTCGCGGTAATGAGCTCGCCGAGAAGCATCGAGAGCCCGCCGTCGCCCGACACTGACACGACCTGACGATCCGGGTAGGCGACCTGAGCGCCCAGGGCCATGGGCAGGGCGTTCGCCATCGACCCGTGCAGCAGGGAGCCGATGAGACGGCGCGTGCCGAGCGGATCAATGTAGCGGGCGGTCCACACGTTGCACATGCCCGTGTCCGCGGTGAAAATCGCGTCCTTCGCGGCCGTCTCATTGAGGAGGTGGGCGGCGTACTCGGGGTGGATCGGGCGCATCTTCTCCACGTTGCGCGTGTAAGCGCCCACGGGAGCGTGCATGATCTCCGAGTGCTTCTTGATCTTGGACTTCAGGAAGGAATCGGAGCGGTTCGCGCGCAGGTGGGGGAGGAGTGCCTCGATGAAGGGCTTGACCTGCGCGTGGATCGCGAGGCCGACGTCCGTGCGGCGGCCCAGCTTCTCCGCGTGCGTGTCCACCTGAATGGTCGGGGTGTCCGGCAGGAACTGGTCGTAGGGGAAGTCGGTGCCCAGCAGGATCAGCACGTCAGCGTCGTTCATGCCCTCGGCGGCCGCGCCGTAGCCCAGCAGGCCCGTCATGCCCACGTCGAAGGGGTTGTCGTACTGGATGAAGTGCTTGCCGCGCAGCGAGTGGCCGATCGGTGCCTTGAGGGCATCCGCCAGGGCGATGACCTCGTCGTGGGCTCCCTCAACACCGGCGCCGGCGAAGATAGCGACCTTGTCGGCCTTGTTCAAGAGCGCTGCGGCCTCTTCAATATCGGTGGCGTTGGGAGCAAGCGTCGCGGGGCGTGCGGGCGCGTAGGTGGGAACGTGCTCAACGGCCTTGAGGTCAGAGACGTCGCCGGGCAATGTGATAACCGAGACGCCACCCAAGCCGACCGCGTGGCGGATCGCCGAGTTCACCGTGCGCGGTGACTGTGCCGCGGAGGAGATGAGCTCGTTGTAGACTGAGCACTCCTCGAAAATGCGGTCCGGGTGAGTCTCCTGGAAGTACATCGTGCCGATCTGAACGCTCGGGATGTGCGAGGCGATGGCCAGGACAGGTGCGCCCGTGCGGTTCGCGTCATACAGGCCGTTGATGAGGTGCAGGTTGCCTGGGCCGCACGAACCTGCGCACACGGCGAGCTTGCCCGTCAGCTGAGCTTCGGCCGACGCTGCGAACGCCGCCGCCTCCTCGTGGCGCACGTGGATCCAGTCGATGCCGCCCTTCTTCGAGCCGCCGGTTTTGCGCACGGCGTCGACGATGGGGTTTAGTGAATCGCCGACAATGCCGTAGATCCGGTGTACCCCTGCATCAACAAGCTGGTTCACGATCTGTTCCGCTACGTTCATGCCATCTCCTTAAATTGATTGGCTGCGGCCTTGTAAAACCACCATAGGCGCGACTAAGGTCCTATGTCGCTTCGGCGTGATCGACGGATCAAGACGAGGTGTCGGTGGAAGAGGCCAGTGTTCCTCCGATAGGATGGCACCGCCCCAATAGCTCAGTCGGTCAGAGCAGCGGACTCATAATCCGTGGGTCGTCGGTTCAAGCCCGACTTGGGGCACCATCATCCCAGTCCGGGTATCGCCAGCGTCGCGCCTGACGAACACGCTAGCCACGGCCTCGTTCCCGTGAAACCCTGCACATATCACACGCTGCCTTGACTCGCGATGCGACTCACGGTAGCCTGAGTATTTGCGCCTTATCATGCCCGAGGTGACCCGTATCCAGCCGTCGTAACAGGCGCTTGACGGACCAGGACGCGTCAGATAATGGGTGATAAGGCAGCGTGCGCACCGTTCATGCAGGGAAGGATCCCCTTTGGCTGCCAACAGCACCGCCAAACAGCCCAAGCACCGCATCTCGTTCGCCAAGCTTCGTGAACCCCTCCAGGCCCCCAATCTGCTGGGCCTGCAGGTCGAAAGCTTCGACTGGCTGCTGGGCAACGACGCGTGGAAGGCCCGCGTCGAAGCCGCACAGGCATCCGGCCGCAACGACGTCCCCGACGTCTCCGGCCTCGAAGAAATCTTCCACGAGATTTCGCCCATTGAGGACGTCGCAGGCACCATGAGCCTGTCGTTCCACGACCACCGCCTCGAATCCCCCAAGTACTCCATGGAGGAAGCCAAGGCGAAGGACTACACGTACTCCGCACCGATGTACGTGACCGCCGAGTTCATGAACTACGAGACCGGCGAAATCAAGTCCCAGACCGTGTTCATGGGCGACTTCCCGCTCATGACCCCCCGCGGTACCTTCATCATCAATGGCACCGAGCGTGTTGTCGTCTCCCAGCTCGTGCGTTCCCCCGGCGTGTACTTCGAGAAGCTCTCGGACCGCTCGTCGGACAAGGAAACCTTCGGCGCGAAGGTCATCCCCTCCCGTGGCGCATGGCTCGAGTTCGAGATCGACAAGCGCGACGCCGTCGGCGTGCGCATCGACCGCAAGCGTAAGCAGTCGGTGACCCACTTCCTCAAGGCCGTCGGCATGACCGAATCCGAGATTCGCGACACCTTCGCCGCCTACCCCGTCCTCCTCGAGACCCTCGAGAAGGATACGGTCGCCACGCAGGAAGAGGCGCTGCTCGACATCTACCGCAAGCTGCGCCCCGGCGAGCCCGCGAACGTCGACGCCGCCCAGACGCTGCTCAACAACTTCTACTTCGACTCTCGTCGCTACGACCTCGCCAAGGTCGGCCGCTACAAGATCAACAAGAAGCTGGCCATCGAAGCCGACCCCAAGGCCTCGACCCTGTCCCTCGAGGACATCGTCGCGACCGTCAAGTACCTCCTCGCCCTGCACCAGGGCGACAAGACCTTCGCCGGCACCCGTCATGGCGAGGCCGTCGAGGTCCGCGTTGAGGTCGACGACATCGACAACTTCGCCAACCGTCGCATCCGCGCCGTCGGCGAGCTCATCCAGGGCCAGGTCCGCACCGGCCTCGCCCGCATGGAGCGCACCGTGCGCGAGCGCATGACCACCCAGGAGACGGACTCGATCACGCCCCAGACGCTGATCAACATCCGCCCCGTCGTGGCCGCGATCAAGGAGTTCTTCGGAACCTCCCAGCTCTCGCAGTTCATGGACCAGAACAACCCCCTCGCCGGCCTGACCCACAAGCGCCGTCTGTCGGCCCTGGGTCCCGGCGGTCTGTCGCGTGACCGCGCGGGCATGGAAGTTCGAGACGTGCACCCCTCGCACTACGGTCGTATGTGCCCGATCGAGTCCCCTGAAGGCCCGAACATCGGCCTCATCGGCTCGCTCGCGACCTTCGCGCGCATCAACCCCTTCGGCTTCATTGAGACGCCTTACCGCGTCGTCAAGGACGGCAAGGTCACCGACGAAATCCGCTACCTCACCGCGGACGACGAGAAGGGCCACTACATCGCCCAGGCCTCGTCGCCCCTCGAGGCCGACGGCTCCTTCGCCGAGCACGACGTCCTGTGCCGTGTTGCCGGCGACGACCCGACCCTGATCGCCCGCGATCGCGTGGACTACATGGACGTCTCCGCACGTCAGATGGTGTCCGTCGCCGCGGCCTTCATTCCCTTCCTCGAGCACGACGACGCTAACCGAGCCCTCATGGGCGCGAACATGCAGCGTCAGGCCGTGCCGCTGCTCACCACGGAAGCTCCGCTGGTCGGCACCGGCATGGAGATGCGCGCCGCGCACGACTCCGGTGAAATGATCCTCGCCGCGCACTCCGGCGTCGTCTCCGAGGTCTCCGCGGACCTGATCGTCGTCTCCACGGACGAGGGCGGCCGCGACTCCTACCGCCTTGAGAAGTTCGAGCGCTCCAACCCCGGTAACTGCACCAACCAGCGCGTTATCGTGGACGAGGGCGACCGCGTCGAGGTCGGCGACGTCCTGGCCGACGGCCCCGCCACCTCCAACGGTGAGGTCGCGCTCGGCAAAAACCTCCTCGTCGCCTACATGTCGTGGGAAGGCCTCAACTACGAGGACGCCATCATCCTGAGCCGTCGCGTCGTGGAAGAGGACATCCTCACCTCGATCCACATCGAGGAGTACGAGGTCGACGCCCGCGAGACCAAGCTCGGTGAAGAAGAGATCACCCGCGATATCCCCAACGTCTCCGAGGAATCCCTCGCTGACCTGGACGAGCGCGGCATCATCCGCATCGGCGCCGAGGTCACCGCCGGCGACATCCTCGTCGGTAAGGTCACCCCGAAGGGCGAGACCGAGCTGACCTCCGAGGAGCGCCTGCTGCGCGCCATCTTCGGTGAGAAGGCCCGCGAGGTGCGCGACACCTCCCTGCGTGTCCCCCACGGCGAAGAGGGCATCGTCATCGGCGTCCGCGAATTCAACGACGACGAAGACGACCTCAACCCCGGCGTCCGCCAGACCGTGCGCGTCTACGTCGCCCAGCGACGCAAGATCACGATCGGTGACAAGATGGCCGGCCGCCACGGTAACAAGGGCGTCGTGTCCAAGATCCTCCCGGTCGAGGACATGCCCTTCCTCGCCGACGGCACGCCCGTCGACATCATCCTCAACCCGCTGGGTGTCCCCGGCCGAATGAACGTCGGTCAGGTGCTCGAGTACCACCTCGGTTGGCTCGCCCACCAGGGCTGGGATGCCTCGGCCGCTGTCGAGGCCGGCGAGGAGTGGGCAGCGCACCTGCCCGCTGACGGCATCAAGACCAAGCCCGGCACGCCCGTTGCTACCCCCGTGTTCGACGGCCTCGAGGCCGACGAGCTCGCGGGTCTGCTGCGCAACGTGAACCCGAACCGCGACGGCGACGTCCTCACCAACTACGAGGGCAAGGCACGCCTGTTCGACGGCCGCTCCGGTGAGCCGTTCCCGTACCCGATCTCGGTGGGCTACACCTACATGCTCAAGCTCCACCACCTGGTCGACGACAAGATCCACGCCCGCTCCACGGGCCCGTACTCGATGATCACGCAGCAGCCGCTGGGCGGTAAGGCCCAGTTCGGCGGCCAGCGCTTCGGCGAGATGGAGGTGTGGGCGCTGGAAGCTTACGGCGCCGCCTACGCCCTCCAGGAGCTGCTGACCATCAAGTCGGACGACACCACCGGCCGCGTCAAGGTGTACGAGGCCATCGTTAAGGGCGAGGACATCCCCGAGCCCGGCATCCCCGAGTCCTTCCGAGTCCTCATCCAGGAAATGCGCTCGCTGTGCCTGAACGTCGAAGCTCTCGACGCGGCCGGCAACGTCATTGACCTGCGTGAGCAGGACGAAGACTTCAATGCGCGTGAGGACCTGGGCATCACTCTTGAAGCCCGTCCGAACGCTGCGGCGACCATCGATGCGATCTGATAGGGAGAGATAACTTTGCTGGACGCCAAAACGTTCGACAGCCTGAAGATCACCCTGGCCACCGGCGACGACATCGCCGTCTGGAGCCACGGTGAGGTTAAGAAGCCGGAGACCATCAACTACCGTACGCTCAAGCCCGAGCGCGACGGCCTGTTCGGTGAGCAGATCTTCGGCCCCACCCGCGACTGGGAGTGCGCGTGTGGCAAGTACAAGCGCGTGCGCTACAAGGGCATCATCTGCGAGAAGTGCGGTGTCGAGGTCACTCGCTCCCGCGTCCGCCGTGAGCGCATGGGTCACATCGACCTGGCCGCCCCCGTCACGCACATCTGGTACTTCAAGGGTGTTCCCTCGCGCCTGGGCTACGTGCTCAACCTCGCGCCCAAGGACCTCGAGAAGGTCATCTACTTCGCTGCCTACATGATTACCGAGGTCGACGAAAAGGGTCGCCACGAGGATCTGGCTGAACTGCGCGCCGAACTCGAGGTGCAGAAGAAGCAGATGGAGAACAACCGCGACGCGACGATCAACGACTTCGCGGAGCAGCTCGAGTCCGACATGGCCGCCCTGGAGAAGGACGGCGCCTCGCAGGCCGAGCGCGAGCGCGCTCGCAAGCAGGGTGAACGCGAGATGGCCAAGATTCGCCGCCGCTTCGACGGCGACATCGAAGGCCTCGAGGCCGTGTGGGAGCGCTTCAAGGACCTCAAGGTCGGCGACCTTGAGGGCGACGAGCGCCTCTACCGTGCGATGGTGGCCCGCTATGGCACCTACTTCAAGGGTGACATGGGCGCTGCCGCCATCCAGAAGCGCCTGGAGACCTTCGACCTGGAGGCCGAGGTCGCCGCGCTGCGTCAGACCATCGCCTCTGACTCCGGCCCGCGCAAGGCCCGCGCCATCAAGCGCCTGAAGGTCATCAACGCCTTCGTCGCGACCGGCAACTCGCCGGCCTCGATGGTCCTCACCAAGATCCCCGTGATCCCGCCGGACCTGCGCCCGATGGTTCAGCTGGACGGTGGCCGCTTCGCGACCTCCGACCTCAACGACCTGTACCGTCGCGTCATCAACCGCAACACCCGACTCAAGCGACTGCTCGAGCTGGGCGCCCCCGAGATCATCGTCAACAACGAGAAGCGCATGCTTCAGGAGTCCGTTGACGCTCTCTTCGACAACGGCCGCCGTGGCCGCCCCGTCGCGGGCCCGGGCAACCGTCCGCTGAAGTCGATCTCGGACATGCTCAAGGGTAAGCAGGGTCGTTTCCGTCAGAACCTGCTCGGTAAGCGCGTCGACTACTCGGGTCGTTCCGTTATCGTCGTCGGTCCGCAGCTGCAGCTGCACCAGTGTGGTCTGCCCAAGCAGATGGCCCTGGAGCTGTTCAAGCCCTTCGTCATGAAGCGCCTGGTTGAGAAGAACTACGCGCAGAATGTCAAGGCTGCCAAGCGCAAGGTTGAGCGTCAGCGCCCCGAGGTGTGGGACGTCCTCGACGACGTCATCCGCGAGCACCCCGTGCTGCTGAACCGTGCACCTACGCTGCACCGCCTCGGTATCCAGGCGTTCGAGCCCCAGCTGATCGAGGGTAAGGCTATCCAGCTGCACCCCCTCGCCTGTGGCGCGTTCAACGCCGACTTTGACGGCGACCAGATGGCTGTCCACCTGCCGCTGGGCGCTGAGGCGCAGGCCGAGGCCCGCATCCTCATGCTGTCGACGAACAACATCCTCAAGCCCTCTGACGGCCGCCCCGTGGCCATGCCGTCGCAGGACATGATCATCGGTCTGTTCCACCTGACCTCGACGCCCGACCCGTCGGTGCCCGTCGAGAAGGACGAAGACGGAAACCCCGTGATTCCGTACTTCTCCAGCCAGGCGGAAGCCCAGATGGCGTACGATGCCGGCAACCTGCACCTGAACGCGACCGCGCGCATCCGCTTCGCCGACGGCACCGTGCCGCCCGAGGGCTGGGAAGCCCCCGAGGGCTGGGAGCCCGGCGACGAGCTGATCCTCGAGACCAGCCTCGGCCGCGCGATCTTCAACGAGCAGCTGCCCACCGACTACCCGTTCGTCAACGAGGTCGTCGGCAAGAAGCAGCTCGGCAACATCGTGAACACGCTGACCCAGCGTTACCCGAACGTGCTCGTGGCGGACTGCCTCGACGCGCTGAAGTCGGCCGGCTTCCACTGGTCGACCTGGTCGGGCATCACGATTGCGTTCTCCGACATTCAGGCCTCGCCGCGTAAGCGCGAGATCCTGGCCCGCTACGAGGCCAAGGCCGCCGAGATTGTCGAGCAGTTCGAGACGGGTATCATCCTCGAGGAGACCCGTTACGAGGAGCTCGTGAAGCTGTGGCTGCAGTGCACCGAAGAGGTCGCCGACGACATGCGCGCGAACTTCGACGAGCGCAACACCGTGTACCGCATGGTGAACTCCGGCGCTCGTGGTAACTGGTCGCAGGTTCAGCAGATCGCCGGTATGCGTGGCCTCGTGTCCGACCCGAAGCAGAAGCTGATCGAGCAGCCTATTAAGGCGAACTACCGCGAGGGCCTGACGGTTCTCGAGTACTTCATCGCCACGCACGGCGCCCGTAAGGGTCTGGTCGATACGGCTCTGCGTACCGCCGAGTCGGGCTACCTGACCCGTCGTCTGGTCGACGTCTCGCAGGACGTTATCGTCCGCGAGGCCGACTGTGGCACCCGCGCCGGGCTGAAGATCGACATCGCTCACAAGAACGAGTTCGGTGAGTGGGAGGCGTCCGAGACCATCGAGACGACCGCCTACGCTCGTAACCTCGCCCGTGATGCGGTGAACGAGGCCGGAGAGGTCGTCATGCCCGCGGGCACCGACCTGGGCGACGACCAGCTCGCTGAGCTCGTTGCTGCGGGCGTTGCGCAGATCGTCTGCCGTTCTGTTCTCACCTGTGAGTCGCAGGTTGGCACCTGTGCGGCCTGCTACGGTCGCTCGCTGGCCACCGGCAAGCAGGTCGACATCGGCGAGGCCGTCGGCATTATCGCCGCACAGTCGATTGGTGAGCCCGGCACGCAGCTGACGATGCGTACGTTCCACACCGGTGGCGCCGCCTCTGCTGCGGATATTACGCAGGGTCTGCCCCGTGTCCAGGAACTCTTCGAGGCCCGTAGCCCGAAGGTCGAGGCGAAGATGAACGAGGCCGCCGGCCGCGTCCACATCGACGACGAAGACCCGAGCGCGCGTAAGGTCGTCATCACCCGTGACGACGGCAAGGAAGACCTGGTCATCGAGGTCTCGCGTCGCCAGAAGCTCCTCGTCTCCGAGGGCCAGCACATCGAGGCCGGCACCCCGCTGACCGAGGGCCAGCTGGATCCCAAGGAAATCCTGCGCATCATGGGCCGCAACGTGTCCCAGAAGATGCTCGTGGACGAGGTCCAGAAGGTGTACCGCGACCAGGGCGTGGGCATTCACGCCAAGCACATCGAGGTCATCGTCCGTCAGATGCTGCGCCGCGTCACCATCCTGGAGCCCGGCGACACGACGTTCATGCCCGGCGAGCTCGTCGACCGCATGGCGTACCTGACGCAGAACCGTCGCGTCGCAGCCGAGGGCGGCCAGCCCGCCTCCGGTCGCCAGATGCTGATGGGCATCACGAAGGCGTCGCTGGCCACGGATTCGTGGCTGTCGGCCGCGTCCTTCCAGGAGACCACCAAGGTCCTGACCGAGGCCGCCATGAACGGCAAGTCGGACTCCCTGGTGGGCCTCAAGGAGAACGTCATCCTTGGTAAGCTCATCCCGGCTGGCACCGGCCTGTCGCGCTACAACGACGTTATCGTTGAGCCGACGGCTGAGGCCATGGCGAACTCGAACTACTCCGAGGCCGACTTCGGTGACGGCTCTGTGTCCGAGGACTTCCTCGACGCGCTGGGCGCCATCGACTTTGGCATGAACTTCCGCGAGTAATCCGGTTCGTGACCACTTGGGCCCCGGCCTTGTCCGTGAGAACGTGACAAGGCCGGGGCCCCTTGTCGTATCTGCTTGCTTGCCCTGAGTGCGCCGGGGATGTCTCACGGCGGCGTAGATTGAGTGCCAGCTGCGACGGTTGAACATGAAAGTTCAACCAGTTGGAAAGCTGTCATGTGAATGCTAGATTGGTTGCACAATATCCATCAACGCTTAAGGATGTCTCCTCATGCGCCTGTCCAAGAAACTGGTCATTGCTGCGCTCGGCTCCGCGACCCTCGTTCTCAACCCGTTGGCGGCCCTTGCGGCTGGTCCCACGATTGAGGATGCGGACGGACCGCTCGTTCGGATCGCCATCTCCGACACCCTCAACTGCTCGATCAACTACAAGGGCGATAAGTACAACGAGTTCTACAACGGCAGCTCCGCTACTGCTCCAGCCGACTGTGGAACGTTCCTCGCTGTAGGATCTGAGCTATTTGGACCGCAGAAGCTGACGTCGATTTCTGCGAGGAATACGAAGGCAATCGCCTGGACGCCGGTCTCGCAAACGAAGTCAGGAACTGGCACTCAAGCCGATCCGTGGGTCCTCACGACTGTTGTTCGCGGCGGCGGTTTCGAGATTACGCAGACGGACACCTACTCAACGGGCAATGAATTCTACACGACGACCTCGTCGGTGAAGAACATCTCGGATGCAGCTCAGGACTTTACTCTCTACCACGCGGCGGATTGCTACCTCCAGGACAACGATTACGGCTTCGGCGAGTACGACGCCAACGCGGGGACGGTCATCTGTCGAGCGGCGGATCCGGAAACCGGTGAGCATACGGATCGCGGCCGAGTCGAGCAGTTCGTCCCGACGACCGCCGGTTCGAATTACTACTACGGTTCCTTTGTTGAGGTCTGGGACAAGGTCAAGGGTCGTGCGCCGCTGCCCAGCAAAATTGACCGTGCCGATGACAACCGGGACAACGGCATGGCTCTGAGCTGGACTCGTACCCTCGAGCCGAATACGACGGCCGACTACTCTCTCATTACATCCTTCTCGCCGAAGGGCCAGGTCGCGCTGTCCTCCGCAACATGCGCCGTCGCCCAGCCGGGCGCCGACTCCACCGGGACGCGCACCATCGGCGTGACGATCACGAACCCGAACCCGGACGTCAAGTCGGTCCAGACGGTCATCGCGACACTGTCGGACGACGCCACCTACGTTCCCCAGTCGGCCAGCGGAGCCCCCGAGCCGACGGTCGCGGGCAAGGTTCTGACCTTCAAGGATCTCGAGCTTCCCGCCAACGGATCGGTGAAGTTCTCATTCCTTATCACCGGCAGCGCTGCGGTTACGCCGCTCGTGAAGATCTCGGGGACGACGACGAGTGGCGCAGCCATCGTCGAGTCCGATACCTCGGCGTCTTCGACGTGCGATTTCCCCGAGCTTCCGAAGCCCGAGCAGCCCCAGCCCACTCCCGAGGAGCCCCAGCCCACTCCCGAGGAGCCCCAGCCCACTCCCGAGCAGCCCCAGCCCACTGCTGAGCAGTCGCAGCCCGCGGGTGACAAGAACCCTGAAGGCACCAAGCTGGCCAGCACCGGTGCGAACACCGGCGTTGCCATCGCGCTCGTTGGCCTGCTCGGCGTCGCCGGCGTCGGCCTTGTTGTGGCGAGGCGCCGCGCACACTGATCGGAGATCCGGTCGATAACGGTACAGGGCCCGGTCCCCGCGAGGGGGCCGGGCCCTCGCGCATCCCCTGTCATTGCCTTCGTCGGTGGCGGGGCAGGCGGGCAGAGTCCCTTCCCGCGTAGGCGGCGATGCCCGTGGGGCGCCAGCGAGCCCGCCCTGACAGATTGTGCGCTGAATCCGACAGAACACACGAGGTCCCACATGAGGTGACCGACCGTGCGGTTGAATAGGTGGTGGCGGTTCCCATCTGCCCTCTGGTCTGCGGTGACCCACGTCTATGGAGACACAAACGGGATGGAAAGGGAGCTGATCTGGCTCTGGGATGCAGGGTTTCGGAACTGAAAGAGGACATCAACAATGCTTTCCATCAACTGGTCTGATGTGTGGAAGATGGTTGAGTCGATCAAGGTCCCCTTGATCGTCATCGGCGTGGCGCTGGCGCTCGCCATCATCGTCTCCCTCGCTGTTTTCAAGATGGGCAAGCCTGCCCGCAAGCTCACGCGCTCGACGGCCTGGGTCGCGGCGTTCATCGCCGTCGTCGTGGCCGTCGTGTCGATGATGTACGGCGGCTTCAAGACGGTGCTCGACCTGGCGGCCGGCACCGGCGCCCTCACGGACTCGTCGAAGGCCCAGGTGGAGGATCTGGGCAACGACATTTCTGACGAGGGCATGGTCCTCCTGAAGAATCAGGGCGGTGCCCTGCCTCTCGCCAAGGGCTCCGCGATCAACGTGTGGGGCTGGGGCTCGACGAACCCGATCTACGGCGGCACCGGCTCCGGCTCGCTGTCGAAGGACAACCCAACAACGACCCTGCTTGATGGCCTGCACAACGCCGGCTTCACCACGAATGATGAGCTGACGAACCTGTACACCGCCTACCGCGCTGAGCGCCCCGAGGTCGGCATGTTCAAGGCCGACTGGTCGCTGCCCGAGCCCACGCAGGACAAGTACTCGGATGACCTGCTCTCCAACGCCACCGCCTTCGGTGACACCGCGGTCGTGACGATCGCCCGTTCGGGCGGCGAGGGCTTCGACCTGCCCCGCGACGTCAACCAGGAGATGGCTGACAACCCGTACTTCAGCTACACGAACAACTCCGAGGAGTACACGGACTTCGAGGATGGCCAGGGCTACCTCGAGCTGACGCGTCCCGAGAAGGACATGATCGAGCTGGCGAAGAAGACCTCGACGAAGACGATCGTCGTCATCAACGCCGCCAACGTCTTCCAGCTCGGTGACCTTCAGGACGACCCGGAGATCGACGCGATCGTGTGGGCAATCCCCGGCGGCCAGGTTGGATTCAACGCGCTGGGCCGCATCCTGGACGGCGAGGTGAACCCCTCGGCGAAGACCCCCGACACCTTCCCGCGTGACATCAAGGCGGGCCCCGCGGCGAACAACTTCGGCGACTTCCAGTACACGAACATGACGGAGTTCGCCCAGGAGGATCCCTTTAACAAGGGCACCCAGACGCAGCCGTCCTTTGTCAACTACAACGACTCGATCTACGTTGGCTATCGCTGGTACGAGACGGCTGCCGCTGAGGGTGTCATCGACTACGGCAACGAGGTCGTCTACCCGTTTGGTTTCGGCCTGTCCTACACGACGTTCTCCCAGTTGATGAGCGACATCTCGGTCGACGAGGCCACGGGAACCATGTCCGCGGACGTGACCGTCACGAACACCGGCCAGGTTGCCGGTAAGGACATCGTCCAGATCTACGACAACCCGCCCTACACGGACGGTGGCATCGAAAAGGCTTCCGCGAACCTGCTGTCTTATGAGAAGACGAAGCTGCTGGAGCCCGGTGAGTCCGAGACGCTGACGGTCACCTGGAACCGCGATTCGCTCGCCTCCTACGACTCGGTGAATGCGAAGGCCTACGTGCTTGAGGCCGGCGACTACAAGATCTCCACGCGCTCCAACTCGCACGACGTCATCGACGAGAAGACCTACACGGTGGATGCGGCGCAGACCTTCAACAGCGCCGACAACACGCACGACGGTGACAAGGTCGTGGCCACCAACCAGTTCGACGACGCGAAGGGTGACGTCACCTACCTGTCGCGCGCGGGCCGCTTCGCCAACCTCGCGGAGGCAACCGCGGCTCCCACGAACTTCGAGATGAGCGACGCCAACAAGGCGAAGTTCCTCGCGACGTCGAACTACGACGCAGAAGCCGCCGATGCTGACAGCAGCGCGACGATGCCCACTACGGGCGCCAAGAACGGCCTCGTCCTGGGTGATCTTGCGGGCCTCGATTACGACGACCCGAAGTGGGATCAGCTCCTCGACCAGCTCACCGTCAAGGAAATGAACACCCTCATCTCCAAGGGTGGCTACGGCTCCCCGGCGATCTCCTCGATCGGTAAGCTGCGCGTCTCCGACGTGGACGGCCCGGCCTCGCTGAACAACAACTTCACGGGCGTTGGCTCGATCGGCCTGCCCTCCGCGGTGTCCGTGGCGGCAACCTTCAACAAGGAGCTCGCGCGTTCCTTCGGTGATGCGATCGGCACGATGGCGCACGACATGCAGGTCTCGGGCTGGTATGCACCGGCAACGAACACGCACCGCTACGCCTACGCGGGACGTAACTTCGAGTACTTCTCGGAGGACCCGGTCCTGGCCGGCTCGCAGGTTGCCGAGGAGATCAAGGGGGCCCAGGCCAAGGGCGTGTACGCCTTCCTCAAGCACTTCGCCCTCAACGACCAGGAAACCAACCGCACGCACATGCTGGCGACCTGGACGAACGAGCAGGCAATGCGCGAAATCTACCTGCGTTCCTTCGAGATCGGCGTCAAGGACGGCGGCGCACACGCGATCATGAGTGCCTTCAACTACATCGGCCCCGAGTACGCGGGTGCAAACTCGGCGCTGCTCAACAACGTCCTGCGCGACGAGTGGGGCTTCCGCGGCATGGTCCTCACCGACTACTTCGCGGGCATGGGATACCAGAACGCCGACCAGATCACGCGTAACGGCGGTGACATCATGCTGGCCACGATCGACATGCCGATCGCCACGGTCAACGTGCAGGATGCGGCGGGCGTCAGCTCTCTGCGTCGCGCCTCGCACAACATCCTCTACACGGTCGCAAACTCGTGGATGTACGAGAACGGCCAGCCCGAGGTGACCCGGAACGCGTGGGAGTACATCACCTGGGTGGCGGCAGCGGCAGCGATCCTCGCCCTGCTCGGCCTTGAGGTGGTGGCGATCCGCCGCTACCGCACCCGCAAGGCCGAGGCCGTGATCACCGTCGAACCGGCCGCTTCGATCGACGAGGCCGGGGCACAGACGGCGGAAGAGTGACCAATCCGGGAACAATCGGACGGAGCAAGACCCTCGGGTGGCACTGAGTAACGTGCACCCTGGGGGAGGGGCCCGCAGGCAAACGCCTGCGGGCCCCTGCGCGTTCCCGCCGACCTGTCGGCAGGGACGCCCGAGACAAACAGGAGCGTGGCCGTCCATGCAAACGGGGGAGCGCGAAGGAAACATTCAGAGTGCTCGCGTGCCCCGGCCTCGTCGATGAGGGGGGAACCACAATGCACCCCCTTTGACGAACGGCGACGTTTCCCACTATCCTTGAGGGTGGTTCCCGCTTCTGTGGAACCTCTGTGCCCGGGAAACCGGGAGCGGGCTCCGTCCGTCGGAGCTCCGGGCGTCATTCTCTGACACTCATGGTTATCATGGCGCGCCGGCCCCCAGGCGGACACGTGTGCCCACACGGGGGTGAACGCAGTCGCGGAAGACTGACAATCAGGGCCGCCCCTTAAAGCGAGGGGAGGCCGCCGACGGAAAGAAACTGGAGACCCAGTGCCTACCATTCAGCAGCTCGTCCGCAAGGGACGTGTCTCGAAGCGCGCGAAGGTGAAGACCCCCGCGCTGAAGGGCTCCCCCCAGCGTCGCGGCGTGTGCACCCGTGTGTACACCACCACGCCGAAGAAGCCGAACTCGGCTCTGCGAAAGGTCGCTCGTGTGCGCCTTTCGTCCGGCATCGAAGTCACCGCCTACATCCCCGGTGAGGGCCACAACCTGCAGGAGCACTCGATCGTGCTCGTGCGCGGTGGTCGTGTGAAGGACCTGCCCGGCGTGCGTTACCGCATCGTCCGCGGCTCGCTCGACACCCAGGGTGTCCGCGGCCGTCAGCAGGCTCGTTCCCGTTACGGCGCGAAGAAGGAGAAGAAGTAATGCCTCGTAAGGGCCCCGCTCCCCGTCGCCCCCTCGTCGATGACCCGGTTTACGGCTCCAAGGTCGTGACCCAGCTGGTCAACCGCGTTCTCCTCGACGGCAAGAAGACCGTCGCCGAGCGTATCGTCTACGGCGCACTTGAAACCGTTCGTGAGCGCACCGAGCAGGAGCCCGTCTCCGTGCTCAAGCGCGCTCTCGAGAACATTCGTCCGGCCCTCGAGGTCCGCTCCCGCCGCGTCGGCGGTGCGACCTACCAGGTCCCCGTCGAGGTTCGCCCCGCGCGCGCCACGACGCTGGCCCTGCGCTGGCTGGTCGACTTCTCGCGTCAGCGTCGCGAGAAGACCATGACCGAGCGTCTCGCCAACGAGATCCTCGACGCCTCCAACGGCCTCGGTGCCGCTGTGAAGCGCCGTGAGGACATGCACAAGATGGCTGAGTCCAACCGCGCCTTCGCGCACTACCGCTGGTGATTTAAAGACGAGGCCTGGGCAACCGGGCCTCGTCTCACGCAGCAAGAACACCCATTACTTCGAACGAAGGAACCACACTCGTGGCACTAGAGGTGCTGACGGATCTCAACAAGGTCCGCAACATTGGCATCATGGCTCACATCGATGCCGGCAAGACGACCGTGACCGAACGAATCCTGTTCTACACGGGCATCAACTACAAGCTGGGCGAGACGCACGACGGCGCCTCGACCACCGACTGGATGGAACAGGAAAAGGAACGCGGCATCACGATTACGTCCGCCGCCGTTACCTCTTTCTGGAACGGTAACCAGATCAACGTTATTGACACCCCCGGTCACGTTGACTTCACCGTTGAGGTTGAGCGCTCCCTGCGCGTCCTCGACGGCGCTGTCGCCGTGTTCGACGGCAAGGAGGGCGTCGAGCCCCAGTCCGAGACCGTGTGGCGTCAGGCCGACAAGTACGACGTTCCGCGTATCTGCTTCATCAACAAGATGGACAAGATGGGCGCCGACTTCTACTTCTCGGTTGGTACCATCCGCGACCGCCTGCACGCGACCCCGATCGTCATGCAGATCCCGATGGGCGCCGAGAACGACTTCGTCGGCAACATCGACCTGCTGACCATGGAGGCCCTGACCTACCCGGCCAAGGACGACAAGGGCAACGATACGTTCGGCTCCATCGTCGAGCGCGGCCCGATCCCCGCCGAGTACCAGGAAAAGGCTGAAGAGTACCGCGAGGCGCTCATTGAGGCCGCCGCCGAGGGTTCCGACGAGCTCACCGAGGCCTACCTGGAGAACGGCGAGCTCACGCTCGAGCAGATCAAGGAAGGCATCCGCCTCCTGACCATCTCCTCGCGCGCGTTCCCCGTCTACTGCGGTACCGCTCTGCGTAACATGGGCGTGCAGCCCGTCCTCGACGCCGTCGTGGACTTCCTGCCCTCCCCGCTCGACATCGGCGACGTTCGCGGCTTCCTCCCCGGCTCTGAGACCGAGGAAGAGACCGAGACCCGTAAGCCCGACGAGAACGAGCCGTTCTCCGCTCTGGCGTTCAAGATCGCCGCTCACCCCTTCTACGGCAAGCTCACCTTCATCCGCGTGTACTCCGGTAAGGTCGAGTCCGGCGCCCAGGTCCTCAACTCGACCAAGGGCAAGAAGGAGCGCATCGGTAAGATCTTCCAGATGCACTCGAACAAGGAGAACCCCGTTGAGGTGGCACACGCTGGCCACATCTACGCGGTGATCGGCCTCAAGGACACCACGACCGGTGACACCCTGTCCGCGATCGACAAGCCGATCGTCCTCGAGTCGATGACGTTCCCCGCCCCCGTTATCCAGGTCGCCGTCGAGCCCAAGTCGAAGGCCGACCAGGAGAAGATGGGCGTCGCCATCCAGAAGCTGGCGGAAGAGGACCCGACGTTCACCGTCGAGCTCGACGCCGAGACCGGCCAGACCATCATCGGTGGTATGGGTGAGCTCCACCTCGACATTATCGTCGACCGTATGCGTCGCGAGTTCAAGGTCGAGGCCAACGTGGGTAACCCGATGGTTGCCTACCGCGAGACCATCCGCAAGACGGTCGAGAAGTACGAATACACGCACAAGAAGCAGACCGGTGGTTCCGGTCAGTTCGCGCGTGTCATCATCGCCCTGGAGCCCCTCCCGGCCGACTCCGAGGAAGAGTACATGTTCGAGGACAAGGTCACCGGTGGCCGCGTTCCTCGCGAGTACATCCCGTCGGTCGACGCGGGCATCAAGGACGCCATGCAGTCCGGCGTTCTCGCCGGCTACCCGATGGTTGACATCAAGGCCACGCTGCTCGACGGCGCCTACCACGAGGTTGACTCCTCCGAAATGGCGTTCAAGGTTGCGGGCTCGATGGCGCTGAAGGAAGCTGCTAAGAAGGCTAACCCCGTCCTCCTCGAGCCGATCATGGCCGTTGAGGTTCGTACTCCCGAGGAGTACATGGGCGATGTCATCGGCGACCTCAACTCTCGTCGTGGCCAGATCTCGTCGATGGACGAGCAGCACGGCGTGCGCGTCGTCAAGGCTCAGGTCCCGCTGTCCGAGATGTTCGGATACGTGGGCGACCTGCGCTCCAAGACGCAGGGCCGCGCTGTCTACTCCATGGAGTTCGACAGCTACGCCGAGGTTCCGCGCGCCGTCGCGGACGAGATCGTCGGCAAGTCTCGGGGCAACTGAGTCCCACCGGGGGCTCGTGGGGCAGGGTGACCTGCCCTGCGAGCCGCCTCACACTCAAGTAAACCCAGTAGGTCTCAAGCCCCAGGGGTGTTAAAGTGGCACCTAGCCGTAGGCTGAGAATATCTACCCGAGTCCAGGAGGACACAAGTGGCGAAGGCCAAGTTTGAGCGCACCAAGCCGCACGTCAACATCGGCACGATTGGTCACGTTGACCACGGCAAGACGACGCTGACGGCAGCTATCACCAAGGTGCTGCACGACAAGTACCCCGAACTCAACGAGTTCACCCCCTTCGATCAGGTCGACAACGCTCCCGAGGAGCGCGATCGTGGTATCACGATCAACGTCTCCCACGTCGAGTACCAGACCGAGGCGCGTCACTACGCGCACGTTGACGCCCCCGGCCACGCCGACTACGTCAAGAACATGATCACCGGCGCGGCCCAGATGGACGGCGCGATCCTCGTGGTCGCCGCCACCGACGGCCCCATGGCCCAGACCCGCGAGCACGTTCTGCTCGCCCGTCAGGTCGGCGTCCCCACCATCCTCATCGCCCTCAACAAGGCCGACATGGTCGACGACGAGGAGATGCTGGAGCTGGTTGAGGAAGAGTGCCGCGACCTGCTCGAGTCCCAGGACTTCGATCGCGACGCCCCGATCATCCAGGTTTCCGCTCTGAAGGCCCTCGAGGGCGACCCGGAGTGGGTTGCCAAGGTCGAGGAGCTCATGGACGCGGTGGATTCCTACATCCCCACCCCCGAGCGCGACATGGACAAGCCCTTCCTCATGCCGATCGAGGACGTCTTCACGATCACCGGTCGTGGCACCGTCGTCACCGGTCGTGTTGAGCGTGGCAAGCTGCCCATCAACTCCGAGGTCGAGATCCTCGGTATCCGTGAGCCCCAGAAGACCACGGTTACCGGCATCGAGATGTTCCACAAGTCGATGGACGAGGCCTGGGCCGGCGAGAACTGTGGTCTGCTGCTCCGTGGCACCAAGCGCGACGAGGTCGAGCGTGGCCAGGTTGTGGCCGTCCCCGGCTCCATCACGCCTCACACCGAGTTCGGTGGCCAGGTCTACATCCTCAAGAAGGAAGAGGGCGGCCGTCACAACCCGTTCTTCTCCAACTACCGTCCGCAGTTCTACTTCCGTACCACGGACGTGACCGGCGTCATCACCCTCCCCGAGGGCACCGACATGGTCATGCCTGGCGACACCACCGAGATCTCCGTTGAGCTGATCCAGCCCATCGCTATGGAGCCCGGCCTCGGCTTCGCCATCCGTGAGGGTGGCCGCACCGTTGGTTCCGGTCGTGTCACCGAGATCCGCAAGTGAATCACCCTCTGAGGTTTACTCAGATTTGATTCGCTGCTGATCCAGCGGCATTGAAGGCCCCGCCTCTTTTCAGAGGCGGGGCCTTTCGCCATCTGTTGTTGCGATCGACTACTCCGCTTGTGCGCACCGCTGTGCATGTGTGAATGCTCAGCGCAGCGTTGTCTGTGACATTGGTGCTGCAAGTGGTGTGTGGGCTCACTGTGGAAGCGTGTTGTGTTGTGCATTTGAGGGACTGTCCCGGCCTCGTTGATGGAAATGTGACCGATCCCCGGTTGCGACACGCCCGAGTGCGGGGTACGGTAGTTTCTTGGTGACGGTCTGGGCTGTTATGCGCAGCTTGGGTCATGATCCACGCCAATCTGTCGGTGGTTTCACATGCGAGAATGCCCTTTCGGGTTTGTGCTTGCGGGTGGAACTCTGACAGAATGGCACGGTTGCCTCAGCGTCTCTGGGGTGGTCCATGCGTGCCATCACGTATGGATCGGGCAATATGCCCAAGATCTTTGGACAAGACGTCGGTCCAGCGCGAGCAATCGCGCGCACAACGGCTGCGACACGCCCGAGTGCGGGGACCGGCGGCGAATCTGTACGAGAAGAGGTAAGACGGCATGGCGGGACAGAAGATCCGCATCCGGCTCAAGTCGTATGACCACGAGGTCATCGACAGCTCCGCGCGCAAGATCGTGGACACCGTACAGCGTGCTGGCGCCACGGTCGTGGGCCCGGTGCCGCTGCCGACCGAGAAGAACGTTTTCGTCGTCATTCGGTCGCCCCACAAGTACAAGGACAGCCGCGAGCACTTTGAAATGCGCACGCACAAGCGGCTCATCGACATCATCGACCCGACCCCCAAGGCCGTCGATTCGCTCATGCGCCTCGACCTGCCTGCGGACGTCAACATCGAGATCAAGCTCTGAGGACATCTGCAATGACTAACAAGAAGCAGCACGCTGCCGCGCCCGTCAAGGCGCTGCTCGGCCGCAAGCTCGGCATGACCCAGGTTTGGGATGCCGACGGCCACCTCGTGCCCCTGACTGTCGTGCAGGTCGGCACCAACGTCGTCACCCAGGTTCGTACCGAAGAGGTCGACGGCTACTCCGCTATCCAGCTTGGCTTCGGCGAGATTGACTCCCGTAAGGTCACCAAGCCCCTGCAGGGCCACTTCGAGAAGGCCGGAGTTGCTCCGCGCCGTCACCTCGTTGAGGTTCGCACCTCCGAGCACGACTCTTACGAGCTCGGCCAGGAGCTCGACGCCGCCACCTTCGAGGCTGGCCAGGCTGTCGACGTCTCCGGCACCACCAAGGGCAAGGGCTTTGCCGGCGTTATGAAGCGTCACGGCTTCGCCGGCGTTTCCGCCTCCCACGGTGCGCACCGCAACCACCGCAAGCCCGGTTCGATCGGCGCCTGCGCGACGCCCGGTCGCATCTTCAAGGGCCTGCGCATGGCCGGCCGCATGGGTGGCAACCGTCGTACTGTTGAGAACCTGACGATCCAGGCCGTCGACACCGAGAAGGGCCTGCTGCTCATCAGCGGTGCCATCCCCGGCCCCAAGAACGGCGTTGTCCTGGTTCGCTCCTCCGTGAAGGGTGCGTGATCATGGCTGACGATCGTAACGTTGACGTCATCGACCTCAAGGGCAAGAAGGCGGGCTCCGTCGTTCTCCCCGGGTCCATTTTCGACGTCCCCACCAACATTCCGCTGATGCACCAGGTTGTCGTCGCTCAGCTTGCGGCCGCCCGTCAGGGCACGCACGCGACGAAGACCCGCGGTGAGGTCGCTGGCGGCGGCAAGAAGCCGTTCCGCCAGAAGGGCACCGGTAACGCTCGCCAGGGCTCCATCCGTGCGCCTCACTTCACCGGTGGCGGCATCGTCCACGGCCCTCAGCCGCGTGACTACGACCAGCGCACCCCCAAGAAGATGAAGCAGGGCGCTCTGCGTTCCGCTCTGTCCGATCGTGCGCGCGCCGACCGCATCCACGTTGTCACCGCCCTGTTCGAAGGCGACAAGCCCTCGACCAAGGCTGCTCTCGCCGCTCTGCGCGCGATCGTCGAGGACCGTCAGGCTCTCGTCGTCCTCGAGCGTGGCAACGAACTGACCGCGCTGTCCCTGCGCAACGTTCCCGAGGTTCACGTTCTGTGGGCCGACCAGCTGAACACGTACGACGTCCTGGACGCCGATGACATCGTCTTCACGCAGGCCGCCCTTGAGTCCTTCCTCGGTACCAAGGAGGAGACCAAGTGAGCACGATTGAAGCGGGCAAGAACCCCCGCGACATCATCCTGAAGCCGGTCACCACCGAGAAGTCGCTCGCCCTCATGGACCTGGGCAAGTACACCTTCGAGGTTGACCCCCGCGCGAACAAGACCGAGATCAAGATTGCCCTGGAGCGTATCTTCGGCGTCAAGATCGGTTCCATCGCCACCCAGAACCGCAAGGGCAAGACCTACCGCACCCGCAACGGGATCGGTAAGCGCAAGGACGTCAAGCGTGCCATCGTCACCGTGCGTGAGGGCACCATCGACATCTTCGGCGATCAGGCCTGAGGACCGAAGGGACATTTGAACAATGGGAATTCGCAAGTACAAGCCCACGACCCCGGGCCGTCGCTTCTCGTCCGTCTCTGACTTCGTCGAGATCACCCGCGACACCCCCGAGAAGTCGCTGCTGCGCCCGCTGCACAAGACCGGTGGCCGTAACAACAACGGTCGCGTGACCTCCCGCCACCGCGGCGGCGGCCACAAGCGCCAGTACCGCGTGATCGACTTCCGTCGTCACGACAAGGACGGCGTCCCGGCAACGGTCGCTCACATCGAGTACGACCCCAACCGCACCGCTCGCATCGCGCTCCTGCACTACGCGGATGGCGAGAAGCGCTACATCCTCGCTCCGACCGGCCTCAAGCAGGGCGATCAGATCGAGGCTGGCGTTGGCGCCGACATCAAGCCCGGCAACTCGCTGCAGCTGCGCAACATCCCCCTGGGTACCGTTGTGCACGCCGTTGAGCTCTACCCGGGTGGCGGCGCTAAGATCGCTCGTTCCGCTGGCACCTCCGTGCAGCTCGTCGCTAAGGAAGGCCGCTTCGCCCAGCTGCGTATGCCCTCCGGCGAGATCCGCAACGTCGAGGCCACCTGCCGCGCCACCATCGGCGAGGTCGGTAACGCCGAGCAGTCGAACATCAACTGGGGCAAGGCCGGCCGTATGCGCTGGAAGGGCAAGCGCCCGCACGTCCGTGGTGTCGTTATGAACCCGGTTGATCACCCGCACGGCGGTGGTGAAGGCCGCACGTCCGGTGGTCGTCACCCCGTGTCGCCTTGGGGCAAGCCCGAGGGCCGTACGCGTCGTCCGAAGAAGGCGTCCGATCGTCTGATCGTCCGCCGTCGCAAGACCGGCAAGAACCGCTGAGTAGGAGTCGATTGAAATGCCGCGTAGTTTGAAGAAGGGCCCGTTCGTCGACGACCACCTGCTCAAGAAGGTCGACGCCGCGAACGAATCCGGCTCTAAGAACGTCATCAAGACCTGGTCGCGTCGCTCGGTCATCACCCCGGACTTCCTGGGTCTGACCATCGCCGTCCACGACGGCCGTAAGCATGTGCCCGTTTTCGTCACCGAGTCGATGGTGGGCCACAAGCTCGGCGAGTTCGCTCCCACGCGTACTTTCCGCAGCCACGACAAGGACGATCGTAAGGGACGTCGGCGCTGAGCCGGCCCCACGGAAGAAGAGGCAGATACATGGAAGCCAAGGCGCAGGCGCGATTCATCCGCGTCACGCCCCAGAAGTCCCGCCGTGTTGTGAACGAGGTTCGCGGCAAGCGTGTTCTGGAGGCCGCCGACATTCTGCGGTTCGCCCCGCAGGCCGTCGCCACCGATGTCCGCAAGGTGCTCCTGAGCGCCGTCGCCAACTCGAAGGTCAAGGCTGAGAACGCCGGCGAGACCTTCAACGAGGCCGACCTGCTCGTCCTGGAGGCATACGTGGACGAGGGTCCGACCATGAAGCGCATCCGTCCCCGTGCACAGGGGCCGCGCCGGTCGTATCCTGAAGCGCACCTCCCACATCACCATCGTGGTGGGGACCAAGGAAGACAAGAAGAAGGGAGACCGCTGATATGGGTCAGAAGGTCAACCCCCGCGGGTTCCGTCTGGGAATCACCACTGACCATCGGTCTCGCTGGTTCTCCGACTCCACCACCAAGGGACAGCGCTACGCGGATTACGTGGCCGAAGACGTCGCGATCCGCAAGTTCCTGACCGACAACCTCGAGCGCGCCGGCATTGCCGAGGTGAGCATCGAGCGTACGCGTGACCGCGTTCGCGTCGACCTGCACACCGCTCGTCCGGGCATCGTCATCGGTCGCCGTGGTGCAGAGGCCGACCGCCTGCGCGTTCAGCTCGAGAAGCTGACGGGCAAGCAGGTTCAGCTGAACATCCTTGAGGTGAAGAACCCCGACCTCGAAGCGCAGCTCGTTGCGCAGGCATTGCGGAGCAGCTCGCTGCTCGCGTGTCCTTCCGTCGTGCGATGCGTAAGGGCATCCAGTCCGCGCAGCGCGCTGGCGCCAAGGGCATTCGTGTCCAGGTGTCCGGCCGTCTGGGTGGCGCTGAAATGTCCCGCTCCGAGTTCTACCGTGAGGGCCGCGTGCCGCTGCACACCCTTCGCGCGAACATCGACTACGGATTCCACGAGGCCCGCACGACCTTCGGTCGTATCGGCGTCAAGGTGTGGATCTACAAGGGCGACATCACCGAGCGCGAGTTCGCTCGCCAGCAGGCCGAGCAGGCCCAGCGTGGCGGCCGTCGCGATGGCCGCCGTGGCCCCCGCCGCGGTGGACGCCCCAACCAGGAGACCGCTGCGCAGCAGGCTCCCCGTGAGGCTTCGGCCTCCGAGGCCGCTGCGCCCACGACCGGATCGGAGGCCTGAGCCCAATGCTCATTCCCCGTCGGACTAAGTACCGCAAGCAGCACCGTCCTCACCGCACTGGCTTTGCCTCCGGTGGCACCGAACTGGCGTTCGGCGACTACGGCATCCAGGCTCTCGAGCCTGCGTACATCACCAACCGTCAGATTGAGGCGGCACGTATCGCCGTGACGCGTCACATCAAGCGTGGCGGTAAGGTCTGGATCAACATCTTCCCGGACCGTCCCCTGACGAAGAAGCCCGCCGAAACCCGAATGGGTTCCGGTAAGGGCGCTCCGGAGTGGTGGGTTGCCCCCGTCAAGCCCGGACGTGTCATGTTCGAGCTGGCAGGCGTCCCGGAGGAGCTCGCTCGCGAGGCCCTCAGCCGTGCCCAGCACAAGCTTCCTATCAAGACCCGTTTCGTGGTCCGAGAGGGTGGTGACATCTGATGGCAGATAAGGGTCTGACCACCGAGCAGCTCGACGCAATGGACAACTCCCAGCTGTCCAAGGAGCTGGAGAAGGCGAAGGCTGAGCTGTTCAACCTGCGTTTTGCGCAGGCCGTTGGCAACCTCGAGGATCACGGTCGCATGAAGACCGTGCGCCGCGACATTGCCCGGATCTACACCATCGCGCGTGAGCGGGAGCTTGGCTACCGCACCGCCCCGAGCACTGAGGAGTGAGCCTGATGGCAGAAACCACCGCTCGTAACGAGCGCAAGGTCCGTCGCGGCTACGTCGTCAGCGACAAGATGGACAAGACCGTTGTCGTCCAGATCGAGGACCGCGTCAAGCACGCCCTCTACGGCAAGGTCATGCGCAAGAACAAGAAGGTCAAGGTTCACGACGAGCACAACGAGTGCGGTGTCGGCGATCTCGTCCTCATCATGGAGACCCGCCCGCTGTCGGCCACCAAGCGCTGGCGCGTTGTGGAGATCCTCGAAAAGGCGAAGTGACCTTCGCTCACAGACCGAAATCCGTTCGGCAAGGCTCGACCGGTACAATCCGGAAGAGAACCGGCACGACGACAGGAGTCAATAGAAAATGATCCAGCAGGAGTCGCGACTGAAGGTCGCCGATAACACAGGGGCCAAGGAGATCCTGACCATCCGTGTTCTCGGTGGCTCGGGTCGGCGCTACGCGGGTATCGGCGACACCATTGTCGCTACCGTGAAGGACGCCATCCCCGGCGGCAACGTCAAGAAGGGCGAAGTCGTCAAGGCAGTGATCGTTCGCACGCGTAAGGAAACCCGCCGCCCCGACGGTTCCTACATTCGTTTCGACGAGAATGCGGCCGTCATCATCAACAACAATGGCGAGCCGCGTGGCACGCGTATCTTCGGCCCCGTGGGCCGCGAGCTGCGCGACAAGAAGTTCATGCGTATCGTCTCCCTCGCTCCGGAGGTGATCTGATCCATGGCAGCCAAGATTCGTAAGAATGACCTCGTCGAGGTCGTTCGCGGACGCACGTCCGACGAGAAGGCGCTGGCCAAGCGCAACGCCCGTCGCGCTGAGGAGGGCCTCGAGCCCTTGAAGCCCGGCGATAAGGGCAAGCAGGGCCGCGTCATCCAGGTGTTCCCGGCTGAGGGCAAGGTCCTCGTCGAGGGCATCAACCTGAAGACGCGCCACGTGCGCCAGGGCCAGCAGGGCAGCGCCGGCGGCATCGAGACCATCGAAGCCCCCATCGCCCTGTCGAAGGTCGCTCTGGTCGACCCCGAGACCAAGAAGCGCGTTCGCGTCGGTTTCCGCGAGGATACCGTTGAGCGCGGCGGCCGCACCCGCACCGTCCGAGTCCGCGTGGCTCGTGGCGGCGCGCAGCGCGGCGTTGAGCAGGGCAAGGAGATCTGAGCATGGCCCCGCGTCTGAAGGAAAAGTACGTCTCCGAGATCCGCGAGGCGCTCCGTGCAGAGTTCAAGCACGAGAACGTCATGCAGGTCGGCGGACTGACGAAGATTGTCGTCAACATGGGTGTCGGCGAGGCCGCTCGCGACTCGAAGGCACTCGAGGGCGCGATCCGCGACCTCACCGCGATCACCGGCCAGAAGCCCGTGACCACCCGCGCCAAGAAGTCCATCGCGCAGTTCAAGCTGCGTGAGGGCCAGGCGATTGGTGCGCACGTGACGCTTCGCGGCGACCGCATGTGGGAGTTCCTGGACCGCCTCCTCTCGACGGCGCTTCCCCGTATCCGTGACTTCCGCGGACTGTCCCCCAAGCAGTTCGACGGTCACGGTAACTACACCTTCGGTCTCACGGAACAGTCGATGTTCCACGAGATCGACCAGGACTCGATCGACCGAGTGCGCGGCATGGACATCACGGTTGTCACCTCGGCCACCACCGACGAAGAGGGTCGCGCCCTTCTCCGTCACCTCGGCTTCCCGTTCAAGGAGGACTGACCCATGGCCAAGACATCCCTGAAGGTCAAGGCTGCCCGCAAGCCGAAGTTCGGCGTGCGTGCCTACACCCGGTGCAACCGTTGCGGTCGTCCGCACTCGGTGTACCGCAAGTTCGGACTGTGCCGCGTGTGCCTGCGCGAGCTTGCCCACCGTGGCGAGCTCCCCGGTGTCACCAAGAGCAGCTGGTAAAACGAACGTCGCAGGTCCCGGGTAACCGGAGAAACCGCGACGAGGAAGGGGAATAAACCCCCATGACAATGACAGACCCGATTGCAGATATGCTGACGCGTCTGCGCAACGCGAATCGTGCGCACCACGATGCGGTTTCCATGCCGTACTCGAAGCTCAAGAACGCGATTGCGAACATCCTGGTCGAGGAAGGCTACATCGCCTCGACCTCCGTCGAGGATGCCCGCGTGGGCAAGACCCTGACGATCAACCTGAAGTATGGCTCGCACCGCGAAGCCGCTATCCAGGGGCTCAAGCGCGTGTCCAAGCCCGGTCTGCGCGTGTACGCCAAGTCCACCAACCTGCCCAAGGTCCGCGGCGGCCTCGGCGTGGCGATTCTGTCCACGTCCTCCGGCCTGCTCACCGACCGCCAGGCAGCCGAGAAGGGTGTGGGTGGGGAAGTCCTCGCCTACATCTGGTGATGAGGAGGCTGAACAATGTCGCGAATTGGTAAGAATCCCATCGCTATCCCCGCCGGCGTCGACGTGACGATCGACGGCCAGAACGTGACCGTGAAGGGCCCCAAGGGCACCCTCTCTCACGTTGTCGCCGAGCCCATCGTCGCGAAGATCGAAGACGGCCAGGTTGTCGTTGAGCGTCCGAACGACGAGCGCACCTCGCGTTCGCTCCACGGACTGTCCCGCACGCTGATCGCCAACATGATTGTTGGCGTGACCGAGGGCTACAAGAAGGATCTCGAAATCACGGGCACCGGTTACCGCGTGGTCGCCAAGGGTAAGGACCTCGAGTTCTCCCTGGGCTTCTCCCACACGATCACCATCACCCCGCCCGAGGGCATCGAGTTCACGATTGCTCCGAAGTCCCAGACGCTGTTCACGGTCTCCGGAATCGACAAGCAGCTCGTCGGCGAGACCGCTGCTCGCATCCGCAAGCTGAAGAAGCCGGAGCCCTACAAGGGCAAGGGCATCCACTACGTGGGCGAGACCATCCGTCGCAAGGTCGGAAAGGCTGGTAAGTGATGGCTTACTCGATCAAGGGCAAGGGCAAGTTCGTCGCTCGCAAGCGCCGTCACCTCCGCCTCCGCAAGAAGATCAACGGCACGCCCGAGCGTCCCCGTCTGGTCGTCACCCGTTCGAACCGCCACATGGTGGCTCAGGTCATCGACGATACGGTCGGCCACACCCTGGTGTCGGCCTCCGACATCGAGACCGAGGTTGCTGGTTCCGAGGGCACGAAGACCGACAAGGCTCGCAAGGTTGGCGCGCTGATCGCCGAGCGTGCGAAGGCTGCCGGCATCTCTGCCGTCGTCTTCGACCGTGGTGGTAACAAGTACGCAGGTCGCGTTGCGGCCGTTGCCGAGGCCGCCCGTGAGGGCGGACTCGAGCTGTGAACGAGCCGAAAGAAAGAGAGATCATCTGATGGCTGCACAGCAGCGAGACAGGAACGGTTCGGGCGCGGGCGAGAACAACGATCGCCGTGAGCGCCGCTCCGGCCGCGGCAACGATCGCGATAACCGCCGGAACAACGAGAACAAGAACGAGTACATCGAGCGCGTCGTGACGATCAACCGCGTCTCCAAGGTTGTGAAGGGTGGACGTCGTTTCTCCTTCACCGCCCTGGTCGTCGTGGGTGACGGCGAAGGCACGGTGGGTGTCGGCTACGGAAAGGCCAAGGAAGTTCCTCAGGCCATTTCCAAGGGCGTTGAGGAGGCGAAGAAGAACTTCTTCCGCGTCCCGATGATCCGCCGCACGATCACGCACGTGGTGCAGGCCGCGATACCGCCGGTATCGTCCTGCTCCGTCCGGCCGCCCCCGGTACCGGTGTTATCGCCGGTGGCCCGGTGCGCGCCGTCCTGGAGGCCGCGGGCGTCCACGACGTGCTCACCAAGTCGCTGGGCTCGTCCAACGCGATCAACATCGTCCACGCGACGGTTGACGCACTCAAGCAGCTCGAGCAGCCCGAGGCTGTCGCCGCTCGCCGCGGCCTGCCCCTCGAGCGCGTTGCTCCCGCGTCCATGCTGCGCGCTCGCGCAGAGGGCGAGGCCGAGAAGCGCGCGGCTGCCGAGGCCGCCGAGGCCGATAAGGCCGCTGCAGGGGAGGCTAAGTGATGGCGAAGAACATCAAGATCACGCTGGTCAAGTCCTCTGCTCACGCGAAGCAGAACATGAAGGACACGCTGCGCACCCTCGGGCTGCGCAAGATCGGCCAGAGTGTCGTGCGTGAGCAGACGGACGTCGTTCTGGGCGCCGTTCGCACCGTGCGTCACCTGGTGACCGCTGAGGAGGTCGACTGACAATGGCGGACTCCACGAACAAGACGCAGATCGTTAAGCTGCATCACCTGCGTCCTGCCCCCGGAGCCAAGACCGCGAAGACCCGCGTGGGTCGCGGTGAAGGTTCGAAGGGTAAGACCGCTGGCCGTGGCACCAAGGGCACCAAGGCCCGTTACCAGGTTGCTGCCGGCTTCGAAGGTGGCCAGATGCCGATTCACATGCGTCTGCCGAAGCTTCGCGGCTTCAAGAACCCCTTCCGCGTTGAGTACCAGGTCGTGAACGTTGGCAAGCTCGGGGAGCTCTTCCCCGAGGGCGGCAAGGTCACGGTTGAGGATCTCATCGCCAAGCACGCCGTTCGCGACTCCGCGCCCGTCAAGGTGCTCGGTACCGGCGAACTCAGCGTGAAGCTCGAGGTCGAGGTCGACTCCTGGTCGTCCTCTGCCGAGGCTAAGATCACGGCTGCCGGCGGGTCCATCTCGGCTCGCTGACGGTGAACGGGGGTGGTCCTGCGAGGGACCACCCCCGTTACGTGTCGGTCGTATCGCGGGCGACAGGCTGTCAAATGGCCTTTTGCCCGCGAAAACGACTGATCTCCGCATCGGGGATCACGCGCTCCGTGTTTCGTTAAATACACGGCAATGCGCTTTTTTAATGATTGGATATCGCCAACCGCTACCCGTGTCGGGTAAGCTGGATCAGTCTAGGGGCTCTGCCCCGCTTGCCCATCACCCGTAGGAGGAAGCCTTGCTCGGTGCATTCGCCCAGGCGTTCCGTACCCCCGACCTGCGTCGGAAGCTGCTCTTTACCCTGTTCATCATGGCCGCATTCCGGCTGGGGTCATTCATCCCGACGCCCGGCGTGGACTCGCAGGCCGTCCAGCGCTGCATGGCGCAGGAGTCGCAGGCGTCGCTGCTCGACCTCGTCAACCTGTTCTCGGGTGGAGCGCTCCTCCAGCTGTCGATCTTCGCGCTCGGCATCATGCCCTACATCACCGCGTCGATCATCATTCAGCTGCTGAGGGTCGTCATTCCTCGTTTTGATGACCTCCACAAGGAGGGGCAGACCGGCCAGGCCAAGCTCACGCAGTACACGCGTTACCTGACGATCTTCCTGGGCATCCTGCAGGCAACCACGACGATCTCTCTCGCCCGCAGCGGCCAGCTCTTCCAGTCGTGCCAGTACGACATCATCAAGGACCGCTCGGTTCTCACGTTCATCATGATGATTGTCGTCATGATGGCTGGTACCGGCGTCATCATGTGGCTGGGCGAGCTCATCACAGAGCGCGGCATCGGTAACGGTATGTCGCTACTGATCTTCACGTCCATCGCTGCCCGCCTGCCGGAGCAGCTGCTCTCCATTGGCCAGGCCGGCAAGTGGGGCTCGGTCGCCGCAATTGTTGCGCTTCTTCTGCTCGTCGCTATCGCTGTCGTCTACGTGGAGCAGGCGCAGCGCCGCATTCCCGTCCAGTACGCCAAGCGCATGATCGGCCGTCGTCAGTACGGCGGCACGACGACGTACATCCCGCTGAAGATCAACATGTCGGGCGTTATCCCCGTCATCTTCGCGTCCTCGATTCTTGCCTGCCCCCGATGGCGGCGCAGTTCGGCAAGCCGGATGATCAGTGGGTCCAGTGGATCTCCGCGCACTTCACGCAGGGCAGTACGTTCTACCTGACGATTTACGCCCTCATGACCCTGTTCTTCACCTTCTTCTACACCGCGATTACGTTCAATCCGGACGAGGTTGCGGACAACATGAAGAAGTACGGAGGCTTCATCCCCGGATACCGTGCGGGACGCCCCACGGCTGAGTACCTGCGCTACGTGATCAACCGAATCACCTCTGCCGGTGCCCTCTACCTGGTGATCATTGCCCTCCTGCCGTCTCTGGCGATCATCCCGCTGAAGCTGTCGAGCTCGCAGATGCCCTTCGGTGGCACCACGCTGCTCATCATCATCGGCGTTGGTCTGCAGACGGTGAAGGAAATCAACACGCAGCTGCAGCAGCATCACTACGAAGGATTCCTGAAATGACAGTCGTCATCCTCCTCGGCCCTCCCGGAGCTGGTAAGGGCACCCAGGCCTCGCGCATCGCTGAGCGCCTTGGTATCCCGGCTATTTCGACGGGCGACATCTTCCGTGCCAACATGGCGGAAGGTACGGAGATTGGCAAGCAGGCGCAGGCCTACATGGATCGTGGCGAGTTCGTTCCGGACTCGGTGACGAACGCCATGGTGAAGGCACGCCTCGCAGCCCCCGACGCTGCCGACGGTTTCCTCCTCGACGGCTACCCGCGTTCCGTGGAGCAGGCGCACGTCCTGCGCGACATGCTCCTCGATCTGGGCAAGCCTATCGATGTCGTCCTGGAGATCCAGGTGGATGAGGACGAGGTCGTGGAGCGCATGCTCAAGCGCGCTCAGGAGCAGCACCGCACCGACGACACCGAGCCGGTCATGCGCCACCGCCTGGAGGTTTACCACCAGCAGACGGAGCCCGTCGCCACCTACTACGTCGACCAGGACCTCCTTGAAGTCGTGGACGGCTCCGGTACGGTCGACGAGGTCACGGCTCGCATTTTCGAGATCCTCGACTCGGTGGCAAAGAACTAAGCGATGCCACGCATTGAACTGAAGTCCGCGCAGGAGCTTCGATGGATGCGCGAGGCCAGCCTGGTCGTCGCGTCCATCCACGAGGCCCTGCGCGGTGCCATTCGCCCCGGCATCACGACGCGCGAGCTGGACGAGGTGAGCGCCCAGGCGATCGTCGACGGGGGAGCGACCTCGAACTTCAAGGGCTACTACGGATACCCGGCCACCGTGTGCATCTCGGTGAACGATGTGATCGTTCACGGCATCCCGGGCGACTATGAGCTGGCTCCTGGCGACATCGTGTCCTTCGACTGCGGCGCGTACGTGGAGCGCGGTGGTCGTCAGTGGCACGGGGACGCCGCCTTCAGCGTCATCGTTGGTGAAACCTTCGTGCCGGACGCTGACTTCGCGGCGGGGGAGCGCGCTTCCGGCGCTATCGCCGGAGTGGACGAGGACCTGCTGCGTGAGCGTCGTCAGCTCGACGCAGTGACGCGAGAGTCCCTGTGGGCTGCCCTGGCGGGGCTTGCGACCGGCAAGCGCATTAGCGCGGTCGGCAACGCGGTTGAGACCGTTGTCGCAGAGAATGCTCTTATCAACGGCTGGGAAGCTGGCATCATCGAGGAGTTTGTTGGCCACGGTATCGGGACGAAGATGCACATGCCGCCGGACGTTCTCAACTACAACGTCCGCGGGATTCAGGCTCGCCTGAAGCCTGGCATGGTCCTGGCGGTCGAGCCGATGCTCACCCGCGGGGACATTGCTTCGCAGACGGATGATGACGAGTGGACGGTGCGCACGGTCGACGGCCGCGACGCCGCCCACTGGGAGCACTCGATTGCGATCACCGAGGATGGTGTTTCCGTTCTGACGGCGCGCGACGGGGGAGTGGCCGGACTGGCGCCCTACGGCGTCACCCCGGTGTCACTCGACTGACATCACAGACGCATGCGGGCCCGGTACCTCACGCAGGTATCGGGCCCGATTTGTTCGTCGACGAGGCCGCAGCGGATCAGCGGTGTCCCTGCTGGCTGCGCCACCGGTGTTCCTGCTGGCTGCGCCACCGGTGTTCCTGCTGGCTGCGCCACCGGTGTTCCGGGCGCCGTCGGGCCCGCCCGCCCGCTCGCCGGCCGCGCTGCGAGCTTCGCTCGGCGCGTCGGCTCAAAGCCCGGCCAGGCCCCGCGGCCCCGCCAGCGCCCTCCACACTGGCGGCGCGTGGCGAACCCCGGCCTCGTCGATATAAGACAAACTGTGGCGGCGATTCGATGCGCGACCAGGCCGCGGCCCCGTGCCTTCTGAGTCTTCTTCATCAATTTCGCATGCAATTCCCCTGCGACTATTTCGAACCATGGTTTCGCAGCGTTGGAGTTACAACGTTTTGAGGCTTCGTTGAATCTTCGTCCAATCGAATTGCATGCGACATTTGTGTGGTCGGGCCCGGTAGTCTGCCGAGGGACCATGACCTGCGAGTACCTGCACTCTGCTCAATCAGTCTATACGGCTGCGCCGTCGTGCTTGTGCGTCGTGAGGCGCGTGGTTCCCTCTGTTTGGGACCTATCCGGATGGGTTGCGCGCATCCGGATAGGTTATGCACATCCGGATAGGTTATTAAGCTATCCGGATGTTCGTTTCCTATCCGGATGTTGGTTACCTATCCGGATGTGTGTTGGAGGCAGTGGCCGGTGCGCGCTCGGTTGGCACTCTGCGCTGAGGGGCGCAGTGAAGCGCGGTGTGCCCCGGCCTCGTCGATATAAGACAAACTGTGGCGGCGTTTTGAGGAAATGTGACGCATTAAACGTGAGCGAACCGACAGGGACCCCGACTACCGCCGACGGGCGTGAATGCCGTAGAGTAGTTCCTTGGGCGTATCTGCATCCGGTATTCGTCGGTGCACTATGCCTAGCGGCATCCGCCGCAACCTATCCGAGACATGTAGAGGATAAACGGAGGATATGGCGAAGAAAGACGGCGTCATTGAGATGGAAGGCACGGTCGTTGAGGCCCTGCCTAACGCGATGTTCCGTGTGGAACTGAAGAATGGCCACGTGGTTCTCGGCCACATTGCGGGAAAGATGCGTCAGCACTACATCCGCATCCTGCCCGAGGATCGAGTTGTCGTCGAGCTGAGCCCCTACGACCTCTCCCGAGGCCGTATCGTCTACCGCTACAAGTGACCCGACACAAACTGCCCGACAGGCAGTGGAGGTAACAACCATGAAGGTCAAGCCGAGTGTCAAGAAGATCTGTGACAAGTGCAAGGTGATTCGTCGCCACGGCAACGTCATGGTCATCTGCGACAACCCCAGGCACAAGCAGCGCCAGGGCTGAGACCCGCTGCGACCCGCGGGGCACCAAGCCCCACAGCATCACTCTAAGCACCCACTCGTGGGTGACCCTCGGTTCGGAGGCCGAGGCCGGGCTGCTCGCCCGGACTGAGCGATGACGACCTCCGATGAACAACTGGAGCAACATCACCATGGCACGTATTGCCGGCGTCGACCTCCCCCGCGAGAAGCGGCTCGAGATCGCGCTCACATACATCTACGGAGTCGGCCGCACCCGCGCGGCAGAGACCCTCGCCGCCACCGGCGTCAGCCCGGACACTCGCGTCAAGGACGCGACGGAAGAGGAACTCGTCAAGCTTCGTGACTACATTGAGGCAAACTTCAAGGTTGAGGGTGACCTCCGCCGTGAGGTTCAGGCCGACATTCGTCGCAAGATCGAAATCGGTTCGTACCAGGGCCTTCGCCACCGTCGTGGCCTGCCGGTCCACGGTCAGCGCACCAAGACCAACGCGCGTACCCGCAAGGGCCCCAAGCGCACCGTTGCAGGCAAGAAGAAGGCCAAGTAAGGCCTAGGGAGAGCGCATCCCTCGGGGTAGCTTTCCGCGACAAGAAGGAACTGAACCAGAAATGGCAGCAGCAAAGACCTCGCGCTCGGGCGGTGCCCGCAAGCCGCGTCGCAAGATTTCGAAGAACGTCACCAACGGCCACGCCTACATCAAGTCGACGTTCAACAACACCATCGTTTCCCTCACGGACCCCACGGGCGCGGTTGTCGCCTGGGCGTCCTCCGGCCAGGTTGGCTTCAAGGGCTCGCGTAAGTCCACCCCCTTCGCCGCGCAGCTCGCGGCCGAGGCTGCGGCTCGTCGCGCCCAGGAGCACGGCATGAAGAAGGTTGACGTTTTCGTGAAGGGTCCCGGCTCCGGCCGTGAGACCGCGATCCGTTCCCTCCAGGCCGCCGGCCTCGAGATCGGTTCGATCCAGGACGTCACGCCTCAGGCCTTCAACGGCACCCGCCCGCCGAAGCGCCGCCGCGGCTGACTTGTGGACGGGAGGGCATTGCCCTCCCCACGTCTGAACCTTCGGGTTCTTACTCCCTTAGCCTGCTTCAGCAGGTTCCCATATCCGGTGTCATATAGCGGGCACCGGCCAGAAAGGAATAGACGTGCTCATTGCAGAGCGACCCATCCTGACCGAAGAAAAGGTCAGCGACCTGCGCTCCCGTTTCACCCTGGAGCCCCTCGAGCCCGGGTTTGGCTACACGCTCGGTAACTCCCTGCGTCGTACCCTCCTGTCCTCGATCCCGGGTGCAGCGGTGACGTCCATCCGTATTGATGGCGTCCCCCACGAGTTCCGCACGATCGAAGGTGTGAAGGAAGATGTCGCTGAGATCATCCTGAACATCAAGCAGATCGTCCTGTCCAGCGAGAACGACGAGCCTGTCGTCATGTACCTGCGGAAGGCTGGCCCCGGCGAGGTTCTCGCCGGCGACATCACGCCTCCCGCCGGCGTGGAGATCCACAACCCCGATCTGCACCTTGCCACCCTCAACGAGAAGGGCAAGCTGGAGATCGAGCTGACCGTCGAGCGTGGCCGCGGCTACGTGTCGGCCGCTCAGAACAAGGATCCGCAGGCCGAGATCTCTCGCATTCCGATTGATTCGATCTACTCGCCCGTCGTCAAGGTGACCTACAAGGTCGAGGCGACGCGTGTTGAGCAGCGCACCGACTTTGATCGCCTCGTCATCGACGTGGAGACCAAGCCGGCGATCACCCCGCGCGATGCCCTGGCCTCGGCCGGCAAGACGCTGGTGGAGCTGTTCGGCCTCATGCGTGAACTGAACGAGGAAGCGGAAGGCATCGAGGTGGGTCCGTCCACCACCGACGCCACCCTCGCAGCCGATCTGGCTCTCCCGATCGAGAACCTGAACCTGCAGTCGCGTTCCTACAACGCGCTGCGTCGCCGCGGCATCCTGACCGTCGGCGAGCTGGTTGCTCACTCGGAGGCCGACCTGCTCGACATCCGCAACTTCGGCACCAAGTCGATCGAAGAGATCAAGGAGTCCCTGGCGGCCCTTGGTATGACGCTGAAGGACTCGGTCATGCCGAGCTTCGGCGACTCGGAGTCCGCCGCGATCTTTTCGGACGACCAGTCCATCTGACCCCGTGCGTCCGATGGACGCATTGAATCCGTAGGAGAAACTCATGCCCACCCCCAAGAAGGGTGCTCGTCTGGGCGGTAGCCCGGCACACCAGAAGCTGATCCTGTCGAACCTGGCAGCTCAGCTCATCGAACACCGTGCGATCACGACGACCGAGGCCAAGGCCAAGACCCTGCGCCCCTACGTCGAGAAGCTCATCACCAAGGCCAAGCGTGGCGACCAGCACGCCCGCCGCACGGTCATGAAGAAGATCCCCAACAAGGGCATCGTCGCGATCCTCTTCGAGGAGCTCGTCCCCGCGATGGATTCCGAGCGCGCCGGCGGCTACACCCGCCTCATCCGCGTCGGCAACCGCAAGGGCGACAACGCTCCCCTGATGCGCATTGAGCTCGTCATGGAGAAGGTCGAGAAGAAGGCCGTCGTGAAGGCTGCTGAGAAGACCGCCGCCAAGGCCGTCGCCGAAGAGGCCGAGAAGGCCGCCGAGGCTGCCGCCGAGCGCGCCGAAGAGGCTCGCGAGGAAGGCGATCTCGTCATGGCCAACGAGGCCGAGGAAGTTGCCGCCGAGGCCGGCAAGGCTGCTGACGCCGCCGAGCAGGTCGCCGACGAGAAGTGACCGTGAGTCACTGATCAACTCGAGCATTGGGCCGGACATTCCGTCAGGAGTGTCCGGCCCTTGCCGTATCCGGTAGCCTGAAGCCATGACTCGTGAGATGACGTTGGCGATTGACTGCGGCGGCGGTGGTATCAAGGGCTCCGTCGTGGATGAGCGCGGCACCATGATGGCCCCGCCTCGCAGGGTTCCGACCCCGTATCCCCTACCTCCCGAGCTTCTCGTGGAAACCGTTATCGGCCTCGCGCGCGAGCTTCCCACGGCGACGCGAGTGACGATGGGTATGCCGGGCATGATCCGCCACGGCGTCGTCATCGCAACCCCTCACTACATCACGCGCGACGGACCGCGTTCGCGCGTGCTACCCGAGCTCGTGGAGCGGTGGGATCACTTCGATATGGGTCGGGCGATCGAGGACGCCCTCGGCCTGCCCACCAAGGTCTTGAACGACGCAGAGGTTGCCGGCGCTGGGGCCATTACGGGACGCGGCCTCGAAATGATCATCACTCTGGGCACAGGCCTGGGTAACGCGGTGTTTGACGGTGGGCAGCTCGCGCCCCACGTCGAAGTGTCGCAGGGGCCCGTTCGGTGGGGTCTGACCTACGACGACTACATCGGCGAGCATGAGCGCCTGCGCCTGGGCGATGTGCACTGGTCCCGCCGTGTTCGTCGTGTGGTGGACGGCCTACGGCCCATGTACATGTGGGATCGCCTCTACTTGGGCGGCGGTAACTCCAAGCGCATCACTGCCTCGAACCTGCGGCTCATGGGCGATGACGTCATCGTCGTGCCCAACGATGCGGGCATTATCGGCGGCGTTCGGGCGTGGGAGCTGTGAGCGTGCGGCGCTTGCGCCTCGACCTGGGCTACGACGGCACCGATTTTCGAGGTTGGGCCGCCCAGCCCGGACTGCGCACCGTCCAGGGTGAGATTGAAGCGGCGCTGGCCATGGGCTCGCGCGAAGAGATCGTGACGACGGTCGCCGGTCGCACCGACGCGGGGGTTCATGCGCGTCACCAGGTCTGCCACGCGGATATCTCCGACGCAGCCTGGGCGCGACTGTCGCCCAGGGGAGGGGAGGCCGACGACGAGGCCGTGGCCTCGTCGATTGTCCGCCGACTGAACAAGATTCTCTCCGGACGCTACGGCGAGCGCGCTCGTGGGCGCGACCTGGCTGCTGCGCGCGGGACCTGCGACGTGCGCATCTACTCGGCCGCCGTCGTCGACCCCAGTTTCGATGCGCGCTTTTCCGCCCTTGGGCGCGCTTATGCCTATCGGGTGTCCGATCGTCCCGAGCCTATCGGGCGCTGGGACCGCCTGTGGGTCGAGGACCCCCTCGACGAGGCTGGCATGAACGAGGCCGGGGCCGCCCTGCTCGGTGAACACGACTTCCTCGGGTTCTGTCGGCCGCGCGAGGGAGCCACGACGATCCGGACGCTGCGGACGTTGCACGCGGAGCGTGACTCCCGAGGGAACCCTTGTCTTCCGAGTCGAGGCGGATGCGTTCTGCCACTCGATGGTCCGTTCCCTGGTGGGGGCACTGCTCCTCGTGGGCTCGGGCGCACGCGACGTCGACTACCCTGCGCAGATCCTGCGGGCCCGGTCCCGCTCCGAGGCCGCACCGATCGCCCCCGCGCATGGACTCACCCTCGAAGGTGTCGAGTATCCCGATCCTTCGCAGTGGGGCGCGAGGGCCGAGCAGGCTCGGGCCAGGCGCGACACGTGCTGTGGCGACGACGGCTGAGGAATGTGACACAGTATTCGCCGCGCTTTGACCGCCGGGCTGCGCACAGATAATATGGCTAGTGCTGTGCGTCAGCAGAGTACCTAGTGTCTCCCACTCGCTAGGAGCGCTCGCCGACGCCTCGCGCGAACCGTTTCATCGCGGATGCCCCCGGAAACCGGCGCGGCGTCCCATGACCAACAAGAATTGAAGGTTACGCCCGTGCGCACCTATTCACCCAAGCCTGGGGACGCGGACAAGAAGTGGTACGTCATTGACGCCACCGACGTCGTCCTCGGTCGCCTGGCAGCCCAGACCGCTGCCCTCCTCCGTGGGAAGCACAAGCCGACGTTCGCCCCTCACATGGACATGGGCGACTACGTCATCATCATCAACGCGGACAAGGTCGCTCTGACCGGCAAGAAGCTCGACCAGAAGATGGCCTACCGTCACTCCGGTCGTCCCGGCGGCCTGACCGCGACCGCTTACCGTGACCTCCTCGCCGCGACGCCTGAGCGCGCCGTCGAGAAGGCCGTTAAGGGCATGCTTCCTCACAACTCCCTCGGCCGCGCGCAGTTCAAGAAGCTGCACGTTTACGCTGGCCCGGAGCACCCCCACGCCGGCCAGTCGCCGGTTCCCTACGAACTGACCCAGGTGGCTCAGTGACCTTCGGTCGCTGAACGCCTTTGACCCTGAGGAGAACCGTGGCTGAGACCATCGTTTCCGCTGAGCTGGACGAGGAAGTCGTCCCCAGCTCCTACACGTCCGAGACCGAGTCGGCTCCCGCAGGCGCCGGTCAGTCCATCACCGCGCCCGGCGCGGGCCTGGGCCGCCGCAAGGAGGCCGTCGCCCGCGTTCGCCTGGTCCCCGGCTCCGGCAAGTGGACCATCAACGGTCGCACCCTTGAGGACTACTTCCCCAACAAGCTGCACCAGCAGCTGGTGAAGTCCCCCTTCGTGCTGCTCGACATTGACGGCCGCTTCGACGTCATCGCCCGCATCAACGGCGGCGGCGTCTCCGGCCAGGCCGGCGCCCTGCGCCTCGGCGTGTCGCGCGCCCTCAACGAGATCGACCGCGACGCGAACCGTCCGGCCCTCAAGAAGGCTGGCTTCCTGACCCGCGATGCCCGCGCCACCGAGCGTAAGAAGGCAGGCCTCAAGAAGGCCCGCAAGGCTTCGCAGTTCTCGAAGCGCTGATTTCACTCAGCACATTTTCTGTTGGCCGCGCCCCGCACCTGCGGGGCGCGGCCTTCGTTTACTATCAGCGCGTGCCGGGATGCGGGGTTATAGGACACTACGTGTTGCTGTGGCCCCACGGGTGTTGCGGGCGTCGGAGGCCCCGGCTGCTGTGTGTGCCGGTGGGCGGCGGCCCGCCCGCGAGCCGTCGGCGCCGCGAGCTTCGCTCGGCGCGTCGTCTCGAAGCCCGGCCAGGCCCCGCCACCGCCCACCGGCACCGCGGCAGGTCCCTCCGGCGCCCTCCGTGCCGGTGGCGGTGGGGGTTTTGCAGCACTAGGAGCTGGCTGTCGGCGTGTCGCCGGCGTGTCGTGGTTCTAATGACGCCATTTCCCCCTTTTGGTGGTGGTGAGGTCACGGTTTGAGGTGGTGTGGTGCCCAAAGTGCAGACCACCTCGGCGAAAAACGGTGAAAACCGGGTGTTGTGAGCGAGGTGGTCTGCGTTTTGAGCGCAGTGGTGTCTGTCGTGGTGGCCATGCTGGCAGCCGGGCCCGTCTACTGGCACCCCTAACCCGCTCATGCGCAGCTAAACCCACCTAGTGGAAGCTGGGCACCGCCGCCAACACTCCACTAGGTGGGTTAACGTGCGCATAGTGGGCCCAGGTATCCACCCGCCGGGCGCAGGCCACCACCTACCGGGTGAACGTGCGAGTGAAAGGGCCCACATGCGCAGGATGCCTTCACAGAAACAGAAGTGGGCCTGACGGCTCGCAGGCGTCCCGACGCTCCCCATGGCTCCTCGGAGACGACGGAGGCGGGACCCCGAAGGATCCCGACCCTCGTTGCGTGCGGCGGCCTCGCCGTCGGCACCGAAAAGTCACGCTACCAGCAACACGTAGAGTCCTATAGCCCGCGATGTGAGCGTCTCCGCTGTCCGCGCCCCGGCCTCGTGCCAAGGAGAAGGCGCGGGCGCGGTAGGCTTAGTGCAGTCGTATGACCCACTGAACGGAGAGACTATGCCCAGGATGTTCGGCACGGATGGCGTGCGAGGATTGGCGAACGTTGACATCACCGCGGACCTCGCGCTGCAGCTCGGCGAGGCGGCAGCCCGCCAGTTCGGCGGCTCTCTGCGTGCGGACGGCTCCAAGCCCCGCGCGATCATCGGCCGAGACACCCGTATTTCGGGCGAGTTCCTCGACCACGCTCTCGCGGCGGGCCTGGCGAGCGCCGGCATGGACGTGACTCGTATCGGCGTTGTTACGACGCCCACGGTCGCGCACCTGACGGCCACGGAGGACACCGTGGACCTGGGCGTCATGATCTCTGCGTCGCATAACCCCATGCCCGACAATGGCATCAAGTTCTTTGCGCACGGCGGCTACAAGCTGGCCGACTCCGTGGAGGACCAGATCGAGGCGCTCGTGAACACCGAGTGGGACCGTCCCACCGGTGACGCCGTCGGTGAGATCAACGCCGACCACGCGTGGGCCAAGGACTCCTACATTGCGCACCTCGTCGAGGCGATCGGCACCGATCTGCGCGGCATGAAGATCGCGATTGACTGCGCGAACGGCGCGGCTTCCGAGCTGGGTCCGGCCGTGTTCCGTGAGCTCGGCGCGGACATCACCGTCATCAACGCGTCCCCCGACGGCCGCAACATCAACCTGAACGCGGGTTCCACGCACCCCGAGTCCCTGCAAGCCGCCGTCGTTGACGCTGGCTGTGACTTCGGCGTCGCTTACGACGGAGACGCGGATCGCTGCCTCGCCGTCGACCACGAGGGCAACCTCATCGATGGTGACAAGATCATGGGTTCTCTGGCCGTGAACGCGCAGCAGCGCGGGGCGCTTGCCAAGGACACCCTCGTCGTGACCGTCATGAGCAACCTGGGCCTGCTGATCGCCATGCGCGAGGCCGGCATCAAGACCGTGCAGACCGGCGTGGGCGACCGCTATGTGCTTGAGGAGATGCTGGCGTCTGGCTACTCGCTTGGCGGCGAGCAGTCCGGCCACATCATCGCCCGCGACCATGCGACCACCGGCGACGGCATCCTGTCCTCGCTGCTCATCTCCCGCATGGTGAAGGAGTCTGGCCGTTCGCTGGCCGACCTCACGTCCTTCATTACGCGTCTGCCGCAGACCCTCATCAACGTGGGTGGCGTGGACCGCGCAGCCGCGTCGACGAACGAGGCCGTCACCGAGGCCGTGGCGGCCGCCGAGGCGCGTCTCGGCGATACGGGCCGCGTGCTCCTGCGTCCTTCGGGCACGGAGCCGCTCGTGCGCGTGATGGTCGAGGCCGCCACGCAGGAAGAGGCCGACTCGGTCGCCGCTTCGCTGGCGGACGTCGTCAAGGAGAACCTGGCGCTGTGAGCGTCTGAGAAGCGTATACGCGTGAGGGCGGGCACCGGCTGGTGCCCGCCCTCACACGTATATAGATGAGTTAATCGCAGGGTGCCACGTCACTTTGCTGCGAATATATGGGAAATAGGAGTATGTTCGTTCTAGTGATTCGTACGACAATTTCCTTGTAGAAGGGCACTTATCATGGCACTCCCATTCATCCTTGGCGCGTACGCGTCGCATCCGGCACCGGAGCTGGAAGCTGACTACTACCGACTCCTCGCAGATCAGCAGTGGGTGAGCGGCGTTGAGATCCCCTACCCGGGGCAGCTCGCCACCCAGGGCGACGTGCTCGCCAGCCACCTGGCTGCCCACTGGGACTTCAATACGATCACCGCGATTCCCGGCACCATGCAGAACGTGTGGAAGAACGAGAACTTCGGCCTGGCCTCGCCCGACGAGGCTGGACGCGCCGCCGCTCTCGACTTCACCCGCGCGCTGCGCGATGACCTCGCCGCCCTGTGTGAGCGAACGGGCCGCCAGCTGGTCGCCCGCGTGCAGCTGCACTCGGCTCCCACGCGCCTGGCGCAGGTGGACGCCTTCAAGCGTTCGCTCGCCGAGGTGGCAGCCTGGGACTGGTGCGGGGCCACGCTCGTCATCGAGCACTGCGACAAGTACATCCCCGAGCAGAACCCCGAAAAGGGTTTCCTCTCCCTCGAATCCGAGATCGATATCGTCTCCGAGGCCGGCATCGGCATCCACCTCAACTGGGGCCGCTCCGCCGTGGAGGGCCGCAGCGCGGACACCGCCTACGAGCACGTGCTTGAGGCTGGCAAGCGCGGTGTCCTGGATGGCATTATCTTCTCGGGCGCAGGCCCGGAGGAAACCCAGTACGGCTACTCCTGGATCGACGGACACCTGCCCGCGCAGGCCGACGAGCCGACCTCGCTCATGGACGAGGCCGAGATCGCTCGCTGTGCACAGGCCGCCGTCGAGGGCGGAGCCAAGTACCTCGGCGCGAAGGTTTGCGTCCCCAAGGATGCGTCCCTCGAGCAGCGCCTGGCCATGCTGACCAACATCTACCGGGCCTGCGGCCTCGGCGAGTAACGGCGTCGTCGCCGGGCGTCGCTCCCGCATTTTGTGAGCGTGCGGGAGGCGCTCGGCGCGAGGCGCGCACAAGCGGGGAGGGGCGGATGCCAGTTGGCATCCGCCCCTCCCCGCTGCGTTGTCTTAGCGCGTCTCTCGTGGCCGGTACATGCCTAGCGCGAGAAGAAACGCTTCCCGAAAGCGTGGGAAAAATACAGATACTGCTCGGCGCTTGAGAAGAAAGTGGCCTTGTCGATACGCCGATTGGTGAGCAGTTCCTGGACCGCAGGATTCTGGGCGCGGGTGATGGTCTCGTACGTCCCCTCCGGCGAGTAGTAGAAAATATCGCGGCTGAGTGCGTGTGAGGGATTGTCCTCGCCTGCGGCAATGATGGGGAATCGGATGAAATCGACGATGGACAGGAGCTGCTGGGAAATGTTCGCGGGGTTCACGGGGGCGACGTACAGCAGATGCTTCGCCGGGATCATGAAGAACAGGCCGTGGGGTGCGTGGATCTCGAAGCGCGACATGAGTGCTGGCATGTTCGCGGCCTTGGCTGAGACGAATGCGGATTGCGTGGAGAAGCAGGTGACGGGCCCGCACTGCTCCTGATAGTCGATTGGTACGTTGTCGGTGTTCTTCTGCCCGTAGTAGAACAGCTCGTCAACGCTGAGGGAAATGTGTGCCAGCTCATCGTCGCTGAGTCGAGACATGGTGGTCGCGTGCGCGACCCTGAGCGTGAGTGCGAGCCCGCCGGGGTAGGGGCGCGCGTAGGAATAGCGAGGGTCTGTTGCAGGTTCCCGATGCTGAACTCGGTGCGGACCCGTTGGCGCAGCTCGTCGGGATCGTACATCTCGTTCTCGCTCATGCGTGTGCGATCCATGAGGTAGGAGACCCACAGTTCCACCGTGTTGCGGTGCGTCGCTGGGTCCGAATTGAGGAGGTCGATGACCAGGTCCTGAATATCGCACTCCACAGAATCGTTGAGGAACAGGAGCATATGCTTGTTGGTTTCGTTGATGCCGAACATAGCGGATATGCCGGCCTCGTCGAGCCTGCGCTGGAGATACGGCAGGTCGTGTTCGAAGATGTCATGAGAGGTCATGGGCCTACTCTCCTGAATGCGGCGATAGACGTCGGGTATGGACGAGTTCTGGGTGGGCGCAGGCTGAAAGGGATTAGCTGCGTCTGGCTACCGAAGAACGCCACACCGGGCGCGTCGGGATCGTTGCGATCGGGGTGCCGTCCGTGGCCTCCTCGTCGATGGATGCCTGCGGGTGAATGTCGGTCATGGGGGAGCGGCCTTCGATCACGTTGATGATCGAGGAGACAGCGGCCTCGGTCATGTCCTTGAGAGGCCACTCGACAGTTGTGAGGCCGAGCGCAGAGGCGCTGCGGTGGTCCTGGTTGCCAAATCCAAGAATCGACAGGTCGCCGGGCACGGACAGATCCAGATCTGCGGCGGCCTGGAAGACGCCGGGGGCCTGCGAGTCGTCGGCCAGGGCGATCAGCGAGATCGACGGGTCCTCGTCGAGGAGGCGCAGCGTGGCCTGGTAGGCAGTGGTGGGCTCCCAATCGGGCAGCGAGTAGAGGGTGAACTTCGTGCCGAACGTGCTCGCGATTGGGTTCTGGCGCGCGTGATTCGTGTTTGGTCCCGCCAAGAAGACGGCACGCCCCTGACCCGTGCCGGTCGCCGGGTCCACGAGCGCGCAGTCAGTGAGAACGTTGCTCACGCCGGCACCCTCGTCGATGCGAATGAGGGAGGACTCTGATCCGGTCGGGTTGGCCTCGATCATCGACATGGCGACGACGGGGATGCCGAGGTTGGCGAGCAGCCGTGAGGTGAAGGCCTCGGCCGACGTGGTCTCGCGGATGATGCCCGCCAGCTGGGTGTCCCCCAGGACTCCGCGGATGACCTCCGCGTCCGAAGCGCCGTCGCCGGACTGGAAGAGGGGGAGGAGCAGGTAGCCGTGGCGCTGGATATCGATCATCGCGGTCGTGAGGACCGTGTGGACGACGGGCACGAAGGGGTCGTCCGGGAGCTCGGCCATGAGGAGAGCGATGAGGTGGGACTTGCCACGCCGCAGTGAGCGGGCGGCCGCGTTGGGAATGTAGTTGAGTTCGCGTGCGGCTTGCTTGACGCGATCGATGGTGGCGGGCGCGATCTTCACGTCGCGGCCTCGTCCGTTGAGGACGAGCGAGACGGTCGACGGTGCGACGCCTGCCGCGCGGGCGACGTCGGCCCGGGTTGCGCGCTCCATGCTGTGGCTCCCAATCCTCGGTTGCGTTTCGTTGAAACACAACAACTATAACGTGTTAGTCTTATCTCTGACGATCGGAGTTTCGACGACGACATCCGAAAGGCACATAGACGTGATATCGATACTACCTTCCTATGCTCCCGGCGCGGGCGCGCTTCTGTCTCCGCGCGCGCACCTCGCTGACGACTGCGGGGTGCTCAGCCTCGATGGTATGTGGAGCTTCGCCTATCACAACACCGACCCCGCCCCCTTCGTCAACGTCGAGCAGCCCTGGGATGAACCCGCTCCCGCCGATGACGCGTCCGAGATCGACGTGCCCAGCCACTGGGTCCTGCGCGGCGAGGGTGCATGGGGTCACCCCGCCTACACCAACGTCGACTTCCCCTTCCCGGTCGACCCTCCCTTCCCGCCCGACGACAACCCCGTCGGCGACTACCGTCGCACCTTCGAGCTCCCCGCCGACTGGCAGGGTGGCCACATTCGCTTGCGTTTTGACGGCGTTGAAAGCCAGGCCACTGTGTGGGTGAACGGTACGTGGGTCGGCATGGCACGCGGCTCGCGCCTCGCCCACGAGTTTGACGTGACCGAGGTCGTGCGCCCCGGCGTCAATGCGATCACCGTGCGCGTGCACCAGTTCAGCCCCGGCTCCTATCTCGAAGATCAGGACCAGTGGTGGCTGCCCGGCATCTTCCGATCGGTGAGCCTGCGTCGCCTCGTTCCCGGCGCCGTCGAAGACCTGTGGATCGACACCGACTACGAGGCCGGGGTGGGTTATGTGACCATCGAAGCCCGGGTGCTCGGTGCCCAGGAGGCGCATCTCTCCGGGCATCTCAGCATCGACGGCCTCTGGTCTTTCGCCTGCTCTCTCGAACGTGGCGATGACGGTCGCTACCGCAGCGGCCGTATCGAAGTGGGCAGCGTGCGCCCGTGGAGCGCACAGGACCCTGCCCTCTACGAGGCGCGCGTTAGCATCCAGGGCTTGGAAGGCCTCGACGCGGAGGAGCGGGCCCTGCGCATCGGCTTCCGTCGCGTGTCCATCGAAGGCGGTGTCCTCATGGCCAACGGCGAGCCCCTGACCCTCAACGGCGTCAACCGCCACGAGGTGCGTGCCGACGAGGGGCGAGTCTTCGATGAACAGTGGGTGCGCGAGGACCTGACCCTCATGAAGTCCATGGGTGTCAACGCGATTCGTACCTCCCACTATCCTCCGCATCCCGGCGTGCTCGACCTGGCTGACGAGATCGGCCTATGGGTCATGCTCGAGGGAGATATCGAGACCCACGGATTCGAGGGGACGGGGGACTGGATTGACAACCCCTCCGACGACCCGCGTTGGGTTGATGCCTACATGGATCGCACCGTGCGCGCCTTCGAGCGCGACAAGAACCACCCCTCGATCATGAGTTGGAGCCTGGGGAACGAGTCGGGCACGGGCGCGAACCTCGTTGCCTGTGCGCGCTGGATCCACGAGCGCACCAATCAGCGGTCGATCGTCCACTACGAGGGCGACCATGGCCTCGAATATACGGACATCTACTCGCGCATGTACCCGACCCTCGAGGAGGTCGCAGCCGTCCTCGATGACAGCGACCTTCATGCCGAGGTTGCGGTGCCTACGCACGTGGCCGCAAGGGTCGATAATGCGGCGCGCGAACGCATCCGCCGCGCCCCCTACATCATGTGTGAATACCTGCACGCGATGGGAACAGGCCCCGGAAACGCCTCCGGCTACGCCGCACAGATGGCCCATCCTCGCCACGCTGGCGGATTCGTGTGGGAATGGCGCGATCATGCCCTGTGGCGCACCCTCCCGGACGGGCGCCGTGCCCTGTCCTACGGCGGCGACTTCGGAGAAGAGGTGCACGATGGCAACTTCGTGTGCGACGGCCTCATTGACGCGCTGTCTCGTCCCTACGCCGGCACCTGGGCGTGGGTCGCCGCCATGGCCCCCGATGCGCCAGCCCTTGCTCAGGCTCTGGAACGCGTGGGCAGTGGACGCGACGATGCCCGCCTGCGGTCCCTCACCTCGGCCCCCGTCGAACCCGTGCGTCCCATCGACGAGGCCGACCGTCCCTACGTGCTCGACTCGCGCGGGCGCCTGGTGCGGGTCGGTGACCTGCCCGTGTCCGTCGAGCTGAGCGTCTTCCGTGCGCCCACCGACAATGACCGCGGCCGAGGCCCCATCGACTACTGGGGAATCGGCGAGGAGAATACCGGGCCCCTGGGTGTCGGGCGCGGCGAGCATGGCACGTCGCATGCGATGCGCTGGGAGCAGGCGCGCCTGCACCTGCTGCGTCGACGCCTCGTATCTATCGAGGGGGACGAGCAGTGCCAGCGCGTCGTCGAGCGCTGGTCGCCGCCCGCCGCGCAATTCGGCGCGACACTCACGTGGGAGTACCGCCCGGTACGCGTGGGTGACATCTGCGCACTCTCAGTCTCTGCTCGCGTTGCGCCCTACGGAGCCTGGCCCGAGCGAGTTCCGCGCCTGGGTGTGCGCATCGAACTGGGGGGCTCCTCCTGGGAGGCTTCCTGGTTGGGCGACACGCTCATTGGCTACTCCGATATGCGGGTGCCCGGCGCTCGCGGGTGTGGGCATGCCGAGGTCTCGCAGCTGTGGGACGTGTGCGTGCGTCCCCAGGAGGGTGGCCAGCGACTCGACCTGGAGGCCCTCTCCCTGCGTGGCGAGGCTGGGGAGTTCCTCATCCTTCCCACCTCGCCACTGGGGTGGAGCGTGTCGCCGTGGAGTGAACGCGAGCTGGCCGGGGCCTCGCACTGGGAGGATCTGCCTGACAGTGAGCGTCTGTTCCTGTGGCTTGACGCCTTCCAGGACGGTATCGGAACCCGTTCGTGTGGGCCTGACTCTCGTCCCGAGTTCGCTGGCATGATGCGCGATACGGACATGACATTCGTAATTGCCCAGGTTGGGGGTGATTAAGCCCCAAACTGTTATGTTGCGGCTTGATAACGATGCGCAAAGTTGCTGGCAAATGATGCGAGCTGCGCAACAGGTCGCTATGATTCAGGTATCAACTAACACGAGATAGTTAGTGACTCGATCCCATCGATCGACCAACAAAAACGGACCAACGGAGGTTTCGCATGTTGAAGAAGAAGATGGCCGCGGGCGTCGTAGCCCTCGCCATGTTTAGCACCCTTGGCCTGGCTGCCTGCAACGATGGCGGCTCGGGCTCCACCAGCTCCAGTGGCGGTTCGGCCGCTACCGGTTCCATCCCTGAGCCCGATGTCGCGTGCGACATCCCCCGCGGGCAACCTCGACGACTCGAAGATCGACACCTCGAAGGTCGAAGGCGAGATCACGTTCCAGACCCAGGGCCTGCAGAACGACTTCGGTGACTTCTTCAAGGCCAAGATCAAGGAATTCGAGGACGCCAACCCCGGCGTTAAGATCAACTGGACCGACCAGGGTGGCGGCGCCGAGTTCGACCAGACCGTGACCGCTCAGGCCTCGAACTGCAAGATGGCGGACGTCATCAACGTTCCCTCCTCCACCATCCTCGCCCTGTCCAAGTCCAACCTCCTCATGGACTACGACGTCAAGGCCCCCGGCATTGGTGACAAGTTCGTGAAGTCCATTTGGGACTCCACGGCCCTGGGCGCCAACGACCACCACACGGCTCTGCCCTGGTACTTCGGCCCCTACATCACCACCTACAACAAGGAGGTCTTCAAGCGCGCTGGTCTCGACGAGAACATGCCGCCCAAGACCATGGATGAGCTGTTCGAGGCCGCCGCCAAGGTCGGCGCCGACGGGCAGGGTGACTACGGCATCTACGGCTCGCCCGAGTGGTACATGATCGCTCAGCTGCACGGCATGGGCGTCAACCTACTCAACGCCGACAAGACCGCCTTCGACTTCGCCGACAACGAGGCCGCGGTCAACTACGTCACCAAGCTCTCCGAGCTCTACGCCTCCGGTGCTATCCCGAAGGACTCCCTGACCGGCGAGCCCGACCCGGGCAAGGCCTACACCGATGGCAACCTCGCCTTCGGCACGCCCAACGCCTCGTTCCTGAAGTCCGTCAAGAAGAACAACGAGACGGTCTACCAGAACACCGGCGTCGGCCCGTTCCCGACCAACCCGGGCATCAAGCCCGTCTTTGAGGGTCAGTACATCGGCGTCTCCGTCACCACGCAGAACGCCCCGCTGGCCATGAAGTTCGCCGAGTGGATCACCAACGCTGAGAACGAGTACGCCTGGACGCACGACGGCGGCGCCATCATCTTCCCGGCTGCCACCGACGCCCTCGACAAGCTCGTTGCCAACCCGCCGGAGATCGCCGACGACCCGGTCTTCAAGGCCGCCTACGAGGAGGCCGCTAAGGCTGCCAAGGATGCCGAGGCCTACACCGACGTCTTCTACGCGACTGGCGCCGTGAAGGACGCCCTCATCGAGAACGTCAACAAGGCCATCCGCGGTGAGGTCGATCCCAAGACCGCCCTCAAGACCGCTCAGGATCAGATGAACGAGAAGCTCAAGGCTCTCGGAGACTGATTGACCGCTCGGGGGCCGAGGCCTGGCCTCGGCCCCCGACGCATTCCACGCCCAGCGTCGGGCCGTCGGCTCACGACCCCGCGCATCCCTGAAAAAGGACTTTGGTATGCCGATACGTAAGAGTGCACAGACGCGCTCCCTCAATGGCGCCGCCCGATTCCGCCCGGGCTGGGTTCCCTGGCTGTGGGTGACCCTCCCGGTCCTCGCGGTCATCTCCTTCTACATCTACCCCTTCATCACGACCGTCTACGTGTCGTTCACGAAGACCAAGCCGATGGGACGCATCGGTCGCTTCGTTGGTATCGACAACTTCACCGCGGTACTGTCAGATCCCGAGTTCTGGCAGTCGCTGACCAACTCTCTCATCTACGCGGTCTGCGTGGTCCCGCTGATGGTGCTTCTGCCCCTGCTGCTGGCTCTCCTCGTCAAGTCGCACGTGCCCGGCATCGGCTTCTTCCGTGCCCTCTACTACCTGCCGGCCATCTCCTCTCTGGTCGTCATCTCCCTGGCGTGGCGTTACCTCCTGGACCAGCGCGGACCCATCAACAACATGCTGGCGTCGTGGGGCCTCGACCCGATTCCATTCCTGTCGAATCAGTGGTTGATCCTCTTCTGCGCCATGATCATCACCCTGTGGCAGGGCCTGCCCTACTACATGATCCTGTATTTGTCGGCCCTCGCGAACGTCGACAAGTCGCTGTATGAGGCCGCCGAGCTTGATGGCGCCGGCCCGATTCGTCGCTTCCTGACCGTCACCGTTCCGGGCGTCAAGGTCATGATGTTCCTCGTCGCCACGCTGACGACGATCGGCTGTCTGAAGATCTTCACCGAGGTCTACCTGCTGGGTGGATCCGCCTCGCCCACGAAGACACTCACGATGTACATCCGAGACCGAATCGTCGACCCGACCTTCGGATCGCTGGGACAGGGTGATGCCGCCTCGGTGTGCCTGTTCCTCATCACGTTCGGCTTCATCATCGCTTCGCAGAGCCTGCAGAGGAAGGCTGAAGACTCATGAGCACCGCAACTTCGAGTACCGCGACCTTCGGTGAACGCTTCGCCGAGTGGCGCAAGGAACGCCGACTCGAGCGCCAGGGGCGCAACGTTGCCTCGCGTCAGATGCGCGGCGGCGCCCTCGTCGCCCGCTACGCTCTCCTCGTCGTCGTCGCCCTCATCTTGGTCGGTCCCCTCGTGCTGCCCCTCATGGCTGCCTTCAAGGCCCCCGGCGAATCCGTCTTTGGGCAGGGGGCGACCATGCTGCCGCAGCAGTGGTCGCTGGACTCCTTCTACGTCCTCTTCGAGCGCACCAACATCCTGCTGTCCATCAAGAACTCCGCCATCCTGGCGACCTTGACGGTCTCCTCGAATGTCATCCTGTCGTGCATCGGCGGCTACATGCTGTCGAGGCGCGGGTGGACCGGCCGCAACATCATGTACTTCGTGGTCCTGTCCGCCATGATCTTCCCCTTCGAATCGATCATGCTCTCGCTGTTCAAGATGATGGTGCAGCTGGACCTGTACAACACGCTCCCCGGCGTGTGGATGGTGGCCATGATCGGGCCGTTCCAGATCCTCATGATGCGTGCCGCGTTCATGGGCATTCCCGACGAGATCGAGGATGCTGCCCTGATCGATGGCGCGGGCGAGCTGCGCCGCTTCTGGTCGATCTTCCTGCCCCAGGTGCGCGGCACGCTCACCGTCGTCGGCCTGACGTCCTTCATTGGCGCCTGGTCCGACTTCATCTTCCCGCTGCTCATGCTGCCTGACCCAAACAAGCAGACGCTGATGCTGACGCTGACGGCCATCCAGAACTCGCCCCAGGGCGTTACCTACCAGCTCGTGCTGGCCGGTGCCGTGGTGGCGATGATCCCCGTCGTCCTGGTCTTTGCCTTCAGTCAGAAGTTCTTCTTCCGTGGCATTGAAGATGGCGGTCTGAAGTTCTGATCCTTCCCCCCGCGGGTGCTTCTCGCACCCGCGGGGATCTCTTCTACCTGCAAGGAGGTTCTTTCTCAAAAAACTAACACGTGTTAGGTATTGTGGATTTTTGGTCGTCTAACGGCCGATCCCAGTCACCACCCCCATACTGACGAAGGAGTTAAACTCATGGGGACTAGACCCATCATCGGTGCACTCGGAGCTCCGATTCTTGCGGCCACCATGCTTGGCCTCGCACCAGCCGCGGCCGTCGCCGCCACCGAAACCCCGTATCACCCGACCGTCCTGTGGGCGACCTCCGAAGAAAAGGTCGGTGAAAGCGCACCCAACGGCACGATCGCAGCCCTCGTCGACGACGACACGACCCGTACCGACGCGACCAAGACGTTCTGGACCACCAAGTGGAAGAACGGCCTCGATGAATACCCGCACGCCCTCGCCGTCCAGAACCCCACCCCTGGCACCCAGGTGTGCGGCCTCGGCCTGACGCCTCGCCCCACCTACGATTCGACCCTGGGCAACGACCAGTTCCCCGGCGAATACCGCGTGTTTGCCTTCGATGAGGACCCCGGCAACCCGGCCGCCGAAGCCTCCTTCGCCGACTGGAAGACCAACGTCGCCGCAGGAAAGTGGGAAGGTGGCACCGAGGTCAAGCACGGAAGCGACCTTCAGTTCGGAAACAAGGAACAGTACGTCACCTTCCCGGCGACCACGAAGCGAGTCTTCGCTCTCACGGGTCTGCGCTCCCTCGCCCCCGGCAAGAAGGACATGGCGCTGTCCGACATCAAGCTCCTGCCCTGCGACGCCGAGGGCAACGCCATCACCTCCTACGGCACCGAGGACACGGGCGGCAACCACGAAGCAGCGCGCCCCGTCGTGCCGCACCCCGAGGCCCCGGCCTCTGGATCGGGTGCCTCCGACCTCGTCGTTGACTTTGTCATCGATCAGCTGCCCTACGGCGAGCCCGGCAAGCCCGTCGACTTCGCCCCGGGTACGCACACCTACAAGGCCACCGGTTACTACCACGCTAAGACCGTCTCGGCCCGCATTCGCGCGGTCGAAGGCGCCACCGTCACCATCAATGGCGCGACCCCGGATGCCGACGGACGCGTGTCCAACCTCGACCTCACCACCGGCCTGAACGTCATCACGGCCACGGTGAGCAAGGACGGCAAGGAAGCCACCTACGTCGTCAACATCACCAAGGTGGAGACCGACTTCCGCGGTAACGTCATGGTTCCCGCCACCGCCATGGCGAACGGTGGAACCGAGGCCGATAACGCGGCCCTGACCGACCTCGACCCGACAACGACGTGGACCTCCGATCCGCTCGTTCGCGCGAATGACTGGTCGAGTAGCGTCACCGGCATCGAGCTGCACCTGGGCGAGGCACGCTACGTGCACCGCGTCAACGGATGGGGCACTCCGACCCTGCCCGCCGGCGTGCAGGGCTGGCACGGCGGTAACTCCGTGGCCATCGCCGTTCAGGAGGCCGACGGCGGCGAATGGAAGACCATCGTCACCCACGGCTCGCTCACGCGCGACGCGCGCGGCCTGTGGTACTGGGACTTCAACAGCTATCACCTCGCTAAGAACATCCGCATCTGGATGAACGATGAGACCGAGCCTCAGACTCCGCGCAACATCGCCACCGCGGTGACCTTCAACGACGTCGAGGTGTGGGGCCTGCCCGCTGGCAAGACCCCCGTGGCTCCGGCTGTCGACAACTCCATGTACGAGCGCTACTCCGGCTTCAACCCCGGGGAGGGCAAGTGGGGCGTGAACCGCGCCCAGACCCTCGCGCTGCAGTACGGCGTCATGATGCCCGCGTGGGTTCCCTCCGAGGGCTACGGCCGCGGCGGCTTCGACGCCAACGAGCGCGACCTCACGGGCGGCGCATTCCCGATGTTCTACGACCTGCCCATGTTCAACACCGCCATGATGGAGTCCCTGGGCAAGGGTGCGCCGTGGGCCCTCGCCAAGGCCCCCACCGGCAAGAACAGCATGTGCAACGCGGGCGAACCTCGCGACTTCATGAACGAATACATGAAGCCCTACGCGTCCACGTTGGTCGACATCCAGTACGGCGATGAGGGCGGATTCAACCGCGTCGAGTCGGAGTGCTTCAAGAACTGGTTCTCCTGGTCCAAGCAGAACATCCCCGGAGCCGTCGTCCACGCCAACTCCTGGGACGACCCGTCCTGGTACCGCGACACCAACCTGAGCTACTACGTCGAGAACGCCAAGCCCGACCTGCTTAGCTGGGACAAGTACTACTGGGGCGCCAACGGTGGCCCGGCTCCGAGCCGAGTTGTCATGGACCTGCTGGGCACCAACACGTGGAAGAAGCAGCGCGAATACGGCCTCAAGGGCCTCACCGGTGACGGCTCCAGCCCGATCCTGTACGGCCAGTACCTGGACTACAACTGGGACGCCAACGTGTCCGCCTCCGAGAAGTCGATCGTTCCCTCCCTGGGCTTGGCTACCGGCCAGAAGTGGTTTGGCCTGTTCCGCATGGAATACAACGGCTACGACCGCTCCTCGATCATCGACCACGATGGCGCACCGACGCGTTCGTTCTACGAGTTCTCCAACATCTTCGGCAACGTCACCTACATCGGTAACTACACGAAGGCCATGAACTCCACGTTCGTCGCCTACAAGCCCGGCCAGTACGCGGCTCGCGGCACCGCCCCCTCGCTGAGCGGCTACAAGTACGGTGACTTCGCGTCGGGCGACGAGGCCAAGGCTGCCAACGAGGCCGTCGGCCTGGTTGACATGTCGGTGACCAACGTCGGCTCCGTCAACGACGGCCTGCCCGGCGACGTCGTCGTCGGCTACTTCGAGCAGCTGAAGGGCCTGGAGACCGCCAAGTCTGCCGAGATCTTCGGCGACTCCACGACGGCCCCCAAGGGCTTCATGGTCGTCAACGCCCTGACCGGCCAGACCCGCTACCCGTCCTACCTCCTCGACCCGCGCACCGACAACGGCTCGCTGGCCGAGACCGCGCAGGACATCACCCTGACCGTCAAGAAGCCGGCTGCGAATGCGCACCTGATGCTCGTTAACCCGGCCGACAAGACGACGCAGGAAATCGAGCTTGGCGAGGGCGAGACTTCGCAGGTCGTGCTCCACGCCGTCGGCGGCGGCGACTCGCGCTTCCTGTACTGGGTGACGATCGAGAACCCGACGCCTGCGCCGGACCCGCAGCCGACGCCCGATCCGCAGCCGACCGTGGATCCGACCCCGGCTCCCGAGCCGACCGTGGACCCGACCCCGGCTCCCGAGCCGACCGTTGATCCCACCCCGGCTCCGACCCCGGATCCCACGCCCCAGCCTCGTACCGGTCAGTGGAAGTCCGGCTACTTCGGCTGGTGGTACAGCTACTCTGATGGCACCTACGCGGCCAACGAGACCCTCGTCATCGACGGGCAGACCTACCGCTTCGACGCGAGTGGCTACCTGAAGATGGGCTGGGTCTACGACGGTGGACACTGGTACTACCACGGCTCCAGCGGTGCCCAGCAGCACGGCTGGATCATGGACCGCGGCTCCTGGTATTACCTTGACCCTGCGACCGGGCAGATGGCGACCGGCTGGACCCAGATCGACGGAACCTGGTTCTACCTGTCCTCCTCCGGCATCATGCGCACCGGTTGGGTCAAGGATGGCGGCGCCTGGTACTACCTGTCGCCCTCCGGCTCAATGGTCACCGGCTGGCAGCTCCTCGGTGGTACCTGGTACCACCTGGGCGCCAACGGTGCGATGACCACCGGCTGGTACCAGGAAGGACCCGTCTGGTTCTACCTGCGCTCTGACGGCTCCATGGCCACCGGTTGGGAACTCATCGGCTGGTCCTGGTACCACTTCACCCCCTCGGGTGCGTGGATCGGCTAACCGTTAGCTCCACATGAGACGAGGCCGTGGCCGGGTTTTCCGGCTGCGGCCTCGTTCGCGTGCGATACGAGAGGGGAAGGGGATCAGTCCTTGCGGATTGACAGGGACTCGACGCGGTGGTCGGGGCCCTTCGTGAAGATGAGGGTCGCGCGCTCGCGGGTGGGGCGGATGTTCTCGCGCAGGTTCGGCAGGTTGATCGCGTTCCAGACGACGTGGGCGGTCGAGGCGGCCTCGTCGTCGGTGAGGGATGCGTAGGTCTTGAAGTAGGAGTCTTCGCGGGAGAACGCGGTCGCGCGCAGCTTGAGGAAACGGTCGACGTACCACTGCTCGATGAGCTTCTCGTCGGCGTCGACGTAGATAGAAAAATCGAAGTAGTCCGAGACGGCCACCGAGATGGAACCGGGTGCCGAGCGCGGTGGCTGGAGCACGTTGAGGCCCTCGACGATGAGGATGTCGGGGCGATCCACGTCGATGTAGGTGTCGGGCACGATGTCGTAGGTGACGTGCGAGTACACCGGGGCTTTTGCGTGCGGGTTGCCGGCCTTCACCGAGGCGAGGAACGAGATGAGGGCCGAGCGGTCGTAGGACTCGGGGAACCCCTTGCGGGCGATGAGGGAGCGTTCCTGCAGGATCCGGTTTGGGTAGAGGAAGCCGTCGGTGGTCACCAGGTCCACGCGCGGGGTGGAGTCCCAGCGGGAGAGCAGCAGCTGGAGGAGGCGTGCGACCGTCGACTTGCCGACGGCGACCGAGCCGGCGATGCCGATGACGAAGGGGGTTGAGTGGCCCTCGGGCTCGCCGAGGAAGGCGTGGCGCTCGGCGGCGGTGCGGCGGCGCCCGTCGATGTAGAGCTGCAGCAGTGCGCTCAGGGGGCGGTAAATCGTGTCGACCTCGGTCATGTCGATGGGGTCGCCCAGCGACGCGATGCGGTCGATGTCCTCCTGCGTGAGCGGCAGGGGAGTGCGGTCGGCGAGGCGGTCCCACTCGCGGCGGTCGAAGCGCGCGTAGGGGTTGGGGGCGTTGTGCATGGCCGCCGATTCCTGCCCGTCAGGCGAGATGCTTGACGAGGCCGGGGATGGGATGGTCGAGGGGCTCTCGGAGATGCTCACGCTCCCATTGTGCCCCACATGTTTGTGGTCGTGTGCACTTAGTTCACCACGTGAAGCGACACACGTTATTGACCGTAAGAGGGGTTTGGTGTGTTGGAATGGGTGCTATGTGCGGAATTGTTGGACATATTGCATGCAAGGCGTCCCAGCGTAGTCGCGAGGTTGTCCTCGGCGGCCTGGCGCGCCTCGAATATCGCGGGTACGACTCGGCGGGCATCGCCCTGGCGTCCCCGGATCGCCTCGACGTGCGTCGCGCGCTCGGCAAGCTCGTCAACCTCTCCGAGGAACTCGACGAGCAGCCTCCCGTCGACGCGTACGCGGGCATCGGTCACACCCGTTGGGCCACCCACGGGCGCCCGACGGTCGCGAACGCCCACCCCCATACCAGCCCGGACGGGCGCTTCGCCCTCGTCCACAACGGCATCATCGAAAACGCGGACGCCTTGCGCGCCGCACTCATCGCCGACGGCGAGACCTTCGCCTCCGAGACCGACACCGAGGTGGTCGTCCACCTGCTGGCCCGCGCCTACGACAAGGCTGAGGCGGCCTCGTACCAGGGCGCGGTCGCTGGACTGACCGGCGCCGACGAGGAGGTGGCGCGCCGACTGGTCGTCGCCATGCGCGCTGTCACCGCCCAGCTCCACGGTACTTTCACCCTGCTGGTGCTCAGCACGCAGTCCCCGAACGTCATCGTCGCGGCCCGCCGCTCCTCCCCGCTGGTCATCGGCCTGGGGGACGGGGAGAACTTCCTGGGCTCCGACGTCCTGGCCTTCGTCGAGCACACCAACCGCGCCGTCGAGGTCGACCAGGATGAGGTCGTCGTCGTCTCCGCGACCGGTGTGACCGTCATCGACCCCAGCGGCAACCCCGTCGAGCGCGAGGCGTACGAGGTCGACTTCTCCTCCGACCGCGCCACCAAGAACGGCTGGCCGACCTTCATGGAGAAGGAGATCCACGAGCAGCCTGACGCCGTGGACGCCACCCTGGCCGACCGCATTGATTCCCACGGCCACCTGGCCCTGGACGAGGTGCGCATCCCCGAACACGTCCTGCGCTCCGTCGACAAGGTCATCATGATCGGCTGCGGCACCGCCTCCTACGCCGGACAGGTCGCCCGCTACGCGATCGAGCACTGGTGCCGCATCCCCGTCGAAGTCGAGCTCTCCAGCGAGTTCCGCTACCGCGACCCGGTCGTCGGCGAGAAGACCCTGGTCGTCGCCATCTCCCAGAGCGGCGAGACCATGGACACGATCCAGGCGATCCGTCACGCCCGCGAGCAGGGCGCGAAGGTCGTCGCCATCGTCAACACGCCGGGCTCGACGATCTCGCGCGAGTCCGACGCGGTGATCCTCACGCATGCCGGCCCCGAGATCGCGGTCGCCTCCACCAAGGCGTTCACCGCACAGGTCACCGCCTGCTACATCCTGGGCCTGTACCTGGCGCAGGTGCGCGGCAACAAGTACGCCGATGAGATCGCCGACTACATGGATAAGCTCGCGGCCATCCCCGCCGCGATCTCCCGTGTCCTCGAGAGCGGGGAGAGCGTGCGTCAGTTCGCCCGCACGATGCAGGATGCGACCTCGGTGATCTACCTGGGCCGCCACGTCGGCTTCCCCGTCGCCCTCGAAGGCGCGCTCAAGCTCAAGGAAATTTGCTACATCCACGCCGAGGGCTTCGCCGCCGGAGAGCTCAAGCACGGCCCGATCGCGCTCGTGGACGAGGGCCAGCCGGTCATCGTCATCGTGCCGACCCCGCGCCGCCCCGAGCTGCACGGCAAGGTGCTGGCCAACATCGCCGAGGTCCGCGCCCGTGGCGCCCGCACGATCATCATCGCGGAGGAGGGGGGACTCCTCCGTGGACGAGTTCGCCGAGGTCGTCTTCCGCGTGCCCGCCGTGCCGACCCTGTACGCGCCGCTCCTGACCGTCGTGCCGCTGCAGATCTTCGCCTGTGAGCTCGCCGCCGTGAAGGGCCTCGACGTTGACCAGCCGCGCAACCTCGCCAAGTCCGTGACGGTGGAGTGATCCACCGGCGCGGGGCTGGCACCTCGTGAACGTTAACGGGCCTCGTTCCTCATCTGGGACGAGGCCCGTGCTGCGTTCGTGACGCTCTGTCAGATAGAAACCTGTCCAGGTGTGCTGCGCCATTAAATGGTCTGCGCAGCGTGAATGCGTTCACGAAAACGCTGTGAAACACTAGCCAAAACGGTGATCGAGCGTGCGAGGGTGGGGGAGGGGGCTACTAGCGTGGAAAGGGCGGTGCCGCGTGTGCCGCACCCAACAATGCAAGTCAGCCCCGGCCTCGTGACACGACGGCCGCAATCACCCCAGGAGGTGCGCACATGACCCTGTCCATGATCCTTATCGGAATCCTGCCCTCTGTCTTCTTCGGCGTCGCCACGACGCTGATGGGAAAGACCGGCGGATCAGACCGCCAGCGAGTCATGGGCGCAGTCCTCGGCGGCCTGCTCATGGCCGCCGTCGCCACCCCCTTCCTGCACCCCGCGTGGACGCCGCTGAACCTGGGCGTCTCCTTCCTGACCGGCCTGCTCCTCGGCGTCGGCGTGTGCGATCAGCTGCGCTCCTACTCGGTCCTGGGCATGAGTCGCACGATGCCCCTGTCCACCGGCGGACAGCTGGTCCTCATGTCCCTGGCGGGCATCGCGATCTTCGGCGAGTGGCTCCACGGTGGTGCGCTGCCCTACGGCCTCGCCGCCATCGCCGTCCTCATCGTCGGCATCTGGTTCCTGTCGCGCTCCGAGTCCGGCTCCGACGCGGCCTCCCTTGACTGGAAGCGCGGCGCCTTCCTGCTGACCACCTCGACGCTGGGCCTCGTGGCTTTCCCCCTCATCATCAAGTGGTTCGCGATCGCGCCCGCCGAGTTCCTCCTGCCCCAGGCGATCGGCTACACCGTGTACTGCGCGATCTTCTTCGCGATCCAGGGCTGCGGCGGCGTGGCCCCCGAGGACTCGCTGCGTCACCGCCGCATGTTCCCCTCGATTTTTAACGGCGTCCTGTGGGGCACCGCCATCCTGCTGCTCCAGCTCAACTCCAACAACCTGGGCGCGGGCACGGGCTTTACCCTCTCCCAGCTCGGAATCCTCATCTCCACGCCGCTGGGCATCCTGTGGCTCCACGAGACGCGCTCGCGCAAGGAACTGCGCTGGACCATCATCGGCGTCGCCCTTGTCATCGTGGGCGCGGTCCTGGCGGGCGTCGCCAAGACCCTCGACGTTGCCTGAGCGGCGCGGCGACTATCTGAACATCTGACGGCGGCGGGGCGTGTGCCTCGCCGCCGTGTTTGTTAGCCGCTTCCCCCTCACCCGCTGCCCTGCGAGGGCCGGCAGGTGTGGGAGAATTGCCCCATGTTGATTCTGGACGGTCGCGCCGTGTCCTTCGCTGAGGCACGAGACATTGAACGTCGGCACGTTGAAGCAGCAGCAGCGGACGGCGACCCCGACCGCTACATGCGCCAGGTCGCGGAGGAAGTCGCTGCCGCCGCTGAGCTGCGGGCGACGCCTTACGCTCTGCACATTAAGGAGCCCGAGGCTCCCTCCGTCGGTGCTTCTCATACGGCCCTTCGCGCGCGCTCCAAGGACTACGACATTGACGAGGAACTGGCGGAGTTTGATCGCGTCGACCAGTGCGTGGTCGCATTTGTCGGTGGAGGTGACAACGGAGGCGATGCCCTCTACGCGTGCGCTTTCCTCGCTGAGCGATGCGTACGAGTGAGCGCGTTCTTACTCAAGCCCTCACCCCATCCCCGGGCCCTGGCTGCCGCCCGAGAGGCGGGCGTGGCCATTGTGGACCTGTCGGACAAGCCGCTGCGCACCGTTGAAGGAACTCCGGAGTGGAGCACGATCCAGGGGGCTGGTGTCTGGATTGACGGCATCGTCGGTATCGGCGCGAAGGGGCCGCTCACAGGTGAGCTCGCGCGCACCGTCACGCGTCTGAACGAGGTGAATGCGGCCAAGCCCCGGCATGTTATTGCAATCGATGTGCCCTCCGGGCTGACCGATGACGACGGCGCAATTCGTGGTCCCATCCTCCGGGCGACGTGCACGATGGCGGTGGGTGCCTACAAGCGCGCCGAGATTCTCCCGCCTGCCGTTGAATATTCCGGCACTCTCGAAACGATCAACATGCTGTGGAGCAGCGTGCCGACCAGTACGGACCCTGATGTCAACGGCACGGTCGGAGCCCGGGACGTTTACTACTACAACGATGGATGTCGAGCCGCATCTGTCATCCCCATCCCCGCGTTCTCAGACGACAAGTACGCCCGCGGCGTCGTCGGCCTCGTCGCCGGATCCGACACCTACCCGGGTGCTGGTGTTCTCGCCACACGTGGGGCGCTGGCCGCGGGCGTGGGCATGGTTCGCCTCAACTCGACCAGGCGCGTCCAGGACCTCGTGCTCGCCGACCAGCCGGGCGTCGTTACCGTGGGCGGGCGCATCCAGTCTGCCCTCATCGGCCCCGGCCTCGACGAGGATCGGCGCGAGGACGCGCTCGAGCTCGTGCAATTCTGCGGTCAATCGGGCATACCCCTCGTCATCGATGCGTGGGCGCTCGACCTCGTCCCCGAGCTGCTCGGCTCGCTGAAGCCCGACGCCACCGTCCTCACCCCGCACTACGGAGAGGCTGCACGCCTCCTGGGACGCCTCGGAACGCCGGTGACGCGGGCCGAGGTCGCCGCCGCGCCCCTGCGTTACGCCCGCGCCCTCCACGAGGCCACCGGCTGCCACGTCGTCCTCAAAGGCCCCGTGACGATCGTCTATTCCTACGAATACGTCGATCTCGGTGCCGAAGGCGGAGTAGACGCGCATCCCCAACTCACGCGTGTTTACGAGCCGACGGTGAACGCAACTACGACATCGTGGGCGGGGGTTGCTGGCAGTGGCGACGTCCTCGCCGGCTTGATAGCGGGTGTCCTTGCTCGCCCGCTCGCGACCCGTCCTGGGCTTGAGGGCCCAGACGGGAGGCCGCAGTACGTGACGTCGGCGAGGATTTCCGCAGCCGTTATGCTTCACGCGCGGGCCGCAGACAGGATAGGTCGCCAATACGCGGGCGACATCGGGATGCAGGCCCTCGATATCGCTCGGGAGATCCCGCGTACCGCTGCGCTGCGCGGTAGCTCTCGCGTGAGATACTAGGGGAGTGACTGTCACAGACATTCAAAGCGAGGGACGGGGATACCCGTCGTGGGCGGCCGTCGACCTGGCCGCGATCCGTCACAACCTGGGCGTCCTGCGGGCCGCCGCCCCGGGCGCCCTCCAGCTCGCCACCGTCAAGGCGAACGCCTACGGGCACGGACTCGTTCCCGTCGCGCTCGCGGCCCTCGACGGCGGCGCTGACTGGCTAGGCGTCGCCCAGCTGGCCGAGGCTTTCGCGCTGCGCCGAGGCCTCGACGAAGCCGGTGTGGCCCGAGCTGATGCGCCCCTCCTCGCGTGGATTTCTACCTCTTCCTCAGACTTTTCGGCCGCCATCGAGGCCGACATCGACCTGTCCGTGTCGTGGACCTGGGTCCTTGCGGACATCTGCGCGGCCGCCCGAGAGGTTGGCCGCCCCGCCCGCGTCCACGTCAAGATCGACACCGGCATGTCCCGCGCGGGCTCCACCCTCGCCGACCTGCCCGCCCTGGCCTCGGCCCTGCGAATGGCCGTCGACGACGGCCTCGTCGACGTCGTGGGCGCGTGGAGCCACATGTCCCGCGCCGACGACCCCAGCGAGGCGGGAGACGCCTCGACCGCGAGTCACGTGCGCATCTTCGAAGAGGGCCTGGCAATCCTCGCCGACGCGGGCATCACGCCGCGCATCCGGCACCTGGCCGCAACCTCGGGCATCCTGTGGCACCCCGAGGCCCACTACGACATGGTCCGCGCCGGCATCGGCCTGTACGGGCTGAGCCCCGACCCTGCGGTGGCCACGTCCGAGCAGCTCGGCCTCATTCCCGCCCTCGAGCTTCGCGCCCCGCTGACCTCCGTCAAGGTGATCGAGGAGGGGACCCCCGTCTCGTACGGCGGCACCTGGGTGGCCCCCACGCGCCGCTGGATCGGCCTCGTCCCCCTCGGCTACGGCGACGGCATCCTGCGCGCCGTCTCGAACAAGGCGCGCGTCGTCGTCCACACCGCCTCCGGCCCCTTCAACGCGCCCCTCATCGGACGCGTATGCATGGACCAATTCATGGTCGATCTGGGCCCCGCACAGGCAAGCCCCGGAACGCCGACCGCACGCAGTGGGCAAGCCCCCGCTGCCCCGGGCGACACCGCCATCCTGTTTGGCTCGGGAGCAGGCGGTGAAGCCTTGGCCGACGACTGGGCCGATGCGGCGTCTACGATCAACTACGAAATCGTTACCCACCTGGGAACCCACATCCCCCGCACCTACCGGGGACACGCAGCGCGCACGCAGGAGAGGAACACGCATGAGTGAGACAATCACCGCCACGTTCGAGGTAGCAACCCGTGACGCAGACCAGACGCGGGCGCTCGGTGAAGATCTCGGTCGCATCCTGGCGGCCGGTGACCTCCTCATGCTCTCGGGCGGCCTCGGCGCGGGCAAGACCACCCTCACCCAGGGGATCGGCGTCGGCATGGGCGTGCGTGGCCGCGTCGCCTCGCCGACCTTCATCGTCGCCCGCGTGCACCCCTCACTTCACGGCGGTCCGGATCTCATCCACGCAGACGCCTACCGCATCACGGACCTCAGCGACCTGGAGACCCTCGACCTGGACTCCTCCCTCGACGAGGCCGTCACCGTCGTCGAGTGGGGCGAAGGCAAGACCGAGGCCATGAGCGCCGAGCGCCTCTCCATCGAGGTGCGCCGCGCGTCGGGCGGCGAGGCCGACCACGACGGCGATGTCATCGACCTGGAGCACATGGATGACGGCGCGCGCGTCATCGTCCTGCGCGCCTACGGTCACCGATGGGACGGTGTGCTCGACGGCGTCGTCGCTGCCCACGGCGGCACACGCATCGACGAGGCCGACGCCGACGAGTAGGATCACACCGTGCGAGAGATAGCCCTGGACACCCAAGCAGCCACCACCGTCGCCATCGTCGATGACGGCCGCGTCATTGCCCGCGCCCACAACGATTCCGGGCGCCACCACGCCGAATCGATCACCCCGCTCGTGCGTGAGGCCCTCGAGGCCGCCGGCCTGCCCGCGCAGCTCGCGGACGCTGGCATTGACCGAGTCCTCGTGGGAACCGGCCCCGCCCCCTTCACCGGACTGCGCGCCGGCCTCGTCTCTGCCCGTGTCCTTGCCGCCGTCGCGGGCGTGCCCGCCTACGGTGTGTCCGCGCTCGACGTCATCGCCCGCCAGGGCCTCGATCTCCTGGCCCCCGACGCTCGCGTCTACGCGATTGCTGACGCGCGCCGCCGCGAACTCTACTGGGGTTCCTACCTGGCCGCCGGGCCCGACGACGTGACTCTCGAAGGGCGTCTCGAGGTGGGGGACGTTTCTACACTGCTGGGCGCTATGCGCGCCGCCCCCGGCCTCGTCGTCGCCGGAGCCCCGATTCCCGCGCACAGCGCCGACGCGCTCGCGCGCGCGGACATCGGCCCTCGGGTGAGCCTCGATCCCGCCGTTATGAGCCGTATCGTCGCCACGCGCCTATCGCGCGGCGAGGAGGACCGCCTGCACACCGATCCCCTCTACCTGCGTCGCCCCGACATTCAGGGTCAGCCCACCGCGCGCCTGTGACCGCTACGCTGCGCGCCGCCGGGCCGGGCGACCTCGAACTCTTCGCCGCCCTCGAGGCCGAGGTGTTCTCCGAGGACCCCTGGACCCCCTACATGATCGCCGAGGAGCTCTCATCCCCGGCCTCGCGATACTGGATCGCCACCGATGGCTCGGGAGACGTCGTCGGATACGGCGGCGCCAAGGTCTGCGGAGATCAGGCCGACGTCATGACGATCGGCGTGCGTGCCCACGCCCGCGGACAAGGCATCGGAGCGACGATTCTCGACGCCCTCCTGGCCTGGTCCCGCGAGGCCGGAGCACGCGAAATCTTCCTCGACGTGCGACCCTCGAACGAGAGTGCCATCCACCTGTATGAGACACGGGGATTCGTCGAAATCGGCCGCCGACCGCGCTACTTTCGCAACCCTCTCGAAGAGGCCGTCGAGATGAGGGCTTCCCTCATCTGAGGCAGTGCGACGGCCGCCACCAAATAGGTATGGTCGGTGTATCAAAAATCGTGTCATTTGAGCCCCTTCTGCGGGACCGTTGGTCCCACGTGTTTCCCTTGCGGCTGCGGGCATGAGAGGTCTCGGTAGCCGCGGAAAATAGCGGAAAATGACAGGGTGTCGACACGTGGTTTGCGGAGGCTCGTGCCATGGTCCTACGAAGCGAACGAAAAGCGTCGATATGCTCATGCCATGGCCACTCAAAATGTCGCAACGAAGAAGCGCCGCGCATGGACCACCAGCGTCTTTATTAAGCAGCTGATGGCCGTCTCGGGCTTCGTTTCGTTTTCTTCTTGCTGTTCCACTCCTACGGCAACCTCAAGATGTTCCTGGGCGCGGAGGTCTACAACGACTACGCGCACTGGCTGCATGAAGAGGCTTTCGTGCCGATCTTCCCGCACGGCGGATTCATCTGGGTATTCCGCGCCGCCATGATGCTGATGCTCGTGATCCACCTGTGGGCCGCCGCCTACACCTGGAAGCGTTCACGTCGCGCTCGCTCCACCCGCTACGTCGTCAAGAAGTCCGTCTCGGACTCCTACGCGGCTCGCACCATGCGTATGAGCGGTGTCCTCATCCTGCTGATCCTGGTCTTCCACATCGCTCACTTCACAACCGTGAGCCTGCCCGCGAAGCTCGCGAACTTCGGCGCTGACGTCACCACGCCCTACGCCCGCATGGTCGCCTCCTTCCAGTCGCCGCTCCTGGTGATCCTCTACGCCGTGTTCGTCGGCTGCGCCTGCATCCACGTCTCCCACGGCTTCTGGTCCATGTTCCAGTCGCTCGGTTGGGTGCGTAACGCGACCCGCAAGCCGCTGGTTCTCCTCTCGGGCCTGGTCGGTCTGATCATCTTCGTGATGTTCATGGCCCCGCCCGTCGCCATCGTCACCGGCTTGATCCACTGAGGAAGGGCACGCAATCATGACCGATACACTCATCCACGGCCTCTACCGTGAAGGCGAGAAGATCGCCGACACGAAGGCGCCCCACGACGTCCCGATCGCGCAGCGCTGGGAGCAGCGTAAGTTCAGCGCCGCGCTGGTCAACCCCGCCAACCGCCGCAAGCTGCGCGTCATCATCGTCGGCTCCGGCCTCGCGGGCGGCGCTGCCGCCGCCTCGCTCGGCGAAATGGGCTACAACGTCGACTGCTTCTTCTACCAGGATTCCGCCCGCCGCGCGCACTCCATCGCCGCGCAGGGTGGTATCAACGCTGCGAAGAACTACCGCAACGACAACGACTCCGTCTACCGTCTCTTCTACGACACGGTCAAGGGCGGCGACTACCGCGCCCGTGAGGACAACGTCTACCGCCTCGCCGAGGTCAGCGCCAACATCATCGACCAGTGCGTCGCGCAGGGCGTCCCCTTCGCTCGCGAGTACGGCGGCCTCCTCGACAACCGCTCCTTCGGTGGCGTGCAGGTGTCCCGTACGTTCTACGCGCGTGGCCAGACAGGTCAGCAGCTCCTGATCGGCGCCTACCAGGCGCTCGAGCGCCAGGTCGCGGCCGGCACCGTCAAGGAATACGCCCGCCACGAGATGGTCGAGCTCATCGTCGATGAGGGCAAGGCGCGCGGCATCATCGCCCGCGACATGTCCACCGGCAAGCTCGAGACCTTCGTCGCCGACGCGGTCGTCCTGGCCACCGGCGGCTACGGCAACGTGTTCTTCCTGTCCACCAACGCGATGGGCTGCAACGCGACCGCCATCTGGCGTGCGTACCGCAAGGGCGCCTACTTCGGCAACCCCTGCTTCACGCAGATCCACCCCACGTGCATCCCCCAGCACGGCGACCAGCAGTCGAAGCTGACCCTCATGTCGGAGTCGCTGCGTAACGACGGCCGCATCTGGGTTCCCAAGCGCGCCGAGGACTGCGAGAAGGATCCGCGCGACATCCCCGAAGAGGATCGCGACTACTACCTGGAGCGCATCTACCCCTCCTTCGGTAACCTCGTGCCCCGCGACATCGCGTCGCGTCAGGCCAAGAACATGTGTGACGAGGGCCGTGGCGTCGGCCCGAAGATCGACGGTGTCGCCCGCGGCGTCTACCTCGACTTCTCCGACGCGATCAACCGTATGGGTCTGGCCGCCGTGTCCGCCAAGTACGGCAACCTCTTCGACATGTACGAGCGCATCACGGGCGACAACCCCTACGAGGTGCCGATGCGCATCTACCCGGCCGTCCACTACACCATGGGTGGCCTGTGGGTTGACTACGACCTCGAGTCGAACCTGCCCGGTCTGTACGTGGCCGGCGAGGCGAACTTCTCCGACCACGGCGCGAACCGCCTGGGTGCCTCGGCGCTCATGCAGGGCCTGTCGGACGGCTACTTCGTCCTGCCCAACACGATCAACGACTACCTGGCGCACTGCTTCCACCTGCCCAAGCTGGACGAGAACTCGCCTTCCGTGAAGGAAGCCCTCGACTCGGCTCAGGGCCGTATCGACACCCTCATGTCGATCAACGGCACCCGCTCCGTGGACTCGTTCCACAAGGAGCTGGGCAAGATCATGTGGGAGTACTGCGGTATGGAGCGTACCGAGGAAGGCCTCAAGAAGGCCATCGGTATGATCCGCGAGCTGCGTGCCGACTACTGGAAGAACGTACGCGTTCCCGGCAAGTCGATCGGTGAACTCAACCAGTCCCTCGAGAAGGCCGGCCGCGTCGCCGACTTCATGGAGCTGGGCGAGCTCATGTGCATCGACGCGCTGCACCGCGAAGAGTCGTGTGGCGGCCACTTCCGCGCGGAGTCCCAGACTCCCGAGGGTGAGGCCCTGCGTCACGACGACAAGTTCCTGTACGTGGCGGCTTGGGAATACGCTGGCGAAGGCGAGCCCCCGATCCTCCACAAGGAAGACCTGATTTACAACGACATCGAGCTGAAGCAGCGGAGCTACAAGTGAACCTGACACTGAGGATCTGGCGCCAAACGGTCCCGAAGACAAGGGCGCAATTCATGAATACCAGGTGAAGGGAATCTCGGAAGAGTCCTCGTTCCTGGAGATGCTCGACGTCCTGAACGAAGAGCTCTTCGCACGCGGCGAGGAACCCATCGCCTTCGACTCCGACTGCCGCGAGGGCATCTGCGGTCAGTGTGGCATCGTCATCAACGGTATCGCTCACGGCCCGGAGGTCACCACGACCTGCCAGCTGCACATGCGTTCCTTCAACGATGGCGACGTCATCACGATTGAGCCGTGGCGTGCATCGGGCTTCCCGATCATCAAGGACCTCGTGGTCAACCGCAGCGCCCTGGATCGCATCATCCAGGCCGGCGGCTACATCTCCGTGAACACGGGTGCAGCCCCCGACGCGCACGCGACCCCGGTCCCGAAGCAGGACGCGGATCGCGCGTTCGAGGCCGCCGCGTGCATCGGCTGTGGTGCGTGCGTGGCTGCCTGCCCGAACGCGTCCGCGATGCTCTTCACCTCCGCGAAGGTCACGCACCTCGGCCTGCTCCCGCAGGGCAAGCCCGAGAACTACAAGCGTGTCGTCAACATGCTCAACCAGATGGACGACGAGGGCTTCGGCTCCTGCTCGAACATCGGCGAGTGCGCTGAGGTCTGCCCCAAGCAGATCCCGCTCGACGTGATCGCAAACCTCAACCGCCAGCTCGGCAAGGCCGCCTTCAAGGGCGTCTGATTCGACTGGAGTGGCCTGTTGGGAGGGCCCGGCGCGAAAGCGCCGGGCCCTCCCGCGTGTGCGATGAACAGGCGCGGTGGCTCGGCGGCGAGACACGGTGCGTCGACACGGTGAGGCAGCTGCGGTGGAGGGTGACAAAAAGCCCATCACCGTGGGCTGTGCGGCGTATCATGAAAGCATCATCGGCTCAGAGAGGAGTTCTGCCATGCAATTCGATGAGAGCGGCCCGAACACGCACACGCGGCGCTACTGGGTCAGCGCGACGATTGGAATCGGCGCGATGCTTGTCTTTGCGATCCTGTCGGTCATTCTGCTCCTGGGAGTCCTCTTCGGATCGCCGTCTATCAAGCCTATTGCCGACTCGCTCTTCCCGTGGTCGCTGCTGGTGCTGGTGGTAGCCGGAGCAGCAATGTTCGTTGCAAACCTGCGCCCCCACACGCAGGTAGACGCCGACTCCTGAGGATTCGCGCTCCAATCCGCCTGCGCACGCGGCGGCAGAGTTGAGCGCGGCTTAAACTAGGGGACGTGAGTGAACCCCTGGTCCTTGGTATTGAGTCAACCTGCGACGAGACCGGCGTCGGCCTCGTGCGTGGAACGCAGCTGCTGGTCGACCGCACGGCTACGTCGATGGATGAGTACGCCCGCTACGGCGGTATCATCCCCGAGATCGCGTCGCGCGCCCACCTGGAGTCTTTCCTGCCGACGCTCAATGCGGCGTTGGACGAAGCGGGCGTGACTCTTGCCGACGTCGACGCGATTGCGGTCGCGGCGGGCCCCGGCCTCGTCGGATCGCTGACCGTCGGTATCTGCGCGGCGAAGGCCCTGGCCTCGTCCCTGGGCAAGCCCCTGTATGGCGTCAACCACGTGATCGGGCACCTGGCCGTCGATAAGCTTGCCGATGGGCCGCTTCCCGAGCACTTCATCGGCCTGGTTGTCTCCGGTGGTCACTCGAACATCCTCGAAATCCGCAATATCGCGACGGACGTCGTCGAGCTGGGCAGAACCCTAGACGACGCCGCGGGCGAGGCATTCGACAAGGTCGGGCGCCTCCTCGACCTGCCCTACCCGGGCGGCCCACACGTCGATCGCCTGTCCCAGCAGGGCGATCGCGAGGCGATTCGTTTCCCGCGCGGCCTGGCTGCTGGCAAGGACAAGGAGCGTCACAAGTACGACTTCTCGTTCTCGGGCCTCAAGACCGCCGTTGCCCGCTATATCGAGGGCGCTACTGCCCGAGGTGAGGTCGTCAGCAAGGAAAACGTCTGTGCGGCGTTCTCCGAGGCCGTGAACGACTCTCTGACGGCAAAGGCCGTCCGCGCGGCGCTGGACACCGGCTGCGACACGATCGTTGTCGGCGGTGGTTTTTCCGCGAACTCGCGCCTGCGCACCCTGCTCGCGCAGCGCGCCGAGGCCGCGGGTGTCACGGTACGCATGCCTCCGCTGCGTTTCTGCACGGACAACGGCGCTCAGATCGCCGCGATTGGTTCAGAACTGGTCGCGGCAGGACTGCCGCCGTCGGATTGGGACTTCTCTCCGGACTCCGGCATGGAACTGACGACGACCTACATGCCGCCGCGCGCCTGAGAACGCGGGTCGAGACTAGCGCAGGCCGTCCATGAAGCTCTGCGCAACCGATCCCCACGAGGTGTAGAAGCCGCCCGCCATGTTGGCGGCGATGCCGATGAGCATCGCGGCGCTTACCGCTGCAGCGCACAGGGATGTCAACCGAGCGAGATACCCGAGCGCTGTGAGGGCGGGGTGCGGCAGGCGCTCCAGGAACCCCTGCCGCTGCGCGCGGTGGCGGCCCCGGTGCGCGTCGTGCGTCGCGTCGGACTCTCCCGCCAGGTGTCGTACCTGCCATCGTGGCGCGACGTGCCAGGCGAGTACGAGGAAGATAAGAACCCCGACGATGAGGATGCCGAGCGTCACGTAGCCGTTCGGAGCTGTCGGCGGCACCTCGTGGGTCACGGTGGTCACCGGCACAATGGACGAGCTGGCCTCGGATGACTGAGCGGTCGCCGCCGTCGATGCGGCACCAACGGCGTGGGCTACCCGATCAGAGGAACCCCACCACGCCAGCATCGTCGGAATGTGTTCGCGCCACAGCGGGCCCGCGTGCCCGCCCGTCGGAGGGACGTCCGTCGTCACCGTGTCGGGTTCCTTGACGGCAGAGGCCATCTTGAGCGCCGTGTACGCGCCGCCAACGGCGTCGTCACCGGCGGCCATCGCGTAGATGCGCATCCCGTCGGGAGTACGATTTGCGAGCATGATCGACAGTGTGTTGTCGGCCAGGTACTGGTCGCCCTGGTTGGTCATCTGTCCCTCGATCTGCGTGTCATAACCGGACAGAGAGGCGGCGGCGCCGTAGGTCTCGGGCGTGCGCAGGGCTGTCCAGATCGCGCAGTAGGCGCCGGCAGAGAATCCGCCGATCATCCAGGCGTCTCGATTGGACGTCGTATTGGGGAAGTTGTGCCGGATCATCGCTGGAACGTCATGGGACACCCACGTGTAGACGGCGGGACGCCCCTCGATGTCGGCGCAGTCGTGGGCCTCCTCGTCGACGCTGAGGGAGGGGCCGACGATGATTGTCGGCGGGATAATCCCCGCGTCGATGGCGTTGTTAAGCGCTTCCTGAACCTGTGCGCCCTGCATCGTGCCGTCGGCTTCGCCCGGGTAGCCGTGGAGAAGCTCGATGACCGCGTAGGTCTTGCCGTCGGTGGGGGAGTAGCCGCGTGGGGTGATGACGAAGATGGGGAGAGTGATCCCGCTTGACGGGCCGGTCCAGGTGGTCTGGAGCATGCCGTCTTCGGTGGTCGTGAAGGTCGCGTCGAGTTCGGATGCAGGAGCTGACTGCGCCTCGACGTCGGCCTCACCGCCGGACTGGGCGCTCGTTCCGACGACGGTTGAGAACGCGAGTCTTGCCAGGTCCCCGCTGGTTTTCACGAGGCCGAGCGAGCGGTTGAAGACGAGCGCCCCCGCGGACACGATAAGGATCGTGGGCACGAGGAGGACGACCGTGCGACCGAGCCACCGCCTCGTGCGTCCCGGGCAGCGCGAGGGGGCCGATCGGGCGAGAAGGACCGCCCCCGCCAGCAGAGAGAAGAACGCCAGGACGGCGACCACCGCGAGGGTTCTGAGCGAGGTCAGGGGGATGTTCCCGAGAGCGCTCATTGTTGTCCCTTTCCGCTTCCATCCGACGAGGCTGTGGCCTCAGTCGCGTCCGCATCGGACGTAGTGTGCCTCGAGGCCGCTCGCGTCGACCGCAGGTCTCCGACGCCCTTTGCGGCGAGCTTGGCGAGGCCCCCGGCGACCGAGGCGACAAGCGTGAGGGTCTGCGCGGGGGACACGTGGGGCACGTAGGCGTGCGAGATGGCCAGTCCGACGGTCGCGAGGGAGGCAGGATCCGGCACCGCCAGGTACAGGGACTGCGTGCGGGGCTTGAACTTGCGCTTGAAGGCGTGCAGCGAGGTGAAGCCGTAGAGCGGCTCCATGATGGCGGCCAGAGCATCGGTGAGGGGGCCAAAGGCCGAGGTGTCGTCGGCAGAGCGCGACAGGGGAGCGCCCGACAGAGACAGGATCTCCAGCCCCTCTTCCTGCGCCGCCAGAGCGGCCTTGCCGATAAGGAACTCGATTGCGGGACGCCACCCGGTCGTGCGCCGACGCATGACGTCCAGGGTTAGGCCGACGACTGCTCCGTCTCGGTAGATCGGCAGCCACGAGGTCACGGCGTGGATCGTTGACTCCTCGTCGATGGCAACCAGGATGCGCGTCTCGGGGACCGCGAGCTCAGACACGCCGCCGAGCGTAAAGCTCATCTCAGGTAGTGCCTTGTCATCGCTCCACGTATCGGAGATGACGGTGATCTGATCGCGCCAGCCCGCCGGGCACTCCTCCCAGGTGGTCCACACGGCCTCGACGCCCTCGCGGGTTGCGTGGTTCATGGCGGTGCGCACGTCCTGGTAGGCCTTGCCCTTGAAAGCGAGGCCGGGCAGGTCCAGCAACGACTCCTCGGCGACCTGCATGATCGTCCAGCCCTCCTCGCGCGCGGCCTGCGCGAGCTCCTCGTGGACCGAGTAGAGCGCGGGGGTCAGGCCCGAGGTGGACGCGAAGGTTGAGAATAGCGCGATCGCCTCGGAGGCCTTGCCCGGCTCGTACGCCAGGTCCGTGACCGTCAGCGCGACGCCGCCCGACCCGCGGTAGGCGACCCCGGCCTCGCCGGAAGGGGATACCCACACCTGGTTGCCCTCCCAGGTCTGCATCCACCCGAGGGTACCTGCACCGTGGGCGCGCAGGAGCGGCGTGAGGCTCTCGAGCGGCGAGGACAGCGGGATACGAGGCCGGGCGAGCAGCGCGCTCAGGATGATGGCGAGGGTGCCGACCCAGGCGACGAGGGGAACCCACAGGACGGGCGCCTCGGCGAAGAGCGTCATCGGAACCAGGGAGGGCTCGAAGATCGAGGCCGTCGCCGTGGGGAGCAGCGCGAGGGTGTAGTCGTGGAGGATCTGCAGGGGAGTCGCATAGTCGGTGACGGTCAGGTCGTCGGCATTAAGGGCCTCGAGGGGGACGAAAGAGTCGCTCGCGAGGAACCCAAGCACGAGGACGGCACCCGCGCAGGCGGTCATGAGGAGGAGCCAGCGCCGCAGCAGGGTCGAGGTCGTGGAGGGTTCCGCGTGGATCGTGAAGGAACGGCGCACCCACCACGTGATGACGCACAGGGCGGCGTTGAGGATCACCGGAACGAGAAGGAGCGAGGCCGTGGTGACGAGCTCGGGCCTGGCCATCCCGTTCTCGTCGGTGCCCTGGGTGAGAGCGACACCCGTCGCCGCGACCGTCGACAGACCGAGGACCAGCTGGAGGATGAGGGTGCCGAAGTAGGCGGCGCGCCTGCCCTTGCGCAGCCCGTAGGCGAAGATCAACTGAAGAGTGATGGGGGCCAGGCACAGCAGAGTCGTGATGACGCCGGTTCGGCCCTCGAGCCACCACGCGGGGCCCAGCGACCAGCGCATCTGCGCGAGCGGTCCCTCGGGGGCCGAGGAGACAACGGTCAGCGCTGCCGCACACGCCCAGCACAGGGCAGCGACGGAGGCGAGCTGACGTCCGATCGTGATGTCGTTTCCGGACCCGCTGCGCGCCCCGCGAACCCCCGCCAGCCGCGCGGCCACGATGCCCGCGAGGAGTGCCCACACGCGTGCATACGAGATCGCCGATCCGAGGATCGCCGCCGACAGGAGGAGGATTCCGATGAGGAGGAAATGGGCGCGCCAACGCCAGTGAGAGGCCAGCGACTGTGCTGCGGCACCCACGAGGGCGACGAGGATGAGGCTTGTGCCCCACAGGCTCCCCGCATCAATTGTCTGTCCCCACATGGAGAACACCTTGGTGAGCAGCGGGAGCGTCAGCCAGGTGGCTGCGACACCGGCGACCTGGCCGGCAGCGGCTGCCGCCACCCACGCGCGTGTACCGAGGTGCCTCTCGGCGGCGCCGCCCGCAATGATCATCGTGGCGATGCCGAGCACGGCTGTGGCGATGAAATTGCCGGGAATCGCGCCGACGGAGGAGAGAATTGACCACCAGTGAGGGCTGGACGGGGTGGCCTCGAGGGCTGTGAATTGATCATGCCGGACCCAGTAGGTCGCCGACACGATCGTCAGGGCGACCGTAAGGACGGCGGTGGCCGGGCATCGTGACAGCCAGCGGACGGTGAGGCGTGTCAGCGAGGAGATGAGAAGCCAGATGGTCTGGAGGGTCGTCCCGATGGGGGAGAAGATCCTGACCAGCGCAGACGGTGCGCTGTCGGTATCGGGTGACTGTATTTCTTCCTGCACCACGGGCGAGTGTCCTCTCAGCGTCAGTTTTGAGCCACATCAAGGATACGTCGGCGTTCTGAGAGTCACCTGAATGCTGTCTGTGAGTGTGTGGTGGTGACGACAGTGCCCCGCGCCGGTAAAGATGCGGGGCACCGCTTCGAAAGGGTCAGACGTTGAGGGTTGCGAACTCGGCGAGAGCAAGGGGGCGCCCCGCGCTCATCTCCGCGCGCATGAGGTCCACGACGGCGTCGAGGCCCTGGCCGGGGCGCGCAGCCGCTGCGACGGCGCGCTGGCGCTCGTAGGAGGCTCCGATCGTTAGGATCGTCTCCAGTCCGGCGAACTCGCGCGCGCACTTCAGGTCGGCGGCTACGGGGGCCAGCTCTTCCTTCAGTCGCGCGATGCCATCGCGCGCGCTCTCGGTCGTGCCATCGCGCGAGACGATCAGCGTCGCATCCATGCCATAGCGCGCCGAGCGCCACTTGTTCTCGGCGACGAACCAATCCGGCAGGGACGGCAGCGGCTCGCCCGCGTCGTACAGGCGCGAGAAGTGCTCGACGAGGACGTGGGTGAAGGCCGCGAAGGTGGCGACCTCGGTCGCGTTCGTCGCGGCGTCGTACACGCGGTTCTCGATCGTGCCGAAGGCCGGCGAGGGGCGGATGTCCCAGCGGACCTCGTCAAAGCCCTCGATGACGCCCGTGCGGATCATGTCGTCCGTGTAGGCCTCGAGATCCTCCCACGTCGCGAACTGGCGCGGAATACCGGCGGTGGGCAGCTGCTGGAAGACCATCGCGCGGTTCGACGCGTAGCCGGTGTCCTCGCCTGCCCAGAAGGGGGAGGATGCGGAGATGGCCTGCAGGTGGCCCAGATGGGCGGTCAGGGCTGCCTGGATCGGGAGGATCTTCGCGCGGTCTTCGACGCCGACGTGCACGTGGACGCCGTACAGCAGCATCTGATGCCCCCAGTAGGCGGTGCGCTCCACCAGCTGCGCGTAGCGCTCGGAATCGGTGACGCGCTGGCGGCCGGGGCGCGCGAAGGGGTGCGTGCCGGCGGTGGCCAGGTCGATGCGCAGGTCCGAGGCCAGGGGGGTCAGGTAGTCGACGCAGTCCGTCAGGTCGGCCATGCACTCGGCGACGGTCGCGCGCGGCTTGGAGACGACCTCGATCGTGTTGAGGAGCATCTCGCGGTGGACGCCCGGGTAGAGCTTGCCGTCGGTCGTGGCGCGATCGATGATCGCATCCGCGCTTTGGCGCAGGTCGTGGGAGTCGCGGTCAACGAGCTGGAGCTCCCACTCGACACCGATCGTGGAACGCTGGGAGGAACCGAAGGGCAAAGACATGTCGATCCTTTCGCTGGCTTCCTCCATTGTGGCAGGGCGACACGTGGTGTCGGCGGAGAGCTTCCTTACAGGTTTTTAGCCAACCGTCGGCAGATGATCGCGCGGTGGCGCCCGTCGACGCGCGTCGCGATGACGGTCAGCTGCTCGTCGCCTCCGCCCAGTTTCAACGATTTACGTAGCTCGTCGGGGCTGATGTTGGCGCCGCGCTTCTTGATCTCGACGCTGCCCGCGCCGCGCGTTCGCAGCTCGGCGGAAATCGCCTTCGCCCGCAGGTTGGTCACCGCGAGGACCTCGAAGCGGTCATAGAAGGGGGAATCGGGCAGGTCGTCCCCTGTCAGGTAGGCGATCTTGTCGGACACGATGCCTGCGCCGACCTCGTCCGCGAGGCGTCCCAGGAGGCCCGATCGGATGACCGCGCTGTCGGGTTCGGCGACCATCGCGCCCAGGGGTGCGACCTCCACGCGGGCTGCGGGAGCGTTGGGTGCATACCCCTCGGGTGTGGAGAGCGAATGGGCGGCCCCGGCCTCGTCCAAGAGGAGACACGAGCGTCCGCGGCCCTCGGGGGACAGCGCGGGGGACCAGAGGGAGGCCTCGACGAGGTCGCCGCCCACGCTCACCCACTGCGCGTGCCAGGAAGAGGGGATGTGCTCGTACGCGATGCCCGGTGCCACCTTGATGCCGACGCGGTCGATCGTGGAGGCCCAGCCGAGGGCGAGCGAGAGGGGAGGGGACCACTGCTCGGGGTCCGTGATGCGCGCCGATCCGCGCGAGGCGCCCGTGCGGCGGGCCGGGTCGGCGAAGATCGCGTCGACACCCTCGGCAGCCAGCTCGTCCATGTCGAGGTCAGTGACGTCCCCCAGGCGCACCTCGGACCCCTCGAAGGCCCGCAGGTTCGCGGCCACGGCACCGGCGGTATCGGGATCGATGTCGACCGCCAGCACGTTCATGCCCAGGCCGGCGATCGCCATGGCGTCCGACCCGATGCCGCAGCCCAGGTCAGCGACGCGCGTCGCGCCGCAGTCCCTGAATCGCTGGGCATGGCGGGCCGCCACGACGAGGCGCGTCGCCTGCTCGAGGCCGTCGCGCGTGAACACCATGTGCGAGGCGAAGGGGCCGAACTTGGTGCGAGCCGCCTGGCGCAGCGCCAGCTGGGTGAGGACTGCGACCACGAGCTCCGCGTCGAGGCCGGAGGCGCGCAGGGCGGATCCGAGCTCGGGCAGCGGGATGGGGTTGGTGGCCTGCTTCGCTTGCAGGGACTCCAACAGCTCCCAGCCGGGGGAGGACAGAATGGGGGTCAGGGCGCTCACCCGCTCATTGTCCCATCTCTTCAGGGACGAGGCCGTGCGGGGCCTGTGGCTGGGGCGGGGGCGGCGTCTCGCCCAGGGTGAACGCGCCTGGCACTCAGCTTGCCCGAGTGCCAGGATCGCGCCTACACTCGTGGAGGAAGCGCGGGAACACCCGCGACCGGTCCTGCACCTGACCCCCGCGACGGCAGGGAAAGGACGAGCACCTTCGTGACAAAGAAGAAAGGGAGCGACAATGTCGATCTCCATCAAGCCCCTCGAGGACCGCATCGTCATCCGCCAGGTTGAGGCCGAGCAGACCACCGCCTCCGGCCTGGTCATTCCGGACACCGCCAAGGAGAAGCCGCAGGAAGGCGAAGTTATCGCCGTGGGCCCCGGCCGCGTGGACGACAACGGTAACCGTATCCCCGTCGACGTCAAGGTCGGCGACGTCGTCATCTACTCGCGCTACGGCGGCACCGAGGTCAAGTACGACGGCCAGGAGTTCCAGATCCTGTCCTCGCGTGACGTGCTGGCGGTCGTGGAGCGCTGAGCGCTTCGCACACTGAAAGCTACAGGGGCGGCCCGGAAGGATTCCTTCCGGGCCGCCCCTTTTGTTCGTCTCTCCCGCGCCGAGCATCCTTGCAGCGCGGCTCCTCGCGTCAGGACGCGGACTGCGCCGCCTGGTCGAGGATCGTGTTGCGGATGTAGGCGGCGTCGTGGTAGCCGCTGACGAACGCCTTGTTGATGAACATGGCGGGCGTGCCGGTGATGCCGTTTTGGTGAGCGCGCTCCTTGGCAGCCTTGACCTTGGTGGCGGCGTGGTCGGAGAGCATCGTCTCGCGGAACTTATCCAGGTCGGGCACACCCGCCTTCTGTGCGAAGTCGACGAGGGCCTGCTCGGAGTACTGGGGGTGACCGGTTGGGTCGGCCGCCGCGTACACCACGTCGTGGAACTCCCAGAACTTACCCTGCTCGCCCGCAGCGATGCCCGCCTGGGCCGCCAGGGGAGAAGTCTCGGTGATCTGGGCCAGGTCGTACCACTCCACGCGCAGGGTGCCGTCCTCGACGAGGTCGGCGAGTGCCGGGTCGACGTCCTGGGCGTACTTCGTGCAGTAGGGGCATGCGAAGTCGGAGAAAAGAACCATCGTCACGGGAGCGTTGATGTCGCCCTTCGCCTGCGTGTCGTCGGCCTCGTGACGCACGAACGACTTCATGATCTCCAGGTTGCTCGGGTTTGTCTGGCTGGGTGCCGCCGTCTCAGTGTTCTGCGGCATCTGCGCGGCCGCGGTCGGCGTGGCCGCAGGGGTCGCCTGGCTCGCCGGAGAGGTGGAGGAGAGCTGAACGCCCATCCACACGCACGCGCCCGCGAGGACCGCGGTGATCGGCGCGGTGACGAAGAACAGTGTCTTGTACAGGTTGGTGGAGGTATCCTCGGCCTTTTTCTGCGTGGCCTTGGTGTCGTTACTAGTCATGCGAGCTCCCGGATAGGATGGGCGTTGTGGCGGGCAGTAAAAAGGTGCGGCACCGCGGTGGCGATGCCGCACCGGACAATGGATGCGCGTTAGGAGACGCGGCGACCGCGTCCGGAGGAGCGGATCTCTTCGCGTCGTTCTTCTTCAGTCATTCCACCCCAGATGCCGTAGGGCTCCTGAGCGGCCAGAGCGTAGGACCGGCACTGCTCGATAACCGGGCAGGTCGCGCAGATCGCCTTGGCGTTTGCCGCGCGGCGACGGCGCGTGGAGCCGCGCTCACCCTCGGGGTGGAAGAACAGCTCGGTGTCCAGGTCTCGGCACGCCGCTTCGTACTGCCATTCCCACGCGTCGATCATGGGTCCGGGCAGACGGGAGACGTCAGTCATTGGGTGCCTCCTTCATGTCTGTCGTGCCGACATTTTCGGCACACGATGTCGGCAAGAATAGACACTTGTGCGGTAGTTATTCAAGGATCTTTCTCGAATTATGATCCAGTTCTCAGATCGAGCCTGCCCGTCCTGTTAAAACGCGGAGAAAAGTATGGCGTGCGGAGTGAACAGATTGTGAATAACTTTTTGAACAACTTGGGTGTGAGTGTCCCGTCCCTTCCTGTGGCGTGCGCGCTGCGAACACGCAAGAATCAGAGCAAGGCACGGACGAGGACCGGAGGGAGCGGACATGCCACGAGCCATACTGGCGCAGTCGGCGCACGCCGACCGCTCTCGCACCATGTCCTCAGTGTCCGATGAACTGGGAGTATCCCCCTCCACTCTGCGCACCTGGGAACGGCGCTACGGCCTCGGCCCCGCGCAGCGTGAAGCCGGTGAACGACGCCGCTACCAGCCCGAGGACGTTGACCGTCTGCGCGCCATGATCCACCATGTGCGCGCAGGGATGTCCGCCGCCGAGGCCGCCAAGCGCGCCCTCGCAGAAAGCGCGCTCCTGCCCCGTCGAGGCCCGGCGAATGCCGCCCAGCTGCGCTCCGTCGCCCTCTCCGACGACTACCATCGCCTCGAAGAAGTGATCGAGGCAGCCGTCGCCAGCCACGGCCTCGTCCATACGTGGTCGCGCTTCGTCGAACCCACCCTCAAATCCCTGCGCTCCGCGCCGGGCGGCGAACCCGTCGGTGGTGCGCCCGCCCTCATGCTGGTCAACGCCTTCCAGCGCGTGTGCCGCTCCGTCTACCAATCCCGCCCCGCCCGCGCCCTCGTCGGAGGAGACCGCATCGCAATCATCAACGACGCCCTGCACGAGACACCCGCGCAGGTCGTCGGCGTCGCTCTGGCCTGGTACGGATGCGACGTACGCATGCTGTCCAGCGAAAACTACGGTGGTGTCAGCACCACCGAACGCTTCCGCGAATACGTGCGCGCCGGCGTGCCCGCGCTCACCGTCGTCCTCGGCTGTGGGCCCTCCTGCGCGCAGACCGTCGAAAATCTTGTCGCCCGCTACGGCGTCCCCATGATCATGGTGGGCTCAGACGCCCCCGAGGTCCTCTCACCCCTCGTCCAGCGCGTGCGTACGATCAGCGCCTGTGTCGAGGAGGTTCTCGCTCTCTTGGCCCCCCAGGCAGACCTGGAGCTCGTCGGACGCTCCTGACGCCTGTGACGGCACGCGCGTAATTGCGCCCTCAACTGCGCGCACGCGGCCCCCACCTCTGCCCACGGTGCCTGGACAGGTGATACCGTGAAGGCACGTACCGGCAGGAGAACAGTCATGAACGCCCCCTGGAACAACGAAGATCTGCGCCGTGCTTTTGACGCCGATTTTGACGCGCTTGTCGCCTTCGCTTCCCGGTCGAAGGCGCGGGTCGGTTTCGCCTTCCTGCGCGCCGATGGTCAGGTTGACCTCGGGCGTCCCCTCGACGCGCGCATCAGCGCCCGGATGACCCACGTCTTTGCTCTCGCTCAGATGCGAGGCATTGAGGGCGCCGCACACCTCGTTGACCATGGCCTCGCCGCCCTCGCCGGCCCCCTGCGTGCGTCGAACGGCTCCTGGTACGCCGAGGTCGTGCCCACGTCAGAGAACAGCGCTACCCCCGTTCCCCGTGCGGTTTTGTCCCAGCGCGCGCAGTCCGCGATGATCGGTGCGGCCGCCGCTGCCGCCATGGTCGGGCACGAGGCCGCGCGCGACCTGCTCGCCGACCTCGAAACGGACCAGGATCAGCGCTGGTGGGACCCGTGCGCTGGCGCCGTGCGCGAAGAGATCGAGGCCGCGACCGGCCTCCGGTCGCCCCTGCGTCGCCTCTCCACCAACCTCGATACTGCTCAGGCCTACCTGGCCGCCTGGGAAGCGACGGGGGGAGCGCGTCTGGTTCGACCGGGCGCGCTCGATCCTGCGCCTCGTCGGTGAGATCGCAGCGCGCTGCGCCTTCGCCCTTCCCGACCTCTACGACGAGGAATGGCGCCCCCTGCCCGCCTCCTGCGATCAGGCGCCCGTTGAGCTCATCCGACCCGGAGATACGCTCCCCGGCCTTGGCTTCAAGGCCGCCCGCCTCATCGGGCAGACGTGCGCAATCCTCACCCACATGGGCGAAAAACCCGGCCCCTGGATGATCGACACCGCGACCGCGCTCTACGACCGAGCTCTCGCTGACGGTTGGACGGACGAGGGCGTGGGCGGCATCGTCTATACTCTCGACCCCGCCGGCGTCGTCGCCGCCCCCCAACGCATGCACTGGGTCGTATGTGAGGCAGCCAGCGCCGCCCGCGTCCTCGCCGAGGTGGTGGACCCCTCGCGCGCCGAGGACCTCGCCGTCGATTACGCCCGCGCCATCGCCTGGGCCGACTCCCACGCCCGCGCCGGCATGGGCCGCTGGATCCACGAGGTCGCTCCTGACGGCTCCGTCTCCATGCTCGTGTGGGAGGGGCGCCCCGACGCCCTTTACCGCCGCCCGTATGCTGGCACGCGGCGCCGCCCCGATCCATCTCACAGTCACCGGAGCGACCGCCGCCCGCTACGCCTCCCAGGCCAGCCGCAGCGCGTCCTCCTGACGGTCCCTGAGGGGCCCCGGCCTCGTCCCCCGACGCCCGGCTTCGAAGCGGGCGTGGAAGCGACTACGCGAAAGCGCCACCGACCGCCTACAATTGGCCCATGGGAGAACTCGCTACACATGATCCTTTCGGCCTGACCGGCCTCACCTACGACGACGTCCTGCTCCTACCCGAGCTCACGGACGTCGTTCCTTCATCCGTTGACACGAGCAGTCGCCTGACGAAGAACATTTCGCTGCGCATCCCGCTCCTGTCCGCCGCCATGGACACCGTCACCGAGGCGCGCATGGCCATCGCCATGGCCCGCCAGGGCGGCATCGGCATCCTCCACCGCAACCTCTCCATCGAGGAACAGGCCGCGCAGGTCCGCCAGGTCAAGCGCAGCGAATCCGGCATGGTTGAGGATCCGGTGACCGTCGGCCCCGACGCCACCATCGACGAACTCGACAGCCTCTGCGGCCACTACCGCGTCTCCGGCCTGCCCGTCGTGAACGAAGACGGCACCCTCCTGGGCATCATCACGAACCGCGACCTGCGCTTCGTCCCCCAGGACGAGTGGGCCACTCTGCACGTGCGCGACTGCATGACCCCGCGTGACCGCCTCGTCGTCGGCCAGGTGGGCATCTCCCGCGAACACGCCAAGCACCTGCTGGCCGAGCACCGCGTCGAAAAGCTGCCCATTGTCGACGACAACGACCACCTGACCGGCCTCATCACCGTCAAGGACTTCGTCAAGACCGAGCAGTACCCCAACGCCACCAAGGACTCGCGCGGACGCCTCGTCGTCGGCGCGGCCGTCGGCTACTGGGGCGACACCTGGGAGCGCGCCACCGCCCTGGCCGAGGCCGGCGTGGACGTCCTCGTCGTCGACACCGCGAACGGCGGTGCCCAGCTCGCCCTCGACATGATCCGCCGCATCAAGGCCGATCCGACGTTTGAGGGCATCGACATCATTGGCGGCAACGTCGCCACGACCGAGGGCGCGCAGGCGCTCATCGACGCGGGCGTCGACGCCGTTAAGGTCGGCGTGGGCCCCGGATCGATCTGCACGACCCGCGTCGTCGCCGGCGTCGGCGTCCCCCAGATCACCGCGATCCACCTGGCCGCCAAGGCCTGCGGCCCCGCCGGCGTCCCGCTCATCGCGGACGGCGGCCTGCAGTACTCGGGCGACATCGGCAAGGCCCTCGTGGCCGGCGCCGACACCGTCATGCTCGGCTCCCTGCTGGCCGGCTGCGAGGAGTCCCCGGGCGAGGTCGTCTTCACGAACGGCAAGCAGTTCAAGCGCTACCGCGGCATGGGCTCGCTCGGCGCGATGAGCTCGCGCGGGCGCAAGTCCTACTCCAAGGACCGCTACTTCCAGGCCGACGTCACCTCCGACGACAAGATCGTCCCCGAGGGCATCGAGGGCCAGGTGCCCTACACCGGTTCCCTCGCCCAGGTCATCTACCAGCTCGTCGGCGGCCTGCACCAGACCATGTTCTACCTGGGTGCCTCCACGATCTCCCAGGTCAAGGCCAACGGTCGCTTCGTGCGCATCACCAGCGCGGGCTTGCGCGAGTCGCACCCGCACGACGTGCAGATGACGACGGAAGCGCCGAACTACCACTCCTCTTCGGCGAGGTAATCGCAGACAGAGCGTTCGGAATGGGCGGGAGCAGTCGGTGGGCTGCTCCCGCCCGCGCTATCCTAGGGGTGCGAAAACTCACAACAGCGCAAAGGAGCTGCTCACATGCTCATCCTCATCGATCACGCGAACGTCGATTCCATCGCCAAGACCCTGGAATACCTACCCATCGACGGCGTGACGACCAACCCGACGATCCTGTACCGCGAGGGCAAGGAACCTCTCGAGGTTCTCCACGCCATCAAGCAGCTCCTGCCCGACGGCGCCCAGCTGCACGTCCAGATCGTCTCCCAGCGCGCCGACGACATGGTCGCCGAGGCCCGCGCGCTGCGCGGCGAGATCGGCGGCAACCTCTTTATCAAGCTTCCCGTCACGCGCGAGGGCTTTGCCGCCATCCCGCGCATCGTGCGCGAAGGCATGCAGGTGACCGCGACCGGTATTCACTCCTCCATGCAGGGCTTCATGGCCGCCAAGGCCGGTGCCCGCTACGTCGCCCCCTACGTCAACCGCATGGACAACTACGGTATCGACGGCGTGCGCGTCGCCTCGGAAATCCACCGCACCCTGCGCTCTTACGATCTGAAGGCCGACGTCCTGGCCGCGTCTTTCAAGAACTCCGAGCAGGTCCTCGAGCTGGTCCGCCAGGGCGTGGGTGCCATCACCGCCGCCCCCGACGTGCTGGCCGCGCTCATCAAGAACCCGGCGACCGACGCCGCTATCGCGGACCAGAACCGCGACTTCGGCTTCCTCGTGGGCGAGCGCCGCACATGGCTGGATCTCATTAAGGAAAAGTGAGCCTTGTGTAGAGGCCCGGAGGTGGGGTTCCGCCTCCGGGCCTCTCGCATACTCGCGTTGCTGCTGTGCCACCGGTGTTCTTGCTGGCTGCGCCGCCGGTTTTTTCTGGCTGCGCCACCGGTGTTCCGGGCGCCGTTGGGCCCGCCCGCCTGCTCGCCGGCCGCGCCGCGAGCTTCGCTCGGCGCGTCGGCTCGAAGCCCGGCCAGGCCCTGCGGCCCCACCGACGCCCTTCACACTGGTGGCTCGTGGCGTGCGTTGATTGGCTAGGCCCTGCGGCCCCGCTGGCGCCCTCCACGCTGGTGGCTCGTGGCGTGCGTTGCCCGGCCAGGCCCACCTCACTCCCTAGCCTTTGCGCTACCTAATCGCTGCGATCCCACCAATTTCGCATGCAATTCCCCTGCGACCTTTTCAAACCATGAATTTGCAGCGTTGGAATTGCAACGTTTTCAGACTTTGTTGAATCTTTGCCCAATCGAATTGCATGCGACTTTTGTGGGAGACCAGGCCGTGGCCCCGCCGGAGCCCTCCACACTGGTGGCTCGTGGCGTGCGTTACCCGGCCGGGCCGTCACCTCATCCCCGACATGGCAGTCGTTCGTCCGGGCTCTTGCTAGCTGCCTGTCACAGCGCTATCCGGATAGGTTATGCGTATCTGGATAGGTTGTGCGCATCCGGATAGGTTATGCGTATCTGGATAGGTTATGCGTATCTGGATAGGTTATTAAGCTATCCGGATGTTCGTTACCTATCCGGATGTTGCTTACCTATCCGCGTGTGTGATGGTATCCGTGGGGCCTCGGCTCCCCTTTACCCTGACGGGGCCGCATTTAGACTTGTTGCTCAGTGGTGTGACACCACTTAGGTGGGTATTACACCACTTCGGAGGTGGTGTAATGCTCCCTAACTGGTGTAATGCTCCCTAACTGGTGCATGACGTCCAGGTTTGAGGGACGACCAATCACAACAACGCTCGGCGCTGAGCGTGTAGCAGTGTTGTCGTCACGACTTCTCCGGTTGCTTGCGGAGCGTTACTCGAACGGTTTGAGAGATGCCGGAACTGGATAGGAAACAACCTTCTGGATAGGTTATTGCGTTCTGGATAGGTTAATGACCTATCCAGAACTGTTTTTCTTATCCAGAACAGCGTTTCCTATCCAGAATCCCAACGCGTGCCTGAAGGGCGTCTGGATAAGCAGGTTCCCTGCTAGCTAGGCCGCCGGGGCCCTCCACGCCTTCCTCACCAATTTCGCACGTAATTCCCTTGCAGCTTCTTCAAACTTTGAATCTACATCGTTGGAATTGCAACGTTTTGAGTGATACTCGAAAAATGACCGTGCGAAATTATGTGCGACTTTTTCGGCAAAGCTTGGCGATTCTGCTGTGACTGCGCTCTGGTCCCTCCGTGGCCTGCCGCTCCAGGCATTCGCCGGACCCCGCCCACTGCCTCGTACAGGCCTCTCCGCACAGCCCGGCCAGGCCGCGGCCTCGCCGGCTCCCTCCACGCTGGTGGCATCCGAGAAGCGACGAAAACGGGGTCCGGCACCCGCCGATCCCCGCCTGAATCGTTCCTACTCCTGATCGTCGCCGCGGCCTCGCGGCGTAATCTGGGGCCACTCGCGATCGATGTTCGCATCCTTGCCCTGCTTGCGCAGGTACTTCTCGAAGTCCTCAGCCCAATCCTGGTGAGCCTGGAGCTGGTAATCCATGAGCTCCAGGGCGCTCATGGACGCCAGCTGCGGGTACTTGTCCACCATGCCGGCGAGCACGTCGAGCGTCATGGCCACGTCGACCTCGGCCGTATGAGCGTCGGGGGAGGCAACCGCGCCGTACACCGGCGCCATCTCCGTCAGCGTCTTCTTACCCTTGCGGAAGCGGTCGAGCTTGCGATCCAACACCAACGGGTCGACGACCAGCATCGGTGCGCCCTCCAGGCGCTCCTCGAAAGACCCCAGGCGGTGGCGGCGCAGCTCCTGGTTGACCAGCGTGATGTCGTAGGTCGCGTTGAAGGCGACGACCGGGTAGCCGCGCAGCCAGTGCTCGACGATGGAGCCGGCCAGCTCGTGGAGGACCTCCTCGATGGGGCGGCCGTCGCGGCGCGCCTGCTCGGTTGTGATGCCGTGGACGGCCGTGGCCTGCTCGGGGATTTCGACGCCGGGGTCGGTCAGCCAGGTGGCCACCTGGTCGGGGGCGCTGACACCGCTGCGGTAGGACGCGCCGTCGATGCGCAGTACCAGCGCGGCTGTGACGAGGCGGTCCTTGAGCGCGCGCACGCCCGTCGTCTCGGTGTCAAAACCCATCCACGGGTCATCGATCCAGCTCATGATTGCTCCTAGCCTTGCCGGTGACTCCAGTGTGGCAGAGGGTGGGCACATCTGCGTCCCGGAGGCGGTAGAAGCGGGAAGTAGGCAGTAGAATCGGGTCATGAGCGACGAAGTGGAAATCGGTCGTGGCAAGCGCGGACGCCGCGCCTACACGCTGGACGATATCGCCCTCGTGCCCTCGCGGCGCACCCGTGACCCCGAGGATGTCAACGTCGGCTGGCAGATCGACGCCTACCACGTCGATATCCCCTTGATGGCGGCCCCGATGGACTCGGTGATGAGCCCGGAGACCGCGATCGCTTTCGGCCGCCTCGGCGGCATCGGCGTGCTCGACCTGGACGGCCTGTGGACCCGATACGAGGATCCCACCCCGATCCTTGACCACATCGCTCACCTGGGCGAGGAGGAGTCGATCGCGACCCTCCAGCGTGTCTACTCAGAGCCGATTAAGCCCTCGCTGATCACCGCGCGCCTCAAGCAGCTGCGCGAGAGGCCGGCGTGGTCGTCGCCGGAAAGCTCTCGCCCCAGCGGGTGCAGAAGTACTGGCGCGCGGTCGTGGACGCGGGCGTCGATCTGTTCATCATTCGCGGGTCGACGGTGTCCGCCGAGCACGTATCCTCGCGCCGCGAGCCCCTCAACCTCAAGCGCTTCATCTACGAGCTGGACGTCCCCGTCATCGTGGGCGGTGTCTGCACGGACACGGCGGCCCTGCACCTGATGCGCACGGGCGCGGCGGGCGTCCTCGTCGGCTTCGGCGGGGGGTGCGGCCCACTCGACGCGCCAGTCCCTGGGCGTGCACGCACCCATGGCGACCGCGATTGCGGACGTGGCCGCAGCCCGGCGCGACTACATGGACGAGTCCGGCGGCCGCTACGTGCACGTCATCGCGGACGGCGGCATCGGCCGCAGCGGAGACCTGTCGCGCGCGATCGCGTGCGGCGCCGACGCCGTCATGCTCGGCGCCGCCATCGCCCGCGCGGAGGAGGCTCCGGGACGCGGCTGGCACTGGGGGTCGGAGGCGACCCATCCGGACATGCCGCGCGGCCAGCGTGTCCACGTCGGCACGACGGGCACGCTCGAGCAGATCCTCTACGGCCCCTCGACGCGCGCGGACGGCTCCCTGAACTTCGTGGGTGCCCTCAAGCGGACCATGGCCTCGACGGGATACTCGGAGGTCAAGGACCTGCAGCGCGCCCAGGTGGTCGTCTCCCCGTACTCGGCGTCCTGAGCTTCGCTCACCCAGTTTGACGAGGCTGGGGAACGCAGCGGGATCGGGCTGAGTTTGACGAGGCCGGGGTGCCCGCGCGCTCGTGGGTGCACGCCCGCCCGCTTGCGCCTTGTATTTTCGGGAATATTCTCAATAGCCTCCGCACGTTTGTGCGTGAGGTTACACTTGTCATAACTCGTGTTGCCGTTGGTAAAGATGCCTGCGGCACGGGGCTCGCCAGCCCCTCACGGTGAGGTGAGGTTGAGAGGACATCCCGATGAAGTGCGGGACACGATCACTAGCTGTACTTGGCGCGCTCGCGCTGTCCGCGATGGGGCTTGTGCCTGCCGCGTGGGCGGCTGATATGAGCCAATCGGGTGCGGTGGAAGCAAGCCAGTCGGGAGCTGCGCAGATTGAGGGCGCGCAGACCCAGTCAGGTGCGGTGCAGCCTGAACAGCCAACGCAGCCAGCGGAGCCTTCCGTCCCCGCGAGCTCCGCGCAATCGGGTGAGGCCAGCCCTGGCCTCGTCGATACTCCGATCCCCGACATTCAGGCCGTGGGCGCGGGGGACGATTCCGCGATGGTGGGGGCCACCGTGACGACGGTCGGCGTCGTGACGGCCGCCTACCCGGCCGCCGAATCCGGGCTGGGCGCGACGCTCGACGGCTACACGATCCAGAGCCCCGGATCGGGCGGCGCGTGGGAGCCGGGGCGCACACGCTCCGACGGCCTCTTCGTCTTCACGGGTAAGAAGGGCGAGATCCCGGCCCCGGGCACCTGTGTGCGCGTCACCGGCACGGTGGGAGAGTTCCCCGCGACGAGTGCGAAGGGCAATCCCCAGAGCCTCACCCAGCTCGCCGCGACCTCCGTCAGCGCGGTCGAGGGATGCCAGGCGCCGACGCCCATCCCGGCGTCCAACGTCCCCACGCCGGACGAGGCGGAGGCCCTCGAGTCCATGCTTCTCGCCCCCCAGGGTACCTGGACCATCACCGACAACTACCAGACAAACCAGTACGGCACCCTGACCCTCACCCCGGGTGAGAGCCCGCTGCGCTCGGCGACCGACGTGGTCGCCCCCGGGCAGGCCGCCCGCGACTACGAGGCCGCCAACGCCGCCCGCGCCATCGTCCTCGACGATGGCACCAACACGAACCTGCTGAAGGGGGCCGCCACCGAGGCCGCCTACGCCTACCTGGCCAACGGCTCGCCCGCGCGCGTCGGCTACCACGTGGCCTTCACTAAGCCCGTGATCCTCGAGCCTCGGCACGGGTCCTTCGTCTTCCAGCCGACCTCCATGGTCGCCGGGCACCCCGACCGTTCACCCGTGAGCATCACCGGGGAGCGCCCGGGCGCGCCCACGGTCGGCGGGGACACGCGCGTCGCGACCTTCAACGTCCTCAACTACTTCTCCGACCTCGGTGTCGACGAGGCCGGATGCACGGGCTACCCGGACCGCATGGGCGCATTCGTGACGGCGAAGAAGTGCAAGGTGCGCGGCGCGTTTTCGCGCGAGGCCTTCGCGAATCAGGAGGCCAAGATCGTCTCCGCGATCAATGCGCTCGGGGCCGATGTGGTTGCCCTCGAAGAGATCGAAAACCCTGTCGCCGTGGGGGTCGGGACGGACCGCGACGCGTCCCTCGCGCGCCTCGTCGAGGCCCTCAACAAGGACGCGGGCGCCGGAACGTGGGCGTACGTGCCCTCGCCCGGGGTCGTACCCGCGGCCGAGGACGTCATCCGCGTCGCCTTCATCTACAAGCCCGCGACCGTGGCTCCCGTCGGCCCCTCGCTGATCCACGACGACCCGGCGTTCACGGGCATGGCGCGTCAGCCCCTCGCCCAAGAGTTCGCGCGGGTGAGCACCGAGAGAGCCGCACCCGCCACCTTCGTCGTCGTCGCCAACCACTTCAAATCGAAGGGATCCGTGCCCGAGGGAGCCCCTCCCGGCAACGTCGATAGCGGAGACGGTCAGGGCAACGCGAACGCGATCCGCGTCGCACAGGCGGGCGCGCTGGCCTCCTTCACCGCCCGATTCGCGGACAAGCCGACCCTGCTCGTGGGTGACTTCAACTCCTACTCGCAGGAGGACCCGATCAAGGTCCTCGAGGCCGCGGGCTGGGCTCGCGTCTCTGGCGCGGGCGAGGCCTCCTACGTCTACGCGGGACGCTCCGGCTCCCTCGACCACGTCTTTGCCAACGCGGCCGCGAAGCCGCTGCTGGCGGGCGTCACCAGCTGGGCCGTCAACGCCCAGGAGTCCATCGCCTTCGAATACTCGAGGGCAGGAATGAACGCCCACCTGGCGATCGAGGCGGACAACCCCTACCGCTCCTCGGACCACAACCCCGAGCTCATCGGACTCACCCTGCTCGGTGGGGACGCCCCGGCCCCGACGCCGAGCGCCGACCCGTCCAGCGCCCCCAGCGCGGCCCCGTTGCCCGCAGTTCCATCCGCATCCCCCGCTCCGGCTCCCTCGAGGGCGGCCACGGCCTCGTCCCGCAAGGCACCCACGCGCGCTGCCACGGTCAGCGGCCTGGCGCGCACCGGTGCGGACGCCAGCCCGGCAATTGGCATCGGCATTCTCCTCGCCGCCCTCGGCGGTGGGCTCATCCTCGTCTCGCGCCGCCTTCGCCGCCGCGGCTGACACCACGAACTCCACACTCACCACGCAGGACGCGGCTTCGGTGCCGCCCCGATGAAAGGAACACACACATGCGCAGACCATGGACACGCCTCGCGCTCGCCTCGGCGGCCGCACTCTCCCTGGCCTCCCTGCCCGCCGCCGCGCTCGCGGCCCCACAGGATGAAGCCTCACAGAACGAGGCCTCGCCGATCACCCTGGACCTCTACACCCTCACGGACGTGCACGGACACATCCAGCAGGTCACCAAAAAGGGCGTCGTGCGCGAGGCTGGGTTGCCCGCGATGAATTGCTACCTGAAGAAGGCACGCGCGACGAACCCCAACTCCTCGTTCACCCTGCTGGGAGACAACATCGGCGCGTCCCCCTACATTTCTGGGGCGCTCAAGGACAACCCGACCATCGCGGCCCTCAACACGATGGATCCGCTGGCCTCGACGATCGGCAACCACGAGCTGGACATGGGGCAGGCCGTCTTCAAGCAGCGCGTCGACGGATCCAACCCGAGCGAGTTCGTGCGGGCGACCTTCCCCTATCTGGGGGCCAACATCGAGGGCATGGGAACCTACGGGGACGGCACCCCCTACCTGGGGGACTACAAGGTGTGGACGTCGCCCTCGGGCATGAAAGTCGCCTTCATCGGCGCCATCGCGCAGGACGTGCCCTACAAGCTGAGTCCCGGAACGACGGCGGGCCTGACCTTCACGGACCCGATTGCGCGCATCAACTCCCTGGCAGCCGAGCTGAAGAGTAGCGGCACGGCTGACGTCGTCATCGCCATGCTGGACGACGACGTGAAGAACAACTACACGAAGGTCGGCAAGGACGTCGACGGCCTCATGGGCGGGGACACGCACGTGCCCTACGAGTTCGACCACGTGAACTCGGTGGAGGCCTTCGAGTCCGCCAACCCGCGCCTTGCGGGCATCGCGTCGGGTTCGTACACGGACAACCTGGGCCTCATCCGCCTGACGATCGACCCCGCGACGCGTCAGGTGACCAGCGCTGACTCGATTCTCATCCCGGCCGCCGAGGTCGCCCAGTGCGGCGCGGATCCCGACACCCAGGCGATTGTCGATAAAGCCGAGGCCGACTCGAAGGAAGCCGGCAAGCGCGTCGTCGCCACCGGGTACACGGAGCCTTTCAGGCGCGGAGTCTTCACGACGCCCGACGGGCTAACCGAGCCGGGCTCGAACCGAGGCATCGAGTCCTCCCTGGGTGACCTGGTGGCCGACTCGCTGCGCGAAACCATTCTCACCCCGGACGGCAAGAGCGTCGACATCGGCATGATTAACGCGGGCGGCCTGCGCGCCGACCTGGTGCCGAACGAGGATGGGACGATCACCTACGCGCAGACCTACGAGGTCGAGCCCTTCTCCAACGAGCTGGGGTACGTGACGCTGAAGGGTTCGGACGTCAAGGACGCGCTCGAGCAGCAGTGGAAGACCGATCTGAATTCCCAGAATTCTCGCCCCATGCTCAAGCTGGGCCTGTCCTCGAACGTGCGCTACACCTACGATCCTGCGAAGCCCTACGGGGAGCGCATCACGTCGGTGACGATCAACGGTGAACCGCTGAAGGCCGACGCAACGTACACGGTCGGGTCCGTGACCTTCCTGCTGGCCGGTGGCGACTCCTTCGAGGCGCTCACCCGCGGCGGAGCCGCCACGACGAATGGAAACCTGGACCGCGACTCCTTCAACGCCTACCTGGGTGCGCACTCGGGTGCGGCGGCCCGCTCGATCCAGGCCACGGGTGGCCTGGCGCCGCGCGAGGCCAAGTCCTCCATCGGCCTGACCCTGCCCACCGAGGCGGTGGCCGACGGCTCGACGGTAACGATCCCGCTGCGCGGCCTGTCCTTCTCCGAGGGGCCCTCCATCACCTCGAAGGTGCGCGTGAGCGCCGGGGGAGCACAGGCCGTGGCCGAGGTCGACAACTCCCTCGTGGACGCGCACGCCTCTGACGCTGCCTCGGTCATCACGACGGACGGTGCGGGTCAGGCGAGCGTGGACGTGACGGTCGTTGGTGCCTGCGAGGGCAAGGCAGCTGGCGAGGTCGTGAACGTCCCCGTCACGGTTGCCACCGACTTCGCGACGGTCGTCGAGGCCGGGGATGGCCTGACGATCCCCGTCACCTGCGCGGGAACGGCGGCACCCGACCCGAGCCCGTCGGCCGACGCGGCGGGTGACACACAATCCGGCAACCAGGCGGCAGCTCAGACTCCCCGTAAGAACACGAAGGCACCCAAGGGTTCCCTGGCCCGCACGGGCGCGGACTTCGGTGGCCTGGCCGGGGCGATGGTTGTCGGAGCGATCGGCGTTGCCGGGGTGTTCGCTCGGCGCCGCTTCAATCGTTACCAAAGCGAAAACAAGTAGCCCTTGACAGGGGAGGGGTGGCGCGGGACACTCGGATCAGACGTAAAAGTCGATCATGACAAATGTTCGCGCAGCGGCTGCGTGGACATGATCCGCGGCCCGCGCCGCCACCGGTTCAGGGAAGAATCCACATCAACGGAGGAAAACACTCATGAAGCACCTCACGAAGCTCCTCGCCGCGGCGGGAGTTGCAACGCTCGCCTTGGCCGGCTGTGGCGGCGATGGAGGAACCGCCACCAGTCAGTCCGGCGGGGCGAAGGATGCCACCTCGTTCAAGGCCTGCGCGGTCTCTGACGCCGGCGGCTGGGACGACAAGTCCTTCAACGAGTCTGCCTACGACGGCCTCAAGGCCTCCCAGTCCAGCCTCGGCATCCAGATCAACACGGCCGAGTCCAACTCGGACGCGGACTTCAACCCGAACGTGGAGTCCATGGTCTCCGACGGCTGCAACCTGATCATTGGCGTGGGCTTCAACCTGGAGAAGGCCGTCCACACCTCCGCCGATGAGAACAAGGACGTGCACTACGCCCTCATCGACTCCAGCTTCAACGACGGTAACAACAACACGGTGACGCTGGACAATGCGCGTCCGCTGCTGTTCAACACCGCTGAGGCTGCCTACCTGGCCGGCTACGTGGCCGCGGGCATGACCAAGACCGGCAAGGTCGCCACCTTCGGTGGTATCCAGATCCCCTCGGTGACGGTGTTCATGGATGGCTTCGCTGACGGCGTCGCGGCCTACAACAAGGCCAAGGGCACGAACGTGCAGCTGCTCGGTTGGGACAAGGCTTCGCAGAACGGCTCCTTCACGCAGTCCTTCGACGATCAGACGCTCGGCAAGGAGCAGGCCCAGCAGTTCATCTCGCAGGGTGCGGACATCATCATGCCCGTCGCGGGCCCGGTCGGCCTGGGCGCTGCGGCGGCTGCCAAGGCGGATGGCAACACCTGGATCATCGGCGTTGACTCCGACTGGTACGAGGCCAACCCCGACTACTCCTCGATCGTGCTGACCTCGGTCATGAAGGAGATTGGTGCCTCTGTCGAGCAGGCGATCCAGGACTCGGTGAACGGCAAGTTCAGCTCGACCCCGTACGTGGGCACGCTGGCCAACGGCGGCGTCTCGATCGCCCCGTTCCACGATTTTGACGACAAGGTGTCCGCGGAGCTCAAGGCGGACCTGACCAAGCTCACGGACGACATCAAGTCCGGCAAGCTCGTCATCGAATCGCAGAACGCCCCGAAGTGATGCGACGCGTGTGGGGCTGGTGGCGGTGACGCTGCCAGCCCCACACGGGCATCGGGGCGGGGTGCGCCCACCTGCTGGGGAAGGTCGAAGGTATGAAATTAGAGTTGCGGGGGATCACGAAGAGGTTTGGTCCCCTCATCGCCAACGACTCGATTGACTTAACGATCGAGGAAGGGCACATTCACGCCCTACTGGGAGAGAATGGCGCGGGTAAGTCCACGCTCATGAACGTCCTGTACGGGATGCACGCCCCTGACGAGGGGCAGATCCTCATTGACGGTGAGCCCGTGACGTTCAAGGGACCCGGCGACGCGGTTGCGGCGGGCATCGGCATGGTGCACCAGCACTTCATGCTCATCCCCGTCTTCACGGTCGCCGAGTCGATCGCGCTGGGCTTCGAGCCGACCGGCCCGGCCGGAATCATCAGCCGCGAGCGCGCCCGCCAGACGGTGCGCGAGGTCTCGGCGCGTTTCGGCTTCGACCTTGACCCCGACGCCCTCATCGAAGACCTGCCGGTGGGTGCCCAGCAACGCGTGGAGATCGTCAAGGCGCTGTCGCGTCAGGCGAAGGTCCTCATTCTCGATGAGCCAACCGCGGTGCTCACCCCGCAGGAAACGGATGAGCTGATGACGATCATGCGTCAGCTCGCTGACGCCGGGACATCGATCGTGTTTATCACCCACAAGCTGCGCGAGGTGCGCGCGGTGGCCGACGAGATCACGGTCATTCGCCGCGGTCGGGTCGTGGGGCATGCGTCTCCGAGCGATTCTGAGGCCTCGCTCGCCACGCAGATGGTCGGGCGCGAGGTCCTCATGCGTGTGGAGAAGGATCCCGCGCGCCCCGCGGGCGGTGGCCTGTCCTTCGAGGATGTGTCGCTGCTGGGTGCGGGTGGCGTCCCGCTGCTTGATCACGTGTCTTTCGACGTTCCCCGCGGTGAGATCCTCGCGGTCGCAGGCGTGCAGGGCAACGGGCAGACGGAGCTGGCCGAGGTGATCCTGGGCCTGCAGACGCCCGACAGCGGGGTCATCCGACTCGAGGACGCCGATATTACGCGTGCCAAGCCTCGCGAGTCCCTGGATGCGGGCGTCGGATTTATCCCCGAGGACCGGTCGACGGACGGCATCATCGCCTCGTTTTCGATCGCGGACAACCTGGTGCTCGACCAGTTCCGCTCGTCGTCTTTCTCGGCTGCGGGGTCCCTCAAGCGCGGCGCGATTGTGCGCAACGCCCGCGACAAGGAAAAGGAATACGACATTCGCCTGACGTCGATCGAGGACCCGGTCTCATCCCTGTCGGGCGGCAATCAGCAGAAGGTGGTCGTCGCCCGTGAGATGTCGCGCGACTTGACGCTGCTGGTCGCGAATCAGCCGACGCGCGGCGTCGACGTCGGCTCGATTGAGTTCATTCACCGCAGAATCGTGGACGTGCGTGACCAGGGCTGCGCGGTCCTGCTCATCTCCTCGGAGCTCGACGAGGTCGTCTCACTGGCCGACCGCATCGCCGTGATGTACCGCGGTCGCATTGTCGGCGTCGTCCCGGCGGACACGGGCCGTGACGTCCTCGGCCTCATGATGGCCGGCGTCCCCCTGGACGAGGCCGTGGCAGCTTCCTCGGGATCTGCTGGGGACGCCGGGGCACCTCGAAAGGAGGAGCAATGAGCGCACGTACGAGTAGTGGGCCGAGCATCGTGACCCGGGTCTTTGGCTCCCAGTGGTTTGTGTCGGTGCTGGCGGTCCTCATCGCCTTCGCGATTGGAGCGATCCTCATCGCGCTGTCGGGGGCGTCCGTGGTGGATGCCTACTATGCGATGTTCCGCGGCTCCATCGTGGACCCGAACGCGGCGAACGCCGTTCGCATGATCAAGCCGCTGACGGACTCCCTGTTCTATTCGATCCCGCTGATCATCTCGGGCCTGGGCCTGGCGCTCGGCTTCCGTGCCGGCCTGTTCAACATTGGCGGCAAGGGCCAGATCATCGTCGGAGCGCTCGCTGCCGTGTGGGTGGGCTTCGCCGTGAGCCTGCCTCCGGTGGTGCACACGCTGGTGGCCCTCCTCGTCGCGGTGATTGCGGGCGGCCTCTACGGCGGCATCGCGGGCGTGCTGAAGGCGAAGACGGGCGCGAACGAGGTGATCGTAACGATCATGCTCAACTCGATTGCGACGCTGGGCTTGGGATACACGCTCGCGCAGAAGGCGTGGCAGGTGCCCGGAACGAATCAGCCGGTGACTCCGAAGGTCGCGGACAGTGCGGCACTCGTGCGGCTGCTTCCCGCTCCCTTCAAGCTGCACGTCGGTTTCCTGGTCGCCCTGGTCGCCCTCGTTGCCTTCTGGTGGCTGATCGAGCGATCGACGCTGGGCTTCCAGATCCGCGCGGTCGGCGCGAACGCGGCAGCCGCCCGCACGGCCGGTATCTCGGTCGAGCGCATCACGGCGATCACGATGGTTCTCTCGGGCGCGTTCCTCGGCCTGGCCGGGGCGAACGAGGCATTGGGGACCATCGGGTACGTCTCGCGTGACGTGGCCGGTTCGATCGGCTTCGACGCGATCACGGTGGCCCTCCTGGGCCGCAACAAGACGTGGGGTACCTTCGGCGCGGGACTCCTCTTCGGCGCCTTCAAGGCGGGCGGTTACACGATGCAGGCCAAGGGCGTGCCGATCGACATGATCCTCATCCTGCAGTCGGTCATCGTTCTGCTGATCGCAGCGCCTGCGCTCGTGCGCTGGCTGTTCCGTCTGCCCGACGTCCGCGCGCTCGCGGCTAACACGCGAAAGGGGAACGCCGATGAGCACAAGTGAGTCCGGCGTGGTCGCTCAGGTCGAGGCCAAGCGCTCCTGGAAGCTTCCCGGCATCTACGCGGCTGCCTGCGTGCTGCTCGTGGTCTTCGCGGCCGCTGCGCGAGGTGACATGACCCTGCGCCTGAACGACAAGTCGCAGTCCTACTCGATCCCCGACATCGTCACCGCGGGCGCACCCATCGTGTGGATGCTCGCCGCCCTGTCGATCGCGATCACCGCATGGACGGTCGCGGCGACCCTGCGGCGCATCACCCAGCCCGCGTGGGCACGCGTCGGTGGCATGGCCGTCGTCGGGCTGTCCACGATCCTGGGCTTCCTGTTCTACGCGGGCTCCGGATCGTCGGGCGTCGTCACCCTGACCTCGACCCTGGTGTCCACTGTGGCGATCTCGACGCCGCTGATCTTCGGCTCCCTCTCGGGAGTCATCTCGGAGCGCGTGGGTGTCGTCAACATCGCGATCGAGGGTGACCTCCTGGTCGGCGCGTTCGCGGGCGTCATGGCGGCCTCGTACTTCCAGACCCCCTACGCGGGCCTCGTCGCGGCTCCCCTCGCGGGTGCCCTCCTGGGGTCCCTCCTGGCCCTCTTCTCCGTCAAGTACGGGGTGGATCAGATCATCGTCGGCGTCGTCCTGAACGTCCTGGCCCTGGGCCTGACGACGTTCTTCTACGGCACGATCATGAAGGATGCTCCCGGAAGCCTGAACACCAATCAGTTCTCGCTGTCCGACATCAAGATTCCCGGCCTCTCCGAGATCCCGATTGTCGGCCCGGTCTTGTTCAACCAGTCGATCCTCGTGTACCTCATGTACGCGGCCGTCATCGCCCTGGCCTTCTTCCTCTTCCGCTCCCGGTGGGGCCTGCGGCTGAGGGCCTGCGGTGAACACCCGCGCGCCGCCGACACGGTGGGCATCAACGTGGGACGTACACGCACCCTCAACACGATCCTGGGGTCGTCCTTCGCCGGCCTAGGCGGTGCGTTCTTCACGATCGGCTCCGGCCTGGCGTTCACGGACAACATTTCCGCGGGCAACGGCTACATTGCCCTGGCCGCCATGATCCTGGGCAAGTGGAACCCGCTGGGAGCCATGGGCGCAGCCGTCATGTTCGGCTTCGCGCAGGCCCTGGCCCGCATGCTGCCCAACATCGAGCCCGCGATCCCCGCTGACCTCGTCTCGATGATCCCCTATGTGGTCACGATCGTGGCCGTCGCGGGATTCGTCGGCAAGTCGCGCGCACCGGCTGCTGAAAACATCCCCTACGTGAAGTGAGAACCCGCATGGATCCAACAGAAATTGACTGGGACGCCCTGCTGGCCGAGGCCATCGACGCGATGAAGCACGCGTACTGCCCCTACTCGAACTTCCCCGTGGGCGCCGCGGGCATGACGGCAGACGGCTGGCTCGTCAGCGGCTGCAACGTTGAAAACGCCGGATACGGCGTCACTCTGTGCGCCGAGTGCGGCATGGTCTCCGACCTCATCCGCTCCGGCGGAGGCACCCTCGTCGCGGTTGTCGCTGTCAACGGCAACGAGGAGCCGGTGGCCCCGTGCGGGCGCTGCCGTCAGCTCATCTACGAGCACGGCGGGCCCTCCTGCCTGGTCCTCATGCCTGACGGCGTCGCGCCCATGACCGAGGTGCTGCCCGGCGCGTTCGGACCCCATGACCTGTCGAGCCTCGCCCAGGTGGCCCCGGCCTCGTCGGAAGAGAAAGAAGGATACGATGGCTCTCTTTGATGCCGTTGACATCATTCGCGTCAAGCGCGACGGGGGAGTGCTCACCCCCGACCAGATTGACTGGACGATCGACGCCTACACGAAGGGCGTCATCAAGGACGAGCAGATGGCCGCCCTGGCCATGGCGATTTTCCTGCGCGGCATGGACCGTGGCGAGATTGCCCGCTGGACGGACGCGATGATCCGCTCGGGCGCGCGCATGGACTTCTCCGGCATCGGCAAGCCGACCGCCGACAAGCACTCCACGGGCGGCGTCGGCGACAAGATCACGCTGCCCCTGGCCCCGCTGGTCGCGTGCTTCGGCGTGGCCGTCCCGCAGCTGTCGGGCCGAGGCCTGGGGCACACGGGCGGTACCCTCGACAAGCTCGAGGCGATCCCCGGGTGGCGCGCGCAGCTGAGCAACGACGAGATCATGACTCAGCTGGGCTCCGGCTGCGGTGCCGTCATCTGCGCGGCGGGCTCGGGCCTGGCACCCGCGGACAAGAAGCTCTACGCCCTGCGCGACATTACCTCGACCGTCGAGTCGATCGCGCTGATCGCCAGCTCCATCATGAGCAAGAAGATCGCCGAGGGCACGGGAGCCCTCGTCCTGGACGTCAAGGTCGGGTCGGGTGCCTTCATGAAGGACCTGGACGCTGCGCGCGAGCTTGCCCGCACGATGGTTGACCTCGGACGTGACGCGGGGGTGGCCACGCGCGCCCTCCTCACCGACATGTCGGTGCCGCTGGGGCGCAAGATCGGAAACGCCCTCGAGGTAGAGGAATCCGTCGAGGTACTCGCCGGCGGCGGGCCCGCCGACGTTATTGAGCTGACGTGCGAGCTCGCGCGCAACATGCTCGACCTCGCGGGGGTGCGTGACGCCGACGTGGAGGCAGCCCTGGCTGACGGGCGCGCGATGGACCGCTGGCGCGCGATGATCCGCGAGCAGGGCGGAGACCCCGACGCTGCGCTGCCGCGCGCCGCGCACACCCACCAGGTCCTCGCCGAGGCAGGGGGAACCGTCGTGGGCATGGACGCCCTGTCCGTGGGCGTGGCCTCGTGGAGGCTGGGCGCTGGCCGAGCCGTCAAGGAGGATCCCGTGCAGGCGGGCGCCGGCATCGAGATCCACGCCAAGCCGGGCGAACGCGTCGTGGCGGGCCAGCCCCTGCTCACGCTCCACACCGACGACGAGTGGCGTATTGAACGTGCCCTGGAGTCCCTCTCCGGCGCCATCGAGATCACCGACGGGGTCACCTTCGAGCCGCGCAGCGTCGTCCTGGAGACGGTGTCCTAACGGCGGAGCGGCGCGAGCGCACGGGGAGGAGGAATCGTGGAACGGCGCGACGAACAGTCGATCGAGGCGGTCAAGCTCTACTACCAGCAGGGCCTCAGCCAGGCCGAGGTCGCCACCCGCATGGGCCTGTCGCGCCCCACGGTCGCCAAACTCCTCGCGCACGGCCGCGAGCGCGGCTTTGTGACCATCGAGATCCACGATCCGCGCGAGGACGCCTCGGAGATCGCCCTGCGGCTGGAGAGGCGCTTCGGCCTGGCCTGCGCTCGCGTCGCCCACGGCGCGGGCGTGACTGAGGATGAGGTCATCGAGCAGGTCGGCCGCGTCGGTGCCGATGTCGTCACCCAGCTCGTGCGCGACGGCATGAGCGTGGGGATTTCTTGGGGGCGCACGATGAGTGCGCTTGCGGCTCACCTGTCCCGTGCACCTCGCGTGGGTGTGCGCGTCGTCCAGCTCAAGGGTGGGGCGTCCTTTTCCGAGAGGGCGACGCATGATTTTGAGATCATGCGTTCCTTCTGCGAGGCCTTCGGTGCGGAGCCGCGCTACCTGCCGCTGCCCGTGATCTTCCAGGACACGGCGATGCTCTCGATCGTGCGTCGCGACCGGGCGATCGAGCGGATCTTGGAGGAGGGGCGCGGCGTGGACGTGGCGGTGTTCACCGTTGGTTCCCTGGGGCGCGAGGCCCTCGCGCTCAACCTCGGCCAGCTCGAGGACGACGAGGTGGAGGCGCTCCTGCGCGATGCAGTCGGGGACGCCTGCTCGCGATTTTTCACGCGCGAGGGCGGTGTCGCCCTGGCATCGGTCGACCGCAGAACGGTCGGCATCACGCTCGACGAGCTGCGCTCTCGCCCTGTGAGGGTGCTCGTTGCTGGCGGGCGTGTGAAAGCGGAGGCGCTGGATACGGCGCTTCACATGGGGTTGGCCACTCACCTGGTGGTCGACCAGGACTGGCCCTCGCGCTGCTGGAACGGCCACGTGGGGCAACCCCGCGCGGGGTGCGTGATCGTACCCCGGGCGGATGAGAACATTTGTCAAACTATTCGTTGACACATTTCAATTGCACGGCATAGCCTTGCGACAAGGGTAAAGAAGCCTCGACGGAGCCCCGAGCTCCTCGATACCACAGGAGGACACATGCGCTCGACACCGCACATCAACCCCACCGCTCCCATCGCGCCGACGATCCTCCTGCCCGGAGACCCGCTGCGCGCGAAGTTCATCGCCGAGACCTACCTGGAGGACGCCCAGCAGTTCAACGCGGTGCGCAACATGCTGGGCTATACCGGCACCTACCGGGGCACTCCGGTCTCCGTCATGGGGTCGGGCATGGGCATCCCCTCGATCTCGCTGTATGCCCACGAGCTGATCCACGAGTTCGGCTGCACCCGCCTCGTGCGCGTGGGCACGTGCGGCGCCCTGCAGCCCGGCGTCAATCTCTACGACGTGGTGGTCGCCCAGGCGGCCTGCTCGAACTCGGCGTTCCTGGACCAGTACCAGATCCCCGGCTCCTACGCCCCGATCGGCTCCTTCCGCCTTATCGACGACGTGGTGCGCCGCGCCCGCGAGGCCGACGTGCCGATCCACGTGGGCAACATCCTCTCTTCCGACACGTTCTACAACGCGAATCCGACCTTCAACGAGGCGTGGCAGCGCATGGGCGTGCTCGCGGTCGAGATGGAGTCCGCCGGCCTGTACGCGACCGCTGCCCATGCGGGCGTCGAGGCCGTGGGTATCTTTACTGTCTCGGATTCCCTGGTCACGGGCGAGGCCACCGACGCTCAGGCGCGTCAGACGTCCTTTACCACCATGATGGAGCTGGCCCTGCCCCTGGCCCAGCTGTGATGCGACAAGAAAGTAGTTCCATGAACAAGCGTGACGTGGCCGCGATGATCGACCACACGATCCTCAAGCCTGAAGCCACCCAGGCGGATGTTGCCCGCATCGTCGAGGAGGGTGCCGCGGCTGGCACCTTCTCGGTGTGCGTGTCCCCCTCGATGCTGCCCCTGGACGTTCCCGAGGGCCTGAAGGTCGCCTGCGTGGTCGGCTTCCCCTCGGGTGCGGTCAAGCCCCAGGTCAAGGCCTTCGAGGCCGCCCAGGCCGTCGCCGACGGCGCGGACGAGATCGACATGGTCATCAACATCGAGCTGGTGAAGGACGCGCGCCTCCACGAGCTCGAAGAGGAGATCGCGGCCGTGCGCCGCGTCGTCCCCGCCCCACGCATCCTCAAGGTCATCATCGAGTCCGCCGCACTGACGGACGATGAGATCGTCGCCGCCTGCACCGCCTCGGTGGCGGCGGGCGCGGACTTCGTCAAGACCTCGACGGGCTTCCACCCCCGCGGGCGGGGCCTCGACCCACGCGGTCGCGCTCATGCGCGCCACGGTCGGCGACGCCCTGGGGGTCAAGGCCTCGGGCGGCATCCGCGACGCCGAGACCGCCCTGGCCATGATCGAGGCCGGAGCCTCTCGCCTGGGAGTGTCCGCAACCAACGCCATCCTGGCAGGACTGGAGGACTGAGGCGATGGAGCTGCTCGAGCGCGCCCGCCAGTGGGCGAGCCACGACCCGGACCCCGCCACGGCCTCGTCCCTGAGCGCCGACATCGAGGCTGCGCAGCGCGGTGACGAGGAGGCGGCGGCCCGCGTGGGCGCGGCTATGAACGGTCCCCTCCAGTTCGGTACCGCGGGCCTGCGCGGCACGGTTGGCCCGGGCGAGTCGCGCATGAACCTCGCGGTCGTTATCCGCGCGACCGCCGGCCTGTGCGAGGTCGTTAAGCGCCATGCGACGGGTACCCCCACGCTGGTCGTCGGCTGCGATGCCCGCTACGGGTCCTCCGAGTTCGCCGCAGCCGCGTGCCGCGTCGCCTCGGCTGCCGGCGTGCGCGTCCTCGCGCTGCCGCAGGCCAATCCGACCCCGCTCACCTCCTTCTCGATGCTGCACTTCGACGCGGACGCGGGCGTCATGGTGACCGCCTCCCACAATCCCGCCCCGGACAACGGCTACAAGGTCTACCTGGGCGGCACCGTCGCACAGGGCGACGGGCGCGGCGTCCAGATCGTCCCGCCCTTCGACGCCGAGATCGCGGCTGCCATCGAGGCCGCGCCGCCCGCGGACGAGGTCCCGATGAACGACGACCTCATCGAGGCCGTGGACCCGCGCGAGGAATACGTGGCCTGCGCGTCCGCCCTGGCCTCGGGCGAGGCCTCCGCCCGCGAGAACCTGCGCATCGTCCTGACCGCCATGCACGGTGTGGGCGCCGCGATCACGTCGCGCGTCCTGGCCGAGGCCGGGTTCTCCAACGTCTCCCTCGTGGCGGCGCAGGCAGATCCCGACCCGGACTTCCCGACCGTGCCCTTCCCCAACCCCGAAGAGGCCGGCGCCCTCGACATGGCGATCGAGCAGGCGCGCGAACAGGGGGGCCGACCTCATCATCGCCGTCGACCCCGACGCGGACCGCTGCGCGCTCGCGGTGCCCGATCCGGCCTCGGAGACGGGATGGAGTCCGCTGAGCGGCGACCAGATCGGCTCGCTGCTGGGCGAGTTCCTGGCCTCGCGCGGCATGACGGGTTCGCTCGCGAACTCGATCGTGTCTTCGCGCCTGCTCTCGTGCATCGCCCGCGCTCACGGCCTCGACCATCACACGACGCTCACGGGCTTCAAGTGGATCGCCCGGGCCCCGGGCCTCGGCTTCGGCTACGAGGAAGCCATCGGCTTTTGCCCCGACCCCGCCCACGTGCGCGACAAGGATGGCATCGCGACCGCGGTCGTCGCCGCCTCCCTGGTGGCCGCGCTCAAGGCGCAGGGGCGCAGCGTGTGGGACGAGCTGGAGCGCCTGGCGCGACTGCACGGCCTGCACGTGAGCTCGCCGCTGACCTTCCGCGTCGAGGAGATCGAGCAGATCGCCAGCGGCATGGCGCGCCTGCGCGCCCAGCCGCCGAGCGTCCTGGCTGGCTCTCCCGTCGTCGAAGTCTCGGACCTGTCGCAGGGATACCGTGGCCTGCCGCCCACGGACGGCGTCCTGGTGCTCACCGAGGCGGGGGATCGCGTCATCGCGCGCCCCTCGGGCACCGAGCCCAAACTCAAGTGCTACCTCGAGGTGATCCTGCCGGTCGCCGAGGGTGAGCCGTTGCCCTGGGAGCAGGCGCATGAACGCCTCGACGCAATTAAGGGAGCTTTCGCCGAGATTATCGGCCTGTAGAAGTGAAAGGGACTCCGTCGGCGCATTTTCTGTGGACAAAGCCCTGCGTAAAGAAATAGATAACGCTATACTTACGTATATGGCAACTCACAATGAATCGCTGGCGGAGACCCTGCCCTTCGCTGACCGGCCCGTCGAGAAGGCGCCCGGCCACTGGGTGCTCGCCCGCGCCGGAAAGACGGTGCTGCGCCCCGGCGGTCTTGCCCTGAGCACCTGGGCCCTCAAGCGTGCCGTGTTGCCCGGTTCGGACGTCGTCGAGTTCGCGCCCGGCCTGGGTGTCACGGCCAAGGCGATCATCGAGGTGGGCCCCGCCTCCTACGTCGGCGTGGAGCGCGATCCGAACGCGTCCGCACGCGTGGATGCCATCGCCTCGGGCGTGGGACGCTGCGTGAACGCTGATGCTGCGCAGACGGGCCTGCCGGACGAGAGTGCGGACGTCGTCGTCGGCGAGGCCATGCTCTCCATGCAGGGGGAGAAAGCCAAGCGCGCCATCATGAGCGAGGCCGCGCGTATCCTGCGCCCCGGCGGCCGCTACGTCATCCACGAGCTGGGGATGCGCCCCGACGTGATCGCGGAAGAGCCCGCCACCGAGATTCGCCGCGCTCTCGCCCGTGCCATCAACGTCAATGCCCGCCCCCTCACCGTCGCCGACTGGCGACGCGCGCTCGAGGAGGTCGGCCTCGTCGTCGAAGAGACCCGCACGGCCCCCATGGCCCTCCTCAAGCTCGGCCGCATGATCGCGGATGAGGGCGTGTTCGGCGCACTGCGCATCATGCGCAACGTCGCGCGGGACAAAGACCTGCGCGAACGCGTCACCACCATGGCGCGCACCTTTAAGAAATACGATCGAAACCTGTGCGGCGTCGCCATCGTCGCGCGCAAACCCAAGGAGAATCAATGAGCCTGTCGCCCGAATCGAACACCGAGGTCCCCACGCCCATCATGACGGACCTGCAGGACATCGCCTCGATGATCCAGATCAACGAGGAAGCCACGGTCTCACGCACCGTCATGCACGCTGAGGGCGTGCGCCTGGTCCTCTTCAGCTTCGACAAGGACGAGATCCTCAGCGAGCACACCGCCGCGATGCCCGTCATCCTCCACACCCTCGAGGGAGCCCTCGAGATCGAGGCCGACGGTCGTACCGTTGTCCTGAAGCCCGGCGACGTCATCCACTTCGGCACGCGCCTGCCGCACGCCGTGCGCGCGCTCGAGCCCTCGAAGCTGGCCCTGTACATGCTGGATCGCCGCGAGCGCCCCAAGGCCTGAGGCCCGACACTGTGCGGCGGGCCCCGTCCTCGTGAGGTGATGCACGAGGCCGGGGCCCGTTTGTCGTATCCGCGCGAGGCGGGCGGGGCGTCGGCGCCCCACGAAGCGTTACTTCAGCGATGCCTTGCCGGCGCCCCGGGCGACCAGCCAGAGGCCAGCCTCGACGATGAGCCCTGAGACGATGAAGACGATGGGTACGGAGATGCGCGTGCCCATGAAGGTTGTGGCGGCTAGGGCGATGCCGTGGGCGGTGCCCAGGACGCCGCCGCCGAAGAGGATGGGCCACGCGGCGCGGTGGGCGCGCTCCCATTCCTGTGAGCCGGGCTCGATGCCTGCCAGGCGCAGTCCCAGGGGAGGTCGGCACACGCCGGCGCGCGCGGTCAGGCCCGACGCGAACAGGTAGAGCCCACCCGCGATGAGAGCGACGGCGAGAATCAGGAAGGCAGCGATCAGTCCGACGTGCACGGGAACCCCTCGAAAGATAAGCGTTTCACGGCCGTTTCACGAAGGGCCGCGCGCCCATTCTACCCGGCCCCGGCCTCGTCGCCGCGAAGGCAGCGGCGAGCGGCGGCCAAGCGACGCGCCCAAGCCAGCCCCGCTCAGAAGTAGCAGGCGATCGGGCCGTTGGGGCCCGGTACGACGGTGACGGGGGTGTCGAAGATGTCGGTGAGGACCTCGTCGCGCATGATCTCTTCGGGCGTGCCCATGAAGGCGACCTTTCCGTCCTTGAGTGCGCAGATCTGGGAGGCGTAGCGCGCCGCGAAGTTGATGTCGTGCAGGACGATGACGATCGTGCGCGAAAATTCGCGGGCCGCCCGCTCCAGCATCCGCATCATCTCGACGCTGCGCGCGATGTCCAGGTTGTTGAGGGGCTCGTCCAGCAGAACGTACTCCGTCTCCTGGGCGAGCACCATGGCGACGTAGGCGCGCTGACGCTGGCCGCCCGAGAGCTGGTCCAGGTAGCGCCCTTCGAGCTCCTCCAGGTCGAGGAAACCGATGTAGCGGTCGATGATCGCCTCATCCTCCGCGTTCAGGCGTCCCTTCGAATGGGGGAAACGCCCGAAACCCACCAGCTGACGCACCGTGAGGCGCGAAATGAAGTGGTTCTCCTGGCGCAGGATCGACAGGGTGCGCGCGAGCTCGGAGGACTTCGTCGTGGCCACGTTGAGGCCGCCGACCTCGATCGTGCCCTCGTCGATGCCGAGGAGGCGCCCGACCATGGTGAGGATCGTGGACTTACCCGCGCCGTTGGGGCCCACGAGTGCCGTGATGCCGCCCGTGGGGATGTCGAGGGAGACCTCGCCGATGCGCACTGACGGTGAGTACTGCTTGACGACGGAATCGATGGAGATCACAGGCGGCCCTTCCGCAAAATAGTGACGATGAACGCGAGTCCACCGACGAACTCGATGATGATAGAGACGACGCCCTGCGTGTTGAACACGTGATTCATGACGAAGTACGCGCTGGCCAGGATCGCGGCACCCAGTGCGACGGACATCGCGAAGATGTAGCGGTGATCGTGCGTGTCCGAGAACTGGTAGGCCAGCGTCGCGACGAGGAACCCGAGGAACGTCATGGGACCCACGAGAGCGGTCGACGTGGCCATGAGGATCGACACCAGGACGAGGATGAGCACCGAGGTGAGGCGATGGTTCAGGCCGAGGTTTGTGGCCGTCTCGCGGCCGAGCGACAGCACCGAGAGCTGGCGCGTGAGCAGCACGAGGGCGATGGCTGCGGCTGCGACGAGGGGTACCGCGATCGGGAAATACTCCTTCTGGGCGTTGGCGATCGACCCGAAGAGACGCGCGGTGAGCACGTCGAACTCCGAGGGGGTGAGTAGCCTCTGCATGAAGGTGGAGATCGAGCCGAGGCCCGCGCCCAGCATGACGCCGATGAGGAGCATCGCGTGCATCGAGGCCCGCTGCGAGGTGAGCAGCCAGGAGTAGAGCGCGAGGGTCAGGGCGATCATGAGGGCGAGTTGCCCGACGAAGTTGCCAACCGTCGCCGACGCGTTGAGGCCGGCGACGCCCAGGAAGAAGATCGTGGAGGTGTGGATCGCCCGGTACAGGGACTCGAAACCGAGGATCGAGGGCGTGATGATGCGGTTGTTCGCCACCGTCTGGAAGGCGACCGTCGCCATGCCCTGGCACACCGCGACAATGGCGATCGCGAGGACCGCAAAGGCGCGCCGGCGGGCGAGCCTCCAGAAGACCGGGCTTCCGAACTCTGCGGGATTCTTCCAGGCGATGAGACCGATGCAGGCGAGGATCGCGACCGCGCACACGGCTCCGAAGAGGATCCACCAGCGTCGCCGGGCGGCCGGGGACGTGAAGGCGCCGGTGCGCCGGGCGGGGCGCTTCGTGCGCGTCGACGAGGCCGGGGCGGGGACCGGGGAAGAGGTCTCGCGTTGCGTGAGGGAAGTCGGGACGCTCATAGCACGGCTCCCTTCTTGGCCTGGCGCAGCACGAGCGCGATGAAGACGAAAGCGCCGAGGACGCCCAGGATGACCGACACGGGCATCTCGAAGGGGGAGATGATCGTGCGTGCCAGCAGGTCCGTGACCGTGACGAGGGAGATGCCCGCCAGGCACACCCAGGGGAGGTTCGTGCGCAGGTTGTCGCCCATCGACAGGGATACGAGGTTGGGGACGATCAGACCCAGGAACGGCAGGGAACCGACGACGACGGTGACGACGCCGGTCGCCACGGCCACGAGTCCCGTCGCGATGAGAACCATGCGGTGGTAGTTGACGCCGAGGGAGATGGCGATGTCTTCGCCGAGGGACACGGCCGTCAGCCGGTCCGCCATGATGAACACGATCGCCACGACGACGGTGACTATCCACAGGACCTCGTACTGGCCCTCGTAGACCGAGGTGAAGGACCCCTGGAACCACACGGAGACGCTCTGCAGGGTGTTCGTCTCGAGTGCCAGGAACGTCGAGATCGCGGAGACGACCGCGCCGAGCATCATGCCCATGATCGGCACGAGCAGTGAGGAGCGCAGGGAGACGCGGCGCAGCAGCGCGAAGAACACCATCGTGCCCACGAACGCGAAGACGATCGCGCAGGTCATGCGCACCAGGATCGGGGCGCCGGGCCACACGATCATGATGACGAGCAGGCCCAGACCCGCCCACTCGGTCGTGCCCGTCGTGGAGGGCTCGGCGAATCGGTTCTGGGTGACCAGCTGCATGACGAGGCCGCTCATCGACATCGCGGCGCCCGACAGGACGAGCGCGATCGTGCGCGGGACGCGTACGGCGAGAAAAATCTGCCACCCGTCGTCCTGGGAGAGAATCGAGTACTCGCCGGTCGAGAGTGACAGGACGAGGAGCGCAGCCACGGCGAGCGTGGCTAGGGCGAGCGCCAGGGGGCGACGCTTCGACGAGGCCGGGGCGGCCTCGTGCTCGAGCGCCGCGTCCGTGGGCGGGGCGGTGGTGGGGGAGTGCGTCATAGGAAAACGGGGTACGGGTGCCGCCCCGAGGGGCGGCACCCGCTTATGTGTCAGAGGGTTACTTCTTCGCGGCTTCGAAAGCGTCCGCAATGGAGTTGAAGATCTCCGTGTAGGTGATGATGGACTCGTTGGTGTACGTGTCGTTGGGCGCGTACACGACGTGCTTGTTCTGCAGAGCGGCGACGTTCTGCAGGGCGGCGTTGCCGGAGATCACGGTCTCGGCCGGGGTGTTGGAACCGTCCTTGGTGATGGCGGCGTCGCGGTCGAGAACGAAGATCCACGCCGGGTTCGCCTCGGCGATGGCCTCGACGGAGATGTCGTCACCGGTGTGCGAGTCGGTTGCACCTTCGACCTCGAGGGCCGGCTTCAGGCCGAGCAGGTCGAAGACCGGGCCCCACGTGCGGCCCTTGCCGGGTGCCACGTAGCCGATGTTTCCGCCGGAGACGTCAACCGCCATAACGGTCGAGGAGCCGTCGTAGGCCTTCTTCGCGCGCTCGATCGAGGCGTTGAAGTCGTCGACGAGCTTCTTGGCCTCGTCCTGCTTGCCGAAGATCTCGCCGAGCTCGGTGACCTCGCGGATGAGCTCCTTGTCGAAGGGCTGGCCCTCGCGCGGCTCGAGGTTGATGAGCGGGACGTTGGGCGCCAGCTCCTTGATCTGCGCGTCGAACTTGGAGAAGCGCTGACCGGAGATGATGAGGTCGGGCTCGGCGGCGACCAGGGCCTCCAGGTTGGGGTCGCGGTGCATGCCCACGTCGGCGACGTCCTCACCGTTGAACGCGGTGACGGTCGTGGGGATCAGCTTCTTGGGGGCGGCAACGAGCTGCACATCCCACTGCTGCAGTACCTCGAAGGTGCGGTTGTCAAGGGAGGCCGCGCGGGTCACGGGCAGCTTGATCTCGACCGTGCCGTCGTTCGCTTCGACCGTCACGGACGAGGCCTGGGTGGCCTGCATGGTCTCGCTCGGGGAAGCGGAGGACTGGGGGGACGAGGTGGTGGCACCGGAAGAGCATGCGGCCAGGCCGAGGGCGGCAACGGCGGCGATGGCGGCCAGGGAGGTGGTCGTACGAGACATCATTTCTCCGTAGAGGTTTACTGTGCTGTGGCTGAAATAGGAAAAGCTAGGCTTACCTAACTGCCAAAACCAACCTTACAGATGTTTTGAGCTCCGTGCGTGTGAAAACCTGCATAGTTTTGAGGGTGAGATGCAGGGGGTATATGGCCTGATGAGGCCCGGAAATGACCGCTGCGCGTATGCCAAGGGGCGGTGCTCGCGTGAGCACCACCCCTCAGGAAACAGCTCGGAATCCCGAGCGTGTGTCAGGTCAGTCGACCAGGCCCGTTATATGCCACGATGGGTTATTGGCTCATTATCAATCCTGCTCCTTGAAGCGCGCCGCCAAACGAGGATTGGGCTCGTAGGGTTCCGTCCAGTCCTTGACGAGGTGCCCGTACTGGGTGATGCATTGGAAGGCGTTCTCCTCCTCGATCGAGTTTGCTCCGTAGGGGAGGCTCTCTGGTTTCTGGGGATCTGGTCGCAGGAAGTGCTTCCAGAGCTGGTTGTGCAATCCCTTCCACCACACGGGGACATCCTGAACCTCGATACGCTCCTCGACCGGTGCGGGCAGAGACTCGAGAGTGCCGTAGAGAGATGAGTCGTCGCGGTTCCGCTCTGGGTAGATGGTGCGCACCCACGTAGGGAGGGTCTGGGGGATGATGTCGATCGTGCTATCAGGCAAGACCCGTTTTGTGGTGGCCTGCCACGCGAGAACGTTCACTTGTACGGAGGCTACTCGTGTGTGATTAGCGCGCGGATTGTCGTGCCAGGGACGGCCATCCGCGCGCAGAACGAACCAAGGATAACCGCCCCCGAAGTCGATGAGCAGCGCAAATGTGCCCGTTCCTCGAACGGGGTGATGGGATCGGATAAAGCCGCCGCAGTGCATCCCGCCAATCTGCAGGTAGGCTTGGCTGCCCATGCGTAGGGGCATTACCCATCCCTGCGGGCTCGGCGTGCCGAAGGGCTGGTAGGGAACCGGCGGCAGCGCCGGGGGCAGTCCCCACAGCGTGCGCAAGATTGACGAAAATCGACGGACGACGTTGCGTTGATGGGGGAAGAGGCGCTCCCAGTCGAGCTGGCCGTCCTCGGGCCGCTTGGGGAGAGGCCAGAGGCTTGGGTAATCCCACCAGTGGTGGTCGGGTATCCAAATCTGAGTTCCGTTGACGTTTCCGTTGATAGCGATGGGCATCGTGTCGCCTCCTGACTAATGGGCGAGTGCTATGGCTGAGAGGGGTGTGACGGAGGTACGAGTCGAGGCCCTCGGGACGCAACGGATCGCTGTCTCCGTTGTTCCCAAGGACCTCGACGGCATGTGTGCTGATCGCATTTGCTCGCGCCTGGGCAATCGGTCCGAGCGACGCGGTGCTTTAGTCGACCAGGCCCTTCACGGCCTCGTCGAGTTCGGCGACCCAATCCGCGCCCGACACGTCCGAGGGCATGCGCCAATCCCCGCGCGGGGACAGTGAGCCGCCGGCCATGACCTTTGGGCCGTTGGGCAGGGCGCTGCGCTTGAACTGCTGGCTGAAGAAACGCCACAGGAACAGGCGCTCCCACTTGACGATCTCCTCGAGCGAGTACGCGACCTTGTCCTCCTCGGGGAAACCGACCGGCCAGGAGCCGACCGAGGCATCCGACCAGGCCTTCTCCGCCAGGAACGCGATCTTCGAGGGGCGCGCGCCGCGACGCAGCACGTGGTACAGCGTGAAGTCCTGCAGGTTGTAGGGGCCGATCTTGTCCTGAGTGGACTGCATCTTCTCGCCCGGCTTGGCGGGAACCAGCTCGGGGGAGATTTCCGTGTGCAGGATCGACAGGAGGACCTCGCCGACGCGATCATCAAACTGCTTGGAGGCCACGACCCAGCGGATCAGGTGCTGCATGAGGGTCTTCGGCACGCCCGTGTTGACCGCGTAGTGGCTCATCTGGTCGCCCACGCCGTACGTGCACCAGCCCAGCGCCAGCTCGGACAGGTCGCCCGTGCCCAGCACGATGCCGCCCAGGTGGTTGGCCAGGCGGAACAGGTAGTCGGTGCGCAGGCCTGCCTGGACGTTTTCAAAGGTCACGTCGTAGGTGGCCTCGCCCTCGCCGTAGGGGTGACCGATGTCGGCCAGCATCTGCGTGGCGGCCGGACGGATGTCGATCTCCTCGAAGGACGTGCCCAGGTACTGGCACAGCAGGGTCGCGTTCTTCTTCGTGCGCTCGGAGGTGGCGAAACCGGGCAGCGTGTAGCACAGGATGTCCGTGCGCGGACGGCCCAGCAGGTCCATCGCGCGGGAGGCCACGACCAGCGCGTGCGTCGAATCCAAGCCGCCCGACACACCGATGACGATCTTTGGGTTCCCGATCGCGCGCAGGCGCTGGACCAGACCGGCGACCTGAATGTTGTAGGCCTCGTAGCAGTCCTGCTCCAGGCGCGTGGGATCGTTGGGGACGAAGGGGAAGCGGTTGACGGAGCGCTCCAGGCCCAGGTCGGTGCGCGGCGGGTCGAGCGTGAACTCGACCTCCTGCGGGGCCATGCGCTCGTCGCCCGCGAAGTAGCGCTGGGCGTTGTCCGTGAACGAGTTCTGGCGCTTGCGCTCGGTGCGCAGTCGCTCCAGGTCCACGTCGGCGATCGTGATGTGCGCGCCCTCCTGGAAGCGCTCGCCAATCGCCAGGCGGTCCCCGGCCTCGTAAATCATGGTCTCGCCGTCCCATGCCAGGTCCGTGCTGGACTCGCCCATGCCCGCGGCCGTGTAGATGTAGGCGGCCGAGCAGCGCGCGGACACCGAGCGCACCATGAGCTCGCGATCGGCGCCGCGTCCCACGGTGATGGGGGAGGCCGACAGGTTCGCCAGGACGGTCGCGCCCGCGAGCGCGAGCTCGGTGGCCGGGGTGACGGGCACCCACATGTCTTCGCAGATCTCGATGCCGATGGTCAGGCCGGGCACGTCGTCGGCGGACAGGAGGACCTGGCCGAAGGGGACCCACACGGGGCCGCCGCTGAATTCTTCGACGCCGCCCCACGGCACCTCGATGCGCTCGCTGGCGCGCGGGGGCATGGTGACGAAGTGGCGCTTCTCGTAGAACTCGCGGTAGTTGGGCAGGTGGGACTTGGGGACGATCGCCAGCACGCGGCCGCGGTGGATGGCGACGGCGCAGTTGTACAGGGCGTTGTCCTTGCGCAGGGGTGCACCCACGATGAGGAGGGGCAGCAGGTCGGCGCTGGCCTCGACGATTTGTGCGAGGGCCTTTTCGACGTTATCGAGCAGCACATCCTGCAGGAGAAGGTCGTCGATGGCGTAGCCGGAGACGCACAATTCGGGGAAAACGCCCATCGCGACGCCGCGCGTATCAAGCTCGCGGGCGGCATCGATGATCTCGCGCGCGTTCTCGAACGGGCGAGCGGGGTGCACGGGCAGGGTCACGGCGGCAACGCGCGCAAAACCCTGGTCGTAGAGGGAATGGAAGTTCATGGTTCTCCTTCGGTACTGGGCTATTCTTTCGCACTCGGCGTGCTTGCGCTCTTCATTGACGAGGCCGGGGCTGGGGCGGGTGGGCGACGCAGGGGTGGGTCGAGGACGAAGGCCGTGTCGTCGACGCCGGGGACGAGGCGGTAGAGGGCTGCTGGGCGTCCGGCGCCCTCGCGCACCGTGCCACCCGTTGGTTCGATGAATGACGCGGTTTTTGTTGCTTTGCGATGAAAATTGCGCGGGTCGAGCGCTGATCCCCAGATGGCCTCGTACGTGGTGCGTAGCTGTGTGATTGTGAACTCGGGGCCGCAGAAGGATGTGGCCAGGGGTGAGTATTCGATCTTGGAGCGGGCGCGCTCCACGCCGTCCGCGAGGATTCTCGCGTGGTCGAAGGCGAGGGGTGAGGTGGGCGCAAGGAGGGCGTCAACGGGATGCCACAGGGTGCCTGCAGCGTCGCCTCCAGCCTGAGTGGGCGAAAACGAGGGGGCGAGGAGGAGGTAGGCGACGGAGAGGATGGGGCCGCGCGGATCGCGGCCTTCCGGCCCGTAGGAGAAGAGCTGTTCGAGGTGTCCCGGCGGAGTGATACCGGTTTCCTCCTCAAGCTCGCGTGCTGCGGCCTCCTCGGTCTGTTCGCCCTCGCGCAGGAAACCGCCGGGGAGTGCCAGATGGTCCTTGAAAGGCTCGATTCCGCGCCTCACGACGAGGGCGTGGAGCGTGTGGTCGATGACCGTCAGGGCGACGATGTCGACCGCAACGGGGATGGTGAGCGGTGAGGTCATGGTGTAAGCCTAGCCTATTTGCGTCGAGTTGACATTAAATGTGATACGGTATTATCGTCAGTCTGACATAAACAAGTGGTTTGCCACCCAACCAAGGAGCCATCATGGGAACCCTTCACCACCACCCCTTCCTCATCCGCTACCAGGGAGGCGTCGGCGATCACGTCGTCCAGATCCGCGCCGGACGCACGATCCGATCCGGGGTTGGCCAGTCCTTCTGGCTGCGAGCTGGACGCTGCGCGCTCGCGGAGGTGCCCACCGCCAACCGCGCCCACAGCTTCCTCGTGCAGGCGACCACCGCCGACCAGCAGAACATCAACGCGCAGGTTGCCATCACCTACCACATCGAAGATGCCGAGGCTGCCGCCGCGCACTACGACTTCGGCCTGTACCCGCGCGAAGCGGGAGCAGACGCCCAGGGACTGTGGCAGATCGACGAGACCGTCACCCGCATCGCCTTCTCCGCCCTGGCCTCGGCAATCGGCGAGATGACCTTGACCGATGCCATTTCCGGATCCCTCGAACGGGTCGGACGCGTGCTGGCCCAAGCCTTCGCGGATGATCATCAGCTGCGCGGCACCGGCGTTGCCGTCGTCGACGCGCGCCTGCTGAGCCTGCGCCCGGACGAGGGGGTCGAGTCCTCCCTGCGCGCCCCTCTCCTCGAGCAGCTTCAGGCCGAGGCCGACCGCGCCCTCTACGAGCGCCGTGCCCTCGCCGTCGAGCGTGAATCTCAGATCTCCGAGAACGAGATGCAGTCCAAGCTTGACCTGGCCCGTAAACGCGCTGACCTGGTCGATCAGGAGGGCCACAACGCCCGGCGTGAGGCCGAAGAGAAGGCTGCGGCAGACGCGATCGAGGTGGAAGCGGAAGTTCGCCGCATCGTCGAAAAAGGCAAGGCGTACGAGGCTGACTGGAACACTGCGGGCCGTGCCAGGATTGCGAACGACGCCGCATACATCCAGGCACTCGCCGAGGCCGGGCCCGAGGTGGCGCGGGCCCTCGCACTCAAGGAAATGGCGAAGAACATGCCCTCCTTCGGGAACATCACCATCACCGCCGACGTGCTCAGTGATCTCGTGGCTGCCTTCACCGGCTCCGCAAAGGCGGGACAGTAGTCATGCGCCGCCGCGCCGTCATCGTCCGACGCCCCACCGAGTTCGACGAGCTCATGGACCGCTACTCCACACGCGGCCAGGTCGAATTCGTCCTGAAGAGCCGCGGTCGTACCCTCGAGTCCGTCGAGCGTGCGCACGAGTCTCACGTGGCAGCCCTGGCTCGCGTGCGTGCGGGCATCCCGGACGGGTGGGCGAGCGCCGACGTCGAGCGCGATTCCCTGTCGCGCTTCCTCTTCGCCCCCGAGGACGTCATCGTTGTCGTGGGACCCGACGGTCTGGTTGCCAACGTCGCCAAGTACGCGGGCGACCAGGCCGTGGTCGGCGTCAACTCCGTCCCTCAGTCGAATGCCGGCGTGCTCGTGCGCTGCACGCCCGACCAGGGGGTCGCGGCCCTCGGGCGCATCGAGGCGGGCGCCGACCTGCGGGTGGACCAGCTGACGATGGTGCGGGCAACCGCCGACGACTCGCGCACGCTCACCGCCCTCAACGAGGTATTTGTTGGGCACCCGAGCCACCAGAGCGCCCGCTACGAGCTGGCCCTGGGGGCCACCGTCGAGCGGCAGTCCTCCTCGGGCGTCGTTGTCTCCACCGGGACCGGGGCGACAGGGTGGGGAGCATCCCTCAAGCGCGGCCGCCACATGGGGGACCTGCCCGCGCCGACCTCGCGCTCACTCGCGTGGTTCGTGCGCGAGGCGTGGCCCTCGCCCTTCACCGGTGTCGAGTACACCGAGGGCATCCTGGATGAGGACGAAGACCTCGGTCTCGTCGTTGCCTCCGAATCCCTCGTCCTGTTCGGCGATGGCATGGAGTCCGACCGCCTGACCCTGACGTGGGGCCAAAGCGTGCGGATTTCGCGCGCCCCGCGTGCCCTGTCCCTCGTTGACCCCGCCGGCCTGGGGCAGGGCTGATCCTGACATGATCAGAATCTGAGGAACTGGTGGACAGCAGTAGCCGGTGCGCGTAGTATTGGAATCGGTAACGGGGCTAGCGCTCAGAGTGCCACATCGAAAACCCACGCCCATGCGGTGTGGGTTTCCGTCTATCTAGCCAAAGGAGGCCAGATGCTGGTTGCTTATCTCGACGAAGTTGCCGAGGCGGGAGCTTTTGTTAGCAAAACACATAAGAACTACAACGGATCACCTGCTTTTGGATATGCGGGTTTCGTGATCTCGAGTGATCAAGTGCGAGCGATGTCGCAATGCTTCACTGAGAAGAAAAGGAGACTCTTCGCCCACCTGATCCCGTCGAATGCGACGGCAGGGACCTGGGAGAGGAAGGGATCGGATATCTTCACCTCGGTGGCGTGGGAAAGCTATCGGCGCCCGATCGAAGGCTTTCGAGAGCTTGTGCGTTTTCTCTGCTCCCGTGGAGGACGTTTGTTTTTCTACGGGGAAGAGAAGCCGCTGGGCACTGCTACGGAACGGTGGGGGAAAGACTCTCGGGTCCAAAGCAGGAGCTCCTTAAGTTTAAATGGAACTGCCTTTATCAAGCACTCAACAGACTGTGCACGTTCGCGGAGAGTCAGGATGAAGACCTGATCGTCATCATGGACACCGAGAACGAGAAAGAACGGGTCGTTCAAGTGCAGAACTCGTATGCCCATGTCTTTAACCGCGCAGCAGATCCTGACCATGGTGAAATGCGACGGCTTATCGAATCAACAATGCATGTCGATTCGAAGCTCAGTGCAAACGTTCAATTTGCCGACTGGGTCGCAGCGGCCGTGCGGCGTGCCTTCGAATACCAGCTCCTTGAAGACAGTTCGTTCGACTGGGTTCCAACAGCCTTCGAGGAACTGATGCGGAGGAAGCCGACGATCGAGTCAAAACTGTACCTGTCGCACTCCCGGGGAGGGGTTCGGGACCTCCATAACTCCGACATCTTCGCGAGAGAACGCCCCGCCCTTGCGATGTCGATCAGCCAGAGGCTGAGCCCCGAGGATCGGATCCGGATGGAAGAAGCAAAGGCAGGAATACTAGCGGTTGCTCGCGCCAGTGGTATGACGCAGTAGTCCTCCAGTTCTCGGGTAGGTGACGAGCATCCGGATAGGTTACGAACATCCGGATAGCTTATTTTCCTATCCGGATGTGCATAACCTATCCATATGCGCACAACCTATCCGGATGCGCGCGGGGGGAGGGATCCTGTGCGTTGGGGCCGTGGCCTGTGAGTGAATACCGTGCGCCGCAAGCCCTACGCGGTCGCGACGCCCCGCGCGCGCAGCTGGTCCATGACGCGGTCGAGGGTCACGCCCACCGGTTCGCGGATGATCAGGTCGGCATGCGCATCCGCCGAGGTCGGGGTGGCGTTCATGAGCACCAGGTGGTCCCCGGAGAAATAGTTGATGAGGCCAGCTGCCGGGTAGACCACGAGGGACGTCCCGGCCACGATGAGAAGGGACGCCCGAGAAATAGCGGTGACGGCGGCCTCGATGACGCCCTGGTCGAGGGCCTCGCCGTACATGACGATGTCGGGGCGCATCTGCGAGGCGCACGAGGGGCACGCGGGCACGGGATCCCCGTCAACTGCGACGGCATCCCCCAATGATGCGACTGCCCCGCAGCTCGTGCACACGAGCCGCTCCCAGTTGCCGTGCAGCTCCCACACGGCGCGCGATCCGGCCCGCTGGTGCAGGCCGTCGATGTTCTGCGTGATCACTGCGTCCAGGCGACCCGCGGCCTCCAGAGACGCCAGGGCCCTGTGCGCGCCGTTGGGCTCCACCGGACGGTAGATCTCGTGGAACCACTCCCAGTACGCCTCGGGGTGCTGGGTGAAAAAGTCGATGCTCAGGACCATTTCGAGGGGGATCTCGCGTTCCTGGAAGTAGAAGCCGTTCGCCCCGCGAAAATCGGGGATCCCGGACTCAGTGGAGACGCCCGCGCCGCCGAAAAACACGGTGGACGGGGAAGCGGCGATCCAATCCGCCAGGGTCGACACGTCGTTGTTCATAAGGGCCTCCTCGCTCACTACCCTCCCAGGATACGCCCGGAGCCTGCGCGCCCCTGGCTCACAGGATGAGTTGTGTTGCTGGGAGCCTCTCCCGGCATGAGGGACACTCCCGACACCCGGATAGGTTGCGTGCATCCGGATAGGTTATGGGCATCCGGATAGGTAATTAACCTATCCGGATGTGTCGTTTCCTATCCAGATGCGCCGTTCCTATCCACAAGCAGCATCTGGTAAGCAGAGGCACGGAGCAATGCCCCGAACATGAGCACGACGCCCCACACCTGGGCCGTAACCGCCTTCGCGACCAATTCTCCCCAGCCAGCACCGTGACGCAACGCTACATCCCCAACGCTGTCTGCCTCTAACACCGAAAGGCCGGGGCCCCACGTGGGAACCCCGGCCTCGTCGTGGCCTGAGAATCAGGCGAAGGTCAGCGCCTGGCGGGCGATCGCCAGCTCCTCGTTGGTCGGGTAGACGATGAGGGTCACGGCCGAGTCGGGAGCAGACACGATGCGCGGCTCCTTGATACAGCCTTGTTGGCCTCGATGTCGATCTCGACGCCGAAGGGGGCGAGGGCCTCGGCCAGCTCGCGGCGCACGTCGTCGTTCTCGCCGATGCCGGCGGTGAAGGTGATGACGTCCAGGCCGCCGAGCTCAGCGGCGTAGGAACCCACGTACTTGCGCAGGCGGTTGATGTACACGTCCATGGCGGTACGGGCGCGCTGCTGGGGTGCGGAATGGATCTACGGGAGATGTGGGACTGTGAAGTCGAGCTATTATTGCGAAAATGAGACATGTAGCTATTTGGAGCTTTTCTGCGCTTGTTTTGTGGGTTTTAATTCGTAAACCCCTGTCACGCTCTCTGTGATGTAATAAGAGGTGATGGCGGGATACTTGCGAGCAATGCTCTCCCATACTTTCGGCCAATTGATGCTGAGTCCAGAAGAAATTTCTGAATAATAGTCCAATTTGTTTTGGGAGCCTCCAAATTTGAAAGAAATCTCCATGTTGCTAATTTTTTTCGATGAAAAGGAATTGTTGAAGGCGCTGACTTCATCTTTTTCGAGTCTTAGATAGCCTTTTTTGTTGGGTGCGTTTGTGGCGAACCCAAAAATTAGATTAAGAACAATGGTAAGTCGAAGAAGATCTCCGGCGAGGATAGCTGGAGAGATGGGCGCATTATCGTGTTTCCATATTGATAGGCCTTGTGGCTTCTTCTTGACGTTCTCTAGCGTTAGCCATTCGGTGAGTGATGTCTTAAAGTGTGTAAGTAGTGGCGAAAGTATGTCTCGCGTATTTTGAATTATTTTATCAACATCTCTCATTTCTCCGATTTGTCTATTTGTTCCTGTGGCTTCACTTGTTCCGATGTCGATGATTCGAATGTCTACGGGTATGAGAGAGCCGGGGGTTCCGATGTTTGTGAATTGAAGTAGATTAGTTCTTGTATTTTCGTTATCCGGGATCAGTAGATTGCCTGCGTGTAGGTCGCCGTGCGTCATTTCGTTTTCGTATAATGTACCAATGCATAAGAGTAGTCCACTGGTTACATTTAGTGCTTGTGCGCAGCTGCGAAGCTTGAGATCCTGGAGACGCTTTTTATCTGTCTTTTCGTCGCTTTCTAGTTCTCGTAGTGAAAGATTTCGAACTTTGACCCACTCTTTGAGGGTCTTTGCGTTGTTCACGATTTCCATAATCGCAAAGAAAATCCCTGACGGATATTCGTAGATTCCGGCATCGTTGATGTGCGCTACGGAGTTCCCTAAGTCTCGATTCGCATTCTTTTTTGCCTCGTTTTTCGCTCTTTTGAAGTCGCTAGCTTTCTCTGGTCTCCAGACCTTAACTGCCTGTTGAATGTCGAGAATTCGGTGCGAGGTGCGAAATATTACGCCGTTGGCCCCTTCTTCGCTTAGTGGATCTTTTTCGAAATATAAGCGCTCAAATCCCGGGTGGCACTTGCATGTGCCGATAGGTTTGTTGTCGTAGTATAGACGCCCTCTTTTGACTGTAAACAGATGGCTTCGCGTATTCATTGTTGCACTCCTGTGTGAATAGTGTTTTCCATAGGGTGTGATCCTGTTCTTTAGATGACGTATTCTTTAGTTAACATTGTTGGGATTTTGATGCTTTGTTGCAATTGTAATTTGTAGTGAACTTTCCCGGAAACAACGTGAGCATCTATACGTGAGAAGGGTCGACACGTCGTTGTTCATGAGGGCCTCCTCGCTCGCGCTACACTCCCAGGATACGCCCGAGGCCGGGGCTCCACGTGGGAACCCCGGCCTCGAACAAACCTGAGAATCAGGCGAAGGTCAGCGCCTGGCGAGCGATCGCCAGCTCCTCGTTGGTCGGGTAGACGACGAGGGTCACGGCCGAGTCGGGAGTGGACACGATGCGCGGCTCCTTGACGCGGCCCTTGTTGGCCTCGACGTCGATCTTGACGCCGAAGGGGGCGAGGGCCTCGGCCAGCTCGCGGCGCACGTCGTCGTCGTTCTCGCCGATGCCGGCGGTGAAGGTGATGACATCCAGGCCGCCGAGCTCAGCGGCGTAGGAACCCACGTACTTCAGCAGGCGGTTGATGTACACGTCCATGGCGGTACGGGCGCGCTTGGAAGCCTCGGGGTCGGAGGTGTTGTTGATGACCTCCCACACGGAGCGCATGTCGGACTCGCCGGTCATGCCCTTCATGCCGGACTTCTTGTTGAAGAGGGTGTCGACCTCGTCGACGGTCATGCCGGCGACGCGCTGCAGGTGGAACACGACGGCCGGGTCGATGTCGCCGGTGCGGGTACCCATCATGAGGCCCTCGAGCGGGGTCAGGCCCATGGAGGTGTCGATCGGCTTGCCGTTCTTGACGGCCGAGGCGGACGCGCCGTTGCCCAGGTGCAGGACGATCTGCTTGAGGTCGTCGCGGCCCAGCATCTTGGAGATTTCCTGGGAGACGAACTGGTGGGAGGTGCCGTGGGCGCCGTAGCGGCGCACCGAGTACTTCTCGGCGGTCTCGGTCTCGAGGGCGTACAGGGCGGCCTTGTCGGGCAGCTGCTGGAAGAACGCGGTGTCGAAGACGGCGACGTGGGGGACGTCGGGCATGAGTTCACGCGCCACGTCGATGCCCTTGAGGTGGGCGGGGTTGTGCAGAGGAGCCAGCGGGCACAGCTCTTCGATCAGGTTGCGGACCTCGTCGGTGATGAGGGCCGGGCCGTCGAAGTAGCGGCCGCCCTGAACGACGCGGTGACCGACGGCGACGATGCCGGCCTCGGCCAGGGTCGGACCCTCCGTGTCGAAGAGGCGCAGGACCTCGCGCATGCCGACGGTGTGGTCGGGAACCGGGAGCTCTTCCTCGGTGACGGCGTCACCGTGGACGTGCTTGATGAAGCCCATGGGGTCGCCGATGCGCTCGACGAGGCCCTTGGCGATGGCGTCGCCGGTTTCGGGGTCGACAAGCTGGTACTTGATGGAGGAGGAGCCGGAGTTAATGACGAGAACGGAGGACGAGGACACGCGTTTGCCTTTCGTGTTGTGGGGGATAGGAAAGAAAAGTACGAGGCCGGGGCCCGGTTCGCATCAATACTAACCGGACCCCGGGACCTCAGTCCCGTTCAGCCCTGGGCCTGCACGGCGGTCAGGGCGACGGTGTTGACGATGTCTTCGACGAGGGCGCCGCGCGACAGGTCGTTGACGGGCTTGTTGAGGCCCTGCAGGACGGGGCCGACGGCGACGGCGCCGGAGGAGCGCTGGACCGCCTTGTAGCCGATGTTTCCGGCTTCCAGCGAGGGGAAGACGAAGACGGTGGCCTTGCCGGCGACCTCGGAGCCGGGCAGCTTCTTGGAAGCGACGGCCTCGTCGACGGCTGCGTCGAACTGGATGGGGCCTTCGATGGCCAGCTCGGGGGCCTTCTCGCGGGCAAGGCGGGTGGCCTCGACGACGACGTCAACGTCGGGGCCGGCTCCGGAGGTGCCGGTGGAGTAGGAGAGCATCGCGACGCGCGGGGTGACGCCGAACTGGGCAGCGGTGCGCGCGGAGGTCACGGCGATGTCGGCCAGCTGCTCGGCGGTGGGGTTGGGGTTGACGGCGCAGTCGCCGAAGGCCCACACGCGGTCCTTCATCGCCATGAGGAAGATGGAGGAGACGACGGAGACGCCGGGAGCGGTCTTGATGATCTGGAAGGAGGGGACGATCGTGTGCGCGGTCGTGTGGGCGGCGCCCGAGACCATGCCGTCGGCGTCGCCCATGTGAACCATCATGGTGCCGAAGTAGGACACGTCGGTGACCTTCTCGCGGGCCTGCTCGAGGGTGACGCCCTTCTTGGCGCGCAGGCGCGCGAACTCCTCGGCGTAGCGCTCGAGGTAGGCGGGGTCGTTCACGGAGACGACCTGGGCGGCGCTCAGGTCGAGGCCGAGCTCGCCGGCGCGCTTGGCGACGTAGTCGGCGTCGCCCACGAAGGTGATGTCGGCGATACCTGCGGCGAGGACCTGGGCGGCGGCCTGCAGGACGCGGTCGTCGTCGGGCTCGGGCAGGACGATGCGCTTGCGGTCGGCGCGGGCGCGCTCGATGAGGTCCGCCTGGAAGGCGAGCGGGGTGACCGCGGTGGGGGCATCGGTACCGCGCAGGGTGGCGGCGGCCTCGTCGCCCAGCGGCAGGGTCAGGACGGGGACGTCGGCCTGAAGCGCGGGGGCGCCACCGGTCAGGACGACGGCGACGACGGAGGCGGCAGCGGCCTTGGCGCGCAGGCGGGCGGCGGCGATCTCTTCGGTGAGGAGTTCGGCGCTGGCACCCTCGGCGTCGAAGGCGAGGATGACGCCGGCGCGGGTGGAGGCGGCGAGGCTCAGGTTCCAGGCCACGTGGTCGAAGGCGCGGTTCGAGGCCTCACGGGCGGGGGCGATGAGCGCGTCGTCGCCGGCGGCGCGGACGGCTTCGACCGCGGCGGGCAGGCGGAGGCGGGACGGAGGGCGGCGTCGGTGGCCGTCGTGCCAGCCAGGGCGTCGACGGTGGCGACGCCGAGAACGCGGGCCAGCTCGTCAGTAGCGAGGGCGGCGGCCTCCGACGAACCGGGGGCGACGACAATAAAGCGGGACACTCGAATGCTCCTTTGGTGCGAGAAATATGTTGCGGGTCTCAGGGACCTTTGTACTAATACTAAACCCGCATGCCCTCTGATTCCTATTCCTTTGCGTTCCTTTGCATGGACGAGGCCGGGGCTGGGGCGGTGGAGTGGGTGCGGATAGTCGTATGGTCGCGCGTGCTCGTGCGATAGGGTAGGGGCGTGAATATTGAGGAGAGGACCGTGCGCGCCCGGCTGGGCGGCTGGCTCGGCGGCGCCCTCAGCGCGGGCGGTGTTCTCGGTGTGATTGCGCTGGCTGTGACCGATCATCGCCACCGAGCGGTCATGTTGATGGTTGCTGTGCTCGTCGGCATGGCGGCGCTGCGCCTGTGGACGCCGGGACGCCCCTGGTTCGCGTCGCGCGCTCGCCTCATGGATGTTGCGGTGTACGTGATCCTTGCGGCGATAATTTGGTGGTTTGCCCCGTACGTGTCGACGCTCGCGGTGCGTTAATTCCCCGGAAAATGGCCGTTGGGTGGGGGTAATGCTCTCACGGCCGCGCTTTATTTATCACGTGATTTTTGCCGCATCTATCCCGAATCCTGGCCACCGCTTCAAGGATCCGTAAAGTTCGGGCATGCTATGCGTGACCCATCATCCCTATTGTCAAGGTGAAACACATGCGCGAGTTCCTGCGTAAATCTGGAATCCTCGTGTGGGTGATCGCTGCGATCATCCTCGCGACCGTCCTCGGATCCGTCCGTATTGGCGGCGACCACCTGGTTCCCGTCGAGATTGGCCGTATTTGCGACCTTCTCGGCGATCTTCAGCCAGTTCCTGTCCTTCTCGATCCCGCTGATCATCATCGGCCTCGTGACCCCCGCTATTGCGGACCTGGGCCGAGGCGCGGGCAAGTGGCTGGGTATTACGACGGCCATCGCCTACGCGTCGACGCTGTTCTCGGGCTTCCTCACCTACCTGGTGTGCGCCACGCTCTTCCCGCGCATCCTCGCCTCGACCCAGCTGGGCGATGTGGCTGAGCCGGGCAGCGCCCTGGAGTCCTACTTCACGATCGAGATGCCCGCGCCGCTTCAGGTTATGACGGCGCTGCTCCTGTCCTTCGTCGTGGGCCTGGGCCTGTCGATGGTTCCGCGCGGCGTGCTGCGCAAGGGCTTCATCGAGTTCCGCGCCATCATCACGCGCCTCATCGAGACGATCATCATCCCGCTGCTGCCGCTGCACATCTTTGGCATCTTCCTGAACCTGACCTATACGGGCGAGGCTGCCTCGGTTATCCGCACGCTGCTGCGCGTTGTTGTCGTCGTGATCCTCCTCGAGGTCGTCATCCTGCTGACCCAGTTCTGCTTCGCCGGCGTCGTCGCGCGTCGCAACCCCATCAAAGCCCTGCTCACCATGATGCCGGCCTACCTGACGGCTCTGGGCACCTCTTCCTCTGCGGCCACCATCCCGGTGACCCTGCGCCAGACCAAGAAGAATGGCGTGTCCGACGCGGTCGCTTCCTTCACGGTTCCGCTGTGTGCGACGATCCACCTGGCTGGCTCGACCTCGAAGATCTTCGCCTTTGCGTTTGCGATCGTCCTGACCCAGGGCCTGACCGTCTCGGCCCTGCAGTGGGTGGGCTTCATCTTCATGCTGGGCATCACGATGGTCGCCGCCCCCGGTGTTCCCGGCGGCGCCATCATGGCCGCCACCGGCCTGCTGAGCTCGATGCTGGGCTTCAACGATGCCCAGGTCGCGCTCATGATCGCCACCTACATTGCCCTGGACTCCTTCGGTACCGCCACGAACGTGACGGGTGACGGCGCGATCGCGCTCATCGTGGACCGCATGGCCCACGGGTCGATCGGCAACGAGGGTGACCCGGAGAACGCTCGCGAGCTGGCGTTTGACGGTATGGCCTACCTGGACCGTGTCTCCGTCGAGGGCGTCGTGAGCCCCGAGGAGCTGGCCGAGTCCGCGGTGCGTAACGGCGCCGAAACTGTCGCCTAGTCTCTTCAGGCTGCGTGAGCGCGCGCCCGCCATTGTGGCGGGCGCGCGCTTGTCGTTTCCTCGGTAAATGGGAGTTAGGCCCTAGTAGCGGAGGCGCAGGTCACGTAGAATAGGAAACGATAGGCACACTGGGCCTCGTGGCCCGCTCCGTCAACGAAAGATGGCAGAAAAATGAGCACAGTTCGTATCGGTGTCCTCACGTCGGGCGGTGACGCCCAGGGAATGAACGCGGCTGTTCGAGCCGTCGTGCGTACGGCGCTGGCACGCGGCGCGCAGCCCTATGCGATCTACGAAGGCTGGCAGGGTGCCTGCGTGGGTGGCGATTCCATTAAGAAGATGGAGTGGTCGGACGTGTCCTCGATCCTGGCCGAAGGTGGCACGGTGATCGGCACGGCTCGCAGCGCCGACTTCCGCACGTACGAGGGGGCGCCACCGCGCGGCCGCGAACCTGCTCGAGCACGGCATCGATCACCTTGTCGTGATCGGTGGCGACGGCTCCCTGTCGGGTACGAACGAGTTCCGCGGCGAGTGGGCGCAGCATGTTGCCGAGCTGGCTGCCGAGGGCGTGATCTCGCCCGAGACCGCCGCCGAGCACCCGGCTCTCATCATCGTCGGCCTCGTCGGCTCGATCGATAACGACCTGGTGGGCACGGACATGACGATTGGCGCGGACACCGCGCTGCATCGCATCCTGGACGCCATCGACCAGCTGACTAGCACCGCCGCCTCGCACCAGCGCACCTTCGTCGTCGAGGTCATGGGTCGCCACTGCGGTTACCTGCCCCTCATGGCGGCTGTCGCGGGCGGCGCCGACTACGTGTTCACGCCCGAGGATCCGGCGGGCCCGGGCTGGCAGGACGACCTGGCCGAGCATCTGCGCCTGGGCCGCGAGGCCGGTCGCCGCGAGTCCATTGTCCTCGTGGCTGAGGGCGCCCACGACCGCGACGGCAACGAGCTGTCTACCCAGCTGATCGCCGACACGATCCAGGAGCGCACGGGCGAGGATGCCCGCGTGACGATCCTCGGCCACGTGCAGCGCGGCGGCACCCCCTCGGCCTACGACCGCTGGATGTCCACGCTGCTGGGCTACGCGGCCGTCCAGGAGATCCTGGCGTCCTCGGCTGAGGTTGAACCCGTCATTCTGGGCGTGCGCCGCAACCGCATCACCCGCATCCCCCTCATGAAGGCCGTGCATGACACGCGCGCGGTCAAGGACCTCATCGCGGCCGGAGACTACGCCGCGGCCCAGGCCTCGCGCGGCTCGTCCTTCTCGTCGATGGTGGGCATCAACCAGATTCTCTCCACGCCCCCGCAGCTCACCCCCGAGCCGACGGGCGAGATCAAGCGCGTCGCGATCCTGCACGCGGGCGGTCTGGCCCCCGGCATGAACACGGCGGCCCGCGTGGCCGTGCGCCTGGGTATCGCGCGCGGCTGGACGATGCTCGGCGTCGACGGCTCGTGGAGCGGCCTGGCGGATGACCGCGTGCGCGAACTGAGCTGGTCCGACGTGGAAGGCTGGGCCTTCAAGGGTGGCGCAGAGCTTGGGACGAAGCGCGACATTCCGCCGGTCGAGCAGTTCTACGCGCTGGGCCGCGCCATCGAGCGCAACGAGATCGACGCCCTCCTGATCATCGGCGGCATGAACGCCTACCTGGGCGTCCACGCGATCACCTCGGAGAAGGACCGCTACCCGGCGTTCCAGATCCCGATGCTGCTCATCCCCGCCTCGATTGACAACAACCTGCCGGGCTGCGAGCTCGCGATCGGTACGGACACGGCGATCAACAACGCGACGTGGGCGATCGACCGCATCAAGGAGAGCGCGGCGGCCTCCAAGCGCTGCTTCATCGCCGAGACGATGGGTCGCCGCTGCGGCTACCTGACTCTCATGAGCGCCCTGTCGAGCGGCGCAGAGTACATGTACATCAACGAGGAGTCCCCCTCGCTCGAGCAGATCGCTGCGGACGCCGATCGGATGGTCGCCTCCTTCAAGTCCGGCCGACGCCTGTTCCTCACGCTGCTCAACGAGTCGGCGTCCCAGTACTACGACCGCGAGTTCCTGGCCGACGTGTTCAACGCCGAGTCCGAGGGGATCTACGACGTGCGGCACCAGGCCCTCGGCCACATGCAGCAGGGCGGCTCGCCCTCGCCGTACGACCGCCTGCTCGCTACGCGCCTCGTGGCGCGTGCCTTCGAGCAGCTCCTCGACCAGTTCGATCGCGGCGACCGCGGCGCCTACTACATCGGCCAGGTCGGCAACGCCGTCGAGGCGCGCCCCGTCAAGAACATGTTCGACGACCTCGATATCGAGAATCGTCGTCCGTTCCACCAGTGGTGGCTCAACCTCGTCCCCGTCCAGCGAATCGTGTCGCTGCAGAACCCGGGCATCGAGGCCACTCCCATCCCCATCGACGATCCGGTCGCCTGACCGGCTTCTCTCGACTCCGTACGAGGCCGTGGTTCCGTGAGCGCTCGCGGGCCACGGCCTCGTCGTTTCAGAAGCGAGAAACGAGGGTGACCTGGGGCGCAGACCCCGCTAAACTAAAGTGCGAAACAATCTCTACTGTCAGGAGACCCCATGAGTGATATCCCCGTGATCGACCCGACGATGACCCCCGCGTGGGACACGCTCGACCAGCTGGCCGACAACTTCGATCCCGACCTGCGCAAGCTGTTCGCGGACGACCCCAACCGCACCCAGACTTTCACCTTCGATGCTGCCGACCTGCACGTCGACCTGTCGAAGAACCTCGTGTGCCCCACGCTGGTGGGCCACCTCCTCGCCCTCGCCGAGCAGACCGGCGTCCTCGAGCTGCGCGACCGCATGTACGCGGGCGAGCACATCAACGTCACCGAGGACCGCGCCGTCCTGCACACCGCGCTGCGCCGCCCCGCGACCGACTCCCTGACCGTTGATGGTCAGGACGCCATCGCCGACGTGCACGAGGTCCTGGAGAAGGTCTACGCCTTCGCCCGCCGCGTCCGCTCCGGCGAGTGGGTTGGTATCACGGGCAAGCCCGTCAAGACCGTCGTCAACGTCGGCATCGGCGGCTCCGACCTGGGTCCCGTCATGGCGTACGAGGCCCTCAAGCCCTACGTGCAGGAGGGCCTGGAGTGCCGCTTCATCTCCAACATCGACCCCACCGACGCGGGTGAGACCACGAAGGACCTGGACCCCGAGACGACACTCGTGATCGTCGCGTCCAAGACCTTCACGACGCTCGAGACCATCACGAACGCCAAGGTCGTGCGCGCCTGGCTGCTCGACGGCCTGCGTGAGCGCGGCATCGTCACCGACGAGGCCTCCGAGAAGGAAGCGATCGCCAAGCACTTCGTCGCCGTGTCCACCGCCCTGGACAAGGTTGCCGAGTTCGGCATCGACCCCGCCAACGCCTTCGGCTTCTGGAGCTGGGTGGGCGGCCGCTACTCCGTGGATTCCGCCGTGGGTACCTCCCTGGCCGTCGCGATCGGCCCCGAGGGCTTCGCCGACTTCCTCGCCGGCTTCAACGCCATGGACCGCCACTTCGCCGAGGCCGCGCCCGAGAAGAACGTGCCCCTGCTGATGGGCCTGCTCAACGTGTGGTACTCGAACTTCCTGGGCGCCGACACGCACGCCGTCCTGCCCTACTCCCAGTACCTGCACCGCTTCCCCGCGTACCTGCAGCAGCTGACCATGGAGTCCAACGGCAAGTCCGTGCGCCGCGACGGTAGCCCCGTCACCTACGAGACCGGCGAGGTCTTCTGGGGTGAGCCCGGCACCAACGGCCAGCACGCCTTCTACCAGCTGATCCACCAGGGCACCCGCATGGTTCCCGCCGACTTCATCGCCTTCGCGAACCCGACGTGGGCGCTGGGTGACGGCGACGCAGACATGCACGAGCTGTTCCTGTCGAACTTCTTCGCCCAGACGAAGGCCCTGGCCTTCGGTAAGACCAGCGAGGAGGTGCGCGCCGAGGGCACGCCCGAGGCCATCGTCTCCGCCCGCGTGTTCACCGGCAACCGCCCCACGACCTCGATCATGGCCCCGTCCCTGACCCCGTCGGTCCTGGGCCAGCTGATCGCCCTGTACGAGCACATCACCTTCGTCGAGGGTGCCGTGTGGGGCATCGACTCCTTCGACCAGTGGGGCGTCGAGCTGGGCAAGGTCCTGGCCAAGCAGATCCTCCCCGCCATCGAGGGCTCGTCCGAGGCCCTGGAGGCGCAGGATCAGTCCACCCGCGCTCTCATCGAGTACTACCGTGCGAATCGCACGAAGTAATCGCATCTGATCCTCGGGGGTCGTGCCGTGAGGCGCGGCCCCCGACGTGTTTGTGAAGACGTGTCAGGGTTCGCTGGTGGGGGAGTGCGCCTCTTAAAAGTGCGCGTCAATGAGCATTTGATATTAATTGTCCGAGTGCTTAGTTTGCTCTATAGTAAAACTGTGTTCGAATTGTCTGGAAAATTGTCCGACATTATTCGTGGCTCAATCGTGACCTGTTTTTTAGCGTCATCTTTGTTTGGTTATCAGACAACTTGTCATGCCGATGAGAGCTGGGGCTCAGTGGTCTTGTGTTGCAAAATGAACGAACAAATGGACTCAGATCGTCCGCAATTAATGTGATCATCGCACAATCCGCATAAATACTGGAATACATCATTTTTGGACGCATAGGGTCCGGAATTGTTGAAATTAATTTGGGACCAAGGTCGGGACTGTTATGTAGTGCCATCGATACTATTGGCCGCACAAAGTCCCGCAAGTGCTACTGGTGGCCACGCTTCATGGTTAATGGCGATCAGAATAGTGGCTCATAGTCGAGAAAATCGTGGATTTTTATTCAACGATGAATAGACGCAAGGCGCGTGTGGGGCGATGCAACAACTTCAAAACCCAGCCCCTCGAATCCATGAAAGGTGGTCGCAGTGCTGAGCATGATCACCCAAGAGCGCCACGCGAACGATCTGTCGCGTGGCCACCGCTTCTTCCTGCTTGTTCTGGTCTCCATCGGCAGTTCCATCATCTACACCCCCGCCTACCTGCAGTACGTCTTTGAGGACCCGCTGGGTAAGGCGCTGATCGCCTCCGGCGCCGCGACCGCCGATAACGTTACGACGGTCATGGGTACCCTCCTGAGCGCCTACGCAATCACGGCCCTCGTGTGCTACCTGCCCTCCGGCATCGTCGCCGACATCGTCCGCGTTCGCACCCTGTCCTGGGTCGGCTTCGGCATCACCGCGCTCCTCACGTTCTGGTACGCGCTGTTCCCGTCGCTGACGACCATTCGTATGCTCTTCGTGGCGATGGGTATCTCCACGATCCTCATCTGGTGGGGCATCCGCTACAAGCTCGTGCGCCTCATCTCCGAAGAAGATGGCTACTCGCGCAACATCGGTCTGTCCTACGCCTTCTACGGTCTGGCCGGCCTGATTCTGGGCTTCTTCAACTCGTGGCTGGTCACGCACCTCGCCTCGCAGGGTGACATCGTCCCCATGCGCGTCCTGCTGTTCATCCTGGGCGGCATCATCATGGTCCTCGCGCTCCTCTCCTTCTTGTTCATCCCGAAGTTCGCCGGTGAGATCGGATCCTCCGAGGGCGGCTTCGAGGTCAAGCAGCTCGGCCAGGTCCTCATCAACCCCGTCGTGTGGCTCGCCGCCGCGACCCTGTTCTTCGTGTACTTCTTCTACACCGGCGTCAACCAGACGACCGGCTACATGAAGGACGTCATGAACCTGGCTCCCGCCGTCGTCACGGTGGTTGCGACCGTCCGTACCTACGGCGTCTCGCTCCTCTCCGCACCCATCTTCGGTGGTGTGGCCGAGAAGGTTGGTTCTCCCTCGCGCGTCATTGCGACCGGCTCGATCATCGCCGCGCTGCTCTTCGGCGTCTTCGTGTTCCTGCCCTCGGGCGCGAACGCGTTCCTGACCGCCGCCCTGGTCATCGTCCTGGCCTTCATGGCCAACGGTGTCTTCGGCATCGTCTCCTCTCAGCTGACCGAGGGCAAGGTGAGCCCCGCGGTCTTCGGTACGGCCTCGGGCCTCCTGTCCGTCATCGGCTTCCTGCCCGACACCTTCTCCTACACCTGGTTCGGCTCGATCCGCGACGCCGCCGGGGACGACAAGGAAGCGGCCTTCCACCAGATCTTCATGATCCTGGGCGGCACCGCGATCCTCGCCGCGCTGTGCGCCATCGGCCTCCTCCTGGTCGTTCGCGCCCGCTCGAAGAAGAACTGACCGTCAACGGATAAGCAAAGGAGCACCTCGTGGGTCACAAGTACAACGTTCCGGCCATGTGGACCGAGCAGATGGGCGCCGTCGTCGCCAAACAGGATGAGCTCGCCGCGGGTGCGTACGTCACCGGCCAGAGCCTCGACGACATGCGCGCCGCCTACCGCAAGGAACGTGCGTTCTGGAACGAGGGTGGCCCCGAGGTGTTCTCGAGCGAAGACGTCATGGTTCCGACTCGCTACGGGCAGTGCGTGTGCGCCACTACCGCCCGAGCGAGGAGGGCCAGCTCCCGCTCATCGTCTACGTGCACGGTGGTGGCTGGGTGATCGGCGACGTGGATACCCATGACCGCATTACCCGCACCCTGTGCCACCTGACCGGCGCTGCGGTTGTGAGCGTGGACTACACGCTCGCGCCTGAGGCCCGCTTCCCGCACCAGATCCACGAGTGCCGCGACGTCGTTGCGCACATTCGTGAGAACGCGCACCAGTGGGGCATCGAGCCCGAGGACGTGTCCTTCGCCGGCGACTCCGCCGGAGCGAACATGTCCATTGCGACGATGCTCATGATGCGCGATGAGGGCTCCCTGACCTCCGTGCGCGCCATGCTCCTGTACTACGGCGTGTACGGACTCAAGGACTCCTCGTCTATGCGCCTGCTGGGCGGAGCCTGGGACGGTCTGACCGAGGCCGACTATCAGTACTACCTCCACCAGTACTTCGCGGATCCCGCGGACGTCAACGACAAGTACTTCAACATTCTCGGCAACGACTTCTCCCAGGGTATCCCGCCCACGTACGTGGTCGCGGCCGGCCTCGACCCCCTGCGCGACGACTCGCGCACCCTGGTCGACATCCTCAATCTGTGCAGTGTTCCTCACCTCTACAACGAAGTTGAGGGCGTTATCCACGGCTTCCTGCATCACTCCAAGATGCTCGACGACACCATGGATGTGCTCTCTGAGGGCGCGCACTTCTTCACCGAACACCCCATTTACCGCTGAGCTAGACGCTCACAGATAGAAAGTGATCCGACATGGATTTCGCTCAATGAAGATCAGCAGCTCATGGTTGACGCCTTTACCGAGGTCATGCGTTCGCGTAACTGGGATGCATACTTCCATGAGTGCGACGAGAAGCACGAGTACCCAATCGAGTGGACCGAGGCCATCTGTGAGCTCGGCTTCGACCGTATCCTCCTGCCTGAGGAGCACGACGGCCTCGGCGCCGACTGGGTGACCCTGACCGCCGCCTACGAGGCGCTCGGCCGCGAGGGTGGCCCCACCTACGTGCTGTACCAGATGCCCTGCTGGGACACCGTCCTGCGTGAGGGCACCGAGGAGCAGAAGGAGAAGATCCTCTCCTTCGTCGGCACCGGCAAGCAGATGCTCAACTACGCGATGACCGAGCCGTCGGCCGGTTCCTCGTGGGATGACATGCGCACCACCTACACCCGCAAGGACGGCAAGGTCTACCTGAACGGCCACAAGACCTTCATCACCTCCTCGCTGTACGCTCCGTACCTGGTCGTTATGGCCCGCGACGCCGACAACATGGAGACCTACACCGAGTGGTTCGTCGACATGTCCAAGCCCGGCATCACCAAGGAGCCCCTGGGCAAGCTCGGCCTGCGCATGGATTCTTGCTGCGATGTCTACTTCGACAACGTTGAGCTCGAAGAGAAGGACCTCTTCGGCACCGAGGGTAACGGCTTCCGCCGCGGCGTCGCCGACTTCGACCTCGAGCGCTTCCTCGTGGCCCTGACCAACTACGGCACCGCCTACTGCGCGTTCGAGGATGCCGCCAAGTACGCCAACCAGCGCGTCCAGGGCGGCCAGGCCATCGCGCGCCACCAGCTCATCCAGCTGAAGTTTGCCGAGATGAAGGTGCGCCTGACCAACATGCGCAACATGCTCTACGAGATCGCCTGGAAGCACGACAACGGCCTGCTCTCGCGCGGCGACTGCTCGATGGCGAAGTACTACTGCTCCGAGGCCTCGTTCGAGGTCGTGGACCGTGCCCTGCAGGTTCTGGCCGGCGTCGGCATCACCGGCGACCACCGCGTCCAGCGCTTCTACCGCGACCTGCGCGTGGACCGCGTCTCCGGTGGCACCGACGAGATGATGATCCTCACCACCGGCCGCTCCGCGCTGTACCCCTACCGCTGATCCACGCACCTGAGAACGAAAGGACGAATACCAATGGCACTGCCTACGGATAAGCCGTCGTTCGGCGTCCTCGATGGCGTCAAGGTCGTCTACTCCGCCGTTGAGATCGCAGCCCCCACGGCTGCGGCCATCATGGGCGAGTGGGGCGCCGACGTCACGTGGATCGAGAACGTGTGGACAGGCGACTCGATGCGCGACACCGCGTGGGTCAAGGAAATGGAGCGCCGCAACATGCGCTCGATCTCCATGAACCCCTTCACCGACGAAGGCAAGGAAGCTCTGCGCGCCATCGTTAAGGACGCGGACATTTTCATCGAGTCCGGCAAGGGCCCGATGTACGCTCGCAAGGGCATCACGGATGAGTTCCTGTGGGAGATCAACCCCAAGCTCGTCATCGTGCACGTCTCCGGCTTCGGCCAGTACGGCGATGAAGAGCAGATCAACTCGGCCGCCTACGACCTGACGGTCGCCGCCTACGCGGGCATCGTCACGCAGAACGGTTCCCCTGATCAGCCGATGAACATCTCCCCCTACCTGGGTGACTACATCAACTCGCTGATGATCATTTCCTCGTCGCTGGCGGCCCTGCACCGCGTGCAGGTCACCGGCGAGGGCGAGAGCATCGACATGGCGATGTACGAGACTCTGCTGCGCGTGGGCACGTACTACATGATGGACTACATGAACGCGGGTATCACCTACCCGCGTCCGGGTGCGCGCCATCAGAACCTGTGCGGCATCGGCATCTACGAGTGCAAGGACGGCTACATCGGCCTGTGCCTCTACGGTGTGCCGCAGAACAAGTATCTGCTCGAGACCATCGGCCTGGGCCACCTGTGGGGCACCGACGAGTACCCCGAGGGCACCTCGGCCCTGTGGCTCGACAGCCCCAAGGCGGACCTTATCCAGGAGACCCTCGAGGCCTACCTGAAGACCCAGTCCAAGTACGACGTGCAGCGTGACTTCGTCGCGCACCGCATCGCCGCGCAGGTTGTCAACGAGTTCGGTGACATCCTCGAGGCCGAGCACGTGCAGGCGCGCGAGTGCTTCATCGAGTGGGAGAACGCGGAAGGCAAGACCATCAAGGGTCTCAACACCTTCCCGAAGTTCCGCCGCAACCCGGGTGCCTTCTGGCGTCCGATGCCCGCCCTGGGTGGGGACACGCGCGACATCCTCAAGCGCGCCGGTTACGCCGACGAGGCCATCGATGCCCTGATCGCGTCCGGCACCGTCAAGGCAGCTGACGAGGACTGATCGAATGACCAGCTCGACGTGGGTGCCGGAGAACACCACAGTTGCGCAGCTGTGGCAGCGGCAGGTGATGGAGCGCGGAGGCCATGAGTTCCTCGTGTACGAGGATGCTGATACCTCCGACATCGCTCGCTTCACCTACCGCGAGTTCGACGCGCGCGTCAACACGTGTGCCAACGCCCTTGTTGCGAGGGGCGTTGAGGCCGGAAGGTGCGTTGCCCTCTACCTCGACAATTGCGTCGAGTTTGTGGAGTGCACGCTGGCCCTGGCCAAGATGGGGGCTATCGCGGTTCCCGTCGATGCCACGTCGGCACCCTGCGAGCTGGGACGCATCATGGGCCTATGCGAGGCCCAGATGCTGATCACCTGTGTGAACAACCTCGGAGAGGTCCTCTCCCACCTGCCCGAGTCCGTGACGGACATCGTGGCGGTGGGGGAGGGCGTCCCCGGGGACGAGGGCGGGGCACACGTCCCGCTCCTGGCGGACCTGCGGGCCGGTGCGTCCGACTCCTTCGAGTCGAACCCCAATGTGGGTCCCATGGACCCCTTCGAGATTCTCTTCACCTCGGGCACGACCTCGTGCCCCAAGGGCGTTGTCATCACGCAGGCGAACTTCGTGTTCTCGGGTGTCTTCGTCAACTGGGAACTGGACATGAATCCCGAGGACCGCTACATGACCTCGATGGTCGCGGCCCGCGTGAATCTCCAGCTCTCGGCGCTGGCGCCCGTCCTGACGATGGGCGCGACGCTCATCATGCTCTCGCGCTACAGCGCGACACGCTTCTGGCGTGAGGCCCGCGAGCACCGCGCGACACTCGTGCAGGGCATGGCGATGATCGTGGCGACACTCATGCGTCAGCCCGTCGACCCGGAGGAGCGCAACCACCAGGTCCGCGAGATGCATTATTTCCTGCCGCTGAGTGCCAAGGAAAAGAATGCCTTTGAGGAGCGTTACGGCGTCACGCTGCTGAACAACTACGGGTCCACCGAGTGTCTCATCGGCGCGATTACCGACCCGCCCCGCGGCGAGCGTCGCTGGCCCTCGATCGGCCAGGCGGGCCCCGGCTACGAGGTCAGCGTCGTCGACTGCCAGGGCACCGAGCTGCCCGAGGGTGAGGTAGGCGAGCTCCTCCTCCACGGCGTTCCCGGTGTCAGCCTCATGGCCGGCTACTGGAACAACCCCGAGGCCACCGCCGAAGTCCTGACCGAGGACGGCTGGTACCGAACCCGCGACTTCGCCTACATCGAGGATGGCTGGGTCTACTTCATGGACCGACGCGTCGACCTCATCAAGCGCTCCGGTGAATCGGTGTCCTCCGCCGAGGTCGAGTGCACCATTGAGAGCTTCGATGGCGTACGCGAAGTCGCTGTCATCGGCGTGCCCGACGGAGTGCGCGGCCAGGCCGTTAAGGCTTTCGTCGTGATCGAACCCGGCGCGTGCCTCGACCCCCAGACCATCATCGACCACTGCGAGGAACGCCTGGCGTCCTTCAAAGTGCCCAGTTACGTGGAGTTCGTCGAGGAGCTCCCGCGGGGAAGCTACGGCAAAGTCAACAAGCAACTCCTCGCAACCTCTTGAATCCATCCCATTGAAAGGACAATGACCAATGGCAATCAATACCGAGATGGTCGGCCAGACCTTCGGACCCTTCGTTCGTGACTACACCTTCCGTGACCTGGAGCTCTTCGCCCTCGGTTGTGGCGCAGGCATCGACGGCAAGGACGGCCTTGAGTACTTGAACGAGCACGACGAGCGTGACCCCCAGCTCAAGGTTCTGCCCATGTTTGGCGCCATGCTGATCGTCGACTCCAAGGTCACCCGCACCATCGACTACGGCTACAACTACGCCGGCTCGCTGCACTGGGGCTTCGACATCCGCTTCCACCAGCCCATCACCAAGATGGCCGATCACCTGGAGACCAAGGTTCGCCTCGAGGGCCTCTACGACCGCGGCGAGGGCCGTGGCCTGCTCGCCCAGCACATCGGCGACACCTACGACTCGGACGGCAACCTGCTGTTCACGAACGAGTCGTGGGACTGCCTGATCTACGACGGCGGCTGGGGTGGCCCCAAGCCTCCGAAGGATATCGTCGAGATGCCCGAGCGCGACGCTGACGTCGAGGTTGTCGAGACCATCCCCGAGAACCAGGCTCTCATCTACCGTCTGTCGGGTGACTACCACCCGCAGCACATTGACTGGGATTACGCGGCTGAGAACGGCGAGCCCCGCCCGATCCTGCACGCCATCTCCTACGCGGGCGTCGTCATGCGTCACGCCATCAACGCGTTCGTCCCCGGCGAGCCGGAGCGCATCACCCGCTTCAAGACCCGTATCACCTCGCCGGTCCACCCCGGCACCACGCTCAAGACCAAGCTGTGGAAGGTCGCCGAGGGCGAGCTGCGCTTCATGCTGGTCGACGCCGATGCGGACGAGACCGGCGCTAAGCCGCACCTGAACTGGGGCATCATCGAATACCGCTGATGCGGCTCGCGGGGTAAAGACGCCCCGCGCCCCGGGCGCGGGAGAGGCCCCTAGCACCTCTCCCGCGCCACCCCCAACCACATGCCTGAACACACGCTGACACTGGAAAGGAGAACATCGTGGCTCACAACGACACGGTGATCGACCTCGAAGATCTCGAGATGACCCCGCTGCTCAAGCGCGTCGTCGTCTTCTCCTCGGGCGGCCCCTTCCTGGAGGGCTACGTCCTGGCCATCATCGGTGTGGCGATGCAGGCGATGGGCAACGACCTCGTCCTGGACGCGCACTGGCGCGGACTCCTGGGTGTTGCCTCCCTCGTCGGCCTGTTCCTCGGTGCCTCCTTTGGCGGATGGCTCACCGACCTGATCGGCCGACGCAAGATGTTCGTCATCGACCTGGTCGTCATCGCGGTCCTGTCGGTCCTGTGCGCGGTTGTCCAAAGCCCGATCTGGCTGCTCATCCTGCGCTTCCTCGTGGGCGTAGCCGTGGGCGCGGACTACCCGATAGCGACCTCGATGATCGCCGAGTTCTCGCCGCGCAAGTACCGTGCGGGAGCCATGGGCGTCATCGCCGCAGCCTGGTACCTGGGTGCCAACGTCGCGGCCCTGGTCGGCTTCTGCCTGTACAACACGGAGCACGGCTGGCGCTACATGCTGGCCTCCTCCGCGATCCCCTGCATCCTGATCCTCGTCGGACGCTGGGATATCCCCGAATCCCCGCGCTGGCTCGTCTCTAAGGGACGCGCCGAAGAAGCGCAGGCGATCGTCCACAAGACCCTGGGCGCTAACGTCCGACTGCCCAAGGCCGAAGAGGCCGCCAAGACCTCGGTGTCGAAGGTCCTGCGCGGTGTCTACCTGCAGCGCATCATCTTCATCGGTGTCATCTGGCTGTGCCAGGCGATCCCCATGTTCGCCTTCTACACCTACGGCGAGCAGATCATCGGCAGCGCCATCGGACTCGAGCACGGGCGTGACGCCCTCCTCGTCGAGCTTCTCGTCGGCACGTTCTTCATGCTCGGTACCTTCCCGGCCATGTACCTGTGCGAGCGGATCGGCCGCCGCCCCCTCATCATCGCCTGCTTCGGTGGTATGACGGTCGCCCTGGCCATCGTCGGCTTCTTCCCGGGCGCGGGCATTGGCCTCATCATGGGGTGCCTCATCGCCTACGCACTCCTCGCGGGCGGCCCGGGCAACCTTGAGTGGCTCTACCCCAACGAACTATTCCCGACGGAGGTGCGCGCCACCGCTATGGGCTTCGCGATGTCGCTGAGCCGCATCGGCACCGTCGTCTCGCTGTACATCCTGCCCTCGTTCATGGAGACCCACGGCTTTGGCGCGACGATGCTCGCCGGCGCGGCGATCTCCGTCCTGGGCACCGTCGTCTCGCTCATCTGGGCTCCCGAGACGCGCGGGTACACGCTCGCCGAAACCGGTTCCGTCGATTTCAAGGGGCGTTGACATGTTTACGATCGAACAGATGACCGTCGGAGCGTGGAAGGCCGAGTGCTACGCGCTCACGAACGAGGCCGGCACTATCGTCCTCGACCCGGGCGCGGAGCCGCAGCGGATCCTGCGCTGGCTCGGCGACAAGAAGGTTGTCGGCATCATCCTGACGCACTGCCACTCCGACCACATCGGTGCGGTCAACGAGCTTGTCGAGGCATACGGCTGCTGGGTTGCCTGCGGCGCCCGCGACGTCGACGGCGTGGCCGACGTGCACCGCTCCGGCTTCGACGAGGAGGGCATCGACTACACGGTCGACCACGTGGATCGCGCGCTCGAAGAGGGCGACGTCGTCACCTGGGGCGGCGACTCTCTGACGGTCCTGAACACTCCCGGACACACCCCCGGCAGTATCTGCCTGCTCTGTGAGGACCAGAAGGTTATGTTCAGCGGCGACATGCTCTTCCAGGGCGCGATTGGCTCAACGGCCTTCGTGCTGGGCAACGACGCGGACATGGTGCGCTCCTGCGCGCGCCTGACCGAGCTGGACCCCGCGCTGCGCGTCTACCCCGGACACGGGGGACCGACGACCATGCAGGCTGAGCTGCCGATGCTCGCCTTCATCGTCCAGCGCGCCATGCGCGCCGCGCCTCACAACCCGAGCTGGCGGGAGGGCTCGTGGTGGTGAAGCTGATCGTCAACAAGGTCCGCGACGTACGCGGGAACCTTCATCAGGAAACAGTCGATGAAATCGTCTGGCAGGCAGAACGTGCGCATCAGCACGCTGCCTTCGACGGCATCGAGCAGACGAACGACCGACGTGTTGCGGGGCAGCTCCCCGTTGCGCTTGAAATCCCAGAGCCGCTCATGGATGGCCAGGAGCGGGGTCACGAACAGGTCCTTGTAGATCTGACGGATGACGGGATCTTCGGCGTTGCCGGCTTCGACAAAGAGGCGGCGCACGGCGGATCGGTTCGGGCCCAGGTACTCGCGCAGGCGGAAGTCCGCCTCGTTGACGAGGATCTCCCGGGGGGAATCTCCCCGGGGGCCGGGGCACGTAATGAGAGCGGTGAAGGCGGCATGCAGCAGCGTGTCGCGGTCGTTCCAGCGCGAGTACAGGCTGGACTTACCCACCCCGGCTTCGGCGGCAATCTTCGTCAGATTGAAGCCTGCCCAGCCGGCTTCCCCATACAGATCAAGGGCGGCGCGAAAAACGCGTTCCTCCAGCTGAGGATCACGAGGCCTGCCCGCTTTCATGGGACTCTGACCGGCAAGACGCGTCACTGCGCGCACTCCTTCCGAGATGGGGGTCACATGGAGTCATTCTAAGCGACCCGCTTCGAATCCCGCAGAGCCTGTTCCATCCATAACCACCAACAGCACGCACGTGCAGAAAGGGCAGATGATGAGCATCATCGTCGCGTACAAGTACGCAGCAAACCCGCAAGACACCACCGTCGACGCCTCCGGTGTCGTCGACTGGTCGCGCGCCAAGGCCGCGATCTCCGAATACGATCCGGTTGCCGTCCAGGTTGGCCGCGCCCTCGCTGACTCCCTCGGCACCGATGTCGTGGGCATCTCCGTGGGCGGCAAGGCCGTGGCCTCGTCGATGGCCAAGAAGGGCGCCCTGTCTCGCGGCATGGACCGCGCCCTCGTCGTCGCCGATGACGCCACCGCGGAGTGGAACGCCACCACCGTTGCTTCCGCCCTCGCGGGCCTGGTGGGCAAGGTTGAGGGCGCCAACATCGTCCTGACCGGCGACTCCTCCATCGACGAGTCCGCCAAGATGGTCTCCACCCTGATCGCCGGCTTCCTCGGCTGGCCCTGCTTCCAGGAAGTTGTCGCTGTCGAGGCCGCGGGCAACGGCTGGGCGCTGACTCAGTCCACCGCTGGTGGCACCCGCACCATCACGGTTGACGGCCCTGTTGTCGCCGCCGTGGCCACCGATGCTGCCGCCGTCAAGGTCCCCGGCATGAAGGACATCCTCGCCGCCGGCAAGAAGCCCCTCGACGAGGTGGCTGTTGCCGAGGTTTCCCCCCGTCGAGGTTTCCCTCGAGGTCACCGGCCGCGCCAAGCCCGTCGCGAAGGCGCGCCGCAACGAGACGTTCACCGGTGACGACGCTGCCGCCCAGCTCGTCGCTGCCCTGCGCAACGCTGGCGCACTCTGAGAAAGGACTGCAGAACAATGACGAACACCTGGATTCTCACGACCGACGAGCGCATCGCCAACCTCGTCGAGGCTGCCGCTGCTATCGGTGGCACTACCACCGTCATCGCCGTTGCCCCCACGGCCCCCGCCGTCGGTAACGTCGACAAGCTCATCCACGTCCCCACCGCCGAGAACGTGCCCGCCGAGGCCTACGCCGGCGTCGTCGCCGGCCTGCTGGCCGACGCCAAGGGCGACGTCATCCTCGCCGCGAACCGTCCCGCCGAGCGCTCCTTCGCCGGCGCCGCAGCCGCCGCTCTGGCGCTGCCCGTCGTCGTCGGCGCGACCTCCGTGTCCGGTACCGGCGCTGAGGTCGCCCGCTACGGTGGCCTGACTAATGAGACCGTCGCTTTCCAGGGCGCCGTGCTCATCCTCGAGGGCGGCGCTGGCGTCGAGGGTGGCCCCGCCGCCGAGACCGCTGAGGGTGCCGCCATGGGCGCCACCGTCACGAACATTCAGGCTGCCGGCTCCGGCCCCGCCAACCTCGCTGCGGCTCGCCGCATCGTGTCTTGCGGCCGTGGCTTCAAGGCTGAAGAGGACCTCGCGATGGCCAACGCCCTTGCCGAAGCCCTGGGTGCCGAGATCGCCTGCTCGCGTCCGCTCGCCGAGGGTACCGCCTGGCTGAGCAAGGACCGCTACGTGGGTGTCTCCGGCATGCACGTCTCGCCGGACATCTACGTTGCGCTGGGAATCTCCGGCCAGGTGCAGCACACCTCCGGTATGGCCGACTCCAAGATCGTCGTGGCCGTCAACAACGACGAGAACGCGCCGATCTTCCAGATCTCCGACTACGGCATCGTGGGCGACATCTACGAGGTCGTGCCCGCGCTGACCGCAGCGCTTTCCTGAAACGAGAAAAGGAATATGTCCGAGGAAGTTGACTTTGACGTCATTGTCATTGGTGGCGGCGTGGCGGGCGCAGTGTGCGCCTACACCCTCGCCAACAAGGGCCGGGAAGTCCTGCTGATCGAGCGCGCCGCCGAGCCGGGTTCGAAGAACCTGTCCGGTGGAGTCTTCTACTGCCGAGTCATGGAGCAGGTGTTCCCTGACTTCGTGAACGTCGCGCCCGTTGAGCGCCGGATTACCCGCAACTGCGTGAGCCTCATCAACGAGAGTTCCTTTGTCAACATTGACTACTGGGACAAGCGTCTGAGTGAGCCTGCCAACGCAGTGTCCGTTCTGCGCGCCAAGCTCGATGCGTGGCTGCTGGAACAGTGCGAGGAAGCCGGAGTGACCGTCATGCCTGGTGTGAAGGTCGATTCCCTGATCGTCGAGGGTCAGCAGATCGTCGGCGTCAGCGCCGGCGAAGACGAACTGCGCGCACACGTGGTCGTCGCGGCTGACGGCGTCAACTCCTTCATCGCTCAGCAGGCTGGCATCCGCGCCAAGGAACCGAAGAAGCACCTCGCGGTCGGCGTCAAGTCCGTCATCGGACTGCCGCGCAAGGTCCTGGAGGATCGCTTCAACGTCCGTGGTAACGAGGGTGTCGCCTACGCGATGGTCGGCGACTGCACGCAGGGCGTCGCCGGCGGCGGTTTCCTCTACACCAACGAGGAGTCCATCTCCATCGGTGTGGTCATGCGTCTGGATGATCTGGAGAAGTCGGGGCTCGCCTCGTCTGACGTCCACGATCACATGCTCAACCACCCGGCCATTGCCCCGCTCCTGGAGGACGGAACCCTCCTCGAGTACGGATGCCACCTCACGATTGAGGACGGTCCCGCCATGGTCGCCCACGATCTGACCCGCCCGGGTCTCGTGATCATCGGCGACGCCGCGGGCTTCACCCTCAACACGGGCATGACCATCCGTGGCATGGACCTGGCGGCTGGCTCCGCGCTGGCGGCTGCCGAAGCCATCGAGAAGGCCTTCCAGACCATGGACTTTGGCCAGCAGTCGATGGACCAGTACCGCGCCCTGCTCGACAGCAGTTTTGTCGGCAAGGACATGGCGACCTACGCGAAGGCTCCGGCCTTCCTGGAGCGTCCGGGCATGTACAAGGACTACGGCAAGCTTGGCGCTGAGGTGTTCTACGGCATCTTCAACCATGACCTGACGCCCAGGCGCCACATCCGCAAGGTCGGACTCGATGCCCTTAAGGCGTCGGGCCTGAAGCTGACGCAGATCGTGGGCGATGTCCTCGCGGGCATCCGCGCCCTATGACGAGATTTCTGAAAGGAGGACGAGCAATGGCTACATTCGTCATCGAGAGTGTCCCCGCCCGCCTGGCTGGGAACACCTACTACCTGGATGAGGAAGAATCCCACATCGAGGTCAATCAGGAACTCGCTCGCGCCACTGGCGCTGGCGCTCTGCTCGAGCGCGTCTGCCCGGCAAAGGTGTACTCGGTCGAGGCCGATGGCACCGTCGGCGTTGAGTACGCGGCGTGCCTCGAGTGCGGCACCTGCCTGGCTGTGGCACCGAAGGGCGTGCTCAAGTGGCACTACCCGCGCGGTAGCTTCGGCATCATGTTCCGCGAGGGCTGATTCAACCCCTTAAGGTGCGGCCCCGGGTCGTGCCTGCGGTGAGGCGGTGGGAGCGTGAAGCTCCCGCCGCCTCGCTGTATGTGGGGACGAGGCCGGGGTATGGCCTGTGCCGCCAATTCTTCCCATGGCAGGTGTTACTGCCGTGTGTCCGTGCGCTTAGCGAAGGGGACGCGTGGCATGCCGAACAGGGCCTGGCAGACTTCCTTGGTGCTTTCGATGTGTGCGATCTCGAGGAGTCGTTCGGGCGAGTGGTTGAGGAACCAAGGAAGATTCGCGGCGGCACGTGATAAGTCATCCGTGAGGATCCCCGTGGGTGATTTCTCAAGAAAGAACTCTCCCGTTTCGAGATTTTGAGACCAGCTTGGGGCGGGAGATAGGCGCCTGAATGCGATCCCGATAGCGTCCAGGTGCTGGCTCATTCGGAGAAAGTCAAACAATTCCATCACGAGCCATTGTTTAACTGGGATGAGGTCGTTGGCGCGAACTTCAGGTCCTGGATTGTACGAGCGCTCGCTTGTGCCGCCGAAATAAAAGCCGTCCTCACGCCAGACGTGCATCATGATTTGAGGATCTGGACCGTGGAAGTAGACGTGTTCTTCGCTCAATGCCTTCAAAGGCCTGTTCATGAGTGAAGTTAGGGTATTGATGAACTCGTCGTCGCTGATTGTTGTCATAGTCCGTAGTGTCTCATGCTTTCCTGAGTTGTTTGTCGAGGACTTGAGGCTGGCTGTGGAGGGGTCTGGGTTTTTGGACCGTTTGTTTTGAGTGGGTTGTTCTGAGTGGTACGCAGCCACGGCCTCGACCCTCAGAAGCCTTTCTATCGGCTGGACGTCGGTGGAATCATCCGCGAGATGTCGACGCCCGCGTCGCTGAGCTGGCGGAGATACGGCTCGAATGATGTCCTGAACGGGGTGAGGGCTGGACCTGCGTCAGCGTTGAGGTAGGAATTGAGGTAGTCCTCGACCGAAAACTGCACGGCAAACTGCAGCTGTCGAAGCGCGGCGCAGTTCGTCGAATTGAGGGACAGTTCCGGATTTTCGATGTGCTGATAGTTCACGACGCGAGGCCAGCGGGTGGGGGAGGAAACCCACCGGCTACGCAGCTCATCGGTGAGGATGGCAGGCGAGATGGCGTCCTGGAAAAGGTCCGCGCGGCGCAGTGCTCCAACCGCAGCGATAACGATGTACGAGGCTATCGTCGTGCTCTGGGTGTCGATGCAGAATGCGGCGCTTGGGTGGCGTTCGGACCAACTGAAGCAAAACCTGTCCTCGATGGTCCAGACCGCAAAGAAGTCGGTGTTGTAACTTGAGAAGGCGTAGCCGTTCTCAAAGCTCTCGGGCGTTACGGAAGTACCCGAACAGAGCTTCCCAATCAGGGGCTTTAACGTCTCCAACATGGGTGGAAACTCCTTCAATGATGTGTTGAGTCACGAGCTCGTCGATGGATAGCGGAGAAAGATTATTGAATGTGACTCGCTCCAGGAAACGAACCTGCGGCGCATACCCGCGCGAACCATGGTCCTCGGCGAGGAGGCAGATCTCGATAATGACGCCCTCAGGTAGTGGGTCGTCAGTGAGTCGATATTGGTGGTACAGCTCGTTCAAATGCGCGGGCGGCGCAGACCGGCAATCGGCGGGAATAATGCCGTCGTCGATGATTGGGGTGAGGGAAAATGCCCCGACATGCCCGATGTGATCAAGCCCCGTAATGTGAAAGTCCTCGATGAAGGGCTGTTTGTGCGCGTAATAGCGGTCCGATCGAGGAAGCGCTCCGTGATCGATATCGTCTCGCCATGTCGGAGAAATACCGCCCGGAACGGAATACTGCGAACGCATCCAATCAGCCGTCGAACGCATCTCCGGATGCGTGCCGTGTGCGAACTGTCCCTTGAGGTCGAGAGCGACATCTTTGCCGATCCGGTAGCGACTCCCCAGCCCGCTCGAGGCATGCATGAGGGCATCGCCCGGTCCTGGCGCCCGTACGGGGAAGAAACGAGTTTCCGGGTCAATCGGGCGACTGTTGGTGGGGACATGCGAATCTAGCGACAACGTTGGCCTCGATTCATGTGTTGTGTGGAGACGAATTACTTCCTTGAGGGGCGTGCTCAACAGGCCAACGCGCGGTGATGTGACCGCATGCGTTGGCACATGCGGGGCTATTCGATCGGGAGCAGGAAGCGCTTGGATGCGCCCTCGGGAAGATCGAGTGGATTGGCGTACGTGGCGCGTAGCTGGGGTTCGAGCTCGAGGATGATGGGGTCCCAGCTATTCAAGATCCTAGTAGGTTCGTATTTCTGAGTCTGTTCGTTCAGATGTAGTTCTTCGTGAACTTGGATCGTTACCCCGAGGAGCTCCGTGGGAGGATATTGATAGAAGTAAGTCCCCGGGAGATAGGTGACCTCTTGGAGGTTGTAGGCTGGTGCCCCTTTGAGGAATGGCGTAAGGTCACGTCCGTTTGAGCCGATGAAAATCGCCACTTCGGGCTTCTCCAGATTGTTCGTCGCGATCGCAACGCTGTGCGATGTCGCCAACAGGGTGGGAGCGCCAATTGGGCGAGGTTCGGTGGGTGTGTGGTCGATGTAACCACGGAAGGTGATTGCATCGGTTGGGGAGAGGGACTTGAGGAATTGGAGAAATTGTTGGGCCTGATTTTCAGTCATTCATACTCCCATGAGTAATCGCTCGCTCAAACGTTAGTGGAATAGTATGGTGCTGAGGGTTACTCGTTGCGATTATTAGTGGATTTGTAGCAGCGGCACAAATGCTCGCTGAGGCGAATTGCTGCATGCGGGGTTCTGGTGATGAGTGCTAGTGCTGTATTGACACACAGCGCTTATTCTCTCCTCAAAATGCAGACCGATAGATGTCATTTTGTAAAAACAGAAATTGGATTGCGACTATTTTGCATCTGATTTTATCGCGAACATGATGAATTTTGTTCTTATGTCTAGAAGTTGCATCATCTCGATACGGTGTATTGGTAGCTGGTTTGCCCAGGGTTCCGCAGAAACGACTGCCCAGACCGCTCGGCGCATACGTGAGGGCATCGCCCGGTCCTGGCGCCCGTACAGGGAAGAAACGAGTTTCCGGGTCAATCGGGCGACCGGCGGTGGAACATGCAAATCTAGCGACAACGTTGGCCTTGATTCGTGTGTTGTGTGGAGACGAAGCTCTTTCTTGAAGGGGCGTGCTCAGCAAGGATTACGGCGGGTGCCGCCGTAATTAACTCGATCAGGATCGTATCAATGCCGCAGGACTTGCTGATGTCGATACAGTCCTGCCGTGCCTGCGAGTCGCGTTGGTCCTTTACTTGATGGGGATCAAGAAGCGCTCAGGAGCTTCCGGAGGAAAATCGAGAGGAGCAGTCCTAGCTTGGCGTAGTGCCGGCTCAAATTCGATGATGATGGGATCCCAGTTTTTAAATTTTCTGGTAGCTTCGTATTTTCCTGTCTCTTCGTTCAGGTGTAGCTCTTCGTGCAGTTGGATTGTTACACCGAGGAATTCCCTGGGAGGGTGCTGGATAAAATAGGTGCCTGGCAGGTAGGTGACCTCTTGGAGATTGAACATTGGAGCTCCCTCCAGAATTGGGGTGAGATCTCGCCCATTCGACCCAATAAATATTGCGACCTCGGGCTTTTTTAGGTTGTTTGTCGCTATGGAGATACTGTGCGAGGTTGCCGTTAAGCTCGGTGCGCCGATAACGCGCGACTCGGTAGCAGTCCGGTCGATATAGCCCCGGAATGTAATTGACGGTGTTGGAGGGAGAGACTTGAGTAGGCCGAGAAAAGCCTGTGCGGCTTCAGTGAACTTATTGGACTGATCGGATTCAGGTGGTTCGGTGGTCATGATCGCTCCTGAGAGAAAATGTGTCGGATGGGGTGGAAAAGAAATGAGATTAATTACGTGAGTGCTCACGTGCACTAGCAAAGGTCACGTGGCGCACCTAGTCCATATCGCTCAACTCAATACGGTATCCACCGAGCTCTGCATCGTACTCCACGGACTCAACTTTAAACTTGGTGTTTCGATGAAATAGAACTTCTTGTTCGAATCGAACCTGTGACACTGGTTGAATGTTGGTTCCCTTACTACTGTTGATTGTGAAAAGTACTTTCACGTCGTCCGGATCCTGCGGAATTTTACTCGCGAAGTCGAGTGCGACACGCTCGTCGACGCTACTCGAGAGAAAAGCCTTGTCCTTAAAGACACCGGTCTCGCGCATCTCCTGCAGGACACTTGGCGGTACATGCCCCCCACGGAAGACCGTGCCATTATGGTTAGGTGCCACATCGAGGAGGCTTTCGACGTCATCGATTTGCTTCCTGATGGTGTCTGACATGTCGAGTGATGGGTCTCGAGAGGGCCCGTTGTAGGAGCTGTATGCCGGAGTGGTGTAGTTGTAGGTAGCTAGTAATCCGTCGCGTGGTATTTCTGGGTGCATTTCGCAAACTTTGTTTGCCCACTCGGTGAGGTAGCGTTCTTGGGCCAAGGGCGGCGGGATAGGCAGGTTCCTCCAATCCTCATCGCTAATGACCGGTTCTCTGGCAGCCGCGTGCGTTACATCAGCTGCATCGTCGGTATTGGGGTCTCCGACGGTTTCTTCATGATTGTTGACTGGCTGCGCGTCAGTTGCCTCGTCTGCCTTGGCAGGGGTGCTGTCAGGATCAGCTGCATGAGTGGAGCCGTCACCGGGGTGGGTGGGCTTGCTGTGCGGATCCGTCACGCCATCGGCCGGAGCGTGCTCGTTGGGGACGTCGGGGGTGGAGGAGTGGCTGCCGCTGTCCGAGGAGTTGCCGTACTTGTCCTTGTATTTGTTGCCCGTGGAAACGTCACTTGCCTCGTCTGCCTTGGCAGGGGTGCTGTCAGGATCAGCTGCATGAGTGGAGCCGTCACCGGGGTGGGTGGGCTTGCTGTGCGGATCCGTCACGCCATCGGCCGGAGCGTGCTCGTTGGGGACGTCGGGGGTGGAGGAGTGGCTGCCGCTGTCCGAGGAGTTGCCGTTCTTGTCCTTGTATTTGTTGCCCGTGGAAACGTCACTTGCCTCGTCTGCCTTGGCAGGGGTGCTGTCAGGATCAGCTGTATGTGTGCTGCCGTCACCGGGGTGGGTGGGCTTGCTGTGCGGATCCGTCACGCCATCGGCCGGAGCGTGCTCGTTGGGGACGTCGGGGGTGGAGGAGTGGCTGCCGCTGTCCGAGGAGTTGCCGTACTTGTCCTTGTACTTGTTGCCCGTGGAAACGTCAGCTGATCCATCGGCCGTGTGGGCGGGCGTAGTGGGATCGGCTGCGTGGGGTGTGCCGTTGGGGGCGTGAGTGGTGCCGTGGGTGTTCGGGTTGCCCAGAAGTTCGTCGAATTTATTCTTCGTGGCGGGTGCGTCAGTTGCCCCATCCGCCTCGTGAGTAGGCGTGCTGGGATCGGCCGCGTGGGGTTTGCCGTCGGCGGTGTGGCTGGCACCGTCTCCGTGGCCTGCGTGCGACATATCCGCAGCGCCATCTGCCCCTGCATGGGTCGCGTGTGGAGCGTCTGGCGTTGAGTGGTGGGCGTGCGAAGACTCGTTGCCCGAGAGGACGTCATAGAACGGGTTCTTCTTCAGGTCGTCCTCAGAAGTGGTCGGGTGAGCGGCACCGTCAGACTCGGCAGAACCGTACTTGTCCTTGTACTTGTTGCCCGTGGAAACGTCAGCTGATCCATCCGCCTCGTGAGTGGGCGTGGTGGGATCGGCCGCGTGGGGTTTGCCGTCGGCGGTGTGGCTGGCACCGTCTCCGTGGCCTGCGTGCGACATATCCGCAGCGCCATCTGCCCCGGAGTGGGTCGCGTGGGGTGCGTCTGGCGTGGAGTGGTGGGCGTGCGAAGACTCCATGTCCTTGAGGATGTCATAGAGCGACTTGTTCTTCAGGTCGTCCTCAGAAGTGGTCGGGTGAGCAGCATCGTCAGGCTCGGCAGAACCGTACTTGTCCTTGTACTTGTTGCCCGTGGAAACGTCAGCTGATCCATCCGCCTCGTGAGTAGGCGTGTTGGGATCGGCCGTGTGGGGTTTGCCGTCGGGCGCGTGGTTGGTGCCGTTGGTATTTGGGTCGCCCAGCAGTTCTGCGAATTTGTTCTTCGTGGTGGGTATGCCAGTGTCTGCGGTGTGGGTTGTGCCGTCGGGCTTGGTGGTGCCGTCTTTCGGCTTGCTTTCTGTGGGTGTGCCAGTTGTCCCATCCGCCTTCTGAGTGTGCGTATCAGCCCCATGTGTGGTCTCAGGAGTGGTGTGGCCCGCGTGGTGAGTTTGGCCCGGGGTATGCGCGTTGGATGCATCAACCTTCGGGGGAGCGGGGATGGGGGTATCGCTCTTCGGGGGAGCAGGGGATGGGGGTATCGCTCTTCGGGGGAGCGGGGATGGGGGTATCGCTCTTCGGATGCACTGGTGAGGAGCCATCAGTGTTGTGCGCAGGGGCTGCGCCGGACGCAGGCTGAGCGCTCGAAGGAGCACCTTGTTGATTGCCTGGACCAGAGGTTCCCTGGTGTGGATTACCGTATCCGGAGTATGGGGTAGTACCCGAGGAAGTGTGCGTGCTACCGCCGGGAGAGGAAGGCGTCCCCTGCGAGGGTATGGAAGAGTTTCCGTGCGTGCCCGGGGTGCTGCTAGAGAAACCTCCGCCCTGCTGGCCTGCAGGCATACCGTTTGAGTGCGATGCGTGAGGAGTTGCGCTTACACCTCCGCCAATATTGTTCGCAGTGCTGCCCGGATGGTGTGCGTTGCTGGAACCCGCAAATGAACCTACGAGGTCGTTCGAGCGCTGGTCGCTGAGTTTCATTTCGTTGGGGCCAGCGGATGTGTTGAGCTGATCGTGTGGTGCGTAAGCGTCAGCGTGGTTGGGCTTGGAATAAGCGGTGGCCCCCTCCGTGTGAGGGGTAGTGTTGAATGGCGTCTGACTTCCTGCAGGTTCGGCAAAGGAATTGTTTTTTCCTATGCCGCCAGTGTGCCCCTCGCTGATACCGTTGGAGTGCTGCCAATTTGAGTTGGCGGCATGAGTGAACTCCCCATTGTTGACTTGATTGGAATTGCTGGAGGAAAAATTTGCGCTATCGGAGTTCTTTCTGATCCCCGAATCGGGCATCGACGCTTCATTCGTGTGCGCGTACGGATCGGCAGGCGCACCGACAGGGGTGTGCGTGCTGGCTGTGGGGTTACCTGCGGCTGTGTGTGTGCTGACGTTGGCATTGGTGGCGCCACTGGTGTGTGGACCTATGCCTGGCTGGGCCGTGCTGGACACGCCGTTGGGCTGGTGCCCCGGCGCGATGTTTGGGGTACTCGAATTCGCGGGACCTGCGGCGCCGTGGGATGGGTGGGTAGGTGTGCCTGCGTTGGGCATGCTGGGTGCACCGCTGGCACTGGTCGGGTGGCTGACTCCGCCAGCAACATGAGTATGGGGCGTAGGGGTGGCATGAGACAGATGGCTCATTGCATCTGCCACGCTAGAGGCGATGTGGGAACCTGCCTTCCCAATTTTATTGACAAGTGCCCGGCTGAGGTGGGCGATATCTTGGACGTCGCTGATGTGAGTTGCTTGCAAAAAGACCTCGCGGCCAACGTACGCGAGGCGTGCGCTTCCTGTGAGCCCTTTGGCTCCAGCGGCTGCACCTGCGGTTGCAATAGTTATGACAATATCCGGGATAATGCGACCGAACGCGCGGCCGGGGTCATCCGCCCAGGTATCCCAGTCTACAAGACTCTTGCCGAGTTCCGTAAAGAACTTTCCGGGGTCGTTGGCAATCCCCGAGGCAATAGTCGAAATGGTATTGAGAGGAATATCAACGTACTTAGCCTGGAATTCGGCTGGAGTGATCTCGCCACGCCAGAGACGACCCAGATCGGCACTCAGGTCGGGAAGACCGAGCATCATCAGCTTCCCGAGGGCTTCCACGCCCTCATATACCCCGAGCAAGAGCGAACCAGCCGTTCGCCATGCAGCATCTCCCCATGTGCGCTCGGGTAGCTTCGCAATCCCCGCATCGAGTGCAGCAATGAGAGCGGTTCCTGAAGCGTTTACCCCGTCTACGAGAGCTTGGAAATCAGCTTCGGCACCTTGCATTGTTGCCCGGCCCGGCCCCTCGTCGCATGAGGCGTCAAACATGGGGATGCCGCCCTCTGCTTGCGCTCGGCTTCGTGCGTCAGCCTTATTGTTCTGTGCTTGCTCAACTGCCTGCTGGCCCTGCTGCCACCGTGAGCGGATCTCATCGCACTGGCTCTGCGCTGATTGCAGTGTTGACGCATACGACGAATAAGCTTGGGAAGCGGAAGAGAACGCATCCTGAGCGTCAGCCCACCCCTGGATTTGAATCTTGAATTTCTCTCGGAAATGATCCGCTGCGCGTCCGGTCCATCCGTCAGAGTTCAAGGAGATGAGACTGGAATGAATTTCTTCAAACTCGTTTGCGCGATCCATCATGACCGCGGCGCGCGTTGAAATACCGTCGGGATCTCCGCCGATCGTAAAATCAGGTGCACCCTGTGCAGTAACGCCCACGTCAGATCATGCCCCCGAGCCAACGGCGGGGAACGGGCTCAAATATGCTGCTGCCTTGGTAACTTCCCGCATGTGCACCTTCGCTTGCTCCATGTACTCCGCGTATGCCTCCAACGCGCCGCTCACAGCGCTACTGGCCTTGCTGATGTCATCACGCAAGTCATTGAGGCCCTTCTCCCACGTGTCCTGGAAAGCGTTTGTGCGGTCCCATAAGTCCGAGTTTTCGAGCATGCCGGAGTTTGGAACCCAATCCTCCACGTCGTACCCCTTGGCCTCCTTCTCGAAGGAAGCCAGCGATTCCACGAACGAGGACATTGCCTCCAGATCGACTTCAAAATCACTCATGGTGAATACTCCTAGCTGTCGACGTGGGCGAAGGCCTGGATCTCAGCTTTGTTGCCTTCTTCTTGAATCTTTGTCATGGCTTCGGATGCGGCTGTGAGTAGCTCGCACAGCTGTTTGCCACGTTCCTCCAAACGTTTGAGCGCGGCGTCGCATGCCTCGCGTGATTCACCTGTCCAGTCGTCCACCGCGCTGATGATGGCGTCGCTTACGTCAGGCATGAAATTACCGACGAGCGCGGCCTTCTCGGAGAAGAGACTGGCCATCGCCGCAGCATCTGCCTCGTGAAAAACTAGCATCGACTCGCTACTCACTGTGCATCTCCATCATCGCTTGCCCAGATAGGCTTTGTAATTCTGCGTATAAGCTACCGGTCGCGTAGCCGTCCTGATGTCCGGTAATGCCTGACGCTGCGTCGACTAGTGACCGAATGATGTCTGTCTCGCAGTTGTTAAAGGAATCCTCGACAAGGACGAGGGCCTCGGCTAGGCGTCCGAGATCCTCAAAGAGGAGATTGAGGGACTCGTTCCAACTCGTCAGTGAGTCGGAGAGCTTCTCCATGTATGGGCCATTAACCCCTTGGCACAGAGGTTCAAGTTCCTCTCCCAGGGTGGAAATTGACTGCGAAAATGGGTCGGCGACAGGCTGAATGCTCTGGGCGGCCTCAATCAGCTTGCCCGGAGTGAAACCTACATCTGCGCTCATACTATCAACCTACAAATTGACTGACCGCGTGTCAAATGGCGCGGTGGCTTAGTGCTCCAGGTGCTCGTGCTCGCGGTGTTGCGGGCATTCGAGCTGGAACGTGGAATGTGCGATGGGGAAGTGGTGGCACGCGCATTCGCCCAGCTGGTGGACAATGCGGTCGCGGCTGGGGCCGTCAGCTTCCTCGGAGACGGTCACGTGTGCGGTGACGGTCACCAGGTGAGACGAGACTGCCGCGACGTGCAGGTCGTGCACGTCTAGGACGCCGTCGACGTCCAGCATGTGTGCGCGCAGCTGTCGCACGTCGACGGATGTGGGTGCCTGCTCCATGAGGATTGCGACGGAGCGGCGCAGGAGCGCGAGCGCGCGCGGCGCCATCAGCGCTGCGATCAGGAGCGAAGCGATCGCGTCGGCACGCGTCCACCCAAAGGCCCACTCGGCGCCGGCCGCGACGATGACCGCGAGGGAGCCGAGGGCATCGTTCGCGACCTCGAGGAATGCGGCCTTCATGTTGAGGTTCGCCTCGCGCCCGCCTGCCAGGATCGCCAGCGATACGACGTTCGCGAGCAGGCCGACGATGCCGACGAGGAGCATGGGGTCGGCCTCGACCTCGGGCGGGGACGCCAGGCGCCACGCGCCCTCCCACACGACCATCACGCTGATAATAAGGAGCATGCCGGCCTGCAGGGCAGCGGCCAGGACCTCGGAGCGCGCCCACCCCCACGTGTGCTTCTCGTCGCGCGGGCGGCGCATGAGGCGAGCGGCGATCAATGCGATAACGAGTCCGGAGGCGTCCACGACCATGTGCCCGGCGTCCGCAGCCAGGGACAGGGAGCCTGACCAGAAGGCGCCGAGCAGCTCCGCGACAACGACCGCTCCCGTCACCGCGAGCGCCCATCCCAAGCGCGTGGTCGAGGCCGACGCGTGGGAGTGATCGTGCGAGTGCGCGCCGTGCTCGGTGCCCGGAGAGTGCGCGTGGTCGTGGGAGTGGGCCACGGCCTCGTCAATATGGGACGAGGCAGGGGCTGATTCTCGCTCGGAACCGGCATTGGGGGAGGGGCTGGGACGGTTGTCGGACATGCTCCTACTGTACGTTCCGAATGGGCTCCGCGTGGAGGGCTCCGACCGGCCGGTATGTCGTAGATCACTGTCTGGGTGGGTTGTCTTGGGACTGGGTGCCCGGGTTTGAGTGTGACGGACGACGTATCCTAGGAGACAGAGCGCGGGGAACACCGCGACTGAAGGGCACACGCCCACAGGAACTGTAAAGGAGCGCCACATCATGGCAGAACCTCGTATCGTCACCGTCACTGGCGCAGCCGGCAACATCGGCTACGCCCTCCTGTTCCGCATTGCTTCCGGCCAGCTGTTCGGCCCGGACGTGCCCGTCAAGCTGCACCTGCTGGAGATCCCGCAGGCCGTGAAGGCTGCCGAGGGCACCGCGATGGAACTCGACGACTGTGCGTTCCCGACCCTGGCCGGCGTTGAGATCTTCGACGACGTGAACCGTGCGTTCCAGGGCACCAACGTTGCCTACCTGGTGGGCGCCATGCCGCGCCGCGCGGGCATGGAGCGCGCCGACCTGCTCGAGGCCAACGCGGGCATCTTCGGCCCCCAGGGCAAGGCCATCAACGACGGCGCCGCCGACGACGTGCGCGTCCTCGTCGTGGGCAACCCCGCCAACACCAACGCCACCATCGCCCAGAACGCTGCGCCGGACGTCCCCGCGTCGCGCTTCACCGCGATGATGCGCCTCGACCACAACCGTGCGATCGCTCAGCTGGCGCACAAGACCGGCGCCGCGAACGCCGACATCAAGGACGTCGTCGTGTGGGGTAACCACTCGGCCGACCAGTACCCGGATGTCTCCTTCGCGAAGGTTGCTGGCAAGCCTGCGACCGAGCTCGTGGACGAAGAGTGGCTGTCCAGCTACTACCGTCCCACCGTCGCCAAGCGCGGCGCCGCCATCATCGAGGCGCGTGGTGCCTCCTCGGCCGCCTCCGCTGCAAACGCCGCGATCGATCACATGTACTCCTGGATCCACGGCACCCCCGAGGGTGAGTGGGTCACCGCCGGTGTCATGTCCGACGGCACGCACTACGGCGTCCCCGCCGGCCTGAACTTCGGCTTCCCCGTCACCTCCGATGGTGGCGAGTGGCAGGTCGTCGACGGCCTCGAGATTTCCGACGCGACCCGCGCCGGAATCGACCACAACATCAAGGCCCTCCAGGAAGAGTACGACGCCGTCAAGGCGCTCGGCTTCATCAAGTGAGGCTACCGCCCTCGTGGCGGTTGGTGGGAAGGGCGCGCGCCCGGCTGATTGGCCGGGCGCGCGCCCGCATGTGTGCCGGGTGTTGCCGTGTGTTTGGGTGTGGGCTTGGCGTGCGCCCATGTGTGTGCGGGTGTTGTGGGGCGGGCAGTGTTGTTGCGGGTTTGGGATGTGAACGTGGCGCGTCGTGGTGTTTCGGTGACGCGCGGCAGACCCGCGTCATGAGCGATTCGCTAGGTGCGGCAGCGATGCACTAGATAGCGTGGCAATGCACTGCTTACTACCCAGTGCAATGCTGCGCTAAGTGGTGCAACGCTACCGAGCAACAAGACTGCGCGCGGCAAGATCTGCTCCATAGCTGCTCCAATATGATGCCAGCCGAGCCATGCCGGGCAGCCCTGCACTAGTTAGGGAGCATTACACCAGTTAGGGAGCATTACACCCTCTCCGAGCTGGTGTAATGCCCCCTAAGTGGTGTAACACCACTTAGAAACAAGCATCATTGCGGTCTGATGATTGTTAGAAGCGGGCTGCGCGGGCTTATGGGCGTGTACGTAGTGGTTCCCAGTGATGGCTTGCGCCAAACCGTAGACCCATTCACCAAAATTCCACGAAATTTGGCTGTTTTTGCTCAATGGGTCTGCACTTTGGCGGAATGGATGCTGTGTCGTCGTGGATGTGCCTCGTCGCTGGTGCTTGGGACTCAGATATGCGGCGTTGGCTGGAGTGTCGGTGTATGGAATGGGGCTTAGACGTGGCGTCCATTCCGCCTACGAAGCATATCCGCGATAGAGCTTGTCGTCGATGAGGGCGTGCACCCGATCAGTGAGCATTGCACCCGTTCTGATCGGGTGTAATGCCCACAGATCGGGTGTAATGCTCCTTAGCGGGTGCAGCTCCACAAAGTCGCATGCAATTCCCACGACAGCATTTCAGAATTTGAAACCAAACCGTTGGAATCATGCGGTTTCTAAGGTGTTGCCAGTCTATGTCGACGGGGAATTGCGTGCGAGATTGTTTGGTAAGGCAGTGTGGGCGCGCGGGACGGCTAGTGGGTGGCTGTGCTGGTGCGGGGCTTCTTGATCCAGTCGTAGGCAATGCGCTCCGTGCCGTTGGTTACAGTGATCGTGCCGCACTCGCGGAATCCAAAGGAATCGAGTGCGCGCCGCATCGGTGCGTTGTCCACGTGAGTGTCGCAGCGAAGGTAATCCGCATGCTTGGCTGCAAAGCTGAGAATCGCCCGAGCAATGCCTCGCCCGCGCACTGCGGCCACACGGTGAATCACGTGGTAGTCGGCATCGGAATGCCACGCGCCTTCGATCTCGGCGTAGGTCTCGTCCGGCCCGGGACCGAAAGAAAAGACGGCAAGCGGCCCGGCTTCATCGGTCACGAGGAAGCAGTGCCCGTGCGCGATGTCTTCCTCAGCGTCAATCCGGCCCGGGTACCCTTCGGGCCACTGAGTCGCATTCCCATTCGCCTGCATAAACGCGCGGGCGTGCTCATACGCCCCCTCGATAAACTCGAGGTCGTCAGGGGAAGTGATTCGAACCTGCATAACAATTGGATGTGATGAACAGTGATGGGCGCTGAATCGTTGTGAAGGGGATGGGTGCTTTGTTAGAGGTGTGCATTTTGACTTGTTCTGTAATTTGTTTCTTAGTCGCTATAGGATAGTTCAACATGCTCTCCATTGTCTGTGGTGTTGTCTTCGAATGTGATAAGGGACTTGGCGGAGCTATGCCAGATTTCATTATAGCCTGGACTTTATGGGCGATGATCATATTGTTAGAGTTGACGGTGCTAAAGGTGCAGAAGCGAAAGCTGATTCCTGCGGTTTGATCGAAGGGGTGATCGGGGAATTCGGCTTCCCATACGGCTACTTCAGAACCATCTTCGGATGCTCTGGAGAAATATGCTTCAACTGCTTCTAGATCTGGGGTGAGAACAGATCCGAGTTGATAATCGATGTCGTGGATATGAGTTGCCTCAAAAAATTTACAATATGAAAATTGAACAATTGCATTGAAGTTCTGTCCGCAGATACTAATGCTTTGGAAGGAAGAGTTTATAAATTCAATATATTCTGATGAGAAATAGTCGAAACTTCCATTTGTTTGAATATGGAGCCCCTTTGGGAATTTGCATTCATCTGTAAATCTAATTTTATTTGTAGCGGTGCCCTTACCCTTTGGTGCGCTGAGGTTGAATGGGATGGGGCTTGTTTGGTGTGTGTTCAATACTGTCTCTTTAAATTTCCCATTTTGTATTTCTAATGGGAAGTGATCAATGTAGAGCTCACTGGCTCTTACCTGTAGTGACATTTCAAATGTAGTGCATGACCAGCTTAGGTTAAATAGCCTGCATCCTGTGAGCGTGAAGGATTCAAGGAATCTCGAGTGTGATATGTCGATGTTTTGCCTTATTTCAAGATTGGTAAGCGTGATTGGGAAGTGAAAGATGGTGTGCGATAGGTCGATATCATGTGTTCGCCAGTCAGCTTGTGGGGAGTGTGGTTCCTGGTTGATAATGCGTTTGACTAGCTGATAAAATATATCCTCTTGTATGGAAGAGTGTTCCTCAAGGCTTCCCTCGGTTTCGTGTGCGAGTCCCTCGTGGCGGAGCTGGAGGCAGAGTGTGTCAATGATGTGGCGCTGTAGCTGCTGTTCAGCATTCTTGTTTAGAAGAGTGCTATGAGCCGCAGAATCTGCGAGTTCTGCGAGCAATGCAACTGCGCCGAGACGGAGGCCAGGATTCTTCGATCCGAGGAGCTGGTAAATCTGTTCGCGGCGCTTCCAGTATTCGTCTCGCTCAATTTGTTCGAGGCGTCGAGTTTCCTCTAGGCTGCGTTGTTCTTCGCGTTCCGTGCGCGCTCGATCGGCTGCGCGCTCTCGATCGAGTTTGTCGTCGTCTCGAACTGCGTTATCGTGGCTCCTCTGTTGCCAAGCCGAGAACGCTAGACCTGCTCCGACAATCGTTACGCACAGTTTCATAGCTTCTGATGATGGCCAATGAGGTTGACCTCCCCAGAAGATCGCGACAATGAGGGTCCAGCGTAGTAGTCCTTCTGCAATTGCTAGCGGTGTCCACCAGTGCATGAGCCAATGTGGCATCGGTGTTAGGCGTGGTGCGTTGTTGCTATGTGTTGAAGTCGTGTTATCAGAGCTGAGCTGCTGTTGCGTAGTTTCAGGATGTTGCTCGTCGTCGGTGCTGCCCATCGTGGCTCCTATGCTGTGGGATCTCAATGTCTCGCATCGTAGCAGCCTGTCCAGAGAATTGGTCCCGCGATGAAGGCTAAGGTAACTGGGGTGTCAAGCGATTGCTCGCGAGGGTTCCTGGCGTCGAAGTTTTACCGCGTGGATTGTGGCAGCTGGGCCCCATGGGGGGCATCCTGGGCCCGCTAGGTGGAGAGTTAGCCCGCTTGGTGGCAGTGCTGGCGGCGCGCCCAGGCCGCCACCTAAGGGGTTTACGTGCGTGTTGAGGGGTTAAGGGCGTCACCTGGAGGGTTAAGGCTGCCACCTATCGGGCCGACGTGCCGGCCATCGTGGTGGTCGGCGCTATTCGGCCGCGGCTCGGGCGCGCATCCTCAGGAATATTGGGGGTGGGGCACGCTAGCCAGGTGTGAAACGCGCGTGAAACCGGTGTCGCCGGCGCGGGCTGCGAGCGTGAAACTTGCGTGAAACGGCAATCATGCCCGCTCAGGCGACAACCCCGGCCGCAACGACGCAACCTCGCCACGTCCAGCAATATCACCACCCCGCAACCCCGTGGCGTCTCCCGCAAACCCTGCCCCTGCCTCGTTCGTCGGTATGAACCTAGTTAGACTGGAACGCATGACTGAAAACGCGCAGCTTGTTGTGACCCTGTCCTGCCCGGACCGCCCCGGCATCGTGCACGCCGTGACCGGCGTGATCGGCGAGTCCGGCGGCAACGTCATCCAGTCTCAGCAGTTCGGCGACTCCGACACGGGTACCTTCTTTATGCGCGTCGAGGTCGACTCTCCGAAGGGCCGCGCCCCCATCGACGAGGGACTGGCCCGCGTCGCCGAAGAATTCGGTGCCACCTACCGCGTCGACGACCTGGGCCGCAAGCTGCGCACCATCATCATGGTGTCGCGCGAAGGCCACTGCCTCACCGACCTCCTGTACCGCCAGCAGACGCAGGGCCTGCCCATCGACGTGATCGCGGTCGTCGGCAATCACCCGGACCTGGCGCCCGTCGCCCAGTTCTATGGCGTCCCCTTCCTGAACATCCCCGTCACGAAGGATACGAAGGCCCAGGCGGAACGCCAGCTCCTCGACCTGATCGCCTCTGAGGACGTTGAGCTCGTCGTCCTGGCGCGCTACATGCAGATCCTCTCCGACGAGGTCTGCCGCGCCATGCAGGGCCGCGTCATCAATATTCACCACTCCTTCCTGCCCTCCTTCAAGGGTGCGCGCCCCTATGCGCAGGCCCACGAGCGTGGCGTCAAGCTGATCGGCGCGACCGCTCACTACGTGACCGCCGACCTCGACGAGGGCCCGATCATCGAGCAGGACGTCACCCGCGTCTCCCACGCCGACTCCACGCCCGACATGGTGGCCCTCGGTCAGGACGTGGAGCGCCGCGTCCTCGCCCAGGCCGTTCGCTTCCATGCCGAGCACCGCGTCCTGATGAACGGCAACCGAACGGTCGTCTTCTCGCGCTGAGGTCCCCTCAACGACGCAGTAACGAGGCCGGGGCGCGGTTTGCGAGAGTCCGCAGCCTGACCGCCCGCCCGGCGCGAAGGCCTCGTGACACTCGGCTGGCGTGTCGCCCCCTGTAACAAGGTGACGTGCGGCCATCTGGTCATATTTGCGCGATATGACGCCCCTGTGTGGGGTGTCTTGTCACTTGGTGGGGAACGCTGGGACGTGATCTTTCGGTCATTTAGCGGGTAAGTGTCGCATTGACCGCCTGATAAATGGCACACTTGTTACGTGGACGAAACGACTCAGCAACGCACCCCCATCACCGGCTACGTGCCCGGGGGTTTTGACATGTTCCACCAGGGACACCTCAACATCCTGCGCGCCGCGCGTGAGCGCTGCGATCGCCTCGTCGTCGGCGTGACCTCGGACGAGGCCCTCATCCGTATGAAGGGCCGCGCCCCGGTTATCCCGCTCAAGGAGCGCTGCGACCTCGTGTCGTCGCTGCGTTTCGTGGACGCGGTGGTCGTCGACCTGGACCAGGACAAGCGCCTCGCGTGGCGTCTCCAGCCTTTCGACGTCCTCTTCAAGGGTGACGACTGGAAGGACACTCCGAAGGGCGCCGCGCTCGAGGCCGAGATGGCCGAGGTTGGCGCGCGCGTCGTCTACCTGCCGTACACGCCGTCGACGTCGTCGACGAAGCTGCGCCGTTTTATCGCCCCCGAGGACTTCTCCGACGAGGCCCCGGCGCAGGACGCGGAAAAGGCGGAAGGGGAGGCGCAGTGAGCCTGCCCGTCGTGCTCGAGCCGGGTTCCTCGTGGGGGACTCGTTTTAGTGCCTACCGCAGCGCGCTCGCTGCCGCGCAGAAGCCGGGCGCGGGCGTTCCCGCGTATATGCGTTGGGTGAACCGCGGCGCCGCACGCGTCGTGGCCGCTGCCTGCGCGGCCTTCGGCTGGACTCCGAACTTCGTCAGTTTCATCTCCGTGTGCTTTTCGACGGTGGGACTCATCGTCCTCGTCGCGTGTGACCCGGCATGTTGGACGGGCCTCATCGTGGGTACGGCTCTCGCGGTCGGCTTCATGTTTGACTCCGCGGACGGCCAGGTCTCGCGCGTCACGGGTGCGTCCTCGAAGACGGGCGAGTGGGTGGATCATGTCGCCGACGCGTTCCGTTCCCCGGCGATCCACTTCTGCACCGCCGCCGCGGTTATGATCTACCGCCCCGAGTCGTGGTGGCTGGCCGTCGTCGCGCTCGTCTATGGCTGGGTGACGTCGGGTCAGTTCATGAGCCAGATCCTCGCCGAGCAGTTCGTGCGCGCGGCGGGCCGCAAGCAGACGCGCGGCGGGAACCTGCGTTCCTTCGTGCTGCTGCCCACCGACCCGGGTGTGCTGTGCTGGTCCTTCGCGGCGTGGGGCTTCGGCGTGCCTTTCATGGTGCTCTACACGTTCCTCGCCGTTATCGCGGTTGCGCATTCCTCGATTTCGCTGCGTCGTCGTTTCCGCGACCTGCGCGCCCTGGACGCGGCCGCCAAGGAGGCGGCCAAACAGGGGGAGTCCCGTGCCTGAGCTGTCCGTCCTGCTGCCCGCGCGCAACGCGGCGGGCACGATCACGCGCGCCGTGGCCTCGACGCTGGCGGCTATGCCGCGCGACGCCGAGCTGGTCGTCGGCAACGACTCGTCGTCGGATTCGACGGTCGGCGAGGCCATCCGCGGCGCGTCGCGTGGGGGAGTGGTCGATCCTCGCCTGCGCATCGAGGACATCACCCCGGGCGAGGGCGGCGTCTCCCGCGTCCTCACCCAGCTCATGGAGCGCACCGACTCGCGCCTCGTGGGTCGTATGGACGCCGATGACGTGTCCCTCAAGGGCCGCTTCAAGCGCACGATGCGTGCAATCGAGCGCGGCGACGACATGGTCTTCACGCAGATGATCGAGCTGCGCGGCTCCCGCCCGGTGCCCCGCATGCCCTACGAGATCACGCCCGAGGACATGGGCTGGCACCTGCTGCTCACCAACCCCGTGTGCCACCCGACCATGCTCGCGACCCGCGAGATCATGGACCGCGTCGGCGGCTACCGCAGCGTGCCTGCCGAGGACTACGACCTGTGGATGCGCGTGGCCTCCGCGGGCGGGCGCATCCGCCGCATCGCGCCCTGGGGGCTGCTGTACCGCATCCACCCGGGCCAGGTCACCGGAAACGCCTCGTGGCGCTCGGATTCGTGGAAGAATCCGGAGCAGGCACAGGCCTTCGCCGACCTGTCGGTGTCCCTGACGGGCCAGGAGCTGCCGCGCCTGGTCTCGCTCGTTTCGCTTCCTCGCGACGAGGCCGAGCGTGAGCTCGACCGCTTCGTGCAGGTCTACACTCAGGGGGTCGCGTCTCGACCCGCAACGTCTCGCCGCGCTCTCGAGCGCCGGCTCAATGCGCGCGCCGCGTGGGTGCGCTCTCACCTCCAAGGAGAACAGTCATGATCCTGACCCCTCCGCCCACGGGCGGCCAGCAGATCCTTCGTCACGCGCTGGCACGCCGCTGGACCTCGATCGTTGCGGGGACCGTGGCCGGCCTGGTCGTTGGTGTCGCAGCCGCTTTTGGTCTCCCCGCGTCGCACTCGGCGGCCGTGTCGATGACCGTGACCGCTCCCTCCATCACGCCGGCCCCCGCCGTGCGCGCCTCCCTGTCGAACACGACGGACATGGTGACCGAGCAAGGCATCGCGAAGTCCGCCGCCGTCCTCGACGTCGTGGCCGCACGCCTTGGCAATGGTGTCACTGCCGAGGAGCTTCGTACCAACATGGAGGTGTCGGGCGACACGAACGGCACGATCGTCAAGATTGAGTACGTGGCTCCCACGCGCCAGCAGGCCATTGATGCCGCCGACGCGATCGCCAACGCCTACCTGACCGAGCGCACCGCTCTCGTCGAGCAGCGCGCCGACGAGATGGCCGCCGGTATCAACGAGCAGATCGAGGCTCTCGAGACCGAACTTGCATCCCTCCAGCCCCTGGCCGACGAGGACGGCAACACGAAGGACAACCCGCGTGCCGCTGAGATCCGCACCGCGCTGACGAAGCTCGCGAAGGACGCCGAGCAGCTCGCCCCCTATCACGCTACCGCCGGCCGCGTTATCACCCCGGCAGCCTCCTCGAGCGACGAGGTCTCGCCTTCGAAGTCCCGCCTGATCCTCATCACGACCGTGGTCGGCCTCTTCGCTGGCCTGGTCCTGGTGCTGATCCGCGAGACCCGCTCGCGTTCCCTGGCCTCGCCCACGCAGCTTGCCGACCTGACGGCTCTGCCCGTGTGGAGCGCTGAAGAGGGCGCACCCGAGCCGTGGCTCGCCCCCACCCGCATGCTCGCGATGGCGATCGACCGCGACCACTGGGTCGACCTGATCGTCGACGCCTCCGACCCGCAGGCCCGCGACCTGCACCGCGTCCTGTCCGCCTCCCTGGCCGAGACCCGCGTGCCCGCGCCGCGCCTTATCGACATCAAGCAGCCCCTGGCCTCGCTCCTCGACGAGGTCCGTCCCTCCCGTCACGTCCTCGTCGCCGTGCGCAAGGGCCACGACCTGAAGGCGCTGCACGCCCTCCTGGACGAGCTGGCGATCATTAACCGCGAGGTGAACGGCTTGATCTACCTGGGTGACCAGGTGGCCGCGCCCGCCTCCGCTTCCGCAGCTCCGGCTCCTGCCGCCGAGGTCGTCGAGCCCGAGGTCGAGGAAGAGCCCACGGACAAGACTTCCTCGGAGGTCGTGGATTCCAGGCCTTCGAAGGAAACGGAAGACACGTCCGACTCCAAGAAGTCGAACGCCAAGGCTTCCTCGAAGAAGGGCAAGAAATGAGCGCCGAGGAGACCACCGCAGCCGACCTCAAGGCCGCGTCGATCTGGCACGTTGATCGCACCGCGCGCGTCTCCCGGCTGATTTCGGGAGACCCGTCGGATCCACGAGCGCTCGTGCTCGTGCGCGACAACGGCCGTAACTCGGCGTTCGTCGAGATCGAGGGCACGGACCATCCGGAGACCGATCCACGTGTGCTCGAGGTCGAGCCGGCCCCCGCTCGTGGCTGGGAAGAGGGTGCCGGTGCCGAGGTGGACGCGACCGTCGTCATGTGCACGGTCGGCTCCTGCGACATGCTTGAGGACGCCGTGCGCGCCATCCTGGCGCAGGATCACCAGCGTTTTACGCTCGTTGTGGTGGATAACGCGCCGCACACCGGCCTGACCCGAGAGAAGCTCGCGGGCATCGACGATACGCGCCTGAGCATCGTCTCTGCGTCCCGTCCGGGCCTGTCCCGCGCCCGCAACCGCGGCGTGCTCGCTGCTCGCGGCGAGGTCATCGTCTTTACGGACGATGACGCGATCGTCGATCCGCACTGGCTCACCGCCATGATCGACCCGTTCACGGCCTCGCCGTATGTGGCCGCCACGACGGGCATTGCGCTGCCCCTGGAGCAGCGCTACGCGCCCCAGCGCTGGTTTGAGTCGCGCGGTGGCTTCCCCAAGGACATGTCCCCGCGCGTGTGGTGCGTCGGCGATATCCCCGAGGGCCTCGAGGTCTTGGGCGAGAAGGGGGACGGTGGACCGCTGTTCCCGATCACGACGGCCCGCGTGGGCGCGGGCGTGTGCATGGCCATGCGTCGCGACGTCCTCATGGAGGTCGGCCCCTTCGACCCGGCGCTGGGCGCCGGCACCTCGACGCGCGGCGGCGAGGACCTCGACATGTTTGCACGCATCCTGGCCACGGGCGACGTCATCGTCCACACGCCTGACGCCCTCGTGCACCACCGACACCGCGTTGACGAGGTCGGCCTGGATAAGCAGATCCGGGGCAACGGCTCCGGCATGGCGGCTCTTCTGACGAAGGCGATTATCGCGAAGCCCTCCGTGCTCGGTACGCTGGCGACTCGCGTGCCCGGCGTGCTCAATCGCGTGAAGCCCGGCGGTGCCCGCGTTGCTGGCACCGACGAGGATGTGCCCGGCTCGCTCACCACGTCCGAAATCAAGGGTTTCCTCGAGGGCCCCTTCCTGTACCTGTCCTCGCGCAACCGCAACAAGCTTGGTGCCCCGCGCCCGGCCGAGCAGGATAGCGCGCACGGCAGCGTGACCGCACCGAGCAGTGCTGAGGAGACCCAGGCCTCGTCCGCGCAGGAAAACACCGGCGAAGGGAACGGTCACGAGTGAGCCCACGCCGAGGACTCTGGGCCAAACCCGCCCCCGCCCAAATTGGGCCGCTACGAGAGGACGCGCAGGATCTGCCTGCGTGGCCCTTCGTCGTGGCCTATTCGGCGTACTTCCTGTGGTGGGTGCTCGGTTCCGGTGACCTGATGTGGCCGCTGTTCGCGTCGATCATGCTTGTGTTCATGATCGGCCGACACGGCCTGCGCTTCCCGCCCGGATCCATCCTGTGGGTGTTCTTCCTGGCGTGGGTGCTGGCCTCGATGACGATGCTCGACACGGGCGGGCGCGTCATTGGCGCGTTCTATCGCTTCCTGCTGGAGCTCTCGCCCGGCATTTTCGCGGTCTACGCTTTCAACGCGCGCAAGTCCCTGAGCGTGCGAACGATCGTGGGTACGATGTGGGGCTTCCTGGCCTCGACCACGATCGGCGGCTTCGTCGCCATGGCGGCGCCGACCCTGCGCTTCAAGACGCTCATGTACTACCTGGTGCCGCGCGCACTGCACTCCAACGACTTCGTCAAGGAGTTCACGAAGCGCGCGACTACCCAGTGGAACCCCTCGTCGTGGATCCTCTCCGACCCGCGTCCGTCGGCTCCCTTCATCTACTCCAACACCTACGGCAACGTGTACTCGCTGATCTTCCCGCTCGCACTCGTCTTCGCCTACGTGCTGTGGCGCGAGCGCTCCAAGTGGCGTTTCCTCGTGGCCGCCGTGTGCGCGCTGTCGGTCATCCCGGCCGCCGCGACGCTCAACCGCGGCATGTACATCGGCTTGCTCGTCATCGTCGTGTGGGTGGGCTTCCAGCGCCTGCGCGCGGGAGCTTGGCGCACCGTTCTCGGCATCGTCGCTGCCGTCATCGTGGGCGTGGGCGCCTGGCTGGCCACCCCGGCCTCGCAGTCGCTCCTCGAGCGCGTCGCGGCCTCCTCCTCGACGGAAGACCGCGCCTCCAACTACCTGGAGACCCTGTATGAGCTCCAGCAGTCCCCGCTCTTGGGCTTCGGTGCCCCGCGCCCCTCGTCCTCGCCGTGGCTGCCCTCCCTGGGCACGCAGGGCCAGTTCTGGACGGTCATCTTCTCCTACGGCCTGGTCGGCCTGGCCCTGTTCCTCGCCTTCTTCCTGCGCATGTTCCCGCGCATCTGGCGTGCGACGGACGTGTACGGCTCAATCCTGGGCGGCATCATCCTGGCCACCCTGGTGGAGCAGTTCTACTACGGCATGAACACCGGCCTCATGATCTCCGTCGTCGCGGTGGCGCTGCTGTCACGCCACTTGGAAGAAGAAAGCGACCCGATCAAGCGTGCTGAGGCCGAGCGTGCAGATGCTGCGAGCGCCGGGTCCGTCGCGGGAACTGTCCGCGCTGAGCGCGCCGTGCGCATGGGGCAATGGACAAGCCCCGCCGCGAACGACGGGGCTTTTGCCACTCACATGCTTGCTCGACTCAACAAGTCGGGTCGTCGGGGAACGAGAAGCCGGACAGCTTCCACGTCTCACCGTCCTTCACAAACTGAAATAGGTGAGGGCGCGGGGCATGGTCGTGTCGTCCGTCAGCGCAGTTCCCGCGTCGTTGAGGACGCGAACACTGGAAGAGTCGACGCACGCCGAGACCGTGATGTTTCCAGCCCCGTCGTCGCTGATGATGTGTACGTCCTCGAGGGTGGGGGAGCCGGTGGTATGGGTGCCGTCGCGCGTCCACTCGAGGGCCTGCGCGTCGAACTCCTCCAGCGCCGAGCCGGTGAGCACGGAGGATAGGTCGGTCGCACGGGCCTGCTCGGGATCGGCGTACGCGCCCCACAGGGTGTTGACGACGAAGGTAGCTTGTCCAGCGGCCTCAGCATCCGTGGCCAGCGAGCCGGATGCGTTCGCGGGGCCGCCCGACTGTGGGGCGATGGTCTTCGGAACGGACTGCGGGATGTCGGACTGCGCGTCGTCGTCGACGCTCTGCGCGCCGGACGCGGCGGATGCGGCTGCGTCGGTGTCGGAGGAGCCCGTCAGGCGCAGGAAGCCGACGATGACGAGCGCGATGATCAGGAGGATCGCAGCAGCCAGAAGGGCCTTCTTGCGGGCAGGGGAGAGCGAGTTGATGAAGTCCATGTGTATCCCATCGGTAGGTTATAGAAAAAGGCTACCGCGCGGTAGCGGGAAGGTTAATCATGAGTGAGGCAAATCAAGCCAGGCGTTCCCTCGCGCGCGGGGGCATCGTCGGCTTCGTCGGAGCGGCCGCCTCGGCGGTCCTGGGCTTCGCATTCACGATCATCCTGTCGCGCATGCTGGGTGCCGAGGGAGCGGGCATCGTCACCCAGGCGACCGGCGTCTTCGCGATTGTCATGGCCCTGGCTAAGGTCGGCCTCGACTCTACCGCGATCTACCTGATGCCCCGCCTATCTTTGGATGCGCCTGAGGAGATCCGCGCGACCCTGTCTTTCATGGCCTCGCTGACGGTGGGTGTGTCCACCGTGTGCGTCCTCATTCTCGAGGCCGTGGCTCCGTTGATCTGGAACGCTGAGGTGACGGCATCGACGCGTGCGGTGCTGTGGTTTGTGCCGATCGGCGCCCTCACCCTGGTTGCATCCGCTGCCCTGCGAGCGCTCGGCAATATGCGCGAGTACGTCCTCATCCAAAACCTGCTGCTGCCCGGTTTGCGTCCGCTCCTCGTCGCGCTCGCGGCCGCGTTCACCGGGTCGCTTGCCTTCGTGTCAGTCGCCTGGGCGCTGCCTTTCGTCGTCGTTCTCGTGGCCGCGTGGTGGCTACTGCTGCGCCACATGCCCTCGGCAGCTGATTCGGTGGGGCGCTGGCCGAGCGCGCAGCGGCGTCGTCAGGTTGTGTCCTTCGCGTTGCCTCGTACCCTGACAGCCGGCCTTGAGCAGGCGCTGCAGTGGCTGGATGTCCTCCTCGTTGGCCTACTAGCCGGAGACGCGGCCTCCGGTATTTACGGTGGAGCGATCCGCTTCATCCAGGCGGGCATGGTCGTCGACACCGCTCTGCGCGTCGTCGTTTCCCCGCAGTTCTCCAAACTCTTGCACCAGGGTAAGAAGAAGGAGTTGCGGGACCTCTACAGCACGGCCTCGATCTGGCTTGTCCTGTTTGCAGCCCCCATCTACGCCCTCATGGCGATCTACGCGCCGGCGCTCATGCGCATCCTCGGTGACGGCTTTGCTCCCGGCGCGAACGTCCTCGTGGTCCTGTGCGTCGGCTCGATCGTTACTTTCATGGCGGGAAATATTCACTCGCTGCTCATTATGAGCGGGCGTTCTGGGTGGGCTGCGGTCAACAAGATCGTGGTGCTGAGTCTCAACGTTGTGGGTAACGTCATCTTTATTCCTCGCGGAGGAATGGTTGCGGCGGCCATCGTGTGGGCCGTGTGCATGGTGCTTGACGCGGGCATGGCAACCGTTCAGGTCTCGCGATTTATTGGTGTGACACCGAAATTGTCGGAGGTGGTCAAGCCGATCCTTGTTGTGGGGGTGTCTGCCGTTATTCCGGGCGGGTGTATAGCGTGGTGGCTGGGGCGTGATTCTTTCGTTGCAACCGTCGTTGGCTCCGCCCTCTCGGTCCTTGTTTTTGCCTGTGTTTGTGCCGTGTTTAGGGATCGCCTCCACCTGTCGGGACTTGGGTCCCTCGCGAAACGTCGTCGGGGGTGAAAATGGGGTGCGTGATGCACCTGTGAAAGTCAGCCTTGACCACCCGGTTGATCCGATGGAGCTTGTTGTGTAATTATTTATGCAACAAGTTTCCGTTCCCTCCGAAAGGTCGTGTCATGGCTTCCGCACTTTCGCGCCTTGCAATCCTTGCAACTGCGCCGATTGTCGCCTGCGCTTCCCTCGCGCTCGCTCCGACGGCTCACGCTGTTGGTGCAGGTCAGGGAGATTCTGTACCCGGTCAGGCTATCGTTCGCGACGGTTCGAGTGCTGCAACTGCCGCCGCATCGTGCTGGGACATTAAGCAGCGGAATCCTGAGGCTGCGGATGGCGCCTACTGGCTCCAGACTCCCGCGATGGATCACCCCGCTCAGTTCTTTTGTGACCAGACGACAGATGGTGGCGGCTGGGTCATGATCGGTCGCGGCCGCGAAGGGTGGGAATCCTGGAGCGGTGGCAAGGGTGATCCTGAGAAACTGACCTCTCGCTCGCGCACTTCCGACGACTTTGAGGTCGTCCAGCTGTCCAACAAGGCCGTCACCGAGCTCCTGAATAACGTGCCGGTCAAGGATCAGACTGACGGCGTGCGCGTCATGCGCTCCTGGAGCGCATCGGGCCGCTCCTACCAGACCATGGATCTTCAGTTCCCGAAGATGACCGACTTCGTGTGGCCCTTCAAGATGGCCCACCCGGTCAATGTCCAGCTGGATAAGGGCGGCTGGCGCTCGGGTCTCATGTGGGGCCTGAACGGATATGACAATGAGTGGAACGGCCTGCAGACCTACCCCTCGGCCCGTACAACGGGCTGGAAGATGGGCTGGGGTTACGGCGCTCTCGCCTCCAACTGGACCGGTGACATCACCTCGGCGTCCTCCTTCTTCCGCAAGTCGGGCCTGACGGTCTTCCCCTACGCCGAGGCCTACGTGCGTCCGCGCATCTCCTCGGATTCGGCCGACTTTGCCCGTATTCCCGACGAGGGCCTTGGGGCCTCGACGGTCTCCGCTGCCGTCTCGCAGTACGCAGCCAAGACCTCGTGGGGCGTGAGCGGTAACCTCAACGGTTCCGTGAAGGAAGGCAACATCCAGGTTCAGGCGTTCGCCCAGGTTGGCTCCACCATGTACGTGGGTGGCAACTTCACCGGCGTCAAGCAGGGGGAGAAGGGCACCGAGATCTCCTCGCGCGGCCTCGCGGCCTTCGACGTGGCCACCGGCGACTTCACCGGCCAGACCTTCGACTTCAACGCGCAGGTCAAGGCCCTCCTTGCCTTGCCCGACGGCCGTCTGCTCGTGGGTGGCGACTTCACCCGCGTCAACGGTGAGACCCACGTCGGCACCGTCGTCATCAACCCCTCGACCGGCCAGATCGACCCCTCGTGGGACCTGCAGATCGTCAACGCGCTGCGCGGCGGCGCCGTGAGCGTGCGCGCCCTGACCTACTACGACGGCAATGTCTACATGGGCGGCTCCTTCACCCACCTCTCCGGCGGTGGCAGCTCCCGGGTTTACGCGCGTAATGCTGGACGCGTCTCCCTGAGCGGGCGCCCGGACCGTTCGTGGAACCCCGAGATCAGCGGTGCCGTGCAGGCGGTTGGCGTTTCCGAGGCGAACAGCGCCTTCTACGCGGGCGGCCACTTCACCACGGCGCACGGCAACCAGCGCGCCTGGTACGCCGCCAAGTTCTCCACCCAGCCGGGTGCCGCCCTGGATGCGGCCTTCAACTTCGAGCCGTCCAGCGCCAGCGCCGGTAAGTACCAGCAGACCATTGCCACGGTCGGAAACCGCGTCTACATCGGCGGCTCCGAGCACTCCCTGTTCGGCTACGACGCTGCCACCAACCAGCGCGTCTCCGGTGCGATGACCTTCAGCATGGGAGGTGACCTGCAGGCCACCACCGTGTCCTCCAAGGGTGTCATCTACGGCTCCTGCCACTGCTCCGACGCTGCCTACCAGGACATGTACGTCTGGACGATGAACGGCTCCTGGTCGCGCGTCGACGAGATCAAGTGGGTCGGTGCGTGGGATGCCGCCACCGGCGAGAGCCTGAAGTGGACCCCCTTCGAGCTCTCCTCGCAGCGCAAGACCGGCGCCTGGGCGCTGACGACCGATAACTACGGCAACCTGTGGGTGGGCGGCGACTTCACCCTCTCCCACACCGATGCCACGCGCACCCAGTGGAACGGCGGGTTCGCTCGCTACGACAACCGCGACAACGTCGCGCCCGAGGCGCCCTCCTACCTGCGCTCCTCCGCGTCGAACGATTCCACCGTGACCCTCGCCTGGGAAGGCGTCGCTGACGCCGTGTCCTACGAGATTCTGCGCGACGATCGTCCGATCGCCACCTCCGAGACCACCAGTGTCGAGGTGCCTCGCGGCGGCGAGGACCGCTACTTCGTGCGCGCCGTCGACGCCGAGGGCAACCGCTCCGCAACCACCGCGGTCTACACCGCTCCGGCCCCCGGCCAGGCAGACGCCTCCAACCCGGTCCTGCTCGAAGCGAACGCAACGTGGAACTACCGCGCCGAAGCCAGCGCCGCCCCCGAGAACTGGGCCCAGGCCTCGTTCGACGACTCCGCGTGGCCGACCGGCGCAGCACCGCTGGGCTACGGCGACTCCGCGATCGCGACCCAGATCGCCACCAAGGGCACGCGCCCCGTGACGACCTACTACCGCACGCACTTCCGGGTTGCCGACGCGAAGGCCCTCAAGGGTATCAACGTCAAGTACCTGGCCGACGATGGCGCCGTCGTTTACATCAACGGCGTCGAGGTGGACCGCACCCGCATGGGTGCAGGCACGGTCAGCTACACGACCCGCGCCGACTCCGCTCCCAACTTCGCCGCGGCCTCCGCCTCCCCCCTCGGAGATCTTCGTCCCCGCTTCCGCGCTGAAGACCGGCGACAACGTCATCGCCGTGGAAACGCACGTCAACTACATGCGCACGGCCACCGTGTCCATGCAGGCCTCCATTTTCCGCGTGGAGGGCACCCCGGACGACAACAGCTCCGTTCCCAGCGAGCGCAGCACCGAGCCGACCGACGCGACGCAGCCGATCAACGCGGCCTCCGTCAAGTCCGGCACGGTCATCCAGACCGGTGACGAGTGGAACTACTGGACCTCGACGGAAGCCCCCGCCTCCGACTGGGCCACGACCGGCTCCCTCCAGAGCTGGAACCGCGGTTCCGGCCCGATCGGCTGGGGAGACTCCGCCGCGGTGACCGCCCTCGACATTGCCAAGAAGGACCGTGCGATCACGTACTACTTCGCGCGCGACATCGACCTGGGCGCGATCACCCCGAACACCACGCTGACCGTGAAGGTGCGCGCGGATGACGGCGTCGTCCTGCGAGTCAACGACAAGATCGTCGACACGAAACGTATGTCCGATGGCAACATTACTCACACGACCTACGCGAACTCGGCCGTGAGCGCCTCCAAGGCAGCCTCCGATCTGCTCGAGGTCACCATCCCCGCGAGCCTCTTGACGAGCGGCGTGAACCGCATCGGCGTCGAGGAACACCTCAACTACAAGGGCTCGCCCTCGATGACCTTCGACCTGAACGCAACTCTTGTGAAATAAGGGAAGAATTCTCCGTCTCCTCTCGAGTTCGCGCGAGGTATGAACCAGTGACAATGGTTCGATCCAGCTCGTGAATCGTGCTGACAGGTCCAACCCCTGCCGTTTCGGCAGGGGTTGACTTGTATGTGGTAAATGACTCCCACCTCCTCCTAACCAAGTGGTTGAACGGTGGCAATTATCGTGACACTATAGAAGTAACCATTTACACGATACCTGTGAGGACCCCATGAGTTTTATGCGCCGTTGCTTGGCGCTCGGACTGGCATCAGTGACCGGTCTGAGCGTGCTTGCATTCTCCCCGGCTGCCCACGCAGCCACCGACCCGCTCCACGATGGCCTGAGCGAGGCCACCGCTGCGGCTTCGTGCTGGGAAATCAAGCAGAACGACCCGCGTTCCCAGAACGGAACGTACTGGCTGCAGACGCCCACCATGGAGGCTCCCGGCCAGTTCTTCTGCGATCAGACCACCGATGGCGGCGGTTGGGTTCTCATCGGTCGTGGACGTGAAGGCTGGGAAACCTGGAGCCAGGGACAGGGCGATCAGGACAAGCTCAAGACCCGTCCGCGCACCGCCGGTGACTTCGAGGTCGTGCAGGCCTCGCACCAGACGGTCAACGGCCTGCTCGGGGGAACATCCGTGGCCAACCTCGAGGACGGCCTCATGGTTCAGCGCGCCTGGAACCACAAGGGCACCGCCTACCAGACCGTGCGCATGCGCTTCCCGAAGATGCGCGACTTCATCTGGCCGTTTAAGAGCGCCCACCCGGTGGACGTGAAGTTCAACCACGAATGGTGGGTCAACGGCGGCATCGTGTGGGCCGGATTCGGCACCAATACCGCCTGGGGCTACGTCAACCTCATCGCTTCCGCGCAGAACAAGTACACGCTCGGCTGGGGCTACGGCCCCCTCGCCACGTCGTGGGCAGACACGTCCTCCTCGACGTCGTACTTCCACCGCGACGGCTCGATCATCAACCCTTACGCTGAGGCCTACGTGCGCCCGCAGCTGCGTTCCACGGACGCCGGCTTCCGCGCCATCGGTGACGGTGGCACGGCCGCCAAGAAGCAGAAGGCCACCGCTTCCGAGTTCGCCTCTCCCATGTCGTGGGGCGTGGCTGGCAACCTCAACGGTTCCGTCAAGGAAGGCAACATCCAGGTCCAGGCCTTCGAGCAGATCGGCTCGACCATGTACGTGGGCGGTAACTTCACCGGCGTGCAGAAGGGCAAGAACGGCCAGGAAATCGCGTCCAGCGGCCTCGCCGGCTTCGACGCGACGACGGGGGAGTGGAACGGACAGACGTTCTCCTTCAACAACCAGGTCAAGGACCTCGCCGAGCTGCCGGGTGGCAAGCTCCTCGTGGCCGGCGACTTCACTCGGGTCAACGGTGAGACCCACGTCGGCACGGTTCTGATCGATCCGGCGACCGGCCAGATTGACCCGTCGTGGACCCTGCAGGCGCGCACCGGCACCAACGGTGGCCGCGTCTCGGTCAAGTCCATCAAGATCATCAACAACCACATCTACCTGGGCGGTATCTTCACGCACTTCCAGGGCAATGGTGCGTCGTGGACCTATGCCCGTAACGGTGCCCGCCTCGACATCACTGGCAAGCCCGACCGCTCGTGGAACCCCGAGTTCAACGGCACCGTCATCGATATCGATGTCGACGAAAACGAGGCCTACTACTACGCGGCCGGCTACTTCACGCGCGCGCACAACCTGGTCGTCGAAAACGCGGGTCGACTGTCCACCGCCGCTGGCGCTGCGCTGGATCAGTCCTGGACCTTCCGCCACTCCTACCTGATCGGCAAGTACCAGCAGACCGTGACGGCTGCTAACGGCCGCGTCTACTTCGGCGGTTCGCAGCACTCGCTCTTCGGCTACAACTCCGACTCGATGACGCGCACCTCCGGCTCGATCACCATGAACAACGGTGGCGACCTACAGGCGTCCACCCGCTCCGCCACGGGCGTCGTTTACGCGTCGTGCCACTGCTCCGACTACACCTTCCAGGACGCCTACCAGTACCTGGCGCTGGGCACCACCTGGACGCGAGCCGACGAGATCCAGTGGGTCGGTGGCTGGGACGAGGCCACGGGCCGCCAGCTCGGTTGGACCCCTTACCGACTCGGCTCCCTGCGCTCGACCGGCGCGTGGGCCCTCGAAATGGCTGACGACGGCGCCCTGTGGGCCGGCGGCGACTTCAACTACTCCTACACGTCCCTCACGGCAGGCCAGTGGTCCGGTGGCTTCGTGCGTATGCCCGCCCGCAACGCCACCGCCCCCGCAGTCCCCGCGAACCTGCGCGCCTCCGACGGTAACTCCAAGGAAGTCACCCTCAAGTGGTCCTCCGTGCCCGGTGCCGTCTCCTACGACATCCTGCGTGACGATCGTCCGATCGCCACCACGACCTCGAACTCCGTGACCGTGCCCCTGGGAGGCAAGAACCGCTTCTTCGTGCGCGCGGTGGCCTCCGATGGCCTGCGCGGTGCCTCGACCCACGTCTACACGGTCGACTCCAACGGCAAGCCCACCCAGCCCGACGACGCCACGCTGCTCGTGGATGAGGACGACACCTGGGCGTACCATTGGTCGACCGATCCGGTCGCCGAGAACTGGGCCCAGACCTCGTTCAACGACTCCGCGTGGAGCCGCGGCGCCTCCCCGATCGGCTACGGAGGCCCCGGAATCAACACGAAGCTGACCCCGGGCGCGGCCAAGAACCGACCCGTCACCACCTACGCGCGCATCAACTTCACGGTCGTTGACCCCACCGCCATCGCGGGTGTCAATGTTGCCGTGACGGCCGACGACGGTGCCGTGGTGTACGTCAACGGCAACGAGGTGGCCCGCCAGCGCATGGACGATGGAACGGTCGACGCCTCGACCTACGCGAACGCCTCCGTCTCGACGCCCGCCGCGCGCGCCGACCGTCAGCTGGTATTCGTCCCCGCGGACAAGCTGGTCGCCGGCACGAACACGCTGGCCGTCGAAACGCACCTGAACTACCGCTCCAGCTCGTCGATGACCATCGACGGCATGGTCAAGGTGGTCACCAAGGGCGACGAGCCTGCTCCCGAGCCTGAGCCCGATCCGGAGCCGGAACCCCAGCCCGAGCCGGAGGTTCCACTCACGCCCGACCCGGACAAGCCCCTCGAGGTGCTTGACGTGTCCGCACTGAACTTCGGTGGTTTCCTGTTCTCCGGCATGTACTGGAACTACTGGAACTCCAAGGAATCGCCGGACCCGGCGTGGAACTCTACCGCCGACCTGTCCTCCTGGAAGCACGGTGCCAGCCCGCTCGGCTGGGGCGATCGTGACGCCGGCACGCCCTTTACGATGCCGGCGGCGGACCGAGCCATCACGAACTACTTCGTGCGTGACATCAACTTCGGAACCCTTAGTGCAGATTTCGAGCTCACCCTCAACGTCCGCGTCGACGATGGTGCAGTCATCTACGTGAACGGCACCGAAATCAAGCGCGTGAACATGCCCGAGGGCACGATCGACGCCAACACGCGAGCCTCCTCCAACGTGGGCCTCACTGCGGCGAAGAACAACCTCGTGCGCATCACGGTACCCCGCAAGCTGCTCAGGGATGGCGTCAACCGTATCGCGGTTGAATCGCACGCCAACTACGCGAACGCCGCATCGGTGACCTTCGATCTCACGGCAAGTCTGAAGAGGTGATCGCAATGACCGCGACGTCAACCCCCGCTGGTGGCTCGGACGAGGCCGAGGCCGCCGGCGCGGTCGGCGCCCCTGCGACCGACCCCGCGTTCGACGCCATGGCGCAGCGTGTGCTCACCCGAGGGCACACGACCACGTGGCTGAACCACTGGTCCCTCCTGCACGCCGACTTCCGTGCGCTCGCGCGCATGCACACCGTCGGCTTCGACGGGACGCTCCTGCAGATGCGCCTGCGCGCAGCAGGCCACGAGGTCGCTCGCACCTCCGCGGACCTCGTCCTGCCGCACGTCTTCGAGCGCCTCGAGGATGGCACCCGCATCACGCTCATTGGTGCTGTGCCCGAGGCCGGTCAGGCTGCAGCCGAGCGCCTGTCGCGTTTCGACGTCCAGGTCATCGACGGCTACGAGGGGCTGCGTCGATTCAAGGCGGATCCGTCTGTGCTCACCTCCTTCGATCCGCGACTTGTGATCGTTGGTCTAGGCGCGGGTCTGCAAGAAGTCGTCGCTTCCGTCGCGCTCGACCTCCTGCCCGAGGCCTCCGTGTGTACCGCGGGCGGTTGGATCGACCAGTACGCGCGCGCCGCCGACGACTACTTCCCGAACTGGGTGCACGCCGCCCGCCTCGGCTGGGCCTGGCGCATCGCGCACGAGCCCAAGCGCCTCACGAAGCGCTACACCGTCGAAGCCCTCGACTTCGTCGCCCACGCTCCCGAGCTCATCTCGCGGCTCGAGGCCATGGGTAGCTTTGACGATCTCGGACTGGTTGGTGGCGTGACGCTTCGCTGACCGAGGTTGACGCTAGTCGCTGTGAAGGAGGCCGACCCTGTGGGGTCGGCCTCCTTTGCATCGCCAGATCGGCTGGTGACGGCTGTCGGCGTCTATGGATGCTGCGGCTGGTCTCGCATATGGCGACGTGCGCTGCATCAAGGTGGAAAGCAACAGGTCAGGCCCTCTTTGTGCATGAGCGGTGGTCGGCTTTCGGGAGCGTTCAAGGGGTGTGCGCGGGGGTGAGGCGTGGTGCTAAACGTGTCTCAAAACGCTTCCGGATGGATGCTTAAAAAGGGTTATGCGGTGAATGGCGTGGCCCGCATAAAACACTATGAGGGTGTGACGGCTCCCTGTGATGCAGGTGGTAAAGGGTGCTCCCGTGTTCAGGTGTCAAGCTCTTGTAAGAGTTGTGAACTGCTCACTGTGTGCACACTGCCGCACAGTGTGAATCGAGCGCTATCGCACGGTGTTCGTTTGTCGATGTGGTCTCACAATGGGCGAGGCGCGCGTGTTCGCGCCGTTGTTTGCGTTCTGGCGAGCCGCTGATGGAAAGCGATGGAGTGTTGAGAATAAAGGTGTGGCCCGAGCCAATCGGCTCGGGCCACACCCAATCACACACAGAGAGGAAAGACTTAGTAGGCGCCCTCGTGACGCAGGAGCGCGGGAACAGTCTGGAGCATGATCCACGCGTCAAGGGTCAGGGAGCGGTGCTGGGCGTAGGACAGGTCCAGGTGGACGGTCTCATCCCAGGAGAGGTTCGAGCGGCCGGAGATTTGCCAGAGGCCGGTGATGCCGGGGCGGACGGCGAACTTGCCCATCACGCGGGGTTCGTACTGTGCGACCTCGCTGGGGAGCGGGGGGCGCGGGCCCACGAGGGACATGTCGCCACGCAGGACGTTGAACAGCTGGGGCAGCTCGTCGATCGACGTCTTGCGCAGGAAGGCTCCGATGCGCGTAATGCGCGGATCGTTCGCCATCTTGAACATGATCGAATTTCCGGCGGAGGAGTCTGCTTCGTTGGCCTCCATGAGGGATGCCTTGAGCTCTTCGGCGTCCACGCGCATGGTGCGGAACTTAAACATGGTAAAAGTCTTGCCGTCGAGGCCGACGCGCTCCTGAGTGAAGAAGGCGGGGCCGCCGTCGTTCAGGCGCACCATCGCAGCGACGATGATCCACAGCGGAGTCAGCAGGATAATGCCGAAGAGAGCTGCGAAAATGTCGCACATGCGCTTGATGGCGTTGTCGGCGGAGGCGGCAAGATCCGACGCGTGCTCGAACGCGAGAGCCGTCGATGCGGCTCGTGCAGTGGGCTTCGTCAAGGTTGTCATCTGTGCGTCTTCCTTCTACTTCCTCAAACTCAAATGCTGCATGTCGGTTAGAGCGGGAAAAGCCGCTCCAGACTGGGATATTTACTAGGTAAACATCCCTCGCGCAACTCAGTCACCGTTAGGTGTTAACCCTAGTCTATCCATATGGTTAGCTTGGTTGCTAACCAAAGGGTTAAGTACAAGCGAAAAAAGGCTGTGATTTCGTGCACCTGACGAGTTGTGCAAGTCAGATCTGAACGCCCTGTGACCGGCTGGTAGCTTGCTGACACCTTGGAAGAATGCGCGGAAAACCGCCGAGCGATAGACTGGTCAGCGTGTCGTGACTGGCGAACAGGTGGGCCACCACCGGGGAGCGACGCGTCGGCATCGATAGCCGCCCGCCTGGGCTAGAGGCCACTGCCAACCATCATCGGATGATCAATAGGAGAACCCCATGGATTCCCTCAATGACATGACACTTGCGCAGCTGGATCCTGAGATTCAGGCCGTTCTGGACGCCGAGCTTGGCCGCCAGCGTGACACCCTCGAGATGATCGCCTCGGAGAACTTCGTTCCGCGCGCCGTGCTCGAGGCGCAGGGCTCGGTCCTCACCAACAAGTACGCCGAGGGCTACCCGGGTCGCCGCTACTACGGTGGCTGCGAGTTTGTGGACGTCGCGGAGTCTCTCGCCATCGAACGTGCGAAGCAGGTCTTCGGTGGCGACTACGTGAACGTTCAGCCTCACGCTGGTGCGCAGGCCAACGCTGCAGCGCTCATGGCCATGGCGAATGTTGGCGACCCGATCCTCGGCCTGTCGCTGGCCCACGGCGGTCACCTAACCCACGGCATGCGCCTGAACTTCTCGGGCAAGAACTACAAGGCCGTCGCCTACGAGGTCGACCGTGAGACCATGCGCATCGAGCCCGAGAAGGTTCGTGAGGCTGCCCTTGCGGAGCGCCCGCGCGTCATCATCGCCGGCTGGTCCGCATACCCGCGTCACCTCGACTTCCAGGCCTTCCGTGACATCGCGGACGAGGTCGGCGCCGCCCTCTGGGTGGACATGGCTCACTTCGCAGGCCTCGTGGCAGCGGGTCTGCACCCGAACCCCGTCCCCTTCGCCGACGTGGTGACGACGACTGTTCACAAGACGCTGGGTGGTCCTCGTTCCGGCATGATCCTGTCCTCGCGCGGCGAGCAGTGGGGCAAGAAGCTGAACTCTTCGGTGTTCCCCGGCCAGCAGGGTGGCCCCCTCATGCATGTGATCGCCGCGAAGGCCATCGCCATGAAGGTCGCGCAGACCGACGAATTCAAGGACCGCCAGCGCCGCACCCTCGAGGGCGCGCAGATCATTGCCGAGCGCCTGGGCGCTGACGATGCGAAGAAGGCCGGTATCAAGCTGGTCACGGGCGGCACCGACGTGCACCTTGTCCTTGTTGACCTGGTCGACTCCGAGCTCAACGGTCAGCAGGCAGAGGATCTGCTGCACGAGGTCGGCATTACCGTCAACCGTAACGCCGTCCCCTTCGACCCCCGTCCGCCGGCCGTCACCTCGGGCCTGCGCATCGGCACCCCCGCCCTCGCGACGCGTGGCTTCGATGCCGAGGACTTCGCCGAGGTCGCCGACATCATCGGCACGACCCTGTCCCAGGGTGCGTCCGGCGGCAACGTTGAGGTGGATGCCCTGCGCGCCCGCGTCAAGAAGCTGACGGACAAGCACCCGCTGTACGCTGGGCTCTGATCGTGAGGGCTCCCTGGGAGGGCCCCGCTGGGGTCTTGGATGGAAAGGCGACCGCTGCCGCCATTAAGTCGGAACTGAAGGCGCGCGTTGATTCGCTGCGTGAGGCCGGTGTTGTCCCGGGCCTCGGCACGATCCTCGTGGGTGAGGACCCCGGGTCCGTTGCCTACGTCGCTGGAAAGCACCGTGACTGTGCGGAAATCGGCGCCGAGTCGATCCGCGTGGACCTGCCCGCTGACGCGACGCAGGAGCAGGTGGAGGCCGCGATCGATCAGCTCAACGCGGACCCCGCCTGCACGGGCTACATCGTGCAGCTGCCGCTGCCGCGCGGAATCGACACGAACGCTGTTCTGGAGCGTATCGATCCCGCGAAGGACGCGGATGGGCTGCACCCGACCAACCTCGGGCGCCTCGTGCTGCGCGGCTCAGGTCCCATCGACTCGCCGCTGCCGTGCACGCCGCGCGCGGTCATCGAGCTCATGGAACGCCATGGGATCGACCTGGCCGGCAAGAACGTGTGCGTCATCGGTCGAGGCGTGACCGTGGGGCGTTCGATTGGCCTGCTGCTCATGCGCAAGGAAGTGAACGCGACGGTCGACGTGTGCCACACGGGCACGACCAACCTGGCCGATCACGTGCGCCGAGCGGACGTCATCGTGGCTGCGGCTGGTTCTGCTGGGATCATTACCCCCGACATGGTGGCCCCCGGCGCCATCGTCCTCGACGTTGGCGTGAGCCGCGTGCAGGGCGAGGACGGCAAGGCTCGTCTGATGGGTGACGTTGCGGACGGCGTGGAGGAGGTGGCCAGCTGGCTGAGCCCCAACCCCGGTGGCGTCGGCCCGATGACGCGGGCCCTCCTCGTGACGAACGTCGTCGAGGCTGCCGAACGTCAGGCGGGAATCAGCGCGAACTGACAGGCGCGTGTGGCCTCGGCATACGTGGAGGTCGCGCGCGAACGCAGCGGAGGCGCGGTGAGGATATCCATTCCTCGCCGCGCCTCCTCGTTCCTCTAGACTGAAGAAAACTCTTGTTAAGGAGAAAACGATGACTCTGACGGTGACCACCGTGAACCTCAACGGCATCCGCGCCGCCCACAAGCGCGGCTTCCTTGACTGGCTGGAGGGGTCAGATACGGATGTGCTGCTCATGCAGAGGTGCGCGCGCCCGAGGAGATCTCCCGCGAGATCATGGGCGAGGCCTGGGAGAGTGTGTGGGTTCCCTGCCGTATCAAGGGCCGTGCGGGTGTGGGTGTAGCCGTGCGACGCGGGCGTGCGGTCCTGGAGGGTGAGCCCCGGCTGATCCTCGACGATGCCGAGACGGATGTGGATTCCGGCCGTTGGCTCGAGGCCGTCGTGCGTCCCGAGGGTGGTGACACCCCCGTGCGCGTCGTCTCTGCGTACTTCCATTCGGGCGAGAAGGATACCCCCAAGCAGGAGGCCAAGATGGCGCATCTGCCCCGCATCGGCGCGCGCATGGCCGAGCTGATCGCCGAAGAGGCCGCCGGGGGTATCTCCTCGCTCGTGTGCGGCGACTTCAATGTCGTGCGCTCGGAGGCCGACATCAAGAACTGGAAGCCGAACCACAACAAGCGCGCCGGTGTCCTCGACGAGGAGATCGCCTTCCTCAACCAGTGGGTGGAGGAAGGCTGGCGCGACACGGTGCGCGACCTGGCCGGCGATGTGCAGGGCCCCTACTCGTGGTGGTCGTGGCGCGGCCAGGCCTTCGTCAACAATGCGGGCTGGCGCATTGACTATCAGTACGCGACGCCCGCCCTGGGCGAGCGCGCGCGTTCCTTCGAGATCGGCCGCGCCGACGAGTACGCGGAGCGCTTCTCGGATCATGCGCCGGTCTCGGTAACCTACGAGATCTGACGTTGTAACGACGAGGCCGCGGCCTGGGAGTCCTTCCCGGGCCGCGGCCTTTCGCGTATGCGGTGTGCTCGTCGTCTGTGGCGCACCCGTAGTCGCCACCGTCGCCCGCCCCAAAATTTCGCATGCAATTCACTTGTGTGAAGCTTCAACAAAGTCTGAAAACGTTGCAATTCCAACGATCTAAATTCATGATTTGAAATAGTCGTGGGGGAATTGCATGCGAAATTGGCGGGGCGCGGGTGCTGTGCTCGTCGGTGAGGGGGTGTCCCCGGGGCCAATACACATCCGGATAGGTAACGAACATCCGGATAGCTTAATAACCTATCCGGATGTGCATAACCTATCCGCGTGCGCGCAACCTATCCGGATAATGCCCCGAAGATGGGACTGCGGGTCCTGGCGGTGCTTGCAGATGGTGGTGTGGCTTGGGCTGGCTACTCGCAGTAAGGAGAGCGCCGGTGTGGAGGGCGCCCGGAACACCAGCGCGTGATGAGCGTGCGACGGCGTGGTGAGCAGGGGGCTCAGTGCCCGGAGGCGTCGAAGTCGAACAGTGCCATCGAGGAGTAGATGCCCGAGGGGTCGATGCGGTCCAGACGGAAACCGGGAACGATCCACGAGGCCTCGACGGTCGCGCCGATGTCGAGCGCAAGATCCAGGGCGATGTCGTCCACGTCCTGCGCCAGCGTCACGTGCGGGTGGTACGGGAACCGTGTGTCGTGGTCGAGGGGGCCGGAGCGGATCTCCTCGGCGAGATCCGTGCAGGCCGAAGCTCCCTCGGCCAGCGTCATGAAGGCGACGTTGGAGATGGGACGGAAAGAATCTGTGCCAGACAACGTGACGCGGAAGGGGGCGTGGCGCGAGGCGATTGAGCGCAGGTGGTCGATGACCTCGGCGCGAGCCTCGCGCGCGACGGGGGTCGGCGGCATGAGTGTGATGTGCGCGGGAATGCGCGATCCGGCGAGGTCTCCCAGGCGCAGGCGCAGGTCGGTCAGCTGTGTGACCCACGGTTCAGGGATCGCGACGACGACGCCGAGCCAATCCTGGCCGGGGAGTCGTTGGGGGAGGAACATGAGGCCTGCCTGTGTCGCGGATACGGTGGCTCCACTGTACCGGGTGTCGGCGCGTCAGCGATGGGGCCGTAGCGCTTGAATGGTGTGAGGGCATTCACGTAGCCTTGAGTCAGAGAGACCAAGGAGGATCTTGTGACTGATCTCGTGTGGGCCGACGCCGCTACTCCCGATGAAGGGGCCGCGCAGGCCGCAAACCTGTTCCGTGACGCGTTTGGCTATGAGCCTCGGGGCGTGTGGAGTGCGCCCGGGCGCGTCAACATCATCGGCGAGCACGTTGACTACAACGGTGGTCCGTGCCTGCCGATTGCGCTGTCGCACCGCGCCTACGTGGCGCTGTCGCCTCGTCAGGATCGGACGGTTCGCCTGATTTCGCCGCAGACGCGCGAGGCGATCGACGTCCTCGACCTGGATGTGATCGGTCCGAAGGGGACCCCCGGCGAGGTGGCTAACCACTGGACCGCGTACCTGGCTGGCGTTGCGTGGGCGCTCGAGCAGGCCGGATACGGGCCCCTGCCCGGTTTTGACGCGGCCCTATGGTCGTGCGTGCCCCTGGGCGGTGGCCTGTCGTCTAGTGCTGCGCTCGAGTGTGCGACGGCGGTCGCCCTCGACGAGGTGTGCTCGCTGGGTCTTGCGGGCACGATTGAGGCCCCCAACGACGAGGGGCGCAAGGTCCTCGTGGATGCGGCGCGCGCTGCGGAAAACCAGGTGGCGGGCGCGAACACGGGTGGCCTGGACCAGACGGCGTCCCTGCGCTGCAGCGAGGGGCACGCGCTGGCCCTCGACTGCCGCGACATGTCGACGCGCCAGGTTCCCTTCGACCTGAGCGCGGTCGGCCTCGAGCTTCTCGTCATCGACACACGTGCCAAGCATTCGCTGGCGGACGGCCAGTATGGCTCGCGCCGCGCGGACTGCGAGGAGTCGGCGCGCATCCTGGGCGTGGGTCAGCTCGTGGATGTTGAGGACCTGGACGAGGCCACGGCCGCGCTGGGCAATGAGCGCCTGGCTGCCCGCACGCGCCACGTCGTCTCCGAGATCGCGCGTACGCGTGCCTTTATTGAGCTTCTTGACGAGGGGCCGCTGGAAGGTACGCGCCTGGCGGTTGCGGGCGCTCTCCTGAATGATTCGCACGACTCGCTGCGCGACGACTACGAGGTCTCCTGCGAGGAACTGGATGTGGCCGTGGAGGCCGCTCGCGGCGCGGGAGCGCATGGTGCGCGTATGACGGGCGGTGGCTTCGGGGGCAGTGCGATCGCGCTGGTCGACGCGGATGTGGTGACAGGTGTGGCCCAGGCTGTCGCGGCCGCCTACGCGGAGCGAGGGTGGGAGCCTCCCCACTTCATCCGATCCCTCCCGGGTGCGCCCGCCGGACGCCTGGACTGAGCGATCTGTGACAAACCGAGGGGCCGGTGCTTCAGCATTTGAAGCACCGGCCCCGGCCTCGTTACACTGAGAACCAGCAGACACGAGGGAAGGACACTTCAATGGGGATCAGCAAACGAGCATGGCAGGTAGCGGGTGCGGCAGCCGGCGGCGCGAGCCTTTTTGGCGGCGGTCTGGCCATCGGACGCCTCCTGCGACTGGACTCCCAGCGCGGTGACTACCGCAAAGCCTGGGAAAACCACAACCTGGCGACCCTGGAACGCCTGCGCCAGCTCGACGAGCATCCCGAGGGCGAGCGTCCCTACCTGATCGTCTCCCTCGGCGACTCCTCCGTGCAGGGCGTGGGAGCCTCGCGTGTCACCGAGTCCTACCCTGCGCGCCTCGCTTCCGCGATCGCCGCGCAGATGGACCGCGAGGTCCTCCTGCTCAACCTGTCCCTGTCGGGAGCCACCATCGAGTCCGTGGAACTCACTCAGATTCCGCAGATGCGCGGCCTGGGCCTCCTGGACGGCCCCTACAGCCCCGACCTGATCACGCTGACCATCGGCGGCAACGACGTCATGACCGAGGACATGGCCCCCGGTCAGTTCGAAGAGCGCCTGCGTCGCGTCCTCGGTTTCCTGCCCGCCGACGCCCTCGTCTCCACCATCCCGTCCTTCGGCATCATGCCCCAGGAAAGCCGCGCGCAAGACATGTCCGACCGCATCGCGGCGGCCGTCTCCGACAGCGACGCACACCTCGTCGATCTGCGCTCCCTCACCCAGGAATACTCCCTGCCGACCTACACCTTCGCCTACCACGCCGCGGACTTCTTCCACCCGAATTCGGCGGCCTACACCAAGTGGGCACAGCTCTTCGCAGACGCGTGGGCCACATCTCGACGTGAGGCAGCCCCCGTCGTCGAGGACGCCCCCCAGTGGGACATGCTCTCGGCGCGGGTGGCACAATCGGAGTATGACGACTGACGGACCGTGGCTCGTCGTCGGGTTAGGTAACCCCGGCGCGCAGTATGCCTCCACCCGACACAACGTCGGGTACTTGACCCTCGACGTGCTCGCCTCGCGCGGCGGTGCGACCCTGACCTCGCACCGCTCGCGCACGCACACCGCCGATGTTCGCCTCGGTATTGGCCCCGGTGGCGTGCCTGGACCCCGCGTGATTCTCGCGCGCTCCGACAGCTACATGAACACCTCCGGTGGGCCGATCAGCGCGCTCGCCACCTTCCACAAGATCGAGCCCTCGCGCATCCTCGTCATCCACGACGACATGGACCTGCCCGCGCACACGCTGCGCCTCAAGGTCGGCGGGGGAGAAGGCGGCCACAACGGCCTGAAATCCCTCAGTCAGCACCTGGGCACGCGCGACTACGCGCGCCTGCGCATCGGCGTGGGCCGCCCGCCGGGGCGCATGGACCCCGCCGACTACGTGCTCGCCACCCTGCCCTCCAAGGAACGCCCCGACTGGGACGTCACCTTCGAGCAGGCCGCCGACGTCGTCGAAGACATCGTGACCAAGGGATTCGCCCCCACCCAGATGGCCCTGCACACCGGGTCCTGATCGAGGCGACGCCCCTGGGCGTCGCCGCGCACTCTCACCGCGAAAGGCAGCGCGTGCTACTCACCGGACTCCTCCCGGACATCACCACCGATCCCGCGATCGAGACGGCCATCGACTCCGTCGAAGCCGGCCGTTCCGGCACGATCGTCGCGCCCGTCGGCATCCGGCCGCCCCTCCTTGCGGCCGTCGCCTCGCGCGCGGCCACGCCCCTCGTGGTCCTGACGGCCACCGGGCGTGACGCCGAATCGCTGACCAACGCCCTGGCCTCGTGGATCCCGGGCGTGGCCATGCTGCCCGCGTGGGAGACCCTGCCCCACGAGCGACTCTCGCCCCAGGTCGACACGATGGCGCGTCGCATCGCCGTCCTGCGCCGCCTCGTCCACCCGATCAAGGGAGACGACAGCGCCGGTCCGCTGTCGGTCCTCGTCGTCCCCATCCGAGCTTTCCTCCAGCCGATCATCTCCGGCCTGGCTGACCTCGAACCAGTGCGCGTTCGTACCGGCGACATCCTGGACCTCACCGACGCCATGAATCGTCTGGCCGAGCTGGGCTACGAGCGCGTCGACATGGTCGAAGGCCGCGGCCAGATGAGTGTGCGCGGTGGCATCCTCGACGTTTTCCCGCCCCAGGAACCCCACCCCCTGCGCGTGGAGCTGTGGGGCGACGAAGTCGACGACATCCGCGCCTTCTCCGTCTCCGACCAGCGAACCCTCGGCGAGGCCGCCGACGGCCTATGGGCCGTCCCCTGCCGCGAGCTCCTCCTCACCCAGGCCGTGCGCGCCCGCGCACGTGAGGCCGCCGACCGCCTGCCCGGCGCAGCCGAGATGCTCAGCCTCGCCGCCGAAGGAATTGCCGCCCCCGGCATCGAATCCCTGGCGCCCATCCTGGTCGGCGGCATGGAGTCCCTCCTCGACCTGCTGCCCGCAGGCTCGCCGATCCTCGCCTCCGAACCCGAACGCATCCGTGCCCGCGCCGCCGACCTCGTCGCCACGACCGAGGAGTTCCTCGCCGCCGCGTGGAGCGCCGCCGCCGGGGGAGCAGATACCCCGCTCGAGGCCTCCAAGGCCTCGTTCCTCGACCTGGCCGACCTGTGGGGGAGCGGGACGCGCCCCTGGTGGGAGCTCACCGACCTGCCGCCCGCCGACCTCGCCTCCGCGATCAACGAGGCCGACTCGCCCTCAGCGGACGGCCCCACGCCCGTCGTCGTCTCTCCCACCCTCATGCGCGTGGGTGCCCGCGACGTACACCCCTACCGCGGAGACTTCGCCCGAGCCGCCGCCGACCTCACCGACCTGGCCCGCGACGGCTGGCGCATCGTCGTCACCACCGAAGGCCCCGGCCCGGGACGTCGCATTCGCTCCATCCTCACCGACGCCTCGTGCCCGGCCGCGCTCGCGGACAATGGGGAAGCGCGCCCCGACCCCGGCCTCGTGACCATTACGACAGCGCAGGCCGGCGTCGGTTTCGTCGCGCCCCACCTGAAGGTCGCGATCCTCACCGAAGGCGACCTCACCGGGCGAGCTGGCGCGTCCACGCGCGACATGCGGCGCATGCCCTCGCGCAGGCGCAAGGGCGTCGACCCGCTGACCCTGCACCCCGGGGACTACATCGTCCACGACCAGCACGGCATCGGACGCTTCATCGAGCTTGTCTCCCGGTCGATTGGGCGCGGGGACGCAGCCTCCACGCGCGACTACCTGGTCATCGAATACGCCCCCTCCAAGCGCGGCCAGCCCGCCGACCGGCTCTTCGTGCCCACCGACGCGCTCGACCAGATCTCGAAATACACCGGATCCGACGAGCCCTCGCTGACGAAGATGGGTGGCGCCGACTGGGCCAAGACCAAGGCCCGCGCGAAGAAAGCCGTCAACGAGGTCGCCAAGGAGCTCATCCGCCTGTACGCCGTGCGCCAGCAGACCAAGGGCCACGCTTTCGGCCCCGACACGCCCTGGCAGCGCGAACTCGAGGATGCCTTCCCCTACGTCGAGACACCCGACCAGCTCGTCACCATCGACGAGGTCAAGGCCGACATGGAAAAGCCCGTGCCCATGGACCGCCTGCTCACGGGCGACGTCGGCTACGGCAAGACCGAAATCGCCGTGCGCGCCGCCTTCAAGGCCATCCAGGACGGCTACCAGGCCGCCGTCCTCGTGCCCACGACCCTGCTGGTCACCCAGCACGCGGAGACCTTCGCCGAGCGCTACGCGGGCTTCCCCGTGCGCATCGGTACGCTCTCGCGCTTCTCGACCCCGAAGGAAACCGAGGAGGTCAAGGCGGGGCTGGCCTCGGGCGAAGTCGACCTGGTCATCGGCACGCACTCGCTGCTGACCGGCACCGTCTCCTTTAAGAAGCTCGGCCTCGTCATCATCGACGAGGAGCAGCGCTTCGGTGTCGAGCACAAGGAGACGCTCAAAGCCCTGCGCACCGACGTGGACGTCCTGTCGATGTCCGCCACGCCTATCCCGCGCACGCTCGAGATGGCGATCTCCGGCATTCGCGAGATGTCGATCCTCCAGACCCCACCCGAGGAGCGCCAGCCCGTCCTGACCTTCGTTGGCGCCTACACGGATGCCCAGGTCAGCGCTGCGATCCGGCGTGAGCTCCTGCGCGACGGCCAGGTCTTCTACGTGCACAACCGCGTCGACTCGATCTCTTCGGTCGCCGCCCACATCACCGAGCTGGTGCCCGAGGCGCGCGTGCGCACGGCCCACGGCAAGATGAACGAGAACCAGCTCGAGGCCGTCATCCAGGACTTCTGGAATCACGAGTTCGACGTGCTCGTGTGCACGACTATCGTCGAGACAGGCCTGGACATCTCCAACGCGAATACGCTCATCGTGGACCGCGCCGACACCTTCGGTCTGTCCCAGCTCCACCAGCTGCGCGGGCGCGTGGGTCGAGGCCGCGAACGCGCCTACGCGTACTTCTTCTACCCCGGCGACAAGGCGCTCACCGAGACTGCCCACGAGCGCCTCAAGACGATCGCCGCCAATACCGAGCTGGGAGCCGGCCTAGCCGTCGCTCAGCGCGACCTCGAGATTCGAGGTGCCGGTAACCTCCTGGGAGGGGCACAGTCCGGCCACGTCGAAGGCGTCGGATTCGACCTGTACGTGCGCATGGTCTCCGACGCGGTCGCCGCCTACCGAGGTGACGCTCCCACCGAAAAGACCGACGTGCGCATGGACCTGCAGGTTGACGCACACATTCCCGACGGCTACGTGCGCGGCGAACGCCTGCGCCTCGAGGTCTACGCCAAGATCGCGGCCATCTCCACGCCCGAACAGGAAGCGGACGTGCGCGAGGAACTCGTCGACCGCTACGGTCCCATCCCGCCCCAGGTTGACCTGCTCTTCGCCGTCGCACGGCTGCGCGAGATCGTGCGCCGCGCCGGGATCACCGAGATCGTCACGCAGGGCAAGTACCTGCGCGTCTCGCCCGTCGAGCTGCGCGATTCCCAGGTCATGCGCCTCAAGCGCCTGCACCCCGGAACCGTCATCAAAGCCGCCGTTCGCCAGGTCCTCGTGCCCCTGCCGCTCACCTCACGAGTCGGTGGTTCCCCGCTCACCGACGGCCCTCTCCTGGAGTGGGTGGAGACTGTGGTGACCAAGATTCTCGTGCCTTTTGGCGAGTAGTGCCTGTGGTGGAATACACTGGTCCTATTGCGTCGCAACACATCTGAGGAAGGAATGCTCGTGCGCTACACACGCCAGCTCGCCACCGCCGCCCTGATTGTGGCCGCAGGACTGGGAATGGGGGCATGCTCCGCCCATCCCGGCGCTGCAGTCAGCACCTCCAACGGCGACTACAGCATTGCGGAAGTTGACGAGGCTGTCGCCCAGCTCGATGCAGTGACGGGCGGGCAGAGCGGGGTCGGCGCACAGCAGGTGCGTGCCTCCCTCGTTAACGGTCCGCAGCTTGCGGCCGTGGGGGCCTCCGTGGGAGTCGTCGTGACCGATGAGGAGATCGACACCAACATCGCTCAGATAGCGCAGAAGGCGGGCGGGCAGAGCCCCAAGCTCGGCCGAGCGGCGCGCGAGGCCGTTCGCTCCATGCTCCTGGGCCAGAAGCTCAGCGCTTTCGCAAACGCGAATCCGGCTGCCGTGTCGACCATGAATGAGGTCTTCGCGCAGGCCCGCGCAACGTCCGACGCGCGCATTAACCCGCGTTTCACTCAGCCGTCCCTGGGAGGCGGTCAGGCTCCCGCGACGCCTCTGTTCGGCGACGCAGTCTCAGGCGGCCAGCAGGATCCCATGGCTGCGCTGATGGGTGGCGGCAACGCCCACTGATGAGCGTGTGAGTATTCGCTCACAGTGCCGTCGGCAGGGACTAATGTCGCTTGTCCAGGCACAAAACGAGGGGTGAAACCCCCTCACAACATAACGTCCCCCTCGCCGGGGGTGACCACATATGGCGGTCCGTATTACCGTTGTACTGACCGCTTCCACGCAACAACATCGATTGGAGAATGACGTGGCAGTTATTGAAGGCATTGGTGCACGCGAGATCCTCGACTCGCGCGGTAACCCGACCGTTGAGGTCGAGGTCGTCCTCGAGGACGGCACCGCTGCGCGCGCGTCCGTTCCCTCCGGCGCGTCCACCGGCGCGTTCGAGGCCGTCGAGCGTCGCGATGGCGACAAGGGCCGCTACCTCGGCAAGGGCGTCCAGGACGCCGTTGACGCCGTCGTCGAGCAGATCGCTCCCGAGCTCATCGGCGAGGAAGCTGACGATCAGCGCTACATCGACCAGGCCATGATCGACCTGGATGGCACCCCCAACAAGGGCAAGCTCGGCGCGAACGCCATCCTCGGCGTCTCCCTCGCCGTCGCCAAGGCCGCCGCGAAGTACGCGGACCTGCCCCTCTACAAGTACCTGGGCGGCCCCAACGCTCACGTCCTGCCCGTCCCCATGATGAACATCCTCAACGGTGGCTCCCACGCGGACTCCAACGTTGACATCCAGGAGTTCATGATCGCCCCCATCGGTGCTCCCTCCTTCCGTGAGGCCCTGCGCTGGGGCGCCGAGGTCTACCACACGCTCAAGGGCGTCGTGAAGGACCGCGGTCTGTCCACCGGCCTGGGTGACGAGGGCGGCTTCGCCCCCAACCTGGACTCCAACGCCGAGGCTCTCGACCTGATCGTCTCCGCGATCGAGAAGGCCGGCTTCAAGCCGGGCGAGGACGTCGCCCTGGCCCTGGACGTTGCCTCCTCCGAGTTCTTCAAGGACGGCCTGTACCAGTTCGAGGGCGAAGGCCGCTCGACCGACTACATGGTGGAGTACTACGAGAAGCTCATCTCGAACTACCCGCTGGTCTCCATCGAGGACCCGCTGTCCGAGGATGAGTGGGACGCCTGGAAGGCCCTGACCTCCGAGATCGGCGGCCGCGTGCAGCTCGTCGGCGACGACCTGTTCGTCACCAACCCCGCTCGCCTGAAGAAGGGCATCGAGCTGGGCGCCGCGAACGCGCTGCTCGTCAAGGTGAACCAGATCGGTTCGCTGACCGAGACCCTTGACGCCGTCGAGGAAGCGCACCGCAACGGCTACCGTTCGATGACCTCGCACCGCTCCGGCGAGACCGAGGACACCACGATCGCCGACCTGGCTGTCGCCACCAACTCCGGCCAGATCAAGACCGGTGCTCCCGCTCGTTCCGAGCGCGTCGCCAAGTACAACCAGCTGCTGCGCATTGAGGAGCAGCTGGGCGAGGCCGCCGTTTACGCTGGCCGCTCTGCCTTCCCTCGCTTCAAGTGAGCCTAGGCAACTAGCCGCATAGCTCCGCGCGGGCCCGCAAGGGTCCGCGCGGAGTTTTTTCGGCGTGGGGCTGAGCCAAATGCACCGACTTAGGGCACGATAGGAGAATGGCTAGTCGTCGTCCTTCTTCCCGCCCCTCCTCGCGTCGTCGCTCCTCCGCTTCGGAGGCAGCGCGCACGACGCGTGAGATTAACGCGGAAAAATCGCGTCAGCGCAGGGCCGCCGCGAAGGCCGCGAAGTCCTCGAAGGGGGACGAGGTGTCGGCAAAGAAGCGCGTGAAGGCGGCGAAGCAGGAGAAGCCGGAGGGCTCGGGCCGCAGTTTTCTCCGCTCGCGTAAGCGGACGGAGAAGAAGGCGTCGACGCGGCCCGTGGGGGGAGGGGTCTTCCGTCCTGTCGATCGGAGGTCTGGACGTGTCGACGCGCTTTGTCGTCGTCCTGACGGTCGCGGCGATCCTGTCCGTCATGCTCGTGCCCAGCCTGTACCAGTGGTGGCAGCAGGAACGCGAGCTGGCGCAGATCAAGGCCCAGGTGGCCGAGCAACAGCAGAAGAATGCTGACATGCAGCGACAGCTGGATCTGTGGAACGACCCCGACTATATCTCCACGCAGGCGCGCGAGCGCCTCGGTTACGTGCGACCCGGTGAGACCCAATACACGGTGGTGGATCCGGGGCCGCAATACCAGGACTCTGCCTTGGCGGCGGCAGCGGCGTCGACCGGACCGGCGCGCCCCTGGGTGCAGCAGCTCGCTATCCTAGTGGGGAAGGCGGATCAGCCGCCCAACACGACGCCTATCCCGTCGGCTGACACCAGCCAGTCGGGTCAGGCGACTACCACCGGCCAAGAAAGCGGAGAATGAGCCTCGTTAACACCACCGACGCAACCGAAGAGGACCTGGAGGTCCTGCGTTCCCAGCTGGGCCGCGTGCCCCGCGGAGTCGTTGGTATCGCCGCGCGCTGCGTGTGCGGTCGGCCCACTGTCGTGGCTACCGCTCCGCGTCTGCCCGATGGGACTCCTTTCCCCACGACCTACTACCTGACGCACCCGGCCGCGGTGAAGGGCGCCTCGACCCTCGAGGCGGAACACGTCATGGAGACCCTCAACGAGGAACTCGCCGTCGATGAGGAGCTGCGCGCCGCATACGCGCGTGCGCATCAGGCCTACATCGATGCGCGCCTGAGCCTGGGTGACGTCCCCGAGATCTCGGGCGTTAGCGCGGGCGGCATGCCCACGCGCGTCAAGTGTCTGCACGCGCTCGTTGGCCACTCCCTGGCCGCGGGTCCCGGCGTCAATCCCATCGGGGATCGTGCGCTTGCGATGCTCGCTGAGCGTGGCCTGTTCTCCACCGAGCGCTGCTCCTGCTGAGTGGCCCCACCGAAGTTCGCCCCGGCCTCGTCCGGGACTCATCTCACTAGAAACGAAGCAATGACCCGCGTAGCTGCCATTGACTGTGGAACCAATTCGATCCGACTGCTCGTTGCCGATGGACACATCGACGAGAATGGACGCCCTCAACTCGCCGACCTGACCCGCCAGATGCGTATCGTGCGCCTGGGACAGGGCGTCGATGCGCGCGGGTACCTGGATCCTGCGGCGATCGAGCGCACGGTCGAGGCCACCGTCGAATACCAGCGCATGATCGAGGCCCTGGGCGCGACCCGCACCCGTTTTGTGGCGACCTCGGCGACGCGCGATGCCTCCAACAGCGCGGACTTCGTGCGCCAGATCAAGGCCGTCATCGGCGTGGAGCCCGAGGTCGTCGTCGGCACGGAGGAAGCCTCCCTGTCCTTCAATGGCGCGGTGAGTGGCCTGGGTGAGTCCGTGACTGCCCCGATGTTGGTCGTCGACATCGGCGGCGGCTCGACTGAGCTCGTGCTGGGTGCGACCCGCGTCGAGCAGGCGATCTCGATCGACATGGGCGCCGTGCGCGTCACCGAGAAGTTCTTCTCCCACGTGGACCCGGCAGGCGGAGTCCCCGTCGAGGATCAGGAGCGCGCGATCGCGTGGATAGACGAGCAGCTTGATCGCGCCGAAAAGTCCGTGGATCTGACGCGCGTGCGCAGCCTCGTGGGTGTCGCGGGCACGGTCACCACTCTGACCGCCCAGGCGCTGGGGCTCACCTCCTACCAGCCCGAGCGGATCCACGGCGCCCGACTGAGCGCCGCCCAGTTCGACCAGGCCGTGCGCTTCATGGTCGATCAGCCGACGTCTGTGAAGGCCTCCCTGGGCTTCATGCCGGAGGGACGCGAAGACGTCATCGCCGCCGGAGCGCTCATCTGGAGCCGCATCGTCACGCGAGTGCTCGCGCGCGCCCAGGCCGCCGGTCACCCGATCGAGCAGGTGGTCACTTCCGAGCATGACATCCTCGATGGCATCGCCCAGGCGATGATCTGAGCGGAGCTTGAGGCGAGCGCCTGCCTCCCGTAGGCTGGACGTGCGCCCGACGCGCCCCCGTGGCCCAATTGGCAGAGGCAACCGACTTAAAATCGGTGTGTTGTGGGTTCGAGTCCCACCGGGGGTACCATTCGCAGTCTTCATCGACGAGGCAGCGGCCCGTGACGCGTACACCGTCCCTCGTGTGGACGCGGCGTTGCGCTGCACGCATAATGGTGCGTTTCCCACCCGTGGGTGCCTCGTGCGACACTAGAGGCAGCACATCACTGATCAAGGAGGAAATATGGCCAACCCGGTGATGAACTCGATCGTTAAAGACTGGTCGACCCAGCAGACGACTCCCGCCGGATACCCTGCGATGCCCGGCTATCAGCCCGCCTCGCAGCAAGCACAGAACCCCTACGGTGGCTCGACGAATCCCTACGCGCAAGGCGGTGCCGATGCGCAGTACGGCTACGCGAACGGTTCGACGGAATACGCCGCACAGAACACGTACCCTGCGCCTCAGGGCGCGCCCGTCTACGGCCTCCCCCAGGACCAGCAGGGCGGCTACGAGACGTCCATGGACTCCTACGAGGCGATGCTGAATGCGCCCGCCGCCGACGCGGTGGACCGCGGGTCGATGACCTACGACGACGTCGTGGTCAAGTCCCTCATGTGCTTCGGCCTGCTTCTTGTGGGCGCGGTGGCCGGATGGATGACGGGCATCGTTGCGCTGAGCGCTGCCATGCTTGTGGCCTTCGCTGCTTGCGCCGTGACGCTGGGCCTCGCCCTGTTCATCCAGTTCTCCAAGAAGGTGCGTCCCGGCGCAATCGTCGCGTACTCGCTCGTTGAGGGCTTCGTCCTCGGAGCGCTGTCCTGCGCCTTCGAAATGATGTACCCGGGCATCGTGGTGAGTGCCGTTCTGGCGACCCTCGTGGTGATTGGTGTGACCCTGGGTGCCTTCACGATGGGCTTTGTGCGCAACTCGAACACGCTCACCCGAGTCGCGGGCATCGGCTCCTTCGCATTCTTCATCTACTACATGGCGAGCCTGTTCCTGTCGAGCACCGGCCTCGTGAACATGGCGGCCGTTCGCAACATCACCGTCTTCGGTATTCCGCTCGGCGTCATCATCGGCGTCCTCGCGGTCTTCATCGGCGTGCTGTGCCTCGTGCGCGACTTCGATGCCGTGAAGGTGGGCGTCGCGAACAACGTGCCTGAGAAATACTCATGGCTGTGCACCTTCGCGATCATGACCGACGTCATCTGGATCTACCTCGAGATCCTCAAGATCCTGTCCTACTTCATGCGCCGCGACTGACGGCCCGCCTCACTGAAACCCTTAAGGAAAGACATTATGGAAAACATCTCTGTGACCGGCGAATTCGGCCGTAAGCCCGTCCTCTCCTTCGATGGAACACCCTCCGATGAGCTCGTCGTCGAGGTCCTCCACGCCGGCGATGGCCAGGAGGTCGAGGCCGGCGACACCATCACCTGCCACTACTACGGTGCGGTCTTCGGCTCGACGGTGGACTTCGATAACTCCTTCGACCGCGGCGGCGCCCTGTCCTTCCAGATCGGCGTCGGCATGGTCATCCCCGGTTGGGACGAGGGCCTCGTGGGTAAGCGCGTGGGCGACCGCGTTCTGCTGTCCATCCCCGCTGAACTCGGCTACGGTGAGCGTGGTGTCCCGCAGGCGGGCATCCCCGGCGGCGCGACCCTCGTGTTCGTCACCGACATCCTCGGCGTGAACTGATCTCATCGCCAATGCGGGGCGGGTCGGCACATTCGTGCCGACCCGCCCCGTCCTATGCTCGCAGTACCCGTTTAGTTGTGGGGGAGCGCCGGGCACGCGACGCCCGTGCGTGCGTGGCACTCGTAGCCGCCCGGGTTCTTGAAGAGGTACTGCTGGTGGTAGTCCTCCGCGTACCAGAAGCGTGCGGTGGAGTCCCCGTTGGGTGCGGCAGAAATGTCGGTCTGGATCGGGCCGAAACCGCGCTCAGTGAGAACCTCCTGGTAGGCCGCTCGCAGGGTCGTCGCGTCGCGCAGCTGCTCGGGCGTGGTCGTCCAGATCGCAGAGCGGTACTGGTCGCCGATGTCGTTGCCCTGGCCGCCCACCTGCGTGGGATCGTGGATCTCAAAGAAGAGTCGAACCAGGTCAGCAGCGCTGGTGAGTGCGGTATCGAAGACGACGCGCACGGTCTCCGCGTGACCCGTCGAATGTGAGCACACCTGCTCGTATGTGGGATCGATGGTGCGACCTCCCATGTAGCCCGTCGCCGTGGTGACGACGCCGGGCGTATTCCACAGGGCCTTCTCGACGCCCCAGAAACACCCCCGCGGCCAGGTAGATGACCTCCTGGCCTGCCTCGGCCTCGGCCCTCATGTTCGACCCAAGGACCGCGTGCGTTGTGGGATGAACATCCGTCTGTGCGAGCGTGAAGATATTTCTCATATCTGACAGTATGCGCTTCGTATGCGCACATGGCGCGGTGCGCGAACGGAAATGGGGGAGTGGGCGGGTACGCTTAAGGAAGAACGAAAAGGAGGGACCGTGGCCGATACTCAGGAACAGCCGCGCTGGAAACTATCCGACCTCATGGGCAGGCTTTCTGCGGCGCTGCCCGCGAAGCACACCGACGAACCCACGCCCGCTCCCGTCATGGTGTCGGTACGCGAGGAGCACGAAGATGAGCGTGATGTCGCCGTGGCCGTCCCGCGTACCCTGCGCGTGGCTGCGGCGTTCTCGTGGCGCACTCTGGTCGTCGCTGGCCTGGTCATGGCGGTGCTGTGGGGCATTGCGCGCCTGACGATCGTCATCATGCCCGTCGCGATCGCGCTGACGGTGACGGTCCTCCTCGAACCCCTCGTGTCGTGGATGCGCAGGCGCCTGCACTTCCCTTCGTCTCTGGCAGCGACCGTCGGCCTGCTCGTCTTCTTTGCGGCTGTCGCCGGTGCGCTCAGCCAGGCCGCCGCCGAACTCATCCAGCAGGTCCCGCAGCTGGCCCAACAGGCCGCCGAGGGTTTCCGTGCCCTGCTCGACGCGATCCTACACAACGAGTTCCTGCAGAACGGCCCCCTCAAGATCGATACGACCGTCCTGACCGCCGCGGCCGAGCAGCTGCGTTCCGAGTTGGTCAGCTGGCTCAACACCAACAAGGAGACGCTGGCGACAGGGGCCCTCAGCATCACCACGTCAGTGGGCACGCTGGCCACCTCCGGCCTGACGATGCTCTTCTGTCTGTTCTTCTTCCTGAAAGAGGGCCGCTCGATCTGGCTGTGGTGCGTGCGTCTGCTGCCCGCCCCCGCTCGTGTCCCCGTCCACGAGAGCGCGATCCGCGGCTGGGCGACCTTCGGCTCCTATGTCCGTACGCAGATCCAGGTGGCGGCCATTGACGCGATCGGCATCGCGCTGGGAGCCTTCTTCCTGGGCGTGCCCCTGGCTATTCCGATTGGCGTCATCACCTTCTTTGCGGCATTCGTGCCGATTCTGGGTGCCCTGACATCGGGTGTCATCGCGGTGCTGGTGGCGGCCGTGAACGGCGGCCTGACGAAGGCCATCATCATGCTGGTGATCATCCTGGTCGTCCAGCAGGTTGAATCCAACATTCTGCAGCCCTTCATGATGTCGAACGCGGTGTCCCTGCACCCCGTCGCCGTCATGCTCGTCATCACCGCGGGTTCCGCGATCGCTGGCATCGCTGGTGCGGTCTTCTCGGTGCCGATTGCGGCGTTCATCAACGCGACCGTCATGTACCTGCATGGCTACGACCCCTTGCCCGAGCTCGCGACCGCGTCGGATCGCCCGGGTGGTCCTCCCGGCGCCCTCGAGGAGGAGATCGCAGCCTCCTACGCCGGTAAGCCCGACACGCGTCCCTACGTGGCTCGTGAGGAGTCGAACGAGGACGAGGTTGTTGCGTCCGTGGATCTTCACGTCGAGGCCCGCGTCGAGTCGGAGAGCGACGCCGACCGGGAGGAAGCGTCGGCTGATGAGAAGCAGAAGCCGGGGGAGCCTCCGACGCCCCACGTGGAGGCCTAAGGCTTCCTTAGCCGCATACGCAAGAAGCGGGTCCCACCGATCGGTGGGACCCGCTTCGCGTTGATCGAGGGGCGAGGTCGCGTGGGCCTCGCCGACTGTGGACTCAGCCTTCGAAAGGCTTGGCGTCGAGGATCTCGACGTCGATCATACGGCCGGTGGGGGCCTCGAAGGAGAGCTTGTCGCCGGCCTTGTGGCCGATGACGGCGGCACCCAGGGGAGCCTGAGCGGAGAAGACCTGGATGCCCAGGTCGCCGCCGGCGTCACGCGAACCCAGCAGGAACTTCTGCTCGCGGCCCGCAACCAGGGCGGTGACGACCATGCCGGGCTCGACGATGCCGTCGTCGGCAGGGGTCTCTCCGACCTGTGCATGCTCCAGCATTTCCTGGAGGGCCTGGATGCGGGTTTCGTTCATGGACTGCTCGTTGCGCGCGGCGTGGTAGCCGCCGTTCTCGCGCAGGTCGCCTTCCTGGCGGGCTGCATCAATGAGGCGCGCGATCTCGACGCGCTTGACCTCGACGCGCTCTTTCAGCTCGTTTGCAAGCAGGTCGTACTGGGCCTGCGTGAGCCACTGTGTGTCAGCCATGGTTCCTCCAATGACGTGTCAGTAATCGAGCGCCGACACACGGGTGCCGGCGCGCATGGTGTTGAGTGTAGCAACATTGCGCCAGCCCACGGGCGCAGCCTGGCCGGGCGGCGCGTCAGGAATTCAGGACCGCCAGGTAGACGGCGACGCAGTGGCAGGCCCACGCCGCGACGGTGAAGGCGTGGAAGATCTCGTGGAAGCCGAACCAGGTGGGGGAGGGATTGGGCTTCTTCGTGCCGTAGACGACCGCGCCGAGCGTGTAGAGGACACCTCCGGCGACGATCAGCCACACCACGATAGGGCCGCCGCCGGCCCACAGCTGGGGCAGATACCAGACCGCGACCCATCCGAGCGCGACGTAGACGAGGGTGGTCAGCCAGCGCGGAGCGGTGGGCCAAAAGAGGTTGAGGAGGATACCGACGACTGCTCCGCCCCAGACGACCGACAGGAGGACCGTCGCGTCAGATCGGTCCAGGAGCGCGATCGTGATCGGCGTGTAGGTGCCCGCAATGAGCAGGAAAATGTTGGAGTGGTCCAGGCGCTTCCACATGATCTCCCAACGCGGTGCCCAGTAGAAGCGGTGATAGGCCGCGGAGACGCCGAAGAGGACGAGGGAGCAGGCCAGGTAGACGGCGGATCCGATCTTCGTGGGGGTCGTGGGCGCCAGGCACACGAGGACGATGGACGCGGCCAGGGACAGCGGGGCGGCAGCCAAAGTGCAGCCACCCGCGCAGCTTCGGCTTGATCTGCACGAGCTGGCCCGAGAACCACTCTTTGGGCGTGAGCGATGCGATCTTCATCCGTTCCCCCTGTCAATCTGTCAACTTTTCTTACGAGTCCGTAGGTTACTATGCCGTAACTTGTTATGATAGGCGTGTTCTCGCTCTTCGAGAGTGCTTGTGTTTCCCTGCCGTCCTACGGCGCGATACCCTTAATGTCATAAGAGTACGCCGCGCCGCAGGGTGCGACAGTAGGGAGGGACATCATGGCCCAGTGGAACATGCTCTACGACATGTACGAGCGTCGCCTCAAAGCCGAGCTGTCTGACGCCGCCGTACCCGCACACATTGGCGTGATCCTGGATGGTAACCGCCGCTGGGCGAAGTCCCTGGGCGCGACCGCCTCGCAGGGACACCGCGCTGGCGCCGGGAAGATCAGCGAGTTCCTCCAGTGGTCCGATGACGCGGGTGTGTCGATCGTGACGCTATGGCTCCTGTCCACCGATAATCTCTCGCGCGATGCCGGCGAGCTGGGCGAGCTGCTGCGCATTATCTGCGAGGCTGTCTCCCTCCTGGCGGACCAGGGGCGCTGGAAGCTGGCCGTCGTCGGCGACTGTCTCTGCTGCCCGAGAAGGTGGCCGAAGACCTGCGTGCGTCCATCGCGCGCACCGCCGACGTGCAGGGAATGACCGTCAATATCGCGGTTGGCTATGGCGGCCGACACGAGATCACCGAGGCCGTGCGCTCCATGATGCGCGAGGCGTCGGCCCAGGGGCGCTCCCTCGACGAGCTCGCCGACTCCTTCACCGACGCGGATATCACCGCGCACCTGTACACGAAGGACCAGCCCGACCCCGACCTCGTTATCCGAACCTCGGGCGAGCAGCGTCTGTCGGGCTTCATGCTGTGGCAGTCCGTGCACTCCGAGTACTACTTCTGCGAGGTCTACTGGCCGGATTTCCGCCGCGTTGACTTCCTGCGCGCCCTGCGCTCCTACGCGCAGCGCGAGCGCCGCATGGGCAAGTAAGCGCACGTCGAGCGCGCCGACGCGTGCATTGAACGAGGCCGGACCCCGTCGTGGGGACCGGCCTCGTCACGTGTGTGGTGTGCTTAGGGCAGCTCGTGCGCCCAGGGCGGGTTCGCGCCCTTGCGTGAGACGGTCACGTCGGAGACGGCGCTGGCGCGGTCGATGATGGCGCGGACCTGCTCCTCGGGCAGGGAGCGCAGTGCCTCGCGCGCGTCGGCGCCGCGCAGGCCCATGCCCCACATGGCGTCGATCATGCCGCCCATGAAAGAGTCGCCCGCGCCGACCGTGTCGACGACCTTGACAGCGCTCGGGGTCTTCGTGAAGCGCAGGCCCGAGGAGGTGACGGCGAGGCTCCCGTGCTTGCCGCACGTGACGACGACGAGCGCCGGTCCCATGCCCAGCCAACGCTCCACGACCTCGTCGATGCAGGCGCCGCCTGTCAGCCACTCGATGTCCTCGTCGGAGACCTTGACGACGTCCGCGAGGGCGATGAAGCGTTCGAGGGAGGCGAGGGCCGCCTCGGGTTCGCCCATGATCGAGGGGCGCGCGTTCGGGTCGAAGCATATGAGCGCGTGCTCGCGGCCGCGGGTCAGCGCGTCAAGAACGGCGGAGGCGCCGGGCTCGATGATCGCCGAAATTGAGCCCGCCTCGATGATCTGAGCGGTAGGTGGAACGGTGATTGGTGGAGCCGGCGCCCACTCCAGGTCGAAGGTGTAGGAGGCGGCCCCCGACTCGTCCAGGCGGGCCAGCGCCGTCGACGTGTGCGAGGCACCGCGCGAGGCCCCGGTGACGTGCACGCCGGAATCGTACATGTGGAAGTCGATGAGGCGGCCGCGCTCGTCCAGACCGATCCAGGTCGCCAGCGCCACCGGCCGGTCCAGACGCCCCAGCGTTAGGGCGACGTTCGCGGGAGAGCCACCGGGGATCTCAACGGGGAAGTCGGGCTGCTCGTGCGTGATGACGACGTCGATGAGCGCCTCGCCGATCGCGAGAATGTGGGGGCCAGATTGCACCGTCATGGTGTCTCCTCACCTGCGTGTGAGCGGATCTACAGAATGTACATTAGCGTGCTTCGGGGGAGGGTGTGGAGGTGCGTCCAGAAAGACGCTCCTGGGCTCCATCCAGGATCTGGGAACAGCGGGCCGCCAAGGCTTCGCCGCGTTCCCACATCGTGAGAGTGTCCTCGAGGGGGGCCTGTCCGCCCTCGAGGGTCTGGACGATGCGCACGAGCTCGTCGCGCGCCTCCTCGTAGCCGAGGGACTGGGGATCGGGGAGCTGGTCGTTCGTGGTCATGAGAGTCTTCCTTTGAGTGGGAGGTATGGGGACGAGGCCGGGGCGGGGCCTACGGATCAGGCGCCTGTGTCGGGCGCGTCCGCTGGAGGAGCCGGGTTGGTGGCGCCCACGACCTGGGCGACCATGCGGCCCGACGCGAGGATGCCTTCGATGAGGTCGCCCTTCTTCACCTGCGCCGAGGACGTGATGAGTGCACCCGAGGGGGTCTTGAGCAGCGCGTAGCCGCGATCGAGCGTCGCCTGCGGGGACAGGGCGGTCAGCGTCGCGCGCGAGCGCGTCAGCTGCTGGCGCTCTGAGGCGAGCCGACGCTCGATCGCCGATCGCATTGCGGTGACCCGCTGGGTCAGGGCCACGCGGTGCCCCTCGACGATGGCCTCCGGGCCCTGGAGCACCGGACGCGACGCGATCAGTGTCAGGTTCGAGCGCTCCGTCGCCAGGCGCGCCCCCAGCGCCCCGCGCATGCGGGTCAGCGCCTGGGAGATGCCGTCGCGCTCGCGGGCGCGGTCCGGCACGATGCGGCGAGCTGCGTCCGTCGGGGTCGAGGCGCGGTAGTCGGCGACCAGGTCCAGCAGGGGAGAGTCGCCCTCGTGGCCGATCGCGGAGACGATGGGCGTGCGGGCGTCCGCGACGGCGCGCACGAGGCGCTCGTCGGAGAAGGGGAGGAGGTCTTCGACCGCGCCGCCACCGCGCGCGATGACGATGACGTCGACCTCGTCCATGGCGTCCAGTTCGAGGAGGGCGCGGCCCACCTCGGGCACGCAGTGATCGCCCTGCACGGCGACTTCACGGATCTCAAAACGCGCGCTGGGCCAGCGGTCCGACGCGTTCACGACCACGTCGTCCTTCGCCTTCGCGTTGCGGCCGCAGATCAGGCCGATCGTGCGCGGCAGGAACGGCAGCGGCTTCTTGCGCCCATCCGCAAACAGGCCCTCGGCGGCCAGGCGGGCGCGCAGTGCCTCGATCTGGGCCAGCAGGTCGCCCACGCCCTGCAGGTGAATCTCCGCCGCCTGCAGGTTGAGTCGGCCCGAGCGCTCCCAGAACACCGGCTTCACGCGTGTCACCACGCGCGCACCCTCGGTCAGGGGCGTGGAATCCATGACGCCCGCCCACGCGGTCACCGTCATCGATGTGTCCGTCTCAAGGTCGCGCAGCGTCAAAAAGTGCATCTTCGCGCCCGGGCGCACCTTGTACTCGACGACCTGGCCCTCCACCCACAGGGGGCTCATGCGGTCCACGTACACCTTGATGTTCTCCGTCAGCCTGCGCAGCGGCCACGGATTATCGCGCGTCGTATCAGCCGCCTTCGCAGCGGGCGGACGAGGCTGGGGCGAGCCGCCCGGAGGCGGCGCAGCAGGGGGAAGAGGTAATGTCACGTCACTCAGCATGCCACAGGAAAGTCCCCACCGCGCTGGCGTGCCACGTGCCTGTGGACAGCCCCGGCCTCGTCGATGAGAGGCGTGTGGGATTGCCACGAGCGCGCGCACGCCCCGGGCCGTGGGCGCTAGGGTGGACGCATGAATGAAAACGTCGACCTGCGCGCCAGTGCCGAGTCCCCCCTGCCCTCCTCCCACGGTGAGGGCAGCGGCCGCATCCTCTTGGCGGCTCCCCGCGGATACTGCGCCGGTGTGGACCGCGCCGTCGACGTCGTCGAAAAGGCCCTTGAGCTCTACGGTGCGCCCGTCTACGTGCGCAAGGAGATCGTCCACAACAAGTTCGTCGTCGAGTCGCTGACTAAGCGCGGCGCGATCTTCGTCCAGGAGACCGACGAGGTGCCCGAGGGTGCCCGCGTCGTCTTCTCCGCGCACGGCGTCTCCCCGGCCGTCCACGAGGCCGCCGCCACCCGCCACCTCGCCACGATCGACGCGACCTGCCCGCTCGTGACCAAGGTGCACCGCGAGGCTGTGCGCTTCGCGAAGGAAGACTACGACATCATCCTGGTGGGCCATCAGGGCCACGAGGAGGTCGAGGGCACGTTTGGCGAGGCCCCCGACCACATCCAGGTCGTCGGCACCCCCGACGAGGTCGATAACGTCGTCGTGCGCGACCCCTCGCGCGTCGTGTGGATCTCCCAGACCACGCTCTCCGTCGACGAGACCCGCGAGACCGTCGACCGCCTGCGCCAGCGCTTCCCGCAGCTCATCGACCCGCCGTCGGACGACATCTGCTACGCCACCCAGAACCGCCAGGGCGCCGTCAAGCACATCGCGCCCCAGGTCGACGTCATGGTCGTCGTCGGCTCGGCGAACTCCTCGAACTCCGTGCGCCTCGTCGAGGTCGCGCTCGAGGCCGGGGCCGGCGCCGCCTACCGCGTCGACAAGGCCGACGAGCTCGAGGAATCCTGGTTCGAGGGCGCCCGCACCGTAGGCCTCACCTCCGGCGCGTCCGTGCCCGAGATCCTCGTGCGCGAAGTCATCGAATGGCTGCAGGAGCGCGGATTCCCCACCGTCGAGGTGGCCCGCACCGAAACCGAATCCACGACCTTCGCGCTGCCCCGCGACCTGCGCGCCGACCTCAAGAACGCCGGTATGGCGCCCGCGCGCCCCCACGCGCCCCGCGTCGCCGGGCCAAACCACACGAAGTAGGGCAACACCACCGGGCCTGCTCCGATAGGATGGGAGCGTGTCTCTTACTATCGGTATCGCTGGACTGCCCAACGTCGGCAAGTCCACCCTGTTCAACGCCCTGACCCGCGCGACCGTGCTCGCCGCGAACTACCCCTTCGCGACCATTGAGCCCAACGTCGGCGTCGTCCCCCTGCCCGACCCGCGCCTGAACAAGCTCGCGGAGATCTTCGGCTCCCAGCGCATTCTGCCCGCCACCGTGTCCTTCGTGGACATCGCCGGCATCGTGCGCGGCGCCTCCGAGGGTGAAGGCCTGGGTAACCAGTTCCTCGCCAACATCCGCGAGGCCGACGCGATCTGCCAGGTCACGCGCGCCTTCTCCGACCCCGACGTCGTGCACGTCGACGGCAAGGTGGACCCGGCCTCGGACATCGAGACCATCAAGACCGAGCTGATCCTCGCTGACATGCAGACCGTCGAGAAGCAGATCCCGCGCCTCGAGAAGGAGGTGCGCGGCAAGAAGACCGAGCCGATCGTCCTCGAGACCGCCCGCCAGGCGTTGGAGCTGCTGGAACGCGGCGAGCTGCTGTCCGGCCCCGAGGGCGCCAAGCTGGACCAGGACGCGCTGCGCACCTTCCAGCTCATGACCTCCAAGCCCTTCATTTTCGTGTTCAACATGGACGCCGCCGAGATGGATAACGAGGAGATGAAGGACGAACTACGCGCCCTCGTCGCCCCCGCCGAAGCCATCTTCCTGGACGCCCAGTTCGAGGCCGAGCTGGTCGAGCTCGACGACGAAGACGCCCGCGAGATGCTCGCCGAATCCGGCCAGGACGAGTCCGGCCTGGATAAGCTGGCCCGCGTCGGCTTCGACACCCTCGGCCTGCAGACCTACCTCACCGCCGGCGAGAAGGAAGCGCGTGCCTGGACGATCCACAAGGGCGACACCGCCCCCAAGGCCGCCGGCGTCATCCACACGGACTTCGAGAAGGGCTTCATCAAGGCCGAGGTCGTCTCCTATGACGACCTGGTCGAGGCCGGCTCCATGGCGGCCGCGAAGGCCGCCGGCAAGGTCCGCATGGAAGGCAAGGACTACGTCATGGAAGACGGAGACGTCGTGGAGTTCCGCTTCAACGTCTGATCGTTTCTGAACGTGGCAGTGGCCGGGTCGCGCGAGGGCGCGGCCCGGCCGCCTGCTTGTGAGGAGCGCTGCGGGGCTGTCTGTGGTGCTGAAGTGCAGGGTAGTCTCGGAATACCAAGGGACCCTGGCCGTTGTGGCCAGGGTCCCCGTGGTAGACTGCGCCGGTCCAAGCCCGACGCGATTAGTAGAACGTTAGCATTGAGTCGTGGGAGACCAAAATGTGATTTTGGGCCTAGCAGGGTCAGCTAGGTTCGCGCCTTACCTCCGTGAAGCTCATGGGGATATTGATCGTGCCCGTGAGTTGTACTTATGGGCTGCGGATCTTGCGGGAGCATTGTTTTCAACGATTGCGTTTGTTGAGGTCGGTCTACGTAATGCAATGGACCGGAAGCTTCGGGCCTGGAATGACCAGCAAGGGATAGATTATGGGGAAGATTGGGCGCTCCGTAAGGGAGCAGCCCCCTGCTCTACGATCTTGTCACGCACAAAAGTTTGGCGAGCGCGCAGAATTTTGCAGGTGAGCAATCACGCTTGCGTCCAAAGATGCATCCGCGTCGTTTGGTAGCCATCACGCACGATGATGTTGTGTCGCATTTTATGTTCGGAACCTGGGTCTATCTCATCAAGCCGAGGGTCTGGAATCAGCCTCAGCAATGTCAGCAATTGTGGCAAGAATGTTTGTCGCATGCATTTCCATATGCCGACCCTTCCGACTCCGGCCGTGAGAGGCTGGGTGATCAGCTCGATCGAGTGAGGAAGCTGAGGAATCGTGTGGCTCATCATGAGAACTTGTTGTCCGTTGACATCCGTAGGCGGCTGCGGGATATGCTCGGCATTCTTGCGTTGATAGATCCGAAGCTGCCTGATTTTGCGATGCAGAGTAATCGTGTGCGCACGCTTGTTCAGGCAGACCCTCGTCGCTCGTGGTGAGCGCGTCCGTGATGCGTGACGGCCTGGGTGACGCTGGTCCAGAAGGGGTTGAGATTGTTGACTACCACTAAAATTGCTCCGATTCACCCGGGTGAAGTTCTCATGGAAGACTTCATCGAGGGTTTCGGCATTACGCAGCACAAGCTTGCCGTCGCTATCGGTGTTCCGCCCCGTCGTATCAATGAAATCGTTCATGGGAATCGGGGGATCACGGCGGACACTGCCATGCGTCTCTCTCGCTACTTCGGTACGACCCCGGGATTCTGGATGAACCTTCAGATGCGCTACGAGCTCGACCGTGCTGAAGATGCGCTAGGGGATACGTTGAGTGGAATCGTTCCCCTCGCGACGGCGGAAGTCGCCTGCATCAACTCGGTCTGACGAGGCAGTGGCCGGGTCGCGCGAGGATGTGGCCCGGCTTTGCTGTCGGATGTCTTCGGTGCTGAGATGTCCAGTCGTTGCCCTCAGATTTTCCTGTTTGACAAAAATAACAGCGTCAATGTAAATCCATTTCATAAATGGCCTGACACTGCGCTCCGGTTTCTGTAGCCTGCGGCGCGTGCTGTCTAGCGGGATCGATGGTGACCTTGTCAAGTTCGGAACAGATATCAAGGAGGATGACGGATGGACGTCGGATCGGTTGCGGACTGGGTGGGAGCCATCGGCGGCCTCCTGGCAGTTTTCGCCGCGGTCGTTTCGTGGCAGACGAGCGAAAGTTGTGAAGCTCGAAGAGAAGCGTGACAGCGAGCGTGAGTCTGCGGCGGAGCGCCGACAGGCTGAGCACGTGACAGTTGTCGGCGTTCAATGTCCTGATGCTCCACGGGAGGAGCGTTACGCGATTTTGGTGGTGAATGGTTCGGATGCGCCCATTTACGACATTCGCGTTGAGAGTCAGAGAGCTGATAAGAGCTGCGACAACCCGCCGTTAGACCTCGCTGTGCTTCCGCCTGGGAAGTTTGTCATCCCTGCTCACCCTACGTACAACTGGGGCTCGGTCATTGACCAGGAAGTTGCTCAGATAAAACTGAATATGATGACAAAAGGAAAAGCGGGAGAAATGATCACTCACGTGTCATTCGTCGACGCCGCATCGCGGAAATGGGAACTCGTGCGCGGACGCGAGCTGCGGAGTGCCGGCTCTGGCGGGGGCGCTGCTCGGTAACGTGGGCGTTCGTGCGAGGGTGTGGCCCGACTTTGCTGTCGGGTGAGTACGAGTGCGAATCGTGTCGCCGATCACCTGGGAGATACGCGCCACCGTCACATGATGAACGACCAGCCCAGTGAGCGCCCAGCGCGCCGCTGTGCGCGAGAGCTTGGCGCGTGGATCGGCCGCTTGGCTCATGTCTTGGCGCCACACATGGGCGCACTCCGGGCACCGGTAGCGGCGCACGCTCACGTGCAAGATCGTGGGGTGCCACCCGTAAGGCTCGTGCGCCAAGCGCCTGACCACCGTGTCACGCGACTCGCCCTGGCATCCGCAGCGTCGACACCACCGGTCCGCACCAGCAATCCGGCAAGCCAACACTGCATGGTCTGACCACATGCGCTGGCCCGTCAGTTCTAGGCCCAGGTCATCCAGACGCGTGAACGCGCTCAGGTCAGGGCGATCAAAGATAGTATTGGGCATGTCGAGGTCTTTCAGATGGACGGTGTAGCAATCTCCATCATCGGAAGACCTCGACCCCTACCCGGCCACGACACACCCAACCCCGCCCACAACACCTACACCCTCAAATGCGAAGAGCCGGTTAAGCTTGAGCATCATGTTGCTCCGCTGGGAGATATATTGGGTGAAGATCGTGCATTTATCCTCGCCGATCTGATGGCTTAACGCCAGGAGTAGTGTTCCCGTTTCAGCTGAGGGGTCCTCGAGGATTCGCTGTGGATTCGTGTATCAGAGGCGCGCACGACCAACTTTCCAGAAGCCTGAGCTCATGACCTGACGGCGGGGGACGTCGCATTCCTTGACCAGGAAGCGCCGTCCGAGTGCGGCAGTCTTGGCCTCGGCGCACACCCATCCGTAGTCGATCCGGCCCAGCTGCAGCCGGCCAAGTTCAGCGGCGAGCGCAGAACCGGGGTCGTCACCACCGCGACACACGACGGTGATGCCGGCTTCGCGCGTGCCCGGCAGGACATGGTCCTCGCTCGGAACCTCGACGATCGCGCTGAAGCGCCGTCCGGGGTCCGCTGCGTGAGCGGAGAGGATGCCGAGTAGGCCGGGAAGACCGGTCTCATCGGCGATCAGGACGTGGTGCCCGACATCGGGAGCACCGCCGTAGGGCGCGGTCTGGAACCGCAGGCCGACCGGATCGCCGGGTTTGACTCGTTTGATCCAGCGGGCGCCGGGACCGTCGTGCCCGCTGCTGACGATGTCGATGTCGATCTCAGCGAGCGCTGCGCGATGTTCGCGCACTGTGTACCACCGCAGATCGGGGCGGGAGGCCTCAGGAATACGCGAGAGAGTCGATCGTGGGTTGAGACCTGTGTAGTCGGGCATTTGGAGGCCCTGTCCGGGCGGCGGCATGAAGAGACCCACATACTCATCCGCACCCATCAGCACCACGTCTGAGATCTCCGGGGCTGTGATCGTGACACGGCGGAACGCCGGCGTAAGGTCGGTGACTGCGGTGACACGAGCGGGAAACTGCGGGTAGTGGTCGCGCTCCGGTGGCAACGCCATAGTCCGCGAGTAGATGGCGCGGATCGTCGACATCGCGGTGTCCTCAAGTAGATTGCGGCTTTTGGACATATGAACCTCGCTTAGGATAGGCAAACCTTAAGAGGGATTGTATTCCGGAGCCTACGACGATGTCGACGCGACCGCGAGCAGATTCTGGCGCTGCCTGGACAAACGGAATCCCGGAGGCCGGCAGCCTCCTGAAGAAGCAGGAAGCGGTGGGGATGCACCCCGCCGCTTCCGCATGTCGTCCTGTTTGAGCCCCAAGCCCACGTAGCTCTCGTGCATGGTCAGCGACCCGAGCGTATTCCTTTTGTTGACGAGGAGGAATGACATGACCACCGAGGCTGCGCCGCTTCAACGTCTGAGTTTTCTTCTACGAGGCAGTGGCCGGGTCGTGCGAGGGCGTGGCCCGGCTTTGCTGTTGGCTAGAGTGTGTGAGCGTGAGTGAGCATCAATAGTCGAATCAAATGATGATGCTCGCGATGCTATTCTGAGGGTGGAGGTAGCTATGAGAACCACAGTCACACTCGATGATGACCTGCTTGCACGCGCCGAGGAGCTGACCGGAATCAGAGAGCGATCCGCTTTGATTAGGGATGCGGTAGAACTCCTCGTTCGAATTGAGAGTGGTCGGCAGCTCGCTGCGCTCGGTGGCAGTGATTCTGCGGCGGAGGCCGCGCCTCGGAGCCGAGAGCGCGCATGAGAGTCCTCGTTGACACGAACATCTGGATCGATCACCTGCGGAAAACTGAGCCGGTTCTGGTCGATCTGCTTGAGCGCGACCAGGTGTGCGTACATCAGAGTGTCATCACTGAACTTGCGTTAGGGAATCTCAAGAATCGATCGATCTTCCTGAAAGCGCTTGAACGCTTGATGATCGTGCGCAGTGTTGATGATCAGGGCATGCGGCATCTCGTCGAGGAGCGGCGGCTATGGGGGAGGGGCCTCAGTGCTGTCGATGTGGCACTTCTAGCGAGTGCTGTCGTAACCCCCGGTGTGTCGCTGTGGACTCGTGATAAGCGCCTGCGGCAGGCTGCACGTGACGTGGGCGTGTTGGAGGACCTTGACTGAGGGGTCCGCGTCTTCTACGAGGCAGTGGCCGGGTGGCGCGAGGGCGTGGCCCGGCTTTGCCGTTGTCGAGTGTGCTGTGCGCGCCTCGAGACGTGGGTATTCAACAACCTACCGTCGGTCTGATAACTCTCCTATCCTGGGTGTAAAACTCGAGGGGGAGAGGTATGGAGTCTGTCGATCCGCGGACGATGCACGTGCTGATTCGTAATAAAGAAACACTGACCTGGCAGGACGATACCTGGAAGGTTGCGACGGCACGCCGAGACGGAAACCGCATCGTCGTCACCTACACCAACGGCAAGGAGTATCCATACGGCGAGGAGAGGGTGCACCTCTACGACCAGGTTGAGCGCCGAACGGTCGACGCACTCGATGAGATTCGGGTCGGCGGCAAGCGCTGGAACAACGTCGAAATTATCTGGACGCTCCGCCGAGCAGACCATCCCCGCAATCCCCGCTATACGCTGGCATGCCGCACCGCTGACGGCAAGCTCAAACTGCGCCGCTACGGACACGACGAGGTGAGAGTGACCTATGCGTCCGCACAGGATCGGCAGAACGCCGCCGCCCTCAACTACATCCGCGAAGAAGTGCGTGCGCACGCTCGACGAGCTGGTGCGGAGCTCGACCTGACAGCCCAATATCCCCGTTGGGTGAGCTGCGAGAAGATGCTGCCCGAGGCGATCCTCGCGAACGTGTGGGAGTGGCTTGTGCAAGCGCCGCGAGGGTCCGCCCTGGAAGCGTTCCTCGCGGGCACGTCCGCCACGAAGACGGGTGCGAGCGATCACCTGATCATGCCGTTCCCCTCAAACATCGATCAGCGCAACGCGATTCGAGCCGCGCTCACCCACCAGATTTCGATCATTGATGGACCTCCCGGCACGGGCAAGACGCAGACGATCCTTAATCTGATCGCATCCCTGATTGCGCAGGGGCAGACCGTCGGCGTCGTCGCGGGCGCGAACTCTGCGGTGGACAACGTCGTCGACAAGCTGACGGAGGAAGGCTATGGATTCCTCGTCGCCAACCTGGGGAAAGCGGAGCGCGTCAAGGACTTCCATCAGCGTGAGGGTGTTCTTGAACAGAGGCGCGAGGCGTGGGCTCGCAAGGCCTCCGCTGTGTCGTCGGGTTCCCCCCGCCGGAGCCGACGAGGCCATACTGCGGGCCGAAGAAGAGCGCCTCGTCGCTCTGTGGGAGGACGCGCGAGACATTCCGAAGATCCGCGCGCAGCTGACGAAGGCCCAGCGTGAGCGGCGCCTATTTGAGGAAAGTACAGGAGAGTCGCCGTCCCGTAGCGGATATTTCTCATCTGGCTGTCTCGAGGCGGTCCTCTGGGGTTATCGGTGACCTTCTTGCCCTCGCTCGCTGCGCGCCGAGGGTGGGGCGTGGTCCGCGGGGCTTCATCGAGCGGGTGCGTCGGTACTTCGCCTACGGCTCCTTGAAGGGCGTCGACCTGGGAGACCCGCACGTCCAGTTGGCGCTCCAGTTCGCCTTTTATCGGGCTCGCGAACAAGAACTATCCGACCGCATCGAGGAGGCTGAGGCCCGCGCAGCCCGCCACGGCCTCGTCGAGGTGAGCGCGCAGTATCGGCGCTACTCCCGCGAGGCGCTGGATGCCGATTTACTGGACCGATTCGCACGCGAGCGTCCGAGCCGCCTCAGCCCAACCGAGCGCCTCAAGCGGCAGACGGATATCCTGCTGCGTACCTACCCGGTTGTCGCATCCACGTGCTTTTCGATCCGGAACAACCTGGCCGAGGACGTGCTGCTCGACTGGATTATCATCGACGAATCCTCACAGGTCCTGATTCCGGAGGGCATAGCAGCGCTGAGCAAGGCCCGTAACGCTGTCATCGTTGGGGATGACAAGCAGCTTGGGCCGATCTTCCAGGGGTGGGATGCGAGCAAGCAGGAGCCGCCCACGCCGCGCTTCGACGTCCGTTCGCTGTCGTTGCTCGACTCTGTCAAGATGATGCCGGCGTCGGCACAAGTGCCGAGCACCCTGCTCAAGGAACACTACCGGTGCCACCCCGCGATCATTGAGTTCTGTAACCGCATGTATTACGGCGGCGAGCTCATTCCGATGCGCGCCCCCGACGACGATGCCCCCGATCCACTCGCGATCGTCTACGCTGCGCCCGGAAACCACGCGCGGCGCCCGTCGCGCGGAAGCGGATTCTTCTCGCAGCGGGAAATCGACATCATCACCGACCTGGAGGACATGCGCAGCATCCGTGACGGCGTCGAGCTTGAAGGGACTGATGAGTCGGGCGACTTTGTGTTGGGTATCGTGACTCCGTTTCGGGCACAGGCCACGAACCTGAGCAAGCAGATTCGTAGCGACCTCGGTGAAGGGACTCATCCCCGATGGTTGGCGGAGACCGCGCACAAATTTCAGGGGCGCGGTGCGGGAACTATCATCTGTCCACAGTCCTCAATGCCAATGACCGGTCGGCCGCGCAAGACTTCTATGACGCGGATGCCCTGACGAATGTGATCGTGTCGCGCGCCAAAGACCGCTTCGTTGTGGTGACCACGCATGGCGGTGTCCGGCTCAGCCGAAATGTGAGAGCCTTGCTCGAGTACATCGAGATGTACGATCCGAGCGCCATCGTCCAGTCGGACATAGTCTCCATTTTCGACGTCCTCTACAACGCCTACAGTGAGTCCCTTGAGCGGTACTCTCGGGTTAAGTGGGCTGATCGTAGGCGTTCCCCCGCAGAGAATGTAGCGGAACAGTGCCTGCGCGACGTGCTGGCAGAGCCCAGGTATGCGCGCTTCGGGTATCAGGCCCAGGTGTATCTTCGGGATGCGTTGCCCAATACGCGCCGCCTGAGTGAAGAACAGCGAGCTTTCGTGTTCAGGGATAGCGCGCTCGACTTCGGGGTGTACTCGCGCGTGACGAAGCGCCTTCTCCTCGCCATCGAGGTGGACGGTTGGAAATTCCATGGCATGAGTCAGAAACAGCAGAAGCGTGACAATCTCAAAGATTCGATCATGTCCGCCTACGGAGTTCCTGTCCTGCGTCTGTCCACGATCGGCTCTGACGAGGAGCGGCAGATTCGCGAGGCGTTGGATCGACTCCTATAGGGGGATGTCCTAGGTGCTCGGTGGTCGTGCCTGGCAACTGTTTTGGGGCTTCCCTCGTGAACGACCACAGGAATCGACGAGGCCGGGGCTCAGGTCTGCACATTCGTGCGGTTACGGGAATGCGGGTGGGAGGATTTGCGTGATGGTTGCACAGCATTCTTGGTGTTTCGTATCGGTTCTGCGCGTACCCTGACAGGGAAGGGTCCGCCCCCAACGGCGGGGGCGGACCACCACTCATCTCACCGTGGAGGGCACACCATGGAGAACTCACCCCTGTCCGATGGATCTGTTGCTGAGGAAGAAAACACCTCCTTCCTCGACTCGACGTCGCGCCACACGATCGACCGTAAGCTGCCCGCCAGCCGTACGCGCCCCCGGGGCGCGGGTACCCGCGTTGGTTCCTGGATGCGCGTCGGCGCTGTTGATTGGGGTATCCGCATCGCCGTTGTGGGGCTGGTGATTGGCGGTTTCTTCGCCATCTATGTCAACGGCGTCGCCGAAGGCTGGTGGCATGCCTGGGGTGACACACCCACCGTCGCGGCCACAGGCCCCACGGCCGCATCCACCCCCGCCCCCACAGTGTCGAGCGAGCCCGCCATGTCTGGCGGCTACCAGATCGGCCCCGACGGCATCCTCGTGCGCCCCGCCGAGTACGCGGCAGACACCTACACCAAGCCGGAGCTCCCCGAGGCGGCTAAGGAAAACACAGAACGCGGAGCAGAACTCACCGCTGAGTACGTTGTTGAGACGCTGACCTACGCATGGAACACCGGAGACACTCAGCCCTTTGAAGATATCACTGAGCCTGGCGAGAGCTTTCGAGAGACATACATTAGAAATATCAAGAATCTCTATGCAAACGGCTGGATGTATGACAACAGCTCCAACATCACAGGGGTCGTATCGGTGGAACCTGTAACGGACCCAAAGTTGGGAGTTCCGGACGGGACTATTGGGGTCATATTCAAAGCATCGACCAACAATGGAACTGCTTGCAGTGGTCAGCGGATTATCAAAAGCGCCACCTCATTCGATGTGACGTTGGCATTCTTTATGACCTGGAAGGACGGGCGCTGGATTGTCACTGGAGGAGGTGTTTCCCGAAATGGTCAGTAAAAAGATAATGGCCATCAACATCATCGTTGTCACGGCTGCAATGTCCAATATCGGTACTGGCATAGCGCTTGCTGACGACAACACTATCCCCTCAACTGATTCTTGCTCTGACGCCTTCGGTTCAGAACTCGGATTCTGCGCAGACAGCAGCAACAATGCTGCCAATGTATATCTTCAAAAACAAATGCAATATCAAATTCTCACTCAAAATGACCCACTTGATTATTCATGGAACGTGAACGATCAGCGGAGCTGGCAAACGGCTGAAGGGGAAGTTGATCCCGCTGCTAACCCTTACAGGGACCCTGCGCGTTGCAAGAACCTGTATGTCAACAAGGCTCCCAACAGCCCCACGGTCTCCGACGATGACACGGTCGACAACTGTCCGCTCCCGTCAGACCCTGAGGGAGGATCCGATCAAGATCCACTCCGGATCCCCACGACGCGCGACATCCTCTACATGGCAGCAACGACCATCCACCCAGACGGCGCTGGCCTGCATAAGCGCCCCGATGGGGTGTCGTACTCGAACAAGTACATCCCCACGCTCGTGGCAGCTACCCACCCCACGCAGACCCACGTCATCAACCTGCTGGGCCACGACATCACCATCACCCTCACGGCCACGTCCTACACATGGAGTTGGGGAGACGACACCCCTGACCTGACCACGACCTCGCCGGGTGTGCCCTGGCACAAAGGCATGAAGCCCAACACCGACCCCGCCCTGATCCGCCACTACTACACGCCACCAAACGGATGGCGCTCCAGGTTCGATGGCCCCTACCCCAATGCCACGCGCACCATCACACTGACCACCACCTGGGCAGGAACAGCCACCAACCCCTTCACCGGAGAGACACAAACCATCAAAGGCCTGGTCACCACCACCGAAACGACAGGCCCATTCCGCCTCTCCCACCTCCTCATCAGCAACACCGACACCTGGGAAGAAAGCCAAGGACACTAAACGCGGCCCGCACAAACTCCTATGCGACCACCATGGCCACCGTCCCCGCGCACATGAGGGCGAGGCCGAGCAGGTAGCGCGGCGTGAAACGCTCGTGAAACGCCACGGCTGACACGGCGACGGTCACGAGGATCGACAGCTTATCGATGGGCACCACGACCGAGGCAGGCCCATCCTTCAGCGCGTGATAGTACGCCAGCCACGACGCGCACGTCGCAGCACCCGACGCGACGATAAACGCCAGCTCGCGACCCGGAATCGACCGCACCTCGCCCAGGCGCCCCTGCGCGCCCACGATCACCCACGCCATCGCCAGCACCACCAGCGTGCGCACCGCCGTCCCCAACGTCGGATCAACCCCAGAAATGCCGACCTTCCCAAGGATCGACGTCAACGCGGCGAACAGTGCGGACGCGAGCGCGAACGTCAGCCAGCTCCCGCCCCCGCGCAGCGCTCGAGGAAGGCCCGATAGCTCAGCTGGTTCCACCATCAGAAGCGTTCCCGCCGTAATCGCGATAATCCCGGCCGCGCCCCACACGCTCACCGGCTCGCCCAGCAGAACGAGCGCGAGGATGATCGCCAGGACCGTCGACAGCTTGTCGATCGGCGCCACGCGGGACACGTCCCCTCGAGACAGCGCCGCGAAATAGCACAGCCACGAGGCGCCCGTCGCCAACCCAGACAACACCAGGAACAGCGCAGAGGTTCCGTCGATAGAGGTAACGCCGGAAGCCGTTCCCGTCAGCGCCGCCATACCCCACGCCCCCACGGCCACGACAACCGTGCGTAGCGCCGTCGCAACCGTCGAGCTCGTCGACGCGACGCCCGCCTTCGCCAGGACGGCAGTCAGCCCCGCGAACAGGGCTGACAGGGAGGCGGCGAGGATCCACATGCGACCAGAGTATGTCCGTTCCTGGCGTCCTTGCACCCGAGCACAATGACGGTGTGTCATGAGCATCATCACGACGGAAACTGGGTTATAGTTGTCGCGTATCCAGACCTCGTGGTGAGGTGACAACGCAGTGTAAAGGAATGAGATGAGCGACAACCTCGACGAACTCGGCGTCAACGGTGAATTCGAGGAAGACGGCCGAGAGATCGTGCTCGACACGAGTGGCGAAGTGGAACTCACGGACGACGTGACCGAGGGGGTCGCCGAGCTGCGCGAAACGCTGGCGCAGCAGGACTCCGAAGCGGAAATACGCGATTGAATTCCTCAAGAAGGTCGTGCGCATCCGCGGCGTGCGTATCACGAGGGAGGAGTTTCTCCGTCAGGAGCTGCGCAAACTCCACATGAGCGACGATGCGATTGCGAGCGCCGTCGACTCGAACCCCGTCCTCGCTGGCGTCTGCCTGACCGATCTCGATAAGCTCGCGGATGGCGTCATCTCCTTCGAGACGAACAAGTCCGCGGCGATGTCCTTCGCCGCAGGCCTCCCCGGTGGCTTCGCGATGCTCGGCACGATCCCCGCGGACCTGACCCAGTACTACGTGCACGCCTTCAGGATCATGCAGAAGCTCGCCTACCTGTATGGCTGGCGTGAGCTCCTCAGCGACATGGACGAGGTCGACGACGAGACGATCGGCGTCCTCGCGGTGTTCTTCGGAGTCATGCTCGGCGTGGGCGGCGCGGCCCAGTCGCTGACGGCCTTCGCGCGCTCGGTTGCGGTGCCTGCCTTCCAAAAGCAGGTGACGAAGCAAGCTCTGACGAAGACCTCGTGGTACCCGGTCATGAAGCACTGTCTGCGATACATCGGCATCAACCTCACGAAGAAGGGCTTCGCGCAGGGCGTTTCCAAGGCTATCCCGCTCATCGGTGGCGCCGTCTCGGGTGGCATGACCTTCGTGTCGCTTCAGTCCCAGTCCCACCGCCTCAAGAATCACCTGCGTGAGCTGCCGGCTCCCGGAGTGGACGCCGAGGTCTGGAAGCAGGCCGTCAGTGACACGACCCCCGACGATCAGGAGCCGGGCGTGCTGGACAACGCCCAGCAAGCGCTCGAGAGCACGACCAAGGCCGTCACGAGTGGCGCAAAGACTGCGGCTACCGGCATCGCCGATGGCGCGATGACCGCGGCCTCCGGCATCGCGGAAGGCGTCAAGGGTCTCTTCGGTCGGCGCAAGTAACGATCATCGGTCACGAGGCCGGGGCGAGGGACGCATGACAGCGCGGCCTAGCTCCGGCCTCGTCAATCCTGGGCTGGGGGGGAGCAGGAACCCGGTAGAGTGGGGGCCACCCGCGCGCTGTCAGCGCGTCGTCAGACGAGGAGGAGTCCGATGCCGGACACGACGAACGGCCGTACCAGACATCGCGAAGCGATTGGCGATGCCTCCGGGCAGCAATCTGCGCCGGAGCAGCGTGCTCTCGAGTTCCTGGCGAAGGTCGTGCGCGTGCCCGGTGTGCGTGTCAACCGCGATGAGTTCCTGCACCAGGAGCTGCGCAAACTCCGCATGGATGATGATGCAATTGCGCGCGCGATCGACTCGAATCCGCTGCTCGCCGGAGTTGCCCTGACCGAGATCGACAGGCTCGCGGAAGAGGCAATCTCCTACGAGACGAACAAGTCGGCGGCCATCTCCTTCGTCGCGGGTATCCCCGGCGGCTTCGCGATGCTCGGCACGATCCCCGCAGACCTGATGCAGTATTACGCGCACGCTCTGAGGATCATGCAAAAGCTCGCCTACCTGTACGGCTGGGGCGAGCTCCTCCCGGACGGCCGAGAGACCGACGACGACACGCTCGGCGTGCTCGCCGTATTTTTTGGCGTCATGCTGGGGGTTGGGGGCGCCGCCCAGTCCCTGACGGCTTTCGCTCGCGTGGCCGCCAAGACCGCCTACCAGAACCACGCGACAAAACGTGCCCTCATGAGCATCACCTGGTACCCGGTCGTCAAGCACAGCCTGCGCCTCATCGGCATCAACATCACGAAGAGCACCGCCGCCAAGGGATTCTCGAAGATTGTCCCCGTCATCGGAGGATTCGTGTCGAGCGGCCTCACATTTATGGCGCTCCAGTCCCAATCCGCGCTCCTCAAGGAGCACCTGCGCGAGATCCCGCCTCCCGGCGTCAGCGTCGAGGAGTGGGACCAGCATCGTCTGGGTGCGTCCACAAAGGGGCAGACACCCGAGACGGCGACGAGTATCAAGAAGGGCCTGCGCGGCAAAGCGAAGGTCGTGATGGTCGGCGCCAAGAGCGCGGCCTCGGGCATCGCCGACGGCGCCTCCAGCCTCTCCGGGGGCCTGAAGGGGCGCCTCGGGCGCCGCAAGTAACGACATCACCGACGAGGCCCGGGCCGGGATCGCGCGCATCAGCGGTACCCAGCCCCGGCCTCGTTACCGTGTATACCCCGCCACTGTTTGCCCTCCTCACGCGCCCGGGGGAGGGAAAACCTGCCACGATATGCGGGTGAGTGAGACGACTGAAACGGCCCTGGCCTCGTCCCTGACGGAGGCGGGCCCCCTGATCCTGCAGGCCTTCGCCTGGGACATGACCCCGGACGCCAGCCACTGGCGCTACCTCGCCGCCCGCGCCCAAGAGATCGCGGACCTGGGCGTCACCATCATCTGGCTGCCGCCCGCCTACAAGGGCCACGCGGGTATCAACGACGTCGGCTACGGCGTCTACGACCTCTACGACCTGGGCGAGTTCGACCAGAGGGGCTCCGTGCCCACGAAGTATGGGACGAAAGACGAGTACCTGGCAGCCATCGAGGCTCTGCACGAGGCGGGAATCGCCGTGTGCGCCGACATCGTCCTCAACCACCGCATGGGCGCCGACGCGTCTGAGACCGTGCGAGCCACTCCGATCAATCCCCACAACCGTCATGAGGCGATCGGGGAACCCGAGACGATCGAGGCGTGGACACGCTTCACGTTCCCGGGGCGCGCGGGCGCGTACTCGGACTTCACGTGGGACTGGACGTGCTTCCACGGCATCGACTGGGACGAAGCCACGAAGCGCAACGGACTGTGGCTCTTCGAAGGCAAGCAGTGGAACGAATCCGTCGACACCGAGTTCGGTAACTTTGACTACCTGATGGGCTGCGACGTGCACGTCACCGAGCCCCGGGTCAGCGAGGAGCTGGACCGCTGGGGCAAGTGGTACGTCGAGACGACCGGCGTGGATGGGCTGCGCCTGGACGCCGTCAAGCACGTGGGCTCGGACTTCTACGCCCGCTGGCTGAACGACCTGCGTGCCTCGACGGGCCGCCACCTGCCCGCCGTCGGCGAGTACTGGAGCGGCGACGTGCGCGAGCTCGAGGGGTACCTTGAGCGGGTCCCCGACGTCATGCTCTTTGACGTTCCCCTGCACTACCACCTGCACGATGCGTCGGTGTCGGACGGCAACGTGGACCTCGCGCGCCTGTGGGAGAACACGCTGACGGCATCCCGCCCCGACAAGTCCGTCACCTTCGTCGAAAACCACGACACCCAGCCAGGGCAGTCCCTGGCTTCCACGGTCGCCCCCTGGTTCAAGGCGGCCGCCTACGCCCTCATCCTCTTCAACGAGGCCGGGGTTCCCTGCGTGTTCTGGGGTGACCTCCTCGGTTCCCCTGATTCCGATGACCTTCCCGCTGTGCGTGAGCTGCCGATCCTCATGTCGATTCGCGCCCGCGCGGCCGTCGGCCCGCAGCACAACGCTTTCGACAACCCTGACGTCGTGGGCTTTGCCCGCGAAGGCAAGTCCGAGATCCCCGGCTCCGGCTGCGCCGTCATCCTCTCCGACCGGATGGCCGCAGAGAAGACCCTCTACGTGGGCCATCGTCACGCCGGCCAGGAGTGGGAGTGCATCCTCGGAGGCCACCCGTCGGTGCGCGTCGCGGACGACGGGACACTCACCGGCGTGGTCAGCGACGGCGGCCTCAGCGTCTACGTGCCGCGTGCCTGAGCGCATAACAAGCCCCGGCCTCGTCCATGGTGACGAGGCCGGGGAACGTTTATGCGCGTGTGTTACTCCTGGGTGCCGCCCAGGCGGGGATGCGTTCGATCTGATCCTTGAAGAAAGCCTCAGCCGAGGCGACGAAACGCTCGATGCTGGTCGAGACTTGCGCGTCCGTCAGGCCGTAGCGGGCGGTCACGAACTGCTCGGCGCACAGGCGCTGACGACCGTCGTCCAGCGATGCCACGTAGACCTTCGGCCACGTGGTGGCGCCGTTCCAGTCGTTGCATGCCTGAATGAGGCGCTGGCGCAGCTCCATCGACACGTCCTCGGGGATCGCGGCCCACATGCTCAGGTCCGTGCCGTCGTTCGCGATCGAGAAGATGAAGTAGCCGCGACCGATGCCCATGTGCAGGCTCTGGTCTTCGACCCTGTAGTTGAAGTCGTTGCGATCGAAGTAATCGATGAGTCTTTGCACCTCGAGGGGGCGCACGACCGTGCGGCGCTGAATGGCAGCCTTGCACTCGGCGATGATCTCCGGCGCGTCCTCATTGGACGGATCCATGGCGAGGCACTGCTCCAGGTACGTCAGCGCGCTCTCCTCCTCGTCCTGCCAGTACAGGGCCGTGCCGATGCGGTAGTACCAGCGCGGATCCGCCATGCCTTCAGCCTCGACACTGCGCAGTAGTTCGATGGCGTGCTTAATGTGATCGCGGAAGGAATCCATGTAGGGCTGCGCGTAGTTGATGTAGGCGCGAGCCAGCAGACTCGTCAGCTCGTAGTCCATCGCCGAGGGAGGCTGCCCCTCGATGAGAGCGATGATCTTTTGGTGTTCCTTCTCCTCGTGCAAGAGATTAATCTGGTCGATGAGCGACGAGCGAGAATCCACGGAATCTCCTCCAAACGATGTCGAATGTGACTGCCAGGTCACAAGCATAACAGGGCATGTGCAGGCTCCGAAGCTCCTGACGGAACGCTTGCTGTGTAGGCTGACAGGATGGACCAGATCGGTATGAACGAGGACCGCGTGAACGATGACCTGCGTGCGCGCATGAGCGAGGCCGACGCCGCCCAGTGGGACGAGATCCAACGGTGGAAAGCCGCTCAGCTGAGCTACAAGCGTCCCCACGCCATCACCGAGAAGATGAAGTCCGCCGCGCTAGCACCCGTGAGCAAAGCTGTCTCCATCGCGCGCAAAGTCCCCGGCGGTGAGGCGCTGACCCGGACCGTGTCCTCCGCCGCCCTCGGGCTCGTTGAATTGGCGGCTTCTGCCTCCGAGGCCTCGGTGAGGCGCACGCGCATCCTCAAGGCCTACCGCGCCGCCGGGCATGACGTGAACACGCTGCAGGATATCCGTGCGCTGTCCCTCGATCAGGTGCTCGCGGTAAAGCCTCGCCTGAGCCTGGCGTACTCGGGCACGGCAGCCGCTGAGGGAGCCGTCAGCGGTGTCTTTGCTTCCGGTGGCTCCGTCGCCGCCGTTCTCGGCATGGGCGTGGCGTCGGCGCCGGGCGTGGGTGTCACGGCCTCGGCGATGGCCGTTGACGTCACGGCTTTCCTTGCCGCGGCCACACGCCTTGTCGCCCACACGGCCGCCTATTACGGCTACGACTCAGAGGATCCCACCGAGCGACTCTTCTCCACGATGGTCCTCTCCCAAGCGATTGATCCGGCCGGAGCGGGGCGCGATTTCATCGTGGAAAAGCAGGCGACCATGCTCGCCTTCAACAAGGTGATGCAGGATCTGGCTCGTCAGGGCTCCATCGAAATGCTGGGAGGAAGCGTCATCGTCAGCGCCATGAAATCGCTGTTCTCAGCGATGGGTGTCCGCCTGGCCACCCGCAAGCTTGCGCAGATCGTTCCCGTCGCCGGAATCGTGGTGAGCGCTGGCCTGAACGCCGCGCTCATGCGCACCATCGGGGACACGGCCGACCATCTGTATCGGGAGCGTTTCCTGGCGGAGCGCTACGGCCACGTGCAAGCGAGCGGCACGTCGACGGACCTCGTGCCATCAACCGGGCCTCAGGAGCTGAGCGTCGACGTCGCGCGTTACGTCGAACTCGCCGAGGCCGAGAGCCGCAACTAGAGCGCACGGAGGAACTCGCTCAACGCCGCGTGTTGCATTCCCCGACGGGTCCCGTTGCCCCGGTATTCGACGGTATGGTGGGGGTTGCAGAGGGCTGATGTGAACGGCAGAGCGCCGGTCGTGCAGCCGTGTAGGCTGAAGAGACGAAGGAGGGGCGGGAGAGATGCACGACGACACCGACGCGATGCGTCAGCGTATGAGCGACGATGATCGCGCCCAGTGGGATGCCATCCAGGAGTGGAAGGCCGCACAGACTCGTTCCATCAGGCCGCGTGTCATCTCCCAGCGTCTTCGCTCGTTTCTGCTCGCGCCCGTGGCTAAACTCGTTGAACTCGCGCGCAAAGTTCCCGGCGGGGCAGCCATTATCAGGAAGATCTCCTCGGGAGCTCTCGGGCTTGTGGAGTTGGGGACGTCGGCTGCTGAATCCACGATTCGGCGCGAGCAAATTGTGAAAGCACACCGAAAGGCCGGCAACGACATCGAGCGCCTCGAGGACATCCGTGATCTGAGCCTGGACGATATCCGATTGGTGAGGCCTCACCTGAAAGTGAGCTACTGCGCTGTGACCGCTACCGAGGGCGCCATCAGCAGTATCGTCGCGTCGGGAGGTTCCGTTGCTGCCCTCGTTGGTCTGGGAATTGCGTCGGCTCCGGGTGTTGGAGTGGTCGCAGCCGCGATTGGACTCGACATCATCACGTTCTTGACATCCGCTACGCGCCTGGTGTCTCATACGGCTGCGTACTACGGGTACGACACCGAGGATCCGGCTGAAGACCTCTTTGCCGCAATGGTTCTCTCTCAGGCGATCTCTCCGGAGAGCGATGACGATGATTTCGTCGTCGAAAGAGACCTCGATGCTCGTTTTCAACAAGGTGATGCGTAAGCTCGCCAAGCGTGGCTCCATGGAGACCGTTGGGAACAACGCGCTTGCCGCGTCTGTGAATTCCCTCTTTGCAGCCCTCGGAGCGCGTCTCGTCGGCATGAAGATGGCCCAGATTCTGCCCGTTGTTGGCATTATCGTGGGCGTGGCGATCAACGCCTCCCTCATCCGCACCATCGGCGTGACCGCCGACTACCTCTACCGTGAACGTCTTCTGATCGAGCGATACGGACAGGACGACTCTGCACCCAATCATGAAGATACGGACGATGAGGATGATCTGGATACGGAAGTCGCGCGCTACATCGAGCTCGCCAAGGCCGACAAGCGCCGCTAGCGCGCCCCGGTTGGGTTAGCTCCTCGAGTTCCAGTTCTGCCAGTCATTCCAGTCGTCGTCCTGAGCGTCGACCGAAATCATCGGCATGCGCGCGGACGAGGTCTGCTCCTCGTTCTCGGACTCGATGGGCTCGTTGTTGTCCTCGCGCTGCTTGCGGCGCTTGCCCCAACCCCAGCGCTTGCGACGCTTCGACTCGCCTTCCTGCTCGCGGCGTGCCTCCTCGTTCCACGAGAACTCGGAGTTCCAATCTTCCTGGAGCGAGGCGGGCATTGCCGGTGCTTGCGGTGTCACAGGGGCTTGTGGCATTGCCTGGGCCTGCGGCGCGAACGGTGCCTGGGCGGTCTGGGGTGCGACCGGGCGCTGGGGTGCGACCGGGGGCTGCTGCATTGGGATGGCCTGAAGAGCAGGGGGCACGTAGGGCGCCGCCGACTGAGCCTGCACAGCCGGTGTTACGGGAGAGCTTTCTTGGACGGGAGACGCCGCCGGGGGAGTCATCGTAAACGCTGACGCGGGCTCGGCTGCCGTGGGTGCGGACTCGCTGCGCGTGCTCGTGGACCAGGCCAAGGAATTGACCCGACGAACACGCGGGAACTGCGCGGTCGGCATCTCGCCGTCATCGTCCACCGAACCAAACGAGGCCACCTCGGGTTCGGGGACTACGACCGGTTCGGGTTCGGGTTCGGGAACGACGACGGGTTCAGGTTCCGGAATTGCGATCGGTTCCGGCTTGGGAACGACGACGGGTTCCGGCTTGGGGACCACAACCGGTTCGGGTTCGGGTTTGGGAACGACGACGGGTTCCGGCTTGGGGACCACAACCGGTTCGGGTTTGGGTTCGGGAATGACGATGGGTTCGGGTTTGGGAACGACGACGGGTTCCGGCTTGGGGACCACAACCGGTTCGGGTTCGGGTTTGGGAACGACGACGGGTTCCGGCTCGGGGACCACAACCGGTTCGGGTTTGGGTTCGGGAACGACGATGGGTTCGGGTTTGGGAACGACGACGGGTTCAGGTTCCGGAATTGCGATCGGTTCGGGTTCGGGAACCACAACCGGTTTGGGTTCAGGTTCGGGAACGATAACGGGCTCAGGTTCCGGAATTGTGATCGGTTCCGGCTTGGGAACGACGACGGGTTCCGGCTTGGGGACCACAACCGGTTCAGGTTCGGGTTCGGGAACGACAACGGGTTCAGGTTCCGGAATTGCGATCGGTTCGGGTTCGGGAACCACAACCGGTTTGGGTTCAGGTTCGGGAACGATAACGGGCTCAGGTTCCGGAATTGTGATCGGTTCCGGCTCCGGAACGACTGCGTGCTGAACCTTCGGAATCAGCATCGTCTCGGGAGCATCCTCCACGCTCGGTGGCGGGACGGGCACGAAAGACGAATAAGAAGAGTCGGTGGGTGAGTGCTCAATTGCGGCGGCGACAGCCTGCTGCTGATCGGCCTCGTGAGCGTGCCCTGCCATCTCCGAGACTCCACGGCTCGGAATCCCGCGTGCGGGTGTGGGAATATCCTCAGGAGCAGGAGCAGGAGCAGGGCAGGAGCAGGAGCAGGAGCAGGAGCAGGAGCAGGAGCAGGAGCAGGAGCAGGAGCAGGAGTCGCGGGGACTGCCGGTGCATAGCGGTCGGCCGAAGCCTGAGGTGCCTGGGCAGCAGAGGGTGCTCCCTGGCCCTGGGGGAAACTAGGAGCGTAGTGTGCAGCGGCCGCGTTCGGTTCCTGCATCGGTTGCGTCGGCTGCATAGTCTGCATCGGCTGTGCCGGGAACACGGCAGGACGGTGCCCATCACGTGAACGCTTGCGCTTCGGGGGCTTGGTCGCCTGAACAGGGTCGCCGGGTGCGGGAGCTGTGGGAGCGGGGCGGGACTTATGCTCCCAGACAAAGCCGGTGTCACGCGGCTTGGGCTGCGGAAGCGAGGTGAGATCCTGCCGCGCTGAATTCGTTGACGGAGCACGTCGAGAGGCCTCGGGTGAGGAAGTACCTCCTCGGCCCTGATTGATCACTGGGGTGGGGCTGCTCTGCGCCGGGACGCCCATTGCTTGCCCCGGCGCATAGGGTGCAGAAGCCCCCGTGCCCCGAGGTGCGGACGGGCGTCGCATATGTGAGGGGGCAGTGCTGTGCTGTGTGCCCTCAGTCGGCTGCGTCGAGCGCTTTGAACGAATCACGTAAATGATGATGACGACAACCAACACGATGACGATGAGGCCGACGATCAAACCGATGAGGAGCCCGAGTGGGGGATCCGAAGGAGAATCGGATGCAGCAGAGGATGCACTATCGGACGAGTTTTCGTTTCCGGGGATGGGCGTTGCGCCCCAGGGATCCTTCAGAGCATTGGCGCCATCCGCTGCGGCCGGATTTCCGCCGGGAGCAAGTGTGCCGTTGACCGTGATGACCTGCGGGACAGTATCCGTCCACGTTGACACGGACAAGGCTCGCCCCTCGTAGGTCGTCGCCGACGTAGCAGCACCAGACGTCGCCGACTTGACTTCCCCTTCGATGCTCAGGGAGACGGAAGCGAAGGACAGGGAAGAGCCGAAGGCCTTCCGATATTCGGCCAGGGTTTGGTCGGTGCGTGCCGAGAGTACGAACGCCCCCGAGTCCTGAAGAGTGAACTCGGATTCGTCCTGGGCCCGGGTGTACATGAGCTGCATGTGGCAGACCGTGGCGTCGTCGCGTGTCACAAACTCGACGTGTTGGTCTGTGGAGCTACCGGCGTACGGCGTGCATGCGGATTCGCTCATCGTGCGAGAAGGGTCGACGACGGTCAACGTGTCAACGAGCTGGCCGTCCTTGGTCAGGACGTAGGCCTCGGATAGCGTCGGTCCGTCCGCGGCGTGAGCGCCGAATACGACCGTCGACGTGATGAGCAAAGCCCCGAGCGCGGCGCACAGGGCGCGAAAGAATCGCATGCAGTCCTCCTGATATGAACCACTCGATTATCCTCTCTCCGTGGATACAAAGCAACGAGTGGTCGCACACGCAAGATTGGCTGACCGGTCGTCAAATGAAAAAGAGAGCCGTATCAAAGGTAAACGGCCCCGATTGACAAGGTGAGATTGCGATCCGTCACGTAGTATGACAGGTATCTACCTAAGGTCAGGTTTTCGATGGTTAGTTTCATCAAAAGCTGAACGAGTTGAGGAGGGGCTCTATGAAGTGTCGACTTGCCACGCGTGCTGATATCCCTGAGATGACACGCATTATCACCGAGGGATTCCTTGATTATCCCCTTCATGTCATGCTCGAACCGTACCTCTACCGCCCGGAGCGTTACCCGGAATGTCTCGCTGCCATCAATCGGATGCTCGCTGCTTCGTATCAGAGGGTCCGACACGCTCTCGTCGTCGAGCATGAGGGGCGGATCGTTGGAACTGCGCTCATGCATGACCGCAAGGTGGGGGTCCTGCAGAGCTTCCTCAATGGAGGCTATGAGTTCTATCGATACGCGTCGCCCCGGCTTGTCAAGGATTTTTCTGACGTTGTTGATCGTGCTGATCAGGTGACGATCGATAAAGGTGACTTTGATTGGTATCTCGAGGTGCTCTCGGTTGATAAGAGCATGCGGGGGCGCGGGGTCGGTCGATGGCTGGTCTCCCAGGTGCTGCCGGACTATGTGGCGAAGCGCGGTGGGCGCGCATACGGCTTTGTTACCTCCACTGAAAAGAATGCCCGCTTTTACCTCAATGGTGGGTGTGAGCTCCTCGATCGTTTCGATGTGCAGATGCGTGAACAGACCTGTCCGATCTGGTCCTTCCAGAGGCGCGCCGAGCTCCTCTGAGGATTGCTCGAGTAATCTGATCGCCGTGAGCTGTGTTTACGCTGGTGAAAACCTGTTTTTTGCAGGTCGCAGCGCGTGATGCACGTCCCGCAGTTCCGCTTGACTTCAAGGGCTTGAGGTCTTTTAGGGTGAAGCTATGGCAGGAATCGGCTCTGGGCGCACGTACTCCATTAAGGAGGTAGCGGCGCTCGTTGGGTTGCCCGCGTCCACCCTGCGCTACTACGAAGATGTCAGCGTTATTCCGGCCATTGCTCGCGATGCCTCCAGTGGTCACCGTACGTACACCGAGGATGATCTTGAGCTGCTGACCTGGGTGTCGTGTCTCTCTGCGTCCGGAATGTCGATTGCGGACATGCGTGAATATGTCCGATCAGGCTTGGGTGGGGAGAGGGATATCTCCGAGTTTGTGACCCTGTTGGAGCAGCAGGACGCGCGCCTTCAGGAGGAAGCTCAGATTATTGAGCTTCGCCGTGAGTTCTTGCGCACAAAGGTTGCTTACTGGCGCGCGATTAAGCGCGATGATGTCGCAGAAGCTGAGCGCTTGGATATCGACGCGCGTGCGCTTGCGGAACGCCTGAAGAAGTTCTCCTTGCGTTCATGAAAGCCTAGTGGGGCGGTCTTCATGCCTGCTCCGAACTCCGCCCCGCTAGGGGGCACGGGGCCGCGTATCCGGGTTGGATGCGCGGCCCTCAACTACGTCCGTGGGGATTCCAGTAGGGGATGTGCTGGCGCAGATATGCCATGTCTCGGTCGATGAGCGGGGCAAGTTGTTCCCATGGGAGGGCGTCGTCGCCGTGCCATGCGATTTCGGCGATGACGAGGAGTCGGGGGAGTAGGTGGTAGAAGAGGAGATCTGGGCTTGTGATTGACGTGGACCATGCGACAGCTTCGATTCCCTTGAGCCGTTCGCTGTGTAGTGCCTGAGGCAGCAGTTCATAGAGCTGGTGTGCGGTCGCAGGAGATGCTGTGGGTGAGCTGGGGCGCGTGGGATGGCTGAGTGTGAGGAGGGGTGAGTCTGCCAGAACCCAGGGGGCGCCCGACGAAGCGGCTTCGGTGGTGTGCGATCCACTGTGGCGTGATGAGAGGAGGATTGTTCCTGGGGGTGGGCAGTTGTATGCGCGAGTCACGGTGTCCCAGGTGGCTGCCCGGCGACCGTGGAAGTGAAGTGTGTGCATTGCTCGTTCGATAAATAGGCGCTCGATATCTTGCCCAGATGTCAGGCCTGCGCGCTCGAGTGTGGGGTCATTTTCCCACGGATTCCAATCGGTTTTGGGTGCGCCGATATGAATAATGGGGGAGGGGAATAGGTCGCACACGTGGTGGAGGGCGGCCTCGATGAAGTGGAGAGATGAGGCGATGGGCCATAGCGTCGTGTTGTGTTCCTGTATGGGTGCATGGGCGAGGGCGGGGTTACCCACGTGCGGGTATGCGCGGATTGCGGCACCGGCGCAGGAAGGGATCGAGATCTCCGGGATGATGCGGATATTGCGCTGAGCGGCGAAACGGACGAGGTGACGAATGTTTGCGTCAGAATAGAAGCCTTGTGATGTGCGTGCGGGCGACGTGCGCCATGTGCCTGACCGTTCTGGCGCGCAGGCATGGTCGTACCAGTCTTCCGGGGCTCTTGGAATCTGCGCTCCGATGGATGTGAGGGCAGGGTAGCCGGGGATGGGGATGCGCCAACCTGCGTTGTCAGTCAGGTGCCAGTGCAGCACGTTCAGACGGTAGCGGGCCATGACGGTGATGATGAGTTCCATGACCGGGACGGTCCAGAATGTACGCGCGGAATCGATGAGGAGGCCGCGCCATGAGCAAGAGGGGGGTCTGGTGGGATCGTGAGGGAGGGGAGAGGGTGTTGTCGCCATTGCGGTTCCTAAGAGTGGGCTACTCAAAGTGTAACAAGCGTCACTAAACTGGTGGGGTGGTTTCGCGATGGGTAACGGTGTCAATTGAGTTGTGTTCGGGCTGCCTCGTGGTGTCCGAGTGTGTCACAATTGTGTGAAGCCAGTCATGCTCGAAGAGGAGTGATTCATGCTGTCGACCGACACAGTGTCTCTTAGCCCCAACCCGCTCGTTCAGGCCCTTGGAAAGCCTGCCAAGGAATTCACGAAAGCCGACATCATCGGCTATATCGAAGACAATCGCATCCTCATGCTGAATCTTCGATACGTCGGTGGGGACGGTCGACTCAAAACGCTCAACTTCGCGATCCAATCCAAAGCTCACCTGGACCGTGTCCTGACGCTCGGTGAGCGCGTCGATGGCTCATCCCTGTTCACATTTGTCGAAGCGACCTCCTCGGACCTCTACGTGGTCCCGCGTCTGTCGACGGCTTTCCTCAATCCCTTCGCATCCATCCCAACGCTCGACATCCTGTGCGGTTTCTATGACGTTGAGGGCAAGCCGCTCGCATCGGCTCCTCAAGAAATTCTGCGGAAAGCCCAGCGTGCTCTGACGGCGGAGACGGGGTGCGAGCTGCAGGCTCTGGGAGAGCTTGAGTACTACCTGTTCTCAGCTGAAGACAGCCTCTATCCGGTCGAGGAGCAGCGCGGATACCACGAGTCAGGCCCCTTCTCGAAGTGGGAAGATGTGCGTACTGAAACCCTCCTCCACTTGGTGAGCATGGGATGTGCCGTGAAGTATGCACACTCCGAGGTTGGCAACTTCGTTGCTGATGGTCGGCAGATGATCCAGCAGGAAATTGAATTCCTGCCCGTCGACGTGATGGACGCCGCTGATCAGATGGTCCTCGCCAAGTGGGTGCTGCGCGAGGTCGCCCACTCTTACGGCATCGAGGTCTCCTTCTCTCCCAAGATCGCCGTCGGCCAGGCCGGATCTGGCATGCACTTCCACACGCGACTCGTCAAGGATGGCGTCAACCAGTTCTCGACCGGATCAGGGCTGACGGAGAAGGCACTTCAGGTCATCGGCGGTTACCTATCGCATGCAGCCTCGCTCACCGCGTTCGGTAATACCGTTCCTACCTCGTTCCTGCGCCTCGTCCCCCATCAGGAGGCGCCGACCTCGATCTGCTGGGGCGATCGTAATCGTTCCGTCCTCGTGCGCGTGCCCCTCGGCTGGCAAAACATCGATGACTCGATGTTCCGTGACGCCAACCCCGGCGAGGCTCCGATCACCGATCTGCCTAATGACTCTCAGACCGTTGAGCTGCGTAGCCCCGACGGATCGGCAGCGATCCACCTGTTGCTCGCCGGTATCGCGGTTGCCGCCCGCATCGGTCTGACTGAGCCGGGAATGGCCGACTATGCGCGTGAACGTAAAGTGGATGGGGATGCGTCCCAGACGCCGGGTCTGGATCAGCTCCCGGATTCTTGCTTTGAGGCGGCGGGCAGGCTCCTTGCTCAGCGTGAGGACTACGAGGCTCTCGGCGTATTCCCCGCCGGACTCATCGATTCGTGGGCATCACACCTCATGGAACTGGGAGACATGCACCTGCGCGACGACCTGGCAGATTCGAAGGTGTCGGTCGAAGAGCTCGTGGCGCGCTACTTCCACGTCGGGTAACGCCGCACGCGATGGGCCCCAACCTCTCGCCTGAGGTTGGGGCCCATCGCGACGTGTGCCTGCTAGGGGAGATCGGGTGGGGAGAATCGCTCCGTGTCCATCTCTGCGTCCATCTCGGCTCCGGAACCAGCGGGTCCCTGAGCGCTTGCTGGCGGGGCCTCGTCGCGCTTCGACGAGGCTGGAGCAAGGGAACGCTTGCCGTAGGGAGTGGCAGCCGTTTTCTCTGCCGATGCGGAGCGCCGCTGTGCCTCACGCAGAGCCGCATCACGCGCGAACTGTGCGTCGGCGGCGGCCTGGCGGGACTGTCGTGATCGGCGCACGAGGCCGGTGATGGCGACGATGAGGAGAACTCCTCCCGTGATCGCCATGATTGGGGTCAGCGAACGTGCGGTGGAGGTGTGGCCTCGTTCCTGAGTGGAGGCGGAATTGGCCGATGGAGTTGGCGAGAGCGTAGGGGAGGGGGGCATGGAGGACGCGTTGGCGTCGACGGTTCCCGTCGCGCTCACGTTAGAGGTGACGTGATGCCAGGTGACCGTGCTTGCGTCCGTCTTTGTCGATGCCCCGGGGGTGATGATCTGTCCACCGTCAGAGGCCTCGATAATGAGAGAACTGTGCGCAATCAGGGTGACCGACTCGATGGAGGCCGACGCATCGGGAGACGAGAACCCCTCGAGCAGACGGGCTGACGTCGATTCGAAATGGAAGACACCGCCGTCGTCAACCGAGACGACCTCGGCGCCACCGTCCTCAAGTTCCCAGGTGAAGCGGCATCCGTCCACGCCGTCAACGCTCACGAGGAGTGACGAGGTGGCCTTGGCTGCCGTGCCCATCGACTGACACTGCTCACTGATCAGAGGCTGAGACGTCGACAGTGTTACCTGGTGGATCGCGCTCACCCCCGGCGTCATCTCATAGACCTCGACCAGTCGGATCTGCGTCGGGTCGTCGGCGAGTGCCGCTGCGCCGCCCGCCGTCAGGGCAAGTGCCCCAGCGGTACCGAGCAGCACTCGCATGAGCCTCATTCGGCCTCGTCCTCCGAGCGCAGGCGCGGAACCGAGGTCTTCTCCGGGCGGATACCGACCTTGTCGGCGTAAAACGCGCGGATCACTTCCATGTCGGCGCGCACGTCGCCCGTCAGCTGGTATGTCGGACCCCAGCCGAACGTGCGGGTGTTGCGGTCAATGAAGCCCAGCTGAATTGGCACGCCTGCCTCCATCGCGATGCGATAGAAGCCGGACTTCCAGAAATCGCGCGGTGATCGCGTGCCCTTCGGCGTGATGCACAGCGTGAAGGTGTCTGCCTCGCGGATGCGCTGGGCAACCTGCTCGACCAGGCCGTGCGCGGCGCTGCGTTCCACGGGAACCGCACCGATCTTCTTCACGAACCAACCCAGCACCGGAGCCTTGACGACGGAATCCTTTACCAGGAACGAGAACGTGCGACCGGACTTCCACATGGAAATCGCCATGAAGACGCCGTCCCAATTCGAGGTGTGCGGGGCACCGATGACGATGACCTTGTCCGGCAGGGGCTGCGTGGACAGCTTCCAGCGGGAAACGGACAGATACGCGGACGCGATTGCGGAAGTGAGAGCCATGAGGGCCTTTCTGGTCGTAGCTGGGGCCAATCCTACCCGCGGGGCGGTTAGTCCAGCGTCTCCACGGCAAGGGTCTGCGTCATGATGTGGGGGTGCCCCGGCCACAGCGTCAGCGCCCGCTCGCGCACCGCCGCGGTTTCCACGCACACGAAGTTCTGCCACTCGCCCTCGCCAATGTCGCTCATGGTGGCCGCGCCTGTGACCAGGGGTTCCACACGATCGTTGAACCCGAGCCGTTCTTGTCCACGATGATGCGTCTGCCCAGCTTCGGGTCGACGACCTGGACCTGCTGGGTCGACGTGTAGACGCGGTCGGTCGGCCCGATGAACGTGACGTCGCCGGTCTGGGTGGCGTAGCGCTCGCGGACCTTGTCGTAGTAGCGCTCCCCGTCCAGGCCCTCTACCGTCACGTCCTTGACATCGCCGACGTGCAGGTAGGTGTGCAGGGCGGCCTCGATGGCGAAGGGGTGGTCGTCCTCGTTGGTGAGGGTGAGGGTCGCCTTCAGCTCGGCCCCGGCGGTGATGTCCAGACGGGCGCAGAAGGAATGCGGATAGAGGGCGGAGGTCTCGCCCGTGTGGTGCAGTTCGAAGGAGAACGAGGCCGGGGCGTCGTTCGCGGGCTGGGTGCTTCCCAGCAGCGTCCAGGGGGTCGTGCGGGCGAAACCGTGTGCACCCGCTCCCTGGCCGGGCCTCGTCGGGGAATCGGTGGGGCTGCCGAACCAGGGTAGGCACAGGGGGATGCCGCCGCGGATTGCCTTCGTACCGTCGAGCACCGCGCGGGAGGAAAGCCACAGGACGTCCGGGTGGCCCGTGGGACGCCACGACAGCAGGTGCGCACCGAAGCGGGTGACAAGGGACGAGGCCGTGGAAACTTCTGCGCTGAGCGTGGCGATGTCAGTCATACAAGCCAGTTAACGCCATTGCTTGTGAACGAGCAAATAGACCGGCCGATGGGCCCTCAGATCTCCGCCATGTGTCCACGACGTGGTGGAATTCGCAACACGGGGATCGCGTTGCCCCTTGTTTAGCCGATATTCTTGGAGACGTATGTGCGTGAAATCGGTTCGAACCGGTCGTGTCTGCGGCGTCTTCGCCCCCTCACACGCATAAATCTGTATCCACATTTGAGGAGTCCACATATGTCCACGCGTCCCGACCTGCGAAATGTCGCCATCGTCGCGCACGTCGATCATGGCAAGACCACGCTGGTTGACGCAATGCTCTGGCAGTCCGGAGCGTTCTCCGAGCGCGACACGGTCGAAAAGACCGGCGAGCGCGTCATGGACTCCGGCGATCTCGAGCGCGAGAAGGGCATCACCATTCTCGCCAAGAACACCGCCGTCCACTACACCGGCCCCGCCGCTCAGGCCCTGGGCCTCGAGGATGGCGTCATCATCAACGTTATCGACACCCCCGGCCACGCCGACTTCGGCGGCGAGGTTGAGCGCGGCCTGTCGATGGTCGACGGTGTCGTCCTCATGGTCGACGCCTCCGAGGGCCCGCTCCCGCAGACCCGCTTCGTGCTGCGCAAGGCCCTCCAGGCCCACCTGCCCGTCATCGTCGTCGTCAATAAGGTCGACCGCCCCGACTCGCGTATCGAGGAGGTCGTCTCCGAGACGACCGACCTGCTCCTGTCGCTGGGCGAGGACCTCATGAACGAAGGCATCGACATCGACGTGGACTCCCTCATGGACGTCCCCGTCGTCTACGCCTCCGCCAAGGCTGGCAAGTGCTCGCTGGAAAACCCCGGTGACGGCCAGCTGCCCACCGAGAACCTCGAGCCCCTGTTCGAGACCATCCTGAACCGCATCCCCGGCCCCACCTACGACGAGGACATGCCGCTGCAGGCCCACGTCACCAACCTGGACGCCTCGCCCTTCCTGGGCCGTCTCGCCCTGCTGCGCATCCACAACGGCACCCTGAAGAAGGGCGCTGACGTGGGCCTGGCGCGCCACGACGGCACCATCCAGCGCGTCCACATCTCCGAGCTGCTGGCCACCGAGGGCCTCGAGCGCGTGTCCACCGAATCCGCCGCCCCCGGTGACATCGTCGCCGTCGCCGGCATCGAAGACATCATGATCGGCGAGTCCCTCGTCGACCTCGAGGACCCGCGTCCCCTCCCGCTCATCACGGTGGACGACCCGGCCATCTCCATGACCATCGGCATTAACACCTCGCCCATGGCCGGCCGCGTCAAGGGCGCCAAGGTCACGGCCCGCCAGGTCAAGGACCGCCTCGACCGCGAGCTTATCGGCAACGTGTCCCTGAAGGTTCTGCCCACCGAGCGCCCCGACGCCTGGGAGGTCCAGGGCCGTGGCGAGCTCGCCCTGGCGATCCTGGTGGAGCAGATGCGCCGTGAGGGCTTCGAGCTCACCGTCGGCAAGCCGCAGGTCGTCACCAAGGAGATCGACGGCGTCCTCAGCGAGCCCATGGAACGCATGACGATCGACATCCCCGAGGAGTACCTCGGCGCCGTCACGCAGCTCATGGCCGCCCGCAAGGGCCGCATGGAGACCATGGCGAACCACGGTTCGGGCTGGATCCGCCTCGAGTTCGTGGTTCCCGCCCGAGGCCTCATCGGCTTCCGCACGCGCTTCCTCACCGAAACGCGCGGCACCGGCATCGCCTCGTCCATCTCCGAGGGATACGCCCCCTGGCAGGGCTCCATCGAGCAGCGCCTCACCGGCTCCCTCGTCGCTGACCGTGCTGGCCAGGCCACCCCGTATGCGATGACGAACCTGCAGGAGCGCGGCTCCTTCATCGTCGAGCCCTCATCCGAGGTCTACGAGGGTCAGGTCGTGGGCGAAAACCCGCGTGGCGAGGACATGGACGTGAACATCTGCCGCGAGAAGAAGCAGACGAATACGCGTAGCGCGACCGCCGACGTGTACGAGTCGCTGACCCCCTCGCGCAAGCTGACCCTCGAAGAATCCCTCGAGTTCGCGGCCAACGACGAGTGCGTCGAGGTCACGCCCGAGGCCGTGCGCGTGCGCAAGGTCGTCCTGGACGCCCAGGAGCGCTTCAAGATCGCCGCTCGCGAGCGCCGCGCCAACCGCTGATCGCCGCTTCCTTCCCCCGCCTGCTAGATGGTGGGCGGGGGAGGCACACGCTTGCCCGTCACCATCGTGCGGGCATCCACGCGAACCGGCCCACGCCTCGTCGCGACCGTGACGTGCGTGGGGGCCACCTCGAGCGCCTCTCCCAGGGCGTCGTGTAGTCCGTCTGCCAGGCGGTATCGGATGACGATCCTCTCGCCGACCGCGAAGCTCATCCACGGCAGCTGGGGAATTGCGCCAGGCGCGCGTGCGGAAATTTCCTCGCGCACGCCTTTGGGCTCGATGTGCTGAATCGGCGTATTCTCGCCGCTCGCAGCGCTGTCGGGGACGCGGGGTGACTCGAGGCTACTCATACGTGAATAATAGAATCAACGAGTCTTTAGAACTGACCAGGAGGAACGTCTCATGACCTACGTCATCGCGCAGCCCTGCGTGGATGTCAAGGATCGCGCATGCGTGGACGAGTGCCCCGTCGACTGCATCTACGAGGGTGCCCGTTCGCTCTACATCCACCCCGAGGAGTGCGTGGACTGCGGCGCATGCGAGCCCGTGTGCCCGACTGAGGCCATCTTCTACGAGGACGACCTGCCCTCCGAGTGGTCCGACTACCTGCGCGCCAACGTCGACTTCTTCAACGACCTGGGCAGCCCCGGCGGCGCACAGAAGACCGGCGTCCAGGACTTCGACGATCCGATGATCGCCGCGCTGCCGCCTCAGAATGAGGAATGGAAGGCCGAAAACCTCTGACAGTCGATAGGGTAGGGGTATGACAACGATCCTTCCTCGCCCTCTTGACCTGCCTGAATTCCCCTGGGATCAGCTGGCGCCCGCCAAGGCGCGCGCCACTGAACATCCCGGGGGAATGTGCGATCTGAGCGTCGGAACCCCGGTCGACGATACCCCCGCGTTCATCCGCGAGGCCCTCGCCGAGGCATCCAACGCGCACGGCTACCCGACGGTGATCGGCACCGTTGAGGTGCGCGACGCGATCCTGGCCTGGGGTGCGCGCCGGGGCATGGTCGACGTCGGACACGGCGGCGTGATCCCCACGATCGGCTCGAAGGAGGCCGTCGCCTGGATCCCCGCCCTGCTGGGCGTGCGCGCCGGTGACACCGTCCTCGTTCCCGAGGTCGCCTACCCGACCTACGACATCGGCGCCCGCCTTGCGGGAGCCACCCCCGTTGCCGTCGATCCGACGAAGCCCGACGCCTGGCCCGAGGCCGCCCTCGTCTACCTGAACTCGCCGGGTAACCCCGACGGGCACGTCATGAGCAAGGACGAGCTGCGCGCCGTCGTCGCCTGGGCGCGCGCCCACGGCGCCGTCGTCGTGTCCGACGAGTGCTACGCGGCCCTGCCCTGGTCGGAGCCCTACGTGAGCGAGGGAGTGCCCTCCCTGCTCGATACCGACGTGTGCGACGGCGATGCGAGCGGACTCCTCGTCCTGTACTCGCTGTCCAAGCAGTCGAATCTCGCGGGCTACCGCGGCGCCCTCATCTACGGAGATCCCGCACTGGTCGCCCCGATCGTCAGCGTGCGCAAGCACTCCGGACTCATGGTGCCCGCCCCCGTCCAGCACGCGATGGTCGTCGCTCTCAACGACACGGAGCATGTCGAGCGCCAGCGCAGTGTCTACGCCGTGCGTCGCGCTCTCCTCCTCGAGGCGCTGACTGACGTCGGCCTCGACGTCGATCCCGACACGGCGGCCGGCCTGTATCTGTGGGTCTTGGACCCCGCTCACCCGAACGACTCGTGGGCCCTCGTGAACCGCCTGGCTGAGCTCGGCATCCTCGTGGCCCCAGGCGACTTCTACGGCACGGCAGCTCACGGGCGCGTCCGCATGGCCCTGACCGCCACCGACGAACGCATTCAGGCGGCCGCCAGCCGCATCCGCGAGGCCTGGACGGCTCGCTGACGCGTCAGCCACATAACGAGGCCGGGGCCACCTTGCGCAGTGTGCGCGGGCGGCCCCGGCCTCGTTCGTAGAGAAAACTCAGTTCGACGCGTGAAGCGCGTCGTTGAGCTCGATGCCCACGACGCCCGCGCGGGCGATGGCCTCGATGCGGCCGGTCTGGGAGTTGCGGCGGAACAGGATGTTCGACGCGCCAGACAGCTCGCGTGCAGCGATCGTGCGCGGCTCCGCATCACCGGAAGAGTCGATGAGCGTCACCTTCGCCCCGGCGGTCACGTACAGGCCCGCCTCGACCACGCAGTCGTCGCCGAGCGCGATTCCCAGGCCCGAGTTCGCACCCAGCAGGCAGCGCTCGCCCAGGCGCACGCGCTGCTTGCCGCCGCCCGAGAGAGTGCCCATCGTGGAGGCGCCGCCGCCCACGTCCGAACCGTCGCCGATGACGACGCCCTGCGAGACGCGGCCTTCGACCATCGAGCGGCCCAGCGTACCCGCGTTGAAGTTGACGAAGCCGGCGTGCATGACGGTCGTACCCTCGGACAGGTAGGCGCCCAGGCGCACGCGCGTGCCGTCGGCGATGCGAACGCCGGAGGGCAGCACGTAGTTGACCATCGGCGGGAACTTGTCGACGCCCTGCACGGTGACGGGGTGGCCGTCGCGAGCGCGCAGGCGCAGGCGGGTGGCCTCGAAGTCGGCGACGGCGCACGGGCCGGCATCCGTCCACACGACGTTGGGCAGCACGGCGAAGATGCCGTCCAGGTTGATTGTGTTGGGCTGAACCAGGCGGTGGGAGAGCAGGTGCAGACGCAGGTAGGCATCCTCCGTCGAGGCGGGGGCTTCCTGCAGGTCAATCGTCGTGGTCACGACGACGGTGCGCACGCGGCGCGCGTCATCGACGCGCTCCAGCACGGACAGCGAGGTTGCCAGCTCCTCGTCGGTTCCTGCCTCGCCCAGGTGCGGGGCGGGGTACCACGTGTCGAGTGTCGTGCCGTCCAGAGTGATCGTTGCGAGGCCGATGCCCCATGCGGTGCTGTTGTCCATGCCCCTACAGTACGGCGCGACAGTCGGGTGATTGGCACCGAAACTCAGGGGCGCGGCGCATCCCACAGGTCCGGCCAGAACACCCCGAGCTCGGTAGCCATGGAGCGCAGCAGCGGCAAAGAGATACCGACGACCGAGTGATAATCGCCCGTCACACCCTCAATGAAGGGGCCGCCCAGTCCGTCCACCGTGAAGGACCCCGCGACGTGCAGAGGCTCGCCGGTAGCGACGTACGCGTCGATCTCGGCATCCGAGATGTCGCCGAAGTGGACCTGCGTGGAGGCTGATCGGGTGATGGTCGCGGTGACCGTGCGTTCGCCCACCGTTCCGTCGGGGGACGAGGCCGGGGCCAGGATCGCCGCCGAGTGGCCCGTCCACAGGGTGGCGGTCGTTCGGCGCATGGCGCGGATGCGCTCGCGGGCCACGTCGGGGGTGTGAGGCTTGCCGAGCATCTGGCCGTTGATCTCGAGCATGGAGTCGCAGCCGACGACGAGGACGGCCTCGCCTGCGGGCAATTCGGCGTTGATGTCGGGCGTGCTCAGGGCCTCGCAGACGTCGGCGCACTTGGCGGCGGCGAGGGCGGCGACCTCGTCGGCGGGGGTGGTGGTGCCACCTGAGAACGCGCGCCCTCCGGGCAGTGCGGCGAGGATGGCGTCCTCGTCGACGGTGGACACCTGGATGATCGGTGTGACGCCAGTCGCAATGAGTGTTGCTCGGCGGGCGGGGGAAGCGGAGGCAAGAACAAGGCGCATGAGGACATTCTCTCCTAAGGCGTCTCAGATGTGCAGACAAGCTGCAATTTGGTGCAGAAATATCGGTTTTCGCAGGTAAACGTGCAGTTCTCTAGATAAAAACTCATCAGACTACTACAATTGTCAATGTTCGAGGTCACAATCCCGATGTGACTTTGAAAAGTGATCTGATATACCGTTACCCGCTGATGTGGTGTTGAGTCAGCCCAAAGAGGAGGGATTTGCGATGGATGAGCACGCGGCTTCGTCCCATGCAACTCCTGATGACCTGACCGCAACAAGCTACGTTCCCCAGCTGCTCGGTGGTCATCTGACGTATTCGGCCCGCGATCTTGCGGAGATGACGAATACGCCTATCGAACGCGTCTTCCGTTTCTGGATTGCCCTCGGCTTCCAGGCTCCCACCGCCGATGACAAGGTATTCTCCCAGCGCGACCTGGAAGTTTTCAGTCGCTGGCATGATCTCGTCGAATCTGGCGGTATTGATACATCCACGTCCCGTTCTCTCCTGCGCGCGAATGCTCACTTGGCTGACCGCCTTGCCCTGTGGCAGTTCGAGGCACTGGTAGAGGATTCGATGCGTCGCCTCATGCTGGATGATACGACGGCCCGCATGTACGTCCTTGACCATATGCGCGAGTACATCGATGTCTTCCAGGAGATGTTCACATACGCCTGGCGCCGCCAGCTCGAGGCGACGCTGTCCCGTTTCGACCGCGAGGTCTCCCAGCGTGGGCACGAGGAGCGCCACAATCGCTTCCCGCTCAACCGCTGCCTCGGCTTCGTTGACATGGTGTCCTACACGTCCTCCTCAACGATCCTCGGCGATGCCCTCGTGGGCCTCATCGAGCGCTTCGAAGAGGAGAGTCGTAATGCCGTCATTGAGGAGGGAGGGCGCGTCGTCAAGATGATCGGCGATGCCGTCCTTTACGTCGCCGATGACCTGCCCACCGGCCTGCGTGTGGCCACAGTCCTCATCGAGCGGCTGAATGCCGACGATGAAATGTTGCCCGTGCGCGCGTCCTTTGTGCGCGGGGATGTGTTCTCACGGTCGGGAGATGTCTTCGGGCCTACCGTAAACCTCGCATCTCGCCTCGTGGACATTGCTCCGGTCGGCAAGATCCTCACCGATCCGACCACGGCTGCAGCCATCGCCGCCGGCGAGGTTGGAGACGGGTACGAACTTGAAGAGTTCCCGACCGCGGACTTGCGCGGTTTCGGTCCAGTCTCGCCGTATCTGCTTTCGACCGTTGTCAAATAACGTTCATCTCGCAGTGTGAACGGGTATCTGATTGGCCCTGATAATGGGTCAAGAAAGGTGCAAGTTTTGGTTCAGAATTGCTAAGATGTAAGCGTGACTACAGTTCTACTCGTTGAAGACGATCCGGCCATCTCTGAGCCCCTCGCCCGCGCACTGGGCAGGGAGGGCTACGACGTGCGTGCGCACGCGACGGGCGCTGAGGCCCTCGCGGATGTTCGTGGTGTCGACCTGGTTGTCCTGGACCTTGGCCTGCCCGATATGGACGGCCTGGATGTCGCCCGCGAGATTCGCTCCTCCGGTAACCGAGTCCCGATTCTGATCCTTACTGCGCGCACGGACGAAGTCGACATGGTCGTCGGCCTGGACGCGGGCGCTGACGACTATGTGACGAAGCCTTTCCGCCTGGCCGAGCTCCTCGCTCGCGTGCGGGCCCTCCTGCGCCGCCAGGCCGCTGAGCCCGCCGAGGGCGAGCTGCGCGCCCAGGATATCCGCATGGACGTTGCCGCGCACCGCGCGTTCGTCGGTGACGTTGAGCTGAGCCTGACGGCCAAGGAATTCGATCTGCTGCGCGTGCTGCTGCGCGAGGCCGGTTCCGTCGTCGCGCGCGACACCCTCATGCGTGAGGTGTGGGGCTCGGATCCGACCGGCTCCACGAAGACCCTCGATATGCACGTGTCGTGGCTGCGCCGCAAGCTCGGTGACGATGCGACCGACCCGCACTACATCACGACAGTGCGAGGGATGGGATTCCGCTTCGAGAACGCGCGCTGAGCGCGTCGCTGAGATAGGCCCGCCATGCGCTCCCGCGCGGTGAGGATGATCGTCTCCATCGTCGCCGTCGTCTGTGTGCTGATGGGGTTGCCCGGCGCTTTTTTTGCGTCGGTTTCCATCTGGTCGTCCGAACAACGCAACCTTGATGTTCAGGCTCAGCTGATCCTCCAAAGCATCGAGCGCAGGCGCGCCGTGGGGGAGGGGACTGACCCGGCGACCCTGGTCTCACTCGTGGCTGATCAGGCGAATAGTCGCGGTGACGAACTCAGCTACCGTATTAAGGTTCCCGAGGCTAACCTCGTCACCAACAGCAAGGTTTTCCCTGGGCGGACCATGACCGCGCTGGCCTCGTCTCCGAGCGGCGTGTCCGTGCAGCTGACGGCGTCGGCGTCGAATGCTCTGAACCGCATTGCGTGGACGTGCGCGCTGTTCGGCGGGGGCATGCTTGCCTCCATGTTGATCGGCTGGTCGTTTGCGCGTTCCCTGTCGCGCGAACTGTCTGCCCCGCTCATCTACCTGGCAGCCCAGGCCGAGCAGATCGGCTCAGGTGGTGTGCGCGCCCGCGTGGAAAAGTCCGGTATCGAGGAAATCGACCTGGTCTCCGAGGAACTCGCGCGCACCGGCGAACGCATGGCGGGCCGACTCGCAGCCGAGCGACAGGCTGCTGCCGATGCCTCCCACCAGCTGCGCACCCCGCTGACTGCCCTGTCCATGCGCCTGGAGGAAATTGAACTCATCTCCACAGAGGACGAGGTGCGCGCCGAAGCTCGCACCTGCCTCGAGCAGGTGGAGCGCATGACCAACGTGGTGACGGAGCTGCTTGACGTCTCCAAGCGTCAGACCAGCCAGACCGAGGCCATTCACATTCTCGAGGTCTTCAATACCGCCCGCGAGGAATGGGAGGACCAGTTCGAGGCCGCTGGGCGCCCGCTCGTCTTCCTCGACGAGGCCGAGCGTCCGATCCTGGCCGACGCCGGAAAGCTCGGGCAGGTGCTGGCGACCCTCATCGAAAACTCGCTGCGCTACGGCGGTGGAACCACCCGCGTGTGGGCACACGCGGGCACTTCCAAGCGCGGTGTCATCATCGAAGTGAGCGACGAGGGCGAAGGTATCGAGGAGAGCCTGGCCCCCGACATTTTCGAAAAAGGCGTCTCCGGGCACGGCTCGACGGGCATCGGCCTGGCCCTCGCCCACGACCTCGCGCAGGCGATGGGCGGGCGACTCGAGCTCAAGACCAACAAACCGCCGGTCTTTACCGTGTCGGTCGCCGCGATCCCCGCGTCCCTCGACCCCGATCGCGTCATGCCCGAAGGCCCCCTTATGTCCATGGGACGCCGCTCGCGGCGCTTCTAGCAGCGGAGTACATTGAAAGGTGTGGAACACGAGATGCTGACCCCTCCCACCGTTGCCGTCATTGGCGGCGGACAGCTCGCGCGCATGATGCAGAGAGCGCGGTCGCGCTCGGCATTAACCTTCGGGCCCTCGTCGAGGCCTCGGACGGCTCGACCGGTCAGGTGACTGTCGACAAGGCGGCAGGAGATCCCGCCGACCTGGACGCAGTCCGCGCGCTCATCGACGGCGCGGACGTCCTCACCTTCGAGCACGAGCACATCCCGGCCCCCACGATGGAGGAGGCGGCCCGCATCGTCTCCGTTCAGCCCCCGGCGAGCGCCCTCCTGTACGCCCAGGACAAGCTGGCCATGCGTGAGCGTCTCACCGCCATGGGCATCCCGTGTCCCGCCTGGGCACGCGTCGAGGATGAGGCTCAGCTGGTTGAATTCGCTGCCACGATCGGCTGGCCCCTTATCGTGAAGACCCCGCGCGGCGGATACGACGGGCACGGCGTGGCAGTGGCCCACAGCCCCGCAGACGTGGCCTCCTGGTGGGGTAATGGCCCTCTCCTGGCCGAGGCGCTGGTTCCCTTCACCGGCGAGGTGGCGGCGCTCCTCGCGCGCACCCCCTCGGGCGAGATCGCCTCGTGGCCCATCGCCTCCACCGTGCAGATTGACGGCGTGTGCGCCGAGGTGACGGCCCCCGCGGTTGGTATCCGGCCCGAGACGGCCGCCGAGGCCCTGCGCATCGGCGAGCGCATCGCCGCCGAGCTGGGGGTCACCGGCGTCCTCGCCGTGGAAATGTTCGTCGTCGGAGAGGGCGCGGACGAACGCGTCCTCGTCAACGAGCTCGCCATGCGCCCCCATAACACGGGACACTGGACCATCGATGGGTCCGTCACGAGCCAATTCGAGCAACACCTGCGCGCCGTCCTCGACCTGCCGCTGGGCTCCACGCAGCTGCGTGCACCGGGCACGCACGCAGTCATGGTCAACCTGCTCGGCTCCTCCCACACCCAGCCCGCGCGCGCCCTCGCTGCAGCATTCACCGCCGGGGGAGCGGGAGCGAAGGTGCACCTCTACGGTAAGGAAGTACGCCCCGGACGCAAGCTCGGCCACGTCACCGTTGTCGACGCGGATCCCTCCCTCGCTCTTGAACGAGCGCGGGCAGCCGTCAGCGCCCTGAAGGGCGAGGTTCCCACCGACTAACCCCCCACCTGTCCGCGGCCGAGGGACCAGGTGCCCCGGCCTCGTCCCCCCCCCGAAAGGACCGCCCATGACCACCGACCTCGATATTCAGCTGACCGCCACCGGCGACAACCCGCTCGTCGGCGTCGTCATGGGCTCCGACTCCGACTGGCCCACCATGGAAGCGGCCGTCGGCGCCCTCGCCGAATTCGGCATCGCCTGCGAAGTCGGAGTCGTCTCCGCCCACCGCATGCCCGAGGACATGGTTGCCTATGGTCGATCAGCCTCGGAGCGCGGCCTGCGTGTCATCATCGCCGGTGCCGGGGGAGCGGCCCACCTGCCCGGCATGCTCGCCGCCCTCACCGAGCTGCCTGTCATCGGTGTGCCCGTGCCCCTCAAGCACCTCGACGGCGTCGACTCCCTGCACTCCATCGTCCAGATGCCCGCGGGTGTGCCGGTCGCGACCGTCTCCATCGCAGGAGCGCGCAACGCGGGACTGCTGGCCGCCCGGATCCTCGGAGCCGGCGAGGGTGAGCGGGCCGAGACCCTGCGCGCCTCGATGCGCGACTTCCAGAAGGACCTTCGCGACGTGGCCAGCGCAAAGGGTGCGGCCCTCGCCCAGCGTGTCTCCCAAGCGCGCTGAGGCCGCACAACACAAGCACCGTGCGGGTAGCCGCGAGGGGGCGGCGCGTCGTATCCTGAACCCATGAGCATTCTCGTTTGTGGCGGCGCCGGCTACATCGGCGCACACGTTGTCCGCCTCCTGCGTCAGCGCGGGGATCGCGTCGTCGTCGTCGACGACCTGTCCACCTCCAACGCGGCCAGGATCGGGGACACGCCCCTGGTTCGCCTCGATGTCGCTACCGATGAAGCCCGTTCCGTTCTCTCCAACCTCATGGTGGACGAGGACGTCACGGCCGTCATCCACTTCTCCGCCCGCAAGCAGGTCGGCGAGTCCGTCGCGCGCCCCGCCTGGTACTACCAGCAGAACATCGGCGGCATGGCCAACGTGCTGGCCGCCATGGAGGACGCTGGCGTTGACCAGATGATCTTCTCCTCCTCGGCCGCCGTCTACGGCATTCCCACCGCCGAGGTCGTCACCGAGGACATGGCCGGACACCCCATCAACCCCTACGGTGAGACCAAGCTGATCGGCGAGTGGATGATGGCCGACTGCGAGCGCGCCTGGGACCTCAAGTGGATCGGCCTGCGCTACTTCAACGTCGCGGGCGCCGGATGGCCCGACCTGGCAGACCCGGCCATCATGAACCTAATCCCCATGGTCCTCGACCGCATCGAGCGCGGCGAGAGCGCCAAGATCTTCGGCACCGACTACGACACCCCGGACGGCACCTGCGTGCGCGACTACATCCACGTCCTGGACCTGGCCGAGGCCCACATCGCGGCACTCGACGTGCTCGCCGAGGGACGCCAGCCCGACCACCACACCTACAACGTGGGCACCGGCCTGGGCACCTCCGTGCGCGAGATCATCGACGGCCTGCGCCGCGTCATCGGCTGGGACTTCCCGGTCGAGGAGCTGGACCGCCGCGCCGGCGACCCGCCCAAGCTGATCGGCGACCCGCAGTCCATCGGCGTGGACCTGGGCTGGAAGGCCAACAACGGCCTCGACGAGATCCTCACCTCCGCGTGGGAAGGCTGGCAGGCGGGTCCGCGCCCGATCACCGTCCCCGGTTCCTGAGCACGTTTCAGCTCTGACTAAGCTCCGGCCTCGTTCCTGACAGTGGGAACGAGGCCGGAGCTCTTTGTATGGTTGGTCGCACGAGGTTCTGGGGTGCGGGCTAGACTCCGTCGACCTGGTTGAGGTCCGAGGTCGTGAGGGTGCCCGCACGGAGCTTGGCGAAGAAGTCGTCCGCGGTCGTGTCACGCAGCAGGACCGCAGAGGCCCCGGCGTTCGTCGTGAAGTTCAGCGACTCGATCGGGGGAACGCCCATCATCTGATTCGACGAGGCGTCACGCAGTGCCCACACGAGCGAGGCAACCGTGAGGACCGAGGAGTCCTCGTCGACCGTGAAGGACTTGGAACCGGCGCGCTCCACGCGCAGGGTCTTCGCGGGATTAACGAGGGTTGAGGGCGAGGCAGCCGAAGAAATCACCTTCGAAATCACCTGACGCTGACGCTTCGTACGGCCGATATCGCCCTCGGGATCCTGATAGCGCATACGCGACAACTGCAGGGCGGTCGTGCCGTCCACCGTGTGGCATCCAGCGGTCCACTTCAGACCGGAATACTGGTCGTCCGCGTCGTTGTCGTAGCACAGCTCGACGCCGCCGACGGCGTCCACCATGTCGGGCACTGCGCCCATACCGATCTGCACGAAGTGATCGACGGTCAAGCCCGTCAGCTTCTCCACGGTCTCCACGAGCAGCTGGGGCCCGCCGTAGGCGTAGGAGGCGTTGATCTTGTCCCAGCCGACCCCCGGGATCTCCGCGTAGGTGTCGCGGGGAATCGAGAGCGCAACAGCCTGCCCGTTGGGGGCGACGTTCACGAGCATGATCGAGTCGGCGCGCTCAGACTCGTCGAAGCCATCCTTGACGGCACCGTCGGCGCGCGAGTCAGATCCGGCCAGCAGGTAGGTCGTTCCCGCGGTGTCGGCAGCCCCCGACAGGGCGCTCACGCGGCCCATGTTGGTGTTGGCGTCCCACATGAGGAAGCCGCCCCACGCGAGGACGATAACCAGAATGAGGCACAGGGTCTTCAGGATTGGGTGGCGGCGCTTCTTACGCCGCGGCTTGGCAGCCGGAGCCGAGGGTGCTGCGGCAGGCGCGGGGGCCGCCGCGGGTGCGCTCTGGGAACGATTGATCGTCACCTGACGAGGCCCGTTCCCGGACGGAGCGTAGGTGTTCGAGCCTGAGGAGGAACCAGACCCCGGCGCGTACGACGGTGGGTTCGACGCCGAGGCCGGCTGGAAGGATGGCGGCTGCTGAGCCTGTGTGCGACGCGGGAAAATCGACTGAGACTCGCGCTGCGGCTGGTCCAGCGTGCGCGGCATCAGCGGACGCGAGGCGTCGGCCTCGTCGTCGGAGATCCTCCACATCTGCGGCGCCAGGGCCTCGGGCGGGGGAGTGGGGGCGCCACCGCGCAGCTGCTCACCGACGACGTGGGCGTCGTCGGATCCGGGGCGGCGCCGCTTCGGGTCGGGCGTAAACGAGGGAGGAGTGCTCATTGGTTCTTCGGCGGGCAGGTAGCGGCTGTCTGCTTGGCGGCTTCTTCGTTCGCCGTGTTATTCGCGACGGACGCGGACTGCTCGGTGTTATCCGTGGAGGAATCCTGCGAGCTGGGGTCGGTCGTCGGCGCCTGCGTCGGAGTGGGCGTCGAAGGAGCGGGCGTCGCGGTCGGGTCGGGGACGACCAGCTGAGCGCCGTTGCCGTCCGTGTAGGTCGTGCCCACGGGCAGGGCCTGGTCGTTCTTCAAGGCGCTCCACACGTTGCGGGCCATCGGCTCAGAGGGGATGCGGCGGTTCGGATCCCAGGAGGGCTCCTCGACCGGCATCGTCACGAACTGGATGTTGGAACGGTCGATGTTCTGCAGGACGTTGATGAGGAGGGACGCGTCCGAGCTGGCGTTGCCCAGGTTGGGGGACACGTTCACGGAGGAAATCGCGGCCTGCAGGAAGCTGATGAGCGAGCCGGGGTCCGTCACGTAGTTCTTGTCCTGCAGCTCGCGCAGCATCGCGGAAATCAGCTGCTGCTGGCGGCCGATACGGGAGATGTCGGAGCCGTCGCCCTGACCCTTACGCGAGCGCATGTAGGCGAGCGCGTGCGTTCCCGACAGCTTCCAGCAGCCCGCGTCGATGTAGAGCTGGGCGGAGTCGTCATCGATGCGCTCAGGGATGTTGAACCAGACGCCGCCCAGGGCGTCGATCATGTTAATAAAGCCCGCAAAATCAACGACCATGAAGGCGTCGATCGACATGCCGGAGAGCTTTTCGACGGTCGAACGCACGCACGCGATGCCGGGGCCGATGTCTTCCGGTTCATCGCCACCGTTCGCGCCGTAGACCATCGCGTTGTTGAACATGTCGTCCGTGGTCGGCTCGCTGGTGGTGCCATCGCGGTGCTTACACGCCGGGATGTCCACGAGGGTGTCGCGGGGGATGGAAACGATCTGCACACGGGAGCGGTCCGCGCTGACGTGAATCACCATCGTCGAGTCGTTGCGCAGGCCGGGAACATCGTCAGCATCGCCCGCGCCCAGCTCGCCGCTGGCACCGTTACGCGAGTCGGTGCCGACCACGAGGATGTTGACGGCGCGGCCTTCGAAGGAGTCCGGGGTGGCCTTGTTCTGTTCGTCGCTCGCGTAGTCGTCGATCTTGACGACGCGGTTGGCGAACTGGCTGCTCAAACTGGCGTACACGAAACCCGCCGATGACACCACGAAGAGCACGCCGGCCAGGAGCACGGCGAGTGCGCCGCGCAGGAGGCCGAAGCGTCCGTAGTTGACGGCCGAGTGCTGGATCGGTCGCAGATTCACGTTACTCATCATTTGTAACCATATCGTTATCTGGCGAGTTTGTCGGGGAATCAGGGCCGTTAGCGGCGCGTTCCACTCCGTGCGTATCGCTGTCTGAGCCGGTCATAGCCCCGTTGTTATCCACCTGAGCATCGGGCGGACGTACGTGCGCGAGGGCAAGCGAACGGGCCAAGGTCGCCATGCGTGCCTCGGCTCTTGCCTCGCGCCGATATCCGGTCACCATCTGCGCGATAAAAGCCACGACCAGGCCGTAGACAATCAGGTTGACCCCTCGCTCTACGCCGATGGCGCGCGCAACGGTGTTCGCCAGCGAGGGGACGAGGATCGCCACGATGGCCGCCACCACGAGGATGCCAATGCCGATGCGGCGCAGAGCCAGCGATGAGGCCGAGGATACCGGGCGCACCAGCCACCACGCGGTGATCGCGAGGGCGAGGAGCAGGAGGACGCGAATGGCGAGGTAGGCGCTCATCGTCCCCCCAACGCCAGATCGACGACGATGTTGACGGAGTTGAGCAGGGGTTGACCCTTGGCGCGCGAGTAGTCCGTGTAGGAAATAGTCACGGGGTGCTCGGCACCGGGCAGGCGGGAGTCCGCGAGCTGAGAGACGATCTGCGAGGCGTGCGCCATGCGCGCGTGGGTGAGGTGAACGTAGGTGAGAGCGTCGGCGCGGAGCACACGCAGGCCGTTGTGCGTGTCCGTGAGAGCCATGCCCGTGCGTGCACGGGTGGCCAACGCTCCCAGGCGCAGTATCGCACGCTTGGCGGCGCCGACGGGGGCACGCGCACCGTCGAGGAAACGAGACCCGAGGACGAACGCGAGGTTCTCCTCGCGTGCTCGATCCACCATCGCTGCCGCATCGGCCGGGTCGTGCTGCCCGTCGGCGTCGAAGGTGACGATGTAGCGGGCACCGCGCGCGAGGGCCGCCTCAAAGCCGGTCTGCAACGCCGCGCCCTGGCCGAGGTTGATGGGATGGGAAGCGGTAAAGGCGCCCGCAGCGCGGGCGAGAGCAGCAGTGTTATCGGTCGACGCGTCATCGACGACGAGCACATGCGGGAAAAGGGTGCGAACGCCCGCGACGACGCCCCCGATCACGGGCGCCTCGTTAAACGCGGGGATGATCACCCACGTGTCGGAGCGCATCTGCATTCGATTAGTGTCGCACATCGGGATGGGCGCGCGCCTATAGTGTTGGGTATCCGAGAGGGTGGCGAGCACCCCGATGCGCACCCGCACGCGTGAGCGACAATGAGAGGGAGACACCGTGATCGAGCCCAGCGCCGACGTGGCGCCCAGCGCGATTGTCGCGCCCAGCGCCCGCGTGTGGCACCTTGCTCAGGTTCGCGAGGAAGCCCGCATCGGCGAGGAGACGATCGTCGGACGCGGCGCCTACATCGGAGAAGGTGTGAGAGTTGGCGGGCGCTGCAAGATCCAGAACTACGCCCTCATCTATGAACCCGCATCCCTGGCGGATGGCGTCTTTGTCGGCCCCGCGGCCGTCTTCACGAACGACCACTGCCCCCGCGCGATCAACGCCGACGGCACCCTGAAGAGCGCGAGCGACTGGGAACGCGTCGGCGTCACCGTCGGGCGCGGCGCCGCCATCGGCGCGCGCGCCGTCTGCGTGGCGCCCGTGCGCATCGGAGCGTGGGCATCGGTCGGCGCGGGTGCCGTAGTTACCCGAGACGTGGCCCCCTACGCACTCGTCCTCGGCGTCCCAGCGCGCCGCGTTGGGTGGGTCGGCGAGGCCGGGGTACCTCTTGAGGTCGCCGACGACGCCGGGAACGTGGCCGGGGACCGCACGTGGGTGTGTCCGGCCTCGGGACGCCGCTACGTCGAGCGAGACGGTGCCCTGTCGCCCGAGGAAGCCCGGGCCTCGTCCTCGAATGCCCCCGAGGCACCCGACCACACCCGTGAGGACCAACAGTGACGCAGCCGTTCATCCCACCCGCACGCCCGCTTATCGGCGAGGAAGAGATCGACGCGGTCGCAGCCGTCATGCGCACGGGCATGATCGCCCAGGGCCCCCAGGTTGCCACCTTCGAGGAAGAGTTCTGCGCCGCCCTGGTGCCCGGGACGCGGGCCGTCGCGGTTAACTCGGGAACCTCGGCCCTGCACCTGGGCCTGCTCGCCGCTGGGATCGGTCCGGGCGATGAGGTCATCGTCCCCTCCTTCACCTTCGCGGCCACCGCCAACTCGGTCGCCATCACAGGCGCGACCCCTGTGTTCGCCGACATCGACCCGCTCACGTTTACCCTGTCGCCTGCCGCCGTCGAGGCCGCGATCACGCCGCGCACTCGGGCCATCATGCCCGTTCACCTCTACGGCCACCCCGCCCCCATGGACGCCCTCCAGGCGATTGCAGATTCCCGCGGACTCATGGTCTTCGAGGACGCCGCCCAGGCCCACGGCGCGAGCCTGCACGGGCGCGCAGTCGGCTCCTTCGGAACCTTTGCGGCCTTCTCCTTCTACCCGACGAAACATGACCAGCGGCGAGGGCGGCATGGTCACCTCGAGAGACTCCGAGATCATTCGCGGCGTGAAACTCGCGCGCAACCAGGGCATGGAGACGCGCTACGCCAACGAAATCGTGGGCCTCAACAACCGCATGACCGACATCCACGCGGCCATCGGACGCGTGCAGCTCACCAAGGTCGGCGCGTGGACCCGCGCGCGCCAGGACAACGCCGCCTTCCTGGACGCCCACCTGCGAGGCGTCACCGTCCCGCATGTCGCGCCCGGCGCCATGCACGTCTACCACCAGTACACGATCCGCGTGGCCGAGGACCGCGACGGCTTCGCTGCCGCCCTGCGCGAGGAACACGGCGTCGGCTCGGGCGTCTACTACCCGATCCCGAACCACGAGCTGCCCTCCCTCGCCCGCTTCGCCCCCGGCCTGGAGCTGCCGGCGACGCGCGAGGCGGCCGACCAGGTCCTCTCCCTGCCGATCTACCCCTCCCTGTCGCCTGGCGAGCTGGAGCGCATCGCCGGGGCAGTCAACGCGCTCGCGGAAGCGGGTGCCTGACATGAGCATTCGCCTCGGCATCCTCGGCATCGGCTCGATGGGCCGACACCACGTGCGCAACGCTCGCGCCACGCAGGGCGTGGAGCTCGTCGCGCTGGCCGACCCGGGTGGCGACCGCTTCGGCGTCGCCGGCGACCTGCCCGTCCTGGGCGGTGTCGAGGAGCTCATCGAAGTCGGCATTGACGCGGCGATCATCGCCGCTCCCACCGCCCACCACGAGGCCGCAGCCCTGGCGCTCGCCGAGGCCGGGGTGCACACCCTCGTCGAAAAGCCGCTCGCCACGAGCGTGGAGGCGGGCCGCCGCATCCGCGACGCCTTCGCGGCCGCGGGCCTCGTCGGCGCCGTCGGCTACGTCGAGCGCTGCAACCCGGCGCTCATCGACATGCGTCGGCGAATCTCGGAGGGGCAGCTCGGCGAGATCGAGCAGATAGCGACGCGCCGCCAGTCGCCCTTCCCCGCCCGCATCAGCGACGTCGGCGTGGTGAAAGACCTGGCCACGCACGACGTGGACCTGGCGGCGTGGGTGGCCGGTGCCCCCTACGAGAGCATCTACGCGCGCACGTCCGCGCGATCGGGGCGAGAGCACGAGGACATGATGGTCGCCTCGGGCGTCCTTGCAGGCGGCATCCTCGTCAACCACCTCGTCAACTGGCTCACCCCCTACAAGGACCGGACGACGATCGTGACGGGGGAGCGGGGCGCGCTCGTCGCAGACACCGCGATGGGGGACCTGACCTTCTACGAGAACGGCCACGCGCCCCTGCAGTGGGACGCCATCGCCGCCTTCCGCGGGGTGAGTGAGGGCCAGGTCGTGCGCTACGCGCTCACCAAGCGCGAACCCCTCGCCCTCGAACATGAGCGCTTCCGCGACGCGATCCTCGGCGTGGGAAGCGAACACGTCACCATGGACGAGGCCCTGGACAACCTGCGCGTCGTCGAGGCCATCCTCTCTTCTGCAGCGTCCGGGCGTTCCGTCGACCTGTAGAGCGCGGCGTTAGCGGGTCACGTCGGCGTAGATGGCGCGCAGTTGTTCGGTCGACGCCCGCAGCGAGCGCTCGCGTGTCACCCATGCCCGGCACTGCGCCCCGCGATCCGCGCGTTCGTCCTCCGACCAGGCCAAAGCCTCGTCGACGGAGCGGGCGAGAGCGTCCGGCGAGCGCTCCTGTGTGAGCAGTGAGGCCCCGGGCGCGATCATCTCCGGCGTGCCTCCCGTGGAATAGGCGATGACGGGAACGCCGCACGCCTGCGCCTCGAGGAGGACGAGTCCCGCGGCCTCCTGTCGCCCCTGCGTCGGCTTCGTTGGCAGGACGAGGACGTGGGCGCGGCGAATCCAGTCGCGCACCCCCCTCGCGATCCAGCCGTCCCGCGAACGTCACGTGGGCAGGAGCGCATTCGCGCAGACCCGCCTCCAGCGGCCCGTCTCCGACGAGCACGAGGCGATGCGGGCGGTTCCCCACGAGCGTGGCGGACGCCCGTGCCAGGTCGTCCACACCCTTGAGACGGCTGAGCGCGCCCACGAACAGGACGACGGGTTCCTCGCACGATTCTGCTGCGTTCGGGGCGGGCGTCCACCAGTGCGTGTCCACGCCCTGATAGTGCACGCTCAGGCGCCGTGGGTCAGCGCCCGCGTCCAGGGCAACGTCCGCCAGGTAGCTCGATACTGCCAGCAGTCGACTCGCGCCCTCGAAGGCGGCCCTGCGGTTACGCGCGTTCCACGCGGCACCCGCGCCCCGCCCGAGCCTCGGGTAGGCGTCCCCACCGTGCAGCGTCACCACGAGGGGAACGCCCGTGTCTCGTGCGGCCCCCACGGCCGGCAGGGACCACGTCGCCTGATGCTGGTGAATAACGTCCGGATTCCAGGCAGCTATCGCGCGGCGCATCCGGCCCAGGCCTCGTAACTGCGCGGCCACGCGACGGGGGAGCGGGCCACCGAGGGAGCGCGGCGCGGCCTCGTCAATGGGGATCGTGACCGCCGGATCGGCGACGCGCGCCGCCAGCGTGAAAGCCCGCCAATCGAGCTCTGGCATCGCGAGGGCGTGCGAGAGCGCGAAGTACGTGGGGGGAACCAGCAGGGTCCCCTTCGTCAGGGCGACCTTCACGAGTGCCACCCGAGGACGGGCGCGGGGCGGGAAGCGGGCATGCCACCATCCTAGGGGCAAGCCTCGCCTGCCAGGTGATTAAATGAGTCCATGACGAACGCACCTGCCCGCCCCGCCCGCTCGGGCGTCCTCGCGCAGGTGCTCACCCTCCTCGGCGGTACCCTCCTCGCCCAAGTCATCGCCTTTGTCGCCCAGATCGGCATCGCCCGCATCTACACGGACACGGACCTGGGGTACCTGGGCATCTTCACCTCCGTGGCCACGCTCGGTGCGGCGGTCGCGGGCGCCCGCTTCGACCTCAGCATCGTCCTGCCCGCCCCGGGGGACGAGGCCTCGGCACGGTCCCTGGCCCGCCTGGCCTCGCGCTGCGTGCTGGCAGCCTCCGCGTTGGCCACCCTCATTGCGGCCGCCGCGTGGCCGTGGGTGAGCGCGCGCTACGGGAGCGCGCTCGCGGGCTGGATGCTCGCCGTCGGCGTCTCCGTCCTGTTCCTCGCTCAGGGGCAGGTGTGCTCCTACTGGCTGACCCGGCACCGCCGATTCCAGGCGATCGCACGTTCCTCTGTCGTGCGTGCCCTGGGCATCGCGGCGGCGCAGCTGTTGTGCGGTGTCCTGGCCGATGGTGGCTTGGGTGCGGCGATTGGCGCGACGATCGCGGGCCAGGGGCTCGCCGTCGCCTACCTGTCGTGGCATGCCCGCGACGCCCGCGAGCGCGAGGCTGAGGATCCGACCCTGCGCGAGGTGGCCTTGCACTACCGCAAGATGGCCCTCGTGGGAGTGCCCAACGTCGTCGTCGACGCGGTGCGCACGAGCGCGATCCCGATGCTCATCGCCACGTATTCCGTGGCGTCGCTCGGCCAGTTCAACATGGCGTGGCTGGCCCTGCAGGCCCCGGTCGCCCTCATCGCGGGGGCGCTGTCGCAGGTGTACCTACCGCGCCTGTCGGACACCCCTCCCGGTGAGATGACTCGTGTGGTTGTGCGGGTCGGCGGCATCGCCCTGGCATGCTCGATCCCCGTGTTCGCCCTGCTCGCGTGGGTGAGCCCGGCGCTCTTCCCCCCTCGTGTTCGGGGCGCGTTGGGAGGCTGCCGGATACTTTGCGCGCTCCCTGTCCCCGTGGCTGGCCCTGACGGTCGCGACCTCACCGCTGTCGAATGTCTTCGTTGCGACCTACCACCAGCGGCGCATGCTGGCCTTCGCGTGCGTGTACTGTGCGGCGCCACTGATCTGGCTCGCGTCCAGCCCCTACGGCGTTGAGACGACGGTCGCCGTGCTGGGCGTTCTCATGGCTGCGCTGCTGGTGGGCATGCTGGCGATGGCGTTCCTGACGGCGCGCGCCTACGACCTCGGGGATGGCGCGTGCCCGACGGCGGTGTAGATGTGGGCGACCGCGTGATGGCCCCTCCCCAAAAGTCGCACGTAATTCCCATGTGGTCCGTTTGTGCGCAAGGTCAAAAGTGTTGATATTTCGCAGTTTTTAGCGGCACTAAGAATAGTGAGTGAACCCAAATTACGTGCGAGATTTTGGGGGAACTATTGATGTGGCGTGCGCGCGGTGAGGCCCTCTCGTAGGCCTCGCGCAGCCGCGCGGCGCCCTCCTCCCAGGTGGGGATCGTGGGCGCGGTGAAAGCCTCGATGTCCTTTCGCGTGATGCGCTTCAGGGCACCCGCGAGGTCGCGCGCAGGATCCTCCAGCACCCACGTGTGGGCCTGATCGCCCAGGTATCGGCGGGCCTCGGACAGGGGAGAGCACAGCGCTGGCACTCCGGCCGCGAAGGCCTCCATCATCTTGTTGGGCGTGGACATGCGGTGCGACAGGCACCCGGACTCGATGAGGCACAGTGCTACGTCCGCTCCGCGCGTCATGGCGAGGACCTGGTCCGGCTCCACGGGCGGGAGGCGGTGGATGTTCGTGTGCTGCGCTGCGGCCCGCTCGACCTCGGGAAGAAGAGCGCCCGCTCCGACGAAAACCGCGTGCGCGCTTGTCACCTGCTCAAACGCGCGCAGAATCAGGGGAATATTGCGCCCGGGCGCCAGGTAGCCCGAATGCAGGTACAGGAGAGTGCCCTCGGGGATCCCCAGCTGCGCGCGCAGGTCGATGACCCCGTCCGCGCCCGTCGGGGCATTTGTCACGACGATGGGATCCACGCCCGGGTAGGCCTCGCGGTACCACTGCGCGATCGACTCATTGACCACGGACACCACGTCCGCACGCCGGATATAGCGGCGCTCAATGACGCGCTGGAGGCGCTGGCGCAGGCCCGCCGACCCCACCGTCTCCGTCTCCAACTCGTGCGCGTTGTACGCAAATACCGCGCCCGTGCGCCGCGCCAACGCGTGCGCGAGGGGAAGCAAGAACAGGTTCTGCGCGGAGACGGCCGCGACACGCTGCCTCGCGAACCGCCGATACACGCGGGTGCCCCACGCCACGACGACCCTCGGACCACCCAGGGGCGCACCCAGGGAGGCTCCCCGAATCCGCGTGAGGAGCACGGTGGGGGCCACGGCCTCGTCCGCGGGGAGCTCGCCCTGATCAATGCCGACGACGTGCGTCTGCGAAAAAAGCGGGGACAGTGAACGCGCGATCTTCACTAGGCGACCGGGCGAGGCCAGGTTCGACGGGTAGAGCAGGAGATTGAGCGCGCGATCCACGCCCCCATTGTAGGTGGGGCGGGGCACTACACTGGAGGGGAACAACGAGGCCGGAGACGGAAAGGGGAGCCGCATGCGCATCGCGGTCGTCGGCATGGGCAAGATTGGTTTGCCGCTGGCGGTGCACTACGCGCGCGGTGGGCACGCCGTCGTCGGCGTGGATGTGAACCCCCGCGTGGTCGCACTCATTAACGAGGGGGTCGAGCCCTTCCCGGGTGAGGCGCACTTGGCCGAGTACCTGCCCCCGCTCGCCTCATCCGGCGCCCTGCGTGCCACGACCGAGTACGCCGAGGCGATCCCTGGCGCTGACGCGGTCGTCATGGTCGTGCCCCTCGTCGTCGATGACGAGAGCCGCCCCGACTTCCGCGTCATGGACGCCGCCACCCGCTCCATGGCCGCCCACCTCACGCCCGGCACCCTCGTCTCATACGAAACCACCCTGCCCGTGGGCACGACGCGCGGTCGCTACAAGCCCCTCATCGAGGAGGTCTCCGGCCTGGTTGAGGGTCGCGACTTCGACGTGGTGTTCTCGCCCGAGCGCGTCCTCACCGGCCGTGTTTTCGCCGACCTGGCGCGCTACCCCAAGCTCGTGGGGGGCCTCAGCGAATCGGGCGAGGCGCGTGGCGTTCGCTTTTATGAGGCTGTCCTCGCCTTCGATCAGCGCGACGACCTGTCGCGCCCCAACGGTGTGTGGCCCATGGGCGGGGCCGAGGCCGCCGAGATGGCCAAGCTCGCCGAGACCACCTACCGGGACGTCAACATCGGCCTGGCCAACCAGTTCGCGCGCTACGCGGACGCGGTCGGCATCGACGTCGCTCGCGTCATCGAGGCCTGCAACTCCCAGCCCTACTCCCACATCCACCGGCCCGGCATTGCGGTCGGCGGCCACTGCATCCCTGTCTATCCGCGCCTCTACCTGGCCGGGGACCCAGACGCGACCGTCGTGTCCGCCGCGCGTGCCGCTAACGCCGCCATGCCCGCCTACGCGGTCTCGCGTGCCGCCGCCCTGCTGGGGTCCCTGGAGGGCCTGCGCGTCGCGGTCCTGGGCGCCGCCTACCGCGGCGGGGTCAAGGAAACCGCTTTCTCAGGCGTCTTCGGCGTCACCTGCGCGCTGCGCGAGGCCGGGGCGCAGGTGAGCGTGCACGATCCGCTCTATTCCGACGACGAGCTGTCAGCCTTCGGGTGGGACGCCTACCACCTCGGCGAGCCTGTGGACGTCGCCATCGTCCAGGCCGACCACGCCGAATACCGGGACCTGGCGCCCGCTGACCTGCCCGGCGTGCGCCTCCTCGTTGACGGCCGCGCCATCACCTCACCCGAGGCCTGGGCTGGTTCGCCGCGCATCACGATCGGTGGGGGAAGCACCCCCGCATGCTAGTCACTCTCGCGACCCGTACCTTTACACCCGAGCCGACGGCCGCCGCGCTGCGCCTCGGGGCACTTGCTCGCGCGCTCGCCGCAGGCGGAGACAGGGTCCGGGTCCTCACCTCGCGCCTGGCTCCCTCCGTCGCCCGTGACGCCCGCCAGCTGGCGGACGGTGGCGTCGAGCTGGGGGAGGGCCGCGGCCTCGTCGAGGTGCGACGTGCCCCCGTCCTGCGTGACCGTACGGGAGCGGTTCGCGGATACGTGTCCTACATGTCCTTCGACGTTCCCCTCGTCGCCCGGCTGCTCACCGGTCCGCGCCCCGACGTGGTTGTCTCCGAGCCTCCGCCCACGACCGGAGCTGCCGTACGCATTGCATGCGCGGTGCGCCGCGTCCCCTACGTCTACTACTGCGCCGACATCGTCTCGGACGCCGCCGTGCTCGCGGGCGTGCCCGGCCTCGTCGTGCGCACGGTCGCGGGCTTGGAGTCCTTCGCGCTGCGCGGTGCCCGCCGCGTCATCGCCGTTTCCGACGGGGTCGCGCGCCGCGCCCGTGACCTGGGGGCTCGGGACGTCGCGGTCGTCCCCAATGGGGTGCGCGTGCCCGACGCCGTGGCCACCGGCGCGCCCGAAGGATTCCCCACCTGCGACGGTCCCGTTTTCGTCTACGCGGGCACGGTCGCCCAGTGGCTGGCCCCCGAGATCTTCGTCGATGCCTTCGAGCGCGCGCGAGCGCGGCTCGGGGACGCGCGCCTCGTGTTCGTGGGGCAGGGGAGCGGCTGGGATGCCCTCGCCGAGCGCTCGCGCGGTGTGACCGGCGTCGAGATGATCCCCGCCGTCAGCGCTGAGGAGGCGGACCGGTGGATGGCGCGAGCCGCCGCGACGCTTGCCTCGCTGAGACCTGGCGGATACGACTACGCCTACCCGACGAAGATCCTTGCCTCCCTCGCGCAGGGAACTCCCGTCATCTATGCGGGTCCAGGCCAGGCTGCCCGCGACGTTGCGGAGGCTGGGCTTGGGGTTGCGTGCTCTCTCGATGTTGATGAGATCGCCGAGGCCATGGTGGCCTTTGCGTCGGGCAGCACTCCCTGGGTGGGGGCCGAGGCAGTGCGAGCTTGGGTGCGCGAGCATCGATCGGTCGAGGCCTCGTCGTGTTCCGCGGCCATGGTGGTTCGGTCGGCGCTATAACCCAGCGGGGATGCAATCCCCGTTGTGCCGTCGCCGATGCACATGATGGTGTTGATGCGTGCATTGTTCCCGGTTGCGCGCAGTTGTGCAGGCTCAGGGGGCTCTCCGGCGGGCGGGTGACCCGGTGGCTCTCCCGGCCTCGTCTCAGATGAGGAAAAACTATCGTTTCAGTTCGTATTAGTCTATGTGTGTAACTATTTTCATGTTTACAGTTACAACATAAGTACCTACAATCACGACTGTCACATTAGCAACTTGAAGGATTACTATGCGCCCCTCGTGGAGGACACTCGTCGCCGGCCTGTCCCTGGCTGTCGGCGTAGCGATTGCGGCCTTTGCGCCGCCGGCCCACGCCGCTGGCATCACCATCGCCATTGATCCTGGGCACGGGGGATCCGACCCCGGTGCGGTGGCGAACGGCCTGCGTGAGAAGGACCTGACCCTTGCGGTATCTCTGGCTCTGAAGGAAGAACTCGAGAGCTATGACGGGGTGCGTGTTGTCATGACCCGCACGACGGACACCCGTCCCTCGGAGAACGTCAGCACGGACCTGTCCCGCCGCGTTGAGATGGCCGCCGCCGCAGATGCGGACGCCCTTGTCTCCATCCACTTCAACTCGGCCTCCCCCATCGCGAAGGGTGCGGAGGTCTGGTACCCGAACTCTTCCTCGTACAACTACGGCACCCACACGCAGGGGCGCACCCTGTCCAACGCCATCCAGAAGCAGCTGACCAGCCTCGGGCTGGCGGATCGCGGTATCAAGACGCGTGACAACCCCTACTACGACTACCCGGATGGCTCGACCGGTGACTATTACGCGCTCATCCGCCAGTCCCGCGAAGAGAACATGACCGGTGTCATCGTCGAGCACGCCTTCCTCACGTCGGCGTCCGATGCGGCCCTCCTGCGCGATGAGAACTTCGTGCGTTCCCTCGGTGTCGCCGACGCGACCGGTATCGCCCAGGCGTACGGCCTGAGCAAGGGCAAGTGGGAACTGTCCGGGACGAGCTGGCGCTTCATTAGTAACGGAGCGGCCAAGACCGGTTGGTTCTCTGCTGGCGGTCGCTGGTACTGGGCTGGTTCCGACGAGCGCACCATCCGCGGCTGGTCAACCATCAACGGTCGCCGCTACTTCTTCGATGACTCCACCGCCATGGTGACGGGCTGGAAGAAGGAAGACGGCAAGTGGTACTACCTGCGTCCTGATGGCGACATGGCCACCGGGTGGGTGAAGGTCGCCGGGTCCTGGTACTACATGAACGCCGACGGCGTCATGGTTACCGGCTGGCTCAAGGACGGGAACAACTGGTACTGGCTGCGCGCTAACGGTGCGGCAGCCATCGGCTGGACGAACGTCGATGGCGCCTGGTACCTCTTCGAGGACGATGCGCGCATGCTCACCGGCTGGCAGCTGACTGAGGATGACAATCGCTGGTACTACATGCGACCCAATGGCCACATGGCGACCGGCTGGCTCCTGGACGGCGGCACGTGGTACTACCTGAACGGTGAAGGCACCATGGTGACCGGCTGGACCAAGGTGGGCGACACCTGGTATCACCTGAGCTCCTCCGGTGCGATGAGTACCGGCTGGCTCCTGGATGGTGCCTGGTACTGGCTGGATCCGAACTCGGGCGCTATGGCGACCGGTACGGTCACCGTCGAGGGCCGTGCATCCACCTTCGCTTCCTCCGGCGCGTGGCTCGGCTACGCGGATGGCAGCGATGCTCAGGCGGCCTCGCGCTCTGCCTCGCGCAGTGCCTCCGTCACGAACGCGTCCGGTCAGCGCCTCATCATGAGTGCGCCCACCGCCTCGCGCTCAGAGATCATCGATGCCATGGAAGAGGCCTGGGATTCGGCCGGCTACAGCTACCCGAGTGCCCTGGCAGCCGGCGGTGCGCCGACGATCCGTGACTTTGCGTCCATCGTTTACGACGAGGCCGTGGCCGAGGGTGTGTCCCCCGAGCTGGTCTTCGTTCAGGCCATGAAGGAGACGGGCTGGCTGCGATTCGGCGGCGACGTGACCGTCAGCCAGTACAACTTCTCCGGCATTGGTGCGGTCGGCGGCGGCGCGAAGGGGGCCTCCTTTGCGGATGTGCGCACGGGCATCCGCGCCCAGGTTCAGCACCTGCGCGCCTACGCGGACTCCTCGGTGACCACGGCGTCGCTCGCGAACGCGGTCGTCGACCCGCGCTTCACCTACGTGCGCAAGGGCGCGGCCCCCGTGGTCGAGTACCTGGGTATTCAGGAGAACCCCAACCGCACCGGCTGGGCCGCAGCCAAGAACTACGGCTACGACCTGGTGTCCATGATGAAGGCGTACTTCTGAGAGTTCTTCAGTGACGAGGCCGGGGCCAGCTGCGTGGGAAAGCGCGGCTGGCCCCGGCCTTTCATCTCGCATGCAATTTCCATCGGGTTTGTTTTACGGTGCTGATAAAACGTTGGAATATCAACGTTACGATTTCAAAGGATGAAACAAACGATGGGGAATTGCATGCGAAATTGGTGGGGTTGGAGCGGTGTTGTGGGGTGCGCCGGTGCTCGAAGGTCCGCAGCTACCCCCGATCGCTCGTACGCGGATAGGTTGTGCGCATCCGGATAGGTTACGCGCTTCTGGATAGGTTAATAAGCTATCCGGATGTTCGTAACCTATCCGGATGTTCGTATCCTATCCGGATGCGCCGCCCCCATTCGCAACCGTCGCCCCTAAGGCACGCGCGGGCAGCCCCGGCTACGCGGGCAGGCACCGTAGCCCCTACGCACACGCAGGGCGCACCCGGACATAGCATCGGCCCCAAGCACCAGTCGGTGCCTGGGGCCTTGCTCGTGAGTACGGCGATCAGCCGCGCAGGGAAGCGACGTAGGAGTCGATGCGCTGCGAGGAATCCTCGGGGGTGAAGCCCGCGGCCTTGATCTTCGTCAGGTCGAGCACCGAGGACAGGGGGCGAGGAGCGACCTCGCGGCCCGCGAAGTACTCTTCCGTCGTCACCTCGGTGACATCTTCCGGATTGCGTCCGCACAGCTCGAACACGCGCTTGGCGATCTGCGCCCAGCTCATGACCGGGCCCTCGCCCGACAGGTTGTAGGTGCCGAAAGGAGCCTGCGACGTCAGCAGGTGAATGATGCCCTTGGCCAGATCGGAGGTGAAGGTCAGGCGACCCACCTGGTCGGACACGACCGAGGGGGAGGTGCCCTGCTCCGCCAGGGACGCCATAGTCTTTAAGAAGTTCTTGCCGTCGCCCACGACCCAGGAGGTGCGCACGATGTAGTGCTTCGGCGTCGAGGCCACAGCGGCGTCGCCGCCCGCCTTCGACTGGCCGTACGCGCCCAGGGGAGAGGGGGCCTCGTCCTCAACGTGCACGTCCTGCGTTCCATCGAAGACATACTCTGTCGAAATGTGGACCATCGTCGCGCCGTGAGCCGTTGCCTCGCGGGCCAGGATCGCCGGGCCCGTCGAGTTCGCCTGCCAGGTCGCGCGGCGACCCTCGGGAGTCTCCGCACCGTCCACGTTCGTCCATGCGGCCGCGTTGATCACCACGTCGATGTCATCCCACGGCAGGGCAGCCACCTGCTCGGCGTCGGAAATCGACACCTCGGGCAGGTCCACGCCCGTCACCGTAAAACCGGCCTCGGGCAGCGCACGCATGAGCTCGCGGCCCAGCTGGCCATTAGCGCCCGTCACGAGCGCGCGGCGCCCCACGGGGGCAGGAGCGGGGAAGGGAGTCACGTCGGCCATGCGCGGGTGAGCCTTGTCCTTGTCGGACAGGATGGCGCGCTCGAGCGGGATCGGCCAATCTACGGCCGCCGTCTCGTCAGCTAGGTTCAGGAAGGTGTAGCGCGCGTCCGGCGACCAGTGGTCGTTCACCAGGTACGTGTACGCCGTGTTCGGCTCCAGGGTCTGGTAGGAGTTACCCACGCCCTTGGGGACGAACACCGCGACGCCCGGATCGATGATCGTCGTGTAGACGGTGCCGAAGGAGGGCCCCTCGCGCAGGTCCACCCACGCGCCGAACACGCGGCCGGTCGCGACCGACACGAACTTGTCCCACGGCTCCGCGTGGATGCCTCGGGTCACGCCGACCTCGTCGTTGAACGAGATGTTGTTCTGCACGGGCTGGAAATCCGGCAGGCCCAGCGCGACCATCTTCTCGCGCTGCCAATTCTCCTTGAACCAGCCTCGGTTATCGCCGTGAACAGTCAGATCAATGCGCAAAAAGCCGGGGATCGGCGTGGTCGTAATCCCCAGGGGCTTAGCGGTGGGCGCCATGGTTCTTCCTTACGTGCGTGGTTTTTGTGCGGACGCAACATTCCATGTAAATACTATCCGATCTGCACCCCTGCGGCGGTGTGCGCCGCCCCATGGGCGCGCGCGGGCGCAAAGTTGTGGAAAAATACTGTTCTATAGGGATAATTGTCAACGACGCGCGACCCACACGAGGACGCGCCGGGAAGCGGAGGCAACATGAAAGGCATCATCCTGGCGGGCGGCTCGGGCACCCGTCTCAACCCGATTACGCTGGGGACATCGAAGCAGCTCGTCCCCGTCTACGACAAGCCGATGATCTACTACCCGCTGTCGACCCTCATGCTGGCGGGCATTTCTGAGGTCCTCGTCATCACGACCCCCCACGACGCGCCGTCGTTCCACCGCCTGCTCGGCGATGGCAGCCAGCTCGGCGTCAGCATCTCGTACGCCGTCCAGCACGAGCCCAACGGCCTCGCGCAGGCTTTCGTGCTCGGTGCCGATCACGTGGGCAACGACAGCGCCGCCCTGGTTCTGGGCGACAACATCTTCTATGGCCCTGGCATGGGCGCGCAGCTGCGCCGGCACGTCGACCCCGACGGTGGTGCCGTCTTCGCCTACCACGTGTCCAACCCGCGTGAGTACGGCGTCGTGGAATTCGACGAGGAGTTCAACGCGCTGTCCATCGAGGAAAAGCCTGAGCAGCCCAAGTCGAACTACGCGGTGCCCGGCCTGTACTTCTACGACAACGACGTGGTCGAGATCGCCCGCAACCTCAAGCCGAGCGCGCGCGGCGAGTACGAGATCACCGACGTGAACCGCTCTTACCTCGAGGCCGGCAAACTCAAGGTCGAGGTTCTCCCGCGTGGCACCGCGTGGCTCGATACTGGCACGTTCGACTCCCTCGCTGACGCCACCGCCTTCGTGCGCACGGTCGAGGCCCGCCAGGGCATGAAGATCGGCGCTCCCGAAGAGGTTGCGTGGCGCATGGGCTTCATCGACGATGAGGGGCTGCGTCAGCGCGCCGAGCCCCTGGTCAAGTCCGGTTACGGCGCTTACCTGCTCGAGCTGCTTGAGCGAGAGGGTTGCTGAGTGAGCCGTCCCAGTGCTCAATCCCGCCTGCTCATCGTCATTCCCGCGTGGAATGAGGAGGAGGTGCTCGGTGATGTCCTCGAGATGGTGAAGGCTGAGAAGCCTTCCTTCGCGGACATCCTCGTGGTCTCCGACGGGTCGACGGACGCGACTGCCGATATCGCGCGCGCCGCGGGCGTGGCCATCCTCGACCTGCCGCTCAACCTGGGGGTCGGTGGCGCGATGCGCGCCGGCTTCCAGTATGCGCGGCGCATGGGCTACGAGTATGCGTGTCAGCTCGACGCGGACGGCCAGCACGATCCGCGCGAGATTGAGACGCTTATCGAGACGGCCTCGAGCGAGCACGCGGATGTCGTGATCGGCTCGCGTTTCGCGGGTAAGGGGAATTACCACGCGAGAGGCCCGCGCAAGTGGGCGATGAACCTCTTCTCGTTCATCCTCTCGCGCGTGTGTGAGACCCACCTGAGCGATACGACCAGCGGGTTTAAGCTCTACGGCCCCCGTGCGCTCGCGCTGTTCGCGCACAACTACCCGGCCGAGTACCTGGGTGACACGATTGGTGCGCTCGTCATCGCGGCGCGCTCGCACCTGGTCGTGCGCGAGGTCGGCGTGCAGATGCACCCGCGCGCGGGCGGCGAGCCCTCCCACAATCCGATCAAATCGGCGCTCTTCCTGGTGCGTGCGACGATGGCCCTCGCGGTGTCCCTGTCGCGCCCCGGCGAAAAGATCGCCCCGGCGCCGGAGGAGACCGCATGAGCCCCACGTACGTGCTTGGACTGGTGTTCGCGATCATCATCCTGGTGATGGTGTTCGTCAAGATGCGTAACTCGGGTTTGAAGGAACGCTACGGCCTGTGGTGGTATTGCATCGCCTTCTTTACGGCGCTGCTGTCCATCTTCCCGCCGATCCTGAAGTGGAGCGCGATGCAGCTGGGCGTCGTCGTCCCGCTGAACCTTGGTTTCTTTGTGGCCGGAGTTGTCCTTTTGCTGCTCTCGCTGCGTTTCTCCGTGGATCTGTCGCGTTCCGACGAGGATCGCCGCCGTCTGACTGAGGAGGCTGCGATCCTGCGCCTCCAGGTGGAGGATCTGCAGAGCCGCGTTGACGCTCTTGAGGCGTCGCGCCAGGGGGATGGTCAGTCCCGCTGATGCGCGCTCGCTGAGTGCTCGCAATCAATTGAACGAGGCCGGGGCCCGTCAGGTGGAAACCTGGCGGGCCCCGGTTCGTCATGTGGGAGCGCCCTCGGGTGGTTGGGCTGCGGATGACGCGGGACTGTCAGTGCAGCAGCGTGCCGTCCGGACCCAGGCTCAGGCGCTCGGTTGGGGCTGCGGGGTCGACCTCGCCCTCGGCGAGCTTGCGCTTGAGGGCAGAGGCGGGGCGCGACACGGGGACGGTGGGCTCGTCGGATTCGTCGTCGGTGTCTGCGGCGCTCGGAGTCGGCTCCGAAACCTCGATCGGCGAGGCCGAGGGGGATACGACGGGGGTCAGGGAGATACGTGCTCCCATCGAGGAGGCGTGCGAGGCAGCAAGGGCTCGCCGCCCAGATCCTTGGCGAGGTCGTCGAGCATTGTGCGGGCCTCGTCGATGATAGAGGAGTCTTCGGCGTGGAGGCCGTGGACGAGCCAACGGACCAAGGCGATTTCGCTCATGAGCTGGGCGCGCGTGAAGACGTGCAGGTCGGTGGCGCGGCGCTCGTGCCCGTAGGTCTCGCGGAATCTTTCGAGGAACGCGTCGGAGGCGCTGGCCTGGATCCAGGCGATGTCGAGGGCGGGGTCGCCCACGTGCGCGCTGGTCCACCCGCCGATGGCAAGGAGTGAGCCGCGCTTCACCGACATGCAGCGTTCCTGGATATCTCCGTGGATGGGTGCAGAGGGGAATCGCCACAGTGAGACGTCTTCGAGGGCAGCCTCCCAACGGCTCCACAGGGCGGCGGGGATAGCGACCTCGCGGGCGGCCTCGTCGAGGAGGGCGAGGTTGCGGTCGCGGCATTCGATGGCCGTGTAGGTGGGCAGGCCGATTGAGGAGAAAACGGTCTCGGGGAGGTTGTGCAGGGCTGCGAGTGCGCGTCCGAGGGACGCGGGCAACAGGGGATCGGTGTCGAGGTCCTCATCCGTAGGGGCGGAGCCTCCCGGATCGCGGTGAACGTAGACGCTCCCGCCGCGTTCAAGCTTGGTCTGTCCGGCCAGGCGCGGCACGTCAAAAGGGATGTAGTCGTGGTCGTGGGCCTGCCCGAGGCGGTCGAGGATGCCCGAGGTTGCCTCGAGGGCGGGGCCGGAGACCTCCTCGTGGGGGCAAGTGACGATCCAGCGGTTGCCGGCGGCGTCTTCGATGCCGGTCACGGTGGAGAGCTCGTCGCTGTAGGAGGGCGGGCGCAGGGCGGTGACACGCATGCCGGGGACGGCGGCGGTGGCCAGGGCTGCCAGTTCGAGGGGGCTCTTCGCGGAGGTCATTGCCTTAACGTATCGCGGCCTGGGCTCAGGCGCGCCTCCCCGCGCGGAGGCTGATGAGATTGGGCGGGTGTGGGTTTGCTCCTTGCCGAAACTCTGTTACTTTCGACACATTGGCTCGGTCTGTAGCGAGGAGGCACAGCGATGGAAGCCATGACGCGTTCCCTCGCGGCGCGTGTGCGCGAGGGCTTGGCCGCGAGCGGCATCGATGCGGCTCGTGACCCTCGGGCGGTGCGCGCCCTGATTCATCGCGCCATCGATCGCTATGCGCCCGACCTGTTGCCGTCGGCCCGCGAGCAGGTCGAAGCAGACCTCATGGACGACATCTGCGGACTCGGCCCGCTCCAAGCACTCATGGACGATCCGTCGGTCGAGGAAATCTGGATCAACGCCGCCTCACGAGTGTTCGTTGCTCGATCGGGCGTGGCCGAGTTGACCAGCCTCATCCTCACTGACGAGGACGTGCGTGCTCTCGTGGAGAGAATGCTGCACCATTCTGGCCGCCGACTCGACCTGTCGAGCCCCTTCGTGGACGCGATGCTCGCTGGTGGAGAGCGCCTCCACGTCGTCATTCCACCGGTGACGGGCTCGTCGTGGAGCGTCAACATTCGTAAACACATCCAGAGGGCGCGCACACTGGAGGACCTGGTCGCGGTGGAGATGATCGCCCCGCCGATGCGTGACTTCCTGGCGGCTTCCGTCAGCTGTGGCCTCTCCGTGCTCGTGTCCGGCGGTACCCAGGCCGGTAAGACGACGCTGCTGCGTGCCCTCGCGGGCGAGCTGCCGCGTTCGCGACGGGTCATCTCCTGCGAGGAGGTCTTCGAGCTGGGCCTAACGAATTGGGATCATGTTGCGATGCAGACGCGCCCCGCCGGGGCAGAGGGAACGGGAGAGATTACCCTGCGTGACCTCGTGCGCGAATCGCTGCGTATGCGCCCCGAGTACCTGATCGTCGGTGAGGTTCGCGGCCCCGAAGCCCTCGACCTCCTCGTTGCCCTCAATGCGGGTGTGCCGGGCATGGCAACCGTGCATGCCAACTCGGCGCGGGAGGCGCTCGACAAGCTCTCGATCCTGCCGTTGCTCGCCGGTGAAAACGTGACGACCGCATTCGTCACGCCCACCCTGGCCTCGTCTATCGACCTCGTGTGTCACGTCGAACGCGGCGCGGATGGGCGCCGCTATGTCGCCGAGATTCTCGCGGTGCCCGGGCGCGTCGAGGGGCATCGGATCGAGACGGCAACACTTTTCACGTACGACGGCACCCGCTGCGAGCGTGGGAGCGGAGGTCTTGACCTGCATGATCGATTCGCGGCGGCCGGCTTCGACCTTGCCTCCCTCCTGGAGTGGGGGACGCTGTGATCGCTATCGTCTGTGGACTCGTGTTCGGGATCGGGCTCGTCCTCGCTCTATCCCCGTGGTTCACACCCACGCCGTCGTGGAAGCCGTGGGGGCCGTGGAAGCGCGTGCGCGAGGACGTTGCGCGAGCTCGCGTGCCGGGGTTGACGGCGGCGCGCCTCGTGATGCTGAGCCTCGCCATCGGAGTGGTCGTGGCGGCGGTGGTTCTCGCCGTGACCGGCGCCTGGCCGGTCGCCCTCATCGTGTCGGCTGGAGCGGCCTGTCTGCCCTACGCCTGGGTGGTTTCTCGGGTGCGCGCGCACGCCAAGACCGTGCGCTCCGCCTGGCCCGAAGTTATCGACGCGATGGTTTCCGGCGTACGCGCGGGCACCTCGCTACCCCAGGTCCTGTGCGACCTCGCCGACGAAGGGCCCATCCCCGTGCGCTTCGCCTTCGAGGCCTTCTCCCGCGACTACAGCGCCAACGGGCGTTTCGCTCCCGCGCTGGATCGCATGAAGGAAGAGGTCGGGGATCCCGTCGCCGACCGCATTATCGAGGCGCTACGCATCGCGCGTTCCGTGGGCGGTGCCGACCTCACGCGTCTTCTCCAAGATCTCGCCTCACTCCTGCGCGAGGACGCGCGGGTGCGCGGCGAACTCGAGGCTCGCCAATCCTGGACCGTGGGAGCCGCTCGCCTGGGAATCGCGGCGCCCTGGGTCGTACTCCTCCTCCTGTCGGGTGGGGGTGCGAGCGCCAGCGTGTGGAACTCCCCGGGCGGTATCGCCGTCCTGTGCGCGGGCGCCGGTATCTGCGTGATCGCCTACCTGGCAATGAGAGTGTTGAGACGGCTCAGCACCGATCCACGCAACCTGGGAGGTGCATCGTGAGCCCCTGGATCGTCCGTGTCCTCGACGTGACCGTGGGAATCCTGGCCGCGGGAGGAATCGCCTTCGTGTGTGCGGCGTGGTGTGCGCGTCGGCCCTCCTTCGCTGCGCGCGTCGCCCAGGGGCGCGTCAGCGAGGAAGCACCCTCGCCCCTGACCACCTGGGCTCGCCGCATGAGTGCGGCTGGCCTCGAATCCCTGGGATCTACGACAGAATCCGTCGCGCGCCGCCTCGCACTGGCGGGTATGGCACCGGAGGTCTCTGTCTTTCGTCTGCGCCAGGCGCTCGCTGGAATCGTCGGCCTCGTCCTCGCGTGCCTCGTCCTGACTGCGCGTCCGGCTTCCTCTCTGCGGGCTTCGATCCTTCCCCTGTGCGCCTGCGCTCTCATCGGCTCACTGCTGGGGGTGGCTGGCATGGACCGTTTCCTCACCTTCCGGGCCCACGCCAGGCAGCGCGCCATCGATGTCGCCGTTCCCGACTGTGCGGAGTTGCTGGCGCTCGCGGTCGCGGCGGGGGAGTCCATTCCCGCCGCCATCGAGCGAGTCGCCGGCTGTGCGGGAGGTCCCCTCGGGGTGGAGCTGTCGCTGACCGCCGGTCATATCCGCAACGGTACGCCCTCCGTGCGTGCTCTCGCCGACCTCGTTGATCGCACTGAATCGCCAGCCCTGACGCGCCTAAGTCGCACACTCACCACGGCAATTGAGCGCGGCTCACCCCTGGCCTCGGTCCTGCACGATCAGGCCCGCGATCAGCGCGAGCGCTCCCTGGCGGCCCTCATGGAGGAGGGCGGGCGACGTGAGATCGCCATGCTCGTGCCCGTCGTTTTCCTGATCCTGCCCGTCACCGTCATGTTCGCCCTCTACCCGGGGCTCATTGCCCTGGACTTCACCCCGTGACACAGAAAGGAACCTGTCATGAAGAAACTGTTCCTGAGGAAAGATCCCCTTGGGGAGCGCGGTGATGTGCCCGGATGGGTGCTCATCACGCTGATGACGGCAGCGCTCGTCGTCCTTATCTGGGGCGTTGCCTCCGAACGGCTCGTGGAGATCTTTAACCGTGCGATGGACTCGATTGCGGGCATCTGAGGAGGGATCCGAGGTCGTCTCGACGGTCCTCGTTCAAGGACTCGTCGTCCTCGTGATCCTCTTGCTCGTGCAGATCGCCTTCGCTTCGCACGTGCGCACGATGAGCGTGAGCGCCGCGTCCGAGGGAGCGCGTCGTGGTGGTCTGCTGGGTGGTGACGAGGACGAAGCTGCCGCGCGCACGGGCGAACTCCTCGACTCGCTCGTGGGTGCCGCCAAGGACCGTGAGATCGCCGTGGATCGGGAGAGCGACGCGGGCGTTGACATCCTCACCGTCACGGTGCGTACTCGTCTGCCCCTCGTGGGTGGGTTTGGGCCGCGCTGGCTCACCGTGCACGGGCGAGCCCTCGTGGAGGGGCCGTGAGTGAGCGCGGGGACGCCAGCGTCGAATTCTTGGGCATCCTGGTCGTCCTCGTCATCCCGGTCCTGTACATCGTACTCGCGGTTGGCCAGGTGAGCGCCGGTGCGATGGCGGTGGACGCGGGGGCTCGTGAAGCCGCGCGTATCCTCGCAGAAGATCCCGCGCGCGAGTCCGACGCATCGCACGCCGTGGCCATGATCGTCGAGGACTTTGGGATTGATGCCCAGGCGGACGTGACCGCCAGGTGCGAGGAATGCGAGGCGGGCGGCGGGGTCGTCGAGGTGCAGGTTGGGGTGCGTGTGCCCCTTCCGTTCATGCCCGCGTGGTTGGGACGTGCCGGTATCGGCGTCTTATCGAGTGCGCGCGTCCCTGTGCGGGAGGTGGTGGCCGATGGATGAGGAAGGGCGCGTCGGTATTCTCATGTGCGCCGGGTGCGCATTCGTGTGTGTGTTTCTCTTCGTGTCCATCGCGCTCACCGAGGTGGCGATGCAGGACCGCAGGCTCGTGTCCTGTGCCGATGCCCTCTCCAGTGTTGCTGTTGGCTCATCCTCGTCTGATGACTTCTTCGACACAGGGAATCTGATGGGGGTGGACGAGGCCTCGGCTGGCTCTCGGGTTGAGGATGCGCTGGCTGCGTTGTCGGACTCCACGTGCAAGGTCGGGGAGGGGGGTGGTCCTGACTGGGGTGAGCGTGCGCGGCGCAGAGGTGGAGGTTGCGGTACGTGCTCGTCCGACCATCTCGCTCCTGCCGCCATTCGTGCGTGCGAGCGCAGTACCCGAGCTCGACAGGACGTCGAGTGCGCGCCTGCGCGATGCCCAGCCGACGGGCTAAAGGTGGTGTTCGCGACGGTCACATTGTGGGACGGCCACAGAGTTGAGGGTAAACGAAACGTAAACTTTAAGCCATGAGCAGCTTTGATACATCTCGTCTTTCCCCCGCGCTGGCCTCCGTTTGAATCTGTCCAGCGCCGTGACCCGGCCCAGGCCGAGTTCCATCAGGCCGTCTACGAGGTCCTTCTGACGATCGCCCCGCTGGCTGAGCGTCACCCCGAATACGCCGACCTGTCGATCATCGACCGCATCGTCGAGCCCGAGCGCCAGATCCAGTTCCGCGTCCCGTGGGCTGACGACAAGGGCAACATCCACGTGAACCGCGGTTTCCGCGTCGAGTACAACTCCGCACTCGGCCCCTACAAGGGCGGCCTGCGCTTCCACCCCTCCGTCAACCTGTCGATCATCAAGTTCCTCGGCTTCGAACAGATCTTCAAGAACGCCCTCACCGGCCTGCCCATGGGCGGCGGCAAGGGTGGCGCGGACTTCGACCCCAAGGGCAAGTCCGACGCCGAGGTCATGCGTTTTTGCCAGTCCTTCATGACTGAGCTCTCCCGCCACATCGGCCCCGACACCGACGTGCCCGCCGGTGACATCGGCGTGGGCGGCCGCGAGATCGGCTACATGTTCGGCCAGTACAAGCGCCTCAAGAACCGCTTCGACGCGGGCGTCCTGACGGGCAAGGGCCTGTCGTGGGGTGGCTCGTACGTGCGCACCGAGGCCACCGGCTACGGCCTCGTCTACTTCGCGGCTGAGATGCTCGCCGCGAAGGGCACCAGCTTCGACGGCAAGCGTGTCGTCGTCTCCGGCTCGGGCAACGTCGCGATCTACGCGACCGAGAAGGCTCAGCAGCTGGGCGCGACCGTCGTGGCCGTCTCGGACTCCTCCGGTTACGTCGTGGACGAGGCCGGCATCGACGTTGCGCTGCTCAAGGACGTCAAGGAAGTGCGTCGCGGACGCGTCTCCGACTACGCGGCCGAGCGCCCCGGCGCCGTCTTCGTGCCCGGTGGCTCCATCTGGGACGTCCCCTGTGACGTCGCCCTGCCCTGTGCGACCCAGAATGAGCTGCCCCTGTCCGGCGTCGAGACCCTCATCAAGAACGGCGTCCAGCTGGTCGCCGAGGGTGCGAACATGCCCACGACCCCCGAGGCGATCGAAGCCCTGCAGGCTGCCGGTGTTGCCTACGCCCCCGGCAAGGCCTCGAACGCTGGTGGCGTGGCCACCTCCGGTCTCGAGATGCAGCAGAACTCCGGCCGCACCCAGTGGGCTTTCGAGGAGACTGACGCGAAGCTCCACCAGATCATGGTCGACATCCACGCGACCACCGTCGCCACCGCCGAGGAATACGGCGTCGCGGGCGACTACGTGGCGGGCGCGAACCTGGCGGGCTTCCAAAAGGTGGCCGACGCGATGATCGCGATGGGTCTCATCTGATCCTCTCGCTTTTCGGTGCCCCGGCGTCTCTTGGCGTCGGGGCACCGTCGTATCTGAGGTCGGCGGGGGAGTAAACCCCGCCACCGTCGCCCCTTAGCGTTCCTGGTTGGGCGCTCGATCCGCTACCCTGGGTGCGTGGCCATTGAATTTTCTGAAGAGATCCCGTCCCTGCGCACCACGATGGAGAACATCGTCGCGGTTGTGCAGCCGGACAAGCTGCGCGAGCAGATCGCCGAGCTGAACGAGAAGGCGGCCGCGCCTGACCTGTGGGACGACCCGAGCGCCGCCCAGGCTGTCACGAGCGCACTCAGCCACCGCCAGAGCGAGCTGGACCGCATCACGCAGATGAGCGAGCGCATCGACGACCTGGAGGCCATGGTCGACATGGCCGCCGAGGACCCGGATGAGGGCGCTGACATCCTCGCCGAAGCCGAAGCCGACCTGGAGAAGCTCCGCAAGGACCTGGGTGACCTGGAGATCCGCACGCTGCTGGACGGCGAGTACGACGAGCGCAACGCCGTCATCACGATCCGAAGTGGCGCGGGCGGCGTGGACGCCGCCGACTTCGCCGAGATCCTCCTGCGCATGTACCTGCGCTGGGCGGAGCGTCACGGCTACCCGACGAAGGTCATGGACACCTCCTACGCGGAAGAAGCCGGCCTGAAGTCGGCGACCTTCGAGGTTCAGGCGCCCTACGCCTACGGCACGCTGAGCGTCGAGTCCGGCACCCACCGCCTCGTGCGCATCAGCCCCTTCGACAATCAGGGCCGCCGCCAGACGTCCTTCGCGGCCGTCGAGGTCATCCCCCTCATCGAGACCACTGACCACATCGAGATTCCCGAGTCCGAGCTGAAGGTGGACGTCTTCCGCTCCTCGGGCCCCGGCGGTCAGTCCGTGAATACGACCGACTCGGCCGTGCGCATGACCCACATCCCCACGGGCATCGTCGTGTCCATGCAGGACGAGAAGTCCCAGATTCAGAACCGTGCGGCCGCCCTGCGAGTCCTGCAGTCCCGCCTCCTCGTGCTGCGCCACGAGGAAGAACAGGCGAAGAAGAAGGAACTCGCCGGCGACGTCAAGGCGTCGTGGGGCGATCAGATGCGCTCCTACGTGCTCCAGCCGTATCAGATGGTCAAGGACCTGCGCACCGAGTTCGAGTCCGGTAACCCCCAGTCCGTCTTCGATGGCGACATCGACGGCTTCATCAACGCCGGTATTCGCTGGCGCAAGAACGAGCAGAAGGCCGCTCAGGACTGAGTGACGCCCATACGCACTACCCGGCCCCGGCCTCGTCGATTCATGAACGAGGCTGGGGCCGCGCGCGTGTCCAAGCGCCCCCAGGTGACGGGCTGAGTGCCACACCGCCTGTTTTCCGCGTGTCGCAGCCGGGTCGTGACACGATCGTTACCTAATCTGACAGGGACTATTGACCCCGATCGGACGGTCCCATGATTCGTTTTGATGATGTCACCATGGTGTACACGCCAGGTGCCCAGCCCGCGCTGGACCACGTCTCGCTGGAGGTGGAACGCGAAGAGTTCGTGTTCCTCGTCGGCAAGTCGGGTTCCGGCAAGTCCACGTTCCTGCAGCTCGTCATGCGCGAAATGAAGGCGACCAGCGGCAAGGTGTGGGTGCTCGGCAAGGACGTGTCCAAGCTTTCCACGTGGGCGGTTCCGAAGCTGCGTCGCCAGATCGGCACGGTCTTCCAGGACTTCCGACTGCTGCCCTCCAAGACCGTGTACGAGAACGTCGCCCTGGCCATGCAGGTCATCGGCAAGCCTCGCCACGCGATCGAGACGGCCGTCCCGGACGCCCTCGAGCTGGTGGGCCTGTCCGGCAAGGAGTCGCGCCTGCCGCACGAGCTCTCCGGTGGTGAGGAGCAGCGCGTCGCTATCGCGCGCGCCATGGTGAACCGTCCCGAGCTGCTGCTCGCGGACGAGCCCACCGGCAACCTTGACCCGGAGACGTCGCTGGGCATCATGCGTCTCCTCGACCGAATCAACCGCACGGGCACGACCGTCGTCATGGCTACCCACGACGCGGACATCGTGAACCAGATGCGTAAGCGCGTCATCGAGCTCGCCAGCGGCGACGTCGTGCGCGACCAGAACCGTGGCGTCTACGGGGCCGGGAGGTAAGACCAGTGAAGCTTCGTTTTATTCTGTCCGAGGTTGGCAAGGGCCTGTCGCGTAACCGCGCGATGAGTGTCGCCGTCATCCTCGTGACCTTCGTGTCCCTGCTTTTCGTGGGCATCGCGGGCCTGACCCAGATGCAGGTGTCCAAGATGAAGTCGGAGTGGTACGACAAGATCGAGGTCACGATCTACATGTGCGCGATCAACGACGCGGCCGCGAACTGCAACGCGACCGAGGCGAGTGACGTGCAGATCGATGCGGTGCGCCAGAAGCTGGCGTCCGCTGAGATGACCCCGTACGTGGCCAACGTGTACGAGGAGACGAAGGAAGAAGCCTACGAGAACTTCAAGCGTCTCAACGGCAACGATGCGCTGACCCAGTGGACCACGCCGGACATGCTGCAGTTCGCGTTCCGCATCAAGCTGGTTAACCCCGAGCAGTACTCGGTGGTCAAGGAGGAGTTCTCCGGGACCGCGGGTGTGTCCGAGGTGCGCGACCAGCGTGAGGTCGTCGAGCCCCTGTTCCGCGTGCTGGGTGCCGCCCGCACGGCTGCCCTGGGGCTCGGCGCGATTATGGTCGTCGCGGCGATCCTGCTGATTTCGACGACGATCCGCCTGAGCGCCATGAGCCGCGAGCAGGAAACGCAGATCATGCGTTACGTGGGTGCTTCGAACCTGTTTATCCAGGCTCCCTTCATGATTGAGGGCGCGCTGGCCGCGCTGGTGGGTGCGGGCTTCGCGATCGCTTCGCTGTTCGCGGGCGTTCACTTCGTCGTTCAGGGCTGGATGGCCCCGTCCTTCCGCTGGACGAACTTTATTGGCATGGGCGAGGTGGCGATCATGACGCCGATTCTCGTCCTGGCGGCGGTCGCGCTGGCGGTTATTGCGTCGGCGTTCTCGCTCGCGAAGTACACGAAGGCGTAAGTCTCATGTCCCGTTTCCTGCATCGTCTCGGCCGTCGTGCGCTGCGCGTCGGCGCGCTGACCCTGGCGGTCGCGTCCTTCGCGGCGATGAGCCAGGCGCTGCCCGCTCGCGCCGACGACGAGCGCGACGCGGCTGCGAATGCCGCCGCCGAGGCCGAAGCAACGGTCAACGCCCTGCAGTCGCAGCTCGAGGGCATCGATGCGTCGCTGGCTCAGGTCTTCATCGATCTGCAGGCCCTCAACGGGCAGATCCCGGCGGCCCAGGCCGCCTATGAGACCGCGACCGCGACGTACGACGCGAAGTCGCGCGAGCACGCGACGATCCTCGGTGAACTGAGCGCCGCACAGGCGAGCAGAACCGTATCGATCAGTCGCTCACCCAGGCCACCACGCAGGCCGACGACGCGCAGCGCGCGATCGCCGACCTCGTGCGTCGTAAGTACCGCGAGGGAAACGTCGACCCGGTCGCCGTCGCCCTGACGGCGGGTGGCACGGAGTCGATCACGGACCGTGCGGCAGCCGCCGACATGGCGCTGCGCACGGAGAGCCAGACGATGACGGCGGCGCTGGACGTGTCCTCGTCTCAGCGCACGCAGGCCACGCGCCAGAACGCGATCACCGACCGCATCGCCGACCTCGAGGTGAAGGCCGCGCAGGCCGAGGCCGAGGCGAAGGTCGCGAAGAACGATGCCGACGCCAAGCTCACTGAGCTCAACAACCTGAAGACGCAGGCGCAGGCGAAGCAGGCTGAGTGGGACGCGCAAAAGGGCCAGGTCGAGGCCTCGCTGAGTCAGGCGGAAGCCGACTACCAGGCGCGCAGCGCGGAGCTGGCGGCCATTGACGCGGCGAACCGCGCGTCGGGCGCCTCCTACGTGTCGGCCTCGGGCTTCCGTAACCCCCTCGACATCCCGATTGTGGTCACGTCGCCGTTCGGCATGCGCTACCACCCGGTGCTGGGCGTCATGAAGGGCCACTCGGGCACTGACATGGCCGCCGACTGCGGCACGGTCATCCGCGCCGTGGCCTCGGGCTACGTGAACGCCGTGTCTTCGGATGTGTCGGCAGGCAACTACGTGGATATCAACCACGGCCTCGTCGGCGGTAACTCCGTCATCACTGAGTACCTGCACATGCAGGCCCAGTACGTGTCTCCGGGGCAGTACGTCAACGCGGGCGACGCGCTGGGCGAGGTCGGCTCGACCGGCTACGCGACCGGCTGCCACCTGCATTTTGGTGTTCTTCAGAACGGAAGTTACGTTGAACCGATGGATTATTTGTAATCCGCGTTAGGATTGACCCCCGTAGCGACTTCGCTGCGGGGGTCTTTCCGCGTCTTGCGCGGAAAACGAGTCTGGAAGGAGGCAGCATGCCCAAGGAATGGAAGAAGCCCAAGCCCACGGAGGGGCAGCGCGCCAAGGCTGCCTCCGACGCGAAGAAGACGATCGCCCGAAACAAGAAGGCGCGCCACGACTACACGATCGAGGACACCTGGGAGGCCGGCCTGGCCCTCATGGGCACCGAGGTGAAGGCGCTGCGCATGGGTCGCGCATCCCTCGTCGACGCCTGGGTCGAGATCAACGGGGGAGAGGCGTGGCTGTACGGCGCCAACATTCCCCTGTACTCGCAGGGCTCGTGGACGAACCACGCGCCTACGCGCAAGCGCAAGCTGCTGCTGCACCGAGCGGAAATCGACCGCATGCAGGACCGCGTGGCGGCGAAGGGCTACACGATCGTGCCCCTGGAGCTGTACTTCATCGGGGGCCGCGTCAAGGTCGAAATCGCCCTGGCTAAGGGCAAACAGGAATGGGATAAGCGTCAGGCCCTGCGCGAGAAGCAGGATCAGCGCGAGGCCGAGCGTGCGATGCGACGCTACGTAAAGCAGGCCCGCCGATAGGGGAAAGAAGGCGACCCTGTGCGAGGTTCCGTCAGGATTTTTCGTCGTGATCTTCTGAGGCTGGTGCGTGTTCCGGCCGCGTGGATTGTCATCATCGGTATGGCGTTCGTGCCCGCGCTCTACGCGTGGTTCAACATTGCGGGATTCTGGGATCCGTACTCACACACCTCCCACATCCGCGTTGCCGTCGCGAACGAGGACGAGGGCGCGACCAAGGATCAGATCGGCACCGTGAACGTTGGTGCGATGCTCGAGACCCAGCTGAAGGAAAACGATCAGCTGGGTTGGCACTTCGTGAGCGCCGACGAGGCGCGCGCCGAGGTGGAACGAGGGGATTCGTACGCGGCTTTCGTCATCCCGGCGTCGTTTTCGCGCGACCTGACGGGCATCGTTGATGGCACGTATGTCAAGCCGAATATCCAGTATTACGTCAACGAGAAGAACAACGCGGTGGCCCCCAAGATCACGGGCGCGGGCGCGACGGCTCTCGACCGCCAGATCAACTCTGCGTTTGTCTCGACGGTGGCCAAGGTGCTCTCAGAGAAGGCGTCCGAGGCCGGGGTCAGTATCGCGAACAACGCTGACCAGAAGCGTTCGGACGTGTCCGCGTCGGTGTCCGAGGCCTCGGCCAAGCTGGGGAGCGCCTCGCAGACCCTGGATGGCATGGGGGACAAGATCGACGCGGCGAAGGCTTCGGTTGCCTCGGCGCGCGCGACCCTGAGCGATCTGGACGCGGCCGCCTCACAGCTGTCGACGTCCCTGGACCAGGCGGACCAGCTGGTGAGCGATTCCCGTACCTCGCTGGCGTCCTTCTCGAGCCAGATGGGCGGGGCCCTGGACGGCCTGTCGTCGAATGCGGTGAGCGCCCTGGCGGGCGTGTCCGCGAACGCGGGAACCCTCGACGGCGCCGTGCAGGGTGCGTCCGGGCGCGTGGGTGGCCTGCTCACCGAGGGAACGTCGATCAACGACTCGGTGGGGGACGTGCTCGCGGAGCTGAATGCTGCGGGAATCGGGAACCTGCCCGCGGCGGGCACGGCACTGACCGACCTGACGAATCAGAACACGGCTCTGTCCACAGCACTGAGCAACCTGACGACCCTCAACTCCGACCTGTCGGCCACGTCCACGTCGATTTCGGGCGCGCTGACGAAAGCCTCTGACGCGTCCGCGGCCGTGTCGGCCGCGGTCACGAATGCGCGCAGCGGGGTGTCCTCCCAGCTGCCCGCGATCTCCTCGGCGCTCGACGACTTCTCGAGTGCGTCCTCGTCGATGCGCGGCTCTCTGGACACGCTGCGCAGCCAGCGCGACCAGGTGTCGGGCCTGCTCGACCAGCTCGATTCCCTCCTGGACGGGGCGAAGACGGCGACCCGCACGAGCTCGACGAATGTCGCCGCGATTAAGACGGATCTCGATTCGGTGGCGACGGACATTTCGTCGCTGTCCTCCTCGAATACGCTGCGTGACCTCGCGGACTCCCTGGGGGTCAACGCCGAATCGATCGCCTCTTTCATGGCCTCGCCGACGCAGATCGAGACGAAGGCCGTGTACCCTGTGGCTGCCTACGGCTCGGCGATGGCTCCGCTGTTCACGAACCTGGCCCTGTGGATCGGCGCGTTTTCGCTCGTCCTCCTCCTCAAGCTCGACGTGGATGAAGAGGGCATCGGCCCAACCTCGTCGGCCGCCAAGTACATGGGCCGGTGGATGCTGCTCGCCTTCTTCGGGGTCATCCAGGCGCTGGTCGTGTCGACCGGTGTCCTTGTCATCGGCGTGCAGACGGTGTCCCGACTGGGTTTCGTGGGCACATCGATCGTGATCTCGCTGGTGTTCGTGTCGATTGTCTACATGCTCTCGACGTGCTTCCAGCACATCGGCAAGGGCCTGTGCGTCATCATCATGGTCGTGCAGATTCCCGGTTCGGCCGGCCTGTATCCGGTCGAGATGCTGCCCTCCTTCTTCCGGTTCCTGCATCCGCTGTTCCCCTTCACCTACGGCATTAATGCGCTGCGTGAAATCGTCGGGGGATTCTACGGGCACACCTACGTGGCGTGCCTGGCGGTTCTCGGCCTGGAGGCACTCGTCGCCTTTGCGATTGGCCTGGCGCTGCGCCCGTTCTTGGTGAACCTGAATGCGATGGTCACTCGAGATCTGGCATCTTCCGGTCTCTTCCTCGCCGAGGCGACGCGCGTCCCCTCCAACCGCTACCGCCTCAGCCAGATCGTGGCGGCCCTGGCGGACCACGATGGCTTCCAGCGCTCTGTGAGCGGGCGGGCCGCGCGCTTCGAGCGTCGCTACCCGAGGATCCGACGCGTGGCGATCGTCCTCGGCATTGTCGTGCCCGTGGCGCTCGCCGTCCTGTCGGTCGCGAACGTCGCGGAGGTGCCGATCGTGCTGGGTGCGTGGATCGTGTGGGTCCTCCTCGTCATCACCTTCCTGATCGGCTTGCAGTACGTGCGCGAGGCCTTGGCGCGTCAGCAGCTTCTCGGTGCTATGGATGAGGGGGACGTGCGCTCGCTGCTCACCCGCCGCGTGCAGGGTGCGCGCTCGCGCATTGCGCTGGGGGCGGCCGCCGTGGGCGCATCGATCTCGTCGGCGCTGGCTTCCTCCCTCGGTGAGCGCGGGGGACAGGATACGGACGAGGCCGACCCCGGCCTCGTCGATGAGGACCCTGAGGACGATGCCTCCGAGGCGGCGAAGGGAGAGCAGCAGTGAGAACCATCTGGGCCATCTACCGCGCCGACCTGCGCCGCGCGCATCGTTCCCTGATCGCCAGCGTCGTCGTCTTCGGCCTGGTCGTTATCCCGTCGCTGTTCACGTGGTTCAACGTGGCGGCCTCGTGGGATCCGTTCGGCAACACGAAGAGCCTGCGCATCGCGATCGCGAACACGGACGCGGGCTACAAGTCGGACATGGTGCCGCTGCACATCAACATTGGCGATTCCGTGGTGTCCGCGCTGCGCAAGAACGAGAGCTTCGACTGGGTGATCGCCTCCGAGGACGCGGCCATCGAGGGCACGCGCTCGGGTGATTACTACGCGGCCATCGTCATCCCGTCGGACTTTTCGCGCGAGATGCTCACCTTCTTCGACGGGGGAGCGTCCTCCGCGCCGATGACCTACTACGTCAACGAGAAGAAGAATGGTATTTCGCCGAAGATCGCCGGCCAGGGCGCTGAGGCCGTGAGCGCCCAGGTGAATCAGATCTTCGTTCAGACCCTCTCCGAGGTCGCGTTGGATACCGCGACGTCTGTTGGGGGCGCGCTGTCGTCGCCGACGGCCGTCAATACGGTGACGGCGCTCGATAACCGCGTGCAGCGTCGCCTCGCGCCTGCGCACGGCGGCGGACAGCGCGGACGCCTACGCGTCGCTCGTGGGCTCCTCGGTGACGCTCATCGACTCGACGACCACGCTCGTGGACGGGCTGGGGAACGCGAAGGGCTCCGCGCAGGGTGCGGTCTCGAGCGCCAAGGCGGGGGCCGGCGGGCTGGGGGCTGCGGCTTCAGCCGCTGTTTCGTCGGTTTCTGACGCGATCTCTTCCTCCAAGTCCTCGCTGTCCTCCCTGTCAACGGCCGTTGACAACGTGTATGCGAACGGATCCACGAGCGCGTCGGACGCGGTCTCGACGCTGCGTTCGCAGGCCTCCGTGCTGGACACGCAGGCGACGAGCTTCGCGTCGATCAAGTCGACGCTCGAGGCGTTGCCGGGCTCGCCCGTCTCCCAGTCGTCGTTGGATCGCCTGCAGGCGGCCTCCGACCGGCTGACCGAGGTTGCGAACGGGCTGCGCGCCTCCGCGTCCGAGCTGGACTCCAAGGTCGCGAATGCCGAAGCTGGACATGCGACGGTGAACGGTTTGATTGCCCAGGCGCGCTCAGCGGTCGATGGGCTGTCCTCCGACTACGAGAACAACCTGCGTCCTCAGCTTGAGTCACTGGCTACCACCCTGGCCTCGGCCCAGTCGTCCCTGAGCGCCGCCCGCACGTCTCTGCAGGGGGCGACGTCTACTGCCTCGAACGGTAGCGGTAGCGCGCGCGAGGGGCTGACCCAGCTGCGCGACAACCTGACCGGCGCGGCCACGAGCCTGCGCGAGGCGGCCGGAAAGCTCGACTCCCTGCATTCCTCGATCAGCGAGGCGCTCGCCGGGGGAGACCTGACGACGCTGGAGACGATCATCGGGAATAATCCCGAGGCCCTGGCTGCGGCCATCGCTGCGCCCGTGGGCGTCGAGAAGACCCCCGTCTACCCGGTGCAGAATTTCGGCTCCCAGATGGCGCCGCTCTACACGATCCTGGCCCTGTGGGTCGGCTCTATCCTCATGGTCGTGTCGATGCGCTCGGACGTCACGGACTCCAACGTTGCTGAGGGCCTGCCCGAGGGTGACTCGTTGCGAGCGACCCTCACCGCGAAGCCTGTCGGCCTGGCCGCTGGCTACCTGGGCCGGTACCTGATTTTCGGGACGATCGCGCTCGCCCAGGCGACCCTGGTGGGGCTGGGTGACCTGTACTTCCTGAAGGTCCAACACGCTCACCCGCTTCAGTTCATGGGCACCCTGTGGCTGACGGCCGTCGTGTTCTCCTTCCTGATGTACACGCTTATTGCGACGTTCGGGAATGCGGGCAAGGCCCTGGGCGTGCTGCTCCTGGTCCTGCAGATTTCGGGCGCTGGGGGAGCGTTCCCGCTGGCGATCCTGCCGTCCTTCTTCTCGTCTGTCTCTCCGTTCCTGCCGGCCACGCACGCGATCACGGCGCTGCGCGCGTCGATCGCCGGGTACGCGGGGCACGAGTATGCGGACGCCATGTGGTTCCTCGCTTCCTTCATCGTGTTCGCCGCGTTCCTGGGGCTGGCGCTGCGCCCGCTGCTGGTGCGCAAAAACCGCCGCATGGTGGAAAAGTTGGAGGCGACGAAGCTGCTCTGATCCGTCCGTCTTCCCTTGACGGGTGGGGGCAGCGGGCGTAAACTGATGTGTCCGACGGTCTGCGGTTTCGTAGGGTGTCGGTGAGTTGAAAACTCAAGAGGGGATGATCGGTTTCGACAGTGGTCGTCGATCGAAGTGAAGCGAGCCGAGAATGTACGCTCAACTCGTTAACGATGCGTGCAAACCAATAGGTGCCGAACAGAATCGCACCGACTACGTTCTCGCTGCCTGATATCGCAGCCTGAACCTTTAGTCCGTCAGCCCGGGAGTTGCTTCCGGCCCGGTGTCTGGCGTCGTCTAGGGAGCCACTGGGAGTCGCCCATGTTGGTGGGGCGCCTCCGACACTCAATCAACTGAGCCTATCTGGCGGTGTGTCTACGCAATGCTGGGGGCTGAGAAATAAAACCGTAGACTGCGCTCGGAGAAGAATTCGGGGCCGGCCATTGGACGGGGGTTCGATTCCCCCCATCTCCACAATCCCCACCCCGGGCTTCCGTTGGAAGCCCGGGGTTTCTGTGCCCGTATGCATACTGGGGTGAACTCACGTGTAGGGCGGTCCTTGATGCGGGGTATTGTTCGAGAGTCACTGCCGGTACCAGTCGCTGTCTTCGTACAGTGTGTGTGCAGCGTTACCGTTTCACACCGGCTTGCGCTCTTGCTTCCTGCTTCTCTGTCCTCGAGGAGTAGATCTTGCCTGGTGGCGTGTTTTCGTTGGTGATTCATCTGCATCCCTGATTCTTACGGTGCGCGTAAGCGTTGTGCGCGGGTCTGAGAGATCCTGAAGATCGAGTAACAACCTGTGCAAGCGAATAGGAACTTGCTCGTAATTGTGCAGTAGACAGTGTGCACTGTGCGCGAGTTGCGCGCTGCGAGTAGAGAAGACGAGGAGCGTTTCTGCTCTTCTTGAGAAATGCTCCACTATGCTGGGACCAACAGCGCAGCTCGGCGTTTCACGTTGAAAGTGATCGTAAGAATCATATGGTACCTAGATCGGGTGGAGAGGCAGACAAGCTCGGAAACAAGTACGAGCTTGCCTGGGCTGTCCGTCATGCCCTCTACTGTGTGCGTGATGATCGATGTGCTTTGATCGTTGAAGATAACAATGTTGAGGCAGGACGAGGCTCGGAGTTCACCTACGACACAGGCACCTTCGTTGAAGTGCACCAGGTCAAACGCCAGAATGGCAACAGTAACGGTTGGACCGTCAGGGAGCTTGCCGATAGGAAGATCTTTGAGGCGGCTGTGCGGCACGTAGCGGCGGGACGGCATTATCACTTTGTCTCTCTCACGCCGTGCCGACCGCTACAAGAATTATCCGAACGTGCACGCAAGTCGGAAGATCTAGCGGACTTTATCAACCATTGGCTTACCAGAGATCTATCTGCGGTCTTTGATCAGCTATTGGTTCTAGAGGTGTTAGCTAGTCCGCAGGTAGCCTGGGACACGCTTCGTGGAATGTGGTTTTCGGTTCTTGATGAATGCGATGTCATCCGCACAAACAGTATGCTTGCTGAGTGCAACTTCAGCGGTACTAACGGTCGCCTAATATGTCTTGCTGTTGGCGATGTTCTGCTTGACAACCTTGGCAAACGGCTGACTCGAACAGAGCTGTTGGACTTGCTTGCCCAACGGGACATCAAGCCTCAGTTGCGGGAAGCGTATCAGACCGCGCATGAACAAGTACGAGCGATCACCAACAGCTGGCGTCAGTCCGTTCAGCGTGGGCTTCTGCAACCGCCGATTAAACGCATGGAGGCCACCCAACTTATCCAAACGCTCAATCCGGGAAAGATTGGACTCATTACAGGTACAGCCGGAGCTGGGAAGAGTTCTGTGTTGGAACAAGCCGTTGCCTCGCTTGAAGCTGCTGGTGCCGAGGTCTTGGTGATGCGGTTAGACCGATTTGATCACTTTGCCTCGGCTGCCGAATTAGGGAGTCGACTAGGGTTTAAAACATCTCCCGCCGTTACCTTGGCGATGGCGGCTGATGACCGCGCTGCTTACCTCGTCATCGATCAGCTTGATGCTGTGAGTCTCGCTTCTGGCCGCATTCCAGAGTGTTTTGACGTTGTTGTGGATCTCATCGATGAAACGATATCCGTTGGTGGCATGCGTGTTGTTCTGGCGTGTCGGCAGTTTGATATCGACAATGATCACCGAATCCGTACTTTGGCATCACGTGCAGACGTCACCACTGTCGAGGTGGGCTTATTGTCAGAGGAGGATGTCGAATCGGCTGTGGCAAGAATGGGGCTCGACCCGGCGCAGCTCATCCCATCACAGTGTCTCCTTCTACGGACGCCACTACACCTCGTGCTTTTGGGGACAATTTCGTCTGAGGTTGATGCGTTGGCTTTCTGTTCAAGGCGTTTTCTTTTCGAAGCATTCTGGGAGCATAAACGTCAAACTGTGCGTGTACGGAGAAAGGCATTAGATTCAATGAGGTTGTCAGCCGCATTGCTAACGCCGCGAGTGAACGGCAAGCACTGTCTGTTCCAGTTGAGATGTTGGACGATGGGGATCTTATTGAGGATGCTAACGTTCTTATCTCGGAGCATGTCCTTGTGCGGGATGGTGGTCGAATCGCGTTCTTCCACGAGGCTTTTTTTGACTATGCTTTCGCGCGACAGTGGGTTTCTCGGACAGAATCACTCGTCGGTTTCCTGCTCAGTGATGAGCAAGCGTTGTTCCGTCGTGCCCAAGTGCGCCAGATCTTAGAGCATCTATATGAGAGGGAACACGACCGTTTCCGCGCTGAGACTGAAGGACTACTAACCTCAGACAAGATTCGATTCCATATTCAGGAGACCGTTGTTTCTGTTTTGGCGAATCTTGTTACGCCGACTTCTGCCGATGTTGAACTAGTGTTGCGTATCATGGCAGAGCGCCCGTGCTTTGACGGATTTCTCTGGCAGTATCTGTATCGCCCACAGTGGTTCGCGCGCTTACATGACGAGGGGTGGATTGTCGCTTGGCTCGATGGTCCGGATGAGGGTATGCGGAATCACGCGACAAATATGATGGCCAGTGCTGGCAATGCCTACCCAGGGGCACTTGTCGAGTTGCTGAGAAACCGCAAGACCGCACCGGGATATTACGATTGGTTGCTCAGGATCAGTTGCTCAACTGATGTTTTTTGCGAGCGGAAGCTCTTCAACCTCATGCTTGAAGGGGTAAAGAATGGCGCTTACGATACTAGACAACATGAAATCTGGCTCACGATGCACGACCTGGCCAAACATGAGCCGCTTTGGGCGATTGAGTTGCTGCAGGCACATTTAATCGATCATGTGGATTCCCTGACACGTAATGAACAAGGTAAGGTTGCTTTACTCTGTGTTCGGGAACACTTCGCTGCTGAGCTCGTAAAGGAAGCCGCCAGTACGGAGCCCCTGGCATTCGTACAGGCCGTTGTGCCGTACCTCCGCCATGTCATGGCCTCTACTGCGGCGGAGGAGCGAGCTGATCGTCCGATATGCGATCGCCACTTCAGTATGCGATTTGCGGGGGATGAATCTGCAGGTAACGAACTTGGCGATGTATTGCTTGAGGCTTCTATCCGCTCGCTCGAGACGCTGGCGAAGACGGAGCCTGACGCAATCCAGAGCATTCTTGGTGACTTGGCTGCTGACCCTTATGACGCATCTCAGTTCTTGCTCTATCGGTGCATGTCGGCGGAGGGCAAACATTTTGCAGACTGGGCAGCAAGCCTCTTGCTCGAAGGAGGGCGCCGTCTATACAGTGGCTACATTTCTGACGGTTATTGGGCCACGCGGGAGCTTGTTAGGGCAATAGCGCCCCATGTTACCGACGCCACCCACCAGCAGCTTGAATTGTTGTTTCGAGACTTGCGCAACAGCCATGAAAGTCATCGGCTCTGGGGACGTTCGGCCTTTAAATTCCTATCCGCTCTTGACGAGTCGCGACTAACTCCAGCAGGGCGACGACGCCTTTCAGAGTATCGACGAAAATTCAAAGAACGTGAGCCTGCGAAGCCACTTGGTATCACTGGTGGAGTTATCGGTTCGCCGATAGGTCTTACTGCCGCTAAGAAGATGACCGATGACCAGTGGTTGAACGCAATGGCAAAGTATGTCTCTAACGAGGCAAATTGGCAGACTTTCACGGGGGGCGCCCGTGAACTGTCGGGGCTGCTGAGGGACCAAACTGCTGCTGATCCGGCGCGTTTTGCGCAGCTGACTCTAGAGCTGACTTCGGAGGTCAATGTGGCGTACACCAATGCACTGCTTTTAGGCTTTGGTGACGCAGAGGTGAACGAGCGTATCGGACCGCTGGTATTCGAAGCCGTCCGTCACATCGGATCGCTACGACAGGCAGGCAATGATCGGTTCCTCGGAACGGCGCTCCAGAAATATCTCCGAGAGGTACCACTTGACTTGGTAGAGCTGATCCTTGATCGCGCTTGCATGCTCTGGACCCGACAGATGACTCCCCGGTGATCATCCACGGTGATACGGATGGACGAAGTGCTGCGGACATGCATGTGAATGGCATTAACACGGCACGTGGAAGTCTGGCAGAAGCGCTTGGTGACCTGTTAATTTTCGACAGCGACGGCCAGCGTACTGCTTTGATAGCGCCGTACCTCGGCTCGTTGGCAAGTGATCCTGTGCTCAGCGTGCGTGCTTGTGTGGCCCACACCCTATCCGCCTCGCTTCGGTATGCCCGCACTGAGGTGTTGACAGCGTTTGCAGTTCTGATCCGGGCTGATGATCGTCTCCTTGCGACCGAAGTTGTACAGCAGCTGATAATCCACATCGGCAATGTAAATCCAGAGGTAATTGATCCGATCGTTCAGCGCATGCTGGCTTCAGAGAACGCCGAAGTCCGTGAGGGTGGTGGCGCTATTGCTGCGTTTGCGGCATTGGAATGGGCACGCCCAGAGTTGATGCAACAAGCACTGTCTGGAGACTTCCACATCCGGAAGGGGATCGCAAAACTTATCGCTGAGCTTTTTGTTAAGACATCAAACAATGAGTTGGCCACGGAAACCCTGATTCACTTGATGAACGACGACGTGGATGAGGTTCGTAAGGAGACTGCCGAGGTGGCATCGCGTCTTCGTCATCATTCCTTGAGACCGTTCGATCGCCTGCTGATGGCGCTGATTGACTCACCATCATATGTCCACGCTGCGACCCAGTTGTTGATCACGCTGGATCAAGCGCCGGATAAAGTTGATGAATTGGTCTTGAAAGCTTCACAGCGATTCCTTAGTGTTTTCGGGAATGATGCTGCTGACATTCGCACTGAAGCGGCAGGAGATGCCCTCTATGTTAGTAAGCTGGTAGTGCGTGGTCTGGCGCAGTCTCAGGATCGTGCCCAGCGGGCAGCGCTGCTTGATTTGTTGGATCAGCTCCTTGAACTTAACGTCTATGGAATCAATACTGCGATAACTGAAGCAGAGCGCACCTAGCCTGAGAAACAGAATTAGCCAGCAATACTCCAGTACCCTCGCATTCGCAAAGTCGTGCTTGTCAAATAATGGTGCGGTACGCCGCCTGACCTGGAGAAGTCGTGTGGAGTCGTGTAATCGTTTTGTGTTCTTCGGTGGGTTATTCGCTGATGTCGAGTATGGGTCCTCCTGTTGGGCGTGTGTTGGTAAGGATGTTGAGGTTGAGGTGGTGTTAGCCTTCGGGATATTAGTCGCTTTGTTCGGAGAGGTCGGTTCCTGTGAGACGTACGATTGCTTTGTGGTTTTAGAAGCTCTCTCTGGAATGCTGAATAAGAATGTGTGACGAATGAACATCTGTATTCTTCAAGCGGTAATCGCTTTGTGGGTTAACTGTTTTGTTTGTGCGAGTGTTCAATGTCGTCTGTTTCTAGGTAGTTATCGATGCGTTGATCTTCCCAGAACAGTTCCTGCAAATCCTCTGCTACTGAGGCTACTAACTCTGTGCTAGGTGTTAGATGGAAGCAAAATTGTGTAGATTCTGCTTCTATGAAGTAATCGATTGTGTCGCGCGTGCGATGTACGCGCCGAAAGATTAAATCTGCGAATGTCTCGGACAGGATCTCCCATATCTCATCATCGATTACGTTAGCAGCGGTGAGGGCTTCTAGGGCGGCTTTCGATAATTTTGTTTTTTCGTGCCACGCATTGACCCTTCTGATGATGCGATCTCTACTCTTTTCTGACTTGTGTAGTCGATCTTCTAATCCGGCGGTCCAGGTTAGAATGTCTGGGCGAGCATTGTTACAAGAATGGCAGATTGGTGCCAGATTTCCGGGGTCGTTAACGTCGAAATAGGTCTGCTGATAAGTTGACCTCGTGAGAGCTTCCTGAAGGATTTTGTTGGATGAACGTTTAGGTACGATATGGTCAATCTCAAGCGTTCCTAATAAGAGTGCTTGTGAATTGCAGTCACGACTGTTTTGGTACCAGCATTTGTATCCGTGCTCTTCGGCTAATGCTAACTTGAGTACCATGTTATTTTGGCCTGTGTTATAGCGAGCTTTTCCGGCAGGGAGGAGACTGAGGGATGAGAAGTGCTTATCCCAGTCCTTTCGGCTCCAGTTGTCACGGGCGTAGGTAAGGGTTTTGATTGATTGCTTATTGTGTTGATCCATGCTTAAGTCTAACATGTCGACTTGCGTTTTTCTTCGAAACTGTTCGAGTGTTGGTATTTTGTGCTCGTCTTCTAGGTTAGTAGTGGAAGGCTCTAAGTTCTGGATTTTTGTGGTTGTTCTGGTATTTTGGTTAGTGCTCTGAGGTTGAATGATTCACCTATGTAACTTTCGCTTGTCTCTGGATATCGCGAAAGATTCCGAGCGCTTGTCTGTCGCGGGTATCATCGAAACCGTCAAAGAAGATCTGTCCTCGAGCCAGAAAGTGAGCCGCACATGCGAGTTGTAGTCGTCGGAGGAGTCGCGGGTGGCATGAGCGCGGCGGCGCGCCTGCGCAGGCGCGACGAGGGCACCGAGATCATCGTGCTGGAGCGCAGCAAGTACGTGTCCTTCGCGAACTGCGGGCTCCCATACTACGTCGGTGGCGAGATCGAAGACCCCGCCAAGCTGCTCCTCCACACCCCGCAAACCCTCAAGGCTGCGCTCAACCTCGACGTGCGCATCAACTCCGAGGTCACGGCGATCAACCCCGGCGCGCACAGCGTCCAGGTCACGAACACTGAGACCGGCGAGGCCTACACGCTCACCTACGACCACCTGATCCTTTCCCCCCGGAGGGCTCGCCGCCCGCCCGCCCATCGACGGCCTCGACTCCCCGCGCGTGCACACCCTGCGCACGGTCGACGATGCCCTCGCCCTGCGCGAGGCGTCGGGCACGCGAGCCGTCGTCCTCGGCGCCGGCTTCATCGGCATCGAGGCCACCGAGGCCCTTGCTCAGCGAGGCTTCGAGACCCACCTCGTCGAGTACGCCGAACATGTCCTGCCGTCCCTCGAGGTCGAGATGGCCACGCTCGTCACCCATGAGCTGCGCGGCCTCGGCGTTCATGTCCACGCAGGAGTTGCCGCCCAGACCATCACCCACGGCGACGACCACGACTCCGTGACGCTCTCCGACGGCACCGTCCTGACTGCCGACGTCATCGTCCTGTCGACGGGCGTGCGTCCCGACACCGCCTTCGCCGAGGCCGCGGGCATCGAGACCAGCCGCGGCTACATCCTCGTCGATGAGCACGGGCGTACCAGCGTGGATGATGTCTACGCGGTCGGCGACGGCACGATGGGTCGCGATCATGACCGTCCCGTCGCCTTGGCCGGACCTGCGAACCGCGGGGGGACGCCTCGTCGCCGACGCGATCGCCGACGCCGAACACGGCGAAGCAGCCGCGCGCCCCATCCCGAGCCCCCAGGGCACCGCGCTCGTTCGGATCGGAGCCTCACCGCCGCCATGACCGGCGCTAACCGCCAGGCCCTCGACGCCTCGGGCGCGGATTACTTCACGGTGCACACGCACGCCAACCAGCACGCGGGCTACTTCCCTGGCGCCAAGCCCGTGCACATCCTCATGCACGTCGGCACCGACGGACAGATTCTGGGCGCGCAAGCCGTGGGCGCCGACGGCGTGGACCGCCGCATCGACGTCATTGCGACCGCCATGCGGGCCGGTCTGAGCGCGACGGACCTCATCGACCTGGACCTCGCCTACGCGCCGCCCTACGGCCAGGCCAAGGACCCCGTCAACCAGACCGGCATGGTCGCCCACAACGTGGTGACCGGCGAACTCGTCCTCACCGGTCCCGACGCCCTGACCGAAGACATGCCGGTCCTGGACGTGCGCACGGTAGGGGAGTATGCGGCCGGGCACATGCCCAACTCCCTCAACATCCCCCACACCCAGCTGCGCGACCGCCTCGGTGAAGTCCGCACCTGGGTCGAGACCAACGTTGGCGACCGGCCCTTCGTCGTCATGTGTGCCGCGGGCGTGCGCTCCTGGATCGGCTACCGCATCGTGCGCCACGCGGGCTTCAACGTGACCATGCTGTCGGGCGGCATCCAGACTCTGCGGGCGTGGCTCGGAGAGAAGGCCGATTCTGTGCTGGTGAAGGAGGAGGGATGAACCTGAGGATCTCGGCCTCGAAAACGACCCCGCGCCGGAGTTCGAATCGGTAGAATCTCTAGTCACAACCGGGACCATCGCGCCCGAAGAACTCGAGCAACTGTTCCTCAGATTGGCCTGATGCGACGGCGCGCCCAGACTGAGGGCGCGATGTCACAACACCATGACGCGGATCCGCTGACGAATTCGCGGCGCAACAACGAAGGAGATAATCATGTGTCGACCCACCACCTGCGAGGTATGCGGAAAGACCACTTGGAAGGGCTGCGGCAAGCACATCGACTCGGTGAAGGAACAGGTGCCCCCGGATCAGTGGTGCGATAAGGGCCATACTGACGAGGAATACGCGGCCGCTGAGAAGAAGAGCGGTTTCTTCGGCAGCTTCTGCAGGTAGCCTGCACCCCGCTGCCGGCGTCGCGAGCACTGCGACGCCGGGTTGTTCACACCCTTTTTGCGGCCCACACAGATGACGTGTCAAGGAGCTTTTTTCTTCATGTGACGCGGGTATTATTGAGTCATGAGGTGGACGACAAAATCAACGTGGATTCGTATCGCCGTGCTGTTCGGCATCTACCTGCTGCTGTTGGCGGCGTGGTTTGGTCTCTCGCGCGTCTCGGACTCGATGGAGATTGTGAAGAGCCTCGTGTTCCTGATCCTGCTCGTGATCCTGCCGATCCTCGCGATGGTCCTCGGCGCATGGGACGGTGTGAAGGAGGGGTTCAGCCTCCTGTGGCTGCTCGCACCCTTCGTGTGCTTCCTGCGCCGATGTACCTGTTCCTCAACGACAGCGGGCTCATCTACGGGGTGGGCTACAGTCTGCTCGGCTTCGTGGCCCACGGCCTCGGCGCGCTGGCCTATCGCGAATGTGCGAGAAGGCAAGAGTAGGGTCTTCTGTCAGGCTGGCTGTGCAATGGAACGAGGCGATGTGTTTATGAAGGATAATTTCGTAAAAGGAACGCGCAAGGTTGCGCAGGCTGAATAAGTGTGAAAGTATTTGTGATCAATGGAAGTAAAAATTCTAACGTGTTTGAATGTTTTTGCTTTCCTTGATCGTTAGGATGCTGTGTTGAGAGAGAAAGGGTCTTGTTATGGTTCGTAGGCCTGTCTTTGTGCCTGAGTCTGAAAAACCGTACGTTTCGGAAATATCTCTGGATTTTGAGTATTTTCCCGGATCTTCTATTCAGCAGAAGCAGCGCTCGGTCGCAAGTTTGCATGCGGCGTATGTGGCTCAGTTTCCTTCGTCGCGCGTTCTGGAGGTGTCGTCCAGGAGTAAAAGGGACATTGGAGTTCAGTTAAGCGCGTTTAATTTGATGATTGAGCATCCAGAGCATGGAAGTTACAGTGTTGAATGTGCTTTCCAGGCATCAAAAGTCTTTCGGCATGGGGGTCCGTTTGTTGATCTTCTCAACGCCTCGAGTCGTGCGGCAAAAACAGATCGGCGATTGAGGAACAGTGGAGAGCTTGTTGGATTCAAGTATTTTGCACACGAATTCCCATTAGAGCCGAAGACTTATTTCTACGACTGGTTGTACGCCTCGGCTCTCTGTCGTGATGGCAAGCTCGTTGAGCAGGTCATGATGTTCGATGCATTCACCGATATTGAGCATAATCCGGATCGGTCGATCAACTGTCAGGCAAGGACTGTGGCTAAAGTGGTGGGTCTTGCCCGGGCGGGGCTTCTGGAGGATGCCCTGCAGTCGCCTCGAGCGTTTCTGGAACTCGGATATCAATAGGATTTGTTGACCTGTCACTTCGTTCGACGGCGGAAGAATGATGTGACCTGGGATCGGGGGCACCGTAATCGCCTACGCAGGCGTATCATGTCCAGCAGCGCGAAGCAGCGTCGGCCTCGTGCGATGCATGGGAATGCGGAGGTGTTCAGCATTGTTCTGGGATCGAGTTGCCCCGCTCTACGACCTTGCCGTCAACGCGCTCAACAGGAGGGTATACGACGGGACGGGCGGTGCCGTTGCCCGGTTGATTCGCCCCGGTGACACCGTGCTCGAATGTGCGTGCGGAACGGGCGCGATTAGCGCCGCCATCGCCCCCGCATGCGCGCGTGTGGTTGCGACCGACTATTCCGAGGGGATGCTCAAGCAGGCACGCAAGAAGCTCGCGAAACACTCGAACGTCACCGTCGAGCAGGCGGATATCACCGACTTGCGCTACGCGGACGACTCGTTCGACGCCGTCGTGGCGGGCAACGTCATCCACTTGCTGCCTGAACCGGGTGACGCGCTCAAGGAGCTCAAGCGGGTCGTGCGCGCGGGTGGCACGATCATCGTGCCCACCTACGTGATTCCCAAGAAGCGGGCGCACACCATGTTCCTGAGGGTGATCTCCCGATTCGGCGTGCACTTCCAGGAGCACTTCGACCCGGTGTCCTACAGGGCCTTCTTTGAGCGTATGGGCTGCACGGGCGTCACCTACCGCGTCGTGCGAGGTCGAATTCCCTGCATGATCGCCTCCTTCACGAACGATCAGTAGATGCCGAGCCCAGGGCGACGTTCCGCAGCATCGCCCCGTAGGCGAGCGCGTCGCGGCTCATGTGCTCGCAGTGCCCCGAGCCTGGCCAGACGCGCAGTTCTGCCTCCGGATAGAGTCGCGGGATCACGCGGCGCGCGAGCCGCAGGTCGGAGTCTTTGTCCCCGTACGCGAAGGTGCATCGCCGCTGGGTGGTGGGGGAGAGGGGTGGCAGGCTGACATGCGAGCAGTCGCGCACGATCGCTCGGATGCTCTCCTCGCTCATCGCGGCAAAACTAGCGACCATCGAGTGTGCAGTCTCCTCGCCGTAGAGACGCGCTAGCTTGTGTGTCCCCGCCTCGGGATCCCGTGCGGCCTTCCGATGCTTCGCGACCATCGCCCGGCTGAGAATGGCCCCTCCGACTCGGGCGATGGGCCCGCCGGAGTAGAAGCTCACGCCTTCAATGAACAGCCGATCAAACGAGAGGTCCGGGTTTTGGAGCAGTTCGAACAGGATGACACCGCCGAGCGACGCCCCGAAACCCAGAGACAGACGCAACAAGCCGTGGGATGCCAGCCACTCGTGGATCGCCCCCGCTTCCGCCGCTGCTGACACGTAGGGGGCCGAGGCCTCGTCCCCATGGGCGGACAGGTCCGGCACGAGGAAACGCAGTCCGGGACCCATGTGATCGCAGAGTGCGGCCCTCATACTCGAGGCCGAGGATAGCATCGGGTGAATGATGAGGACGGTGGGACTCTCCTGCCCGCCGGGCCCGTAGACGTGCATCTTCATGGTGTCACCCCGAATAAAATGCTGGGCGCGCCGCTGCACCCGTGAACTGAGTTGACAATCGGATGCTAGCACCGCGGCATCATCGGACGATTGGGTTTGCGATTCTGTTCTGCACCAAGGTGTCAGGTGGCTTGTGCCCGAGCATGCGCGGACCTACTAGCCGACGCGCGGGAACGCGGGTAGTGTTGACCTGTTAACCCCCTATGAAGGAGTGAATGATGCTCGTTGTAACGACCCCGACCGTTGAAGGTGCACCGATCAAGCAGTACATCGGCATGGTGTCGGGCGAGACCTTCGCCGGCGTGAACTTGTTCAAGGACTTCGGTGCCAGCCTGTCCAACATGTTCGGTGGCCGCGCCTCTCAGTATGAGGAAGAGATCGGTAACGCCTCCGCGACCGCTGTCAACGAAATGTGCGCACGCGCGCAGGCCATGGGTGCGAACGCGGTTGTCGGCGTGAAGGTTGACTACTTCACCGCCGGTTCTGACAGCGGCATGCTCGCCGCCATCGCGACGGGCACCGCGGTCATTCTCTGACCCGCGCCCGCGCGCCGCTCGGCTCGTACAGAACAACCCGCCAGGAGGGGCCCGCTCGAGGCCTCGCTGGCGGGTTTGTCGTATCCGCTCCAACCAGTCAAAATAAAGCGCAGCTATTGTTACTAAGGCGATACTAAGAGGGGCAAGTTTACGCCGAAAAAGTGATCGGGTAAAGACCTTGACGCATAGCGAGAAGAAAACGGGATGGGCTTTGCAGTAAGGATAGGTAACCCTACCCTAGACGCTGGGTTATGCCGTATCCGCGGCCATGCCCTGACCCAGTTGTCAACTAAGTGAGCCATAGATGTCCCATCGCACAACCTCGGCATTGGTGCTGCTAACCGCGGGCACCCTTGCCATGACAGCCGTGACCACCCCGGCGGCTTTCGCAGCTAACCCGCATGAGGAAAGCCAGTCGGGCACCCCCGCCTCCGCCTCGTCAATCGACGCCCAGGCCGGTGCCCCGCAGTCGGGGACCGGCGACGAGGCCGGGGCCGAGAACCCGACCACCACCCCCGAGACGTTCCCCGCCGACGACACCCCGACGACGATCATCGTCCAGCTTGAAGACGGCTCGGTCGGTATCCCGTGGTACCAGCGGATCTTTGGCCTGTCGTCCTCGACCAAGCATGAGACGGTCAAGGAGCGCATCGAAACCTCGGTCGAGGCAGTGGTCCCCGGTGCGGACATCACCGACGTGCGCGACTACACGCACGCCCTCGACGGTTTCGCGATCCAGGCCCCGGCCTCGTCCCTGGATGCTATCAAGGCGACCGAAGGCGTGAAGGCTGCGTTCATCGAGCGCCACCACAAGCCCATGGTTGTCGAAGGCGACACGGGCGCACTGGGCGTCGAGGCCGTGGATCCTTCCCTGCAAAACGCCTCCTCCCTGGAGATGACGCGCGCCAACCAGACCGCCCAGAAGGGTGATCGTCAGGTCGTTGAGGTCATCGACACGGGTATCGAGGCCACCCACCAGGCCTTCTCCGGCTCCATGGATGGCGTTGACGTGCGCCTGAGCCAGGGGGACGTCGAGGCCCTTGTTGGCAAGCTGCCGCACGGTAAGACCGGCGCCTACCTCAACAAGAAGATCCCCTTCGTCTTCGACTATGCGGACAACGACGCGGACGTACTGCCCAAGTCCAGCAAGGACCTGTCGCACGGCACCCACGTTGCCGCGATCGCCGCCGCCAACGCGGCCGACCTGCAGGGCACCGCGCCCCACGCGCAGATCATCGTCGCCAAGGTCGCCTCCGACAAGGATGGATCGATCCCCGACAACACTGTCCTGGCGGCCCTTGACGACGCGGTCGTCATTAAGCCCGACTCGATCAACCTCTCCCTCGGTGAGGACGCGGGTATGGGCACCGAGGCCGGAACCATGTACGCGGAGGTCTACAAGAACCTCGCCGCCGCCGGCGTGACGGTCAACGCCGCCGCGGGTAACTCCTACTCGAGCGCGTACTCCAACTACAGCGGCAAGAACAAGCCCTACGCCTCCGATCCCGACGCCGGCACGCTCTCCGAACCCGCGTCCTACAGCTCGACCCTGGCCGTCGCCTCGGTCAACAACCAGGACGCGCTGCCCTACCTGACGGTGGGGGAGCGCCAGGTCGTCTACCGTAAGTCGCGCGGCCTCAAGGATGCCGTCGTGCCGAGCCTCCTCGACATCCCCGAGGCCACCTACACCCTCGTCTACGCGGGCATCGGTGATGCGGCAGCCCTCGAGAAGCTTGTCGCCGAGCACCCCGGCGACCTCTCCAACGTTATCGTCCTCGAAGACCGCGGCGGCTCCGACAGTGCGACCGGCGCGGACATGACCCACGAGGCCAAGGTCAAGGGGCTCACCCAGCTGACCTCCAAGCCCGCCGCCCTCATCATCGGAGACTCCGAGACGGTTGAAAACCCGTATGTGGCCACGATCGAGGTCACTCACACGATGCCGACCGTGACCATCACGAAGAAGGAGAAGGACGCGCTCCTGGAGGCCATTGCGGCCAGCGAATCCGGCTCCATCACCATCTCCAACCCGCACACGGGCCTGAAGCTCGCGTCGCCCAACCCGTCGGTCTCCGACTTCACGTCGTGGGGTGTCACCCCCGACCTCAAGCTCAAGCCTGAGATCGCGGCCCCCGGCGGCAATATCGTCGCCGCCGTCCTGGGTAACACCTACCGATCCATGTCGGGCACGTCCATGGCGACTCCGCAGGTCGCGGGCATTGCCACCCTCGTGCGCCAGCGCGTGAACGAGGATCCGGCCTTCGCCGCCCTCTCGGACGCGGATAAGACCGCTGTCGTCACCAACCTCATGATGGGCACCGCCCACCCGCTGCTCGATATCGACCAGAACGACGGCACCTACTACTCGCCGCGCCGCGTGGGTGCCGGCCAGGTGGACGCGCTCGCGGCCACGACCACGACCGTGTACCCGAGCGTCGTGGGCGCCGAGAACCCGTGGCGCCCCAAGGCCGACCTGGGTGAGGGCACGAACGGGTGGACCTTCCAGGTGACACTGACGAACGTCTCTGACACGGCACACACCTACACCCTGGGTGGCCAGGCACTCTCCGAGATCGTCGAGGGTGGCCTCTTCACCGAGCACTCCAAGAACTGGGCGGGGCAGGGCATCGACCTGACCTACTCGGCTGACTCGGTGACCGTGCCAGCCAAGGGAACCGCGACCGTGACCGTTACCGTGACCCCGCAGGATGCCTTCGCCTCGTACGCAGCGGAGAATGCACCCAAGGGCACGTTCATCGACGGCGCCGTCACCTTCACCAGCGCCGACGGTCAGCCCGACCTCACCGTCCCCTACATGGGCTTCTACGGCTCCTGGGGCGCGCCTGCCGTCTTCGACGGCAAGTGGTACGACGGTACGACGAGCACCGCGCACGCCTGCTCCTCGACCCTCATGAACCCCTCGACCGAGGTGCCCCTGGGGGCACTGAATCCCCTCGTCGGACAGGAAATCGACGACGTGCGCGCGGTTGACCCCGCGTACTTCATCATGTCGCGCTCCGCGCTGCCCGAGGCCCCCTCGCGCATCCTGCCGCGTACCTGCCTGCTGCGTAACTCGCCGAAGGTGACCTACACCTACACGAACGAGGCCGGCGTGGTGGTGCGCGAGTACACCTTCGAGCGCGCCCGCAAGTCCCTGTTCAACTACCACGCCAGCAAGGTTGAGCCCATCGAAAGCCAGGAAGGCAACAACCCGGTCTTCGACGGCTTCGACAAGGACGGCAAGGAGCTGCCCGCAGGCCGCTACAAGCTGACGATCGATGCGGCCTCGGTCGCGCCCTCGAGTGTGAACTCTCAGCTGACCTGGGACTTCACGCTGGACACCCAGGCTCCCGTCATCTCCAACCTGGCCGTGACCGGCGAGGGCGACGAGCGCGTCGTGTCCTTCGACGTCACCGATAACTCGCCGCTGGCCGGCATCGCCTTCTCTGAGTCTCCGACCTCGCGTCGCTACTACGACGAGAAGGAGGCCGTGGGCGCGAACCGCCAGGCCGACGGCACCTACGCCAAGCACTACGAGATCAAGTGGGCCGACCTCATCGACCGCGCGGACTCCTCGGATCCGGCGACCGCCTACCTGTTCGCGTGGGACTGGGGTAAGAACCAGGCCCGCCAGGTGATCCGCTTCCGCACGATCCCGCTAACCTCCCTGTCGCTGACCCCGCAGACCTCCGAGGTCGTCGCGGGTGAGACGGTCGCGCTGAGCGCTTCGTTCGAGCCGACGAACGCGAATGTCACCGACCTCGTGTGGACGTCCTCGAACGAGGCCGTGGCCACCGTGAACGACAACGGCGAGGTCCAGACCCTGGCCGCCGGCGAGGCGACGATCACCGCGACCGACGCGTCCCAGCCGACCCTGTCGGCCAGCGCCCAGGTCCGCGTGCGCACCATCTCTGAGGATGCGGGCATCGAGCTCGCCGACACTCAGGTGACGCTCAAGGTGGGCGAGACCGCCCCCGTGAAGGCATACCTGGCGCCCTCCCTCAAGGGCCGCGCGGTGACGTGGAGCGTGGAGCCTGCCGACCTGGCCACGGTCGCCGCCGACACGGACACGCGCAAGGCGACGCTGACCGCAGGCGATCACGCGGCGTCTGGAACGTTGACCGCCACCGTCACCACCGAGGCCGGCGCGGCCAAGACTGCGTCTATCCCCGTCACGGTGCGCGCCGCCGATGCAGATGACTTCGAGATCAGCGAGGACGGCGTCCTCGTGAAGTACAAGGGGTCGGCCACCGAGGTCACCCTGCCCGACACCGTGACCTCCATCGGCGAGCGTGCCTTCGCGAGCTCCACCGTGGAATCCGTGACGATCCCTGCTTCGGTGCGCTCGATCGGCCTGGAGGCCTTCATCTACAGCTCTCTGAAGAAGATCACCTTCGTTGACGACGAGGCCCACCCGGCCCAGCTGACCAAGATCGCGGACCGCGCATTCGCCAACACGAGCCTGGAGTCCATTGAGCTTCCGCGCTCCGTGGTGACGATCGGCGCGGAGGTCTTCGACTACAACTCGGCGCTCACCACGATCAAGCTGGGGCCCAACGTCGCCGCCGACTCGGTGACCTCGGGCTACGCCGAGACCACCGCGCTGACAAGCGTTGAGGTCGATCCCGCGAACCCGAACTACGAGAGCGTGGACGGAGTCCTGTACTCCAAGGACCACTCGCGCCTGATCCTGTACCCGGCCGCCAAGAACCCTGGCGCCTCGTACACGGTCCTGGACGGTGTCGCAACTATCGCGCCCAAGGCATTCCAGAAGGCGGGCATCACCTCCGTGACCCTGCCCGACAGCCTGCGCTCGATTGGGGACGAGGCCTTCCGCCTCTCCGCGCTCACCGCCGTTGCCCTTCCCGAGAAGTTCGAGACGGTCGGCACCTGCGCCTTCTGCTCCGCCGACAAGCTCGCGCGCATCGACCTGGGTGGCACGATCTCCCTGGGCGGCAGCGCCTTCGAGTCCACGAGTGCCAAGGAAGGGGTCAACTTCCGGCCCGAGCTCGGCCGCCTCACCACGATCGGCGACTTTGCGTTCAGTCGCACGGCGCAGTCGTCTGTGACCCTGCCGGATTCTGTGACCACGGTCGGCGAGCAAGCCTTCTCGGAGAGCACGGCCCTGACCTCGTTCCACATCGGAGTGGGCGTCACCTCCTTCGCTGAGACCGCCCTGTACAACGACCGTAAGATCGCGACGCTGACCGTGTCCGCCGACAACCCCGTGTATTCGGCTGAGCGCAACGTCCTGTACCGCAAGGCTGAGGATGGCCTGCACCTGATGCTGTCCCCGGCCGCCAACACGCTCACCGACTACACGGTGCGCGCGGGCACGGTCGAGATCGGTGCGAGCGCGTTCGCTAACAATAAGACGCTCACCCGCGTCGTTCTGCCCGAGGGCCTGAAGGTCATCGGTGACGATGCCTTTGCGGGAACCACCGCCCTGACTGAGCTGGTCATCCCGGAATCGGTCGAGCGCTCGAGCGGCGTCGTCGGCAACTCACTGGAGCTCGTCGAGTACGGCTCCAAGGTGACCTCGATCCGCATGGAAGGCAGCTGGGTTCCCATGCCTCGACGCATCGTCGTGCGCGGTGGTGTGGACGGCTCCTTCGTGTATGACGGTCGCCCGACGAACGGACGCCGCCAGAGCGCCTACTTCGGCGAGGGCATGACCCGCGTGTCCTTCGGCGTGGACGTCCCGCGCGTCCTCGTCCTGCCCTCCACACTCACCCGCCTCGACCTCGAGCCGGAGCTGAGCGACGAGAAAAAGGACGACACCCACGTGTACGTCGCCGCAGCCGAGGGCGAGCCGGCGTGGAACGTCGCCAAGGACGCCCTTGAGGCGGCCGGCATCGACGCCTCACACCTGCACACGTTCACCGCTGCATCGATGACCCTGTCCGGGGCTGGCATTGCCGAGGCCGGGGGAGCGTACACGTACACGGGCGAGGTCGGCGCATCGGTCGACGTGACCGCAACGGTCGCCGGTGGTATCGCCGGGACGCAGCAGGTGCGTGCCGTGCAGATCGGTGCGAACGGCACCGAGACGCTTGTGCGCGACTGGACGACGGTGAGCGACAACGGAGACCGCGCCGCGGCCGCTTCCGTGACCTTCCCGTGGACCCCGTCGGGCGCGGACGTGAGCCTGCGCGTCCAGGTGCGCGACGCCTCGTACCTCACGAGCACCCTTATGATCAAGCTCCCGGGCACCCCGGATCCGACGCCGGATCCCACGCCTGCGCCGACTCCGGACCCGACGCCTGCACCGACACCGGACCCGACGCCTGCGCCGGAGCCTTCTCCGGATCCGACTCCGGCACCTGTCCCGCAGGGTGGCCAGTGGGTGAGCGACTCTGTCGGCTGGTGGTACCGCTACGCCGATGGCACCTACCCGGTGAGCCAGACGGTGCAGATCGGCAACTCCACGTACCGCTTTGGCGCGGATGGCTACATGCGCACCGGCTGGGTCAACGAGGACGGTGCGTGGTACTTCCACAATCCGTCGGGCGCTCAGGCCAGCGGTTGGGTGAAGGATGGTTCGTCCTGGTACTACCTGAACCCGGCGACCGGACAGATGGTGACGGGATGGATCCTCGATGGGCCGACCTGGTACTACCTGACGCCCGGAAGTGGCGCGATGGCTACCGGTTGGGTCAAGGACGGCTCCTCCTGGTATTACATGGCCCCCAGCGGTGCGTTGACCACCGGCTGGCTGAAGGATGGTGGCTTCTGGTACTACCTGAGCACCGACTCGGGTGCGATGTACACGGGCGGGCATTGGATCGGCTGGAAGTGGTACTACTTCAACGAGTCGGGACAGCTCGTCGGCTGACCTGAGAGCGACGCTCCCTGCGCCCGCGCCCCCGGGGGGAATCCCCGGGGGCGCGTGGCGATATGAAAGAAAATGCCCCAAAGACTTACGGAAAAACCTGTGTGTGTATATTGTTGGAACGTGGTCGCGTAGTCGCGGTTCACACCTGTCCCTGACCCACGTGTAACCCAAGGGGAGACAGTGATGTCCCAACGAACATTGAAGGCGCTGGCGCTCGCCGTGGCCGGTGCTCTAGCTTTCACCATTGTCGGTGTACCAGCGGCCAATGGTGCCGCTACTGAGGTCGTCGATCCGGTCGATGACTCCTTAGAAGAATGCTCTATACCGCACGATCCGGACACTATCCGTCTTTGCAACTACAGCCACACAGTACGGCACTGGCCCCGGGGCAGAGCATCGCCGTCGAGCCTGTCGGTTATGAGAACCCACGTGAGAATTCCTCCTATCTCACCTGGGAGTCTACGAACGAATCTGTGGCGACCGTGGATCCGAACGGTGTCGTCACCGCCCTTACCCCGGGCGATGCGCAGGTGAGCGCGATCTACGAGGGGGCTTCTGATGTAACGGATACTGTTCGCGTCCAGGTTCGTTCCGTGTCCGAGGAGACTGGGATCGAGCTGCCAGAATCCACGTTGACGGTCGCAGGTGGCCGGCAACTGCTCGTCAACGCGCTTTTAGCCCCTTCACTTCAAGGGAGTCACGTGTCTTGGGCACTTGACTCTTCCTCGGTGGGGACGCTGACCACCGAGGAGGATCGGCCGACCGCCGCGGTACATGCCACGCGTGGGCCAGCGAGCGCGACGCTGACGGCTACCGTGACGACTCCAGCGGGTGAGGTCAAAGTCGCCTCGGCCGTGGTTGAAGTGCGTCCCCCTTCGACAGATGACTATGTGATTTCGGATGGCGTCCTCACTAAGTACACGGGTGAGGCGATGGACATTGCGATCCCTGACGGCGTGACCGTGATCGGCGAAGATGCCTTCGACAAAACGTACGTTGAACACGTCTGGGTTCCCGCTAGCGTTCAGGAGTTGAAATACAGAGCATTCGCCAGTTCCAGACTGAGAACAATCACTTTCCAGGATGACGATCAACATCCGTCCCAGCTCAGGCGCATCGAGGGCAGTGTATTCAGTTATACGAGGGTTGAGGCCCTCGCTCTGCCTCGCTCTGTCGAGCAGCTCGCACAGAGCGCATTTAACCACATGGGGTTGCTGAGGTCCCTTCATGTTGGACCCAAAGTTGAGATGGGTTGGCTGAGTGCTCATTATTACAGGTTCGATTGCCTGTCCCACATAGAGGTAGACGCGGATAATCCGAACTACGAGACTGTTGACGGTGTCCTCTATACGAAGGACCACACGCACTTAGTTCTTTTCCCGAGACGCATGGATAACGGTGGCTCCTATGCGGTTTTGGAGGGAACCCAGGTAATAGACGATTACGCCCTTTCGTACACGAATTTCTCCTCTATCACTCTGCCTTCCACACTGCTTTCCATCGGTGAGTCGGGCATGGCAGGAAACAATTTTCTCACGAGCATCGATTTGCCCGATGGGTTGACAACCATCGGAGACAATGCGTTTGTTGGCTGCACCAAGTTGAATAACATTGTCATTCCCGACTCTCTACAGGTCGCCAACGGCTTTGATGATCTGGGGATGGAAACCCTTGTGTTTGGGACGCAGATCAAGGAAATGAAGACATACGATTTGCTTGTACGACAGACTCCTCGCCTCGTCGTACGAGGCGGTGTCAATGGCTCGTTTATGCACACCGGGCCTGCAGATGGCAAGCGTGGAGAGAGTGCCTTCTTCGGTGAGGGAATGACGAGTATTTCCTATTTGGGCGTCATGCCACGCTTCGTCATCCTCCCGTCGACCCTTACGACTTTTGGCCTTAATCGCTACGAGAACCGGGAATTCCGAGGTGACACACACGTCTATGTGGCGGGAGCCGAAGGCTCTCAGGCATGGTCGGTCGCGAAGGACTCAATGGTAGCTGCGGGTTACGACGAGTCACAGCTGCACTCCTTTGCTCCTGCGTCACTGACACTGTCTGGTTCAGGCGTTGCCGAGGCCGACCGGGGCTATGCGCTCAAGGCACAAGTGGGTGCGTCTGCGATCGTGACAGCTACCGTGGCGAGTGGAGTGCCGAGTGGGCGACAGGTGCGAGTCGTGCAGATCGGTGCAGACGGTCATGAGTCGGTCCTTCAGGATTGGAGCGACATGCCGCAGGATGATGGGGCGGACTCCGCCTCAATGGGCATCACGGTCACGCCTTCCAGTGAAGATATCAACCTGCGAGTCGACGCGCGCGATGCCTCGTACCTGGTGACTTCGACGAACCTGGCGATAATCGGTACTCCAGTTCCCGCGCCCGACCCGACCCCTGCGCCTGAGCCGACGCCCGCGCCCACTCCGGATCCGACGCCTGCGCCTGATCCCACTCCGGCTCCGGACCCGACGCCTGCGCCGACCCCGGACCCGACGCCTGTGCCGACTCCGGATCCGACGCCCGCACCGACACCGGATCCGACGCCTGCGCCGGAGCCTTCTCCGGATCCGACGCCCGCACCGACACCGGATCCGACGCCTGCGCCGGAGCCTTCTCCGGATCCGACGCCTGCGCCGGAGCCTTCTCCGGATCCGACTCCGGCACCTGCCCCGCAGGGTGGCCAGTGGATCAGCGATTCGGTCGGCTGGTGGTACCGCTATACCGATGGCACCTACCCGGTGAGCCAGACGGTGCAGATCGGCAACTCCACGTACCGCTTTGGCGCGGACGGCTACATGCGCACCGGCTGGGTGAACGAAGCTGGCTCGTGGTTCTACCACGACGCTTCGGGCGCTCAGGCCAGCGGTTGGGTGAAGGATGGCTCCTCGTGGTATTACCTGGATCCGGCGACGGGTCGTATGGTGACCGGTTGGCTGCTTGATGGCTCGACGTGGTATTACCTGACGCCCAGTGGTGCGATGGCGACCGGTTGGGTCAAGGACGGCTCTACCTGGTATTACCTGACGCCCAGTGGCGCGATGGCGACCGGTTGGGTCAAGGACGGCTCTACCTGGTACTACCTGACGCCCGGAAGTGGCGCGATGGCTACCGGTTGGGTCAAGGACGGCTCCTCCTGGTATTACATGGCCCCCAGCGGTGCGTTGACCACCGGCTGGCTGAAGGATGGTGGCTTCTGGTACTACCTGAGCACCGACTCGGGTGCGATGTACACGGGCGGGCATTGGATCGGCTGGAAGTGGTACTACTTCAACGAGTCGGGACAGCTCGTCGGCTGACCTGAGAGCGACGCTCCCTGCGCCCGCGCCCCCGGGGGGAATCCCCGGGGGCGCGGGCCTTTGTTCGACCACTAGGTCGGGACTGTCGTGCTATGGCTTTGCGCGCGCTTGCTTGTAGGGGCGTATATGGCACAAATCTTGGCTGCTGGTTGATTTGTCAGATTCGGTGGAAAGATGTCATGCAACCCTAGAAATAATGGGTGAAAAATGCCTGTGTCGACGCCTGCTTGCACTCTCTGTTGTTCCAGGTTGATGCATGGTACTACGCGTAAAGATGTCACCTTATCAGCCGACACATGCTGAGAAGGAGTGTCTCAGGGGGTATCCGAAAACCCTATTGAGAGATATGTTTGACACGAGGGGACGTGGTCGCAACACGGAGCCTTCACTTACCAACTGTCAATAGAGGGGGTCACAGATGTCCCATCGAAAGTCAACGGTGCTGGCGTTCGCGCTCGCCGGCGCCCTGTCCCTGACCGTGGTCAGCGTGCCAGCCGCCTTCGCGGCAGACGCCGGGCGCCGCCGGTCGGGCGAACGCAGCCGCTCCGTTGCACGCCAATGCCGATGGCTTCACCATCGACGCCGACGGCGTGCTCGTGTCGTACACGGGCACTGCAACGGATGTCCGCATCCCTGACGGTGTCACCCAGATCGCTACGAACGCCTTTAATGACGCGAGTCTGACGAGCGTGTGGATCCCCGCGAGTGTTCGCGCAATCGACGACTATGTTTTTTCAGGTCAGCCGCTCACCCAGGTCACCTTCCAGGACGATGACGCCCACCCCTCGCAGCTGGAGACGATCGGGGAGCGCGCCTTCGCGAGGACGGCTCTCGAGCACATCACTTTGCCGCGATCTCTCACGATGGCAGGTCTGGAGACCTTTAGCGACATGGCGAAGCTGCGCTCCGTCCACGTTGGCCCGAACGTGGTGGCCCAGGGCCTGTTCGCGGCATTCGCGCGCACCCCGCTCCTGGAAAGCATTGAGGTTGACGCGGCGAACCAGAACTACCAGAGCCTCGACGGCGTTCTGTACACGAAGGGCTTGACGCACCTGGCGACCTACCCGCAGGCGAAGAACGCGGGCGGGGCCTACACGGTCGCCGAGGGAACCTCGACCATCGACGAGGGCGCTTTCTCCTCCGCGCAGATCACCTCCCTGACTCTGCCCTCGAGCCTGCGCCGCGTGGAAAAGGCGGCATTCGTGAGCTCTCAGATCACATCTCTGGCCCTGCCCGATGGCTTCGAATCCATGGACGACATGGCGTTCTGGTACATGCCCAAGCTGGAGCGCGTGGACCTGGGCGGCACGACGGCCGTGTCGGACAGCGCCTTCCGCTACGACAAGGCACTCACCGAGGTGAACTTCCGCCCGGACCTGGGGCGCCTCACCAGGGTGGGCGACTACGCGTTCGAGGATGCGCCGATCACCGCGGTCACGCTGCCGGAGTCGGTGACGAGCATCGGCAAGTTCGTGTTCTCCGGCAACAGCTCCTTGACTCGCGTTCACCTGGACGCTGGCCTGACCTCCATCGGGGAGGGGGCTTTCCTCGGGGCGAACTCCCTGGCCTCGCTGAGCATCGCCCCCGCCAACTCGATGTACACCGTCGAAGACGGCGTCCTGTACAGCAAGGGCGACGCGGGCCGCACCTTGGTCCTGTACCTTCCCACGAAGACGGACACTGATGTGACGGTTCCCGACGGCACGATTGCCCTCGCTGACTACGCCTTCTCGAATAATGCGTCCCTGCGCCGCGTCGCCTTGCCCGAGGGCCTTACGACCATCGGCTACGGTGTTTTCGACGGCGACGTGAACCTCACCGACCTCGTCATCCCCGACTCGGTGACGGTCGCCCGTGGCCTCGTCGGCAACGGCCTGGACACGATCGAGCTGGGTTCGAAGGTCACGGAACTGTGGATGACCCCACGCGACACCGCAGCCCCGCGCCACATCATCGTGCGCGGCGGCAACAACGGCGAGTTCTACTACGAGGGCAAGGCCTCCAATGGGCGCCCCGACAGCGCCTACTTCGGTGAGGGAATGACCAGCTTCACCTTCTGGTTCGACACACCCCGCGTCCTGGTCCTGCCCTCGACCGTGCAGGACATCAAGCTCGCCGCTGATATGGCCGACGACCTCAAGGCGGGCACCGAGATCTACGTCGCCGCCCCCAAGGGCTCGAAGGCGTGGACGCTTACCGAGACGGCCATGAAGGACGCCGGCTACAACACCGCCAACCTCTTCGAGTACACCCGCCCGCAGGTCGCGGTGTCGGGTGACGGAATCGCCGAGGCCAGCCCCGGGTACACGCTCACCACCGCTGTGGGCACTCCGACGACCGTGAAGGTCTCCGCGCAGGGCGGCACCCTGGGCGGGCGCCAGGTGCGCGTGGTACAGATCGGCGGCGACGGTACGGAGACGGTTCTCCAGGACTGGGATTCGATGGAGGGCAGCTCGGACGAGAGCGCGTCCACCGCCTCCTACACCTGGACACCGACCAGCGCCGACGCCTCCCTGCGCGTCGACGTGCGTCAGGATCCCCACGTCGTCACCTCGGTGGCCGTGACTGTCAAGGCTGCCTCCGACTCCGCTCCCGCTCAGGGCACGTGGATGTGGGGTGCTCGCGGCTGGTGGTACCGCTACGCGGATGGTACCTACCCGACGAACACGAGCAAGACCATCGACGGCCAGGTGTACCGCTTCGACGCGGACGGCTACATGCGTACCGGCTGGGTGTTCGAGCGGGGCTCCTGGTACTACCACGCCCCGTCCGGTGCGCAGGCCACCGGCTGGGTTCTCGACGGGGTCTCCTGGTACTACCTGACCCCCGGCACCGGCCAGATGGCCACGGGGTGGGTCAAAGATGGTTCGCATTGGTACTACCTGAACCCTGCCAACGGCAAGATGAAGACCGGATGGCACTACGAGGACGGCTCCTGGTACTACCTCAAGCCCGGTAGCGGACAGATGGCGACCGGCCGCCTGTGGATCGTGTGGAAGTACTACCGATTCTCCGACAACGGCATGTTGATCCGCTGATCCACTGACCCGAAGGACTACCCATGCGTCGCGCCCGCCCCACCCGGACTCGTACCGGGGGAGCGGGCGCGCTCGCAAGGCGACGCGAGGCGCGGCCACACGCTGCGCCCGCCCTATCGCGCGCCACAGCGATGTATCGCGCGATCATCCACCCTCATGCAGCTCAACACCTCGGTGTGAAGAAAGCGAGCAGACAATGTTCCACCAACGACGCGTAGCGCTGACGCTCATAGCGGCCGGCGCCCTCGCCCTCACCACGATCGGCGTGCCCGCAGCCTTTGCGGAAGACGCCGACGTCGCCAATGCCTCGTTGCCCCAGCAGGGCGCGAACAACTCCCCAGCGACGATCATCGTCCAGCTCGAGGCAGGCGACGCCGGGGCCGACCAAGCCGCGTACTACGCGCAGATGAAGAAGCGCATCGGCGAGGCCGTAGCCGCAGCTCTCCCGGGTGCGACCGTCTCCGACGTGCGCGACTACCACCACGCCTTTGACGGCTTTGCGATCCAGGCACCCGCCTCGACGCTCGGTGCCATCAAGGCGACGGCCGGCGTCAGGGGTGCCTTCCTCGACGGTAGCCACACGTTTGCCACGGATGACGAGATTTCCGGAGGCTACCGCGCCGTCGCGGGGGGCGACGAGTCGGATGCAGCTACCGGTGCCGCTGCCCAGATGATGCGGGCCGATGCTCTCGCCCAGAAGGGTCAGGGCCAGGTCATCGAGCTCATTGACAGCGGCATCGACACCTCGCACCAGGCATTCGCCGGCGACATGGATGCCGCGTCGCTGCGCTTCACGCAGGACTCGGTGGCCTCCGTTACCTCCCAGCTGGGTGCCGGTAAGGGTGGCGTCTGGGTGAGCCCCAAGATCCCCTTCGCCTACGACTACGGTGATGGGGACACCGACGTGCTGGCCACGGAATACGGCGGCGATGAAGCGCGCAGCGCGAATTACCAGGGCACGCACGTCGCAGCGCTCGCGGCCGCCAACGGTGGACACTTCTCGGGGGCAGCGCCCCAGGCTCAGCTCATCGTCGCGAAGGTGACGAAGGATCCGGGCAACAGCGCGAGCGATGTGAACCTTCTAGCTGCGCTCGATGACGCGATGGTCCTCAAGCCCGACGTCGTCTCGGTCTCCTTCTCCAAGACCGAAGGATTGACGGACGACGCCGAGGCCCTCTATTCCCACGTCTACGAGGCTCTCGGCGCGCAGGGCGCCACCGTCTACGCGCCCGCCGGAGACATCGAGCGCTACGGGCGGGCCGACGACCCCGACAACGGCGCGCTCGGCTTCCCCGCCGCCTTCTCCTCGACCCTCGCCGTGGCCTCGGTCAACGAGCAGGAGATCATGGGTGCCCTCACCTTCGGTGATCGCCTGATCGGGTACCGCCCCCTGGCTCGCATGAGCAAGGGAGACGGACCCGGATTCGACACTCTCGCCGAGGGCACGTACCGCGTTGTCTACGCCGGAAACGGCTCGAGCGAGGACCTGACCAAGCACCTCGGATCGGACTACGGGGACCTGTCCCGCACGATCCTCCTCGAGGAGCTGGGCGGCTACGACTCACGGGGTAATTCGGTGGAGGTCAAGCACAAGATCAAGGCCCTCAAGTCCCTGACCAGCAAGCCCGCCGGCGTTCTGCTTGGGCACTGGTACGACACTGAGACCCCCGTCAAGTGGTCGGTCGATCGCTGGTTCAACCTGCCGATGGCCACCATTACGACCTCGGACCGCAACCGCCTCTACGACGCGATCAAGGCCTCGGAGAGCGGATCGATCGAGGTTGGCGTCTCCGCCTCTACGATCCTGACCGTGCCCGAGGGCATCCAGGCCTCCAACTTCTCGTCCACGGGCGTGACCCCCGACCTGAAGCTCAAGCCCGAGGTTGCGGCCCCCGGCGGCGCGGTCATGTCCGCGACCCCCGGGAACTACTACGATCGGCTGTCCGGCACTGCCGAGGCCTCGGCTCAGGCCGGCGCGGTGGCTACCCTCGTGCGTCAGCGCGTGGCGTCCGACCCGGCGTTTGTGGGCCTGTCTGCCGCCGAGAAAGAAGCCGTCGTCACGAAGCTTCTGATGGGTACCGCGCGCCCGATCGTGGATGCGGAACAAAACGACGGTGCCTTCTACTCGCCGCGACGAGTGGGGGCGGGCCTGATCGACGCGACGGGCGCTACGACGTCCTTCGTGTACCCGAGCGTCGTGGGCGCCGATAATCCGTCGCGCCCCAAGGCCGATCTGGGCGACGGAACCTCCGGCTGGACCTTCCATGTGACCCTGACGAACGTCTCCGATACTGCCCACACCTACACGCTGGGCGGGCAGGCGCTGTCCGAAAAGGTCGAGAACATGCTGTTTGCGCGCCACTCGACGAACTGGGCGGGGCAGGGCATCGACCTGACCTTCTCCTCCGACTCGGTGACCGTGCCCGCCAAGGGCGCTGCGACCGTGACCGTCACCGTGACGCCGCGCGAGGCCTTCGCATCGTACGCGGCGGCGAACACGCCCAAGGGCACGTTCATCGACGGCGCCGTCACCTTCACGAGCGCCGATGGCGCTCCCAACCTCACCGTCCCCTACGTGGGCTTCTACGGCTCCTGGGGTGCGCCTGCGATCTTCGACCTGGTCACCCCCAACAACCACATCAGCGGCTACGGGTCGACGTTCATGAGTGGCCGCCTGCCCTTTGGTCAGCAGAGCCCCTTCGACGTTGAGGACGAGAGGATGATCAACGGGGTCAACCCCGACCTCCTCGTCATCTCGCGCTCCACACAGGAGGACGCCCGGACCGCCGTCACCCCGGGCACGGTACTGCTGCGCTCTGTCCCCTCGCTGACCTACACCTTTAGGAACGAGGCCGGGGAGACGATCCGCTCCTTCACGTGCGGGCGCGCGGATCGGTCCATCTACGACGTGCACACGCGCTCGCCGCGCACGGTCGAGGACTCTGCGCCGGGCTGCGACCCCTGGTTCAATGGTTATGCGCCGGACGGCACCGAGTTGCCGGATGGACGCTACACGCTGACGATCGAGGCCTCGACCTACGGCCCGTCGCCCGCGACCCAGGCCATCAGCTACAGCGTCATTCTGGACACGCAGGCTCCCGTTATCTCGAACGTGACGGTGTCGGGTGAGGGCAAGGATCGCGTCCTGTCCTTCGACGTCACCGACTCCTCGGCGATTGCCGGTATCGGCTTCTCGGCCACCGAGGACGGCAAGGTCGTCGAGCGCGGCGCCGAGGTCTACCCGACCGGGCGCAGCGAGGACGGTCTGGTCCACATCCACCTCGACGTGCCGCTGAAGGACGCCCTGACGAGCATCGGCGGTGACCCGTCGACGATCTACCTGCACGTGTGGGACTGGCCTGTCAACGGGGCAACGGCGCCGGTCGCCCTCACAGCGATCCCCATGACATCGCTTGCATTGTCGCGCGAGTCCGCCACGCTCGGCGTGGGGGAGACCCTCATGCTGAGCGCCACCCACGAGCCCACGGACGCAAACGTGACCGGCGTCGTCTGGTCCTCCTCGAACGAGGCCGTGGCGACAGTGAGTGCGACCGGCGAGGTGCGTGCGGTGGGTGCGGGCGATGCGACTATCACTGTCTCCGACCCGACGCAGCCGAGCGTGTCCGCCAGCGCCACCATCCATGTCAGCGCCCCCACGCCCACCCCCAAGGCCGGTACCTGGAAGTGGGACGGCCGCGGCTGGTGGTACCGCTACGAGGATGGCACCTACCCCGCCGATACGACTCTCGCTATCGATGGAGCGACGTACCGCTTCGACGCGCGCGGCTACATGCGCACCGGCTGGGTGAAGGAGCAGGGCTCGTGGTACTACCACAACGCATCGGGCGCGCAGGCGAGCGGCTGGGTGCTCGACGGCGTCTCCTGGTACTACCTGGATCCGGCGACGGGCGTCATGGCGACCGGCTGGGTGAAGGATGGCGACACCTGGTACTACCTCAACCCCACCACCGGCAAGATGGTGACGGGGTGGCTTAAGGATGGCGGTGCGTGGTACTACCTGAAGACCGGTAGCGGCGCGATGGCCACGGGCCGACTGCGCATCTTCTGGACCTGGTACACCTTCTCCGAGACGGGGCAGCTGATTAGCTAGGTCACCCTGAGCCTGACCGTCCAGGCCCGTACACCTGCTACATGTGGGATGTGCGGGCCTGGCGTCTGTCAATCGGGGAAAGCGCCAAAATTCCCAGGCTTTTTTCAGGTTGTCTTGCTGTTGTCGCAAGGTTCGCTCCTTACACTGAATGTCATCACAAGGGAATACGGCACGGACCATGAGGGTCCGGGACATGCCGACGAGACTTTTTCGAGGAGCTTTCTGGGAAAACTTGCACTGTGTTGATGGGATAAGCCGAGGGGTCGACCGCTAGGTCGGCCCCTCGGTTTATGCGCGAGCCTGCACAAAATGTCAGTGTGTGGACACTGAGCCATCTATCGGACATGCATACTGCACAACTGGAAGAACTTACGCATAATAGGACGGCGCGTCAGCCGGACGCGCACCAGATCGTCATCTCGTCGATACGTAAGTGAGCCTTTGATGTCCCATCACTCCACCCCGGCACTCGCGCTCGCCGCAGCCCTCGCCCTGACCGGCGTGAGCGTCCCGGCGCTTGCAGCGAGCCCCCAGCCGGGCGGTGTCCTCCCCGCCAACCCCACCCACGCCTCGTCAACGGACGCGCAGTCGGGGACGCGAGTCGAGGACGCACTGCTGTCCATCCGCCAGGCCGAGGCCGGGGGAGTGACCCTGCCCGACGCCTCGTCTGCGCAGGAGGCGGCCGACGATACTCCGACCACGATCATCGTCCAGCTGGAGGATGGAACAGCCGGTAGCTCCACGCAGGCCACGCGCGACGACGTGAAGGCCCGCATCGCCTCCGCGGTCGAGGGAGTCGTCCCCGGCGCACAGGTCACGACCGTGCGTGAGTACACCAATGCGCTCGTCGGCTTCGCCATCGAGGCGCCCGGCTCCGCTCTCTCCGTGATCCAGAAGGTCGAGGGCGTCAAGACCGCGTTCATCGAGGGTATCCACAAGCCGATGGAGACTGCTGCGCAGGGGAGCGGTGCGCCCGTCCTCAAGAACGCCTCGTCCCTGGCGATGACGCGTGTGAACGAGGTTGCCCTCAAGGGTGATCGTCAGGTCATCGAAGTCATTGACTCCGGCCTGCAGACCGACCACGACGCCTTCGCCGGCTCTATGGACGGTGTCAACGTGCGCATGAGCCAGGCCGACGTGCGGGCCTTCGCGGGCAAGCTCCCGCACGGTGGAGCCGGTACGTACGTCAACAGCAAGATTCCCTTCGCCTACGACTACGCGGATAATGACGCCGACGTTGTGCCCCATTCCGAGAAGGACCTGTCCCACGGCACGCACGTCACCGCGATCGCGGCCGCCAACGCGGACGTCCTCCAGGGCACCGCGCCCCACGCGCAGATCGTCGTCGCGAAGGTCGCCTCGGACGAGGATGGCTCGATGCCCGACAGTGCGCTGCTCGCAGCCCTCGATGACGCGCTCGTCATCAAGCCCGACGTCATCAACCTGTCCCTGGGCGACGACTCCGGCATGAGCAGCGACGCGGGCAGCGTCTTCGCCGGTGTGTACGAGAAGCTCGCCGCCGCTGGCATTACCGTCAACGCGGCGGGTGGCAACGCCTTCTCCAACGCCTACGGCAACAACTCTGGCCAGAACAAGCCGTTCGCGACCGACCCCGACACGGGCACGCTCGGCGAACCCGCCTCCTACAAGTCCACCCTGGCCGTCGCCTCCGTCGACAACCAGGAGGCCCTGTCCTACGTGAGCCTGGGCGATCGTAAGATTGCCTACCGCACCGCCCTCGACGGCCAGGGTGAGGCCGTGCGCGGTCTGCGCGACATCGCTGAGAAGACCTACCGCATCGTCGATGCCGGCGCTGGCGGCACCGACCAGCTCGAGCAGTACGCGGGTGCCGACCTCTCCGGCGTGATCGTCCTCGAGGACAAGGGCGGCACCGACTCCCGCGACGGCTCGGCCATGACCGAGGAGCTCAAGGCGCGCAACCTGGCCGCCCTCTCGCCGGCTCCCGCGGCCCTCATGGTCGCTGACACGGACGAGGCCGCCACGCCCTACCAGGCGATCCTCGGCTCCACCACGTCGATGCCAACGGTGACCATCACCAAGCAGGACGGCGAGGCGATCCGCGAGGCCCTGGCCGCCGCCAACGGAGCCGACGTCACCGTGACCGTCACGCATTCCGGCATCGTTCTGGCCTCGAACAACCCGACGGCCTCGGAGTTCTCGGCGTGGGGCGTGGCCCCCGACCTGACCCTCAAGCCTGAGATCGCGGCCCCCGGCGGCGACATCATGTCGGCCTACCTCGGCAACGAGTATCAGCGCCTGTCGGGCACCTCGATGGCATCCCCGCAGGTCGCGGGCATCAGTGCCCTCGTGCGCCAGCACCTCGTGAGCGATCCTGCCTTCTCCGGCATGAGCGCCGAGCAGAAGAACGCCGTCGTCACCAACCTCCTCATGGGCACCGCCCACCCGCTCATCGACGTCGAGCTGGGAGACGGCACCTACTACTCGCCGCGCAGGGTGGGCGCGGGCGCCGTTGACGCGCTCGCAGCGACCACCGCGACCGTCTACCCGACCGTCGTCGGCGCCGCCGATCCCTCCCGACCCAAGGCCGACCTCGGCGATGGAACGAAGGGGTGGACCTTCCAGGTGCGACTGACCAACCTCTCCGACGCTGCTCACACCTACACCCTCGGCGGCCAGGCACTGTCCGAAATGGTCGAGGAAGGCCTCTTCGCCGAGCACTCGCAGAACTGGGCGGGCGCGGGCATCTCCCTGACCTTCTCCGGTGAGGGACTGGTCGAGGCCGGGGACGCCCAGCAGATCACGGTCCCCGCGATGTCGGATGCCACTGTGACCGTCACCGTGACCCCCGAGTCCGAGTTCGCGACCTTTGCTGCCGAGAACACCCCGAAGGGCACCTTCATCGACGGCGCCGTGACCTTCACGAGCGAGGACGGGACCCCGAGCCTGACCGTGCCCTACCTGGGCTTCTACGGCTCGTGGGGAGCCCCGGACGTCTTCGACGGCAAGTGGTCGGACAACGAGACGACGCCCGTTCACGTCTACCGCTCGGCTCTGGTCAACGCCTACTCTTCCATCCCGCTCGGAGCGCTGAACCCGCTGTCGGACAAGCAGGATTCGAACCTGGTCACCACGATCAATACGCAGCGCCTGATCACGTCGCGCGCCAAGTGGGCGGGCGCCCCCGACAAGATTGCGCCGCTGACCGGCATGCTGCGCTCGGTTCCGTCGATGACGGTGACCTACCGCAACTCCGCGGGGGAGTCCGTGCGTTCCTACACGATCAACCGCGTGCGCAAGTCCCTCTACGACCTCGAGACCGGCTGGACGAAGCCGGGCGAGTACGCCGGTGAGGAACCCTTCTTCGACGGCTACGACCAGTCCGGTAACGAGCTGCCCGACGGCCGCTACACGCTGACCATCGAGGCGGCGACGGACGGTCCGTCCTCGCAGACCCACCAGATGACCTACGAGTTCACGCTGGACACGCAGGCCCCCGTCATCTCCAACCTAACCGTGAGCGGCGAGGGTGATGCGCGCACCGTGTCCTTCGACGTCACCGACTCCTCGCCCGTGGCCGGCATCGACTTCCACGAGGATGCCGATGGCACGTGGTACTACCGTAAGCTCGTCGAGGACGACGGTGAGGTCCTGGCCGACGGCACGCATCGCTACCACTTCGACGTGCCCGTCTCGGAGCTGAAGTCCGCCTGGGCCCAGCAGGGCCGCACGGACGAGGCCCCGGTGGCCCCGTACCTGTTCGCCTGGGACTGGGGTGTGAACCCCGTCAAGCAGGAGGTGCGCCTCCAGGGCGATCCGGCGCCCGCTCCGACCCCGGACCCGACGCCGGCTCCGCAGGGTGGTCAGTGGATCAGCGATTCGGTCGGCTGGTGGTACCGCTACGCCGACGGCTCCTACCCGACCAACGGTGTGGCGCTCATTGATGGAGCGACCTATCGTTTCGATGCCAGCGGCTACATGCGCACTGGCTGGGTTAACGAGGGCGGTGCGTGGTACTTCCATCATGCCTCGGGAGCGCAGGCGACTGGCTGGGTGCTCGATGGTCTGACCTGGTACTACCTGGATCCGACGACGGGCGTCATGGCGACCGGATGGGTCAAGGACGGCGAGCGCTGGTTCTACCTGCGCCCCGGCAGCGGCGCGCTGGCGACCGGCTGGCTGAAGGACGGCGGCTCCTGGTACTACCTGAGCACCGACTCGGGCGCGATGGTGACCGGCTGGCTGCAGCGCACAAGTGGCTGGTACTACCTGACACCCGGCAGCGGCGCGATGGCGACCGGCTGGCTCCAGGAGGGCGGCTCCTGGTACTACCTGAGCACTGACACGGGCGTGATGTACACGGGCAGGCACTGGATCGGCTGGAAGTGGTACTACTTCGCAGAGAATGGCCAGTGGATCGGCTGAACCGCTGAGGTCGTTTTCTTCGTCGGCCTTCACGACTGCGCCCCGGGGTCTCTCCGGGGCGCAGTCGTGCTAGTGGAGGGAGAGAAGGGGCGCTCAACTCGGGTGAAGCTCGCGGGGAGTGCTGGTCAGAGTTTGTTTGTCAGTGACTGACACGTGTCGCTGGCTTAATGTCAACAAAAAACCGTTGAAATTGCGTAAGAAAATAGTGAGGTTTTGGGTAGTTTAATTTCGATGTGTGCTCATTGGTGACGGAATGTGCTTGTCATTTGCTGATCTTGTGTTGAGTGGGAATCTCAAATAGATATCAAAACGTAAGGAAAAAGGGGTGCTAGAGCGGTCTTTGTCGTTTTAGTATTGGGCTGAGGGGAATCTGCAGTGTCGCAGATGAATCTCTCGTTCCATGTCGACAAAGTGAGCCATAGATGTCCCACAAAAAATTCCCTGCGCTGGCCATCATGGTCGCCGGCGCACTTGTTGTCACTGTGGTCAGTATTCCGCAGAATCAGGCCATCGCGTCGCAGGCGCCAACGCCACCTGCTATCGCACGAGCAACCGAGTCACAATCTGACGGCACCCCACAATCAGGGGAACCGGCTGACGCTCAACCAATGGTTCAACAGGCCGATGATGCTACGCCGACCACGATCATCGTTCAGTTTGAGGAAGGAAGCGTTGGGATTTCCTGGACCTCCCGCATCTTCGGACTGAGCACAGAAGCCAAACACCGGGAGATGATGGAACGCCTCGAGGCTTCTGTTTCCAAAGCTGTGCCCGGGGCAGCTGTGAAGGGCCTGCGCGACTACACCAACGCGATGGACGGCGTCGCCGTTCGCGCCCCGGCCTCGTCCCTGGAAGCGATTCGAAGCACACAGGGTGTAAAAGCAGCCTTCATCGAGGAACTCCACGAGCCGTTACCAGTGACTCAGACGGTGGATGACTCACTGTTCGAAGTCCTCGACAGTGGGTATAAGAACGTCTCATCGTTGGAGATGACTCGAGTTAACCACTCCTCCTTCCTGGGGGATGGGCAGGTCATCGAAATCATTGACACGGGGGTGGAGAGCAGTCACCGCGCCTTCTCGGGGTCAATGGATGGCGTTAACGCGAGACTCAGCGAACAAGACATCGCTCGTTTGGCTGCCATGCTCCCTCATGGCAAAACGGGTCTTTACGTCAGTAAGAAAGTCCCCTTCGCCTTTGACTATGCCGACAATGACCCGGATGCGAGTCCAGGAAAAACCCTCAATAGTGGACACGGAACGCACGTGGCCGGTATCGCTGCTGCGAACGGGACAGACCTGAGGGGTGCGGCACCGAACGCGCAGATCATTGTGGCTAAGGTGTCGCCCGATGATGGCGCAATCGCTGATAGCGCTGTCTTGGCAGCTCTCGATGATGCGATGGTCCTCAAACCTGACATCATCAATATGTCGCTCGCCAAGTACGCCGGTATGAGCAGCGAAGCCGGTAGCGTGTATGACGGAGTGCTCAAAGCACTCACGGATGCGGGCATTACCGTTAACGCCTGTGCTGGAAACGACGCCTCGAGTGGGACGAATCTGTGGGGGAACAAATCCGTCCCCTTTGCGGATGACCCCGATTCGGGAACAGTGACCGAACCTGGCTCCTTCAAGCCTTCCCTGACCGTGGCGTCGGTGGATAATGTTGGAACCCTGCCATACGTGTCCTTCGGCCAGCGCGCAATTTCCTATAAGCGACCCCGTACTCCGTTCGGGCAAGCCAAGCTTGACCTACGTTCCCTGCCGGAAGGCGATTACCGCGTTCTCTATGCAGCTGCCGGTGATCCGACCGCGCTGGAACGTCTCGTTGCGGAATATCCTGGTGACCTCTCCGATGCGATCATCCTCGAAGACCGAGGTGGAATGGATGACGCGGGACAAGAAATGACAGAGGAACGCAAGATAACGTTGCTCGAAGGCCTTTCGTCACGCCCCGCGGCTCTCCTCATCGCTGACACGGAAGAGGCAGCAACTCCCTTCCAAGGGCGCGTTGAGGGTGATGTGTCGCTCCCAGCGGGAACCATTGTGAAGAAAGATCGGGATGCACTGGTCAATGCCCTGCAGACAGCAGGAGTGCAGGGGATTCGCGTGACCGTGCGCCACTCCGCCCAGGTGTTGGCCTCGCGTGCTCCGCAGGTCGCCGGTAACTCTTCCTGGGGTGTTTCTCCGGACCTGACACTGAAGCCCGAAATTACCGCACCTGGGGGACATATTCTGTCCGCCTTTCCCGATAACAGCCTGGGTTACGATTCCGGAACGTCTATGGCTTCCCCGCACGTCGCGGGTATCGCCGCATTGGTGCGCCAGCGCCTCCTGCAGGACCCCGCTTTCGAAGGCATGACCAATATAGAAAAGAACGCGGCTGTTGCAAACATCCTGATGGGCACCGCTCATCCGCTGGAGGACGTGGAGCAAAATAACGGGACCTACTACTCGCCGCGCAGGGTTGGCTCCGGACTTGTGGATGCGATCGCTGCGACGACAACCTTCGTCTATCCGACCGTCGTCGGGGCACAAGACCCGTCGCGCCCCAAGGCAGACCTGGGGGATGGGAAGAGCGGCTGGACCTTCCAGGTTCAGCTGACGAATCGATCAGATGAGGAGCATTCCTACACTCTCGGAGGGCAGGTGCTCTCAGAAATCGTCGCCGATGGGCTTTTCACGGAGCAGTCGAAAAATTGGACTGGGCAGGGCATCTCGTTGCACTATTCGACGTCCATGCTGCGTGTGCCCGCCCGGTCGAGCTCTGTCGTGACCGTCACGGTGACGCCACAGGCTGAGTTTGCCTCGTATGCCTCTGCGAACACGCCTAACGGTACCTTCGTTGATGGCGCCGTAACCTTCACAAGTGCGGATGGCTCGCCGAGCCTGACGGTTCCTTTCCTGGGCTTCTACGGATCATGGGGAGCCCCGAATGTCTTTGATTCCCAGGGGCCGGACAGCCATGTGTGCCGCTCCATGTTGATGAACTCGGTGACAGATAGCCCGTTGGGGGGACAGAACCCGCTCGATGCTTCGTCGGGAGCAGGTGTCGAGCCTCCTTCCGACACAGCTCGCCTCGTTGCGTCGCGTTCGACTCTTCAAGGCGCGCCGAGCCTGGTGGTATCGAATACGTGTCTGCTCCGCAGCGTCCCGGCCGTAACAATCACGTACAGGGACAAGGGCAACAAGGTCGTCCGTTCGTACACGCTCACTCGCGTCGCTAAATCTCAACACCGAAATGGGAGTAGAGGCCCCGTTCCCGCAGAGAAATATGGTCCTGTCGTCCCGACCTTCGATGGGCGTGACGACGAGGGGGAATCCGCTGCCGGATGGGCGCTACACGCTCACGGTTGAGGCTGCCTCTGACGGCCCGTCGTCAAAGATCCATCGACAGAGCTATGAGTTTTCGCTGGATACGAAGGCTCCCATTATTTCGGAGCCGATCATTACGGGCGAGGCAGATGCGCGCAGGGTGTCCTTCGACGTCACGGATTCTTCGCCTCTAGCCGGTGTGACATTCTCTCTGACTCCCGACAGTGAGCCCTTCTATCAGCTCCTGGATCGGGAGGGAGGAACCCGTCAGCCCGACGGCACGTATACAGCACACTACGACATTGCGTGGAGTGATCTGACTCAGTCCGTCGAGGGGCAGCAGATCACAGCAGCGACTCTGTCAGCATGGGACTGGGGCAAGAACCGTGCAACGCAGCGCGTGCGCTTTGCGTCAATCCCGATGTCATCCCTAGCGCTCGAACCTTCGAGCACTAGCCTCCTCGTCGGGCAGAAGACAACTTTGAATGCTTCCTTCAAACCTGACAATGCCACCGTCACCGACCTCGTTTGGACCTCCTCGAACGATGCAGTGGCGCGGGTTGATAGCGACGGTCAAGTGAGCGCTATTGGAGTTGGATCGGCGACGATCACTGTGAGCGATGCGACGGCTCCGAACGTGTCAGCGCGTGCGCGGGTGAGCGTCAGAGAAGTCTACAGGTGGAAGGGAATAGAGCTATCGACCGCGTCGATTCAGATGGACGCGGGCACGAGCACAAGGATCGAAGCTTTCCTCGCTCCGTCGGTGTCAGATCGTACGGTGACCTGGGCGTTGGAGCCAGCGTCACTGGGGAGCCTCGCGATCAGTTCCGATACGCACGTTGCGACGCTTACCGCATCCGATGCGCAGGGCAATGGCACGCTGCGTGCGACCGTCACGAATGCCTACGGGCGTGCTCGAACCGTTTCTGTCCCCGTCTCGGTGGTTGTCGACCACTCGAGCGACTTCCGTATCGATGAACAGGGCATGCTCATCTCCTATAGTGGGCACTCTGTGGACGTGACGATCCCAGATGGGGTCAGAGCTATCGGACGATCGGCTTTCGTGCGACAAGATGACACGGTACAGGTGCGTCACCTGCGCATTCCCGCGAGTGTCACGACGATTGAAAGAGAAGCCTTTTCGGATTTCCCCCTGGGCGCCGTCACATTCGAAGACGATGAGAAGAACCCTTCGAAGCTGGTGGCGATTGGGGATCGAGCATTCGCTGGTACAGACCTGGAATCAATCGACCTACCGCGCTCCGTGACGACGATCGGTGAAGGCGCGTTCGCGCAGAACAAGTCGCTCACAACACTGCGGCTAGGCGCGAAGGTGGTTGGCTCAAGCCTTGTGAGTGTCGTGGAATCGACTCCTGCCCTGACACGCATCGAGGTCAATCCTGCGAACACGAGCCTGGAATCAGTTGATGGAGTGCTCTACCAGAAGAATCCGCGACGCCTCATTGCCCTCCCGGCTGCGAAAGAGCCGGGAGGAGAATACACGGTGCTTGCTGGTACAACAAGCATCGCTGCTGGCGCTGCGGTGGATGCTCAGATCAGCGCTGTCACCTTGCCTGATTCTCTTCAAGAAATCGGTGATCGGGCATTCATGGGGAGTCATGTGCGCTCCGTAACGGTTCCTGACTCGGTGACGACGGTTGGTTGGGCCGCATTTGCGCGAGCGCCTTCCCTTACGAAGGTTCACCTCGGTGCCTCCCTGACTTCCATGGAAGGAAACCCCTTTGTTGATAGTATGAGCCTCGCCTCTGTGACCGTCGATAGCCGAAATTCTGTGTTCTCGACAGACCAGAATGTCCTGTACCGCATGCGAGGGACAGAGCTGGAGGTGGTGGTGTCTCCGCCGGCGAGTATGCTCACCGAGTACGCGGTGCGTCCCGGCACTGTCACTGTTGGTGACAGTGCTTTCGCAGGCAACGCCTCGTTGCGTCGCTTGGTGCTGCCAGAGGGCCTGACGACCATTTCCAATCGTGCGTTTGACGGCGATGAATTACTGAGGGAACTCATTCTTCCGGACTCCCTGCAAGCCGCCGAAAACATCGTGAATACGGGGGTCCAGACTCTCGAATTTGGGACTCGTATTCAGTCAATTCGGATGCATGGGAGCTACGCGGCTCTGCCGCGACACTTCGTTGTTCGTGGGGGAGACGACGGCAGATTCTCGTCTGATGTTCGGTCGAGAGGTGGTGTTCCCGAGAGCGCCTACTTCGGAACAGGAATGGTGTCAGTTTCTTTCCGCTCTAGCCTTCCGCATATCGTGGTTCTGCCTGACACTATCGAGGAATTTGATGTGTCTCCCTACATCGAGGATGGAGACCGGGATGAGACCCACTTCTATGTGAATGCGGCGGAAGGGTCACGCGCGTGGAATGTTGCGCGCGAAGCAATGGAGATAGGGAACATCGATGCCTCTCATCTGCACGTGTACACTCCCGCCTCGGTCAGCTTCTCAGGTGACGGAGTCTCCGAGTCTGGGGGCACGTATTCAGTGACTGCAGACGTGGGAGCGCCTGCGCAGATTGTCGCCTCCGTAGCGGGAGGTGTGGGAAGTGGCTACGAGCTGCGTGCGACGCAAATCGCTGCCGATGGTGCCGAGACCGTTATTTCGGACTGGACTGCGATGGGGATGCGCGCCGGACAGGCGGCGCGCGCGACGGCGTCCCTCTCGTGGACTGCGCCGAGTATCGATGCAAAGCTACGCGTTGATGTGCGTGACGCGACGCATCTTACTCACGCCACCACGCTGACTGTAGCCCAGGCTCCCAAGCCGGATCCGACACCGACTCCGGATCCCACGCCGACTCCGGATCCCACGCCGACTCCGGATCCGACACCGACTCCGGATCCGACACCGACTCCGGATCCCACGCCGACTCCGGATCCGACACCGACTCCGGATCCCACGCCGACTCCGGATCCGACACCGACTCCGGATCCCACGCCGACTCCGGATCCCACGCCGACTCCGGATCCCACGCCCAGCAAGGGAACGTGGGCCTGGAACGGGAGCTGCTGGACCTACCGCTATCCGAATGGCACATATGCGCGCAGTGGTACGTCCACGATCGAGGCAGACGTGTACCGTTTTGATGCGGAGGGGTGTGCGCAAACCGGTTGGGTACGTGATGGATCGCAGTGGTTCTACCACTCATCGACAGGTGCCCAGCAGAGCGGCTGGCTCAAGGACGGCAATAACTGGTACTACCTGCAGCCTGAGACCGGAGCTATGGCAACTGGCTGGGTGACGGTTGATTCACGATGGCACTACTTCAACCCGGATACGGGAATCATGGTCACCGGCTGGCTGAAGGATGATGGGCACTGGTACTACCTGCAACCGGGCAGCGGAGCGATGGTGACCGGATGGGTTCGCATTGGATGGAAGTGGTACCACTTTTCTGGCAATGGCCGATTGATTCGCTAGTTTGCCAACGATGAGGCATTGAGCCTCACGGTGCAGTGTGCGCCCCCGGTTAACTGGGGGCGCACACTCGTCTTGTGATCAGTCAATTATCTGCGGGGTTAAAATCCCAGGATTTTCTCAGCTCACCTTGCCGTTGCCGCAAGGTTGGGCTCCTACAGTAGGTGTCATCACAAGGGAATACGGCACGGGACGGGCCCGAGCAATGCCGACGAGACATCATTGAGGAGCTTTCTGGGACAACTTGCTGTGTTGATGGGATACGCCGAGGGGCCGACCGCCAGGTCGGCCCCTCGGCGTATCTGCACCGGGAGCGAGTCGTGGGAACTGTGTGCTGTGGGAAGAGTGCCGTGGGAAGAATGCGGTTTCAGGCATCTTTCGTGCTGCTCACCAATTTCGCATGCAATTCCCCTAAATGATCTTGTCTATCTGTTTTAGTTCGTACCGCTGTGTCACTTGTGTTTTGGAATTGCATGCGACTTTTGTCTGGGCGCTACTGCGGCCGGGGTGTTGTGGGCGTGAAAAAGCCGGGGCGCGTCAGGCAGATTGCCCGACGCGCCCCGGCCTCGTCGTTACGCTGAGAGCTACTCAGAGGCGCTCAAAACCAGCGTCCCACGCGGCGCGCATGGGGTTGGCGTCGGCGACCAGCTGATCGAAGCGAAGGTCGGCGATGTCGATGACCTCGCCGAGCGCGAAGCGAGCCTCGCGGGCGGGGGAGTGCTCGATGCGGCGCCAGCCCGAGGACAGCAGGTGCTTGCGGTCCACCACGTTGTCCACGCAGATGACCAGCGGGCGGCCGAACTTCTCGCGGTAGGCGGCAGCCAGGGCGCGCAGCTCCTCGGCCTCATCGGCGGTCACATCGCCCACCGACAGGGACGAGGTGTCCGTGCTGGCCTGCTTGTCGCCCGCACCATCGAGGACCAGGGAGACGACGTCCGTGTAGGACGCGATGAGCTCCTCGGCCTCCTCGGGGCTGGCCGCCAGGACCGCGTCCTCGAAGGAGGAACGAAGCTCCGAGACGGAGGCGAAGGGACGGGACTCCCAGGCGCGCTCGACTGGCCACGTGTGCAACGAGAACATCGAGGAGAAGGTCGCGACGAACTGGTCGCGATCCATCGCGTTGACGTCGTCCAGGTTGATCTTCTTGCCGTTCACCACGGCCACGTCCGGCGAGGCCTGGCGTCCGATGTGGAAGAACAGGAGGTTTAGGATGATGGCCGTCAGCGAGCCGATGGTCACGCCGGAGCCGAAGATGATCTGCAGCCAGGAGGGCATGACACTCACGATGCCGGGCTTCAGAGTCACGAGGAGGGCCAGGCCGATCGACGTGGAGACGATGACGGCGTTGCGGTTGTCGCGCATGTCGACCTTCGCCAGGGTCTGGATGCCGACGACGGCGACGTTGGCGAACATCGCCAGGGAGGCGCCGCCGATGACGGGCTGCGGGATGGCTGCGACGATGGCCGCTGCCTTGGGCAGCAGGCCCAGGAAGATCATGAAGACACCCGCCGCGGTGACGACCCAGCGGGACTTCACGCGGGTGAGGCGCACCAGGCCGACGTTCTGCGCGAAGCAGGTGTAGGGGAAGGAGTTGAGGACACCGCCCAGCAGCGTGGACAGGCCGTCGGCGCGCAGGGCGTTAGCGATGTCGCGCGGGGCGATACGCTTGCCCACGACCTCGCCGGTGGCGAAGACGTCACCCGTGGTCTCCACGGCGGTGACCGCCATGACGATGATCATGGCGAGGAGCGCCGTGAGCGAGAACTTCGGGATACCGAAGTAGAAGGGCGTGGTGATGCCTAACCAACTGGCCTCTCCCACGCCCGAGAAATCGGTCTTGCCCATCGCGAAGGCAACGGCTGTCATGATGAGCAAAGCAAGGAGCACCGACAGGGTGCCCATGAAGCCCTTGAAGAGGCGCTGGATGATGACGATGATCGCGATCGTTCCAAAGGCGAAGCCGAGTGCCTCGAATGTTGCGGTTGCCTTCGCTGCGTCATCGGTGGCCTTATCGGCCCAGGCGACGATGTCACCGGCGGAGACGGATAGGAGCGTTGTGCCCATGACGGTCAGGAGCGTGCCCGTGACGATCGGCGGGAAGAAGCGCAGGAGCTTGGCGAAGAAAGGAGCGACCAGGAAGACGAGAAGGCCGACGGCGATGATGGAGCCGTACATGGTGGCCAGGCCGGTCTTCGGGTCGGCGCCGGGGGGTGTGGCCGCAGCTCCGATAGCAATGAGAGGGGAGACGGCGGTGAAGGTGACGCCCTGAATGAGGGGAAGCTTCACGCCGATGAAGCGGCCGATGCCGGCCGACTGGATGATGGTGGCGATGCCGCAGGTGAGCAGGTCTGCGTTAATGAGGTGGACCAGCGTGTGGTTGTCGAGCCCGAGGCCGGAAGCGATGACGAGCGGGACGACCACGGCGCCCGCGTAAAACGCGAGGACGTGCTGAATGCCCAGAACTGTGAGTTTCCCAAAGGGAGGGACTTGATCGACGGGGTGGGGAGCGGACGAGGGGCTTGATGCCATCTGTGTCTCCTGGACCTTTATCCATGTGTTGAAGGGACCCCTCCATTCTCTGTGATCAGCACGATTGTTTTACGAGTTATTTAGAAAGTGTGGCGAGTTATATGCCGCGGGTGCTTGTCGTTTACGATGTGAACAAAGCTGGACGCATGCGGGAGGGAGGCCGGTATGACGCGTAATGGTCGTCCTCCGTCGATGGCGGACGTGGCCGAATTGGTCGGTGTTTCGCATCAGACGGTGTCTCGCGTGGTGAACGGCAAGGGGCGTGTGTCGCCTCGGACGCGCGAGCGCGTGCAGGCCGCGATTGATCAGCTGGGATACCGCCCGAACTCCGTGGCCCGTGCCCTGGTGACCGCCCGCTCGGGCATTATCGGCGTCGTGACCACGACCTCGGCCCACTTCGGTCCCTCCTCGATGCTGGTGGCCCTGGAGGTCGCCGCCCGCGAGGCTGGGCTTTTCACGTCGGTCGTGGCCCTCGATCGTTTCGGCGCGGACGACGTGGCCAGCGCCTTCGATCACTTCTCCTCCCTGGCCGCCGAGGCGATCGTCGTTATCGCGCCGGTGGATTCTCTCGCCGAGGCCGTGGCTTCCCAGGGCGCGTCCGTGCCGGTGGTCGCGGTCTCCGGTGGGCGTACTTTCGGTCGCGGAGTGTCGGTCGTTCACGCGGATCAGCGCGGAGGTGCGCGCGCGCTCGCGGAGCACCTCATGTCGCTGGGGCACCGGGACATTGCCTGCGTGGCGGGCCCTCAGGAGTGGTTCGAGGCGCGCGAGCGCGTGGCCGGGTGGCGCGAGGCGATGGATGAGGCGGGCCTGGTGAAGCGCGAGCCGCTCGTCGGCTCGTGGGAGGCGCGCTGGGGCTACGTCGCCGGACAGAACCTCGTCGAGGATGGCCTGCCCGACGCCGTCATGTGCGCGAACGATGAGGTCGCGGTCGGCCTTCTTCGTGCGTTCGCCGAGGCTGGGGTGAGCGTTCCGGGCGACGTGTCGGTCGCGGGTTTCGACGATGTGCCGTTGGCCGCCTACGCGGGGCCGGGGCTGACGACGGTGCGCCAGGATTTCGCGGACCTTGGGCGCTGCGCGCTTGATGCGGTCAGCCGCGCGCTCGATGGTGAAACGGTGGACACGTACGTGCGTCCCACTCGCCTCGTTGTGCGTGGTTCGACGGGAGTGTGCCCTCGTTAGAGGCTCTTTTTATCGTCGTGCTTGCCTTGTGCGCGGGTGAATGTTAACGTTAACCCACCCGATGTTCATCGGCGCTCAGTGAGGAGTACGAATGGATTACCGCAACCCCGACACATGGACCCCCGAGTTCGCGCGCGAGATCGAGCGCGTTCGTGAATATGTGGCCACCCTGCATGCCGAGCTGCCCCGCTGGGGCCTCGTCGTCTGGACGGCCGGAAACGTCTCTCAGCGCGTGCGCGGCGAGGCCGAGGATGGCAGCCAGGACCTCCTTGTTATCAAGCCGTCGGGCGTGTCCTACGACGACCTGAGTCCCGAGGCGATGGTCGTGTGCGACCTCGACGGAAACCTTGTGCTGGGGGAGGGGTCTCCCTCCTCGGACACCGCCGCACATGCCTACGTCTATCGTCACATGAGTGAGGTGGGCGGCGTCGTGCACACGCACTCCACCTACGCCACCGCATGGGCCGCGCGCGGCGAAGAGATTCCCTGCGTCCTGACCATGATGGGTGACGAGTTCGGCGGTCCCGTCCCCGTCGGTCCCTTCGCCCTCATCGGCGACGACTCGATCGGGCGCGGCATCGTCGACACCCTGCGCGAATCGCGCTCGCCGGCGGTCCTCATGCGTAACCATGGCCCCTTCACGATCGGGCGCGACGCACGCGCCGCCGTCAAGGCCGCCGTCATGGTCGAGGAGGTCGCCAAGACCGTGCACGTCGCGCGCCTAGGCGGGCCTCTCGTTCCTATCGAGCAGCACCACATCGATTCCCTCTACGACCGTTACCAAAACGTCTACGGACAGCACTGACACCACAGGAGATTTCATCGTGACCAGTTTCTACGAGGGCCGTGAGGTCTGGTTCGTCACCGGCAGCCAGGACCTGTACGGCGAGGAAACGCTGGCGCAGGTTGCGCAGCAGTCCCAAGAGGTTGTTCGCCTGCTCAACGAATCCGACCTGCTTCCCGCGCCGATCGTGTGGAAGCCCGTCCTGAAGGACTCCGACTCCATCAAGCGTGCGATGCTCGAGGCCAGCGCGGACGACCGCGTCCTCGGCGTCATCTCCTGGATGCACACCTTCAGCCCCGCGAAGATGTGGATCCGAGGCCTCGAGGTCCTGCGCAAGCCCCTGCTGCACCTGGCGACCCAGGCGAATGTCGAGATCCCCTGGGACAGCATCGACATGGACTTCATGAACCTGAACCAGGCGGCGCACGGTGATCGCGAATACGCGTACATCCTCACGCGCCTGGGCCTGGCTCGCGCCACCGTGGTCGGTCATGCCTCGCAGGAGAACACCCGTCGGCGCGTCGCCAACTGGGTGCGCGCGGCCGGAGGTTTCGCGGCGACCAACGAGCTGCGCGTCGTGCGCTTCGGCGACAACATGCGCAACGTGGCCGTCACGGAGGGTGACAAGACCGAGGCCGAGCGTCGCCTCGGAGTCTCGGTCAACACGTGGTCGGTGAACGACCTCGTCGCCGTCGTTGACGCCGTGGACGAGGGGGCCATCGACGCCCTCGTCGCCGAATACTGCGAGCGCTACGACGTGGCCCCCGAGCTGGCCCCTGGTGGGGATCGTGCGGAATCGCTGCGCTACGCCGCCCGCGAGGAGATCGCGCTGCGCACCTTCCTGGAGGAGCGCGGAGCGATGGCCTTCACGACCAACTTCGAGGACCTTGGCGGGCTCCGTCAGCTCCCCGGCCTGGCCGTCCAGCGCCTGAGCGAGGCCGGCTACGGCTTCAGTGCTGAGGGTGACTGGAAGACCGCGGTCCTCGTGCGCGCCGCGAAGGTCATGGGGGAGGGGTTGCCCGGCGGTGCCTCGCTCATGGAGGACTACACCTACAACCTCGTCGAAGGTCAGGAGATGATCCTGGGTGCCCACATGCTCGAGGTGTGCCCCTCGCTGACGAACGCCCGCCCGCGCATCGAGATTCACCCCCTGGGCATCGGGGATCGCGAGGATCCCGTGCGCATGGTCTTCGACGCTGCCCCGGGGCGCGGCGTCGTCGTCGCCATGTCCGACATGCGCGACCGCTTCCGCCTCACCGCGAACATTGTCAATGTCATCGAGCCTCCCCAGCCGATGCCCAAGCTCCCGGTCGCGCGCGCGATGTGGATCCCCGAGCCCGACTTCTACACCTCCGTCGAGGCGTGGCTGACGGCTGGCGGCGCGCACCACACGTGCATGTCGACGCAGATTGAGCCCGAGGTGTGGGAGAACTTTGCGGCGCTGGCGCGCATGGAGCTCGTGGTTATCGACGAGTCGACGACGCGACGCGACTTCGCCTCGGGTGTGCGCTGGAACCAGGCGTACCACCGCCTCGCCGAGGGGCTGTAAAACCCTGCGACCTCGGGAGTGTGAAGTGTTTTCGCCTCACGCTCCCGAGGTTTTCCTTTGTGAATATGTCCGTTCTTAAAGTTGTGAACGTTAACAATTGTTATCGGAACGTTATCAATTGGGCAATGCGAGGGTGACCCCTCTCTCATATGGTACAAGTTGTCAGACCACACGACGGACGTGTGGAGACGTGACGCCCATCGACAGTGATGTCGAGGCAATAAACAGGAGATATTCCATGAAGACACGTGGTTTCTTTGGAAAGATGGCAACGGTAGCGGCCACTTTTGCGGCCGGCGCCCTTGCACTGAGCGGATGTGCGGGCGGCGGTGCCGGTGGCGGCGCTTCCAGCTCCGATAGCGGCGCTGCGGCCTCGAACGGCGGCAAGGTCAAGGTCGGCGTCGCGATGCCGACCCAGACCTCGGAGCGCTGGATCGCCGACGGCAACGCGGTGAAGGAAGGCCTCGAGGCAGCCGGATACGAGGTTGACCTCCAGTTCGCCAACGACGACATCCCCACCCAGACCCAGCAGATCGACCAGATGATCACCAACGGTGCCACCATCCTGGTCATCGCCTCCATTGACGGCACGGCCCTGTCGAGCCAGCTCGACACCGCAGGTTCGAAGAACATTCCGGTCATCGCCTACGACCGCCTCATCCGCGACAACGAGAACGTTGACTTCTACGTCTCCTTCGACAACTTCAAGGTCGGCGTCGCACAGGGCAACGCTCTGCTGTTCGGCCTTGGCCTGACCGATAAGGACGGCAAGAAGCTCGACAACGCCCCCAAGGGTCCGCTCAACATCGAGCTTTTCGCCGGTTCGCCCGACGATAACAACGCCAAGTTCTTCTTCGATGGCGCCATGAGCGTCCTCAAGCCCTACCTCGACGACGGCACGCTCGTCGTCAAGTCCGGCCAGACCAGCTTCGACCAGGTCGCCATCCTGCGCTGGCAGCAGGAAGTCGCCCAGAAGCGCATGGAGGACCTGCTGACCTCGACCTACGGTGGCGGCTCTGAGCCTCTCGCCGGCGTGCTCTCGCCCTTCGACGGCATCTCCCGCGGCATCATCACCGCCCTCCAGGGCGCCGGCTACGGCCCCGCCATCAAGGACGGCCTGCCCATCGTGACCGGCCAGGACGCCGAGATCGCCTCCACCAAGATGATCAACGACGGCATCCAGCAGTCCACCATCTTCAAGGACACCCGTACCCTGGCCGCCCAGGCCGTGACGGTCATCAAGGCGATGGCTGAGGGCAAGGAGCCCGAGGCCAACGACACCACCACCTACAACAACGGTGTGAAGGTCGTTCCCTCCTACCTGCTCGAGGTCGAGACGATCTACAAGGACAACCTCAAGGAAAAGCTCATCGACTCCGGTTACTTCACCCAGGCCGACGTTGATGCGGGCGTCGTGAAGAAGTAAGCGACGACGGGGTGGGGGGCACTCGCCCCGCACCCCACCCCTTCCGATTCGAGGAATGCAAACATGACGCAGAACATTTTGGAAATGCGTGACATCGACAAGGGCTTCAATGGCGTGCCCGTCCTCAAGCACGTCAACCTTGATGTCCGCCCCGGTGAAGTCCACGCCCTGTGTGGCGAAAACGGTGCCGGCAAGTCCACCCTTATGAAGGTTCTCTCCGGCGTCTACCCCCACGGGCAGTACGACGGCACCATCATCTTCGATGGCAAGGAAGTCCAATTCCGCTCCATCAAGGACTCTGAGGCGCTCGGCATTGGCATCATTCACCAGGAGCTGGCCCTCGTTCCCTACCTGTCGATCGCGGAAAATATCTTCCTGGGCGCTGACAAGCCCCGCAAACTCGGCCTCATTGACTGGCACGAGGTCAACCACCGTGCCGAAAAGGTCCTGGAAAAGGTCGGCCTGAAGGAAAACGTGACGACCCAGGTCGGAACGCTCGGCGTGGGCAAGCAGCAGCTCATCGAGATCGGAAAGGCACTGTCCAAGGATGTGCGCCTGCTGATCCTGGACGAGCCCACCGCCGCCCTCAACGACAACGACTCGGCCCAGCTCCTCGACCTCGTGCGCAGCCTGCGCGACCAGGGCGTCGCCATCGTCATCATCTCCCACAAGCTCGGAGAGATCGCCGAGATTGCCGACCGTACGACGATCCTGCGCGACGGTCAGACCATCGAGACGATCGACATGAAGGACCCTGCGTCCACGCAGGGCAAGATCATCTCGCTCATGGTGGGCCGCGACCTCACTCAGCGCTACCCCGAGCGCGACGTGGAAATCGGCGAGGAGGTCTTCCGCGTGGAAGACTGGACCGTCTACCACCCGACCCAGGCGGGGCGCGTCGTCATCTCCAATGCTTCTTTCAACGTGCGTCATGGCGAGGTCGTCGGCATCGCCGGCCTCATGGGTGCCGGACGTACTGAGCTTGCGATGAGTATTTGGTCGCTCCTTCGGTGCGCGTATCTCGGGCAGGCTCTTCAAGGACGGCAAAGAGATTACGATCAAGACCGTCTCGGACGCGATCAAGAACGGCATCGCCTACGCGACTGAGGACCGCAAGCAGTACGGCCTGAACCTCATCGACGACATCCGGCACAACGTGGCCACCGCTGGCCTGTTCAAGCTCTCGCGCCGAGGCCTCGTCGATGGGCACAAGGAACTGGCGGTCGCCGCCGACTATAAGGATCGAATGAACATTCGCTCCAACTCGGTCCTCCAAAAGACCGGATCCCTGTCGGGTGGCAACCAGCAGAAGGTCGTTCTGTCCAAGTGGCTCTACACGGACGCAGACGTCCTTATCCTCGACGAACCTACGCGAGGCATCGACGTTGGTGCAAAGTTCGAGATCTACACTCTCATCAACAAGATGGTCGAAGAAGGCAAGGCCGTCATCGTCATCTCCTCCGAGCTCGAGGAAGTCCTCGGTGTCTCGGACCGCATTTACACCCTGGCGTACGGCCGCATCACCGGCGAGGTCAAGGCCGAAGACGCCACCCAGGAAAACCTCATGGAACTCATGACTATCGAACCCGCAAGGGAGGACCAGAAATGACCGCCGAAATCAGCCTGGTTGACACGCTGAAGGCCAACCTGCGTCAGGGCGGCATCTTCATTGCGTTCATCGCCATCGTCGTCCTCTTCTGGGCGTTCAACCCCGACACCTTCCTCTCGTCGGGCAACTTGACGAACATCGTCCTGCAGTACTCCTACATCCTGATCCTCGCGATCGGCATGCTCTTCGTCATCGTTCTGGCCCAGATCGACCTCTCCGTCGGCTCGGTCGTGGCCGTGACCGGCGCCCTCAGCGGTGTCCTTGTTATCAAGCAGGGATACCCCTGGTGGGTCGGCGTCGTCGCCGCCCTCGTCATGGGCATCCTGATCGGCGCATTCCAGGGCTTCTGGGTCGCCTACGTGGGCATCCCCGGCTTCATCGTCACGCTGGCTGGCATGCTCCTCTTCCGCGGCCTGACCTACCAGGTTCTCGACAACGTCTCGCTCTCGCCCTTCCCCAAGGGCTACTACAACATCGCCAACGGCTTCCTCAACGGTCTCCTGGGCGGTAATGGCTTCGACGTTTTCACCCTGGTGATCTTCGGAATTGGCGTGGCCGGCTTCGCCTATCAGCAGGTGCGCACCCGCCGCGCCCGTATCTCATACAACCAGGCCGTCGAGGCCATGTGGCTCTTCATCGCGAAGATTGTCGTCATCGGCATCGTCGTCATGTGGTTCGCCTACAAGCTCTCGACCGAGCGTGGCCTGCCCATCGTGCTGATCCTTCTGGCGATCCTCGTGCTTGTCTTCGGCACCCTCGCTTCCTCGACGATGTTCGGCCGCGATGTATACGCGATCGGTGGCAACAAGTCCGCCGCGGCCCTGTCGGGTATCAACGTCAAGAAGGTCACCTTCTGGTGCTACGTGAATATGGGCTTCCTCGCGGGTGTTGCGGGTGTCGTCTACTCGGCACGTATGAACGGTGCGCAGCCCTCGGCGGGTAACATGTTCGAGCTCGACGCCATCGCCGCCTGCTTCATCGGTGGTGCGTCGACGACCGGCGGTATCGGACGCCTGTCCGGTGCCCTCATCGGTGGTCTCATCATGGCCGTCATGTCCAACGGCATGCAGCTCATGGGTGCCTCCACCTCCACCCAGCAGATCGTCAAGGGCGCAGTCCTGCTCCTGGCGGTTGCGTTCGACGTGTGGAACAAGCAGCGCGCCTCTGCCTGAGGCATCGCGAATCTTCTCATGAGGGTGGGGAGCGGCCATGTGGTCGCTCCCCACCCTTATGTATGCCCGTGGGGTGTCGTGTGCTCGTAGGGGTCTCGTATGCTCGCCGGGCGATGTGGGGTGTCCCGGCTTCTTTCCGTCTCGTGAAAGATCGTGAGGGCGGTCGGTGCTCGCAGTTGAAGGGGGAAATATGCAGAGGGTCTGTGCGCGTGGCCGGCGGCGTTTGTCAGGTCTTATGAGAGGGGTAGGTCCTCGTTGTGGAGGAAAGTTCCCGTTACCGAAAAACGTGCCGGTGGCGGCGCATTTGAGTTCCGCAGAATTGCAACCACTCGGCAAGTTTGAGTGACCTGTCGCACAGAATTGACGGTTTTTGAGCAAAAAAACGAGATATTTTCGTGAAATCCGCGAAATCTGGCCCTAAAGTCGGCAAATCGCCAAAGATTTCGTAGTGTGTCATTCGTGGCCACGACAGTGGTAACCAAGAACGAACAGGAATGAGGTTTCTCAATGTCCGTGAACCGTACCGAGCTTGTCGCTCAGATTGCCGAACGCGCTGACCTGACCAAGGCGAAGGCCGACGAGGCCCTGGCCGCCTTCCAGGCCGTCCTCGTTGAGTCCCTGGCTAAGGGCGAGGCCGTCAAGGTGACCGGTCTGCTCTCCGTCGAGCGTGTTGAGCGCGCCGCCCGCACCGGCCGTAACCCCCGCACCGGCGAAGAGATCAAGATCCCCGCTGGCTACGGCGTGAAGCTCTCCGCTGGCTCCACCCTGAAGAAGGCCGTCTCCAAGTGACGCGCTGACGACAGCGAATTGCCTATGGGGCGTGACCGTGTGGTCGCGCCCCATACGCGTCTCTACGGGCATACGACACCGATGCCGTGGAGGCTCTCCTGCGCGCCTGTGCGGCTGCTGAGCGTCTGGCGGGGGAGTGGTGCCTCTTCAGGTCCTAGTGGCCTGGAAAGGCCCAGCAGAGCAAGCGTTCGTGCGACAAGAGGTCCCCGGTCCAATGTGGACCGGGGACCTCTCATGGAGTTCGCATGGGTACGTGTATCAGGCGCCCACCTCTTCCTTGACGCTCAGCTGCAGGAGGGGGTGGTGGCAGGCCACGCGGTGCGTCTCATCCGTGAGCATCGGCTGGACCTTGCATTCCTCTCCGGCAAACGGGCAGCGCGGGCGGAAACGGCAACCCTCGGGCGGGTTGACCGCGCTCGGCGGCTCCCCGGTGAGCTTGATGGCACTCTCGTCGTGCTTGAACTCGGGGTCCGGCACGGGGATCGAGTCGATGAGCGCCTTCGTGTAGGGGTGCTTCGGGTTCTTGACGACCTCGTGGGCGGGGCCCTCCTCGACGATACGGCCCAGGTACATGACGCCGATGCGGTCTGCCATGTACTGAACGACCGCCAGGTCGTGGCTGATGAACAGGTAGGACAACCCCAGTTCCTGCTGCAGATCCTTCATGAGGTTGAGGACCTGCGCCTGGACGGAAACGTCGAGCGCGGAGACGGGCTCGTCCGCCACGATCAGGTCGGGAGCCAGCGTCAGCGAGCGGGCGAAGCCGATGCGCTGGAGCTGTCCGCCCGAGAACTCGTGCGGGTAGCGGTCCAGGATCTCCTCGGTCAGGCCCACCTGCTCGAGGATCTCCATGATGCGCTCGGCGATCTGTCGGGCGTTGCCGGTCTTCTGGATGCTCATGGGCTCGGCCAGGATCTGGTCGATGCGCATGCGCGGGTCCATTGCCGCGTAGGAGTCCTGGAACATCATCTGCACGTCGCGGTGGATGCGCACTGCGTCGCGTCCCTTGAGCGTAGCCAGGTCGCGTCCATCGAGTTCGATGGCGCCACCGGACGGGGGCTCGAGGCCAGCGATGAGGCGGCCCACGGTGGACTTACCGCAGCCGGACTCGCCGACGAGGCCGTAGGTCTCGCCCTTCTTGACCGTGATGGACACGCGATCGACGGCGGAAACGACGCCCTTCTCGCGCTTGAAGAAGCCGGAGCCTGCCGACTCGTACTCGCGCGAGGCCTCCTTGACGTCCAGCAGCACCTCGTTGGAGATCTGCGGAACGTCCGAGGCTGCTCCTTCGGCGCTGGTGGGATCCAGCTTGGCCTGCAGGACCGCGGGAGACTCGTCTCCCTCCTGTACCGGGTGGAAGCAGGAGAAGGTGTGAGTATCGTCCCCGCTCAGGTCCGGGTAGCCGGCGCGGCACTCGTCGGTGGCCCACAGGCAGCGGGCCGCGAAGCGGCAACCCACCGGCAGGTTGGTCAGCGACGGGGGAGCGCCGGGGATCGAGAAGAGCTTCGTACCGGCCGCAAGGGCGCGCTCGGGCAGTGCCGCCATCAGCGAGCTCGTGTAGCGGTGCTTCGGCTCGGTGAACAGCGTCTTCGTCGGCGCGGTCTCGACGATGCGGCCGGCGTACATGACGGCGACGCGATCGGTGTGACCGGCCACGACACCCAGGTCGTGGGTGATGAGGATGACGCCCATCTTGTACTCGTCGCGCAGCTCGTCGATGAGGTCGAGGATCTGCATCTGCGTCGTCACGTCCAGGGCCGTCGTGGGCTCGTCCGCGATGAGGATGCGCGGCTTGCACACGAGGGCCATGGCGATCATGACGCGCTGACGCATACCGCCCGAGAGCTGGTGCGGGTAGTTGTTGATGACCACCTCGGGCCGAGGCATGCCGACGCGCTTGAGGATCTCGACGGCACGCGCCAGAGCTTCCCTCTTCGAGAGTTTCTCGTGCACGCGCAGCGGCTCGCACACCTGAAGGCCGATCTTCATAGTCGGGTTCAGGGAGGTGAGCGGATCCTGGAAGATCATGCCGACCTTGGTTCCACGCATCTTGCGCTTCAAGTGCAGCGGCATCTTCGTTAGGTCCTGGCCGTCGAGGATGATCGAGCCGGAGGAGACCTTGCCGCCCTGGGGGAGGAGGCCCATGAGGGACAGGGCCGTCATGGTCTTGCCGGAGCCGGACTCGCCCACGATGCCCAGGGTCTCGCCTGGGTTCACGTGCAGGTCGACACCCGAGAGTGCGCGAACCACGCCGTTGCGGATCTCAATATCGGTGTGCAGATCTTTGATCTGAAGGAGTGGAGTATTCATAGTTCAGTGCTCACCTCTTGCGCAGTCGAACTTCGAAGGCGTCACGCAGGCCGTCGCCGATGAAGTTGAACGACAGGACCAGCAGGATGATGAGGACGCCCGGAGGGTAGAGCAGCCACCAGTTGCCCGAGTAGACGTGCGACTGGCTGTTGGAGAGCATGGCTCCCCAGTCAGTGGCGGGAGGCTGCGCGCCCAGACCGAGGAACGACAGGTAGGCGACGTAGAGGACGGCGTCTGCGACCTGGAAGGTCGCGTTGACGATGACGGTGCCGATCGTGTTTCGGACGATGTGCGTCCGGATCGCTCGAGGCATCGAGCCGCCCATGCCTCGCATCGCGACGACGTACTCGCGCGTGCGCAGGGACAGGGCCTCGCCTCGAATCAATCGGGACGTACCCAGCCAGGACAGGGCTGACATGATGATGATGAGGACCGGGACGGTCGGCGGGATCATCGTGGCGATCAGCATGAAGAGGAACAGGACGGGCACGGACATGAGCGCGTCAACGATGCGCATCATGATTGCGTCGATCCAGCCGCCTACGAAGCCGGCGATTGCGCCGTACAGCGTACCGATCGTGGTGGCGAAGATGCCGGCGAACAGACCGACGATGATCGAGGTCTGGCCACCCTTCATGAGGCGTCCGAGCTGGTCGTAACCGACCATGTCGGTGCCGAGCGGGTGCTCGGAGGAGGGAGCCAGCGCCGAGTTCGACAGGTCCGTGTGGATCTGGTCGGTCACGTAGAACATGGGGCCGATGAACGAGAAGGCCATCAGGATGAGGATCAGGCACACGCCGAAGACGGCGAGCTTGTTCTCCATGAAGACCTGCAGGCCCTGCAGCTTCGTCGACTTGCGGGCGGTGCGCGCCTTGGCCGGCGCGGCGATGGGTGCTGTTGCGGTGGTCATTTGGCACGTCCTGCCAGTCGGATACGGGGATCAGCGAGGGCGTAGAGGAAGTCTGCCAGGAGCGCGCCGATGACGGTCGCGAAGGAGACGATCAGGGCGACGCCGAGGAGAATCGGGTAGTCGCGCCTGCCGGTCGCCTGGTAGTACATGTAGCCCATACCGTTGAAGTTGAAGAGCGTCTCGATGACGAGGGCGCCACAGAACATCGCGGGGATGTACAGGCCGATCATCGTGATGACGGGGAACATGGCGTTGCGCAGCGTGTGGACGAAGACGACGCGGAACTCCGACAGGCCCTTTGCGCGGGCGGTACGGACGTACTGCTCGTTGAGGTTATCCACCATCGAGGAGCGCACGTAGCGCGCGTAGGCGGCGATCGTGCCGATCGACAGGGCACACACGGGCAGAACCAGGTGATCCCACTGTTCCCACATGACCGACAGGGCCTCGCCCTGCGGAGCATCGTTGGGCAGGATCGGCCATACCTGGGAGAAGAGGACGATGAGGAGCAGGCCCGCGAAGAAGATCGGCGTCGAGTAGGCGAGCAGACACGCGATCGTCACGATGTAATCGGGCGCTTTATTTCTCTTGACGGCCTGCCACACGCCCAGGGGGATCGCGACGATGAGAGCCAGGATGGTGGACAGGAGAGACAGGAAGATGGTGCGCGGCAGGCGGGCTGCCAGCAGGTCGTTCACAGACTGGTTGTGCTGGTAGGAGTAGCCGAAGTCGCCGTGCGCAATTTTGTTCAGGTAGTTGACGTACTGCTCGGGGATCGGCCGGTCGTATCCGTTTTCGTGGTCGAAGGCCGCGAGCTGTTCTTGGGTCGCATCCTTACCGAGTGCCGCTCGGGCTGCGCCGCCCGGCTGGGACTGGAGGAGGATGAAGGTGATGATGGTGACCAGGAAGACAACGACGACTGCCTGGCCGAGGCGTTTGAGGATGAATTGGAACATTGCGAACTCCACAGTAAGGGGGCAGGCGCCCGCATGTGCGGGTGCGGGCGCCTGCCCCGTGAGGCGTCAAGGCGAAGGATTACTTACCTTCGGTCGACCACGACCAATCCTCGGGCCAGGTGTCGCCGGTGGCGTCGAGTTCGCCCAGGTCGAGCGTCTTCTTCACCGCGGTGATCTGGTAGTACGGGTTGGGCATCCACAGAACGGGGAGGTCCTCCGCGAGGTAGTCGTTGTATGCCTGGAGAGCGTTGGGCTCGGAGGAGCGGGTCGACTCTTCGATGAGCTTGTCAGCCTCGGGGTTCTTGTACTGGCCGAGGTTGACGGGAGCGTCAGAGGCGAAGAGGCGCTCGCCGGAGGCGTAGATCGGGAAGCCCCACGAGGTCTGGGATCCGAAGAAGGACAGGTCCCAGGTGCAGGGGGTCGCGTCGTCACATGCCTGCGAGGCGCCGACCGAGTCGGGGACCTCGTTCATGTCGATCTTGATGCCGACCTTGCCGAACTGGGAGATGATCTCCTCGAACATCTGGTGCGTGGAGACGAAGCCCGACTGGGAGACGAGCTTGAAGCTCAGCTTGTCGCCAGCCGCGATGCCCTCGCCACACTGGTTGGCGCCGGTACCGGCGTTCTCGCAGGTGGTTTCGCCGTCGGGCACGACCTTCCAGCCGTGGTCCTCGAGGAGCTTCTTAGCGGCTTCCGGATCGAACTTGTAGACGCAGCCCTCGGTGGTGCCGGTCTTCTCGGCGGCCATCGGGACGGGGCCACAGGTCGGGGAAGCGGTGCCGGACCAGATCTTCTCAGACAGGGTCGGCTGGTCGATGAGCTGCTGCATCGCCTGGCGGATGTACTTCTGGTTGATGAACTTCGAGCCGGGGGCCTTCTCGTGGAAGTTCAGGGCCAGGTAGGTGATGGAGTTACCGGGCCACAGGAAGACGTTGTAGCCCTTGTCCTCGACGGCCTTGCGCTGGTTGTACTGCGCGGCCGGGATGTAACCGAAGTCGATGGCGCCCGAACGCACGGAGTTGAACTCGGCGTCGTCACCCGTGAATGCCTTGTAGATCAGCGCGTCGATCTTGGGCTTGTCCTCGCCCCAGTAGTTCTCGTTGGGGACGAGTGTCAGGCCCTGGTCGGGGGTGAATTCCTTGAGCTTCCAGGGGCCGTTCACCGTCTGCCACAGCGGGTTGGTGGCGTAGGAGGACAGGTTCTTGGCCTCGCCCTGCAGGTAGGCGAAGACGGCCTTCGCGCCCTCGGGGGTGCGGTCGAGGTCGGAGACGGCCTCGTCGGCACCGGTCTTGTCCCACGCGTGCTGGGGGAGCAGAGCGACCTTGTTGATCTGGTTGTCAATGAACCAGGCCGGGGCGAACTTGGTCTCGGTGGTGATGGTGAAGGTGTGCTCGTCGACGATCTTCAGGTCGGCACCGTCGGGGAAGAAGCCCTTCTTGTAGGAGGCCCATTCGTCCTTGTTGTTGGTGACGAGGTTCCACCAGAACTCAACGTCGCGGGTGGTGACGGGCGTGCCGTCGGACCACTTGGCGTCGTCGCGCAGCTTGATGGTGAAGGTCAGGCCGTCCTCAGAGACCTCGGGAACGGTGCCCAGGGACTTGGGGAGGTTGATCTTGTAGGGGGTATCAGAGGTGGACTTGTAGGCGAAGAGCGGGCGGTACATCGCCTGGATGAACTGGCCGTTCTCGCCCTGCGTGTAGCCCTTTGCGGAGACCGGGAAGATCCAGTTGGGGGTACGCGAGGCCATCGTGACCTCGTTCTTTCCGGTTTCCGAGTTGGCTGCCTGGCCGCCGCTGCCGCTGCTGCTGCCGCCGCCACCACAGGCGGACAGGCCCAGGGAGGCGACCATTGCGAGGGCCGCGCCGGTGACCATCCACCGCTTCTTTCTAAGGTTCATGACTGCTCCAAATCAACGTTGATCGGGGACACTGACGGATGACAACCCTGTCAGATGACGTTCATCATATGACAGTTTGTCGGCGAATGTTGCCACTTTGGCCAAAATGTGGAATGTTACGAAAAAATAACAAGATATTTCGGCGAAAGAAGTGTCAGACTTTCTTCGGTGGGGCATAATGAATCATGTTCTCAACGATGAGCGCAGTGTAACGTTGTAGTTACTGCATACGTACCTAGAGGAGGTGTCATGGCCACGCATGATGTCGACGAGACCGTCCTGACGCTGATTGGGTCCGGTCAAGCAGACACCAGGCCCGCGATTGTCAAGCAAACAGGCCTTGCACCATCAACGGTGTCGGCCGCTGTGTCTCGCCTCGTCGAAGCCGGGGTCATCGCGGAAGCGGAACACTCTGTTTCCACGGGTGGGCGGCGCGCGCGCCGCCTCGTCACCTCCGACGGTGCCGGAGCACTCGCCCTCGTCGAGCTGGGAGCCCACCACGGCCTCGTCGCGCTGACGGACTCCACCCGCGGAGTCGGGCAGGCCTCGAGCCTCCTTATCGACATCGCGGAAGGCCCCCAGGCGGTGCTCGACGCTGTCATGGACGAGGTATCCCGCCAGGAAGAAGCTGCCGGCGTGCGGGTCGGTGGTATTGCCCTGGCGGTTCCTGGTCCCGTGGACGCCGAGCGCTCGCGCGTCATTCGTCCCGCCCGCATGCCCGGGTGGGACGGCGTCAACGTCGCCGAGGCCGTCACCGAACAGTGCGGCCTGCCTGCCCTCATCGAAAACGACGCGCGTGCGGGAGCCATCGGCGAATCCGTGTACCGGCGTCGTCTCCAGGGCGTGACCCCCATCGATACGCTGATCTACGTCAAGGCTGGCTCCGCCATCGGCGGTGCCTACCTCGTTGACGGCGTGCCGCAGGTAGGGCAGGGTGGACTGGCCGGGGATATCTCGCACATCCCCGTCGAGGCCGCCGCGGGTCGCCCCTGCAAGTGTGGCAATGTCGGATGCCTCGAAACGATCGCGTCTGCCGACTCGATCCGAGTAGACCTGGCCGCCGCCGGCCTCGTCTATGAGAACAACGCACAGCTTCTGGCCGCCGCACGCGACGGCATCCCCGAAGTTGCGACGGCCATCCGCCAGGCGGGCACCCTCCTGGGCCACTGCGTCGCCCACCTCGTGTCCTTCCTGGCACCTCAAGGAGTCATCGTCGGAGGAGCACTCTCCGCCGTCGATGCCTTCACCGCCGGAGTGCGCGCGGCGCTCCACCAATCCTGCCTCCCCTCGATCATGGAACACCTCGTGATCGAATCGTCTCGATCAGGGCGCGAAGCGGCGCTCTGGGGGCTCTCGACACTCACCCCCCTCGAAGATCTCAAAGGAGAATCGCTCATGACCAAGCCCCGCATCGCGGTCGCCGGAATCCACATCGAATCCTCGACGTTCACGCCGTATATCTCGACCGCCGACGACTTCATCGTCACCCGCGGCGAGGAACTGATGGACCGCTTCTACTGGCGCGATGAGGACTGGGCCACCCAGATCGAGTGGATCCCCGTCCTGCACTCGCGCGCCCTGCCCGGCGGCGTCGTCGAGCGCGGCGCCTACGACGCCTGGAAGGCTGAGATCCTCGAGGGCCTCGCTGCCGCCGGCCCCCTCGACGGCCTCTTCTTCGACATCCACGGCGCCATGAGCGTCCAGGGCATGGACGACGCCGAGGGCGACCTCATCAACGCCATCCGCGGCGTCATCGGCCCCGAGCCCATGGTCAGCGCCTCGATGGACCTGCACGGAAACGTCTCCCAGGACCTCTTCGACGGCTGCGACATCCTCACCTGCTACCGCCTCGCACCCCACGAGGATGCCCTCGAGTCGCGCCGTCGCGCCGCCTACAACCTGGGCATGCGCCTCCTGACCGGCCAGCCCAAGCCCGTCAAGGCCCTCGTCCACGTCCCCGTCCTGCTCCCGGGCGAGAAGACCTCGACCCGCATCGAACCCGCCAAGTCCCTGTACAAGATGATCGACCCCATCGAAGAGATGGACGGCATCCTGGACGCAGCGATCTGGATCGGCTTCGCGTGGGCCGACCAGCCGCGCTGCAAGGGCGCGGTCGTCGTCACGGGTGACGACGCGGAGCTCGTCAAGGAACAGGCCGAACGTATCGGCCAGTACTTCTGGGACGTGCACGACCGCTTCGAGTTCGTGGCCCCCGTCGCCTCCATGGAAGAGTGTCTGGCAGCCGCCGAGGTGGGCCCCAAGCCCTTCTTCATCTCCGACTCCGGTGACAACCCGGGCGCCGGTGGTGCCGACGATGTGACGGTCGCGCTCGCGGCCCTGCTGAAGTGGAAGCCCGTCCAGGAGGCCACGCTCGACGTCGTGTACGCCTCGATCATTGATCCCGCCGCGGCAGCCGTTGCATGGGAGGCCGGCGTCGGCGCCGAGGTCGACCTCGAGGTCGGCGGGCACATCGACACCCGCGAGCCTGGTCCGCTGAACGTCCACGCCACGGTCGAGGCCCTCGCCGACGACCCGATGGGTGGCCACACCGCGCTGCTACGCACGGGCGGCCTGCGCTTCATCATCACGATGAACCGCAACCAGTACACGATGTACAGCCAGTTCGAGCTGCTCGGTGTGGATATCACCACCGCCGACGTTGTCGTCGTCAAGATCGGTTACCTGGAGCCCGACCTGTACGAGACCCAGAAGGGCTGGCTCATGGCGCTGACCCCCGGTGGTGTCGATCAGGACCTCATTCGCCTCGGTCACCACAAGATTGAGCGCCCGATGTTCCCCTTCGATCCGGATATGGCAGATCCCGATCTGCATGCGCAGGTCGTCGTACCATGAGCGCCGTCAAGGATTCCCAGGGCCCGGTATTCGCGGGTATCGACATCGGCGGCACATCCATCAAGTGGATGATCGTTGACGAGTCGGGCACGATTCTCACCCAGGGAAACGAGCCGACCAACCGCGAGGCCGTGGCCGAGCAGGTGGGACGAATCGGCGCGCGCCTCGCGAGCGACTATCCGGGACTGGTCGGTTTCGGCCTGATCTGCCCCGGCCTCGTCGATGAGGAGAAGGGGACCGTCGTGTACGCGGCGAACCTCGAGCTGCGCGGTGTCCAGCTGGCCCGCGCCGTCGAGGAGGCTACGGGCGTGCCCGCCGCGCTCATGCACGACGGGCGCGCCGCCGGCCTGGCCGAGGGCCTCCTCGGCGCGGGGCGCGGAGCCTCGTCGTTCCTCATGATGCCCATCGGCACCGGCATCTCCGTGGCCCTCATGCTCGGGGACAACCTGTGGAGTGGCGCGACGTTCAGCGCCGGCGAAGTCGGGCATGCGCCCGTCTTCCCCGGCGGGGAGTCTTGCCGCTGCGGGTCGCACGGGTGCCTGGAGGTCTACGCTTCGGCGAAGGGCATCGCGAGGCGCTACGCGCAGGCGACCGGCGAGGATATCGGTGCGAAGGCTATCGAAGCCGGCATCGGTACCGACCCGGTCGCGACCGAGGTGTGGAATACCGCGGTTCGTGCACTCGCGCTATCCCTCACCCACATGACACTCACCGTCGACGTTGAGCGCATCATCATCGGCGGCGGCCTGTCGCATGCGGGGGAGAACCTGCTGGCGCCGCTGCGAGAGGAATTTGCCTCGATGCTGACATTCCGCGATGCTCCCGAGATTGTCCGCGCCTCCCTCGGGGGAGCGGGCGGCCGCTGGGGTGCCGCGATCCTGGCCGCCCGCGTGGGCGGTTCGACGTGCTACGAGAGGTGGCAGCCGTGACGACTGTAGAGATTTGCGTGGAAGATGCCGTGGGTGTGCGCCGTGCACGCGATGGGGGAGCGGATCGCATTGAGATCTGCACCGACCTGTCGTGCGGCGGCTTGACTCCCGCATTCGACGAGGTGGCCGCCGCCCTCGAGGTGGCGCCCGCCGGTGGCGTTCAGGTGCTCGTGCGTCCGCGTCCCGGCGACTTCGTCCATACGCGCGAGGAGGTCGACCGCATCGCCTCCGACATCGTGACACTCTCTGCGATTGGTCGTGGAGCGCCGGTGCGCCTCGGCTTCGTCGTCGGTGTCATTACCCGCGATGGGCAGATTGATGTGAACGCGGCTGCGCGCCTGCGCGACACCGCCGAGGACGCGCCCCTGACCTTCCACCGCGGCTTCGACCAGGTCGTGGACCAGGACCGCGGCCTCGATGTCCTCATGGAACTCGGGTACGACCGCGTGCTGACGACGGGTGGGGATCCGGCCGTCGCGCAGCCGGACGCCCTGGCCCGCCTCGTTGAGCGCGGGGGAGACGACATCATCATCCTGGTGTCGGGTGGCCTGCGCGCTCATAACGTCGCCGAGGTCGTGGCTGCCTCGGGAGCGCGAGAGGTCCACATGCGCGCCCCCGGAACCTCGGGAACCGATCAGGCGGAGGTCGAGCGAATCGTTGCTGCCCTGCACGGATAACCCAGTTCACACGTTTTCGAAAAATCCTCATCGATTCGTCTGACAAATCGATGTCGGCAGTGTAAGGTTAAACACATGAGAATTGGAATTTTCAACGACGAAGATCAGATCGCATCCCTCGCAGCGGACCGCATCCTCGAGGTGTACCGCGCTAAGCCGAACTTTGTGCTCGGCCTGGCCACCGGCTCCTCGCCGCTCAAGCTCTACGCAGAGCTCGTGCGCCGCTACGAGGCCGGTCAGATCTCCTTTGCCCAGGTTCGTTCCTACAACCTCGACGAGTACGTGGGCCTGCCCCGCGACCACTACGAGGGTTACGCGAACTTCATCCACCGCAACCTCGTCGACCTCGTCGACATGCCCGAGGGTGCGGCACACGGCCCCGACGGCTGGTGCGATGACCTCGAGGCCGGCGCTGCCGCCTACGACGAGGCCATCAAGGCCGACGGCGGCATTGATATCCAGGTCCTCGGCATCGGCTCTGACGGCCACATCGGCTTCAACGAGCCCGGCGGCACCCTCGCGTCGCGCACCCACGTGGGCGTCCTGACCGAGCAGACCCGCCGCGACAACGCCCGCTTCTTCGACGGCGACATCGACCAGGTTCCCACGCACTGCGTGACCCAGGGCCTGGGCACGATCATGGACTCGCGCGCCCACATCTTCATCGCCACGGGTGAAGGCAAGGCCGACGCGGTCAAGGCCATGATCGAGGGCGGCGTCACCCAGCGCTGGCCCGCGTCCATCCTCCAGCACCACCCCGACGTCACCGTGCTCCTCGACGAGGCCGCCGCCTCCAAGCTCGAGCTCGCGGACTTCTACAAGGAGGTCTGGGAGAAGGAACACCTGTGAGATAGGTTCCCCACCCGGTTGCCCCGGCCTCGTGAATGCGAGGCCGGGGCTTTACTGTGACGTCTTTCTTCGCTCCCGGCGCACGCGTGCCACCCGTGAGAAGCACACCCAGGCACGTACAATGGTCCCCATGCGTAATGCCCTCGACGAACCCACCGGCCCCTCCGCGCCCTCAGGTCCCTCCACCGCGTCCTCGACCGGTCTGCTGGAGCGTACCGAGACCCGCAAGGAACGCACCGGCGGGGACGGCGACCGCTTCGCCCACTTCGTGCGCAAGGACAAAGCGAACTCGTCGATGGTCACGGGCCAGCCCGTCGTCGCCCTGTGCGGCAAGGTGTGGATCCCCACCCGCGACGCCTCGCAGTACCCGGTGTGCCCCACCTGCAAGGAACTGCGCGATTCGATGGGAAAGAACGGGCGTAACTGGCCCTTCTCCGACGGCGGAAAGGGCTCCGACAAGTGAGCGAGACGACCCGGCGCGCACCCGTTGGCAGGCTGCGCGCCTGGCAGGCCGCTGCCTTGGACCGCTACATGGCGACCTCCCCGCGCGACTTCCTGGCGGTCGCGACCCCGGGCGCAGGTAAGACGACCTTCGCCCTGACGCTTGCGACCGAGCTGATCGCCCGCGGCATCGTCGACAAGCTGACCGTCGTGTGCCCCACCGAGCACCTCAAGGGCCAGTGGGCCTCGAGCGCTGCGCGCTTCGGCATCCACATCGACCCCGACTTTACGAACTCGCAGGGCGTTGCCGGCTCCCACTTCGATGGCGTGGCCGTCACCTACGCGCAGATTGGCTCCAACCCGGCCGTCCACGCGGCGCGCACCCGCGCCTACCGCACCCTCGTTATTCTCGACGAGATCCACCACGCCGGCGACTCCCTGTCGTGGGGCGATGGCGTGCGCGAGGCCTTCACGGACGCGACGCGCCGCCTGGCGCTGACGGGCACGCCTTTCCGCTCGGATACCTCTCCAATCCCCTTCGTCACCTACGAGGAGGACGAGGAGGGAATCCGACGCTCCCGCGCGGACTACACCTACGGCTACGGTGACGCCCTCAAGGATGGCGTCGTTCGCCCCGTCCTGTTCATGTCGTACTCGGGCCAGATGGCCTGGCGTACCAGCGCGGGCGACGAGGTCAGCGCCCGCCTGGGCGAGCCCCTCACGAAGGACATCATGAAGCAGGCCTGGCGCACCGCGCTGGACCCCAAGGGTGAGTGGATTCCCGCCGTCCTGCGCGCCGCCGATCTGCGCCTCGAAGAGGTGCGTCGCGCCGTGCCCGACGCGGGCGGCCTCGTCATCGCCTCCAATCAGGAGCACGCGCGCGCCTACGCCCGCCACCTGCGCCTCATCACCGGCAAGGCCCCCACGATCGTCCTGTCCGACGACGCGGACGCCTCCGACCGCATTTCCGAGTTCGCCGACTCCACCGACAAGTGGATGGTCGCTGTGCGCATGGTGTCCGAGGGCGTCGACGTGCCCCGCCTCGCGGTCGGCGTCTACGCGACGAATGCCTCGACGCCTCTGTTCTTTGCTCAGGCGATTGGCCGTTACGTGCGAGCCCGTCGCCGCGGCGAGACGGCCACCGTCTTCATCCCCTCCGTCGTGCCCCTGCTGACGCTCGCTGGCGGCATGGAGATCGAGCGTGACCATGCGCTGGACCGCCCCAAGCGCGACGAGGCCAGCGAAGATGACATGTGGAATCCCGAGGATGCCCTCGTCGCGGCGGCGAACCGCGAGGAGAAAGCATCCTCCGACCTGCTCTCACAGTTCGAGGTCCTGGGTGCGGACGCCGAGTTCGACGGCGTCCTCTTCGACGGTGCCGCGTGGGGCGCGGGTGCCGAGGTTGGTTCCGAGGAAGAGCAGGAATACCTCGGTATTCCTGGCCTGCTGGACGCCGACCAGGTGACGACCCTCCTGCGCGCCCGCCAGGCTGACCAGGTCGCCGCCCAGAAGAAGACCCGCGCCGCGCAGAAGATGCGTGAAGAAAACGCAGGCATCCCCGCCCACAAGCTGCGTGCCGCTAAGCGCAAGGAGCTTCAGCACCTGGTCTCCACGTGGTCGCGCCGCTCCGGTGAGACCCACGCGACCATTCACTCGCGCCTGCGCTCGCGCTGCGGCGGCCCCGAGGTCGCCCAGGCCACGACCGATCAGATCGAGGCCCGCATCGCCCTGCTGCGCGAGTGGTTCGTCGGCCGCCACTGACGCGCGGATCCGCTGTGTCTGCTCCGCATCAATCTGACACGAGATAGCGAATGCATGATTGACAGGATTCAACCTGATCGGGAGCACTCAACCCGATCAGAAGGGGTTGAATCTTCCCGATCGGATGTCACCCCCCATCGGCAATAAGCCCGGTCGTGGATAACCAGCCCGAGAGATGCTCCGACAAGCCTCTACCCGAGCCAGACCAGGCAGTGCTGCACTAGATGCAGCAGCAATGCACTAGTTAGGAGTGCATTGCACTGCCTTCTATCTAGTGCAAAGCTGCGCCAAGTAGTGCACTGCTGCTGAGTTACAAGCTCACGTGCGGCAGGGTAAGCCCCAATGTGTCGTTACATTGCTATCAACTGAGCTGTGGTAGGCAGTGCTGAGCCACTTAGTGAGCATTACACCAGTTAGTGAGCATTACACCAGTTAGGGAGCGTTACACCAGTTAGGGAGCGTTACACCACTTCCGAGCTGGTGTAATACCCTGCTAAGTGGTGTAACACCACTTAGTAACAAGTCCTACTGCGCAGATGTGTGTGAGGTCGCCATTGGCGGCGTGGTCAGCGTGGTGCTCCCGACCCGTATCAGGTCGAAACTGAATGCATAAGACACGATCGGCAGGATTCAACCATCGGGAGCACTCAACCCGATCAGAAGGGGTTGAATCTTCCCGATCGAGTGTCACACCCCATCGGTAACAAGTTTCATCGTAGACTCAGCAGCTGACGGGGGCTCATGCTCGCAGGAAACGGCGATGCGTTGTGCGCGGATCTGCGGGCATGAAAAGCCTCCCATTCCCTGGACTTCAATGTTGATGTCTAAGAAACGGGAGGCAGTTCAGAGAAGGACGAGGCCGGAGCTTCGTTGTGAGTGCGAGCTGAGGGTCAGTCGACCTGCTCGTAGCGCGTCGGGATCGCAACCTCGCCCTCGGACAGGCGCCATGCCTGGTAGGGCAGTTCGTTGCGAGCGCGCAGGTGATGCTCCTGGGCGCGGGACAGCGCCTCGGGACCCCAAGCTTCGGCGTTGATCTCGCCGCCGCGGACCAGCTGGAGCTGCAGCGGGCGGGCGCCGCGCTCGGCCAGGAGAGCCTGGCCCTCCTCGAAGGTCGTCCCGACGAGCAGGAGTTCCTCGGTCGCGTAGCCGTCCTCGCCCATGACGCGGCCGGCAACCTTGCGCCCGCCGACCGTGGACTTGGACTCAGCCTTCTTGGCGACCGACACGATCTGGCCGTCGCCGTCCTCGCGCTGGACGACCTTGTAGACCAGGGCGGCCGTCGGCACGCCCGAGCCAGTCACGAGCTTGGTACCCACGCCGTAGGAGTCCACGGGGGCGGCACCCAGGGCGGCGATCGCGTACTCGTCCAGGTCGGAGGTCACCGTGATCTTCGTGGTGGTGGCGCCCATCGCGTCCAGCTGTCCGCGCACCTTGAACGCCTCGGCGACCAGGTCGCCCGAGTCCAGGCGCACCGCGCCCAGCTCGCCGCCAGCAGCGCGTGCGGCCTCGACCGCGTTGATGACGCCCTGCCTGATGTCGTAGGTGTCCACGAGCAGGGTCGTGCCGGCGCCCAGCTTGGCGACCTGAGAGTCGAACGCATCGCGCTCGCTGTCGTGCAGGAGCGTGAACGCGTGGGCGGCCGTGCCGATGCAACGGATGCCGTAGCGCTTGGCGGCCTCGAGGTCGGAGGTGCCCTGGAAGCCGCCGATGATGGCGGCGCGTGCGGCAGAGACGGCTGCGCGCTCGTGTGCGCGGCGCGCGCCCATGTCCATGCAGGGGCGGCCGTGGGCGGCGATCGTCATACGCGAGGCGGCCGAGGCCACCGCGCAGTCGTGGTTGAGGATCGACAGGAGCAGCGTCTCCAGGAGCGTGCAATCCGCGAAGGTGCCCTCTACGGTCAGCAGGGGAGAGCCGGGGAAGTAGCACTCGCCCTCGGCGTAGCCCCAGATGTCGCCCGTGAAGCGCCACGAGGCCAGGAACTGTGCGGCCTCCTCGGAGATGATCCCCTGGTCTTTCAACCAATCGATCTGCTCCGCGTCGAACTCGAAGCGTTCCAGGGCCTCGAGAATTCGGCCGGTTCCGGCCACGACACCGAAGCGGCGAGTGGCGGGCAGGCGGCGCCCAAACAGCTCAAACGTGCAGCGACGATGCGCGGTGCCATCCTTCAGGGCGGCGTCGAGCATCGTGAGCTCGTACATATCAGTCAGCAATGAAGTAGATGTCGATGCAGGCATACTGTGAGCCTACCCTGAGAAGCGTGTCACCGGGGTGCGAATTTCCTTCCCTGAGACCCAAATACGTCTTAGTGTTGATGTATGACAACGATCTTCCAACCCGCGTCCCGCACGCACGAGGCACCCACCGCGGTGCCCCGTTGGCGTGCCGTCGTGTGGGACGATCCTGTCAACCTCATGAGCTACGTGAGCGCTGTTTTTCGCCAGTATTTCGGCTATTCCACCGCCCGCGCGGAGGAACTCATGATGGCCGTTCATACGCGCGGACGTGCCACCGTCTCCACGGGAGTGCGCGAACGCATCGAGGCGGACGTCATGGCCATGCACTCCTACGGTCTACGCGCCACCATCGAAGAGGACCGGGACTGAAGACATGGAAGGCTTCGCTCTTCGAGACGGTGTCTACGCCTCGTCGATGAGCGACGGCGAGGCGCTCCTCCTGCGTCAGTTGGCGACGGAGGTTCTCGTCGTCTTGGATGATCCCGGTGAGTACGCCGCGACCTCGTCGATGGTGAACGCCGCCACCGAGACCGAACAGCGACGAGACGAACCCCGCGAACGTACCCTGCGTATGCTGCTGCCCTCGATGAGCGAGGATGACGAAGACGCTGGCCGCCTGCGCGCCCTGACCGAGGATTCTCTGCGCACCGACAAATCTGTCCGTTTGCGCGCCATCGTCGGCGATCTTGACCACATCGTCCACGGCGAGAGTGACACCCTCAGGATCCAGCCCGAGGCCGTATGGTCCTGGCTGGGGGCTCTCAATGACATCAGGCTGGGCTTAGCCGCTGAGCTGGGCCTATCGGATCAACAAGATGCGCAGCGCATCGAAGAATTGGCGCTCAGTGAGCCGACGGGGGAGCGCTCGCAAACCGTCGCCGCCATCTATATGCTCATCACATGGTGGCAGGACTCACTCCTAGAAGCCGTCAATAATTCCCAGTAACGCATAAGGTCGAGACATGAACAACGCCCCGATCGGAATTTTCGACTCGGGCCTAGGTGGGCTGACGGTGGCGCGCGCAGTCATCGACAAGCTGCCCGACGAAGAGATCATCTACCTGGGCGACACCGAGCACACGCCTTACGGCCCGCGAGCTATCGCGCAGGTTCGCTCGCTGACGCTGTCCGCCCTCGACGAGCTGGCCTCGCGCGGCGTGAAGGCGCTCGTCATCGCCTGCAACACGGCGACGGCCGCCGCGCTCGCTGACGCTCGGGAACGCTACTGGATCGATGCCGGCATCCCCGTCATCGAGGTCATCACTCCTGCGGCGCGCCAGAGCGTTATCGCCACGCGTAACCACCACGTCGGTGTCATTGGCACGAAGGCCACCATCCAGTCCGAGGCGTACCTGCGCGCGCTCGCGGCCGTCCCCGGGCTGACGGTTAGCCAGCAGGCGTGCCCCGCTTTCGTCGACTTCGTCGAGGCCGGGGTGACCACTGGTGAGGAGATCGAGGCTGTTGCTCGCGAGTACCTGACGCCCCTGAAGGAAGCGGGCGTGGATACGCTGATCCTGGGGTGTACTCACTACCCGCTGCTCACCGGCGTCATTGGCCGCATCATGGGCGAGGGAGTTACCCTCGTCACCTCCTCCGAGGCCACCGCGAACGTCACCTACAACGAGCTGGTGGATCGTGGACTCCTGCACGACCCGTGGCCCGCTGGGCGGGGGCCGCAGCATCAGTTCCTCGCCACGGGCGCTTCCGACGCGTTCCCGCGCCTGGCTCGCCGTTTCCTCGGCCCTGAGGTGGGCTCCGTTGCCCGCGTGAATACCGGTGGTGGTATCGCGTGAAGCTGACTGTCATTGGCGCTACCGGGTCGATGTCTGGCCCGGAGTCGCCGGCATCGTCCTACCTGGTTCAGGCTCGCGGCATCGACTCGCGATCGGGGGAGGAACGGACCTTCTCGCTCGTGTGCGACATGGGGCCGGGGTCTTTCGGAGCGCTGTGGGCTCATGTGTACCCGTGCGAGCTCGACGCCCTCGCGCTGTCGCACTGCCACGCCGACCACATGGGCGACATCATCTCCCTCCAGGTCTATCGCAAGTGGGGCCCGGGAGCGGCCGCATCCGCGCTGCCCCTGTACGGTCCCGCCGAGACGCTGCGCCGCGTGCGCCAGATCGAAGACGCCCCGGACGATGAGGCATACGAGGTCGAATTCGCCTTCACCCACATGCAGCTGGGCGAGGCCTACCGGGTCGGTCCCATGACGATCCGCCCCTACCGCGCCCTGCACCCGGTCGAGGCGTACGGCCTGCGCATCGAAGGACCCTCCGAGGAGGATCCCGAGCGCCTCGTGTCCCTGTTCTACACGGGTGACACCGACCTGTGCGACACGATCATCGAAGGCGCCCGCGGGGTTGACCTGCTCCTCAGTGAGGTCGGCTTCACGAGCGACGAGACCGAGCCGGACATGCACATGGACGGTACGCGCGCGGGCGAGGTCGCCACGCGGGCCGGAGTGGGCCGCATGATCGCGACCCACATCCAGCCCTGGACGCCCCGTGATCGGGTGGCCTCTGAAATACGACAGACCTGGTCGGGTCCCCTCGACTTCGCGACCTCGGGAATGAAGGTCAGCCTCTGAGCTGTCTCTCGCCCCACCAATGGGTGAGGCGAGAGATTTCACTGTCAGTCCCTAGACGTCGAGTACGAGGCGTTGTGTCGCTTCCACTCCGCCAGGTATGTGGCCACGCGCGCCGGTCCTGAAGCCTCGGACCATCCGTGATTCTTGTGACGCAGCAGAATCTTGCGCGTGCCCAGCGACGGCAGCGGCGTGATGCGCATGCCCTCCGTGTGGGCCCCGGCCAGCGCCATGGCCGGAAGGATCGTCGAACCCGTGCGGGCGCGCACGAGGGCACGGGCAGCCTCGTAGGTCGCGTAGAGGTGGGGCGCCCATCGCGTATCCGGGAACGCCTTCGTGATACGGCGCATGACGTGGTCGCCGCTGGTGCCCGGATTGACGCGCAGCCAGGTGAGGTCCGCGAGGTCTTCAATCGAGCCAATCGGGGGAGCGGAGTCGGGGGTGACGAGCACCCAGGGTTCGTCGAGGAAGGGGATGTCCGTGTAGCCGCGAGGGGCCAGACCCGGGTCCTCGTCTCGTTCAATGACGAGGATGTCGTACTGGCCCGTGCGCAGCGCGGCCATGCCCGGGGTCTCTTCTGTTTCCTCGATGCGCAGGTCGACGCCCGGGAGTGCGTCGAGGAGGTCGGGGAGCGCGGGGATGAGGGTCGATCTGCAGATCGTCAGGAACGCCCCGATGGTGACCGTTCCCGTGACCTGTCCCGTCAGAGGACGCAGTGCCTTGAGGGCCTCCTCGATGTCGGCGTTAATGCGTTCCCCGGCCTCGGCGACGATGGTGCCGGCGGGGGTGAGAATCGCGCCTGACGTGGTGCGTTCAACCAGCTTTAGGCCGACTTCCTCCTCGAGTTTTTGAATCTGCTGGGACACTGCGGAGGGCGAGACCATGAGGATGTCCGCGGCGGCAACGATGCCGCCTTCTCGTGCGACGGACAGAAGGAAAGGCAAGCGGCGGGGGTCGATGTCCACGCGAACTCCTTGGTTAAGTGAAACTGTAAGATAACTATAGAACCATTCAATTGTGCTTGACTAGCGGAAGGTGCATCATATGAGTCATGACGATCTCATCTCTTGTAATTCCGGTTCTCGGTTGGCTGGGTGCGGGCGCCTCTATCGCCGCCTACTACCTGGTTTCTTCCAAGCGCTTTGCTCCTGATTCCCTGCGCTACCACTCCCTGAATGTCTCCAGCTGCATCCTGCTTGCCCTTGCCTGCGCGTCCACCGGCGCGTGGCCGTCCTTCCTGACTAACGCCATTTTCATCGGCGTCGGCTGCACCATGATCTGGCGCGTGCGCGACCGCCTCGCGCGCCGCGTCATGCAGGTTGTTCGTTTCTTCGATGTGCGTCGCTATCTGCCGCGCCGCATGCGACTGGCGCGAGCTCGCTGAGTCTTCGCTGAATTGGGGAAGTGAGGGGGCAGGTCGTGGGCCTGCCCCCTCACTCTATCCACCGGCCGCTCAATTAAGAAAAACGAATCTCCTCAGTCAAGACTTTTTCAAGTATCATCAAGGAAAAGTCTGTAAGAATAGCTTCACAGAAAAATTAGAAATTATCGATGGAAAAAACGGACAATGAGGCGCACTATGTCAGTACGACGCGGTGACAGATCCATCGCACGGTACTCAAAGAGGAGCACACAATGTCTCGTTTCGTCGCATCACTCCTTCATCGCCTCACCCATCACCGCAGGGCGCGCCAACAGCGCAACCCCCTGCAGTTCTCGATGGACCGCCCCATCTTCGGCAACCTCGTCGCCCGTTGATGGCGCGCCTGCGGGCGCAACACACAAAGTGCCGGACACCCTCGGGTGCCCGGCACATTTGTGTCTGCGGTGCTTCTCAGCCGCGCAGGTACTCCACGATGTGGGGCATGAGGGCGCGGAAAGCGATACCGCGATGGCTGATCGCGTTCTTCTGCTCGGCGCTCATCTGCGCGGTCGTGACCTCGAAGCCCTCGGGTACGAAGATCGGATCGTAGCCGAACCCGCCCTCGCCGCGCGGGGAACGCGTCAGAGTGCCGCGCACCTCGCCGCGCTCGACGAACTCGCGACCGTCCGGGGTGACGAGGACAGCGGCCGACACGAAGGCGGCGCCACGGTGAGCGTCGGGAACGTCGGAGAGCTGATCGATGAGCAGACGCAGATTCGCAGCGTCATCCCCGTGGGAGCCAGCCCAGCGTGCGGAGAAGATGCCGGGCGCTCCGCCCAGCACATCCACCGTGATGCCGGAGTCGTCGGCGATGGCAGCCAGGCCGGTGGCGCGAGCCAGCGCACGGGCCTTGATGAGAGAGTTCTCCTCGAAGGTCACGCCGTCCTCGACAGGGGAAGCCACGTCGAAATCGCTCATCCGCGCCACGCAGCCGGCCTCGAAACCCTCCCACGCGGGGGCCAGGATGGCCTCGAGCTCGCTGACCTTGTGCGCGTTGGAGGTCGCGAAGACCAGACGCGCGCTCACGGGCGCACCTCGACGCGCTCCATGAGGGGAGCCTCGAGCGCGAGCTTCTGCGCCTGAGCGAGCCGGGCGTTACCCAGGGTCGCCAGGTCCAGCAGCTCGCCCAGCTCATCGCGGCTGAAGGGGGCGTGCTCGGCGGTGCCCTGCACCTCGATGAAGCGGCCATCGCCCGTCTGGACGACGTTCATGTCGGTTTCGGCGCGCACGTCCTCAACGTAGGGCAGGTCCAGCATGGGGGTCCCGTCGATGACGCCCACGGAGATCGCAGAGATCGAGTCGGTGAGGACCTTGGCGGAGGGCTTGAGGATGCCCTGCTCCTTCGCCCAGGTCACCGCGTCCGCGAGAGCCACGTAGGCGCCCGTGATCGCCGCGGTGCGCGTGCCACCGTCGGCTCGCAGCACGTCGCAGTCCAGGACGATCGTGTTCTCGCCGAGCGCGGACACGTCGACGATGCCACGCAGGGAGCGGCCAATGAGGCGCGAGATCTCCTGGGTGCGGCCGCCCACCTTGCCCTTGACGGACTCGCGGGAGGAACGCTGCTCGGTCGCGCGCGGGAGCATCGAGTACTCGCCGGTCACCCAGCCCTCGCCGGAATCGCGCTTCCAGCGCGGCACGCCCTCAGTGAAAGACGCGACACACAGGACGCGGGTGTTGCCGAACTCGATGAGAACGGAGCCCTCGCCGGTACCCGACCAACCGCGGGTAATGGAGACGGGACGGAGCTGGGACGGGGTGCGCCCATCGGCGCGCAGGGGAGTATTTGTCATAGTGCCTAGGGTAGCCCACCGCGTTACCGTGGAGTTATGAGTCTTGATCTACCTCTCGTCCGCGGTCACGTCGACCCGGCCGTCGCGCTACGAGAATCCGTGGCTCCCGCGGCGCTGGTGCGTGCCGGTGAGGCCGACGTTATCGTCGTCGACTCGTCCGGTTTCGTTCTTCTCGACGAGGCCGGGGCGTCGTCCTTGGACGCTCCTGTCCTGCGACGGATGGTCGGGGATGAGGCTGTGCGTACTGCCAAGGGGGCGACGGCCTCCTTTATTGGGGTTGCGCGCGGACGCTCCGTCGTTGCAGTCGAGGCGAGCCGGGATGAGGCGTGGGGGCGCTGGGAGCATCTGCGCGCGGTCGGCTGGCAGCTCGACGGCGACGACGCGGCCCTGGCGCTGACCGCGCTCGCCCTCGCGGGCTGGCACGCTAACTATCGCTACTGCCCGCGCTGCGGTGCGCCGGTGCAGCTGGTGTCCGGTGGCTGGGCCGCGCGATGCGAGACGTGCGACCGGCTTGAATATCCGCGCCAGGACCCGGCGGTCATCGTCCTCGTCCAGGATCACGATGGGCGCGTGCTCCTGGCGCACAACGCCCTGTGGCGCCCCGGATTCGTCTCCATCATCGCCGGCTACGTCGAGGCAGGGGAATCCCCGGACGTTACGGTTGCCCGCGAGGTCGCCGAGGAGGTCGGCGTCGAGATCGAGACGCCCACCTACGTCGCGACGCAGCCCTGGCCCTTCGGACGCTCGCAGATGATGGGCTACCGGGCTCGCACCGCCTCGCCGCGCCCGACCCCGCGGGCGGACGGCGTGGAGATCGAGTGGGCGCGCTTCTACAGCCGAGACGAGCTGACACGCGCGCTTGAAGCTGGGGAGATCAGCGCCCCCGGTCGCGCCTCGATCGCCTACGCGTTGCTGCGGGAGTGGTACGGCGACGAGCTGCCGAGCGGCCCGGACGGTGCGGGACGCAACTGAGGGCGGGCGATGGAACAATGGGGACCATGAACCCCGAGGAACTGCTGGACGCCCTGGACCCCGATCAGCGCGCCGTCGCCACGCAGGTGGCTGGCCCGCTCGCCGTCCTGGCGGGCGCGGGCACCGGCAAGACCCGCGCGATCACGTACCGCATCGCGTACGGGGCGGCCGTCGGCGCCTTCGACCCGTCCAACGTGCTCGCCGTGACCTTCACGCAGCGCGCTGCCTTCGAGATGCGCCACCGCCTCGCCCAGCTGGGGGTTCCCAAGGCTCAGGCGCGCACCTTCCACTCTGCCGCGCTGCGCCAGCTGCGCCATTTTTGGCCCACCGTCGTGGGCGGTCCTCTGCCCGACGTCATTCCGCACAAGGCCTCCCTCGTCGCGGCTTCCGCCGCGCGTCTGGGGATCACGATCGACCGCACGAACGTGCGCGACATTGCGGCCGAGGTCGAATGGGCGAAGGTGTCGATGATCGACGCCGCGCACTACGCCTCGCGCGTCGCTCGCCTGCGCCGCGACGTGCCCGCCGGGTTGGATGCGGGTGACATGGCGCGCCTCCTCGACGTGTATGAGGACGCGAAGAACGAACGCGGTGTCATTGATTTCGAGGACATCCTCATCTACCTGTGCGGCATGCTGCAGGAACGTGCCGACGTCGCCTCGATCGTTCGCAAGCAGTACCGCTCCTTCGTGGTCGATGAGTTCCAGGACGTTAACCTCCTCCAGGCTCGTCTGCTCGACCTGTGGCTGGGTGGGCGCCACGACGTGTGTGTGGTCGGCGACGTCGCACAGACCATCTACTCCTTCACGGGCGCGTCCCCGGACTATCTGACTGGTTTCGGACGCAAGCACCCCGGGGCTCGCATCGTCGAGCTGACTCGCGATTACCGCTCGACTCCGCAGATCGTGAGTGTGGCGAACGACGTCCTGGCGCGCTCGAGCCAGCGCGAAGGCACGGTGCGCCTGTCCAGCCAGCGCGACGGCGGCGCCCAGGTTACCTACCGCACCTACGACGACGATCGCGCCGAGGCCGAGGGCGTCGCAGCCTCGATTGCCGACCTTATTGCGGGAGGCATGGCTCCTCATTCGATCGCAGTCCTCATGCGGACGAACGGCCAGTCCCAGGCCTTCGAAGAGGCCCTGGGTGCGCGCGGTATTCCCGTCGCCGTCGCCGGGGGAAAGCCCTTCTTCGCTCGTGACGACGTGCGTACCGCCATCTCGCGCCTGCGGGCCGCGGCGGCGGCCGCCACCGATGACGGGAGCGTGGGCGAGATTGTGCGCGAGGTCCTCTCGGGCGTCGGTTGGGCGCCCGAGGCTCCCTCCGGCCAGGCGGGATCCGAGCGCTGGTCGAACATGAACGCAATCGTCGGCTGGGCGGATGACAGCAAGGTGGAGACGCTCGCCGCGTTCGTCGCGGAGCTCGACGAACGAGTCGCCTACCAGGTCGAACCGGACAAGGCTGGCGTCGAGTTGGCCACCATTCACGCCGCCAAGGGCCTCGAATGGGACGCCGTCTTCCTCGTCGGCGTCGCCGAAGGCCTCCTGCCGATCTCGTATGCAAAGACCGCGGCTGCGCGCGAGGAGGAACGGCGCCTGCTGTACGTGGCCGTCACCCGTGCCCGCGACCTGCTCACCCTGTCGTGGGCGCGCTCGCGGGGCGCCGATGGGCGAGGGAAGCGCAAGCGCAGCCGCCTGCTCGACGGCATCTGGCCCGAGGAAGTGGGCGTGGGCGCGCCGAAGAAGAAGGCACGCGCCTCCACGCGCGCCCTCAACCAGGCCTTCGAAGAGGAGGCATCACCCCAGGCCATCGAGCTCTTTGGGCGCCTCAAGGCATGGCGCCTCGAGGTCTCCCGTCAGGCGGGCGTGCCGCCCTTCGCGGTCTTCACGGATCAGACACTGCGTGACATTGCGCAGGCGATGCCCAAGAATACGACGCAGCTGCGTGTCATCCGCGGCATCGGCGACGTGAAAGTGCAGCGCTTTGCCGCCCCCGTTCTTGCGCTCGTGCGCGGCGAAGAGGTTATCGTCGACGAAGGTGCCTGAGCTAGGAAGCGAGCCCGTTGATGCCACACACGCAGCGGCTGGCGGGTTCCACGTCTTCGACGCGTACCGACCCGTCATCGCAAATGGTCGCTACCTGTGCGCACTGCGACTCGGTGAGCGCCCCCGAGACGAAGTCCATCACCAGCTGACCCACGCGTTGGGCCGCCGCGAAGTGAGCCAGCAGAGCCAGAGGCGCGAGCGGCCACGCTTCCAGCTCACGCAGGTGCGTCAGATGGAACGGGTCCTGCGCTGCGCGAGCAAGCTGCGAGCACTGGTAACAGGGGGTCACCCCCGGGATGACGAACGGACCCACCTCGTAGGAGTGCTCGCCACGCGTCACGATCAGATGAGGGGTGTCGTGAGCGGTGAGCTCGAACGGTATCCCCGGATCGACGACTCGATCCGCCGACACAATCGAAAGCTCGGGCGGACACTGGGCGTACAGACGGGGCAGCGGGATGAGATCGCGAAGCGTGCGGCGCACCGCGCGGTGGCGAGGGGTGCCCGTGTAGTGCCCGCCGAATACGCGATCCCAATCCTCGTCGACCAGGGAGTGAGTCTCGATCGACAGCGACAGTGACAGCGTGTCGACGAGGCTGTGGAGCGCGAGGAGCGTCGCCGGAACAGCTCCGACAATGCCGAGTGCAAGGTGGGGGAGTGCCTCGCTTCCGTCGGTGAGGCGTGCCTCAGCCAGAGCCGCGAGAAGCTCGGGCGAGGCCTGAACGTCGTCGCGCTCGCGGGCTGGGTGTGCCTGATGGCTCAGCCAGAGCTGGTCGCTCGCGTGCAGATTGTCGAGCAAGACGTGTCGAGCGCGGTCGCCGCCAACTTGTACGCTGCCCGGGCCTCGCCAGAGAACCGCCGTATTATGTGCCAGGTTCATGATGGTCTCCTTCAGTTTGTAGCTGACGGAACCATCATGAACCCGTGTGGTGAGCGCGCGGAGGTGTTTGAAAAATCTGTGGAAAACTTGTCAGATCTTTTTGGAACGAATTAGTTCGTCTTGTTCGGATTGTCCGATTCTCCGGAGTCCGAGGATGATTCATCCGAGCCCGCCGAGGCCTCGTCCCCCGGCTCCAGCCCGTCCGCCCAGCCGAGCGTTCCATCGAGAAGAGAGTTGAGCGCGGCGTCGATATCCGCATCCTCCTCAGCCGCCGCTCGCCGCAGCGTCAGGAACGTGTCGGGCGTGGCCAGCTCCGTCTCCGAAGGCACCATATCCGGGTGCGACCACAGGGCTTCGCGGGCATCGCGACCGCCGTCGGCCTCCACCAGCGTAAAGATGGAGGCAGCTCCCCGGGCCTGGCGCGGGCGCATCTTGAGGCCCATGAGGGTCCCCAGAATCTCCTCCGCGGGACCACCCGAGGCGCGGCGTCGACGCATCATCTCGCGCAGCGCATCCGCGTGGGGGAGATAGGGCAGTGTCGCGCGGGCCGTGACGACCTCGACCCAGCCCTCGATGAGGGCAAGCATGGTCTCCAAGCGGGTGAGCGCGCGGCGCTGGTCCGGCGTCGTCGACAGCGCAAACACGCCGCCGCTGAGCGCCGACTCCACCGACGATGGGTCAGAGGGGTCAACCGAGCGGGCGGCCTCGGTGATTGCCTCCGTATCGATCGCGATCTGAGAGGCGTAGCGCTCGACCGCGCGCACGAGGTCGCCCTCCAGCCACGGCACGGACGCGAAGAGACGTCGGTGGGCTGCTTCCCGGACAGCGAGGAACTGACGAACCTCGTCGAAGGGAATGTCGAGCCCCTCGGAGAACTGGGCGACGTTGTGGGGCAGGAGCACCGCGTGCGAGGTGTCCGACAGGGGAATGCCCGTGTCGTAGGTGCCGAAGGATTCGCCTGCCAAGGCTGCCAGCACACGCGAGATCTGTGCGGAGAACATCATCGCGGAGAGGCGTGGCATCATCTCCTGCGTCTTGCCCAGCATTGCAGCCATGCCGTCGGGCAGCGACGGGGAATCCTCGAGGCCGCCCTCTCCAAACTGCTCCGACAGAGCCGCTGAGAGTGCGCGCGACACGTTCAGGGCGATCGGCTCGCAGATGCGCTTCCACGTGGGGATCGTGTTCTCCACCCACGACACCCTGCTCCACACGCCTCGGGTCACGGGACCCGAGGAGAAATCCGTGACTGCGTCGAGCCACAGGTCGGCGACCGTCATCGCCTGGCGCGCCGCCTCGGCCTCGGTGGCGGTAGGGGCCGGATCGCCGCTGGCGTAGGCGGCCTGCTTTGCGCCGTCCTCCACCAAGCGCCAATTAACAGGGCCCGCCGTCGTGTTCATGAGGAACTGGAACTGGCCCATCGCCGCACGCATGCGCGCAGGATCGGAAAACTCCGCGGGCAGGTTCGCGGGATCAAAACCCTGGGCCTGCAAAGCGCGAGCGGCCTCCGCCGCGGCCTCGTCGCCCAACACGGAGCGCAGGAAATCCTCAAAGGGGGTGCCGGACTCGTTCTCGTTCATGATGTCAGCCTAGCGAGCGCGCGTGCGACCGGGCTGACAAATCTCTGCGAAAACGCTGAGAGCTGAACGTGGCTGGCGGGGCGCGCGTGCGGTCGGGCCTCGCGTGGGACACAATGACACGGTGAGTGACATGGAGATGACCTCGTCAGTTGACCGTCTACTGGCCTTCGAGCAGGCCCCGACGAAACGTGCGCCGATCGTCAGCTGGCGCATCCTCACGGCAGTCCTGGCCGCCCTCGCAATGGTTGTCATTCTCTTCGTGATCCCCGTCCCCTTTGTGGTCTCCAGCCCCGGACCGACCATCAATGTGTTGGCGTCCAACGACCAAGGTGTGCCCGTCTTCACTGTCGAGGGAACTAATCCTGAGACGGGGGAATCCGTGCAACAGGACGAGCCTCAATCCAGCCCGTACGAGGCACCTGCGAAGCCGGGGCAGGGCCAGCTGCGCATGGTGACGGTCTCCGAATCGGGGGCTCCCGACGCCCGCCTGAACTTTGCTCAGCTCATTGCCGCGTACTTGGACCCGCACAGCACGATCACCGACTATGAGTCGAAGTATCCCGAGGGAACCACCCGCGAGCAGAACAACGAGGCTCAGCTGGCAATGATGCGTAATTCGCAGACGACCTCCCAGGTTGCCGCGCTCGAATACCTTGGATGGGATGTCCCCGCGACCGTCACGATCGAGGGTGCGGTCGAGGGTTCCAACGCCGACGGGATCGTCGAGCAGGGAGACATTCTGCGCGCGATCACCACCCCGGATGGAACGCGCCACGACGTGACGGATGCCAGTACGCCCTTCTCGCTCATGCGCGCGGTTCCCGCGGGATCGCAGATGACGCTGACGGTCGAGAGAAACGGTGAGACTCGCGAGCTCTCCTTCGACTCCGTCGCGGCCTCGCCCACGGAAAGCGGATCCAAGCTGGGCATCTATCTCTCCGTGCAGCCCACCCTGCCCGTCACGATTTCCTTTAACCTCGACGGCATCGGAGGACCTAGCGCAGGCATGATGTTCTCCCTGGCCATCATCGACCGCATGACGCCGGGCGACATGACGGGCAACAATGCAATCGCCGGGACCGGCACCATGTCCTACGACGGTCAGGTCGGTGCCATCGGCGGCATCCAGCAGAAGCTGTGGGGCGCCCATCGCGATGGGGCCCAGTGGTTCCTCGCCCCCAGCACCAACTGTTCCGAGGTCGTTGGACACGTTCCCGACGGCCTGCGCGTCGTCTCGGTATCCACCCTCGATGAGGCTGTCTTCGCGGTTCGCTCCATCGCCGACGGTACGGGAGACACCCTGCCGACCTGCCAGTAGTGCTCTCACGCTCGCCCACCGCCCACGGGCAGGAGGGGCGACAAAGGGCCCCGGCCTCGTCCTTCTGGTCCGGACGAGGCCGGGGCCTCCTCTATGCTCTCAGGCTTCCTCGTCCGTCACAGGCTCGAGGGATGCGCGCAGGGCGTCGACCAGCGCGGGGACGAGCGCCGAGCCCTGCCCGACCTTGTCGTCGGAGTCGAAGGCGCGGGTGCGCAGCGCGCACCAGGACTCGCCCGTGCGCATGACGCCCACCGCGAGGCGCACATCAGTGCGCAGCGGGTGGTTGGCGACGAACGCGAGGGCCTCCTCGGGATCCTCGGGGGCCTCGTCCTCGACCTCCGGCGGAACGACGATGCGCTCAACCGTGATCGCGGCACCCGGCACCGTCTCCGGCCACGCCAGGTGAGCCAGGACCTGCTCGATATCGTCGTCGGCCAGATCCTCCTGGATGATCGCGCTCAGGTGATCATCGCTGCCGTCCCAGCCCGAACGCAGCTGCTCGGCGATGTCGGCCGGCAGATTCGGGTCGGCCAGCAGCATCGCCGTCGGCACCAGCGCGTAGATCGAGGGAGCATGATCCCATCCCACACGGGCGGCACCCTTCTCGATATCGACAACCACATTGGCCAGCGCGATCTCGCGCGCACTCGGCATCATCTCAACAGTCATGCCTCCCATAATCTCACGGAGAGCGAATAAGACCGAGGCGAAGTTACACCTGTGCGCGGCTACACTGGTTGGGAGCTATCGGTTTGACAGAGAGGAATGCCGTGAGCTTCGATTTTTCAGTCTTTCCCCCGGGTGGAGCCCGCGCTCCGCGAGACCCCGATCGTGCGCGCGCGCAACTCAAGGTGCGCAAGCCTGGCCCCGCCGGCATCACGATCGCAGCGCTGCTGATCATCGGAGCCGTCATCTATGCGGCTTCCATCGTGTGGACCGAGATCCTGTGGTTCCGCCAGATGAGCGCCACTCGCGTCATCCTCACCCAGTGGGGTGCGCACATCGGCCTCTTCGTCGTTGGCTTCATCGTGGCGACCGCTCTCGTCTACTTCTCGATGGCCTTCGCCTACCGTCACCGCACCTCCTCGTCGAGGGGCGAGGCCTCGGCCGCCCTGCGCGGATACCAGGAGGCCCTCGAACCCATGCGTCGCCTCGCCTTCTGGGGCGTCGCTCTCTTCTTTGGCTTCACCAACGGCGCCCGCCTGGCCACCGAATGGCAGACGCTCCTGCAATTCCTCAACCGATCCTCCTTTGGGCAGGTTGACCCCCAGTTCGGGCTCGACATCTCCTTCTTCGTGTTCGTGCTGCCCGCCGTTAAGGTGCTCGTCTCCTTCCTGATGACGGTCACCGGAGTCGGCTTGGTCGCGGCGATCATCGTGTCCTACCTGTACGGCACGATCCGCCTGACTCCGCGCCCTCACGCCTCCAAGCAGGCGCGCCTGCAGACCGGCATGATGGCTGCCTGCCTGTCCCTGTTCATCGGCGTGAACTACTGGCTGGGCCGCTACGAACTACTCACCTCGGACTCGGGTTCCATCCACGGCGCCATGTACTCCGACATCAACGCGACCCTGCCCGCTCACTCGATTCTGGCCGTCATCTCCGGCCTCGTTGCGCTCCTCTTCGTGGTTGCTGCCTTTAAGGGCACGTGGCGCCTGCCCGCCGCCGGTGTCGCCGTGACGGTCGTTGCCGCCCTCGTCCTGGCGGGCGCGTACCCCGCCCTCGTCGAGCAGTTCCGCGTGCGCCCCAACCAGCGCAGCCTCGAGTCTCCCTACATCCAGCGCAACATCGACGCCACCCTGGCCGCCTACGGCCTCGACAACGTCGATTATCAGACCAACTACGACGCGGCCACCACGGCCTCGGCGGGACAGTTCGATAACGAATCGCTGACCTCCCAGGTGCGTCTGCTCGACCCGCAGGTCATTACGAAGACCGTCCAGCAGCTCCAGCAGTCGCGCCTGTACTACGGCTTCAACTCCGGGATGAAGGTCGACCGCTACAACGTCGGTGGCGAGCGCCGCGACACCGTCATCTCGGTGCGCGAACTCAACCTCTCGGGCCTGTCCGCCGAGCAGCAGACCTGGGTCAACCAGCACACCGTCTACACGCACGGCTACGGCGCGGTCGCCGCCTACGGTAACCAGCTGACCAGCGACGGCCTGCCCTCCTACTGGGAGCAGTCCGTGCCCTCGGTCGGCGAGATGGGCGACTACGAGGAGCGCGTCTACTTCAGCCCCGGCTCGCCCGACTACTCGATTGTCGGAGCCCCCGAAGGCGCTGAACCGCAGGAACTCGACTACCCGGACGACACCGCGGTCGGCGGCCAGGTCTCCACGACTTTCGTTGGCAACGGCGGCCCCTCCGTGGGCAACGTGTGGAACAAACTCCTGTACGCGATCAAGTTCGGCTCCACGGACCTGTTCTTCTCCTCTCAGACGAACGAGGCCTCGCAGATCCTCTACGACCGCGATCCTCTCCAGCGCGTCGCTAAGGTCGCCCCCTACCTGACGCTCGAACAGTCCGCCTACCCGGCGGTCGTCGACATGGACGGCGATGCCTCGACCCCCAAGCGCCTTGTGTGGGTCGTCGACGCGTACACGACCACGAACAACTATCCCTACGCTCAGCACGAGACACTCTCGAACGCCACCGTGGACTCTCGCTCCACCGAGGTTGGCCAGTACGTCCAGGCAAACAAGATCAACTACATGCGTAACTCCGTCAAGGCCATCGTCGACGCCTACGACGGCTCCGTGCGCCTGTTCCGCTGGGACGACCAGGACCCGATCCTGCGCACGTGGGAGAAAATCTACCCCGGTAGCGTCGAGCCCGTCTCGGCGATCTCGGGCGATCTCATGAGCCACCTGCGCTACCCGGAGGACATGTTCAAGGTCCAGCGCAACCTGCTGGCCACCTACCACGTGACCGACGCCGCCGGCTTCTACTCCGGTGGTGACCGCTGGCGCCTGGCCGAGGAGACCTCGACCTACGGTGCGGCCTCCTCGGCCGCCGCGAGCCCGCGTGTCGACGCGATGGGCAATCCTCTGCCCGCGCCGACGGCCCTGCAGCCCCCGTACTACCTGACCATGCAGATGCCCGGCCAGGAGAGCGCTGAGTTCTCGCTGACCTCGGTCTTCGTGCCCGGTGGCGGCGGCGAGGGGCGTCGCGAGGCCATGGCCGGCTTCCTCGCGGTCGACTCCGAGACCGGTAACACCCCCGGCCAGGTGCGTGAGGGATACGGCAAGCTCCGCCTGCTCGCCCTGCCCTCGTCGACGACAGTGCCCGGCCCCGGCCAGGTACAGAACAAGTACGACTCCGACGAGAAGATCGCCACCCAGCTCAACCTGCTGAACCAGGCCGACTCGACGGTGATCCGAGGTAACCTCCTGACACTGCCGGTCGGCGGCGGCCTCCTCTACGTCCAGCCCGTCTACGTGCAGGGCACAGGCTCCGCGTCCTACCCCGTGCTCCGCTCGGTTCTGACCGCCTTCGGTGACAAGGTCGGCTTCGCGCCCACCCTTGAGGAATCGCTGCGCCAGCTCGTCTCCGACGATGGAAACTCGTCCGTATCTTCTGGCACGACAAACCCCTCAACGGGGGATACCTCGCAGTCGGGTGCGACCTCCAGTGACGCGAACGCCCAGCTGGCGCAGGCCGTCAGCGACGCCGCGCAGGCGCTGCGCGACGCGGATGCGGCGATGAGCAAGTCTGACTGGACCGCCTACGGCGAGGCACAGACACGTCTGCGCGATGCCCTGGCCCGCGCGGAGGCCGCCCAGGCGGCCCTCGGCACCTCCTCGTCGGCGGCCTCGAGCTCGCCGACGCCCAGCCCGAGCCCGACCACGTCGGCCCAATCGGGAACGCAAAGCGGCTCATAATCGCAGTCGCGCACTGTTGCACCCGGCCCCGCTGTCACGACCTGTGACGCGGGGCCGGGTGTTTTCTCTCCGCGGGGGGAGCGGCGCTTGCGGCAAGACTGCCCTGTGTGCTTCGTCCGGTGTCACTACTATGGTGCGAAGCGTCCGCAGCGCGGACTCGTCAACGATGTGGAAGGAAACCCATGACTGACCCCCGCAGCTCTCTGCCCGCTCCCACGGGTGTGCCCCAGCCGTTCGAGGCGCCGGCCTCGGCCGCTCCGACGATGCCCGCTCCGACCTCGGGCGTCTTCGCGCCGTCCCCCGCCTACGCGCCTGCGCCGAACCCTAAGCGCCCTGTGCTGTCCACCCACGGGCGAATCGCCGCGTGGCTGGTCCTTGCCGTCAAACTCATTTTCATCGTTGACCGTTTCATTCCCTACAGCGGTGAGCGCCTTGAGTTCTTCTTCGATAGGTTCACGGATGTCATGTTCTGGACGTGGCTGCTGCTCGATCTTGTGATCGTGGTGTTCCTGTTCCTCTACGTGCGTCTGGGAATCAAGCCCCTGCGATATGTTGCCGCCGCCATCGTTCTTGTGGATTACCTCATCATCCTGCCTGTGTATATCCACATCCTTGGCGGGGACTGGCTGATCACCTTTACTCCGCCGGAGTGGGAGGTCGGCGAAGTAGCGGCCTCCCTGCGATCACTCTTCATGTGGGGCCTCAAGTGGCTGTGCGTCGCATCATCCTTCGTCCTGGTGATCCCGGACCGCAAGGCTTCCACGGTGTCGCAGCAGGGGGCTGTGCCCGCTCCGGGTGCTGCCCCGGTCGGCTACTACCCTTATGCGGCGACACCGGCCCAGCCCGCGGCGCCCCAGGGTGCTCCCGTGCAGATGCCGGCGACTCAGCCCGCGCCGCCCCAGGGTGCTCCCGTGCAGGTTCAGGCCTCGGGCCCGGTGCTTGCACCTCCGAGCGGTGCTCCGCTCGTGCCTGGAACGCCGACAGATCCTGCGCAGGCCTCCGAATAGGGCATCGATTCTGCGCTTCCTGACAGCGCTCCGTCGCTAGGACGTACATCACCGCGTTCGGTTTGTGCCCACCCGGATGATGCTCTAGACTATCTAGAGCCGACGCGGGGTGGAGCAGTTCGGTAGCTCGCCGGGCTCATAACCCGGAGGTCGCAGGTTCAAATCCTGTCCCCGCTACCACCACAGACCCGGTCCCGTAAGGGGCCGGGTCTTTTGTTTGTCACTTGTATGTCAGAGGGCAAACACCTTGACTAATCCGCGTCTCGACGCGATAGTATTGCATGTTCGCCATCATGAACTGCGCCTTCGGGTGCGAGAGGAATAGAGATGAGCACTCTTGATCTGTCGCAGCTCACCGCTGCTGACATGGGCAATCCGGCGCTGACAGCGCAGGACCTCGCCGATATCACCGCCGCTCGCGCGGATCTACACCCCTACGTGGCGACGCACCCGTCGCTGTATCCTGCGCTTGCCCAGTGGCTGGCAAACCGGGGTGTTGTTCCCGCTCATCCTCCCGTTGCGCAGCCTGCTCCCGTCGCTGCCCCGGCGCAACCGGTCGATCCCTACAGCCAGGCTGCCGCACCCGTGGAACAGCCCGCTGTCCAGGCGGCACCCGTTGTGCAGGAAGCGCCTGCGGTCGAGCCCGAGCCTGTCGTTGAGGCTGCTCCCGTGGTTGAAGCGTCGCCCGTTCAGTCCGATGCGTGGGGTGCTCCCCAGGTTGAGGCTGTTGCTCCTGTCGTTGAACCCGAGCCCTCCGTGGAAGCTGAGTCCGAGCCTGCTGCTGTCGTTGAGCCCGCCGTGGAAGCTGAGCCCGTGCAGTCTGATGCGTGGGGCGCTCCGCAGACCGAGCCCGTGCAGTCTGACGCGTGGGGCGCTCCGCAGGTCGAGGCCGTTGCTCCGGTGGTGGAGGAGGCTCGGCCGGTTGTTGAAGAGCCTGCTGCTGTTGTTGAGCCCGCTGTGGAGGCTGAGCCCGTGCAGTCTGATGCGTGGGGTGCTCCGCAGAGCGAGCCTGTTCAGTCTGACGCGTGGGGCGCTCCGCAGGTTAAGGTTGTTGCTCCGGTGGTGGAGGAGGCTCAGCCGGTTGTTGAAGAGCCTGCTGCTGTTGTTGAGCCCGCTGTGGAAGCTGAGCCCGTGCAGTCTGATGCGTGGGGCGCTCCGCAGACCGAGCCTGTTCAGTCTGACGCGTGGGGCGCTCCGCAGGTTGAGGTTGTTGCTCCGGTGGTGGAGGAGGCTCAGCCGGTTGTTGAAGAGCCTGCTGCTGTTGTTGAGCCCGCTGTGGAAGCCGAGCCTGTGCAGTCTGATACGTGGGGTGCACCGCAGGCTGAGCCTGTGCAGTCCGACGCGTGGGGTGCTCCCCAGACCGAGCCCGTCGTTGAGCCCGAGCCTGTTGCGGACGAACCCCAGCAGAGCGTTGAAGAGGTCCAGCCCTTCGTTGGAGAGCCTCAGGTGACGCCCCTGACGGAGACGCCCGTGGCCTCGGCCCCCTCGATTTCGGACGAGGAACTTGAGCGTACGATCATTGATGGGACGCGCGAGCGTTCCATGGCTGAGATTGTCGCGGAAGAGAACGCTGCTGCGCAGGCCGCTGCCTACGGGCAGAACCCCGCCCAGGCGGCGGGCCAGCAGCAGGGCTACGGCCAGGCGCAGTATGGCGCGCAGCCGAGCCAGCAGCCCCAGTACGCCGCCCCGGGTGGCGCTTCGGGATATGCTCCGGCGGGTCAGCAGTCCCCGTACGCCGCTCAGAGCGGCCAGCAGGGCGCGTCGACGGGCCAGCAGTTTGAGGCTGCCGCCCAGCAGTTCGGCGCAGCCGCGAACACGGCGTTCAACCAGTTCCAGAGCGCCGTCGTTACCGAGACCGGTAAGGTGAAGGGCCGCTCCGTGCGCGCCACCTACGCGCTCATTGGCATGGCCGCTTCCTTCGTCCTGTCGATCGTCTCGATGGTCCTGCCCTTCGGGTCGGTCTACGGCGATTCCTTCACGATGTTCTCGGCGGGCGGCTACGCTTTCTTCCACATCTTCCTCATGCTGATTGCGGTTGGCCTGGGAGCTGCCTACTGGTTCACGAATCAAAAGTGGGCCTTCCTGTCCTCCGGTATCGTCGCGATCCTTACCGCCCTGATTGGCATTCTCCAGGTGCTCGGTGTTCTCGCGAGGGCCTCGCTCGGTTTCGGCGGTATCCTCTTCCTGATCTTCTCGATCGGCCTCGGTGCCTCCGGTGTTGTCCTGCTCCTGGAACTCAAGAACGGCAAGGTTGCGCCGGTTGACAACCCGAGCGCTCTTGGTGGTGCTTTCACTGGTGCACCCATGAACCAGCCTGGCCAGCAGCCGCAGTACGGCGCTCAGGCCCAGCAGGGTGGTTTCCAGGCTCCCCAGGCCGCTCAGGGCCAGCCGCAGTACGGCGCTCAGGCGCAGCAGGGTGGATATCCGGCTGCCCAGCAGCAGGGTGCCTTCCAGTCCCAGCAGGGGCAGTACGGCCAGCCGCAGTACGGCGCTCAGCCCCAGCAGGGCGGCTATCCGGGCGCTCAGCCCCAGCAGGGAGGCTTCCAGGCTCCCCAGGCCGCTCAGAGCCAGCAGTACGGCCAGCCGCAGTATGGTCAGCAGCAGTACGGCCAGCCGCAGTATGGTCAGCAGCAGTACGGCCAGCCGCAGTATGGCCAGCAGGGCTACAACCAGGGGCAGCAGGGCGATAAGCCCTACAACCCCTTCGGGACGCGTTCGTGACGTGTTGAGATGACATAAGTGGAGGGCCCGCGGCACACGCCGCGGGCCCTCCCATCATGTCGAGATCGTTTACTCGTCGTCGTCTTCGTTGATGTCCACGCCTGCGACGCCGTCGAGGTCCGCGAGGGTCGTGACGAGCAGGGAACGCGAGAGATCCTGGCGCGTTGCTACGGTGAAACGTGCCGTTGTCGCGCGGCCGTTGGACTCCGTGTGGGTCGATACCGCGGAGACCGTCCAGCCGAGGGCAGACACCTGGCTGAGCAGTGAGGACAGTACCCCGTGTCCGGGGGAGTAGTGGACCGTCAAAGTGGCCTTGTGTCCGTGCGCGCGCATCAAAATGAACTGGACGAGCGGGGTCAGTAGGGCGATGACGATGAAATGCAGGACGGTGCCGGCCACGGCGAGCCACCACAGGCCCGCGCCGCATGCCATGCCGATCGCGGCGGTCTCCCAGATCGTGGCCGCAGTCGTCAGGCCTCGGATCGCGCCGTGCCGGGTGAGGATGATGCCCGCGCCCAGGAAGCCGATGCCCGACACGATCTGCGATGCGACGCGTGACGGGTCGTAGCGGGTGATGCCGTCAACGAGGATGTCAGAGAATCCGTACTTGGAGATGAGCATCATCAAGCAGGCGGTGAGGCCCACGATGGCCTGGGTGCGGATGCCCGCGCTTTTGCCTCGGATCTGGCGTTCGAGACCGATGGACGCAGAGAGGACGAGGGCGAGGAGCATCCAACCGATGCTCATGAGGGATTGCGTCATAGGAACCTCCTGCGTGGCGTGGGTGGGTTTAGTGTAACCGCCCGGCGTGTGTGCGGCTCGTTTGGTCGGGCGAGGCCGTGGCAGGGCATGGGGTGTCAAGAGCGGAGGCACAGCTCCAACCTCGTTAAAGAATGAGAAAAGAATCTACCAACGTCGACACAAGCGTTTGTGGGACTAAGATGGGACTCGACGATCGACAGATGAGGAACCGACTCATGGCTACCCCCACTCCCGACGACATCGCCAACGATGTGCAGGAGCGCTCCAACACCGCGCTCAAGCGCGGCCTGGCGTCGCGTCATATGCAGATGATCGCCATCGGCGGCGCGATCGGAACGGGCCTCTTCCTGGCCTCCGGTGCGACGGTCGCGAACGCTGGCCCGGGCGGCGCCCTTGTCGCTTATGCAGCGATCGGCCTGATGGTGCTGCTCCTCATGCAGTCGCTGGGTGAGATGAGCGCGCACCAGCCGGTCGCTGGCTCCTTCCAGACTTTCGCCACCAAGTTCATCTCCCCGTCCTTTGGTTTTGCCATGGGGTGGAACTATTGGTTCAACTGGGCGGTGACGGTGGCCGCGGACCTTGTGGCATCGGGCCTCGTCATGGCCTATTGGTTCCCGTCCGTTCCCTCGTGGATTTGGGCGGTGGGCTTCCTTGTCATCGTCGTCGGTCTGAACGCGCTCTCGGCGAGAGTCTACGGCGAGGCCGAATTCTGGTTGGCGGCCATCAAGGTCGTCATCGTCATCGTCTTCGTCCTGTCGGGCGTCTTCATGATCGCCGGCGTGATGGGTGAAAACTCTCCGGGCCTGTCGAATTGGACGATTGGGGACGCGCCTTTCCACAACGGCTTCGTGGGCGTCATCGCAGTCTTCATGATCGCCGGCTTCTCCTTCCAGGGCACGGAGCTGGTGGGCGTGGCTGCGGGCGAATCCGAGAATCCGCGCAGGGACGTGCCGCGTTCGATCCGCACGGTGTTCTGGCGCATCATGTTCTTCTATATCGGCGCCATCGCCGTGATCGGCACGCTGCTTCCGTACACGGATCCGAGCCTGCTGAGCGCAGCCGACGACTCGGCGAACAACATCGCGCAGTCGCCCTTCACGCTCGTGTTTGCGCGCATGGGCATCGGTGCGGCGGCCGCCGTCATGAACGCGGTCATCCTGACCTCGATCCTGTCCGCGGGTAACTCGGGCCTGTACGCGGCCTCGCGCATGCTACACTCGATGGCCCTCAAGCGTCAGGCACCCGCGATCTTCGCGCGCGTCACCAAGGGGGGCGTGCCCGCCTACGCGATGGCCGTGACGACGGTGACCGCGGCGCTTGGCTTCCTCACGCAGCTGGTCTTCAACGACGCCTACATCTGGTTGGTCAACATCGTCGGTATTTCCGGCATCATCATGTGGCTGGGCATCGCGGTGAGTCACATTCGTTTCCGCCGCGCGTACCTGCTGCAGGGCTACCGCCTGGAGGACCTGCCGTATCGCTCGCCGTTCTTCCCCGCAGGCCCGATCATCGCTTTTGTCATGTGCCTGGTGGTCATGGCCGGACAGAACTATGAAGCCGTGCTGCATGGCCAGGTCTGGGAGGTTGCCTCCTCCTACATTGGCCTGCCACTGTTCGGAGTCGTGTGGTGGGGCTACCACGTGGCGCGCAAGGATCGGGTGGTGCCGCTGGCTGAGATGGATGTGGCCCCCGTCGAGATCGAACCCGTCTCGCACTGACATCGACGAGGCCGGGGCGCAGTGGGCGGGCACGCCCGGGTGCGCCTCTTGTCACCCCTGGGTCTCGCCCGGCGTGGCGGTGTGCGCCCGGCGCTCTCCTTCATAGGATGGGCGCATGATCAACACGCGACGCATTCTTGCCGTGACCTCCCTGTCGGCTCTCGTCCTGGGCATTGCCGCCTGCTCCCCGAAGGGCAACCAGCCCGAGGCGGGGTCCACGGCCTCGTCCAATTCGTCGAGCGCCTCTTCACAGAGTGGCATGCCCGCCCAGAGCGGCGCCGGCCCCCAGAGCGGCGTGCCCGACGAGGGCAACCAGGCCCCCGAGGTGAACGTCTCCGACAACGATCAGCGTTGCGACCTGACGAACCTGCAGCCCGCCATCGACTCCCAGCAGGAGGCGGGCGGTACCACCTACGTGGAAATCGGCTTCACGAACGAGGGGCCCTCGTGCTGGATTGGCGGCTTCCCGCAGATCATCTTCTCCGGCGGCGGCTCCGTCATCTCCACCGCCGTGCGCGAGGGCGAGGACCCCGGCAACGTCTACACGATCGCTCAGGGAGGCCGCGTGGGCGTGACCCTGACGGCAGAGTCCACGGACGGCGTCGACGGATGTAACCCCGCCGATTCGGAGCTGGTTGACATCATGCCCGAGGCGGGCACCGGCGCGACGAGCCTGCAGCTGACCCTGCGCGTGTGCCAGGAGATGCCCTCGGTGTCGGTGAGTCCCTTCGAGCCGCGTTCCTGATTCTGTAGACGCGACGCTGCCGGGTGCCCGTGAGGGTGCCCGGCAGTCTTTTGTATGACCGCCGACGGAAACGAATATGAGATTTGGGCGTGTGCTGATAGGCTGAACCAGCTGGAAGAAGTCGCGCACCCGCAGCGTCACACCGAGGCGATCGCGTCGGCGCGCGTGCCCCCTTCTTCACCGGTCGACGCGTGACCTGTGCGCGCCGACTGCGCACACTGAGATCTTTAAGGAGACACTCTCATGGGTATGCGTTCCACGACGCAGTCGTTCCAGTTCAACGTGCCGTTCGAGCAGATTTTCCCGGCCGCAACCCAGGCCGTGCAGGCGGTCAACAAGGCGACGCTGACGCGCTCCGACCCGAACGGTCGCGTGATCACCTTCGACACCCCGATGGGCATGATGTCCTGGGGTGAGAACCTCATCGCTGGGTTTATCCCCTCCGAGGGCAGCACTGTCGTCGAGGTCACCTGCACGACGAAGGGCCTGCCGAACCTCATGCAGGACAGCCTCAACCGCAAGCAGATTGGTGCCTACATCGCTGCCCTGTCGAACCTGGTGCAGTCTCCCCCCGTCGAGGTCGCCCGCTCCTGACGGCGCGTACTCGCACGGCTCGGCCCCGGCCTCGTTCATTGACGACGAGGCCGGGGCCGAGTCTTATGCAGTCTGTGCGGGCGCCGCATCCTCCCCAGCTGTGCCCGCGCCGGGGAGGATGGGCGGTTACTGCCCGGATGCTTCGGTGAGCGTCCAGCGCTGCGACTTGGGAGGTGTCGGAGCACTGCGAGATGACCGCCTGCGTGGCACCTCGCGTCGTGTCGCCTGGGATCGTCAGGCATAGGCCGGATGCGCGGTTTTCGAGCTGGCCGTTCTCGTTGAGATCCCACATCTGGGATTCCAGAGCCGGGTAGCAGGTCCACATGTGCGCGACCGTGCCCTCCTTGGTGTAACCGCCCAGGACATCGACGCAGCGGTCGCCGATGCGGATGTGCCCGTCACCCTCGTAGATGACAGTCTGCGCGGCGCTGTTCCCGGCGCAGTTGCTGTTCCACACGGGGGTGCCGTCGGATCCCGTCGGATCCTGGGAGGTCAAGCACTGGCCGAGGCCGTTGCGCAGCTGGCCGACGATCGTCGCGGGCACCAGGGCCGCATCATCCGCGTCGGTTGTGGCGGCATTGTCGGACGTGTCCACTGCTTGGGGTGCGAGGGCCGCGCGGTCCGCGTTGGTGGTGGGGGAGAAGACGACCATGTCCCACGAGGACAGGCGACCCACGTTGAAGGTGATTGTCGTGCGCCCCTGTTCGTCGGTGCCCGTCGTGAAATCGAGGGGCGTCGGGCGGCCACCGTCGTCGTCAGGGCTGACGGCGAAGATCGAACCGGGGATCGCCTCCCCGTCCTCCAGGTGGTAGGTGACGGACGTGTTGTCGAAGGGCAGGATCGGCTTGGCGGCATTACGCCAGTACTCGTCGTTACCCTCACTGTCGTTGGTGCGCAGGTTAATCAGGTGCAGGGCCGTGCCCGCGTTGGACGTCATGGTGTTCGCCCAGATCGTGTTCGCGGCCCCGTCCGTCGAGGTCGGCAAGCCCACGCCGTTCGTCGAAACCTCGACCTGGCGTTCCTTGCGTGTCAGGTTATCGCCGAAGAGCAGATTCTCGTAGGCGGTGGAGATGTTGTAGTAGTTCTTCATCCACGTCTGGAGGTCTGGGGACAGTCCCCGGCCGGATTCAGCGAAGAACTGATCGTCCAACATGCGCCCATAGTCGCCGAGCTCCAGGTGGTGCGCGCCGTTCGCCGCGAACGCCGCATCCGCGAGCTTGACGGAGTCCGCGTTGAACTCGCGGAACGTAATGCAGTCGATGTTGACGGGCGCGTACTTCTCGTACTTGTCGATCGGGAAGGAAATCGTGTGGGTGCCCGGCGTGAGCTCCACGTTGATGGAGATATCTTCGCGCCAGTCGGAGTCGCTCTGCGTCTTGTTGAAGGTGACGTACTTCAGGAGCTTCTGCTGCCCCTTCTTGCCCATGTCAATCATCACCTGGTGGTTGGCGCCGTCGGCCTGTGGGCTCGAGTAACGGGGCGAGAAGGTGAAGGTGCCTCCCTGGCCTGCGTCAACGGTGAAGGTGACGGTGTCGCCGTCCTTGGAAATGCCCGAGGCGTAGGAGCCGCCCGACGCGGTGGGATCACCAGAGGTGATGGTGACGTCGCCGCTCACGCGCGCCTGGTCGGACTCGGCCTCGATGCGCACGCCGTTGTCGGCAGTGATTTCGGGGTGCCTGTACTCCTTGGCCGCTGCGTCCCAGTAGCGGGTCGTCGGGTCGTAGTCGTTCGCGTAGGCGGTGACCACCATCGGCTTCTTCGTGCCCGTGGCGCGCACGCCCTGCAGGTAGCTGGCGACCTGCGCGTTCGTTTCGTTGTTGTCCCACAGCTCCGTGTACAGGTATGTGGATGAGCCGGGAATGACCTTGTCGTTTCCGGCGCCGTCTGGCAGGTTGATGCCCACCGCACCCTTTGTCTGTTCGGCAGTCTCATTGACGAGCGCCGACAGGCCCTCGGTCAGGTCGAGATCGTTGCCGGAAGCATCCTTCTTATGGGTCTCACCGAGTGTGTCGATGTGCGTGCCGGTGAACGTGAACTCCTTCTTCTGGGCCACGTATTGACTGGTGATGTAGGTGCGCCACTTTGCGTTGTTGACGTTCATCATCGTCATGTGGTTCTGGGGCTCGGGCGTGTTGGGGGGCAACTTGACCCACCACTGGCTGCCAAAGTCGCGTTGCCAGTAGGAGCCGTTGTTCTCGCGCAGGATCCAGTCTTCTTTGATTGTGTTCGTGTCGTAGCCGTCGTTGACCGCGTACGCCATGGAGTATGCCAGCGAGGCCGCACCAACCTCGTCAGCCTTGGTCACGTAGGTGTTGATGGTCGCAGCGGAGGCATAGGTGTCCCGGTACCACAGCGGCCACTCGTTCTTGAGGTCGCCTTTGGCGACGGGCTGCTCGTGGCGGTATTGCCAGTCGTAGAACTGGAAGGCGTTGAGGTGGTAGTCCTGGCTGAGCTTCGTGACGTAGTCGGACGGCGCGTGGAAGAGGTAGGGCTCGTAGGTGGCGTTCTCGGCCAAACTCTTGGGGGCGGTGGGCTTGAAGTGGGAGAGGAAACCCATGCGCGGGAAGCGCGTCCAGCTGGTGGAGGCGTCGATGGCCGTTTCCGCGTGCGTGCCGTCCCCGCCGGTCGCGGTGACGAGGTACCCCTGGTTGTTCTCACTCGGCGTCGTGTAGGTCCAGGTGGCCTTGCCGTTCGTCACGGTGGCGTCGCCCGAGGCCACCTCGACGCCGAGGTGGCTGACGGAGAAGTGGACGGTTCCACCGGTCGAGGCCTCGGCCGTGATCGTCGCCTGCTTACCCGGTTCGTGCGTGGACTTGTCCGTGTAGGCGCGGGTGACGTGCGCCGTGCCCGTGGCGGTGGCCGGTGTGCTGCTCGGCAGGGGCAGAGCGGTGGCGACGACCGCGGTGCCCAGCACGATGGCCGCGGGGATGGTCAGGGGATGTCGTGTCTCCATGACGTGTGTGTCCTCGAAGTCGTTGACGGGACTGCCCGGTGTGGGAGTCATGCGCGTGAAAATGCGCCCATTCAACGGTAAAGCGATTTTTCAGTAAATTAACCGACAATACGGTCATGCTGAGTGAAAATGTCCCGAAGTGCGGACAAGTAAAATCGAGGATCTGTTGAATTTGCAGATATTTGCCGGGTGTTGCGCGCTCGTGAGCTGCTGCTTTGGTTGTTGTGTGGGGATGGGGTCTGTCGTTGTTTTCTGAAATTGTCTAACAGGGGTGCGGTGGGGGAGTATCCTGAAAAGTTGGGTTTTCTGAGTCCGTTTCGCTCGCGCTGTTCTCATTGATGAGGCCGGGGTCGGGATGGGTGGAATTGGGTGTGTTACCGGCCCTTAGCTGGTCGCTTATGCAGTAAGCTAGGTCACGTGAATCTCCCGCCTTCATTGGTGAGCGAACGTCGAGCAAGGGATCAGCGAGGAGTGTCGTAGCTCCTCGCATTAGGAAAGCGGGCGTTATGGGTGTGTTTGAGTGGCTGCGTGGCGCGATCACTCCTCAGCAGAACTATCCGACGCAATATGGTCAGCGTCCCTCTGGGGTCGTTGTTCCTCAGCAGAATCGTCCGATTCCGCAGGGACAGAGTGTTTCAGGAGCTGTAGCCTCAGCCCCGACCTATTTCGGCGCACACAATGGGCCGAGCGTGGGCCCTGACGGGAGGTTCATGCCCAAATACAATGGACGCGACATCTGTGACTGGGTGAGTGACATCTCTGCTCTCAAGCGGTCGGGGGACCTGTCTAGGGCACTCGTCATAGCTCGCGGGTGTATGGATGCGATGATCGCCTCCGCACGCCTAAACCCGGTGAATGTTGCAGAGTATTACGTCACTCAGGTCGCGATCATTCAACACAAGCAAAAGGATTATTTGGGCGAAGTCGAGACGATCGAGCGATGGCTGGCGCTGGGGCTGCCCGCTCCCCGTGATGATTTTCGGCTGGAGCTACGCAAGCGCCTGGCGAAGGGGCACGAGATGCTCGCAAAGCAGCGCGGTGAAGACCCAAGTCAGTACAACGCCCAGTGGAAGCACTTCGTGGAGCTTGAGAAAGCGGCAAAGGCTGCGCAGAAGGGCTTGGCTCCCGTGTCCGCGACCGGCCGCTCCGCTATGTCGCCGGATGCTTCGTACGCGCGCCCCCAGTCTCGCCAGCGTTCCAGCTGGGTGGCGCCGCCCGAGGTCCTTGCGCTTCCGTCTTTTGTTGCCGTTGACTTTGAGACCGCTAACAGGCAGGGAGGTGAGTCTGCCTGTCAGATTGCGCTGGTGAAAATCTCGGGTGGGCGGGTTGTTGAACGGGCGAGCACGCTGATCAAGCCGCCGCCAGGCTTCGAGCGGTTTGAATTCACCTATCTCCATGGGATTTCTGCGCGTGACGTGCGCAGGGCTCCGATGTGGCCAGATATTGCATCCTGGGTGGCAGGTTTCCACGGTGGTCTGCCGGTGTATGCGCATAATGCCGCCTTCGATGCTCGGGTGTGGAGGGAACTCGACGCCTTCTTTGGGACGCGAACTCTCCCGCAGAGCTTCTTCTGTTCCTATCGAACAGCGCAGCATATGGTCCCTGGCCTGGAAAACTACAAGCTACCGACCGTCACAAAGGCTCTGGTGCCCGGGTTTACGCTCAATCATCACCGTGCGGATTCCGATGCGGAGGCTTGTGCTCTCGTGGTCGCGGCCTTGCAGTCCCGACGGTGACATTCGCTCCCAAAAATGGATTACCGGTTGTCGACTTCGGTGACCGCGGTTGCGTCCGTCGGGGTGCCTGCCTCTGTGTCTTCGGATTCGCTGAGGTTCTCGGTTTCAGCCGGATTGGTGGGAGTGCCGGAGGCGCTGGGGGCCGCAGTGTCTCGTGGGCTCAACCAGTAGAAGAGCTCGCGGAGACCCCACGCGAAGAAGGCAGCGACGAAGTGGTAGGGCAGCCACGCAGTCACAAGCCCCCAGTCAGAAGAGCCGTCAAGTGCGCCTCCCAGCATGTTTCCCAGCCACCACAGGACCGCCACATCGGAGAATACGGCCCCCACGATCGCGACAATCTTCCACGATCCGGCCTTCTCGAGGAACTTTCGGGTAATGGCTATTAACACCTGGAAGAAGGTGAAGAAGCCCAGGAAGCCAAAGAAGTAGATGAGCGCCAGGTCCATGGCATAGGAGACCGGGAGCCCGACCAGGAAAACAACGTGGAGCACCAGGTACCGGACGAAGAAGTTAACAATCCCTCGCGGGTCACGCGTATCTATCATGCCCCATCCTAACGGAGTTCTCAGCTGCGAGGTCCAGCCCCACATGACCCCTGGTCACGGCGATACTAGCCCGCTCTGCTTCCTTCCCCGGCCTCGTTGATCAATGAACGAACGCGGTCACCGGACCGCTCTAAGACTCCTACACTGTTCTCATACGCCACAAAAGAGGACGGCCGCTCAATGCAGCGCAGGCTTAGATGAGCGTGTCGTTGAGCGGGAAAGTGAGGAAGAACGATGTCGTCCAGCAACCAATACCTGGATTTCGTGCTCGACCTGCTGGACGAGCTGGACGACGTGGCGCACCGCAAGATGATGGGCGAATACGTCCTCTACTACCGGGGCAAGGTCATCGGCGGTATCTACGACGACCGCTTCCTGCTCAAGGTCACGCCCGCCTCCGAACGCCTCCTGCCCGATGCCCCACGCGCCACCCCCTACAAAGGTGCTAAGGAGATGCTCCTCGTCGAGATAGAGGACCGCGACGCGCTGTGCGACGTAGTCTCGGCCATGTGGGAGGAGCTACCCGCACCGAAGCAGAGGAAGAAAAAGTAGACGCGGCCCCGGCCTCGTATTGGATGAGGCCAGGGTCGGGCAGCATGTTCCTCCTGATGGCAGGGGAGCAGAAGCTCAGAGGGAGGAGACGAACTCCGCGAGGCGTTTGCGTGCTCGCGCGAACGCTCCACCATGTCGGTGCGCGCCGCCTCATCCGTGCGATTTGCGTACGACACCCCGTACAGGGGAAGGCTCCCCGCAAACTCCATGCCCGTCAGCGCACACGTCGCCTTCGCGGGCGTCAGCAAGTCGTTGAAATCGACGGAATCTGGCGCGTAGTAAGCCTGAGAAGCCCCCGTCGTTACCGATATGACCAGCTTCTTACCGTGCAGAGCTGTACCCGAAGACCCGTGGCTGAAACCGCGCACAAACACGTCCTCCATCCACTTCTGCAGCAGCGCCAGCCAGCCGTACCACCACAGCGGATACTGCAACACGATGACGTCCGCGGCGCGAAGCTTTTCCTGCTCCGCCTCAACGTCGAACATGTACTCCGGATAGAGGTCATCGAGATGATCGATCTCGGCGCCAGGAAGTAGGACCTCAAGCTCCTCCAGGATCGTCTTATTCGCAACCGAATCATCGCCGGTGCGCGGGTGTCCCGACACAATCAACACGTTGTACATCGCATTTCCTTTCGTTGATGCGAGGAGTCTACGCCCGCCCGTGGGCCCGTGAACAGGGCCTGGACTTCCATTTCGCGCGGGGTGAAGCCCCGTCCCCGAAGAGAAAATGACGCAGGACTACAGTAGGAGCATGGCCGATACCGACTCCCAGCCCCTTACCCCAAGTCGCATTCTCCTCGTCATCGCGACAGGCGTAGGCGCTGGATTCCTCTCCGGACTCTTTGGAGTGGGAGGCGGCCTCGTCATCGTGCCCGCCCTGATGGCCGTCCTGGGCATGGATCAGCGCCGCGCCTCGGCCACCTCCCTTGCCGCCATCATCGTCACCGCCGCCGTCGGCTCGGGAACCTACGCCCTGCACGGCGAGGTCTCCTGGGCGGGCGCCGCCCTCCTCGTCGTCGGCGCGCTCGCGGGCTCCCAGCTCGGCGTCTGGCTCCTGCGCCGCCTCCCTGCACCCGCGCTGCCCTGGATCCTCATCGGCTTCACCGTCTTCGTCATCGTCTCCCAATACCTGCACGTCCCCACGCGAGAGGGAACCGTGTCGCTGACGCCGGCCTCGTGCACCCTCATGATCCTGGTCGGCCTGTGCGCCGGCATCCTCTCCGGCCTGGTCGGCGTGGGCGGCGGATCCGTCATCGTGCCCGGCATGGAGCTCGCCGTCGGCGCGGGAGACCTGATCGCGCGCGGCACCTCCCTCCTCGTCATGATCCCCACTGGCATCGCCGGCACCGTCACCAATCTGCGCCACCGCATGGTCGACCTGCGCATCGGCCTCATCGTCGGCGTATCCGCGGCAGCCACGACCCCCGTCGGGCGCCTCGTGGCCACAAGGGTATCCCCGAGTGTGGGTGCGATCCTCTTCAACATTTTCCTGCTGACCATCATCGCCTCGACGATCCAGAAGATGCGTCGGAAAGCGCGCACCCAAGGCTGAATGATTCCGTGCGGACTAGCGGCTTTGTCTGCGAGTTTGCCCGAAATGTTAAGGGAAGGCGACTGTCGAACCAGCCACGACTGCGGTCATCCGGAAATTTCGCATGCAATTCCCTGTGCCTTGTTCATCGTGATGGTGAGAAAACCGCGTGATTCCAACGAACATATTTCAACAATTAAAGAGCCTGGGAGGGAATTGCATGCGGAATGTGGGGAGCCTCCAGCTGGGCTGAGTGTTGCGCTCATGGAGTTGGAGGGAATTACGTGCGAAATTTGGGGGGTGTTCGGTGCGCGTGATCCACGGGAGGAAGCTGGCTGACCAGGGGAGGGAGCTGGCCGACGCTACCAGAAAGAGGGCCTCTGGAATCCCCTCATTCTCAGTCTCGAACGGGTTTTGGTGAATTGGTGAGCATCACATATGATGATCCGTTACCTCAGACACCAGGAGGATGCAATGAGCGACTACGCCATGAATTCTGACGACCTTTTCGAGGCCTCCACAGCGCTGTGCGACGTGCGTGACAACATGACGCAGGTGGACCTCGACGAGTGCCTCGCCCCCATCGACACCGGCAGTGAAGCCGTCAGTGGTGCACTGAAAGCCTTCGCTGACGCCTACGCCGCACGAAAACGGGGGACGACCAACTGGCTCACTCAGACCGCTTTCGCAATCGGATACACCGCGAGAAGCACAGAAGAAGCCGACCAAACAATTGCAGATGTCCTTGCCGGCATCCGCGCACAACTCTGACGGGAAGGCAACACCATGCTGATTGATTTTCGCCTGAAGTTCCCGCCGGTCCCCGGCAATGTGGCCGCCGTCGAACGGTGTTGCGACGAACTCACAGACCGCGCCCACAGGATCCGCGACACCGCGGGTGCTATCTCCTCGGCGATCAGTCGAACACGCGGCTGGACAGGCAAAGCCCACGAGGCGTGCGAGACCAGCTACGAGAAAGAGAAAAACGAGCTGACGATCTGGGATAGTGGAACAGACGAGGCCGCCGCCTCACTCCTGCGCTACGCAAAGGTCCTGGAGGCTGAGCTACGCATTATCGAGGAGGTCCGCGCGCAGGCCAAAGAGCTATGGGCGATGTACTGCTCGCTCTCAGCCGAGGAACGCAGGCATGAAGCCCGTTTCTACGCCGCCGAGGTTGCTTTCCTGTCCTTCCGCTACGACAAAGCCCTCGACGGGATCGAAGAACAAGCGGCCATCACGGCCGCAGAGGTCCGTGCCGCCCTCTACTTCACGCCCGAAGACATCCAGAAAAACGCGGATGGCAGCACGACTGACGTGGGGGATACGACGGCGCTCACGAGCGATCAAATCGCGCGCATTCTTGAGCAGCTTGGGGACCTCTCACAGTCTCTCATCGAGCCCGACCAGGGCAGCCTCGGGGACTGCCACTTGCTCGCGTCCCTCAATGCGTACGATCACACGCCGGAAGGACGCGCATACCTCGCGAGCCTAATCAGCCCGCACCACGCCACGAACGGAACCGTGGACGGCTTCCTCGTACGATTCCCGGGTCTCAACGGTGGAACACCCTTCTTGGTCAAGGAAATACTCGCGCACGGAAACAAGAGGCTTGGAGGGGGAATTGATGCCGCCTCCATCTTTGAGATGGCATACATCAAAGCCCATCCCGGTGGAACGAAATCGGGTCTTCTGAGCGGAGGGGCCTCCGGCAGTCTGTCTGCAATCACCATGCGGGAGATTAGCGGCAGCGGATCTTCCGTCAACCTTGATTTCTTCAGAGGCAAGGAAAACGCCCAACAGGCTGCGATCAATGCCATCCGTGATGGGAAACCGGTGGTCGCAGAAGCCATGCCCGACCTGATGACGCCAAACAACAACATTACTGTCACTGTGGACGGGCAACCCACGAAGATCACGCTTCCAGACATGCACGTCTACACCGTGATCGGAGCGGATGCTGATGGGGTGACACTGTCGAATCCGTGGGGGAAGAACACCAGCCCCGGCGCCCCGTCTGTCGGCCCCGCCTTCACAATGACGTGGAAAGACTTCCACGCTCAATTCACTGACATTACGGTGGGGGCGACGCCCTGGACGAAGTGAGTGCGGCGCACCTGACAGCGTGACACGGCCCCGGCCTCGTGGAAACGAGACCGGGGCCGAAGCGTCAGCCGCTAGCGTGCCTGAAGCGGATCACTCGTCGGCGGCGCTGGGGTGCGTCATGTCGGCGGGAACGACCCACGCGTCGAACTCCTCGGCCGTCAGGAAGCCCAGCTCGAGGGCGGACTCGCGCAGCGACAGGCCCTTGTGATGCGCGTTCTTCGCGATCTTCGAGGCCTTGTCGTAGCCGATGTGGCGGTTCAGGGCCGTCACCTGCATGAGGTTGATGTCCAGGTTGTGCTGGATCTTCTCGTAGTTGGGCTCGATGCCGTACGCGCAGTTCGTATCGAAGGACACGCAGGCGTCGCCCAGCAGGCGGATGGACTCCAGGACGTTCCACGCCATGACGGGCTTGAAGACGTTGAGCTGGAAGTTGCCCTGCGAGCCAGCGAAGCCGACCGTCGCGTCGTTGCCGAACACCTGGGTGGCGACCATGGTCATGGCCTCGCACTGGGTCGGGTTGACCTTGCCCGGCATGATGGACGAGCCCGGCTCGTTCTCGGGGATGATCAGCTCGCCGATGCCGTTACGCGGGCCGGAGGCGTACCAGCGCACGTCGTTCGCGATCTTCATGAGGGCGTCGGCCAGGACACGCAGAGCGCCCGAGACCAGCACCAGCGCGTCGTGCGCGCCCAGGGCGGCGAACAGGTTGTCGGCCTGCGTGAACTCGATGCCGGTCTCCTCGGAGATCTTCTTGGCGGTGAGCTCACCGAACTTCGGGTGAGCGTTCAGGCCGGTGCCCACGGCGGTGCCACCGATGGCCAGCTCGCGTGCACGGGTGTCGGCGTACTCGATGCCATCGAGGGCGAAGTCGATCTGAGCAACCCAGCCGGAGATGACCTGGCCCAGGCGGATCGGGGTGGCGTCCTGCAGGTGGGTGCGGCCCACCATGATGACGTCCTCGAACTCCTTGGCCTTCTTGTCCAGGGTGTCACGCAGCTGGCGCACGCGCGGGTACATGTCGTGCAGCTCGGAGACGACAGCGATGTGCATGGCGGTGGGGAACGTGTCGTTCGAGGACTGGCCACGGTTCACGTGATCGTTGGGGTGGACGGGGGACTTGGTGCCCATGGTGCCGCCCGCGATCTCGATGGCGCGGTTGGAGATGACCTCGTTGGCGTTCATGTTCGACTGGGTGCCCGAACCGGTCTGGAAGACGACGAGGGGGAAGTTGTCGTCGAGCTTGCCGGAGATGACCTCGTCACCGGCCTGTGCGATGTAGTTCGCGATGTCGGCGGGCAGCTCGCCCAGCTCGGCGTTGGCCAGGGCCGCGGCCTTCTTCAGGATGCCAAGGGCGCGCACCATCGGGCGGCCCCACACGAAGGTGTTGCGTCCAATGTCGAAGTTGTGCAGCGAACGCTCGGTCTGAGCGCCCCAATAGCGGTTCGCGGGGACCTCAACGGCGCCCATCGAGTCGGTTTCGGTACGGGTTTCTTGTGCCACAGGTGGCTCCTTCGCGTAGGGCTTACGTACCCCTCTAGGATAGCGCCGCCCGCGCGTTGAGGCGTGGGGCACTCGTCCTAGTCGCGCGGGCGGGCATCGATGTCAGCGCGGTGTAGCAGCCACCAGGCGCATGCGCACGACAGGGCGACGAGCGAGAGCGCCAGCAGGAAGGGGGACAGAGGCATCCAGCCGTACAGGGCCGTGGCGCTCACGGGGGCCACGATCCACGTGATTGCGCCGGTTGCGTTGATGACGCCGGCGATGCCGCCCTGCTCGTGTGCGCTCACCGCCAGGGATGCGCCCGCAGAGTAGCCGGGGGAGGCCATGCCCGAGGCGACGCCCATCGCGAAGGTCGAGACTGCCAGCGCCCACAGCGACGGCGCGATCGTCAGGCAAGCGAGAGCCACGAGGGCGAGCGTCATGCCGACGCGCAGCAGCGTGCGGGGACTCCACCCCAGGCGGGGCACGACGATCAGCTGCATGAGCATGGCTCCGGCGGCGTTGGCCAGCAGCATGAGGGCGGTGACGGAAACGGCGGGCGCGGGCTGAAGTCCGCCGCGGTCCTGGACGAGGAAACCCATCGTGATCTGAACGACGCCGTTCGCGAAGTAGATGCCGAACACCGAGGCGATCCACGGGGCGATGCGCCGGTCGGTCCACCGCACGCGCGGGGGCAGTTCGGCGGTGGCCTTCGCCCCGCTCGCGGTGTTCGTGTCCGCCGATTCCGTCAACGAGGCCGGGGCCGCCTGCTCGGGTTGCGTGTCCTTGGCCGTCGCGCGGGGCAGGTGCCTCCTCGTGCGCGTGGAGGCTCCGTCGCGGGGCAGCCAGATGAGAGCGATGGCCAGCGCGATGAGGACAAAGACCGGGGTGGCATGCACGGGGCCGAAAATCCACCAGGCGCCCAGCGCCGACGAGACGAGGGAGCCAACCATGACGGACAGGTTGATCGCGCCGGAGAACGCGGACGTGCCGCGCACCCGCGAGGCCTCGTCGGGGGTCACCTCTGCGACGAGGGCCTGGCCCGTCGGCGGGATTGCTGCGACTGCCGCGCCGAAGAAGGGGCCTCGCGCAGCCATGATGGCGCCCGCCGCAAGGAAAGCGCCGATGTAACCGGCAGCCCGCGCCCACACGGCCGCCGAAAAGAGCGTGCCCGCCGTGAGCGCTAAGAAAAGAGCCAGCAGGATAACGCGCCTGCGTCCCCAGGCGATCGAGCGGCGCCCCCAGAACTGGCTGAGCGCCGTCACCGCGGCGGCCGCCAAGGACACGGCCGCGCCCACGATCCACTCGGGCAGGTCGAGGGCGCGTGACAGGGGTGCGATCGACACGTTGAGCATGTTCTGCGCCGTGTACGTAAACAGCGCGATCGCCACGAGCGCGCGCAGCGTCGGATTCGTCAGCAAAGGTGATGAGGGCACAATGCATCCTACGACGAAGGCCCCGCGCGATGCGCGGGGCCTTGCCGGACAGACGTCATAACGGGGGAGCGGTGCTTAGCGTTGCACCCAGGTGCTCACCTTCCAGCGAGCATCGCCGGAACGCTCACGCCACTGCGCGTCACTGCGCTCCACATCCTGGCGCCACAGCGCTGGATCCAGCGGCGGCGCGTACACGAAGGTCGAACCCTCGGGCGCGCTCGCGGCCACGTCCAGCTCCAGGTCGGTCACCACGGCCTCGTCCAGGAGGGGGAGGGTCTCGGCGTACAGCTGAGCCCCGCCCGTGATCCAGATGTAGGGGGCGTCCGTGCGCGCCGTCTCCTCGCGTGCGATCTGAAGCGCCTCATCGACGGAGGAGACAACGAGAGCGCCCTCGGCCTCGTACCCGGGGGTACGGGTGATGACGATGTTCGTGCGGCCCGGCAGGGCGTGCCCGAGAGCCTCCCACGAGCGGCGGCCCATGATAATCGGGCAGCCCATCGTGGAGTCCTTGAAGTGGCGGAAATCAGCGGGAACATGCCAGGACATGGCCGTGCCAGTCCCGATGATCCCGTTGCAATCCTGCGCCCAAATCGCTCCCAGCTTCGTCATACCGCGACCGGAGCCTTGATCGTGGGGTGATGCTGGTAGCCCGTCACCGAAATGTCATCGAAGGAGTACTCGAACATCGAGGGAGCCTTCGTGAGCTCCAGGCGCGGGAACGGGTACGGCTCGCGGCTCAGCTGCTCGCTCACCTGCTCCGTGTGGTTGGAGTAGATGTGGCAGTCCCCGCCCGTCCAAATGAAGTCGCCGACTTCCAGGCCCGCCTGCTGGGCGAACATGTGGGTGAGCAGCGAGTAGGACGCGATGTTGAAGGGAACGCCCAGGAACATGTCTGCGCTGCGCTGGTAGAGCTGCAGCGACAGGCGCCCGTCGGCCACGTACAGCTGGAAGAACGCGTGGCAGGGCTCGAGCGCCATCTGCGGCAGGTCGCCGACGTTCCACGCGGAGACCACCATGCGGCGCGAATCCGGGTTCGTCTTCAGCGTCTCGAGGACCTGGGAGATCTGGTCGATGTGGCGGCCGTCCCCGGCGTTCCACGAACGCCACTGGACGCCGTACACCGGGCCCAGCTCGCCGTCCTCGTCCGCCCACTCGTTCCAGATGCGGATCCCGTTGTCCTGGAGCCAGGACACGTTCGACGACCCCGAGAGGAACCACAGGAGTTCGCCGACCACCGACTTGAGGTGCACGCGCTTCGTCGTGATTAGCGGGAAGCCCTTGGACAGGTCGTAGCGCAGCTGCGCCCCAAACAGGGAACGCGTGCCCGTGCCGGTGCGGTCACCCTTGGGGGTGCCCTCACGCATAATGCGCGCCAGCAGGTCCTCGTACTGGCGGTCGACGGCGCTCACGTCAGTTGATCCGCTCGTTCGTCCACGTGTGCGAGGCCGGCAGCGCCTGGTCGACGACCGAGTGCTCGATCGTGCAGTTGTGCTTGATTGCGGCATCGGCGCGACGCTTGAGATCCTCGATCTCCTCGTCGGACAGGGCAGACATGTCCTGGACCAGCTCGACGTCCACGTGCGTGAAACGATCATTCTGCTGGTCGTAGTCGCCGGAGACGCCGACGAACTGCTCGAAATCGTCGCCCAGGCGAGCCGCCATGCGGGCATCCGAGCTCATCGCGTTGCAGCCCGCGATCGCGAGCTTGAGCAGATCACCGGGGGAGAAGAGGCCGGGGCCGTGACCGATGCGGATCTCGGCGCCGTCCTGGTTGCGGGCGACGTACTGACGCACGCCCGTACGCTGCATGTACAGAGACTTAGGGGTATCACTCATGGCACCTATTGTGGCGCGAAAAGACCCCGCCCGCCCGTGCAACATGCGCCGGGCGGGCGGGGTTCCTCGGAGAGCGTAGAGAAAGCTTTAGCGGTGCTCCTCCAGCCACTGAGCGGCCAGCGCCTGCTCGCGCTCCACGACGCGGCCCAGATGTGCCACAGCCTCCTTTTCGATGCGCCCGCCCAGCAGCGGCACGCGCACCGACAGGTTGCCGCTCACCTTGCGGGCTGAGCCTGCATCGCTTGGGCTCAGTGTGGACGTGGCCTCGACGGACACGGGCGCACCGTCCACGGTCACGGAGGTGCGCGAGGTCGCCCCGGCCTCGTTCGTCGCCCACTCCTCGGTGAAGGAAACGCGCAGATCGGACTTGACAAAGCGCGCGGCCGCCGCCGGAATCAGCTCGGGGCGCACGGTGCCCGCAAAGGACACGCGCTCACCCTCCACCGACACGGTGGAGGATCCATCGACCACGAACTGGCCGAAGCGTCGCTCCAGGTAGGCGGGGGTCAGGTACATGGCGACGACCTCATCGACCGTGCCCGGGTAAGAAATGGACTGCGTGAACTGCATGGTTCTCCTTACGAAACGAGCGGCGCCGAAGCGTGTCCCGGCGCTCATTTACAACTAAGGTCCGCCCTCGCGGCCCCTCTCCCTTTAGAGTAGATGCATGCGTAGTCTCATGCAGTTAGCTGAAGAAGCCTCTTCGACGCCGTTGTCGGAGCAGGACATCGATTGGCTGCACCTCCTCCTCGCGGACTGGCAGGTGCTCGCTGACCTGGCGGCCGCCGACCTGGTTCTGTGGCTGCCCGCCGACGACGGGCGCTTCATCGCGGCCGCCCACTGCCGCCCCGCGACCTCGACGACCGTCCACGTAGACGACATCATCGGCCTGCACCTGCCCGCCGCCCGCGAAATCGACCTGCGCCGCGCCCTGCAGTCCGGCGAGGTTGTGCGCTCACCCGCCGCGCGCTGGGCCGGCACCTACTCGATGATGGAGACCTGCGTGCCCGTCTGCCGCGACGGGCGCATCATTGCTGTCGTCACACGCGAGGCCAACCTGTCCAGCCCGCGTCTGTCGCTGGGCTTCGAAGGGTGGACCGTGGCGGCGGCCGACACCCTGTGCCAGATGATGGCCCGCGGCGAATACCCCTACGACTCGACACCGCAGGTCACGTCCCACGGCGTCCCGCGAGTCCTCGACGGTGCCGTCCTGTTGGATGCGGAGGGCCGCGTCCAGCACGCGACTCCCAACGCTGTGTCCTGCCTGCGCCGCCTCGGCATCCGAACGAACGTGACCGGCAAGGTTCTCGCCCAAGAGATCACCGAGGTGATCGGTGACGGCACCCTCATCGAAGAATCGATGGCGGTCGTCGTCATGGGCCGTGCCTCCTGGCGCGTTGAGATCGCCGCGCGCGCGTCCACCGTCAGCATGCGCGCCCTGCCCCTCGTCAACGGACGCAAGCGCCTGGGCGCCGTCATCCTGACGCGCGACGTCTCCGAGGTGCACCGCCACGAGCAGGAGCTCATGACGAAGGACGCGACGATCCGCGAGATCCACCACCGCGTGAAGAACAACCTGCAGACAGTCTCCGCCCTGCTGCGCCTCCAGTCACGCCGCTCCTCCGAGGACGCGGTCAAGGTTGCGCTCGCGGAAGCTGAGCGCCGCGTGCAGGCCATCGCGACCGTGCATGCCGCGCTGTCGCAGAACGTGGATGAGTCGGTCGACTTCGATGAGGTCGCGCGCACGATCGTGCGCATGGCCGGTGCGATCGCGTCCACGGATCACAGTGTCGAGGTCATTACGACCGGTAGCTTCGGCACCATTCAGGCCGATCAGGCGCAGGCCTTGGCCACGGTCCTTAACGAGTTGGTCGCCAACTCCGTCGAGCACGGCCTCGCCGAGCGAGACGGCCTCATTGAGGTGCGCGCCGTGCGTGAAGGTACGTCGATGACGGTCACCGTGGCCGACGATGGCGTGGGCTTCGTGCCGGGCACGCCCATGAGCGGCCTGGGCACGCAGATCGTGCACCAGATGGTGCGCGGCGAGCTCAAGGGCTCGATCGAGTGGACGCCTCGCGAGGGCGGTGGCACGCTCGTCACGCTCCACGCCAACCTGGATCCCGCCTGATCGGGGATCTGCCCAGGCGGTGTGAATGATCAACGGACGAGGCCGGGGATCCATTGTGGATCCTCGGCCTTGATCGTCTGTGCGGTACGTGTGCCGCAGTGGTGTGTTAGCAGCCCGCGCGGCGTGCGCGCGCGGCCCGGCGCTTGAGTGAGCGGCGTTCTTCTTCGCTCATGCCGCCCCACACGCCGGAGTCCTGGTTGTTGTCGATGGCCCACTGCAGGCAGATACCCATGACCTCGCATTCGCGGCACACGGCCTTGGCCTCGGCGACCTGCGTAATAGCCGGACCCGTGTTCCCGATGGGGAAGAAAAGTTCCGGGTCTACGGTCAGGCATGCTGCCTTACTGCGCCAATCCATGATGTGTCTTTCGCTCCTCGCGTCCTGTGCGCCTGGTTCTCTTTTACTCTTTTTCAGTGTCCGCTAGGTCATCTTAGTCGCGCAAGGTGGTGTCAACAGCGAAATGACGAAGTCACTATGCGGCTGCTCACGGAGTGCGAATAAGCTGGGACTTAGGTATTAACTGACCCTACGGTCAGTTGGACAGTTGTCAGGGTATCACCCTCGCAGATCAGTCCGCATGTGGGGTCCCACCGCCGCGCGAGAATGGAGAGCGGGGAGGCGTGACAGTGTTGAATTAACGCGCGAATTACGTTGTTGGTGGGATTCATCGCGAGGACTCTCTGGCCGTCCCATCTGACGATACGAGTCCATGCGCTATCGGGAATTACGTCATTGATTGTTGGCGTTTCCCATTCGAGGTATGCGTGCAGCGCTTTGATGATGGTCTCGTCTTCCCGTGCGCCGATGATGATCCATGGCAACGGCTGCTCCCATCGTGGCTCGTCGTAGGTGGGGCCGATCAGGGCTGGGGCTACCGTATTCCTGACCAGCGACGAGGCCGTGGCCGGGCTGGGAATTCCCCATCCGCTCGTCGCGCTCCGGACCGGCGTGTCCAGGTGACACGGGGTATCGGGCACGCATACGAGGGCGGTGCGCTCTCCGGGGCGGGCGAGCAAGGCTTGCCCGGGCGCCAGGGTGCGCAGATCGGTTGGGGAGATGCCTGCGTGGAGGGCTTCGTCCGCGTCGCGTGCTCGCACGAGACGCGTCGAGAACGCACCCATCGTTGCGCTTGAGGCGGTGAAGCGGCCCGCGTAGGCGGCGACGATTGTGACCCCTGCACGCCGAGCTCCGCCCAGCAGGGCGGTCCAGAGGGATTCCGCCTGTGGGGCTGACAGTGACTGGGTGAGCGCGACGCGCAGAGTGGGCACGTCGGTGATCGCGAGGATTGCGGGTCCGTGCTCGCGGATGCCTTCGAGCAGGTCGATGACGCAAGCGTCTTCGGGGTGCAGATGCGATGCACAGCCGGGGACGTCCTCGTCGCCAATCACGTGGAGCGGATAGCCCCGCTGTTGTGCGATGCGCGTTGCTAGGGAGAGCGCCCAGCGCGAGGCGAGTGCGGCCTCGTGTGCGCTGGCCTGAATCTGGATGCTTCCCCCGTCCCAGACGATGGGAGCGTGCTCGTCGATCCCTTCTGTGAGCCCCAGAGTAAGAGACTCACTAGCCATCCGGGGCCCACCCGGGGCCAGATTCGGTGCATGCACCGGTGAAGCGCTTGCGGAGTCGACCTCCTCCCACGTGATGGCTTGTGGCAGCGCGGGCGCCCACAGGGCTGCGACTCCGCTATGCGGCCACGCGTAAGCACACTGGGAAACGACGGAGGCAACGTCCTCCATGTAGGCCAGCTGGATGGTGCCAGTGCCGTCGAGGACGGCTCTGCCGGGAATGCGCGGCAGCGATGCGGCCCGAGCGTCACCCAGGATGTCCGTGGAATCCGCGGCGCTCACGCAGCGCAAGGCCAGGCGGATGTCCATGTTTGCTCGCATCTGTGCGCTCACTGCTCCGGAGGGTCTCTGTGTCGCGGCAATGAGGTGCAGCCCCAGACTGCGTCCCTGCGCGGCCAGCCGCAGCAGGATGTCCATCGAGTCGGGGTGCGTCTGGGCGAGGACGCGGAACTCGTCGATGGCGACCACGAGCCGTGCCGGGGCACGCGGGACGGATGCCGGGGCGTCCGAGTGTGCGCGCTCCCACGAGGCGAGGTCAGGGAAAGAGAGCGCGCTCAGCTGTTCCTCGCGACGCTGCAGTTCGGCGGCGATCCCCTCGAGAGCACGAGTCGTCGCCCCGGGATCCAGGTCCGTCAGGAGCGCATGCGTGTGGGGGAGTCCCTGCAAACGTGCGAACGTCGATCCGCCCTTGTAGTCGATGAGGACGAAGCGAACCTTGTCGGGGCTGTAGCAGTGTGCGATTGACGCGAGCCAACCGATGAGAGCTTCCGATTTCCCAGACCCCGTGCACCCGGCGACGAGCGCGTGCGGACCGTCCGACACCAAGTCCAGCTCCACAGGACCGGAGGGCGACATCCCGATGCGGACGCCCAGAACGCCGGAGGAACCCCGAGCGCGATTGGGATCCCAGACCACCCGGGAGGGAAGCGTATCCTGCGCGTCGGCGCGGGTGACCGTCCACCACCACTGCGAGGCCACCGGCGCATCGTCGGTAATACACACCTGCGCGCACCAGGCTGGCAGCCGTGCAACGGTCGACGCGTACCCGATGTGCACGGTTGGCCGCTCGATGTCGGTGCCGCGCGCGCAGTACGGGCAACAATCGGCTCCGCTCACGTGGATGTCCACGCCCGCATGCCCGAGGAGGACGGGTGCGGAGCTGTTCCACCAGACCCGTGCCCCTCCCACCTGTGCGGCAACCTGCCCTGCGCACCACAGCGCGCACTGCGGGGCGTGTGCGCCCGCGATACCGATCGTTGCGCACTGCCCCGGTTCGTCCACAGCCGTGGACAGGAGGACGCGACGGCGCATGCTCGTCGCACGCCCGGGCCACACGCTTGCCCGAATGGAACGAGGCGGGGAAGCGGAGTTGGGGAGCCCCGCGAGAACCAGGGCGAGCGCCGCCCCATCCCAGCTCCTGCGTCGGCGGCGAATTCGCCAAGAGAACGCGATAACGAACCCACACAAGAGGACCACCGCAGCCGCAGCGAGAGCGACCAACACCCGCGGAGCGCTTGCGGCCGCACGCAGCCGCCACCCCATGAAAGCAACCATGACGAGCACGGAGAGCAGGGGAGCTCCCCGCAGGAGAGACGCACCCGTCAACGAGCCCCGGCCTCGTCGCTCGACCCCAGGCCACGCGAGGCGCAGGGGGCGTGGGCGAACCTCGAAGACGTCCTCGCCGAGGCTCAGGCGAGTCCCGGGTGTCAGGGCCTGCCGGGTGCGGTGAGTCCTCCACCTGCCCAGTCGAGTGCGTACCCGAAACGGAGGGGACGTCGGCGCGGGTTCGAGGACGGCCCGGCCCCCGTTCGTGGAGAAGAGTGCGTGCTCGCGCGCCACGCTCGCGCACGACAGGGGAACCTCTCCCGCCCGACCCACCGTGCCGGGGGCAAGCACGAGGCCCACGTCGGGGCCCGCCGTGCACGCCAGATGCAGATCGGTGCGCAAGGCTGATCTGGCGAGGCAACCGGAATCCTTCATAGCTCAACGATCCCGCCGCGCTCGCGGGCCATCAAGCGCGGCGAGAGGCCCTGTGGATAACCCGAGAGGTCAGAAAACCCCTGTGGATAACCAACCCGCGTGCCCTGTGGCTATGGCCACCTCCTCCGCTAGAGCGCCCCGCACGCCGTCCGCCGGCTGCCCGAAATGCAAGAATGGACCCCATGGCTGACTCCACGTTCGAGACGACCCGCGACCGCTACAACGAACTCGTTGACCGCATCAACGAGGCCCGCGCCGCCTACTACGACCGTGATTCGCCGACCCTCGCGGACGCGGACTACGACCGCATGTACCGCGAGGTCGAAGAGATCGAGGAGCGCTACCCGCAGCTGCGCGGCGCCGACTCGCCCACGATGAGCGTGGGCGGCAGCGTCGACTCCGGTTTCTCCGAGGTCCGCCACCTCGCCCAGATGATGTCCCTCGACGACGTGTTCTCCCTCGAGGAGCTTGCCGGCTGGGAGACCCGCATGGCCGAGGCCACCGGCATCGACGACCTCGAGATGACGACCGAGGTCAAGGTCGACGGCCTGTCCATCAACCTCCTGTACGAGAACGGCCGCCTCGTGCGCGCCGCGACCCGAGGCGATGGCTACGTCGGCGAGGACGTCACCGCCAACGCGCGAACCATCACCTCGATCCCGCAGACCCTGACCGGCACGGTCCCCGCGCGCGTGGAGGTGCGCGGCGAGGTCTACTTCCCGGTCGCCGACTTCGCCGCATTCAACGAGGCCCGCGTCGAGGCCGGGGAAAAGACTTTTGTCAACGCGCGCAACGCCGCCGCTGGATCCCTGCGCCAAAAGGACCCGGCAGAGACCGCTAAGCGCCCCCTCGCCATGGTCGCCCACGGCATCGGCTTCGTTGAGGCCGGGGAGGGCTTCACCGAGCCGACCACCCAGATGGGCTGGTACGAGCAGCTGCGCGACTGGGGCCTGCCCGTCTCGCCCTACACGCGCCTGCTCATAGGCCGGAACGCTATTGAAGAGCGTATTGCTGAGCTTGGAGAAAAGCGTCATGATCTTGAACACGAGATCGACGGCGTCGTCGTCAAGATCAATGACCTGGACCTGCAGCGTTCCCTTGGCTCGACCTCGCGCACCCCGCGCTGGGCGGCCGCCTACAAGTTCCCGCCAGAAGAGGTCCACACGCGCCTGCTCGATATCCGTGTCCAGGTGGGCCGCACCGGCCGCGTCACCCCCTACGGCGTCATGGAATCCGTGCTGGTCGCGGGTTCGAACGTCGCGCGCGCGACACTGCACAATGCGCAGGAGGTCGCTCGCAAGGGCGTCCTCATCGGCGACCTCGTCGTCCTGCGCAAGGCCGGCGACGTCATCCCCGAGATCGTCGCCCCCGTCGAGGACGCGCGCAACGGCTCCGAGCGCCCCTTCGTGATGCCTGAGCAGTGCCCCTCCTGCGGCACCGCGCTCGTCCAAGAAAAGGAAGGCGATGTCGACCTGCGCTGCCCGAACAAGGGTTTGTGCCCCGCGCAGATTACCGAACGCCTCGCCCACGTGGGTGCCCGAAGCGCCCTGGATGTGGAGGGCCTCGGCGACGAGTCCGCGCTCGCCATGACCCAGCCCGAGAACGATCGCGACGAGGTGGCGGCCGCCCTGGTCGCCGGCCACAGCGTCACCCTGGAGGACGGCACCGTCCTTACCCTCGAGGGCGGCCGCGAGCTGCCCCACGGCGAGCAGATCACCCGCGCCGAGGAACTCCTGCCCGCCCCGCAGGCCCCCGCACTGCGCACCGAGGCCGCGCTCTTTGACCTGCGCGCCGAGGATCTGCGCGACGTCATGGTGTGGAAGCCCGTGAAGAAGAAGGGCGAGGAAACCGGGGATTGGAAGCAGGTCCGCTACTTCTGGACCAAGGCCTACAAGCCCCGCAAGCTGCGCGGGCAGACCGTCTTCGAGCCCATCGAGCCCAGCGCCTCCAAGGGCACCGAGAAGATGCTCGCCGAGCTGGGCAAGGCCAAGAGCCAGCCCCTCGCGCGCGTCCTTGTCGCCCTGTCCATCCGCCACGTCGGCCCCACCGCGGCCCGCGCGCTGGCAGAGAAATTCCTGACGATGGACGCCCTGCGTGCCGCTTCGGTCGAGGAGCTCTCTGCCGTCGAGGGCGTGGGCGAGGAGATCGGACGCTCCCTGCGTGACTGGTTCACGGTCGACTGGCACCTGGAGGTGCTGGAGGCGTGGGCGCGCGCGGGCGTGCGCATGGCCGACGAGGCGCCCGAGCCGACCTCGGACGTGCTCGCGGGCCTGACCATTGTCGTGTCGGGCGCGATGCCCGGATACGACCGCGAGGGCGCCAAGGAGGCGATCACGTCGCGCGGCGGCAAGGCCGCGGGTTCGGTCTCGAAGAAGACCTCGCTCGTGGTCGCCGGCCCGGGCGCGGGATCAAAGGCCGCCAAGGCCGAGGCCCTGGGTGTCCCCGTGATCACCGAGCAGCAGTTCGCGGACCTCCTTGAGGGAGGCCTAGCGGCCGTCGGCTGTGACGAGGCCGGGGCTTAGACGAGGGGCTCTAAGGGGCCCAACAGCACTTCGCCGACGCGGGTGAGTGTCGAGCGCTTTTCCCACTCGTCGATCGTCAGGCGGCGTGCCGTCGTCAGGTCGTTCGCGAAAATCTCCTCCATGCGCGCGGCCAGCGGGCGGGAGAAGAACTGCAGGCACACCTCGTAGTTGCCACGCATCGACAGGCGATCAATGTTCGCCGTGCCGATCGTCGACCAGCGACCGTCCACCGTCATCGTCTTGGAGTGCACCATTGCGTGACGATACAGCCAGATCTCCACGCCCTCGCGCAGCAGCTCGCCGTAGTAGGGGCGCGCCACCCAGTCCGCCAAGATGTGGTTGGAATATTCGGGGATCAACACCTGGACGCGCACGCCTCGGCGCGCAGCGGCAATCAGGGAGCCGAGTACCTCGCGGTCAGGGATGAAGTACGCCGTCGTGATGAGCACGCGGTCGTTCGCGCGCTCGATCGCGTCGATGTACATGCCGCGGATCGGGTACAGCAGGTTGTGCGGCAGGTTGAACTGCGCGGTCACGTCCGCGCTCCACGCGCGCGCCCCCTGATCTGGCAGCTCCGGGCAGGTCTTGGGGCGGAAATGGTTCCAGAAGTCGACGAAGCCGTTTTCTAACTCCCACACGGCCTCGCCCGTGATGCGCACGTGGGTGTCGCGCCACTCGTTGGCGAAGGGATCACCGATGTTGTAGCCGCCGACGAATCCGACCTCGCCGTCCACCACGAGGATCTTGCGGTGATCCTGGCCCGTGCGACGAATATTCAGGGTGAAGAAGCCCGAGCGCAGCGTCGGGAACTTGCGCACGTGCAGATTCGGCATCGCGGGGAACTTGTAGAAGCGCGGATCCTGGTTGAGGACACCGAAGCCGTCCCACACGCAGAACACCTCGACGCCGCGCTTCGCCGCGTCGATCAGCGCCGTCTTAAAGCGTTGGCCCCAGCGGTCCGAGCGCCAAATGAAGGTCTCGAAATAAATGTGATGCGTCGCCCCTTCGATGGCCTCCAGCATGTCCGCGTACAGGGAGGTTCCCTCCGTGTACGTGCGCGCCACCGTGTCGCCGATCTGCGTGTCCGCGGGAGGCAGCGTGGGGAAACCGTGCACGCCACCGGGGATACGGGCGGTGCGCATGCGGTCGATCACGTGAACGGTCACGACTGCGGCCGCCTGGGCGGCGACCAGCGCGATTCCCGCTTTTTTGACGATCGACCACGTCTGCCTGGTGAGTTGGCGTCGCTGTGAAAAGGCCATACGGGTAGGATGCCACACATGTCACGCATTAGTACTGACGAGGTCGCCCGCGTTGCGGGCCTGGCCCACATCGCATTGACCGACGAGGAAATCACGCGTTTCGCGGGTGAGCTCGACGCGATCGCCGACGCCGTCTCTAAGGTGTCCGAGGTTGCCACCCCCGAGGTTCCCGCCACGTCCCACCCGATTCCGCTGACCAACGTGTGGCGCGAAGACGAGATTGGGCAGACCGTGGACCGCGACGAGGTGCTTGCTCAGGCGCCCGCCGCCCAGGACGGCATGTTCCTGGTTCCGCAGATTCTGGGGGAGGACTGATGAACGAGCTGCTGAAGAAGAGCGCCCTCGAGCTGGCGGACATGCTGGCCGCCGGCCAGATCACCTCCGTCGAGCTGACCCAGGCGTGCCTGGACCGCATCGACGCCATCGAGGACCGCGTCAACGCCTTCATCACCGTCGACCGCGAGGGCGCCCTGGCGACCGCGGCCGACGTGGACGCACGCCGCGCGGCGGGGGAGACCCTGCACCGCCTGGCGGGTGTGCCGATCGCTGTGAAGGACAACGTGGTGACGCGCGGCCTGCGCACCACCTGCGCCTCGAAGATCCTGGGCGACTGGGAGCCTCCCTACGACGCGACCGTCACGGCCAAGATCAAGGAAGCCGACCTGCCCATCGTCGGCAAGACCAACATGGATGAGTTCGCCATGGGTTCGTCCACCGAGCACTCCGCTTTCGGTGCGACCAAGAACCCCTGGGACACCGAGCGCATCCCCGGCGGCTCCGGCGGCGGTTCGGCCGCTGCTGTCGCGGCCTACATGGTGCCCCTGGCCGTCGGTTCCGACACGGGCGGCTCGATCCGCCAGCCCGCGTTCGTGACCGGCACGGTCGGCGCCAAGCCCACCTACGGCGCGGTGTCGCGTTTCGGCCTGGTGGCCATGGCCTCGTCCCTGGACCAGATCGGTCCCGTCACCCGCACGGTCGCCGACGCGGCCGCCCTGACCGAGCTGATCGGCGGCTACGACCCCAATGATTCGACCTCCCTGAACGAGCCGGTTCCCGCGCTCACCGAGGCCGTCGAGTCCGTCGCCGCGGAAGGTTCCATGAAGGGCCTGAAGGTCGGTATCGTCAAGGAGCTGAGCGGCGAGGGCTACCAGCAGGACGTCATCGACGCCTTCAACGCCACCGTCGAGAAGCTGCGCGAGGCCGGTGCCGAGATCGTCGAGGTCTCCTGCCCCCACCTGGAGTACTCGCTGGGCGCCTACTACCTGATCATGCCCGCCGAGGTCTCCTCGAACCTGGCCCGCTTCGACGGCATGCGCTACGGCATCCGCGTTGAGCCCACCGAGGGCCCCGTGACCGCCGAGCGCGTCATGGCCGCCACCCGCGAGTCCGGCTTCGGCGACGAGGTCAAGCGCCGCATCATCCTGGGCACGCACGTGCTCTCGGCCGGCTACTACGACGCCTACTACGGCAGCGCCCAGAAGGTGCGCACGCTCATCCAGCGCGACTTCGACGCGGTGTTCGAGCAGGTTGACGTCCTCGTGTCGCCCACGGCCCCCGAGACGGCCTTCAAGTTCGGCGAGAAGACCTCCGACCCGCTGGCCATGTACCTCTACGACGTCGCCACGATCCCCGCGAACCTGGCGGGCATCCCCGGCGTGAACGTGCCCAACGCGGTGTCCTCCGAGGGCCTGCCGATCGGCTTCCAGGTGCTGGCCCCCGCGCGCGGCGACCTGGTCATGTACAAGGTGGCGTCCCTGGTTGAGGCGCTCAGCGATGACGTCGCGGGTCAGTGCCCCGCAGCTAACTGGGAGGAAAAGTGATGACTGAGCTCATGGATTACGACGAGGCGGCGCGCCGCTTCGACCCGGTTCTCGGCATTGAGGTGCACGTCGAGCTGGGCACCAAGACCAAGATGTTCGACGCGGCCCCCAACGCGTTTGGCGGCGACCCGAACACCTTCGTGACCCCCGTGTCGCTGGGTCTGCCCGGCTCCCTGCCGGTCGTCAACCACAAGGCCGTCGAGTACGCGATCAAGATCGGCCTGGCCTTGAACTGCGAGATTGCGGAATACTGCCGTTTCGCGCGTAAGAACTACTTCTACCCGGACCTGACGAAGGCCTTCCAGACCTCTCAGTCCGACGAGCCGATCGCTCACGACGGCTACGTGGATGTTGAGCTCGAGGACGGCACCATGTTCCGCGTGCAGATCGAGCGCGCGCACATGGAGGAGGACGCGGGCAAGAACACGCACATCGGCGGCGCAGATGGTCGCATCCAGGGCGCAGATCACTCGCTCGTGGACTACAACCGTGCGGGCGTGCCGCTCGTGGAGATCGTGACCCGCCCGATCGAGGGCGCCGGCGAGCGCGCCCCCGAGGTGGCGGCCGCATACGTGCAGGCCCTGCGCGACATCTTCCGCGCCCTGGACGTGTCCGAGGCCCGCATGGAGCGCGGCAACGTGCGCGCCGACATCAACGTGTCGCTGCGCCCCACGCCGGAGTCCCCGCTGGGCACGCGCACCGAGACGAAGAACGTGAACTCCTTCCGCGGCATCGCCTCGGCCGTGCGCTACGAGATGCAGCGCCAGGCCCAGATCCTGTCCGAGGGTGGCACGATCCTGCAGGAGACCCGTCACTACCACGAGGAGGACGGCTCCACGTCCTCTGGCCGTGAGAAGTCGGATTCTGAGGACTACCGCTACTTCCCCGAGCCGGACCTGGTTCCGATCCGCCCGGATCGTGAATGGGTGGAGGAGCTGCGCGCCTCGCTGCCCGAGCTGCCCGTCGCCAAGCGCCGCCGCCTGCGCGCCGAGTGGGGGTACGCGGATATGGAGATGCGTGACGTCATCAACGCTGGCGCCCTCGAACTCATCGAGGCCACGGTCGCCGCGGGTTGCGATCCCGCCTCCGCCCGCAAGTGGTGGATGGGTGAGATCTCGCGTCGCGCCAAGGAACGCGAGGTTTCCCTCGACGAGGCCGGAGTCAGCCCCGCTCAGGTCGCCGAGCTGCAGGGCCTCATTGATTCGGGTCGCATCAACGACAAGCTGGCGCGCCAGGCCCTCGAGGGTGTCCTCGCGGGCGAAGGCGATCCGACGCAGGTCGTCGAGGCCCGAGGCCTCGAGGTCGTCTCCGACGATGGCGCCCTGACTGCGGCCGTCCAGGAAGCCCTGGACGCCAACCCCGACATCGTCGAGAAGATCAAGGGTGGCAAGGTCCAGGCGGCCGGCGCCCTCGTCGGCGCGGTCATGAAGGCCACCCGCGGGCAGGCTGACGCCGCCCGTGTGCGTGAGCTGATTATGGAGATGGTCGGCGCCTGAGGTTCATCCTGACGAACGCCACGGGGGCCGGGATCGATGCGATCCCGGCCCCCGTCGTCGTCTCCGGACTGTGCGCCCCGGCCTCGTGCATGCAACCCCGATAGCGCACCGCGGCCTCGTCCCTGACCGTACGCATGTGTCCACGTTGTGGCCTTCCCCTTCCTGGGGGAGCGGAATGTTACCTAGGATGAGCGCTTGAGGACAGCCGGGCCGACTGTGGCCGGGCGCCCAACGAAAGGACAGACATGCGCACATCGCCGTCGTACACCGCCTCCTACCGTATCGAGGTGGACGAGAAGACGACTTCCATCGCGTCCATTGTTGATGCAGTCTCTTCGACTGGAGCGGAGATCAAGGGCCTCGACGTTGCGGACTCCGACCGGGGGCACATCATCATCGACCTGACGTGCGACATGCGCGATTCTGAGCACCGCCGCGAGGTTCGCGACGCCATCGGCGCGCTGCCTGGCGTGACCGCCGATTCGGTCGCCGACCAGACCTTCATGAGCCACATCGGCGGCAAGGTGGAGATCCACTCCAAGGTGCCGCTGCGTAACCGCGACGACCTCTCGCGCGCCTACACGCCCGGCGTTGCCCGCGTGTGCACGGCCATCCACGACATGCCCCAGAAGGCTCACCTGCTGACCATGAAGGCCAACACGGTCGCGGTCGTCTCCGACGGCACCGCCGTCCTCGGCCTGGGCGACATCGGCCCCGAGGCCGCCCTGCCCGTCATGGAGGGCAAGGCTGTCCTGTTCAAGGAGTTCGGCGGCGTGGACGCCTGGCCGGTCGTCCTGGACACCAAGGACACCGAGGAGATCATCTCGATCGTCAAGGCGATCGCCCCCGCGTACGGCGGCATCAACCTGGAGGACATCTCCGCACCCCGCTGCTTCGAGATCGAAGAGCGTCTGCGCGCCGAGCTCGACATCCCCGTCTTCCACGATGACCAGCACGGCACCGCAATCGTGGTTCTTTCCGCGCTCATCAACGCCCTCAAGATCGTGAACAAGAAGATCGAAGACGTGCGCATCGTCGTCTCCGGCGTCGGCGCGGCCGGCAACGCGATCATCCGCCTGCTGCTCGCCCAGGGCGCGCGCGACATCATCGGCTGTGGCCGCGACGGCGCGCTGTCCGGCGACGCCACCGAAGGCATGCACCCCTCGCGCAAGGCGCTGGCCGAGGCGACGAACCCCCGCCACGTCCACGGCTCCCTCAAGGAGGTCCTGAAGGGCGCCGACGTCTTCATCGGCGTGTCCTCGGGCAACATCCTCGATCCCTCCGACGTTGAGACCATGGCCGATGACGCGATCGTCTTCGCGCTGGCCAACCCCACGCCCGAGGTTGACCCGATCGGCGCCGGCAAGTACGCCGCCGTCGTCGCGACGGGCCGTAGCGACTACCCGAACCAGATCAACAACGTGCTGGCCTTCCCGGGTCTGTTCCGCGGCCTGCTGGACGCCAAGGTCAAGGAGATTACGACCGAGGTTCTGCGCGTTGCTTCCGTGGCTATCGCGTCCGTGATCTCCGAGGACGAGCTCTCGCCCTCCTACATCATCCCCGGCGCCTTCGATAAGCGGGTTGCCCCCGCCGTGTCCAAGGCTGTGCGTCGCGCCGTGCGCGACCTTCCGACCGTCGATATCCCCGTTCAGCCCGATATGGATGTGAACTGAGAGTCATTTCGGCTGTTTGGCGGGCCCGATCGCGCTGGTGATGCGCGGTCGGGCCCGCCTTTTCGCTGACTCTGTGTGGCGATGCAAGCTGAATCGACGTTGACTTTTCGTTGTGTTTGGTGGGTTTGTGGTGTGTGTGGTGGGGGTCACGGTGTTTTGGTTTGACTTTGGGTGTGGGGGTGAGTAGATTATTCACCTGTCGCCGCGAGCTTGTGAGTGAGTTTGTGGTGGTGGTTCACTGCTTGGGTGGCTGGGTTTTGTGGCTTGGTTGTCTGGGTGTGTGGGTGTTGTTTGTGAACTCGATAGTGTGTTTGTTTGTTTTTTATGCCTGTTTTTTGTTTTTGAGTGTTTTTGGTTGGGATTGCTGGCCGGGTTTTCTGGTTGGTTTTTCTGGGCTTTAACGTTTTTGTTTTTGTTCGGAGAGTTTGATCCTGGCTCAGGACGAACGCTGGCGGCGTGCTTAACACATGCAAGTCGAACGCTGAAGCCCAGCTTGCTGGGTGGATGAGTGGCGAACGGGTGAGTAACACGTGAGTAACCTGCCCCCTTCTTTGGGATAACGCCCGGAAACGGGTGCTAATACTGGATATTCACTGGCCTTCGCATGGGGGTTGGTGGAAAGGTTTTTTCTGGTGGGGGATGGGCTCGCGGCCTATCAGCTTGTTGGTGGGGTGATGGCCTACCAAGGCTTTGACGGGTAGCCGGCCTGAGAGGGTGACCGGTCACATTGGGACTGAGATACGGCCCAGACTCCTACGGGAGGCAGCAGTGGGGAATATTGCACAATGGGCGAAAGCCTGATGCAGCGACGCCGCGTGAGGGATGACGGCCTTCGGGTTGTAAACCTCTTTCGCTCATGGTCAAGCCGCAACAGTGGTTGTGGTGAGGGTAGTGGGTAAAGAAGCGCCGGCTAACTACGTGCCAGCAGCCGCGGTAATACGTAGGGCGCGAGCGTTGTCCGGAATTATTGGGCGTAAAGGGCTTGTAGGCGGTTGGTCGCGTCTGCCGTGAAATCCTCTGGCTTAACTGGGGGCGTGCGGTGGGTACGGGCTGACTTGAGTGCGGTAGGGGAGACTGGAACTCCTGGTGTAGCGGTGGAATGCGCAGATATCAGGAAGAACACCGGTGGCGAAGGCGGGTCTCTGGGCCGTTACTGACGCTGAGGAGCGAAAGCGTGGGGAGCGAACAGGATTAGATACCCTGGTAGTCCACGCTGTAAACGTTGGGCACTAGGTGTGGGGGCCACCCGTGGTTTCTGCGCCGTAGCTAACGCTTTAAGTGCCCCGCCTGGGGAGTACGGCCGCAAGGCTAAAACTCAAAGGAATTGACGGGGGCCCGCACAAGCGGCGGAGCATGCGGATTAATTCGATGCAACGCGAAGAACCTTACCAAGGCTTGACATGCACGGCGACACTGCAGAGATGTGGTGGCATTTAGTTGGTCGTGTGCAGGTGGTGCATGGTTGTCGTCAGCTCGTGTCGTGAGATGTTGGGTTAAGTCCCGCAACGAGCGCAACCCTTGCCCTATGTTGCCAGCACGTGATGGTGGGGACTCGTGGGGGACTGCCGGGGTTAACTCGGAGGAAGGTGGGGATGACGTCAAATCATCATGCCCCTTATGTCTTGGGCTTCACGCATGCTACAATGGTTGGTACAGAGGGTTGCGATATCGTGAGGTGGAGCGAATCCCTTAAAGCCAGTCTCAGTTCGGATTGGGGTCTGCAACTCGACCCCATGAAGGTGGAGTCGCTAGTAATCGCAGATCAGCAACGCTGCGGTGAATACGTTCTCGGGCCTTGTACACACCGCCCGTCACGTCACGAAAGTTGGTAACACCCGAAGCCCATGGCCTAACCGTTTATCGGGGGGGAGTGGTCGAAGGTGGGATTGGCGATTGGGACGAAGTCGTAACAAGGTAGCCGTACCGGAAGGTGCGGCTGGATCACCTCCTTTCTAGGGAGCCCAGTTTGTGGGGAACAAGCAGCGTGGCCTGTTGGGTTGTGTTGGTTGTTTTCTTGTGCCTGCATGTGTTTACTGCCCGACAGTGGGTGGTGGGTGTGGGTGCGTTTTTGGGTTGGGCATAAAAGTTTGATGGCAGACAAGCACACTGTCGGGTTCACGTTCAACACCGTGTGAGCGTCCGCCGCCTGTGTGGTGGTGGTTGCCTGCGCAGCCAGCCAATGATTGTTGTGTTGTTGGTGTGGGTTGTGTGTGGTGGGTTGTTTGTGATTTGTATAGTGGTTGCGAGCATATTTGTTCTGTACTGTTTTTTGTGTTTTGTTTAGTTTTATTGGGCATTCGGTGGATGCCTTGGCATCAAGAGCTGATGAAGGACGTTGCGGCCTGCGATATGCCTCGGGGAGCTGGCGAGCGAGCGTTATTATCCGAGGGTGTCCGAATGGGGGAACCTAACCTGGGTTGTGCTGGGTTACCATCATCTGAACGTGTATAGGGTGATGGGGGGAACGCGGGGAAGTGAAACATCTCAGTACCCGCAGGAAAGATATTCCGTGAGTAGTGGCGAGCGAAAGCGGAGGAGGCTAAACCAGATGCGTGTGAGAGGCGGCGGCCGTTGCGTGTTTGGTGTTGTGGGGCCATGTTGGACTCTTCTGCCGGAGGGTCGCGCCATGTGATGCTGGGAGTTGAACAGTCTGGGAAGTCTGACCGTAGAGCGTGAGAGTCGTGTAGATGGACTGGTGTTGTGTGGTGTGGGTGTGGTACCCGAGTAGCGCGGGACTCGTGAAATCTCGTGTGAATCTGCCAAGACCACTTGGTAAGCCTAAATACTACTTGATGACCGATAGTGCATAGTACCGTGAGGGAATGGTGAAAAGTACCCCGGGAGGGGAGTGAAATAGTACCTGAAACCGTGTGCCTGTAAGCCGTCAGAGCCTTGTGGGGTGATGGCGTGCCTTTTGAAGAATGAGCCTGCGAGTTAGTGATACGTGGCGTGCTTAACCCGTGTGGGGTATGCGTAGCGAAAGCGAGTCTGAAATATGGCGTTTGTCGCGTGTTCTAGACCCGAAGCGGGGTGATCTACCCATGGTCAGGTTGAAGCAGAGGTAAGACTGTGTGGAGGACCGAACCCACCAGGGTTGAAAACCTGGGGGATGAACTGTGGGTAGGGGTGAAAGGCCAATCAAACTCCGTGATAGCTGGTTCTCCCCGAAATGCATTTAGGTGCAGCGTCGCGTGGTCCCTGGTGGAGGTAGAGCTACTGGATGGCCGATGGGCCCTATGGGTTACTGACGTCAGCCAAACTCCGAATGCCATTAGGTGTAGCGCGGCAGTGAGACTGCGGGGGATAAGCTTCGTAGTCGAGAGGGAAACAGCCCAGATCATCAGCTAAGGCCCCTAAGCGTACGCTAAGTGGGAAAGGATGTGGAGTCGCGGTGACAACCAGGAGGTTGGCTTAGAAGCAGCCATCCTTGAAAGAGTGCGTAATAGCTCACTGGTCAAGTGGTTCTGCGCCGACAATGTAGCGGGGCTCAAGCGTACCGCCGAAGCTGTGGCAACAACGCATGGAGCTGGCACCAGGAACTGGATGTCGGTGTGTTGTTGGGTAGGGGAGCGTCCTGCACGAGGTGAAGCCTGGAGGGAACTTCTGGTGGATTGTGTGGGAGTGAGAATGCAGGCATGAGTAACGAATCTGCGGTGAGAATCCGCAGCGCCGATTGACTAAGGGTTCCAGGGCTAGGTTTATCCGCCCTGGGTTAGTCGGGTCCTAAGGCGAGGCCGACAGGCGTAGTCGATGGACAACCAGTTGATATTCTGGTACCGCGTTATGACCGCCCATGCTGAAGTCATTGTGCTAACCAACTTGCTCACGCCACTCTTAAGCCTTCGGGTTTTTGGGTGTGTGTGGGTCTTGGGGCCCCGGTGATTGTAGGCAAGCGTGTTAACAGGGGTGACGCAGACAGGTAGCTGCAGTGCGCCGATGGTTGTGCGTATTTAAGGTTGTGGCCCGTCCCCCAGGCAAATCCGGGGGACACTAAGGGTGAGAACTGATGAGGGACACACGCGTGTGTGGACTTGTGGTGATCCTAAGCTGCCGAGAAAAGCCTCGACGTGAGGGCATAACGCGCCCGTACCCTAAACCGACTCAGGTGGTCAGGTAGAGTATACCGAGGCGTTCGAGTGAATCGTGGTTAAGGAACTCGGCAAAATTCCTCCGTAACTTCGGGATAAGGAGGACCCCGTAACTTCCCAACGCCGTGCGTGTTGGTGGGGTTGTGGGGTCGCAGAGAATAGGGAGAAGCGACTGTTTATCAAAACACAGGTGCGTGCGAAGCCGTAAGGCGATGTATACGCACTGACGCCTGCCCGGTGCTGGAAGGTTAAGAGGAACCGTCAACACCCCTTTGTGGGTGTGAAGCGGTGAATTTAAGCCCCAGTAAACGGCGGTGGTAACTATAACCATCCTAAGGTAGCGAAATTCCTTGTCGGGTAAGTTCCGACCTGCACGAATGGCGTAACGACTTCTCCGCTGTCTCAACCGCGAACTCGGTGAAATTGCAGTACGAGTAAAGATGCTCGTTTCGCGCAGAAGGACGGAAAGACCCCGGGACCTTTACTATAGCTTGGTATTGGTGTTCGCTTGGACTTGTGTAGGATAGGTGGGAGACTGTGAAGCTGCCGCGCCAGCGGTGGTGGAGTCGTCGTTGAAATACCATTCTGGTTCAAGCGGTCACCTCAACCTAGACCCGTGATCCGGGTTGGGGACAGTGCCTGGTGGGTAGTTTAACTGGGGCGGTTGCCTCCTAAAATGTAACGGAGGCGCTCAAAGGTTCCCTCAGCCTGGTTGGTAATCAGGTGGCGAGTGCAAGTGTACAAGGGAGCTTGACTGTGAGACCGACGGGTCGAGCAGGTGCGAAAGCAGGAACTAGTGATCCGGCCATGGCACGTGGGTGCGTGGTCGCTCAACGGATAAAAGGTACCCCGGGGATAACAGGCTGATCTTGCCCAAGAGTCCATATCGACGGCATGGTTTGGCACCTCGATGTCGGCTCGTCGCATCCTGGGGCTGGAGTTGGTCCCAAGGGTTGGGCTGTTCGCCCATTAAAGCGGTACGCGAGCTGGGTTCAGAACGTCGTGAGACAGTTCGGTCCCTATCCTCTGTGCGCGCAGGAAACTTGAGAAGGGCCGTCCCTAGTACGAGAGGACCGGGATGGACGAACCTCTGGTGTGCCAGTTGTACCGCCAGGTGCATGGCTGGTTGGCTACGTTCGGAAGGGATAACCGCTGAAAGCATCTAAGCGGGAAGCCTGCTTCAAGATGAGGTTTCCACGCCCCCTCCGTGGGGTGAGAGGCCCCCGCCAGACTAGCGGGTTGATAGGCCAGAGGTGGAAGCACAGCAATGTGCTCGTGAGCCGACTGGTACTAATGGGCCAACACTAAACAACAACCCAAACACGCAAGTGCCCTTGGGTGAAACAAAAACCGTGAACAACACGCCGCAACCACTATACAAACCACGATCAACCCACACCCCCCACCAAGCAGCGTGCGGGGAGAGTGTTGAACACCAAATCTTGTGGTGGTCATAGCACCGGGGAAACGCCCAGCCTCCATTCCGAACCTGGAAGCTAAGCCCGGCAGCGCCAATGGTACTGCAACCGCCAGGTTGTGGGAGAGTAGGACACCGCCACAACACACCTACAACGAAGGGCCTCACCCCAACGGGTGAGGCCCTTCGCGCATTTGTCCCACAGCTCCCAGCGTTAACCGCGCCTGACGCAGCTAATCGTGTCGCAGTGGTGGCGTATCCGTCTGCGTTGTGTTTCCGCGTGTGTCCACTAGATGAAAAACCACACGTCACGGACCAACGTCGCCCACATAACGGCGCTACGCGTGCGATGCTATTCCCATGGTCACTTCTCCACATCCGCACGGGCCTCACCATCACGGTCCCAAAGACGAGGTTCTCGCTCAGCGCATGGCGGCGCACGATCGCCTTGCTCATCAGTCCCAGGTTGTTCTACGGCTTGGCCAGATGCTGCTGTCGTTTGGCGCGAGCGCTTATCGCGTCAAGAAGTCAATGGCTGATCTCGCACGCGCAGTCGGCATTTCTGAGCACCGAGCACAGGTCACGTATACGGAGATTATCGCGACCGCGTATGCGAACGGAACTTTCCGCACGGAGCTCGCCGAGCAGCGCCTCATGGGCGTTAACGCTGACAAGATCGACCGCATCAACAACTACGTGGCGTCCCTGCACGGCAAGTCCGTGCGAGTCGAGGACGTGTCGGACGAGCTGGACAAGATCGCGAAGGTTCCCGGCCTCTACGACTGGTTCTCGAACGCGCTCGCCTCAGGCCTCGCCTGTGCGGCGTTCGCATTCCTCAACGGAGGGGGATGGGTCGAGTGCTCTGCCGTCGCCGTCGCCTCGTTCTTCGGACAAGCGCTGCGCCGCCAGATGCTGATCCGCCACATGAACCACTTCGGCGTGTGGATGGCGTGCGGTGCCCTCGCAGCGATGATCTACATTTTGCTGGTTGCTCCCGCTCAACAGTTCCTCGGCATCGAGTCCACGCATCAGGCCGGCTTTATTTCCGCGCTGCTCTTCCTGGTCCCAGGCTTCCCGCTGGTGACTGGCCTGATCGATTTGGTGCGACAAGACTTCCAAGGTGGAGTCGGTCGCCTCGTGTACGTGACGATGCTCGTCATGTCAGCGGGCGTGGCCGTCTGGGCGATCTCGGCTGTCTTTGGGTGGTCTGTGACGCCCGAGTACGGCGTATCGCTCGTTCCCTGGCTGCACTATATTCTCCGTTTCGTTGCGAGCTTCGTGGCCGCATACGGGTTTGCGATGCTTTTCAATTCACCGCAACGTGTGTGCGCGACGGCCGCACTCATCGGCGCCGTAATCAACACCGCTCGTATTGGCCTGCACCTGGAACTCGGCGTTCCTGCCCCGGCTTGCGTCGGCCTCGCCGCGCTCGCAGCTGGCCTTCTCGCCGTCTTCGTGGCCCGTAGGACGCGCTTCTCGCGCGTGACCCTGTCCGTGCCTGCTGTCGTCATCATGATCCCCGGTGTGCCGCTCTATCGTGCTCTGACCTACCTGAACAACCAGCAGATCGACGATGCGCTCGCCGCGCTCTTCACGGTCATGTTCACGATCGTCGCGATCGGCATGGGCCTCGCGCTCTCCCGTATGCTGACGGATAAGAACTGGCTCGTCGAAAAGCAAGAACGAGTCCCCAACCTGTGGGAGTACGAGGAGGAGAACGTATGAAATTCGAGATCGAAGCGGGCCTGAAGCCGCCGTCGTTTGAGTTTGAGTACGAGATTGACCGTGACGAGATCCGCGCCGTCGGCCGCAACATCGCGATCGTGTGCGTGGCGGCGGTGGCCGCTCGAGTGCTCGTCGCGCTGATTTCGCGCTGACGCTCATTCATCGACGAGGCCGTGGCCGGGAAACCGGTCGCGGCCTCGTTGCGTGTCCGCGCCCCGCTAGGTTTACGCCTGGCCGCGCCCCGCCAGGTTTACGCCTGGCCGCGGCCCGCCAGGTTTACGCCTGTAGCGCGAGCATCGGCCCCCGGCCGGGCTGCTTTGTGTGCCCGTGGGCGGCGGCCCGCCAGGTTTACGCCTGTAGCGCGAGCAGCGGCCCCGGCCGGGCTGCTTTGTTGCCCGTGGGCGGCGGCCCGCCCGCGAGATCGCCACACACGAGCCTGACGGCTCGGAGTGGTCGATCTCGAAGCCCGGCCAGGCCCCGCCACCGCCCACGGGCACCGCAGCCAGGCCTCGCAGGCCGTGTGTTGGCCTTTTGATTAACTGACCCCGCCACCGTCCACGGGCACCGCAGCCCGGCCTCACAAGCGCCGTGTCTACCTCCAACCAGGCGGCGTGGTGCCCGGTACTGGCTCGGGAGAGGGGTTTAAGGCATACGAATGGGGCCGACCCGAAAGGGCCGGCCCCATTGTTGTCGCGGGATCGAACCCGCGGGAGACGTTGCCGCTACATGCCACCCAGGATTGTGGCGACGACGATCTTGCCGACCATGGCGACCGGGTAGACCAGCGCGTAGCCGAGCGACACGCGAGGATCGGCGTTGGTACGGCCATTCGCGAAAGCGAGGACGGCAGGCTGCGTCTGCGCGCCACCGAGCAGACCGGCGAGCTTCGTGCCGCCCATCTTGAAGACCCAGCGCATCGTGCAGTACAGACCGACCGCCATAATCGATGTCATGATGAGGCCCAGTGCGAAGATACGGATCCAGGCGCCCGACGTGAAGGCCTCGAGGATCTGGCCGCCAGCCTTGGCACCGGCCTGCGCGAGGAAGACCAGCAGGCCGAGCTCGGCTATCACCTGGCAGGTCGTGAAGGGCAGGGCGGTGGCGACGGGGCCGATGCGGCCGATGCGGCCGAAGACGAGGCCGACGATCAGTGTGCCGGCGGCGGAGCCGATCGAGAAGTACGAGCCGTCGGGGGTCAGGATCGGCAGCTCGCCGATCGCGATGCCCAGCGCCATGCCGATGCCCAGGGCGATCGGGTTGAGGTCCGTGAGACCTCGGGACGAGTCACCGAAGAACTTCGTAATCTCTGCCATCTTCGAGGTCGGAGCGACGACGCGCACGCGGTCACCCTGCTGGAGGACCAGGCCAGGCTCGGCGACCATGTCGACGTCACCGCGGCGAACACGCGAGATCGTCGCGGAGAACTCCTTGGCGAGGCCGAGCGAGGCGACCGTGCGGCCCGATACCTTCGGATTGGAGATCGTCACGCGGCGGAAGTCCAGGTAGGAACGATCCTGCATGAGGGAATGCGAGGAGGCGTGGCCCAGCTCGGTGGCTGCGCGAGCGACGAGCTCGCGGGGACCGACGACCGTCACGAGGTCGCCGGGATCGAGCGTGTCGGACATCTGGGGACGGGTGATCGGGCCGGTCTCGCCGCGGCGCAGGCGGGAGAAGGAGACCTTCTCGCCGAGCTTCTCGTAGATGTCGCCGACGAAGGGGTGGTCGTCGCGTTCGACGCGGATCGTGCGGTTCGACAGGGGAGAGGGGGCATCCTTATCGTTGCGGCCGTAGTGCAGTGCGGCCATCGAGGCTGCCAGCATACCGATGACGCCGAAGAGGTAGGCGATCGAGTAGCCGACCGTCGCACGTGCAGGATCGCCGGAGGCATCGCCGGCGGCGGCCAGAGCGGGCGTGTTCGTCACCGAACCCGCGAAGGTACCGGCGATGAGCGGAACGTCCATACCCATGGCCTTACCGAGGTAGAGACCGACGGTGGCGGTGATGCCGTAGAGGGCAACCATCGTCAGAATCGGGCCGACGGCGGTCTTCAGATTGTGGAAGAACGACGCACCCGAGTTGATGCCGATCGCGAACGTGAAGAGCGTCAGGCCGAGAGTGCCCAGCTGGGGGGTGACTCGCAGCTCGATGTCGTAGGACTGCGCCCACGCAGCCAACGCGATGGCAAAGAACAGAACGGCGGCGGCGCCGAGGCTAATGCCCCTGATTTTCACATGGCCGAACGCCATGCCTATACCGATGAGAATGAAGAGGAACAGAACCGGCTGCTCGCTCAGAATCTCGAACACCTGATGCACGATGAAATCTCCGTGTTGTGGATTGTGATATGAGGTATGAGTCAATTAAACCAGTAATAAGTGCTGTGCATCTCAGTCCATCGTCCTAGATGGCGATCAGAGCCCGAAGGTCCGCACAATGAGATGAAGAAGAGCGCAGCGCCCAGGCGAGATACGGTAAAGGCATGCTCAACGTTCGCGGAATTGGAATCCTCGCCCTGGTCATCGTACCCGGGCGTGCGATGCCTGCCGTGTAACGTGAGGATGGATCGCACGCCGAATTCCCCGCATCCGCGCATCTGCCGGACCTGACGGGGTTTTTTCTTTGAGACGGTCCCAACGATTGAGAGGACGAATGGTGAGCGACACCGCCAACACCACCCGCATGACCGGAGCAGAGGCTATCGTGGCCAGCCTCGAGGCCCTGGGCGTCACCGACGTGTTCGGTATGCCCGGCGGCGCAATTCTCCCGACCTACGACCCGCTACTGGCGTCGACGTCCATCCGCCACATTCTTGTCCGTCACGAGCAGGGCGCGGGCCACGCCGCCGAAGGCTACGCCCTGGCCACCGGTAAGGTTGGCTGCGCGATCGTGACGTCCGGCCCCGGCGCCACCAACGTGCTCACTGCCCTGGGTGACGCCTGCATGGACTCGGTCCCGATCGTCGTGATCTCCGGCCAGGTCGGCGCATCCCTGATCGGAACCGACGCCTTCCAGGAAGCCGACGTCGTCGGCGCCTCGATGCCCATCACCAAGCACTCCTTCCTCGTCACGGACCCCGCGGAGATCCCCGCGCGTCTGGCCGAGGCCTTCCACCTCGCGGGAACCGGCCGCCCCGGCCCGGTCCTCGTGGATATCACCAAGTCCGCGCAGGTCGCCGAGATGGACTTTTCCTGGCCTCCCGCCCTCGACCTGCCCGGCTACCGCGTCGCGGACAAGCCGAACATGAAGCAGGTGCGCGCGGCTGCCCGTGCGATCGCCGATGCCCAGGCTCCCGTGCTGTACGTGGGCGGTGGCATCGTGCGCTCCGGTTCCACCGACGCCCTCGCCGACCTCGTTGAGATCACGAACGCCCCCGTTGTCACCACGCTGACCGCCCGCGGCGCCTTCCCTGACTCCGATCGCCACAACCTGGGCATGCCCGGCATGCACGGCACCGTGGCGGCCGTCGGCGCCCTCCAGCGCGCCGACCTGATCGTGGCGCTCGGCGCCCGCTTCGACGACCGCGTGACGGGCCGCCTCGACTCCTTCGCACCCCGCGCGACCGTCGTGCACATCGACATCGACGCCGCGGAGATCTCCAAGAACCGCCACGCCGACATCCCGATCGTCGCAGACCTGGCGACCGCCCTGCCGATCCTCACCGAGGAAATCGCCCAGGCCTCGTCGGAAAACAAGGCGGACATCTCCGGATGGTGGCGCTACCTCGACCGACTGCGTACCAAGTACCCGATCGGATGGGCTGAGCCCGAAGACGGCATGATGGCGCCCCAGGAGGTCCTCAAGAAGCTCTCCGACACGGTTGGCCCCGAGGCGATCTACGTGACGGGCGTGGGCCAGCACCAGATGTGGGCCGCGCAGTTCATCACGCTGGACAACCCGCGAAGTTTCATCTCCTCCTCCGGCTCCGGCACCATGGGCTACTGCATCCCCGCAGCCATGGGCGCCCAGGTCGCGGCCCCCGACAAGGTCGTGTGGGCGATCGACGGCGACGGCTCCTTCCAGATGACCAACCAGGAACTGGCCACCTGCACGATCAACAACATCCCGATCAAGGTTGCCCTCATCAACAACTCGGTGCTGGGCATGGTGCGCCAGTGGCAGTCCCTGTTCTTCGGCAAGCGCTACTCGAACACGACGCTCAACCCCGTCGAGGGCGAGCAGATCCCCAACTTCGAGCTGCTCGCGCAGGCCTACGGCATGGCCGCGCGCACCGTTCGCTCCATCGACGAGGTCGACGAGGCCATCGAATGGGCCATGTCGATCAACGATCGCCCCGTTCTCATTGACTTCCGCGTCTCCAAGGACTCGATGGTCTGGCCGATGGTCGCCGCGGGCGTGTCCAACGATGAGATTCGTTACGCCAAGGGCATGGCGCCCGACTGGGAGGTGGAAGACTGATGACGAATCGTCACACTCTGGCCGTGTTGGTCGAAAACAAGCCCGGCGTGCTCACCCGCGTCGCCGCGCTTTTCGCCCGCCGCGCCTTTAATATCAAGTCGCTGACTGTGGGAGAGACGGAACATCCCGAAATCTCTCGCATGACCATCATCGTGGACGCCGACTCCGCGCCCATCGAGCAGGTGGTCAAGCAGCTCAACAAGCTCATCAACGTCCTCAAGGTCGTCGAGCTTGAACCCGAAGACTCCGTCGAACGGCGTCTGCTCATGATGAAGGTCCAGGCTGACGAGACCCGTCGCACCTCGGTCCTGCAGATCGTGGACCTGTTCCGCGCACACGTCGTCGACGTGCAACCCGAGTCGGTCGTTATCGAATCGATCGGCTCCCTACCCAAGCTGGAGGCGCTGCTGCGGGCCCTGGAGCCCTACGGCGTCACCGAACTCGTCCAGTCGGGCGCCGTGGCTATCGGCCGCGGGTCGCGCTCGATCACGGATCAACTGAAGGAGAAATGACAAATGGCAGAAATCATCTACGACGACGGCGCAGACCTGTCGCTGATCCAGTCCAAGAAGGTTGCCATCATTGGTTACGGTTCGCAGGGTCACGCGCACGCGCTGAACCTGAAGGATTCCGGAGTTGACGTGGTTGTCGGCCTGCGCCCCGGTTCCTCCTCCTGGGCCAAGGCTGAGGCCGCTGGCCTCGAGGTCAAGGACGTGGCCGAGGCCGTCGCCGAGGGCGACGTCGTCTCGCTGCTGCTGCCCGACCAGGTCCAGCGCTACGTGTACGCCGAGCAGGTTGCCCCCAACCTGAAGGAAGGCGCCGCCCTTCTCTTCGCACACGGCTTCAATATCCGCTACGGCTACATCGAGGTCCCCGAGGGCCACGACGTCGTCATGGTCGCCCCCAAGGGCCCCGGCCACAAGGTCCGCGAGACCTACACCCAGGGCAAGGGCACCCCGGACGTCGTCGCCGTTGAGGTGGACGCCTCCGGCCAGGCCTGGGACCTCGTCCTGTCCTACGCGAAGGCCATCGGCGGCACCCGCGCCGGCGTCATCAAGACGACCTTCACCGAAGAGACCGAGACCGACCTGTTCGGCGAGCAGGCTGTCCTGTGTGGCGGCGTCTCCCACCTGATCCAGGCCGGCTTCGAGACCCTGGTCGAGGCTGGCTACCAGCCCGAGATCGCCTACTTCGAGGTCTGCCACGAGATGAAGCTGATCGTCGACCTCATCAACGAGGGCGGCATCACCAAGCAGCGTTGGTCCTGCTCTGACACCGCCGAGTACGGCGACTACGTCTCCGGCCCGCGCGTCATCAACGAGTCCTCCAAGGAGGCCATGAAGGCTGTCCTGGCTGACATCCAGGACGGCACCTTCGCCCGCAAGTTCATCGCCGATCAGGATAACGGCGCCCTCGAGTTCAAGGCGCTGCGCGCCGAGGAAGAGGCCCACCCGATCGAGAAGACCGGCCAGAAGCTGCGCAAGGCCTTCGGCTGGACCGACTCCGACGAGGACTACACCGAGGGCAGCGCCGCGCGCTGATCTCAAGCTCCGTTTCGGATAGCGTCAAGCCCCGGCCTCGTTCCCAATGTGGGACGAGGCCGGGGCTCTTTTGTGCTGACAGGCGCGGGTTACGTTTGACTGTGTTCCCGCGAGGGTTAGTTTGCCGCTGCTTCGTCGGAGCCGTTCGTCCACGGAAGGGGCGCGGGGGAGAGGGCGTCCGCATTGGAAACGGTTGAGATCGGTGCAACGATCACGAGGGAAGCGACGGCGGCCGACGCTACGCGCGTCAGAGTTCGACGGGAGGGGCGCACGGTAGTTCCTTGCTACGAAAGACTGATTGACAGGACTAGTTTACAGGTAAGTGCTTGCTGAGCAACTAGCTATGACCTGTTCCACTGCTCAGTGTTGGTCAGTATGTCCTGGTGAGGCGAATTGTTTGTTGGATCGTTCGGTTTGACAGGGGAGGGGTTGGCATTGCCCCGTGGTGTGGGGATTGGGGGTGTGAGCGTGTCGGTCTGTTGTGGGGTGAGGGGCTGACAGGTGTGTGCAAATTTCGATCATTCTAAGGTAATTGTCCTAGACGTTGATAAAAATTGTCTGTCGTATAACTGGTTAGCGAGCATCTAAATTTGTATGATGAATCTCGTGGATAGTGAGTCATGACTCACTGACCGCTGATTGACAACCCATATCGGAAGGACCAATGATGACCCTCCGCCACTACGGGCGCGCCCTCGCGGCTGCCTCGGGAGCCGTGCTGCTCTGCGCGACTCTCTCGGTTCCCGCGCTCGCGACCCCGACCAGTGACACCGGTGCAGCTGCTCCGGTGACGGCCTCGGCAACCGACGAAGGTTCGGCCCCCATCACCGTCACCGTCACGCGCACCGACTCCCACGGAGACAAGGTGTACGAAGGTGACCTGATCACCATCACCGTCACCTACACCAACAACACCGACAGCGCGCTCACCGTCTTCCCGGTGGACTCGAACCTGTCCGGCGTCCTCACCACCGGCGCTCCGAACTGCCGCTGGCACAACCTCGCCGCGCACACCACCAAGCAGTGCACGACCGCCACGCACACCGTGACCGCTGACGATGTCGCGGCCGGCACTTTCACCCCGATGACCACGTGGGCAGCCACCCGTGACCGTAACGGCACCGACGTCATCGCCGGTGGCATTACCGCCAACGCCGACCCGGTGACCGTCGCCCAGGGTGAGCGTCCCCCGGCCCCGGATCCGCTGGAGACACCGCATGACTACGCGATTGGCGACAAGGTTCGCCTCGCGTCCCCCGGCCTCGCCGGATTTAGCTGCCACCGCATCCCCGCTCTGACCACCGCCAACAATGGCTGGATCATCGCCTCGTGGGACGGCCGCCCCAACACCTGTCAGGATGCGCCCCAGGCCAACTCCATCGTCTACCGCATCTCCAAGGACGGCGGTAAGTCCTGGACGCCCATCAAGACCGCCCTCGCCGGAACCCCCGGCGCGGAGAAGATTGGCTACTCCGACCCCTCTTTCGTCGTGGACCGCACCACCGGAACGATCTTCCTGTTCTCGGTCAAGTCCTACGACGCAGGCCTCTTCCAGTCCCATCTGGGCACCGATCCCGCGGCTCGTAACATCCTGCACGCCCACGTCGTCGAGTCCCACGACAACGGCGAGACCTGGGTGAACCCGCGCACCATCACCGACCAGGTGACCGCCGGATACGAAGGACAGTGGTTCACCCGCTTCGCCTCCTCCGGTGAAGGCATCCAGCTGCGCTACGGCGCCCACGCCGGCCGCCTCATCCAGCAGTACGCCGTCGCCAATGCCGGCACGACCTCGCTCATGGCCGTCTCCGTCTACTCCGACGACCACGGCGTGACCTGGAAGCCCGGTGCGCCCACCGAAGGCAGCGCCGACGAAACAAGGTCGTCGAGCTCTCCGACGGTCGCCTGCTGCTCAACTCGCGCACGCAGGGCACCGCCGGCCAGCGCCTCGAAACCATTTCCTACGATGGCGGGCAGACCTGGGGTCCCTTCCGCCACAACTGGGACCTGACGGACCCGCGTAACAATGCTTCCATCGTGCGCGCATACCCGGATGCCCCCGAGGGCTCCGCCCGCGCTCGCGTCCTGCTCTTCTCGAATGCCGACTCCTCCAGCGCCCGCGCCAACGGCACCATCCGCGTCTCCTACGACGATGGATTCACCTGGAACGAGGGCAAGGTCTTCGAGAGTGGTGAGATGGCCTACTCGACGCTGCACCCCCTCGGTGACGGCACCTGGGGCCTCCTGTACGAGTCCGGCGGCTACAAGAACATCGAGTTCATGCGCGTGGACGCTGCCTACCTTGGCCTGACCGATCCCGGCGAGGAGCCCGCTCCGGAACCGCAGCCCACCCCTGAGCCGACTCCGGAACCGCAGCCCACCCCTGAGCCCGCCCCGCGGTTACCCCCGCGCACTGGGTGAACACCGGCTCGGGCTGGAAGTGGCAGCTGGAGGACTCCAGCTACGCGATGAACCAGACGATCGCCATCGGTGACGCCACCTACCGCTTCGGCGCGGACGGCATGATGGTTACCGGATGGGATAACCAGGGCGGAACGTGGAGCTACTACAACGGCTACGGTGCCCGCGTGAGCGGATGGCTCAAGGATGCCGGTAGCTGGTACTACCTGGATCCCTCGACCGGCGCCATGGCCACCGGTTGGGCCCAGGTCGACGGCACCTGGTACCTCTTCTCCGCCTCCGGCGCGATGCGCACCGGCTGGCAGCACGCCGGCAGCTGGTACTACCTGGCCCCCTCGGGCGCCATGCTCACCGGCTGGCAGCACATCGGTTCCACCTGGTACTACTTCGCCGGTGATGGCCACATGGTCACCGGCTGGCAGACCATCGACGGTCGCTGGTACTACTTCGCATCCTCGGGTGCGTGGATCTGATCTGACCTGATGTCTCGGCCGGGGCCGGGGGAGCGTAAGTGCCCTCCCGGCCCCGGCCTCGTCTATGGGGGACGTCACGGCCCAAAGAGACCACGGGTTGGACCCACCCGGACGCGCGGGGGAGACGCGGGGGAAGATGGAGACATGACACTGAACATCGCAGTAATCCCCGGTGACGGCATCGGTAAGGAAATCGTCCCCGAAGGCCTCAAGGTCCTGGACCGCGTCCTGGCGGACAAGGGCATCGACTACTCCACCACCCACTTCAACCTGGGTGCCGAGCGCTGGCACGCGACCGGCGACACCCTCACCGATGAGGACCTCGAGGCCATCAAGCACCATGACGTCATCCTGCTTGGTGCGGTCGGTGACCCCTCCGTGCCCTCCGGCGTCCTCGAGCGCGGTCTGCTCCTCAAGCTGCGTTTCGCCCTCGACCACTACGTGAACCTGCGCCCCTCGAAGTACTACGAGGGCGTGCCCAGCCCCCTGGCCAACCCCGGCGACATTGACTTCGTCGTCGTGCGCGAAGGCACTGAGGGCCTCTACTGCGGCAACGGCGGGGCCGTGCGCGTGGGCACCCCCCACGAAATCGCCACCGAGGTCAGCGTCAACACCGCCTACGGCGTCGAGCGCGTCGTGCGCTACGCCTTCGAGGCCGCCGCCTCGCGCAAGAAGCACCTCACGCTCGTCCACAAGCACAACGTCCTGGTCAACGCCGGGCACATGTGGCGCCGCATCGTCGACGAGGTGGGGGGAGGAATTCCCCGACGTGCGCGTCGACTACTGCCACATTGACGCCGCCACCATCTACATGGTCACCGACCCGGGCCGCTTCGACGTCATCGTCACCGACAACCTCTTCGGCGACATCCTCACCGACGAGGCCGGGGCCGTCACCGGCGGCATCGGCCTGAGCGCGTCTGGCAACCTGAACCCCGCGCGTGAGTTCCCCTCCATGTTCGAGCCCGTGCACGGCTCCGCCCCCGACATCGCGGGGCAGGGCAAGGCGGACCCGACCGCGACCATCTCCTCGGTCGCGCTCATGCTCGACTTCATGGGATTCGCCGAGGAAGCCGAGCGTGTGCGCGCGGCGATCGACGCCGACATGGCGGCGCGTGCCGAGGCCGCGGCAGCCGGAACACCGCTCGTGCGCTCCACCTCCCAGATCGGTGATGACATCGCAGCCAGGGTCTGAGACCAGACAATGGCACAGGGTCGCCCCCCGGATGGGGGAGCGGCCCTGTTGCGTGTATGGCGGAGCGCCTACTCGGCGCTGGTGATGATCCTTTAGCGCGTGCCGATGAGGGCAGGCAGCGTCGTGCGAGGTGCCCACTGTTCGATGTCTGCCATCGCCGCGCTGGCCCCCGCTGCGCGCACGTCCGCGGAGTCGCTGGTCAACATCGCGGCGTCTGCTGCCAGCAAGTTCGCGGCCAGGGACGGGGCATCGAGGAAACCAAGGTCGCAGCGAGGCGTGCGCATATCCGCCGCACCGGCGCGCAGGGCGACGTCTGCGCGCACCAAAGAGCTCGCCCGACACGGCGTAGGCGTCGGTCAGGGTACCCGCGCTCACCTGGGCCTTCGGCAGAGTTGACGCCGTGCAATCCCAGGTCGCGACCGCAGTCGACAGCTCCTGCGAGGCAGCCAGGTTCTTGCCGGAGGGTGCGAATGACGAGGTTAGCGTCGGTGCATCAAAGAGATCAATAGACCAGGTCTGGACACCCTGGCGCGAGGCTGCGTTTACACGGTCATTGATAAGAAGGGCCTGGTCCAGGCCAGCATCCAGCTCAATGCCGTACGCCTGGGCGAGCGTCACGGCGCTCGCGTAACGGCCCAGCGCCGCAGCCGACAGCGTGCGGGCCTCCTCGGAACTCGTGCGATTCGTGTCGGCGGCAATCTCCAGGTCCCGGATGGCCGTACGAGCCAGCCACGAGACGAAAGCCGACACGTCGGTGGGTGCCTCGGACACGGCAGCCGGGGCGCTAGCGCCCTCGGGCGTCGATCCACCCCACGGATCCCACAGGCCTCCCAGCACCTCGAGTCGCTCGCCCGATGCCGACGCGACGGCACGCAGAGCCGCCGAGCAGGACGCACAGTCCGTCGCGACGTCGGCGAGCTGGGTCGCCCGATCGGATGCCGCAGACTCCGTGCGCGCGGCCTGGTCACGCACCGCGTCAAAACCGGACAGAGTCGGCATGGACGAGGACGAACACGCGGACAGCGCAAAAAGCGCCGCTCCGGTCGCGACGAGGCCGGGGATGCGGTGTGTGGTCAAAGTCAGATTTGCGAAACGCACACCCGCATCATCCCACACCCCCGGGTAGGATAGGGAACTGACCCGCGTACGCGAGAGAAAGATAGGCGCATATGGCATCGTCCACGTCAGAGGGACCGCTCGAGGAGTTGCTGGCTCCCGTGGTCGCACGCTCGGGACTGGAACTGGACTCAGTGACCCGCTCACGCTCCGATGCGATGCCGCTCCTGCGGGTCATCGTCGAAGCGCCCATTGGCGCCGACGGAATCGACTCCGACACGCTCGCGGACGTGTCCCGCGCCGTGTCGAAAGCCCTGGATGCAGCGGATCCCGATCGACGGTGAATACCTGCTGGAAGTGTCGACTCCCGGGCGCCGAACGCGAGCTGACGAAGGTCGGACACTGGATGCGACAGATCGGACGTCTCGTGCGCATCAAGCTGCGCGCCGGTGGCTACATCTCCGGTCGTGTCGTTGCCGCAGACGAGACCGGTGCAACGATCGATGTTGACGGTGAAACGACTACCATTGACTATTCTGACATGAGGAAGGCGCGCTCGCGCGTCGACTTTGGAACGGGGAACTAATCCCGCGATCTGCGATGTGCCCGGCTGAATTCACGCAGCCGGGCACATTTGTGGGGTTATAGGACACTACGTGTTGCTGGCCGGGTGACTTTTTGGCTTTCTGGTGCGGGAAAGTTGGTATTTTAGTTGGTTGGGACCAACTATGAGGATGGACAAATCGTGTTGCTGGGAGGGTGACTTTTCGGCTTTGTCGCGCGGGAAAGTAGCTTTTTTAGTTGGTCGTGTTTGCCTCGTTCCTGTGAATGCTGCATTGTGCCCTGTGTGTGGTTGCCCCATGATCCGTCACGGTAGGACTTCATCGAGCCTGTCAATTTTCTTGGGCCCTCTCATCCGCACGTTAACCCGATGACATGCGCGTGGGTACTCTCATCCGCACACGGGCCCGATGACCTGCGCCCGGGCGGCCCCGCCCAGGTGCACATCTAGGGGTTTACGTGCGTATCAACGGGTTACCGTGCATGTTCAGGGGTTGGCGTGCGAGCAGCACACCACGACAGACACCACTGTGCCCAAAACGCAGACCACCTCGCCCACAACAGCCCGTTTTCAGCGTTTTTCGTCGAGGTGGTCTGCACTTTGGGCACCACACCAACCAAAGCCATGCTCGGACTGCCACCAAACGGGGGGAATTGCACTACATGAGGCTCCGACACGCCGGCGACACACCGCCGGAGGGCTTCATGTAGTGCAAAACCCCCATTGCCCCGGCAGATGATGCGCCGCTGAACCATAACAAGCAATCACACGGATACATGTCACCACATAGTGGTTGGCTGGCTGACACTGCGCCGAGGACGAACCCCGCTGCCTCATCGGCGACAACCATCCAGTGCACAGCCGGAGAGCGTTGCACCAGTTAGGGAGCATTACACCAGTTAGGGAGCATTACACCACTTCCGAACTGGTGTAATACCCCGCTAAGTGGTGTAACACCACTTAGCAACAAGCCATTATGCGGCCCTATGTCGTCCGCAGGCACCACGATGAGGCGCTACACCTGTTACGGCACGGTGCACCCGATCAGAAGGGGTGCAATGCCTACGGATCGGGTGCAGCGCACGAGAACACAAGACACGATGCGGACTCCGCAGGGCCAGGCCACGGCGCACGCGGGCGGCGACGACACCACCGCCAGCCAAATTTCGCATGCAATTCCCACACCGCACGAATCAACACAAGCTCATAAACCGCAGAATATCAACGATTAGATCCAAAACCCCGACATGCACTCACAGGAATTGCATGCGGAATTGCTGATTGACAGCCATAGCTGGGTAGCAGGACAACGCGCCGAGCAACATCAGCCACGAAGGCCCCACCGGTGCGGAGGGCACCGGAGGGACCGGAGGGCATGGCCGCGCCGCCCACTGGCACACACAGCAGCCCGGACCCCACAGCCGGGCCCGGTGCTCAGAAAACCCGCGGGCCCACAAGCAACCCCAGCACGCGCACAGCAACACGTAGTGTCCTATAACCCCATTTGTGTGATCCGTTTGATAGTGAGCCCGGTGGGGTGTAGAGTGTGACGCGATGCACGGGAGCCCCAGAAGCGAGGGGCTGAGAGGGAGGCGATCCTCCGACCGACACACCTGATCCGGGTCATACCGGCGTAGGGACGCAGACACTTCTTCCACGAAGGCTCGTGCGCGCACGCGAAAGAGCCCACGTGAGCGACGATAACAATCATCTCGACGTGACGACCAGAGTCTGGCCCGTCATCTCCGACGACGAAATCTCCCGGGTACTCGCCCGCCTCGCCACCCCCCCTCGCAGGCACCGCCCTGCAGGTTTCGAACCGCCCAACGACCGCGGGAATCCTCGTAGATGCGGGCGATACGACGGTTTTCATCAAGCGTTATGGGCCTGGCACCGTCCCCCCTGATCACCTGCGAGCTGTCCACGGACTCGTGGCCCACGTACGCACGAAAGGTTTTCCCACCCCAGCTTTCTGCCCTTTGTGGACGGCGATACCGTCTGGGAAACACCAACGGGCACGTGGGAAGTGTGCGAAGGGGCAATCGGTGAGGACCGGTACCGTGATGATCCCACGTGGACGATTCCAGGCACCCTCGAGGAGGCGCACGCCTTGGGCACCATGACCGCTCGACTCGCCCTGGCCTCGGCGGACTATCGAGCCCGCAACAACCCGCCCTGCGCCTACCAGTCACGCATGCGCCTCTTCGCCGACAATCCCCGCCGAGACCTGGCCCAATGGATCGAGCAGCGACCCGGGGTTGCGGCCTTCCTGCGCGATACGGGCAGACGTATCGAAGACGAGTGGGAGCCGCATCTGAAATTCGCCGCCGCATACGCCCCGATCGCCCGCGATCTGCCAACATCGTGGACCCACGGAGACCTGCACATCTCCAACGTCTTCTGGCAGGGCCTTGCCCCCTCACAATTTATCGATTTTGGGCTGTCCGACCACAATCCCTCCATCTACGACTTGGCGCTCATTATCGAGCGCAATGCCTTCGAGTGGACGCGGATCGTCGACGGCGAGGAGGAGGCAGTCCACCGAGATATCACCCTCGCCCTCATCGAAGGCTACGAGGACGTCAGACCCCTGAGTCCTCTCGAACGACGCGGCCTCATTGCCTTGATGCCGCTGATCCAAGCGGAGTCTGGCCTTAACTGGATCGACTACCAGTACGGGGCGACCCGATCTATCCCGGGCGCGACCTGGTGCCTTGACATCTTCTTCGGCGAGCATACTCGGTGGTTTACACGCCCGGCTGGGCAGGACTACCTGGCGTGGCTTGACGATGCAGTGACGCACGAATGAAAGGAACAACAATGAAACGAACCATCAAGGGGCTTGCAATTCTGCTGCCCGCCTGCGCGCTCGCCGTGGCGGCCTGCTCAGACACCGCAACGAGCTCACAGAGCGAGCATACGCGGGAAACAGTGAGTGTCGTCCTGGACTGGACGCCGAACACAAACCATTCCGGCGTCTACTTGGCCATGGCCCGCGGATACTACGAGCAGGCGGGCATTGATGTTGAGATCCTGCCATACTCCGAAGCGGGGTCCGCGTCAATTCTCCTGGGCGGAGGAGCCGATTTTGCCTTTGAAGGCGCCTACTCCGTCATCGCCGGCAAAGCGCGCGGTGATGAGATGACCATGGTCTTCAACCTCCAGCAAGAGTCCTCGCAGGGTATCGCAGTGCGCGCTGACAACTCGGATATTACGAGGCCCGCCGACCTCGACGGAAAACTCTTCGCAACCTGGGGCGCAGCCGAAGGTGTCGCGAAGGTGCAAACTATGATCCGCAACGACGGTGGACAGGGAAATGTGGAGACCGCGCTGCTCGGAACCAGCGCCTACGCAGCCGTCTACAACGGCACGGCAGATTATGCCGAAGGCTCACAACGTGGGAAGGGATCGAGGCGGACCTCGCCGGGACCCCCGTCAAGTGGTTCATGCCCGCTGACTACGGTGTTGAGACGACGCCCGCCGAGCTGGGTCTGGTGACAACCCCCGCGTACCTGAGAGACCACTCCGACCTGGCACAGCGATTCATCCAGGCGACCCAGCGCGGATACAAGGATGCCATTGTCGATCCGTCCGGTGCTGTAGACGCACTGTTGAATGCCAATCCCGACGCCGCCATCGATCGCGAATTGGCCACCCGGAGCCAAGAACTGCTCTCGTCGCAGTACTGGAAGGACTCAGCTGGCAGCGTTGGTCACGGCGACGTTGATCGTTGGCAACGCTACATCGACTACCTGGAAGGACAGGGGCTCCTTGAAGACGCCAACGGGAAGACTACATCCGTCGGCCTGCGTGGCGCAGACATGGTGACCAATGATCTCCTCGAGTAGGCCAAGGTCGGAGGCTGGGCGCACGCGCGACAACGTCGTGCGCTCAGCCTGGGCACTCGCCTCCCTGGGTGTGGTTGTGACAGCATGGCAGGTTCTTCACGCCTGGTCAGGCCTGCCCGAGCGAATCCTGCCGGCTCCCACCACAATCGTTACCTCGGCTGCGGCCAGCTGGCCGTCGCTCAGAGCGGCTGCGTGGGCGACGGGCATCGAAGGGATCGCGGGCATGCTCGTCGGAATCGCTGCGGGAGTCATCATCGCTTTGGCCACGTCGCTCTGGCCCCGCGTCTCCCACGTCGCCATGCCAATCCTGGTTGTCTCCCAGACAATCCCCCTGGTGGCGATCGCACCCCTCATGGTGATCTGGATGGGCTTCACCATGGCCTCGAAAATTGTGGTCGTCGCGGTGTTCACCGCCTTCCCCGTGGCCATTGCCTTGCTGCGCGGTCTTGGGCATGTGCCCAGCTCCCTCACCGACCCACTCGCTGTCGCCGGTGCCTCGCCTCTCTGGATCCTCATCCATGCGCGGCTGCCGTGGGCGCACACGCACCTGTTCTCGGGCATCCGCATCGCGGCTACCTACGCTTTTGCATCGGCTGCAACGGCCGAGTTCATGGGCGCCAAACGCGGACTGGGGGTATTCCTCCTGAGCGCGCAATCGTCATTTCGCACCGACCTTGTATTTGCCGGAGCTGGAACCCTCGTGCTGATGACACTCCTGCTCTACGCACTCGTTGCCGCTGCTGAGGCGGTGACATCCCGGCGATCCCTGCCCTCCCCTTGGAAGCGGACGAAGGGGAGTCGGAGCGTCGTTCCCGGACGCATCGACATCGCTGACGTGTCGAAAACCTACCGCTCCTCGCGGGGGAACGTGCGAGCGCTTGAGCGTGCGAGCCTGGGGGTAGCAGAGGGGAAGATAGCGGCTGTCGTCGGCCCCTCCGGATGCGGCAAGAGCACACTCCTCCGTATTGCCGCGGGACTCGAACAGGCAGACCACGCGCTCGGCCACGCGCAGGCGGACAGTTCTGTCTCCTGCGCCCTCATGCCGCAATCGGACTCGCTTGTGCCCTGGCTCAGTGTCCGAGACAACGTGGCTCTGCCTCTCGTCCTGGCGGGAGTCCTAAAACGGGACGCTCGCGCACAGGCGCAAGCCGCCCTTGAGGGGCTGGCACTCGGCTCATTTTCCTCCCACCGGCCCGATGAACTGTCCGGAGGAATGCGTGCCCGTGTTGCTTTCGCTCGTACGATGCTCACCCCGGCCAGCGCGATCCTGCTTGATGAACCCTTCGGGGCTCTCGACGCCCTCACCCGGGCAGACGTGTGCGACTGGCTCGCGGGCATTCTCGACGAGGAATCGCGCACGACCATCATTGTCACCCACGACATCCGGGAAGCCGTTCAACTTGCCGACACCGTCCATGTCATGAGCGGGCGACCCGGTTACATCACAGACATCATCCCGATTGATCTACCGCACCCTCGCGGGCGCGGTACCCGACGACTGGAGCGATTCCACGCCCTGTGCGCCCGCGTGGAAGACGCTCTTACTAATACTGACGCGCGCACCGAACACGAAGGAACACCATGCCAGTCACACGAGTAATGCTCGAATACGTACACCCGTGGCCCAACCATGCCGGCCTCTTCCTGGCCAGGCGCAACGGGGGCTTTGCACGGGCCGGACTCGACATCGAACTCATCTCGGACGGTTACGACAGGGGAGGGGCGCCCGCGATGCTCGCGCGCGGCGAATACGATGTCGCCTCCCTGCGCCTGGGACACGTTCTGCAGTCGCGGTCCGCTGGCGTGCCTTTCGTCGCCGTTGCAACGCTCAATCAGCGTCAGCTGGGAGCGGTAATCACAACACCCGAGACTGGGATCTCGCGCTTCGCGGACCTTGAAGGAAAGACCGTTGCCGTCCCGCCCGTTGCTCGTCTCATTCACGAAGTGCGTGAGGCGGTGGCCGCGGATGGGGGAGACCCCACCCTGATTCGCCTCTCGGACCCCGGCAACTGGGAGCCCGACGTTCGCTCCGTCGAGCAGGGTCTCTACGACGCCGTTATGAACGTTCGTGCGTGGGAACCCTTCCAAGGAAACACTCCTCTCGATGAGGTGGTCGTCCTAGAATTCGACTCGGTGGGGGTCGCACCCCATCACTCCTACTTCCTGTCGGTGCGCGAGGACACCCTGGAACGCAATCCCGAATTCGTCCGTACGTTCCTCGCAGCTGCGAGTGGCGGCTACCGAGAGGCAATGGACGACGAGGACAGTGCCGTCGAAGCGATGACGTGGCCCATGTGCCACGTGCGCCCCGAGGTACTACGTGCCTCGCTGCGGGCAATTCGCGACTCCTGGTTCACTCCCTCCGGACGTTGGGGTGAGATTCAAGAGGATCTCGTGACTTCCTACACGGAATGGATGGAAAAGGGCGGGTGGCTCGAAGAGGGCAGCTCGGTTGATGATCTGGCGGGAGCTTGGACGAACGCTTTCCTGCCGTAGAAAAGTACCCAGCGGGCGCTCGCACGCCCGTTCGCAGACGCCTCGCCCGTTCCTCAGTGTGGCCGAGGCGTCTGCTGTTCGGTGCGCATCGGAGATGAACATGACGTGGGCGAGACAATCGCAACGACCACCAACCGCGCCAGATCGATTACCATGGGTAACCAGGACATGAGGAAGGCGCGTTCGCGCGTCGACTCTGGAACGGGGAAGTAGGAGACCATGGAAATCGATATGACCGCTCTGCGGATGGTGGAAAACGAAAAGGGTGTCAGCCTCGAGACCCTCGTCGATGCCATCGAAGAGGCGCTGCTCAAGGCGTACCACAACCTGCCCGGTGCCATCTCCCAGGCCCGCATCGAAATCGACAAGAAGACCGGACGCGTCACCGTCATGGCCATGGACGAGGACGAAGACGGCAATCCCATCGGCGAATTCGACGATACCCCGAAGAACTTCGGTCGCATCGCACAGTCGACCGCGCGCTCCGTCATCATGCAGCGCCTGCGTGACGCCGATGACCAGCGTGTGTTCGGTGACTTTGCCGGACGTGAAGGCCAGGTCATCACGGGCACCGTCCAGGCTCCGCGTCCCGGACGTCCCACGATGGTCCAGGTTTCCGACGACTTTGAAGCCGTCCTGCCCGACGGTGAGAAGGTTCCCGGTGAGACCTACCGCCACGGTGACCGCATCCGCGCCTATGTCGTGGGCGTTGAGCGCACCGAGCGTGGCCCGCGTATCACCCTGTCGCGCACCCACCCCAACCTCGTCGCCGGCCTCTTCCAGCGTGAGGTTCCCGAGATTCAGCAGGGCCTCGTCAAGATCAAGGCCATCGCCCGCGAAGCTGGACATCGCACGAAGATCGCCGTGGCCGCCACCCGCGAGGGCATCAACGCCAAGGGCGCATGCATTGGCCCGATGGGTGCGCGCGTGCGCTCCGTCATGGCCGAGCTGGGCGGGGAGAAGATCGACATCGTCGACTACTCCGACGAGCCGGCGCGCTTCGTCGCCAACTCGCTGTCTCCGGCCCGCGTCACCCGCGTCGTCGTCCACTCCGTGGACAACCGCACTGCGACGGCTATCGTTCCGGACTTCCAGCTCTCCCTCGCCATCGGCAAGGAAGGCCAGAATGCTCGCCTCGCCGCGCGCCTGACGAACTACCACATCGACATCCACGCCGACACGGAAACCGGTGACGACGCGATCGCCTCGCGCGTCTCGACCCCCGACGACGTGACAAGTCGCTCATAGAATCTGAGACGAGCAATCCCCTAGCTGGACTAAGCTAGGGGATTGTGTCGTATTCTGTGCCGCCAGTGCCCACCCCTGGGCCCCAGCGCACCTGCATTGGATGCGGCACACACGCGAACCGAGCCGCCCTCGTGCGGATCGTTCGCTCGCCGGACGGATCGATTCACCTCGATCAAACGGCGACTCTTCCAGGCCGAGGAGCCTGGATCCACCCCGACGCGGGGTGTATCCAGAAAGCCCGAGCCAGACGCGGCCTCGCGCGCTCGTTCCGAACGGGAAACGTTCCGGATGGCGTGTGGGACGACGTGGAGGAGTTGATCAACCACCAGTGATGGCCACGGGCCATCAATGCCGAGAAAATGGAAGCGGGTTGGAAGCTGATGGGCACCCGATGAGTACCCAGCGATGAGCTGCCAGCAATATCAGTAAGGCGTCTCCGGACCGGAGACGCTTCCGGAATGGAGAAATGTGGCAAAGTTGCGTGTCCACGAGCTCGCCAAAGAGCTCGGAATCACCAGCAAAGAACTGATGGGTCACCTGAAGGAAGCAGGTGAATTCGTCAAGTCGTCGTCGTCCTCGCTCGAACCGCCCGTTGTGCGGCAGATGCGCGAGAAGTTCGCGGCGGCCCCCAAGACCAAGAAGGCGGACGCAAAGCCCGCCTCCAAGGCCCCCAAGCCCAGTGCGGCCAAGCCCGCCGCAAAGAAGGCTGCGGCCCCCGCAGAAGCGACCGCTGAAGCGGCCCCCAAGGCTGCCGCTCCCAAGGCGGACGCCCCCAAGCCCGGCGCGCCTAAGCCCGCCGCGGCCGCGAAGAGCGCGCCCAAGCCTCGTGCCAAGAAGCCCGAAGGTGCCCCCAAGCCCGCTGGCCGTAAGCCCGCGGAGGCTGGCGCCCCCAAGCCTGCGCCGCGTCGCTCCGACGCTCCGCGCCCGGCTCGCCCCGGCGGCCCCCGTCCCGGTGGACCGCGCCCGGGCAACAACCCCTACGCATCCTCGCAGGGCATGCCCCGTCCGGGCGGCTCAGGCGGCCCGCGTCCCGGCACCCCGCGTCCGGGTGGCTCCGGTAACGGTGGCCCGCGTCCCGGCGCTACGCGTCAGGGTGCTTCCGGTAACGGTGGCCCGCGTCCCGGTGCCCCGCGTCCCGGCGGTAACCGCCCCAACCCGGGCATGATGCCCGGCCAGGCGAACTTCGCTCGTAACGCTGCCTCCGGTAACGGTGGCGCAGAGCGCGGCGGTCGCGGCGGTGGCCGCGGTCGCGGCGGCGCGCGTCCCGGCGCCGGTGCAGGAGCAGGCGGCGGCGCACCCCAGAACAACGGCGGCGGCTTCGGCGGTCCCCGCGGCGGTGGCCGCGGCGGTCGCGGCTCCACGCCGGGCGCATTTGGTCGCGGAGGCGGCCGCTCGCAGCGCGGACGCAAGTCGAAGCGCGCGAAGCGTCAAGAGTACGAGCAGCAGAATGCGCCCGTCATCGGTGGCGTGTCGATCCCGCGCGGCAACGGCGCGCAGATCCGTATCCGCCAGGGCGCATCCCTTGCTGACCTCGCCGAGAAGATCGACGTCAATCCCGCGGCACTCGTGACGGTCCTCTTCGCCCTGGGCGAGATGGCGACCGCCACGCAGTCCCTCGACCAGGACACCTTCGAGGCCCTGGGCGCGGAGCTCGGCTACGACGTCAAGGTCGTCTCCCCCGAGGACGAGGACCGCGAGCTGCTCGAGTCCTTCGACATCGACCTCGAGGCCGAAGAACTCGACGACGCCGAGAACATGGTGCCCCGTCCGCCGGTCGTCACCGTCATGGGTCACGTCGACCACGGTAAGACGAAGCTGCTCGACGCGATCCGTCACACGGACGTCGTCGACACCGAGCACGGCGGCATCACCCAGCACATCGGCGCCTACCAGGTCACAGTCAAGGCTGAGGACGGCACCGCCCGCCCGATCACCTTCATCGATACCCCCGGTCACGAGGCCTTCACGGCTATGCGTGCCCGTGGTGCCCAGGTCACCGACATCGCGATCCTCGTGGTCGCTGCCGATGACGGCGTCATGCCCCAGACGGTTGAGGCCATCAACCACGCGCAGGCGGCCGGCGTGCCGATCGTCGTCGCGGTGAACAAGGTCGATAAGGACACGGCGAACCCGGAGAAGATCCGCTCCCAGCTCACCGAGTACGGCCTGGTTGCGGAAGAGTACGGCGGCGACGTCATGTTCGTGAACATCTCCGCCAAGCAGCGCCAGGGCATCCGCGAGCTGCTCGAGGCCGTCCTACTGACCGCCGACGCGGCGCTGACCCTAGAGGCCAACCCGAACACCGATGCGCGTGGCGTCGCCATCGAAGCGAACCTGGACAAGGGCCGCGGCGCAGTCGCGACCATGCTCGTCCAGCGCGGCACGCTCCACGTGGGCGACTCCCTCGTGGTCGGCTCGTCCTACGGTCGCGTGCGTGCGATGTTCGACGACGCCGGTAACGACGTCTCCGAGGCTGGTCCGTCGACGCCCGTCGCGGTCCTCGGTCTGACGTCCGTCCCGCGCGCCGGCGACTCGTTCCTGGTCGCGTCGGATGACCGCACGGCCCGCCAGATCGCCGACAAGCGTGAGGCTGCCGAGCGTCAGGCCCTGCTGGCCAAGCGCCGCAAGCGCGTCTCCCTGGAGGACTTCGACAAGGTCCTGGCCGAGGGCGAGGTCGACACCCTCAACCTGGTCATCAAGGGCGACGTGTCCGGTGCCGTCGAGGCCCTGGAAGACTCGCTCCTGCGCATCGACGTGGGCGACGAGGTCGCGCTGCGTATCATCCACCGCGGCGTTGGTGCGATCACGCAGAACGACGTCAACCTGGCGACCGTCGACAACGCGGTCATCATCGGCTTCAACGTCCGTCCCGCCGAGCGCGTGGCCGAGATGGCGGATGCCGAGGGCGTCGAGATCAAGTACTACAACGTCATCTACTCTGCGATCGACGACATTGAGGCTGCCCTCAAGGGTATGCTCAAGCCGATCTACGAGGAGGTCCAGCTGGGTACCGCGGAAATCCGTCAGGTCTTCCGCTCCGGCAAGTTCGGCAACATCGCCGGTTCGATCGTCCGCTCCGGCACGATCAAGCGCGGCACCAAGGCTCGCCTGGTGCGCGACGGTGTGGTTGTCGCCGAGAACCTCGAGATCGCGTCCCTGCGTCGCGAGAAGGACGACGTCACCGAGGTCCGCGAGGGCTACGAGTGCGGTATCACGCTGGGTCACAAGGACATCGCCGAAGGCGACATCATTGAGACCTGGGAGATGCGCGAGAAGGCTCGTGACTGATCGCATGGCTTGAAGTATCGGGGTCCGGGCACGCTCGGACCCCGATCTTCTCTCACCAAGTGTTTTAACGAGGGCGACAACGCCCGAAAGGAGGGCGCGATGGCTGATGAAGCTCGCGTTCGAAAGGTGCAGGAGCGAATCCTGCAGACCGTCGCGTCGATGATCGGACGCCACGTGAAGGATCCCCGCCTGGAGCTCGTGACCATCACGGACGTGCGCGTGACGGGCGATCTCCAGCACGCATCCATCTTCTACACGGTGCTCGGCGACGACGAGCAGCGCGAGAAGGCTGCGCGCGCGTTCGCGTCCGCGCAGGGTCTTTTCCGCTCCCGCGTGGGCAAGGCGCTAGGTCTGCGCCTGACCCCGACCCTGGAGTTCATCCCCGATGCCCTGCCTGAGAGCGCGGCCGCGCTCGAGGACGCCCTGGCCAAGGCCAAGGCGAAGGACGAGGCCATCGCCGCCGCGTCCGCGGGTGCGACCTACGCCGGTGACGCTGACCCCTACCGTCACGACGACGAAGAGGACGAGGCCGAAGCGAAGGATTGGGCCTGACCCTCATGGCTCGTCGACCCGATAATCCGCGTCCCGGCCTGCTTGTCATTGATAAGCCGCAGGGGCTCACCAGCCACGACGTGGTCTCGCGCGTGCGACGCCTGGCCCACACCCGCAAGGTGGGGCACGGCGGCACTCTGGACCCGATGGCCACGGGAGTCCTCGTGATTGGCATCGGAAAGGCGACGAAGCTGCTCACCTGGGTGAGTGGTCATTCGAAGGAATATCGGGCGACGATCCGCTTCGGCGTCACCACCAACACGGATGATGCCGAAGGCGTCGCGACCGCAGCCGTTGGCTGCGACTCGCTGAGCGAGGATCAGCTCGAATCCGCTCTCGCGCCGCTGCGCGGGGACATCATGCAGGTGCCCTCGACCGTCTCGGCCATCAAGGTGAACGGCAAGCGCGCCTACGCGCTCGCCCGCGCCGGCGAAGATGTCGAGCTGGCGGCGCGCCCGGTGCGCATTTCGCGCCTGGAGGTCCTCGCGCCCCCGCGCCCCGTCGAGTGTGTGCTCGAGGAGAACGACGATGACAACGCACCCGACGAACAGGTTCCCTCCGGCACCGTTCATGTGGTTGATGTTGACGTCGTCGTCGAGTGCTCCTCGGGCACCTATGTGCGCGCCCTGGCGCGCGACGCCGGCGAGGCGCTCGGTGTGGGTGCTCACCTGACCGCGCTGCGCCGCATGCGCGTGGGTGACGTGCCCCTGGAGACGGCGATGACGCTCGAGGAACTGAGCGCCGCCGTCGAGGCAGCCACCCCGGAAGGGGAGGTGGACGCAGAACCGGTCCTGCCCCTCGTCCCCCTGGGCGAGGCTGCGCGCACGATGTTCCCCTCGCTCCTCCTGTCCGAGGCCGAGGCTGGGGCGTTCGCGCACGGCCAGGCCCCGAGGCGCTCGCGCGACGAGCTGGCACAGTGGGCGGTCGAGGCTGGCTACTGCCCGCAGAGCGCCCCCGAGGGGGAGGTAGCGCCTATCGCCGCCGTCGCGCCCGACGGCACCGTCCTGGGCCTGCTTCGCATCGATGCGACTCGCTTGCGTACCGTCCTGGTTTTCTAGAAAGAGACTCATGAACGTCTGGTATTCCCTCTCTGACATTCCCGGCAACGAAGCCAGTGTCGTGACCATCGGCAACTTCGACGGCATGCACAACGGACACAAGAAAGTCATCTCCACCTGCATCGAGCGCGCCCATAAGCTTGGTGTCGACGCCGTGGCCATCACCTTCGACCCGCACCCCATCCAGGTGCACAAGCCTGAGGTGGGCCTCCAGCTCATCTCACCGCTGCGCGACCGACTCGACGCGATGGCCGCTGCCGGACTGGATGCCACGCTCGTCGCCCACTACGACGCGAGCGTCTACAGCCTCGAAGCCGACGAATTCGTCTACGAATACCTGGTAGAGCGCTGCGGCGCGCGCGAAGTCGTCGTCGGTGAAGACTTCCGTTTCGGACGCGGTAACACGGGCACGATCGATACGCTGCGCGAGCTCGGGCGCCGCTACGGCTTCAACGTCATTACGGTCACCGACATCGAGGCGCCGGAGGGGCGCCGCTGGTCCTCCTCGTGGGTGCGCGAGCTGCTTGCCGCGGGCGATGTGTCCGGCGCGGCCCGCGTCCTCGGACACCTCCACCGCATCCGCGGCACCGTGTGCCACGGCTTCAAGCGGGGCCGCACCCTCGGCTTCCCGACCGCAAACCTGTCCGAGGACGTCGAAGGCGTCATCCCCGCCGACGGCGTCTACGCCGGCTGGGTCGTGCGCGCCGTGCCCGGCACCCAATCCGCCGAATTCCTCCCCGCCGCCATCTCCGTGGGCACCAACCCCCAATTCAACGGCGTCGAACGCACCGTCGAAGCCCACGTCCTGGGCCGCTCCGACCTCAACCTCTACGGCGAACGCATCGCGGTGACCTTCGTGTCGCGCATCCGCCCCATGCTTTCCTTCGATTCCCTCGACGAACTGCTCACCCAGATGGACGACGACCTGCGCCAGACGGCCTCCGTCCTCGGTATCGGCGTCGCCGGGCGCGTCGATCCGGACTCCGTCACCGCGCGATAGGGCGCCCTCCGCTTCGCCCGGTCCCGCGCCCAAGAGGGGGGCGCACACACCCAGCCCGAGGCCGGGGAGCGCAGAGCGGGGGAGGGGGAAGGCCTCGTGAGAAGCAAGAATCGTTAGCTTGGTCGCTCATTGTGGGGATCGTGCCGGTGGTGTGCTACTGTAGAAAGGCCGTACACCGGCCGCGGACTGTCAGCACCCGGGAAAAGCCCGGATGCCCCGCGCAACGAACACAAAGGAGAAGCCTGTGCCGCTGAGCAAGGACGTCAAGGACCAGATCATCGCCGAGTACGCGACCCACGAGGGCGACACCGGTTCCCCCGAGGTGCAGATCGCGCTGCTGACCCGCCGCATCAAGGATCTGACCGAGCACTTCAAGACCCACACGCACGACCACCACTCCCGTCGTGGCCTGCTGCTGCTGGTCGGCCGTCGTCGCCGCCTGCTGGGTTACCTGGCTGACATCGACATCGAGCGTTACCGCTCGCTCATCGAGCGTCTCGGCCTGCGCCGCTGATTTTGGGCCGGCCCGCCTCCCGTAGCGGAGACGGGCCGGTTTTCACACGCCCACCTCGGGCAAACCGTTATTTTTCGCGCGAAAACCGCCGGTTTTCGACAGTGGCCTACGGAGCGTTTATCCGTGGGCTTCGATCGAAGGCCGAAGTGGAGCGCGACACCAACAAACCAAGGAGAAACGCCCCATGATGGAAGGCTCCGACATCGTCGCCGCAGAGGCGATTATCGATAACGGCCGTTTCGGTAAGCGCACCGTGCGCTTCGAAACCGGCCGTCTCGCCAAGCAGGCCGCCACTCCGCCCTGGCCTACCTGGACGATTCCACCACCGTTCTGTCCGCCACCACGGTGGGCAAGAACCCCAAGGACCAGTTCGACTTCTTCCCGCTGACCGTCGACGTTGAAGAGCGCCAGTACGCCGCGGGTCGCATCCCCGGTTCCTTCTTCCGCCGCGAAGGCCGCGCGGGCACCGAGGCCATCCTGGCCGCCCGCCTCATCGACCGCCCGCTGCGCCCCGGCTTCGTCAAGGGCCTGCGCAACGAGGTCCAGGTCGTCGAGACCGTCCTGACGATTGATCCGGACGACGCCTACGACGTCCTGGCGATCAACGCCGCCTCCATGTCCACCCAGATCGCCGGCCTGCCCTTCACCGGCCCGATCGGCGGCACCCGCCTGGCGCTCATCGACGACCAGTGGGTCGCGTTCCCGCGCTGGAGCGAGCTCGAGCGTTCCGTGTTCAACATCGTTGTCGCGGGCCGCATCGTCACCACGGAAGACGGCTCCGAAGACGTCGCGATCATGATGGTCGAGGCCGGCGGCGGCAAGAACCAGTGGGAGCTCATTCAGGCTGGCGCCACCGCCCCCACCGAAGATGTCGTGGCCGACGGCCTCGAGGCCGCCAAGCCCTTCATCAAGGTCCTGTGCGAGGCTCAGCTCAAGGTGGCCGAGAAGGCCTCCAAGGAGACCGTCGAGTTCCCGCTGTTCCTGGACTACACCGACGAAGAGTACGCGGCGGTCGAGGAATACGCGGCCGAGAAGGTCGCCCAGGCCCTGCTGACCGAGGGCAAGCTTGCCCGCGACGAAGCCGTGGACGCCGTCAAGGAAGAGATGCTCGAGGCTCTGGCCGAGCGCTTCCCCGAGTCGGAGAAGGCCCTCAAGGCTGCCTTCCGCTCGCTCGAGAAGGCCACGATCCGTAACCGCACCCTGCGCGAAGAGATCCGCATGGACGGCCGCACCCCGCGCCAGATCCGTTCCCTCTCCGCCGAGGTCGAGGTCCTGCCCCGCGTGCACGGTTCCGCCCTGTTCCAGCGTGGCGAGACCCAGATCCTGGGCGTCACCACCCTGGCTATGCTGCGCATGGAGCAGCAGATCGACAACCTGTCGCCCGTCAACGCCAAGCGTTACATGCACCAGTACAACTTCGCCCCGTTCTCCACGGGCGAGGTCGGCCGCGTCGGCTCCCCGAAGCGCCGCGAGATCGGCCACGGCGACCTGGCCGAGCGCGCCCTGGTCCCCGTCCTGCCCTCGCGTGAGGACTTCCCCTACGCGATCCGTCAGGTCTCCGAGACCATGGGCTCCAACGGCTCCTCGTCGATGGGCTCCGTCTGCGCCTCGACCCTGTCCCTCCTCCAGGCCGGCGTGCCGCTGCGCGCCCCCGTCGCGGGCATCGCGATGGGCCTCATGACCGGTGAGGTCGATGGCCAGTTCAAGGCCGTCACCCTGACCGACATCCTGGGCGCCGAGGACGGCTTCGGCGACATGGACTTCAAGGTTGCCGGTACCCGCGACTTCATCACGGCCCTGCAGCTGGACACCAAGCTCGACGGCATCGATTCGCAGGTGCTGCGCGCCGCGCTGGCCCAGGCCCGCGACGCCCGCCTGGCGATCCTCGACCTGATCAACCAGGCGATCGACGGCCCGGATGAGATGAGCCCCAACGCTCCTCGCATCATCACCGTCAAGGTCCCCGTCGACAAGATCGGCGAGGTCATCGGCCCCAAGGGCAAGATGATCAACCAGATCCAGGATGAGACCGGCGCTGACGTCACCATCGAGGACGACGGCACCGTCTACATCGCCTCCTCCGACGGCGCCTCCGCCGAGGCCGCCCGCACGATGGTCAACCAGATCGCGAACCCGCAGATGCCCGAGGTTGGCGAGCGCTTCGTCGGCACGGTCGTCAAGACCACCTCGTTCGGCGCCTTCGTGTCGCTGACCCCCGGCAAGGACGGCCTCCTGCACATCTCGCAGGTCCGTCGCCTCGTGGGTGGCAAGCGCATCGACTCCGTGGACGACGTCCTGCAGGTCGGCCAGCAGGTCGAGGTCGAGATCGCTGAGATCGGCGACCGCGGCAAGCTGAGCCTGCACGCCGTCATCGACGGCGAGGTCGGCGAGCTCGAGGCCACCGAGGGCGAGCAGACCGAGCAGCGCCGTGAGCGCCGCGACCGCTCCGAGCGTCGCGAGCGTCGCCCCCGTACCCGCACCCGTCGCCGCCGCGACGACGAGCGCGAGGATGGCGCTTCCGAGGAGTGAGTAGCTCCCGCTAGCTGAATCGGACCGGTGGCCGGACGGAGCGTGTGCTCCGCCCGGCCACCGGCCTTTTTGCGGCTACACTGTGAACGTTTCGTGCCAACCCCCGGATGACGGGGGACGCAAGAGGAGAAGTATGACGCCCAAGCCGCTGCCGCTCGACGATGCCCGCCTGTCCATCGAGGATGGAGACACCCGCATTGAACGCACGATCCTGGGAGCCGGGACGCGTGTCCTGACCCAGGAGATTCCCGCAACGAAGAGCGCGGGCGTGTCCCTGTGGGTGCCCGTGGGCTCGCGCGACGAGGGGCCGCGCACGGCCGGATCGACCCACTTCCTTGAGCACCTTCTGTTCAAGGGGACGAACAAGCGTTCCGCCCTCGATATCGCCGTCGCCTTCGACAGCGTGGGCGGCGAGTCAAACGCGGAGACCGCCCGCGAGCACACCGCCTACTGGGCGCGCGTGCGCGACGCGGACCTCGACATGGCGATTGAGACGCTGACCGACATGGTCACCGACTCGCGCCTCGACGAGGTAGATTTCTCGATGGAGCGCGGCGTCATCCTCGACGAACTGGCGATGGGGGAGGACTCGCCCACAGACACGGTCCACGACACCTTCCAGCTGGCCGTCCACGGCGACCGCCCGATCGGACGCCCCGTCGGCGGCACGCCCGAGGCCATCCGTGAGGTCGAGCGCGCGGATGTCTGGGAGCACTACCAGGCCCACTACGGCCCCTCGTCCCTCATTGTGGCCGCCGCCGGCAACGTCGACCACGATTCAGTGTGCGAGCGTGTGCAGGCTGCCCTGGAGGGATCGCCCTGGGACGAGAGCAGCGCGGCCTCGCCCCGGCCTCGTCGATCCACGACCGTGACACCGATTGCCGACCACGATAAGGACATCACCCGCCGACGCGACGTGACCCAGGCACACGTCATCATCGGCTGCGAGGGCCTGGCGGCAACGGACCCGGCGGGCCCGACCATGAGCGTCCTGCTGTCGGTCCTGGGCGGCTCCATGTCGTCGCGCCTCTTCCAGGAGGTGCGAGAAAAGCGCGGCCTGGCCTACACGACCTACGCTTTTGACGTCGCATACTCCGACACCGGAACCTTCGGCATGTACGCGGGCTGCAGCCCCGACAAGGTCGGTGAGGTCGAGGCCATCATGCGCGCTCAGCTCGAGGACCTGGCCGCCGATGGCCCGACCGAGGAAGAGATGACGCGCGTGCGCGGACAGGTGCGCGGAGGCGTCGTCCTGGGCCTGGAAGACAACTGGTCGCGCATGATGCGACTGGGCCGCTCTGAGATCATCGGTCGCTACCGCCCCATCGACGAGTCCCTCGCCGAGTTCGACGCGGTGGAAGCCGCCGACGTGCGCGCCCTGGCGGCGTCCCTCATCACCAAGCTGGATTGCCGCGCCCTCGTCCTACCCGTGCAGTAAGAAAAGGGGGAGTGAGATACCCCCTGTCCATCCGCGCTCGTCGTGAACGGCGCGGGAATACCCTGAAGACAGCCACATAACCGTAAGAAGGAGAGCGCAATGATTCGCGTCGCAGTGACAGGAGCCAAGGGCCGCATGGGCTCGACCGTCGTATCGGCGGTCACCGACGCCCCGGACATGGAGGTCGTTGCCCTCTTCGATGCGGGCGACGAGATTACTCCCGAGACCGTGAATGGCGCGCAGGTCGCCGTTGATTTCTCGATCCCCAGCGTCACCGAGTCCAACGTGCACGCGCTCCTCGACGCGGGAGTGGACGTCGTCGTGGGCACGACCGGCTGGACGGAAGAGTCCTATGCGCGCGTGCGCGAGCATGCGCAGGCCGCTGGGCGCGCCGTCCTGATCGCCCCGAACTTCGCGATGGGCGCGGTGCTCGCGATGAAGTTTGCCGCCATGGCCGCCCCCTACTTCGAGTCCGCTGAGGTCATCGAGATGCATCACCCCGCCAAGGTGGACGCCCCCTCGGGCACCGCCGTGGCGACCGCGCGCGGCATCGCGAAGGCGCGCGCCGAGGCCGGCCTGGGTGAGATGCCCGACGCCACCGAGACGGACGAGCTCGGCAGCCGCGGCGGCCGCGTCGACGGCATTCCGGTGCACGCCGTGCGCCTGCGCGGCCTTACCGCCTCGGAGGAGATCCTCCTGGGCAATGCGGGCGAGCAGCTGGTGATCCGCACGGATTCCTTTGACCGCGTGTCCTTCATGCCCGGCGTCCTGCTGGGCGTGCGCCGCGTGATCGGCCGTACGGGCCTGACGATCGGCCTCGACCAGGTGATGAGCCTGTGAGCCGCAGCGCGGGTCCGGACCGCTCCGTGCGCCCCGCTCAGAGCGGTGACGCGCGCGCGATCGCTCGCCTGCAGTGCGAGGCCTGGCGCTCCCTCATGGGGCAGGGCGCCCTCGATGCCCAGGGCATTACCGAGGAGGCGCTCGCCGCCCAGTGGGAGGCGACGCTGGGTTCTCCGAGGCCGGGCGGCACCGCCCTCCTCGTCGCCCTCCACGGCAATACGATCGTAGGTTTCGCGCTGGCCGGTCCTGACGAGGCCGGGGAAGCCTCGGCCCCCGACGCTGAGTCGGGTGAGGCGGCGGTGGCCGCGACGCAGGTGTACGAGCTGACTGTGGATAAGAACTTCCGCCGGTCGGGACATGCCTCGCGCCTGCTGTCGGCGGTCGCGGACCTGACGAGCGGCCAGCTGCGGGTGTGGGTCGGCGTGGATGATGAGGAGCGCCAGCGCTTTTACACCTCGGCGGGCTTTGCGCCGTCCGGTGCGGTGCGCGTGATGGGTGATGGCCCCACGCAGCACATGTGGTGGGCGGAGCGCGACTAAGGGCCCACGGCGCGAGCGACGCCACGCGGGTGCGTGCGTGGTGCTCCGTCCACGTCTGGGGCGGTGCGCGCCCATTGCGAGGGGCCGTGCGTATCATGGAACGCATGAGCAACATTCCTCCCCGCCGCTTCGGTTCCCTCGCAGCCGCCATGGTCACGCCGATGACCCCTACCGGTGAGATTGATCTGCCTTCCGCGCAGCGTCTGGCGATCAAGCTGGTCGACGAAGGGTGCGACACGATTCTGCTGTCCGGCACGACGGGCGAGTCGCCGACGACTCACCAGCCGGAGAAGAACGACCTGACGGACGCCGTCCGCGAGGCCGTGGGGGATCGAGCGTTCATCCTGTGCGGCGCGTGTTCGAACGACACCGCCCACGCGGTGCGCATCGGTGAGGGTGCCCAGGAGCACGGCGCCGATGGCATCTTGATCGTCTCCCCGTACTACAACCGCCCCTCCCAGGAGGGCCTGCGCGCGCACGTGCGCGCCGTGACGGACGCGACCGACCTGCCCGTCATGCTCTACGACATTCCGGGGCGTACGGGCATCGCGTTCTCTGACGCGACCCTCGACATCCTCGCCCAGCACCCGCGGATCTTGGGCGTTAAGGATGCGACGGGTGACGTGGAGACCGGCGTGGAGCGCATGCACCGCACGGGTCTGGAGTATTACTCGGGCGATGATGGCCTGAACTTCGCGTGGATGACGGGCGGTGCCTCGGGCTTTATTTCCGTGGTCGCGCACGTGGCCTCGGCCCAGTATCGTCGCATGATCGAGTTACTCGACACCGACCAGGTCTGGGAGGCGCGCGAGCTGTCCTATTCCCTGCGTCCCCTCGTGCACGCCATCATGGGTGGCGGACAGGGCGCGGTCATGGCCAAGTATGCGCTGTGGCTCCAGGGCGTCATCGATAGCCCGGCCGTGCGTCTGCCGATGATGGGCATCAGCGATGACGAGGTCTCGGCGCTGCGTCGGGCCCTGTGCACCGCCGGCCTGCTCTGACCCGTATCGCCCCCGTCGATAACCGGCGGGGGTGACGTGTATGTTGCGGGTGGCGGGGGCACTGTGCTGGCTTCGACGGTTGTTGACGAGCGGTGAAAGTTAGGCTTAATATACTTAGGTAAAGCTCATCAACACTGATTGTTGTCTTCAAGGAATGGATACCGTGGCAAAGAAGGACGTCATCATTCCCCTGGTCCCCGCCGCCCTCAGTGCCCTGCTGCTCGCGGGAGGCGTCACCGTCTTTTCAGCGTGCGAGCAAAGGCCCGATGGCTCGTGGATGCACTGCCACCAGTGCCAGAACATGGTGGCTGGCAGCGCTGTCGGTCTCATCGCGATGTACGGAGCCTCGGCTCTCGTGAAGAACAAGCCCGTGCGCCTGGCGCTGCTTGCGCTCGCGGTGATCGCCAGCGTCGTTGTGTTCTTCATTCCCGGCGGCATCTGCCCGCTGTGCGCGATGAAGACGATGCGCTGCCACACCGTCTTCCAGCCCTTCGTGCGCATTATGAGCGTCCTGGTCGCCGGCAGCGGTATTGGAGCCCTGGTGGCCTCCTGGAAGAAGGGCGCGAAGCCTTCCGCCTGACGTATTACCCCGGATGGGAGACAATGGCGGCGTGAGGGCCCTATTTCGTTCGACAACCGTGCGCATCGGCGCGGTTCTCCTCGTGCTATCCCTCGTCCTCGCTCTTGGCATCGTCGTGCGTAACGCAGTGCGCTACCGCGAGGCCGTCGCCCTGGACGAGGCCGGGGACGCCCAGGGCGCGTACGAGATTTTCCGGTCCCTGGGCAGTACGGTGACGCGGCCCAGCGAGCGCAGGCCCTCGTCGAAGCCGATCCCACGCTGCCGTACCGCTCGGTATCCAAGGGCGACACCGTGTCCTTCGGGTCCTACGAGCAGGACGGCAACGCGGATAACGGGCCGGAGCCGATTCAGTGGATCGTCCTCGATAAGATCGATGGCCAGCTCCTGCTCCTGAGTGCGGACGTCCTCGAGGGCCGCCAGTATCATCACGTGCCCTTCGAGGAGGTTACGTGGGAGAACTCCGACCTGCGCGCGTGGATGAACGGCGACTTCTACGAGGCTGCGTTTACCCCCGTTCAGCGCGGGCTCATCGAGACGGTGCACAACGAGAACGCGGATCAGTCGATCACCGGCGCGAGTGGCGGGGCCGCGACCGACGATCGGGTCTTTGCGCTCAGCGAGACCGAGAGCGTTATCTACCTGAACACGCCCGCTGCGCGCAGTGACATCGGAGCGGCCCTCGCGAGCCAGCACGCGGCCGCCGGGCCGCTGAGCATCAGCGAGGATGGCACGGCCGACTGGTGGCTGCGCTCTCCTGGAACCTACGGATTCGCGACCCAATTCGTCGATGCCTCGGGCACCCCCCTCGCTCAGCGGAGCGAATGTGGACCTGCAGTACGGGGTGCGCCCGGCCCTGTGGATCAATGTCGCGGGGGCTGGTGAGGAGAGCCGATGAGCAAGGCGCTGTCGCTGCGCCGAGTTCCTCTCATGAACATCCGCGCCCACCCCATCCGATCCCTCGTCATTGCAATCCTGGCACTCGCCCAGGCAGCCTGTGTATTCGGTGGGTTCGTCCTCGTCGATGCAATGAGGAGCGAGCTGTCGCTGGCTGAGCGCAGGCTCGGAGCAGACCTCGTCGTCTATCCGACGACCTGCCTGAACCAGGTGGAGAAGAAGCACCTCCTCATGCTCGGAACCCCGGTGGGCTGCCACCAGCCGCGCTCGGCTCTGGCGCGCATGTCGTCCAACGAGGACATCGCCGCGGTGTCCTATCAGCTCTACGTGTCCGAAACGCTGGCGGATGGCACTACTCGGTGGATCGTCGGCTTCGAACCCGAGACGGATTTCGTGCTCTCGCCGTGGATTGCCGAGGGGGGAAGGGACGTCGCTGCCGCGCGGATCGGTCCTCGTCGGTAGCGCCGTGGCGGATGGTCACGCGGAAACGATGAGCATCTACGGGATGCAGCGCCCGATCGGCGCGCATTTGCTCGCCACCGGATCGGAGCTGGACAGCGCCGTCTTCGTCCCCATGGACACCCTCGCCGACATCGTCGCGGACGCCTCCGCGGCGGGGCAAGACGTCGACGCTTCCATCGACCCGGCTACCGACTACTCCGCGGCGCTCGTGCGCGCCTCGGACAGCGACGCGATCGAGAGCGTCACCAACTGGATCAACCTCTACGTGCGCAAGGTGAGCGCCGTGCGCAGCAGCGAGGCCCTCGTTGATGCGGGGGCGGGCATCCGATCGCATCGCCTCGTCGCAATCGGGGTGCTGGGGGCTATCTGGCTGGTGCTCCTCGGGGCGCTCGCCGTCGCTCAGCTCAGCCTCATGAACGAACGCCGCCAGGAACTCGCCGTGTGGCGCTCGATCGGAGCCTCACGCGCCATCGTCAGCCGCATCATGCTGGGGGAATCGGGGCTCCTCCATGCGGCGGGTGCACTCGTGGGCACAGGGCTCGCGGCCCTCGTCCTGCCCTTTGTGGGGGAGAGGAGCGTGGTTGAGGCCCTTCATGTCCCCGCTACGTCGCTGCCTCTCGCTGGGCTGTCGATCGTCGTCGTGACCTGCGTGGGCATCGTCGGCACTTGGCTCGCGCTCGCTCGGGTCAGTCGCGCGGCCGCGGGGAACAAATCGGTCCTGATCTAGGGACAATGGTCAAGGAGGAATGACGCAATGCTGTCGCTGTCGCGACTACCGTGGATGAACCTGCGTGGGTACCCCGTGCGGACGGGGACCCTGGTCTTCTTCTCCATGCTCATGACGATGACGATCTTCGGCGGAACGCTGGTCGTCCAAGGCATCGAACATGGCCTGCGCACGACTCAGTCGCGCCTCGGAGCCGACATCATGGTGACGCCCGACGAGGGCGACACCGACTTCGACGCGCAGACCTTCCTCGTGAACGCCGAACCGTCGTACTTCTACATGGACGCGTCCACGCGCGAGGCAGTCGCCGCCGTCGACGGGGTCGAGGCCGCCTCCTCCCAGCTGTTCCTCGCCTCGGCGAGGGCGAGCTGCTGCTCGGGCCGCTATCAGGTGATCGCCTACGACCCGGCCACCGACTTCACGATCCAGCCGTGGATAAACGACGCCGTCGGACAGACGCAGCTCGGGGAGGACGAGGTGATCGTCGGCGCCAACGTGCTCGCCAACGACCCGAACAACTTCCAGCTCTTCGACAACACCCTGCGGGTCGTCGGCCAATTCGACCCGACCGGATCAACCCTCGACAATGCGGTCTACATGAACTTTGAGACCGCGAAAAAGGTCATCGACTCCTCACTGCGCAAGGGACTCAACAAGTACTCGACGCTCGAAACCGACCGCATCATCTCCTCGGTCATGGTCAAGGTGGCACCCGGATACGACGCCGAGGCTGTGGCCGCTCAGATCCGCGAGCAGGTCCCCGGGAGTCTCGGTCGCCACCTCCACGAAGCTGGTCAGCGGCATCGCGGCGTCGCTGGACGCAACCTCGCGCACCGTCACCACCCTCATCGGTGTCGCGTGGGGCGTCGGCCTGCTCATGATCACCCTCATGTTCGTCCTGATGATCGTCGAGCGCAGGAAAGAGTTCGCCACCCTCATCGCCGCCGGAGCACACCGTCGCATGATCTCGCGCATCATCATCCGCGAGGCCCTCGCGGTCAACGCACTTGGTGGCATCGGCGGCATCGTCGTCTCCGGTGTCCTCCTCATCTCCTTCTCCGGCCTCGTACGCCAAAGTCTGGGAGGGGGATTCCTCGTCCCGTCGCTGCCCACTCTGGCGCTGCTCGCTCTGGGAGCGCTCGCGTCGGTGGGCCTCATCGCCCTTGTGTCCTCGTGGATAGCGCTACGTTACGTGACGACAATGGACGCCAGCCTGGCCCTGAAGGAAGGGGAATGACATGATCATCGAGGCAACGGGACTCACGAAAGAATTCGCCCGAGCCCGCGGGGGGAAGCGCCTCTTCACGGCCGTCCACCCGCTGGATATCGGCCTGGAGGAACGCCAACTGACCCTCGTCTCGGGGCACTCCGGCAGCGGCAAAAGCACCCTGGCGAACATGCTCGCCGGCATCCTCACACCCACGGCGGGACACGTACGACTGGACGGCACGGACCTGTACTCACTGCGCGACGAGGAGCGCTCGCGCCTGCGCAACGAGCGCATCGGCCTCGTTCCCCAGGGGCACACCGCTCTACGTGCCCTGACGGTCCTCGACAACGTCCTGCTGCCCGCGATCCTCTATAGCAGGGATGAGGCACCCGCGGATCGTGCCCGCGAGCTGCTGGCCGCCGTGGGTTTGGGTGACCTCGCCGATGCTGCACCCACCGAGCTGTCGGGCGGCGAACTGCGGCGCATGGCGATCGCGCGCGCCCTCCTCATGGACCCCGCCATCGTCCTTGCGGACGAGCCGACCGCTGGCCTCGATCACGCGAACGCGACCGCCGTCCTGACCCTCCTGCGCGACGCCGCCGATCGGGGGGCCGCCGTCCTTGTTGTCTCCCACGAGGCCGAGGCCCGCAGCTTTGCCGACCGCTGCTACACCATGGAAGACGGACACCTGAGCGAGGACTAACGGCTCGGCACCCCCGAATACGCCAAATGTGAGGGGAGCGACCTGCCCAACATGTCTCCCGATGCGGGCAAAGCAGCGCCAACGTGGCAGACTGACATCATGAAGTCTTTGTACGAGAACCTCAGCGAACCCGCGCCCCTGGAAGAGGGCGCACTGCGAGTGATCCCGCTGGGAGGCCTCGGCGAGGTCGGCCGCAACATGAACGTCCTCGAGTACCGGGGCAAGCTCCTGGTCGTGGACTGTGGCGTTCTCTTCCCGGAGGAGTCCCAGCCCGGCGTCGACCTGATCCTGCCGGATTTCTCCTGGATCGAGGATCGCATGGACGACGTCGTCGGCCTCGTCCTCACGCACGGCCACGAGGACCACATTGGCGCGGTGCCCTACCTGTTCAAGCTGCGCAGCGACATTCCGGTCTACGGCTCTGACCTGACCCTGGCCTTCGTCGCCCCCAAGCTGCGCGAACACCGCCTGCCCGACCCGAGCCTCAACGTCGTCGCCGAGGGCGACCGCCTCACCGTCGGACCCTTCGACCTCGAGTTCGTCTCCGTCACCCACTCGATCCCCGACGCGCTCGCGGTCTTCGCGCGTACCGATGCGGGAAACGTCCTCATCACGGGCGACTTCAAGATGGATCAGCTGCCGCTGGACCGTCGCCTCACCGACCTGCGTGCCTTCGCCCGCATGGGCGAGGAGGGCGTCGACCTGTTCATGGTGGACTCCACGAACGCGCTGGTGCCCGGATTCATCACGCCTGAGCGTGAGATTGGCCCGGTCCTCGACCAGGTGTTCGGCGAGGCCACGGGCCAGATCGTCGTCGCCTCCTTCGCCTCGCACGTGCACCGCGTCCAGCAGGTCATCAACGCCGCCGCCCACCACGGGCGTCGCGTGGCCTTCGTGGGCCGCTCCATGGAGCGCAACATGCGCATCGCGGAAGAGAAGGGCTACCTGTCGATTCCTGAGGGGCTCATCGTGGACCTCAAGGGCATCGGCGAGCTGCCGCCCTCCCAGCGCGTCTACATGGCGACCGGTTCGCAGGGCGAGCCGATGGCTGCCCTGTCGCGCATGTCGGTGGGTTCGCACCGCACCGTGACGATTGAGCCGGGCGACATGGTTGTCCTGGCCTCCTCGCTGATTCCCGGTAACGAGAACTCCGTGTACCGCGTCATCAACGACCTGACCCGCCTAGGAGCGCGCGTCGTGTCCAAGGAGAACGCGAAGGTGCACGTGTCCGGTCACGCGAGCGCCGGCGAGCTCATCTACTGCTACAACATCGTTCAGCCCAAGAATGTCATGCCCATCCACGGCGAGGTCCGTCACCTGGTGGGTAACGGTCAGCTGGCCGTCAAGACGGGTATCGACCCGCAGAACGTGGTTCTGGCGGAGGACGGCGTGACGGTCGACCTCAAGGACGGCGTCGCGCGCGTCTCGGGCATCGTTCCCTGTGAGTACGTGTACGTGGATGGCCGCTCGATCGGAGAAATCTCCGAGGACGAGCTGGAGACCCGTCGCACCCTGGGATCGGAGGGCTTCATCTCGATCTTCGCGGTCGTCGAGCACGACTCGGGCATGGTCCTGGCCGGCCCCGAGATTCGCGCGATCGGCATGGCCGAGGACGATTCGGTCTTCGAGGAGATCCTTCCCGACGTCACGCAGGCGCTCAAGGATGCGGCGGCGCCCGGCGGCCAGGATCCCTACGTCCTGCAGCAGGCCATGCGCCGCGTGATCGGTCGCTGGGTAGCGCGCCGTCTGCGTCGTCGTCCTATGATCGTTCCGGTCGTCACCGAGCAGTAGTCGGGCATTCTTCATTGACGAGGCCCTGGCGTGCTGGGCGATAGCGCGCGCTTGAAGGAAGGAATCTACGTGTCGGGTCGTTTCATTTCGACGCATTCTGTTGCTCTTGTGTTGCCGATGCATATCGCGTACGTGCCGGAGCGAGGAGGGTCCGTTCACGCGGATGCGGCTAGCTCGCGTCCCGGTGGCGGTTTTACGACCCTGTGCGCCGCAGCTGCCATGGGGGTGCCCGCGGCTGCCGCCTCGCCCCTGGGCACGGGACCGAACTCCTTCGCGGTGCGTCAGCAGCTGGTCGAGGCCGGTGTCGATGTCCTGACCCCCGAGCTGGTTGGTGACATCGGCGTGGTCATCCAGTTGATCGTCGAGGACGGCTCGATGCGCTCGGTCGTGACGGCCGGTGTTGAATCTGAGCCTTCGCGCGCGGCTCTCGACCGTATCGAGCTGCGCGAGGGCGACGTCGTACATGTGGCCGCATCGGATATGACGAGCGCGCACGCCGCCTCCGAGCTCAGCGAGTGGGCCGCCGCTCTGCCTCCCTACGTGACCCTCGTCGTCTCGGTGTCTCCGGCTGTTGCCCAGGTGCCCGTCGAGGCCTGGGAGACGATTTTCTCGCGCGCCGACGTCGTCACGATGAACAGCTGGGAGGCCGCTGCCCTGGCCGGCATTTTGGACGCCAACCAGCACGGATCGACGATCCGTACCTACATGCGTCCCGACGCTGCCACGGTGCGGCGTTCGGGGGACCGAGGCTGCGAATTGCAGAAGTTCGCTGACGCTCCCGTCATTTCAATTCCCGCGTTCCAGGCACCCATCGCGGACACCGCGGGCGTGGGGGATACGCACATCGCCGAGATGTGCGCGGGTCTCGTCATGGGCTACGACCTGGAGACCGCGTGCCTGATGGCGAACGCGGGCGCGGCGCTGGCAATTTCCCACGAGTCTGCACTGCCCGTCCCCACACGCGATCAGGTTGAGAACGTGCTCGAAACCGGGGTTGTTACGAACATCCTGCGCTGATCTCGCGCGGCGCGCCTGGCGGAGCGGGGGCACCGCGGGCGATATGGTGGAACGATCATGGCACAATCGTCTCCACGCTCCTCGTCAGGTAAGGCTCCCGCGCGCCCGCGCGCGAAGGGAGCGGCCTCTCGCTCCGCTCGCACACCCCAGCCCGAGCCGACGCAGCCGGGTTTCCTGGCGCGCTTTTTCTCAGCGGTCGGTCGTGCGGCCGTTGGTGCCGTCCGCATGTGGAAGGCGACTGATTCACAGGTCAAGCGTGACGCCGCCGCCTTCGTTGCGGTCGCCGCAGCCATCGTCATCGCGCTGCGCGAGTGGTTCCAGATTTCCGGCGAGGCCGGTGACGCCATTCACCACGCGTCGGCAGGCCTGTTCGGTATCTTCTCGGTTGTCCTGCCCCTCGTCCTGATTGCCCTCGCCGTCGAGCTTGTCTCGGCACGCTCCGGGCGCTCGGCTCTGCCGCACCACGTGGCCGGCGGTATCGGCATCACCGCGGCGCTGACGGGCCTCGTTCACATCTCCCGAGGCAACCCCGCGATGGGTGCCGATCCAGGCATTGAGGCGGCCGGTGGCCTGCTCGGCTGGTTCGTCGCGCGCCCCCTGGCCCTTCTCCTGTCCGGCTGGGGTGCGGGAGCCCTGATGATCCTGCTCCTGGCATACTCGATTCTTCTCGCCACGCGCACCGCCGTCGCCGACGTTCCTGCGCGCCTGCGCGACCTCGCCGCCCACCTCAGCGGGCAGCGCCCCGAGGGCGACGCCGAGGCGGTCGATCAGGCCAGCGGTGATCCCGCCAAGGAAGCACGCCGTAAGGCGCGCAAAGACCTCGCGGCCGGAGACGACGCGTTCCTCGACGAATACGACGGAGACGAGTCCTTCCGTAAGGCCACCGACACCGAGTCGGTGGGGGAGACCCGCCTGCTGGAATCCGGCCCCATCGCCGCTCCTGCGGCTGCCCCGACTCCCGCGCCCCGGCCTCGTCAGTCCACGCCGGACGCCCCCACCGAGATGCTCACCCAGATGCGTCCCGCCGTGGCCCCGGCGCCCGTCCAGGTGCCCGCGCACGTGCCCGAGCCCGAACCGGAGCCTGAGGATGAGCCGGCGCCCCCGCCGATCACCGACGAACCCGAGGGGGCCTTCCAGCCCAACCTCGACGACTCGATCAGCTACACCCTGCCGTCGGAGGACCTCCTGGTCTCCGGACCGCCGCACATGACCCGATCCTCCGTCAACGACCAGGTCGTCGCGGCGCTGGGACAGGTCTTTGCGGACTTCAACGTCGACGCGCGCGTCACCGGTTTCTCCCGAGGCCCGACAGTCACCCGCTACGAGGTCGTCCTCGGCGCCGGCGTGAAGGTCGACAAGCTCACCAACCTGTCGAAAAACATCGCCTACGCCGTGGCCTCCGCCGACGTGCGTATCCTCGCGCCGATTCCCGGCAAGAGCGCCATCGGTATCGAGATCCCCAACGCAGACCGCGAAAACGTGGCCCTCGGCGACGTTCTGCGCTCGGCTGCGGCCCGCCGCAACCAGCACCCGCTCGTCGTTGGCGTCGGCAAGGACGTCGAAGGCGGCTATGTCGTCACCAACCTGGCCAAGACCCCGCACATGCTGGTGGCCGGCCAGACCGGTTCCGGTAAGTCCTCCTTCGTCAACTCCATGATCACGTCGATCATGATGCGTGCGACGCCCCAGCAGGTGCGCATGATCCTGGTCGACCCCAAGCGCGTGGAACTCACCATTTACGAGGGCATCCCGCACCTCATCTCGCCCATCATCACCGACGCCAAGAAGGCCGCCGAGGCCCTCGAATGGGTCGTCAAGGAGATGGACGCGCGATACGACGACCTGTCGGACTACGGTTTCAAGCACATCGACGACTTCAACAAGGCGGTGGCCGCCGGACAGGTGCAGGCCAAGCCCGGGTTGGAGCGTACGCTGCACCCCTATCCGTACCTGCTCGTGGTCGTCGACGAGCTCGCCGACCTCATGATGGTCGCCCCGCGCGACGTCGAGGCGTCGATTCAGCGCATCACGCAGCTGGCGCGCGCCGCCGGCATCCACCTGGTCCTGGCCACGCAGCGCCCCTCCGTCGACGTCGTCACCGGCCTCATCAAGGCCAACATCCCCTCGCGCCTCGCGTTCGCGACCTCTTCGCTGACCGACTCGCGTACGATCCTCGATCAGCCCGGCGCCGAGAAGCTCATCGGCCAGGGCGATGCCCTCTACCTGCCCGCGGGTGCCTCCAAGCCCATGCGCGTCCAGGGTGCCTGGGTCTCCGAATCCGAGATCCACCAGGTCGTCTCCCACGTCAAGAGCCAGATGGAGACGCACTATCGCGACGACGTCGTGCCGGAGAAGAAGGAAGCCAAGGTCGCCGAAGACATCGGAGACGATCTCGAGGACCTGCTGCAGGCAGCCGAGCTCGTCGTCTCCACCCAGCTCGGCTCCACCTCGATGCTCCAGCGCAAGCTGCGCGTCGGCTTCGCCCGCGCCGGCCGCCTCATGGACCTGCTCGAATCGCGTGAGATCGTCGGCCCCTCCGAAGGTTCCAAGGCTCGCCAGGTGCTCGTCACCCCTGAACAGCTGCCCGAGGTCCTCGCCATGCTGCGCGGAGAGTCCGCCGGTATCGCCGAGCCCGAACCCACGCCCGCCCCCGCGCCTTCCGTTGCTCACGCCGAGGGGGCGCCCAGCCCGGCCATCGGCGCCGCCGCGGGTGTCGCGGGGGGCGAGCCGGCCTCGTCGCAGGCCGACGTCGCGCCCGCATCCGGTTACGAAATGGGCACGGCTGGTGCCGGCGATTCGCGCGCGAGCGGGGTTGACCCGTACTCTGGACATAACTTTGGTGGGTCTTCGCCCGACTGGGTCGATGAAGAGCCCGAGGACAACGAGGACGCTTGGCAGCTCACGGGCCGCTGAGAGGAAAGGAACGGGTCATGAGCGATAACGTGTCGCGCGTGCAGCGAGACAGCAAGGTTCCCGTGGTGAACCTGCCTAACGCGCTGACCGTTTTGCGCCTGGTTCTCGTTCCGGTGTTCGTGGTCCTTGGCCTCCAAAGTCAGTCGTGGAGCGCGCTGTGGGCGGCATTCGTCGTCTTCGCCGTCGCCGCGATCACGGACCGCTTCGACGGCGAGCTCGCGCGCTCGTGGGGGCAGATCACCGACTTCGGTCGCATCGCCGATCCCATCGCCGACAAGGCTCTGACCCTGTGCGGCTTCGGCCTGCTGTCCTACCAGGGATTCCTGCCATGGTGGGTGACGATCCTTATCGCGGTGCGCGAGCTGGGTATCACCGCGATGCGTGCCTTCTTCCTGCGCCGCGGCGTCGTCGTGTCCGCGAATCAGGCGGGCAAGCTGAAGACCTTCATGCAGATCGTGGCCCTCGGTGTGCTACTGATCCCGTGGGCGCACTTCAAGGATCTTTCCGATGCCAACGAGTGGTGGGTGGTCCTGGTGATACAACTGGGTATGGCCCTCGCAGGCGTCGCTCTCGCGCTGACGCTCTACTCGGGTGTCATGTACGTGATCGAGGGGGTGCGCCTCATGCGTGGTCCCTCTGCGGGTGAGGCCGAGGTGTTGGCCCCTGAGGAGAATGCCACCCAGGACGCCGCAATTGAGTCGCCGAAGCGAAGTCTCGCGGGTCAGCACGTCCAGAGTTGAGTGCGGGTGACGCAACCCATACGCTAATCGACTCACCGGGGAATAAACCTGATAGGGCTCGCGTTGTACGGGTATGAATGTATCGCGAGGAATAAAAACGGAACGTCACAGCGTTTCGATGCGCGAACTAACAATGCGTCCCTCGAAACAGAACGGCTACAGTAACACTATGGAAAAGACACTGAGCGAAACCCCGCTGCTGCGCAGCGAGCTGGGCGATGTTCTGCGTGGCATTCGCCAGCGCCAGGGTCGTACCCTGCGCGAAGTCTCTTCTGAGGCCCAGGTCTCCCTCGGTTACCTGTCCGAGGTTGAGCGCGGGCAGAAGGAAGCGTCCTCGGAACTGCTCGAGGCCATTACCTCGGCTCTGCGCGTGCCGCTGTGGTTCGTGCTGCGCGAGGTTTCCGAGCGCATGGCGATCATCGACGGCGCAGTCATCCCCGACGCGGTGCCCGACGACATCATGCCCGTCACGCTGATTTCCTGACGCGTGAAGCACTCTGAGTTTTACGAGGCGGTCGAGGCGACCTTCGGGTCGGCCCTCGGCCGCTCGTATGTTTCCGATCTGTACCTCGCCTCTCTGGGGGCCACCGCGCGCGACGCCCTGTCCGCCGGCGTTAAGCCGGACGAGGTCTGGGCAACCCTGTGCGTGGAAACCGGGCGCGAGGATGCGCGCTGGATTCATCGCGTGGATCCGCGCGAGCGAGGGCGCTGAACCTCTGCCATATCGATTCCTGTGATCGATACCTGCAAGTTGCGTAGACGGCGTGTCGAACAGCAGTCGAACATGTGTTCCATTTAAGCTTGTGGGCGACGACGCTCCGAGGCGTGTCATCCACAGGGGTGGCGTGCGCGGGACGCAGATGACGATGGCCGGTCGCATACTCGTCATGTCGCCTCGGAGAGGGGTGGCATTCCAGGCCAGGACACCCGCAGGCCGGAGAGGCCGCAGACGAAAGGATCACCATGGCAGCCCGTAAAGCACCCGCCGCAAAGCCCGCGACCAATGATCGTAATAAGGCGCTCGAAGTCGCCCTGTCGCAGATCGACAAGCAGTTTGGTAAGGGCTCCGTCATGCGCCTGGGCGATGACAACCGTCCGCCCGTGCAGGTGATTCCCACGGGTTCCCTCGCGCTCGACGTCGCCCTCGGCATCGGCGGCCTCCCGCGCGGCCGTGTCATCGAGGTCTACGGCCCCGAGTCCTCCGGTAAGACCACGGTCGCTCTGCACGCCGTCGCCAACGCCCAGAAGGTCGGCGGCAACGCCGCATTCATCGACGCTGAGCACGCCCTCGATCCCGTCTACGCGCGTGCCCTGGGCGTGGACACCGACTCCCTCCTGGTCTCTCAGCCCGATACGGGCGAGCAGGCCCTCGAGATCGCCGACATGCTGATCCGCTCGGGCGGCATCGACATCATCGTCATTGACTCCGTCGCGGCCCTCGTGCCCAAGGCCGAAATCGAAGGTGAGATGGGCGACTCCCACGTCGGTTTGCAGGCCCGCCTCATGAGCCAGGCCCTGCGTAAGATCACGGGCGCCCTGTCCGCCACCGGCACCACCGCGATCTTTATCAACCAGCTGCGCGAAAAGATCGGCGTCTTCTTCGGCTCCCCGGAGACCACGACTGGCGGTAAGGCCCTGAAGTTCTACGCCTCGGTGCGCATCGACGTGCGCCGCATCGAGACCCTCAAGGAAGCCGGCGCACCCGTCGGTAACCGCACGCGCGCCAAGGTCGTCAAGAACAAGATGGCCCCGCCTTTCAAGCAGGCTGAGTTCGATATCGTCTACGGCAAGGGCATCTCACGCGAAGGCTCGATCATCGACATGGGTGTCGAGGCCGGTATCGTGCGCAAGTCCGGCTCCTGGTTCACCTACGGGGACGATCAGCTGGGCCAGGGCAAGGAGAACGTGCGCCAGTTCCTCGTGGACAATCCCGAGCTGGCCAACGAGATCGAGCAGAAGATCCTCGTCTCCCTGGGCATCGGCGAGGCCCCGGACCCGGATCAGGCGTCCCAGGACGTGCCCGACATCGATCCTGATGAGGACGCGGGCTTCTGAGTCGTGGTCCGCTATCTGGATCCCGAAGATAATCCCGAGCTGGGGGAGGAGCGCCGCAGGCGTTCCTCCCCGGGCGAGAGGCTCGCGCGCGCCCGTGAACGCAACGCAGCCCTGACGGGTACGGCGGCGATCGAGGCTGCGCGTGAAGTCGCCCTGCGTAAGCTCGACGCGCGTGCGTGCTCTCGTTCGGAGTTGACCAGCGCGATCGAGGGGCGTGGTTTCAGCTCTGAACTAGCCGTCGAAGTTGTCGACCGCCTGGAGGCTGTCGGCCTCGTCGATGATCAGGCCTACGCGGATGCGCTCGTCCGTTCTCGCTTTTCCGGCACGGGTGCGTCCGGTCGAGCACTGCGCGAGGTCCTCGTGCGCAAGGGGCTCGACTCAGCGACCATCGAGCGTGCCCTGACCCAGATTGATCGGGACGACGAGGCGGAGCGTGCGGCTCAGCTGGTGGCCCGCAAACGGCGTTCTCTCGCGGGCATTCCCCGTGAGACGGCCTACCGTAGACTGAGTTCCATGCTTGCCCGCAAGGGATATTCGCCGTCTGTCGCGGCCGCGGCAGTGCGCGAGGCCCTCGATGCGTGGGGCAGTGAGGACCAGAACGCGGAGGAGGGCTGGCAGTGGGGACTGTGACCGAGATGAGCGACGTGGAGCTCGCCCAGCTGATAGGCGAGCTGACGGTGCGTGGGCTGACGATCGCGACGGCGGAGTCGCTGACGGGCGGTGGTCTCGTTGCGCGCCTCGTGGACGTGCCCGGCGCCTCTCACGTGGTGCGTGGCGGAGCTTGCACCTACGCGGTCGACACGAAGGCCTCGGTGCTGGGTGTCTCGGAGAGTCAGCTGGCGGCGACGGGTCCGGTGGACGAGCAGGTCGCTCGCCAAATGGCTCGCGGGGCGCGCTCGCTGTTCGGTGCGGATATCGGCCTGTCAACGACGGGGGTTGCAGGTCCCGGCCCTGCCGACGGATTCGAAGCGGGGACCGTCCACATCGCCTGCTCGCACCCGACGGGGGAGGAGCACCGCCTCCTGCACCTGGGCGGTGATCGCGCGGCCGTGCGTGCGGGTGCGATTGGCGCAGCTCTCGCTCTCGTGCGTGACGTGCTCGACTTCGCCGCCACAGTGGCTGACGACTAAACTTCAATGCGATGAATACGATGATGCAGGACGGCACCGCGCTGCCTCGCACCTACGCGGTGCGCACGCTCGGCTGCCAGATGAACGAACACGACTCCGAACGCATGGCGGGTCTGCTGGAGCAGGCCGGCCTCGTCCCCGTTGAGAAGGTCCCCGAGGCTGCCGCCCGCGCGACTGATGCCGGCGACATGGGCGCCGACGTTATCGTCATCAACACCTGCTCCGTGCGCGAGAACGCCGCGACCCGTCTTTTCGGTAATCTCGGCCAGCTCGCTGCGGTCAAGCGTAAGCGCCCCGGCATGCAGATTGCGGTTGGCGGCTGCCTCGCCCAGCAGATGCGCGACGGCATCGTGGAAAAGGCGCCGTGGGTCGACGCCGTCTTTGGCACGCACAACATTGACGTGCTCCCAGCCCTCCTGCGCCGCGCCGAGCATAACCGTGCGGCCGCCGTCGAGATCGAGGAATCCCTCAAGGTCTTCCCGTCGACCCTGCCCACCCATCGCGAGAGCGCGTACGCCGCGTGGGTGTCGATCTCCGTGGGCTGCAACAACACCTGCACGTTCTGCATCGTCCCGCACCTGCGCGGCAAGGAACGTGACCGCCGTCCCGGCGACATTCTCGCCGAGGTCGAGGCCGTCGCCTCCCAGGGTGCCATCGAGGTGACCCTGCTGGGCCAGAACGTCAACTCCTACGGCGTGGGCTTCGGCGAGCGCGGTGCGTTTGCTGACCTGCTGCGCGCCGTGGGCCGCGTCGAGGGCATCGAGCGCGTGCGCTTCACCTCGCCCCATCCCGCGGCCTTCACAGACGACGTGATCGCTGCAATGGCGGAGACGCCCACGGTCATGCCGAGCCTGCACATGCCCCTGCAGTCGGGTTCCGATGCGATCCTGCGTCAGATGCGCCGCTCTTACCGCCGCGAGCGTTTCATGGGCATTTTGGAGCGCGTGCGCGCCGCTATCCCGGAGGCTGCGATCACGACGGACATCATCGTCGGCTTCCCTGGCGAGACGGAAGAGGACTTCCAGGCGACCCTCGACGTCGTCGAGCAGGCACGTTTCTCCTCCGCCTTCACGTTCCTCTACTCTCCGCGCCCGGGCACGCCCGCGGCGGACCGCGAGGACCAGGTGCCGGACGACGTGGCGCTCGAGCGCTACCAGCGCCTCATCAAGCTCCAGGAGCGTATCTGCGCGGAGGATAACGCCGCGCTGGCCGGGACCGAGGTCGAGGTCCTCGTCTCCGAGGGTGATGGCCGTAAGGATGGCGCCACACACCGTATCTCGGGCCGCGCCCGCGACAACCGCCTCGTGCACGTCGCGCTGCCCGACGGTCTCGCCGAGGCCGATCGTCCGCGCCCGGGCGACATGATCCGCGCGACGGTCACCTACGGCGCGCCGCACCACCTGATCGCCGACTCGGGTGCGCAGGGTGGCCTGTTCGAGGTGCGCCGCACGCGTGCGGGAGACGCATGGGAGGCGCGTCAAGCCAAGGACGAGCCTGACACCACGGTGTCGCTGGGTATCCCCACGCTGCGCGTGGGTGCCCCGAGCTGACCCTGACCTGCACTGTTGTGAGCCTCCCCGAGCCGTGTGCTCGGGGAGGCTCACGCGTACCGAGGTACCCTGCGCGGCGAGCGCTGCACGTTTGATCGTTTGACAGTGTGACAAACGGGAAAATGTCCGACGCAAACCGATGTGTGACGTGGGACTCCTGCGTTACTTTTGTGTCGTGGCGATCGTCACGACGGCGAGACGATCGGCATGCGGGAGCACTCTCGGTAGTGCGGGTCGATTCGAGCCCCCCCTATGCGACCCGTGGCCCTGGCAGATTCTAGGGGTGGTTGCAACACGTGTTATGCCCTGAGCAGCAGCTCAAGTCGCTGCTTGGGTGTATCCCAGTTTAGCGTTTTGCGTGGACGGTCGTTGAGTTGGTCGGCGATGGCGTCCAGGTCTGCTTCGGTCAGGAGTGACAGATCGGTTCCTTTGGGCATGTATTGGCGCAGGAGCCCGTTTGTGTTCTCGTTGGTGCCGCGTTGCCAGGGTGAGTGTGGGTCACAGAAGTACACGTCAAGGCCCAGCTGTGAACCGATCTTGCGGTGTTGGGCCAGCTCGCTTCCCTGGTCCCAGGTCAGTGACAGGCGCAAGGAATGGGGCACGTCTGCGAGCTTGTCGATAATGGCATCTTGGACTTCAGTAGCTGTATGTCCATTGGGCAAGTAGAGCAGCAGCGTGTACCGGGTCGAGCGTTCCACGAGCGTACCGACCGCGGATTGTCCTTTGGCTCCGATGATCAAGTCGCCTTCCCAGTGGCCAGGGAGCGCCCGGTCTTCCACACTGGCGGGCCGTTCGCTGATCATCACCATGGGGTCCTTGAATCGTGGTCGTACCTGGCGAGAGTATGCGGCTGGGCGCCTGCGAGCGCGTCCTTGGCGCATGAGGGAAGCGATCTCTTTGCGGAGTGTGCCTTTGGCTTGGACGAAGATGGACTGGTAGATCGTCTCCACGCACGGGTTCATGCTCTGATTATGCGGGAAACGCATGCGCAAGTATGCGCAAATCTGTTCTGGGCTCCATCTGCGCTGAAGCTTGTCCCAGATGATGCCCCACAAGCGAGGATTGGCGCATTTGCGTGCTTTAGGACGTGTGAGACGTTTGCCTGCTCGCATGTGAGCGATGTAGGGGTTGTAGCACGTGGATGTAATCCCATTGCGTCTGAGCTCCCGGCTCACAGTCGAGGGCGAACGCCCTAACTGTCGAGCGATATCACGAATAGAGAGCCCTTCAACGCGCCATCCGAAGATGAGCATGCGTTCCTTGAGCGACAAGAACCGTTTACTGATCCGATGCGGTTGGCATTTCATGTACAGACGGTACCAATGGGCCTGAGGAGCGATACTGGCTCGCTCACACCGTCCACTTGAGCGAGTCCGGCCATTACGCCAGACCTTGCCTGTCCGCTTCGAGACCCCAACAGCATGAGCTGCCTGCGTGAAGTTCAAACCATCAGCAAGAGCCCGGACATACTCCCGATGCCGAGCCTGACACGCCTCACGACGGGAGGGGTACTCAAACCCCTGAAAAACACGACCAACACCAGCCACAACGAACTCCTTCACCAAGATCCGTTGCAACCACCACTAGAACCTAGACCTCTCCGCACACGCGGTGCCTGCCGCGCCTTCGCATGTAGTCGGCGCACACTCAACCGAGAGTGCCCCGCTCCTCCAGTTGGAGGAACGGGGCACTACTCATCTACGTCGAGCCGGAGGCTTACTCCTCGGCACCCTCACCAAAGAGCGCGGGGACTTCCTGAGCGGCGGACAGGCCGATGATCAGGCCGCGGCGCAGCATCGCGTGGATCTGGCGATCCGACAGGCCCTCGCCGACGAAGAAACGCGACGCGGCCATCAGGGCCCAGCCATCGCCATCTTCGATCGGAAAGACGGTCGGCTGCAGGTGGGCGTTGTTCCATTGGTTCGCCTTTTCCTGCAGGGAGATCTCCGTGTGCCCCTCGCCGGGCACAGCAATGCGCGTCTCGATCTGCGCCCAGGGGGCGTCTGCGGGCTCGCGATGAATCTGGAACTGCACGTCCTCCAGCTGGGTGACGGCGATGAACTCATTCGAACCGTGCGGCAGGCCATCGCCCTCGAGCACCTTTTCGATGCGCTCGATCGTCAGCTCGGACACCTCGGTGCCCCACTTGGCGGCGTACTCGTCGGCTTCCATCGCGGGGGAGGGAGCGGCGGGGGCGGGCAGCGGTGAGGCCTTGGCCTCGCCGTCATCGCCGAAGGTGAAGCTCTTCCACTCAGGCATTGGAGCCCTCCTTGGTCCACTGGTCGGGGAACATGATGTCGAGCTGGTTCATCATGGCGACGGAGGCCATGATGAACTGGGAGACCTCGGCCTGTACCTGCGCGTCCGTAGCTCCCACGACCCAGTTGAAGGTGTGCTGCAGGTGCAGGCGATGGCGCCGGTCTCGGTCGTGACGGAGGTGATCTTCGGCAGGTAGGTCGACGCATTGAGGCGGCGCACCGCGGAGGCGATGGCGTCGGCGTGTGAGGGGTCGAAGAAGCGCGGGTAGTCCGCGACTCCCTGGATGGGGTGTCCCTCGGGCACGGCGATGCGGACGGTGCGGTTGGGCAGGATCGCGGCGACCTGCCCGGTGAAGGCGATGAACGGAATGAGTCCGACGGCCTCGACCGCTTTGATGACCCGGTCGAGAATGACCGGGGGAGTGTCAGTTGTGCTCATGGTCTTAAGCCTAGCCGTTGTTGGGTGGTATCTGTGGGAGGCACCCGTACACTGGTGGCCATGGAGACATCGGTGAGGCGCGCGTCGGACGTTGTGTGCGCGGTTGTGGGGCCCACGGCCTCGGGCAAATCGGACCTGGCCCTGGAGCTGGCTTGCGTGCTTCCGGAGGCGCTGGGGGCCCAAAGCGCGGGTGAGATCGTCTCCGCGGACGCCCTGCAGCTCTACCGCGGCATGGATGTGGGGACGGCGAAGACCCCGGTGGAGGAACGCCGAGGGATCGCCCATCACCAGATCGATGTGCTTGAGGTTCGGGATGAGGCATCGGTGGCCGCCTACCAGAAGCACGCGCGCGCCGACGTGGCGGGCATTCATGCGCGCGGGGGCGTCGCGGTGGTCGCGGGAGGCTCCGGCCTGTACCAGCGCGCCCTCCTGGATGTCATCGAGTTCCCGGGTACGGACCCGGCCGTGCGCGCTCGCCTCGAAGAAGAAGCTGAGGGACCGATGGGGTCGCGCGGCCTGCATGATCGCCTCACCCAGCTGGACCCGCTCTCGGCCGAGCGTATCGACCCGCACAACGCCCGCCGGATTATCCGCGCCCTCGAGGTCATCGAGCTGACCGGGCGGCCCTATTCGGCATCCATGCCGCGCCACGAGTTCGTGGCACCCTCACTCATGGTGGCGCTGCGTCGCCCGATGGAGGAACTCGACGAGCGCATCGCGGTGCGTACCCGCGCCATGATGGACGGTGGCCTCATCGAGGAGGTGCGCGCCCTCATCGATGTGGGCCTGCGCGAGGCGAAGACCGCGTCGCGCGCGACGGGGTACGCCCAGGCGCTTGCCGTCATCGACGGGCAGATGAGTGAGGACGAGGCCGTGGAGTCGATCGCGCTGGCCACGCGTCAGCTGGCACGCCGCCAGGTCAAGTGGCTGCGACCGGATCCTCGCGTGCACTGGCTGGACGTGGAGAGTTTCGACTCGAACGAGGCCGTGGTGCGCCACGTCGTCGAGCTGACGCAGCGCGAGGCCGAGGCCACCCTGGGACGCTCGTAACACGGGCGGGGGCTGCGCGCCCGGGAGCCGGGGGCTACGGTGGAGCCATGATGAACACGCAGCTGCCCGCCCACGCCCGCGTCGTCAAGGCCCACGGTGCCGGTAATTCCTTCGTCGTCGCCACGGACCAATACGACGACTACGACCCCAGCGAGGTCGAGGTTGCGACGCTGTGCTCGCCGGCCTTCGGGATCGGTGCGGATGGCTTTATCCGGGCCGTTGAACGTGACGGCCTGTGGTTCATGGACTACCGCAACGCGGATGGCTCGAAGGCTGAGATGTGCGGCAACGGCGTGCGTGTCTTCGTTGATCACCTGCGTCGCGAGGGCCTCGTGGATCTGCCGGTTGGACAGACGCTGGATGTGGCTACGCGCGGCGGCATCAAGCGCGTGACCCCCGAATCGGAGGACGAGGGGCAGGGGGCGAGCTACCGTGTCGACATGGGTCCGGCGGCGTCTCCGGCGCGCGAGACGATCGACGTGCGAGTCCCGGGCATCGACGGCGTGTTGGGCGGTATCTGGGTGGACATGCCCAACCCGCACACGGTCGTCGAACTTGCCGACGAGGAAACCCTGCGCGAGGTTTTCCTGCCGACCGTTGACGTCTCCCAGATCCCGCAGGCACAGCGTCCCTCCTACGACCCGGCACCCCAGGCTGGAACCAACCTCGAGCTGGTCGTCGACCTGACCGAAGCCGGTGCGGAGAGCGGACACATCGCGATGCGCGTGCTGGAGCGAGGCGTGGGGGAGACCCAGGCATGCGGAACCGGGTGCTGCGCGGCGGCCCTCGCCACCGCCCTGCGACGCGGCCCCGAAGCCCCCACCCAGTGGGTCGTGGATATTCCGGGCGGAACGGTCATCGTCGGCCTCGACGGCGTCATCGACTGGACGGGAGAGAGCCCCCGCATCACGGACGCATCGGTGTTCCTCACCGGACCCGCGACCCGAGTCGCCGAGATCCGCCTGCCCTGAGACCGGTCCCCAGAAAAGGCACCGGGGAACGTGACGAGGCCTCGGCCTCGTCGATGACGAAGAACGCGTCAGGCGGGGCGGACCTCGATGATACGGAAGCCCTTCTTGGACGCGTACTTCGAGGCCTGGAAGCCCTGGCCGTTCAGCCACGTGATGAGCGAATCCGCGCCCAGGTTGCGCTGGACGACCAGGTAGGCGACGCCGGTGGTGGCAAGCCTGCCCAGCCATGCCAGCAGCATCTCGTGCATCGCATCCTTGCCGATGCGCACGGGCGGGTTCGACCAGATGGCGTCGAAAAGCGTGTCTGTCTGCTGCGAGGAGGCCAGCGCCTCCTCGGCCTTGAGGGCTCGCACGCCGTTCGCCCCGTTGGACTGCGCGTTACGCTGCGTCAGATCCACCGCGCGAGAGTTCACGTCCACCGCCCACACGGCAGCGTTCGGGGACTCCAACGACATGATCGTCGCAATCGGACCCCACCCGCAACCCAGGTCCAGGAAGGTCCCGGCCTCGGGCAGATCCGGGGCGATCTCCAGGAGCTGACGCGTGCCCAGATCGAGCTTAGAGCCCGAAAACACGCGCGACGATACACGCATCGACAGGTCGAAGCCGCGGGCGCTCACCTCGATCGTGCGGATCTCCTCCGCGCTCGCAGGGGAAGAGTCGGTGAAATACTGTTCGTCCACGGAAGAAAGCCTATCGCGCCCGCGCGCGCAGGCGCAGATGGGGGCGGCGCGTGCGACACTAGAATCCCCCACGAAAAGGATGGTTATGGACACGACCCACACAGGTGCGGACTCTTCGAAAGAGGAGCGCGACCAGCGCGTCAACGACGTTGTCGCGCGTATCCTCGCGCGCTCGGGAACGGCGCTCGCATCGACGTCGGGTCAGGACACCTCCCAGGACGCTGGTGCCCTTGAGCGCGAGGCCCGTGCGGGCACGCGCCGCGTCGACACAGGCGCCTCTGACCGTGAGGACATCTCCGAGGTCGAATACCGCCAGGTGCGACTCGAAAAGGTCGTGCTCGTGGGCCTGCGCACCACGCAGAGCGAGGAAGAGGCGGAGAACTCGCTGCGTGAGCTGGCCGCGCTCGCGGAGACCGCCGGTTCGCGCGTGCTCGACGGCATCATCCAGCGTCGCATGAAGCCCGACCCCGCAACCTACCTGGGGTCTGGCAAGGCCCGCGAGCTGGCCGACATCGTGCGCAGCGTCGAGGCCGACACCGTCATCGTTGACGAGGAGCTGGCTCCCTCGCAGCGTCGTGGGCTGGAGGACGTCGTCGACGCCAAGGTCGTCGACCGCACGGCCCTCATCCTCGACATTTTCGCCCAGCATGCCAAGTCCCGTGAGGGCAAGGCACAGGTCGAGCTCGCGCAGCTCGAGTACCTGCTGCCGCGCCTGCGCGGATGGGGTGAGTCGATGTCCCGTCAGGCCGGCGGCCGCGTCGCGGGCGGCGCGGGTATCGGTTCCAGGGGCCCCGGTGAGACCAAGATCGAGCTGGACCGTCGCCGCATCCGCACGCGCATGGCGAAGCTGCGCGCGGACATCGCGCGCATGGAACCGGCGCGCCGTACGCAGCGCAACTCGCGCCGCCGTGGGGGAGTGCCGTCGGTGGCCATCGCCGGGTACACGAATGCGGGCAAGTCGACGCTGCTCAATCGCTTGACGGACGCGGGTGTCCTCGTCCAGGATGCGCTGTTTGCGACGCTGGACCCGACGGTGCGCCGTGCGCGCGCCGCGGACGGTCGCGAGTACACCCTCACCGACACGGTCGGCTTCGTGCGTAACCTGCCCACCCAGCTGGTCGAGGCATTCCGCTCGACCCTGGAGGAGGTCGGCCAGGCCGACATCATCTTGCACGTCGTGGACGCCGCCCATCCTGACCCTGTCTCTCAGGTGGAGGCCGTGCGCTCGGTCATCGACACGATCGAGGGAGCCTCGGACATTCCGGAGCTGATCGCTCTGAACAAGGCCGACCTGGCCTCGCCTGAGCAGATCGCCCTGCTGCGCACCGTCTTCCCGAACGCTGTTCCGCTGAGCGCCCACACCGGCTGGGGCGTGGAGGCTCTGCGCGCCGCCCTCGAAGACATGCTGCCCCGGCCTCGCGTGGCCGTCGACGTGATCCTGCCGTACTCGGCCGGCTCCCTCGTGCACCGCATTCACGAGGAGGGCGACGTCGAGCGCGAGGAGTACGTCGAGACGGGTACGCGGATCGTTGCGCGTGTCGACGAGGCCCTGGCCGCCGTCATCGCCCGCGTGGCGGTGGGCGGCACCGTGGGTGACGCGGCGGTGAGCGGGGAGTGAGCGCGGACCTGGTCGAGGCCTCGGGTCGCGTTCTCGACGCGGTCGTCGCCCGGATGGGCGGGTCCCCCCGCGAGGGGCAGGCCTCGATGGTCGCCGAAGGCGCCGCTGCCCTGGAGGACCGCCAGCATCTTCTCGTGCAGGCGGGCACGGGCACGGGCAAGTCCGTGGGCTACCTGGTTCCGCTGCTGACGCACTGTGCGACGAACGGCGTGCGCGGGGTGGTCTCGACGGCGACCCTCGCGCTGCAGCGCCAGATCCTCGTCAAGGACGCCCCGGTGGTCGTCGACGCGGTCGCCTCACAGACGGGTGCGCGCCTGAAGGTCGCGGTGCTCAAAGGCTGGTCGAACTACGCGTGCCTGCACAAGCTGGACGGCGGGTACCCCACCGAGGGCACCCTGTTTGAGGACCGGGACATGAGCGTTGGCCCGACGGGCGAGCTCGGCAAGGAGATCCTGCGCATCCGCGAGTGGATCAGCGAGACCACGACGGGGGATCGCGACGACCTGGTTCCGGGTGTCTCGGATCGCGCCTGGCACCACGCCTCGGTCGCCAAACCCGAGTGCCTGGGCAAGCACTGCCCGCTCATCGACGAGTGCTTCGCGCAGGCAGCTCGCCTGGAGGCCGCGGAGGCGGACGTCGTCGTCACGAACCACTCCCTCTTCGGTATCAACGCGTGCGGCGAGGGCGAACTCTTTGGCGAGTACGACGCCGTCGTCATCGACGAAGCCCACGAGCTGGCCGACCGCGTGCGCTCGCAGGCTGCGGCCGACCTGACGGTCGCCCGCGTGAGCCGCGTGGCCCGCTCTCTGCGCTCGAATCTCTCGGTCGATTCCACCGACCTGGACGAGGCCGGGGCCGGGCTGGGCGCGGCCATGTCCCCCTTGGAAGCGGGGCTCTTGGAATACCGGCCGGGCGCCCTTATCGACGCGATGATCGTGCTGGACGGCGCGGCCCGTCGCGCCAGCCACGAGGTCTCCGAGGCGCAGGGAGAACCCGCCGCCAAGCTCCTGGCCCGCGCCGCTATCGATGAGCTGATCGGAGCTCTTGACGCGTGGGGACGAGACCCCGACCAGTCGATCGCCTACATCACGAAGGATGAATCGGACAATGCGCGACTGACGGTGGGGCCCCTCGACGTATCGGCGGCGATCGGTGGAACCGGCATCGGTGAACGACCGGCGATCCTCACCTCCGCGACCCTCGCGATCGGTGGAAACTTTGACTTCATTGCCGCCCAGGCTGGCATGGCTATCTCCGGGGTGCCGTGGCACGGCATCGACGTTGGATCTCCCTTCGACCACGCTCGCCAGGGAATCCGCTATGTGGCAACCCATCTGCCTCTGCCGGGGCGAGACGGCCCCTCCGAGGAGCTGCTCGACGAGCTCGTGGAACTGGCGCAGGCCTCGGGCGGCGGAATGCTCGCCCTGTTCGCATCGCGACGCGGGGCAATGGCGGGAGCGCAGGCCCTGCGCGAGCGCACGGACCTGACCGTCTACCTGCAGGGCGAAGAGACCCTGGCGCAGCTGATCCAGCGGTTCCGCGAGGAACGCGACTCGTGCCTGGTCGGCACGATGTCCCTGTGGCAGGGCGTCGACGTCGCGGGGGATGCCTGCCGCCTTGTCGTCATCGACAAGATCCCGTTCCCGCGCCCGGATGATCCCGTCTCGCGCGCCCGCTCGATCGATGTCGAGCGCCGGGGCGGTAACGGTTTCGTGTCGGTCTCGCTCACGCATGCGGCGCTCATGATGGCCCAGGGGTTGGGGCGCCTCCTGCGCTCGACCGACGACCGGGGCGTCGTGGCGATCCTCGATCCGCGCGTGGTGACCAAGCGCTATGGCGGCTTCATCATGCGTTCCCTGCCCGCCATGTGGCCGACGACGGATCCGGACGTTGTTCGCGGCGCCCTGCGACGCCTCGCGAAGGGTTCTGACCAGTAGGGACGGGTGCTCCTCGAGCCAGTAAAACGTCGTGCAGATAACGGGCGCGTACGGGCCCCTATCTGAGACAATAAAGGTGCCCGCAGACTCTAGGAGACACTCGTGGAAAACAAAGCGCAGACCCTGTACCCGTCAAAGTCCTCCGGACGTCCTTCCAAGATCGCCATCATCGGTGCCGGTGCCGTTGGCACGGCGGTCGCGTACGCCTGTGCGATGCGCGGCGACGCCCGTTCGATTGTTCTTCAGGACATCAACAAAGCCAAGGTTGAGGCCGAAGCCCTCGACATGGCCCACGGCATCCAGTTCACGCCGGCCGGCTCGATCGAGGGCTCGGATGACGTTGAGATCGTTCGTGGCGCCGACCTGATCATCGTCACGGCTGGTGCGAAGCAGCAGCCCGGGCAGTCCCGCCTGGAGCTGGCCGGCTCGACCGTCAACCTCATGAAGAAGATCGTGCCGAACCTGCAGAACGTGGCTCCGGATGCCCGCTTCATGTTCGTTACGAACCCCGTTGACGTCGTCACCTACGTGGCACTGAAGCTTACGGGTCTGCCTCGCAACCAGGTCTTCGGATCCGGCACGGTGCTCGACACGTCCCGCCTGCGCTACCTGGTCTCGCGTGAGACCGGTGTGGCCACCCAGAACATCCACGCCTACGTGGCCGGCGAGCACGGCGATTCCGAGGTTGCGCTGTGGTCCAGCGCCGAGATCGGCAACGTCCCGCTGTCCCAGTGGGGCCCGACGCTGTCCGGTGGTGTATTCGACTCGGCTCTGCGTAACTCCATTGCACAGGAGGTCGTCCAGTCCGCATACAAGATCATCGAGGGCAAGGGTGCGACGAACTACGCGATCGGCCTGTCTGCCGCGAACATCGCAGGTGCGGTGCTGCGTGATGAGCAGCGTGTCCTCACCATCTCGACGCTGCTCGATGACTGGGAGGGCATCTCTGACGTGGTCATGGCTGCCCCGACGATCGTCGGCCGCGACGGTGCCGGACGCGTCCTGAACCCGCCGCTCACGCTCAACGAGCGCGACGGCCTGACCGCATCGGCCCAGCGCCTGCGTCAGGTTGCCCGCGACCTGGGCTTCTGACTCTCATTCGCATAAGACAGTGGCACCACCCTTGTTGGGTGGTGCCACTGTCTTATGCGGTGCGTCAGAGAGAACGGATAACGGTCACGACCTTGCCCAGGATGGTGGCTTCGTCGCCGGGGATGGGGGAGTAGTCCTGGTTGTGGGGGAGTAGCCATACGTGACCGCCCGTGATGGAGAGTTCCTTGACCGTCGCTTCCCCGTCGATCATGGCTGCCACAAACTCGCCATTGCGTGCCTCGTTTTGCGAGCGGATGACAACGTAGTCCCCGTCGAAGATGCCCGCATCGACCATCGACTCGCCGCTAACTTCGAGCATGAACAGATCACCGTGACCGGTCATGGACGTAGGGAGGCGGAATACGTCCTCCACGTGCTGTTCCGCCGTGATGGGGGCGCCGGCGGCGATACGGCCCACAAGCGGAATCGCCGTGCCCTCCTCTTCCACGTGAGAGACGGGGACCTCGATACGAACAACCTTCTCGGAAGGCTGCGACGACGGAGCGATGCCGAGCTCGGCGCGCGCCCGATCGGTGAGATCGAGGGCGCGAGGCAGACCGGGCTCGCGGACCAGGTACCCGTCGGCCTCGAGTGCATCGAGGTGGTGCTTCACCGTCGACGGTGAAGCCAAACCGACTGCGGATGCGATCTCGCGCACAGAGGGAGGAAAGCCGCTCGACGCCAGCTTTTCGTTGATAACTCGCAAGATCGCACGGTGTCGATCGCTGATCGAGCGCTCCGTCATGGCCTCTCCTTCGCATCGGGGTGGACGCAGATGTGCATGGCTCAGTGTCCACTGGATACGTCAAGGATAAGCCGATTTCACGCAAAATGAAACATATGTTCGAGTGTGCCTCGACATTGTGCGCAGGGCGTGATATCGTACAGGTGTTCGACGAACAGATGTTCGATTGAGTTTTCTGGAGGTTCTCATGAGTGTTCCCGTTGCAACGCAGACTGCCGTCTCGTTCCCTGCGCGTCGCTCTCCGCTTCGTCCTGTTGAGGAGGCGCCGCTGGCGACCGTTCGTGACATCTCCACCGCTCCGTCTGCGCGTCGTCGTCTCGATGCTCAGCGCGGTGACGATCCGTCATTCCTGCGTGCTCCTGCTGCGCCGCGTACTCGCGCCCGCTCCTCTCGCCGCGGTGTTGTTGCGGGCGCGCTTGCGACGCTCGTGCTCTCCGTGGGTGCCGGCGCCCTTGGTCTGGCCATCCAGCCCGCTGCCTACGATGGCCCGACGGTCACGAAGGCTGTTGTCAGTGGTGACTCCGTGTGGTCGCTTGCGCAGAATGTGAAGACGGATCGTCCGCTCGAAGAGGTTGTGGCTGATATTGAGCGCCTCAATGATGTTGAGGGAGCTCTGCAGCCGGGGCAGCGTGTCATCGTTCCTGTCCGATGACGGTGACGCGTGGGACTCCTGTGACAGATGGGTGTCTGAACGTGTACCGTTGAGGGGTGCACTGCCCTTTCTGTCATAACCCGGATTCGCGCGTCGTCGATACGCGCATCGCGGACGACGGCGCCTCGATTCGACGCCGTCGTGAGTGCACGCACTGTAAGAAGCGTTTTACGACGCTTGAAACGTCATCCTTCCAGGTTGTCAAGCGCTCCGGCGTTGTCGAGTCATTCTCCCGTAACAAGGTCGTCTCGGGCGTTAAGAAGGCCTGCCAGGGCAGACCTGTATCGGACGATCAGCTCGCGATCCTTGCTCAACAGGTGGAGGAACAGCTGCGCTCCACCGGCGTCTCTAACGTGTCGACGAACGAGGTTGGTCAGGCGATTCTGCCGTTCCTGAGGGACCTGGATGTCATCGCCTACCTGCGCTTCGCTTCGGTCTATCGCCAGTTTGATACCCTCGACGATTTTGAGCAGGCCATTCATGCGTTGCGTGAGCGCTCTCAGGGTGCTGGGGCTGCATCCGGCATCCCCGAGGTCGCGGCCGATACCGCGCCTCCTGCCGCCGCGCCCACAAAGAAGCCTCGCAAGGCTCGCGCCCCGCGCAAGCGTTCCGTCTCTCATGCGCCGACGCTGCTCGGAGATGAATGATTGCATGACATGAGAAGCGCCCGGTCCCCGAATAGGGAACCGGGCACTTTTTCATCTGTCTTGTCAGGTACGGCTAGTGCTCGCGCGCCTGCTCAGCCGCATCCGAGCTGTCGACCTGCTTGTCAGCAGCGGGATGCGGCTGCTCATCGTTCATTGCTCCGCGAACCCCTGCGACAGCCTCGGACATGGACTCGCGGGCCCCTGCGACGGCATCGGAGACAGCCCCGCGGGCCCCTGCCACTGCTTCGGATGCCGCCTCTCGTGCCTCGGCCACCTTCTCGGACATGGACTCGCGGGCTCCGGCCATGGCCTCGGAAGCGGCGTCACGTGCTTCGGCGACCTTCTCGGACACAGCCTCGCGCGCACCCGCCACGGCCTCGCGCGCACCCGCCACGGCATCCGTCGCTGCCGCCTGCGCGCCCATGATCTGCTCGCGTACCTTTTTACGCATGACCTTGCCGAGCTGCGAGCGAGGCAGCTCGGTCATGACGACGATCTGACGGGGGAGAGCGTAGTGGGCGAGGGATTTCTCTGCCCACTTGCGCAGGTCGGTGAGCGTCACGGACGCGCCAGCCTCGAGCACAACCGCTGCGACGACGTCTTCGCCAGACTCGCCGGCGGGCACGCCGACGGCCGCGACGTCGAGGACGCCGGGCATTGAGCGTACGGCCTCTTCGACCTGCGAGGGGTAGACGTTGAATCCGGAGGAGTTGATCATTTCCTTGCGGCGGTCGGCCATGTAGATGAAGCCGTCGCGCACCTGGACCAGGTCACCGGTGCGCAGCCAGCCGTCCTGCGTGAACACCTCGGCGGTTTCATCGTCCTGGTTCCAGTAGCCAGAGAACACCTGAGGGCCGCGCGCGATGAGTTCACCGACCTCGCCCTCGGGAACTTCACGGCTCGGATTCTCCGGATCCACGATCTTCACCTGGGTGGAGGGGAAGGGGATGCCGAGTGCGCCGCGTGCGCGCGAAGAAGCGAGGGGGGAGCCGAGAAGAATCGGCGAGGCTTCGGTCATGCCGTAGCCCTCGATCATCAGGCCGCCGGTCGCCTGTTCCCACTGATCGGCCAAGGATGCCGACAGGGGCATTGCGCCCGAGAGGGAGAAATGGATGGACGACAGGTCCACGTTCGTGCTCTCCGCTGCTGCCAGGAGACGCTCGTACATGGGCGGAACACCCAGGAAGAAGGTGCACGGCAGGCGACGCTGCGCCGCCAGGACCATGGCCGTATCGAACTTGGGGAACATGGCGATTGTCGCGCCCAGACGCAGGCCCGCCAGGAAGCCGATTGTGAAGCCGAAGGCGTGGAAGAGGGGCAGGATGCAGTAGAACACCTCGGCACCCTCGTGGAGGACGGGAACCCACGCGATCGATTCCTCGACGTTCGCCATGAGGTTGGCGTGCGTGAGAGCGGCGGCCTTCGGCACGCCCGTCGTGCCGCCCGTGTGGATGAGGAGAGCGACGTCGTCCATGGTGGACGGGCAACTGCCCTGCCAAGGGGTGGCCGAGCGCATGGCTCGTGTCCAGGAGCGTGCCCAGCCGGGGCGCGGACTTGACAGCTGATCGCGCTTCTCGCGTGCGGCCTTGATCGGCAGCTTGAGGGCCAGGCGCGAGGCCGTGGGCAGAGCCGTCGTCAGGTCCATCGAAAAGGTGGTGTGGCCGCGCCCGAGGAAGGTGAGTTTCTCCAGGGACTTCGACCAGGCGATGGTGACGCGCGCGCCGTGGCGTGCGTACTCTCCCTCCAGCTCGCCCGAGGGTGCCAGGGGGTTATGTTCGACGACGACAGCGCCCAGCAGCATTGTGCCGAGGACGGCGACCGCGTGCTGCGGGCAATTCGGCATGACGAGGGCAACCCGGTCTCCGGGGTGGACCCCCGCTTGATGGAGCGCTCCCGCGGCCCGACGCATGTCCTCGGCTAGCTCGGTGTAGGTGAGCTGGCGTGCGAAAAAGTCGATGGCAGCGCGCTCCGGGTAGCGCGAAGCAACCTCCAGAACCATCTCTGGGATGGGGCGCTCGGGGGTTGCGATCTCGTAGGCAACACCGGGCGCGTACAGGCCGCGCAGCTGCGACGTGAGGTCCATCTGTCCTCCTTTGGAAACGATATACCTACGATACCGTAACCGCAGTGCCCGTTGACCAGGTGGAAACGCGATGAATGCGACAGTTTTATAGCGGCGTCGCGATCAGACGGACCGTTTCAGGCAGGTGGCTGAGCTCCTCGAGCGCCTCGCGTCCAAGCCCAGCCGAAATGTCGGTGAGCACATAGCCGACCTCGTCCATAGTGGCCAGGATCTGGGCGTCGACGTTCGCCTCGGAGGAGGCGAAGATCTGGTTGACGCGTGCCATGACGCCGGGCACGTTGCGGTGGATGAGGCGCACGCGGTAGCGCGAGCGCTTGCCGATATTCATCGTCAGGTTCGGCAGGTTCACGCTCATGTCCGTGGAGCCACTGGCCTGGTACTCGCCGATCTTGGCGGCCACGAAGCGACCGATGTCGTACTGCGCCTCCTCTGTCGAACCCCCGATGTGGGGCGTGAGGATGACGTTGTCGAGGGTTGCCAGGGGCGAGTCGAAGGGGTCGCCGTTGGCGCGTGGCTCCTCGGGGAACACGTCGATGGCCGCACCGCCCAGGTGACCGGACACGAGCGCGGCGTGCAGCGCATCAACGTCGACGACGTGACCGCGAGACAGGTTAATGAACAGGGCACCGGGCTTCATGAGCTCGAACTCGACGCGTCCGATGAGGTTCGTGTTGGATTCCTGGCCGTCCACGTGCACGGAGATGATGTCGGCTTCGCGTAGAACGGCCTCCATGGTTGGCATCTGCGTCGCGTTGCCCAGGGCAAGGCGCTCGGCTGCGTCGTAGAAGATGACGTTGAGACCCATGGCCTCGGCGAGGACGGAGAGCTGGGTGCCGATGTTGCCGTAGCCGATGATGCCGAGGGTGTGACCACGCACCTCGTGGGCGCCGTCCGCGCTCTTGTCCCATACGCCGCGGTGCAGGCGCGAGTTCTTGACGGTGACGCGGCGCGAGAGGTCGATGATCTCGCCGATGGCGAGCTCGACGACGGAGCGCGTGTTGGAGTAGGGAGCGTTAAACACGGCGACGCCCATCTCGGTAGCCGTCGCCAGGTCGATCTGGTTTGTGCCGATGCAGAAGGCGCCGATGGCCTTGAGGTCGGGGCGTGCGCGCAGCACGCGTTCGGTGACCTCGGTCTTGGAACGCAGGCCCAGGTAGTCCACGCCTTCGAGTGCGTCGATCAGGTCGTCTTCGGACAGGGCACCCGTCACGCGGGTGACCTCGATGCCGAACTTGGCGAAAATATCGTCGGCGACGTCGTGCGGGTTTTCCAGGAGCAGTGCGCGTGTCATGCCCCCATCATGGCAGACGGGGGCACAAAGCGACATGCGGTGTCAGGGTGTGGTTGCTCCTACCATTCTTCCATGCCGGCGGGCAGGGGAGTGCAGTGGACGACGTGCACGTCATGGGTGGCGCGGGTGAGGGCGACGAAGAGGTCGCCGACGCCGTCGCTGAGGATCTCCGCGGGTTCGACGAGGATGACGGAGTCGAACTCGAGGCCCTTGGAAGCAACGGCCGACAGGAGGCTGACGCGCTCGGAGAGGGCTGTCTCGCCGTCCACGTCGGCTCCCCACGCGCGGGCGCGTTCGTTGCCGACAATGAGGGCGATGCGGCCGCGGGAGGTCCCCGCCTCGCGATCGAGACGCTCCTCGGCCTCGCGCTGGGCTTGGGCGACGGCGCGCCACAGGGGGCTGTTGTCCTTCGACGAGGCCGGGGCGTCCTCGGGCGCGTCCACGTGGGTGACGCGGTAGCAATCCTCGACGTCGCGCACGGCAGTCATCGGGTAGAGGACGGGGACGCCGGCGCGCGCAACGACACCTTCTGCAAGGGTCGTGAGGGTCGCGGGCGTGCGGTACGAGACCGTCAGTGCGTACTCGGCCGCCAGGGCGCGGGCCGCAGGGCCGAGTGCCTTCTCCCACGTCGGCGGGCGCTTATTCCCACGCCGTTGATCGAGGTCTCCCACGACCGTGAACGAACGGGAGGGGCAGCGGCGCAGCAGAGCGCGCCAGGCCATGGGAGAGAGCTCCTGCGCCTCGTCGACCACGATGTGGCCGTACGCCCACGTGCGGTCCTTGGCGGCGCGCTCGGACAGTGGCGTCCAGGTGTCCTGCCCGGCCACCTGCTCGGCGAGCATCTGGGCGGTGACGATGCCGCCGCCCAGGTTCTGGGCCTCGATTGCCTCGCGGGCACGCTCGATCGCTCCCGCGTCGGCCTCACGCGACGAGGAGGAAGAAGACGGCATGGGGCCGAGCAGTTCCTCGCACTCATCCAGGATCGGCACGTCCGACACCGTCCACGGCGCCGAGCGGGGGCGTACGAGGGCAGCGAGTTCGTCGGGACGCAGGGGGGAACCGGCCTTGCGGTTTGCCGCCGCCAGCACCTCGGGACGAGCGTAGAGGCGACGCAGCAGCGTCTGTGCGCTCGTCGGCATCCACGCCGTGTTGATCGCACGTCTGCAGTCCACGGAATCGCGGATTTCGACGAGCCAGGAGCGCTTGACCTCGGGATCGACGCCGCCCTCGGAGTCCGCGTCCCCGGCCTCGCGTGCCAGGCGCAGGGCGAGTACATCCATGAGCTCGCGCGCAAACGACTCACGCGCCACGTTGTGGGGGCGTCCCGAGCGCTTCGCCCGGCGTCTCGCCGCTTCCACGTCGGCGCGCGTCAGCGTCACCTCGCGGTTCCACACGCGCAGCACCTGGTCGCCGTCGGGGAGCTTGGCCAGCGCGCGCACGGCTTCCTTGACGATCTTCGCCCACGCGGGCAGGCCCTTGATCCGCGCCACGGCCTCGTCCTCGCTCACGCGAGCGTTCACTCCCGGCACCAGGTCGCCCAGCGTCACCGAGACGACACCCGTCTCACCGAGCGACGGCAGGACCTGCTCGATGTAGCGCAGGAACAGACGTGAGGGGCCGACGAGGAGGACACCCGAACGCTCGAGGCGCTCGCGATGGGCGTAGAGCAGGTACGCGATGCGGTGGAGGGCGACCGCCGTCTTACCGGTGCCGGGGCCGCCCTGCACCACCATGAGGCCCTTATCGGACGCACGAATGATGCGGTCCTGCTCGGACTGAATGGTGGCGACGATGTCGCCCATGCGGCCGTCGCGGGCCTCGCTCAGCGCATGCATGAGGGCACCCTCGCCCTGGAGTTCCAGGCCCGACGCGTTCGATGCGTCCAGCAGCTCGTCCTCCAGGCCGGTAACTCGACGGTCGCGCGTGGAAATATGTCGGCGGCGTACGACGCCGTCCGGCTCGGCCGAGGTGGCCTGGTAGAAGGGACGTGCGGCGGGTGCGCGCCAGTCCACGAGGAGGGGAGTGCCGTCCTCGTGTGACAGTGACAGACGACCCACGTGACGTACCGACTGATCCACCATGTCGAGGCGGCCGAACACGAGGCGTTCCTCTACGCCTTCGAGGCGAGCAGCCATCTCCCCCAGGTGAGCAGACAGGGCCTCACGTTCAGTCCAACCCTGCGCATTACCGACGCCGTGGGTGGAGTGAACGCGTCCTTGGCGCTCGCGGTAGGAAGCCCGCAGCGCATCCAGGCGCTCGTAGGCGCGGTCGACGAAATCCTGTTCGGGCAACGGAAGGTCGGTCGACGACTCGTCATGAGTGCTCGTGGCCATGGCTCCTCCTCGTTTCTGTGGCCCTCTATTGTCCCCTACTTTTGTCGTCGGCGCTTCCACTGTCCGGCGCGTGTGCGCGACTTCGCCCCAAGCTCAAAATTGATTCCCGCGTGACGTGGCGGGTGCGTCACGGGTACGTTAGACATGAGGCAGAAGAATGAGTATGAGGAGGAGACGTGAGTATTAACGCCACTGACCTGTATGCCGACGGTCCCGCCGCCGGTGCGAAGGCGAAGATTCTCCTCATTCATTTCGATGGGGCGATTGACGCCGGAGCGGCGGGGCGCATGGCGATCCGACAGCTGCTGCGTTCCCTGCATAACGAGCGAGTCGCCACGTTTGATGCCGACACGCTCATGGACTACCGCTCGCATCGGCCTATCGTCACCGTGGATAACTGGGTGTCCTCCCCGGACATGGTGATGCCGCAGACTGTCCTCGACCTCGTCGAAGACGATATGGGCAATCCGATCCTGGTCCTGCATGGTGCGGAGCCGGATGCTCACTGGGAGTCTTTCACTGCCGCGATTCGCGACATCTGCGAACGCGCGGGTGTGGAGATCACCTTCTCGCTGCACGGTGTTCCCTCCGGCGTGCCGCACACGCGTCCCACGCCCGTCCACGTCCAGGCGACGGACGAGTCGCTCCTGCCGTCGGGGTCCAACGCGATCTCGAATCACATGCAGTTCCCCTCGCCGCTGTCCACCTTCATGCAGATCCGCATGGGACAGCAGGGAATCGGCGGGCTCGCGCTGCTCGGGGCGGTGCCGTATTACATGGCGGACACCGGCTACCCGGCCGCATCCTCGGCCCTCTTGACCTCCTTTGCCAAGTTTGCGGACCTGTCGCTGCCTGTCGGTGATCTCGAACAGGGGGCCGCCCAGGATCAGGAGAGCATCGAGAAGCTCGTCGAGGGAAACCCAGAGATCTCGCATACCGTGTCCGCCCTCGAAGAACATTTCGATGCGTGGACTGGTGGCGCAGGGGCGATCCCGCTTCCCGGCATGGGGCAGCCTCCCGCGACCGGCGCCGAGGAGAAGACCCCGAAGGATATCGGTGACGTCATTGAGGCCTACCTCGCGCAGGTCTCTCGCGCCCAGGATGAAGAAATCGAGTCCGTCCAGCGCGCGCCGCGCGCCGAAGAGGTCGAGGAACCCGCCAAGCCCGACACCCTCGAAGACGTTCTCGCTCGCGTCGAGGCACGCCGCAGGGGAGAGGGTCCCGGTCCTTCCTCTCCGCGTCACCGCGCCTAAGAGAGCGGCGCCGGCGGCGGGCTGAGCCCATGCCCTGAGGGCGTGTCTCCGCCTGCGCGCCACAGCCTCGTTAGTCGGCCTGCGGATACCCCGCCTGCGCGTCCGTGAGCGCGGGAGTTCCAGCCACCCACCGTTCCAGGTCCCGAGGACGCGTGATGCGCGCCGGAAGCGCCAGCGTGCGCAGGCGCGATCGATGCGATCAACGTCGACGATGTCTGTGGCGCTCGCCAGGGCGACGACGTTGCCGCGGCGTCCACTCCGCCCGACCTTCGGGTCCTGGATGGACGCCACGAAGGGGAAGACTTCTTGCAGCGCCGCGATGTCCTGGCGCGCGTTAGCCGGTCCGCCGTGTGCGCAGTTCACCAGGTAGATGCCCCGAGCGGTGAGTGCTGCGCGTGCCCGCTGCGCGCACTCACGCGTGCGCAGGTGATCGGGGGTGACCCCCGACGCGAACGCATCGCGCACGATGACGTCGAAAGAATCCTCGCGTGTCTGATCAAGGACTGCGCGCCCGTCTCCAACGCGGATCTTGACCTGCGGGGCCTTGGGGATGGGAAAGTGCTCGCGTACCTGTTCGGCAAGCAGGCGATCAACCTCGACGGCGACGTGGCGGGACTGCGGGTGCGACGCCGACCAGGCGCAAGCGAGCGCGCACGCCGCGCCACCCACGTGAAGCGCGCGGAAACGCTCCTGCGGCTCCCACAGCGAGGACACGACGGCATCCATGTGCTGCATGTACTCAAACTCCAGGTAGGTGGGGTCGGACGTGTCGACCGCCGACGACTCCACGTCTCCCAGGAACAGCGTCGCGCGCGGACCGTCCCACCGGATACGCGCCGAGCCGAAATCCGTGTCGAAGGAGATGTCGCGTGACGAAGATGAGCGTGCCATGGTGGACACTGTAACCATCGACGACGGCCACAGGCACAGGAGGTGATATGTCAAACGCTCCCAGGGACGCGCGCGCCAAACGCGACTGGGGTTCGGACGACTCTGCCACCCCGATCCTCCACGTTGACATGGACTCCTTCTTCGCCCAGGTCGAGATGCGCGAGGACCCCAGCCTCGTTGGCCGCCCCATCATCGTGGGCGGCACGTCCGGACGCGGGGTTGTCACCTCCGCCACCTACGAGGCCCGCGCCCTGGGCGTGCGCGCCGGCATGCCCACCTCGCGCGCCCGCGCCCTGTGTCCCCACGCGGCTTTCGTCCCCGGCAGCCACGGCCTGTATCGGCGCTATTCACAGGAAGTAATGGGGATCCTCGCGACAATCACTCCCGCGCTGGAGCAGGTCTCCATCGACGAGGCCTTCCTCGACGTGTCCGGGGCGAGGCGGCGCCTCGGATCGCCTCTCGAGATCGCGACCCTCATCCGCACGCGCATCCGCGACAGCGTTGGCCTTCCCGCCTCCGTCGGCATCGCCTCGACCAAGTCGGTGGCGAAGATCGCCTCCTCGCACGCAAAACCCGATGGCCTGCTGCTCATCCCGCACGAGGCAACCGTCGGGTTCCTCCACGGCCTACCCGTGGGGGCCCTGTGGGGAGTGGGCGGACGTACCGGAGCGATTCTCGACCGCGAAGGAATTGATACGATCGGCGACCTCGCCCACGCGCCCCTCGCGCGCCTGACGAAGCTCCTTGGAGTCGCCTCCGCCCATCACCTGCACGACCTCGCGTGGGGCATCGATCCGCGCCCGGTGGCCCCCGCGCGCACCGAAAAATCTGTTGGCATGGAACGCACCTTCGAGGAGGACGTGCGCTCGCGGGCGCAGATCGAGGAATTCATCCTGGCGGCCTCACACGATTGCGCGCGCCGACTGCGCGCGGGTGGGGTCGTTGGGTGGACAATTGGGATCAAGATGCGCGGCGCCGACTTTCATACGATCACGCGCAGTGTGAGCCTTGTAGCTCCCACGGACACGGGACGAGATATCGCGAGGGCCGCGCGTGAGCTCTTTGCGCGCGAGGACATGCCAATTGGTGGGGTGCGCCTGTTTGGTGTGCGCGTCGAGGGGCTGCAGGCACGCTCCGGGGGGAGTGGCCGTCACTCTGGATCGTGACGAGCGCCCGGCTGCTTCGGAACGGGCGATGGATCAGATCCGCACGAAGTTTGGCGCGGGCGCGCTCGCTCCGGCCACCCTGCTCGGTAAGAAAACACCCGAGAGGCGGTCCTTCGGCGCCGATGACCGGCAGGCGTCCTCCGCTGAGGTTTCCTCTGACCGACGAAGCCCGGGCACGGATGGGCCAGGTGTGGGTGGCGGCGAGCCGCAGCAGGGGACCCTCCTGTAAGGCCAGTTAGTCTCTGGCATCGTGGACGCGCTAAGCTGTCGGTAACACCCATGTGAAAGGGGCGCCCAATGGCTCTCACCGAGTATGAGAAGAAAATCCTTGAGCAGATGGAAGCATCTCTGCGCGAGGAAGACCCGGCGTTGGCCTCGCAAATGTCTGCCCCTGTCTCTGACGAACTTGAATCTGAGGCACCTGCGGCACCTCGTGGTCCGCGGCGCATCGCGCTCGGCCTGACGGGCGCCGTCCTGGGTATGATCGTTCTGGTTGCCGCCGTCTCTCTGGGATACTCCGTGCTGTCGATCCTCCTGGGGGTCGCCGGTTTTGCTCTGACCGTCGCCGGTGTGCTCTATGCGCTGTCGCGGCCCGGGGGCAAGGCGAGTGCCGCCGAGAAGTCCGCCGCCGACAAGAAGAACGAGAGTGGCGGTTGGGATTCCTTCATCCAGGATCAGGAACGACGCTGGGATAATCGCAAGGACAACGACTGACGTCGTACGCACACAGCTGACGAAGTGGGGCGCGCCGGGAGACCGGGGCGCCCCACTCTCTTCATATGTCGAATGCGGTTGCGGGCTGAGAAGATCCTCCGGATCCGCCTGAGATTCCCTGCTCCGTGGTGTTGTGTGAACCGCTGGGCGTTCCTCCACCCCGCTCCCCACCGTGCTCCCTGGGGTTCCCCACCGCGCTCCCCACCTTGCTCCCCGGTGTTCCCCACCGCGCTCCCCACCTTGCTCCCCGAGGTTCCCCACCCTGCTCCCCGGGGTTCCCCACCGCGCTCCCCACCTTGCTCCCCACCTTGCTCCCCGGGGTTCCCCACCCTGCTCCCCACTGTCCTCCCTGAGAGGGTGGCGCTGTTCTCTGAGTGCGCCCAAACCTCGTGAAAACATTGTGATTGCAATGAAAATGCCCTCCTTTATCCGATGGTGTGGCCAGTGGTGAGAGGTGTTGTTGGGGGGTGACGAGGTAAATGTGTCCAAGATTTCCTCCACTTTTCTCCACCTGAATTTTTCCCTGAAACCAAGCCGTTTCTGGTCTCTGTTTTTCACGCCACGCCGTAAGTTTTTGTGTAAACATGGGGTGTGGTGGGTTAAAGTGGGGGAAAGTTCCGAACAGGGGAGGGCGGTGACATGTTCCTCGGTACGTACGAGCCCAAGCTCGACGACAAGGGTCGCATGTTCCTGCCTGCGCGCTTTCGCGAGGACATGGAGGGTGGAATCGTCCTCACTCGCGGCCAAGAGCACTGCATCTATGCATTCCCTGCCGCGGAATTCGAGAACATGACCGCGGAACTGCGCCGCGCGCCCCTGTCGTCCAAGCAGGCGCGTGACTGGATCCGCGTGATGCTCTCGGGAGCCTATAAGGAGATTCCGGACAAGCAGGGGCGCATTAGCGTCCCCGCGGACCTGCGTGCGTATGCGGGTCTGGATCGCGAACTCGCCGTCATTGGCGCGGGATCGCGAGCCGAAATCTGGAACGCCTCGGCTTGGCGCGACTACCTCGCGGTTCAGGAAGAGGTCTTCTCCAATACAGCGGAAGAGATCATTCCGGGAATGTTCTGACCCGTGTTCTCAGGTCTCCGCCCGCTGTTCCGACATCACTTCCCCGATGGCGGAGCACGGTGGGGGACCTGGGTGCACGGATCGCAAGAGACGTAAAGGAGGCACGGCATGCGCGATGCATCGGACTCGGTGCGCGATTTGTCGCGCCCCGCGAGCGAACGCCACGTTCCCGTACTCCTCACGGAGTGCCTCGATATGCTGGCCCCCGCGATTGATCGTCCCGACGCTGTCCTCGTGGATGGCACCCTGGGGATGGGTGGACATACCGAGGGTGCGCTCGAGCGCTTCGAGAACCTGACGGTCATCGGCATCGACCGCGACCCTCAGGCGATCGCCCTCGCCTCTGAGCGCCTTGAGCGTTTTGGGACGCGTTTCCGCGCGGTCCATACCACCTACGACAACATCGATGAGGCGGTCGAGGACCAGCTCGGTCAGGGTGGGCGCGTGGACGGCATCCTCATGGACCTGGGTGTGTCCTCCCTGCAGCTCGACGAGGCCGAGCGTGGCTTCGCGTACTCCAAGGATGCGCCCCTCGATATGCGGATGGATTCAACCACCGGTCCCAGTGCAGCCGATCTGCTGGCCACGGCCTCGGAAGGTGAACTGATCCGAATCCTGCGCACCTACGGCGAAGAGAAATTTGCGCCGCGCATCGCTCGGCTCATCATCCGTCGCCGCGATACTGCGCCGATCACGCGCACCGGGGAGCTCGTGGACATTATCCGTGAGGCGATCCCCGCCCCCGCGCGGCGCACCGGCGGTAACCCTGCCAAGCGTACCTTCCAGGCGTTGCGCGTCGCCGTCAACGACGAGCTGACCATCCTCGAACGGGCGCTTCCCAGGGCCCTTGGAAGCCTACGAGTGGGTGGACGCCTGGTCGTGGAGTCCTACCAGAGTCTCGAGGACCGGATAGTCAAGGATGTTCTGCGTCGCGGGTCGACCAGTAGCGCTCCTCCCGGACTGCCGATCATCCCCGAGGAGATGGCTCCCAGCCTGCGCCTGCTGACGAAGGGCGCAAACAAGGCCGATCAGGCCGAACAAGACCACAACCCCCGATCCGCATCCGTGCGACTGCGCGGTGCGGAACTCATCCGCGAATGGAAGGACCTCTCATGAGTGCAGCAACTGCGAAGGCACGTCCTGCAGCGCGTCCCGAGCTGCGCCGCGAAGAGGCCCATGAGCTGCGCATCGTCGAGGGAACCCGTCCTCGCCGTTCGGTCGCCGCGATCCTCATGCTCTTCGTGGCCGTCGCTGTGGCCTCCGTTGTCGTGTCGATGGTTCTCAATACGCGCATGGCTCAGACCTCGTTCGAGATTCGCGAGCAGCAGCTCGTCCTCAACGAGCTGGAGGCCCAGTCGTGGACGATGCGCGCGGAACTGGATCGCAAGGCCTCGCCGACGGAGCTCGAGAAGGCTGCGAAGGCAAACGGAATGGTGCCCGCGGGTAAGTCGGGCTTCATTACCCTCGAAACTGGTACCGTCGAGGCTGGGACTCCCGCGAAGTAACCCGGAAGGCGAGTACCTATGGATACCGTCATTACCCGTTCGCGATGGATCGTAGGCATCCTTGTCGGTGCCCTGTGTATCTGTGGCGTGCGCTTGGTTCAGTTGCAGATCATCGAGGGGCCGTCTCTGGCCGCTCAGGGCCAGCGCGTGCGTACCTCCTCGACGGAGGTCGCTGCTGCGCGCGGCACGATCACCGACGCGACGGGCGTCGTCCTGGCGAACTCAATCCAGACGTACGACATCGCCGTCAACCAGGTGAACATTCGTGCCTTCGTTCACCGCGACGATGACGGTAACGAGGTCGGTCGTGGTCCTGCGGAAGCGGCGCGCCTCCTGGCTCCCATCCTCGGCATGAACGAGGCGGAGCTTGGCGGCATGATGCTGGGTGACTCCACCTACGTGTACATCAAGCGCAACGTGGATGCGGTGTCCTATCGTGAGATCCGCAAGCTTGACATCTACGGCATTGAGTGGGAGTCCGTCTTCGAGCGCGAATACCCCAACGGCAACGTGGCAGCCCCCGTTATTGGGACGGTCAACGCCGAGGGGCAGGGCTCCTCTGGCATGGAGGCCCAGTTCGACGCGCTGCTCACGGGTACTCCCGGCGCGCAGGCCTTCGAGATTGCGCCCAATGGTGCGGTGATGCCCGGCGGCAAGAAGACGACCGTTGAGCCGAAGAACGGTGGCAACGTGGAGCTCACGTTGCACGCTGACCTGCAGCATCAGGTCCAGGACCTGCTGGATGCGCGTGTAGCGAAGCACCAGGCCGACTGGGGAGCGGTCGTCATCGAGGACGTGGCAACGGGTCACGTGCTCGTGATGGCGGATTCGAACTCCAAGGAACCCGACAACGCTAACCCCCAGAAGGTGCATGCCGTTCAGGACACCTTCGAGCCCGGTTCCGTGGGCAAGCTCGTTACCGTGGGCGCAGCCCTCAACCAGGGCACGATCACGCCCACCAGTGTCTTCCAGGTGCCCTACGCCCTGGATCTGCCCGACGCGGGCGGTCCCATCACTGATTTCCATGAGCATGATGGCGAGACTCTGACGGCGACGGGCGTTCTTGCGGAGTCGTCAAATACCGGCACCGTCTTGATCGGTCAGACGATGAGTGATGAGCAGCGCTACTCCATGATGCGCGCTTTCGGTTTCGGTCAGGAGACGGGCATTGAGCTGCCCGGCGAGTCCGCTGGCTTGATGCGCAGTTCGGATCAGTGGCAGGGCCGTGACCGCTACGTGACGATGTTCGGTCAGGCCTACGCGATCACTGCGATGCAGGAGGCATCCGCGATGGCGACGATCGCGAATGGGGGAGTGCGCATCGCCCCGCATATCGTGAAGTCCTGGACGAACGCGGATGGAACGGTCGAGGTTCCCGACACGAGCCAGCCGGTGCAGGCGATGGACGCAACGGCGGCCTCGCAGCTGCTCACCATGATGGAGTCCGTCGTCGAAGATGATCTGGGTACCGCAGGGGCGGCGAAGGTGCCGGGCTACCGAGTGGGTGTCAAGACCGGTACCGCTGAAACGATCATTGACGGCGCATCGGGCCTTGTGTCGACGACTGCCGGCATCATTCCCGCAGACGCTCCGCGTCTGGCGATCGCGGTCGTGCTCTACAACCCGAGGGTGGCGTCGGTCTCATCCGATTCGTCGGCGCCGCTGTTTGGCGACATTGCGCGCACCGCCGTCGGCAACCTGGGTATCCCCGCCTCCACGTCGTCCGCTAACCTGTATCCGACGACGCCGTGAGTCTGAAGGAGTAGAACATGCAGGCATCAGCGCAGTGGATTGCTGAGGCAGTGTCGGGTCGCTTGGTCGGTCCCGATGTACTCGTGACAGGCCCGGTGGTTACCGACTCGCGTGAGGCGGCCGAGGGATCGCTCTACGTCGCGCGTCGCGGCGAGGCCGCCGACGGACACTCTTTCGTGTCGGGCGCCGTCGAGCGCGGTGCCGTTGCTGTCATCGTTGAGCATGAAGTCGACGAGGCCGTGGCTCAGATCGTCGTGCATGATTCGACCGAAGCGCTGGGAGCCCTGGCGCGGGCACACGTCGACAAGCTGCGCAGCGGGGGATACCTTGACGTCATTGCCATGACGGGTTCGGTGGGCAAGACGACGACGAAGGACCTGCTGCTCCAGATCATGAATGAGGACGGGCCGACGGTGGCCCCCAAGCTTTCCTTTAACAACGAGGTCGGTCTGCCGCTGACCGTTCTCCTGGCAGATGAAACGACGCGTCACCTCGTTCTCGAGATGGGTGCTTCTGGCCCCGGCCACATCACCTACCTGACGGACATCGTCGCGCCCGACGTGGCCATCGAGCTGTGCGTGGGCCACGCCCACGTGGGTGGCTTCGGTGGTTTCGAAGGCGTTGCGGCTGCGAAGGCCGAGCTCATCAAGGGAACCCGCCCGGGCGGTCCGGTCATCCTCAACACCGATGACCCGAACGTCGAGGCAATGGCACCTCTGGCAACAGGTGAGGTGATTCGATTCTCCGCCTCGGGCGATCCTCGCGCCGACGTGCGTGCGCTCGACGTGCGCCTCGATCGTGCGGATCGTGCTTCTTTCACTCTTGTGGCCCCTCAGGGCCAGGCGCAGATCGACCTGAAGATCGTCGGACGGCACCACGTGGCGAACGCGCTGGCCGCTGCTGCCGGTGCGCTGACCCTCGGTGTCGGCCTGGAGACCGTGGCCGCGGTCCTGTCGAGCGCCCGTGCGCTGAGCCCTCACCGCATGGACGTGCACGAGCTCGCCGTGGAGGGCACAGGGATCACTTTGATCGATGACTCCTACAACGCGAACCTGGACTCGATGCGCGCGGGCATCGCGGCGCTGGCCTCGATCGGCTCGGACGCTCGCAAGATTGCGGTTCTCGGAGAAATGCTGGAGCTGGGCGATGACTCCCAGCCGCTGCACGAGCAGGTTGGTGCGCTGATCGCCGATGCGGGTGTCGACACACTCATTGGCCTGGGCTCGGATGCCCACTACTATCTAGAGGGAGCGCCAAGCGTGCCTCATCGTGAGGTCGCCTCGGATCCCGAGCAGGCCGCGCGCCTGGTGATTGAACACGCCGTGGATGGCGCCGTCATCCTCGTCAAAGGCTCCTACGGGTCACATTCGTGGCAGGTCGCAGACATCCTGCGAGAGAAGGGAACGAACCGGTGATTGGACTTATCTCGGCGTTCATTATCGCCATGGCGCTGTCCGTGACGGGCACGCCGCTGCTCATCCGTTTTCTGGTGCTGCACCAATACGGTCAGTTCATTCGCCAGGACGGTCCGACCCAGCATCTGACCAAGCGTGGCACGCCCACGATGGGTGGCGTCGTCATCATTCTGGCGACCGTCATCGCGTGGCTGATCGGCTCAGCGGTCGCCGGTGCGGGACCGTCGTGGTCCGGCCTGCTGCTCGTGTTCCTGTTCGTAGGCTTGGGCGTCATCGGCCTGCTCGATGACGGCATCAAGATCATGCGTCAGCGTTCCCTCGGTCTGCACCCATCGGGGAAGATCATCGGACAGTTGCAGTGGCGTCGCTCTTTGCGCTGGGCACCCTGATCATGCCGAACGAATTCGGTGAGTACGCGGGTACGCTCGCGATCTCTTTCGCTCGTCCGACGGCCCTGACGCTGGGGTTCGCTGGCCTCGGAGTGGGTATCGCGCTGTATCTGATCTGGACGAACCTGATCGTGACGGCGTGGTCGAACGCGACGAACCTGACCGATGGCCTGGACGGCCTCGCGGCGGGTGTGTCCATCTTCGTGTTCGGGGCCTACACCTTCATCACCTACTTCCAGCGTATTCAGGCATGCACGCAGCTGGGCGCGAATCAGGCGAATTGCTACTCGACGCGCGACCCTCTCGACTTGGCGATTTTCTGTGCCGCGCTGATCGGTGCGTTGGCGGGCTTCCTGTGGTGGAACGCGTCGCCTGCGCAGATCTTCATGGGTGATACGGGCGCTCTCGCACTGGGTGGCGCGGTCGCCGGCCTGTCGATCCTCACGCAGACCCAGCTGCTCGCCATCGTCGTCGGCGGTCTGTTCGTGGCCGTCGTGCTGTCGGATGTCATCCAGATCGGCGTCTTCAAAGCCACCGGAAAGCGCGTGTTCCGTATGGCTCCTTTGCATCACCACTTCGAGCTGCTGGGCTGGAAGGAAGTCACGATCGTGATTCGTTTCTGGCTGATTGCTGCGATCGTCGCGGTCGCCGGCGCGGGTATGTTCTACGCGGAGTGGGTGTCTCTTCGATGAGTCGTCTCGCTGCTGTTGTCGGTTGGGGCAAGTCCGGTCAGGGCGCGGCGGGAGCATTGCTTGCCCGCGACTGGCAGGTACGAGCGTTTGACGCGCGCGGCGGGCAGTCGCTCTTCTTCGACGACGTCGCCGATGTTGATGTCCACGCTGAGCAGGACCCGACCGCCCTCGTGAGCGCGATCATCGAGGCCGGCCCCGACCTCGTCGTCGTGTCCCCGGGAGTGCCCGCGCATCATCCTGTGTTTGCTGCCTGCAAGCAGGCAGAATCGACCTGTGGGGAGAGGTGGAACTCGCCTGGCGTCTGCAGGAGGAGGGCCCGCACGCGGGACGTCCCTGGCTGACGGTGACGGGGACGAACGGCAAGACCACGACCGTGGGTATGCTCGGTCAGATCCTGCGAAGCGCGGGCGTCAAGGTCGAAGAGGTCGGCAATATCGGAACTCCGATCACGCGGGCCATCGATTCCGACGCCGAGGTGTTCGCGGTTGAGCTGTCGAGCTTCCAGCTGCACACGGCACACACGGTATCGCCGCTTGCGTCGATATGTCTGAACGTGGACGCGGATCACCTGGACTGGCACGGCAGCGTCGAGGCCTACGCGGCCGACAAGGCCCGCGTCTACGAGAACACGATCAAGGCGTGCATCTATCCCGCGTCCGATCGCCGCGTCGAGGCCATGGTGGAGAACGCGGACGTCGTCGAGGGCGCGCGCGCCATCGGTCTGACGCTTGGCGCCCCCTCGGTGTCGCAGTTCGGTATCGTCGAGGGGCTCCTGGTCGACCGCGCATTCGTGGAGGACCGCACGCGTCAGGCGGCTGCCCTCGCGCACGTGTCCGATCTGTCGGGGGCTTACGGGGCGCACCCGTCGGCTGCCGTGTTGTGCGATGCGCTGGCGGCTGCCGCGCTTGCCCGCGCGTACGGCGTCGAGGCCGAGGCCGTGGAGGAGGGGCTGCGCTCTTTCCGTCCGGCAGGTCACCGCCGCGCGATCATCGCCCATGCCGCGGATCTGACGTGGGTGGATGACTCGAAGGCCACGAACGCTCACGCCGCACGCGCCTCGCTGGCGGGGCTGCCTCCTCGCAGCGCGATTTGGATTGTTGGCGGCGATGCGAAGGGCCAGGATTTCAGGGAGCTCATCACGCAGGTCGAGCCGATCCTGCGCGGTGTCGTCGTTATCGGCGAGGACCGTTCTGCCCTGGTCGCTGCCCTGGCGGAAGGTGCCCCTCAGGTTCCCTTCGTAGAGGTTGACGGCCACGAGGACTGGATGTTCTCCGTCGTGAACGAGGCTGTGGCGCTGTCGATGCCGGGCGATACCGTCGTGCTCGCACCCGCGTGTGCGTCGTGGGATCAGTTTGACAACTACGGTCAGCGTGGCGATGCGTTCGCTGACGCGGTGTCGCGCCTGGCTGCCCAGTGGGGGAGCGCCGGTGGCGACGAATAAGCGCGGGTGGCACATCCCGACGGTCACGCTGCCTCGAATCCGTTTCGGGTCCGGCCAGGAACGTCAAGAGGATCCGGTGACGACGTACTATCTCGTCGTCCTGCCGGCCATCGTGCTCTCGGTGTTTGGTCTTGTGATGGGTTTTTCGGCGCAAACGGTCACCTCGATCGCGCAGGGGGAGAACCCCTACACGGCGTATGCACGCCCGCTGGTCATCATCGTCGTCTCCCTGCTGATCGCGATGATCGTCCAGCTGGTGCCCCAGCGCTGGTTCGTCTATCTCGCGCCGGTCATGTTTGTGGGGGCGCTCGGCTTCCAGACGCTGGTCCTGAGTCCGTTGGGCCGTTCCGAGGGCGGTAACGCGAACTGGGTGAAGATCGGTCCGATTATGGCCCAGCCGTCGGAATTCCTGAAGCTCGCGCTCATCGTTTTCTTGGCACTGATGGTCTCGAAGTCGGCGTCGAAGCGCTCGGATTTGCGCACGATGGCGGTAGCTGTTGGCCTTCCCATCCTGATCGCCCTGGGTGCGGTCATGCTCGGCCGCGACATGGGCACGGCGATGGTTGTTGCGGTGGGTGCTCTCGGTGCCGTGTGGGTGGCCGGCCTGCCTAAGCGCTGGTTCGGCGGCCTCATCATGCTCGCTGTGCCGACGATGGTGCTCCTCGTTCTGTCGAACCCCACTCGTATTCGTCGTATCCTCGCGATCCTGCCGGGCACGTCGAAGGGGCCGGATGAGTCAGCTCCCGAACAGATCGACCATTCGCTATGGGCGCTGGGCTCGGGTGGTCTGACTGGACTTGGCCCCGGGGCATCGCGCGAGAAGTGGAACTACCTGCAGGCGGCCCACACGGACTTCATCTTCGCGATTGTCGGCGAGGAATTTGGCCTGCTTGGCACCCTCGCTGTCCTTGTGTGCCTGGGCCTGCTGGTGTGGGGCATGATTCGCGTGGCCCGCGGGTCCTCGGATCTGTTTGTCGTTGTCGTGTCTTCGGGTGTTGCCTCGTGGATCGGCGTTCAGACGACCATTAACGTGCTGTCGGTGACGGGCCTGGGCCCTGTTATCGGCGTTCCGCTGCCGCTGGTGTCCTACGGCGGATCATCCTTCCTCTTTACGATCACTGCGATCGCGGTCGTGGCGTCGTTTGCGCGCGCCCGTGCAGGCATGCGGATGATCGGTCGGCCGGACGAGGCGTCGGCGGGGCGCGACCCCCGCGTGGCACCCCGTCGGCGCGCGGCTCGCTAAACTGGGGCTACGCACGCGTAAAGGAGACGCTTATGGTCAAGGTTGTGATGGCTGGCGGCGGGACCGCCGGCCACGTGAATCCTCTGCTCGCGACAGCAGCACAGCTACGTGAGAGTGGTGCCGAGGTCGTGGTTCTGGGGACGTCGGCTGGTTTGGAGTCGGATCTGGTTCCGGCTGCCGGCTTCCCACTGGTGGAGATTCCTCGCGTGCCGTTGCCGCGCCGTCCTTCCCTCGCTTTCTTCACCCTGCCGTCGCGTTTCTCGGACGCCGTGAAGCGTTGCTCGCGTGCCCTGGAAGGGGCCGACGTCCTCGTTGGTTTCGGAGGCTACGTGTCGACGCCCGCGTACATCGCGGCCAAGCGCGCGGGTGTCCCGATCGTCATCCATGAGCAGAATGCTCGCCCGGGCCTGGCCAACAAGGTGGGAGCGCGCAATGCGGCGGTCGTCGCCCTCACCTTCCCATCGACCCCTCTGAGTGCGCGTAGCGGCAACACGGTCGTGACGGGCCTGCCTCTGCGTGCGGCAATCGCAGATCTGGCGAGCCGCCGCGAAGATGCGCAGGGGGCGGCGCAGGCGCGCCGGGAGGCTGCCGAGCGTCTGGGCGTGAACCCCGATGTGCCGACGCTGCTCGTCACGGGTGGTTCCCTGGGTGCATTGCACGTCAATGAGTCGATGACCGGGGCCGCCGATGCTCTTCCGGAGGGTGCCCAGGTTGTGCACTTGACGGGCCGGGGCAAGGATGAGCCCGTGCGCGCTGCCGTCGAGGCAGCGGGTCTGTCGGACCGTTGGCACGTCATTGATTACCTGACCACGATGGAGGATGCGCTGGCCGTTGCGGATCTCGTCGTGTGCCGTTCGGGTGCGGGAACCGTGGCCGAGATGGAGGCCTTGGGCCTGCCCTGCATGTACGTGCCGCTGCCGATCGGTAACGGCGAGCAGCGCCTGAATGCGTCGGACCATGTGGCCGCCGGTGGAGCGCAGCTCATCGACGATAAGGACTTCACGGCTGACTTCGTGCGCCGCAATGTATTCCCGCTGCTGGGCTCGACGCGTCTGGCGGACATGGCTGCCGCCTCGCAGTCGCTAGGCCGCGCGGGTGCGGCTCGCGCGTTGGCTGATCTGGCCCTGGAACAGGTGAAGGAGGGCGGCCATGAGTGAGCCGACGCTGCAGGATCGTTTTCATCTGATCGGTATCGGCGGTGCCGGCATGAGCGTTGTTGCCGAGCTGCTGGTATCGCGCGGTGCGACCGTGGAGGGCTCGGACCGCGAGGAATCCGCGGTTCTTGAACATCTGCGCTCCGTTGGTGTGCGCGCGTTTGTCGGGCACGAGGCCTCGCACGTGGACCCGGCCTCCGTGGTCGTGGTGTCAACCGCGATCCGCGAAGACAACCCGGAGTTGGCGATTGCGCGCGAGCGCGGCCAGCTGGTGATCCACCGTTCGCAGGCGCTCGCGCTGGCGGCGTCGGGCATGCGCTTTGTGGGTGTTGCTGGCGCGCACGGAAAGACGACGACGTCCGGCATGTTGGCGATCGCGCTGTCGGCGTGCGGCCTGGATCCGTCCGTCGCCGTGGGCGGCGTGCTGCCGCAGCTGGGAACGGGTGCTCACCTGGGTGCCGGTGACGTGTTCGTTGCCGAGGCCGACGAGTCCGATGGGTCCTTCCTGAATTACTCTCCGGCGATCGAGATCGTCACGAATGTGGAGCCCGATCACCTGGACCGATACCACTCGCGCGAGGAGTTCGAAGAGATCTTCGTCGAGTTCGCTCGCCGTTTGGTCCCCGGTGGCCTTCTGGTGACGTGTGCGGAGGACGAGGGCGCTGTGCGTCTGGCGGACTCTGCCCGCAGCGAAGGATTGCGCGTCGTGACGTATGGGCGTGCGGAGCGCGCGCTCCAGGCACCCGATGTTGTGATTTCCGATGTACGCGTCGAGGCCCACGGAGCCGGCGCGTCCCTGACGTGGGGGGAGCGCAGCGCGTCGCTGACGTTGAGAGTGCCCGGTGAACACAATGTTCTCAATGCGACTGCTGCGTGGGTGGCCGGTATTGAGTGCGGGCTCGAACCCCAGGTGATTGCTGATGGCTTGGGTGAGTTCACGGGCGCGGCCCGTCGCTTCGAGGCGCGCGGCCGGGTTGGTACGCGTCGCCTGTTTGATGACTACGCCCATCACCCGACAGAGGTCGAGGCTGCGATCCGCGAGGCGCAGGTCGTCTCCGGCGAGGGTGAGGTCTCCGTCGTCTTCCAGCCGCACCTGTACTCGCGGACCCGTATCTTTGCCGAGCGCTTTGCGCAGGCCTTGTCGGGCGCGGACCACGTCGTCCTGGCTGGTATCTATGGCGCACGCGAGGATCCCGAACCCGGCGTGGACTCCACGCTGATCGCGTCGCGCATCGAGGGGGCGTCCTACATCGAGGACATGCACGAGGCCGCGCGCTTGGCCGCTTCGCTGACCCCCGAGGGTGGCGTGTGCCTGACGATGGGTGCTGGTTCCATCACTCACTGCGCGTCGGACGTGCTGGATGAGTGGAAGCGGATGGAGGCATGAGGCCGCCTTCCCCAAGGCGTCCGGGAGGCTCGCGCCCTCGTGACGAGCGTCCGTCTGATACGGGTGAGGCCGGCTCAGCTTTCGACGAGATTATCGCTCCGACGCCCGAGCCCGAGGAAGTTGGGGAGGCGGAGAAAACGACCCGCCGTCCCGTCTCGCTGGTGGAGCGCCGCCGCGCGCGCTCGGTGGTTGACCGGCCACTGCCGGTTGCCGATGCTGCGTCCCTGCTGGGAGGCGAGGAAGCGGCGGACCTGGGCGATCGCCTGCGTGAGCGTCATCGTGCGCGTCGTATGCTCGTTGCGCGTCGTATTGCGCTCACACTCGTGACGCTCGCTCTGGCTGGCGGCGGTGCATGGGTTGCGTTCTTCTCGCCGGTTTTTGCGTTCTCTTCGTCAGCGGTTATCGTCTCGGGTGAGGATGGCACACTCGTGACGGCTGACTCCGTGCGCTCGTCGATTGCGTCTTTTGAGGGCGTGCCGTTGACGCGTCTGAGCATGTCTGCGGTTGCGCGCGCGGTCGAATCGAATGTTGCGGTGCGTTCGGCGACGGTCACTCGTCGGTGGCCGACGAGCCTGCGCGTCTCCGTGACGATGCGTACGCCTATGGCTGTGGAGGCAGGCACCGGCGGCTATCAGCTGGTGGACGACCAGGGAGTGGCGTTCCAGCAGGTTGCCAGTGCGGGGGACTACCCGGTGGTGACGCTGCCGGAGGACCGCAGCGTCGGCGCTGCCGATATCGCCTCTGCACTCGGTGCGCTGGATGACAGTACGCGCTCGCAGGTGGCCACTGTGACGTCGACGGGCACGCAGGTGAGTTTCACGCTGCGTGGCGGTCAGACTGTCAAGTGGGGAACGAACGCGGATGCGCCTCAAAAGGCGAGAGTGCTCGCCACGTTGCTGGCGAATGTGAAGGCGACGACCTACGACGTGTCATCGCCGAATCACCCTGTGACCAGTTAAGCCTTCTTTGTTGTCCGCGTGTTGGCTTGAAGGATCGCTCGCGGACCCCTAACTTCTTTCCGACACGAAGCACGTTAAACATCAACCTTCAACTAAAGGTTGAGGGTCTGATGCAAGGGAGACATCCATGGCGACACCGCAAAACCACCTGGCAGTGATCAAGGTCGTCGGCGTCGGCGGCGGCGGAGTTAACGCCGTGAACCGAATGATCGAGGTCGGCCTCAAGGGCGTTGAGTTCATCGCGGTCAACACTGACGCGCAGGCTCTGCTCATGTCTGATGCCGAGACGAAGCTCGACATCGGCCGCGAACTGACGCACGGCCTGGGAGCCGGCGCGGATCCCGCGGTCGGGCGTAAGGCTGCCGAGGACCACATCGACGAAATCACCGCTGCGCTCGAGGGTGCGGACATGGTCTTCGTGACCGCCGGTGAGGGTGGTGGCACCGGTACTGGCGCTGCCCCCGTCGTTGCCAAGATCGCCCGCGACGCTGGCGCCCTGACGGTTGGCGTCGTCACGCGTCCCTTCTCCTTCGAGGGTAACCGCCGTGCAGCCCAGGCCGAGGGTGGCGTGACCACGCTGCGCGAAGAGGTCGATACCCTCATCGTGATCCCCAACGATCGTCTCCTGGAGATCTCCGACGCGAATATCTCCGTGCTCGATGCCTTCCGCGCTGCCGACCAGGTCCTCCTGTCGGGTGTTCAGGGCATCACCGAGCTGATCACGACGCCGGGCCTTATCAACGTGGACTTCAACGACGTCAAGTCGGTCATGAAGGATGCCGGTTCGGCCCTCATGGGCATCGGCGCTGCGACCGGCGAGGATCGCGCGCTACGCGCTGTCGAGAGCGCGATTTCGTCTCCGCTGCTCGAAGCGTCGATCGACGGTGCGCACGGCGTGCTCATGTTCTTCCAGGGAGGCTCCGACCTCACCCTGCAGGAGGTCTTCGCTTCTTCGCAGCTTGTGCGTGAGGCCGCCCACCCCGAGGCCAACATCATCTTCGGTAACGTCATCGACGATGCCCTCGGAGATGAGATTCGTGTCACGGTCATTGCTGCCGGCTTCGACGACGCGACCGACGCTCAGTTGTCGCGTCCCACCGCTGCCCGCGTTGCAGCACCCGTCGCTCAGCAGCGTCCCGCTGCTCCCGAGGCGAAGGCTCCCGCTGCCGAGACCACTCGCATCAGCCAGGTGTCCACGCGTCGCCCGCAGCACCGCGCCGACGTGGCAGCCCCGGTTCGCGAGGCTGCTCCTGCCCCCGTCGAGGTGCCTGCGGCCGTGGAATACGAGGAGTCCGAGTCCGAGCACTCCTTCGAGGTTCCTCGCGTCTACCCCGAGGCCCCCGAGAAGGAAGAGCTGGATATTCCCCCCTTCCTTCGCTGATGACTGAACAGCTCTGGGCCGGTGCCCGGGTCCACCTTACCGAGGTGGACCCGGGCACCGGTGCGCTATGCGGCAACGTTGGCATGCATGTGGGTGATGATCCCTCCCTCGTCCGCGAGCGGCGTCAGTCACTCGCGCAGCGGCTGGGCCGCGACGTTGTCTGGATGGATCAAACTCACTCGATCCGGGTCGAGCTTCTTCGGGTGTGTGGCGATGAGCTCGTTAACGTGGATAGCGAGGCCGCGCTCGAGCATCCAGCGCCGGGGGAGTGGGGTCCCGTCGATGCCGATGGCGTCGTCATTGATGCTCGCGGTTGTCAGGGGGCTCCTGCCCTTGCCGTTCAAACAGCCGACTGCCTCCCCGTCGTCTTTTCTGCCGCTTCCGGTCAGATCGTCGCGGCCGTGCATGCGGGCAGGCGCGGCTTCCTCGGAGGAATCCTCGCTCGTGCGGTGGAGCGCATCCGCTCCCTCGCTGACGGTCCCATCGACGCTCTCATTGGCCCGGCAATCTGTGGGAGCTGCTACGAGGTGCCCGCAGGAATGGCCGAGGAGAGCGAGGCCCTCATGCCCGGCATTCGCACTGTGACGTCTTGGGGGACCTCCGCGCTTGACCTGCCTCATGCCGCGGCCTCGTCCCTTGAAGCCTTGGGGGTGGATGTCGATATCGATGCGCGATGTACCCGAGAAGACCCTTCTCTTTTCTCCTATCGCCGCGACTCCTCGTGCGGGCGTCAAGCGCTGATTATCGTTCCTGCCTGACCTCGGCTCCCATCTGCGAGGGTCCCGTGAACGTGCCACGCTGTGCCACGGCCTCGTCGATGAATGCCCCGTGATGAGGGTCGCCGCCGCCCCTCCTCGCGACGCGCCGAGCGCCCTGCGAGGTGAGGCCGCCCGGTAACTGTAGCTTGTGGCTATGCATCGGCTGAAGGAGGAACAATGAGCGAGTCGTTCGGTGCACGCGCACGTAAGTTCATGGGCTGGTACTCACCCGAGGAGCCCATCGATGAATTCGAAGAATTCGATGAGGTGGAAGAGGTAGCACCCGTGGCCGACATTACTCCCGTGTCCCGCCCGACCCTGACGAGCATTCGCCGCGAGGAGCCGGCTGAGGACCTCACGCGCATCGTGACGATCCACCCCACCGCCTACTCCGATGCCGTGACGATCGGCGAGGCGTTCCGCGATGGCACGCCCGTCATCATCAACCTCACCGACATGGGTGAAGAGGAGGCGCGTCGCCTCGTCGACTTCGCCGCCGGTCTGACCTTCGGTCTGCATGGAGTTATCGAGCGCGTCACCAGCCGCGTGTTCCTCCTGTCCCCGGCTTCCGTCGAGGTCCAGGGCGACAACACGTCGGGCCGACGCGGCTCGCTGTACAACCAGGGCTGAGAATCTCTGTGATCATCCTCGGCTGGTTCGGGTGGGGGCTGAGCGTCCTCATCAACCTGTACATGATGGTGCTGTTCGCGCGCGTCATTCTGGATTGGAGCCAGTTTTTCGCGCGCGGATGGCGTCCCACGGGAATTCTGCTCGTCATTGCGAACGTCCTCTACGCGCTGACCGATCCTCCGATTCGTTGGATTGGGCGCTATGTTCCGCCGCTGCGCGTCGGTGGCGGCATGGCGATTGATGTCGGTTTTATGGTCTTGTTCCTGGTCCTCATCATTACGCAGCGTTTGGCGAATGTTCTGTACTTCATGAGCCTGTAGTACCTAAATCTCGAGATGAGAGGCCCCACAAAAGTGGGCCTCTTCTCGTGATGGATGTTGCTAGTGTGACAATTTCAGTTATTATTTTCGTGACGTGATAGCGGGCGGCCTTCCCGGTCGTCCAGACGCGCGGCTCCCGCGCGTCCAATCGAAACGACCGAGAGGCGAAGAAATGGCCCTGCTCACCACCGAGGATGTCCTCAACAAGAAGTTCCAGTACGTCAAGTTCCGCGAGGGATACGACCAGGACGAGGTTGACGAGTTCCTCGACGAGGTTGTCTCCACCATCTACTCCCTGCAGATGGAGAACCAGGATCTGAAGGAAAAGCTCGAGGCCGCTGAGCGCCGCATCGCCGAGCTGTCCAACTCCGACTACACGCCGGCCGAGACCCCCGCCCCCGTTGCGGCTCCGGTCGTCGAGACCCCGGCTCCCGCCGCTCCGGCCCTCACCGGCCCGCAGGATGCGGAGTCCGCCACCTCCATGCTGGCCCTCGCCCAGCGCGTCCACGACGAGTACGTGCGCGACGGCGAAGAGCAGGCCGCGAAGATCATCGCCGAGGCCAACGCCGAGCGCGACGCGATCATCTCCGACGCTCAGAAGCAGAAGGATTCGCTGCTCTCCCAGCTCGACCAGGAGCGCGAGCTGCTCGAGAACAAGATCAACGGTCTGCGTACCTTCGAAGCGGAGTACCGCACGAACCTGCGCAGCCACCTCGAGACCCTCCTCAACGAGGTCGGCAACGGCGAGAACTGATCGCAATCGCTTTGACCGGCGGCGGTGCACTTCGCGGTGCGCCGCCGCCGCTCGTTTAAGATAGGGAACCATGGCTGACTCCTCCCACCCGACCCACTCCCGTTTGACGTGGATCTACGCGGGCCTCGTATTTGTGGCCGCGATTATTTCTGACCAGACATCGAAGATGTGGGCGCGCGTTGCCCTCGATGGGCAGGAGCCTCGTCCTCTGATTGGGGAGTGGCTTTCTTTGCGGCTCGTCCACAATTCGGGCGCCGCTTTTTCCTTCGCGGCTGGGAAGACCTGGATTCTCACGATTTTCACCGTCGTCATCATTGGCGTTCTCGTCGTGCTCGCTCGCCGCGTTCATCGCGCGTCGACCCTGCTGGCAATCGCGTTGCTGACGGGCGGTGCCGTCGGCAACCTCATCGATCGACTGACTGCCGACCCTGGCTTCGGCATCGGACACGTCACCGACTTCATCGCTTACGGCACCTGGTTCGTCGGCAATGTTGCGGATATTTGGATCGTCCTCGGGGCGCCTTTGCTGGCCCTTGCGCTCTCCCGTGAGCCCTCGAAGGAGGACGCGCAGTGAGCTCGCGTATGCTTCCCGTCCCTGACGCCCTCGTGGGTGAGAGGGTCGATGCCGCTCTGGCCCGCATGCTCGGCCTGTCGCGCTCGCGCTGCGCTGAACTGGCGGGGGAGGGACACGTCCTCATCAACGGCGTGAGCGCGGGAAAGTCTGATCGCCTCGGCGCTATGGACATCATCGAGGTGAGCATCCCCGAACCCGAGAACAAGCCGACGCCGGTCACCGATATGGCGATCCTGTACGACGACGAGGATATCGTCGTCGTCGACAAGCCTGTCGGCGTCGCCGCCCATACCGGCCCCGGGTGGGAGGGCCCCACGGTCCTGGGCAACCTGGAAGCGGCTGGCTATCGCATCACCAGCTACGGCCCTCCCGAGCGCCAGGGCATCGTGCACCGGCTCGACGTGGGGACCTCGGGTGCGATGATGGTCGCCAAGTCCGAACTCGCCTACACGGTCATGAAGCGCGCGTTCAAAGAACGCACGATCGAAAAGGTGTACCACGCCGTCGTGGCCGGGCACCTCGACCCGGCCTCGGGAACGATTGACGCACCCATTGGTCGTCACCCTTCGCGCGAGTGGCGCATGGCCGTTATCGACGGCGGTAAGCGCGCCGTCACCCACTACGACACGCTCGAGCTTATGGCGGGTGCGCAGCTCACCGAGGTGCACCTGGAGACGGGGCGCACCCACCAGATCCGCGTGCACATGGCTGCCGTTGGTCACCCCTGCGTGGGCGATACCTTCTATGGCGCCGACCCCACCCAAGCGGAGCGTCTGGGGCTCACCCGCCAGTGGCTGCACGCCGTTCGCCTCGGATTCGCCCACCCCCGCACGGGCATGCCGATGAGCGTGTCCAGCCCGTACCCGGCTGATCTCGCGGATGCCCTTGAGGAGCTGCGCCACCCGCGAAACTGATCCCCCGATGGCGAGGCTTGCCCGCTTCCCGGCCCCGGCCTCGTCGCGGCCGTCACGCCGTGAGATGAACGACCGCTCCGCTCGGGGCGTTCACCGTGGGTGCGCGCGCCCCGGACAGTAGAATCGACGCATGGCTGATTCCTTCGTGCACCTTCACAACCACTCCGAGTATTCGATGCTCGACGGAGCGGCGAAGACGAAAGCGATGGCGGAGGAGGCCGCTCGCCTCGGGCAGCCCGCGATCGGCCTGACGGATCACGGGTATCTTTTCGGTGCTTTCGACTTCTACACGAACTGCAAGAACGCGGGCGTCAAGCCGATCATCGGCCTGGAGGCGTACGTGACGCCGGGGACCTCGCGCTTCGACCGCCAGAAGGTCCTGTGGGGCGAGCCGTGGCAGCGCGCCGACGACGTGAGCGCCGGCGGCTCCTACAACCACCTCACCCTGGTTGCGTACAACACGACCGGCATGCACAACCTCTTCCGCCTGGGGTCCTACGCCTCGACGGACGGCCAGTTCGGCAAGTGGCCCCGCGCCGACAAGGAGCTGCTCAGCCAGTTCCACGAGGGCCTCATCGTGTTCACGGGCTGCCCCTCGGGCGCCGTGCAGACGCGCCTGCGCCTGGGGCAGTGGGACGAGGCCGTGGCTGAGGCCGCGGAGCTGCGCGACATTTTCGGCGCGGAGAACTTCTACGTCGAGGTCATGGACCACGGCATCGACATCGAGCGGCGCACCCACCAGCAGGTCCTCGAGATCGCCAAGCTCATGAACGCGCCCCTCGTAGCCACGAATGACGCGCACTACGTCAAGCGTGATGACCGCAAGATCCAGGACGCGCTCCTGTGCATCAACTCCGGCTCGCGCATCAATGACCCTGACCGATTCAAGTTCGACGGCGACGGCTACTACATCCGCTCCTCGGACGAGATGCGTGCCCTGTGGAGCGAGCTGCCCGGCGCCTGCGACTCGACCCTCGAGATCGCCGAGCGCTGCGACGTGCACTTCACGACCACGAAGGAGGGCGCCAACTACATGCCCGACTTCCCGGTGCCCGAGGGTGAAGACAAGACCTCGTGGTTCATCAAGGAGGTCGAGCGAGGCCTGCGCGACCGCTTCCCGAACGGTATCCCCGACGACGTGCGCAAGCAGGCCCAGTACGAGGAAGACGTCATCATCAAGATGGGCTTCCCCGGCTACTTCCTCACCGTCGCCGACTACATCAACTGGGCGAAGTCCCAGGGCATCCGCGTGGGACCGGGCCGTGGTTCGGGCGCGGGCTCGATGGTGGCCTACGCCCTGAAGATCACCGAGCTCAACCCCCTCGAGCACGGCCTGATTTTCGAGCGATTCCTCAACCCTGAACGAATCTCGATGCCCGACTTCGACGTCGACTTCGACGAACGTAGGCGAGACGAGGTCATCGCCTACGTTAAGCGCAAGTACGGCGAGGACCGCATCAGCCAGGTCGTCACCTACGGCACGATTAAGACCAAGCAGGCCCTGAAGGACTCCGCACGCATCCTCGGCAAGGACTTCAAGGTCGGCGAGCAGCTCACCAAGGCGCTGCCCCCGGCGATCATGGGCAAGGACATCACGGTCCACGGCATCTTCGACGAGAAGGACAAGCGCTACGCCGAGGCCTCGGAGTTCCGTAAGTTCTACGAGGAGAACCCGGACACGCACGAGGTCGTCCAGTACGCGCTCGGCCTGGAGGGCCTGACGCGCCAGTGGGGTGTGCATGCGTGTGCGGTCATCATGAGCTCCCACACGCTCACCGACATCATCCCGGTCATGAAGCGCCCGCAGGACGGTGCGATCATCACGCAGTTCGACTACCCGACGTGCGAGACGTTGGGCCTGCTGAAGATGGACTTCCTGGGTCTGCGTAACCTGACCGTCGTGTCCGACGCCCTCGAGAATATTGCGCTCAACGGCAAGCCGGACCCGGATCTGGACCACCTGACCTTCGACGATAAGAAGACCTACGAGCTGCTGGGACGAGGCGAGACCCTCGGCGTCTTCCAGCTGGATGGTGGCGGCATGCGCGACCTCCTCAAGCTCATGAAGCCCGACAACTTCGAAGACATCTCCGCCGTTGGCGCCCTGTACCGTCCCGGCCCGATGGGCGCGAACTCCCACACGAACTACGCGCTGCGTAAGAACGGGCGCCAGGAGATCACGCCCATCCACCCGGAGCTGGCGGAGCCGCTCGAGGACATCCTGGGAACGACCTTCGGTCTGATCGTGTACCAGGAGCAGGTCATGCAGATCGCCCAGAAGCTGGCGGGTTACTCGCTGGGCCAGGCAGACATCCTGCGTAAGGCCATGGGCAAGAAGAAGAAGGAGGTCCTGGACCAACAGTTCAAGGGCTTCCGCCAGGGCATGGTCGATAACGGCTACTCCGAAGAGTCGATCAAGGCCCTGTGGGACGTCGTCGTTCCCTTCTCCGCCTATGCCTTCAACAAGGCCCATTCGGCGGCCTACGGCCTCGTCTCCTATTGGACGGCCTTCCTCAAGGCGAACTACCCGACGGAGTACATGGCCGCCCTGCTGACCTCGACGAAGGACAACAAGGATCGTCGAGCCCTGTACCTGGCGGAGTGCCGCCACATGGACATCACGGTCCTGCCCCCGGACGTGAACGCGTCGATGGGTAACTTTGCGCCTGACGGCGAGGCGATCCGCTTCGGCCTGAACGCCATCCAGAACGTGGGCGGCCCGGTCGTCGATGCGATCGTGGAAACCCGCGCCGAAAAGGGCCGTTTCGCCTCGTTCCAGGATTTCCTGGACAAGGTGCCCCAGGTGGTGTGCAACAAGCGCACGATCCAGTCCCTCATTCGCGCCGGTGCTTTCGACTCGATGGGTCACACGCGCCGCGCCCTCCTCGCGCGCTGCGACGAGGCCGTGGATGCGATCATCGACGTCAAGCGCAACGAGGCGATCGGACAGTTCGATCTGTTCGGCGCTCTGGGCGAGGACGAGGATACGGGCTCTGGTCTGACGATCGACATCCCGGACCTGCCCGAGTTCGACCGTAAGACGAAGCTGGCGGCCGAGCGCGAGATGCTGGGCCTGTACGTCTCCGACCACCCGCTGCGCGGCGTGGAGGCAGCGCTGGCTCGCCACCAGGACTACGAGATCGCCCAGGTCGTCGGCTCCGACGGGGCGATGGCGGACCGCGTCGTGAAGATCGCGGGCCTCGTCTCCGGCGTGACGACGAAGGTGACGAAGCAGGGTAACGCGTGGGCGATCGCGACCATTGAGGACCTGTCGGGATCGGTGGACGTGCTCTTCTTCCCGCGCTCGTACGAGTCGATTCAGACCTACCTCGCGCAGGACATCATCGTCCAGATCGAGGGTAAGGTGAACGTGCGCGAGGAGGGCATGACCATCTACGGCCAGTCGATGACACTCCTGGATCTGTCAGGTGGGGCGGACCTGCCCCTCGACCTGCGCCTACCGGCCGCCAGGTGTACGCCCGAGCTTCTCACCGACCTGCGCGGTGTCCTCGAGTCCTACCCGGGCGGTTCCCCGGTGCGCCTGCACCTGACGGAGCCTGGGCGTACGACGGTCGTCGAGCTGGATCCGAAGCTGCGCGTCGAACAGACGAGCGCCTTCTTCAGCCACATCAAGGCAGTCGTCGGCGCGGGTGGGGTCGTCACCTCGTCCTAATATGATGCGAGCCGGGCCCCGATGGGACTCGGCTCGCGTCGTCGACGGGCGTGCTCAGGAGGCAGATCCGACGATAGCGGAGGCCTTGCCCCAGGGGGCGTCGACCTCGACGAGGTCGCCGGCGCTCAGGTGATGGCCGCGGCGTGTCTCCACCTCGCCGTTGACAGTCACGTCGCCGGCCTGGATGAGTTCGCGGGCCTGTGCGCCGTCCTCCGCGAGGGAGGCGAGCTTGACGAATTGGCCGAGCTTGATCTCCCCGCGCACGGGAATCGTCGGTGTGCTCATGGTGAATCCTTTCGCTGGTGGAGAGCGCATCACGCGCGAGGGCGTGGATGAACAGTATCCTTGGGTAGAGACACACAGTATAAGGAGGAGCGGTGAGCGCTCACAACGACGATATCGATGCGGAGTTCCAGTCGCTGGTTGCATCGCTGGGATCGACGCCCGCCGCGGGCGATTCTCTGCCGTCCCTCGATCCGGACGACACTCCCGTTGACGAGTCCCTGCACCTGGAGGGCGGTCGCCTGTCGGTTGCCCTCGTGCTCGCCCCGATTTCCTACCCGGAGGCGCTGCACTCGCTGCTCGCTCTAACGGGTGTGCGTGAGTCGATCGTGCGTCTCAAGCCGTGGACCGCCGTGTGGCTGCGCGTCGAGACGACGCCGACCGACGAGGAGGAGCTCGACGCTCTGCTGACCGGTCAACGTCCGATGCCCGACGCGGTGGATCGCGTGGCCCGGGCCGTCTCGAACCTGTCGAAGTACGGGGCGGTCGCTCTCATGAGCTGGCTCGTCGAGGGGGACGGCGTGGAGCCGGGTGTCTCGGGTCGTATCTCCGCTCAGCGTTACGTGGGCGGCGAGCCCGAGGAGACGATTCCCGCGGGCCTGCTGCTGGGTGCGATGCCCGCGGCGACGGAGGATCTCCTGCTGGGTCGTACGACGCCCGCCGACTATAAGGATTCCGTGGCTGCCGACGGCAGCTGCCAGGGCGGTGGCCCCTTCGGTTGGCTGCGACGCAAGCAATCATGACGATCCTCGAACTACTGCCCGCGATCGACGTGACGGGCGGGCAGGCCGTGCGCCTGTCCTCCGGATCGATCGACGAGGGCTCCTGGGGGAGCCCGATTGATGTCGCTCGTTCGTTTAACGAGGCCGGGGCGCGCTGGGTGCACCTCGTGGACCTGGACCTGGCGTTTGGTCGCGGCGAGAACTCTGAGCTGCTCGCCCGGGTGATCCGCGAGGTTCCCGTGCGCGTCGAACTGTCGGGAGGCATCACGAGCCGAGCGGCCATCGAGGCCGGGCTGGCGATGGGCCCCGAGCGCGTCAACATCGCGACGCAGGCGCTGGGCGACATCGACGCCGTGTGCGAGGCCGTCGACGCTTTCGGTGAGCGCGTCGCCGTGTGCCTGGACGTGCGCGGCGATCGCCTGGCCGCGCGTGGCGGGAGTGGCGAGGGCGGCAACGTCTGGGAGGCGCTGCACGTCCTGAACGAGGCGGGAGTGGCCCGCCTCGTCGTCACAGATGTGACTCGTGACGGTCAGATGAACGGTTCCAATCGAGACCTGCTGGCCCGCGTCGCGGACCAGACCCCCGCACGTATCATCGCCTCGGGTGGTGTCAACTCCCTGGCCGATATTGAGGCCCTGCGCGCCCTCGGCATCGAGGGTGCGATCGTCGGAAAGGCCCTGTACCAGGGCGCATTCACTCTGGCCGATGCGCTGGATGTTGCCGGATACGAGGAACTCTCATGACTCCCACACCCCCTTCTCTCACCGAAGAACAGAAGAATCGACTGGCGCAGCGCCTGTCGATGATGAGCCACGACCGCGCCGATGTCGGCCAGGGGCTTCCCCGGACAGCCCGGGCGCTCGCGCTGGGGCAGGGCAGTGACGCGGGGGCGGCCAGGCTTGAGGCGCTCGTTGATGCTCTCGTCTTTGAACGCGTGATCGTTCCCATTGACGTCGAGCCGGACCCGCGCGTGACGGGCGTTCACGCCGGAGAAAATGGACACAACCCGATCGACTTCGTGCGCGCGCAGACCCCCGCGGGGGAGGCGCTCGCCATCTATTCGTCGGCGCAGGCGCTGACCGCACACCGCCCCGGTGACCGTCCGATGGCGCTGGACTTCCGCACGATCGGGCTCACCGCCCTCGTGGAGACGGGTGGGCGCATCGTCGTCAATCCGGGTACCGATGCGGTGCTGCTGCCGCGCCCCGCCGTGGCCGCGCTCGCGCAGGGGGATGAGTGGCTGCCCGCCTGGCGCGACGAGGCTCTGCGTGAGCTCCTGCTCGCCGAGGCCTCCGCGGCGTGCGCGGCCATCGTCGATGTAGAGATCGCCTACGCGGGCGACGGCCTCACGCGCGTGCTCGTGTCCGTGGACCGCGCGTCTTTCGCTCAGGGGGCAGATGCCTCGGCGATGAAAGAGACACTGTCGGCCGCCCTGAACGCCCTGGGGGCGAACCCCCGCCTCATCGCTGCGGCCGACCGGGTCGAGATCGCGCCCGTCCTGCGCTGAACCGGCACCGAGCACTCCCACCACAGCGTGAGGCGCGCAATGATTGCTGATCTGGCGCTCTTGTGCTGTTTCTGGTAGAGTGCATATGACCGTCTGGGCGAAAGCCCGGAACGCAAGCGGAGAAATCCCACCTGGATACCCGCCTCTCGACAGAGAGGATGCCGCCCGCAAGGGCGTTGCGCAGGGGATCGGGTTCGGCGGTCAACACCCGTGTGTGTTGACCCTATGGAAGCCTCCGTGCGCGTCGCGTAACGGAGGCTTTTCGTTACACGCATAAGGATTCTGTGGAAGGAGCCGCTCATCAGCGAGACTCGCATCAATGAGCGTATTCGAGTCCCCGAGGTTCGCCTCGTGGGACCCGGAGGTGAACAGGTCGGCGTCGTCCGAGTTGAGGACGCGCTGCGTCTGGCCGAAGAGGCCGGGCTCGACCTGGTTGAGGTTGCGCCGAACGCCAAGCCGCCCGTCGCAAAGCTCATGGATTACGGCAAGTACAAGTACGAAGCCGCCCAGAAGGCACGCGATGCTCGCCGCAACCAGGCGAACACGCAGCTGAAGGAAATCCGCTTCCGACTGAAGATCGACGATCACGACTTCGGCGTCAAGAAGGGCCACGTTGAGCGCTTCCTGTCCGCCGGCGACAAGGTCAAGGTCATGATCATGTTCCGCGGTCGAGAGCAGTCTCGCCCCGAGGCTGGCGTTCGCCTCCTGCAGCGCCTCGCCGAGGAGATTGGTGACCTTGCCACCGTCGAGTCGATGCCCCGTCAGGACGGGCGCAACATGACGATGGTGCTGGCCCCCACCAAGCGCAAGGCTGACGCCCTGACTGAGCAGCGCAAGCGCCGCGAGGCCGAGCGCGCTGAGCGCCGGGGCAAGCGCGCGGAGCGCGCCAGCAAGGACCAGGCCCGAGTGGCAGCCGACAAGGCTGACGAACAGGACTGACGGCGATACCCATCGCCTCACAACGAAGGAATAGAAATGCCGAAGAACAAGACTCATTCCGGTGCTAAGAAGCGCTTCCGCACGACCGGCTCGGGCAAGATCATGCGCGAGCAGGCCGGTGCCCGCCACCTGCTGGAGCACAAGTCCAGCCGTAAGACCCGTCGTCTGGCGACCGATCAGGTCCTGGAGACCGCTGACGTCAAGCGCGTCAAGCGTCTGCTGGGCAAGTGAGCTCGAGTTAGAGGAGAACAGTAGAAAATGGCACGTGTTAAGCGTTCTGTCAACGCCAAGAAGAAGCGTCGTACCGTACTCGAGCAGGCCTCCGGTTACCGTGGCCAGCGCTCGCGCATGTACCGTAAGGCCAAGGAGCAGGTCACTCACTCCTTCGTCTACTCCTACCGCGACCGCAAGGCCAAGAAGGGCGACTTCCGTCGTCTGTGGATCCAGCGCATCAACGCTGCCTCCCGCGCCCAGGGCCTGACCTACAACCGCCTCATCCAGGGCCTGAACCTGGCTGCCGTCGAGGTCGACCGCCGCATGCTGGCCGAGCTGGCTGTCAATGACATCAACGCGTTCAACGCCCTGGTGAAGGTCGCCAAGGACGCGCTGCCCGCCGACATCAACGCCCCCAAGGCCTGATAGGTGAGCCTTTTCGCCGAGCGCCTGACCGTTCTCGATAATCCCCGCGCCGATCGCGTGCGTAGGGTGTCGGGTCTGGTCGGGCGCTCGGCGCGTTCGCGCTCGGGTCTGATGCTCGTTGAGGGCCCTCAGGCAGTGCGCGAACTAGCCCTGCACCGATCGGATGCGGTGCGTGATGTGTACGTGCGCGAGGACGCGTGGGAGACGCACGCGGACGTCGTGGATGTGGCACGCCGCGCTACGCGCTGGGTGCACCCGGTGACCGCCGAGGTCTCGGCGGCCCTGTCGGGGGACTCGCAGGGCATCTGCGCAGTCGCATCTCTGGATGCGCTGTCGCGCGAACTGCCTGAGCCGAGCGTTGGTGAGACGATCGTCGTGGTCGCTCAGGGGCGCGATCCCGGCAACGTTGGCACGATCATCCGCACGGCTGACGCATTCGGTGCGGTCGGCGTCGTGGCCGTCGCGGGCACGGTGGACGCCGCGAGCCCGAAGGTTGTGCGCTCGAGCGCCGGTTCCGTCTTCCACATTCCCGTGTGCGTGGTTCCGTCTTTCGCGGATGCGCGCGCACTCATTCACGGTCGCAGCGCGGCCCTACTGGGCACCAGCGGTGGTGCCGGTTCGCTCAGCCTGTCCGACCTCCTCGTGCAGGGAGTGTCGGCGCGCTCGCGTCTGTCCCAGTCGCACGCGTGGGTGTTCGGCAACGAGGCACGCGGCCTGTCGGGCGACGAGATGCGCCTGTGCGACGCTCTCGTGTCCATTCCCATGACGGGGGACGCGGAGTCCCTCAACGTGGCCAGCGCGGCCGCAACCTGCCTATTTGCCTCCCAGACCGTGAGGGGCATGGAGAACTGACTCCGCTTCGCGGCGCGCAGCTGCGCCTGCGACTAGTCTGGTTCCTATGAAGTTAGCTGAGCTGTCCGAGGCACAGTTGGTGTCTCATTTCCGCGAGTCTTTCCCGCGCGGTGAGCGCACGATGATCGGCATTGGTGACGACTGCGCCCAGGTTGCGGCTCCCGAAGGATCGTTCATCGTGACGACGGACGTTATGGTGGAGGATCAGCATTTCCACCTGTCGTGGTCGACCGGTTACGAGGTCGGCGCGCGCGTGGCCGCTCAAAACCTCGCGGATATCGACGCGATGGGAGGACGTCCCTCGGCGCTCGTCGCCTCGGTGGTGGCGCCGCGTGACATGGACGCGGACGTTTTCCTGGATGTTGTTCGAGGCCTGGGCGACCGCGCCCGCGAGGTCGGAGCCGGTGTGGTCGGCGGAGACCTAAGCGCGGGGGAGAAGCTCGTCATTTCTATCACGGCTTTCGGCTATTGCCCGGGCCCGGTGGTGCGCCGTGACGGCGCGCGCCCCGGAGATGTCGTGGCGGTCAGCGGCACCCTTGGATACTCCTACGCGGGCCTCGATCTCCTGGAGGGTGGGCACGTTGATCCCTCGTCACGAGGAGTTGAGCAGCTGGGCGATCTGGCTCCCTTCGTCGACACCTACCGCGCGCCGAAGCCTCCGCTGGGCTCTGGCGTGGCCGCCGCGGGCCGCGGGTGCTCGCGCCATGATGGACCTGTCGGACGGGCCCGCAACGGACGCGGCGCGCATCGCCAAGGCCTCGGGAGTCGTCATCGAGTTTGATCGCGACGCCATCGAGGCCGAGGCGTCTCACCTGGCTCCCGCAGCCCGCGTCTGCGTAGCCGATCCCGTGCGGTGGGTCCTACAGGGGGGAGAGGAACATGGCATGATCGCCGTTTTCCCGCCGGATGCGCAGCTGCCTGACGGCTTCCGCGTCGTCGGTTCGGTGCGCGCGTGCCTGGCCGAGGAGGAACCGTGGGCGATGATGGATGGCGCGGTCCTGCGCGGGGCGTGGGATCATTTTTCGGCAGATTCCGTAGACTAGTGTGATGCGGACTGCGAGGAACGTGTCCTCGCTGTTGGATGGCGTGAATGGCACAGGTGCCAGAGAGGAATAGTGTGAGGATGAATCGAGCGACGGAAGGCTCCCAGGCCTCGTCCCGTCCGATGTCGCGTGTAGCGCGCAAGCTCGCGGAGTCGTCGGAGGAGATTCCGGCGACTGCTGGCATGTCCCTGCCCGCGCTGCAGGTGATGCGTGCGTGCCGCCGACGAAGGCGTTGCCCGTTGTTGATCCGAACGACGACGCAGATAACTGAGATCTCATAGCGGAGCATTGGGAAAGAGGACGCGATGAGCGCGATGCATGTGGGTGAACCGGGGCAGCCTGTCGGAGGATGGTCCTCGGCGCCGCCTCCTGTCGTATCGACGAAGCAGCGCAAGGCTGATACCAAGGTGCGAGTCATCCTCGTGGTTATCTTCGGCTTGTTCGTGTTCGGCGTGTTCTATCTGATGGATGTGCCGCGTACAAATCCCGAAGACACCGTGCGCCAATACCTGACTTACCTGTCCGAGGGTGACGCAGAGTCGGCTCGGGCCATGTTGACAAGGCCGCTCGTGGACGAGGAGCTCCCGCTCGTGACGAACGAGGTGCTGGGCGCGGCTGAATCGCGTATCGTCATCGAATCGGTCGAAAGCCTCACGAGCAAGTGGCGTGCGGCTTCTCGTGCGACGGTGCGGGCGACGATGAGTTTGAACGGCGAGCGTTTCACCCACGATTTCACTGTCTATCACCATAAGCCGACGAAGGATCAGCCGACGGAATGGTATTTGTTCGATGATCTTCTGGTGACGATCCATATCTCCGGCAACCAGGTGCCGGGCGTGAGCGTGATGGGTAGCGGCGCGGACGCTATTCCCCTCACAAGTGGATCCAGGGAATTGAGGATCTTCCCCGGCGTGTACACCTTCACGGCGGAAGGCCTGGCGCAAGGAGATCGGGCAGCCCCTCAGCAAGCGGTCATCATGGATGGCACGGGTACTTCCCCGGCTGAGAATACCTCGGTGCGCTTCACCGTCAACAAGAAATAGGCGCTCCGAACGCCTCAGCGGTCTCACTTATTGTGCAGTGGGGCACGATGACGTACGCTAACCCTACGAAGTAGTTACCGAGGATGTAGGGGCTTCTCGATGCGGAGGAAGAAAGCGGTACCGCAGTTCGGCGTTCCCGGAGCCGTGCCCAACAGCGGACCCAACCTTGGTGCCGCCGGAATGTTGTTTGCAGCGTATCGGGGAATGGAGCCCAAGCGCCGCAAGAAGGCGAACACATTTGTCGGAATCGTTGCTCTCTTCGCCCTCAGCTTCGCTCTCATGCCGGTTGTGTGGGTGATCGAGCGCGTCGAAGGAACCCCCGATGGTGAGGTGCGTCGGTATCTCAGCTTCCTGGCCGAGGGGGATGCGGCGGGCGCGCTGGCGATGGTCGACCCGGGCATCCCGAACGAACAGCGTCTGTTTTTGACGAACGAGGTACTAACGGCCGCCTCATCTCGGATTGTCATCGAATCGGTCAGTAAGCCGACCTATGGCGGTGGAGGGATCGACACGAAGGAAGTGACGGCAACGCTGCGCCTCAATGGCGACCGTTTTACTCATACCTTCTCGCTGGAGCGACGGCACAAGGAAAAAGGTGACTCGTCTGTCTGGAAGATACGTGATGGCTTGTTCGTCAAGGTTCCCGTCTCTGGCGTGCGCGTTCCTTCCTTTAGCGTCGGTGGCGTGTCAGCAAACGCCGGTTCTTCCGACTCTTCTCCGGTGGAATATCTGTTCTTCCCGGGCGTCTACACCTTCCAGCCGGAGGGCCTTGGACCGTATGTGAATGCTCAAGCAACTCAGGTGGTTGTGGAGAACGGATCACATGCCTCGTCCTATGAGACGACATCCGTGTCTTTCAACGGGCAACTGGCGAGTTCTTTGCGGGGCGATGTCCTTCGCGTTGCGCACAAGAACCTACAGGACTGCGCGACACTCGGGACAAACATGCGTCCCTCCTGCCCAGTTGAGCTGCGGTCCTCAGCGGTGACTGGGATTGAGCTGCTGAGCTCACCACAGACGCTGACTAGCGCCAGTGATGATGGAACATACGAGCTTGAAGACGCGGTCTTCCGTTATCAGGACGGCTCGGTGCACGACCTGACGGTCCGCGTACAGGCAACGGTCATCATGAATGCGGACGGTATTCCGGAGGTTGATATCGACGGGAAACCGAGCATCACCGTGACGATGCAGAAGCGCTGAATATGCCATGCACTGATCCCCGGTGACGGCGGGTGGAATCGAGATCTCTTGCCTCATCGGCGGGATGACACACGAGTATCCACCATGCGTTCGTGCATCAATTATACAGTTGATGAAATAAATACCGTATGAGAAAATTTAGCGGCTCCGATGCGCCATTTGGCGAGTATTCGACCGTGTCGGGGGCAGACCATCCGTGCGGAAGAGAGAGGGACGAGCAATGTCTCAGCAGCAGTACGACTCGAATCAAGGCGCGGTGCCTCAGCCCCCGGACCCTTCGGGGATTCCGACGCCTCCTTCTACTCCTAGCAACCCCCAGGACGCGGCCGCCCCTGCGGCCGATGTGCCTCAGAGCGGGGTGACCTTCACGCCGGACTCGGACAAGAGCCGCCGTCGCATCAAGCGCATCGTCGTGGGCGCTGTGGCCCTCGTTGCTGTCGTCATCGTCGGAACCATTGCCCTCACTGTCGCGAATTGGGCGAGTACGCCCGAGGCGACGGTGCGCCAGTATCTTGATCTGCTCGCGGACGGTAAGGCCAGCGCTGCGACGGCGATGGTTGATCCGGGGCTGCCCGACGACCAGCGTGCTTTCCTCTCGGACGAGGTCATGGCCTCGGCGAGTGCCCGCATCGAGGTGGAGGACGTGACTGTTGAGGACGAGGAGAACTCCAAGGAGCGCGTGGTGAAGGCGACGATGCGCCTCGGCGGCGAACGCTTCACCCATTGGTTCCGCGTCAGTGAGGCGAAGAAGACCTTTGGTCTGCTGAACAACTGGACGATTGAGAACGCGATGATTGGGCGGGTGTTTGTGGAGCCAAGAAAGGTTACGCATTTCTCGATCGGTGGTGAAAAGATGTCGGTCGCGACGCTGACGGAATCCTCCAGTGCATACATCGTGCTTTACCCGGGCGTCTACACAATCACCGCGGAGGAGACGGGTGAGTATATTGACGCTGAGCCCCAGACGGTGTTGGTGAGAGCTATCGAGGACTTTGACAGCACGCGCGCAGGCGCAAGGGTGTACCTGGAGGGCGTCTATAACGACAAGGTGGCTGCCGCCGCGCTCGAGGCTATGGGTCCGCTGATCAACTCGTGTGCGACCGTCTCTGGCCGCACTGACACCGCCTGCCCGGGTGCGATTAGTTCTCGGCCACTGTCCTTCCTGGAGCTCAAGACGATGCCCACGACCGTGAGTGTGGCGGATGGGGGTGTGTACGTCGCCGAGCCGACGTACACGATCCAGGGCACCTTGATCGGGGCAAAGCGGCATGACATGACGTTTCGTGTGACCGCGAAGCTGAAGACCGATAAGGACGGAATCCCCGAGTTGGACGCGTCGGGCAAGCCCCAGTTCGAGGTTCGATTCGGATAGTAAGGCCTCGAATGGGGCTATCGACGCACCGGGTATGCGGACTCGGCGAAAGAAGTTCGCATACCCGGTGGCGCGTAGGCGGTTGCACGCTATGATGGGTTGTTGGTAACTCTGTCACAGTGAACATGGAGCAGCCCGCATGAGCAACGATGCTAAGGCAACGAGCACCCGTCGGCCTGGCCGTCCGAAGGCCGGTAGCGAGGATAAGAAGGCGCGCATCCTGTCGGAGGCGCTGACCCTTTTCTCGACGCAGGGCTACGTGGCAACCTCGCTTGCAGACATCGCGCGTGCCTCCGATATTTCGAAGGCGGGGCTCCTGCATCACTACTCCTCGAAGGACCAGCTGCTCGCCGCGGTCCTGGATGAGCGTGATCGCCGCATCGTCAGCCGACTCCCGCGCCCTGAGGAGGGGGCCGAGGCCGCGCTGGACGCCTGGGTGGACATGGTGGCGCACAACCAGCGTCACCCCGACGGCGTGGCTCTCTACACGGCGATGTCGGCCGCCGTCATCGATTCGAAGCATCAGGCACACCCCTGGTTCCGTGAGCACCTCGTCGGTGCGATTTCCTACCTGGTTGAGGCTTTTGAGCACGGCAAGACCACGGGCGAGGTGCGTGAGGATGCTCCGAGTGAGCAGATCGCGCGCCGCCTCGTGGCGATATCGGATGGGCTTCAGGTCCAGTGGCTATGCTCGCGCGCGGACGGTGGTCGTACGCTCAACATGCACGAGGTCATGGCTGGCGTCACCGTTGACATGAAGGAGCGGTGGCTCATTCGCTCCGAGTGAGGCGGGGAGGTCGTCGTATCGGTGACGACGCTTATGTGAGAAGTGACACGTAGAATCTGACTTTGTAGGCGTTTCGCGTGATTTGGGGCTTAGGTCCTTGATGGATCGTATCGGCGTTCCGTGATGCCCACCCAGGTAGGCCTGACGCGCGTTACGATGGACAAACCAGCATCCTTCACAACGTCGGGAGTTGTGCTGAGCGTGTCCAGCGTTGACGCTCCACGCGAGGCCAATAAACCGTCGCACATCCACGCCTGGAGGTCTACGCATGGCGAACACCGCTGTTCCCACCCCGTCCCACCACGATTCCAACGCTCGACGCTGCCCCGATGACCTGTGGGCGCTGGGGGAGCGGGCGATCATCCGCGCCCGCCGCTGGGCCGACGAGTCGGCCCATGAGCCCACGCCCCAGTCGGCCAAGCTCCTGTCCCGTATCCTCGCCGATCCGGACGGACTAACTTTCACGACCCGATTCGTCGACGACGTCGTGCGTCCCGCGGACCTGGACGTCGCCAGCGCGGCCATGAAGCGCCTGTCGGCCGGCCGTAAGAGCTTCCTGCCCCCGGCTCTGGCTGCGGCGATGGGCCTCGGCTCGACCGCTTCGCTCCTCGCTCCTCGTATGGTGACAGCTACTGCGCGTCGAGTGTTCCGTGAGATCGTCGGTGACCTCGTTGTCGACGCGACCGACAAGGGCCTCGGCCCCGCGCTCGCCCGCCTGCGCGAGGGCGGTCACCGCCTGAACGTCAACCTCCTCGGCGAGGCCGTCCTTGGCGAAAAGGGAAGCGGCCCATCGCCTGGCCGAGGTCTCGCGCCTCGTGACCCGCGAGGATGTCGACTACGTGTCCATCAAGGTTTCCGCGGTGACCGGCCCCCACAACCCGTGGGGCTTCGAGGAGGTCGTCGACCACGGCGTGAGCGCCCTCCTGCCGCTCTATCGCCTCGCTCGCGACAACGGGACCTTCCTAAACCTCGACATGGAGGATTACAAGGACCTCGACCTGACGATCGCGGTGTTCACGGCCATCCTCGATCAGCCGGATATGCGCGGCTACGAGGCCGGTATTGTCCTCCAGGCCTACCTGCCCGATTCGCTCGGTGCCCTCCAGCGTCTCCAGGAGTGGGCACGGGCACGCGTGGACGCGGGGGGTTCGCGTATTAAGGTCCGCATCGTCAAGGGCGCGAACCTGTCCATGGAGAGGGTGGACGCCGAGATTCACGGCTGGGAGCTGACGACCTGGCCGTCCAAGCAGGCTACCGACACCAACTACAAGCGGATGCTGAGCTGGGCGATGACGCCCGAGCGTACCCGTGCGATCCGACTGGGTGTGGCCGGACAGAACGTCTTTGATATTGCCTTCGCCTATGAGCTGCGCGCCGCGCGCGGCGTCGAAGACAGCGTTGAATTCGAGATGCTCTCCGGCATGGCTACCGGCATTCAAGAGGTTGTGCGCCGCGACGTTGGTTCCCTCCTTCTCTACGTCCCGGTCGTTAATCCTCGTGAGTTCGACGTCGCCATTTCCTACCTGGTGCGCCGCCTCGAGGAGAACGCCGCGCCCGAGAACTTCATGTCCGGGGTCTTCGACATCGCCACAAACGAGGATGTCTTCGCCCGTGAGCGCGACCGCTTCCTCGCCGCGCTGTCCGACGTTGATCCGGACGCGCCGCTGCCCGTTCCCAACCGTGTCCAGGACCGTCTGGCCGAGCGCGAGGCAGGGGTGGGCGCCGAGCGGGGGAGCCTTGCCGAGCGCGCGCGTCGTCCATTTACCTCCGAAGCGGACTCCGATCCCGCTCTGGCTGCTAACCGCCAGTGGGCACGCGACATCGCTGCGGCCATCCCCACCTCGACGCGGGGTGTCGAGGCCGTGCGCGCCGGCGAGCAGGCGCTGTCCTCGAGCGAGGCGATCGACGGCCTCATCAAGGCCAGCGCCAAGGCGGCACGTGACTGGCAGGCCCTGGCCCCCGAGGAGCGTGCAGCCGCACTGCATCGTGTCGGCGATGTTCTTGCCGCGCGCCGGGGCGAGCTCATCGAGGTCGCCGGATCCGAAGCCGGCAAGACCATCGATCAGGCCGATCCTGAGGTGAGCGAAGCGATCGACTTCTGCCATCACTACGCGAATGCGTCGTTGCAGCTCGCCGATGAGGCGTACATGGCGGGGGCGCGTTTTGTGCCCGTGGATGTCACTGTCGTTGCGTCGCCGTGGAATTTCCCCGTGGCCATTCCGGTGGGCGGTGTCGCAGCTGCTCTGGCGGCGGGCAGCTCCGTCATTCTCAAGCCGGCCCCGCCGGCCAAGCGCTGCGCCGCGGAGCTTGTCGCGGCCTTCCACGAGGCCGGGCTTCCCCGTGAGCTCGTAGCCCTCGCCCCGCTCGACGACGGGGATGTCTCGCGCCATCTGGTCACGCACGAGGGTGTCGACCGCGTCATCTTGACCGGCTCGTATGACACGGCGCGTCTGTTCCGCTCCTGGAAGCCCGACATGCATCTGCTGGGTGAGACGAGTGGCAAGAACGCCATCATCGTTACCCCCTCGGCCGACCCCGATCTAGCGGTGCGCGACATCGTCCACTCGGCCTTCGCGCACGCGGGACAGAAGTGCTCGGCGTCCTCACTGCTGATCCTCGTTGGCTCGGCGGGACGCTCCTCGCGTATTGCGCGCCAGCTTGTGGATGCGGCAGCCTCGCTGCGCGTCGGCCTGCCGTCGTCTCTGGACTCTCAGGTCGGTCCCGTCGTCGTGCCCGACGACGAGAAGGCGGTGCGAGGCCTGACGACTCTGGGGGAGGGTGAGCACTGGGTGCTGGGGCCCCGGTACCTGGGTGATGGGCTGTGGACCCCCGGTATCCGTGCGGGCGTGGTGCCCGGCAGCGAATTCCACCTGACCGAGTACTTCGCACCCGTCCTCGGCGTGATGCGCGTGGACACCCTCGAGGATGCAGTCGACGCCGTCAACGAGGTCGACTACGGACTGACGTCGGGCCTCCACACCCTCGATAGTGCCGAGCTGGCCACGTGGCTGGAGGGTATCGAGGCCGGTAACCTCTACGTCAACCGCGGCATCACCGGCGCTATCGTGCGCCGCCAGCCCTTTGGTGGGTGGAAGCGCTCGGCCATCGGATCGACCACGAAGGCCGGCGGCCCCTCGTACCTGTTGGGTCTGGGCGACATCGAGTCGGACCGCGGTGCCACCGCTGCGGTGGAAGCCACGAACGCTGAGACTCTTGCCCCGAGTGTGCTCGCCCTGAGCGGAGCTGTCGCGCCACATTTGAGCGAGGATGAAGCGGCCGAGCTGACCCGTGCCGTTCGCGCAGACGCGGCCGCCTGGGCCTGTGATTACGGGGTGAATCGTGACGTGACCGGCATGGCGTGTGAGCGTAACGTCCTGCGCTACCGTCCCACACCGGTTCTGGTGCGAGCGGGCAGCGGAACGCCGCTGGTAGATACTGTTCGTGTCCTGGCAGCCGGCCTCCTCGCCGGTGGCCCCATCGGATTGTCGGTCGCCGACACACTGCCCCAGCCCGTGCTGGAGCTGCTGGAGTCCTTGGACATTGAGGTGACTGTCGAGGATGCGAGCTCGTGGGAGTCGCGCCTGTCGATGGTGGCGAACTCGGGTGGCCTGGGGATGCGCGTGCGCGTCCTTGGCCCGCGTGACGAGACATCGGCACAGCGCTGGGCGCATGCAAGCCGTGCGAGCTCGGGAAGCCCCGACGTCGCGCTGTACACGGGTGACGTGACGTCGTGCCCGCATGCGGAGCTGCTGCCCTTCCTGCGCGAGCAGGCGGTCTCGATCACGAACCACCGTTTCGGAACCCCGCTCGACTTGGCACAAGAGCTTCTGTAACCCTCGGTTCCGTTGCCCGGCGCAACACTCAATGGTGAATGCCCGTGACGAGGAGTCACGGGCATTCACCCATACCTGTGTTGGCTGCGCAGGCTCTTTGATTGGAATAGGTAAACGCTGGAGGGGCGAGCCATTGGCTCGCCCCTCCAGCGTTACGTCAGTGTCGTCGACTCAGATCGCGCGCGCAACCTTGTCGGACTTCAGGCACTTGGTGCAGACGTTCAGGCGCTTGGGCGTCCCATTGACCAGGGCGCGAACGCGCTGAATGTTCGGATTCCACCGGCGGTTGGTGCGAACGTGCGAGTGCGACACGCTCTTGCCGAAGCCGGGTCCCTTACCGCACACGTCACAAACGGCAGCCACGATGTTCTCCTCGGTATGTCTTCCAGTTCAGTCTTTGGCTCCCCACGGTCGCGGGGAACGCATCCTCCGGTGCTTGAACCGAAGGCAACCATGACAGAATAGCGGATGATGCGCGCTTTCAACAAGTCGCACGGGTGATCGGTCGTGTCAGGTCGCACACAGCAACCGTCGCAGGGACAATGGGACGGGGCAGGAAAGGGGAGTCATGGAGCTCAATGCTGCGGTCATTATCGAGGCGTGCCGCGCCGGTGCCGAGGAAGCGGCGAGGCTTGCGCCCTTCCTTGATGACCTGGATGGATGGGATGGCGCCGACTGTGATACGGGGACGAACGCTGCGGCCACGATGGCTGCCCTCGCCGCGGCGATGGACTCCCTCGAACCCCGTGCCCACCTGCGCGTGGCACTTGAGGCCGGTGTTGAGACGATCATCCGTCGAGGCCTTGGGCACAGCGGCCTTGCGCTCGGTGCGCTGTTTGAAGCGTGGGCTGGGGCCCTCGGGGACGAGCACAGGGTGACTCCTCTCGTGGCGCGCCGCATGCTGGCGGCATCCCTGACGCCCGTTGCCTCGTCTATCGAGTGGTCGGACGCCCTCGTTGAAATGCTCGGCGGTGCCGTTCGAGAGCTTCACGAGATGGGCGATACGCTCCCCGAGGTCGAGGACGTGTTTTCACGCTTTTCGACCCAGGCGCAGATCGGGCTCGTGGAGGCGACGAATGAGGCGACGGGGCGCATCGACCCGGGTGGCGCTTTCATTGCCCTGGTCCTCGCGTGCATCGATGCTGCCATGCGCGACGATGCCGGCATCTTACAGTCCTTCACGGCGATGCTTGCCGACCTGGCTGAGCGTCACTCGCGAGCCCCTGAGGCTGCCTCGCCTCCGCCCGGACGCGACTTCACGGTCGACATCATCGTGGAAGGAACCGAGGAAGACCTGCGCGCGCTGCTCGCCCGCCTCGGTGGCCTGGGAGCACGCCTGTCCTACGTGGGTCGTGTTGACCTGTTCGGGATGGGGGAGTGGCGCCTGCACGTGGACACCTCTGCCCCGCTGGCCGCGCACCCCACCTCCGGGCAGGTCGTGCGCTTCCAGGTCTGCGACGCGCGCCCGGATGCACAGATCGGTATCGACGAGCTGGCCGACGAGGGTCTGAGCCACCGCGGCGTGCGCCTCCTGCAGCGTCGCCCGATGCGGCGCGTCGAGCGTGCGCGCGTCATCGCGTGCACGCGTGCCCCCGGTCTGGTCGAAGACCTCGCTCGTGCCGGAGCGGTCGTCTTTCTGAACCTGAACTCCAGCGATGCCGCCGGCGTTGTCTCCGCGGCCAGTTCGCGCACAGGGGTGACGCTCGTGGCTCCCTGCGACGAGGCCAGTGCCGCCCTGGTCGGTACAGTTGCCTCCGTTCTTCCTGCTTCCGCGCCCGGTGTACCCGCAATTCTGCGGGCGGCCAGCAATGATGACCTCGGTGTTCTTGCGGTTGCTCGTGCCTGTGCCCCGCTCTTCGTTCCGCAGCCCGGTGGCCTCGCGGCCGCCCCGACGCTCGCACGGATGCTGCGCGATGGTGCCCACGACGCCCTGTCCGCATGGACGAGTGCCCCGCTGCCGTTGGACGGTGACCCCGAAGGGATCGCCGAGGCTCTGGCTGAGGCCGCGCGTGGGGGAGGACAGTCGTGGCGCCTGCTGGTCTCGCGTGACGACGACGGTCCCTACACGGTGGCGACGGTGCGTCAGCTGCTGTCCACGCGTGATGCGTCGTCTTCGATCGACCTGGAGACATGGGACGGCGGACAGAGCGGGGCAAGCCTCGTGGCCGGGTGCTCGTCGTGAGCGCGCTCGATGTTCCCCTGTCCCTGCGCCTGCCCAAGAAGACCGCGAAAGCGCTCGAGGGCGCTGGCGTTGCGACGGTCGGCGACCTGCTCATGGTGGCGCCTCGCAGGTACTACCACTGGGGTCGGCTCACGCCCCTGTCCTCCCTGTGTGAGGGCGAAGATGTCACGATCCTCGCGGAGGTTGCCTCTGCTCACCTGATTGCAAACCGTTCCGGATCGGGTGTACGCCTGGAGGTCACCCTCACCGACGGCCTTCAGTTCCTGTCCGCCACGTTTTTTGCTAAAAACCAGTACAAGCTCGCGCCGATTGAGAGGATCTTGACTCCGGGCCAGTCCTTTCTTTTCGCAGGTAAGGTGGGGGCCTACCGCGGCAAACTGCAGCTCACTCACCCGTCCTTTGAGGGAGTTGACGGGGAAGACATCGAGCGCATTGCCTCGCGCCCTATTCCGATCTACCCAGCGACCGGGTCCCTGGCATCGTGGGCGATCGCCCGCGCGGTTGGTATGGTTCTCGACCAGCTCGATGACAGCGATGTTCCCGACGCGGTTCCCGCGCAGGTGCGCGAGCGCGTTCGCATCCCGGCACACGCTCAGTGTCTGCGTCGTCTACATCAGCCCGAGACGGACGAGGACTACCAGCAGGCCCGCCGTGCCCTGGCCTTCACGGAAGCATTCGTGCTCCAGGTGGGGCTAGCGATGCGCCGACGCGGAGCGCGCGCGACCCCGGCGGTCGCCTCCCCTCACAGCTCCCCGCTCCTGGACCGTTTCCGCGATTCCCTGCCCTTCCAGCTCACCGACTCCCAGGTGGACGCCATCGCGCAGATCGGCGCCGACCTCGAGCGTGAGATCCCGATGCAGCGCCTCCTCCAAGGAGATGTCGGCTCGGGGAAGACCGTCGTCGCGCTCATGTCCTTCCTGCAGGTCGTCGCAGCCGGCCATCAGGGTGCACTCGTCGCCCCGACCGAGGTGCTCGCCGAGCAGCATACGGCCTCCCTGCGCGCCCTTCTCGCCCCACTGGGGGATGAGGCTCCCGACGTGCGTCTGCTGACGGGTTCGACCACCCCGGCGGCCCGCCGCGAGATTCAAGCGGCCATGAATTCCGCCGAGCCGCTGATCGTCGTCGGTACGCACGCCCTGTTCCAAGAATCTGTGCGTTTCGCCGACCTTGCCCTGGTCGTCGTCGACGAACAGCATCGCTTCGGTGTCGAGCAGCGCGCCGCCCTGCGCCGCGCTCGCGAAGACGGCCGCGGCGTCCACGAGCTGGTCATGACGGCGACTCCGATTCCGCGCACGATCGCGATGACGGTGTTTGGTGACCTGGATGAGACCCGCATGAGCGGCATGCCCCGCGGCCGTACGCCGGTGGCCACCTACCTCGCCGACGCCGCAAACGCCGCGTGGGTGGAGCGCACATGGGCGCGAGCCGCCGAGGAGATCTCGCAGGGGCGACGCGTCTACGTCGTCTGCCCGCGTATCGACGCCAGCGACGATGTGAGCGACGTCGACGAAGAGCACGCGCGACCGCTGGCCTCCGTCGAAGAAGTTGCCGCCTACCTGCGCGGACACCGTGCGCTCGCGGGCGTGGCCATTCATGAGCTGACAGGACGCACGCCCGCGCCCGTGAAAGCACAGATCATGGAGGACTTTTCTGCCGGGCGTGCCCCGCTCCTCGTCGCCACGACCGTCATCGAGGTCGGTGTCGATGTCTCCGAAGCGACCCTCATGGTGATCCTCGACGCTCAGCAATTCGGTCTCGCACAGCTTCATCAGCTGCGCGGCCGCGTTGGGCGTTCCTCACTGCCCTCCCTGTGCATCGCCATGCATCGACACGAACTCACCGAGTCGGGGCTTGCGCGGCTGCAGGCCTTCGCGCAGACGACAGACGGTTTCGAGCTGGCCGAGGCCGATCTGCGTCTGCGTAAGGAAGGCGACGTGCTCGGCGCGGGACAGTCGGGCAAAGCCACGCACCTGCGCTTCCTCTCCGTTCGTCGCGACGAGTCCCTCATCCGCTCGGCGAAGGAGGAAGCCGATGCTCTCCTCGACGCCGATCCAATGCTCGAGAGTCATCCGGAGCTGGCGCGTGCCCTGCGCGGGGCATCCGAAGGGCAGGTCGAGTGGATGCAACGCTCGTGAGGCGCGCCCGGTAGGGTAGAGGCATGACCAGAATCGTCGCAGGTAGCGCCAAGGGGCGTACCCTCGCCGTGCCCAAGTCCGGCACGCGCCCCACGTCCGAGCGCGTGCGCGAGGCACTCTTTTCGCGCCTCGACCACATGAATGTCCTCGATGGGACCACCGTCTTGGACCTGTACGCCGGGACGGGGGCGCTTGGCCTGGAGGCCCTCTCGCGTGGGAGCGCCCACGCAACCCTCGTCGAAAAAGCCTCTGCGGCGGCGCGCGTCGCATCCTCCAACGTCCGCTCAACGGGCCTGCCCGCCCGCGTCGTCACGGCCGATGCCCGCTCGTTCCTGGCCGCGCGCACCGGGGAGGACCTGCGCGGAGACATCGACCTGGTCTTCATCGACCCGCCCTACGACATCGCCGAGGCAGACATGACCGCCGTGCTCTCCCTTCTCGGCCCGTGGCTCAGCCCCGACGCCCTCGTCGTCGTCGAACGCTCGACACGCGCTCCCGCCCCGACGTGGCCCCCGTTCCTCGTCCTGGAGGATCAGCGCACCTGGGGCGAAACCGTCGCCTACTTCGCCGGTCCGCCCCTGCCCACGAACGAACCCGAGGACGGTGCGGATGCGCTCGCGGATGCCCCGGCCTCGTCGAGCGCGGAGGAGGGAGAACGATGATCGCGCTGTTCCCCGGTTCTTTTGACCCCTTCACGAACGGGCACCTCGATGTTGCGCAGCGCGTGAGCGCCGTTGCCGAGCGCCTCATCATCGGCGTCGGAGCGAACCCCGCGAAGCGCGGACTCATCGATCCCGCTGAACGCGTTGGCCTTATTCGCGACGCCACCGCTCACCTGACTGGCGTTGATGTGGTCCTGCTGCAGGGCGCCACGATGGACGAGGCCTCCCGCCTTGGTGCAACCCTCATCGTCAAGGGCGTGCGCTCGGCGACCGACCTCGACTACGAGTCCCCCCAGGCCTTCTTCAACGACGAGGTCGGCGGCATCGACACGTGGTGGATCCCCACCCGTCCCGCCCTCGCGCACGTCTCGTCGAGTGCTATCCGTGAGTTATTAGGTCTCAAAAAGGATATTTCTCGGTATGTCCCGCCAGCAGTTGAGCGATATCTGACCGACAATAGAAGCTGAATCATGCCCGGTGGAACGCAGGAGGCAGCCATGGCTGACACGACCGACAACCAGACTCAGGACGAGTGGAACGAGGAAACCGTCTACGGTCCCTCCACGGTGATCGCCGCCCTCGATCAGATCGAGGACCTCGTCGAGTCCTCGCGTACCGTCCCCCCTGTCGGCCTCGATCATGATCAACAAGGCCGAGCTGCTCGACCTGCTGGATCAGGCTCGTGAGGCTCTACCGGAAGACCTCGTCGCCGCCGACGCCGTCGTGGCCGATGCTGACGCCGTCCTGGGCCGCGCAGACTCGGCCGCCGAGACCCGCATCGCCGAGGCGAACTCGCGCGCGTCCTCCACCCTCGAGCAGGCCAACGAGCGCGCCGCACAGATCCTCTCCGATGCGCAGAAGAAGCCGAGCGCACGCGTTCGCGCGCCGATGATGAGGCGACCGCTCTGGTCTCTCAGGCACGTTCGGATGCCGAGGCCACGATCGCCGATGCAAACGCACAGGCTGCGCGCATCGTCTCCACCGAGAATATCGTGCGCATGGCTGAGGATCGCGCGCGTGAGATCGTCTCCGAGGCGAAGCGATCGGCAGCTTCGTTGCGCGAGGGCGCCGATGACTACGTTGCGAACTCCCTCGATGAGCTCGCCCACCTCATCTCCGATCTGGCGCGCCGCACGGATGCTGGCCGTCGCACGATTGCCGAGCGTCGCGGCGTCGACGTCACCGATGTGGACCTGACCAATGAGTGACAAGACGTTGGTTCTGTCCCTGGCGCGCCTGCCCCGCGCACTCGGGTCCACCCTGCACGAGGATCTCGTGTGGACGACTCCCGATGACCTGGGGACTCCCTCCATGTCTGCAGTTCCGGGCGTTCCGCTGGACATCTCCGTGGATATGACCAGTGTCGAGGACGGTGTTCTCGTTCAGCTGGCCACCTCCGTCGACCTCGTCGGAGAGTGCGTGCGCTGCCTCGACGAGGTGCGCGACCATCACGATGTCTCAAGCGCCGAAGTCTACTTCGAACCCGGTGCCCCCGCCCTGACTCCCACGGACGACGAGGAGGAGGAAGTAGACGACCTGTTCGTCATCGGTGAGCGCGACACGATCTCCATCGAGACCCAGCTGCGCGACGCCATTGTCCCCCTCGTTGATCCCCGTCCGCTGTGCGCGCCCGACTGCGCGGGCCTGTGCGACGTGTGCGGCGAGAAGTGGGCAGACTTGCCCGAGGACCACGACCACTTTGTCGTTGATCCGCGCCTGGCTTCCCTGGCGTCCCTGCTGGGGGAGGACTCCGAGTCGGGGCGTTCCTGATGGGCCGTTCCAAGCACCTGCCGGTACCGCCGCGTACGGACACCGATGCCCTCGTGGAAGCATGGGGGACTCGCATCGACGCCCCGCTCCTGCAGCTCGCTCTCGTGCATCGTTCCTACGCGAACGAGGTCGGCGGGATCGCCAACAACGAACGCCTCGAATTCCTGGGTGATTCGGTGCTGTCGATCGTCATCGCGGAAAAGCTCTACGAGCAGTACCCCGACGTCGCCGAGTCGGACCTGTCGCGCATGCGCGCAGCCACCGTCTCGCAGCAACCCCTCGCTGCGGCGGCCCGACGCATTGGCTTGGGTGACTTCGTCTTCCTCGGTAAAGGCGAATCGACGCACGGCGGGCGCGATAAGGATTCCATCCTGTCCGACACCTTTGAGGCGTTGATCGGCGCGACCTACCTGACCAGCGGACTGGAAGAGGCACGCCGCGTCATCCTCGAGCGCCTGAGCTTCCTGCTCGTGGATGCCCCCTCGCGCGGGCAGCACCAGGACTGGAAGACGATCCTCATCGAGTACGCGCAGGCGCATGGCCTGGGCGAGGTCTCCTACGAGGTGGAGGGTGATGGGCCGGATCACCAGCGTGTCTTCACGGCGCAAGCCTTCGTCTCCGAGCGTTCGGATGCGATCGGTTCCGGACAGGCCTCGTCGAAGAAGCACGCGGAGAACGCGGCCGCGCAGGATGCGATGAGCCGCCTGTCTCCGGGGCAGTAAACAGTAGTAACCGAGGGCGTTCGCCCTCCTGACCGTTAGAATCAGACACGTGAGTGAAAATACCGCTGCGCGTACGCGCGTCATGATCGTCGACGATCACGAGATCGTCCGACGCGGCATTGCTGAGATCGTTGATCGAGACGAGGCCCTCGAGGTTGTCGCTGAGGCTGGGTCCGTTGCGGACGCGGTGCGTCGCGCCGACCTGGTGCGCCCCGACGTTATCCTCGTTGACCTGCAGCTGCCCGACGGCACGGGCATCGACATCATGAACCGTCTGCGCTCCTCTCATCCGCAGATCCTGCCGGTTGTCCTGACGTCGTTTGATGATGACGAGGCCCTGGCTGAGTCCCTCGAGGCTGGTGCGCGTGCGTACATCCTCAAGACTGTGCGCGGAGCGGAGATTACGGATGTCATCAAGGCGGTTGCAGATGGCCGCGTCCTGCTGGACGAGCGTACGCTGACGCGTCGGCGCGTCGATCACGAGGATCCGACGGCTGATCTGACCCCCTCGGAGCGAAAGGTCCTGGACCTGATCGGTGACGGCCTCTCGAACCGTGAGATCGGTGAGAAGCTCGGCGTCGCGGAGAAGACCGTGAAGAACCACATCACGTCGCTGCTGTCCAAGATGGGCCTGCAGCGTCGCACGCAGGTCGCCGCCTGGGTCGCCGGGCAGAGGGCTGCCGCGTGGCGTAACTGAGCCAAAACCTCGTCCCTGCGGGGAGAGAAGACGTCAAGCGGGTCGGATTATCCGGCCCGCTTGTTGTATGTCCGCGCGGTGGATGCGTGAATTGTATTGCCGTTTTAGTTTCGGCATAAACAGGGGAATCCCTGATTTGTGAGAAAGCTACTATCAAACTGATTCATGGGAAAGCTCTGTGGGGTAACGTTCGCCTCATCCTCACCGTTGAGGACGGACACTGTCGTCCACCATTACCCCTTGAAAGGACAACCCGTGAACCTCAAGCGAATGCTTGCCGGTTGTGCGGTCGCTACGGCACTGGTGCTCGCACCCATGAGCGCCCCCACCTTTGCTGACGCGCCACCAGCGCCCACCGGCGTCCCCGCAGCGGTCCCACTGAGCTCCACCCCCAAGATCGCCAAGTGGCAAGAACTCCAGTACGGCATGTTCATGCACTTCGGCGTCTACTCCGTCTACGGCGGCTACTACAACGGCCACCGCCAGGGTATGGGCTACCCCGAGCAGATCAAGGCCTGGGAGCACATCCCCACCGACGACTACCTGCTCAAGGCCAAGGACCTGGCCGCAAACTTCGACGCTTCCGCCATCTGCAAGACAGTCCACGACTCGGGTATGAAGTACCTGATGATCACGTCGAAGCACCACGACGGCTTCGCCATGTGGGACACGAAGACGACCGACTACAACATCGTCAAGCAGTCCAACTACGGCAAGGATCCGATGAAGGAGCTGTCCACCGAGTGCAACAAGCTCGGCGTCAAGCTCGCCTTCTACTTCTCGATCATCGACTGGACCAAGCAGACCCCCGAGCCCTACGGCAACGTCAACCCCATCGATGAAGACCTGATGACGACCGTCATCAAGCCCCAGCTGACCGAGCTGCTCACCAACTACGGTCCCATCGCCGAGCTGTGGTTCGACATGGGTGGCCCCACCGCCGAACAGTCTCAGCGCATGGCCCAGTGGGTCCACGAGCTCCAGCCCGAGACGATGGTCAACTCCCGCGTGTGGAACAAGGCCGGCGACTTCGAGGTCGGCGGCGACAACTCGGTGACCACGGACTTCCACATGGGGCCCTGGGAGTCGATTCGCTCGATCTACCCGGCTTGCTGGGGATACTGCTCGTGGGCGAACCGCGATGATAGCGCGAAGAGCTACAAGGAACGCGAGCTGGTCAACAACCTCATCGGCACGGTCGCCTCGGGCGGCCAGTTCGCCTACAACATCGGCCCCAAGGGTGACGGTACGATCGACGCTTTCGATAGCGGCGTCGTTACCGAGGTGGGCCAGTGGATGGCGCGCCACCCCGACGCCATCACGGGAGCCCGCCCGACGTGGTACCCGGCCCCCAACTGGGGCAAGGTCATGACCAAGGGCAACGACCTGTACTTCTTCCCTGAGCTGTGGAGCCCTGGCAAGACGCTGACGCTTCCCAGCGTCGGTGGCCACGTCACCGCTGTGACCGTGGACGGCACCGACCGTTCGCTTGAGTTCACCCAGGATGGAACCACCCTCACGGTGACGATGTCGGGTGAGAACCCGGAGCCGAACCTGCGCCCCGTCGTCAAGGTGACATTCGATAGCGCTCCGACGTACGTGCCCACGCAAACGGTAACCGCCGTTGACGGCGCTACCATCTCCTCGGAGCAGTTCTTCGGACGCGCCTCCGCTCTGCGCTACTCCGGCGCGCAGGCATACGACGCCTACCTCGTGAACAAGACGGACAAGGCCATCACCGACCTGACCCTGAAGTTCTCGGGCAACTTCGACGCCTCCACGACCTACAAGATCACCCTCGGGACCACGTCCATTGAGGTGACCGGTGCACAGATCGAGGCCGGAGAAGTCGGCGAGGGACTTACTCTTGAGCCCGGCAAGGTGACGCCCCTACGTCTCGAGCTGGCACACCCCTCCTACTATGCCAACCCGATCGGTCTGCGCTCCGTGAGCGCAACCCTGCACGTCTACGGCGAGAATGCGGCCACCCAGCCTCCCGTCATCGCCGCGGACCCCTCCTCGGTCTCCGTGAAGGTGGGTGAGAGCGCCACCTTCACTGTCGTCGCCTCGGGCCGACCGGCCGCCACCATCCAGTGGTACCGCGTCCCCAAGGGTGCAAGCGAAGGAACGGCGATTCCGGACGCCACGAACGCCATGTACACCCTGACGACGACGCTCGAGGATGACGGCGCACAGTTCTACGCCGTCGCCACGAATGCCAATGGCTCTACGACCTCTCAGCGCGCGACCCTCACTGTCACCAAGGGCAGCGACAACCTGGCCCTCAACAAGACGGCGTCCATGTCCTCGGTCGGCTGGGGAGGCACCGCCTCACGCGCCGTCGACGGCAACACGGACGGTGTGTGGGACAACGGATCGGTCGCCCACACGGGCAAGCAGGCCAACCCCTGGTGGGAGGTAGACCTCGGCGAGACCCACCCCCTGGGCGTCGTCAACGTCTGGAACCGCTCCTCCTCCGACAACTGCCAGGGAATCTCCTGCGACCAGCGCCTGCACGACTTCTGGGTCATCGCCTCCACGACGCGACTGTCCGCTAACTTCAACCCGGCGACTGCCGGCGCGGTGGACGGCGTCCACATGATCAAGGTTGACGGAGTTGGAGGTCGCCCGAGCGCGGTCGACTTCGAGGGCTTCGACGCGCGCTTCATTCGCGTCATCCAGCCCACCGAGTTCGGCGAGTTCGCGCTCGCTGAGGTCGAGGCCTTCGCGGCAGCGGCTCCGACGCCGGACCCTGACGATCAGGAGCCCCCGGTCATCAAGCCCCTGACCGTGACCGCCAACCCAGCGGAGGATGCTCAGATCTCCGGCGATGGTGCCTTCCGCACCGTGACGGCGAAGGAAGGCACGCAGGTTACGATCAAGGCCGAGGCGACCGGCAAGCCTGCCCCGACACTGTTCTGGCAGATCAAGCGCGAAGGCTCCGACTCGTGGGCCATCGTGGAAGAGGAAAACGGCCCCGAGCTGACCCTCACCATCGACGGAGAGAACAACGGCTCGGTCATCCGCGTCATGGCCATGAACGAGGCCGGGTTCGCCGAATCGGGTCTCGTGACACTCGCCCTGGCCGAGGACCCGGCTCCCACACCGGACCCGACCCCCGACCCGGCTCCCACACCGGACCCGACCCCGGACCCGGCTCCCACACCGGACCCGACCCCGGACCCGACCCCCGATCCGGCTCCCACGCCGGACCCGACACCTGACCCGGCACCCACACCGGACCCGACCCCGGACCCGGCACCTGCGCCTGATCACACCGTCGGTACGTGGATGAATGACGGTACCGGCTGGTGGTGGAAGATCACCGGCGGCGACTACGCCAAGAACGAGACGCTCACGCTCGGTGGCAACGTCTACCGTTTCGACCAGAACGGCTACATGCTGACGGGCTGGGTGTACTGGGATGGCGCGTGGCGCTACCACAACGGCGCTGGAGCGCAGGTCACCGGATGGGTCAACCTCGGAGGATCCTGGTTCTACCTGACGCCCGAGACCGGCGCGATGGTCACCGGCTGGCAGATGGTGGGAGACAAGTGGTTCTTCTTCGCCTCTAACGGCGTCATGAAGACCGGTTGGCTCTACACGAGCGGCGCGTGGTACTACCTGGATCCGTCCGGCGCGATGCACACCGGCTGGCTTCAGATGGGCTCGCACTGGTACCTCATGAACGACAGCGGTGCCATGATGATCGGATGGGTGCCGATGGGAAGCACCTGGTACTACTTCGGTGCCTCGGGCCAGATGGTCACCGGCTGGCAGCAGATCGGCGGCACCTGGTACTACTTCGGGACCGGAGGCGACATGTACACGGGCGGCCACTGGATTGGCTGGCGCTGGTACACCTTCGGGAGCGACGGACGCTGGCTGGGCTGATGCTCAGCTGAGAGCCGGGAGATAGCTAGCTCTCGTCAACACGCGGTGGGGGTGGAGTTCCAATCGGAACATCCACCCCCACCGTCGTTTTGTGCGGTTGAGTCTCGTCAGCCCTCAAGCGGAGCGATCCAGCGGATCTGGGTGCCGACACCGCCCTCGCCGCTGCCGGTATCGAACGAGCCGCGGTGGCGTCGCGCGCGCTCCGCCATGTTCGCCAAGCCGGAGTTTCGGGTGCGGGACGGGTCGATGCCTCGTCCGTCGTCGGTGATGGTGATGCGAACGCGTCCGGATTTTCCCTGCCCGGAGACGTCCACGCACACGGTCGCGGCAGTAGCGTGGGCGTGCCGGGCGATGTTCGACAGGCCTTCACGTACGATTGCGACGACATCGTCGGAGAGGTCGGGGTCGACGCGACCGTCGAATTCGTCGATGACGACGAGCTCGTTATCCAGGTCGGAGTTGATGGCATCGCCGTCGAGCGTGATGAGCAGCGAAGGGGCGAAGCCCAGAGCGGAACGCGTCAGTGACGATTCACGCCGGATTCTCTCCACTAGGCCGACGGCCTTGTCACGTTCGCGCAGATTGTGCACAATCGTGCGGATCTGACGCACGGCCTCGTCGATGGAGGCAAGGGACGAATCGATGAGCGCCTCGACGGAGGTGGGATCTGCCTGACCGGCTGCGACCTTCTGTTTGGCCGCGTCCAGGGCCATGCCGGTCGCGAAGAGCTGCTGGATGGCGAAGTCGTGCAGGTCGCGCCCGATGCGGTCACGCTCATCGAGCAGCGCTGCCACGTCCTGCGCGTGGCGAGCGGAGGCAAGCTCGAGGGCGAGCGTCGCCTGGGAAGCGAGGGACTCGGCAAGCGAAAGCTCGGAGCTGTCGAACTCGGGGGCGCCGATCTGGCGCAGAAGGATGAGCACGCCGGAGGACACGCCACGCGAGCGCAGGGGCGCGTAGAGGGCCGATCCGAAGGCCGCCAGCTGGGGTACGCGCATCGTCTGCGCGCGCGACATCGAGTCCACGATCATGCCTGTGCCTTCGTGCAACACGCTCATCGCACGGCCTTCGGGTGGGAATGTGAGGCCCAGCAGGCTGGAGGCGTTCTTGCCGTCGACGATTTCGGCGGCCCAGGTGTCGCCGACGGACTGTAGGACGATGATCGCCGTGTCAGCGTGGGAGACCTCGCGCACCGTCTTCGCGATGAGCTCGAGAGCTTCTTCTTCGTCCGCTCCTTCCAACATCGTCGTTGTCAGGGACTGGGAGGCGCTAATCCATCGGGCGGTGCGCTTGGAGTCCGCATAGAGGTTTGCGTTTTCGACGGCGATGCCGGCCGCGGGGGCCAGGGCCGAAACTACGGCGGCGTCCTCGTCCGTGTAGCCGCCGGGCTTTCCCATCAGGTAGAGGCGCGCGTAGACCTGCTCATGCACGAGGACGGAGACCCCGAGGAAGGGCGGTGTGGAGGCGGGCAGATCGATGTCGGGCGCGTCCTGCGGGGAGTTGACGAGGAGTGGCGTGTTGACGGGGATGACCGCCGGCAGTGACTCGGGTATGGGCGGGGCAGGGTAGGAGTCGTGGTGCTCCAGACGCAGGGCGGTGGCACCCCACGTGTCGAGCACACACATCGTGGCGTGCGGCGACGAGGTCAGGGCGCAGGCCTGGTCAACGAAGTTCTGCAGTCCCGACTTCAGATCGAGCGAACTCGTCAGGTCGAGAGCAGCTCGGAGAAGCGTGAAATCCATGCGTTCGTGGCTCATTGTTCCTCCTGCTCGAGAGCCCACTGATAGGCGGGCAGAGTGCGTGTCACGTCCTCGTGCGTGCCCTGCGCGGCGACGCGTGCGCAGGCGCCGGGTTCGGGGGCAGCCAGGACGAGGACATGGTCGGCCTGGTCGAGTGCGCTCAGTCGGTGCGTGACGACCAGAGTAGCGCGGTCGGCGGACGGAGTGAGGAGCGTTTCCATGAGGCGGTCCGCGGTCGCGGCGTCGAGGTGTTCGGATGCCTCATCGATCGCCAGGATGGGAGCGGGAGCCGCAAGGGCACGGGCCATGAGCAGGCGGCGCCGCTCGCCTCCCGACACGGTCGTTCCACCGGACCCGATGACCGTGTCGATCCCGTCAGGCAGAGACTCGACCCACTGATCGAGGCCAGCTCGCGTCAGGAGGTCCGAGGCCTCGTCGCGGGTGAGCGATGCGTGGGCGACGCGCAGGTTCTCGTAGATGGTGGTCGCGAAGACGTGGGCGTCCTCGGCGGTCATCGTGATGTGGTTGGTGAGCTGGTCGCGCTTCGCTCCCCACGCGGGCACGCCGTTGATAAGAGCAGATCCAGACTTGGGCGGGATCACGCCCGTGAGCGTCGCCAGCAGCGTGGTCTTCCCGATGCCGGAGGCGCCCACGACGGCCATCGAGGAGCCGGGACGCAGCGTGAGCGAAATGCCGCTGGCCAGCGTCGGACCACCCGGCCAGCCGATTGACAGGTCGCGTGCCTCAATAACGGTTTGTCCGTCGGGAATGTCGTGCGGCTCAGGGGTTGCTTCATCCTCGAGGAGGGCGCAGATGCGGGTCGCAGCCTGGGCACTTCGCACCAGCTGAGCAGCGGCGGGGGTCAGCTCGACGACTCCCTCGAAAGAGGACAGCGGGACAAGGACGATGACGGCGAGGAGCACCTGGGCGAGCGCGCCCGATGTGGTCTGTGGAATGCCGATCAGCAGGGCGCCCACGACGGCTGCACCCATCGCACACACGTCGAGGCCTCGAGCCAGTGCAGACAGACGGGCCGAACGGGCAAGAGCAGCGGATAGGTGGCTCTCGGAACGAGCGAGAGAGCGCTTCGCGTGGTCGAGGGTGCCTGCCAGAGACAGCTCAGTGGCGCCTTCCAACACTGCGAGCGTGGTTGCCGCAATGTCGGTGCGGGCCTGCGCCCCCTGCGATTCGGCGAGTCGAACCGATCGCGCGATGAGCGCGGGTGCCACGATTCCGGAGACGATGAGAGCGCAGGTGAGGATCGCCCCAGCGGCGGGAGAAATGATGGTGACGACTCCAACCGTTCCCACGCCCACGATGGCAGCGACGAGGGAGGGCAGCAGCGTCTTGACGACGACGTTTCCCACCTCGTCGACGTCTGAACCCGCGCGCGTCATGAGGTCACCGCGTCGCAGCGTCGTCAGCGTTGCCGTTGGGGCCTCGGACAATCGATCGTAGAGGTTACCGCGCAACGCGTCCATGCCCGCTAACGCGACTTTGTGCGAGGCGAGACGCGAGAGGTAGCGGGCAAGGGCGCGCGAGACGCCAAACAGACGCACCGCGGTGGCAGCGACGGTCAGATACAGGACGGGAGGCTGCTGGGACGCGCGAGCAATCAGCCATGCTGCGGTGCCGCCGAGCGCGATTGCTGATCCGAGGGCAGTGACACCGAGGAGCAGCGAGAGAGCAAACCCGGAGCGCGACACCTGCAGCATGGAGATGCAGCGGCGCAGCGCGGCCGACTCAGTGCGGGTCAGGAAGAGGTTCATGCGTGTGCCTCCTCGTCGGCGGTGGAGCGAACGTCGATGATGGCATCCGCGGCCTCCATCATGGCTGCGCGGTGGGCGATGACGATCACGGTGCGTCCCTCGCGGCGCATGTCGTCGATAGCGCGTACGACGGTCTCCTCACTGAGGGCATCGAGGTGAGCGGTCGGTTCATCAAGAATGACGAGCTGGGAGCGCGCTGCGAGGGCGCGCGTCAGGGCCAGGCGCTGGCGCTGCCCAACGGACAGGCCGACACCGCCGGTCCCGATAACGGTCTTCCACCCGTCGGGGGTGGCGGCCAGGACGGTGTCAAAGCCGGTAGCTGCTGCTGCAGTATCAAGGTCCTCGAGGGGCAGGCCGCCCATGTTGTCCAGGATCGTCCCCGGCACGAGGGTGGGGGACTGGGGAACCCAAGCGATCTGATCACGCCAGGAGGTGGGATCGATGTCTGACAGTGCGATCTCCTCGCCGTTGGAGGACGAGGCCGTCTGGTGCAGGAGGATGCGACCCGCATCCGGGGTCATATCAGCCAGCAGACACGCAACGATGGTCGACTTTCCGGCACCCGAAGGGCCGGACAGAGCCGTCACGATGCCGGGGGCGATGATGCCCGAGGTCGGGGCGGGGGCCCAGGTGCCGCGTGCGCGCACGCCGACACCGTCCAGCACGATTGTCGTCGCTGACAGGTCGGGGCAGGTGGTGGCACCGGGGGAGTCCGCAGACTGAGCCTCTTCGATGATGTCGAAGGCGGCGCGCGAGGCCGTGACGCCGTTTGCGGAGGCGTGGAACTGAGCGCCGACCTGACGCAGCGGCTCGAAGACCTCGGGTGCCAGCATGATGACGGCGAGGCCGTGGAACAGTGAGATGTTACCGAACACAAGGCGCATACCGACCTCGACGGCGACAAGAGCCACCGACAGGGTCGTGAGGAACTCCAGGACGCCGCCCGAGAGGAAAGCGACCCGCAGGGTTGCCATCGTGGCCTTCGTGTTCGCGGCTCCGAGGGTTCGCAGGTGGGTGCGGGGGGCCTTTTCCCGTCCGAGGGCCCGCAGCGTCGGCAGTCCGGACATGAGGTCGAGGAGCTGGGCTGTTAGGCGCTTCATCGACGCGAGCTTGTCCTCCGAGGCTGCCTGGGTGAAGCGCCCGATGAGGATCATGAAAATCGGGATGAGCGGGATAACGAGGAGTGCGATGAGCGCCGACCAGAAGTCGAGCAGAAGAATGACGCCGAGCGCTGCCGGAGTCACGGTGCAGACGAGAACCAGCTGCGGCAGGAAAGAGACGAAGTAGGGGCGCAGATCCTCCAAGCCGGTCGACAGCAGCGTCGTCGTCTCGGCGCCGTTCGTCGCTCGCCAGCGTGGGCCAAGTGCAATGCTCGCGTCGACGACGCGTCCGCGCAGCTCGGACACCGCTGCTGCCGCCGCGCGCGTACTGACGGCCTCGCGAGCCGCGACAACGAGCGCGCGACATGCAAAGACAGCCGCGATGCCGCCGATGAGGGGGAGGACGTCGCGAAGTGTGGCGCTGCCCGAAACGACGGGGGAGAGGGCCGCGGAAATGAGCAGCGCTTGGGCGAGCACGAGCAATGCCGTGATCGTTCCTAGAAGGGCTGTCAATGCGATGGGCCCACGGGCTGAGCGGGCATAACGCAACAAACGAGGATCAAAGGGACGCACGTATCTATTGTGCCTGAAAAAGCCTCGTCATGGGCCCAAGGTCCCCGGCCTCGCCCGTGCGGCGTAGACGAATGCGCCCGGTCCCTGCGTGAGGGACCGGGCGCATCTATCGGTGAGGAGGTCAGCCAGCGAGGAAGTTCTCGCCGATGCGAACCTTCTTGAGGAGCAGACCCGTCTGCGTCTCAACGTCCTCGGCGCCCACGCGAGCGCGGAACATCCAGTAGGACCAGAAGACGTAGACCAGGACGATCGGCAGCAGGCAGACCGTGACGATCGTCATGACGGTCAGTGTGGCGGTCGTCGACGAGGCCTGATCGATCGTCAGCGAGTACGCCGGGTTGATCGACGACTTCTGAACGGCGGGGGCCATCGAGGAGAAGACCCATGCGACAGCGCCAGCGATCGCGACGGAGGAAGCTACGAAGGACCAGCCCTCACGACGCAGCGACGCCTGAGACAGAGCGGTCGAGGCGATGATCGCGAGCGCGGCGACCACGAGCGGGATCCACGCCAGGACGTTCGTCGTGTAGACGAACTGGCCCCAGATCAGCCACGCGGCGGCCAGGACGGTCGCGGCGATCGTCGCAGGAGCGGCAATCGCGTTGGCGCGGTCGCGGACCTCGCCCGTCGTCTTGAGCGCCAGGAACTGAGCGCCGTGAGCCAGGCACACGGCCATGACAGCCAGGCCACCCAGGATCGTGTAGGGGGTCAGCAGCGAGAAGAAGCCGCCGGTCAGCTGGTGGGTCGCGCCCGCGAGGGACTGATCCACCAGAGTCGGGTCGATGACGGTGCCGGTAGCAACGTCGACGACCTCGATCTTCATGCCCTGCACGAAGTTAGCGAAGGCAACGCCCAGCAGGATCGGAACGAGCCACGCGCTGATCGTGTGCGCCCAGTCCCACGCGTGACGCCACTGTTCGGTGGCGACCTTGGAACGCCACTCGAGGGCCATGACGCGGATGATCAGGCAGACGAGAATCAGGAAGAGGGCGAGGTACATGCCCGAGAACATGGTCGCGTACCACTCGGGGAACGCAGCGAAGGTGGCGCCACCGGCGGTGAGCAGCCAGACCTCGTTACCGTCCCAGTGGGGGCCGATCGTGCGCACGGTCTGGGTGCGCTCACGGTCGCCCTTGGCGACGAAGGGGAGGAGCATGCCGACACCGAAGTCGAAGCCCTCGAGAATCAGGTAGACCGTCCACAGAACGGCGATGAGAACGAACCACAGGATAGACAGAGTCATGATCGGTGTTCCTCTCAGTAGCCGAAGGACAGGTCGGTCGGAGCCTCGTCCTCGGCCTTGTCGGCCTTGGTCGAGTGGATGCCCTCGACGGTGTAGCGCTTCATGAGGATGTACCACATGACGCCGAGGACGCCGTACAGGAGGGTGAACAGGATGAGCGAGGCGAGCATCTGGCCAGCCGGGACGTTGGGCGAGATGCCCATGTCGGTCATCATGTTGACGGAGCCGAGGTCAGAGCCCATCGACAGGGCCTGCAGGTTCGGAACGACAACCCACGGCTGACGACCCATCTCGGTGAAGATCCAGCCGAAGGAAGCGGCAGCGAAGGGCATGGGCAGGTTCACCAGGCCCATGACGCTCAGCCACTTGTTCGAGGAGGTGCGGCCGCCGCGGGTGGCCCACAGGCCCCACGCCGCCAGCAGGAAGGCCAGCATGCCCAGGCCGATCATGAAGCGGAAGGACCAGAAGGCGACCATCTGCGGAGGACGGAAGTCGTACTGCGTGGCGTCGCCGTACTTGGCGGTGAAGTTCGGATCGGAGTTGAGCAGAGCCGCCATGCGCTCCTGAACGTCCGCGACACCCTCAGAGGTGGCGGTGAAGGAGTTGTGCGACATGAAGGAGGCAACGCCGGGAACCTTGATGAACTGCGTGGGCTGCGCGCCGTCGTCGCCGAGGGGGGCAGGAGCCGAACTGGGCGATCGTGAAGGCTGCGCCGTCGGTGTCCATACAGATGCCTTCGGCAGCGGCCATCTTCATCGGCTGAACCTCGACCATTTCCTGGCCCTGGATGTGTCCGGAGGCTGCGGTGCCGAGGCCGCCGACGAGAACGGCGGTCAGGCCGAAGCGGGCGATCGGACGCCAGATGTCACGCGACTGAGCCATGGCCTCGTCGGAACCCTCGCGGGCGGTGCGCACCATCCACCAGATGGAGATGCCGGCAACGAAGGAGCCGGCGACCAGCCAGGCGGAGGTGATGACGTGTGCGTATTCGCTCAGGTACACGCCCGAGGTGATGAGCTGCATGAAGCCGCTCACGCCGTCGAGCTCGGCGCGGCCGGTCTCGGGGTTGAAGCGCGCGCCCACGGGGTGCTGCATCCATGCGTTGGCTGCGAGAATCCAGGCCGCGGAGAACATGGTGCCCAGGGCGACGCACCAGATCGTCAGCAGGTGCATGCCCTTGGAGAGGCGGCCCCAGCCGAAGATCCACAGGCCCAGGAAGGTGGACTCGAGGAAGAAGGCGAGGAGGGCCTCAACGGCCAGGGGGGCGCCGAAGATGTCGCCGACGAAGCGGGAGTATTCGGACCAGTTCATGCCGAACTGGAACTCCTGCACGATACCGGTGGCGACACCGAGCGCGAAGTTGATGAGGAGGAGCTTGCCAAAGAAGCGAGTTGCTTGCAGCCAGTATTCCTTGCCGGTGCGGTGCCACGCGGTCTGCATGATGGCAACCAGCAGGGACAGGCCGATCGTCAGCGGCACGAGGACGAAGTGGTAGACGGTGGTGACACCGAACTGCCATCGTCCGACGGTGACCGCGTCAAGCGCTGTCTGCGCGAGGGTCATGATGGGACCTTCTCGTGTTGGGATTGGGGTCGATTGTCCCGTGTCCAAAGTCCGTGGGACCTATGTCACGGGTTGATATTAATGTAGCCCAAAAACCTCGGTCGGATTGGTTGAAATGCTGGTTCAGAGGCCGTTTTGTGACATACGCGTCCGAATAATTTTTATGGGTTCTTCCGTGAGATATCGCTCCGTGTTGCGTTGTCCTGATCACCCCATCGTCGGTACCAGGCCCTGTTGTGCGACAATAGGGGGTGAATGGATGTCACGGGAGTGCCCCCGTGGCGAGAGCCGAGCGATGACGTCTTCATGAGCCGCCGGCAGCTGCGCAACTGCGCTCCACTAGGTTTCCGCCCCTTGCGGGCGATGAAAAAGGGTGCGTCCAGCACGGGGTGCGCGCCCACCATTGGAGAATCGTGACAACCGAATCGACCCCCGTGGCGCCCGCCGCCTCGCTGCTGTTCCAGGCACCCGTTTTCCAGGCTGCCCCTGAGGTTGCCCCTGCGGCTATCGTTGAGGACCAGCCTGAACCCAAGCGTCGTCGCAAGTCTGCCACCGTAGAAGAAGATGCTCCTCGAGAGGAATCGGCCCCCAAGCGCCGCCGTCGCTCCAAGAAGGCTGCGGACGAGGCTGAGGCTGCGGAGATCTCTGAGGCTCCCGCCGCCGAGGAACAGACTGAGGAAGCTCCCGCCGAGCCTAAGACCCGTCGCCGCCGTCGCTCCAAGAAAGCGGAGGAAGCCTCGACCCCCGCTGAGGATGGCGCAAACAAGGAGAGTGCTTCCGCCGACGAATCGGACTCCTCGGACGACGAGGAGTCCTCTACCCGTCGTCGCCGTCGTCGTCGCGCCCGTTCGTCCTCCTCGTCCTCGGATGAGGGGGGAGATCCCGCCGACCAGGTGCAGGCCCTGAAGGGCTCCACGCGCCTCGAGGCAAAGAAGATGCGTCGCCGCGAAGGACGGCGTGAGGGACGTCGCCGCCACTCCATCTCTGAATCCGAGTTCCTCGCTCGCCGCGAGTCCGTCGAGCGCACGATGGTCATCCGCGACCAGGACGGCCTTGACCAGATCGCCATTCTCGAAGACGGCCTGCTCGTCGAGCACTACGTCGCGCGCCGTACGCAGTCCTCGATGGTCGGCAATATCTACCTGGGCCGCGTCCAAAACGTCCTTCCCTCGATGGAAGCGGCGTTCGTCGACGTGGGTCGTGGCCGCAACGCCGTCCTGTACGCCGGCGAGGTCAACTGGGACGCCGTCGGTATGGAGGGCAAGCCTCGTCGTATCGAGGCCGCTCTCAAGTCCGGTGATCCGGTCCTCGTTCAGGTGACGAAGGATCCGATCGGTCACAAGGGCGCCCGCCTGACCTCTCAGATCACGCTGGCCGGCCGCTACCTGGTCCTTATTCCCGGCGGATCCATGATGGGTATTTCCCGCAAGCTCCCGGACAAGGAGCGCGCTCGCCTGAAGAAGATCCTCAAGGCCGTCGTGCCGTCGGGTTCGGGTGTCATCGTTCGTACCGCGGCGGAAGGCGCGACGGAGGAGCAGATCCGCGATGATGTCGCTCGCCTGACCCGTCAGTGGGAGGATATCGAGAAGAAGCGCGCCAACACGAAGAGCGCCCCGACGCTGCTGCGCGGGGAGCCTGAGCTGGCCGTGCGCGTCGTGCGCGACATCTTCAACGAGGACTTCAGCAAGCTCGTCATCGAGGGTCGCGACACCTACGCGACCGTCAAGGAATACGTGGATGAGCTGAGCCCTGAGCTGTCCGACCGCGTCGAGCAGTGGGTGGGTACGGAGGATGTTTTCCACGCGCACCGCATCGACGAACAGCTCGCCAAGGGCATGGACCGCAAGGTGTGGCTGCCTTCGGGTGGCACCCTCATCATCGACCGCACCGAGGCGATGACCGTCATCGACGTCAACACCGGCAAGTTCATTGGCGCCGGTGGCACGCTCGAGGAAACGGTGACCCGTAACAACCTCGAGGCCGCCGAAGAGATCGTCCGTCAGCTGCGCCTGCGCGACATCGGTGGCATCGTCATCATTGACTTCGTGGACATGGTCCTCGAATCCAACCGCGACCTCGTGCTGCGTCGCCTGGTGGAATGCCTGGGACGTGACCGTACGCGCCACCAGGTCACCGAGATTACGTCCCTCGGCCTGGTGCAGATGACCCGCAAGCGCGTGGGTGAGGGTCTGGTCGAGGCCTTCTCCTCCCCGTGTGAGGCCTGTGAGGGTCGCGGTTTCATCGTGCATCAGCATCCGGTGGAGACCTCCGGAGCTGAGCAGTCTTCGAAGGGGTCGAAGGGATCGAAGAAGCAGCAGAAGAAGGCCGAGCCTCGCCGTATCGAGGACAACGCTGACCATGAGCGCGCCAAGGAAGCCCTGAGCGCCATTGCCGCTGCGTCGACTCGTAAGGAAGAGGAGGGGGCGGCCGAAGAGTCTGCTCCCGCCAAGAAGCGTCGCACCCGCGCCGCTTCGACCGAGGTGAAGGAACCCGAGGCCTCGGCTGTCGAGCAGGTTGAAGCGCCCGCGGCCCCCGCTGAGGAATCCGCGTCCAAGCCCGCTGGCGAAAAGGTCGAGGAAGGCGCGACCAAGCGTCCTCGCCGTCGCCGTCGCGTCGCGGAGTCCGCGCCGCTGCCCGAGCTGCCCGTGCACATCGACCTGCCGGAGCCTGTTGATCACTCGGATGAGCCTGCGGCCCCCGCCAAGGATGCTTCCGAAATCCAGCTGCCGGAGCATCACGAGAAGGCTCCGGCGACCCGCCGCCGCGCATCCCGCAAGGCTGCCACGGCCTCGTCCGGCGAGCCGGCTGAGGCTCCCGCGCCGAAGAAGACCCGTCGCCGCGCCACCGCGCAGACGGCTGTTCCCGAGGTGCAGGCGGACGAGGCTCCGGCCTCTGCGTCGGTGAGCGCAGCGGTCGTGGAAGAGACTCCTGCGCAGGCGCCCGCCGCGCCGCGCAAGACTCGCAAGCGCCGCGCTGCCGTCTCGACCGGCGTCGTCGAGCCCGACGCGGCTCCGGCTCCCGTCGTCATCGACCTGCCCGCGCGCGCCGAGGTGAGTTTGCCCGCGGCTCCGACTAAGTCGACCGATGACATCGCGCTTCCGGAAGCGAGCGATCAGCCTCGCGTCAAGCGTCGTCGTCGCGCAGCATCGACCGGCATCGTCGACGCCGGCTAATGCTCCAGGCGCCGGGGAAGGGGTGATCATCCCTCCCCCGAGCGCAGGGTGTGGAATCGCACAGCACTTCACACCCGCCCGTGACCGTGCCGGCTTGCAATCCGGCGTGCGAATCGGCTAAATTTGATCGTCGGCGCAACAAGCGCCAACGGAATCATGACAATGAGACAAGTCCTCGGCAGTTTCGAGGCGCGATTCCGGTTACGAATACGAGAAGAGATGAGCTCCAACGTGGTCTACGCGATCGTCAAGGCTGGCGGCCGGCAGGAAAAGGTGTCCGTCGGTGACGTCGTCGTCGTCGACAAGCTGGCAGAAGAAATCGGTTCGAGCATCGAGCTCCAGCCGCTGATGCTGGTGGATGGCGACGCCATCACTGTTGACGCAGCCAAGCTGGGCAAGGTTTCCGTCAAGGCTGAGGTTGTTGACTCGGCCAAGGGCCCCAAGATTTCCATCATTAAGTACAAGAACAAGTCGGGCTACCGCAAGCGCCAGGGACACCGTCAGAAGATGTCGGTTGTCAAGATCACCGAGATCGCCTGAACCCGACGTTCCCACGAGCAGAAAGTAGCAACTGATGGCACATAAGAAGGGCCTTGGTTCCTCCCGTAACGGTCGCGACTCGAACGCGCAGCGCCTCGGCGTGAAGCGCTATGGCGGCCAGCTGGTCAACGCTGGTGAGATCCTCGTTCGTCAGCGCGGCACCCACTTCCACCCTGGCGACGGCGTTGGCCGTGGCAAGGATGACACCCTGTTCGCCCTGCGCGCCGGTGCGGTTGAGTTCGGCCGCAAGCGCGATCGCAAGGTCGTCAGCGTTTCGCCGGTCTCTGCCTGAGACCGCGCGCATAAAGGGCGTCCGGCGTTGCCGGGCGCCCTTTTCAACATTCATTTTCAGTCGTCAGGAGCAATAGTGGCAGACTTCGTGGATCGCGTGACTCTGCACGCGATGGGTGGCAATGGCGGTAACGGCGTTGCCTCGATTAAGCGTGAAAAGTTCAAGCCGCTGGCCGGCCCTGACGGCGGTGACGGCGGCAACGGCGGCTCGGTTATCCTTGAGGTAAGCGAGCAGGAGACCACGCTGCTGAACTACCACCGTAGCCCGCATCGTCGTGCGGATAACGGTACGCCCGGCATGGGTGACTTCCGCCAGGGAAAGACCGGCGCGGACATCATCTTGCCGGTTCCCGAGGGCACGGTCGTTAAGTCGATGTCGGGCGAGCTGCTTGCCGACCTGACAGGTGCGGGAGCCCGCTACGTGGTCGCCGAGGGCGGCCGCGGCGGCCTGGGCAACGCTGCGCTGGCATCGAAGGCTCGTAAGGCCCCCGGCTTCGCCCTGCTGGGCGAGCCCGGCGAGGAGCGCGACGTCATCCTTGAGCTGAAGTCCGTTGCGGACGTGGCTCTCGTCGGCTTCCCGTCGGCGGGTAAGTCATCGCTGATCGCCGCCCTGAGCTCGGCGCGCCCGAAGATTGCCGACTACCCCTTCACGACGCTGGTCCCGAACCTGGGCGTGGTGTCAGCCGGCGATACACGCTACACGGTCGCCGACGTCCCCGGCCTGATCCCCGGTGCTTCCCAGGGACGAGGCCTCGGCCTGGATTTCCTGCGCCACATCGAACGCTGCGCCGTCATCGTGCACGTGCTCGACACCGCCGCCTTCGAGACCGATCGCGAGCCGGTTGAGGACCTGCGCATTATCGAGGCGGAGCTGGAGGCCTACCAGGGCGATCTGACGCAGGTCGAGGGCTACGTGCCGATTATGGAGCGCCCCCGCGTCATCGTCCTCAACAAGATCGATATTCCGGACGGTCGCGATCTCGCCGAGATCACGCGCCCGGACCTCGAGTCCTTTGGTTGGCCCGTCCTCGAGGTCTCCGCAGTGTCCCATGAGGGCCTCAAGGAACTGTCCTTTGCTCTGGCCGGGATCGTCAAGGAGGAACGCGCCAAGCGTCCCGCCCTCGAGGCCGCCCGTCCCGTCATCCGCCCGAAGGCTGTCGGGCGCAGCGTGGAGATCACGGTGCGCAAGACCCGCAAGGACGGCGAGGAAGTCTTCCAGGTGCGCGGCGACAAGCCGGAGCGCTGGGTGCGTCAGACCGACTTCGCCAACGACGAGGCCGTGGGCTACCTTGCGGATCGCCTGAACGCCGCGGGCGTCGAGGATGAGCTGATGAAGGCCGGCGCGGTCGCCGGCGACACCGTTGTAATTGGTGACCTGGACGGAGGCGTTGTCTTCGACTGGGAGCCGACCCTGACGACCGGACCCGAGCTGCTGGGTTCGCGTGGCACCGACCTGCGCCTGGATCAGAACGCTCGCCCGAGCCGTAAGGAACGTCGCGAGGTGTACCACCAGGTGATGGACGCCAAGACCGCCGCCCGTGATGAGCTGTGGACGGAGCGTCAGGCCGGGCACTGGACCGACGCCTCGGATCAGTCATGAGCGGAGTGGCTGCGGCTTCTCGCATCGTTGTCAAGATCGGCTCCTCGTCGCTGACGCGCGAGGACGGCGGTCTGGACCTGAATCGTATCGACTCGGTGGCTCGCCTCGTTGCGCGTTGGCGCGGGGCGGACCGCGAGGTCGTCATCGTGTCGTCGGGCGCGGTCGCAGCGGGCCTTGATCCGCTCGGTTTCACCTCCAAGCCGAAGGACCTGCCGAGCGTGCAGGCTGCGGCCGCGATGGGCCAGGGCCTTTTGATGGCCAGGTGGACGGCTGCCTTCCAGGCGCATCATCTCGATGCTGCCCAGGTGCTGCTGACCACGGACGACGTGATGCGCCGCGACCACTACACGAACGTGCGCGCCTCGCTGACGCGTCTCCTCGGCCTCGGCGTCGTCCCGATTCTCAACGAAAACGACGCGGTGACCACCCGCGAGCTGCGTTTCGGCGATAACGACCGTCTCGCCGCGCTCATTGCCCAGATGATCAAGGCCGATGCGCTCGTGCTGCTGACGGACGTGGACGGCCTGTACACGGCTCCTCCGGATCACCCGGGCTCGAAGCTGATCGAACGCGTTGAGAGTGCGGACGACCTCATGAGCGTGCTCGTTACCGGTGCGGGTTCGCGCGTGGGCACGGGCGGCATGGCGACGAAGGTACAGGCCGCGATGCTGGCGACCACCAGCGGCATCGGCGTGCAGCTCGCCTGTGCGGATGCTCTGGAGTCGGTGCTCGCGGGCAAGAACGTTGGCACGTGGTTCGAGCCCTCCCAGGAGCGTCCGGCCTCGCGCCGCCTGTGGATCGCTCACGTGGCGCCGTCACGCGGCGAGATCATCGTTGACGAGGGTGCTGCGCACGCGATTACGGTCGGCAAGAAGTCGTTGCTGGTGGCCGGCGTGCGCTCGGTGCTCGGTCACTTCGAGGCGGGCGATGTCGTGGATGTTGCCTCGCCGACGGGTCTTGTCGCTCGAGGAGTCTCTGGATACGACTCCGACACTCTGGCCGAGATTGCCGGTTCGGGGACTGCCGAGCTGGCAGCAGCCGGACACGAGCATCCCAGGCCCGCGATTCACCGTGATGACCTGGCGGTGTTGGGCGACGCATTTTCTGCGCTGAGCGCTGACTGACGCGGCTTGAGGCGCTGACGTGTGTCATCATGGCCACGTGAATACTGCTGCAGATATTTCCCAGGTGACGGATGCCGCCCGCACGGCTGCTCGCGCTCTTGCGAATGCGACCACGCAGGCGAAGAATCGCGGTCTTGAGGCGATTGCCGCTGCGCTGGTGGAGCGCAGTGACCAGATCCTGGCCGCTAATGCTGAAGATGTCGCCCGCGGTCGTGCGGAGCAGATGAGCGAGGGCCTGCTGGATCGCCTCGCTCTGACCTCCGGTCGTATTCGTGGAATTGCCGAGGCCGTCCGCGAGATCGCGGGTCTGCCCGACCCGATCGGTCAGGTCGTTCGCGGAATGCGCACCGACATCGGCCTGCGCGTCACGCAGGAGCGAGTGCCTCTGGGCGTCGTTGGCATCATTTACGAGGCCCGTCCGAACGTGACGATTGATGCCGCGACACTGGCGATTAAGGCCGGCAATGCGGTCGTGCTGCGCGGCGGAAGCGCCGCCCAGTCCTCGAATCACGTTCTCATTGAGGTCTGTCGTGATGCGCTGGCATCCGTGGGACTTCCCGCCGACGCGATTACCACTGTGGATCCGTGGGGACGTGCGGGCGCGCGTGCGATGATGCGTGCGCGGGGTGCGATTGACGCGCTGATTCCGCGTGGGGGAGCGGGGCTCATTAACGCTGTCGTCGAGGAGTCGCGTGTTCCGGTCATCGAGACGGGCACGGGTAACTGCCACGTGTACGTGGATGCCTCCGCCGACCTGGAGGCAGCCGAGGCCATCATCATGAACGCCAAGACGCAGCGCGTGGGCGTGTGCAACGCGGCGGAGACACTCCTGGTTCACGCCGACATCGCTCAGCGTTTCCTCGTCGCTGCCGTTACTCGCCTAACGACTGCGGGCGTGACGATTCACGCTGACGAGGCCACACGGGCCATCGTCGATGGCCAGCCGTCGATTGACGCGGACATGATTGTTGACGCCACCGAGGCCGACTGGGAGACCGAATACCTGTCGATGGACCTGGCGGTGCGCGTCGTCACCGATGTTCACGAGGCGATTGAGCACATCCGTCGCTATTCCTCGGGCCACACCGAGGGAATCGTTGCCTCCGACGTCGCCGCCGTGCGTGCGTTCCGTTCGGGCGTCGACGCGGCTGCTATCGCAGTGAATGCGTCGACGCGCTTTACGGACGGCGGGCAGCTGGGCCTGGGCGCCGAGGTGGGGATCTCGACGCAGAAGCTGCACGCGCGCGGCCCCATGGGCCTGACCGAGTTGACCACGACCACGTGGATCTACGAGGGGGAGGGAACGATTCGCCCGTGAACACCACGAACACGCAAACGGAGCAGGCCTCGGAGGAGATCGCGCTCGAAAAGACCACCGAGGCCACGGCAGGGGCCACCGCAGCCCCGGCCTCGCCCCAGCATCCCCCGCGCGCGCTGCGTCGGCGCCGCGCGATCGGCATCATGGGCGGTACCTTCGATCCGATCCACCACGGTCACCTCGTTGCGGCCTCGGAGGTCATGGACGTCTTCGGCCTTGACCAGGTCGTCTTCGTCCCGGCCGCGGTGCAGCCCTTCAAGGCGGATCGACGCGTGACCTCGGCCGAGCATCGCTACCTGATGACGGTTATCGCTACCGCATCGAATCCTCGTTTTGCCGTGTCGCGCGTCGATATTGACCGCGGGGGGACGACCTACACGATTGATACGCTGGCGGACCTGTCTCGCGAATACCCGGACTCGGATTTCTACTTCATCACGGGTGCCGATGCGCTGGCGCAGATCGCGCAGTGGAAGGACGCCGATAAGCTCTTTGAGCAGGCGCATTTCATCGGCGTGACGCGCCCCGGGCACAACCTGTCGGATCCCGGTCTGCCGCACGAGTCCGTGTCGCTGCTGGAGGTGCCCGCCATGGCGATCTCGTCGACCGACTGCCGCACACGCGTCGAAGAGGGCAAGCCGGTGTGGTACCTCGTGCCCGACGGCGTCGTCCAATACATCAATAAGTACGGCCTGTACCGGTCCTAACCCAAGGAGAAACGTGAGCCTTCCCGACGCTACCGCAGAACTGGCGAGCCTGGTTGCTCGCGCCGCACACGACCGCGGCGGCATCAACCCCGTGCTTGTCGATGTGACCAGCAAGCTCGCCCTGGCGGATGCTTTCGTGGTCGTCTCGGCCCCGACGGACCGTCAGGTTCGCGCCATCGCCGAGGACATCATGGATCGCATCTGGGGTGAGCATCAGCGCCGCCCCGCCCACATTGAGGGCCGCGCAGAGGGCACGTGGGTGCTCCTGGACTACTCCGACCTGCTCGTTCACGTCCTGTCCGAGGAGGAGCGTGAGTACTACGCTCTTGAGCGCCTGTGGGGTGACTGCCCGGCCGTGCCGATCGACGTTGACACTGACGAGGCTCGTGCCGCTGCCGCAGAGCGTGCTGCCGCGCACGGTGTGGAGAGCGCACAGTGAGCGCCTCGCGGATCGTCCTGATGCGCCACGGGCAGACGGACTTCAACCTGGCGCGGCGCTTCCAAGGGCGTATCGATAAGCCCCTGAATGAGGCCGGACGGTCCCAGGCGGCGGGCGCCGCCGGTGTGCTGGTGAGCCGCCTGTGCGAGCCGAGTGCCGAGGTGGGCATGATTGCTGCCGAGGACGGGCGCAGCTACGACGATGGGGGAGTGCGTATCGTGAGCTCGCCCCTGGGGCGTGCGGTCGATACCGCGAGGATCGTCGCGCGTGTGTTCGATATCGCGGGCTACCCCTGCGAAGGGCCGGAGCTCGATGAGCGGCTCACGGAGCGCTTCTACGGGAGCTTTGAGGGTAAGACCTACGAGGAGATCGCCAGCGAGCAGCCCGAGGCCTACGCGCAGTATCGCGCGCAGGGGGAGTGCGACCTCGCCGAGGTGGAACGCTCCGAGGTGGTGGGTGCGCGCGTGCGCGATGCTGTCTTGGAAGCCGCGCGGGCGTGCCGCGATGATCAGTCGCTGATCGTGGTCTCGCACGGCTCCGCGATCGCGCGGGGCATCGTGTCCCTGTTGGGGCTGGACCCCGCCGTCTTCAACGGACTGCGAGGGGTGGACAACTGCCACTGGTCGGAACTCGTGCCCGTAGGGATGTCGACCTCCAAGAGTGCAGCTGTGACCGGGTGGAGGCTTGCCTCGCACAATATTGGCTCGCGTGAGGACATCCTCGGGGCATGACGACGCTCGGGCCCTCGTTGCCGCAGAAAACCAGGGTTTTTACATGCTGTGACGAGGGGCACGTAATTGGATTTGCGCAATTGTTCGAGGGTCCGCTATTATTTATCAGGTCGCCACGGCGACGAACTAAATAACGGGGCTATGGCGCAGTTGGTAGCGCGCTTCCATGGCATGGAAGAGGTCGGGGGTTCGAATCCCCCTAGCTCCACAGAAAATTCCGACACTCAGGTTGTGAGTGTCGGTTTTTTGTTGCCCAAGCGGCCGGTTTGCTGGCTTTTCTTTCAGACGGCTTCAGGTGTGGGTGCTGTGTGGGTATTGGGGTTATAGGACAAAACGTGGGGTTATAGGACAAAACGTGTTGGTTTTATGGTGACTTTTCGGCTTTTTGGTGCGGAAAAATCGGTATTGAAGTTGGTGGGAGCCAACTTGAAGGATGGACAAAACGTGTTGGTTTTGTAGCGACTTTTCGGCTTGCTGGTGCGGGAAAATCCACATTGAAGTTGGTTGTTTCATCGTGGGGGTATGAATACCCCCAAATGTCCGGCGTGCGGGCGAGTGATGACCAGGTATGGGCACTCAGCGTCAGGGGCGCAGCGATGGCGCTGCTCCCTGTGCAATATCAGCCAGGTCAGCCGCATTAATTCCACGGCGAAGCATCTTGATGAGTTCTTGGCCTGGCTGCTCAGTCGGCGCCGTCAGGCGGATTTGCCTGGCGGGGGCCGCTCGTTTCGCAGGCGCTGTGAGCCATTGTGGCAGTTATGGCCTTTCAGTCCGATCGTCGATGAGGTTCATGAGGGTCATCTTCGTTGACGGTATCCACCTGGGCCGAGGCGCCGTGGTTCTCATCGCTCAAACTCCCGATTGCGTGCTGGGTTGGTACGCGGCTAGGGAGTGAGAATTCCCGTGCCTGGGAAGCGCTCATGAGCCGGATCGCGCCACCGGCCCTGGTTGTCACTGACGGGGGCAGTGGGTTCGCGAAAGCCTGCAAGAGAATCTGGCCGACCACGCGTGTGCAACGCTGCACCTTTCATGCGTATTGCCGTATTCGCCAAGCCACTACGACGCGCCCCAAACTGGCGGCCTCACAAGGTTTATACGCTCTTGGGCAACAACTCTTGCACGTGGAGGGCCGAGAAGATGCTCAGGAATGGATCGGTGCCTACCAGGACTGGTGCGCGCGCTGGAAGGACTTCTTGGAGGAGAAAACACACAGGCCTGACGGAGGATGGGAATACACCCACGAGAGGCTTGTTCGGGCTCGTAACAGCCTCAACAAGCTCATCAGGCAAGGCCTGTTGTTCACGTACCTGGACCCCACCTGGGACCATCCGATGCCCGCAACAACCAACCAGATCGAAAGCACGAACGCGCGCCTACGCCAGATGCTGCGCGACCACCGCGGCATGCGCCTGACCCGACGCATGAAAGCCGTGTTCTGGTGGTGCTACACCCACTCTGCGCACCCACAGCCAGCAGCGACAATCCTGGCCACCATGCCCACCGACGCAGCCCTCGAAAACGCCTGGCAACAAGCCGCGCAAAACCACCAAGCCACCGCCATCATCCCCGGCTGGGGCGACGCAATCTGCTTCAACGAACTCCACCACACCACCCCCTACCACAACACCTGGGACTAACCCCTCAACCAACACGTTTTGTCCTATAACCCAAAACGTGTTGGTTTTATGGTGACTTTTCGGCTTTTTGGTGCGGAAAAATCGGTATTGAAGTTGGTGGGAGCCAACTTGAAGGATGGACAAAACGTGTTGGTTTTGTAGCGACTTTTCGGCTTGCTGGTGCGGGAAAATCCACATTGAAGTTGGTTGTTTCATCGTGGGGGTATGAATACCCCCAAATGTCCGGCGTGCGGGCGAGTGATGACCAGGTATGGGCACTCAGCGTCAGGGGCGCAGCGATGGCGCTGCTCCCTGTGCAATATCAGCCAGGTCAGCCGCATTAATTCCATGGCGAAGCATCTTGATGAGTTCTTGGCCTGGCTGCTCAGTCGGCGCCGTCAGGCGGATTTGCCTGGCGGGGGCCGCTCGTTTCGCAGGCGCTGTGAGCCATTGTGGCAGTTATGGCCTTTCAGTCCGATCGTCGATGAGGTTCATGAGGTCATCTTCGTTGACGGTATCCACCTGGGCCGAGGCGCCGTGGTTCTCATCGCTCAAACTCCCGATTGCGTGCTGGGTTGGTACGCGGCTAGGAGTGAGAATTCCCGTGCCTGGGAAGCGCTCATGAGCCGGATCGCGCCACCGGCCCTGGTTGTCACTGACGGGGGCAGTGGGTTCGCGAAAGCCTGCAAGAGAATCTGGCCGACCACGCGTGTGCAACGCTGCACCTTTCATGCGTATTGCCGTATTCGCCAAGCCACTACGACGCGCCCCAAACTGGCGGCCTCACAAGGTTTATACGCTCTTGGGCAACAACTCTTGCACGTGGAGGGCCGAGAAGATGCTCAGGAATGGATCGGTGCCTACCAGGACTGGTGCGCGCGCTGGAAGGACTTCTTGGAGGAGAAAACACACAGGCCTGACGGAGGATGGGAATACACCCACGAGAGGCTTGTTCGGGCTCGTAACAGCCTCAACAAGCTCATCAGGCAAGGCCTGTTGTTCACGTACCTGGACCCCACCTGGGACCATCCGATGCCCGCAACAACCAACCAGATCGAAAGCACGAACGCGCGCCTACGCCAGATGCTGCGCGACCACCGTGGCATGCGCCTGACCCGACGCATGAAAGCCGTGTTCTGGTGGTGCTACACCCACTCTGCGCACCCACAGCCAGCAGCGACAATCCTGGCCACCATGCCCACCGACGCAGCCCTCGAAAACGCCTGGCAACAAGCCGCGCAAAACCACCAAGCCACCGCCATCATCCCCGGCTGGGGCGACGCAATCTGCTTCAACGAACTCCACCACACCACCCCCTACCACAACACCTGGGACTAACCCCTCAACCAACACGTTTTGTCCTATAACCCGGGTATTGATGGTGTGTGCGGTCTGCCTGTCGCAGGCATTTGATTACTCATGGTCAGGGTATTTTTCTTAAAAATAACGTTTTGGTATCGGCATGTGGGATGTTCAAAATCTGTCAAACCTAGAAAGCCTTGCAAAACGGTATATTTGCCTGTAATGAATTACTGAAAAAACCTTGAAATCAGCGTACCGCATGGAAAGATTTACCTGTCTTTGTCTCATAGTGATAGGCCGGTAGCCAATGTCGTTCCAGCTCACTCGCACCCATACCTCGGTGGTTCTTGCCGCCACGACAATTGCGGCATCCCTCGTTGTGATCCCGACCCTCGCTGAGGGGACGGCGACGTCCGAGGACGCATTCTGCAACTCTCTGTCCGGTGCGGAAGGTCGCATCACCGCAGAATATAACCCTCTGCTTGCCAGCTATGCCGCTGCAGCTGCGGGCAACTCCTCTGTTTCTGCCGCCGATCCGGCGCGTGAGGCTGAGCTTCGTGCAGCTCTGGCTGATGCTCAGGCTGCCCTTGAGGCCGCTCAGCAGGCGGCGCTCCAGTCCACTCCCTCGGCTGGCGATGCCGCTGCCGCAACGTCGGCTACGACCGATCGTGGCCTCGACTGGGTTGACTGGTCTCAGGTCGACGATGCCACCCAGGCTCGCATCATTGAAGCGCTCATCGTTCAGAAGATGAACGCTTACCGTGCGAATGCTGGCCTGCCCGAGCTGGTTGTTTCCGACACTGTGACCACGGATGCGCGCGCGTGGAGCCAGCATATGTCCGACACGGATAACTTCAATCATGACCCCGACTACAAGTACTTCGGTGCGGGCAAGCTTGATGGTGGTGATACGTCATACGCGGGCGAGAACATTGCCTACAATCACCGTGAGAATTTCGGTGACAAGTGGGGTGCCTACGGCACCACCAAGAACCCTATGCAAGCTGCGGACGCACTCTTCGATCAGTGGAAGAACTCCTCGGGTCATGACAAGAACATGCTCGCTCAGAACAATGTCGTGGGTGTGGGTGTACACATCGCCAAGCACGGTCAGTTCACCCGCATCTACGGCGCGCAGAAGTTCTACGCGATCACCGGTGGCTCGCCTAACGTCTCCCGCTTCCATACGACGGGTGATACCGCCTCCGCCTACGGTTTCAACGGCGGCGCCTTCAACGCTGATAACACGAACTACGTCTCCGGTCTGGCCGGTGGCGGCGACGCGCAGCGTGCCAACTCCTGGCAGAACAAGGTGGGGGCCCTGCCCGGTGTTGCCCTGCCGGTCGATGTCGCGACGCTTCCCGCCAAGGCTGGATCCGCTGCTCCCTCGACCTCGACGCCCGCTCCCGCTGCGACCAGCGCTGATGCCGATAAGCAGCAGGCGGTAATCGACGCTCAGGCCTCCGTGAACGAGGCCCAGGGCGCGCTCGACGCCTACCTCGCTTCCGTGGCTGATGAGAAGCCGTCAGTGAGCCTCGCTGACATTGATGCGGAGCTTGATCGCGTCGCTGACTCCATCGCTAGCCAGACCTCCGTCCGCCCGGAAAAGGATGGTGGCGTGACTCTGAAGGCCGGTGACCAGGCGGGCCGTTACCTGACCGCCGCTGAGTATCGCGACGCTCTGACGCGCTGCACGACGCTGTCCGTCGACGCCTCGGATCATCCTGTTAACCCGTCGATCGGTGAGGGTGAGCAGACGCCCGCCCCCGGTATCGAGGCTCCCGCCCCGCAGGACCCGGCTACCCAGGCCCCCGCCCCGCAGGATCCGGCTACCCAGGCCCCCGCCCCGCAGGATCCGGCTACCCAGGCCCCTGCCCCGCAGGATCCGAGCGCTCCGGCTCCCGCTCCTTCGAATCCCTCCGTTGGTGGTGAGCAGACGCCCGGCCCCGGGATCGAAGCTCCCGCCCCGCAGGATCCGGCTACCCAGGCTCCCGCCCCGCAGAACCCCGTAACCCAGGATCCTGCTACCCAGGTACCCTCTGTCCAGGTTCCGGTGACGCCTGCCGCTTCTGATCCGGCGCCGTCTGAGGCGCCTGCTTCGACCCCGGCTGAGGCGCGTCGTGACACGCTGGCTGCTACCGGTGCGTCGGGCGTGTGGGTTGGCGTTGGGGCGGTCGCCGTCCTTGTTGCTGGTATCGGTGCGGTCGTGGCATCGCGTCGAGCCAAGCGCTGACGCACGCTCCTAAGCCTCGGCTTCATCCTTCATCGAACAGCCTCCTGTTTCTTGGAGATCTCCAAGAAACGGGAGGCTGTTCTTGCCTACAGATCTGTGCGTGAAGCGTGATCGTTTGCCGGGGAACGGGGCCGTGGCTGGTCACTGTTCGTTGGTGCCTGAGCCTCACTGTTGCAAGCCGTGCTGCCCGATGCCGGGGCTGGTGTGGGGGTTTTGCACGACACGAGGCCCTCTGACGGTGTGTCGCCGGCGTGTTGCACCCTCTTGTGGTGCAATTCCCCCCGCCTCGCAGGCAGTCTGAAGGGCGTGGCACCCAACATGCAGACCACCTCGCCAAATTGCGGCGAAACAGGGCTGTTCGGGGTGAGGTGGTCTGCGTTTTGGCCAATCCTGGGGGATGCTGAGTGCTCGCGTATACGTCGGCGGGCACGTCGGTTGGTGTGCCCTGTCGACGCTCGCAGCACGGGTAAACAGACGAAGGGGGCGTGGCCACATGGCCACGCCCCCTGGCGTCTATGAGGAACGGATCAGTCCGCGTCCACCGCCTGGTTGGCGATCTGACGCTCACACACGTCGATGAGTTCGCGGATGATGCGGATCGTGCCGGCGGAGGCATCCGAGTGAGCCTCGATCCAGGCCTTACCGGAGGCGACCACGTCGACCTCGGGGACGTAGCCCGCCAGCGCGTTCGGGAAGAGCAGCGTCGTGAGATCCTCGGCGGTGTGGAAGGTGAAGGTTTCCCAGATGCCCGCCAGGGCCTTGAAGTACTCGCCCACGTAGCTGGCGTAAGCCGACGGCGTGGTGCGCGCCTGCGCCCAGAAGCCCGAGATCATCGCCCAGCGGGTGTCGTTGGGGATCGAGGTGTCGGTGAGGACCTTGTCCCACACGTCGGCCTTGATCCACTCGCCCTCGCGAGCCGCACGAGCGGCAGCCGCGTTCTGGTGGCCGGTCATCGTATCGTCGGTGGCCTCCAGGGCTGCGATGTCCTCGTCGGTGGCGGCGCCTCCGCGCACCAGGGCGATCAGTAGGTCCCACTTGAGGTCGACGTCGAGGTCCAGGCCGTCCAGGGTCTGGGTGCCGTCGTAGAGGGCGCGGATGGCCTCGAACTGCTCGGGGCTGGTCGCGTTGCGGGCCGCGGCGGCGACGAGCATGCGCTGCGCGTCGGAGCCGGAAGCGGCCGTGCGAGCCAGGAGGAGCAGGCGACGGCCCGTGTCCTCGGCGGCCTCGGCGCGGTACTTCGGTGCCACGAAGGTGCGCACGGCCTCGTCGATGTGACGCAGCGTGAGCGTCAGGAGGCTCATGTTGTCCTCGACCGGCACCGCGCGCAGGGCCAGGTTCAGGTAGTCGCGTGCCGGCATCTCGCCGTCGCGCGTCATGTCCCACGCGGAAGCCATGACGACGCCGCGGGTCAGGGAATCCGTGAACTTGGTGATGTTGGTGATCGCGAAGGCCAGGGACTCCTCGTCGAGGCGGACCTTGGCGTAGCCGAGGTCTCCGTCGTTAACGAGGATGAAGTCCGGGCGGGCGATGCCCGCGGCGGCCTCGATCACCGTGGAAGCGCCGTCAATGTCGAGCTCCTCGCGGAAGACCTGGTCCAGCGTGCCCTCTTCGGTCAGCGAGTAGCCGGCCACGCCCATGCGGTGCGGGCGCAGGGAGGCACCATCGGAGAAGGCTTCCTGGGTGATCTCGAGGCGCTCGATCGTGCCGTCCTCGGCGGTCGTGATGACCGGACGCAGGAGGGTGACGCCAGCTTCCTCCAGCCACACCTTCGACCACGAGGCCAGGTCGCGGCCCGAGGCGGCAGCCAGCTCGGAGAGCAGGTCGTCCAGCGTGGCGTTGGCGTAGGAGTGCTTCGTCAGGTACTCGTGCAGGCCTGCGAAGAAGGCGTCGCGTCCCACGTAGGAGACGAGCTGACGCAGCACGGAGGCGCCCTTGGCGTAGGTGATGCCGTCGAAGTTGACCTCGACGTCGGCCAGGTCGCGGATCTCGGCCGTAATCGGGTGGGTGGTGGGCAGCTGATCCTGCTTGAGGCCCCAGTCCTTGCGGACCATAAAGCCCGTCCAGCCTTCGGTGTACTTGGTGGCCTCGGCCAGAGCCAAGTGGCTCATGAACTCGGCGAAGGACTCGTTGAGCCACAGGTCGTTCCACCACTTCATGGTGACCAGGTCGCCGAACCACATGTGTGCCAGCTCGTGCAGGATCGTGTTGGCACGAGCCTCCATCTGAGCCTCGGTGGGACGCGTACGGAACACGTAGGCGTCGCGGAAGGTGACGCAGCCGGCGTTCTCCATGGCACCCGCGTTGTACTCGGGCACGAAAATCTGGTCGTACTTGGTGAAGGGGTAGGCGATGCCGTAGGCGCCCTCGAAGAACTCGAAGCCCTGACGGGTGATCTCGATGATCTCGTCGGCGTCCAGGTGCTCGACGATCGAGGCGCGTGCGTAGACGCCCAGGTCGATTGTGCGTCCGTCGGAGGAAGTCAGCGTGGCCGTCGTGCCCTCGTAGGGGCCGGCGACGATCGCGGTGATGTAGGTCGACATGACCTCGGTGGTCGCGAAGCGGTAGACCCAGGCCTCGCCCTCTTCCTCGGGGGTCGGGGTCGGCGCGTTGGAGAAGACCTTCCAGCCCTTGGGGGCCTTGACCGTCAGGGTGAAGGTGGACTTCAGGTCGGGCTGCTCGAAGGTCGTGTAGACGCGGCGGGCATCCGGAACCTCGAACTGGGAGTAGGTGTAGGCCTGGCCGTCGGCGGGGTCGACGAAGCGGTGCAGGCCTTCGCCCGTGTGCATGTACTGGCAGGACGCCTCAACTTCGAGGACGTTGTGCTCGGCAAGGTTCTCCAGCGCGATGCGGTTGTCCTGGTGGGCCGAGAAGGGGTCCAGGGCATTGCCGTTCAGCGTGATCGAGTGGACGTTGTTGGACACGAGGTCAGCGAACGTGGAGGCACCTTCGCGCGCGTCGAACTCGATGCGGGTGAATGAACCGAAGTCGGTGTCTCCGCGCGTGAGGTCCAGGGAGATCTCATAGCGGGTCACAGAGGAAATGATCGAGGCGCGCTCGGTCGCTTCCTCGCGAGTCAGGTTCAGGCCTGGCATGGGTTGCCTTTCCGTCGATGGAATGGGGGAGCTGTTGCGCTCAACATTCCTATGTTGTCATGTGTTGGGAGTGAATGCGCGGGGCGCGCCGCATTTTGTCGGCTGGGACACGCTTTCACCAGATGGTGACGCGCTGGGAGGGCTCCAGCCACATCGCGTCCCCGGGGGTGACGTCGAAGGCCCGGGCGAAAGTGTCAAGGTTGCGCAGTACCTGGTTGCAGCGGAACTCAGCGGGGGAGTGGGGGTCGATGGCCAGCATCTGGCGCGCGAACTGGGGGCGCGTGGCCGTGCGCCAGGCGCGTGCCCACGAGTAGAAGAAGCGCTGGGGCCCCGTGATGCCGTCGATGATGGGAGCGGTCTGGGGAGTCAGGCCCTCCTCGGCGAGCGAGGCGGCCCAAGCCTTCCACGCGATGGTCAGGCCACCGAGGTCGCCGATGTTCTCGCCGATCGTGAGCGCACCGTTGACGTGGGGGAGCGTACGTTCGTCGCCCTCCTCGCTCTCTGCCTGCTCGAGGAGGATTGCAGGGGTGAGTGCGTCGTACTGCTCGATGAGCGCGTGGGTGCGTTCCTCGAATGCTGCGCGGTCCTCATCCGTCCACCAGTTCGACAGGTTTCCCTCCCCGTCGTAGCGCGATCCCTGGTCGTCGAAGCCGTGCCCGATCTCGTGGCCGATGACCGCACCAATCGCGCCGAAGTTCACCGCGTCGTCTGCTTCGGTGTCGAAGAACGGAGGCTGAAGAATCGCGGCGGGGAAGACGATCTCGTTCTGGGTGGGGTTGTAGTAGGCGTTGACCGTCTGTGGGGTCATGTACCACTCGTCGCGGTCCACCGGGCGGCCGAGCTTGGCCCATTCGCGGTCGGTGGCGTGGGCGTTGGCGGCGCGCACGTTCTCGACGATGGTGGCCTTCGGGTCCAGGTGCAGCGTCGAGTAGTCGCGCCACTTGACGGGGTAGCCGATCTTGGGGTTGAAGGTCGCGAGCTTGGCCAGGGCCTTCACCTTGGTGTCTTCGCTCATCCAGTCGAGGCCGCGGATCGACTCGCCGTAGGCGTCGAGGAGGCGGCGCACCAGGGCGTCCATCGCTTCCTTGGCGTTGGGCGGGAAGTGGCGGGCCACCCACGCGCGGCCCATGGCCTCGCCCAGGTAGGCCTCGATGAGACCCAGAGCGCGCTTCCAGCGTGGGCGCAGTTCCTCCGTGCCGGACAGCGTGCGACCGTGGAAGTCGAAGTTCTCGTTGACGAAATCGCTCGACAGGAGCGAGGCGTGGCAATCGATCGCCGAGGCGCTCAGCCACTCCTTGAGCACGGACAGGTCAGTGGCGGCCCACAGGGCGGCGGCACCCGAGACGAAGTCGGGCTGGTCGACGTTGACGACGAGGCCGGCGACGGGCATGCGCGCACCCTGCGCCCATGCGTCCCAGTCGAATCCGGGGGCCTGTGTGGCCAGCTGCTCCCACGGCGTGGGATTGTCGGACAGGAGGGGATCGCGGTTGCTCACGGAGTCGCGGTGGTGCGAGGCGACCTCGGTCTCCAGCTCCATGATGCGCTTCGCTGCGCCCTCGGGAGTCGGGTACCCCGGCGAGGCCGAGGAGGCGGGCGGTGTGCGCGACGTAGGCCTCGCGGATCGGAGCGTAGTCCTCTTCGCGGTAGTAGGCCTCGTCGGGCAGACCGATACCGGACTGGACGAGGGAGACCATGTAGCGCGACGAGTTATGCGGGTCGGTGCCCACGTATGCGCCGACGAGGCCCCCGATGCCCTCGCGCATGAGGCGGCCCATCTCGCGGGCGAGTTCCTCGTGGGTGGCGCAGGCGTGAATCGCGTCGAGGTCGGGGCGCAGGGGAGTGGCTCCTGCTTCTTCGATGGTGTCCTCGTCGAGGAATTGAGTCCACAGGGTGGCGATGCGCTGCGCGTCCGGATCATCGAGAGTGCCATTGGCGGCATCCTGGGCGATGGCGCGGGCGTACTTTTCCGAGGCGTCGCGCAGCGTGTGGAAGGCCCCGTCCATGGGGCGGTCCGCGGGGATCGTGTGCGTCGCCAGCCAGGTGCCGTTGACATGGCGGTAGAAGTCGTCCTGGGGACGCACCGCCGAATCGGTGTACGCGGTGTCGAGGACTCGGGCCAACAGTGTGTTCGTCATGCCTTAACTCTAGGGGGAAAAACGGGGATGGGGTGAGGTGAGTGGCCCCCGGGCAACATCCACCCGTATTTACGTCATGTTCATGGGATGTAATTCGTCATTTTTGGCTGGAATTGTGCGGGTGAGTGCGAATGTGAGTGTGACGCACACTCATTGTGCACATATGTGCAGAGTCTTGTGTACATTCGTGCAAATGGGCGGGAAAAGGGCATTATGGAGGGAGCAATGAGGCACTTCCTCATCAAGAGGTGAAGGGATTTTTAACGGTGAAGACACTTCGCACTGACGTGTGCGTCATCGGTGGCGGATCCACCGGTGCCGGCGTCGTCCGCGACGTCGCCATGCGCGGCTTCTCAGCCGTCCTCGTCGACCGGGCGGATATCGCTCAGGGAACCTCCGGTCGCTTCCACGGCCTGCTCCACTCGGGCGGCCGCTACATCGCATCTGATCCTGAGTCGGCCACCGAGTGTGCCGAAGAAAACGAGATCGTCCAGCGCATCAACGCCAACGCCGTCGAGGCCACCGGAGGCCTCTTCGTTGTGACCGCCCAGGATGATGAAGAATATGCGGACCAGTTCCTGGCCCGCGCAGCGGCTGCAAAGGTGCCCGCCGCCGAAATCTCCATCGCCGAGGCGCTGCGCCGCGAACCGCGCCTGGACCCGCGTATCAAGCGCGCCTTCGAAGTTCAGGACGGTACGGTCGACGGATGGCAGATGACCTGGGGAGCGATCCGTTCCGCACAGGCGTACGGGGCGCAGGTCCTGACCTACCACCGCGTCACCTCCATCGAACGCGAGGGCGAGCGCATCAGCGCCGTCATCGTCCACGACGAGCGCGGGGGCGAGGACGTGCGCATCGAATGCGGCTTCGTCCTCAACTGCGGCGGCCCCTGGGCCGGGCAGATCGCCGCTATGGCGGATTGCCACGGCGTCGATGTCGTTCCTGGCGCCGGCATCATGATCGCGATGAACCATCGACTGAGCCATTCGGTCATTAACCGCTGCGTGTGGCCCGCCGACGGTGACATCCTCGTGCCCGACCACACCGTGTGCATCATCGGCACGACCGACCTCAAGGCCGACGACCCGGACCGCCTCTCCATCCCCGCCGACCAGGTCCAGCAGATGCTCGACTCCGGCGAGGCCATGATCCCCGGCTTCCGCAAGTCTCGCGCCGTGCACGCCTGGGCCGGCGCGCGCCCTCTCGTCAAGGACTCGCGCGTGTCTGCGACCGATACCCGCCACATGGCGCGCGGCATGAGCATCATCGACCACAACACGCGCGACGGCATCTACGGCATGCTCACCATCGCGGGCGGCAAGCTCACCACCTACCGCCTCATGGCTGAGCGCATCGTCGACATCATGTGCGAGGAGATGGGCGAGAAGCGCGCCTGCAAGACCGCCGACGAGGCCGTCCCGCCCGCCAAGGAAGAGCGCCTCTACACGATCGGCCACCGCCTCGACAACGTCGAATCGCGCAACGAATCCCCCTCCCACGAGCAGATCATCTGCGAGTGCGAGATGGCCACGCGCGCCATGCTCGAAAACGTCATGGACACCCTGCCCAAGGGCCAGCTCGATGACGTGCGTCGCCAGATGCGCCTGGGCATGGGACCCTGTCAGGGCGGCTTCTGCTCCCAGCGCGCCGCGGGCATCGCCCACGAGCGCGGCGACATCGACTCGATGCGCGCCAACTCCCTCCTGCGTCTCTTCCTGAAGAACCGCTGGATCGGCCTGTGGCCCATCATGTTCGGCAAGCAAGCCAGGCAGGCCGCACTGGACGCCTGGATTCACGAGGGCACGCTCGACGTTGAGCACCTGCCCGCACCCAGCGAGGAGGTTGTTCGATGAGAGACGTCGTCGTTATCGGCGCTGGCCTGGCAGGCCTGGCCGCCGCAATCAAGGCAGCTGACTCCGGACTGAGCGTCACCCTCGTCACGAAGGGCGTCGGCGGCATTCAGCTCGGCACGGGCACGGTCGACATCCTCGGCTACCGCCCCGAGCCGGTTGAGGCGCCCCTCGAGGCGCTCGAAGGCCACGTGGCCTCCCGTCCGACACACCCCTACAGCCACGTTACCCCCGACTTTGTCGGCGCATCCGTCGCGTGGCTGCGAGACCTCGTCGGTTCCGATGTGCTCATCGGCGACGAAACCCGCAACGTGCGCATCCCCACCGGCGTTGGCGCACTGCGCCCCACCTGCCTGATCCCGCCCTCCATGGAGGCTGGCATCCCCCAGGCGGGCGCCCGCTACGCCATCGTGGGACTGACTCGTTTCAAGGACTTCTACCCCGGCCTCGTCGCTGAAAACCTGACGCGCCAGAACGGACCCGACGGTGCACCGATCAGGGCGCGCGCCCTGTCCGTCGACTACGTTGTGCGCGAGGGTGAGATCGACTCGACCGGCACCAACCACGCGCGCAGCCTCGACCACGAGGAGAACCGTGCGCGCCTGGCAGGCCAGGTCCGCCCGCTCCTCGAGGATGGCGAGATCGTCGGCCTGCCCGCCGTCCTCGGCCTCGACGACCCGAACGCGTGGCGCGACCTGGCGGACAAGATCGGACACCCCGTCTTCGAGATCCCGATCCAGCCTCCGTCGGTGCCCGGCATGCGCCTCAACGCCCTGCTCACCCGCATCGCCTCCGACAAGTGCCGCGTCATTCTCGGATCCCCGATCAAGGCCGTGCACACCACTGATGGACGCGTGAGCGCCGTCGAATACGCCAGCGCGGGACGCTCCACCATCGTGGAAACCCGATCCCTCATCCTGGCCGCCGGTGGATTCGAATCCGGAGCCCTTGACATGGATTCCTACGGCACCGTGCGCGACACAATCTGCGGGCTGCCCGTCATGGGCGCTTCGGGTCAACTCCTGCACGCCGACTTCTGGGGTGAGGACCAGCCTCTCTTCCTCTCCGGCCTGGCCGTGGACGACAACATGCGCGTCCTGAACGAGGAAGGCGCACCCGTGTGCCCGAACCTGTACGCGGCCGGAGGCAACCTGGCTGGCGCCACCCGCTGGCGTGAAAAGAGCGGCGAAGGAATCGCGCTTGCCAGCGCGCTCGCGGCCGTCGACTCGATCGTGGAGGAACTGAAATGACCCTGGAAATGTCAACGCTGATGGGACCGGGCGTGGAAGAAGAAGACGTCTTCGCCCTGAGCGGTGATGCCGCGCTGCGCGCGAGCCTCGACTTGTGCGTCAAGTGCACGATCTGCGAGACCCAGTGCCCGGTCATGCGCGTCACCGACCTGTTCGCTGGCCCCAAGTACTCCGGCCCGCAGGCCGAGCGCTTCCGCAAGGACGGTCAGATGGTGGACAAGTCCATCGACTACTGCTCCTCGTGCGGCACCTGCTCGCTCGTGTGCCCCCAGGGCGTGAAGGTCACTGAGATCATCCACCACCGCCGCACCGCCATGAAGGAAGCCCACGGCATCCCCATGCGCGACCGCCTCATTGGGCGCACCTCGCTGATCGGCACGATGATGACCCCGGTCGCCCCCATCGCGAACTGGGCGCTCGACGTGAAGCCCATTCGCATGGCGATGGAGGCCATCATTGGCGTGCATCGCTCCGCCCCCATGCCTCGCGCCTACGGGCGGACTTTCGAATCCTGGTTCAAGAAGCACACGCCCCTACCGAACTCCGGTACGCGCGGCCAGGTCATCTTCTTCCACGGATGTGCCGGCCAGTACTTCGAGGTAGAGACCTCGATTCACTCGGTCATGGTCCTTGAGCACCTGGGCTATGAGGTCCTGGTCCCCAAGCATGGCTGCTGCGGCCTTGCCCTGCAGTCCAACGGCTTGTACGACGACGCGCGCAAGTACGTGTCCAAGCTGACCAACGACCTGCGCAGCGTCAACCGTGACGCCCCGATCATCTCCGCGTCGGGCTCGTGCGGAGGCATGCTGCGCCACGAGGCTCACGAGATCCTCGAGATGGACACCCCGGAGCTGAGGGATGTGGGTAGTCGCACGTGGGACATCAGCGAGTTCCTGCTGCACCTGTACGACAAGGGTGAGCTGGACACGAACTTCCAGCGCATCGACGTCACCATTCCGTACCACGCCCCCTGCCAGGTCAAGTCCCAGGGGCTGGGCAAGCCCGCGATCGAGCTCATGAGCCTGATTCCCGGCGTGACCGTTAAGGATTCCGAGCAGCCCTGCTGTGGCATCGCGGGCACCTACGGCATGAAGAAGGAGAAGTACGCGATCGCCCAGGCCGTGGGCGCCCCGGTCTTCGACTTCATCAAGCAGGTCAACGCCGAGCTGGCAGCCTGTGATACGGAGACGTGTCGCTGGCAGCTGCGCACGGCCACGGGCGCGAACGTTGTCCACCCGATCTGGCTGATCCACAAGGCCTACGGCCTGCCCAACGGCTGAGACGCCAGCGACGTATCCCCGGGCGCGCACGACGGTGCGTACCCGGGGATATTACTGTTGCCCTATGAACACTTCTCGCCGCGTCGTCGTCACTGGAGCATCCACCGGAATCGGACAGGCCACCGCCCGCCTGTTGGCAGAGCGGGGGTGGAAGGTCGTCGCCGTAGCCCGGCGCCGCGAGCGCCTCGAGGCTCTCGCCGAGCAGATTGGCTGCGAATACTGGGCGGCCGACCTGACCGATGAGGCCCAGGTGAAGGAGATGGCCGCCCATGTCCTGGAGGGTGGTCCCGTGGATGCGGTCGTCAACAACGCCGGGGGAGCGATCGGCGTGGACCGTGTTGCCGAGGGTGATCCCGCCCGGTGGAGCGCGATGTTCGAACGCAACGTGCTCACCGCCCTGCACTGCTCGCGCGCCTTCCTGCCGGGAATGCGCGAGCGCGGGGGAGACCTCGTGTTCCTGACCTCGACCGCCGCCCACGACACCTACCCGGGTGGCGGCGGCTACGTGGCCGCCAAGCACGCCGAACGTATCATCGCGAACACGCTGCGTCAGGAGCTGGTGGGCGAGCCCGTGCGCGTCATCGAGATTGCACCCGGCATGGTGCGCACCGAGGAATTTTCGCTTAACCGGCTCGGCTCCCAGGAGGCCGCCGACCGCGTCTACGAGGGTGTCGCCGCCCCGCTCGTCGCCGAAGACGTCGCCGAGGCGATCGTGTGGACCCTGGAGCGCCCCTCCCACGTCAACATCGACTCGATGATCGTGCGCCCTGTGGCTCAGGCGACGAACACCCTCGTGGCAAGGAATACCAACGCAGAGTAGCGCCGCCGCGCCGCTCGTATACACGGAACGAGGCCGGGGCCGCACGCGCGATGGGGTGCGCGTCGCGGTCCCGGCCTCGGGTCTGTGTGTGGCAGGGGGGATTGATTCACTCAACCCATCCGATCACCTGGAATGCGCCCCACCGCTCTGAGGTCGGATCGGGCGTACGGTCGTTGGTGCCATCGGTGCTGATGATGTGCATGGATCTGATGGGGGCCCAATCATTGCCGGTGGGATTCTTGAGGTACAGATCGAAGACGACTTGAGACCCGTCAGGGCTAGGGAACGGCCTGTACTCTCTGATGGTTTCTTCGATTTGCAGCTCTGGCTTGAAGATGACCTTCTCTCCGATGCGGTCTTCCTCGCGGCGAGGCTTGTTCTCGAGCGCGGTCGCCTGGAAAGCGACGAGTCCCTTTTCTTTATGTAGTTGGTAGCACATGTTGTCAACGGAGATTGTCTCGTTGGCTTTCCAACAGAAGAGGTTGCCGTCGTTCGTATGTGTGTCGACGTACTTCTTGTTCGTTGACAACTCGGTTCCCTTCAACAGATTGAAGTAGAGGTTCTTGTCGTCCTCCTGCCCGACAGTGCTGACGAGCTCGGGAGTTGTTTCTCCCGGCTTGAGTCGGTAGATCATCGAGGTGTTGCCGTCTCGCGTGGTGTAGACGCGCTGTAGGTAGAAGTATCCGTCGGCTGAGAATGTTCCGTAGCCGTCGTTGACATCCCTGTCGTCGTCCGTCAGTGGGATCATCGCGCTGACATCCGTGAAGGTGCCCGTGGTATCGATGAAGCCCGTGTTGTATGACAGTCGTTCGTTGACAGGGTTCATTTTGCGTCTGGTCGCGTACGTGAAGTCTGGGGAGTAGCAGCTGTTATAGAAGCAGTGGTACTGAAACGGCTGTTCCGCCAGTCTGTCGATTGGGGGGAAGGTGCGTGTCGCTACTGACTTGTAGGTGACTGGGTCAATTGCGCGCACGCGGTGCTGTCCGTCCAGCTCTTCTTCGATGATGATGCCGTGCATGGGCTTTCCCTCTAGCTCGGCGAAATTGCTGTCCGGTGTGGGTGAATTGGAGGGTTCTGGTGCTGGAGCTGTGCTCGTCGGGGTGTCGGGGGTGAAGGTTGGGGTCTCGCTCGGCTCGGGAGTGGAGGAGCCGCAGGCGCTGAGGGTGAGTGCGCAAGTTGCAGTGAGCATAGCGATGGTGAAGGTCTTCGTAGACATGTGGCACCTCGTCAATGGGGTCGTCGGGAGGCGAACGTTGCAGAATAGATGTGAGGTGGTGCATCGCGCAAGCCAAAGCAAGTGATGTGTAGCACATTAGATTTCATAGTGTTTTCACAGTATCGCCATAACGTCCGCAAAAGTGTCGTCCCTACTCTGCGTGGTAATGATGTACAAATCAGCAGAAAGGAGCGTCCCCCATGGTGGACGACAACAAGAACCTGGTGGGTGACACCGAACGCACCTCGATCCTGCCCCAGTCAGAGCCTCAGGTTGCGGAGCAGACCGAGGTGCTGCCCACCCATGCATCTCAGGCGGAAACGGCGCAGATGCCTCCCGTCGCCCAGGAGCAAACCAGCAATGCGTTTGCTGGCACGCCCCTGGAGTCTGTCGCGGGGGCTTCTACCGACGATCAGGTGGGTGCCGAGGCCGTGGCTGCTAGCGCCGCGACAGGGGTGCCTGCATCGAAGAAGACCTCGTGGGGCAAGCGCGCGGCCATCGCCGGCGCCGCGGCAGCAGTGCTGTCGGTCGGCTTCGGCGCGGGCATCATCACGCATGCGGCCGTTATGGGCGATGGTCAGGACTTCTACGAGCAGGGCTACGAAGACGGTTACAACGACCAGGGTGACGGTGACGAGGACGAGGATTTCGGCCCCGGCAATGGGCAGCAAGGTCCAGGTAACGGCCAGCAAGGTCCGGGTAACGGCCAGCAGCAGGGTCCCGGTAACGGTCAGCAAGGCCCGGGTTATGGTCAGCAGAAGGGCCCGGGCTCGCAGCAGGGCGATACGGGCAGCACTCGACCGGGACCTCCTCCCGAGGGTGGTCGTGGCCCCGGCAGCAAGAATGGAAGCCAGGGCGGTGCCGACACCTCAACCCAGAATGAGGGTTCGACCGCCAGTTGAGCGATGAGGGCGCGCGAGACGACATCCGTCTCGCGCGCCCTTTATGCGAGTGTCGCCACCAGCGTCGAGGCGGCCACGCACACCAGAAGCGCAGCAAACACAAAACCCAGCACGCGATTTGACACTCTCTTCGTGAGCCTGGCTCCCACGATGCCTCCTCCCATCGATGCTGCGGCGAAGAGCGCGACCATGACCCCGGCCTCGGCGGTGATCGTCAGGGTCCCGGCGGCCGTGCGCGACGCCAGCCCGAAGGCTGCGGTGATGACCATGACCAGCAGGGATGTCGCGGAGGCCCGCTTCATCGGGTATCTCAGCGCCAGATGCAGTGCGGGTACGATCGCGAAGCCTCCGCCGACGCCGAAGAATCCCGTGAGGAAACCCGTCAGCGTCGCCAGCGCGACCACCCGGGACACGGTCCCGAGCGTCCAGGAGCCCTCGTCGACGTTGGTATCCCCAGCCTCGTTGGGCGAAAGTGAAGCAGATGGGCGCAGCTGGGAGCGCACCATGAACACTGCGACCGCTCCCAGGAGAGCGCAGAAGGAGAGCATGAGGGTGCGCGCCGAGACGAGTGGGCCGAGTGCCGAACCCGCCCACGTGCCCGCCAGGCCCACCATGGCGAAGAGAGAGCCTTCGCGCCACGCGACGTTCCCGCTGCGAGCACGAGTCGCCAGCGAGACGGCGGCCGTCAGCCCCACGATGATGAGGGATAGGCCCGTCGCCTGGTGAGGATCCTGCCCAAGAATGTAGACGAGGATCGGCACCGACAAGATGCCGCCTCCCGCGCCGAGCGAGCCGACGACGATGCCGACGAATGCGCCGATGAGGAGCGCTTCAATGATCATTGGTCAGTCCGGATAGATGTGGCGAGAGATAGTCCGAGGGAGGTAGAGACTGCGGGGTCCATGATGTCCGAGGCCGGCCTGCCCGCCGCGATCAGCATGCCCATTGCGCGCAGGGCCGGGGTGGCATGCTCGTAGAACGCCCGGTAGCCCTCGCACAGGTAGTTATGCGTGGACTCACCCCGGCGCACGAAACGGTCTTTCGGGCACCCGCCCCAGCACAGCCGCAGGTGCGGGCATGCGCGGCACTCGTTGTCCAGGTCGGGCTTGAGACGCGCGAAGTCCCGCATCTTGTCCGAGGCCGCCAGCTGCGTGAAGGACGAGGAGTTGATCGAGCCGACCAACCAATCCGGCTCCACCCAGTGATCGCAGGCGTAGACGTCCCCATTGAATTCCATCGCCATGTTCGCCCCGCACTGGGGTGCGTGCACGCACACCGTGGCCGAGCCAAACATGGCCGACAGGGTCGAATCCACGTCCTGAATGAAGACTTCGCCGACGTCGGTGGCCAGCCACTGGTCGAACACCTCGCACAGGAAGCGCCCGTAGGAGGCGGGGGACGTGGATCGGCTGGTGACGCAGTCCCCGTCTTGGCGGTACAGGAGCGCCGAGGTTCCGGAACGCCAGCCGCGCTCGGCCTGGGCCAGGTCCGCGGCATGCACGCGCTCGACGATCGGGATGAACTGCAGGTATCGGGCCCCCAGATCGTCGCGGAAGTAGCGGTACACCCGCTCCCCGTGCTCCTCGTTCGCGGCGTTGACCGTGCACAGGATGTTCGTCTCCACGCCCGCGCGGGTGAGCGCCTCCCAGCCGCGCACAACCATCGCGTGGGTGCCGCGCCCGCCACGGTTGAGCCGGTAGGCGTCGTGCAGGGGAGCAGGACCGTCGATGGAGACCCCCACGAGGAAGTTGTGGTCCGCGAAAAAACGGGCCCACTCGTCGGTCACCAGCGTGCCGTTCGTCTGCAGGGCGTGACGCACGCGCTGGGTGGGGCGACGGTAGCGCTCACACAGCTGGATGAGGCGCTCAAAAAAGGCCAGGCCACGCAGGGTCGGCTCCCCACCCTGCCACAGCATCGTGACCTCGCCGTCGGGGCTCGACTCCAGGAACGCCTCGACGTAACGCTCCACAGTCTGCTCGGACATGGTCTGCGCTGCCGCGTCGTAGAGCAGCTCCTTGGACAGGAAAAAGCAATACTGACAGTCCAGGTTGCAGGCTGCTCCCGTCGGTTTGGTGACGACGGAGAAGGGGATCGGGCGCGTCACGGCCGCTCCCTTCGAACGATGCTCGCCCTCATCGACGAGGCCGGCCCCTCCTGCCGGGGTGAGCCCTCCCCCAGGGCAGTGGGGAGAGGCGGCGTGCTCCTCAAAGGGGTGGGCGGCGATATACGCGCTGGCCTGAGCGGCGCCCAGGGGCCCCAGCGATGCCCCCACGACGTCGATGTCCCACTCCATGACGGGAAGGAGCTCCCCGTACATGGAGGCCGCTATGTCGGATCGCAGGGACGGGAACGCGTCGATGATCTCGCCAGCCACGATGATCGCCCTCGGGTTGATGAGGAGCGCAGCCGAGCCGAGGACATAGCCGACAGCCTGCGCCGCCCGCTCCAGGGCCTCGCGCGCACGCGTGTCACCGGAGAGAACGGCGGCGCGAAGCTCAGCGATATCGCTAACGCCCGCGCTCTCACACAGCGCCGGGACGGAGGCCAGCGTCTCGAGGCACCCACGCTTGCCACAGGCGCAGGGTGAGTCATTGGTCCCCACCGTCATGTGTCCCAGCTCCCCGGCCAGGCCACCCGCACCGCCAACCAGGCGAAAATCGGAGACGACGCAGCCGCCCACACCTCCTGACAGGCGCAGATAGATGAACGAGGACATGTCCGCGCCCGCGCCCCACAAGGCCTCCGCCAGTGCCGCCATACGCACAGTGTTGTCGACGACCGGGAGCGGATCCCACCAGCGACGCGTGAGCTCGCTGAGCTCCTCCATGGTCGGGTACGCGTCCGAGGAGAGCCTGGCATTACGCCCCATCGGAATGGGAACCCCCACGCCCACCGCGCGCACCGTCGATGTGTCGATCCCCTGACGGGCCGCGCTCGCGGCCAGGGCCTCGCAGGTCTGTTCGAGAGAGAGCTGGAGGGAAGGGGAGGTGGGGGAGACGATGTGGACGGCTGCCAGGACGGTGCCGTTGCGCGAGAGCATGACGCCCGCGCATGACGTGCGCGTGACGTTTAGGCCGACGCAGTGTACCGCCGAGGAGTTGAGGGTGAGGAGTTGGGTGGGTCGGCCTCGTCCGGGGGCGTTCGTGCGCACCGGAGTCACTGAACCCTCGTCGAGGAGGGTGGTGAGCGCGCGCCCCAGGTTCGTGCGCGAGGTGTCGAGCGCCTCGCACAGCTGGGAGCGCGTCGCGGGGGCTTTGGTCAGGTGGGTGACGATGCGGTCTTCGAGGGTGGGCAGAGGTCTGCGCGTGGGGTAGTGCATGCCTCTCCTTCCCAGCGCTTCGTCGTTGGCATCCGCTCGGGGCACTCCGGCCTCGTTGACAGTTTCTATGATACGCGTCACTGTGAGGGGTGTGCAGGGCGCGAGTTCGCCTCGGCGGCGGGGCGCGTCAGTCTTCCCACCGCCGAGGCCGGGGGTTAGTCGCTCGTCACCTCGTCGAGGTCGGAGCGAGCCGTGTTCACCAGCGGGATGTCGAAGTCCGTCATCGCCGCCATCCACTTGGCGAAGGAATGATCCCCGCGCTCGCGCAGCTGCAGGTACAGGTTTGTCGCCAGCTCCCTGCGGATCTCGTCGTAGACGGGCACGGTGTACACGTTGTTCATCTCGGCCGGATCCAGGCGCAGGTCGTAGAGCTCGTTGATCGACTCGGGGTTGATGACGAGCTTGAAGTCCCGCGTGCGCAGCATGCGCTGCTGGAGGGGGAAGTGGTGGCCGTGGAACTCACACACGATGTCCTCGCGCCAGCCTTCGACGTCCTCGCCGCGCGTCAGGTCCACGATCGAGCGGCCATCCTCCACGAGCGAGGTGTCCAGGCCCGCGATGTCGAGCACCGTGGCCGGCAGGTCGATGAGGGAGACGAACGCGTCGGATCGGCCCACGGTTGAGACGCCGGGGATATGGGCGATGAAGGGTACGTTGTAGATGTCGTCGTACATCATCGGGCCCTTGTCGTTGAGGCGGTGTGAACCCGTGAACTCACCGTGGTCCGCGCAGAAGAAGACCGCCGTGTCGTCCAGGATGCCCAGTTCGCGCGCCACGTCCATGATGCGCCCGATCTCGAAGTCGATCATGGCCGTGTATCCCCAGTAGACCGCGATGAGCTTCTTCCACTGTTCGTTCGTGAACGAGGACGTGGACCAGTAGGTCGCGTAGTTCTCCTGGATCGGGGGCTTGCCGATGAGGGAGTCCCCGAAGTTTTCCGGCAGCTCGACGTCGTCTGGATCGATGAGGTCGAACCACTCGTCGGGCAGGAAGTAGGGCAGGTGGGGGCCGAAGAAGTGCACGTCGAGGCAGAAGGGCTGCTTCGAGTCCTTCCAGTCGGCCGCGTACTCACGCAGCTTTTCGATCGCCCGGTCCGCCAGGAAGCGCTCGAAGGTGGCCTCCTCGGGCTGATCCAGGCGTGCGGCGATGATGTGGCCGTCGCGCCCGCCGGGCAGCTTGCCTCGCCACAGGTCGTGCGCGCGCACCGGCGGGAGGTTGTTGGCCTCGAGCCAGGCGACGTACTTCTCGTTAGCCACGGGGTTTTCGGCACCCCAGTAGGTGTCGTCGTCTGCGCCGAACTTGTCGGGCAGGTTGTAGCCGCAGTGGTACTTGCCGACGATGCCGACGTTGTAACCGGCATCGCGCAGTTCCTGCGTATATGTCCACGTGCCCTCGGGGATCGAGACCTGGTAGGCGATGTTCCACTCGGGGTTGGCCAGGACCTGATGCTTGCCGGGGCGCTTGCCGGTCAGGAGCGAGGCGCGAGCCGGCGTGCAGATCGCGGTGGGTGTGAAGCAGTGGGTGAAGGCGAAGCCCGATTCACCCATCGCATCGATGACGGGGGTGCGCGCGTGGGGGTTGCCCAGGCAGCCGATCGTGTCGGTGCGGTGCTGGTCGGTCATGATGACCAGGACGTTGCGCACGTTGTCGGGAATGTCCCGAGTTGTATTAGTCATTGCAGTGCCTTTTCGTCGTTGAAATCGGAGGGGAGAGCCTTCACTTCTGGGTGACGACCTTGTCCATGTCTTCAAGCTCGGTGCCGCTGGTCTCGGTGAGGAACTTCGCCGTGAAGATGACCGCGAGGACGCCGAAGGCGCAGTAGATCCAGTAGGTGCCTGCGGGCGACCAGCCGATGAGGAAGGGGAAGAGCAGGACAACGAGGAAGTTGACGAGGAAGTCGGCACCCGATGCGAGCGACATGGCGCCACCGCGGATCGAGTTGGGGAACATCTCGCCCATGACGATAGAGAAGATGGGGCCCCACGAGGAAGTGAATCCGAGCAGGAAGGTACACAAGGCCGCGACCGCCAGGAACGCCAGGACGGGGGAGTCTGCCACGTCCGGCTTGCCATCGACGGTGGGGGCGACCGTGAAGACCGTCGCCACGATGCCCAGCGACACGAAGATGAGGGTGCCGCCGTAGATCAGCATGCGCTTGCGGCCCACGCGGTCCACCAGCATGATGCCCGACAGGACACCGACGATCTTGAAAGCGGTGATGAGCAGAGTCTGGGCCAGGGCCATCGACTCAGTGAAGCCGACGGCGGCGAACAGGGAGTTGGAGTAGAAGAAGACGCCGTTGATGCCGGTGAGCTGCTGGAACGCAGCGATCGCCATGCCCACAAACACGAGGCCGCGCCACTGGGAAGACAGGATCTGCCCGATCGACAGCTTCGCACCGCCCGTGACCGTCAGGGACTGGGTGATGGCCTCGACGCGGTCTGCGGGGTCTTCCTCGCCGCACAGCTTGGACAGGATCTCCTCGGCCTCCTTGGTGCGACCCGCGGAGACGAGATAGCGGGGGGACTCCGGAATCTTCGCCGTGAAGATGACGAAGAGGAGGGCCGGGATGATGAGGCAGGCGAAGAGGACCTGCCAGGTCATGAGGCCGCCGAACGCCGGCTTGGCAGCGCCGCCCGTGATCGAGACGACCGCCGTGTTGATGAGGCCAGCGAAGAACAAGCCCAGGATGATCGCGAGCTGGCGGAAGCCGATGAGGCGCCCGCGGATATCAGCGGGGGCGATCTCCGCGACGTATCCGGGGGCAACCGTGGTCGCCGCGCCAAAACCGATGCCGCCGACGATGCGGGTCAGGAGCAGGAATGGGTAGCCGAGACCACCCAGAAGGGGAGAGATGGGGCCGAGGAGGGCTTCAAAAAGCAGGAAGGGGCCGACCCACATGAGCGTGGTCTTGCGGCCGATCTTGTCGGAGATGCGTCCCGCTGCAAGGGCGCCGATCAAGCCGCCGATGACGCCGGCGGCACCGGCGACGCCCTGCAGGATCGGGCCGAGCTCGAAGGTAGATCCCACGGCCTTGATGGCGGCGTTGAGGACCATGCCCTCGAATCCGTAGAAGAAGGGGCCGAGGTGGCGATGAGGGCGAGAGTCGTTGCGTAGCGCCTCGCTTGCTTCTCACGAGGTGTGAGTGTGGTTGTCGATGACATGTCTTCATCCTTGAAGGTGTGGTGATGCGCCCGCGCCTGCCGTGTGCGCTTCATTCACCGTACGCGCGCAAGTTTGTGTCCGAAGTAACGGACATAAACAGGCTAAGTGATCTGAATCACTTAGCCTGTTTGTCTTAGCGCGACTGAATGACGAACTCCGGGTTTGGAGCCTCGGTCACCTCAACCGAATCAGCATCGATGATGAACGGCTCCACCTCTGCGCGCGTCGCTCCACCCGTCTCAACATCCACGTGTTCTCAGAGAGACGTGGATCGTGGAGTCGGCGTTCGTCTCGCACGAATGGTGGGATCAGTCGAGCCAGGCGACTGGGCCATAGCCGTTGATACCGTCATCCACGACGGGGATTGTGTGATCGCCGGTCCCATCAACGTTGAGGATGTGAAGGTAATAGTCTGTATGCGTTTTGTCCCACATGACAAACGCGAGCTGCTGAGCGTCGGGACTGACGATAATCCTGTAGCCGTCGAACAGTCGATATTTTCCTGGGTCGTCGTAGGGCTTGTAGAGACTCTTTTCCTCATAGTAGTAGCCCTGCTCCACCTTGGAGCGAGTTGTAGTGTCCGTTGCGGTGTAGCTGAAGATTCCGAGGCGGTCGTCTATGTCGAAGCACTTGTTATCTTTTGAGATGCTCGAGTTGTCGGTTGCGCACAGGTGATTCACGTCGTTTCCTTGCGCCCATCCCGTATCTATGTCCGTCCTGAGATCCGTTCCAGCCAGCAAATAGAGATGACGATCGCGAGAGTCTGACGGTTCGATAGTGAGCACGAGTTCCGGCGTTGTGCTGCCGATTGCGACGCGATAATACATTGAGCGTGTGCCGTCATCTTCACGGCATTCCCGCATAAAGTAGAAGTAATTGTCGGCTGAGAAGGTTGGGGCGCTATCGTAACAGTCAGCGTCTTTGTCGAGGAGCGGCACCATGGCAGATACGTCCGTGATGTTGTCGTCGGTATCGTAGTATCCGACGTGGCTGGCAGATGTTAAACTCTTGGTCCATATGTGCGTGTGGTACGAATAATCACGGGAATAGCAGTTGTTAAAGGCGCAGTCTCGAATAGTGATGTAATCGTCGTTTTCGTCGACAGGCTTCCATCGAAATATGCGCATGGCGACCACCTGCCCCGTGGTGGGGTCGATTGCTCGGAAGCGTGCGTCAGATCTGCGAGGGTGATAGGGGTCAACGAGGGAGTCCCCGATGATGAGTCCGTGCATCGGTTTGTCCTCGAGGGGGTCGCGAGCTACGGCGCTCGGCGACGGGGAGGCGGGTTGCGCGCTCGGTGTCGTGGGCGTAGGTGTCGTCGTGGTCGCCGGGGATGGTGCTGCCTCTGGCGCAGTGGTCTTGGGAACGCAGGCGCTCATAGCGAGTACGCAGGACAAGCTGAGTGCGGCGGTGATTACGTTTCGAAACATGGCGACCCTTGGCATGTAACTGTTGATCGGATGCATGAGAGTATACGTATATTTGCCGACGCGGGGGACTGTTTGGACATGTGAGTCGACGTTCGGATCGTCGTCTCATGGCCTTAGCGCGTCTGAACCACGAACTCAGGATCCGGCGCGCTCGTCACCTCAACCGAATCGGCCTCGATGACGAGTGCCTTCGTGCCGCGCACCCGCAGCGTGCCGCTCACACGCACCCAGCTATCCGCCTCGGGAGTGGGGCCGCTCCAACGCACCGCGAAACCAACCGGGTAGGCGTCAGCCGCGCAGCACCAGATCGCCATGCGCGCCACCGCGAAGCTCTCCTCCTCCGTCACGCGGGGGATCGAGGCCTGCCCGCGGGCTGCCTCCGGGCTCACGACGAAACCGACGAGGTCGATGCGCTGGCCGTCGTGGGCGCGCCCGTTGGCGATCAACTCCTCAACTTGGCCGTAGAAATTATCCGTCGTCAGCTCAAGCGTCCCGGTCGGCGGCACCTGAGACGTGCCCCCGCTCTGGCTAGTAGTGGCGGGGGAAGCGTCGCCCTCCGAAGAGGAAGATGACGCGGAGGTGCCCTCGTCATCCCCGGCGTCAAGGCCGGAGGCCGGGCCCGCATCGGCCCCGCGGGCACTCCACGCGGTGGACGCCAACTCCGACGGAGAGACTCGGAAGGGGAGAACGATGAGTGCGCTCGCCAGAAGCGCGACCAGGGCACGCGTCAGTGCGCGACGACCGTGCTCACTGTCGGTGTGCTCGTGCTCGCCCGCCCCAAGCCGAGCGGATAAAGCAAGCGAACAGGCAAGCAAGCCGGCCCCTGAGACGATGATCCCCAGGCGTGCGGATGGGGGAACGAAGGACGCGTAGCGGCCCGACAATGACAGCCAGAGCAGCCCGGCGCCCAGGCAAGCCAGCGACAGGGACTCCGCAACCGGAGCGAGGCGATCAAGAAGCTTCATGCGAGCACCCCCGCCCACCAGGCGCAGCCAATCACGAGGGCAGCTACCGTCGTGACCGTCACGAACAAACGTGCCACGAACGCGCCGCGGAATTGCGAAGCGAGGAGGGCCACGTTCTTCACGTCCATCATCGGCCCGTAGACCATGAATCCCATGAGCGCGCCGGTTGGGGCGAGAGATGCGAGGGATCGGGCGATGACCGCGTCAGAAGATGAACACAGGGAGAGGGCGAAACCTGCACCCATCATGAGCGCCAATGCGCCAGCTGCCGGCATGCCTGCGAGGAGAGATGACACCGGCCAGAAGACCTGAGCAAGCGTCGAGGCGGCGACTCCGCCCAGCAGGTAGGGGAGAATCCTGCCGAAAGAGTGGCCCGTTGCGCCCAGCACGCCCGCGAACGATCGATCCGGGACCACGCAGCCGCCCTCGCACCCGCAGGTATCGCCTTCATGGAGATCATGATCCTCGCGCAGTGCGCGCGGAGCGGAGAACAACATGGACAGGCCGACGGTGAGCGCGACGATGATGCTCAACCCGATACGCGACACCACCAACGACCACGAGCCAAAGGCGTAATAGTCGAGGCGATCACCAGGGGATTAATTGCAGGGGACGCCAGCATGAGGGTCGTTGCAGCCGACAGCGGCACACCCTTGCGTAGTAGCGAACGGAAAATCGGCACCGCCGAGCAATCGCACACCGGCAGGAGGAATGCCGCGACGAGGGCGGCAAACACGGAGGCAACCGGGTTCGTCGGGAATACGCGAGCGATGAGCGACGGGGAAACGAAAGCCTCGATGAGCTCTGCGACGAACACGCCCAGGAGCAAAAAGGGGATCGCCTGCAACGTCATGCCCACGGCAATCGTCGCGGCGCGGCCAATGGGCACGCCCGTTCCGGCCAGAACGCCCTGCGCCGCCCACACGGCGATCAGCGCCACCAGGACAAGCGCGCCGATCAGAGCACCCCACGGGCGCGCTGGGCTTTTCGTTTCCATCACAATCACCCCACAACTCTAGGGCAGTGGCGGCTGGCCGAGGCCGACCACGCGCCGGGCGACACTCTGTGCGCTGTGGGCAGAGCGACTCCCCGCCCGGTGGGCGCGGGGGAGTTTCTTCGCTACACTGGTTTTTCGCTACGATCCGGCCCGCCCACGCGGGGTATCACCGGGGAGCATCCGGAAGAAAGAGGAACGCGAAAGCCAGCCACGGCCTCGTTCCCTCCAGTAGAACCGGACGGGAGGGCCCGACACAGCCCCAACGAAGCGGCCGCGCCCGGCGAGGGAGCGGCAAGCGGGGTGGTACCGCGGGTGCCGGCGACGCCGGTCCTCGTCCCTGTATAGGCGCGAGACGAGGACACTCATGACGAAGCACGGCTTCTACCCCCGCCACCGGCAAGACGAGGTGGACCCCAGCCCTTCCTTCCCCACGATGGAAGAGGGCACCCTGGCGTTCTGGGCCAGCAACGACACCTTCCGCAAGTCCATTGAGATGCGCGACGCCGGCGAGAATGGCTCCAACGAGTTCGTGTTCTACGATGGCCCGCCTTTCGCCAACGGCCTGCCCCACTACGGTCACCTCCTGACCGGCTACGTCAAGGACGTGGTGGGCCGCTACCAGACCATGAAGGGCCACCGCGTCGAGCGCCGCTTCGGCTGGGACACGCACGGCCTGCCCGCCGAGCTCGAGGCGCAGCGCCAGCTCGGCATCGAGGACGTCACCGAGATCACCCGTGAGGGTGGCGTCGGCATCGAGGCGTTCAACGCTGCCTGCCGCTCCTCCGTCCTGCGCTACACGAAGGAATGGGAAGAGTACGTCACCCGACAGGCACGCTGGGTGGACTTCGAGAACGACTACAAGACGCTCGACATGTCCTACACCGAGTCCGTGATCTGGGCGTTCAAGCAGCTCTACGACAAGGGCCTGGCCTACCAGGGTCACCGCGTCCTGCCCTACTGCTGGAACGACCGCACGCCGCTGAGCAACCATGAGCTCAAGATGGACGACGACGTGTACCAGGACCGCACCGACAACACGGTGACGGTGGGCCTGCGCCTCGAGACGAAGCTGCGCGAGGACTCGGCGCGCCCCGAGCTGGCCCTCATCTGGACGACCACGCCCTGGACGCTGCCCTCGAACTCGGCCGTCGCCGTGGGCCCGGAGATCGAATACTCCCTCGTCGAGGTCGCCTCCGACCACGAGGGCGTCCTTGCGGGCGAGCGCGTCCTCATCGCCACCGACCTGATCCCCGCCTACGCCAAGGAGCTGGGTGAGGAACCCGTCGTCGTGGCCACCTACAAGGGCTCGGAGCTGGTGGGCATCCACTACCACCCGATCTACGACTACTTCGACACCCCCGAGCGCCGCGCTGAGGGTGGTGCCCCTGGCCCGAACGGCTGGTCCATCATCGCCGCCGACTACGTGACGACCACGGACGGCACCGGCCTCGTCCACCAGGCTCCCGCCTTCGGTGAGGACGACATGTGGACCTGCATGGAGTACGGCATCGGCGTGGTCCTGCCCGTTGACGAGGGCGGCGTCTTCACCTCCGAGGTGAGCGACTACGAGGGCATGCAGATCTTCGACGCGAACCGCTACGTGGTCGCCGACCTGCGCGAGCAGGGTGGCCCCATCGCGCGCCGTGCCCCCGAGATCCGCGCCGTGCTGGTGCGCGAGAAGTCCTACGTGCACTCCTACCCGCACTGCTGGCGCTGCCGCAAGCCCCTCATGTACAAGGCCGTGTCCTCGTGGTTCGTCCGCGTCACCGAGATCCGCGACCGCATGGTGGAGCTCAACCAGGAAATCACCTGGACCCCCGCGCACACCAAGGACGGCATCTTCGGCAAGTGGCTGGAAGGCGCCCGCGACTGGTCGATCTCGCGTAACCGCTTCTGGGGCGCGCCGATCCCCGTGTGGGTCTCGGACGATCCGGCATACCCGCGCACAGACGTCTACGGTTCCATCGCGGAGCTCGAGGCCGACTTCGGCGTGAAGGTCACGGACTTCCACCGTCCCTTCATCGACTCCCTCACGCGCCCGAACCCGGATGACCCGACGGGCAAGTCGACGATGCGTCGTATCTCCGACGTGTTCGACTGCTGGTTCGAGTCCGGCTCGATGCCCTTCGCGCAGGTGCACTACCCCTTCGAGAACCAGGAGTGGTTTGAGAACCACTACCCGGGCGACTTCATCGTCGAGTACATCGGTCAGACGCGCGGCTGGTTCTACACGCTGCACGTCCTGGCGACCGCGCTCTTCGATCGCCCCGCGTTCCGCTCGTGCGTCTCCCACGGCATCGTCCTGGGTGACGATGGCCTGAAGATGAGTAAGTCGCTGCGTAACTACCCGGACGTGGCCGAGGTGTTCAACAAGTACGGCTCCGACGCGATGCGTTGGTTCCTCATGTCGAGCCCGGTCGTGCGCGGCGGCAACCTGATCGTCAAGGAGGAGTCGATCCGCGACACGGTGCGTCAGGTGCTGCTGCCCATCTGGAACACGTACTACTTCTTCACGCTGTACGCGGGCGCCTGCAACAAGGGCGAGGGGTACGAGGCCTCGCGCATCGATCTGTCCTCGCCCGAGGCCGTGGCCGCGCTGGCACAGATGGACCGCTACCTGCTGGCCCACACCCGCACCCTCGCAGAGGATGTGCGCGGCGCGCTCGACGGCTACGACGTGGCCGGCGCGTGCGAGGCGATCCGCGAATACCTGGACGTTCTGACGAACTGGTACGTGCGTACCCAGCGTCAGCGCTTCTGGGACGAGGACGGCGCCGCGTTTGACACGCTGTACACGGCTCTCGTGACGCTCATGGAGCTGGCGGCGCCCCCTGCTGCCGCTGCTGAGCGAGGAGATCTGGCGAGGCCTGACGGGCGGGGAGTCCGTGCACCTCGTCGACTTCCCCGTCATCGACGAGGCCGTGGATGCCCCCGAGCTGGTCGCCGCGATGGATGAGGTTCGTTCGATCGTGTCGGCAGCCCACGCGCTGCGCAAGACGCACCAGCTGCGCGTGCGCCAGCCGCTGGCCTCGCTGCTGGTCGTGTCGGAGAACTTCGCTGCGCTGGAGCCTTTCGCGGAGCTGATCGCCTCCGAGGTGAACGTGAAGTCCGTGGTGTTCTCTGCGCCGCAGGACTCGGGCCTGAGCGTCCGCACCGAGCTGGCGCTCAACCCGCGCGCCTTTGATCCGGCTGTCCGTAAGCTGACGAGCCAGCTGTTCAAGGCTCAGAAGTCCGGTGAGTGGGAGGTCGTGGACGGCGAGTGCCGTTTCGCCTCCGTCGAGCTGGATGGGGCGCCGCTGGTGCTCACGGGCGACATGTTCTCCGTGTCTACCTCCGTGGATGCCGCCGAGGGCCAGGTCGCGGACGTTCTGGCGTCGGGCACCTTCGTCGTGCTCGACACGGAGCTGACCCCTGAGCTCGAGGCCGAGGGCTACGCCCGCGACGTCGTGCGCGCCGTTCAGGACGAGCGTAAGAACGCCGGCCTGCACATTGCGGACCGTATCGACCTGTCGCTGACGGTGCCCTCCGATCACGTGGCTGACGTTCAGGCCTGGCGTGACATGATCGCCGCCGAGACCCTCGCTCTGTCGCTTGAGGTCGAGGCCGGCGACAAGCTTGCCGTGAGCGTTTCCAAGCACTGAGTGCTGTCGTGCAGGCGGGCGGGCCGTGCGAAAGCGCGGCCCGCCCGCTTGCATAGGCTGGGGCCGGGAGGAAAACCTCCCGGCCCCAGTCGCTTTCCGCGAGTGCGGAGGACACGATATCCTCCGCCATGACGCGGATCAATGGCGTCAGTTGTCTTCCTTGGGTGGCAGGTGCATCATGATCTCGATAGAGTCCATGAACTGGCC
>CAKAHQ010000009.1 GCA_916439125.1 uncultured Actinomyces sp. | reverse complement strand
CGCGCCGCACGGAGGTCTGGCGGTGGTGTGCCGCACGGAGGTCTGGCGGTGGGACGTCGCGGGAAGTTAGTGTGCCACGGCCTCGTCGATGACGGAAGCGACCTCGCGGGCCACGGACTGCCACGTGAAATGCTCGCGCACGCGTGCGCCCACAGCCGCCGCGCAGGACGCGCGACGCACCGGGTCGGTGACGGCCTCGCGCAGGGCGGGGACGAGCGCATCCGTGAGCTCGGCGGACGTACGTCCGTCGACGATCCAGCCCAGCGCGGGGGAAGTGATGACCTCCTCGGTGCCGCCGCGAGGCGTCGCCACGATCGCGCAGTCGCCCAGTGCCGCCTCGAGGATTGAGGTGGGCAGGCCCTCGGGGTACATGGACGGGTAGACGAACACGTCGGAGCGGCGGTACAGGCTCATAACGGCTGGAAGTCGAGCTTGCCCAAGAACGACACCGCCGGATCTGACCCGTAGCGCTCGTGCAGCTCCTCCTCGATGGGGCCCGAGCCCGCGACGGCGAGACGCAAAGGAACATCCGGCAGTTCGGCGCGCAGGCGCGCGAAGGCGTCGAGGAGCGCGACGATGCCCTTCTCGGCGATGAGGCGCCCCGCGTAGGAGATAACGATCTCGGAGTCGGAACCGCCGCGCGGCCACTCGCGCTCGTAGCGGTCGTCTGCCACCGCCGTATCCTCCGGCGTCACCGCGTTGTACCAGACCCCCGAAGCCTCGATCCCGAAGTGGCGCAGCCACTTGTTGCAGTTGCGCGACACCCCGTAGTAGGAGGTCACGTGCTTCTTGACGAAGTGTGTGAGGCCGTGCTCGTAGATGCCGCCGAAGAAGTCCAGCACCGGGTTACCCACGCTCATATGCGCGGTGCCGTGCTCGATGAGTGCGACGGGGCGGCCCAGGCGATGCGCGAGGCGTGCGCCGAGCAGGCTGGTGAGGTGGAAGCGCGTGTTGACGATGTAGAAGTCGGCGTTTTCGGCCTCGACAGCGGCCATTGTCTCCTTGAAGCGCTCGTCGCGCTTGAAGAAGGGGTAGCGCTGCTTGAAGAGGCCCTTGGTGGGCAGGCGGTAGATGCGCAGGCCGTCCTTGTCTTCGAAACGAGGCAGGGACTCGTCGTGCAGGGACGTGACGATGAACAGGTCGTAGCCGAGGGCGCGCAGCTGCTCGCTCAAGCGATCCTGGTAGCGCTCGATACCGCCCAGGTAGGGCAGGAAGAACTCCATGAAGATGCCGACCTTGACGGGGGAGTGGGGGCGATCAGTCATTGACGGGCTCCGTTTCGATGGCCGCACGAGGGGTGGGGATGAGCATGAAGATGGTGAACAGCGCGGCGAGCAGGCTCATGGTGGCGGCGTAGGCGAGCGAGGCACCCATCATGGCATGGGACTTTGTGAGCATCGGCGCAATCAGGTAGGCGGTCCCGCCGGCCAGCGCGTACGCGACCAGGACGGCCCGCAGGCGGCGCATCGTTGCCAGCGCATAGTAGAGGATGACGCCGGCCGCGTTGAGGGCACCCGCCAAAACGAGCACCATGAGCTCGCCGACGTAGCCCGACACGTCCGTGCCGAATACGAGGGTGAGGAGAGGCGCGCCGATCACGTAGGTGACAGCGGCGACGACGATGAACGCTGCTGCGGTCGTCACCAGGCCCTTGCGAACGATCGACAGGAACTCCCCGCGCTTGCCCTCCGCCCATCGCAACGCCATGCGGGTGAGCAGGGGGCGGAACACGAACAGCGACAGCATGTTGATCGCGACGGCCGGCATGTAGATGATCGCGAAGACGCCCAGCTCCTCGTCACCGAGCACCGCATGGATCGCGAAGCGCGGAGCGTTCGCCAGGTACTGGTTGAGGAATGCGGCGATGAACAGGGGCAGGCACTCCCACAGGATCCCGGTGATGCCTCGGGCATTGAGTGAGGGGAGCAGGGAAAACACGCCGCGTGCGGGCAGCCCGTAGGCCACCACGAGCACCACGCAGGTGACCACGAAGGTGATGATCGTGGACACGAGGAGGTCCTGAGTGAACCAGTAGAGCCCCGACCACAGGAACGTCGTCGTGAAAATGCGCGCGAAGCAGGCCTTGCCTGCGATGTCGAGGCGGCCCGAGCGCTGGAACTCCGAGTAATACACGTCCTCGAAGGCGTCGAAGATACGCAGGAGCGCCATCGCCGCGATGACCGTGAATGCGGGGTAGGGATCCTTCGTCGATACGGTCCACGAGTGGCCGGTGATGAGACCCACCATGACCAGGCAGGTCAGCAGGCGCGTCGACAGGTACGTGCCGAAGTCAAAGCGGCGACGCACGTCCGTCACGTGGAAGGTGCGCACCTCGTACAGACCCACCGTCTGGTACTGCTGGCCGATCGCCAGCGCGAGGGTGAACAGGCCGTATTGGGCGCGCGCAAAGGAATCCGTGGCGCCCGAGCGCATGATCGCCACGCCCATGATGACCACGGCGAGGCTCGACATGAGGGAGGCGGCCGTGTTCCACAGGTAGTCGCGCCCCAGCTGGCCGCGCGACTCAAGCGCCTCTTCCGTGGCTTCGACCAGCGCATCGCCGGCGGCCTGCGCGTCAGGAAGGGACGAGGCCGTGGTGTCCTTCTCGCTCACGCGCTGGCCTCCTCGGAGGCCTGGGGGCCGGGATCGTGGGGGCCGAAAACGATGTGGAAGGGCTCGTGGGTGACGCGATCCTGCGGATCCGGAATGCGCATGTAATCCCCGTAGCCGCGCGTGAGCACGACGTCGTAAGCGGCGGGGATGTGCACCGTGATGTCCTCGAAAGGAACGGAGCGAGCTGGGAAGAGCTCAGCCTCGGAGGCGCTCCAGCGACGCGGATCGCGCGTCGAAAAATCGCCGAACAGGATTGAGCCGTCGGCTGCCTTCTGCGGGTTCTCGCGGCCCTTGAGGGCGGCTCGCAGCCAGCGCCGGTACAGCGAGGCCTCGTTGACGCGCAGCGCCCGCATGCCCCAGTGGGCGCAGGCCATCGCCGCTGAGGCCAGCTGGCGCGCGGGCGTGGGCAGGCCCGTCGGCGGGTTGGGGATGGAACGCAGGAACATGAGGCGCGCCCACAGCCACGTGCCGCGTGACTGTGCGCGGAAGCGGCTGGTGTCGTCCGCGATCTCGTCCAGGACGAACAGGTCCACGCCGATCGGCATGCGGAAGGAGCGGTCCTTCGCGACCTTCGAGACGAACTCCGAGCCCTTCAAGCCCAGCACGCCGAAGCTGATCGGATAGTCCGGGTGAGTGGCGGGGGAGGCGATGAAGAACTCGTCCCCGAGGAGAGCGGGGGCCTCGGCGATGAAACGTTCGTAATCCTCCCGCGGCATGCATACGTCCCCGTCGTCGTCCCACGGGATGAAGCCCTTGTGGCGCACCGCCCCGATCGCCGTGCCTCCGTAGGCGACGTAGCGCAGCTCAAGGAGGGCGCACACGCGGTCGATCTCGGCAAGGCAGCGCTTGGTAACGCGCTGAATGGCTGCCAGGGTTGCGGGGTCTGCTGCGCTCATCAGTTCTCCGATCGTTTCAGGGCCGTGAGGCTTACAAGCTGTCGGCGTAGGGGCCAAAGTCGATGACGGCGGCCTCGTGGTTGTAGCGCTGCTCCGGGGGAGGCAGCTGCATGTAATCGCCGTATCCGCGGCGCAGCAGCGCGTCGTACTCGTTTTGGATCATGACCGTGATGTCTTCGAAGGGAACGTCGCGGGTGGGGAAGAACTCCTCCTCGCGCACGATCCAGTTCTGCGGGTCGCGCATCGTGAAGTCGGCGTACACGCCCGTGCCCGTGCCCTCGTAGCGGCGAACAGCGCGCTCCCAGCGGGCCTGCAGGCTCGCCGGCGTCGCGCGCACGGCCTTCAGTCCCAGGTGCGCGAGCGTCGTCGCGGAGAAGATCAGCGCCTTTTTCCATGCGGGCGTGTTGATCAGGTGGGGACGGGCCGTGCCCTGGAGGAACAACAGACGACCCCACAGCCACGACTGGCGAGACATCTCCTGGAAGGCCTTCTCGTCGGCCGGAATCTCATCCAGGGGCAGGATGTCCAGGAAGAAAGGCATCCGGTACTTCGAGTTCTTGTCTGCCTCGGGGATCAGCAGGGTTCCCGGCATGACCATCTTCGTGAACATGAAGGGGAAATCGTCGCGCGTGCGCGTGTTGTCCAGGCGGAAACGCTCGTCCAGCAGGGCCGGCGCCTCGGCAAGGAAACGCTCGTAGTCCGCGCGCGTCATCATCACGTCGATGTCGTCATCCCACGGAATAAAGCCGCCGTGGCGGATCGCACCAATCGCCGTGCCGCCGTAGATCGCGTAGGACACCCCGATGCGTCGGCACACCCGGTCCAGCTCGGCCAGGATCAGCGTCAGGAGCTTTTGGACCTTGCGCAGGTCGGTCTCGGGTGTTGTCATCAGTCCTCCGAATACGACAAAGCGGGTGAGCACACGTGCGCCCACCCGCCATTGTCTCACGCCTACTGTCCGCTGACCTTCTCCGCGCGCCTGGGAAGCAGATCACCCCACGAGGGGGTTGCCGCCAGGACCGTGCCCACCAGGATCACGATGCAGCAGATGACCTGCGTGAGCGTCGGAATCGTGTGCGGGGGGAACGCCAGGGCGAAGATGATCGCCCATGCCGAGTAGGAGATGTTCAGGGCCATGCCGCGCGAGGCGCCGATCGCCGACAGTGCCTTGTAGTAGAAGAGGTACGAGGCCGTGCCCGCCAGGCCGGCCAGGGCCACCACGCCCGCGGACAGGTGAGCCAGCGACTGGAGCGTGAAGCCGAAGACGCCCGCGATGGGGGCCACCACGAAGAGGTAGACCAGCGCCGAGGTCGTCTCACGGATCTGGAGCGCCACCTCGTTATCCACGGCCTCGTCGCGCATACCCCACGTGAGGATGACGGCCTCGGACCCCCAGCCAATCACGCACGCGAGCGCGCCGGCGACGCCCAGGATCGCGTTGCCGCCTCCGATCGATTCCGAGGTCGCCGACCAGCCGGTCGCGACGATCGCGCCAAGCGCGACCAAGAGGGCAACGATCTGGCGAGGGGCCATCCGCTCCTTCAAGAGAATGAAGGCCAGCAGGGTGCCCAGCGCCGGGTAGAACGTCGAAATAATCGCGGTCAGGCCGGGGCCGATGTTGTCGATCGCGATGAGGTAGCCGCTCATGCCGATCGGGCCGCCCAGCAGCGCCGCCACGATCACCGACTTGCCCGGGCGCGTGCGCAGCGCCGCCCAGGTGTCCTTCAGGCGGCCTCGGAGAGCCATATACACGACCAGGATGACGGCACACGCGACGTCGTGCAGGACCGCGCCGGTGAGCGCCGACTGGCCGAGGTCGGCAAACGGAATCATGGTGAGGGCGATCGCCAGCACGACCGTGTCCAGGCCCCACAGGGCACCCGAGAAGAAGCCGTAACGCTTGCCGCCGTGCTGAGTTTTCATGCCAGCTCACCCTCCTGGGAGACCTGCGCGCCCGAGGTCGAGGTGGCCTCGTACGAAGCGAGCAGGGAATCGAGCGTGCGCGTCGCGTGCGAGTAGTAGGTGTAGAGCCACTCGCCCACGTCGTCGCCTTCGGCCTCCTTGACCAGTGCCCACAGATACCAGCACCAGCCGGCGAAGACCTCGTAGGCGAAGAAGTGGCGCTCCTCGGCCTCGCTGGGGGCGTGACCCAGGTAGAACTCCAGGGCGGCGCGAGCGCGCTCGCGGGTCATCTCCGCCGTGCACACGGTCATCGTGCCGAAGTCGGCTGCCATGTCCGACATGCCCGCATACTCCCAGTCGATGAGGCTGATGTTGCCATCGTTATCCACCAGGAAGTTCGGGGGGAAGAAGTCGTTGTGCGAGGGGACAACCTCGAACCCGTCCGCGTCCGCGAAAGCCTTGAGGCGCAGGACCTTGTCGCGCAACTCAAAGTAGCCGGGCACATCAATCGGGCCGAAGGTCTTCAGGAGGCCCTCGTAGCGCAAGCCTTCGGTGACGAAGTCGAAGGAGCGTGCGAGCGTGCGACCCGAGGTGTGCAGGGCGCGGTCCATCTCCATGGCCGCTTTCAGTTCCTCAGGGCGCGTTACGTCCAGGTTGCGCACGTCGCGCACGAAGCGCGAAATCTTCCAACCGGCCTCGGGGTCGCCCGCGATGAACGTGTCGTCGATACCCAGCTCGGCGGCCACGCGCAGGGCCTTGAACTCCGCGCTGCGGTCCACGATCTTCTCCGTACCGATGCCCGGATGACGGTAGACGTACTCGTTGTCGCCCACGGCGAAGTGGCACGACAGGTTTGTGATGCCCTGCTTGAGCGGGTAGAAGTCGCGGATCTCGGACTTCGCGCAGCCCAGCGTGTCGGCGATGTGGTCGAAGACCTCCGAATCCACGTTCTCCATGAATAGGGGGTCGAAGCTGCGCAGCTCGTCGACCGAGTCGAACTCGTGGATGACGCCGTCCGGGTAGCGGCGGATCACCATGTCGAAGGACTTGATGTGGTCGAGGTAGATGGACTCCCACAGCTTCGACACCGTCTCGGGCAGGTGATAGACCTGCTCGAGGATCTCGCGGAACGTCGCGGAAAAGACGCGGTCGAAGTAGACGTGCCCGAGCATGACCCACGCATCCTTGCCGCCCACGGTCGCGCCCGTGATGCGATCTCCCGGCCCCGTCTTGATGCACCACTCATCGGTGGGACCCTCAACGTAGTTCGCCGAGTAGTAGGACTTGTACACGTAGGGCTCGAAGGGGTTGGTGGTGAAGTAGTCGTCCGAGGAGCACACGTAGGTGTTGTCCAGGCGGTCCTTCACGAGCCACAGGGACCCGTTGTTGTTGCGCGTCGCGTATTCGCGGTTGACGACGATGTCGACGCCGTACTTGTCGGCCAGGTAGAAGAAGTATTCCTTCTTGTAGCCCACGACCAGCGCGATGTTCGTGATGCCGGCTTCGTGGAGCTGGCGGATCTGACGCTCGACGAGGATCTCGCCGCGCACCTTGAGCGTGCCCTTGGGGCGCTCGTAGCTGATGGGGGCGAAGCGCGAGGACAGGCCCGCGGCCATGATGACGGCGCCCGTGACGCGGTAGGGCTCGAGGGCTTCGCGGCCCGCGTCGGTGATCGCGCGCTCGTCGATGTAGCCGGCGGCCTCGCACTCGCGGGTGGCGGTGTTGACGCGTCCCAGGCTCATGCCGGTGGCCTCCGACAGTGCCCGCTGCGTGAGGGGCGCGTCGGCCTTGGCCAGTGCGTTCAGGATGTTGAATTGGGGCTCGCTGAGCGTGCCGACGTTGGTCGTGGGCATGCGATCACCTTTCGTTCATGGAGGTCACCTGGGTGCTACATGTTCGAGCATAGCACTATAAGGGCGATTTGTGAACGATTTGAATGTGAAGTGGCTATCGACGAGGCTCGGGCGCCTTTTCGGGGGAGCGTTGCCACAGGAAAACGGCCAGGCCGATCGCGACTGCGCCAGCGAGAGCACCGAGGATCCACACGGCCATTGGGCCGACCGGAGCCGTAGGCCACCACCACTCGTTGCCCGCGCTCAGGTTTCGTGTCGCCAGGTCGATGGGGTAGCCGTGCTGCGTACGCCCGAACGCGTAGCGCTCGATGACGAGGTAGAGGGCACGGGCGTTGGTGAGCGCCCACAGCGCCGACACGAGGCCCGTGGCCACGCGACCGGCAATGCTGGTGGGGAGGCGGAACGCCTCGCTGCCCACATGCCGCCCCGCATTGTCCGCGCGGGCGGGGGAGGGAGCCAGGAGCATGAGCATGAAGACCGCGAAGAGCGGCAGCATGTAGCGCGGCTGGTAGGTGAGGACGTTGTTGAAGTGTCCGCGCAGGCCAATCACCACGGGAACGCCCGTGATCGCGCCGGCCACCGTGATCGCGGACAGGGCCTTGCGCCAGGACAGCGAGCGCAGCGACCAACACAGGACGGCGACGACTATGGCGGAGGCGCCGTAGGAGACGGTGCCCTGGTAGGACACGTCGTTCCACCCCGGCCCGAGCAGGTGCCCGACGAAGCCGCGCAGGTAGTTGGGCAGCGAGGACACGTTGAGCCACGCGATGTGCTTGAGTGAGTATTCCGCCAGCTCGTTACCCGAACCCAAGTGCGAGGCCGCCACGTTCGTGCGGGCCATGACCCAGATGCCCGCGATGGAGGCGACGCACGCGAGGAGTGCCTCGGGAACGATGCGCCTGCTCATCGGCACTGCGAAGGCCAGGGCGACCGTGACGACGAAGAGGAAGAAAGCGCTGTCGCCGCGAGATGTGCACGCCAAGACCGCGCCAGCCAGCGCGCAGGCAATCAGGCCCACCCGGCGCGGACCCACCGACCGGGTGGCAGCCAGCAGGCCGGCAGCAAAAGCAAACGTGCCCGTCATCGCCCACGACGACGGGTTCATGCCGGCGACGAAATAGAAGCCCATCGGCAGCCACGCGACCGTTACAGAAACGCTGATCGCGCGCCTCAACCCCGAATCCGCCAGGGCGATGATCGCGCCGATCAGGCCGATCGCGAGCAGCGTGTTCACGGTGCGCAGCGCGAGGACCGCGTGGCTCGTCGAGCGCTGCACGAAGAGGTGGGCGAACTGGTAGTAACCCCAGGGGTAGTTGCCGTCGTCCCAGCGCAGTGTCGGCGCCAGCTCCTCGTCCGAGGCGTTGAGGGCGCACAGAGCGGAATTATCGTGGTCGAAGGCGTAGCAGGTGACGTACTCCTTGGCCAGCGACTGCGGCACCATGACGGCCTTCTCGCCGTCCTTGGTGGAAATCTGGCAGCCCGTCTCGTCCACCGGCGGAGGACACCACATGGCCCCCACGTGGAAGTCCTCGTCCGGAGAGGATCCGACCGGGGAGGCGACGACCCACGCCAGCGAGGCCGCAATCACCGCGACGACGAGGATCAGCACCGCGACGAGCGTGCGGCGCTGCGGGGCTGATGCGGGCATGTGGCGGCCTCCTTCGGCGCGGTTGGCTCAGGAACGGGCGGCGGCGCGGAATGCCTCGATGTGGACGGAAGCGGCGCGGGCCCACGTGAACTCGTCGGCGCGCGGAATCGCGGCGGCCCCGAGGGCCTCGCGACGAGCAGTGTCGTCCAGCAGCTCCGTCAGGGCCGAGGCGATCGAGTCGGGGTCGATGTCGCAGTAGGCGACGGCGTCGCCGCCGACCTCCGGCAGGGAGGTGAGGCGAGTCGTCAGCGTTGCGGCGCCGCAGCTCATCGCCTCCAGGACCGGCAGGCCGAAGCCCTCCGCGATCGAGGGGTAGGCCAGGATGACGCAGCCCGAGAGGAAGCCGGGCAGATCCTCGAGGGGCAGGTAGCCGGGGCGCAGGACCGTCAGGTGCTCGGGCACCGAGGCCAGGGCCGGGTCGATGTCCTCGTCCCAGCCCTTGCCGCCCGCCAGCACGAGGGCCGGGGGATTCGGGCGGTCAGAGACGGCCTTGACCCAGCCGCGCACCAGGTTCGGCACGTTCTTGCGGGGCTCCAGCGTGCCCAGGAAGCCGATGTAGTCGCGGCCCTCCAGGCCCAGCGAGGCCTTGACGCGCTCGCGCTCGGCGTCCGAGACCGGGTGGAAGATCGAGCGATCCACGCCGTGGTAGGCCACGTAGAACTGCGAGGGATCGCCGCCCGCGTACTTGATGGTCTCGTCGCGCGTGGCCAGCGAGGGAACCACGAGGGCGTCCGCGCGGCGGATCGCGCGGCGGATCGCCGCGGTGAAGAAGCGCTGCTTGAGGCGCGAGTGGGCCTGCGGGTGCGAGAAGAACGTCGCGTCGTGCAGGGTGATGACGACGGGCACGCCCGGGAACTGTGGGGACGTGTAGTGCGGGGAGTGCAGGACGTCGGGGACGGACCTTGCGGATGAGCTTGGGGCAGGCCCGTCTGCTCCCAGGCCATGCGCGCGGGACGGGACTCGAAAACGCTGCGAAATCGGGATGATGCGGGCCGAGGGCAGGCGCGTCGCGAAGTGCTCGGCGTCGCGCTCCTGGACCGCCATCGTCAGGTCCACGCCCTGCTCGACCAGCTCCGGCACCAGGTCATCCACGTAGCGGCCGACGCCGCCCAGGTCTGCGGGGATCGCGGTCCCGTCCAGCAGGACGCGGATCGGATGCGAGTGAGAAACGGAGTAGGCCACGATCATCCCCATTGGGTCGGGAGCAACAACTATTCCCCTTATCGTATGCCATTTTGCGGCTGCTCAATACTTTTGTTCCCGCCCCCGTGCGCCCGTGAACTACCCTGGATGTATGAGCGTCAACGTTGGAATGGTCGTCGAGCAAATGTGGCAGCCGGTGCCCGGAGGGTCTGGGCCGGTACATCGTCGAGGTCGCCGCCCGCCTGGCAGACCAGGGCGTGCGTGCGATTGGCATCGCGGCGCGGCGCGGCGCGGGCGAGCCCACACCGAGCGAGGTGGGCCTGACCATCCCCGTGCTCAACTCGGCGCTGCCTCGCCGTGCCCTGTACGCCGCATGGGACCGACTGGGAACCCCCAGCGTCGACCGTTTGCTCGGCGTCGGATCGGGCGGGGGAGCGGATGTCGTGCACGCGACCACCTGGGCGATCCCGCCGACCTCGCGCCCCCTGGCCGTCACCGTCCACGACGTCGCCTTCCTGCGCGACCCCGACCACTTCACGGCCCACGGCTCCGCGTACTTCCACCGCGCCCTCGAGATCACCAGGAAGCGCGCCGATGCCATCATCGTCCCCTCGCAGGCCACCGCCGACGACTGTGTCGACGCGGGTCTGGATGCCTCGCGCATCACCGTCATCCCGCACGGCCTGAGCCACACGCCCGTCACCGATGAGCAGGTCGACGAGTTCCGCGCCCGCCACGGCCTGGTACGTCCCTACATCCTGTGGGTCGGCACCCGCGAGCCCCGCAAGAACCTGCCCACCCTGCTGGCGGCATACGAGCAGATGCGTGGCACCGACCTCGACCTCGTCCTCGTGGGACCCGCCGGGTGGGGAACTGATCCGACCGACGCGCCGCTGCCGCCCGGGCGTGTCCACGTCCTCGGACGCCTGGACGACACCGACCTGGCCTGCGCGTACGCGGGCGCCCGCGTCTTCACCTTCCCCTCGATCTGGGAGGGCTTCGGGCCTGCCCGTCCTCGAGGCCATGGCGCACGGAACGCCCGTCGTGACCAGCGCGGACACCTGCATGGCGGAGATTACGCGCGACGATGCCGGACTCCTCGTCCCCGCCACCGACGCCTCGGCCCTGGCCGAAGCCCTCGAGGCCGCCGCCGGAAGCGAGCACGACCGTCTCGCCGCCGCCGGCATCGAGCGCGCCCGCGACTACACGTGGGAGGCCTCCGCCGCCGCTCACGCCGCCATCTACGCGTCCCTGGCGGGTGCGCGATGAGGGCGCGCAGCTGCAGGGTCATCCTCGTCAACTGGAAGAACGCGCCGCTCACCCTGCGCGCCGCCCACTCGATCGCCCCGCAGATGGGACAGGGGGACCACCTCGTCATCGTCGACAACGGATCCGACGACGACTCGCTGACCGTCCTGCGCGAGGGCCTGGGCGAGCTGCGCGGCGCCGCCGATCCCGCGCGAGTGTCCCTCGTGAACGCAGGGACGAACGACGGATTCGGCGCTGGAGTCATGGCAGGAGCGGCCGGCCTGAGCGAAGATGCCGTCGTCCTGCTCAACAACGACGCGACCGTGCGCGACGGATTCCTCGACGCGCTCCTGGCGCCTCTGGGCGAGACCGTGGGCGCCACGACCGCGCTCATCCTCCTGACCGGCACCTGGCGCCCCTCCACCCCTCCGACACGGAGTTCCTCGTCGCCCGCGACGGTAGCCGCTGGACGCGCGTCGCCGACGGTGAGAGCGGCGGCCAGGTCCTCATCAACTCCACCGGCAACGAGGTCGATACGCAGCCGGCAACGGCTACGACCGCTCCTGGCTGGATCCCCGCCGACTCCCCGCTGCCCGCGCCCGAGGTCTTCGGCCTGTGCGGAGGTGCCTGCGCCATCGACGCCGACGCGTGGCGAGCCGTCGGGGGAGTGCGCACCGACCTGTTCATGTACTACGAGGACACCGACCTGTCCTACAAGCTGCGCGAGGCCGGGTACGAGGTGCGCTTCGTCGCCGGGGCCGTCGTCGACCACGAGCACGCCGCCTCCTCGGGCACGTCCTCGCCCATGTTCCTGCGGGTCAATGCCCGCAACCGCATCATCGTCGCCGCCCAGCATGCCCCCGTGGGGCGTCGTCGCGCGCGCCATCGCCCGCTCGATTGCACGGGCAGTGCGCTCGGGCGGACGGGGGCCGGTCGCCCGAGGTGTCCTCCAGGGCCTCATCGCCCTGCCCCGCGCGCTACGCCACCGCACTGCCTCGCGACACTAAGGCAATCGACCGGGAAACGAGGTCGGGGCGGGCTGGGTGCGTCACGGCACACAACGCGGGGCGGGGCTGCGTAGCGCCAACGCCTTGATAGACTGGCTGACATGGTGAAGACTGTCCTCGTTACCGGAGCCGGTGGCTACATTGGCCGCCACATTGTTCACGCCCTGCTGGAGCGCGGCCTCGACGTCAGCGTCGTCGACTTCCGCCTCGACGGTGTCGACGAGCGTGCACGCCGCATCGACACCCAGATTTTCAGCGGAGACGCTGACATCTACGACCAGCTCGGACGCCCGGACGTGGTCCTGCACCTCGCCTGGCGCGACGGCTTCGTGCACAACTCGCCGGCCCACATCGAGGACCTGCCCGCCCACTACCGCTTCATCGAGAACCTCCTCGAGGGCGGCTGCACCCACCTGGCCGTCATGGGTTCCATGCACGAGGTCGGCTACTGGGAAGGCGCCATCGACGAAAACTCCCCGTGCAACCCCGCCTCGCTGTACGGCATCTCCAAGAACGCGCTGCGGCAGATCACGGAGCTTCTGACCACCAAGCACGGCGCCACCATGCAGTGGCTGCGCGGCTACTACATCGTCGGCGACGACGCGCACGGCTCCTCGATCTTCTCCAAGCTCCTGGCCGCCGCCCAGGAAGGCAAGAAGACCTTCCCCTTCACCACGGGCAAGAACCTCTACGACTTCATCTCCATCCAGGGACTGGCCTACCAGATTGCCGCCGCCGTCTCCCAGGACGAGGTCGACGGCATCATCAATATCTGCAGCGGCGAACCCATGAGCCTCGCCGACCGCGTCGAGGCCTACATCCGCGAGAACGACCTGGACATCACCCTCGAGTACGGGGCATTCCCGGATCGTCCTTACGATTCGCCCGGCGTGTGGGGCGACGCCACGAAGATCCGCCAGATCCTGGCCACCGTCGACGGCACGGGGGAGTAAAGCCGTGAAGCGCGCCGGTATTTTCCTGTTCTTCGATCCCCAGGGCCTCGTCGACGACTACATCGTGGAGTGCCTGACCTCGCTGCGCGAATACCTCGACGAAATCCTCGTCGTCTCCAACTCTGCCCTGGACGACACCGCTCGCGAGCGCCTCCTCAAGGGCGCCACCGAGGTCTTCGAGCGGGAAAACACCGGCTTCGACGTGGGCGGCTACCGCGACGGTATCGCCCGCTTCGGCTGGGATCGCCTCGGTCAGATCGACGAGCTGATCCTCTTCAACTACACCTTCTTCGCGCCCGTCAACCCGTGGAAGAACCTCTTCGACCGCGTGGACGCCGCCGGAGCTGTGGACTTCTGGGGCATCACCGAACACGATGAGGTGCGCCCCCACCCCTTCCTGGCAGCCACCCGCATGCCGCGCCACATCCAGTCCCACTGGATCGCCGTGCGCAACCCGCTGCTCAGCTCCCCGGACTTCCGCAAGTACTGGGACGAAATGCCCCCGATCCGCTCGTACAACGACTCGATCCAGTGGCACGAGTCCCGCTTTACGGAGTACTTCGGCAACCTCGGCTACACGCACGTCGTGGCATACCCGCGCGAGGACTACCCTTCGCGCAACCCCGTCTTCGACAACGCCTCGATGCTGCTCGCGGACGGCTGCCCGATCCTCAAGCGCCGCAACCTCTTCCACGACCCGCTCTACCTGGATCGCCACGCGATCATTGGCGCGGACATGTTGGAACTGGCGGAAAAGGCCGGATACGACACCGACCTGATCCTCACGAACCTCGCACGCACCTCGCGTCCGCGTGACCTCGTGACCAACGCGGGCCTGACGACCGTCATCTCCCCGCGCGCCGACCAGGCCGCCCTGGACGCCGCCGCCTCCCTGAAGGTCCTCGCGGTCGCACACATCTTCTACGCCGACATGGCCGACGAGATCCTCGACCGCCTGAGCGTCCTGCCGGAGGGCTACCACCTGGTGGCGACGACCTCGAACGAGGAGAACAAGGCCCTCATCGAGGCACGCGCCCAGGAACGAGGCGTGGACGCCGACGTGCGCGTCGTGTCCTCCAACCGCGGTCGCGATATCGGCGCGTTCCTGGTGGACTGTGGCGACGTGCTGACCTCGGGCGAGTACGACATCGTCGTGAAGATCCACTCCAAGAAGTCCGTCCAGGACGACTACAACGCCGCCCAGCTCTTCAAGGAGCACCTCTACGACAACCTGCTGGCCTCCTCCGATCACGTAGCCGGCATCCTCGCGGAGTTTGCCGCCCACCCGGGCCTGGGCATGGTGATCGCGCCCATGCCGCATATGGGCTACCCGACGATGGGCCACGCGTGGTTCGCGAACCGCACCCCCGCCCGTGAGTTCGCCAAGAAGGTCGGCATCACCGTGCCTTTCGACGATCACCAGCCGCTGGCCCCCTACGGCTCCATGTTCATCGCGCGCCCGGAGGCCCTGTCTCTGCTGACGGGCGCCGGCCTCGTCCCCGAGGATTTCCCCGAGGAAGGCGGCTACAAGGATGGCTCCCTGGCGCACGTCATCGAGCGCCTCCTGTCCTACGCGGTCCTGTCGCGCGGCTACTACGTGCGTCCCGTCATGACCCCGAAGTGGGCGGGCGTGTACTACGGCTACCTCGAGTACAAGCTGGCGGCGACCTCCTCAATGATGCCCGCCTTCGCAATCGATCAGGTGCCCTTCCTCAAGGCGCGCATGGGCACGGTTCCGAACCTGCTGGGCGCCGTTAAGACCAACATTATGGTGCGCACGCCCGGACTGGGGAACGCCCTCAAGCCGGCGTACCGCGCGGCCCGCGGCGCCGTCCATAAGATCCGATCCATGAAGGGTGAGCGATGAGCCTGGCCTCCACGATTCGGGCTGCGGCCCCCCACACGCCCCAGTCCGTCGCGCAGGCATTCAACTCCAGGTCCAACTCGATCGGGTTTTTGCGCTGGCTGATGGCCTTCATGGTCATCTTCTCGCACGCCGGGCCGATCGCCGGTTTCTACGGCGGCGAGGACCTGGGCGTGCAGATCTCCAAGGAGCAGTCCATCGGTGGCGTCGCCGTCGCGGGTTTCTTCTTTTTCTCGGGATTCCTGATCACGCGCTCGCGCATGGGCCGTGCGACGATCTGGCGCTACATGTGGCGCCGCGTCCTGCGTATTTTCCCCGCCTACTGGGCCGCCCTGCTCTTCACGGTCGGTATCCTCGCACCGATCGCCTACTGGCACACCTTCCATAACATTTCCGGCTACCTGCACCCGGCCACCGAGTCGCCGCTCACGTACTTCGTGAACAACATGTGGCTGAACCTCGGCCAGCGCAATATCGCCGGCATGGGCGAGAACCTGCCGTACTTCATCCTGCACGGAGCGCGCGACTGGAACGGCTCGGCCTGGACGCTGATCTACGAGTTCAAGGCCTACATTCTGGTTGCGATCCTTGGCCTTTTCGGGGCGCTCGCGAACCGCAAGGTAGGCGGTGCCTTCGCCCTCGTGCTGATCGCCCTCAACGCCCTGCAGTGGATGGGCGCGGGCCAGGTCGCCAACGTCAACTACCTGCTGCGCGACCCGTACATGCTGATGTTCATGGGCCCCTTCGCCTTCGGCATGCTCTTCACGCTCTACGGCGACAAGATCCCCATGGACTCGCGCCTGGCGTGGGGCGGGCTGATCTTCGGCGTGCTTTCCTACGCGTCGGGCGGCTGGAACATCGTCGGCCAGTACGGCTTCCTGTACTTCCTCATGTACCTGGCGATTCGCCTGCCTCTGCAGAACTGGGAGAAGCACGGCGACCTGTCCTACGGCATCTACATCTACGCGTGGCCGATCATGGCGTTCGCCGCCTACTTCCACCTGCAGGATCGCGGCTGGATCGCCTACCACCTGACGGTCGTCGTGACCGTACACATCCTGGCCTACCTGTCGTGGCACCTCATCGAGAAGCCCGCGATGAGCCAGAAGAACTACCTGCCCGGATGGATGGATAAGCTCATCGAGCACTTCCGTCCCACGTACGAGGCCGTGGCCCGCCGCATCGTCACGCCCGCCCTGTCCTCAACCAGGATCGCGACGGTCATGGAGGCCGAAGAGGCGGCCGCACGTACCGAGGAGGAGACCAAGTGAGCGAGAAGAAGGCCGCCGGCCAGTTCAAGGAATCCGACTCCGGTCTGCGCGACGTCTCCTTCGACGAGGGCGTCCCCGCTGGCTCGTGGAAGCACCGCCTCCACTACGTGCCCCTCGCCGTTCTCCTTGCGGGCGCGTGCGCGGCCACCGCCGTGGGCACGTGGTACAAGGCCACCCACCCGGCCCCTCAGCAGGCTGCCCGCCCCGCAGCCCAGGCCTCGTCCTTCGCGCGCACCACGCCCCAGTCCCTGCCCGAGGTCTGCGCCCCCACTCCGCGTGCCGACGTGGGTCCGTGGACGCCCGGCGTCGCCGGCACCGCCGGATACCTTCCGACCGACGCCGCCCAGGCCTCGTTCGGGCAGTCGATGGCCGGCGTGACCACGTACGTTCAGGGCCGCGACGGCTACCTGTTCCTCTCCGACGTCTTCAACGCGAACTTCTCCCAGGCCCTGGGGCGCGTGCGCCCCACCCCCGACCAGGTGAGCGCGTGGGACCGCTACATGAGCGGCATCGAGACCGCCGCCGCCGCCCAGGGTGCGACCGCGCTCTTCATGCCCGCCCCGGCCACCTGGGACGTCTACTCCGACAAGCTGCCCCAGTGGGCCGACCCGCTGATGGGCACGACCTCCCTGGATCTCATGCGCTCGGCGCTGCCCACCCACGCGTGGGTGGATGTGCGCGAGAGTCTGCGCGAGGCCCGCGAGGGGAGCGAGGCCCCCCTGTACTCGGCGGTGAACCCCCACTGGTCGCCCTACGCCGCGCACGTCGCGTGGAACCAGACGCTGACCTGCCTGGCCGCGGTCAACCCGCAGCTCGAGGGGCTGCCCTCCCTGACGCCGTCCGGCGTGAGCGGCGTGGACGCCCCCAACGAGTACGAGGCCCTGGGCGCCCCCGCCCAGGCGGGTCCGTGGGCGGTCCCCACCTACGAGCAGGAACCCGGTAGCGTCCACCTGCTGCAGCTGGAAACCCGCGACGAGCTGACCGACACCGCCGCGCGCCTGTCCGAGGTGACGGCCGCCCCCGAGGTCTCCCTGGCCAGCCCCGTCGACTTCCAGAACAAGTCGGCGCTCACCTACAACCCGAATGGACGTGGCACCGCGCTCATCGTGCGCGACTCCCAGGGCAACAACCTGGGGCCCGATGTGGCCGCGACCTTCGAGTACACGATCCAGGTCGGCCACGCCCTCGACTCCGAGCAGCCGACGGACGTCGCCGCCCTCATTGAGGCCTACAAGCCCAGTGTCGTGATCGTGGAGTTCACGCAGCGCTACCTCGCGCTCACGCCGGCCGCCGGCAAGTAGAATAGATTTCCTGACCACGACAGAAGCGATGGGAGTAGCCGTGTCTGAGACGAAACGGGTCATCGACCTGACGGTGCGCATGGCGCAGCGCTCGATCTCCTCGGAGTTCAAGGGCACCGCGCTCGGCCGCCTGTGGTCCTTCATCAACCCGATCGCGACGATCGCCGTGTACGCGCTGATCTTCGGTGTCGTCTTCCGTGGCGAGGCCGACAAGGGCGCGAACTCGGGTCTGTCCTCCTTCGCGCTGTGGATCGGTGTCGGCGTCATCGCCTGGAACTTCATGTCGAGTGGCATCCAGCGCGGCATGGATTCCCTTGTGGGTAACTCCGGCCTGCTCACCAAGGTCTACTTCCCGCGTCAGGTCCTCATCTACTCCTCGGTCCTGGCCCTGGCCTACGACTTTGCCTTCGAGCTGGGCGTCATCATCCTCATCATGTGCATCGCCGGCGGCCCCGGCGTGCTGCTCATGATCCCCGCGGTCATCGTCATCACCCTGCTCGCGATGCTCTTCGTGATCGGCATGGGCCTCATCCTGTCGGTCGCGTCGGTCTACTTCCGCGACATCTCGCACCTGTGGCAGATCTTCAACCAGATCTGGATGTACGCCTCCGGCGTCGTCTTCTCCCTCTCGATGCTTAACAAGGTCCAGACCGACCTGGCGGCCAAGGGATGGACCTGGGGAGGCGAGCCCCTCCCGATCGTCACGATCTTCCGCCTCAACCCCGCCGAGCTCTTCCTCGAGGCCTACCGCTCGACGCTGTACGGCTTCGCGATGCCGTCCTGGCAGGTGTGGCTCGGCTGCGCCGCCTGGGCCTTTGGTATCTTCGGCCTCGGCTCGCTGATCTTCCGCCGCTTCTCGGCACGAATCGTGGAGGAACTCTGATGACGAACGCGATTTCGGTGGAGGGCGTCTCCAAGCGCTTCCGCATCTACAAGAACCGCAACCAGTCCCTCAAGGGCGCATTCCTGCAGCGTTCGCGCGCGCAGTTCGAGGAGTTCTGGGCCCTCGACGACGTCTCCTTTGAGATCCCGCAGGGCAAGACCTTCGGCCTGCTCGGACACAATGGATCGGGCAAGTCGACGCTGCTCAAGTGCATCGCGAAGATCCTCACCCCGGACAGGGGCTCGATCTCCTCGACGGGGTCGCATGGCCGCCATGCTCGAGGTCGGCTCCGGCTTCCACCCCGAGCTGTCGGGCCGCGAGAACATCTACCTCAACGGCGCGATCCTGGGCATGAGCAAGAAGGAGATCGACTCCAAACTGGATGCGATCATCGACTTCTCCGGCGTCGAGCGCTTCATCGATCAGCCGGTGAAGAACTACTCCTCGGGCATGTACGTGCGCCTGGGCTTCTCCGTGTCGATCCACGTCGAGCCGGACATCCTCCTCGTCGACGAGGTCCTGGCCGTGGGCGACATGGAATTCCAGAACAAGTGCATGGACAAGTTCGCCCAGCTCAAGGACCAGGGGCGCACGGTCGTCGTCGTGTCCCACGGCCTCGAGCAGATGCGCACCTTCTGCGACCAGGCCGCCTGGCTGGACCACGGCACGCTCGTCGACGTGGGCGCGGCCGCCGAGGTCATCGATACCTACTCCGACGTCGCTCACCACGCTGTCGAGGTTGATGGCGGCGGCACGCGCTTTGGCAGCGGCGAGGCCATGATCGAGCGCATCGAGCTTCTGTCCTCGTCCGGTCAGCCCACGTCGCTCGTGTACCCGGGCGATCCCGTGCGCCTGCGCCTGCACTACCGTGCGAATGAGCGCATCGAGTCTCCGGTGTTCGGTGCCTCCATCGACACCCGCGAGGGCGTCTTCGTGTGGGGTCTGCACGGCATGGACGCCTGCTATGTGCCGACATCGATCGAGCCGGGCACCGGTTACCTTGATATCGACATTCCGCGTCTGACCTTCAACCCGGGTGCCTACACGATTTCCGCGGCCATCCAGAACCAGGACATGACCAGCGTCATCGACGCCCTGCAAAAGGCGCGCCGCTTCGACGTCCTGCCCGGCCCGGGCATGGAGTCCGGCGGCCTGGTGAACCTGGGCGCATCGTTCACGGACCTGACGCCCGCGCGCCCGATGCGGGACGTGCCCAGGCGCGGCGCCGCCGACTATGAGCACCTCGCGCGCATGCAGGCCCAGCAGGCCGACGCGCTCGAGAACGAGGACTGACGGACGCATCGACGTTCGAAGCCGGGCCCAGCGGAGTGAATGCCGCTGGGTCCCGGCTTTTGGTCGAGTTCACGACTCAAAGGCACCCGCGCAGTGTGATAAGTGTCCTACACTTATAGGAGAACTGTTCTCCAGCGACAAGGCACTGTCATGGCACCGACGCCCACACTCGCCCGCCGCGCGCTTGCTCGCGCCCTCACAGCAACCCTGACCCTCGCGCTCATCGCCCTGCCCGCGCAGGCCCGTGCCGACGCCGGGGACGAGGCCGCGCCGCAGTCCGCAGCAGAGAGCTCCACCGCCGCCCAGTCTGCCTCGCCCGCCGCGCCGTCGGCCTCTCCCAGCCCCGAGACCACGGACGCGCCCGAGCCCGCCGCCCCTGCCGCGAACGATGAGAACCGGGCGGACCGGGCCTCGTCGGAGGGGGACGAACCTCCGACGATGGACGCGCCCGATGAGACCGGACGTGGCGCCTGGGTGCGCGACTCGGTCGGCTGGTGGTGGCGGCGCGTCGACGGATCGTACCCGGCTTCCCAATGGGTGGGGATCGGGGGTAGCCGCTACTACTTCTACGACAGCGGCTACATGGCCACCGGCTGGTTTCGTGACGGTGCCGACTGGTTTTTCCTGGCTCCCTCCGGGGCGCTCGTTGGGGGCTGGCTGAAGGACGGTGGCTCCTGGTACTACCTGGACCCCGCGACCGGCGTCATGCGTACGGGCCTGACTGCGGTGGACGGTACCTGGTACTACCTGGGGTCCTCGGGCGCGATGCGCACGGGCTGGGAGCACCTCTTCGACGGGTGGCACTTCTTCGCCTCTAACGGTGCACAGATCGGCGGCTGGCTGCGCGACGGGGGCCAGTGGTACTACCTGGATCCCGACACTGGTGTCATGCGCACGGGGCTCACCGGCGTGGATGGCACGTGGTACTACCTGGGGTCCTCGGGTGCGATGCGCACCGGCTGGGAACGTCTTGCCGACGGTTGGCACTTCTTCGCCTCTAACGGTGCGCAGATGGGAGGCTGGCTGCACGACGGGGGAGAGTGGTACTACCTCGACCCCGACACCGGCATCATGCGCACCGCGCCCCTGGAGCTGAACGGTCGCCGCTACGAGTTCGACGCCTCGGGCGCGTGGCGTGGATATGAGGCTCCGGCTGGCTACCTGCAGCCCACCGACCACATCACGGGCCTCGGGGACGCGACCAACACGCTCACCTGGGGCATGAACGGCACCAAGGTGCGCATCGCCCAGGTACGCCTCGGCTTGTGGCACTCCAACAAGCTCGCCTCCGTTGACGCCCCCTTCGTGGCCGCCGTCAAGAACTTCCAACAGCGCGCAGGCCTGCCCGTCACCGGCGTCGTCGACAAGGCCACCTGGGATGCCATGGACACCGGCTACCCGTGGACCGTCGACCAGTACCAGGCCACGCCCCTACCCCTGACGGCCACGCGCAGCGAGCGCGTCGAGGCCATGATCGGGTACGCGTGGAACCAGACGGGATCGTCCTATACGTGGGGAGGGGCAGGCCCCTACGACCAGGGATTCGACTGCTCGGGCCTTGTGCTTCAGTCCCTCTATGCCGCGGGCCTGGATCCCCAGCCCATCGACGTGATCAAGCACGCGTGGCCCTCCTACCGTACCTCGCAGGAGCTCTACGCCTACCCGCGCTTCCAGCACGTGCCCCTCGCCCAGCGCCAGCGCGGTGACCTCATCTTCTACACGACGAGCGGCACCGTCACGCACGTCGCCATCTACCTGGGAGACGACATGATCGTCCACACCGACTGGATGGGGCGCCCCGCCCGCATGCAGCACATCACCGCCGGATACGGGTGGGACCGCATGACGCCAGACGTCGTGCGCCCGCTGCCCTGACGGGCATTGCGTCAACGAGGCCGGGCCGGCCGCGGAAACACCCGCGACCGGCCCGGCTTCGTGCGCAACAACGCGCGCACCGATGTCTAGCCGCGGCCCATCAGCTTCTTGGCGGCACGCTTCGACTTCGACGCCGCGCTCCTCACCGAACGCTTGAGCTGAGAGCCGGCGGCGAGCTCCGCGCGCAGCGACGTCACCTCCTCGCGCAGCTCATGCACCTGCTGGTGCAGGGCCGTCATCGTGTTGAGCATGTCGACGTGGACGAGATTCAACGACGAATGGAAACCCGAATCCACGCGCGCCAGTTCCTCGCGCATCCGGCGGTAGTACTCCGCCGACAGCAGAGCCTGGCCCAGGTGCGGGGACGACGGATCCTCCGTCGCCAGCATGGCTCGCAGGTAGCGGTCGCGGATGTGCAGGTTGTCCCACTTGTGCAGGTACGCGTCCGTGACGACGGAGTTACCCAGGGACGCATCCATCGTGTCGCGGTGGTGCCAGTAGGCCAGGGGCTCACCGTCGACGAAGCCGACCGGAGAGTCCGCCAGCAGGCGCAGGTTGAAGTCCCAGTCCGCCTGCGTCTGCAGGGAACCGTCCCAGTGGCCCACGCGGTCGGCGACCTCGCGGCGGATCAGCTGCGAGATCGGTGGCGTGTAGTTCTCCACCATCATGTCCACGAGGGACAGGCCGTAGTTATCCGTCGACAGGACCTCGCGCTCGATCTCGATGCAGGTGCCGTCGGCGCGCACGCGCTCGCGGATGATCTCGCAGCGGGTGGCCACGCCGCCCGCCTCCGGATGTTCGTCCAGGTAGGCGACCGTCTTCTTCAGGAAGTGCGGGTGCCAGGAGTCGTCATCGTCGTGGACCGCGTAGTAGCGGTTGTGCGACGCGGACAGGCCCGACTCGAGCGCGGCCTCGCGGCCCTTCGAGACCTCGTTCGTGACGATAGTGATCTTGGAACGCACCGCGCTCTTCTGCTTCTTGACGACGGAACGCACCTCGGCCTCGTCGCCGGCGTCGTTGACGATCACGACCTCGTAGTCGTCGAAGCTCTGAGAAGCGATCGATGCGAGGGCTCGGGTGAGCATCGCCGGGCGGTTACGCGTGCGCACGACGACGGTGACTGTTGCGCTCATACGGTTTCTTCCTCTTCGGTCGGAGCGGTCGAGGCGGGCGCCTCCACCTGGCGGTTACGCAGCAGGTAGATGGCGCTCGCCAGGGCAAGTACGTATCCCAGGGAGGCCAGGCCCCACAGGGCCATTGGGCTCAGCGGCATGTCGGCCCACCACCACTGGATGTCACCATTCAGGTTACCCGGTGCGATCCACCCCATGTGTCGAATCGACAGGAGTCCTCGGACGTAGCGAGCGATCGTCGTGTGCATCGCAACCGCGTCGACGACGCTCAGGAAGAACACGAACATGACGACCTGGCCGCGGGTCAGCGAGGACTTCCTAATGGCGGAGGAGAGCCAGATGAGCAGCCACGTGCCCAGCAGCGGCAGGGCATAGCGGGAGTGGTAGCCGCCGAGGTTGGGGAACGTCGGCGGGGTCGCGATCAACAGTGGGATGCCGGCCATCGCGCCGAAAACGACGAAGGCGGCCAGGGCCTTGCGCAGGCTTATCGTGCGTGCTCCGTAGAAGAGGACCGCGCCCAGGACGAGGAGCCCGAGGATCGTCGTATAGCCCGGCAGGGGAGTGTCGCGCCAGCCGGGGCCGGAGTTCAACCCGATGAAGCCCGCGAAGTACTCGGGCAGGTAGCGGATGTTCATGATTGCGACCTCGATGCGCTCGCGCAGGGTCACCGAGGCCTCGGACTGGGCGATGTGGCCGGACTGGCCGGAGCCCAGCATGCACCAGATGCCGATGGCGCTGAGGACCGACGCGACACCGATCTCGGGCAGGTGGCGGCGACGGGCAGCCAGGATGAGGATGCCGAGGGACGCCACGAAGACGTAGAAGGCGGCGTCGCCTCGCGAGCCGTAGCACAGGAGGGACGCGAGGGCTGCTACGCCCAGGAGGGTCCAGCGCCGCCAGCCCTGTGCGTTCAGGGCGCCGTAGAGAGCCGCGCCGTAGGCGAACACGCCCGTGATTGCCCACGAGGACGGGTTATTGGAGGCGATGAAGTACAGGCCCATCGGCGTCCATGCGACGAGCGCGGCCAGCGCGGTTGCACGGCGCACCTCGCGGGTCGACAGCGCGCAGACCGCGCCGATCAGTGCCAGCGCGAGTCCAACGTTGATCGAGCGCATGATCCATACGGAGTGCTCGACGTTGTGGCCCGCGAACAGGTGGTGGAATTGGTAGAAGCCGTAGGGATACTGCCCGTCGTTGTACCGGTACGACGGGAACATCGTGTCGTCCGAGTAGTCCTGGATGCACGCGTGCGATTTGTCGGGGCTGAAGGCCTCACACTGCGCGTGGGACGTGGTCACGGGGGCCATGACGTACAGGTCACCGTCAATCGTGGTCGTCTCGCACGAGGACTCCACGGGCCTGGGGCACCACGTGGAAACGAGGTGGTAATCGTCGTCCGGAGAAGCGCCCGGAGGAGAGGCGAAGATCCAGCCCGTGGCCACGGCGAGGACGCCGAGAGCCAGGACGATAAAGGCCAGGGGTCGCGCTACGGTAGAGACGAAACGATCCCGCGCGGAGGCGAGCTGGTCGACGAGCGCACGTGCCATGAAATGAGCCAATCTGTCCGGAATAGATACGTCTAATGTACACGAGTCCGGGCGCGAGCCCGGCGGGCGCGAGCCCGCCCAGCGCCTAGAAAACGACGGGCCAGTGAGGCATGCAGCTCGTCAGGGTGGCGTGGGCGCTCGTGGCCTCGGCGAGGGCCTCGGTGTAGGCAGGGTTCACCTCGGGCTTTTCACCGCGCTTGAGTGCCTCCTCGGCTCCCTGCTGATCGGCGAACTCGGGGATTGCGCCGGAGTCTAGGGCTGCGTTGCGCTCGACGTAGACCGCGAGGGCTGCGAGGGCCTGCTTGGAGGTCTCATCCGTGGCCGCCTGGGTGAGGCGGTCGGAGTAGTCGTCCTTGAATGCGGCCGCGAATGCCTCCCACGCGCGGTGACGCTCATCCGCGTTCGTTTCCCCCGAGCGCTTGGCCGCCAGGGACCTGTAGGCCTGGCCGGTCTCGGAACCGTTGAGAGCCTCGGAGAAGATCTCATCCATCGCCGCGCAGCCGGGGGAGGCGGCGTGCAGGGTCGGCATCGCCGAACTGGATGGCTGGCCGGGGTCCCCCGGGGAAACGGAGGCCGCGGGCGTTGACTGAGCGCTCTGGGTGTCCTCGAGCGGGGAGCACGAGGCCGTGGCTAGGGCGCACAGGGCGAGCAGCGCGAGCGAGGGGACGAGACGAGTCACGAGGGGTCCGTTTCTGTTGGGGGATGCTTCCAATCTATCAGCGCCGTGCGGCCCTTCAGGGGACCTTCAGCGTGGCGAATAGTGACGTATCCGACGGGTAAGTGGAGGTGAGTGGCGAGGAATGCGTGAGAACTACGGCATAATAGGGGCAGGAATCGGGTGAGTAGCACCCTCGGACGCCTGCGGGCGCGCAAAGGAGAAGACCTCATGAAGATCGTTGTGACCGGCGGTGCCGGCTTCATTGGAGCGAATTTCGTTCACACGCTGCTGGAGGACCACCCGGACGTCGATGTCGTCGTCCTGGATAAGTTCACTTACGCGGGCAACCGCGCGTCCCTCACTGACGTGCCCGCCGAGCTCGCCGCCCGCCTGACCGTCGTCGAGGGCGACATTGCGGACGCCGACCTCGTTGACGGTGTCGTCGCCGGCGCCGACGCGGTCGTGCACTTCGCCGCCGAGTCGCATAACGACAACTCCCTCCTCGACCCCTCGCCCTTCATTCAGACCAACCTGGTGGGCACCTTCACCCTGCTGGAGGCCGTGCGTCGTCACAAGGTCCGCTTCCACCACATCTCCACCGACGAGGTCTACGGTGACCTTGAGCTGGATGATCCTGCGAAGTTCACGCCCACCACGCCCTACAACCCCTCCTCGCCCTACTCCTCCTCCAAGGCGGGTTCGGACCTCCTGGTGCGTGCCTGGGTGCGTTCCTTCGGTGTCGAGGCCACGATCTCGAACTGCTCGAACAACTACGGTCCGTACCAGCACATCGAAAAGTTCATTCCGCGCATGATCACGAACCGCCTGCGCGGCGTGCGCCCCCGCCTGTACGGCGACGGCCTGAACGTGCGCGACTGGATCCACGTGCGCGACCACAACACGGCCGTGTGGGACATCCTCATGAAGGGCCGCATCGGCGAGACCTACCTGATCGGCGCGGACGGCGAGACGAACAACCGCGACGTCGTTGCCATCCTCAACGAGCTGATGGGCTTTGCCCCCGACGACTTCGATCACGTGACCGACCGCCCGGGGCACGACCTGCGCTACGCGATCGACAACTCCAAGCTGGTCACCGAGCTCGGCTGGGAGCCCCAGTTCACGAACTTCCGCGACGGCCTGGCCGACACGATCGCCTGGTACACCGAGAACGAGGCGTGGTGGGCTCCCCTCAAGGAAGCCGTCGAGGCGAAGTACGCCGCCGAAGGGCACTGAGTCCTTGGATCGCGTGACCCGAGACGAGGCCGTGCCTCGCCCCCGAGTCACCGTCCTCATGGCCACCTACAACGGGATGGCCGAGGACGGGGCGTGGCTCGACGAACAGGTGGACTCCGTGCTCGCTCAGGTGGGCGTGGAGGTCCGCCTCGTCGTGTCCGATGACGCGTCGAGCGACGGCACCCGCGCGCACCTCGAGGAGCGCGCTAGCGTCGACCCTCGGATCACGGTTCTGCCCCAGCGTGAGGGTACCCCCGGCGTGACGGGCAACTTCCTGCACCTCTTCACGACGCACGCCCCCGACGGCTCCTTCGTTGCCTTCACCGACCAGGATGACGTGTGGCACGCGGATAAGCTGAGTTCTCAGCTGTCCCTCATGGAGGCCACGGGGGCCGACGTCGTGTCTTCGAACGTCACGTCGTTCCAGTCGCTGCCCGGTGGGGCTGTGGGGGAGCGGCGCCTGATCCGCAAGTCGCAGCCCCAGCGTGCCTGGGACTTCCTCTTCGAGGCCGCGGGGCCCGGCTCCACCTACGTCTTCAGCCCGAAGGCCCACGAGGCCCTCGTGCGAGTGCTGAGCGGCCTCGATTACAGCGAGATCGGCGTGCACGACTGGTACGTGTACGCGCTGGCCCGCTCAATCGGCCTCACTTGGGTGATCGGGGAGGAGCCGACCCTGGAGTACCGTCAGCACGGCGGTAACGTGCAGGGTGCGAACTCTGGTTCCGGGGCGCGCGACGCCCGCATGGCCAAGCTACGCAGCGGTTTCTATCGCAACCAGTTCATTCTGACTGCCCGTACCGCCCAGAAGGTCGGCACGTTCGACGAGCGCCGCACGCGCCAGCTACGCGCCATCCTGCGCGAGCTCGAAGAGCAGGGCGTTGCCTCGAGGCTGTGCTTCGCCCTGCGCTGGCGTCAGATCCGCCGCGACCGCATCGAGGGCCTCAAGCTCGCTGCAGCGCGTGTGCTGGGCGTGTGGTGACCTCTACCTCTCATAGGTCACGAGGCCTCCGTCCACGTCCTCCGTGGCAAGAATCTGGGGGAGATTATCCGGCGAGACGGCATGCGGGTCGATGATGACGACTGAGCGTCCCTGCATCCACTGATCGAGCACCTGTCCCGCACCCGTGCGCGCGTCCCACAGCAGCGCGATGCGCCGACCCTGAACCGGCGCCGATGGGCGGGTCCCAGCCAGGGCCTCGTCGCGGGCTTGGAGGAGCAGCGGGGGAGTGTCAACAACGAGGGCGTCCGGCTGGGTGGAGATCTCCGCGAGGCCGTCCATTGCGCCCTCCAAGGGGCCATCCCACGCGAAGGAGAGATACTGGGCGGGCTGGGCGAGAACGTGGGCCCCGGCGTCCAATGCGTCGGATGCTTCGGAACCGAGAATATTCGTGACGAAAAGGTCCCCGGGCAGGGGGCGTCGAGTATCGAGGACCTCCCACCCCATCGCCCGCGCTGCGATCTGCCAGAGGGCGTCCTGCCAGGGCTGAAGAGTCGTGTAGATACGAGTCGGTGTCGGTTCTCCCGTGCCGAACAGGTCGGCCGCAAGTTCGTTTGTCAGGTAGTTGGCGATCTTCGCTAGCCACCGGCTGACCACTGGTCCTCCCAGTTCAACACGCTCCTGGCCATATTGCGTCAGCGCTGGTCCTGACCATTCGTTAATCGCTGTGATACAGTGGGTGAGCCTGCTCATAGTTTCTAGGGATTTATTGTTCATGGTTTCAAGTATATCGAAGGTCCTAGAGGTTCCAAATACTTAGTAACTGTGAAGTCCTAGAAATGGGGCATTGTTTTACCGTCGGGTCAAGTGCTACGGAAAAGGTCTCAATATCGCGAAACGGCTTGACTTCCTGCAATGACACGCGTGTAATTCTCGTAGTGATCGATTCGTTATAAGGAGCTCCCGCAATGTGGAACATCTTCGGTGACGGACCCCTGGAGTGGTCCGAGGATGCCGACGCGGCGCAGTACGCCCGCATTGACGGCCCCCTTGCGTGGCAGCAGCATGCGCTGTGTGCGCAGACGGATCCGGAGGCGTTCTTCCCTGAAAAGGGTGGCTCCACTCGAGAGGCGAAGGCTGTTTGTCAGGCCTGCGAGGTGCGCGAAGATTGCCTCGAGTACGCGCTGGCTAACGACGAGCGCTTCGGAATTTGGGGCGGCATGTCCGAGCGCGAGAGGCGGCGCCTGCGCCGTATGGCCGGTTGAGTCCGACGCAGCTCTCCGTCGGTGCGATCCTCGTCACGAGGGGAGAAGCGCCGCTCACTCAGTCCGTTTTGCGGGCCATCGAGAATCAATCGGTGGCCCCGCATTCGTTGACCATCATCGACGTCGCAGGGCGTCACGTGACACCCTTCCCGGCCGACCGAGTTCCCGAGGGAGCGCAGCTCGTGCGTGTCGGTCGCGCCCGCAACCTGGGCGACGCCATCAAGCGCGCACGTGCCCAGGAAGCCGCTTTCACCTCGGAACAGTGGTGGTGGATCCTTCATGAGGACAGTGCCCCGGAACCCGAGTGTCTCGACGAGCTGATCCAAGCCGCCACCGTTGGTAAGACCGTCGGTGCCGTCGGCGTCAAACAGATGAGCTGGGACGGCTCTCGCCTCCTTGAACTGGGAATTTTCGCAACGGCGAGTGCCCGTCGTCTCGAGCGCGTCGGCGACGATGACATCGACCAGGGGCAGTACGACGGCACGAGTGACGTTCTCGGCGTCGGCACCGCCGGTATGTTGATCAGCGCCGAGGCCTACGAGACCGTCGGAGGATTCGACACTGCGCTCGGGCCCTTTGGCGACGGGCTCGACCTGGGGCGCAGGCTCCACCTGGCCGGATACCGCGTGATTGTCGCACCCAAGGCTCGCGTGCGTCACGCCCGCGCGTCCCTCTACTCCGGCCTCGGCGCAGCCGATGACACGGAGCACGGTGAGCCGACGGGTGACGTTTCGGACGGCATCGCCGACGGCGACGTCGCGACCGACGGATCGTTCCGTAAACGCCGCTATGCCCAGATGTACAACTGGTGCAAGGCTGTTCCTGCCCTCCTTCTTCCCCTCCTGGCCCTGTGGCTGCTCGTGTGGAGCCCCGCGCGTGCCCTGGGCCGCGTTCTCACGGGGCGTGCCTCGCTGGCGCTACCTGAAATGGGAGCGCTCGTCTCTCTCATCGGCGCGACTCCGCGCCTCCTTGCCGGTCGTGCCCGCGCCGCCCATTCTCGTACTGTTCCCCGCTCTGCCCTGCGCGCCCTCGAGACGGCTCCCGCCTCGCTGCGCAAGGAACCGGCCGGTGTCGATGAAGACGAGCATGGGGAGCGCATTGATCCGCTCATCGTCTCCTCGATGCGGCGCTACCGCGTCCGTTCCGCATCCGCCTGTCTTGGCCTCGCTCTCGTGACCTCGCTGCTTGCCGCCGCCCAGTGGTGGGGGACCTCTGCTGGCCTCGTCGGTGGAGCGTGGGTCTCCATGCCCGCGACCTGGACCGAGCTGTGGAATGCCGCGTGGTCCGCGTGGGTGCCTGGTGGCGACGGATATGCGGGCGGAGCGGACCCCCTCACGATCGTGCTGGCACTCCTGAGCGCACCCGTCGCGCCGCTAGGAATCACCCCCGGAGCGCTCGCGACATTCCTGCTTGTGGCCTCCAGTCCGCTCGCCGCGATGGTTGCCTGGATCCCGAGCCGTAGCCTGAGTGCCTCGTTGCGAGTGCGTTTCCTCGCCTCGCTCGCCTGGGCTGTCGCGCCCGCACTGGTGCTGAGTGCAACCCACGGCGTCCTCGCCGGGACCCTCGCTCACATCGTGTTGCCCGTTGTCGCTGCGTTCTGTGTCGGCTCGCCCCAGCCTCTGCTCGTGGCGGGTGCCTCCGGCGTTGAGCCCGCGCCCCTGGCACCTCGTGGCATCAACGCAGGATGCGCTGGCCTCGCGCTGGTCATCCTGTCCTGCTGTGCACCGTGGACGCTGCCCGTCGCCGCGCTCGCGCTCGCGTGGCGCTCCCGGCGCAGCCTTCTCGTGGCCCTGCCCGCGCTGACGCTTCTCCTGCCCACCTATGCTTCTATCCTGGTGCACCCCGCCGCATGGCCCGCGCTCGCTTCTACGAGTGGAGGCATCCACGCCTACACTCGTGCCCCCTCGTGGATGGCATTGATCGGTCTGCCCGCCGCCCCCTCGAGCACACTCGAGGCGGTCGCGCTGGGCGTCGTCGGTGGAGGCGCCGTGCTGCTGGCGGCCGTTGCCCTGCTTCGCTCGCGTTCTCGTGCCGCGATGCTCACCTTCTGCTGTGCTCTCATTGCCTCTGCACTTGCCTGGGGTGCCTCCCACGTTGGCGTGGGCATGACCGGCGCGTCGGTGGCTTCCGCGTGGGCATCGCCCGCGCTGTCCCTCGCCTTTGGCTTGCTGGTGATCCTGTCGACGCGCATGAGGTCCGTGCAGCCTGCCGAGCCGGATAGTCAGCGTGCGGCATGGGATGCGTCCAGGCCGTTCGTGTTGCGCGCTTCGGGGGCCCTCGTCGCCATCGCCCTCCTCGGATCGGGATCCGCCGTGAGCGTGTCCGCCGTCGCGGGGCGCTCCAACGCTGACGAGATCCCGACCTTCACGATGTCCCAGCGTGAGACGGTGTCCGCTCTGTCGTCGCCCATCGTCTCCGCTGTCGCATCCCAGGCACAGCGTTCTACGCGCGCCGGACGTATCCTCGTCCTCGACGGCGACCCGACCACCGACACCGTCAACGCGACGCTGTGGCGTGGAAACGGCCCGTCGCTCACGGCATCGACCCCGGCCATTCACGCTCTCACTCTCGCGCAGGCGCGCAACGGTGCAGCAACGGGCACCCTGAATGACCCGGCCACCGCCTCGCTCGCCCAGGCCGCCTATACCCTGGTCGTCTACCCCGACGACGCCACCGTTCAGACTCTGGCCGCGCACGACATCGACACGATCCTCGTGCCCCTCGGTGCGAGCGGATCCGTCGCGCTAACCTCCGGCCTCGACCGAGCCGCTGGGCTCGAAAAGGTCGGCGATACGAATTCCGGTACCGTCTGGCGGTTGCGTCCCGACGGACTGACGCCGGCACGCGTGCGCGTTGAATCCGCCAGCGGTGTCACCACCCCTGTCGGTTCCTCGCAGCTGCGTGTGGATGGGGACGTACAGGCTTTCGGCACCCTCATCCTCGCTGAACGCGCCGACTCCGGATGGCACGCGTGGGTCGACGGCGTGGCGCTGACCCCCGTCGCAGCCGCCGACGGTTGGTCGCAGGCATTCGACATGCCCACCGCGGGGCACCTGACCGTCACTTACAGCGCATGGTGGGTTATCCCGTGGCGTATTGCCGCGGCTGTATGCCTGGTCGTTGCCGTGGCCAGCGCCCTATCCGCGTGGAGGAAGAGATGACAAAGCCCCGCATTAGTTCGCTGACGACGCTCGCGGGCGCGGGGATCGCCGTGGCTGTTATGGCTGGCGCATCCATGTGGGTCGGCGCATCGCCGAGCCGGGTCGAGGGGACAGTGCAGAGCGCTCACCCGTCGCAGGTGCGCCTCGCGTGCCCCTCGGGCATTGTCGATCCTTTCGAGACGACCAACGTTGCAGCAGGGACCACCTGGTCCTCCCTCGCATCCGCCCCCACGAGCCCCGCACCCGCGTCTGTGACGGGCAACGGGGGAGCCATCCCCTCGGCGCTGACCCTCGCCGGACAGGGCGGAGGCGAACTCGCTGGTCTGAGCGCCGTTGGATGCGCGGCCCCGCGTACCTCCCAGTGGATCGCCACCGGGGCGACGATTTCCGGTGCGGACATGGTGCTCATCCTGTCCAACCCTGGCCCAACGGCCTCGGTCGTGAGCATCGACGGATACGGGGCGTCCGGCCCCCTCAACGCCTCATCACGCCAGGTCACTGTCCCCGCCACCTCCTCGGTGTCGGTTCTTCTCGCGGGATGGTTCCCCGACGAAAACTCCCTTGCCGTACACGTGCGTGCAGATGGGGGAGGGGTCGCCGCCTGGGTGCAGGCCTCTCTCATGAATGGCGAGGTTCCCCAGGGCGCCACGCTCGCCTCCGCGGTCGTGCCCGCCACCTCGCAGACGATCCTCGGTGTCGACCCCAAGGGCACGTCGCTTCTGCGCCTGGTGTCGCCCTCGGGTGAGGCGCACGTGAGTGTCTCCGTCGCTGACTCCACCGGCGTGCACCCCCTGCCTGGGGGCCAGGCGACCGTCGCCGAAGGAACTACCCTAGAAATGCCTCTCGACGGCGCATCGAGCGACTCCTCGCCGATCGCGCTGATCGTCACCTCCGATCGCGAGGTCGTGGCGCAGACGACGACGATCACCCTGGGGGCTCCGTGGGCCCAGCGTGCGAGCGCGTGGATCATGCGGTCCAACGCGAGCCCCGCGACGCCCTTCACCGAAGCCACGATCCCGGGAACAAGCCAGCTGAGCGCGATGACCACCTCAGTGCTCTCCTCGACCCCCCATCCGAGCAACCTCGCTCGCCACCGACTCCGGGGTGAGCGCCACGTCCGCGAGCCTCCTGCTATACGCGCCCGCAGATGCTGCCGCCGCGGCCGCAAGCCAGGAAGAAACGACTCAATCGGCCCAGCCTGGACCGAGCGCAACACCCGACATCTGGGCCTCCCCTTCGCCCGTGACCTCCCAGTCGGGCGCATCCCAGTCGGGCGCATCCCAGTCGGGCGCCTCGCAGGAAGCGCAGTCGAGCGGCACCTCAGCCTCGACCCCGGGCGCCGTCGCCGTGCGCGTGGGAGGACGCACGATCTACGTCGCCCCCGGCGTCCCGACACTGGTGAGCCTCCCCGATTCAGCGAGCCAGATGAGTGCGGATACCCCCATTCAGGCTGCCCTGGTGATCTCCGCAGATACGGTGGTGGGACGCATGAGCACTACCTGGAACGTCGGCACCGAGGGAATCAGCGCGGTGACCGGCTCGATCCGCACCACCAACTAGGGCACGCCTCAACGCATCGCGTCGTCGATCTCGTCGGGCGGGAGCGCCAGGATATGGCTGATCCTCTCCACGAGCACCCTGCGCGTCATCACCGCGACCTCCTCGGGCGGGCATCGCAACGTGATCGGCAGACGGTAGACAACGATTCGATCCCGCAGACCCCGGCGCCTATCAGCGGGGAAAATACGCGCGACAACGACGCTGTGTGACTCCCATGGCGCGGGATCTGATGGCGGAACATCTTCGACCGCGAACTCGATCGTGGAGACCTGAGGCCAGCGACGAATAAGCTCGGTGACGAGCTCACACACCATAGAATCGAAGTCTTCGCGACGCGTCCGCCATGCCGGAGTTCCAGGGAAAAAGAGGGGACCACGAGGGCCGCGACCGTGGCGGTTGCGGCTCGAGATGTGGCGGCGCGTGGAAAACACCCCCTCAGGGTAGGTCGCATGGCGCGCTGGAGTGGGCCATACGGGCACAGAGTGTCGTACTCTTAGGGACGTGATTGCCCAACGCCACTGCTCGAAGCCCGGCTGCTCGACGGCAGCCGTCGCCACCTTGACCTACGACTACCGTGATTCGACGGTCGTTGTCGGCCCCCTGGCGACCGTCGCCGACCCCAACTCTTATGATCTGTGCGAGGAACACGCGCAGAACCTGACTGCACCGTTGGGTTGGCAGGTCGTTCGACTGGCGACGAATTTTGAGCCGGCCCCGCCGTCCGGTGACGACCTCGCCGCGCTCGTCGACGCCGTACGTCGTGTCGCTCAGGAGGCGCAGGCCGAGCCCGCCCCCGCTCACACAGCGCGCCGACCCCAGGCGGGACCTTTCGGGCCCGCTCGCTCCGTCGGCACTCCCGACACCTCGAGTCCCCTGGATCCGTCGAGCCCGTACGCGCGTAGGCGCGCGCAGTTCACGGTGGTGGACGGTTCTGAGAAGGGCGACGAGGACTAGCAGCTACAGCCCGAAGCGCGCCTGTGTTGCTTCGTGGAAGCGTGCCTTGCCGCGCGCTCGGCGCTCACGCTCAAGCTCCCACTCGCGATCACGGCGAGCCACGAGAATCGCGGCAATTACAATCTCCGGGTGCAATCCGGGTGGCAGAGGCGTCTGAACGCGCTTGATGAGCCGATCAGCGAGGGATGAAGCGACCTCTCCGCGCAGCTTCGGTGCGATGCCGCGATTCGTTCCCAGGAAAGCGCGTGCCTCGGCAGCCAGTGCGTCGTCGAGGGGCAGGATTGTCGCTGTGCGCACCCAGTCTTGAAGTCCCGGGGGCATCACGAGGGGCGGGTAAAACACCGAGTCCCCCTGGGAGCAGACCATTGTTCCCGCGGCCAGGTCGCCCAGGCGCTTACCCTTCTTGTTGAAGAGCTCGACGAAGAACGCCAGCCCGCCCCACATGAGCCAGTTCTCGAAGATCCCGACGCCGACGCGTACGGCGCTGTGCCGTGCGGTAATCGCGCCGCCGTCGTCGCGCACGACCCGCAGGTTCATGGCCCACTTGCCGAGCGAACGGCCACCCGTTGCGATCTCGACAATAAAGGGAATGAAAAACATGATCGACGAGATCAGCCCAACGAGGAACACGCGCAGGAGGGAGTAAGAATCCCCCGACCACGTACGTGCCGCAGAGAGAAGAATGAGAAGTCCTGCCCCGAGGTACGTGATGCCGTCCATGATTGCGGCGGCGAAACGTACGGGCGGCGAAGCTGGGGTCATGTCGAGGGTGACGGCTTCACCCGTCCGGACGTAGTCGTCTTGAATGACGCGTGATTGACTGCGTTGCGCGCTCATGTATGACACGCTAGTCCAATGGACATCGATGTGCTGCGGGTGAGCGGAAACGGAGTGGAAACGTCTCGAGGAGTTGACGCGTACCCGCTCTCTGACGGGGCAGGAGATCGACGAGCTCGATCGCCTCTACCGCTCTGCGGCAACGGATCTGGCGCGCGTCCGTACGAACTGTCCTGATCCCGACGTCATCGCCGAGCTCTCGCGTATCCTGTCCGCGGCGCGCGGGCGTCTGGCGGGAACGGGAGGAGTCAGCGGGACTGTGATCGCACGCTTCTTCAAGGTGTCCCTCCCGTACGCCCTCTATCAGATCCGATGGGTAACGGTCGGTGTCATGCTCGTCTTCATCGCCATTGGCGTGCTGGAGGCGCACTACCTGATCACCACACCGGAGGCGATGAATCAGCTGGGGACACCGGAGCAGCTGCGTCGCTATGCCCACAGTGACTTCGTCGAGTACTACCACCAGGACACCAATGCAGAGTTCGGCTTGTCCGTGTGGGCGAACAATGCGTGGATCGCTCTCCAGGCAGTCGTCACGGGTATCACCGGTGTGTACCCGCTCAGGATCCTGTGGGGAAATGCGACGGGCGTTGGGATCGCTGGTGCAATCGTGTATGTGTACGCGGGCCCCTGGCACTTTTTCCGTTTCATTTTGCCGCACGGGCTGCCCGAACTGACCGCCGTCTTCATCTCGGTCGCAGCGGGCCTGCGCGTATTTTGGTCGCTCCTGGTTCCCGGTCCAGCGACGCGCTTCCAGGCCGTGGGCGTCGCCGCGCGTAGCGCCATGACGGTGGCTGTCGGCTGCGCACTCCTCCTCGCGGGATCCGGTGTCCTTGAAGGCTTCGTGACTCCTTCCGACCTGCCCGACGCCGTCAAGATTACGCTGGGAGCCCTTATGACGGCCGCTGTTTGGGCATACACGTTGATCCTTGGCCGCAGGGCCCACCTTGCGGGCCAGAATGCCGACGTCGGTATCGACGCGGGCTACTACCAGCCGGTATCGGGCTGAGCCTCGCTACCTGCGGTTACAGGCGTCCGCTCTTCTTCAACTCGATGTAGCGGTCGGCAGTACGCGCGGGGAGCAGCCCCGCCGATGCCTGCAGGGTCAGGGCACCGGCGAGGCGCACGTCTGCTGCCCCAGCGGCGTCGGAACGTTCGGCGAGCGAGGCCGAGGCTGCGAGGAACACGGACTCGGCATCCTCGCGTCCGTTACGGGCGCGGATCTCGTCGGGGTCAGTCGCAGAGGCCACGAGCACCGTGTGGCGTTTGCTGAGTCGCGCCAGTGCGTCGGTAAACTCTGTTTCCAATCCGGCGGGCGGAATCTTGGTGGTGATGACGACGAAGGCCGAGTGACGCACGGTCTGCTCGACCGCGTCCGCTGCCCGCGACCAGTCGGTGACGTCCAGGCGCGGGTTCAAGTCCATGAAAGTCTGCGCGAGAGTCTCGATGATCTTGGCACCGCGCACGCCGGAGACGCGGGCACGCACGCGCGAATCGACGGCTACCAGGTGGACCTTGTCGCCCGCGCGGTCAGCCAGCGCCGCCAGAAGCAGGGCGGTCTCGATCGAGGAATCCAAGCGCGGCGCGCGCCCCAGCGCGATCGAGTCGACCTCCTCGTGCTCGGGCGCTCCGAGAAGTGCGGAGGACGCGCGACCGCAGTCCACGACGATCACAACGTGACGGTCGCGTTCGGGGCGCCACTGACGCACCATCAGCTCGGTTGAGCGGGCGGAGGCGCGCCAGTCGATATCGCGGGGGTCATCACCCACAACGTAGGCGCGCAGCGAGTCGAACTCGGTACCGGCACCACGCAGCGTCGTTGGCGTGGTGCCCTCGAGCTCGTGCAAGCGAGCCAGGCGCGAGGGTAGGAGCACCCGCGCCTTGAACTCGGGGAGCACTGACAGGCTCAGCGGCGCGGCGATGGACACCTGGCGGGCCCCCAGGTGTAGGGGACCCCAGGACCGGATCGTCACGACGTCAGCGTGGCGGGTTCCTCGCCTGTTGGGGGACAGAAGCGTCGTGATTTTCTCAGCGGATTTCGGGTGCAGGCGCACACGCTGGCGCGGCGGCGACTGGCGCAACGAGGGTGGCCACGCGTCACGCACGTCCAGGACCATCTGGCGCCTCGTCGTATTCGTCAGCCGCAGCGAGGCCTCGGTTGTCTGATCAGCGCGAATCGAGCCCGTCACCTCGCGGCTCATGCGCAGGGTGCGCGGTGAGGGCGCCGCGAGAGCATCGAGCAGACACACGAGCACGACGATGCCACACCACATCCACGCGAAGCCACGGGACGGGGCGAAGGCGAGCGGAATCAAGCCCACCAGAACGAGGAGCGCGCTGCGCGCCGAGATCGCCACGGGCAGCCTCAGCGGGGCACGGGAGTGCCCGCGAGGACACCCGTGATGACGTCGGTAGCGCTGACGCCCTCGAGGTTGGCCTCGGCGCGCAGCCCGAGTCGGTGCGCGAGGGTGACGGGGGCCATCGTCTTGACGTCGTCAGGGGTGACGAAGCCGCGTCCCTGGAGGAACGCCCACACGCGCGAGGTACGCAGCAGAGCGGTTGCACCACGCGGGGATACGCCCATGCGCACGGCGGCGGAGGTGCGCGTCGCTCGGCACAGGTCCACGAGGTAGGCCATGACGGCGGGGGAAACTTCAATGCGGGACGCGGCCTCGTGAGCGGCCTGGATGTCGGCGGCTCCCGCTACGGGCTGGATGCCGGCCTCGGCCAGGGACATCGGGTTAAAGCCAGCCTGGTGGCGGGCGATGATATCGATCTCGGCCTCACGCGAGGGCAGGGGCAGCTCGAGCTTGAGGAGGAAACGGTCCAGCTGGGCCTCGGGCAGCGGGTAGGTGCCCTCGTATTCGACCGGGTTCTGGGTGGCAATCACCATGAAGGGATCCGGCAGGATGCGCGTCTCACCGTCGATTGAGACGGTGTGTTCCTCCATGGACTCCAGCAGTGCGGACTGAGTCTTGGGGGGAGTGCGGTTGATTTCGTCGGCGAGCAGCAGGTTCGTGAACACCGGGCCCTCGCGGAACACGAACTCGGACTGACCCGCGTCCCACACCATGGAGCCCGTGATGTCCGCGGGCATAAGGTCGGGCGTGAACTGGATGCGCGCCATGTCGACGTCGAGGGCGCGGGCCAGCGTGCGCACGAGCAGCGTCTTGGCGACGCCGGGGACGCCTTCCAGCAGCGTGTGACCGCCGGCGACGAGGGCAACGATCAGGCCAGTGATAGCTCCGTCCTGGCCGACGACGGCTTTTCCGATCTCCGACTTGAGGGTGAGGAGAGACTCCTGCGTGCGTCGTTCACTCTCGCTCAGCGAACGACCGGACCAGCCTTCGCCCGTTGGTGCCGAGTAGGAGGGGGCCTGCTGCGGCGCCCCTTGGGGGGCACCTTCCTGAGTCGCGGCTGCCTGGGCTGGGGGTGCGGTCGGCACGTACGAGGCCGGAGCGCCCTGCGTGGGCAGCTCCCCCTGCGGTGCGTAACCGCCCGGAGCCGCCGTGGGCGCCGGAACCGGCTGGGGCGCTCCCGTGGGGGCGGGCCCGGGCTGGGGCACGCCGTCGGACGAGGGTCCGGGAATCGGGCTAGTCATTGGCGAATCTCCTTTTCGAGAGCGTCGAGGTCATGGGCGAGGCGGACGAGTTCTTTCTCGGAGGTGGGGGGAGGCCCCCATAAGAGAGCGGTCGAGCGTGACGTGAGCAGGCCTCGTTGCTCAATCGCGTGGGTGAGAGTCTCACGGTCAGCTGTGTGGGCGACGCCAACCGCGGTCGCGATACGTGACGCACTTGCGCTGCGCAGTGCCGTGGCGGCGTGCTCGTAGGCACGCTGAGAGCGCATGAGGCGGGCTTTGCCGATGACGGTTTCAGAGGCGGGAACCTCGATCGGCAGATTCTCCGGTGTCAGGGGGCCGAGGCGCCTGCCTCGAGCAACGGCAGCGATGAGGCACGCGCCGATGGTCAGGAGGAACGCGGGCGCGAGGAAAGGAGCCTCGGTACTGAGGTCTTGACCGTGGCCGAGGGTATCTTTTTCCGTTGGCGAATACCATGCGACCTTCGGGGTGCGTCCGATCGCGTTGATAGCGAGGGCGGCGTTACCTTCGTCGGTGATCGCGCGGTTACGCAGGCGAAGGGAATCGGGAATGATCGCGCGGAAACGCCCATCCTCGATCTTTTCCGCGTACCCGTAGACGTCGCTCGTCGTTGAGAAGCACAGCACCCAGCCTTGAGCGCTGCCCGTGATCGTGTAGGCAGAGGAGGTCAGTGAGGCCGCACGAGTCGCGGCTTCGGATTGGCACCCGGCCGTGACGACACGAGGGCTCTCCCAGTCGCGTCGCGCGCGCAGTCCACCCAGATAGGGAGAGGACGAATCGTATTGTTCTTCGAGCCCGACGTAGACGACGTTCGTGCGAGTCTCTATCGCCTTGGCGACAGAGTCGCTCATGCGCGAGGGAAAGATGACGACGAGAGTCGTGTCATCGTCCACAGTGGCGGCTTGATCGGCGTTGACTTCGCGTACGGACACTCCGTGGTTGCCAAGAACTTGGGCGAGCGCCCGGGCACCGTCGCCGTGCCTGTTGCGAATACCGACGGGCTCGTTGTTGTATCCCATCTGGCTGAGGAACACCGAGCCCAGCAGGGCAATCACTGTGATGGCGATGAGGAGCAGCATCGGTCGTGCCGTCGAAAAACGTTCACGGGCCGTCGGGGTGACGATGGAAACCTGTCGGGACTTCATGACAGGTCCTTCGCGTGGCTACACAAATCGAGGAGGATTGGCGTGAAGGAACGCAGCGCATCCACCTCCTCGCGAGTGATCGTGGAGTGACCGTAGCGCACCTTGTCGAAAGTCTCGGCGTAGGTGGACAGCTGTGGGGCAAGTCCGGGGGCGACACGGGTCGCGGCGTCGGCAGCCTCGCGGGCGGTCAAGCCCGGGGTCGAGGAGACGACGTCGTGGTCGTCGAGGCCCAGGACCATGAGACGGTAGGCCCACACGTACGCGAGGTTCCAATCCTGGGAGGCCACGGCCTCGTCGAACGAGGCCCGAACCTGCGGAGTAGTGGTCTCCTCCTCGAAAACGGATCTGGACCGGCGCTTGGCCAGTCGAATCGGGTGGAGGATGAGCACAACGATCAGGGCGGCAATCGCGATGATCGCCAGGATCGTGAGGATCAACGAGATCGGTGGGGTGCCCTCGCCCCTCCACGACAAAAGACGGAAAAAACCATCGATCAGGTCCGAGACGAAGCTGACGATAGGGCCCGAAATCTCACCGTAGACACCCTTCGAAAGCTCCTCAAGGAGCCAGTCTCGAGCCTCGCCCTGATCGGGCGTCAGCGGAATCTCGCATCCGAGCATGGGGTTCACTGAGGCTGGGTACTCGCCTGGATGAGGACCGCTGCGAAGTTCTCCTTACGGATGCGCAGGTCCGCGTACACGAGCGTCTGGTAGGTGGCCGTCAGCGGCGTGACGAGGCCGCTTGCGAGCGTGGTCAGACCCGCCGTAACAGCCAAGGCAATTGTCGAACCGGTCTCGCTATCGGCCGCTGCAAACATTGCCACGCCCGCGAAACCACCGACGAAACCACCGATGAAACCAGCGATAAAGCTGGCGACCACGGAGACGAGCAGGAGCCGCCCGAGCGTCGGCCAGAAGTAGCCGTTGCTCAGGGTCCACGACCGCTTCAGGGCCGCGATCGGTCCGATCTCCTCGAGTACCGTGATGACGGAGCCGAAGGCAAGCTTAATGGTCATGAAGTACGTGGCAACCAAGGTCGGAATGAGGAGAAGGACTCCGACCAGAACAAGCCAGCCAAACGAGTCGGACCCGATGAAAGCAAAGAGCAGGACGAACATGAGCACGGCGTAGATGATCAGCGGGATCGATGTCGCAATGCTGGTGACGAGGAACGTGCCGATGAGAGCACCCAGGCGCGGCTGAGTCATGGTCCAGGCCTGCGAGAGCGTCACCTTGTTGCCGATCATCATCTGCGAGACCGTGGTTGCCAGCATGCCCATGATGATGGTGGTGCCCGCGAGTGTCGCCAGCGTCTGCACGCCCTGCGATGCGAGGCCACCGAGCAGCATGATGGCCAAGTCCTCCGTACCAGTGAGTGAAGCCTGGGGATCGCTCGATCCGGTGACAGACCCGAGGGAGGTCGGGAGGAACGACGTCACCATAGTGAGGAGAGAAATGACCGCCATGACCGCCATAGTGAAGCCGAAAAGAATCTTCGGGTTCTGGCGAATTGCGGCGAAGGAGCCGCTCATCAGGTCACCGATGGTGAGCGGACGCAGGGGGGATAATGCCGGGCTTGGCCTCCCAGCCCCACTGATTGGCGTTCACGCTGTAGCCGGAAGCACCGGGCTGCGACGACGCGTAGCCCTGCTGGCCTCCGTATCCCTGCTGTGTGCCGTAGCCAGGCTGTGTGCCGTAGCCAGGCTGTGCGCCGTAACCCTGCTGGGCGTTATAGCCTGCTGTGCGCCGTAGCCAGGCTGGGCGTTATAGCCCTGCTGTGCGCCGTAGCCAGGCTGCGCACCGTAACCCTGCTGCGCACCGTAGGAGGGCTGAGCGCCATAGCCTTGGTCGCCCGCACCTGAAGGGGTCGGGGAAGACTGGTACGGGGTCGACGAGTCGGGAGCGGTCCACGGGGTGCTCATTCGTGCCTCCATGTTGATGGTGCTGGTCTGTCATCAATCCTGCCACACAGCGCCGTCGCGTGAAACCTTGTCCGGTTGAGAAATTGGGCCGTTGATGCGCGAGTCTTCTGCGTTCGTGACGATTTCGTGACACTATCGTGACATGAGTTCGCGCATCCTCGTCGTCGACGACGACGTCGCCCTGGCCGAGATGATCGGGATTGTCCTCCAGAACGAGGGCTTCGACGTCGTCTTTTGTGCCGACGGATCCCAGGCGTTGGCTCAATTCCAGGAGCATCACCCAGACCTGGTTCTTCTCGATGTGATGCTTCCCGGCATGGACGGTTTCGACGTGTGCCGCGCGATTCGACGCGTGTCGGATGCCCCGATCGTTATGTTGACCGCTCGTTCTGACACCTCTGATGTGGTGACGGGGCTCGAAGCCGGGGCGGACGACTACGTGCCCAAGCCCTTTTAAACCGAAGGAGCTGGTGGCCCGCGTGCGTGCCCGCCTGCGCGGACGTGAGGACGCCCAGGTGGAAGAGGGCCTCAGCTTGCAGGACCTGTCCATCGACGTGACCGGACACATCGTCAAGCGTGAGGGACCGCGTCATCGCCCTGACGCCCCTCGAATTCGATCTGCTGGTGACGCTGGCGCGCGCGCCCTGGAAGGTTTTTTCTCGCGAGGAACTCCTCGAACAGGTGTGGGGATACCGCCACGCCGCCGACACGAGGCTCGTGAATGTTCACGTGCAGCGTCTGCGTTCGAAGATTGAACGAGATCCCGAGCGTCCTGAGCTCGTCGTGACCGTCCGCGGGGTTGGGTACCGTGCAGGCGCAGGGGCGTAGGGACACGCTGAGGGACCTGCTGCGCGCCATCACAGGCTCGAGGCCGTGGGCCTTCCTCGCCTCGTCGCACCTCGCCAGCCGCATTCGACACTCCCTGTCGGCCAGAATTGCCCTCGCGATCACGGTCGCCACTCTCATCATCGTTCTCGTCTTTGGCGTGATCATCGCCTCCCAGCTACGCACGTCCATGTTCGAGACGCGCAGGGATGCGATCCTGGCGGATGCGTCACTGCGTTTCTCCTCGGCTCAGTCCGTGTTCTCCTCTTCGACCGCCTCGTCCCCGGCGCAGGTCCAGGAATCCGCGCGGGGGGCCTTGGCATCACTCAAGGCCTCGGCGGCCGGCGCGGGTGCGACGAACGTGGCGCTGCTGCGCTCGGAGGGCGCCACAGCCTCGCTGCGCATCAATCAGATCGAAGATGAGCAGATGCGCACCCTCGTGACGAGCGAGATGCGTGCGGCGGTCGCTGGGGGAGGGGCGCAGTGGCAGTCGGTCGCCATTCGTTCCGTGAGGACAAGAGGGAAGAGCCGGGGATCCTGGTCGGTACGCAGGTCCAGCTGCCCCGCGCGGGCACACACGAGCTCTACATTCTCTATTCGCTCTCCGCCGATCAGGCGCAGGTGGACGTGGTCCTTCGGGTTCTCTTCCTGTCCGCTTTGCCGATCATCATCGCCCTACCGATTGGCGTGTTTGCGCTCCTGCACCGGTTGCTCCTGCCCGTGCGTGTGACCGCTCAGGCCGCGACGAAAGCCTCGGAGGGGGACCTGGACGTGCGCGTCGACGTTCGCGGTGACGATGAGATGGCGGACCTGGGGCGCGCCTTCAACGCGATGACGTCCTCGCTGCAAGACACCATTTCGCGATACGACGAGCTCGCCAAACTGCAGCAGCGCTTCGTGTCCGACGTGTCCCACGAGCTGCGCACGCCGCTGACGACTATCCGCATGGCAGATGACATCGTCTGGGATAACCGCGACGATCTACCCGCGCACGCGCGCCGCTCCGCTGAGCTCTTGCACGACCAGACCGAACGCATGGAACAGATGCTCGCGGATCTGCTCGAGATCTCTCGCTACGACGCGGCGAGCGCCCTGCTGGACGCAGAAGACCGCGACCTACGTCCCATCGTCTCTCGGGTCGTCGAGGCGTGCGCCGATCTCGCCGAGCGCCAGGGTGTCGCGGTCGAGATCGTCGCCCCCACCCGCGTTGCCGCCGAGGTTGACGAGCGCCGCATCGAACGCGTCATCCGCAACCTCGTCGTCAATGCGATCGAGCACGCCGACGGCACGCCCGTGACGATTACGCTCGCAACGACCGAGACCGATGTCGCCTGCCGCGTCCGCGACCGTGGAGTGGGCATGACCCAGGAGGTTGCGGACCACGTCTTTGATCGCTTCTACCGGGCGGACACCGCGCGCGCACGTACGACCGGTGGAACCGGCCTCGGCCTCGCGATTGCGACGGAAGACGTTGCCATCCACGGTGGGCGCCTTCAGGCATACGGGGAGCCCGGACGCGGGGCTTCCTTCCTGATGACGCTGCCGAAGAAAGCCGGCGAGGACATCGTTAGCCGCCCCCTGGCCCTGTGGGAGAACGAATGAAACGCCGACTGATGCCTCTCGCTCTCGCCGGCTGCCTGGCCCTCGCCGGGTGTACCTCGCTGCCTACCTCATCGGCCCCGGCCCCCTTCGACGTGTCCGCCAAGGACGGTAGCGGCATCCAGTTTTCCGCGGAGGGTCCCTCCGCGGATGCCGATGCCGCGACCCTGGTCAATGACTTCCTGCTCGCCTGTGCCGCCGGCCCCCAGGACGACTATGCGACGGCTCGCCTGTTCTTGAGTGCAGCCTCGGCGCGCTCATGGCAGCCGGAGACTGAGATCCTCGTCTACGACACGGACACGGCACCCTCCGTTACCGCCGGCTCCGAGACCGCAACGCAGGTCGATGTGACGGTCGCCGTGCTCGGTGTGGCCAGCGTCGATGCCTTTGGCGTGCTGACCCGCGTGGCCACCTCGACCGTGTCTCGTACCTTCACCCTCGTGCGTGAGGAGGGACAGTGGCGCATTAACAACCCCGAGAACATGGTTTTGATGAGCCGGGCGTCCTTCACGGCCTCGTTCTCGCTCGCCAACCTCTACTTTCCGACGGCGGAGGGTGGTGACCTGGTTGCAGACCCGCGCTGGTATCCCTCTCGGCGTCTGGCCTCGCACTTGCTTGCGGGCCTCGTCGAAGGTCCCCGTCAATCCCTCGCTCCGGTGACGGCGAACGCGATCCCGCCGGGCACGACCGTGCCGTCCCAGGGGCTGGACGTCGCCGATGGGGTTGCGCGCGTGGAGCTCAACGCGGTGATGCCCAGCAGCGAGAGTGCGCGCACGACCCTCGCGTGGGAACTGGTCCGCACCCTGACTCAGGTAGCGGACGTGTTGCGTGTCAATGCTTCCCTGTCCGGTGATGTGCTGGATATGCAGGCGATTCCGGTACCGCCCACCTACTCGCTGGACACCCTTGTGGGTGCCGGTCCTGGCGGGATCGGGCTCGTTTCCTCATCCTCGGTGACGGAGCTGACCGCGGTCACCGATGCCTCCAATCCGACGGTGTCGCCCGTCGACTCCTCGCTGATCGCATGGAGCGGCACCGACGGGGTATACGCGCAGCGCGGCGGGACGACGGTTGCGTTCCTGCCCGGCCACGCGCCCCTCGGTCCGTCGGTTGATCGTTTCGGATGGGTGTGGGGTCCGGCCACGGCCTCGTCGGTGAGCGTCGGCGGGGGAGTCGACGGCGCCTTCAGTGTGAGCGTGGAGTCCGAAAGCGCCGGGCAGATCCGAGCGGTTCGCATCTCGCCCGACGGCACGCGCGCCCTCGTCCTGCGGGGCAGCGACGCGAGCGCATGGGTGGGCGTCGTCGAGCGAGGGGCCTCCGGGCGTCCGCTGGCAATCCGTTCCCTCGAAGAGATTCCCCTCGAACACGGCTCGGTTGTCGATGCCTCGTGGACGACGCCGACGGGTCTCGCGCTTGTCGTGCGCGCGACAGGTGAGGACGATCAGCTCGTCACGATGCCCCTGGGTGGTCTGCCGTCCAACGTGTCCCTTCCGATTCGTGTGACGTCGATGAGCGCCGGTGGGTCATCTTCTGCCGTCGTCATTACGGGCACCGATGCCACCGGCAGGGAACAGGTACTCATCCGCTCGGGCGCCCTGTGGCAAAATGCCCCCGACACACTGACCTCCGCGCGCTACGCGGGGTGAGACACGTGGCGGGAGAGCGCGGTCTGGGTGCCCTTGGGAGAGGATTCGTGGGTGCGCTGCTTCCCGTGCAATGCGCCGGGTGTCGCGCCTGGGACGAGGTCCTGTGCCCGTCGTGCCGTCGCCGTGCGCAGGCGGAGCCAATCCCGACCGTCGTTGACGGTGCGCGCGGCGATCTGCCCGCGCTAGCCATGGGCGACTACGCGGGATCACTGAGGCACATCATCTTGGCTGCCAAGCACTCCTCGCGCACCGATCTCTCCGATTTTCTCGACGAGGCCGGCGCCCGCCTCGGCACCGCGCTGGGCGGGGTGCTGGGTGTGGTTGGGTCGCCCGCTGCCGCTGTGGGGACGTCGGCGGGGAGGGTGCCGTCGACCGGGAGCGCGGTGGACGTGTGGGTGGTGCCCGCTCCCTCGTCGTGGAAGAGGCGCCTGCGGGGCAGGCAGGTGGCTCTGCCGCTGGCACGCGCTGTTGCCCGTGCGCTGGCGGCAGGTGCGCGGCCGGGTGTGCGTGTGCGGGTGGTGGATGCGGTGCGCCTGCGGATCGGCGCAACCTCCCAGTCGGGTAAGGCTGGGGCGCAGCGCACGGTGGGGCGCATGGGGTCGATGCGTGCGCTCGCGGTCCCGGGACCCGGCGTGCTTGTTGTGGCGGTGGATGACGTGGTGACGACGGGTGTGACGATCCGGGAAATGGAACGTGTGCTGGGCGGGCTCGACGCGGTTGTGGCGATCTGCCGACCCGGACTTATCACATGACGCAGGTCACCGGCTGGGGTATAATGTGGCTACAGACTTTCGATAGCGTGAGCAGCAGGGACGCTCTTCACGTCAGTGCGGGAGGTGATAGCTCAGACCACGGTTCGGGCAGTGAGCACCGAACAATCCCCACCTGCGGGCAACGATGCCCGCCGCACACCATGGAGGAAACACATGGACATCACCGTCGTCGCACGTAATGCCGAGATTCACCCGAATTTCCGGGAATACGTGGAGGAGAAGGTTTCGAAGATCACTCAGTTCTACCCCCGCGCTCAGCGCGTCGACGTGGAGCTGACTCACGAACGTAACCCCCGCCAGGCCGACACCGCCGAGCGTATCGAGCTGACCGTTTACGGTAAGGGCCCGATCATTCGCGCTGAGGCTCAGTCCGCTGATCGCTACGCGGCCGTCGACATTGCCGCCGGCAAGCTCTATGAGCGCTTGCGCCGCCTGCGTGATCGCGTGAAGGACCACCGCCGTCGGTACCCGCGCGACCTGGCCGAAGCCGAAATCCTCGAAGCTCCCGTCGTCGAAGAGGTGGCCGCACCCGAACCCGAGGCTCCTAAGCCGCTGCGCAGCGCTGAGGACCTGAAGGTCGGAGAAGCCCGCGAGGAGCAGTGGGGTGATACCCCGATCATCGTCCGTCAGAAGGTGCACGAGGCTCCGCCCATGAGCGTGGATGAAGCCCTGGACCAGATGATGATGGTCGGCCACCCCTTCTTCCTCTTCGTCGATAAGGACACGAACCAGCCGTGCGTCGTCTACCACCGTCACGGGTGGACGTACGGCGTGCTTCGCTTGAACACGACAGTCTGACGGTTGAAGGACCGCAGGGCGCCCCGGGCATCGTGCCCGGGGCGCCCCCGTGTGCGCTGTGAGCGTTAAATGCGTCCATGTTCGCGCGGGCGTTTCCACTTTGGGCAGTTAGTTCGTAAACTAATGGGTGGATTTGACTGTCCGCTCTACAAGGGGGCGGGCTATAGACGTCAGGAGCTATTCGTGTCGATTATTGACAAGATCCTTCGCGCGGGCGAAGGACGTATGCTGCGCAAGCTGGACCGGCTTGCGTCGCAGGTTGATGCCTTGCAGGAGGACTTTTGAGGCTCTGACGGACGAGGAGCTGCAGGCTAAGACTCAGGAGTTCAAGGATCGCCTCGAAGAGGGTGAGACCCTGGACGATATCCTGGTGGAGGCGTTCGCGACGGTCCGTGAGGCCTCGTGGCGCATCCTGCGCATGCGTCCCTTCCACGTCCAGGTCATGGGCGGTATCGCCCTGCACCAGGGCAAGATCGCGGAAATGAAGACCGGTGAGGGTAAGACACTGGTCGCGACCATGCCCTCATACCTGCGCGCGCTGACCGGCAAGGGCGTGCACGTCGTGACGGTTAACGACTACCTGGCGAAGTACCAGTCGGACATCATGAGCCGCGTCTACAACTTCCTGGGACTGACGTGCGGCTGTATCCTCGTGGGCCAGACCCCTGCCGAGCGTCGTGAGATGTACGCCTGCGACATCACGTATGGCACGAACAACGAGTTCGGCTTCGACTACCTGCGCGACAACATGGCGCAGGTTCCCGAGGATATGGTTCAGCGCGGCCACGCCTTCGTCATTGTCGACGAGGTTGACTCGATCCTCATCGACGAGGCCCGTACCCCCCTTATCATTTCGGGCCCCGCGGATGGCGACCTGAACCGCTGGTACGTGGAGTTCGCTCGCATCGCGCGCATGCTCAAGCGCGACGAGGACTACGAGGTCGACGAGAAGAAGAAGACCGTCGGTATCCTGGAGCCGGGCATCGACAAGGTCGAGGACCAGCTGGGCGTCGAGAACCTCTACGAGGCCGCGAACACTCCCGCTGATCGGCTTCCTCAACAACGCGATCCGCGCCAAGGAGCTGTTCTTCAAGGACCGCGACTACATCGTGGACGGCGGCGAGGTCCTCATCGTCGACGAGCACACGGGCCGAGTCCTGCCGGGCCGCCGCTACAACGACGGCATGCACCAGGCGATCGAGGCGAAGGAAGGCGTCGAGATCAAGGCCGAGAACCAGACGCTCGCCACGATCACGCTGCAGAACTACTTCCGCCTGTACCCCGAGGGCTCCCGTTCGGGCATGACCGGTACGGCCGAGACCGAGGCCGCGGAGTTCGCGTCGACCTACAAGATCGACGTCATCCCGATCCCCACGAACAAGCCGATGATCCGCAAGGACCAGTCCGACCTCGTCTACCCGACGGAGAAGGGCAAGCTGAACGCGATCATCGAGGACGTCGTCGAGCGTCACGAGGCCGGCCAGCCGGTCCTCATCGGTACCGCCTCGGTAGAAAAGTCCGAACTTCTCTCCCAGATGCTCAAGAAGAAGCGCATCCCGCACGAGGTGCTCAACGCTAAGCAGCACGCCCGTGAAGCCGCCATCGTCGCGATGGCCGGCCGTAAGGGTGCGGTCACGGTGGCCACGAACATGGCCGGTCGTGGTACCGACATCATGCTGGGTGGTAACTCGGAGGTCATCGCTCAGAAGAACCTGGCTGCGGAGGGCATTGACCCGAAGGAGAACCCGGAGGAGTACCGCGAGGCGTGGCCCAAGGCGCTCGAGGCCGCGGAAGAGGCCGTCGAGGCCGAGCGCGAGGAAGTGCGCGAGCTGGGCGGCCTGTACGTGCTCGGTTCGGAGCGCCACGAGTCGCGTCGTATCGACAACCAGCTGCGCGGACGAAGCGGCCGTCAGGGAGACCCGGGCGAGTCCCGCTTCTACCTGTCGATGGAAGATGACCTGATGCGCCTGTTCAACTCGGGCATGGCCCAGCGCATCATGGCCTCGGGCGCATACCCGGAGGACATGCCCCTGGAAAACCGCATGGTGTCGCGCTCGATCGCGTCGGCCCAGCACCAGGTGGAGGCCCGCAACTTCGAGATCCGTAAGAACGTCCTGAAGTACGACGATGTCATGACGGGTCAGCGTGAGACCATCTACCGCGAGCGTCGCAAGGTGCTCGAGGGTGAGGACATGGGGCCGCAGATGCGTGCCTTCATGGAGTCCCTCGTGACCGGCCTCGTCGACGAGGCTATTGCCGATAAGTCCGTGGACGAGTGGGATCTGCCCACCCTGTGGGAGCACCTGCGCGCCTACTACCCGCCGTCGGTCACGATCGAAGAGGTCGAAGAGGAGCACGGCGGCGCCGCGTCCCTCGTGCGCGACGACCTGGTCAACGAGCTGGTCGGCGATATCCACGCCGTCTACGCGGACACCGAGGATCGCCTGAACGCCAACCCGCTGGCCCAGGCGCAGCTGGGCGATGAGCCCATTCGCACCCTCGAGCGTCGCGTCGTCATCTCCGTGGTGGACCGCCTGTGGCGCGAGCACCTTTACGAGATGGACTACCTGAAGGAAGGCATCGGCCTGCGTGCGATGGGTCAGCGTGACCCGCTCGTCGAGTACAAGGACGAGGGTGCGCAGATGTTCCAGGCGATGGTCGAGCGTATCCGCGAGGAGTCCGTCCAGCAGGTGTTCTCCTACGCCAAGCAGTTTGAGCGTGCGCTGGCGGCCGCCGAGGAGGAAGCCGGTGGCTCGATTGCATCCGCGACCGTTGCTCCCGAGCAGGCTCCCGCCTCGTCCGAGACCGCCGAGCCCAGCGTCGAAGAGGTTGCTGCCGCCGAGTCCGCTACCTCCGAGGCCGCGCGCGAGGCCGTGGCTCACGCCCGTTCCGTCATGGGTAACGTGGGCCGCGCGAAGGCACCGAGTCGCGTGAGCTACAGCTCCTCTGAGGGTACCGAATCGGCCGGGTCGCCGTCCAGCGGTAACCGCGCAGAGCGTCGCGCGGCCGCCAAGAAGCGTCGCCGCCGCTGAGCTGATTGATACAGCACACGGGTGAGGGGTTCCTGCGGGAGCCCCTCACCCGTTTCTGTGCCGAAGGCCGGGCCTCGTCAGCGAGGTTAGGCGAGCTCGAGCGCCGTTATCATCCAGCGTCCGCGGTATTCCTCGAGGCGCAGGGCGAGCGCGTACGTGCGAGACGCGGTGGACACGATGACGGCCGCCTCGGTGGTCGCCGCGTCAATCGGACACGTGCGCACATGGATCGGCCGAGTGCTGCGCGCACAGGGGGAGAGGCGGACGGTCGTGAGCGCGCCGTAGAGTTCCGGGAGGAGCCACCGTCGAAGCTGCGGAGCCTGGCGCGCCCCCGTGACCACCTCGATGATTGCACGCGCAAGCGTGGCGGCCCACTGCTGGGCATCGGGCAGATCGTGCGGCGTGGGCGCGTCCGCGCGCTGCGGTGCCTGAGTGCGCGGGTGACTGTGGGGAGTGCCTCGTCGCGACTCCAGCGGAAAGGCAGCGGGCTGGACCGGACGGGTGGGGCTGGGCCGCGTTGATGCCGCCCGTCTCAGCCTCGGCTCGATGCTGCGAGGCCGGGGTGCGATTTGTGCGCTCATGGCAAGTCCTGGGGGAGTGTGAGTTGCTGGCCGGGATGGATGAGGTCCGGGTCGGGAATCGTGCCCGCGTTGGCCTCGTGAATAGCGCGCCACGTTGCGTCGATGCGGGTGTCATCAGCTCCGGGATGCAGGGACGCGGCAATCGACCAGAGGGAATCGCCCGGCGCGACTGTGATCGAATCGGGGGAGGTCGATGCCGGTGCGGTGGAAGAATCCGGCGAGGCGCGCGGCGGCTCCTGGGTGGGCTCGCAGGGGTGTGGGCTATCCGCCCACGTGAGCGAAAGCCCCGGTGATGAGCTCTCTTGCGGTGCCGCTATCGAAGCAGCAATTGGTGCGGCGCTCACTAGCGCGGACCCGATGAGTGCGCTGGCACCTGCCCGGGCGAGCATCGAGCGCGCCAGCCTGGTTCCGCAGCGCGCGACGAGCGCGTGCGCGACGCGACGCACGGCCGGCGGTGCACCACGCAGCAGTGCGAGGTGGGCGCACGCCGAGCTGAGGAGGCTCCAGATCAGCAGGAAGAGTGCAAGCACACCGAGTATCCAGACAACCAGAGTCTCCGGGTACTCGGGTTCGAGGGGAGGGGCGAGTCTGGTCAGGTAGAGCGAATCAAGGAAGGCCAGCGGGGCGCCCACCAGCCAGAGAAAAGCATCGGACAGGTGTTCCTGGCCCAGGGGAGTGCGTGAATCATCAGTCATGGTGAACTCTTCATCGAGTGAGACGGATTCGTTGCATATAACTATCCGCTTCGTTTCAGTCTGTGTCAATACGTTTGTTAAAATGATATGAAAATGTGATGTGCAGCGCTTTAGTGGTGGGGGTGTGGCATCGTAGGGACATGGACATGTCAGCATTCATCGCCGAGCTGGAAGCGCGCTTCGACGAGCAGCGCGTGCGCGACCTCGAAGAACTCATCGATGAGCTCACGGATGCCGAGCGCGCGTCCGTGACCCTGTCAGCGCGGCTCGCCGGCGCCTCGGGCATTGTTACCCTCGCGTTGCGTGGCGGACAGGTCGTGTCGGGTCAGATCCTTGACTCAACACGAACGTGGGTGCTCATGCGCGGAGAAAGCGGCGACAGCCTCGTCATGCTGTCTGCCGTCGTCGGCGCCTGGCCTCTGGGTCGTAGCGTCGCCCGTGAATCATCGATCAGGGGTGGGGTCGGTGTTGGGCACGTGCTACGAGAGCTGAGTGCGCGTGGGGTCGGCGTCGCCATTGAGTCCGACGGTGGGGACCACAGGGGGTCATCGACGCGGTCTATGCGGACCACGTCGATGTCGCCCTCAGTGGGGCGGTCGTCAGCTTTGACGGCCGCGATGAGCAGGAAGGGGTGACCGTCTCGCTGGCACTCGCGGGGCTTCGTCGACTCCGCGTCATCGGCCAGCGATGGTCGACCGATTACTGAGTGTTTTCCGCCTTCTGACGCTCGCGCGTCGCGACGTATTGATCCTGGATGAACTGCTCCAGGACCGATTCTTCGATCCTCCACACGTGCTTGCCGCCGACCTGAATGGCCGGGAGCTCGCCGGAGGAAACGAGGGCGCGGGTGGCTGACATCGTGAGATTCAGGGTCTCGGCGACATCAGCGAGAGTGAGGAATCGTGTTGCCATGGCAACATGCTATCAGTTGGCGTTGCTTCGTTTGATTGGTTTGAGTCGGCAATTTTTTACGTGTCATGTCGCCGATCAGATCGGTTGGTTGTGATGAATAGTGGGCAACCTACCGCTTTTTCGGTTGAGAGTGCATCATAGAAGAGTGAAACGCGTCTCAGCTTCAGTGTCGATTCCGACGCGCGCCCCCGGCAAGGTGGACCGCCGATTCGTTATCGGAGTGGTCCTCGTTATCGCGTCCGTGATCGCTTTCAGTGTCCTCAGTGGGCTCCTCCGGGGAGGAACCCGCGTCTACACCGTGACGACCACGATCGCGCCCGGCGATGCCATCACCGCCGACAACGTGCGCGAAATCGTCCTTCGCGTGGACGCCTCCGTCTACGCCCCCACATCCGAGGCTCCCATGGGCTCCGTCGCGACGCGTCAGCTTGCGCCCGGGCAGATCCTCATGCGCTCCGATATTGCGCAGGGAGCAGCGGAAGACGCGGAAGACACGGTTCGTCTCGCGGTGACCGTGACCACCGGCCTTCCGGATGGGGTGGCGGACGGCACCAAGATTCGTCTGTGGACGGTGCCGACGCGAACGCAGGCCCAAGGAATCGCACCGGCGCGCGAAATCGAGGGAACCTTTACCTTCGTGCGCACGATTGAGGCGACCTCCTCATCCCAGACGAGGAGGGGACAACGCATCGAGATTCTCGCCGATTCACAGTCTCTTCCGGTTCTCCTGGCCGCTCAAAGTTCCACGGATGGACTCGCCGCCGTGCCCGTCGGTGCGCCATGAGTTCGGTTCACGGGGTCGTCATCCTGGCCGATCAGCGATACGAAGCACCCCTCATCCAGGCGATACAGCGCCACGGCGATACCCTGGCGATCGTCCGGCGCTGCGCCGACCTCGCCGAGGTGATCGCAGCGGCCCGCGCTGGCGTTGCGGACCTGGCCGTCATCGACGGCAGCGATCCGGATCTGACGGCCGAGTCTATCGATGCGCTGCGCTCGTGTGGCATGGCGGTCGTCGCTCTGGCAGCGCACGCAGAACGGTCTCGGCTCGCGTCCCTCGGTGTCGCCTCCGTTGCGGCCCCGGGAAGTCCCGAACAAGTCGTCAATTCGCTCATCGCGGCCACGCGCAACGTCCGCGTCCATGCAGCTGCATCCGACGAACAACCCCCGCCTCCGCCTCCTCCCTCGTCTCCGGGGACGGTCATCGCCGTGTGGGGCACCAGCGGGGCACCCGGACGCACGACCATCGCGTGCGGCCTCGCGGCGATTCTTGCGCACAGCGCACCGACCCTCCTCGTCGATGCTGATACCGCTAACCCGACGATTGCACACCTCCTCGGGATGCCCGTCCAGGCCTCGGGCCTGTCGATCCTGGCGCGTACCGCCTCGCGTGGGCCCCTCACACCCCAGGACATCAACGCCGCCAGCGTTCCTCGCTCCGAGGGGCTGCGCGTCGTTACCGGCCTTGTGACCCCGCACCGCTGGCGCGAAGTCAGTCGTCCGAGCATCGAAACGATTGTCGGCGCACTGCGTTTGAGCGCCCGCTACTGCGTCATTGACGTTGCCTCCACGTCCCTGGAAAAAACTGCTCGGGGTGCCAACCGTGACGATGCTGCCCTCGGGGTGCTCGAGCGTGCCGACCGACTCGTGATCGTCGCGCGAGGGGATATCGTCGGTATCAACCGCCTCTCCTTCGTGGCGCGTTGGTGGGAGGATCATGGGCGGGATCTTCCGGTCGATATCATCGTCAACCGCGTGAGTACGGACGCGATCGGCCCACACCCGGTCCCATCCTTACAAGCCGCGATCGGTGCCTTCATGCCTCATCGTCTCTTTCATGTTGTCGATGAAGATGCGGGTGTCGGGCGGGCTGCTCTGCGGGGCAAAGCGCTCGGCGAGAACGGCACGCGTTGCGCCGCCTCCGACGCGTTGGAAGCCATTGTCGCGCAGTGGATGCCTACACTGTGATCATGCGCGTCTACGTTCCTGCCGTCCTGTCTGACCTGTCCGTCCTGCTGCCGCCCGTGCGCAGCGGGGTCCTGTGTGTGCCCGAGGCCGGCATGAGCGGCGAGGACATCGAGGTCCTCGAGGACGACGCCATTACCGAGGCGGCGCTGTCCTCCCTCGAGCTGGCACGCGAGACGGAGGGGGCGGGACTGGCGCGCGTCGTCCTCGCCGTCGACACGCCGACCTCGACGACGCTGACTCCCGGCGAGCAGATCGAACCCCACATCTTCGAGGCCGCGCCCTTCGAATACACCTGGTCGGACGTGGCCGCTATCCTCGCGGACCTGCCCGACGCCTCGCCCGCGGTCCAGGCCGTCCTGGATGCTGACACCCAGGACGACGCCGACGAGGCCGTGGCCGCCCTGTGGGAGTCCTCCCTGGCGTGGTTCGACCGCTCCGAGCGCCCCGCCGTCCTGGCCCTGCACAAGGGCTGACGCCTATGCGCGCACGCTGAGGGTTGATCCCCCCTCCGGCAGGGGCCGTACCTGAATCTGGTCCGCGATCTGGGTCGCCATCTCTTCCACGTGTGAGATAACGCCGACCGTTCGGCCCGCGCAGCGCAGCGCCTGGAGCTGTGCCATGACGAGGCTGAGCGTGTGCGAATCCAACGAGCCAAAGCCCTCGTCGATGAACATCGTGCGCAGTTCGATGCCACCGGCCTCGGCTGAGACGACGTCTGCGAGGCCAAGCGCCAGCGCAAGAGACGTGTAGAACGTTTCCCCGCCCGACAGCGTGCGCGGGCTGCGCAGCGCATCCGTGTCGTGATCGATGATCGCCAGGCCGAGGCCAGACTTGCGCGAGGCGGTGCCGTCGTCGGGGACGGACACGAGCTCGTAGCGTCCCGACGAGATCGCCGCCAGGCGCGGGTTCGCGGCCGCCAGCACCTCTTCCAGGCGCGCGATAAGCACCCATGCCGACAGGGGAGTGGACGCGAGGTTCTCCGGTCCCGATGCAGCGGCGATGTCTGCGAGGCGTCGGATGGGGCCCGCCTTCTCCCGTGCGCGGGCGAGCGCTTCCAACGCCTCTTCGAGCGAGGCGCGGGCGGCGTCCAGCTGAGCGCAGTGCTGCTCGAGGATACCTGAGGCCCGAGAAGCCGCAGCGGCGTCCTCCTCGGCCTTGCGGGCGGTCTCGGTGAGAGCCTCAAGGTCCGGTGCGGACGCTACTGCCGCGCGGGTCAGGCGCTCCGAAGCAAGCGCCTCGCGCGCCGCGAAAAGCGCCTTCTCGTGCGTGGCAACACGCGCCTCGAGAGACGCGACCTGGGGGAGTGGAAGCAGAAGCGTACGCCACGAGTCCGCCCCAAGGCCCTGTTCCGTCAGCGCATCCGCGAGGGAGTTTCGCGCCTGCGCGAGCGTGGCGCGGGCGTTGTCCCAATCGGCGCAGGCACCGGCCAGGGCTGCCGCCCGGTGTGCGCGCTCATCCAGGGCTGCAGCGCGCTCATCGAGGGAGGCGAAGTCGGCGCGCTCAGTCTCCACGCGAGCCACAGCCGCAGCCAGGGCGGATTCGCGCTCCTGCAGGGTGGAGGCGAGGGACGCAGCACTCTCGCGGGCACTCGCGAGGGCATCCGTCAGTCCGTCGAGGCGGGTGCGCTCCTGCGCGAGGGCCGCCTCTATCTCGCTGATCTGTGGGGTGAGCGCCTCGAGCTTTGCGACGAGCTCGGCCGCCCGATCCCGCTCGGTCTCGAGCGTCGGCGTGGGGGCGCCGGCCACCTCGTTGAGCTGAGCGATACGGCGTACGAGGTCCTGGTGGCGCGCCTGCGCATCCCGCAGCTCGCTCTCCGCGCGGTCTCGCGCCTGGTCCAGCTCGGCGACCTGCTCGCGCGTGATCTCCCCGTCCGCGGCAGGTGCGGGAGCCGGGTGCTCAGCGGAGCCGCACACGGGACACGGCGCGTCCTCCTCGAGTTCGAGTGCGAGGGCCGACGCGCTCTGCGCGATCCACAGGTCGTGGCCGTCCGCAGCTGCGGCGTTCGCGAGCTTCGCTGCGACTGTGGCCTCGCGCAGCTCGTCCGATGCTCCGAGGAGGGCCGAGCGCAGCAGGTCCGCCTGCATGGAGGCATCCAGACGCTCGTTGATGGCGCGCAGCGCGGACGCGGCCTCGGGCAGGGTGTCGGCGTCTGCCCGCATGAGGCGTAGGGCCTCGGTGGCCTGCTCGATGCGCAGTGGCAATGTCTCGCGCTCGGCCTCGATGGACGCGACGCGTGCCGAGGCCTGCTTGCGGCGGGAGCGCAGCGACTCGATCTGAGCGCGTGCCTCGGGCAGCGAGCGTTCGACGGTAAGGGCCTCCTCGAGCGAGCCGCGCGTGCGTGTCGCCTCGTCGCGCAGGTTCTGCGCCCGCTCGCCGAGCTGGGCTACGGCCTCGGGCGTGAGGGACACGGGATCGATGGCATCCCCGTCTCCGAGGGTGGGGGACAGAGCCGCGACCTGGTCTCCTGCGGCCTCCAGGCGAGCCGAGGCCTTGGCCACGGCCGCGTCGAGGGGCGCCACGGCCAGCGCTCGGCGGGCTTGACCCGCGCGCTCACGGTCGGATGCGATTGCTTCCTCCGATGCGGAAAGATCGGCGAGCGTCGCGCTGACGCGCGCGTGCTCGGCCTGGGCCTCTGCTACGGCACGTCCCTCGGCGAGGGCACGGGAGGCCTCGCGAGCCGATTCCGTGGCCGCCTCGGCAACGCGCAGGGTCTGCGCGTGCGCCTCTCTCGCGCGACTGCATGCTTCCTCGGTCCAGCGCGTCACGGCGCTGGAATCCTCCGCGCCCGCGTCCAACTGAGCGGCCTCCTCGGCCTCGGCTGAGCGCTCCTGCGCGCCGGGTGCATCCGTGTGCACGTCCCCGCTCAGGGCGTCATCCAGCGACCGCACGCGCTCGAAAGCGCCAACGGCGGCGAGGCGCCGCTCCTCGATGCCGCGCTTCGACGAGGCGGCCGCATCGACGAGGGCCTTCGTGAAGTCCACGTAGATCTGCGTGTCGAAAATGTCGCGCAGAATCTGCTCGCGAGCATCCGACGTGGCGTTGAGGAACTGGGAGAACTTGCCCTGCGGGAGGACTATCGTCTGCAGGAACTGGTCCTTGTCCAGGCCCACGATTGCCGGAATCTCGGAGCCCACGTCGCGCGGACCCGACGCGATCGGCTCCACTGTGCGCCACCCGTCCGGAGCATCCGGGTCCTCCACGACGCGAGTGAGCGTCGACTTCGAATTGCGCTGCGACTTCTTGCCCGCCGGGGTGTACGCGGGGGTGCGGGTCACGCGGTAGATGCCCGTCGCCACCTCGAACACCAGGTCCGCCTCCGAGGGATCCGAATCCGAAATGTGGTTGGAGCGCAGCCGGTCCTTCGACGCGTCCTTCGTGCGCGCCACGTCGCCGTACAGGGCGAAGGTGATCGCGTCGATGAGCGTGGACTTTCCCGCGCCCGTTGGCCCGTCCAGCAGGAACAGGCCCGAGTCCTCGAAGGCCGAAAAGTCGACCGTGTGCTCGCCCGCGAAGGGGCCGATGCCCACAATGCGCAGCCACCGAATCTTCACTGCATGTCCTTTCCTCGAAGCCCCGCCCACACGTCCAGGGCGAGCTCGCGCTCCTGAGCGCTCAGCGCTCGCCCACCCACGGCCTCGTAAAACTCCTCCGTGACCTCGCGCGGGTCGCGGGACGCGCGCACGGTCATCGCGGGAGCCAGCGAGGGGGCCTGGGAGGGACGGTGAACGACGACGAGGGCGTGCGGGTAGACCTCGCGGATGCGCGGAACCATGCGCTCGGGGCGCGCGTCGTCCGTGACCGTGATCGACACGTACGAGGCCGTGGTGGCCTGGTCGGGATCCGCGAGCAGCTCATCCATGGTTCCCTCGAGCACCGCGATGCCCCGCAGCGTCGGGATGGGAACCACCTCGATGTCTGTCACCGAGGTGGCGTCCGTGGTCACGAGGGTGATCGACTTGGCGGCCCCGGCCTCGGAGAAGGAATACGCGATGGGGGAGCCCGCGTAGCGGATCGGGACGGATGCGCCCGAGATGTCCTGCGGGCGGTGCAGGTGCCCGGCGGCCACGTAGTCCAGGCCGTGGGCCAGGGGATCAACGCCCCCGAGTGTGTCGAAGAGGTCGGCGGACACGGAAGGGACGCCGCCCACCTGGATGTCGCGCTCGGAGTCCGAGGCCTGGGCGCCCGTCACGAAGGCGTGCGGCATCGCGATGGCCGGGCGCTCGTCGCCCGCGCTGCGCCGAGCCGCGAGGTCCGCGCGCACCCGGCGCAGCGCCGCCGCCAGGACCGCCTGGTGGGAGCGGGGCAGGGGAGCGGGCAGCTCGGCGTCACCGCTGGGCTCCAGGTCCGACAGGCTTTGACGCACGAGGTCGGGCTCCAGGTAGGGCATCGGGTACACGAGGGCACCCCCGGCCTCGACGGGCGTGCCGATCGCCTCGGGGTCCGTCACCACGTGGAGTGAGGGGGTGAGCATGTCGGCGAAAAGCCCCAGGCGTGCCGCCCCGTCGTGGTTCCCCGACGTCAGGATGACCGTCGTGATCTCCGTCAGCTCGCGCAGGGCGCGCCGCATCCGCGCGAGCGCGTCGACGGGTGGGACCGCGCGGTCGAACACGTCGCCCGAGATGAGCACGGCGTCCACGCCCCGCTCACGCACCAGGGCGATCAGCCACTCGATGAACGCGTCCGCGCTGTCGCCCAGGGACGCGCCGTGCAGCGTGCGCCCCAGGTGCCAGTCGGAGGTGTGCAGAATCAACATGCTCCCAGTGTGACAGAGGCCGCCCACATCTGCGTCCGTCACACACGCTTGGAAGGCGGACACCTTCTGCATGCGCGCAGGTAGTCGATAGCATGGTGGGCATGACCAAGCCCTTCCTCATGCTGACCTCGCGCGACGACGGCCCCGTCCTGGCCGCCGAGTGCGCCGACCTGCCTCGCTTCTCGGGACTGACCCCCGACCAGGTCCGCCAGGTGCGCATGGAGAGGGAGCTGCCCGACCTCGACCTGTCCGAGTACTCGGGTGCCTTCGTGTGCGGATCCCCGTGGGACGCGAACGCCGACGACCACCTGAAGGAAGAACGCCAGGTGCGCGCCGAGGCATGGCTGCGCTCCTTCTACGACCGGGCGCTCGGGCGAATCCTTCCCGATCCTGGGCCTGTGCTACGGGCTGGGCACCCTCACCCTGCACCTGGGCGGCGTCATCGACACCCACCACGGCGAGGAAATCAGCGGCATCGCGCTGACGAAGACCGACGCGGGGCGCGACGATCCCCTCCTGGAGGGCACGCCCGACCGCTTCCACTCCTACGTTGGCCACCACGAGGCCGTGCGCGAGCTGGCCCCCGGCATGCAGGTCCTCCTGGCCGGCGACGACACCCCGATCCAGATGGTGCGCGTGGGCGAGGCCGCGTGGGCGACCCAGTTCCACCCCGAGATGGACCTCGAGGGTGTCAACGTACGCATCGACCAGTATGCGGGCCGCTACTACCCGGTCGAGAAGGCCGAGGCGATTCGCGCCCAGGTCGCGACCGTGGACACGG
>CAKAHQ010000008.1 GCA_916439125.1 uncultured Actinomyces sp. | reverse complement strand
GGAACTCTACGACGGTGAGGAACTCTTCATGGGCGCGATCATGGAGCACATCGAGGAGGCGGGCATCCACTCGGGTGACTCCTCCTGCGTATTGCCTCCCATGACGCTGTCCGCGCGCGAGCTCGAGCGCATCACGGCCTCCACCGAGGCGATCGCGCGCGGCGTCGGCGTGCGCGGCCTGATCAACATTCAGTTCGCCCTGCTCTCCGACACCCTCTACGTCATTGAGGCGAACCCGCGTGCCTCGCGTACCGTTCCCTTCGCATCGAAGGCGACGGGCGTACAGCTCGCAAAGGCCGCTGCTCTCATTCAGGTGGGCGCGACAATCGCCTCGCTGCGTGAGGAGGGCTTGCTACCCACCCACGACGCCCGCGAGATTCACGACGGTGGCTCGATCGCAGTGAAGGCAGCCGTTCTGCCGTTCAAGCGCTTCCGCACGGCAGGCGGCGAAATCGTCGACACCGTCCTCGGTCCCGAGATGCGCTCGACCGGCGAAGTCATGGGCATCGACCGCGACTTCCCGACGGCATTCGCTAAGTCCCAGCTCGGCGCGTCGACCGACATGCCGACCTCGGGCACCGTCTTCATCTCCATTGCGGACACCGACAAGCGAGCGATCGTTCTGCCGGCTGCCCGTATGCACGAGATGGGCTTTAACATCCTCGCAACCTCCGGAACTGCATCGGTCCTGCGCCGCAACGGCATCGAGGCCCAGGCTGTACGTAAATCCTCCGAGGGCCGCGGCGACGGCGGCGAGCCGACGGTCGTCGACCTCATCAACGAGGGAGCGATCGACATGGTCGTCAACACGCCTCAGCGCAGCGCGCCGCGTAATGATGGCTATCAGATCCGTGCGGCCGCAGCCTCGCAGGACCGACCGGCGGTGACCACGCTGCAGGCGTTCAACGCGATGGTGCAGGCCATCGAAGTGCGTATGCGCGGCGCATACTCCGTGCGCTCGCTGCAGGAATGGGATTCCATTCGATCGGAGGAAACGCGATGACTACTTTCGGAATCAAGCCTGCCGCGTCGGCGGGCTTCGGCGACCGCCTGTACGCCGCTATGCGCGCGTATGGACCCGTGTGCGTGGGCATCGATCCTCACGCGGGCCTCTTGCAGGAATGGGGACTTGACGACGACGCGAACGGTGTGCGAGAGTTCTCTCTTCGCGTCATCGAGGCGCTCGGCGGTCGCGTCGCTGCCTTCAAGCCTCAGGTAGCGTTCTTCGAAAGGCACGGCTCTCGAGGCGTCGCTGTGCTCGAGGAAGTCATCGCCGCCTGCCGCGAGGTCGGCACGCTGTGCATCGTGGATGCCAAGCGCGGTGACATTGGCTCGACGATGGACGGTTATGCCCAGGCTTTCCTGTCCGATTCTTCGCCACTGGCGGGCGACGCCGTCACGCTCTCGCCATACCTGGGCGTTGGCTCATTGACTCCCGCACTCGAACTGGCTCGACAGACCGGCAGGGGAGTGTTCGTCTTGGCGCTCACCTCCAACCCCGAGGGAGCCTCCGTTCAGCACGCCCGCGGCGAAGACGGAACCAGTGTCGCCGGCCGTGTCGTGTCCCAACTGGCGGACTTTAACAGCCAGTGTGACCAACAACACCTTGGCCCTGCTGGCATCGTCGTTGGCGCCACCGTTGGCGACGCAGTGAAGCGTTTGGGCATCGATCTCGCCTCACTCAATGGCGCTTTTTTGGCTCCAGGAGTGGGCGCACAGGGCGCTGGCCCAGCGCAGGTCAGGGAGGTTTTCGCCGGAGCCGAAGATGCCGTCCTCGCCTCGTCTTCCCGTGCAATCTTGCGCTCGGGCCCGAGCATCACCGGCCTTCGAGACGCCTACCGTGCGACGGTCGATTCGCTGCAATAATCTGCTCTGTTACTAAAAGGGCAGCGTTTGGTCTGGCACTAGTGGTCTGGAAGGTGACATAGTTTATTTACCGAAGATCCCAACCGAGGAGATGATCAGAATGGCACTACCTGATCTCACGCCAGAACAGAGGGCGCAGGCTCTCGAGAAGGCAACGCAGGCACGGAGGCGTCGCGCCGAAGTGAAGAACGCGCTCAAGGCGCGCTCGATGAACCTGTCGGAGGTTTTGGAACTCGCTGATTCAGACGAAGCCGTGGCGAAGATGAAGGTCGTTTCGCTGCTGGAGTCGCTGCCGCGCGTCGGCACGAACACGGCTGCCGTCCTGATGGACGAGTACAAGATCGCCCAGAGCAGGCGCGTGCGTGGCCTCGGCCCCGTCCAGCGGAAGGCGCTCGTCGAGCGTTTCGGCTGACGCGGTCAAGCGTGGCACACTTGAGTCATGACTAAGGCTCAACTGACTGTCCTCGCTGGCCCTACAGCCGTTGGAAAGGGAACCGTTGTCGCTGCGCTCACGAAGCGCTACCCGACGCTCAACGTGTCGGTCTCGGCAACGACTCGCGATCCTCGGCCCGGTGAACTGAACGGCGTCCACTACTACTTTGTTTCCGCACAAGAGTTCGATGCAATGATCGAACGCGGAGACATGTTGGAGTGGGCGCTTGTTCATGGAAAAAACAAGTACGGGACGCCTCGCGGCCCCGTGGATGAAGCCCTTGCTGCTGGCAAGCCCGTGCTCCTTGAGATCGACCTGGCTGGCGCGCGCCAGGTCCGCACCAACAGGCCCGACGCTCAGTTCATTTTTCTCGCTCCACCTTCGTGGGAGGAGCTCGAACGTCGCCTGATCGGCCGCGGCACCGAAGGCCCCGAGGAACAGGCTCGCCGTCTGGCCACTGCCCGCATTGAGCTCGAGGCCGCCTCGGAGTTCGACCACGTTGTGATCAACGACGACGTGGAGCGCGCGGTGGATGAGCTGGCCCGGCTCATTGGCCTGGAGTAGTATCTATCTGAATCCGCCACTGAGAGGAATACACGCATGTCCGGAATTGTTGCCCAGCCCGTGGGCATCACGTCCCCGCCCATTGACGATCTGCTGGAGCACGTCGATTCCAAGTACGCGCTGGTCATCTTCGCTGCGAAGCGCGCGCGCCAGATTAACTCCTACAACCTGCAGCTTCAGCAGAACATGATCCAGTTCGTGGGTCCGGTCGTCGATGTGCAGCCGGATGAGAAGCCGCTGGCGGTTTCCCTGCGCGAGATCAACGAAGGCCTCCTGTCTCTCGAAGCTAACCCCGAGGCCTGACATGGCAACGATCGTCGTCGGAGTGACCGGCGGCGTCGCAGCCTTTAAAGCACCCATCGTGGTCCGCGAGTGTCAACGCGCGGGCCACGACGTGTATGTCGCTGCGACGCGCGCATCGCTGGATTTCGTTGGGCGTTCCACATGGGAGGGCATTACATCTCGCCCGGTCGCAGTCGACATTGCGGGGAAGGGGCGCGCCGAGCACGTGGAGCTTGCTCGCGTCGCAGACCTGATCATCGTCGTGCCCGCAACCGCGAATTCTTTGGCGCGCCTCGCCGGCGGCTTCGCCGACGACATGGTGTCACTGACTGTTCTCGCATCGGACGCGCCCGTTGTCGTCGCCCCTGCAATGCATTCCAACATGTGGCTGGCACCTGCCACGCAGGCAAACGTGAAGACGCTTCGCGAGCGCGGTGTCCACGTCATCGAACCTGCTTCGGGCGCGCTCGGTTCTGGCGACAGCGGTGTCGGCCGCCTTCCCGAACCTGAGGAGATCGCCCGGGTAGCTCTCGAGGTTCTCGCTGCTCGCGATCAGATATCGAAGACTCTTGCTGGCCGCACGGTTGTTGTCACCGCCGGTGGCACGCGCGAACCCATCGATCCGGTACGTTTTCTGGGCAATCAGTCGTCCGGCCGCCAGGGCCTTGCAATCGCGTCGGCGGCGGCGAGAGCCGGCGCTTCAGTACGCGTGATCGCCGCAAACATCGAGTCGGCTTTGCTCGCAACGTTGCCGACGGCCGTGCAGATCACTCGGGTGAGCAGCGCCCAGCAGATGCGCGAGGCAACGATCGCTCAGGCGGCCGATGCCGATGCTCTTGTGATGACGGCTGCCGTCGCTGACTTCCGGCCCGAGGCCACCTCGGAATCGAAGATCAAGAAGGACCCATCGAACGAGGAAGCTCCGACGATTCGCCTGGTTCGTAACCCCGATATCCTCGCTGAGATCGGGCACAGCGAGGCGCGCCCGCCCCTCGTCGTCGGTTTCGCCGCGGAAACCGGCACCGACGAGGAGATTCTCGCCTACGGCGCTGACAAGGCAGCCCGAAAAGGTGCAGATTTCATCTGTCTGAACCGTGTGGGAGAGAGCGTCGGCTTCGGTGACGTGCCCAACGACATTTGGCTCCTTGATGCACGCGGGACCGTCGCTGGCCGTTACGTCGGCTCAAAGGATGAGGTGGCCGCCGGTCTTGTCGGCCATATGGCTTCATTCCTTGATAATCTAAAGCGGTGAGTCAACAGCTTTTCTCTTCTGAGTCCGTTACCGAAGGTCACCCCGACAAGGTCTGTGACCGTATCTCCGATGCGATCCTCGACGCGCTGCTTGCCGCCGACCCCCGCTCGCGCGTGGCTGTCGAGACGATGGCAGCCACCGGTCTCATCCACATCGCCGGTGAGGTGACGACCGAGGCGTACGTCGAGATCCCGGAAATCGTGCGTCGCGAGATCCTGTCGATCGGCTACGACTCGTCGCGCGTTGGCTTCGACGGCGCCTCCTGCGGCGTTTCCGTGTCACTGGACGGCCAGAGCCCCGACATTGCCGGCGGCGTTGATGAAGCCCTTGAGGTGCGCGGCACCCAGGGCGGCGACCCGCGCGACCGTCTCGGCGCGGGCGACCAGGGCATCATGTTTGGCTACGCCTCATCCGACACACCAGACCTGATGCCCGCCCCCATTTGGCTGGCACACCGCCTCGCCAAGCGCCTGACTGACGTTCGCAAGCAGGGCATCGTTGACGGGCTGCGTCCCGACGGTAAGACTCAGGTGACCCTCGCGTACGAAGAAGGCCGACCGGTGGGTATCGACACGATCGTCGTATCCACCCAGCACGACGAGGCGCTGTCGCAGTCCGCAATCGCCGACGCGGTGCGCGACTATGTCATCAACCCCGTCATCGAGGAGTCCGGTCTTGCACTGGCAACCGGGTCCATGAACACTCTTATCAACCCGTCGGGTCGCTTCGTTTTGGGTGGTCCCGCTGCTGACGCCGGTCTCACCGGCCGCAAGATTATCGTCGACACCTACGGTGGTATGGCTCGTCACGGTGGCGGCGCGTTCTCCGGCAAGGACCCGTCGAAGGTCGATCGTTCCGCGACCTACGCCGCCCGTTGGGTGGCCAAGAATGTCGTGGCCGCCGGCATCGCCCAGCGGTGCGAGATTCAGCTTGCCTATGCGATTGGACGTGCTCATCCGATCGGCCTGTACGTCGATACCTTCGGGACTGCTTCCGTGCCCGAGGCACGCATCGCGGACGCCATCCGCGAGGTCTTTGACCTGCGTCCCCTCGGCATGATCGAGGACCTCGATCTGCTGCGTCCGATCTACCGCGAGACCGCCGCCTACGGTCACTTCGGTCGCGAGCAGTTCCCGTGGGAAGCGACCAACCGCGTCGATGCACTCAAGGCCGCACTGGCATGAGCGAAGCGCTGGAGGCCGAGGACTACCTGCCCTCTTACGAGACCGAGGCCGCTCGCCGCGCGTGGCGTCGGCGCACGAGCCTGGAGATGATTATTTCCGGCTTCATCGGCCTCGTCACGTCGTTTGTCCTCTCGATCGAGGCGTGGCAGCTGGCCGCTGATTCTTCGGCGCGCTTCGGCTGCGATATTTCATCTGTCTTGTCATGTTCCGCGGTTGCGCAGACGTGGCAGGCGCGGATCCTCGGCTTTCCTAATGCTTTCCTCGGCATCTTTTTCGAGGCCGTGGTTCTCGCTATCTCCGTCGGTATCTTCGCGGGCGTGAAGTTCCCACGCTGGTACATGCTGGGCACAAACCTGCTGTACACGATCGCGCTGTTCTTTGCGTTCTGGCTGTTCGGGCAGTCGTATTTCATCATCCAGGTGCTGTGCCCGTGGTGCCTGCTGATCACCCTGACGACAACCCTCGTCTTTGGTGGAATCACTCGCATCAATATTCGCGATGGAGTGATCCCGGCGCCCGAGGGCCTGCGTCGTATCGTCGCACAGGGCCTCGACTGGGCCCTGTGGGGTCTGATCGTCTTTGGTGTCCTTGCCATGGTGGTCGCGAAGTACGGGCTGAAGCTTCTCGGCTGAGAGTGGGACGCAAATGTATGCGCGCCGTGATTCACTAGGATCATGACTTCCCAACAGGGCATGCTTGACGGTTTCGATCCTCCGCGGTCTCGGGCCGCGCAGATCGCCCGCGTGCTCGTTGACGTCGATTTGCCCCACATGGATCGGCCGCTCGACTACGTCATTCCGGACAAGTTCATCGACGAGGCCGAGGTCGGCCGCGCAGTTCGTGTGCGGTTTTCCGGCACGCGCGTGGACGGTTGGATCGTTGAGCATACACATCGCGATGTGCTTGACGATGCCGCGCAGATCGAATCGGTATCGTCTGCGATGCCGGTGCTGACGCCCGCTCTGTATGAGACTGCTCGTCGCATTGCCGCGCGTTTCCTCGCGACGACCTCCCAGGTGCTGTCGCTCGCGATTCCACCTCGGCACGCGCGGGGAGAACGGCAAGTCGTGGAAGCACAGGCCCCGGCTTGGCCGACTCTCGAGGCTCCGTCGGGTTCGCAGCAGTGGGGAGCATATTCCGCAGGACAGGCCCTGTTGAACCGGCTCTCCGTCGGCGAATCTCCTCGTGCGGTCGTCACTGCACTGCGACCGCTCATCCGGCGCTGCCTGTCGGATGCCGTCGCCGCTACCGTTTCGTCGGGTCGCAGCGTCATCATCGTGACCGCCACCGGAGAGGACGCAGCGCGGTACGCACGTGCGCTTGAGGAGGATCTTGGGGTCTCCGTCGCCCTGGCCGGTGGCGAGGTGACGCCCGAGGAACGATACCGTGTTCACGTCGCTGCGACTATGGGGCATGTTCCGATTGTTGTTGGCACACGGTCGGCAGTGTGGGTTCCCTGTGCGAAGCTGGGTCTCATCGTTATCTGCGACGACGGCGACGATCGGCTGCGTGAGCGTCGGTTTCCTCGCTGTGACGTTCTCGACGTTGCCGTTCAACGGTGCGTGGTGGAGGGCGCGGGCCTACTCGTCGCTTCGTTCGCGCGGTCGGTGAAGGCGCAGGCTCTCGTTCGTTCCGGGTGGGCTGTGAGTCTCGACCCCGTCCCGGGCGCGCTGCGTGACGCGACTCCTCGCGTGCATCTGCATGGCGCGACGGAAGCAGAACGCGAGGGTGCCAGCGGTCACATGCGCATTCCTCAGGCCGCGTTGCGTATGATCCGCCAGGGACTGCGTGAAGGCCCCGTGCTCATCCAGGTCGCAGCCTCGGGATATTGGCCCACGGTCGTCTGCCGACGCTGCGGCGAACGTGCTCGCTGTCGTCACTGCTCCGGGCCTCTCGCTGTGGGCAGCGGGGGAGAGGTGACCTGCTCGTGGTGTGCCCGCACCTCGCAATCATGGCGGTGCCCACACTGCGCCGGCACAGAGCTACGCGCAGCTCGCGTGGGATCTACTCGCACCGCCGAGGAGATCGCGCGCAACCTCCCGGACGCGTCGGTCCTCGAGTCTTCGGCTGCCCACAGAATCAACCGCCAACTGCCCTCACGCCCTACGGTCGTTGTTGCGACGCCGGGAGCTGAGCCAGACGTGGACGGTGGCTACGCCGCCGCCATCATCCTCGACGCACACGCATTGGCCGGGCGAGCCGAACTGTGGGCCCCGGAGGAGGCTGCTAGCGGTGGCTCAACGCACTGTCCCTTGTCCGCCCAGGCCACCCCGGCCTCGTCGTCGGAACGATTCCCGATGCCTTGGGGCAGACACTCGTGCGGTGGGCTCCCACCGACTACGCCGATCGTCTCTTGGATGAGCGCGAGGCCCTGGGCTTTTTCCCTGCCACGACGATGGTCGCCCTGGATGGGCCGGCGGCTCAGGTCCGTCAAGTCGCCGAACAAGTCATTCGCGAGGGAGGCGCTGAGCTGGTCGGTACCGTCGTGCGCCCGGCAACGCGCGAAGGCGAAGAAAACGAGGTGCGTACTTTGGTGCGAACCCCGTTGGCCGGGGCGGCGTCGATGCTCGCTGTGCTCACCGATATTCGACGTTCCCGTAGCGCACGCAAGGTTCCGCTCGTGAAAATGAGCGTGAACCCACCCGAGCTCTTCTGAGTCAGGGCCTGTGCGGTGCCGTAAACTGGCGGCCGTGCGCATTATTTTTGCTGGTACCCCCGAGGCCGCAGTTCCCACGCTGCGGGCCCTGCTGTCGTCGTCCCACGAGGTTGCTCTCGTCATCACACGCCCGCCGGCTCGGCGTGGCCGCGGAAAGACGATGTACCCGTCACCGGTGGCGGAAGTCGCCGCCGAATCGGGTGTCGAACTGCTGGAGACAGCGACCCTGAAAACCCCCGAGATCGCGCAGCGCATCGAGGACGCCCATGCAGACCTCGGCGTGGTTGTGGCCTACGGCGGCCTCGTTCCCCCGAACGTGCTGGCGATGCCCGTGCACGGCTGGGTGAACCTGCATTTTTCGGATCTGCCGCGGTGGCGTGGCGCCGCTCCGGTCCAGTGGGCGATTCGCGAAGGCGACGCGACGACCGCGTCCTGCGTGTTCAACCTCGAGGAGGGCCTGGATACGGGCGACGTCTACTCGCGCATCGAGGTTCCGATCGGTCACGACAGCGCTGGTGAGCTGCTCTCGTCCATGGCCGAGGCCGGGGCGGACCAGGTGCTCGGCGTCGTCGATGCGCTCGCTGCTGGCCACGCAACCGCGACACCGCAGTCGTCGGACGGCGTGACGCATGCACGCCGCCTCGAGCACGTCGACGGCTATGTGTCCTTCACTCACGACGCCCGGTACGAGGATCGCGTCATTCGTTCCGTGACGCCCAATCCCGGTGCCTACACGGTGCTGCCGGGCGGGGCGCGCATGAAGCTCGACAAGGCAACGCCAGTGGAGCGAGACGATCTCGAACCCGGGCAGCTCGACGTGACGAAGAAACAGGTGACCGTCGGATGCGCGAGTGGAGCGCTCGTGCTCGGCAAAGTCGCCCCGGCAGGTAAGTCATGGATGGACGCGGCCGCCTGGGCGAGGGGAGCGCGGCCTTCCGAAGACCTTCGCCTTGGTGGAGAGCTGGAGGGTGAGCGATGAGCGAGAAGCGTTACGCGGATGGTTACCGCAAGCTGCGCAAGGCGGACGAGCCTCGTCGTATCGCCTACGACGTTCTTCACGAGGTCGCGACGCAGGGCGCGTTTGCGAACATCATTTTGCCAAAGGCTCTGCGTCAGGCTCGGCGCGACGGTCACTTCTCTGATCGTGATGCCGCCTTCACCTCCGAGCTCGTCCACGGCACGCTGCGCGCGATTGGCCGCCTTGATTGGGTCATCTCGCGCCACATCGATCGTCCGCTGTCTGATCTCGATCCGCGCGCGCTTGTCATCCTGCGCATGGGCGCCCACCAGCTCCTCGACATGCGAGTACCCGACCACGCGGCTGTTTCCGCCACCGTCGATGTCGCCCGAGAGCACCTGACGGATGGCCCCGTCCGTTTCGTCAACGCCGTCCTTCGCTCGATCACCCGCGAGGATCCTTCGGAGCGTGAGGCAGCCATGGATGCGATTGCTGACGAGGACGAGGCTCTCGGCGTGCGCTACTCGCACCCGGCGTGGATGGTCGCCGCGTTCCGTGAGGCCCTGAAGGCCCACGGTTACCCCGAGGATGAGCTTCTCGACGCTCTCGAGGCAGATAACGAGGTCCCCACGGTCACTCTGGTGGCCCGCCCATCGCTGATGAGCGTCGACGAACTCGCCGACGAGGCTGAGGATATCCTCGACACGCGCGTCGCCCTGGGTGCGGTCTCCCCGTATGCCGTGCTCCTCGAATCCGGAGACCCCGCGCGCCTGCCCTCGATTCGCGACGGACGCGCCGGCGCGCAGGACGAAGGCTCACAGCTCGCCGCCCTCATTGCCGCGTCGGCACCGCTCAAGGGCGGCTCTGATGAACGATGGCTCGACCTGTGCGCAGGCCCCGGCGGTAAGGCCGCGCTGTTGGCCGGTCTCGCTACCGACGCTGGTGCGCGCGTGACCGCCAACGAGGTGCACCCTCACCGCGCCCGCCTCGTCGAGCGCACGACGCGCCAGTTCGACTCTATCGAGGTCGTGAGCGGCGACGGTCGGACGTTCGGTGGTGGACGCAGCAGCTGGCCGCTCGGATCTTTCGACCGTGTCGTCGTCGACGCACCCTGCTCGGGCATGGGGTCGATGCGCCGCCGCCCCGAGTCCCGTTGGAACCGCACGCCCGCAGACGTGGAGGAACTGACGGTCCTCCAGCGCGAACTCCTCGATCGAGCAGTCGCACTGACACGCCCCGGAGGCGTTCTCACATACATCACGTGTTCGCCACACGCGGCCGAAACGCGTGAACAGGTTGAGCGTCTGCTCGAGGCTGGCGAGGTTGAACTGCTTGACACCGTGGCGCTCGCTAACGAATGCGCACCCGAAGCGCTGGACGTGCCGGCATCCGCCGGCGTCATCAAGGGCTTCGACGGTCGGACGCTCCAGCTCTGGGACCACCGTTTCGGCACGGACCTTATGTTTGTAGCCTGCCTGCGCAAGCGCTAGCATATGCGTTATGAACGCCACAATTAGCCCGTCGATTCTCAACTGCGATATCGCTGACCTGCGCGGTGAGCTCACCAAGATCGCAGGAGCAGACATCGCTCATGTCGACGTCATGGACAACCATTTCGTCCCCAACCTCTCGTGGGGTCTGCCCGTCGCGGAGGCCGTCGTCAAGTCCGGCATTCTCCCGGTCGACGCGCACCTCATGATCGAGGACCCGGATCGCTGGGCGCCGCAGTATGCGGAGGTCGGCTGCGAATCCGTCACCTTCCACGCAGAGGCCGCAGCAGCACCGCTGCGCCTCGCACGAGAACTGCACCGCATCGGTGCACGCGCGGGCCTGGCTTTGAAACCCGCAACCGACATCGCGCCGTTCGTGGACATCCTCAACGAATTCGACATGATTCTCATCATGACGGTTGAGCCCGGTTTCGGAGGCCAGTCCTTCATCGAGCAGATGATCCCGAAGATCGAGCGCACGCGCGCCGCCATCAACGCCGCGGGGCTGCAGGTGTCGATCCAGGTCGATGGCGGTATTTCCCGCGCGACCATCGAGCGTGCGGCCGAAGCCGGCGCCGACAACTTCGTCGCGGGTTCCGCAGTCTTCCGTGCGGAAGACGCTCATCGTGAGGTCGAGGCGCTGCGCGAACTCGCCAACGCCCATTCACACTGATCGCACACGTATTTCGGCGGCCGGAACGGGACGAGATCCCGTCCGGCCGCCCTTTTTCTTTCATAGCGGATACGCCTCGCGCGCCGCGCCGGTCGGTGGCACAATGGCACACGAGTACTCCGGGGTCGGTGAAAGTCCGAACCGGCGGTGATAGTCCGCGACCCGCCTTCACAGAACGAGGGCGGTTGAGCCGGTGAAATTCCGGCACCGACGGTTAAAGTCCGGATGGGAGGAGTGCATGAGGCGCATCCGTGCGTCTGCTGTGCTGCGCGTACCCCCGGTGTCGGAAAGTAAGTCGTGGCAATTCGGAACAAGCCCCGCGGCGCGCTCACCGTCGCGGCACCGATCATCTTCCTTGCCCTTGTGCTGGCGGGATGGTGGCTGACGACGACACTGACCGGCATCGAAGCCTGGCGTCTGCCCGATCCGCTTGCTGTTGCCCGAAAAGGCTTGGCGCTGCTCCAGCGCCCTACCACCTGGCGTCAGATTGCGGTGACGGGAGGCGAGGCCATCGCGGGGTGCGCGCTCGGAACGGTCGTTGCGCTGCCACTCGCGTATGCGATCTACCGCTGGCGGCTGTTGGCCGCCGCGGTGGAACCCTTCCTTGGAGCAACCCAAGCGTTGCCCGCCATCGCAATCGCCCCCATTCTCGTGCTGTGGGTTGGGTACGGCATCACGCCGGTCATCGTGCTGTGTGCGCTGATGGTGTTCTTCCCGATCCTTGTATCCACCGTCGTCGGCTTGCGTCATATCGATCGCGAGTTGCTCGAAGCTGCTGCACTTGACGGCGCGACGGGCTGGACGATGGCCGCACACATGGAGCTACCTCTTGCCGCGCCCGCCATTCTGGGCGGCCTGCGCAACGGGTTTGCTCTGTCTGTCACGGGCGCAGTCGTGGGGGAGATGGTCATGGGAGGGTCCGGGCTCGGGCAGGTACTCACTCAAATGAGAAGCAACGTGGACACCGCCGGCATGTTTGTCGTCATCACGATCCTGTGCATCATGGCAACAATTTTGTATGTCATCGTGTATCGCATCGAGCGGTCAAAGCGTTACGCCATCACGCAGTGAAGGAGACATCCCTTGAAGCTTTCCACTATCGTTCACGCAACCGTTATCGCAGCCAGCGCCTCGCTGGTACTGGGCGCTTGCACAGCCGGCCCCGGTACAACGCAGTCGGGCGCGTCCTCCCGCGGCGCCTCGGACGTGGCGATTGGCCTGACCTACATCCCGAACGTGCAGTTCGCTCCCGTCTATGTCGCTGATTCTCAGGGGCTGTATAACGATGCAGGTGTCGCAGCCACCGTCCGCCATCATGGCTCGGATGAGGGCCTGTTCACGGCGCTTCTCGCCGGCCAGGAGAACGTGGTCATCGCCTCCGGCGACGAGGCTGCGGTTGCCGCCTCGCAGGGCATGGACCTCGTGTCGATTGGCCAGTATTACGCGACTTACCCGGGGAGTGTCATCGTCCCGGCATCGTCGTCGATCACGAGCCTGGCTGACCTTGCCGGAAAGAACATTGGTATTCCGGGTGAGTATGGTTCGAGCTACTATGCCACTCTTGCCGCTATCAAGGCCGGTGGCCTGCAGACATCAGACGTGACCATTTCGTCGATCGGCTACACGCAGCAGGCGGCCCTCGCGGCTGGCCAGGTTGACGCAGTCGTTGGCTTTACCAACAATGACGCGGTGCAGATGAGACTGGCGGGCATCGACATCCGGGAGATTCCGTTGGATGGTGCCTCGACTCCGCTGGTGGCGGCCTCGATTATTACGACACGCGAGTGGGCGCAGGCCCACCCTGATGCGGCACGCGCGGTCGTGTCCGCAACCACCGAGGCGATGAACGCGATCGCAGCCGATCCTCAGGTCGCGATTGACGCGACGGCGAAGTGGGATACGACGCTCAGCGACGAGACGTCGCTGGCCGCAGCTAATGCTGTACTCGCTGCGACCGTTCCTCTGTGGCTCGGAGACGATGCCCACGCTGACGGCGTGCAGGATCTCGCCACGTGGTCTTCCATGGTGTCGTTCCTGACGTCGATTGGGGTCCTCGAAGGAGACGTCGATCCGACCGTCATCGTGACCAACGAGTACGCGAGCACGGCTGATGCCGCGTCGCCTCAGTCCTAAACGGTGCGCCGTATGCTCGGGACGCGCGCGTTTCGCGTAGGGTAGGCGGGTGAGTACCACTGTCAACGCTAACGTGCGCGTCCTTGAGCTTTTTGTCGAGCTCCTGGGCGCACGTCCCGGGCGCACGAAGGCGCAATTGCGTGCTCTTCCCGGATATCAGGGGCTCGCTGACGATGCCTTCGAAACGCAGTTCCAGCGCGACAAAGATGCATTGCGCGACGCTGGTGCGCACATGACGATCCAGTCGGGGGAGCGCTACAGCATCGCCTGGGATTCTTTTGCGCCCGGCATCGAAGTGACGAGTACCGACCGCGCACTCATGTCGCTGGCCGCACGTGCGTGGGATAGCAGTGAGTTTTTCGCCGACGCGATCGATGCGAAGGCAGCTGCGGCTTCCTCCGGGGACGTTCCTGCTCCCGCTATTCGTCTGGGTCTCACCGGTATCGGGGCGGCCACTGTCTTGTCGCAGGCCATTCGCGAGCGGCGCGTGGTGTGTTTCGAATACCCGGGCTCGCGCGAGCTCACTGAGCGCTCCGTCGAGCCGTGGGCTCTGTCGGTGCAGGGCCGCGCCTTGTACTTGTGGGGGTGGGATCTCGACCGAGGGGATGAACGCACGTTCCGTGTGTCGCGCATACGCTCGCAGATTTCCTTCATCGGAGAGCCGGGCGACGCTTCGCTTCCACCCGAGGGAGCGGCGTTTCCTCGCGTGTCATCGTTTGTCTCTCCCGTCGTCCACGTGCGCGAGGACTCCACTGCGCGCACGCTTCTCCACGGTTACGAGGCCGGGGCATCGTCTGAGGAGCACGGCTCGCCTCGGCACGGCTGGGAACGTATCGCGCTTGAAGGCGCAGAGATGGGAACGTGGATCGGCCGTCTTCTTCCAGTGGCAGACGACGTCGTCGTCGTCGCACCCGAGCTGCTGCGAGACGCGATGGTGACGCGTCTGCGTATTGCTGCCACGTGGGGTGAGCGCGATGCCTGAGAACGTTCAGCTGGCCGTCGTCCGGCTTGCCTCGATGGTGGCGTGGATGAGTGAGCACCCGGGCGCGAGCGTCGATGAGATCGCTGCGCATTTCCATCGCACTCGCCGGCAGGTGCGTCGCGACGTCGAATACCTTGCCTCTGTTGGAGATTCACTGCCCGGCGCGTCCTTTGAGCTCGATTGGGAACTGTACGCGCAAGAACAGCGTGTCTCGCTGCGCTCGACGCTGGGTGCCTCGGCACCGCTGCGGCTGTCAACGCTTGAGGCGCAGGCTCTTCTCATTGGCCTGTCTGCGATGACTCCGCTGCTCGGCAAGGAGCTGTCCGCGCATGTTCCGCACGCAGCCCTCGTCGTCTGCGCGCTCGGTGGCTTGAAAGAGGCTGACGCCGAACAGCACGTGGAAGCGATTCCGTCTCTGGCCTCGTCGAGCGCGAGCCTTGAGACTCTGCGCGACGCCCTCCTGCGCGAAGAACGAGTGTCTTTCACCTATGTGTCCGCTTCAGGCGTTCGCACGCGCCGCATCGTCGACCCGTGGTCGCTCGAGGCGAGCGCGAGCGGCTGGCTTCTGCGCGGCTGGTGCACTCGCGCGGGAGAGGCGCGCAGCTTTGCGGTCGCGTCCATCAGCGACGTGCGCGGCGAGGGGCCACGCGTCGAGGAGCCGCGCCGTATGCGTCATGACGCACCCACCTGGACGCTCGACGTCGATCGCGATGCTCGTTGGATCGCCGACGAATACGACGGTCACATCGTCTCCGAGCTGGACGGCGGGGGAGCGCGCATCACCTTGCCCGTCTGGAACGATCAGTGGGGCCTGAGCCTCCTCATCGACATTGCCCCACACCTGCGCGCAGCAACGCCGGATATGCGCGACGAGGCCGCACGCCGTGCGCGCTCAGTTTTGTCGACCTGGACCCGAGAGGATGCATCGTGAGCCCCAAACGACGTCGACACCGCACCCGGGACACCCAGACCGTCACGCGCGAGGAAGAGATCGGCCTCGGCGTGGGCAGTGCAGCCCAGCGCTACGCCGCGTACAAGGCCGAGGCGCAGGCTGCCTCGTCGCTTCGCGCGCGCTGGGTCTCCACGCTGAGCTTCACCCCGGACCCGTTTCAGATCCAGGCACTCGATGCCGTCGAGGCCGGCAGCTCTGTCCTCGTGGCCGCTCCTACGGGCGCGGGTAAAACCATCGTGGGTCAGTTCGGCGCATACGTCGCGCTCGAGCAGGGAATGCGCGCGTTCTACACGACGCCGATCAAGGCACTGTCCAACCAGAAGTACCTGGAGCTGTGCGACCTCTACGGTGCGGACAACGTCGGCCTGGCAACCGGAGACACGTCGGTCAACTCCGGTGCCCCGGTCGTCGTCATGACAACTGAGGTCCTGCGCAACATGATCTACGCTGGTGCAGCCCTCAATGACCTGGGCGTCGTCATCCTCGACGAGGTCCACTACCTGGCGGATAAGATGCGCGGCCCGGTGTGGGAGGAAGTGATCATTCACCTGCCCGCACACGTCGCGATCATCGCGCTGTCGGCCACGGTGTCGAACGCCGAGGAGTTCGGGGCGTGGATCCGTGAGGTGCGCTCCAGCTGCGAGATTATCGTCTCTGAGAAGCGCCCCGTCCCGCTCTACCAGCACATGATTGTCGGCGAGGAGATCTTCGACCTGTACGCGCCCACCGGTAAGGGGAAGCTGAACCCCGAGCTCGTGGCCGCGACGCGCGACTCCGGGATGCGTGGCGGGCGCGGCTCGCGCTCGTGGAACCGCGAGGTCCGGGTACGTCGCGAGTCGCGCCCCTCGACGCTGATTTCTCTTGACCGTGCGCGGCTGCTGCCCGCCATCACCTTTATCTTCTCGCGGGCGGGATGCGAGGACGCAGTGCGTCAGATCCTCTCCACGCGCATCACACTGACAACGCGCTCGGAGGCCGCCGAGATCGAGAGCTACGTGGATGAGGTCATCGCGCTTCTTCCTCCCGAGGATGCCATTGTTCTCGGTGCCGAGGCGTGGAAACGCGGCCTCATGCGCGGCATCGCCGCCCACCACGCTGGCATGCTGCCCCTCATGAAGGAGAGCGTCGAGCACCTGTTTTCGCGCGGCCTCGTCAAGATGGTGTACGCGACGGAAACGTTGGCACTCGGCATCAATATGCCCGCTCGCACGGTCGTCATCGAGTCTCTCACGAAGTGGAACGGCTCGGCGCACGTCTCCCTGTCTGCTGGTGAGTACACGCAGCTGTCGGGACGAGCGGGGCGCCGTGGCATCGATACTGAGGGACACGCGGTCGTGTCGCATCGTGGGGGAGTAGCACCCGAAGAGGTCGCAGCCCTCGCTTCCAAGCGCACCTATCCATTGATGTCCGCGTTCACGCCGACATACAACATGGTTGTCAACCTGCTCGCACGCTCATCTCGCGCCCAGACGCGCAAGGTCTTGGAGTCGTCGTTCGCTCAGTATCAGGCTGATTCTGCCGTCGTTACGCTTGCCTCGCGTCTGACGGAACTGGAAGCGCAGCGTGATTCGATGGCCGATGAGCTGTCGTGTTCACACGGTGATGTGCGCGAGTACCTGACTCTGCGCGACCAGTTGGGTCAAGCGGAGAAATCCGGTGCGCGCGCACGCAAGCGCGAGGCGCGCGATGAGTCTCGTCGTGTACTGTCGGGCGTTCGACCCGGTGACATTCTCGCTCTCACGCGCGGACGCAAGTCGCGCCTGTGTGTCGTTGGCGCGAAGGCCACCAGCGCCTCGGGCCGCGTCGAGGTATCCGTCATCGGCGAGGATTCCACGTGGCGCGCATTGGCACCCGAGGACGTGCGCGGAGGAATCGCAGTCGTTGGCCACATGAACATCCCCGGCGGCTCCGCGCTTCGACGCACGAAGGAGCGCACCCGTATCGCCGCAGAGCTGCGTTCTCAGGCCGCGCGAGGAGCCTACAAGATTCCGTTGGAGTCCCTCGAGTCCTCAGATCCGATATCGGCACTTCGCGTGGCGATGCGCAAGCATCCGGTCCACCGCTGCCCGCACCGGGAAGAACACGCGCGGGCGGGGGCCCAGTGGGCGCGTCTGGCACGCGAGATTGATCGACTTCGATCATCCATCGATTCCCAGACAGGTTCGGTCGCTGCCCAGTTCGACCGTGTTTGCGCGGTTCTGGAACGCCTCGGCTTTTTGGCCGGAGATAAAGTCACCGATTCGGGTCAGCGTTTGCGTCGTCTTTTCGGCGAACGCGACCTGGTCGTTGCCATGTCGATGAACGAGGGAACCTGGAACGAGCTCGACGAGGCGGAGCTTGCATCGATGGTCTCGGCCCTCGTGTACGATTCACGTTCCGACGACGATGCCCAACAGCTGGCACCCGCAGGTGTGGGTATGCGTGTGCAGGAGGCTTGGCACGAGAGCCTGGCGACCCTGGAGCGTGTGCATCGCGTCGAAAAGGCTTGTGGCTGTGATCTCACTCCGAGCCTGGACGCAGGGCTCATGGCTGCAACGCTCGCGTGGGCACATGGGTCGACGCTGGCCACTGCCATCGATGCAACCCCCATCCAGGCAGGCGACTTTGTGCGTTGGATGCGTCAGGTCATGGATTGCCTGGGGCAGATCGCATCGGCCGCGACGAGCAGTGAACTGAAGCGAAAGGCCGAAGCCGCGAAGGACCGTATCGGTCGCGGTATTGTGGCCTGGTCGACGATTTAAGAGAGCGGAGGGCTCGTGGGGCATCAGGAGATCTTGCGACGGGTTTCGTTCGCACACGTCTGCGGTGATTCGATCATCGCCGCTGTTGCGGGACTCGCGTTGTATGCGTCGTTCCCGCCGCTGGGCTGGTGGTGGCTCTCGGTGCCCGCTCTCGCACTGTACATTTCACGCATCGACGAGGCCAGGGCACCGCGTGCGCTGACGGTTACCTTCGTGTTCGGCATGAGCTTCTGGATTCCGCTCATCGACTGGATTCCCTTGGCGGTGGGTACGAGGCCTCCCTGGTTCGTCCTTGCGTTCGTCCAGACTCTTTTCCTCATGGCATGGGCGTTATTCACGCGTTGGACACAGCTGTGGGCATGGGCACGGGGACCCATCATGCAGGCCCTGTTCTACGCACTCACGTGGGCCGGTGTTGACGCTGCGCGCTCGCGCTGGCCATGGTCGGGCTTCCCGTGGGGGTCCGTTGCGTTACCTCAGGTGGATTCGCCGCTCGGCCATCTCGCACCCTACGGCGGAACCACGCTGATCACCGCGGTCGTCGTTTTTCTCGCCGTTCTCGTACGCCGCGCTTTCGCGGCTCGCGATGCCGCACTTCTACGCGAGCATTGGTTTTCGCGTCCCGCGTTGGCTATCATTGTCGCCGCGGCATACGTCGCGCCCCTCGCGATTTCTTTGCCTAATCAGGCGGAGAATGGCATGCTGCGCGTCGGTGTCGTCCAAGGCGATATCGCGCTGCCTGGCGCTCAGGCCTACAGCCGTGAGGGCGAGGTGACCGACAACAACGTGCGGGCATCCCTGGAGCTCGCGAGTTCGCCGGAGCTCGCGCACGACCCGATCGATCTTGCAATCTGGGGCGAAGGATCCGTTGATCGTGATCCCGTTGCTTTTCCTGCGATCGGCACAGCCGTCGATCAAGCCTCCGTAGCTCTGGACGCACCGATTCTTATCGGATACACAAACCTCAACGAACATGATCGCGTCAAGAACTGGCTCGCGGTCTGGGAAACGGGACAGGGGGTGGACGAGTCGGCTCGTTATTCCAAGCACGTTCCCGTCCCCTTTGGTGAGTTCATTCCATTCCGAGACTTCATTGCATCTTTTGCCACCGAAGTAGCACAGTCGAGCCGGGACATGGAGGCGGGCAATGAGCCTCCGCTGATGACGATTGAGGCACGCGATGGGCGCAGTATTCCTCTCGCGGTCGGTATCTGTTTCGAGGCCGCCTACCCTCTGGTGATCGGCGATGGTGTGGCTCGTGGCGGACAGGCGATTATCGTTCCGTCGAACAACTATCACTTCCGTTCCTCGGGCGAGTCGGCCCAGCAGGGACAGCTGTTGCGTATGCGCGCGATGGAGTATTCGCGCAGCGCCGTCCAGGCTTCAACAACAGGGCATTCCTATGTGATTCGGCCCGACGGTTCGATTATGGAGAGCACCGGTACCGAGCAGGCAGCAACACTCGCCGCCAATATTCCGCTGCGTTCGTCGCTGACAGTGACAGCGCGGGCGGGGGAGAGGGTTCCAGGCGCCGTCATGGCAGCCACGTTTGTTATCAACGCTCTGGCGTTAGTGACAGTTATCGGGCAAGGAATAAGGGCCTCAGCGCGTGCCAGGCGTGCGTCGAGCCACTAAATTCGGCAAAATGTGAATCATGACCGTTTCTGAGCGCCTTATTCCGTCTCCGCAGGGAGACCATACCCTGATCGTTATTCCAACCTACAACGAGATGGAGACGCTCCCGGATATTCTCACGCGCGTGTGGGCCCACGTGCCCCATGCCCATATCCTCATTGTGGATGACTCGTCGCCGGATGGAACGGGGGAGTGGGTCGATTCTCGTCGCGAGGACGAGGAACGGCTTCACGTCCTGCACCGTCCCGCGAAGTCCGGCCTTGCAACCGCTTACGTCGACGGTATGGGTTGGGGAATCGAGCAGGGCTATCCGTTTATTCTCCAGATGGATGCGGACGGATCTCACCGCCCGGTGGATCTGCCGAAGCTGCTGGCACGAATGGCTGGGCCCGATAAGCCCGACCTCGTCATCGGCTCGCGTTGGGTGCCCGGCGGTGCCATCAACGGCTGGTCGTCCAAGCGCGTCGCCCTGTCGAAAGCAGGTAATTATTATGTCCGTTTTTGCCTGGGCACTCCGGTCAAAGACGCGACAGCAGGGCTACGCCTGCACCGCAGCGCCTTTTTAGCCCAGCACGAGGTCCTCGGTCGGGTAGCGACGACCGGATTTGGCTTCCAGGTCGAAATGACCGAACTGGAGCGTTCCCTGGGAGCCGTCATCACCGAAGTGCCGATCACCTTCGACGAGCGCATCGCCGGAGAGTCGAAACTCGACTCTTCGATCTTCGTCGAAGAGCTCGTCATGGTAACGAAAGGCGGCCTGGGTCGCCTGACCCAAGCCGCCCGTCGAGCATTCTCGAAGTGATCAGCCCTTGCGGTAAGAGCCTTCGGGACGCAGGCGACCCTCGCGGTACGCAGTGAGCTGCTCAGTAAGGACAACTTCAAGCTCTTCGACCGAGCGACGCTCGAGCAGCATGTCCCAGTGGGTACGCTGCGGCTTGACGGGCTTGTTTTCCTCGTCCTCAACGGTCTCGCCGATAAGCTCAGCGGTCTGACCACACTTGCATTCCCAGGTCGCCGGAGCCGTCGCCTCACTGGACAGCGTCACCTCGAACTCATGTCCGTTCGGGCAGGCGTAACGAACGACGAAACGGTCGGCGAAAACGACGCCGTCCTCGGACTCGAGGGACTTCGCACCGATCTGCATGCCACGCAGTGCGCGGTCAGCCATAACAGCCTCCTGGACGTAGATAAGAAACGGGACCATTCTATCTGACACGTCAAGCGGAACGATACTGAGGGTCGGCTACACCCCACCCCTCCGATCCGATAATGTACATTATGTCCGTTTGTCTTTCCTCACCTCTCTCCAACCACGCGGTACAGTTACAACCATGACGACAGACCACGACCCGCGCACACAGCGCCCCCCTGCCATCCGAGAGACCATCGTGCTCGCGTTGGCATGCTTGTCGTATTCAATTCTGTCGTTCCTTGCGAAGGCGCCCGAATCCGTCGCCGTCGCACATGCGCACGATGTTGCCGCCTTTGAGTCCCGCTTCGGCCTGTTCATCGAAGCACATGCAAACGCATGGCTGACAGCCCACCCATTCGTCGCATCGCTCGCTTCGGCCCAGTACGCCGTTTCTTTTTTCGCAATGACAGGTTTTGCCATGGTCATCCTATGGCTGAAGGCTCCCAGTCACTATCGGGTCGCCCGATGGACTCTTGTCATCATGACGATTGGAGCACTCGTCACCTACTGGACCTATCCCCTGGCGCCCCCGCGCCTCGTTCCTGACCTTGGCTTCGTCGATGCCGTTGCCCAGCACACGTCCACATATTCCCAACTGTTCGGCACACTTGCTAACCCATACGGTGCCATGCCGTCGATGCATACGGGTTGGTCGGTGTGGGTTGCATTCATGCTCGGCACCTACGTGTGGCGCTCATGGTGGGCTCGACTCATCCTCGCCATCCACCCCGTTCTCACCATCGTGACAATCGTCGCAACAGCCAATCATTATGTGGTTGATGCCATTGCTGGATGCGCATACTTCCTGCTCGCCTGGCTCTTTGTCATCATTGTAAACAGGGCCTTACTGGGGAATGTGCGAACGCCCGGCGAGACGTCCTAGGACCTCCCCTATTTAAACGCTAGTGTGGGTGCCATGAGACTCGGAGTTGATTTTGGCACCACGACCACTGCGATCGCTATCGTCGATCGGGGTAACTACCCGATCGTTTCCTTCGTCAATAATAATGACGATACGGTCGATTTCGTTCCGTCCATCATCGCTCTTGACGGCGACCGCCTGATCTACGGGTTTGATGCCGAGGACGCCGCCAGGGAGGGCGCTCCCCACCTGCGCTCTTTCAAGCGCCTGCTCTCCGACCCGTCGGTGACTGACACATCGACGCTGCGCCTGGGCAATCACAGCATCTCGATCCTCGACGCACTGACAGGTTTCCTCAGCTACGTCGTACGCCAGCTGCGCACAAACTCTTCGATCGCATCGCTGCCTGATTCGGAGCCGCTCGAAGCCCTCGTCGGCATTCCGGCGCACGCGTGGTCGGCGCAGCGCTTCCTCACTCTCGAGGCGTTCCGCCGTGCCGGTTGGAATGTTCTCGCGATGGTCAACGAACCCTCCGCTGCGGGCTTTGAGTACACGCACCGCCACGCGGGAACCCTCAATTCCAAGCGCACCGCAATCCTCGTCTACGACCTGGGCGGTGGCACCTTCGACGCTTCCATCGTCTCCGCCACGGGTACGCTCCACGAGGTCATGGGCTCGCGCGGCCTCAACATGATCGGCGGCGATGACTTTGACGTCGTGCTCGCCAACTGCCTCGCCGCTGCTGCTGGCACGGACTCAGGCAAGCTTGGCGACGCGGAGTGGGAGCGTCTTATCGAAGACTCTCGCGATGCGAAGGAGACGCTCTCCCCTTCGACGAAGTTCATCACCGTTCCCGTCGACGGAAAGCCCGTGACAATTCCCGTCACCGACTTCTACGACGCCGCCACTCCCCTCGTCGAAGCGACGATTGCTGCGATGGAACCGCTCCTCGTTCCCGATGCGGCTGGTGTCGGCCAGCTTGGCGGCGACATCGCCGGCCTGTACGTCGTCGGCGGCGGTTCGCAGCTGCCGCTAGTCGCCCGCGTGCTTCGTTCGCGCTTCGGGCGCCGCGTGCACCGCTCACCGCACACGGCAGCCTCGACGGCGATCGGTCTCGCCATCGGCGCCGATCCCGAGGCTGCGTACACGGTGCGCGAACAGCTCTCGCGTGGCGTCGGCGTCTTCCGTGAGCGCGAGGCTGGCTCGTTCATCTCGTTCGACACCCTCCTTGAGCCGAACACTGAACTTGCCCCCGGCGAGACCCTGACGATCAAGCGCCGCTACCGCGCCGCGCACAACATCGGCTACTTCCGCTTCGTTGAATATTCGTCATTCGACGAGGCCGGGGTGCCGCGCGGCGATCTTCAGCCCTACGGCGAAGTGATCGTTCCCTTCGATCGCGCCTTGCGCCGCGATGACATTGACCTCAGCACCGTTCCGGTCATCCGCACCGAAGATGGACCACTGATCGAGGAATCCTACATCGTCGACGAAAACGGGATGGTGACTGTCGAAATCACCGACGTTGAATCCTCCTTCACGGTGAGGCGCCCCCTCGGGCGCCGCTAACGGCGACGACGAGCGTTTCCAATACACGGAAATAGCTGTGGGGGCCAGGCTGAGCCTGGCCCCCACAGCTATTGTGAAAGATGACGTGTCAGGACGCGGAGAGCTTAGAACGACGACGCTCGGCGAGCTCATCAACGAACGCAGGCTCGGAGCGCTCAAGCGGAAGCTCCGCGAGCGAGCCCTCGACCTCGCGCCACACGCGGCCAACCGCAATGCCGAAGACGCCCTGACCCCCCTGGAGTAGATCGATGACTTCGTCCGTCGAGGTGCACTCGTACACGGATGCGCCATCGCTCATCAACGTTATCGAGGCAAGATCGTCCACTCCCCTGTTCTGGAGCGAGGACACGGCGATGCGCACCTGCTGAAGAGAAACCCCTGCGTCGAGCAGCTTCTTGACGACCTTCAGCACGAGGATGTCGCGGAAGGAGTACAGACGCTGAGAGCCGGAACCACGAGCGGCGCGGATTGACGGCTGAAGAAGGCCAGTGCGAGCCCAGTAGTCGAGCTGGCGGTACGTGATCCCAGCGGCGCTGCACGCGACCGGGCCACGGTATCCCATCTCGTCCGTATCAAGGCCTTCGAGCGGGTCGCCAAAAAGCATGCCTTGCCGGCTAGCGGCGTTCGCTTGTGCGCTCACTGTCGGGCTCCTTGCAGGTGGTACTTGATGAGAACAGCACTACGGTAGAGCACCGACGCACGGTGGTCAATGACCGAAGCGGCGAGTCTAACCTTCATGTTCAACATGAGACTTAGTCTCCATCATCCGCGAGAGCGGACACGGCTACCGTCAACATTTCGCGGTGCAGCTCGGCAAACAACTCACCCAGCTCAACCGCTCGGGCACGCGCACGTTCACGATCCGCACCCCGACCTCGTCCCCGCTGCGAGGACACCGTTTGGTCAATGATATCCGCGCTACGCTCGGCACCCTGCCGGACCGCTCGCAACACGCGCACGTCAACTCCAGCACACTCAAGACGCGCGATAGCGGACACCGTCTGCACACAGCGCGCAGGAAAGTAACCCGCCAGGTCCGGTGTGACGAGCCCAAGGCGCGTGTAGCGTTCGAGGGTCTCCATATCGACACCCGTCAGATCGCACAGGTCAGCCGTGGGAATCGCGCGACGCCCACCCAGCGACACTGTCTGCCCTTCAGAGGAGACAACCTGGGCAACTCTGCGGCGCGTCGGTGTGTGCCCGGCATCGAGCGCATCGAGCTGGGTGCGAATCACACTCAGCGGTGTGAATGAATCACGCTGCTCCGTGAGCACGTAACGCAACCGCTCGACGTCGGCAGCGGAGTACTTGCGGTAACCCGAACCCGTACGCGCCGGAGCCACGAGCCCCTCGCTCTCCAGGTAACGTACCTTGGACAGCGAGATGGCGGGGAATTCCTCTTTCAGAGCGTCGACAACGCGACCGATCGACAGCTCAGGGCTGTGATCAGCATCCTGCGGCCACGAGCGCGCCTCGTGAGACGAAGCTGCCCCCCGCGCGTGCGCAACGGCTGCGGACACGTCAGGCCTGCTTGGTCGAGGGCTGATACGTCAGGCGATACTTACCGATCTGAACTTCGTCGCCGGCACGCAGCTGGATGGAATCAACGCGCTCGCGGTTCACGTACGTTCCGTTGAGCGAACCCGAATCGCGAACGATGTGCCCGCCCTCAGAGGCGATGAACTGGCAGTGCTTACGCGACACCGTCACGTCATCGAGGAAGATATCGGCCTTAGGAGAGCGACCGGCGTTGGTCACCTCCGGGTCCAGAAGGAATCGCGCACCCGTGTTCGGACCGCGCTGCACGATGAGAAGAGCCGATCCGGCGGGCAGCGCCTCGACGGCCTCACGGTCGCGAGCGGACAGGGCAACGGGCGCCTCTTCGACCTCATCAACCACAGGCGCCAAGCCGAAAACTGAGGTTGCAGTCGGATCGAACGGCTGGTTGTCAGACATTGTGCGCTCCAAGAAATAAGAAGATGGACGTAGCTAAGTGTAGACGTTTGGCTTGTATCAGGCGCGAGCACGCACCACTGGGCGGTGCGTGTATCGCGATGTCACCCGTAGGTAGCAAACTGTGGCGGCTTGGGCGTCGCGAGAGAGGTGATCGACAGGTCATCACTGGGCGTGATCTGAACGATCGCTCCCTTCGCGCGCATCTGAGCGGCCGATCCCGCCTGGATATCGAGGGCCGTTGCGATCGTCTGGGCTTCGCCAATCACCTTCCATGTGTACGGCGACGTGATCGGGGTACCGTCTACCACGATTGCCCCCGCCTGACCGGTGAAAGCTGCTCGCGTCGACAGGCGCACGCCATTCAGTTCGATGGCCTCAGCTCCAGCATTGCGCAACTCCCCCAGCGTCATCACGAATTGTGTCGGAGTCAGGTTAGCGCCTGGGTCCGCAACTGCAACGGTGACTCCGGGACCATGCACGGCAACCGTTCCGGCGGCGATCTGTGCCTGCATTTCGGCCTTGCGAGTCGCCTGCTCGCGCGCTTGCGCCGCATCGGCTGCACTACGCAGCTCATCGAGTTCACCGGAAAGCTCGCCGCGGCGGGTACGCAGATTTTGTTCCTGCGTCCCCAGCTCATCGAGCACGGTCACCAGATCTTGCTCGGAGAGCCCTTCAAGCGGGTCGGAACGTTGCGCGCGCACCTGCGTCGCCAACGCGAATCCGAGAATCATAAAGATCACGAGCATCACAACATGAAGCCCGCGGGGAAGAGCGAAAAACGCTTGACGAGCACGCGCCCACAGACGCGGGTGCGTATGTCCAGCGCGATGCGATGCCCGCGTGCGCGTCGGTTCCTTGCCAGCGTCTTCGTGCGGGACCGTCGAGGTGGGTTCGTCGTTCATCTCAGGCTTTCAGGAGGAGGCGGCGAATGGATGCCGTGTTGGAGAAGATACGGATGCCCAGAACGACGACAACCGCGGTCGTCATCGCTGAGCCAACACCAAGCTGCGTACCGAGGAAGACGAGGAGACACGCAACGACGACGTTCCAAAAGAACGACGTAACGAAAACTCGGTCCGCGAAGCGCCCCTCAAGCCACGCGCGTCCGGCACCAAAGAGGGCGTCCAGACCCGCAACGACAGCCACGGGCAGGAATGGGGTAAGCCACGCTGGCACGGTCGGATCCAGCAGCACGCCAAGAACAATGCCGATGATCAAGCCAATGACGGCAATCATGAAGAACCACCTTCGTTCGATCCTCCCACTGGGGTTGCGTAGTGGGAATCTGTGAGCGTGAGTGCCTCCATCTGGAGGTTATCGCTGACTTTGGATGACACGGTCATACCGGTGACCGACTGCGCGGCCGACAGGTAGTCGCCAGTGGCGCCGCGGACAAGAGCGACAGACAGGGCGTTTGCATCGCCGATTGCCGCCACCTCGTAGGGGGAAGACACGGGGGTGACGTTGACCAGAATGGCAGAGCCTGCGGTGCGCACGAAAGTATCTGGTCCGATGCGCTGGCCGTTCACTGAAATAGCCTCCGCACCGGCAGCCCAGAGCGCGTTGACGACCATCGCGACATCCTGATCTCGGACGGCTCCACTCCCCTTTCCCGGGCCGCTTCGATCCGTAAGCGTCACTGTGATGCCGGGCCCGCTCACGGGCCGTGTGGCCGTCACCAGGTCGCGCGCGCCATCCACGGCAATCGGTGAGCCAGACTGCGACAGGTCGTCGATGGCGCGGCCGAGCGACTGCACCTCGTCGCTCAAGGCTTCGACGTTGCTCGAACGCGTAGCAGCCTGCTCTTTCAGGTCGGCTTTCACATCATTGGCCGGGCGCCGCAGCGAGTCGATCGCGATGACCGATCCAAACCCGAGGGCGACAGCCACTGCGAAGACGGCGAGACGGCTGAAGAGTCCCGTGGGCCGTGGGCCATGTTCTGCGCGGTAGTGCTCGTATCCGGCGTCCAAGGGGTTGGCGAGAAGCGACATGAGCAGGGACATCGAAGCAGCAGGGTCCACGGACGAGGCCTGGGCAGGAGCACCGTCGTGCTCCTCCCCTGGCTCCGTGCTTCGATGTCCCGGCTGCGTCACTGGCCCGAACTCCAGCGACGCTGGACGTGCTCGTCGCGTTCGAAAGCGTCAAGGTGCTCGACGACGATGCGGCGCAGCTGCGCGGGAGCATCGCCGTGAGCATCGAGCCAGCCACGCAGCAGGCCCACCGAGCGCTCGACGCTGCCCTCACGGTCGATATCGAGTCCGTAGGCGAGTACGCCGTTCGCATAGCGCAGCGCCATGCCGATCGTATGGGTCTCCCAGTAGCTGATCATGCGCTCGACGGCGCTGTCAATGCCGGTCTCTCCCACCCACGACGAGGCCTGCAGGCCTGCCAGGGTCGCGGTCAGGTAGTCGTTCGACAGGGTATCGGAGAACACCGAGTCCCAGGCCCGCGCGCGGGCCTCCCCAGAAGGCAGCGACGCGAGGGCCTCAACGCTCATGCGAGCGGCTTCACCCGAGCCGTCGGCACTGCGCCAGGCCTCGATGGACTCCTCATCGACAAGGCCGCGCGCCGCCAAGGCCCGGCGCGCACGCCAGGCGATGTCGGGGTTCTCGCTGCTGGCAAAGTCGCGGACCGTCGCCTCATATTCGTCGCCACCGCGGGCGGCGAATTCGGCGATGAATGCGCGCGTGTACGAGCGCCACGCGTCGGAGTCCTCGGTCTCACGAGACAGACGGATCGTCGTCGCAAGGACCTGGTCATGGACGTCTGCGCGAGCCTGCCCCGGCAGGAACGAGGAGATCGCCTCGGCGACGAACAGCAGGAGTCGATCACGGATCGCGGGCTCAGTTTCCGACGGAACGGCGTTGAGAACCGCAACGACAAAGCGACGCGGATCCAGGAGACCATCGCGCACCGCGTTCCAGAGCGACGCCCAGATCACCGCGCGCGTGATCGGAGCATCGATGGTTCCAACGTAGGCGAGCGCCACGTCGGTGGAACGCTCATCGAGGCGCGAGATTGCGTAGGTGAGGTCGTCGTCGTTTACAACGACGAGGTCAGCCGAGGCAGCACCGCCGGGAACCGCAAGAACACCCTCAGGATCGATCCCAGCACTCTCGCCGTCGATACGAACGTCGAACACGTGGGTACGCTCAAGCGCCCCGCCGGCGACGCGCCACGTCGAAACGGTGAGACGATGGGGACGCAGCACACCGTTGCAGGCCTCGCCGCCCTGATGAAGCGTGAAGTCCGTGATCGCACCGACGCTATCGGTGACCCACGAAGCGGACAGCGTCGACGGGCCCGATGTCTCCAACCACGCGCTCTTCCACGAAGAAAGCTCCTGGCGCGAGGCGCCTTCAAGCGCAACGAGCAGGTCCTGCAGGTTGGTCGCGCCGAACTGGTGCTCGGCAAAGTAGCGGCGCGCTCCCTCGTAGAAGGCATCGTCACCCACCCAGGCAACCAGCTGCTTGAGCACGGCCGCGCCCTTCGCGTAGGTGATGCCATCGAAGTTGGTCTTGGCCGCGGCGACATCCGGAATATCGGCTGCAATCGGGTGCGTCGTGGGCATCTGGTCCTGCGTGTAGGCCCAGATCTTGCGGTTCATCGCGAAGTTCGCCCATTCACCGACGTAGCGGGTCGCGGTGGCAATCGCGCTGGCTCCCTGGTTCTCCGCAAAAGATTCCTTGAGCCACAGGTCGTCCCACCACGAGGGCGTGGCAAGGTCGCCGAACCACATGTGGCACATTTCGTGCAGCGTCGTGTTCGCACGGCGCTGGCGCTCGGAGAACGTGGGGGTCGAGCGAGAAATGTAGTTTTCATTGAAGGTAATGCAGCCCGGGTTCTCCATGGCTCCCAGGTTGTATTCGGGCACGTATACCTGGTCGTAGGATCCCCACGGGAAGGTCACGCCGTAGCGCTCGTGGAAGAAGTCCAGTCCAGCGCGCGTCACCTCGAACACATCGTCGGAATCGAGGTAACGCTCGAGGGTGCGGCGGCACAGGAGGCGCAGAGGAAGGTCGGCGTGGCCGCCATCCGACGCTCCGCCGCTCCAGGTGCCGCCGTCAATGACAGCCCACGGGCCGGCGACGATCGCCGTGATGTAGCTCGAGAGCGGGCGGGTCGCCGTGAAGTCATGGCGCAGCGCACCCGAGTCATCCACGGCCTCGACGGCCGTTTCAACGCCGTTGGAGGACACGACCCAGCCGGCGGGAGCGATGACGTGGAAGGTCCACTCGGGCTTAACGTCCGGCTGGTCCACGCACGGCCACGCACGGTGCGCGTCGTTGGGCTCGAACTGTGTGTAGAGGTAGACTTCGCCATCCTCGGGATCGGTGTAGCGGTGCAGGCCCTCACCGCTGCGCGAGTAGCTCGCCAGGGCGCGAACCTCGAGAGTGATCGTCTCCCCTACCGGCAGGCCACCAACCCACACACGGTCTTCGTCGTCGTCGAACGCGTGGGCTTCGCCGTTGAGAAGAACTTCTTTCACCTCGCCAGCAATGTCGATGAAGGTACGTTCCTCGTCCGACGTCAACGTCAGCGTGGACGTCACGGGATAGATCGGTTTCGTGGTGTCCTGTGCATCTCGAAGATCGACAACGACGTCGATGGCGGAGACATGAAGATGGGCAGCGCGATGGGTTGCTTCGTTGCGTGTCAAAATCTGCATGACCCCTATCCTACTGTGTCACCGCCGGTATGTGTGGCGCGCGCCGCCGTCGCGACGAACTAGAGTAGACCCATGACTTCAGTGACTGATATTCGTCCCACGATCGCGCCGGTCTCTTTGACGACCGCCCTCGAAGGCCTGGACATCCAAGGTTTCTACGGCGCCGATGGCTCACTTGCACAGATCGCCGAGTCCCCCCTCAGCCTGCGCGGCGTCACCGTGTCGTCCGACGACTGTGAGGCCGAGTGGTTGTTCGTCGCAATCCCGGGCCTTAAGCAGCACGGCATTCGTTTTGCGCACGCGGCGATCGAGGCCGGGGCGAATGTCGTTCTCACCGACGAGGAGGGCCGCACGCAGGCCTTCGAACGAGGCCTGGGCGTGCCCGTCATTCAGGTGGCCGACCCGCGCGCCGTCGTTCCCGCACTGTGCGCCAACGTGTACGCATCGCCTGCCACGCGCCTGACGACCATGGCGGTCACCGGGACGAACGGGAAGACGACAACCTCCTACCTGATGCGCGCCGCGATCGCATCGCGTTTCCCGAATGCTTCCCTGTGCGGCACCGTGGAGACCCACGTCGGTCCGATCTCCTTCGAGGCCGTGCGAACCACTGCCGAGGCTCCCGTCATCGCCCGTATCCTGGCAGCAACCGAGCAGTACGAGTGCGGCGCCGGCATCATCGAGCTGTCCGCGCACGCGCTGTCGCTGCACCGTGTCGACGGCATCGTCTTCGACGTGGCTGCGTTTACGAACCTCCAGCACGACCACCTGGACTACTACGGCGACATGGAGAACTACTTCCAGGCGAAGGCCCTCCTGTTCACGCCGGAGCATTCACGCCGCGGCGTCGTGTGCGTGGACGATGAATGGGGTCGTCGTCTCGCGCAGCAGGCCACCGTTCCAGTCACCACGGTGTCCGCGCTGACGGCGGAAGACGCCGACTGGCAGGTCCGAAATGTGACGCCCGATCAGACGATCGGACGCACCGTGTTTACCCTCGTCGACCCGTCGGGCACCGGGCACCGCGTTGCCATGCCGATCCTGGGTGAGGTCAACATCCAGAACACGGCGGTCGCGATCGTCAGCGCGGTGAGCCTCGGCATCGACCTCGCGGACGTGATCTCGGCGATCGAGGATGCTCCCCAGATTCCGGGACGCATGGAGAAGGTCAACCCGACGCCCGGCGGTCAGCCGCTCGTCATCGTCGACTACGCGCATACGCCCGAAGCTCTCGAATGGACACTGCGCTCGACCCGCGAGCTGACCCCCGGCCGTGTCGTCGTAGTCTTTGGAACGGACGGCGACCGCGACGCAACAAAGCGTAAGCATCTGGCCGAAATCGCCGCGCGTGAAGCCGACGTGCTGTGGGTGACGGACGAGAATCCGCGCACCGAAGATCCACAGTCGATTCGCGACTACCTGCTGCGCGGCATCGCATCCGTGCGCCCGGGCATGGAAGACGTCACCGAGGTGACAACCTGCCGCCGCGACGCCGTGCGACGCGCGATCCTCGCTGCTGAGCCTGGCGACACCGTCATCATCACGGGTAAGGGCGCCGAGTGGTACCAGGAGATCCAGGGGATCCACCACCGATACAACGACGTTCCCGTCGCCGCCGAGGTCCTCGCGGGCGACGTGCGCTCGCACGAATAAACGCTGCGAAGCTGTGAACTGGCGCGCCGCAGGGGCTCCCATCGGGCCTTTGCGGCGCGCCACGCCGTAGACTGGGCGGGTGAATGACTTTGACAATCAGCCCGACGCGACCGCCACATTCGACGCGGACGCGGCCGAGAACTACATCGCTGATGCGGTGGAGAGCGCGCCCGCCGCAATCGAACTGAGCGAGGAGGAGACCGAGGCTCGCGCCCGTCTCATGCGCGCCAACCTCGACCAATTCGATCTGGACGAGGAGGACCTGGCCCTCCTGGCCGGCGAGTCTGCGCTCGCGGAATCTGACGACGTGGCTGCGGGTCTGCCCGTTCTTGCAGTCGTCGGCCGCCCCAACGTCGGCAAGTCCACGCTGGTCAACCGCATCCTTGGTCGCCGCGAGGCGGTCGTACAGGACACGCCGGGTGTCACCCGTGACCGCGTCTCGTACCCCGCCGAATGGGCGGGTCGCGACTTCACGCTCGTCGACACGGGCGGCTGGGAAATCGACGTCAAGGGTCTGGATCGTTCCGTCGCCGAGCAGGCGGAGATCGCGGTCGATCTGGCCGACGCCGTCGTTCTCGTCCTGGATGCGACCGTCGGCGTGACTGCTTCCGACGAACGCATCGTGGAGATGCTGCGCGCCAAGAAGAAGCCGATCATCCTTGCCGCTAACAAGGTGGATTCCCCCCCTGCAGGAGGCCGACGCCGCCTACCTGTGGAGCCTTGGCCTGGGCGAGCCCCACCCAATCTCGGCGCTGCACGGGCGCGGCACCGGCGATCTTCTCGATGTCGTTATGGAGGTCCTGCCGACCGAGTCGGCTGTTGCCTCTGCCCTGCCGCCCGGCGGCCCGCGTCGCGTCGCACTGGTGGGACGCCCAAACGTCGGGAAGTCTTCCCTGCTCAACGCCCTAGCCGGCGGCGAGCGCGTCGTCGTCAACGAACTCGCCGGCACCACCCGCGACCCCGTCGATGAGCTCATTGAGCTCGATGGCCGCTCGTGGTGGTTCGTCGACACCGCGGGTATCCGCCGCAAGATGCACCGCACAACCGGAGCGGACTACTACGCATCAATCCGCACCCAGGCCGCCATCGAGAAGGCCGAGGTCGCCCTGGTGCTTATTGACGGCTCGACTCCCCTGACGGAGCAGGATGTACGCGTCGTCCAGCAGGTCATCGACGCAGGCCGCGCGCTCGTCGTCGTGACCAACAAGTGGGACCTCGTCGACGAGGACCGCCAGAAGGAGATCAAGAACGAGCTCGAGCGCGAGCTGGTACAGATCCAATGGGCACCGCGCATCAACCTGGCCGCCAAGACAGGCTGGCACACGAACCGCATCGTGCGCGCGCTCGACACCGCGCTCGAGGGGTGGGAGACCCGCATCCCCACCGGCCAGCTCAACGCGTTCCTGGGCCAGTTGGTCGCCGCTCATCCGCACCCGCTGCGTGGCGGCAAGCAGCCCCGCATCCTCTTTGGCACGCAGGCGTCGAGCAAGCCTCCGCGCTTCGTGCTCTTCACGACAGGCTTCCTCGATCCCGGCTACCGCCGCTTCATCGAGCGCCGTCTGCGCGAGACCTTCGGCTTCGCCGGCACGCCGATTCAGATTTCGGTGCGTGTGCGCGAGAAGCGCCGTCGCTGATCACGCTCAGGTGCGTGGCCCGCTTCCCCCGGAGGCGGGCCACACCCGTATCTGCACTCCCCCGGCGTGTATCCACAGGCTCGTTTCAACCGGCGTCGTTATCCACAAGCGTCACGGCGCCCCTTGACCGGTGACCACCACGCACGCAGGATCGACGTATGAACACTCCACTCACCCAATCTACGGTTCTCCCACTAGCCTCCGGACTCACCCTGTGCGATGACGGACTCATCCGGCCCACGTGGGCCTCCCATGACGAGCTGTTACGCAGCTACTACGACGCCGAATGGGGACTGCCCGTCCACGACGAAGTCGGCGTGTTCGAGCGTCTCGTGCTTGAAGGATTCCAAGCTGGTCTCTCCTGGCGAACCGTGCTCGCTAAACGCGGCGCATTCCGCGCTGCTTTTGCAGGTTTCAGCCCCGACCGGGTCGCAGCTTTCACGGGAGACGACATCGAGCGTCTCAGCACCAACCCCGAGATCATTCGTAACCGCAGGAAGATCGAGTCGGCGATCAGCAACGCTCGTGCAACGGTCGCGATGCGCAGCAGCGGCGACAGCTCGCACGGGCCCACCCACCTGGGCGAGCTCGTCTGGTCGTATCGCCCGACGTGCGATCCGCGTCCGCGTTCGCAGGGCGAGGTGCCGACGCAGCTGCCAGAGTCGGTGGCGCTCGCCAAGGACCTGAAAGACAGAGGATTCCGTTTTGTCGGCCCGACGACAATGCTCGCGCTCATGGCGGCAATCGGCATCGTGAATACAGATATTGTTGGCACGCACCGCAGGCCTGCTTAACCTCAGGTAAGGTCGCGCACAGCTGTTACCCGCACGCTTTCACGAGTTGTGGTGATCTGGCATGATGGTGCCATGGCTCTGTCGAAAAAGCTCCTCAGCCAGGACGAGGTCGTCGTCCGGCACATGCACACGCACATCAAGACCCTGCTCCCCGCGATCATCGTGGAGTCGATCCTCGTGATCGCAGCGGCGGTCGGCTCGTTCTACGTCCCGGAGAACGCGCGTTACTGGGCGCTTTCGACCATCTGGATCGCCGTGCTCCTCCTGTCGATTCCGCTCATCCTTGTTCCCTGGGTCAAGTGGATAACGACGACCTACACGGTGACGACGAAGCGAGTCATCACCCGCAAGGGCATCATTAAGCGCACCGGTCACGATCTGCCACTCACCCGCATCTCTGACATCCAGATCGAAAAGGACTTCGATGACCGGATCTTCGGTTGCGGCACGCTCGCCCTCCAGACCTCCGCTGATGATCCGTTGCTGCTGCGCGACGTACCGAAGGTTGAGACGGTGCAGGTCGAGATCTCGAATCTCCTCTTCCACGACATTCAGGGAGCCATCGACGCGGATCCGACGAACTGATCACACCACGCCAAACCGCGTCCCCACATGCGAATAGACTGGCCTCATGTTCGATGTTCACGGTTTCGAAATGACGGTCTTTAAGCTCCTGATCGGTGTCACCCTGATCGTCCTCCACCTGCGCCTCACGGGCAAGCAGCAGACGGTCCAGCTGACACCGATCGACTTTATCGGGAACTTTATCCTCGGTGGCATTATCGGCGGCGTCATCTACAACCACGCAATCTCGTTTGCGGAGTACATCAGCTTCCTGCTCGTCACCTTTGGAATCATCTCCGGCCTGAACTACCTGACGTCGAAGTTCATGTCGACCCGCTCGCTCGTGATGGGAAAGGCGTACACGATCATCGAGGGCGGGCGATTTACTCAGGACGCGCTTGACAACAAGGATCACAAGCTCGACCCAGTCGAGTTTTTCGCAGAGCTACGCGGCATGGGCATCTTTTCACTGAGCGAAATCAGCCTCGCACAACGCGAAGCCAACGGCTCCCTGACGGTACGGCGCAAGGGCGAGGGCGGCGTCAACTACGTCCTGGTGTCCAGTGGCCAGGTCGTGACGGACAACCTCGAGTTGGCACATCGCGATGAGGAATGGTTGCGCACAGAGCTTTCGTCGGCGGGCGTCGGCGACCTGGAGGATCTTTTCGTTGTCGAACTTGACGCCGACAACCGGCTGAACATCGTCTCTCAGACGGGAAACACAACTGCGATGACAGTGTCTGAGCCGGCCATCAACGAGGTGACGATGGTGACCGAGTTCCAGAACCCGGAAACTGCGAATCCGACACTGGAGGACTTCGCGGTGGATCCGGGCAGTACCGAAGAGACTCCCGCGCAGTAAAAGACTATCCGACTGTGCGCACGTTCCCCGGCCTCGTTCTTCATGGACGAGGCCGGGAAGTCATTGGGGGACACAGAAACCGCGTGAGTTGAAACTGTAGAAAACCGCACGAGTGGGCGAGAAGCTAGTAGCCAGAGGAAAGGGCATGTCACCTGCCCAGACGCCAACAGTAAGCAGGTCGAAATCATCCCCGTTGACGACTTCGACCTGTGAAACAGTTTACTCCAGTCATTGAACTGATTGAGACCGTTTTAATGCGCCCACACACCGCATGTGACCTGCGAAAATCTGCGAATATTTGCGAGAAAACCACGTTTTACCGGCCGAAATAAAAGCGAGCAAATGTGGGTCACATTTCGGTTACAAACCACGGGAACATGCTCGGCAAGGACAGAGGTCCCCCAGCCACTAGCCCACGACGATCGAACGACGGGGTAACAAAAAACCGCGAGGAAAACTCCTCACGGTTCTTTCGTCGGGCTGGCGGGATTTGAACCCACGACCCCTTGACCCCCAGTCAAGTGCGCTACCAAGCTGCGCCACAGCCCGTATTTAATTCGTCGCCGTGGCGACCTGTAGAACTATAGCGCACCCTCCGATCCGGAAGCAACCCGACGGGCGTGTGCCATGACACATTCCCGCATCACGCCGGAGGACCTATCCGACGACCGCGTTCACCTCCACCATATCGCCTCACGGAACAGCGGGTCATCAACCATTCGCACGGCTAGACTGATGTCTATCCGTCATCATCACACACCGTGGGAGCAATCCAAATGACCATGCGCCGACTACTGACATCCGCTGCGACCCTCGCCCTTGCGGTCACTGGAGTCGCACTCCCATCCGTCGGCATGTGGGATACACCGACAGCCCGGGCGAGCGCGGTCGACGTGAGCGTGGAAAGCTCTCCGGCACGTGCTGTTACCACCATGGACAGGGTGCAAGCGAGCGCGACGGTACCGGCGCCAACCCGTCGACGTTTCCGCTCTCGGACCACGTCCCACGACCCTGTGGCCGTCGTCATCTCCCTAGTCCTTTTCGCTCTCATCGCAGGCGGCTACTACCTCTTCCGTTACCTGGCGAGCCAGGGGTCGCGCCGCCAGATGCAGACCGTGAACTACAACGGACCCGGCGGGCCTCAGTATGGCGTCACGGGCAGTGTCTACGGAGGGCCTCAGTATCCCCAGTCAGGTGCGCCCATGAACGCACCTATCCAGCAGACAAACGGCTACGGCTCGGGAGATTACGGGAACCCTTACGGCAGCCAGCAGGCGGTTACCCATCGTCGGGCACGAACGGCAGCTACGGCTCCTACGGCGGCGGATACTGAGTCCAGCTCGCCTGCGTGCGATCGGACGCGAGGCGCTCCCGCTGGCGCTCGATCCGCCCGCTCTGGTCATTATCAAGGCCCTGTATCGCGTCGGTACACACAACCGGCTGTTTATCGAACCGGTTACCCCTGTTCCCCTACCGCGCGCGGAGGATACACCACATGATTCCCTATCAACTTCTCACGTGCGGAGCCTCAGTTACCTTCCTTGCTCCCCTTCGCACCGTCGCTGCAGCGAGCTCCGATGCAAAGGTAACAACTGGCGCGGCCCTCATCATGATCGTGATCGTCGCGATCATTGCCCTTCCCTTCTGCATCATCCAAGTGGTTGTGTACCGGCGAGCGCGCCAAGACGTCCACGATATGCCTAACTACACCGGGACCAATGGGCCGCAGTACGGAGTAACAGGCTATCCTCAGGGCACCGTTCCCCCGAGCCAATCGCGCTACACCGGATTCAACCCTCTGTGGTCGCGAAATACCACCTACAGCGGTGGCCCGGTGACGCCAGGGACACTTGGCGTGAACGGCTACGGCACCGCTCCTGCCCAGGTACCGACCTACGGCACGCCGACGGGCCAGGGACCGGTCTATGGCACGCAGCCCACTCAGGGATCCACGTACAGTTACGGGACCCAACCCGGCCAGGCAACCCCATACGGATATGGAGGTCAGACGCCCGCCGGCGGATACGGAATTCAAGCTGGCGAGGGGGCAGCCTATGGGATAGACGGGGGTCAAGGCTATGGAACCGCGCCCGCCACGCAGGCCCAGCACCCACCGTTCGGCCAGGCTCCCGGCCAACCGGGCAGTTCACCCAACTACTAGCCAGCGTATGCGTGTGCCCCGCACCTGTTGGTGCGGGGCACACGCATACCTGCTCGGTTCCTACTGCGCGTCACGCCGGGCGAGATCAGCGTCCACGTGAGCGAGAATCGCCTCGCACACGCCGTCGATATCCAAGCCGGTCGAATCCACCGTTTCCACGCCGGGCGCTGCCACCATGAACTCGGACACCGCAGAATCCGCTTTGTCGCGGCCCTCGACCTGCGCACGCACGATCTCCATGTGTTCATCGGTCGCATCGCCGTACAGCTCGAGCGTACGGCGACGCAGGCGCGCCTCCTGATCGGCCAGAAGCAGGATGCGCACGTCAGCATCGGGGCATACTACCGTCGTGATGTCACGGCCTTCGGCGATCATGCCCGAACCCTTCTCGCGGGCTTCCATCATGCGGCTGCGCTGCTCGGTCGCCATCCACGCGCGCACGGCGAGATTCGTCGAGACGTGCTTGATTTCCAACGCAATACGCGGATCACGGATGTCCTGGGTCACCTCACGATCACCCACCCACACGTGAGGATCGGCGGGATCCGACACGAGCCGCAGGGGCATCTCGCCAGCGGCTGCGGCAACAGCTTCACCGTCCGCCAGATCAATACCGCGATCCAGGCAATACCACGTCAGGGCGCGGTACATTGCGCCCGTGTCGAGGTAGCCGATAGCAAGCCGCGTCGCCAGCTCCTTGGAGACCGTGGACTTTCCGGAACCCGCGGGGCCATCGATAGCAATCGTGATACCAACACGTGAAATGGCATCCCTGCGCATCGAGTCATTCATTGCAGCATTCTCCTCGTCGAGGTGTTTAGTGGGTGATCAGTCGCCAGCCCCGCTCCTGCAGGTCAGCGACACATTGGTCCGAAACGGAAGGGTCAATCATGACGCGAGCGACGCCGGCCTGTGCCCCCGCAGAGTGCTCGAGCACAAGGTCTTCGATGTTGATGCCTGATTCACCCAGCTCGCTGAACAAGCGCCCGAGTGCGCCCGGCTCATCGGGAATCAGAACCTCGATTTCCGCGTAACGTGACGGCGCTCCACCGTGCTTGCCGGGAATGCGGGCCACACCCTGGTTGCCGGCGGTCATCACTCGATTAATGGCTCCGACGCTTCCGCCACGCAGCGGACCCAGCTCAGCCGCAGCGTCGAGGTGCGTCAACAGGTCATCGAGATCGCCGCGCAGGTCGCGCAGAATCGATGCCACAGGACCCGCGTTACCCGCGAGAATCGCCGTCCACAAACGCGGGTCAGATCCAGCGATACGAGCGGTGTCACGCAACCCTTGCCCCGCCAAGCCCAGCGCCTGAGCAGGGGCATCGACGAGACGTGCGGCGAGCATCGATGAGACGAGCTGCGGAACATGAGACACGAGGGCAACCGAGTGATCGTGCGTCCCCGCATTCATCTCCAAGGGCACGGCGCCAACGTCGGTAGCGAGCGCGCGGGCGACCAACACTGCGCGAGGCCAGGTGTTCTCATGCGCCACGATGACCCACGGGCGCCCATAGAACAGGTCAGCATCCGCGGCACCAGCACCGCTGCGCTCGCGGCCCGCCATCGGATGGGAACCGACATAGCGCGACGAGGCCTCGGATGCACCCTCGGCCTCGAGGCCAGAAAGGACGTCGGCAACGACGGCATCCTTGACCGACGCGACGTCGGTGACGATCGCATCGGGAAAACGCAGCAGCGACTCGACGATCACGCGGTCCGCAACATCCGGTGGAGTCGCGACGACGACGAGGCGTGGAGCCTCATAGCCGGGCTGGTCCGCCCCGCACTCCAAGCGACGCACACCAGCACCGGCGAGGACGTCAGCGAAAGCATCTCCCGCACCGACGTCGGAAGCCAGGCGCAACGAGGTGGGCGACGAATCCTCGAGATAAACCCGCACTCCCCCGGCACGCAGGGCAAGCCCCAGCGACGCGCCAAGTAGGCCCGATCCGATGATGAGGACGGGGCCAACAGTCGAAACTGCGCGTTGCCCCACCGCCGTACCCGAGCCGCTCACAGCCCGACGGCGTCGTAGAGCGCAGTCAGAGCGTTGCCCTTGACGCGTCGCGTCGTACCCTGCTTCAGGTGATCGAGAGAGATCGGACCGAAGCCGGTGCGCACCAGCTCACGAACCGGGTAGCCGACGGCCTCCATCATGCGCCGCACGAGGCGGTTGCGGCCCTCGTGCACGACGATCTCAACGGTGGTGATGTCGCCGTAGGTGTCGACGACGCGGAAGGAATCAACCTTGATCGGTCCGTCCTCCAGCTCGATGCCGTTCATGAGCGTGCGCTTGACGCCAGGCTTAACCTCGCCGTGCAGACGCGCCACGTAGGTCTTGCGGATCTCGTACTTCGGATGAGTCAGACGGTTCGCCAGCTCACCGTCGTTGGTCAGCAGCAGCAGGCCGGACGTGTCGATGTCGAGGCGACCCACGTGGTAGAGACGCTCCGGGTAGTCGGCGATCAGGTCGGCGATCGTGGGACGTCCCTCCGGGTCGCTCATCGTCGAAACCGTGCCGATCGGCTTGTTGACGGCCAGGACGATGTGCTTCGTCTCGTCGAGAATCAGACGCTCTCCGTCCACATGAATGACCTGCGTCGCCGGGTCCACGCGCACACCCTGGTTACGTACCACGGTGCCGTCGACGCTCACACGGCCGTCGGCGATCATCTGTTCGGACGCGCGCCTGGATGCGACGCCAGCCTGGGCGAGCACCTTCTGCAGGCGCACTCCACCCTCTGTGTAGGGGTTAGCCCTCATAATTCTTCCTCCAATTCCTCCAGCGCGTCGGCGTCCGGCAGGTAGGGTGCCAACGGTACCAGTTCCGACAGGCTCGTTAATCCCATTTTCTCAAGAAATTCCCCGGTCGTCCCGTACAGGCGCGCACCGGAGGGTGTCAGTCCCGTCTCTTCCACGAGGTCTCGGGCGAGCAGCGTGCGCACGACGCCATCCACGTTCACCCCGCGAATACGGCAGATTCGCGCCCTCGAAATGGGCTGACGATAGGCAATGACCGCCAGTGTTTCGAGCGCCGCCTGAGACAGGCGCGCGTGCGAGGAGCCAACGACGAAGCGCCCGACCACGTCAGCGTATGCCCGTGCGGAATAGATGCGCCAGCCACCCGCCACTTCGCGTAGTTCGAAGCCGCGCGGGCGATCCTGTCCTTCGCCCAGGTACTCGGCGGCGAGCCCGCGCAGCTGCGCCTCGATGTCCTCGACGCTTACCCCGAGGACGTCGGCGAGATCGGACGCGGCAACCGGCTCCGAAGCCACCATCAAGATCGCCTCGATCGGACCGCGCAGCGTGTTCTCACTCATCCGCGTCTCCTCCTTCTGTCTCAATGGCTGCACCGCTCGGGGACAAGGCCGTGGCTGAGTCCGCGTCACCCGCACCCGTGTAGTCATCCACGTCGACGTCGATGCTGCCCTCGCTGCCGGTCCACTGAATCGTCAGCGTGCCGAGCGCCCCGTCTTGCTCAAACTCAATGGCTCCACGCCTGTAAAGTTCCAAGAGCGCCAGGAAGCGAGAGACGACGACGGCACGTGTCGGCGCATCGGCCACGAGCTCGTGGAAGGTCATGCGCCCCGCATCGGCCAGCATTGCCGAGACGACAAGGGCTTGCTCGCGTACGGGTACGACGGGATCGTGCAGGTGGGCAACCTGAACCGTCGGGCTCGTCGATGACAGGGCATCGGCCGCCAAACGAGCAAGATCTTCGGGGGTTGTCAGCCACCGAAGCTCGGGCAACAGGCTTGCGAAATGAGGTTCGAGGGGAACATCCCTGGCGACGTAGGAGCCGTACTCCCCCATCCGCTGATCAATGCTCTTCGCCGCTTCCTTAAACGCTCGGTACTGCAAGAGCCTGGAGAACAGGAGATCGCGCGCCTCCAAGTCGGCCTCGGACGCGTTATCCTCCTCGTCGATGCGGGGCAGCAGGTGCGCCGCTTTCATATCTAGGAGCGTGGCGGCGACAACCAGAAACTCCGTCGTACGAGACAAGTCCGGCGACGCCTTCATGAAAGCGATGAACTCGTCGGTCACCTGCGCGAGCGCAACCTCGGTAATGTCGAGTTTCTTGCGCGCGATCAGCGAGAGGAGGAGGTCGAATGGACCTTCGAAAACCGGGAGCGAGACCGCAAAGAGGTCAAACTCCCCCTTGAACCTCGAGACTGTCAGGCCGCGTCGCCACGGGCGATGACTTCCCGCGCGAGTCGACGGTACGCGTGAGCGCCCGCGTGGTTGGGAGCGTAGGAGATGATCGGCTCGGTGGCCACCGACGCGTCCGGGAACTTGATCGTACGGCCGATACGGGTATCGAACACGAGATCGCCGAAAGCCTCCTGCAGGCGCTGGAGGACCTCACGCGAGTGCAGCGTGCGCGAGTCGACCATCGTGGCGACGATCCCGTCGATCTTCAGGCGCGGGTTGATGCGATCACGCACCGTCTCGATCGTCTCGACCAGCAGCGCCACGCCACGCAGCGCGAAGAACTCCGCCTCGACCGGAACGATGACACCGTGAGCGGCAGTCAGGGCGTTGACCGCGAGCAGGCCGAGGGAAGGCTGGCAGTCGATGAGCACCACGTCGTAGTCGGATTCGACGTGGCGCAGCACGCGCGCGAGAGCGCTCTCACGCGCAACCTCGTTCACCAGCTGAACTTCGGCAGCGGACAGTCGATGTTCGCCGGAATGATGTCGAGGTTCTCCGTCGACGTGTGACAAATCGTCGCCTTAACGTCAGCCTTCGGGTTCATGAGCAGCATGTAAATCGTCTGCTCCATGTCGAGGGCGTTGATTCCCAGGCCCACAGATGCGGCACCCTGCGGATCGAAGTCCACGATCAAAACACGACGGCCGTATTCGGCCAACGCGGCACCCAGGTTAATGGTGGTCGTCGTCTTACCGACGCCGCCCTTCTGGTTGCACATCGCGATCACGCGGGCGGGACCATGCCCCGACAGCGGCGCGGGCACGGGAAAATCGACCGGCTCTTCATGCAGGTCGGGCGTCAGCGTGGGATGCGAGTTCGTGGTCACGTCCCCATCCTAATTCATGACCGCGCCGATGCGTCGGTGCCACGCGCCCGCGGGTGCGAGAGCGTAAATACCTCACGCAGCGCCTGGGCGGTCACCTGGGTATAAATCTGCGTCGTCGCCACCGATGCGTGTCCAAGGAGTTCCTGCACCTCACGAACACTCGCTCCACCTTCAAGCAGGTGGGTCGCAAAAGAATGCCGCAAGGTATGCGGGGACACGCGATCTCCCAGCTGCGCCGCCTGCGCCGCGCGCCGGATGGCAGTCCAGGCGCTCTGTCGGGACATTGCACCGCCCCGAGAGTTCAGGAAGAAGACGGTGGATCCACGGCCTCGTGCGGCGAGTACTGGGCGAGCACGCACCCGATACGCGTGAAGAGCATCGACCGCGAAGGACCCCACGGGAACGATTCGTTCTTTACGTCCTTTGCCGAACAGGCGCACGACGGGAACATCGCCGTCGAGGTCCAGGTCGTCGGCGCTGAGCGACACAGCCTCGGATACGCGAGCCCCCGTCGCGTAAAGAAGTTCGAGCAGAGCTGCGTCGCGCAGGCCAATCGGGGAATCGTCTGCATGAGCGGCGTCGAGGAGGCGCCCAACCTCATCGACCGACAGAGCCTTGGGCAGGTGACGGCCTTGACGAGGAGCATGCAGCGCCGCAGCCACGTCCGTCCCAACAGCACCCTCGGTGAGCGCGTACTTGTGCAGTCCGCGGATCGCGGCGGACGCGCGGGCAACGGACGAGGCCGCAGCGGGTTTGCCAGTGACGTCACCTGAGGCCAGACGCATCGTGTAATCCTCGATGTCTCGCGTACTCACGTCCGCGACAGTGACCTTTCCGCGGGCCTTCATGTCAAACGCGTAGCGAGCTGCATCCCTGCGATAGTTCGAAACTGTATGCGCAGAGGCCCCTTTCTCGACGCGCAGATAATCCACCCACTCGTCAACGAGAGCTTCCAAAGACGTCATAGTGACAGGGTAAGCGACTATGCAACATATGTGCGTGAGCGCTATCGGCATGCGCACATATTCGCTAGACTGTGACGCGGTAAACCATTTCCTGCCCCAACGCTGGGGCCCAACAACTGGAGACCAACGTGTCACTTCACTGGGATCACATCGATGACGAAGCGGTCAAGACCGCTAAGCTCCTCGCCGCCGACGCCGTCGAGCAGGCCGGTTCGGGCCACCCCGGTACCGCCATTTCGCTCGCCCCCGCCGCCTACCTCCTCTACAACAAGGTCATGAACGTCGACCCGGCCGACCCGCGCTGGATCGGACGCGACCGCTTCATCCTCTCGGCCAGCCACTCATCGCTGACCCAGTACGTCCAGCTCTACCTCTCCGGCTTCGGTCTGGAGCTCGACGACATCAAGACGCTGCGCACCGCGGGCTCTCTGACCCCGGGCCACCCCGAATACGGCCACACCAAGGGCGTCGAGATCACGACCGGCCCGCTGGGCACCGGCATCGCCTCCGCCGTCGGCTTTGCCATGAACGCGCGCCGCGTCCACGGCCTGCTCGATCCCGAGACCCCCCTCGGCGAGTCCGTCTTCGACCACAACGTCTACGTCATCGCCGGCGACGGCTGCTTCGAGGAAGGCGTCTCTGCCGAGGCTTCGTCCCTCGCTGGCACCCAGGAACTGGGCAACATCACCGTCATCTGGGACGACAACCACATCTCCATCGAAGACGACACCTCGATCGCCTTCAACGAGGACGTCCTCGCTCGCTACGAGGCCTACGGCTGGCACGTCCAGCGCGTCGACTGGCTCGGCGAGGACGGCTCCTACGAGGAGAACACCGCCGCCCTCAACGACGCCCTCGACGCCGCCAAGGCCGAGACCAAGAAGCCCTCGCTCATCGCGCTGCGCACCATCATCGGCTGGCCGACCCCCGGCAAGCAGAACACCGGCGGCATCCACGGCTCCAAGCTCGGCTCTGAGGCCCTCAAGGGCCTGAAGGAAGCCCTGGGCGCCGACCCCGAGAAGATGTTCGACGCCGACGCCGCGATTGTGGACGAGGTCCGCGCCCGCGCCGCTGCCCGCGCCGCTGACTACCGCAAGGACTGGGATGCCCGCTTCGAGGCGTGGAAGGCCGCTCACCCCGAGCAGGCCGCCCTGCTGGAGCGTCTCCTCGAAGGCCGACTCCCCGAGGGCTGGGAAGCCGCACTGCCCACCTTCGAAGAGGGCAAGGCCATCGCGACCCGCGCCGCCTCCGGCCAGGTCCTCAACGCGATCGCCCCCGTCCTGCCCGAGCTGTGGGGCGGCTCCGCCGACCTCGCCGGCTCGAACAACACCTTCCTGAAGGGCGAACCCTCGTTCCTGCCCGCGCACCGTTCCTCCTCGTCCTTCAGCGGCGACGAGTTCGGCCGCAACCTTCACTTCGGCGTGCGCGAGTTTGCAATGGGTGCAGCCCTCAACGGCATCGCCGCCGACGGCTTCACCCGCGCTTACGGCGGCACGTTCTTCGTGTTCTCCGACTTCATGCGCGGCGCCGTGCGCCTCGCTGCCCTCATGGATCTGCCCGTCACCTACGTGTGGACCCACGACTCCATCGGCGTGGGCGAGGACGGCCCAACCCACCAGCCGATCGAGCACCTGGCCTCCTACCGCGCGATCCCGAACTTCGCGGTCGTGCGTCCCGCCGATGCCGCCGAGACGGCCGCATCCTGGAAGGCCATCCTCGAGCAGACCCACCCGGCCGCCATCATCCTGTCGCGCCAGAACCTTCCCAACCCTGCGCGCGGCGAAGGCACCGGCCTGGCATCCACCGAGGACCTGGCACGCGGCGCCTACGTCCTGGCCGACACCGAGGGCACGCCCGACGTGATCCTGCTGGCCTCCGGCTCCGAGGTCTCCGTCGCCCTTGAGGCGCGCGAGGCCCTCGCCGCCGACGGCGTTGCCGCTCGCGTCGTGTCCGTGCCCTGCCTCGACTGGTTCGAGGCCCAGGACCGCGAATACCGCGACTCCGTCCTGCCCCCGTCGGTGCGTGCTCGCGTCTCCGTCGAGGCAGGCATCGCGCTGCCGTGGTACCGCTGGATCGGCGACGCCGGCCGCGCAGTCTCCATCGAGCACTTCGGCGCCTCCGCGCCGGGCGAACTCCTCTTCAAGGAGTACGGCATCGACGCCGAGCACGTCGCCGCAGCCGCGAAGGAGTCCATCGAGGCCGCTCGTTCGTGACTTTATAGTCAACTGAACTGACAGAGGGCTGCTGGCGCGCGAGGGCGTGCCAGCAGCCCTATTCTCTTACACATGTGTGGGTCCTCGGTCCCGTTCCATTTCCCCCTGAGGGCGAAGCGTTCGGACCCGGGCCTCGTCCTTACCTCTAGCGAATGGAGCGACCACTCGTGACTAACGAGATCCCCACCCTGCGCGATCCCCAGGACCGCAGGCTTCCGCGCATCTCCCCGCCGTGCGGCCTCGTCATCTTCGGCATCACGGGTGACCTTGCGCGCAAGAAGCTCCTTCCCGCGATCTACGACCTTGCTAACCGTGGTTTGCTCCACCCGGCGTTCTCCCTCACCGGCTTTGCTCGCCGCGACTGGAGTCCCCAGGACTTTGAGGAATACGTGCGCGCGTCCATCGAGGCGCACACCCGCACCGGTTTCAACGAGGGAACGTGGAACCAGCTGCGCTCTGGCCTGCGCTTCGTCTCGGGCACTTTCGACGACCCGGAGGCCTACCGCCAGCTGGCCGACACGGTCGCCGAGCTCGACCGCTCGCGCGGCACCGGCGGCAACCACGCGTTCTACCTGTCCATTCCCCCGTCGTACTTCCCCGTCGTGGCCAAGCACCTGTCCGACACGGGCCTCAACAAGCGCCAGGGCCGCGAGTGGCGACGCGTCATTATCGAGAAGCCTTTCGGACACGACCTTGAGTCCGCGCGAGAGCTCTCCGACGTCATCTCGCAGATCTTTGACGAGCAGGATGTCTTCCGCATCGACCACTACCTGGGCAAGGAAACCGTCCAGAACATCATGGCGATGCGCTTCGCGAACGCCATGTTTGAGCCCCTCTGGAAGGCCAACTACGTCGATTCCGTCCAGATCACGATGGCCGAGGATATCGGCATCGGCACGCGCGCTGGCTACTACGACGGCATCGGCGCGGCCCGTGACATCATCCAGAACCACCTGCTTCAGCTCATGGCGCTGACCGCCATGGAGGAGCCCGTCCACTTCACGCCCGAGGAAATCCGGGCGGAGAAGGAGAAGGTGCTCTCCGCAGTGCGCCTGCCCGAGGACCTGGCCATCGATACGGCTCGCGGGCAGTACGCCGGCGGCTGGCAGGGCGGCGATCAGGTGCGCGGCTACCTCGAGGAGGACGGCATTCCGGCCGACTCGACCACCGAAACCTTCGCGGCGATCAAACTCTTCGTGGACACGCGCCGCTGGGCGGGCGTGCCCTTCTACCTGCGCGCCGGCAAGCGCCTGGGCAAGCGCGTCACCGAGATTGCTGTCATGTTCAAGCGCTCGGCCCACGTGCCCTTCGGCAACTCCGAGCTCAGCGAGTCCGGCCAGAACGCGCTCGTTATCCGCGTCCAGCCGGACGAGGGCCTGACTCTCAAGCTCGGCGCGAAGGTCCCGGGCACTTCCATGCAGGTGCGTGACGTGACCATGGACTTCGCCTACGGCCACGCGTTCACCGAGGACTCGCCTGAGCATACGAGCGTCTCATCCTGGACGCGCTCGTCGGCTCCGCTCCCCTGTTCCCGCACCAGCGCGAGGTCGAGGCCTCGTGGAAGATCCTCGACCCGATCCTGTCCTTCTGGGAGACCCAGGGTCAGCCTGAGCCCTACGCTCCCGGCGCCTGGGGTCCCCAATCCGCGCACGACATGCTGGCCCGCGACGGCCGTTTCTGGAGGCTCCCGTGATCATCACCCTGAAGAACACCACGTCGGCCGAGGTTGCCTCCCGCATTGTGGAGCTGCGCGACGAGCGCGGTTCGGCCACTCTGAGCCGTGTCCTCACGCTGCTCATCTGCGTGCCCGACCTCATCGACGTCGACAACGCGATCGAGGTCTCCGACGCGGTCTCGCGCGAGCACCCCTGCCGCGTGATCGTCATCGTCGAGCCCGAGTCCACCGAGGGCACGGCGCGTCTGAACGCCCAGATCCGCGTCGGCGACGCCGCGGGCCTGTCCGACATCATCATCCTCGAACCTCGCGGTGAGGCTGCGTCGAACATCGACTCGCTCGTCATGCCGCTTCTCCAGTCGGATACGCCGGTCGTCACGTACTGGCCGGTCGTTCCCCCGCAGAACCCGGGCGCGCACCCGCTTGGTCGCCTCGCGATCAAGCGCATCACTGACTCGCGAGCAACCGAGTGCCCCATGGACACGCTCTCCGCGCTGTCGACCGTCTACACCCCCGGCGATACGGATCTCGCGTGGGCCGGCGTCACGCTGTGGCGGGCATTGCTCGCCGCCGTCGCAGAGGACTTCGACCGCCTGCCGACGTCGATCCGCGTCGCGGGTAACGCCACGCACCCCTCGCCCTTCCTCGTGGCCGCGTGGCTGCACCACCAGCTCGGCGTGCCCGTCGAGCGAGTCGTCGACCCCGAGGCCCTCACGATCACCGACATCACGTTCTTCTTCGACGACGACACGACCGTCTCGCTGTCGCGTAGCGCCTCCTCGTCGGTCGCGCGCCTGTCGCGCCCCGGCCTCGAAGATCGCTCCGTGAACCTCGCGCGCCGCTCCGTGCAGGACTCCCTCATGGAGGATCTGCGTCGCATGGATCCGGACGTCTACTACGGCGAGCTCCTCACCAAGGAACTCCCGCGGCTGGCTGCATGCTCTGAGGGTGAGTGACGATGGTGGCTGTCCACACGCTTGAGGTCTACCCAACCGTCGAGGAACTGAACGAGGCCGTGGGCCGTGCGTTCCTTGCTCGTCTGAGCACACTCATCGACGAGGTCGGGGCCGATTCTCGCGTCAACCTGGCCATCTCTGGGGGCGCGATCACGACGAGCCTGCTGCCCTCGTTGCTTCCGTTTGTTGGCGACGTCGATTGGTCCCGCGTGCGCGTGTGGCTTGTCGACGAGCGTTATGTGCCCGCCGGCAACGAGGATCGCAACGACGATCAGGCATGGGAGGGCTTCCTCCATGCGGCCCCCGGCGTCGAGTTCGTCCGTATGCCGTCCTCGGATGCGTCCGCGGCTGGCGCGGGTTCCCTCGACGAGGCGACCGCGGCATTTGCTGACAGGTGGCGTGAGCTGATGGGCGAGCGCTCCTTCGACATCGCTTTGATCGGTATGGGACCCGACGGGCACATTTGCTCGCTCTTCCCGGGCCGCGTCGACATGGACGAGGCTTCCCCCCATTCTGGCGATCCGCAATTCCCCGAAGCCTCCGCCTGAGCGCATCACGGTGTCGATGCCCGTCATGCGTGCGTGCGGCGAGGTGTGGCTGACGACGGCGGGTTCCGCGAAGGCAGATGCCCTCGGACAGGCCTTCGCAGGTGCATCGCCCCTCGAGATTCCGGTCGCGGGTATCCTCTCCCCCTCGACTCGCGTTTACCTCGACGAGGCGGCCGCCGCAAAGATCGCACAGAGCTGACGTCTCACACCTATGACATCAATCGGGGGCGGCGATTGCCGCCCCCGATTGTTCTGTCGTCGATGGCTGTCACCAGCCTCGCCCAGCTGATGTGGTGTACACGCCGCTCACCGGAGCGCCGGTAGCACGTAGATGGCAACCGTCGCAAACGCCCACAGCCCCATGATCACCGCATAAGGCCACCAGTAGCGCCGCGAGATAGCGATAAACTCACGGATAAACGCGGTCGGGAAATAATAGCCGGCTGTCTTCGAGCCCAGACCATCCGCGTTGAAGCCCACCGCGCGGGCGTACATCGCCGTGCGGAACACGTGATAGTCACTCGTGACCAACGCGACTCGCGCCAGGTTACCCTCGCTGAGCTGTGCAATGAGATCCCGTGAATAGGTGAGGTTCTCCCACGTCGTCGTTGACCGATCTTCCAGCACGATGGCGGAGTCAGGAACACCGCGGGTGCGCAGGTAGCGAGCCATGGCCTCGGCCTCGGAGATCACCTCGTCAGGGCCCTGCCCGCCGGACGGAATGAAAGTTCCACGCTTTTCTTGCTTGATCCACAGGTCATACGCGCGATCAACGCGCCCCCGCAGCAACGGTGTCAGCTCCGTACCATTCAGGCCAGCACCGTGAATGACGATGAACGCATACTGACGTTTGCGCGGCAGCGACCGGTACAGCCAGGAATAGGACAGTAACGCGGCGAACGACATAAAAAACCACAGCCCACACAGAGTCAGCGCAAACAGGAAGCCGAGGACGAATCGGGGAGCTCCAACGATTAAAGCGGCAGGAACAGCAAGGAACCACGCCACAATCGCGCAGGCAAAGAGCAGCGGAAGCGCATGTGACAGCGAAATCCTTCGCGGCGCACCAACTGCACCTCGTTGACAAGCATGAAAATGATCGTGATAAACGGTGCCAGAGGGATGACAAGAGCAATAGGAAGCGTGATCCACCACTGATCAAGCTGAAGGAACAACGCGATAAGAGCCGACGCACACAGGAAAAAGAAGAAGAAAGCGTTCCGGAACTGACGAGGCTCTCTGTGGTACGACCACTCAAAAATGGCTCCCCACACGAGGGTGGGGAGCCACAGGACGATGTCGACCACGACGGTCAGCCACCGAACTTCGCGAGAAGCGCGTAGCCAATGATGCACACCAGCCAGATGAGCAGCGTACCCAGGGTGATGCGGTTCAGGTTACGCTCGGCGACGCCGGAGGAACCGGCCGACGAGGAAATGCCGCCACCGAACATGTCCGACAGACCGCCGCCCTGTCCCTTGTGCATGAGGACGGTCAGGGTCAGCAGGATGCTGGTCAGGAAGATCAGCACGATCAGCACGTTGTTCAGAATGGTCACGGTCAATCCAGTTTCTATCGCGGTTCGCCCCGGATCGGGGCACATATAGCCTTAGTCTAACTGAGAATGCCGGTGGGGCCAACCGGCACACCGGTTGGCCCCACCTCGCGTCCGCTCCGACCCGGCTCACGTGGCTGGGCGGGGTGGGCGCGTGACGGTTTCTCAGGCGTAGAACGTCGCCATGGCGGCGAAGGAGTCAGCCTTGAGGGACGCGCCGCCGACGAGACCGCCGTCGACGTCGGGCTGAGCCATGAGCTCCTTGATGTTGTCGGGCTTGGCGGAGCCACCGTAGAGGATGCGGGTGGACTCGGCGGTCTCGGCGCCGAAGTCCTCGGCCAGGGCGGCGCGGATGGCGCCGCACACTTCCTGGGCGTCCTCGGCGGAAGCGGTCTCGCCGGTGCCGATGGCCCAGATGGGCTCGTAGGCGATGACGATCTTGGCGACCTCTTCGGCCTTCCAGCCGGCGAGGGCGGCGCGGATCTGGCCGAGCACGAAGTCGACGTAGGTGCCGGCCTTGCGGACCTCGAGGGCCTCGCCGCAGCACAGGATCGGGGTCATGCCTGCGTCGAAGACCTTGCGGGCCTTGGCGCCGACGAGCTCGTCGGACTCGCCGTGGTACTCGCGACGCTCGGAGTGGCCCATGACCACGTAGGAGACGCCGAGCTTGGTCAGCATTTCGGTGGAGATTTCGCCGGTGTAGGCGCCGTTGTCGTGGATCGACACATCCTGAGCACCATACTTGATGCCGAGTTCGTCAGCGTCAACGATGGTCTGGACGGTGCGAATGTCGGTGAACGGCGGGATGACGAGGACCTCGCACTTGGAGTAGTCGTGGTCTGCGTCGGACAGGGCCATTGCCAGGCCCTGGACGAGGTGGTTGGCCTCGAGGTGATCGAGGTTCATCTTCCAGTTGCCGGCCATCAGGGGCGTACGTGCCATGAGTCAGTCCTCCAGAACTGCGATACCGGGCAGAACCTTGCCCTCGAGGAGCTCGAGGGAGGCGCCACCGCCAGTGGAAATGTGGGAGAAGGTGTTCTCGTCGAAGCCGAGCAGGCGCACGGCAGCGGCGGAGTCGCCACCGCCGATGACGGAGAACATGGAGCCCTTGGGAGAGGGCCTCGGCGACGGCGCGCGTACCGCCGGCGAAAGCGTCGAACTCGAAGACGCCCATGGGGCCGTTCCAGGCCACGGTCTTCGCGGTAGCCAGCTTCTCGGCGAAGAGCTTCTGCGATTCGGGGCCGATGTCCAGGCCCATCTGGTCGTCGGGGATCGCGTCGACCTTGACGACGGTCGCGGGCGCGTCGGCCGCGAACTCGGGGGCGACGATGACGTCGACGGGCAGCACCAGGTCGACGCCACGCTCGGCGGCTTCGGCGATGTAGCCCTTGACGGTGTCGATCTGGTCTTCCTCGAGGAGGGACTTGCCCACCGAGTGGCCCTGTGCGGCCAGGAAGGTGAAGACCATACCGCCGCCGATGAAGAGCATGTCGGCCTTCTTCAGCAGGTTGGCGATGACGCCCAGCTTGTCGGAAACCTTGGAGCCGCCGAGGACGACGCCGTAGGGGCGCTCGGGGTCACCGGTGACCTTGGACAGGGACTCGATTTCCTTGAGGACGAGCAGGCCAGCGGCCGAGGGCAGCAGCTTTGGCAATGTCGTAGACGGAGGCCTGCTTGCGGTGAACAACGCCGAAGCCGTCGGAGACGAAGGCGTCGCCGAGCTTGGCGTACTCGCGGGCCAGCTCCTCGCGCTCCTCGTCGACCTTGGAGGTCTCGCGCGCGTCGTAGCGGACGTTCTCGAGCAGGGCGATCTCGCCCTCACCCAGGGCGGCGACGGTCTCGGTGGCCGAGGGGCCAACGACGTCGGAGGCCAGCGTGACCTTCACGCCGGACAGCTCGGCGAGGCGCGTGGCGACGGGGGCCAGCGAGAAAGCGGGATCGACCTGACCCTTGGGGCGGCCGAGGTGGGCCATGATGACAACCTTGGCACCGGCATCGGTGAGGGTCTTGAGGGTCGGCAGCGCCGCGCGGATACGGCCGTCGTCGGTGATGACGCCGTCCTTGAGCGGAACGTTGAAGTCGGAGCGGACGAGGACGCGCTTGCCGCGCAGGTCGCCCAGGGTGGAGATGGTCCTCACGAGGAGTCCTTTCGGTCTGAAGGCGGTGGCGATGTACGAGATGCCCGTGCACGAGCGTGCACGGGCATCTCGCTGATCAGCTCATGGCTGGTGTATCAGCTGTGTGCTCAGGCGAGCTTGGAGCCGATGAGGGCGGTGAGGCGAACGAGAGCGTTCGAGTAGCCCCACTCGTTGTCGTACCAGGACAGGACCTTGACGAGGTTGCCGATGACCTTGGTCTCGGTGGCGTCGAAGATCGAGGTGTGCGGGTCGCCCACGATGTCGGTGGAGACGATCGGATCCTCGGTGTACTTCAGAACACCCTTGAGCTCACCCTCGGCAGCGGCCTTCACGGCAGCCTTGACGGCCTCAACGGAAACCTCGTTCTTCGCGATGAAGGTGAGGTCGGTCAGGGAGCCGGTCGGGGTGGGGACGCGGACGGCGAGGCCATCGAACTTGCCCTCGAGCTCGGGCAGAACCAGGGCAACGGCCTGGGCAGCACCGGTCTTGGTGGGGATCATGTTCAGGGCCGCGGCGCGGGCGCGACGCAGATCCGAGTGGGGGGCGTCGAGGACGCGCTGGTCACCCGTGTAGGAGTGGATGGTGGTCATGATGCCGCGCTCGATGCCGAAGTTCTCCTCGAGAACCTTCGCGAGGGGGGCGAGGCAGTTGGTCGTGCAGGAGGCGTTCGACACGATGTTCATCGTGGCGTTGTCGTAGTCAGCCTCGTTCACGCCCATGACGAAGGTGCCGTCGACGTTCTTCGCGGGAGCGGAGATGACGACCTTCTTGGCGCCACCCTCGAGGTGAGCCTTGGCCTTCTCGCCATCGGTGAAGAAGCCCGTCGACTCAACGACAACGTCAACGCCGAGCTCGCCCCAGGGCAGGTCGGCGGGGTTACGCTCCGCGAGAACCTTGATGTGCTTGCCGTCGACGATGATGCACGAGTCGTCGTAGGAAACCTCGCCCTGGAAGCGACCCGTGATCGAGTCGTACTTCAGCAGGTGAGCGAGGGTCTTGTTGTCGGTGAGGTCGTTAACGGCGACGATCTCGATATCCGCGCCCTGCTCGAGAGCGGCGCGGAAGAAGTTACGGCCAATGCGGCCGAAGCCGTTGATGCCAACGCGGGTGGTCACTATGTTCCTCCTGCTCGTGCCCACACGGGACACGGTATTCGATGCAACCGGGCCTGCGGGTTACCTGCCCGGCCCGCAGATGTCTGCGGTTCCAGCAGTTCCTAATCTACACCTAAAAGCGGACTCAGTCACAATCCAATTAGAAAATCTGCACGTGGGGTAATTCTCGTTTGGATTGAGACGAAGCGGCAGGAAAAAGGGACCTCAGTCCTCTTCGAGCATGTCGAGGGTGAGCGCGGATTCCGTGTCCGGAATGCCGCGTTCGTGCGCGACCTTGTCCGCGAGGGCCAGAAGCCTGCGGATTCGGCCGGCGACGGCATCCTTGGTGAGGGGCGGATTCGTGTGCTTACCCAGCTCCTCGAGGGAGGCCTGCTTGTACTGCAGACGCAGCGTGCCAGCCTCGAGCAGGTGGGCAGGCACGTCGTCCCCAAGAATCTCGAACGCGCGTTCGACGCGGGCACCCGCTGCGACGGCCGCGCGGGCGGAGCGACGCAGGTTCGCGTCGTCAAAGTTAGCCAGTCGGTTGGCGCTTCCCCGGGCCTCGCGGCGCTCGCGCCGCTCCTGCCACGCCTCGAAGGTCTGGGGGGCGCCCATGGCAGAGATCAGCGTACCGATCGCGTCCGAATCGCGGACGGAAACACGGTCGGTGCCGCGCACCTCTTTCGAGCGGGCGGCAGCACCGAGCTTGCGCGCGCAGCCGACCATCGCGAGGGCCACCTCGGGACCGGGGCACGTGATCTCAAGCGAGGAAGAACGTCCTGGCTCCATGAGGGAGCCGCGGGCGAGGAACGCACCGCGCCAGATTGCGGCGGCCTCGGCCGTTCCGGAGGCGACGAGCACCGGAGGCAGGCCGCGCACGGGGCGTCGAAGGGAATCGACGAGGCCTGTGAGGCGCGCAAGCTCGTCGGCCTTATGAACGACGCGCACGACGTAGCGCTTGCCACGTCGCAGAGAAGAACCGGACACCACGACGACGGAGGACTCGGCGTTGTACAGCGCCTGCAGGTAGGTACGCAGGCGGCGTGCGGCCACGGGCGAGTCAAGCTCGGCCTCGACGAGGATGCGCCCGCTCACGAGGTGCAGTCCTCCCGCGAAACGCAACGTGGCGCTCACTTCGGCGGCGACCTCAGACGGCGTCGTGATAACGGCGCGCGCCAGCTCGTCCTTCATGTCAGATGTCAGGGACACGGCTTCTCCAGGTATGTCATGTCGTTTGTCAGCAGGCAACAGGTTCTAAGGTAACCACGTTTCGGGCTGTCCGACCTCACCAAGGAAGCCGTCAAATGCATCACGCAGCGCGGCGGCGAGGCGCAGCGGGTCGTGGTGCGGGGCTCCGTCACCCGTACGCACCTGCCGCAGGAGCACCCGAGCACCGAGTTCTTCGGCGGCAACGATGAGATCGTCGATGTCGTCACAGGCCGTCGGGTCGGCGACCACCACATCAAGCTTGAGCATGGGAGCGTACTCGCGCAGGACACGCACGTGGTCGGCGGTCGACATGAGGTCGGTTTCGCCGCGCTGGCGGGCCAGGTTGAGGACGAGCGCACGGTGCGCGTCGGTCGTAGCGAGAGCGCGATTAATATCCGGCACCAGCAGGTGCGGGATCACCGAGGTGTACCAGGAGCCGGGTCCCAGCACCACCCAGTCAGCCTCGGAGATCGCTTCGGTGACGGCGGAGGGAACCTCGGGCGCCTCGGGCGTGATGCGCACGTGCTCGACCGTGCCTGGGGCGACGGCAACCTTGGACTGGCCGGATACGACGTAGCGGCGGCCGCCGTCGTTCATATCCGCCTCAATGTCGATCGGCGTCGACGACATGGGCAGAACACGCCCCTGCGCACCCAGCAGACGACCGACCCAGTCGAGGCCTTCGACCGGATCGTCGAGAAGCTGCCACAGGCCGGAGATCAGCAGGTTGCCGAGGGCGTGCCCGTTGAGCGGGCCGGTCGTGTCGAGGCGCAGCTGCATGACGTCACGCCACGTGAGGCCCCACTCGGATTCCTCACAGAGAGAGGCCAGCGCCATGCGCAGATCGCCGGGGGGCAGGATTGGCATCTCCTGGCGCAGTCTGCCGGAGCTACCGCCGTCGTCGGCGACGGTCACGACGGCGGTCAGCGCGCGGGTAATGTGGCGCAGCGCCCGCAGCGTTGCAGACAGTCCGTGTCCGCCGCCAAGGGCAACGATGTTTTGGCCGGATTCTCCACGTTGAACCCAGCCGGCAGCATCAAGATAGGGCATCAGTCTCTCCCAATGTCACGGTGCATCACGCGAACCGTGTATCCGTGTGAGCGCAGGCGTTCGGCGATGGCCTCGGAAGATGCGACGGAGCGGTGCTTTCCGCCCGTGCATCCGACGGCAATCGTGACGAATGGCTTCAATTCTGCCAGATAGCCGCTGAGCATGGGGGCAAGAAGGTCGGCATATCCGAGGGCAAAATCGCGCGCGCCCGGCTGTGACAGTACGTAGTCGGCGACCGCCTCGTCCTTACCCGTGAGGTGGCGCAGCTCGTCCACCCAGTACGGGTTCTTGAGAAAGCGCACGTCGACGACGTGATCGGCGTCGAGGGGCAGGCCGTGCTTGAAGCCGAAGGATTCAACAGTGACCTGCAGGGGGCGCTCCTCCCCCGCCACGATGTCGCGGATGCGCCTCGTCAGATCGTGGACACTCATCGTGGAGGTGTCGATGACCTCGTCGGCGGCGCGGCGCAGGGGCGCGAGCAGACGCATCTCAGCCTTGATGCCGTCCATGAGAGTACCGGCGCCCTGGAGGGGATGCGGGCGGCGGTTGGATTCGTAGCGACGCACTAGCGTCTCAGGGCTGGCCTCGAGGAAGATGACGCGATAGACAATGCCCGCGCCCTTGAGCTGTTCGAGCGTGGCATCAAGCGTGCGGAAGAAGGTACGCGAGCGCACGTCCACGCCGACAGCCAGTCGGTGCACGCCCGCAGCCGGGTCATTCGACATCATGCCGACGAGCGCGGGCAACATCGTCGGCGGCAGGTTGTCGACGACGTACCAGTCAAGGTCTTCGAGTGCGCGGGCGGCGCCGGTACGACCCGCCCCGGAGTAGCCCGTGATGATGAGAACCTCGTTGGAGGCGCGCGGCTCGTACTTGACGCGCATCATGTCACGCACGGCGATGCCCTCGGGGACCGTGGGAGGGTTCTCCTCGTTCATTGCCGAGGCCTGGGCCTCGTCTACGTCGTGAGCGTCCGTAGGTGTGTGGTCGGGCATAGCGTCCTCCTGACGGGTCGGCTGGTCGGGTGATGGGAGCTGTTAGGCGGAAGGTGCGGAGGCGTCGTCGATTGTGATGTCGGCGGCGGCGCGCCTGGCGATGACTCGCGCTTCCTTCGGCGTGCTCGCGGTGGTGGCGACGACGCCGACGCGCCTGCCGGCGCGGCTCACAGGCTTGCCGAAGAGACGCACGATGTCGGCGGATTCGAGGGCGCGAGCGACGCCGTTGTAGACGGGGACATCGACGGCGCTCGTCGACTTGATGACCGCCGACGCACCCGGAGTGGCCTGGGTGGTCGAGACGGGCAGTCCGAGGATGGCGCGTGCGTGCAGCTCAAACTCGGACTGGGCTTGAGTCACCATCGTGACTATGCCGGTGTCGTGGGGGCGGGGCGAGAGCTCAGAGAACCAGACCTCGTCACCCTTCACGAAGAACTCAACGCCGAAGATGCCGAGGCACGGCCCGTTTCCGGCTTCGGCCAGCGCATCGGTGACGGCCTTAGCCATCGTGCGCGCACCCTTGAGGGCGGCCTCGCTCATGGCCATGGGCTGCCAGGATTCGACGTAGTCGCCGCCCTCCTGGCGGTGCCCAATCGGCGCGCAAAAGCTCGTCATAACGCTGCCGGACGCGCCATCCCACGAGCGCACGGTCAGCAGCGTGATCTCGTAGTCGAAGTCAACGCCCTCTTCGACAATGACGACGCCGGTCGTGGCCCGTGCGTCTTCCTCGGCGTGCGCCCAGGCGGAGGCGGCCTGCTCGGGTCCCGTCACACGGGACTGCCCGTGCCCGGAGGAGGACATCGTGGGCTTGACGAAGGCGGGGTAACCGACCTCGTCAAGAGCCGCGGCCAGCTCGGCCTCGCTGCGTGCGAAGCGGAAAGCGGAGGTGCGAACGCCGGGCAGGGACGCGGCGAGGTTACGGATGCGCTGACGATCCATCGTCGCCTGGACGGCAAAGGCGTTGGGGACGACGCGCACGCCGCGCTTTTCATAGGCGCTCAGCTCGTCTGTCGCGATGGCTTCGACCTCGGGGACGATGAGATCGACGTCCACGACATCGAGAACCTCACGCAGAGCCTGCGGGTCGCTCATGTCAAAGACACGAGATTCGTCCGCCACCTGCATGGCGGGAGCATTGGCGTAGGAATCGCAGGCGATCACGGTGCATCCGTAGCGCTGCAGGGCGATCACGACTTCCTTACCGAGTTCGCCCGATCCCAGCAGCAGTACGCGTGCCGGCAGTGGCACGGGAAGCGTCGTTGTCATGGTGTATCCTCCCTCGACGATGCCGTTAGCCTATCGCGGATCGTGCGCGCAAGGCCGAGTCCCACGCCCTTGACCTCGGCAATCTGCTCGGGTGTGGCCTCTCGAATCCGCTTGACGGAGCCGAAATGCTTGAGCAGAGCGGCCTGGCGCGTCGGTCCAAGCCCTGGGATGGAATCGAGAACCGAGCGGCGCTGGGCCTTCGACCGGCGCTTGCGGTGCTTCGTAATAGCGAAACGGTGGGACTCGTCGCGCAGATACTGCAGGAGGTACAGAGCCTCCGACGTGCGCGGGAGGATCAGAGGGAAATCATCGCCGGGGATCCACACCTCTTCGAGGCGCTTAGCCAGACCCACGACGGGCACGTCCGCGCCCACCGCGTCCAGCGCGGCGCGCGCGGCGTTCACCTGAGGCAGGCCGCCGTCCACGACGACCAGGTCGGGACGATAGAGAAACGCTTGGGGCGTCCCGTCATCGCGTCGATCGGGCCGGAAGCGTAGGCGACGCCGTCCTCGTCCTCACCGTCGACACCGGCCTCCTCGGCGAGGAGCCGCGAGAAACGGCGCGTAAGAACCTCGTTCATCGCGCTCGTGTCGTCGGGGGTGCCGTTTCCGTCCTCACCGCGGATGTTGTAGGTGCGGTAGGCGTCCTTGCGCGGCATGCCGTCCTCGAAGACCACCATCGAGGCGACCTGGTTCTCGCCGCCCGTGTGCGACACGTCGTAGCACTCAATGCGCAGGGGTGCGCCCGGCAGGTCGAGGTTTTCTGCGAGCTGCTCGAGTGCCTTCGAGCGCGCCGTAATGTCTCCCGCGCGCTTCGTGCGGTGCAGCGCGAGGGCTTGTCGGGCGTTCTCCGTGACCGTGTCCATGATCTGGGCCTTCGGGCCGCGCTTGGGCACGTGCACTGAGACGGACGCGCCGCGGATCTCGGCCAGCCAGCGCGCGATGGTCTCCTTCTCCTCAGGGGCGACGGAGACGAGCACCTCGCGCGGGATTGCGGAGGTCGGCGTATGCGCGACGTCGTCCACGCTCACGGCCGCCACCTTGGCCGACTTCCCAGCCCCGGCCTCGTCCGGCGACGCCGAGGAATACACCTGCTCGAGGAGGCGAGCCATGAGCTCCGCGTCGTCCGCACCGTCCACGCGCTCGATCACCCAGCCGCGCGTGCCTCGGATACGTCCGCCACGCACATGGAAAACATGCACCGCAGCATCCAAGTCATCGCTGACGAGCGAGAACACGTCCACGTCCGCCCCGTCGTCGAGCACGACCGCGTTGCGCTCCAGCACCGTACGCAGCGCCTTGACGTCATCGCGCAGCTTCGCCGCACGCTCAAAGTTCAGTTCCATCGAGGCCTGGCGCATCTGCTCCTCCAGGTCCCGGATCACCGGGCCGGTGCGCCCCTCCATGAACTGGCACAGTCCCTCCGCAAGCTCTCGATGCTCCTCCATGGAGATGCGACCCACGCACGGGGCCGCGCACTTGTCGATATAGCCGAGCAAGCACGGACGGCCCTGCGCCTTCGCACGCTGAAACACGCCCGCCGAACACGAGCGCATCGGGAAGACGCGCAACAGCTGATCGATCGTCTCGCGAATCGCCCACACCTGCGTGTACGGGCCGAAGTACCGCGACCCGGCGCGCTTACGTTCGCGCGTCACCTGCACGCGGGGAAAGCGCTCCCCCATCGACACCGCCAGGTAGGGGTAGGACTTGTCGTCCTTAAACATGACGTTGAAACGCGGATTGAATTCCTTAATCCACGTGAACTCCAGGGTCAGGGCCTCAACCTCGGAACGCACGACGGTCCACTGCACGGCGCTCGCGGTCGTCACCATCTGCTGGGTGCGCGGATGCAGGTTCGCCAGGTCCTGGAAGTAGTTGGTGAGGCGATTGCGCAGGTTTTTGGCCTTGCCGACGTAGATGACGCGGCCCTGCGGATCTGAGAATCGATAGACGCCCGGCGAGGTCGGGATGTCTCCCGTGCGGGGTCGGTACGTCGAAGGATCTGCCACGCTCCCAGGGTACGAGGCCGGGGCTGGGAACGCCCAACACCCACCTTAGGCGTGCTCTATGTCATGAAACCTTTAAATTATGAAACCAATACACACGCACGCCACCTGTGGGCATATACTGAACTTGGCCACGAATTGACCGATTCTTGACCTTCGAGTACAGCTCTCCCACAAAGAAGGACGTTCATGTTCACCTCCACCCAAGAGGTCGCAGACTTTATCTCCGAGCAGAACATTGAACTCGTCGACGTGCGCTTCTGCGACGTCCCCGGGGTTCAGCAGCACTTTACGATCCCCGTGAGCGAGTTCCTGGACGCCGCTTTGTCGGACGGCCTCATGTTCGACGGCTCCTCGGTGCGCGGATTCACCGCCATCCACGAGTCCGACATGAAGCTCATCCCGGACATCTCCTCCGCCTTCGTGGACCCGTTCCGCGACCGCAAGACCCTGGTCGTCAACTTCTCGATCGTCGACCCCTTCACCGACGAGCCCTTCTCGCGCGACCCGCGCCAGGTGGCCGCCAAGGCCGAGGCATACCTGCGCTCGACCGGCATTGCAGACGAGTGCTTCATCGGCGCCGAGGCAGAGTTCTACCTCTTCGACGACGTCCGCTACCAGGTCACCCCGCACAACACTTTCTTCTCCGTCGACTCCCCCCGAGGCGTACTGGAACACCGGTCGCGTCGAAGAGGGCGGCAACATGGGCTACAAGGTGCCCATCAAGGGCGGCTACTTCCCCGTCTCCCCCGCCGACAAGTACGCGGACGTGCGAGACGAGATGAGCCGACTCCTCGAAGAGGTCGGCCTGACGATCGAGCGCGCCCACCACGAGGTCGGCTCGGGCGGCCAGCAGGAGATCAACTACCGCTTCGCGACGCTACAGACCGCGGCCGACGACATGATGAAGTTCAAGTACGTCATCAAGAACTCCGCCCTCGAGTTCGGCCATTCCGCGACCTTCATGCCCAAGCCCCTGTTCGGCGACAACGGCTCGGGCATGCACACGCACATCTCGCTGTGGAAGAACGGCGAGCCCCTGTTCTACGACGAGCGCGGCTACGGCTCCCTGTCCGACACGGCCCGCTGGTTCATCGGCGGCCTGCTCGAGCACGCGCCCGCGCTCCTCGCCTTCACAAACCCGTCGGTGAACTCCTTCCGACGCCTGGTTCCCGGTTTCGAGGCCCCGATTAACCTCGTATACTCGGCGCGCAACCGCTCCGCATGTATCCGCATCCCCGTGACGGGCACGTCCCCGAAGGCCAAGCGCGTCGAGTACCGCGTGCCGGACCCGAGCGCGAACCCCTACCTCGCTTTCTCGGCATGCCTCATGGCGGGCATCGACGGCATCAAGCGCCGCATCGAGCCGGCCGCGCCGATCGACAAGGACCTCTACGAGCTGCCCCCGGCCGAGTACCAGGACATCGCGAAGCTGCCCAGCTCGCTTGAGGCTGCTCTCGACGCGCTGCGCGAGGACCACGAGTTCCTTACCGAGGGAGACGTCTTCACACAGGACCTCATCGACACGTGGCTGGAGTACAAGGAGACCAACGAGGTCGCCCCGATGCGCGCTTACCCGCATCCCTACGAGTATCAGATGTACTACGACCTGTGATCTAATCGTCACTCAGCGGCCCCCACCCCGATTAAGGGGCGGGGGCCGCGCCACAACCAGTAGACTCACATCGAACCTGTTGTTCAGTCTTTGAACCGACATCCCGGAGGACACGATGAAGCGCATGCGTGATGGCTCGTACACGATTAAGCCGACCTACAAGGTCGGCGAGCACGACATCATTCCGGACATGCTGGCTAAGCGCGCGCTCCTACACCCCGACCAGGTGGCGGTCGAGCAGCGCTCTTCCGTCGGTTCCACGCGCTCCCTCAGCACATCTGAGCTCCAGCGCCAGGTCGAGTACACCGCCTGCGGCCTCATCGGCCTCGGCGTTCAGCCCGGCGACGCGGTCGCGATCCTCGCCCCAACCTCGTACGAGTGGCTCCTCCTCGACCTCGCGCTCCTGTCCATCGGCGCAATCACCGTCCCGATCTACGAGTCCGACTCCGCCGCCCAGATCGAGCACATCCTCACCGACGCGCACGTGACCCGCGTCTTCACGGCCACCACCCAGCAGGCCGAGCTCGTGCACTCCGTGGCCCCCGAATACACCGTGGCGATCGACTCCTTCGATCGCGGCGCCCAGCGCATGATCGCGCGCGCCGCCACCGGTATCACCATCGAAAACGTCGAGCAGCGCCGCGCGACCATCTCCTCGTCGGATATCGCCACCATCATCTACACCTCCGGAACGACCGGAAACCCCAAGGGCGTGGCCCTGACGCACGCGAACTTCGTGGCCACCGCGGAGGGTGCCCGCCAGGTCCTCGGTGACGTGATCGACTCCCCCGAGACCCGCCTGCTCCTCTTCCTGCCCGTCGCCCACGTGCTCGCTCGCCTCGTCATGCACGTGATCCTGTCGGGCCAGGGCGTCCTCGGCTTCTCGCCCAGCATCAAGAACCTGCTGCCGGACATTCAGGCCTTCAAGCCCTCCGTACTCCTCGTCGTGCCCCGCGTGCTCGAGAAGGTCTACAACGCAGCCGCCTCCAAGGCGGGCGGCGGCATCAAGGGTCGCATGTTCGCGTGGAGCGCCAAGCAGGCGCGCACCTTCTCCGTGGCTTCCGAGAAGACCTTCGGCCCCGGCCTGTTCAAGAAGATGCGCCACGGCATCGCCGACGCGCTCGTCCTCAAGAAGATCCGCTCGGTCCTGGGCCCCAACCTGCGCTACATCGTCTCCGGCGGCGCGCCCCTGGCCACCGACCTCGCGCACTTCTACGCCGGAATGGGCATCACCCTCATCCAGGGTTACGGCCTGTCCGAGACGACCGGCCCAATCGCCGTTCAGCACATCGGCAAGAACCCCGTCGGCGGCGTCGGACTGCCCCTGCCCGGCAACTTCATCAAGCTTGCCAAGGACGGCGAGATCCTGGTGCGCGGCCAGTCCGTCATGCCCGGCTACTACCACCTGCCCGAGCAGACCGCCGAGGTCATGCCCGACGGCAAGTGGTTCCACACCGGCGACCTGGGCTCGATCGATCGCAAGGGCCAGCTGACCATCACGGGCCGCAAGAAGGAACTCATCGTCACCGCGGGCGGAAAGAACGTCTCCCCCGAGGTCCTCGAGGACTCCCTGGCCACGCACCCGCTCGTCGCCAACGTGATCGTCGTTGGCGATCAGCGCCCCTACGTCGGCGCACTCTTCACCCTCGACGCCGACATGCTGCCCGACTGGCTGGCCCAGCACGGCCTGCCGCAGTGCTCGCCCACCGAGGCGGCCGAGCTGCCCGCCGTTCGTGAGTCTCTCGAGAAGGCCGTCGAGCGCGCCAACAAGGCCGTCTCCCGCGCTGAGTCGATCCGAAAGTTCCGCATCATTGACGCGACCTTCACCGTCGAGAACGGCTACGTGACGCCGTCGATGAAGCTGCGCCGCCGCAAGGTCATCGCCGACTACGCCTACGAGGTCGACGCCCTGTACGGCGGCCCCGTCTCCGCCGAGGCGCCCAAGAAGCGCGGGCTTTTTGGGCGCGGCAAGAAGAACTGATCCCACCACGCACGGCGCTCAGCGCCCACCCCACGAAAGGACCGCAATGACGGTACGCAGGCTCGCCGACGGCTCATGGGAGTCGATCGCGACCCGAGAAGCCACCGAAGACATGAACCTGCCGAAGATGCTCCACCAGCGCGTGGCGTCTCACCCCGGGCAGGTCGCGATCGAGCGTCGCTCCAACGTCGGCGCGTGGCGCCCGGTCACGATGGAGACCTTCCTCGGCGAAGCTGACTCGATTGCGCGTGGCCTCATCGGCATTGGGCTCGAGCCCGGCGACCACCTGGCGATCCTGGCCCCCACCTCCTACGAGTGGGCGCTCATCGACGTGGCCGCGCTGTCCTGCGGCGCCATCACCGTGCCGATCTACGAGACGGACTCAGCCTCGCAGATCGCGCACATCCTGGCCGACGCCGACGTGCGCATCGTCATCACAGCCACCACGCAGCAGGCCGAGCTGGTCGAATCCGTGCGCACCGAAGGTGTCCGCCATATCCTCTCCCTGGACCGGGGTGCTGAGCGCGTCCTGACGGGCGCCGCTCAGGGCGTGAGCGTCGAGCAGGTGCGCGAACGCACCGACGCCGTCAAGCTCAGCGACGAGGCAACGGTCATCTACACGTCCGGCACGACGGGCATGCCCAAGGGCGTCGTGCTCACGCACGGCAACTTCATCTCGCCGATGCTGCAGGCCTACGATTTCCTGCCTCTTCTCATTAACGACCCGAAGTCGCGTTCCCTGCTCTTCCTACCGGTCGCCCACGTGCTCGCGCGCTTCGTCATGTACTGCCTGCTCGCGGGCCAGGGCGTCACCGCGTTCTCCCCCGACACGCGCAACCTGGTCAACGACATTGCAACATTCAAGCCGACGATGCTCCTCGTTGTCCCACGCGTCATGGAAAAGGTCTACAACGCTGCGGCCGCCAAGGCCGGCGGCGGCATGAAGGGCCGTATGTTCGCGTGGGCCGCCAAGCAGGCGCGCGCCCTGTCCAAGGCCACCGCCTACGTCGACTCTCCCCTGCCCGAGTCGGCGGTCGCAGGTCCCGGCCCGGACACGACGCCCATTCCCGACGCCTCGGCAATGCCCTCTCCCGGCCCGTCCACCGCGCTCAAGCTGCGCGGCCGCGTCGCCGATGCGCTGGTCCTGTCGAAGGTCCGTGCGATCCTGGGTCCGAACCTGCACACGATCATCTCGGGCGGCGCTCCTCTAGCCCTTGATCTCGCAAACTTCTATCGCGGCCTGGGCATCACGCTGCTGCAGGGCTACGGCCTGTCTGAGACGACCGGCCCGATCTCCGTGGAGACACCGCAGGACTTCCCGCCGGACTCGGTGGGCTTCCCCTGGCCCGGTAACCGCATGAAGATAGCTGCCGACGGTGAGCTGCTCGTCCAGGGAATCTCCGTGTCGAAGGGTTACCACAACCTGCCCGAGGCCACGGCTGAGGCGTACGTCGATGGCTGGTTCAAGACCGGCGACCTCGCCTCCATCGACGATCGCGGCCACCTGCGCATCACGGGCCGCAAGAAGGAACTCATCGTTACTGCGGGCGGCAAGAACGTCTCCCCCGAGATCCTCGAAGAGTCCCTGTCGACGCACCCGCTCATCGCGAACATCATCGTGGTTGGCGACAACCGCCCGTACATCGGTGCGCTCATCGCCCTGGACACGGAGATGCTGCCCGAGTGGCTGGCCACCCATGGCCTGCCCGTCGTGGACGCCGCGCAGGCCGCGAACCTGCCCGAGGTGCGCGACTCGCTGGAGAAGGCGATCGCTCGAGCCAACAAGGCTGTTTCGCGCGCGGAGTCGATCCGCCGCTACCGCATCGTCAACGCCGCCTTCACCGTGGAGAACGGCTACATGACGCCTTCCCTCAAGCTGAAGCGCCGCCGTGTGCTGGCCGACTACGCCGACGAGGTCGACGCCCTGTACGCATCGGGCGAGGCCGCGAAGAACCAGGAGTAACCTGACCAGCTCCGCGGACTCTCCGTCAACACGAAGCGGCCCCGACCTCGTTCATCGACGAGGACGGGGCCGTATGAATTCAAAGATAACTTCTCGGAGCCAGGTAGCAAAAGTCTCTTTGTAACGCTGATAGGCAACGTACAGGCACAAAAACAGGAGAAACTGAACAACGATCCCCAGAAGCACCAGACCATACGCCTGCCTGTCGAAGGCAATCCGATAGATTGACGTAATGTTGATTAGCGCGATGAACCAGGTCCATACCGATGCACAGCGGTACTCATTGCCCCAAAGCACAATGGCTGCAACGGATGCAGAAACTGCAGCGAGGAGAATCGGAATCCACCACCCAGCCTGCATACGATAGCCGAGATAGATGGCGCTGATTGCTCCTATCATCGGGTTGAGCAAGACTAGTCCAGGACGCCAATCTACATCCGCCTGACTCTTCGGCGCGTACCCAAAGAACGCGACGATGGACCATAGCAGAAAGATCCAGGCATGTCCTACGTCTGGACCACTGATTGATGAATGAACTTCGGACATTGTTCTGTTCCTTTCGGTGAAGAAATAGTCGAACGGATGTTCGACCACCTCCCCACTATACGATCTGCAACAGAAGTCAAGTACCGAACCTCTCGGCGTGTCGGAATTTTCTTTACAGTTTACTTCCACCCTAAGCATAAACCTGCATACAATCTAGGGTTTTCCTCAATGAGACTATCCCGATCCGAACCAAACCAACTTGACAGAATCCCACATCGGACTCCATACAGTGATAGCGCAAGTAAGCTCTCAGAAACCGTGACATATCAAAGTAAATGGTGTGAGAGCGGCCCCGGCCTCGTTCAGTGACGAGGACGGGGCCACTTCGTGCGTTCATGTACACCTAGTCCGCGGTGTTGCGTCCCACGACAAAAGCGGCAAACAGCGCGAGGAGAAACGCAACGCCGATGACCGGAAGCGGGATCCAGAAGAGCATGCGACGCGCAATCTCCAGGGCAGCCGATGCAACCACGGCGACCGTGAGGAACATGTGAAAAGCACGCGCCCACACGAAGCCGCCGGACTCCGCGCTCCACAGGGACACGAGCGTCATGATCAAGAAGACGACCACAACCGCGTAGATCGCGATGACCGTCCCCAGCTGCCACACGTGGCGAGCCTCCGCATGAGCCAGAACGCTCAGGCACAAGTTACCGAGGCCGGCAACGAAACCGCAGCCCAGCCCGTAGACGCGGCTACGCCCAGCCGCGTGGGCGACGAGCGCCTTCAGAGTGAGGCCACCGGACACCACCATGAGTGCCACGACGATGAGGTGGACCCAAGCGGGCCAGAAGTACGAGAAGCCATAGAGGCCATATGTGGGATACATGAGATCCATACTAACCATCACTTCTGCACACTGGCGGCGTCTCGCTCGGCTTCCTTCGCGAGAACCTCGGCGAGATACTGGCCAGTGAAGGATTCCTCGACAGTGGCGACCTCCTCGGGCGTGCCCTGCGCGACGACCGTTCCACCGCCTGCGCCGCCTTCAGGGCCCATGTCGATGATCCAGTCGGCGCTCTTGATGACGTCCAGGTTGTGCTCGATAACGATGACGGTGTTGCCCTTGTCGGCGAGGGACTGCAGCACGAGGAGGAGCTTACGGATGTCTTCGGAGTGCAGGCCGGTCGTGGGTTCGTCAAGCACGTACACCGTGCGCCCGGTCGAGCGTCGCTGCAGCTCGGAAGCCAGCTTGACGCGCTGGGCCTCGCCACCCGACAGAGTCGTAGCGCTCTGGCCGAGGCGCACGTAGCCCAGGCCCACCTCGACGAGCGTGTTGAGGTGGCGAGCAATGCGCGAAATCGGCGCGAAGAACTGTGCGGCCTCGGCGATCGGCATGTCGAGCACGTCGGCGACGGTCTTACCCTTGTACTCAACCTCGAGGGTCTCGCGGTTGTAGCGGGCACCGTGGCAGACTTCGCAGGGCACGTACACGTCGGGCAGGAAGTTCATTTCGATCTTCAGGGTGCCGTCGCCCTTACAGGACTCGCAGCGTCCGCCCTTGACGTTGAAGGAGAAGCGTCCCGGGCCGTAGCCGCGCACCTTCGCCTCCTGCGTCTCTGCGAAAAGCTTGCGGATCTGGTCCCACACGCCCGTGTAGGTCGCCGGGTTCGAGCGCGGTGTCCGGCCAATAGGGCTCTGGTCCACGTGTACGACCTTGTCGAGCTGCTCGATGCCCGTGATGGTGCGGTGGCGGCCGGGCACCATGCGTGCGCCGTTAAGGCGCGAGGCCAGGGTGCGATACAGGATGCCGTTGACCAGCGTCGACTTACCCGAACCGGACACGCCGGTGACGGCCGTGAGCACGCCGAGCGGGAAGGACACGTCGACGTTCTTCAGGTTGTTTTCGCGCGCACCCTTGACGGTCACGACGCGCTTCTTGTCGATCGGGCGACGAGTCGGAGGCAGGACGATGCGGCGCTTGCCCGAGAGATACTGGCCGGTCAGCGACTTGCGGTTCTTCAGCAGCTCCGAGAGCGGGCCGGAGTGCACGACCCATCCGCCCGTCTCACCGGCACCGGGGCCGATGTCGACGATCCAGTCGGCGGCCTCCATCGTCTCCTCGTCGTGCTCGACGACGATGAGCGTGTTGCCCAGGTCCCTCAGACGCTCGAGGGTGGCGATGAGCTTACGGTTATCACGCTGGTGCAGTCCGATCGAAGGCTCGTCGAGGACGTAGAGGACACCGACGAGGCCGGAGCCGATCTGCGTGGCTAGCCGGATACGCTGCGCCTCGCCACCAGAGAGGGTTCCGGCGGCGCGCGAGAGAGTCAGGTAGGTGAGTCCCACGTCGACGAGGAAGGCCAGGCGGGCCTCGATCTCGGTGAGGATGGGCGCGGCAATCGAGCGGGCTCGCTGCTCGAGCTCGACGTCCGCGAGGAACGCGCGTGCGTCCGCGATCGACATGTCGGACAGCTCGGCGATCGACTTGTCGCCGATGCGCACGGCGAGAACCTCGGGCTTAAGGCGCGCGCCGTGGCACGTCGGGCACGGGATCTCGCGCATGTAGGAGTCGAGCTTTTCGGACACCGCGGCGGACTCGGTTTCCTCACGCTTGCGCTCGATGTACTTGACGGCCCCCTCGAAGCCCGTCGAGTAGGAGCGCTCGCGACCCCAGCGGTTACGGAACTTGACGGTGACCTCGTAGTCCTTGCCGTACAGGATCGCGTCCTTGACCTTCTTGGGCAGGGACTTCCACGGTGTACCCATCGCGAATCCCAACTCCTTGGAGAGGGACTCGAGGAGCTTCTTGTGGTACTTGAAATTGGAGTTCCAGGGGATGACCGCACCGTCGGCCAGGGAGAGCTCCTCGTCAGGCACGACCAGTTCCGGGTCGACCTCGAGGCGGAAGCCAAGGCCCGCGCAGTCGGGGCAGGCACCGTAGGGGGCGTTGAAGGAGAAGGTGCGCGGCTCGATCTCGTCGAGCATCAGCGGGTGATCGTTGGGGCACGCGCGCTTCTCCGAGAAGCGGCGGCGACGCTCCGGATCGTCGGCATCAAGGTCGACGCAGTCGATGACAACGAGGCCATCCGACAGGCGCAGGGCGGTCTCGACCGAGTCGGTCAGGCGCTGGCGCATGCCCTCGCGCACAACGAGACGGTCGACAACAACCTCGATCGTGTGCTTCAGCTTCTTCTCCAGCTTGGGCGCATTCTCGAGGCGCACCATCTCATCGTCGATGATCGCTCGGGTATAGCCCTCGGAGCGCAGCTCGTCAATGAGGTCCTGGTACTCGCCCTTACGGCCACGCACGACTGGGGACAGCACCTGGAAGCGTGTGCCCTCATCCATCGTGCGCACGCGGTCGACGATCTGCTGAGGAGTCTGCGCCTGAATGCGGGCCCCGCACTCGGGGCAGTGCGCCACACCCGCACGGGCGTAGAGCAGACGCAGGTAGTCGTGGATCTCCGTGATCGTGCCGACGGTCGAGCGCGGGTTGCGCGACGTCGACTTCTGGTCGATGGAGACCGCGGGCGACAGGCCTTCGATGAAGTCCACGTCGGGCTTGTCCATCTGTCCGAGGAACTGGCGCGCGTAGGAGGACAGTGACTCCACGTAGCGGCGCTGTCCCTCGGCGAAAATCGTGTCAAAGGCGAGGGAGGACTTACCAGATCCGGACAGGCCGGTGAAGACGATCATGGAGTCTCGGGGCAGCTCGAGGCTCACATCCTTCAGGTTGTGTTCGCGGGCACCCTGGATGATTAGCTTGTCATGCACCCCTCGATCCTAGCCGCCCTCTAGGCAAAAGCTCGGATCAGGGCTACTGTTGAGGCTATGGCATTCTACGCAGTTGAATACGTGTACAACCCCTCGATGACCGAGACGATGGACGAGGTTCGCCCGACGCACCGCGCGTTCCTGTCCGGCCTGCTCGAGCAGGGAATCAACATCGCGTCCGGCCCCCCTCGTTGGCGAGATCCCCGGCGCCCTGATCCTCATCAACGCCGAGACGCAGGCCGACGTCGAGCGCATCCTCAACGAGGATCCCTTCTACGTCGCAGAGGTCATCCAGGCACGCCTCATCCGCGAGTGGAACCCCGTCATTCGGGCATTCTGATCGCAGCAAACGAACGAGGCCGGGGCCGGGTGATTCACCCGACTCCGGCCTCGCCTCATATCCGGAGAGATCAGCCCTCCAGGGACCGGGCGAATTGGCGCGCGTAGAAGATTCGCTGCGCGATCTCGATGAGGACAGCGGCGCACGCTCCAACACACAGGATCACGAGCCACTCGTAGCCGCTTGGCGCGACCATCGAGAAGAAATGACGCACCGGCGGCAGCAGGACGCCACCCACGGTCGCCGAGATGACGCTGACCAGGAGCACCCACTTCCACGTCGACAGCGGACGCGAGGTAATGACGAGCAGCCAGATGGCCCCCAGCATGAGGGAGAGAATCGCGGCCGTGGACTCGCGCGCCTGCGGGGGACCATCGACGATGCCGAAGGCGGTGAGGGCGGCAGCTGCGAGGATGATGCCGGTGGGCATCGCGAGCGACAGCGTGCGCTTGAGGAAGCCGGGCACGTAGCGGCGCGGGTTCGGCCACAGGGCCAGGAAGAACGCGGGAATACCGATGGTCAGCGAGTCGATGTAGCTGAACTGCCGCGGCAGGAACGGATAACGCCAGCCGACCAGGGCCGTCACGATGACGAGGACGGCCGCGTAGGTGGTCTTCGCCAGGAACAGCGAGGACACGCGCTCCATGTTGGCGATGATGCGGCGGCCCTCCGACAGGACACCCGGAAGCACCGAGAACTTCGAATCTACGAGAACGATCTGCGCGACCGCCTTCGTGGCCTGCGTGCCGTTGCCCATCGCGATTCCCAGGTCGGCGTCCTTGAGCGCGAGCGCATCGTTGACGCCGTCACCGGTCATGGCGACGCAGTGCTCCCGCGCCTGCAGTGCTCCGACCATCGCGCGCTTCTGCTCGGGTGTCACGCGCCCAAACACGTCGTGATTCTCAATCGCGTCGATAAACGCCTCGGAGGTCAGGTCCTCGGGCAGGTCTCGCGCATCCATCAGGCGTGCGGGCGAGCCGTCGGGAGCGGTGAGGCCCGCCTGCGCGGCGAGTGCGCCGACCGTCGTCGGGTTGTCACCCGAGATAACGCGCACGTGCACGTCCTGCGAGCGGAAGTAGTCGAGAGTCTCCGCCGCATCGGGGCGCAGATCCTCCTCGAGGACCACGAGGGCTGCAACACTACGGCGTGCGGGAAGCTCATCATCAACCACGACCCCATCGGCGTGAACGAGAGCAACGACGCGCGAACCGTCCTTTGCAGCGGCACCCACCTTGGCGAGGAGATCGGCGTTCTCAGCCAGCGCCTCGTCAATGACGAATTCGGGTGCGCCCAGAATCCAGGATTCGCGCTCACTCCCCCACGCGCTCCACTTGCGGGCCGAGGAGAAGGGTACCGCCCACTCGATGCGCTCGACAGCCCCGGCCTGTTCGGCTTCTCCCAGGTGCTGCCAGATCGCCTCGGCCGTTGCGTTGGTTCGGTCGCTTGCCGCGCTCGCGAGAGCACGAAGCACCACGGCCTCGTCTCCCGAGATGATCTCGACCCCGCGCACCCGGATGCCTCCGGTGGTGAGCGTGCCCGTCTTGTCGAGGCACAGGCAGTCCACGCGGGCAAGTACCTCGACGGCGGGAAGTTCCTGGACGAGCACACCGCGGCGTGCCAGGGTCGCCGAACCGATCGCGAAGTTCATCGACGTCAGGAGCACCAGGCCCTGCGGGATCATGCCGATCACGGATGCGACCGAGAGAACGAGAGCCTCGCGCCAGTCTCCCCCGTGACCGCCTGCGATGCGGTTCTGCGAGTAGAACGTCAGGATGACGATGGGCAGCAGCATGACGGAGACAACCTGCAGCACGCGGTTGATCGACATCTGAATTTCGGACACCGTGCGCGTGAAGGCGCGCGCCTGCTCGGACAAGCCCTGCGCGTAGACGCGCTCGCCGACGGCAGTAGCGACCATCCGGCCCGACCCAGCGACGACGCTCGTGCCCGCCAGCAACTGATCGCCCTGCTTCTTCTTCACGGGGCGTGACTCGCCGGTCAGCAGTGACTCGTCGATCTCCAGGCCCGCCGAGGACAGAACCGTGCCGTCGACGCTCACCTGATCGCCGAGCGTCAGATCAATGACATCATCGAGGACGACGTCACGTGCGGGCACGACCGACAGCGCTCCGTCACGCAGGACGGTTGCCTGCGGGGCGTCGACGATCGCGAGAGAGTCAAGCGTGCGCTTAGCACGCAGCTCGGACACAATGCCGATGACGGCGTTGATGATCATAACGCCACCGAAAATGCCGTCACGCAGGTCGCCGAAAAGCAGAACGATGACCGACGCCGCAACGATGATCGCGTTGAACAGCGTCAGGACGTTCTCACGAATAATCGACGCCACCGAGCGAGACGTACGATCCTTCACCCGGTTCACGGCGCCGCGCGCCATGCGCTCCGCAACCTCGGAGGCGCTCAGTCCGTGCTCATCGATAGTCAGGCTCTCAGCGCTCACCGGCGCCCTCCTCATCCATCGCGCTGCGGATGAGCGACGCGATAACAGTAACGGCCAGGGTGACGACAATGACTCCAAGCGACACCGACACGGAAATCTCCGGCGCCCACTCGAAGCCGTGGCCCCCATTGATGAACGGTAGCGTGTTGGCGTGCAGGGCCTCGAGAATCAGCTTGATTCCGATAAAGCTCAGGATGACGCCAAGGCCGTAGCCCAGGTACACGAGCTTGCCGAGCAGCGCGTCCACAAGGAAGAAGAGCTGGCGCAAACCCATGAGTGCGAATACGTTGCACGCAAACACGAGGAAAGGCTGCGACGTGATGCCGAAGATTGCGGGGATCGAATCAAAGGCAAACATGAGGTCGGCTGAGCCCAGAGCCAGCACGACGACAAACAGTGGGGTGAGGTAGGTTCGACCACCGTGGCGGTAGAGCATTCGGTCGCCAATGAAGCCATCGGTAATCGGCAGGACGCGGCGCACGACGCGAATGAACGCATTCTCCTCGTACTCCTCATCGTCTCCCCCGCCGGTTACGGTCTCCTTGATCTGATTAAACGCCGTCCACAGCAGCCACACACCGAAGATGAAGAAAACCCAGGAGAAGCGCGCCACCAGCGCCGCACCGAGCAGAATGAAGACGAGACGCAGGAGCAGCGCGATGACGATTCCGAAGAGGAGGGCCTTTTGCTGATTCTCGCGCGGGACCCGGAAAGCCTTGAGGATCAGGATGAAAACGAAGAGGTTGTCGACCGACAGCGACCACTCCATCGCCCAGCCCGCGTAGAACTCCTGGGCGTACAGCCACCCGTTCGTCAGCCAGATACCGACACCGAAGACGCCCGCAAGGCCCACGTAGAACAACGTCCAGCGAGCGGCTTCAGCGGCCGTTGGCGGGTGCGGATTACGGGCGTGCCCCAGGAAATCCAGCACGACCAAACCGACGGCTACGAGAGCGAGAACGCCCCACGCCCAGGGGTGAACAACCATGCGTACCTCTTAACTATCCGACCATTGAATTTTAGCGCTCTCCCATGGTCGGAGCCTGTCACGCACGCCGTTTCCCGGAAACCGCGAGAGATGCGATGACCGTGATCAGGATCGTCACGACGATAAAGCCCAGCGAAAACGCGATCGACGGCTCGGGGATCACCGACACCTCGTGTCCGCCATTGATGAAGGGCAGCTCGTTCGTGTGCAGCGCGTGGTTGATCAGCTTGAAGCCAATGAAGCCGAGAATCGCTGCGAGGCCGTAGTGCAGGAAGACGATCCGGTCGAGTAGGCCGTCGATAAGGAAGTACAGCTGGCGCAGGCCGAGCAGCGAGAACGCGTTGGCGGCGAACACCAGGTAGGCCTCGGAGGTCAGCGAGTAGATCGCGGGGATCGAATCGACGGCAAACATGACATCGGCAGTACCGATCGCGATAACGCACAACAGCATCGGCGTGATGTAGGTGCGACCGCCATGGCGGTAGAGCATGCGCGATCCGATAAAGCCATCGGTCACCGGCACGACCTTCGACACCCAGCGAACAATCGACGGCGGTCGGTATTCCTCGTCATCGTCGTCGCTGGAGCCCTCGCGCACCTGGCTGATAGCAGTCCACAGGAGCCACGCGCCGAAGATGTAGAAGACCCACGAGAAGTTCTCGATGAGGGCGGCGCCCGCGAGGATGAAGATCAGGCGTAGAACGAGGGCAATGATGATGCCGGCCAGCAGGACCTCCTGCTGGTTCTTCCGCGGCACGCGGAACGTGGAGAGGATGATGACAAACACGAAGAGGTTGTCAATACTCAGCGCTTTTTCGGTGATGTAGCCGCCAAGGTATTCCTGGCCGTACTGCGGCCCCCAGACCGCCCACACGATGGCACCGAAGATGAGGGCAATCGCGATGTAGGCGACCGACCACCAAGTGGCTTCTTTGAGAGTGGGTTCGTGAGGTGTGCGGACGTGGCCGACGATGTCGACGACGATCATGGTCAGGATGATGCCAGCCAGGACTATCCAGGCAAGGGCGTGCACGTGCATACGTGGTGCCTCCGGTACGAGTCGGGTACCGGAGGTCTCCTCCCGCCAGGAAATTCTGGCCGGTGACGCCGGAGGCCGCGCCGCGTGGGCGGGCCGTCGTGATGACGACGCCACTGTTGGTGGGAGTACTCCCCTCCGCTTACACCTCTATCCTAGTGGGAAGCACCCGATCCCAAGCGATTCATGACAAGTGGCGTCTGTCGCCTTCACGGTGTCGACCGCTCCCGATGGACGAGGCCGGGGCCCTCACCATCGTTCGGCAACACCAAACGTTAGGCAGCGATCAGTGGGCGCGCTTCATGGCGCGCAGTTCCTTTTTCAGGTCTTCGATTTCGTCGCGCAGACGCGCCGCGACCTCGAATTGGAGGTGCTGGGCGGCGGTCATCATCTGGGCGGACAGCTCCTCGATGAGTTCGGCGAGCTCGGCCTCGGCGCGCTGCCCGGATGTCACGGCGCGGCCGCCACCGGTGGTGTCGCTACGCTCCCTCTTGCTCTTCTCCTTGCGGTACCCGCCCTCAAGGAGGGTCTGCGTATCGACCTGCTCGCGCGCAAGCATGTCGGTCACGTCGGAGATCTTCTTGCGCAGCGGCTGCGGGTCGATGCCGTGTTCCTTGTTGTAGGCGATCTGGATCTCGCGGCGACGCATCGTCTCCGAGATGGCCTCGTTCATCGAATCTGTCATGTTGTCCGCGTACATGTGGACCTCACCGGACACGTTTCGGGCGGCACGACCAATTGTCTGGATGAGCGAGCGAGTCGAGCGCAGGAAGCCTTCCTTGTCCGCATCGAGGATCGACACGAGGGAGACCTCGGGCAGGTCCAGGCCCTCACGCAGCAGGTTGATGCCGACGAGCACGTCGAACGTGCCCAGGCGCAGCTCGCGCAGTAGCTCGACGCGGCGCAGGGTGTCGACGTCAGAGTGCAGGTACTCAACCTTGACGCCGCGCTCGGCCAGGTAGGTCGTGAGTTCCTCGGCCATCTTCTTCGTCAAGGTGGTGACGAGGACACGCTCGTCGCGTTCGACGCGAACACGCACCTGCTCGAGAAGATCATCGATCTGCCCCTCGGTGGGCTTGACGACGACGAGCGGGTCGACGAGTCCCGTCGGGCGAATGATCTGCTCGACGACACCATCGGAGCGTTCGAGCTCGTAGGGGCCGGGGGTCGCCGACAAGTAGACGGTCTGACCGATGCGCTCGGTAAACTCGTCCCACTTGAGCGGACGGTTGTCCATCGCGGAGGGCAGGCGGAACCCGTAGTCGACAAGGGTGCGCTTACGCGACATGTCTCCCTCGAACATCGCGCCGATCTGCGGGACGGTCACGTGTGACTCGTCAATGATGAGCAGGAAGTTGTCGGGGAAGTAGTCCAGCAGCGTGTGCGGGGGCGTGCCGGGTCCGCGCCCGTCGATGTGGCGCGAATAGTTCTCGACACCCGAGCACGAGCCGATTTCCTTGAGCATTTCGAGGTCAAAAGTGGTGCGCATGCGCAGGCGCTGCTCCTCGAGCAGCTTATTCTGGCCACGGAACCACGCGAGGCGATCGTCGAGCTCGTCCTCGATGGAGGCGATCGCCTTCTTCATGCGTTCCTCGCCCGCCACATAGTGCGAGGCCGGGAAAAGGTACGTGTGATCCACGTGGTCGATGACGTCGCCGGTGAGCGGATGCAGAACCGCGAGAGACTCGATCTCATCACCGAACATCTCGATGCGGATCGCGAGCTCCTCGTACACGGGGATGATCTCGATCGTGTCGCCGCGCACGCGGAACGTGCCGCGAGTAAAGGCCATGTCGTTACGCACGTACTGCATGGCGACAAAGCGCCGCAGCAGAGCGTCGCGGTCAATGATCATGCCGCGTTCCAGCTCGATCATGCGGGCCACGTATTCCTCGGGTGTGCCGAGGCCGTAGATGCAGGACACCGAGGAGACAACGACCGTATCGCGCCTCGTGAGCAGAGAATTGGTCGCACTGTGGCGCAGGCGCTCGACCTCGTCATTAATCGACGAATCCTTCTCGATGAAGGTGTCCGTCTGGGGGACGTAGGCCTCGGGCTGGTAGTAGTCGTAGTACGACACGAAGTACTCGACGGCGTTGTTCGGCAATAGCTCCCGGAACTCGGCCGCGAGCTGGGCGGCGAGCGTCTTGTTCGGCTCGAGGACCAGCGCGGGACGCTGCAGCTCCTCGATGAGCCAGGCCGTGGTCGCGCTCTTACCCGTGCCCGTGGCACCCATGAGGACGACGTCCTGTTCGCCGTCTCGGATGCGCGCAGCCAGCTCCTTGATGGCCTTGGGCTGGTCGCCCGACGGCGTGTACGGGGAGATGACCTCGAAAGGCTTGTTCTGGCGGGTCACGGCATTAGTGCTCACGCTCCTACGCTACCGCCCATGCACGTTGGCTGCCCGCACAGAGCACCTGAGTTCGCGACAAGCGTGGCCCGCCCCGGCCTCGTCAGTCGAGGAAGGGTGCATCCGGGGTCAGCCAGCGCTCATAGACGAGGCGCGCGACCTCCTCGAGGTCGTCGGCACTCCCCTCGTTCTCGATCCAGATCGAGGCGATAGCTCGACGCTCCTCGGACGAGGCCTGGGCGCGGATTCGTGCACGCGCATCCTCGGGCGCCACTCCCCTGCCCTCCAGACGCTTGATGCGTTCCTCGATGGGTGCGTCCACGATGACGACCGCGTCGAAGCGATCCGCGTGGTCCCCTTCGATAAGAAGCGGAATGTCGTAGACCGCGAGGCTCCCCTCCAGGGCTCCGCGCAGGATCGACCACGCGCGCTCCTCAATGACGGGGTGGGTAATGGCATTGAGCCGAGCGACGCGTTCGTCGGCTCCTTCGCCTCCGAAAACCCGGGAGGCCAGGAGTGCCCGGTCCAGGCTCCCATCCTCCCTCAGCAGGTCATCCCCAAAGGCACGTGCGACCTCGGTCAGCGTCGACTCGCCCGGCTCGAGGATCTGCCGCGCAATCGCATCGGCATCCGCGGTCACGGCTCCCAGCGACTCAAACACGCGCGTCACCGAGGACTTACCGGAACCAATGCCTCCGCTGACCGCAATGAATCGGCGCGGCCCCTCCGCACGAGGCGATCCAATCGGGCGGATGAGGGACGCCGTGCAAGCACCGCAGCGCAGAGTCGTGTTCACACCCACAGGGTAGCCCGCCAATTGTTGCTTTTTGTGGTCGTCATGCAAGAATTGGGGCTGTTATAGAACCCACACCATCAAGTGAGTAGCAGTGACGCAGACAGTCAATGACGATTCCGCTGGGCGCTCGAGCAGCACCGCTGTCCTTATCGCGACCTCCCTGACGCTCTTCTCCATGTTCTTCGGCGCAGGTAACCTGATTTTCCCGCCGATCATGGGCGCGTCAGCAGGAACGTACTTCGCTCCCGCGATGATCGGGTTCCTCATTGGCGGCGTCGCACTGCCCGTCATCTCCATCATCACAATCGCTCTGTCGGGCACCGACATGCGCGACCTCGTGAGCCGCGCCGGCAAATCCTTCGGGATCGTCTTTTCCGTTATGGTGTACCTGTCGATCGGCGCTTTCTACGCGCTCCCGCGAACAGGCGCAGTGTCTTTCTCGACCGCCATCGCCCCGATCATCGGCACGAAGTCACTGACCGCGTCGATCATCTTCAGCTTCATTTTCTTCGGCATCGCCTTCTACCTGTGCTGGAATCCCGGCACAATCATCGACAACCTCGGCAAGATCCTCACCCCAATCCTGCTCGGGCTTCTCGTCCTCCTCGTTTTCCTGTGCCTGGCGTCGCTGCCGGCTTCGCATGACGCTCCGACCGGCGAGTACGCCGCCACGCCCCTTTGCCGCAGGCCTACTTGAGGGCTACATGACGATGGACTCGATCGCGGCTCTGGCATTCGGCATCATCGTTGTCACGTCGCTCGGACACACCGGGGGCGGCATCGGGGCGAAGGTCGTGCGCCGCACGTCGACTGCGGCCATCATCGCGGGGTCCCTACTTGCGGTCGTCTACGTGGGCCTGGGACTCATCGGGCACGTGATCCCGAATGCTCAGAGCTACGGCGACGGCGCGACGCTGCTCGCGGACGCCGCCCAGATGACGATGGGCTGGCCCGGGCAGATCGTCTTTGGCCTCATCGTGCTGACGGCCTGCATGACGACGGCGGTCGGCTTGATCGCAGCGACCTCTGAATTTTTCCACCGCCTGCTCCCAGCCATTTCGTACCGCGCATGGATGATCGTCTTCACGATCATCTCCTTCGTGCTGGCTTCGGCGGGTCTGAGCTCGGTGCTCGCCATCGCGGTACCGATCATTACGTTCCTCTACCCCATCGCAATCACCATCGTCTTCCTGACAATCGCGACTCACCCGCTGCGTCTGGCCACCCCGGCGCTGTGGGCGTTCCGCCTGGGCACATGGGTGGCGGCGGCGTGGTCGGCTGCGACGACGCTGGCGCACGTCGGCGTTTACCCCGAGCACATCAATTCTGTGCTCATGTGGAGCCCGCTCCAGGCGAACCAGCTTGGCTGGATCCTCCCTACGATCATCGCGGCGGCGATCGGCGCATGCATCGACGTGGCAGTTATCAAGCGTTCGGCTGCCTAGTAACAGCGCCTGAAATGCCCCGGCCCCACAGGTGTGGAGGGCGCCGGAGGGTCCGGAGGGCACGGGCGGGCTTCGAGGCGCGGCGCCGAACGAAGTGAGGCCGCCTAGCCTCGCGGGCGGCCGGGCCCTCCGGCGCCCGGAACACCCGTGGGGCCATAAGCAGCGCCGCCCGATTGGAGGCCGCCGCGAGGCCTGCGGGGCCTGGCCGGGTCATTCCCAGCGCCGCCCGATTGGAGGCCGCCGCGAGGCCTGCGGGGCCTGGCTGCGGTGCCCGTGGGCGGTGGCGGGGCCTGGCCGGGCTTCGAGACGACGCGCCGAGCGAAGCTCGCGGCGCGGACGGCTCGCGGGCGGGGCGCCGCCCACGGGCACACCAAGCAGCCCGGCCCCAACACAACGCCCGCGCGGCGGCCGGAGATCAGGCGGCAACGCGATCAAACAGACGCAATCAGAAAAAAGTGGTGGTCCCCAGGAAAACCTGGGGACCACCACTCATGCGTTCACTGACGTGAACTGACGAGTTGAAGCTCAGTCAGAAAGACTGGTTCAGTTGTTCGTCAGCTTCTCACGCAGCGCGGCCAGGGCCTCGTCGGAAGCAAGGGTGCCCTCGTTGTCGACCGGGGTCGAGTAGGAGGCCTGCTCCTCGATGGAGGGAGCCGCTTCGGCGTCCTCTTCGAGGGCCTTGCGGACCTGAGCCTTGTGGGCCTCCCAGCGAGCCTGAGCCTCGGCGTACTGAGCTTCCCAAGCCTCGCGCTGAGCGTCGAAGCCTTCCATCCACTCCTGGGTCTCCGGATCGAAGCCCTCGGGGTACTTGTAGTTGCCGTTCTCGTCGTACTCGGCAGCCATGCCGTAGAGCGAGGGATCGAACTCTTCGGAGGTCGGATCCACGCCCTCGTTGGCCTGCTTGAGCGACAGGGAGATGCGGCGACGCTCGAGGTCGATGTCGATGACCTTGACGAAGACCTCTTCGCCGACCTTGACGACCTGGTCCGGCAGCTCGACGTGACGCTGAGCCAGCTCGGAGATGTGGACGAGGCCCTCGATGCCGTCCTCGACGCGGACGAACGCGCCGAAGGGGACCAGCTTGGTGACCTTGCCGGGCACAACCTGGCCGATGGCGTGGGTGCGGGCGAATGCCTGCCACGGATCTTCCTGGGTGGCCTTGAGCGACAGGGAGACGCGCTCGCGATCCATGTCGACGTCGAGCACCTCGACGGTGACTTCCTGGCCAACCTCGACGACCTCGGACGGGTGGTCGATGTGCTTCCAGGACAGCTCGGAGACGTGAACCAGGCCGTCGACACCACCGAGATCGACGAACGCGCCGAAGTTGACGATGGAGGAAACGACGCCGGAGCGCACCTGGCCCTTCTGCAGGGTGTGCAGGAAGTTCGTGCGGACCTCGGACTGGGTCTGCTCGAGCCATGCGCGGCGGGACAGGACCACGTTGTTGCGGTTCTTGTCGAGCTCGATGATCTTCGCTTCGATCTCGCGACCGATGTAGGGGGCGAGGTCGCGGACGCGACGCATCTCGACGAGGGAGGCGGGCAGGAAGCCACGCAGGCCGATGTCGAGGATCAGGCCGCCCTTGACGACCTCGATGACGGTACCGGTAACGACGCCGTCCTCTTCCTTGACCTTCTCGATCTGGCCCCAGGCGCGCTCGTACTGCGCGCGCTTCTTCGACAGGAGGAGGCGGCCTTCCTTGTCTTCCTTCTGGAGGACGAGCGCCTCGATCTGGTCGCCCACGGCGACAACGTCGTCGGGGTTGACGTCGTGCTTGATGGACAGCTCGCGAGAGAGGATGACACCCTCGGTCTTGTAGCCGATGTCAAGGAGGACCTCGTCGTGGTCGACCTTGACGACAGTGCCCTCGACGATGTCGCCATCGTTGAAGTACTTGATGGTCTCGTCGATGGCTGCGATCAGGTCTGCTTCCGAACCAATGTCGTTGATAGCGACCTGCGGCGTGTTGGTGGTCATGTAGTAGTTTCTCCGAAACGGACTGGATAGTAGATGGACAGTTCCGGCGCCCCAAGACGAATGCGGATGCACTCGTCCCCAGACACCGTGAACCAGTTTAGCAGCCTTTGACGGGCAAATGTGACGAATTTGGCGACACTTTGCGTGGCGTGCGTCGCGTCATCACGTCGGTCAGTGTGCCGCGAGCTGCCAGGACCGCCCGATTCCGACGGCGACATCGAGCGGGACGGAGAGCTCCACGGGCGTCGCCATCTTGTCTCGGACGATCGCTTCGAGCGCTGCAGCCTCTCCCGGGGCAACCTCGAGGAGCAGTTCGTCGTGGATCTGCACGAGGAGACGCGACTTCAGGCCGGCCTCGGAGAGGGCATCGACGACGTTCATCATGGCGATCTTGACGATGTCTGCAGCGCTGCCCTGGATCGGCGCGTTGAGGGCGGCGCGCTCGGCCATCTCGCGGCGCTGGCGGTTCGAGGAACGCAGGTCGGGCAGGTAGCGGCGGCGCCCGAACATCGTCTGGGTGTAGCCGTCGGCACGCGCCTGGGCAACGAGGCCCTCGAGGTAGTCACGGACCTTTCCGAAGCGCTCGAAGTAGCGATCGCGCAGGGCCGCGGCCTCGGGCACGGGAATACCAAGCTGAGCGGCGAGGCCGTAGGAGGATAGGCCGTACGCGAGGCCGTAGGAGGTCGCCTTGATGCGCGACCGCTCCTCGGCGCTTACCTCGGCAACCGGGGTTCCGAAGACCATGGACGCCATCGTGCGGTGCAGGTCCTCCCCGGAATTGAAGGCCTCGATGAGCGCCTCATCGCCGGACAGGTGCGCCATGAGGCGCATCTCGATCTGCGAATAATCGGCACTCATGAGCGACTCGAATCCCTCACCAGCGACGAAGGCGCCGCGAATTCGCATACCGTCGGCGCTGCGCGCGGGGATGTTCTGCAGGTTCGGATCGGAAGACGCGAGGCGACCCGTGGCCGCAGCAACCTGGGAGAAGGTCGTGTGGATGCGTCCGTCGGAGGCGACGGTCGCGGACAGGGAGTCGACCATCTGCTTGAGCTTGATGCGGTCACGGTGTGTGAGCAGGAATCCGAGGAAGTCGTGCCCCGCTCCCCCCTCGTTTGCGGTCTTCGCGTGCAGGTCCGCGAGGGCCTCGGCATTCGTCGTGTACCCGGTCTTCGTCTTCTTCGTCTTAGGCAAGCCGAAGTGATCGAAGAGCAGCTCCTGGAGCTGCTTGGGGCTTGACAGGTTGACCTCGCGTCCCGCCGCAGCCCACGCTCCCTCGCGCGCGGCATCGACGGCCTTGCCGAGCTCGTCGGAGAGTCCATCGAGCACGCTCGTGTCAGCGGCGATGCCGATGTCTTCCATCTCGCCGAGGAGGACCGACAGAGGCATCTCCATGTCGGTGAGCAGCGCGGCCTCGGAGCTTTCCTCCAGGCGGGAACGCAGAGTCGAGGCGAGCGGGTGCAGGTGGGCGGCCAGCTTGCCAGCCCGCACCTGGGCCGCGCTCGGGCCAGCTCCCATGTCACCGAGATCGAAGAGAGCCTCAGAGTCGCCCTCCTCTTCCTCGATCACGACGCCAAGCACACGCGAGAGCACATCCTCCAGCTTGTGGGAGCGCTGATCGGGGTGAGCGAGGTATGCCGCCAGCATCGTGTCGAAGTCGACGCCACCGAGAGCCCAGCCGCGCGACGCGAGCGCATGACGCGCGCCCTTCGCGTCGTGCACGATCAGGGACGAGGCCGTGGCGAGGACCTCGGCGAGCGCTTCCTCCTGTGTGGGACTCAGTTCGACGGGGTCGATCACGAGCGCCTCGTTGTCAGAGGCAAGAACAAGGCGGGTGACCTCGCCACGAGTCGGCCGCATGTCGCCCTCAACGAGCACGGCGAGCGGCGAGTGGGCGCGAGCCCACTGGGCAATGTCGCAGGAAGCATCCGCGAGGGACACCGAGATCTCGACCTCGGCTACAGCCTCGGGCGCCTCGTCGACGGGCCCCTCCCCCATGCCGATGCCCGCGACCTCGCGCACCTTCTGGCGCAGGCGACCGAATTCGAGAGAATCGAAGAGACGGTCGATGGCGGCGACATCCGTGGGGCGGCGGGCCAGATCGCTCGGCGACACCTCAAGGTCCATGTCGGTGAGCAAGCGATTGAGGCGGCGGTTGCGCACGACGTCATCCATGTGTTCACGCAGGGCCGCTCCGCGCTTTCCACCGATCTCGTCGGCCCGAGCCAAAAGGTTGTCCAGGCCGTCGTACTTATTGATCCACTGTGCGGCCGTCTTGGGGCCAACGCCCGGAACGCCGGGCAGGTTATCCGAGGTCTCACCCACGATTGCGGCAATCTCGGGATAGCGGTGCGGCGGGACGCCATACTTCTCCTCCACTGCCTGCGGAGTCATGCGGCGCAGATCGCCGGGGCCCGTCCCCGGATACAGCACCGTGACGTTGTCAGTCACCGTCTGGAAGGAGTCGCGGTCGCCGGATACGACAAGGACGGTCGCGCCATCGTTGCCGGCGCGGTACGCGAGCGTCGCAAGAATGTCATCCGCTTCGAAGCCCTCGCGTGAGAGCGACACGATCCCCATCGCATCGAGCACCTCGCGAATCAGCTCCACCTGGCCCTTGAATTCCTCGGGCGTGGCGTCGCGCGTCCCCTTGTACTCCGGGTACTCCTCGGTACGGAATGAGTGCCTGGACACATCGAAAGCAACGGCGATATGCGTCGGCTTCTCGGTTTCCAACAGCCTCGTCAGCATTGAAACAAAGCCGTAAACAGCGTTCGTGTGCTGGCCCGTGGCCGTCACGAAGTTGTCCGGCGGAAGCGCGTAGAAAGCGCGAAATGCCATCGAATGGCCGTCAATAATCAGCACAGTGTCACTCACACATGCCACCCTAGATGCCATGACACACGATCACCAGACGAAACACACGCATTCTTCCTCACCAGATCCGCTCGCACGCGGTGGGTGGGTCGGCACCCACTGGCCCGGCACCCTGATGGAAGCCACCGGCATGGAAGTGCTGGAGCACAGCGCGTCACGCACCGTGATCTCCATGCCCATCGACGGAAACCGCCAGAGCGCCGGAATCCTCCACGGCGGCGCATCCGCTGCCCTCGCGGAGACCGCAGCGTCGTTTGCCGCACAAATCCATGCGCGTGAAGCGAACCCGGGCAAGCAGGCCTACGCCGTCGGGACTGAACTCAACGCCTCCCATATCAGTGCAGGACGCGAGGGAATCATCACCGCAACCGCAACCGCCGTTCACCTGGGCCGCAGCTCAACCGTTCACACCGTGGAAATTCGCGATGAGGCGGACCGCCTCATTTCGATCGCCCGCGTGACAAACCGCATTCTGGTGCGCTCAAGCCACGACTGAGGAGCCAGAATACAGCAATGGGGAGGGTCAATTGACCCCTCCCCATTCGCACGTCTATAACTCAGTCGTCGACCTGGTTGATGACCGCGTCGGCAACCTCGCGCATGGACAGACGACGGTCCATCGACGTCTTCTGGATCCAGCGGAAGGCCTCAGGTTCGCTCATACCCATGTTCTTCATGAGCAGGCCCTTCGCACGGTCCACGCGCTTGCGGGTCTCGAAGCGATCCGAAAGATCGGCAATCTGGTCTTCGAGCGACTCGATCTCTGCGTGACGCGACAGGGCAATCTCCACAGCGGGGATCAAGTCAGCGGGGCTGAAGGGCTTCACGACGTAAGCCATCGCGCCGGCGTCACGAGCACGCTCAACGAGCTCAGTCTGCGAGAACGCCGTCAGCATGACGACTGCACAGGACAGTTCCTGCAGGATCTTCTCCGCAGCGGTGATGCCGTCCATCTTCGGCATCTTGACATCCATCACACACAGATCCGGTTCGAGCTCGAGTGCCAGCTCGACAGCTTCCTCACCGTCGGCAGCCTCGCCAACGACCTCGAACCCCGCCTGGGTCAGCGTCTCAACGATGTCGAGACGAATCAACCCCTCGTCTTCTGCGACGAGGACGCGACGCGGTTCAGCCTGCTCTTCACTCATTGTCATATTCCTCAGTTTGATCGGTTTGCTCAGCTGCTCTATTGTGGGACACGCACACGCGAAGCCCCGATAGCCCAACTGGCAGAGGCGGTCGGCTCAAACCCGGCTTGTTGTGGGTTCGAATCCCACTCGGGGTACCGCCAGTGGAGTACGTGCTCTTAATGGTACCGGCAATTCAGCACGTGTGCGACGTCCGTAGCGCAAATTGATACAGCACAATCGCAGACGAACAAGGGGCCGACAAGCATTGCTTGTCGGCCCCTTTGTCACGGCTCAGGCCACGACGCTCAGTTCGAGACCGAGGTACTCGGCAGCCGCGCCCCGGCGGGCCGGCTCGTCAAGGTCGGCAATCGCCTGCTTGACCCTCGAGTCGTGGAAGTCAGCGAACCACGGCTCGACGGCGCGTGAGAGCTGGCCGACCTCCAGGTTGTTGGCCACACGGCCAAACAGAGTGTCGTGGACCGACACGGTCCGGATCTTCGTATTCATTTCTCTTTCTCCTCTTCAATTCGGGCGCGCCAGAAAACGTGCTTTGTTCGCACAGGCATTCCTGATCACGCCGGGCAGCGATCTGCTGCACTGCCGCGCCGTCGTTGGTGCGGCGTTCACGTGTCTCAACGTGTATCCGAGTACTTTATTCCACGGATTTCATTTTGTCCACGTGAACAAACAAAAAGAGCGGGGGCGCCGACTCGCCGCCGGCACCCCCGCTACTCACGCATCTCACGCGTGGCGGGTTCCGCCAATCGCGTAGTCGGCCTCATCTCCGACCTCATGGATACGCAGCATGTTCGAGGAACCGGCGATGCCCGGGGGCATACCAGCAACGATGACCAGCTGATCACCGATGTCCGCCAGGTGCGCAGACTGAACCACCTGATCGAGCTGCCACACCATGTCGTCGGTGTGCTGCACCTCGGGAACGCGGTACGTCTGGATACCCCACGAGAGGGCCAGGCGGCGACGCGTCGACTCGAGCGGCGTGAATGCAAGCATCGGGATTGGGCGACGCATACGCGACAGCAGACGCGCGGATGTGCCGGACTGGCTGAAGGTCACCAGGTAGCGAGCGTCCATGTGCTCGGCAATACGTGCTGCAGCCTCGCAGATAACGCCCGCTCGGTCGGCGTAGAAGCCGGGGATCGACGCGATGCGCTCTCCACCGTTCTCCTCCGTCGACTCGATGATCGCGGCCATCGTACGAACGGTTTCGATCGGGAAGGCACCCACCGAGGTCTCACCCGAGAGCATGACCGCGTCAGCACCGTCGAGGATCGCATTGGCACAGTCGGAGGCCTCGGCGCGCGTCGGACGCGGGTTCTTGATCATGGAATCCATGACCTGCGTCGCGACGATGACGGGCTTGGCGGCAATACGAGCGAGTTCGATCGCGCGCTTCTGCACCAGCGGGACCGCTTCGAGGGGCATCTCGACACCGAGGTCACCGCGGGCAACCATGATGCCGTCGAAGGCCTCGATAATGTCTTCCAGCGCCTCGACAGCCTGCGGCTTCTCGATCTTGGCGATGACCGGGATACGCTTGCCCATCTCGTCCATGATCTCGTGGACATCCTTGATGTCCTCGGCGGAACGCACGAAGGACAGCGCGATGAAGTCGGCATCCTGCTCAATACCCCAGCGCAGATCCTCCTTGTCCTTCTCGGACAGGGCGGGAACCGACACGGCGACACCAGGTAGGTTCAGGCCCTTGTGGTCCGAAACCATGCCGGGAACCTCGACGCGGGTAACGACGTCGGTCTCGGTGACCTCGACGACGCGGACCGCGACATTACCGTCGTCGATCAGCAGGCGGTCGCCGGGAGCGCAGTCACCGGGCAGGCCCTTGAAAGTCGTACCGACGAGTTCCTTGGTGCCGGGAACGTCGCGGGTCGTGATGGTGAAGGTGTCACCGATCTTCAGTTCCTGAGGGCCATCCTGGAACGTCTCCAGGCGAATCTTGGGCCCCTGGAGGTCGACGAGAACCGCGATCGCGCGGCCAGACGTCGCAGACGCCTTCCTCACGCGCGAAATGACGGCCTCGTGCTCCTCAGCCTTTCCATGCGACCGGTTGATACGCGCGACATCCATGCCGGCGTCCACCAGTGCCTGGAGCTGCTCAGGGGGATTCAGTGGCAGGTCCAATAGTGCAGACAATCTTAGCTCGACGCATAAGTAAAAGTTTACCTTCCAACCCCTGTTCAGACGAGCAAGATCAGCCGCGGGGCGACGTGATCATTCCCATGAATCCACCTGTGGTAGGACCTCAGCGCGGAGAAACGACCAAGCTCGGGATCAGAACGACTCGAGAGTACTCTCGTGCGCGGACTCTTCTTCACTCACGCCAGCACCGACGATATCGTCAGCGTCACTGTCTTCGGGGGCAGCCTGGTCCTCCGTTTGCTCGTCGTCCGCCGCAGATTCGCCGTCGTGTGCAACGACGGTCGTCGAGCGTCCCAGCCGACCAGCGACGACGAACACAAGCACACCGAGCGCGAACACGAGCAGGGACGTCCACACGTTGAGGCGCAGACCGAGAACTCTGTGCGCATCGTCGATGCGCAGCATTTCGATCCAGCCGCGTCCCGCTGTGTACGCCATCAGGTACAGACCGAACACCTGGCCACCGGCGAAGCGGTGACGACGATCAAGCCACACGATGAGCGCTGCGGCGGCAAGGTTCCACAGGCACTCGTAAAGAAACGTCGGGTGGAACAAAGTGCCTGCCGGATACCCGGCCGGCATGTGCGCAGCGTCGATCTGGAGACCCCACGGCATAGTCGTCGGGGCACCAAAGAGCTCCTGGTTGAACCAGTTTCCCCAACGGCCGATCGCTTGGGCGATCAGCAGAGCCGGAGCCAGGGAGTCGGCGATTGGACCGAGGCGGACACCCGCACGTTTGACGGCGATGTACACGCCAAGCGCTCCGAAGGCGACGCCACCCCAAATACCCAGGCCTCCACGCCAAATCTGGAAAGCGAGCATCGGGTCACCGCCCGGACCGAAGTAAGCGTCCGGGGACGTGATGACGTGGTAGATGCGCGCGCCGACGACACCGAGCGGGATCGCCCAGAGCGCGGCGTCATAGAGCGTGTCCGGGTTTCCACCGCGGTCACGATAGCGGCGGGCGGTCCACCAGACGCCGATAATCATGCCTGCAGCGATGATAATGCCGTAGGCCCGCAGCGGAATCGGCCCAAGGTACCAGACGCCCTGCGAGGGGGACGGGATACCTGCCGCAATGAGCGCGCTCACGCGCGAGCCCCGCTGACGCCGGACTTCAACTCGGTTGCGAGCTCACCGAGGGCCTTCAAGCCACGGTCGATGTCCTCGTCGAACAGAGTCTTCACGAGCGCAGATCCGACAATGACGCCGTCCGCATATGCGCCGATCTCACGGGCCTGAGCACCGTTGGACACGCCGAGTCCCACACATACACGCTGGACACCGGCTGCGCGGGTACGCGCCACGACGTCGGCGACGTGAGCGCCGACGGCAGCACGCGCGCCCGTCACACCCATCGACGAGGCCGCATACACCCAGCCGCGCGAGTGCTCTGCGATGAGTTTGAGGCGATGCTCGGGGGACGAGGGAGCACTCAGATAGATGCGTTCGAGGTCGTACTTATCCGACGCTGCCTCCCACTGCGCGCCCTCTTCGGGCGGCAGGTCGGGCGTGATGAGGCCGGAACCGCCCACGGCAGCGAAGTCCTTGGCGAAGCACTCGACGCCCCACCACTCGACCGGATTCCAGTAGGTCATGGAGCAGGTTGAAATACCGTAGGAGGTCAGCTCATCCACCGCGTGGAAGAGGTCCTCCAGGTGTGTGCCGCGCTCGAGAGCAGCGACGGTCGCACGCTGGATGGTCGGTCCGTCCATGCCGGGATCCGAGTAGGGGAAACCGAGCTCAATGACGTCAACGCCGCAGTCGGCCAGGACCTTTCCGGCGCGGATCGAATCCTCGACCGACGGGAAGCCCACGGGCAGGTAGGCGATGAGCGCCGCATCACCGCGCGAGAGTGCGGCATCGATTGCGACGGCAGAATGGGGTGCTCGGGTCATCTCACTTCTCCTCGTTCTCGTCCAGGACGGCAACGCCCGACGGTCCGGCGCTGGGGTCGATGACCTGCAGCTTCGCATGTCCGTAGCCGAACCAGCGCGATGCCGTGTCCACGTCCTTGTCGCCGCGACCCGACACGGTCACGATCACGATGGGTTCCTCGCCTGACGCGAACGGCCCCTCGGCCTCGGCCTTCGCGCGGGCCCAGGCGCGCACGCCGGCGAGGGCGTGCGAGGACTCGATGGCGGGAATGATGCCCTCCGTGCGCGACAGGTGCAGGAAAGCATCCATGGCCTCGGCGTCGGAAATCGGCATGTACGAAGCGCGACCCGAACGAGCCAGCCACGCGTGCTGCGGGCCGACACCCGGATAGTCCAGACCGGCGGAAATCGAGTGCGAGGCCTTCGTCTGACCGTCGCGCTCCTGCAGGACAAAAGTGCGCGCGCCGTGGAGCACGCCCACCTCGTCAGCAGTGATCGACGCAGCGTGTCGCCCGGTCTCGAAGCCATCGCCGGCCGCCTCGCATCCGAGCAGTTCAACGCTCGGATCGTCGATGAACGCCGTGAAAGAACCAATCGCGTTGGAGCCGCCACCCACGCAGGCGACGACGACGTCAGGCAGACGTCCTTCGGCAGCCAGCAGCTGCGCGCGCGCCTCATCGCCGATGACACGCTGGAGATCACGCACGAGCTCCGGGAACGGGTGCGGACCCGCGGCTGTTCCGAAAATGTAGTTCGTGGTTTCGACGTTGGTCACCCAGTCACGGAACGCCTCGTTAATTGCGTCCTTGAGCGTCGCCGAACCCGCGGTCACAGCGATGACTTCGGCGCCGAGCATCTGCATGCGCGCAACATTGAGGGCCTGACGCTCGGTGTCCTCGCGCCCCATGTAGATCGTGCAGTCGAGGCCGAGGAGCGCAGCGGCGGTCGCGGTGGCCACGCCGTGCTGACCCGCACCGGTCTCCGCAATAACACGCGTCTTGCCCAGTTCCTTGGTAAGCAGCGCCTGGCCAAGCACGTTGTTGATCTTGTGCGAACCCGTGTGGTTGAGGTCCTCACGCTTGAGAAACACGCGCACGCCGCCAAGGTCCGCAGCGAAGCGAGGCGCCTCCGTCAACAGAGACGGACGTCCCGCGTAGTTCAGGAAAAGATCGCGCAGCCGGCGCTGGAAAGACTTATCGCGCCACAGGCGCTTCCACGCGACCTCAACCTCTTCGAGGGGACCCATGAGAGACTCGGCGACGAAGCGTCCGCCAAAATCACCGAAGTACGGTCCTTGAGCAAAGTTCTCGGCTTCCATCACTGTCCTTCCTGACGCGCCGCAGCGACGCGAGCCTTGCGATCCGTGCGCAGAGCGGGATGCTGGCCCGCGCTCACCATGTCCTGAATGCTCGCGCGGGGATCACCCGAGGTCACGAGCGCTTCGCCGACGAGCACGGCATCCGCACCCCACTTGGCGTATTCAAAAACGTCGTGAGCATTCGCGACGCCCGATTCGGCGACCGCGACAACGTCCTGAGGGATCACGTCGATGACCTGCTCGACGGTCGAGCGGTCCACTTCCAGGGTTTCAGATTGCGGGCGTTGACACCGATGATCGAGGCACCGGCCTCCATCGCGCGCAGGGCTTCGAGTCGCGAATGCGTCTCCACCAGCGCCTCCATGCCGAGCGACCGGGTTCGTTCCAACAGGGACACGAGAACGTTTTGCTCCAGCGCCGCGACGATCAAGAGCACGAGGTCGGCGCCGTGAGCACGCGCCTCGTGGATCTGATACGGCGTGACGATAAAGTCCTTGCGCAGAATCGGAATATCGATGGCCGCACGCACGGCGTCAAGATCCGCGAGCGAACCATTGAAGCGACGCTGCTCGGTGAGCACCGAGATGACCGACGCTCCCCCGGCCTCGTACGTCGATGCGAGGGCTGCGGGGTCCGGGATGGATGCGAGCGCACCCTTGGACGGCGAAGATCGCTTCACCTCGGAGATGATCTTGACGGCACCATCGCGGCCCCGCAGGGCACCGAGCGCATCCTTCGCCTCCGGAATCTGGGCCTCGATCTCCTTGATCCGAGCCAGAGGGACGCGGTCTTCACGCTCTTTCAGGTCCTCGCGGACCCCAGCGATAATGTCATCGAGAACGCTCACGACGCTCCCCTTTCAGGCAGAAACGATCAATCCTCACCTAGGCTAGCGAAAAATGGCCTCCAACGAGTCAGCCATCCCGCACTACGGGTCAGGACAAGGGGATCAGAGTAGATGCCCGCACGACGGACTCAACAGCCGCAGCGGCCTTATTGCGTGACTCCTCGTACTCCAGGGCAGGAACCGAGTCAGCAACGAGACCCGCACCCGCCTGCACCGATGCCACGCCATCCTTCAAGGAGGCCGTGCGAATAGCGATCGCTAGATCCGCATCGCCCGACAGGTCGAAGTACCCGACGACGCCGCCGTACACGCCGCGCGCCGCAGGCTCGAAGTCATCGATCAGCTGGATCGCACGAGGCTTAGGCGCGCCCGAGAGGGTACCCGCCGGGAACGTCGCGACCAGCGCGTCAAGAGCGTCAGCGTCAGAGCGCAGGACACCCGTCACCGTGGAGGAAATGTGCTGAATGTGCGAGAAACGCTTAAGTTCCATGAGCGTCGAGACCTCGACCGAAGCGGGATCGCACACCTTCGACAGATCGTTGCGCGCCAGGTCAACAAGCATCACGTGCTCGGACAGTTCCTTCGGATCCTCGAGCAGCTCAGCAGCCAGTCGGTGATCCTCTGCCGAGTCGACACCGCGCGGACGCGAGCCGGCAATCGGGTAGGTCCAGACGCGGCGCCGCTCAGTCTTCACGAGAGTCTCCGGAGACGAGCCGACAACCTCGAAATGACCGCCCTTCACGTCAGGCAGCTCCAGGAAGTACATGTAGGGCGAGGGGTTGACCGTACGCAGCACGCGGTAGACGTCGAGACCGCTGGCAGACGTCGACACATCGAGGCGCTGGGACAGCACGATCTGGAAGGCGTCGCCGTCTTCAATCGCCCGCTTGGCCGCGTTGACGGAAGACTCGAAATCTGCACGCGCCGTGCGCTCGCGCACCTGCGGCGGCGTCGCACCGCTGCTGCCGAGCACAGCCGGAGCGATCGGGGTTGCCAGCTGCGAGGTCATCGCGTCGAGACGCTCAATCGCACGGTCATACGCTCCGTCAACACCATCGGCCGAGCCGTTCAAGTTCCACGCGATAGCCATCAGGTAGACCGAACCCGTCGCATGGTCGAGCGCGGCGACCTCGGTGGCCAGCACGAGCGTTGCGTCGGGAATGTCGAATTCCTTTGGAGCGGTCGCTGCGAGCGTCGGCTCCCACTCGGGAATGATGCCCCAACCCAGCGATCCGACGAGCGCGCCCGTCAGAGGAGGCATTCCGTCGATCGCGGGTGCCGCAAGCTCCTCCAGGGCGGAGTGCACGACCTCGAGGAAACTCCCCTCCTCCAGGGCACCCTCGGGATGCGAACCGATCCACTGCGCGTGTCCGTCACGGGCGACGATCGCGCCGGCGCTCGATGCTCCAACGAATGACCAGCGTCCCCACGAACCACCATGTTCTGCGGACTCCAGGATGAAGCTTCCATAGTTGCCGTGCGCAAGCTGTCGGTACACGCCCACCGCGCTCAGCTCGTCAGCGAGCACACGCCGAACAACCGGGATCACTCGTCGATCCTGTGCAAGATCGACAAAAACATCGCGGGGAGGCCAGGTCTGGCCCCACTCGAGGATCACAGGCTCACACTGGTATGAAGGCGTCTCGTTACTCACCGTTTTATTGTCCCATCCCTGACCGGCCCCGGCCCGTCGGGTCCACGATGAGGCCGCGCAAGTGCCCTACAACCAGTCCGGAACGACACCCCAGGCAATCGCTGCGAGGAGGGATGAACCGATCATCCAAGGACCCATCGGCACCCGCGACTTGGTGCCAGCAGAACCGATCACGATCTTCCAGAGAGCGGCAAGCCCCGCCAGCACGAAGGACAGTATGAGAGAAAAAACCGCCGCGTGCAGGCCGACGGAACCGGCCATGGCACCCAAGACGGGTGCGAGTTTCACGTCTCCCCCGCCCATGCCACCGGGGAGTCGGTTCAACAGAGCGATCGGAATCGTCCAGATCAGAGCGCCGACGACACACCCGATGAGGCGCTGCTGCCACGCTGGAGAAATGATCACGCCAACTCCCACACCAGCCGCGACGCCAATGGCCATCGCCGCCGTGTACGCATTCGGGAGACGATGCGTGTGGGCGTCAACGTATGCGCTCAGCGCTCCGATCATCGCAACGGCCATGACGGCAGGCATGCCGGGGCGCATTTGCGCCGCAACGAAAAGGACTGCGCCCACGATAGCGGCGCTCCAGACAATCGCATTGCGCGTCAATGGCGTGCGTGTCGATTCGATGAAGTACCTGCGCTGGATCTTCCAGCCGGATCTCCATAGCCACGCCAGGACAATAATCCACGTGAGGAAGCCCGATACGAGAGAAAGATCCGCACTAATTCGCGGAGGAAGCCAACCGACGATCACAGCGCCGTGCCTTCCCGTGAACGGTCTTCCAGTTCCTCCTCGAGGGCCTCGCGCATGACGCCGATATCGGGACTGCGCCCAGTCATCAGCTGAACCTGTGCTCCAGCCTGGAAAACGAGCATATCTGTCCCCTCGGCGACAACACCACCGGCGTTTTCGAAGGCACGGCGCAATGCGGTGTCGCGCGGCGAGTACACGACATCCAACAGGATCTGTCCCTCCCGAACCCGCAGACGCTCGGCGAGTGGATCGGTGGCTGAGGCAGGAAGCGTGGAAATGACAAGGTCCGCGCTGGAAGCCGCACGATCCACCGCCTCGGCATCCGACCATAGAACCTGTTCGATAGTGACTCCAAGCCGCGAGGCCGCCGCCACAACAGAGCCTGGACCGCCAAAACGGCGCGCGGCGACGGTCGACGACGTAATCCCCAACTCGCCCAACGCTGCAAGCGCGGACGATGCGGTAGCGCGAGCACCGAGAACGAGAGCACTCGATGGCGCGGAGCACCCCGCCATCGAACAGGCACGCCTCACGGCCGACGCGATACCTGTGACATCGGTGTTGAAACCGGCAAGGACCCCTGACGAAGGAATGACCGTATTGACGGCGCCCACCGCGCTCGCCAGCGGATCAATCACATCGAGCAGCGGCATGACGGCCTGCTTGCAGGGCATCGTCACAGACAGGCCCGCACAGTCAGCTCCAAGGCTGGCAATGAACCCGGGCAGTGAGTCTGTGTCTTGCTCGACACGGTGGTATGCCCACCCATCGATGCCGAGCTGGGCCCATGCCGCGCGATGAATCACCGGCGACAGGGAGTGCTCAATCGGCGATCCGATGACCGCGGCCCAGGTCATGATGCAGTACAAACCTTCGGGTTCGCCGTGCAGTACGCCTTGAACTGCTCACGGTTCTTCTCCTGTTCCTCCAGCGTCGAAGCGAACAGAGTCTCACCCGTGTCCAGGTTGACCGTGACGAAGTACAGCCACGTGCCGTCGGCAGGGTTCAGCACGGCCTTAATGGCCTTCTCACTCGGTTGACCGATAGGAGTGGGCGGCAGACCAGGGTGCAGTCGTGTGTTGTACGGGTTGTCGTTGTCGAGGTCTGCTTGATCGGGCACGCCGCTGGTCTTCCCAACGCCGTAAAGCACCGTGGAGTCCATGCCGAGCATGCCCTTCGTCTCGCCGTTCGTGTCAGCCAGACGATTCTCGATGACGCGAGCGACCATCGGCATGTACTTGTCGATGTTCATTTCACCGTCGACGATGGAAGCCTTGATGAGGACGGTCTCGCGGTCGGCGGGTGCAACGCCTAGGCGATCCAGTTCATCGATCGTTCCTTTGACCATGCGTGCAATCACGGTTGTCGGTGTATCTGTCTCGCCGACTTCGTAGGAGCCGGGCAGAAGCCAGCCTTCCGCGTTACCTCCCGCCTCGGAGGGAAGTCCGATTGCCTCTGTATCGGCAAACGCCGCCTCAACCTCAGCTTCGGAAACGCCCATGATATCGACAATGCGCTGCTTGACTTCAGACAGCTTCTGACCGGATCCAACCGTCACCGTCGAGTCAACGCGGTTCGTTTCATCCAGCAGCGCGGCGAGTGCACCTGAGGCGCTCATCTGCAGCTTCAGTCGGTACGTACCGGGACGAATCGAAAGCGCGGCACGGTTCGTTTCGAACTGGCGAACGAAAGCACCCACGGACTTGACGACCCCCGCATCCACGAGAGTTTGGCCAATCGCACGACCCGACGACTCTTCCTCGATCGTCACCTCGACCGAGCCGGAACCGGGACCCGGGAAATCATCCGACGCGGTCGTCGAGGAGTTGAAAGCTGATCGTAGGCGACGTAGCTGGCACCCGCAAGCAATCCGATAACCAGAACGATAATGAAGAATGAACGCACGCGACGGCGGCGCTTCCGCTTACGCGCCGCGCGCCGCTCGCTCGCAAGCCTGCGCGAACGCATGCCAGTTGTTTCAGACGGCGTCTCGACGGCCTGCGCTCCACCGCGAGCACGGGGCGCAGACGCGGACACGCGCGGAGTCGCACCGGTATCGGTCACCTCGTCGAAAGAAGGAAGCGACGTCGAACGCTGGCGAACACTGGAGACACGCGCAAGCTCAGCAGCGTCGTCGAACGAGGCCGCCGCAGCCACAGGCGTGCCCTGCACCGGAGTGTGCGTAGAATCTGACGGGGCCTCGCCGCTGGCGTTCTCATGTGGAGCGTCAGAGTAGACCTTAGGCTCGCCGGAGTGAATCTCGCGACGAGAACGGAAGGGGTAAGGGGGAGGCGTACTCATGCGTGCGCTCCTTCGCTTGGTTCGAGGATGATTTCCTCACCGGGAGCTCGACCGCCCATGCGTTCGAGCTCGAGGGCCTGTTCCAAAATGATCTGCGCCGCGACCTGGTCGATGACGCTGCGATGCTCGATCTCAGGAATCCCGGATGCGCGAAGACGCGCGTGCGCCTGATTGGACGTCATGCGCTCATCGACCATCGCCACGCGAACATCGGGAACAAGCTTCTTGATGCGACGCGCGTACTTGCGCGCCCCCTTCGCAGAGATCCCTTCTCCCCCACGCAAGTGCCGAGGAAGTCCAACGATCACCTCGATCGCGTCGTTGCTACGAATGATATCGGCCAGGCGATCAAGGTCGGACAGATCGGGGGCCCTGTGAAGGGTTTCAACAGGCATCGTGAGGATGCCGTCAGGGTCGCACCGGCTGACGCCGACACGCACGGTGCCGACGTCCACGCCGATACGAATACCCCGACGAATACTCACAGTGCCTCGATTTCCTTGCGGATCGCGTCAATAGCGTCGGCAATACCCTCAGGCTTGGTGCCGCCGCCCTGAGCGATGTCGTCGCGGCCGCCGCCGCCACCGCCCATGTGCTTGCCGACCGCGCGAACCAGCGCACCGGCCTTCACCGATGCCTCACGCGCTGCCTCGTTCGTCGCGACGACGAGGGAGGGCTTCCCACCAACAACACCGCCGAGGGCGACGACGGTCGCGCGCTCATTGCCGAGGCGGTCGCGCACATCCAGCGCCAGGGTACGCAGAGCGTCCGCGGACGGCATCTCACCAACTGCGGAGGCGACGACGGTCACGGGACCGATAGCCTTCGCAGAAGCTGCCAGATCGGCGCCCTGGCTCAGCGCCTGGGCGGTACGGATCTTCTCGAGCTCCTTCTCGGACTCGCGCAGCTTGGCCAGCAGCGATTCAATGCGCTCGGGCAGTTCGTCGGCGCGGCCACCCACAAGCTGGGAGAGCTGGTTGACGAGAGCATGTTCCTTGGCCTGGAACTCGTAGGCGCCGTCGCCGACCAGGGCGTCGATACGGCGCACGCCGGAGCCGACGGAGCCCTCGCTGAGCACCGTGATGCGACCGATGTGGCCGGTGGTGGGCACGTGGGTGCCACCGCACAGCTCGCGGTCGAAGCCGTCACCAATCGTCACAACACGGACCTCGGAGCCGTACTTTTCGCCGAACAGGGCGATGGCACCGGCTTCGCGCGCGGCGTCGATGCTCATGACCTCGGTGGTCACGGCCAGGTCCTCGGCGAGCTTCTCGTTGACGAGAGCCTCGATGTCGCTCAGCTGGGAGCCCTCGAGCGCGGAACCGTGGCGGAAGTCGAAGCGCAGGCGCGACGGCGAGTTCTCGGAGCCCGCCTGAGTCGCATCTTCCGACACGACGTTACGCAGGCCCGCGTAGACCATGTGCGTGGCGGTGTGAGCGCGCGCGATAGCGAGGCGACGCTGGCCGTCAATCTCGGCATAGGCCTTCTCCCCCACCGTCATGCCGCCCTCGGTCAGGGTGCCGCGGTGAACGCTCAGGCCACGGATAGGAGCCTGCACGTCGTGAACCTCAACGACGCCACCGCCAGCGAGACGGATCGTGCCGTGGTCGGCGAGCTGGCCACCCATTTCCGCGTAGAACGGAGTGCGATCGAGAATGACCTCAACCTCGGCGGGAGCGCTCGCAGCGGGAGCCGCCACACCATCAACGAGCAGAGCCTCCACGGTCGCCTCGGCGGCCTGCTCCGTGTAGCCCAGGAACGTTGAGCCGCCACCCATCGCCTTTTCGATGTCGTGGAAGACGCGAACATCCGTGTGTCCGGTCTTCTTCGAGCGAGCGTCGGCGCGTGCACGCTCCTTCTGCTCAGCCATCAGAGTGCGGAAGCCCTCCTCGTCGACCGACACGCCCTGCTCGGCGGCCATCTCGAGGGTCAGGTCAATCGGGAAGCCGTAGGTGTCGTGCAGCGAGAACGCCGACGCACCAGAAATCACGGGGGCACCCTTCGCTTCCTTTGCCGTCGCAACTGCGGCGTCCAGGATCGTCGTCCCGGCACTGAGGGTCCGGCGGAACGCGTCTTCTTCCGCGTACGCGACCTCGGAAATCGTCTTCCAGTTGGTCTCAAGCTCGGGGTAGGACGCCTTCATCGCGTCCTTCGAGGCGGTGAGTAGCGTAGGCATCGTGGCCTCGTCAACACCGAGCAGACGCATCGAACGAACCGCACGGCGAATCAGGCGGCGCAGCACGTAGCCGCGACCATCGTTGCCGGGACGCACCCCGTCACCAATCAGCATGAGGGAGGAACGAACATGGTCGGCCACGACACGCATGCGCACGTCGTCGTCGTATGCGGCGCCAGCCTCGGGGCCCGCGGCGCCCAGGCCGTAGCGCTTACCGCTCATCTGCATAGCGGCATCGATGACGGGGAAGACCTCGTCGATCTCGTACATGTTGGGCTTGTCCTGCATGACGAAAGCCAAACGCTCCAGGCCGGCGCCCGTATCGATCGCCTTCTTGTCGAGCTCACCCAGCAGCGGATAGTCCTTACCGGAACCCTCACCACGCATGTACTGGTCAAACACCAGGTTCCACACCTCGAGGTAGCGGTCACCACCCGGGTCGACGGTACCGCCCACGGCCTCGGGACCGTATTCGGGACCGCGGTCGTAGTGCCACTCGGCGCACGGACCCGCGGGGCCAGGCTGGCCGGTATCCCAGAAGTTCTCCTCGCGCGGCAGACGCACGATGTGCTTGGGGTCCATGCCAATCTGCTTGGTCAGCACGTCGAAAGCCTCGTCGTCCTGGTCCCACAGGGTCACCCAGAAGCGATCGCCATCCAGGCCGTACTTACCCTCGTCACGCGAGCCAGTCAGCAGCTCCCACGCGTAGTTGATGGCACCTTCCTTGAAATAATCGCCGAAGGAGAAGTTGCCGTTCATCTGGAAGAACGTGCCGTGACGGGTCGTCTTGCCAACGTTGTCGATGTCGTTCGTGCGGATGCACTTCTGAACCGACGCGGCGCGCGGCCACGGCGCAGGCTCGACACCCGTGATGTAGGGGATGAAGGGAACCATGCCCGCGATCGTGAACAGAATCGAGGGCTCCGGAGAGACGAGAGAAACGGAAGGACGAATCTCATGACCCTGCTTCTCGAAGTAGTCGAGCCAGCGGGTGCGGATTTCAGACGTACGCATAGTCCCCCATGTTAGACGGTTGGCACCGCTCACGGCACATCGGCACGCGCAAGCGGACAGTGGGATGAAAGAAAAAACCGCGCCCCCGAGCAACGCTCGGGGGCGCGGAGATGACTAGTGTCAGCGCGAGTAGTGCTCGACGACCATCTGGACGTCGACGGTCACGGGGACCTCAGCACGCTTGGGGCGACGCACCAGGGTCGCCTTCAGGCGGGACAGCTCGACGTCGAGGTACTCGGGGACGGCGGGCAGCACGTCGCGGTGAATACCCTCAGCGGCGATCTCGAAGGGAACCGTGGTCTGCGACTTCGGCTTGACCTGCAGGGTCTGGCCGGGCTTCACGCGGAACGAGGGACGGTCAACGATCTTGCCGTCAACGAGGATGTGACGGTGCACGACGAACTGGCGGGCCTGCTGGATGGTGCGGGCGAAGCCAGCGCGCAGGACGAGGGCGTCGAGACGCATCTCGAGCAGCTCAACCAGGTTCTCACCGGTCAGGCCGGCGGTGCGACGGGCCTCTTCGAAGGCGCGGCGCAGCTGCGACTCACGGATGCCGTACTGAGCGCGCAGACGCTGCTTTTCCTTCAGACGGACGGCGTAGTCGGAGTCCTGGCGGCGACGGGTGCGGCCGTGCTCACCGGGGCCGTAGGGGCGCTTCTCGAAGTAGCGAACGGCCTTGGGGGTCAGAGCCAGACCGAGGGCGCGAGACTCGCGCACCTGCTTGCGGGAACGATTCGTTGCCATGTTTCTTCTTCCTGTTTCTCATGTCATGCCGGGAATCCCGGCATGGGGCCAACTCCAGGATCGTTACTATCCGTCGGCTAAGGCCCCAGGTGCCCGCTGGTGCGGACAACTGTTCCATCCTAGCGTCTTTTCAGCAGATTGCGAATCACACCGAGCCGCTTCGTGAGCATCGCCTCATGTCCGTTGTCGGTTGGCTCGTAATAACGGGTGCCTTCCAGGTCGTCCGGAAGGTACTGCTGGGCGGCAACATGATGAGGCTGATCGTGGGCGTAGAGGTACCCGTCGCCATGGCCCAGAGTCTTCGCACCGGCGTAGTGCGCGTCGCGCAAATGTTCGGGCACCGCTCCCCCACGACCGGCGCGCACATCCGCGATCGCGCGGTCAATCGCCAGGTAGGTCGCGTTCGACTTCGGTGCTGTCGCCACAGCGACGACCGCCTGAGCGAGAAGCAAGCGCGCCTCGGGCATACCGATGAGTGCGACGCCCTGTGCAACACTCACGCAGGTGGTGAGTACCTCGGGAGCAGCCATGCCAATCTCTTCGGACGCAGCAATCATGATGCGTCGCGCGATGAAGCGCGGGTCTTCCCCGGCCTCAATCATGCGAGCGAGGTAGTGAAGGGAGGCATCGACGTCGGACCCTCGCATCGACTTGATGAACGCGCTTGCTACGTCGTAATGCTGATCCCTGCTCCACCGGACGAGGGCTTGGTTGGCTGCCGCTTCGACACTCGCAACCGAAATCTCTCCCGATCCGTCGTCGCTGGCGACGCCCGCGGCGGCCTCGAGGAGGGTCAAAGACTTACGCGCATCCGAGCCCGCCAGGCGCACGAGACCGGCCACTGCCTCGTCGGTGATGGCGAAGCGGCCGCCGAGGCCACGCTCATCTGCCAGTGCGCGGCGTATCAGTCCTTCGATTGCATCCGCGTCCAGGGGGCGCAGCGTCAACAAAAGCGAGCGCGACAGCAGCGGCGAAATAACCGAGAAGGACGGATTCTCCGTCGTCGCCGCGACGAGAACGACCCACCGATTCTCGACCGCCGGAAGCAGCGAATCCTGCTGTGACTTGGAGAAGCGATGCACCTCGTCGACGAACAGAATCGTCTCTTCACCCCCGCTGGCGAGGGTGCGACGCGCATCATCCACGACCCGCCGAACGTCGCTCACGCCGGAGGAAACGGCGGACAGCTCAATGAAACGTCGCCCTGACGCACGCGCTATCAGATAAGCGAGGGTCGTCTTACCCGTACCCGGCGGCCCCCAGAGCACCACTGAGGAAACCGCGACACCGTCACTCGAACCAGGTGAGAGCAGGCGGCGCAGCGGCGCCCCCTCACCGAGCAAGTGAGACTGCCCAACCACCTCGTCGAGAGTCGTCGGGCGCATACGAACGGCGAGGGGCGCGCCTGCATTGAAAGCAGGCACGCCCGACTCGTCGACAGATTCAGAATCAAACAGATCCATGAAACCTAGCTTAGGACAGAGTGACCCCACTCGAGGAAGAGCCAATCTTAGGACCGGAGAGAACCTGGACAACCACGAGGCCGCCGAGGATCAGCATGCACGCACCCGCACCCAACAGGTAACCGTTGAGACCTTCGGATTCATTGCCCGCCAGCGAGGAGGAGAGCATCTCCGCATGGAGCTTCACACCACCCGACGCATCCACGGACGAACCGGTACCGGCAGCGGCCACGGTCGAGGCGACCTTGAACTCAGCCCAGCCGACCAGCTCATGCTGGCGGTTAGCCACGACGACCTTGTAATCACCCATCGGCAGGCCCGTCACATCCATGGACACCTGGTTGGAGTCTTCAACCTGGAGCCAGCGAGCCTCACCGGTCTGCATGATATTTGCGCTCACCCAGTCACCAGCGACGGCCTTATCCGAAGGAACGTTGATCGTCAGCTGTCCACCGGTGAAGGCCGCACTGACGCCACCCTTGTTCGCGTCAGTCAGCTGCGACACGTCCGTAATGGGCGACACCGGGGTGTCGGAAGGCTGCGAAGCTGCAGCGGATGCGCTCGCCGACGGGGTGGGGGTCGGCGTTGCAGAGGGAGTCGGGGTCGGACGCACAGCGGGCAGCTGCGGATCGTCGGGCTGGGGAGCCGGAGGCTGCTCCGTGGTGGGCGCGGGCGCAGGATCCGAGCTGGGCTCCGTCGTCGGTTCGGGCGCAGGTGCAGGATCAGCGGTCGGCTCCGTCGTGGGCGCGGGGGCAGGCTCCGCGGTCGGAAGCGGATCGTCGATATTGTCAGGCGTCGGATCCGCGCTCGGAAGCGGAGCGTCGGTATGAGCCGGGTACGCAGTGTCACTAGCGGGCTGGTAGACGCGCACGTGATACGTGACCGGATCGCCATCGACGAGCGAGCGACCTTCCTTGAACATGAGGACGGTAACGGTGTGGCTCGTACCGGGTTCCCAGGTGATGCCTTCAACATTGTTCTTGCCGTTGGGAACCGGGACGGTCAGCGTGTAGTTGTCCGGGCTGGTGGCAACCCACACGTCATCGGCCGTGACGGTCACCGTCTCGCCATTACGGGTGTAGGTCGGTTTCTCAACCGGCGTGACGCGGCCCGAATCGAGCATGACACCCCAGTAGCCGGTTTCTCCGTAGGTCGACTCGAATGACGAGCCATGCTCGATCGTGACAGTAAACGTCGTGTTCGGAACGGGAATCGAATCGTTATTACCGTCCGCTCGAGCAGAAAATCCGGGTATCGCGAGCGCAATGGCAGCGAACAGGCTTAGGCCCATCAGGAGGCTCATCAAGCGACTGCGCCCCGCAGCCCGCGCGCGGCAAGGGCAGAAGTAGCCCGTGCGTGCTGCATACCGTTCTCCTTAGTGACTTAATCCTCAGAAGCATATGTTTCGGAACTAGAGTAACAGGCGTGACGCATGAATGCTAAATTCCAACGCACACCAATCGGTTAATGCACATATTCTCGCCGCAATGCGCCAGGTGAGACGTCGTTAGCGCAGCAGACCGTGCGAACGTCGAACAATACTGACCGTCACGATTGCGCCAAGGAGCGCAAGCAGGCCACCCCCCGCGAGGATCCAGCCATTCAGACGCGATTCCTGCTCACGGGCAGCCTGATTAGACGCCTGTTGCTCAGAATGCGCCTTGGGGCCAATCTGCGATGCGGACACACTCTGCTGCTCAGAAGAAGTGGAAGGCTCTGGCGTCGGGTCAGCGCCGGTGGCGGCTCCACCGGAGGAAGATGTCGAGGCCTGGGCAGAGGACGCGCCCCCCGCCGACGACGGAGTGGACGAAGGCGCAGGAGAGGACGCAGGCGAAGTAGCGTCGTCAGTGCGCGAAGCAGTAGACGTCTGCGTCTGCGCACCCACCGGGGTGCTCGATGACGGTGCAGAAGCCGTCGTCTCACCATTAGTCGTCGAGCCAGTATCGTCACCAGCAGGATCGAAAGGATCTGCGGGCGCATGTGCGGCCGCATCATCAGGCGTCGGTGCCGCGGTATCATCGGCGCTCGGCTCGACGACGTCGGCGGTCGCCGACTGAGTCGGATCCAGTGAACAGGAAGGCGCCTCGGCCGAAGATTCGACGATCTTCACCTCAACCTGGACATAGTTACCCGTCACACCGTCACCGATCATCACCTGGTGAGAGGAGCCGACAACCCACGCCGTAGGCAGATCAAGATCAATGGAGAAAGCTCCATCCGCATCAACCTTTGCTACTGACCATGCGGCCTTGTTACGCGTCACTGACGCGGGAGCCCAGGACGGAAGCGCAATATCGTCGGGACGCTTCTCTTGCCCATCATCAAGCGTCACGATCACGAATCCCAGAGTGTCATCCGACGAGGGACCCCATCCGGCGCCTTCCACATGCAGCTGCGAACCACTGGCAACGACCGACGATGCAATGATCGACGCCCCTTCTTCGGACGCGGTCACACACTGCGCGACACCATCACCGATTCCATCCACACTATAGGCGGGGGAAACCGAGACAAACATTCCACCGACAACACAAGCAGAGGTGGTCAGTGCAAGCAGGGACATGCGAAGTCCCCGGCTTTGTGAGCACACCTGTGTCGTCATGCGTATTCGTTTCCTTCTGTCTGGGATAGTCTCAACCGATCGGCACAGTCACGCGCAGAACGATCATGTCAGTGTCCGAGTAACCACTCGCTACAAACACCATACTATTGCCTGAAACCCACAATGCAATTGCGAGCAACAAGCAAATTCATGGCACACCTGCTCAATGTCTGATTTTACCTGTTTTTATGCGACTTTGCCTCAACAACTGTGAGCAATATTATCGAACAATCATGCCCACTGATGACCCGCTGGTCAACATTTGAGATTTTTAGACACACACGCACCTCAACGACGAGGAATGACCAGTGGCGCACCCGTCTCAGGATCATCGATGATGCGGCACGTGACCCCAAAAACCCGCTCCACAAGCTCTGGAGTCACCACACTCGTGGGCGTGCCCTGCGCAACGATCTGTCCGTCTTTCATAAAAACGAGGTGAGTGGCATATCGGAACGCCAGATGCAGGTCGTGCAACACGGCGACGACCGTCGTGCCTGCACGCTGCAGGCGCTCCGCCAGGCGCAACACCTCGAGCTGATGATTCAGATCCAGGTAGGTCGTTGGCTCATCCAACAGCAGAATCTCCGTAGACTGCGCCAGCGCCATCGCAATCCATACGCGCTGGCGCTGCCCACCAGACAGCTCCCCAACGCGACGCCCCGCAAGCACCGCTACCCCTGCATCTTCCATCGCTCGTGCCACGGCCTCGTCGTCCTCACGGCTCCACTGACGCAAGAGCGACTGGTAGGGATACCTCCCCCCCGCGCCACTAAGTCCTCAACGAGCATGTCGCCCGGAGCGACGGACGACTGGGCGAGTAGGCCAAGTCGGCGCGCAAGCGCCTTCTGGTTGATGTTCGCGACGCTACGCCCATCGAGCTCCACCACACCAGAGCGCACATCAAGGACACGCGCCAGCGAACGCAGAAGCGTCGATTTCCCGCACGCATTGGGGCCGACAATGACCGTGAGCTCCCCAGCGAGCACGTCCAGGGATAGTCCCTCCAGAATCGGATCGTTTTTCCCATAGCCGACGACGATGTCCCGAGCACTAAGCCCCTGCCTCGTAACGATCTCAGTCACGATTTCACCTCACGAATCAACAACCACAGAAGGTACAGGCCTCCGACGACGCCGGTCACGACGCCGACAGGGAGCTCAGCGGGAGCCACAAGCCTTTGAGCGCAGATATCAGAGACCAGCACGAGCACAGCGCCAACGAGGGCGGAGGAGGCAAATCCGACTCCCCCAGCCGCACACAGCCGATGCGCGACGTGCGGAGCCGCCAGAGCAACGAAGGCGACTGGCCCAGCGACCGCAGTCGCGGACGCAACAAGCAAATAGCGACGACAATGAGGAGCACGCGGGTCTGACGTACTCTGACGCCAAGCCCTGTCGCGATGTCATCGCCCATCGCGACAAGTCCGAGGGGAACCGCACAGACGGCACACACCACAACGACACCGGCGATCACGATCAGCAGAGGCGTCAGACGCGCGATGGTAACGCCCGAGAATGAGCCAGCGCTCCACAGCTGCGCACGCTGGGCCGCCTCCAGAGGCGCCTTGACGATGAGCAGCGAATTGACCGCCCGCAAGGCCGCCGAACATCCGATTCCCACGAGGACGACGCGGATTCCCGTCACTCGCATGCCTCCCGCGCACGCAAGGATGAACGCGCCCGAGGCGAGTCCACCGAGCAAGGCGCCGATTCCTGTGACGGCGGGGCTCGAGCCCATAATAATGATGGCAATCAGAGCGCCGGTCGCGCACCCCGTGGACAGGCCCACGATGTCGGGGCTACCGAGCGGATTGCCCGAGATTGTCTGGAAGATGCGCCCCGCGATTCCGAGTGCCGCACCAACAGCCACCGCCGCGAGCATACGCGGCAGGCGCACGGACTGGACGAAGTAGACGCCCAAAAAGTCATCCCGAGGCCCACCGTCTCCGAAGAGACGACGGAATGAATCGGCGGCGCTGAGCCCGTAGTCACCAAGAGTGAGCGAATAGACCGCCAATGCACACAGAAGAGCGAACCCGATGAGCACGACGGCGGCGCTGCGCCGGTGCACGCGCACCGACACGCGACGCAGCGAGATAACTGTGTAGCGCGACGGAGCTGGCCTCATGACATGCCCTTTCCGCGCGACCCTATGATAAAGAACGGCGCACCGATCAAAGCGACGATAACGCCAACGGGAACCTCGGAAGGCGCCAGCACGAGGCGCGAGACAACATCGGCAGCGCACACCCACGCGGCACCGACGATCAGCGACCACAGCGCAATCGTCCCCTGCCGAGCACCCACAACACGTCGCACCAAGAGCGGAACCGCGAGACCCACAAAGGTTAGCGGCCCACCAAGCGCCGTCGCCCCGCCAGCCAGGGCCGTGACGGCCACGACTCCGAGACTGCGAATGAGGCGCACACGCACACCGAGGCTCACCGCGGTGTCCTCACCGATAGCGAGGACCCCAAGAGCCGAGGAGATCAGGGCAGCAACCACGGCGCCGCATGCGATGACTGCCCCGGCGGCAACCACAGAGCCCATGTCGACGCCCTCTAATGATCCCGACGCCCAATATCGGAATTCGTTAAACGCAAACTGATTCGCGGCGAGAACGGCCTGGGTCAGCGATGCGAGGGCAGCGGACACAGCGATTCCCGCCAGGGCGAGGCGCGAGCGAGATCTGCCCCCACTGCCGGAAATCGCGAAGACAAGACCAGCCGCAACCCCCGCGCCGACGAGGGAAGCGCCGAGCGTCACCGTGCGGGTAGCGACTCCGGTCGCCGCTGTCGCCGTCACGACGAGAAAGGCCGCCCCTGCGTTGATCCCGAGAACGCCGGGATCGGCGAGGGGATTACGAGTCATCGCCTGCATGACGGAACCCGCCAATCCGAGCGCCGCACCGATCACCAGCGCCGCGAGCGTACGAGGAACACGCAGTTGCGTGACCACCTGGGCGTCCTGACCGCTTCCCCCGTTCACGAGAGCGTCCCACACTACTTCGGGCGCGATCTGGCGCGAGCCCAGAGCGAGAGACGCGAGCGTCACGAGGACAAGCACCAGCGTCGCCACTGCACAAGCAATGGCGACGCTGGTGGCACGACGAGTAGTCATGTCAGGTCATCGACCCGGGTAGTTCGTTCACCCCGCTCAGGATGCGGGGACGAACTGCGCTTCGATGCTGGAAATAATGCCGTCCATGAGGAGGTAGCCACCGGTCGATGTCCACAGGGAACCGTCGACGGGGATCACGTGATTCGCCTTCACGGCACCGAGGGAATCAAAGCCAACGGTGGCCTTCGCTTCTTCCAAGGCGGCGGCCGATGCCTCGACCCCCGTGTTACCACCGGCGGAGGGGTTGTTCACCGAGGCCTTACCGAGCGTGCCGAAGAAGATCCAGTCCGCGTCGATCTGGTCGATGTTCTCGAGGGAGACCGGCTCCGAGTGGCCTTCACCGTCACGGTCCTGGTTGGCGGGGCGCTTCATACCGAGCGCACTCAGGGCCTGGCCGGCGGGCAGCTCCTTCAGGATGAGGCCGGCGCTGTCGCCCTGCCAGCGTACGACCGAGTAGGTCTGATCGAGGTAGCCGGCGTCCTTCAGGCGGGCGCTCACGGAGGAAACGTGCTGATCGAACTCCGCGAGCTTCGCCTCGGCCTGATCGGCAACGCCGAGCGCATCGGCGGTCAGGGTGAAGGTCTCGCGCCAGTCGCCGCCCTTTTGCGTGGTGAAGAAGACGGGCGCGATCTGACTCAGCGCGTTCAGCGTTTCAGTATCGTTGTTCTTCACCGAGGTGCCGTCAACGAGGATCAGATCCGGGTGGGCCGCACCGATGGCCTCAAGGTTGGGGGCGCCGATGGAACCCAGGATCGGGATATCGCCCGCGCGATCAACGAGGTAGTTGGGGACGGTCTGCTGACCGCGGCCCGAAACGACACCAATCGGAGTCACGCCCAGAGCGAGCGCATTGTCGGTCGTCGGCTCAGAGAGCGTGACAACACGGCTGGGGTGCGACGGCAGGGTAACCTCCTGGCCGGACGCGTCGGTGACGGTGCGCGTCGCAGAGCTCTCGGACGTCGCGGAGGCCTCGGGGGACGAGGCCGGAGCGGGCTGGTTAGACGAGCAAGCTCCCAGAGCGAGAGCGGTCAGAGCGACGCCAACGATGGCGCGAATTCGCGTCGACAGGTGCACAAGTGCCTCAATTCAGTCGATCTTGTTAGGTGCGTAGGTAAGCCTAACCTACAGACCGCACATTGACCTAGGCTATCTCAATCCTGGTCAGTATGAAAAAGCGCACCACCCATCGAGGCTACGCACGATGCCCTCGCGCCACCAGGCGACATCGTGCCCACTGCGATAGTGGTCAAGCTCCACGACTGCTCCCAGGCCCCGCAGGAGCTGTGCACAGTCATCCACGACAGGTCGCATCGTCTGTTCCAGCGTGCCCACCTGCAGGCGCAGCTGCACATCCCTGCGCGGCCTGACGCTCCCGGCGCGAAGGTCGCCCATCAGCGTCCCTTCGCCAACTCCTCGTTGCTCTCCTCCCCACCACAGGGACGGAGACTGGGCGACCGCACAATCGAGGGGAAGATCACTGCGCAGAGCCGCTTCCAACACAGCCAGACCGCCGTAGGACTGGCCGGCGACCATCACAGGCCCCGCCCCAGCCTTGTCGCACACTGCCCGTAGCAGCGCCACGACACTGTCCACGTCGGTCAGCTCCGCCTCGCGCGCGCCCAGATCTCCGGCGTCGATCGTCACGACGCGCAGGCCCGGAAAGCGCCGCGTCAGCCAGCCGACGCCGTTGCCCCGCCAGATCTCGCCGTCGAAGAGGATGAGCGTACACGTCGGATCCGCCTCGCCGTCATACATCACGACCCGGCGCTGCCGTGTGTGCCCCAGACGGGCACCGATACACACGCCAATCTCGCGCTCGCGCGGCGCACACATTCCAGGCGCCGCCAGATCCTCGGACGGCCACTCCACCCGCGCGTCGGGCCCGACGAAGAGCGAGGCGGCAGCGCCTCGCCCATTCACGACTCTCAGGGGATTCGATTCATCCGGGGACGCATCCTCAACGAATCGTATCCACTCCCCCATGTCCGTACGCACCGCGGGTTCAAGGCCCCACGGCCCCACGATCACCGTTTGATAGCTGAGGATCGCGTCCGCAGGAAGCGCACACACGAGCGCCCGAGCCTCGGGGTATCCCGGCCCTATCGACATGCAAAACTCGTCAAGGTGCTCGCGTGCCCGATCCGTGATCGTGTTCAGGACGACGTAGCAGTCAGCCGCGGCCTGGGCGCCCCATTGAAAGGTCACGCGAACGGCGTCGACCCCATCAATGACAAGGCGCGGTCCGACGATCGGGAGCCCGTCGGCATAACGATAAACTCCGTCTGACGCCTCCCAGCGCAGCCGGCAAAAACCAGTGCGCGAAAAAGACGTGCGCTCGAATCCCACGCGATCAGTCGAAGAGCGACACGTCGCCCGCACCGACACGTGCGACAACGGCGTCCCCACCAGCGAAGTCGATGACCGTGGTCGGCTCGGCGACACCCACGGGACCCACGACGACTAGGTCAACCTGGTGTCCGATGCGATCATCCACGTCAAAACCATCGGTCAGCGGCTCGTCCTCACCCGGCATAATGAGCGTCGAACAGGCCAGGGGTTCACCCAGCGCCTCGACAATCGCCTGCGTGATGACGTGATCGGGGATGCGCACACCCACCGTGTGCTTCTTCTTATTGAGCATGATGCGCGGGACCTCCTTGGTCCCCCGCAGGATGAATGTGTAGGGTCCGGGGGTGAGCGCCTTCATGGTGCGGAACTCGTGATTATCGATAATGACGAGCTCGCCGAGCTGCGCAAACGAGTGGCACAGCAGCGAGAAGTTGTGCTTGTCATCGAGCTTGCGGATGGCACGGATTGTGTCCATACCCGCCTTGTTGCCCGCCTTCGTGGCGATCGCATAGCCGGAGTCGGTAGGCAGCGCGATCGTGCCGCCGCGTTCCAGCAGGTCAACGACCGTGTTGACCAAACGTGCCTGCGGATTCTCGGGGTGCATCTCGACGTACGACATGTACCCATTGTGCACGAAACCCCCACCGGTCGGTAACCGATGGGGGTTCCGTGGACAAAGTCACGGACGAGGAATCACTTCTCCGATTCTTCGGATGCTTCCTCGCCGCGCTTCTTCGGCTTCGCGTCGACGCCGGCTTCCTTACGCTGCGCGGGCGTAATCGGGGCCGGGGCCTCGGTCAGCGGGTCGAAACCGCCGCCGGACTTCGGGAAGGCGATGACGTCGCGGATGGAATCGGACTTCGTCAGCAGCGAGACGATGCGGTCCCAGCCGAAGGCGACGCCGCCGTGCGGCGGGGCACCGTACTTGAAGGCGTCCAGCAGGAAGCCGAACTGCGTCTGTGCTTCCTCCTCGCCGATGCCCATCACGTTGAACACGCGGTTCTGGATGTCGCGGCGGTGGATACGGATCGAACCGCCGCCGATCTCGTTGCCGTTGCAGACGATGTCGTAGGCGTAGGCCAGCGCGTTGCCCGGGTCCTTGTCGAAGGAATCAATCCACTCGGGCTTGGGCGAGGTAAACGCGTGGTGGACGGCCGTCCAGGCGCTGTGGCCCAGCGCGACGTCACCCTCGGCCTCGGCGTCTCCGGTGGGCTTGAAGAGCGGAGCGTCAACGACCCAGGTGAAGGCCCAGGCGTCGGGGTCGATGAGGTCGCAGCGCTTGCCGATCTCGAGACGGGCGGCGCCCAGCAGCTCACGCGAGGGGGTGGGCTTGCCGGCGGCGAAGAAGATGCAGTCGCCGGGGTTGGCGCCGGTCGCGGCGGCCAGGCCATCGCGCTCGGCCTCGGTGATGTTCTTGGCGACGGGGCCGCCCAGCGTGCCGTCCTCGGCGATCGTGACGTAAGCAAGGCCCTTGGCGCCGCGCGCCTTGGCCCACTCCTGCCACTTGTCGAAGGTACGACGCGGCTGCGAACCGCCACCGGGCATGACGACGGCACCCACGTAGGGGGCCTGGAACACGCGGAACGTCGTGTCCTTGAAGTACTCGGTGAGCTCGGTGAGCTCGAGGCCGAAGCGCAGGTCGGGCTTATCCGAACCGTAGCGCTCCATCGCGTCCTTGTAGGTCATGCGCGGGATCGGCGTGGACAGGTCGTAGCCGATGAGCGCCCACACGTTCTTCAGGACGTCCTCGGCGACCTCAATCACGTCGTCCTGGTCCACGAAGCTCATCTCGATGTCGAGCTGGGTGAACTCGGGCTGACGGTCGGCACGGAAGTCCTCGTCGCGGTAGCAGCGCGCAATCTGGAAGTAGCGCTCCATGCCGGCGACCATGAGCAGCTGCTTGAAGAGCTGGGGCGACTGAGGCAGGGCGTACCACGAACCGGGCGAGAGGCGAGCCGGGACGATGAAGTCGCGGGCTCCCTCGGGGGTCGAACGGGTCAGGGTCGGCGTCTCAATCTCGACGAAGTCGCGGGCGTAGAGCGCCTCACGGGCGGCGCGGGAGACCTTCGAACGCAGGCGGATCGCGTACTGCTCGGGCTCGCGACGCAGGTCAAGGTAGCGGTACTTCAGGCGGGTTTCCTCGCCCACGTTGCCGGAATCTTCAGCATTGGAGGACACCTGGAACGGCAGGGGCGCGCTGGTGTTCAGGATTTCGATGTCGTCACCCATGACCTCGATAGCGCCGGTGGCCAGGTGCGGGTTCTCGTTGCCCTCGGGGCGAGCGCAAACCTCGCCGGTGACCTTCAGGACGAACTCGGAGCGCAGCTCATGGGCGACACGCTCGTCGCGGACGACAACCTGGGCGATGCCGGAGGCGTCGCGCAGGTCGATGAACGCCACGCCACCGTGGTCACGACGACGATCCACCCAACCGGTGAGCGTCACAGTCTGACCGACAAGGTCGGTGCCGAGGGTTCCAATGTTGTGAGTGCGAAGCACTGTGATTCCTTTCGTAGTTACCATCCGCGAGACAGGCGGCGGCAGTGTTATTGTACGCCTGCCTCGACAAGAGTCGCGTCTGCCGCGAGTACGATAGTCAACATGCCCGCCGACGTTTCTTCCCCCTCCTCTGCCCGTACTTCCTGGACTCCATCTGAAATTGGCTTGGCCATCGGCTCGGTTCTGCTGATCACCCTCGTGGCTTTCGAGGAACTCGCCGCGACGACAATCATGCCCGCGGTCGTCGAATCTTTCGACGCCGCGACGTGGTACCCGATCGCCTCGGGTGCGGCACTGGCAACGCAGCTGAGTGCGACTGTCGTCGCGGGTGCGCTGGCGGATTGGAAGGGGCCACGTTTCGTTCTGCTCGCGGGCCTGGTTCTATTTGCCGTCGGCCTGGTCGTGTGCGCTGCCGGTTCAAACGTCGTCATTTTCGTGGTCGGGCGTGCGCTTCAAGGCCTCGGGGGCGGCCTCCTCATCGTGCCGCTCTACGTCCTCATCGGAGCGGTAGCCTCTCCGCGCCACCGTCCCTCGTTCTTCGCGTCCTTTTCGCTGGCGTGGGTACTCCCCTCACTGGTCGGCCCCGCAATCGCCGGTCACGTCACCCAGGAGTGGGGATGGCGCTACGTCTTCGGGGTCGTCCCGCTCTTCGTCATGATCGCGGCACTTCCCATCGCCTACGTCCTGCGCTCGGTCCCGACTGCACAGGGGCAGCGCTCCCCTGTCCTCGCGTCCCTGTCGCGAGACGCCGGGCTTGTCGGAATCGGCGTCATGCTGCTCCAGCTTGCGGGCGCGCTGCCCACACCGCTGGCACAATTCGCGGTCTTCGCCCTCGGCGCGTGCATCGCGGTCTGGGCGCTGCCCCGCCTCCTCCCGCGCGGAACCTTCTACTCCCGCCGCGGCATGCCCTCGGCGATTCTGGCGAGGCTGAGCGCAATGGCCTCACAGGTCGGTCTCGCCGTCATGATCCCGCTCATCCTCCAGCGCGTGCACGGGTGGTCCGAGGCGTCCTCCGCCTGGTGGGTCACCCTCGGCTCGCTCACATGGGCCATCGGTGCGGTCGGCCAGGCGCGCGTGCATGATCCGCACCTGCGCCGCCGGCTCCCGGTCATCGGCGGTGCGCTGATGGCCATTGGTGCAATCCCCGTCGGAGCGCTCCTTTTCCCCTCGATTCCCGTGTGGGTGGCCCTCATCGGCTGGCTCCTGGTCGGCCTCGGAGTCGGCCTCGTCCACGCTCCCCTCTCCGTCATGGCACTCGAGGTCACACCCGAATCCAAGCACGGGCGCGTCGCCTCGTGGCTGCAGGTCGCCGACTCGGCTGGACCCGCGCTTGAACTCGCCCTCGTGTCGGTAGCCATGAGCGCGTGGGCCGCCACCGCCGCGGTGGGCGGGGCGGCCTACGCTCCCTATTGGGTGATTGCGGCTGTTCTGGCCATCCTCACCGTGGTCGCAGTGACGCGGCTGCGTCCCTCATCGGAACGCTCCACGAATGAGGCGGCTAGCGCTCAGTCGTCGTAACGACGCTTGCCGAAGTGGCGGCGTCCGCCGTCGCGGCCTCCGTCGCGGTCCCAACCACCATCGCGGCCACCCTCGCGCTCGCGGCGGGCACGCTTGATGTCCTTCTCCCAGCGCTCGGTGCGAACAGAGCGGCGAGGACGCGATCCGTCGCCCTTTTCGAAGCGGTGCGGACGCTTCTCGTCGCGGTCCCCGAAGCGACCCTCGTGATCGCCATAGCCGCCGCGTCCTCGGTGATCGCGATCAAAGTCGCGGCGCTCACGGCGCTCGAAGCCATCGCGGTCGCCGTGAGAACGACCGCCGGGGCCCTCGTCCACACGGATGCGTAGCTGTCGGCCGGACACGTATCCCTTGGAGATACGGGACAGCTGCTCGCCGGACAGGTCCGCGGTGATGTCGACCAGCGAGAAGGTCGGGTAGATTTCGATGTTGCCGATGTCTCGGCCGTCGATACCGCCCTCGCCAGCGATCGCGCCGACGATCGAACCGGGCTTGACGCGGTCCTTCTTACCGACCTCGATGCGGTAGCGGGTACCGGAGCCGGGCGCCGGGCGGCCGCCGCCGCGACGACGGGCGCCGTTCGCGCCGCCCTTGAGCGGGCGGTCCTTGTCGCGACCGGCCTCGAAGGTGGCGCCAACGAACTCGCCGGACTCGTCCAGCTGTTCCTCGCGGCGGATCTTGCCGTTGCCACGACGATCCTTCTCGCGGCGCGGGGCGGGGCCTTCGTCGCCGACGGCCGTCGCCATGAGAGCCGCGGCGATGTCCTCCACCGAAACCTCCTCACCGAGGTCGGCGAGCAGGCGCTTGTACATGTCGAGACGGCCGCGCTCGATGCGAGCGGACAGACCCTCGAGCAGGCGGCTGGCGCGGAACTCAGAGACGGCTGCGGGCGAGGGAATCTCGACCTCTTCCATCTCCGTGCCCGTCAGCTTTTCAATCCGGCGCAGGCGTCCGTGCTCGCGCGGGGTGAAGAAGGTCAGCGCGCGGCCTTCGCGACCCGCGCGGCCGGTGCGGCCGATACGGTGCACGTAGGCCTCGGGCTCACGCGGGACATCGAAGTTCACGACGAGGGAGATACGCTCAACGTCGAGGCCTCGGGCGGCCACGTCGGTCGCAACCAGCACGTCGAGGGAGCCGTTCTTCAGGCGCTCAACCATGCGCTCGCGCTCGGTCTGAGCGACATCGCCGGAAATGCCGGCGGCACGGAATCCGCGGCTCGACAGCTCGAGCGAGACCTCTTCGACATCGGCGCGTGTGCGCACGAAGACGATGGCGGCGTCAGCCTCTTCCTGGCCTTCCTTGATGTGCTGGGCGCGGGTAGCCAGCACGCGTGAGAGCGCACCGATCTTGTGCTTGTAGGGCACCACCGCGTAGGTCTGGTGGATGGTGTCGACAGTCGAGGACTCGGTGGAGACCGCGACCTTGACCGGATCCTTCAGGTGCTCGCGTGCCACCTTCTCGATAGCCGCGGGCATCGTCGCGCTGAACAGGGCAGTCAGGCGATCATCGGGGGCGCTCGAGGCGATCGTCTCAACGTCCTCCGCGAAGCCCATGCGCAGCATTTCGTCGGCCTCGTCCAGGACCAGCATGCGCACGTTCGACAGATCCAGGGCACCCTTATCGATGAGGTCGATAACGCGACCTGGCGTGCCGACGACGACCTGAGCGCCGCGCTTGAGCGCGCCGATCTGCGGGCCATAGGGCGAGCCACCGTACACGGGGACCACGTCGAGGCGGGCGGTGCGGGCCGCAAAATCCTCGATTGCCTGGGCGCTTTGCATCGCGAGCTCACGTGTGGGCGCGAGGACGAGAGCCTGCACGTCGCGCTCGTCCGCGTCAACAATTGCCAGGAGCGGCAGGCCGAAGGCAGCGGTCTTACCGGTACCGGTCTGGGCGATGCCGACAACGTCGCGCAGCTCCAGCAGCGGCGGGATGGCAGCGGCCTGAATCGGGGTCGGGACGCGGAATCCCATGTCGGTCACTGCCGCGAGAATCTCCTCGGGCAGTCCGAGGCTCGCGAAGGTGACGGTCTCGTCGGCGGACTCTTCGTCGTCCGCATCCGTCTCGTCGACGAGGTCGAGGTCCTCATCTGCGTCACAAATGTCGTCGCGCTCGTCTCGAGCGTCTTCCATGTAGTCCTCAGAGGGCATAGTTGTTCCTTGCTTGTTGCATGTGGGTAGCAAAACCATCGGGGCGGGCCTTCACGGCTCCTCGGCGCGGCCTCACCCATAACAACAAACCCCGCATCCCGCGGGCACCATAACAAGGGGCAGCGCCTCATCGCTACGTTCAGCTTACTCGCCATACAGGCGCAGCGGGGCGTGTGGTCGGCGAACTCACTGTTCGCCATGGTCACAGCGATACGACAATCACGCCGATCACAGGCGCAGGCGCGCGATGAATGACGCGATCGTCACCTGTCGGTTGTCTTCAGCTCGCACCGGTGCCACGACCAGCCGCTCGACTTCATCTCGGCACAGTCCGCGCAGGTCGCGCATAACGGCACGGCGGCGACGCCCAGCCGCCCATCGACACACCAAGCGATTCATCCCGGCCAGCAAGGCGGTCACAACAAGTGAGACACCGACGAGCGCGGTCGGAGCGGGAACCGGCCCAATCGCCGGAACGTCCCAGTCGATGAGCACGGCTCGACCCAGGTGAACGAGTCCGATCCACACGGCTCCCACCAGGCAGACAACCCACGCGAGGAGCTGCACTCCACCGAGGAAACGACTCATCGACGGCGCTCCCGTTGCGACCTGTACGTTGTCGGCGACCTCACGGTGAGCGGCAGCCGGAACACCGCGTGCACCTTCGAGCGCACGCTCCACCAATCGACCGCGCCACGCCGACGGGCGCCCCTGGGAGCGCTCCCCCACTTCGCGCCGCACCGCGTTGACGAAAGCAGCCTCGTCCGACGAGGACCGAGTCGGCAGCGTCGGCGTCGTCGCACCCTCGGAGCGAGACTCGTCGTCCAGATGAAGGCGACGCAACGGGTCCACGCCCATCCGCGCGATCCATCGCAACGGGAGCCAACCCCCAACTCGCCTACCGGCACGCATCGTGGAACCTGCCACGGCCTCGGCAATAATTGGCGCGCCCGCCAAGTCGGCCGCAGCGGCGCACAGATTGGACGCCATACCATCCGTTTCGATCCCGCGGACAGCACCTTCCAGCCCGACCGCGTCACGGATCAACACTGCCGCCTCACGCAGGGCTTGACGAGCCCTCGACGCCTGCCGCGACACGCGTTCCGCCTCTGTACCAAGATGTTTGACGAGCGCGGATATTCCTTCACCGGTCGTCGAAGACACCGCGAGCACCGTCGCAGTGGCCATTCCACGCTCAGACAGGAGACGACGCAGATCCCGCTCAATCGAATCCCGCTCAGCCGCAGCGACAGTGTCGATGTGCGTCAGGACAACAGTCACCGACGCATGGGAGGAGCGAAGACGCGCCAGCCACTCGTCATGCAGCCGAGCGTCCGCGTATTTCTGCGGGTTGACGACCACCACGAGAGCGTCGACACGGGACGCGAGGCGATCGGCAATCTCAGCGTGGCTTGCCTCAATCGAATCAATATCAGGAAGGTCGATAACAACAGTGTCACCGGGCAATGCAGTCGGCGCTTCCACCCGCCGCGCAACTCCCATCCAGCCGAGGAGGTCACGGGGTGCACGCCCCGCAGGAAGAACAGCACAGGCCTCGCTCGTCGTCGGACGACGAACACCAGCAGCAACCACCTCGGCCCCACTCAGCGCGTTCACCAGCGAGGACTTGCCAGCACCCGTCCCACCGAGCATTCCGATCACGCACCACGTCGGATCGATCTCACTACGCTCGGAGGTAATGTCGATCAGCTGACGAATCCGGGACAGCGTCGCCTCATCGATGTCGGGGGCCGCCAGCGTGCAGATTTGGTCGAGCTCTGCGGCTGCCGACGCGACCGTGCCCTTCGCGCGCCTCATGCGAGGACCTCCCGAGCGTTCGCCAACGCCTGATCGAGCGCATCCAGGCGTGCGCCTGCATCGGAGCGGTCCAACAGAGTCAACACGGGTGCGACGACATCGGTCACGGACGCCACCGCGAGCCTTTCCAACGCGTCGCGCGCCTGCTGCGCGAGAGAACGAACGGTGCGTTCGCCGAAGAAGGACTCCAGAACAGTCTGCGACAGCGCTGCTGATGCTCCCGCAACGCCGACTTCGAGACCCGTCAGCCCGCCTGTCATCGCAAAGACGCTGACCATCAGAGAGACCGTCACAACGTTGATACCACCGGCGAGAAGACGACCACTGACGTGCGAGGACTCGGCCTGGGCACGAATGATCTCAGTGACCTCGGCTGTCCACTCCTGAGCGGTGCGGCGCGCACGCTCCGAGGACTCGTCCGCATCCAGGAGAGGATCGGGCAGCTGATCGGCGCCAAGAACAGGACGAGCGGCGCGCAGAGCGTCACTCCACGCCTGGTGATACTGATCGGCCAGACGAGCGGCCAAGCCTCCCGTCAGGTCTCGCTGGACCTGGATGTCCGGGGCGGCCTCGCCGCGCAGTGCACCCATGACGCGAGCGCCCAGCCCCGACATAAAACGAGAGATCGTACGCGTCATATCCCAGGAACCGAGTACCTCGGCAATACGGGTGCTTACTTCCCCGCGCAAGACGTCGTCGCTCGAGGAGGAGGCGACCTCACGCGCGCACGACGCGACAGCCTGTTCGATCCTTTCGACTGCCTGTTCGTATGCGCGATTGTGCTCACGAGCTCCATCGAGAGCACTGAGGGACTCCGCCAGAGACGCAGACACAGCCCCGGCCAGAGAACGGCGAACAATCGCAGCCCGCTCCGCGGCATCCCGACCAATTGTTTCCAAGAAAGAGCCAACGGGGGCCACCGCGTTGACCGGCAAACGACCATCCGTCAGCGGCTGCTCGTCGATCGTCATGATCGGAACATCTCCCAGGCCTCGGCGCTGCGCTAGCGCTCCCAGGTCGGCGCGAATTTCGTCGGCTGCGCCCGCGGGCACACGGTTCAGCACGATTGCGACACGCAGGCCGCGGCTTGCAGCGTCCTCGAGGTGCTTCCATGCGACGGCATCGGCGTAGCGCGCTGCGCTCGTCACGAACACCCACAGGTCCGCGCCATCGAGAAGTTCCGCAGCGAGACGACGGTTGCCGTCCTCCACCGAATCAATGTCGGGGGCGTCCAGGATACCGAGACCCGACCAGAGCGTGTCATCGACAGCAATAGTGATGGCGTCGAGGCTCTCTCCCCCGTCACCGGCATGCTTGGCAAGACGAGGCAGCACCCGATCGGACATGAACCACGCCCGAGACTCCGGTGAGCACACGAGGACAGGGCGACGCGTCGTCGGACGCACCGCACCGGCACGACTGACGTTACGACCCAGCAGTGAGTTCACGAGCGTCGATTTACCCGACCCCGTCGAACCACCAACGACGACCAGCAACGGCGCGTCAGCGTCCTCAAGCCGCGGGAGGACCACATCTTGCAGACGACGGAGCGCACGTTGCGCATCACGATCACTTCCCTGAGGCATCGCCTCCAGGGACTGCTCGAGGGCTCCCGCCAGTGCGCGAGCCGCCACAACCGACGTCAGCGGCACTCAGTCCGTCACCTTCTCAATCGAGGGCACAGCATCAGCCGCGGGAATCATCCACGTCGCAGGATCTGCCTCCACCTGCTCACCGCTGCGAATGTCCTTAACAGTGTCCGCAGCACCCTCATCTCCGGGGAACCACACAAAGGGAATACCGCGCTTGTCAGCGAACTTGATCTGCTTACCGAACTTGGCAGCGCTCGGTGCCACATCCGTAGAAATGCCACGCGCGCGCAGCGCCGCAGCAATCGCCTCGGAACGCTCACGCTGGTCCTCGGTGATGACCGCGACGACGACCGCAGTGGGCACCTTACGAGACGCCGTAACCATCGGCGCGGAAATCATGCGGGACACGAGACGCGAGACGCCGATCGACAGGCCCACACCCGGGTAGGTGCGCTTACCGTCCTTTGCGAGCGAATCGTAGCGACCGCCCGAGCAGATCGAACCGAGATCCTCGTGGCCTTCGATCTCCGACTCATAGACGCTACCGGTGTAGTAGTCGAGGCCGCGGGCGATCTTGAGGTCCGCGACGACGGCACCTGGCATCCGCTTGTTCGCCGTGTCGAGCAGCTCGGTCAGCTCACGTAGACCCTCCTCGAGCAGCTCGCCGCTCACACCGAGGCCAGCCAAGCGATCTCGGATCTCAGCCGAATCGGACGTGCGGATCTGAGCCATCTGCAGCAGCACGGAGGCCTGATCGCCGTCGATGCCGGACTGGGCGAGCTCGGCAGCCACACCCTCCGCACCGATCTTGTCGATCTTGTCGAGGCCGCGCAGGGCCGCCTCAACATCCGTGACCCCGAGGGACTCACACACACCCTGGACAACCTTGCGATTGTTGACGAGCACGCGCACGGGTGGGATCGGCAGGTTGTTGAGGGCCTCGGCCATCACGAGCGGGAGATCCACCTCAAAGTGGAACGGCAGCTCGCCGTTACCCACGACATCGATATCCGCCTGCGTGAACTCGCGGAAGCGACCGTCCTGGGGGCGCTCGCCGCGCCAGACCTTCTGGATCTGGTAGCGCTTGAACGGGAAGTCCAGCTCATTGGCGTTCTCGACGACGTAACGCGCGAACGGCACGGTCAGGTCGAAGTGCAGGCCCATGCCCTTGTCCTTAGAAACGCGCGCACCCGATGCCGCGGCCTTGAGAGCCTGCAGGCGATCCAGCACATAGATCTCCTTGGACGTCTCGCCCTTAGCTTCCAGCTGCTCCAGGGTCTCGACCGCACGGGTTTCGATGCCCGCGAAACCGTGCAATTCAAACACGCGCCGCAGCTCGTCGAGGACGTGCATCTCAATGATGCGCCCCTCGGGGAGCCATTCGGGGAAACCTGACAGGGACGTGCGAGCCATAAAGCGTTCTTTCTGTGAGGAAGGTCGGGCGTCAGCCGATACGGCGTGCGCGGATCAGATACTGGTTCGAGGTTATCTCATCAGCCAATGTCGTGGCCGGACCGTGACCAGGGACAAGGACCGTTCGTGGGTCAAGGGCGTTGGAAATTGTGCGCAGCGAGTGACGCATTTGCGTTTCATCACCACCGGGCAGGTCAGTGCGCCCGACGCTGTCCTTGAAGAGAACATCCGCACTCATCGCCCAGGGAACCGGTTCGTTCGACGAGTAGAAGGATTGGTTGTTGACGCGGATATCCAGAGGGCTCTCGCCCAGGAAGACCGCGGAACCCTCCGTGTGTCCGGGGGCCGGGACCATGCGCAGCCACACACCCGGAGTCACCTCGAAGGAATCGGTGGGCGCCTCGCGCAAGTCGGCGGGCTTGACCCACTCGCCGATGAAGTCCGGCAGCGGCATCGGCAGGAACGAGGCCGGGTCATCCATGCGGTACATGTCGGGGCCGGGCACATACACCGGGACCGTGGCACCATCGGGGCCCCACGTGGACACCTCAGCAGCGTCCCACACGTGGTCGGGGTGGCCGTGCGTGAGCAGCACTGCGCCCACGCTGACACCCTCGAGCTCGAGAACCTCACGGATCAGATGCTGGATGCCCGCGGAAGGATCGACAACAAGGGCTGTGCCCGCCCCGGAAGGGACGAGCACAAGCCCATTCGCCGCGTAGAAAGGCGACGGAATCACGTGAAGCCGCATGTCACTCCATGGACGAGGAGATCTGCGCGAGCCACGCGCGCTTGGTCTCGAGGGCCTCGCGCACGTTCCTGGCGGCCTTGTCGTCACCCTTGGACTCGGCCTCGGCGAGGGAGCGCTCGAGCTGAGCGATCTGTTCCTCAAGCTGGCCAACCATACCGGCCGCGCGGGCACGGGTCTCCGGGTTGGTGCGACGCCATTCCTTCTCTTCCGCTTCGCGGACCGCAGCCTCGACGGCGCGCAGGCGGCCCTCGATGCGGTGCAGGTCGGAGGAAGGCACACGACCAACCTCTTCCCAGCGGTCCTGAATCTGGCGCAGCTGAGCCTTGGCGCGGTCGATATCGGTGACCGGCAGGATCGCCTCAGCGTCTGCAAGGATGGCTTCCTTAGCCACGAGGTTCTCGCGGTATTCCGCGTCGGTGGCCTCATCCTTGGCGCGGCGGGCATCGAAGAACACCTGCTGGGCTGCACGGAAGCGCGCCCAGAGCGCGTCGTCTTCCTTGCGGGAGGCACGAGGGGCAGCCTTCCAGCGGTTCATGAGCTCACGGTATGCGCCGGAGGTACGCGACCAATCCTCGGACGAGGACAGAGCTTCAGCCTCGGCGATGAGGGCTTCCTTCACGCGTTTAGCCTCGGACTGAGCCTGGTCAAGCTGCGAGAAGAACTGACGACGGTGACGATCAAACTGGGTACGAGCGGACGAGAAGCGCTTCCACAGCTCGTCTTCCACTGCCTTCTCCAGGCGCGGGCCGCGACGCTGAAGGTTCTTCCACTCATCAAGCAGATCGCGCAGGGTCTGGCCGGACTGCTTCCAGTGGGTCTTCGCGGGATCCTGCGCAACGATTTGCTCGGCGCGCTCAACGACGGACGTACGCTCGGCGAGGGCGGCAGCCTTCGCCGCCTTGCGCTCCTCGCGGGCGATTTCCTTGCGTTCCTCGGCGGCCTTTTCGACAGCCGCGACGCGCTCACGCAGGGCCGGGATATCACCGATGACGTTCGGCGAGGCAACCTGTTCGCGCAGCGTTGCGAGAGTCTGATCGATGTCCCGCGGGCTCAGGGTCGCCAGACGGTCCTCGAACAGCTTGATCGTTGCCTCGAGATCGGCGTAACGACGCTCATAGAGAGCGTACGGAGAAGCGGGAATACCCTCGGGGAAGCCGCCGATGATGCGCTCCTCGTCTCCATCCTTGACATAGACAGTCCCGTCCTCGCCGATACGGGCGAAGGGGTGCTCGGGCACCTCGGATGCTGCGATCGTTGCCTGGGTGGCGACCTCCTCAGTCGTTGAGGTGGCAGCTTCGGGAGCGTTTTCGTTATTCGGAATCGGCGTCGTGGTCACGATATTCCTTCTGAGACGAGGGCTTACGCCCGGCGCGGGTGTGTGCCGATGTGACACACACAGCTAGTGTGTCACATCTAACGAGGAGACGACAGCGTATCCCACAAAAGGGGACGGATGTAACACACTTTTCCCGCTGATCAACGGAGGCAACCCCCGCCTCGTCTATGAGTCAGCGCCGATGCGCACCGCCTCGAAGACACCGTCGACCCGACGCAGGGCCGACAAAACCGCGTTGAGGTGACCGAGGTCAGCCAGCTCAAAGGAGAAATTACCCGAGGCGACCTGGTCTCCGTCAGTCTTCAGGGCAGCAGCGAGGATATTGACTCGGTAGTCTGACAGGACGCGGGTCAGGTCAGAAAGCAGTCCGCCGCGGTCGAGAGCTCTCACCTCGATCTGCACGCGGAAAGGAGCACCCAGGCCCTTCTCGTTCCACGAGACATCGACGAAACGCTCGGGCTGCAGCTGCCCGAGGCGCACCGCGTTCGCGCACGTGCTGCGATGCACGGAGACTCCCTGGCCTCGCGTGATGAAACCGACGATGTCGTCACCGGGAACAGGAGTACAACATTTGGCGAGCTTCACCCAGATCTCGTTCGGGCTCAGACCCGCAACCGTAATCGCAGCATCGCCAGTGGCCTCCGAGCGAGGCTTCTGCGAGCCCGGCGTGACGCCCTCGGACAGCGTCTCCTCGGTACCGTCTCCCCCACCCAGGTTGTCGACAAGTCGGGTCACGACGTTCTGTGCAGAGATATGTCCCTCGCCAACGGCTGCGTACAGACCGGACACATCCGGGTACCCAAACGACGTCGCCACCGACAGGATCGACTCGTGGTTCATGAGGCGCTGCAGAGGAAGATTCTGCTTGCGCATCGTGCGAGCGAGCGCTTCCTTACCCGCCTCAATGGCTTCCTCACGACGTTCCTTGGAGAACCACGCCTTGATCTTGGAACGCGCACGCGGGGAAGCCACGAAGGCCAGCCAGTCCCGAGACGGGCCCGACTTATCCGACTTCGACGTGACAACCTCGACCGTCTCGCCCGATTCCAGACGCGTATCGAGGGAGACGAGACGCCCATTCACCTTCGCACCAACGGTACGGTGTCCGACCTCCGTGTGGACTGCGTAGGCAAAGTCAACGGGCGTGGAGCGTGCCGGCAACACGATAACCTGCCCCTTGGGCGTGAACACGTAGACCTCATCACCGGCGATCTCGTAGCGCAGCGAATCCAGGAACTCTTCGGGATCGCCCGTCTCTCGTTCCATTTCGACGAGGGCGCGCAGCCAATTCGCCTGTTCATCCGAGCTCATGCGATCCGCATCGCCACTCGAAGCGTTAGGGTTCTGCTTGTACTTCCAGTGCGCCGCCACGCCATGCTCGGCGCGCTCGTGCATGTCGAAGGTACGGATCTGGATCTCCACGGGCTTACCGCCGGGACCGATGACCGTCGTGTGCAGCGACTGGTACAGGTTAAACTTCGGCATCGCGATGTAGTCTTTGAAGCGACCCGGAATCGGATTCCAACGCCCATGCAGCGAGCCCAGCACACCGTAGCAGTCCTTGATTGACTCCACGAGGACGCGCACGGCGACCAGGTCGAACACCTCGTCGAATGCTTTGCCGCGCACGATCATCTTCTGGTAGATCGAGTAGTGACTCTTCGGACGCCCGCTCACCGTTCCCTTCGTCCCCGAGCGACGCAGATCCTCCTCGATCTGACCAATAACGTCGCGCAGATATTCCTCGCGCTGGGGGGCGCGCGCTCCGTGACGAGGCGGTCGATCTCCTCGTAAATCTCCGGGTACAGCGTCTTAAACGAGAGCTCCTCAAGCTCCCACTTGACCATATTCATGCCGAGGCGGTGGGCCAGCGGCGCGTAAATCTCAAGCGTCTCCTGGGCCTTCTTTGCGGCCGACTTGGCAGGCACGAAACGCCACGTGCGGGCGTTGTGCAGGCGGTCGCCCAGTTTGATGAGCAGGACGCGGATATCGCGGCTCATCGCGACGAGCATCTTGCGCAGCGTTTCAGATTGGGCGGCGGCACCGTAGTGCACCTTGTCCAACTTGGTGACACCGTCAACAAGGTTGGCGATTGCCTCACCGTACTCGGCGGCGAGCTGCTCGAGCGTGTAATCCGTATCCTCGACGGTGTCGTGCAGCAGCGCGGCGACGAGCGTCGGGGTCGTCATGCCCATCTCGGCCAGGATCGTCGCAACGGCCACCGGATGGGTGATATACGGTTCACCGGACTTGCGCATTTGCCCGCGGTGATGTTCCTCAGCGGTGCGATATGCGCGCTCGACGACGCTGATATCCGCCTTCGGGTGGTTCGCACGCAGCGCACGCACAAGCGGCTCAATCTCGGGGATCGTGGCCCGCCCACGCGAGCCGAACCACACGAGGCCGGAGCGCACCCGGGAACCCGCCGCGGGAAGCGCGGAACCTGATGTCATGTCGTCGCTGCTCATGGCCCCATGATAGCGACGAACGAGCGGGTCCGGGGATCATGAGGATCCCCGGACCCGCTCGTTGTCAAGAAGCACCACTCAGAGGTGAAGCGCGCTCTCCACCGTCACATCCGAGAGCACCGAGCGACCGCCCAGCGCATCGAGTTCCAGCAGAACGGCCACGGCCTCGACGGACGCGCCGCACTGGCGCAGCAGCTTCACCGCCGCGTTCGCGGTCCCGCCCGTTGCGAGCACGTCATCGATGATGAGGACGCGCTGCCCCTCGTGGACCGACTCGGGGTGTATTTCCATGCGTGCGGTGCCGTACTCAAGTTCGTAGTCGACGCCGATCACGTGGCCGGGCAGCTTGCCGGCCTTGCGGATCGTCAGCATGCCGAGGCCAAGCTCAGCAGCGACGGGCGCACCGAGAATGAAACCGCGAGACTCGAGACCTGCGACGGCATCGATTCGACCCGCGTAACGAGCGCCGATCAGCTCAACCAGTTCCTTGAACGCCGGGCCGTTGGCAAACAGCTCGGTGATGTCACGAAACAGGACGCCGGGCTCCGGAAAGTCCGGAATCTCCAGCATGTTTTGCTGAACCAGAGTGGCGACGCGGTCGCCAAGCTCACCGATCATCGATGATTCTTCTTCCTGTGGGGCTGGTTCTCATTACCCAGACGCTGTCCGGGCTTGATCGGAGCCACCTTGACGGACTTCGGGGTGGAAGCCTCGCCGGTGGCGTTGCGGTGCTCGCGCTCGTGCGCGACCGCCGCGTTGTGCTCGCGGGTCTTGTTCGAGAGCTCCTGGAAGGTGACCAGCAGCGGGGAGGCGATGAAGATCGACGAGTAGGTACCGGCGATCATACCGACGAACAGGGCGAGCGAGATATCCACCAGAGTACCCGGACCCAGGGCCACGGAACCGATGATCAGGATCGCACCGACGGGGAGAAGCGCCACAACCGAGGTGTTGATCGAGCGAACCATCGTCTGGTTGACCGCGAGGTTCACGTACTCAGCGAAGGTGTAGTGCTTCTGCTCGTAGACGTCCGAGGTTAGCTCGCGCACCTTGTCGAAGACAACGACGGTGTCATAGAGCGAGTAACCCAGAATCGTCAGGAAGCCGATGACGGTCGCGGGAGAGACCTCGACCTGCAAAATGGCGAACACACCGACAGTGACGGCGATATCGTGCAGAAGGGCGAGGAGCGCCGAGGCAGCCATGCGCCACGAACGGAAGTACACGGTCATCAGCAGTGCGACGAGCGCCATGAAGATAACGAGCGACTGCGCGGCCTTCGTGGTAACCGACGAACCCCAGGAGGGGCCAATCGACGAGGACTGAACCTCGGTGGCCTCGACACCGTAGGCGCTCGCCAGCGCGTCACGCATCTGCGCGGTCTGCGCAGAGTCGAGGGACGTGGTCTGGATGCGCACGGAATCGGAACCCACGCGCGTGACCTTGGGAGCACCCTCGACGAGGCCAGTCGAGCTGACAGCGCGCGACGCGAAGGACTCGCTCTGGTCGCTCACGTGAGCGACGTCGAACTGCGAACCGCCCGTGAACTCAATCGAACGATTGAGACCCAGGATTGCGACGAGCGCAAAGCCGAGGACGAGGACACCAGCCGCGAGGCCGACAAAGATCTTGCGCTTGGGGACGACGGCGTAGGACTTGTCGCCCGAGTACAGGGCGTTACCCCACTGAGCAAAACTCATCATGTCAGTTCTCCTCTTCCTCGGTTGCGACCGTGACGTCATCCGTCGACTCAGCCGACGAGGCTTCTTCCTCCGCCTTCTGGGCGGCCAGGCGTGCAGCGCGACGACGCTCGGCGATCGACAGACCGTCTCCGGCCTCGTCATTCTTGTCCTTGGCGGTGGATTCGCCGCGCACGACCACGCGGCCGCGGCCCGCGTACACGAGGGAGTTCTTCGCGCCCAAGTGCTCGGGATCGAGGCCGGACAGCTTGTGGCCCTCGCCGAAGAAGCGGGTGCGGATCAGCAGTTCCATCATCGGGTGGGTGAACAGGAAGATCACCGCGATGTCGATGACGGTCGTGACACCCAGGGTGAAGGCAAAGCCCTGAACGCCACCGACGGCAAGCAGGTAGAGGACCACGGCGGCCACCAGGTTAACGGCGTCGGAGACCAGGATCGTACGCTTGGCGCGGTCCCAGCCCTCCTCCACGGCGGCCTGCAGCGGGCGGCCATCGCGCACTTCGTCGCGCACGCGCTCGAAGTAGACGATGAAGGAGTCGGTCGTGACACCGATGGCCATGATCAGACCGGCGACACCCGCCAGCGAGAGGCGGTAGCCCATCCACCACGACAGGAGCGCGATCACCAGGTAGGTGATGATCGAGGCGACGACGAGCGAGCCCGCCGAGATAATCGCCAGACCGCGGTACTGCCAGATGAGGTAGACGATGACGAGCAGGAAGCCGATCAGTGCGGCCCACAGGCCGACCGTCAGGTGATCGGTACCGATCGTCGCGGAAATCTGCTGCTCGGACTCGACCTCGAAGTTCAGCGGCAGCGAACCGAAGCTGAGCTGGTTGGCCAGCGCGGACGCCGACTGAGCGGTGAAGTTACCGGTGATCTCAGCCTGGCCGTTGGGGATGATCGCGTTCATCGACGGCGCGGTGATAACCGTGCCGTCGAGGACGACCGCGAAGGAGTTACGGTCGGGGCGACCCTGGTAGAACGACGACCCCTGGGGATCCGAGGTGTGGTAGCCGTAGAGGATCGTGGACGTGTCCTTGAACTTCTCCGTGCCCGCGTCGTTGAACTGCAGGGACACGGCCCACTGGCCGGTCGTCTGACCGTTGTTGTTGCGCGCGAGACCCGCGGTTGCAGTCTTCAGATCCGAACCGGGCACGGCCACGGGACCGAGGATGTACTTGATCTGACCGGACTCGTCGCATGCGGCGTAGGGCTTATCGGAGGATCCCTCGACGTGCTTGACGTCGGCGGCGGCCGAGCAGTCAAGCGTCAGGAAGTCGTACACGACCTGCTCGGTGATCCACGCGAGATCCGAAGCATTCTCAGGCGTGGTTGCGGGGGTGTCGGACAGACGCCGTCCTGATTCGCATCGGCGATCCCCTGCGCGGTCGCCTCATCCAGGGCAGTGGACTGAACGCCCGACTGGGCTGCCTCGGTGGTCGTTGCGCCCGACTGAGCTGCCTCGGTAGTCGCTGCGCCCGACTGCTCGCCCGACTGGGCACCGGACTGGGCTCCCGACTGCGGCGTATCCGTCTGGGCGGGCTGCTGGTTCTGAATAACGCCCTGAGCTGCGCCGATACGCAGGACGGGGCGGAAGTTCATCTGGGAGGATGAACGAATCAGATCCAGCTGCTCCTGAGAGGGCGTGCCGGGGATCGACACCATGATGTTCGAGCTGCCCATCGAGGAGATCTCAGACTCGGACACGCCGGAGGCGTCGATTCGGTTGCGGATAATCGAGATCGCCTGGGTGATGTCCTCTTCGGTGATCTCACGCTGTCCGTCGCCTGTCACGGTCGGCGTCAGGATGAGCTGAGTGCCGCCCTTCAGGTCGAGGGCCAGGTCGGGATACGGGGATACGCCCTCGGTGAAGTGCCCGATCGCAAGTGCCGCACACGCCGTCACAACGGAGACGGTGAGGGTCACGAGCGCGCGCACGGGGCGTCGCTTATGTGATGCCACGGTTCTACTTTCCGTTCAGCCTTGACTTACTTCTGCTGCTCGTCGGCGTCGTAATTGGAGATCTCGCCGTCGGTCGGCTCGTCGAGTCCGAGGACCTTCTCGTCCTCGTCCGTCGCCTCATCGACGACTGCGAACTCGGATGCGTTCTCCTGCTCCGCGTCAGCGAGAGGCGGCTGGCCGCCGATTTCGGCGATCATTTCTCGCTCCCAGTACATCTCGTGCCCGTCGGTGGTCTCCAGGACGATGATGTCGCCGTCGAGGTCAACAAAGCGACCCCAGAAGCCAACGCGGGTACGAACCCATTCGCCAGGCTTGACGGCAGCGAGCTGGTCGCGCTTTTCCTGCTCCATCTTCGCCATCTGCTTCTTGCGGGAGGTCGAGCTCCACCACATAAAAGCGACCATGGCAAAGATCAGGATCACGAGGGTGTAGTTGTTCATAAAGGCTGATTCACTTTCAATGACGGTCAGGCGCTTCGAGCGCACCTTGCCAGTCTAATGCCCGGGGAGGGTTTTAGCCTAAGTGATCAAGGTGTGGCGCGGCGCAAGGACCCATTGAGGCCTCTTTGACACTGCCGCGCATGCCCGCGGCCAGCCAGGATGGCAACGAGGCCCACTCCCCTAGTCGAAGAGCGCCCCGTCGGGCGTCGGCGGGGTCAGCCCGAGGTGGGCCCATGCCTTGGGGGTTGCCATGCGTCCGCGGTTGGTACGCACGAGGAAGCCTTCGCGGACGAGATAGGGCTCCGCGACAGTTTCGACGGTCTCCGCTTCCTCGCCGATTGTGACAGACAGGGTCGTCAGGCCCACCGGGCCACCCGCGAAACGACGGCAGATGGCCTCGAGGACCGCACGGTCGAGGCGGTCGAGGCCGGAGGGGTCGACCTCGAAGAGCTCGAGGGCTCCGCGGGCCGCATCGAGGGTCAGCTGTCCGTCTCCGTGAACCTGGGCGTAGTCGACGACGCGGCGCAGGAGGCGGTTCGCGATACGCGGCGTGCCGCGCGAGCGCGAGGCAATCTCGTGGGCGGCCTGCGCGTCGATGGGCGATCCGAGCAGCGAAGCAGAACGGGTGACAACGGACTGCAGTTCATCGGTCTCATAGAACTCGAGATGAGCCGTGAAACCGAAGCGGTCACGCAGCGGTGCAGGAAGCAGGCCGGATCGCGTCGTCGCTCCGACGACGGTGAAGGGCGGGAGTGTCAGCGGGATCGACGTCGCACCGGGGCCCTTGCCTACGACGACATCGACGCGGAAGTCCTCCATCGCGAGGTACAGCATTTCCTCGGCGGTGCGCGCGAGGCGGTGGATCTCATCGATGAAGAGAATGTCGCCCTCTTGAAGGCCCGACAGAATCGCGGCGAGGTCGCCAGCGTGCTGGATCGCGGGGCCAGACGTCAGGCGCAGCGACGTTCCCATCTCGGCCGCGATGATCATCGCAAGCGTCGTCTTACCAAGTCCGGGAGGGCCTGCGAGGAGAACATGATCGGGGCTGGCCGAACGCATGCGCGCGGCGTCGAGCACGAGCTGCAGCTGGCCTCGCACGACGCGCTGACCGACGAACTCAGAGAGCTTCTTCGGGCGCAGCGCGGCCTCTGCGGCACGCTCGAGCTCCCCGGCATCGGGAGCGACGATGCGCATCGCATCGACGTCGAAACTGGAATCCATCTGATCAGCCACGTCCGCCTCCCAGCGTCACGAGGGCAGCACGCAGCATGTCGGAGGCACCGAGCCCACTGCCCGCCAGCTTCTCGATGGCCTTGGCCGCCTGAGCCTCGGACCAACCCAAACCGACCAGTGCGGCGCTAACTTCGGAGGCCACGGCATCCTCAGTGGGCGCGGGAGCGGCGGCGGTTTCGCCGCCCGGTAGCGCTGCGGGGGTGCCCAGCTTGTCTCCGATTTCGAGGGCCATGCGCTGCGCCGACTTCTTGCCCACGCCGGGGATCCGCTGGAGTGCCGCGAGGTCCTGGTCGCGCACCGCGCGGCGCAGGTCGTCGGGGCGCAGGACCGCCAGGGCTGCCAGCGCAATCTTCGGGCCGATACCCGAGACAGACAGGAGCTTCGTGAACACGTCGCGTTCATCCGCGGATTCGAAACCGTACAGCGTCATCGAGTCTTCGCGCACGATCATCGCCGTGAACACAGTCATCTCCTGATCACGCGAGGCACCCTGCGCGAAGGCAGGCGTCACGTACACGCGGAAGCCGATGCCCCCCACCACGATGTCGATGTGGTCGAGGCCGACGCTCGCGACTGTGCCGCGCAGAATGGAGATCACTGCGTTCCTTTCGTTCACGGGTCACCCGCACACGCGGGCGAACATATGTACGATTCTAGCCGCGCCTGCGCCTCGGATCGACGGCACCCGTTCGGCGTTGCGCGGCCTGGGCCTCGGCCCACGCCTTTTGGGCGGGCGTCATGGACCCGCGCGCGGTCAGGCGACCCGAGATCGACACTGCGACCGACGAGTCCTCCGGAGCACCGAGCAGGCCAGTCCCCCGCCAGGCGTGCGTAATCGCAATGGCCAGAGCGTCCGCGGCGTCCGCGGGCTTGGGAGCCTTGGCGAGGCCGAGGATGCGCGCGACCATCGCCTGCACCTGCGCCTTGTCCGCGTTGCCGTTGCCGGAGACGGCGGACTTCACCTCGGAGGGCGTGTGGACGGCCATCGGCAGGCCGGCGCGACCGACGCACGTCATCGCCGCGCCCATGACCTGCATCGTGGTGGTCACCGACTGCAGGTTGTCCTGCGCGAAGACACGTTCGATGGCGACGACCTCGGGCTCGTAGCGTTCGATGACGCTATCGATCGCGTCCGCGATCGTGCGCAGCCGGAAGTGCGTCGCCAGGTCCTTGTCGGTGCGGGCGACACCGACGTACACGAGCGAGGCGCGCCGCGACGCATCGACGTCGACGACACCGAGGCCGCAACGCGTCAGGCCCGGGTCGATGCCCATGACGCGCATCAGGCGCGCGCCACCATATCGACGAACATTGCGTGAATACGATCGTCTCCCCCCACCTCGGGATGGAAGGACGTCGCCATGACGTTGCCGCGTCGCACCGCGACGATCGGGCCGTCGGCGCTGTTGCCGGCACGTGCGATAACCTCGACGCCCTCGCCCACCGACTCAACCCACGGGGCGCGAATGAACACGGCGTGGAAGGGAGCTCCCTCAACGCCCTCAACGTTCAGGTCCTCCTCGTAGGAGTCGACCTGACGACCGAAGGCGTTACGGCGCACCACCATGTCGAGCGCACCGAAGGAACGCTGGTCCTCACGACCATCCAGGATCGACGAGGCGAGCATGATCATGCCCGCGCACGTGCCGTAGACCGGCAGGCCGGATGCGATGCGGTCGTGCAGCTCATCAAACAGTCCGAAGGAGAGCAGCAGGTTCGACATTGTCGTCGACTCGCCACCTGGGATGACCAGGCCGTCGACCTGGTCGAGCTCAGAAACCCTACGCACAAGCAGCGCGCGGGCGCCGGAGTTTTCCAGCGCCCGCACGTGCTCTGCGACGTCGCCCTGCAGGCGAGAACGCCGATGGTCACCATCCGCGCTCCGCGAGGCGGTGATCGACCGGCAGGTCGTCGACGTTAATGCCGACCATGGCCTCGCCCAGGCCACGGGAGACCTCGGCGATGACAGACGGATCGTCGTAGAAGGTCGTGGCCTTGACAATGGCGGCCGCGCGCTTGGCAGGGTCGCCGGACTTAAAGATGCCCGAACCAACGAACACGCCCTCGGCACCCAGCTGCATCATCATGGCAGCGTCGGCGGGGGTGGCGATGCCACCTGCCGTGAAGAGCACGACGGGAAGGCGACCCTCGCGGGCAACCTCGGCGACGAGCTCGTAGGGGGCCTGGAGTTCCTTGGCCGCGACGTAGAGCTCGTCCTCGGGCAGGGAGGTCAGGTGGCGGATCTCGTCGCGGATCTTACGCATGTGCGTGGTCGCGTTGGAGACGTCGCCGGTGCCGGCCTCGCCCTTGGAGCGGATCATGGCCGCGCCCTCGTTGATGCGGCGCAGCGCCTCACCAAGGTTGGTCGCACCGCAGACGAAGGGAACGGTGAAGTTCCACTTGTCGATGTGGTGGGTGTAGTCGGCGGGGGTCAGGACCTCGGACTCGTCGATGTAGTCGACGCCGAGGGACTGCAGAACCTGCGCCTCGACGAAGTGGCCGATGCGGGCCTTGGCCATCACGGGGATGGACACGGCCTCGATGATGCCTTCGATCAGGTCGGGGTCGGACATGCGGGCCACGCCACCCTGGGCGCGAATGTCGGCGGGGACGCGCTCAAGGGCCATGACGGCCACGGCGCCCGCGTCCTCGGCGATCTTCGCCTGCTCGGGGGTGACGACGTCCATGATGACGCCGCCCTTGAGCATCTGGGCCATACCGCGCTTGACCTGCGGGGTGCCGACCTCGCGCTTAGCGGTCGAATCGCTCATGTTCACTCCTGCTCTTCCAGCTGGGCACGAACCTCGTCCGACAGGGACATATTCGTGTAGATGTTCTGCACGTCATCGGAGTCCTCGAGGGCGTCGATGAGCTTGTTGACCTTGAGGGCGCCCTCGAGATCGAGCTCGACCTCGGTGGAGGCGACGAACTGGACTTCGGCGGAGTCGTAGTCGATGCCGGCGTCCTGCAGAGCGGTACGCACGGCGACGACGTCCTTGGGGTCGGACTCGACGATGAAAAGCTCGCCGGCGTCCTCGACCTCTTCGGCACCCGCGTCCAGGACGGCCATCATGATGGATTCCTCGTCCACGCCGTCGGCGGCGGGCACCTCGACGATACCGCGACGCGAGAACAGGTAGGCCACCGAACCGGGGTCGGCCAGCGAGCCGCCGTGGCGGGTGAAGCCCAGGCGAACGTCGGAGGCCGCGCGGTTACGGTTATCCGTCAGACACTCCACCAGGAAGGCGACACCGTTGGGGCCGTAGCCCTCGTACATGATGGTCTCGTAGTTGGCGCCGCCGGCCTCGGCACCGGAGCCACGCTTGACGGCGCGGTCGATGTTGTCGGCGGGGACGGAGTTCTTCTTCGCCTTCTGGATGGCGTCGTACAGGGTCGGGTTGCCGGCGGGGTCGCCGCCGCCCGTGCGAGCTGCAACCTCAATGTTCTTGATGAGGCGCGCGAAGAGCTTGCCGCGCTTGGCGTCAATAGCGGCCTTCTTGTGCTTGGTGGTCGCCCACTTAGAGTGTCCCGACATCACTTCTCCCTGTTGGGTGGATAGATACCGCCATATTCTAACGCGCCTGCGGCCCCCATCCGCATCCGGGCGGGCGTCGCGTGGACAAACGTAAACACAGTCACAGGAACGATGGACGAGGCCGGGGCCACTTCCGCGAGCATCTGCCCTATCGGGCGGGCGGGGTGAGCACCGCGCGAAGGGCGCAGCTCGAGGGGGCCAGATCCTCCCAGGTGCCGTCGAAGGTGAGGATAAGAGCGGTAGCGGTGGGCACGCCGCGAGCGACCTCTGACCGATCGTCCTCGCACGCCAGGACGTAGCCCGCGCCGGAGATGGTCGGCTCGTGACCGACGATGAGCGCGCGCTCCCCCTCGAAGGTGCGCGCGAGGGTGAGGATGTCCTCCTCGGCGGCGTTGTAGACGCCGCGGTCGAACCAGCTGTCGCCAACTTGGACGCGCTGCCGGACCTGTTCAAAGGTCTGCTGCGCGCGCGCCGCATCGGAACACACCGCGACATCGAAACTCCCAATCTCCCGGGAGAGAACGCCACCGAGGCGTGCGGCCTGGTCGACGCCCGCGTGCGTGAGGGGGCGAGCGTGATCGGGGTAGGAGTATGCGGCCTGCGCGTGGCGAACGAGAACGAGGGTTGGCATACTTCCAAGCGTAACCGCACGGGGAGGACACCATGGCACTGGGAGTCGAAGCAGCATCGGGCATCTGCTCGGCGCGCGAATGCACGAACGCCGCGATCTACCGGATCGACTGGCGCAATCCGGCGATCCATCACGGGCGCACGAAGACGTGGCTCGCGTGCGAGGAACACCTGTCCTACCTGGAGAACTACTTTAAATACCGCTCGTTCCCCTACGAGGTGTCAGCTTTCGTCGCGCCCGATGAGGACTCAGGCGGCGAATCGTCTCAGGACCACTGATCGAGGGGACGGTCGTTCCACGTCAGGGCGTGGAGCCCCTTCGCCAGTTCGTCGGCCGAGGCCGGGGTGAAGTCGGGGGCCCACTCGAAGGTGGACGTGCCGGTGTTGGACATGAAGTGCTTGGAGACGAGGTCCTCGTCGATGTCGGTAGACAGCCACGTGGCCAGCAGGCGCGTGAGGGCGCCGTGGATGACGAACACCGCGACAGCCTCGTCCCCCGCCTGCTCGCGAGCGGCCAGGCCCACGCGGCGCACGGTCTCCAGCGAGCGGGCCAGGGCCTCGCGTCCGCTCTCACCGCCGGGCATGCGGTTATCCACATCCCCGGCGCACCACGACAGGGTCGTGCGCACGTAGAGGGACTGCGAGCACGGGTCGGCCGCCATTTCGAGGTCGCCGGAACGTAGTTCGCGGATGCCGGGGTGTACCTGCGGGGTCAGCCCGTAGGCGCTCGCCAGCGGTGCGGCGGTCAGGCGCGTGCGATGCAGTCCGGATAGCGCGATGACGGTGGGAGGAGGCGCAACCTCGGACTCCCAACGATCCGCGAGGCGCTGGGCCTGGAGGAGTCCTTCGGGAGTCAGCCCGAGGCCGGGGCGCACCGTATCGAGCGCACCGAGCCGATTCGCGGGGGTCTGTCCGTGCCGTACCAGCACAATCTTCACTGCTGCTCCCAGAAAAGTCGTTCCATGACGGCGCGCGCCTTGCGTCCAGCGCGCAGCCAGTCGTCTTCGAGGGCATTCAGCCCGCCGCTACCGTACCCGAGGATCGCTGCGAGGGCACGCAGCTCCGCGCTATCTCGGGGCAAGACGTCGAGCTTCACACCGCTCATGCGCCCGCTCGCCAGGGTGTTTGCCGCGCGGATACGGGTGGCCATATCCCAGGCGTCGAGAAGAGTCTGCGCGTCTTGAGCGCTGATCAGCTCGTTCTCCCGAGCGCTGAGGATCGCCTGCGTCGTCGAGGGCGTACGCAGTGCGGGGTTGTTCATTCCAGCACGCATCTGGATGAGCTGGATCGTCCACTCCACGTCGGTGAGTCCGCCGGGCCCGAGCTTCACATGGCGAGCGGGCTCAATGCCGCGCGGCAGACGCTCGTTCTCCATGCGGGCTTTGAGCAAGCGAATGTCGCGCACGTCTGACTCGCTCACTCCCCCATAGGCGAGCTCATCGAACAGTGCCCGTGCAGAATCCGCGAGGCTTCCCTCACCGATCGGGCGTGCACGCACCGCGGCCTGCCGCTCCCAGGTGGAGGCCCACCGCTGCGCATACTCACGATGCGACTCGATCGTGCGGCTCATCGGGCCGTTCTTGCCCTCGGGTCGCAGGTCGAGGTCGACGACGATGCCCAGCTGGTTGGTCGCCGAACCGAGCAGATTCTTCACGCGGTTCACGATTGCCGTCGCGCTGGCAGCCGCTTCCGCCTCGGTGGCACCCCCGACGGCCTCGTGCAGGGCGATCACATCGGCGTCCGAGGCGTACGAGCACTCGCGTCCGCCGTAGCGGCCCATCGCGACGAACACGACGGCCGCCCGTTCCTGGCCCCACCGCTCGGCTTCCTCACGCTGCGCGATGGCGAGGGCTCCCAGAATTGCCGCATCCGTGGCGTCGGCGATCGCATTCCCACGAGGATCGACGCCGCCCAACAGGTCACTCATCGCGCAGCGCGTCAACTCACGGGTGCGTACGGCCCGCACGCGAGCGGCAGCTTCCGTCGCGTCTTCATGCCGATCGATAAGGGCGGCGACTTCTCGGGCCAGTCGGTGCGGCTCGCGCGGCGCCAGCTCAGCGTCATCGTCGAGCCAGGCCACGGCCTCGGGACGCTTGGCGAGAGCCTCGGCGATCCAGCGGGAGTTCGGAAGCATGGTCGTGAGCCTGTGGGCAGCCACGCCCGAGTCGCGCAGGAGCGCGAGGTACCAGTGCGAATCCCCAATGTCCTCGGACAGGATGCGGAAGTTCAGGAGGCCCATGTCGGGGTCTGCCCCTCTGGCGAGCCACGAGATGAACACCGGAAGCAGGTGGCGCTGGATCGCTGCGCGCCTGCTCGTCCCCTGGGTGAGCGCACCGATGTGCGTCAGCGCTCCCGCAGGATCACGGTAACCAATCGCTGCCAGTCGGTCGCGCGCGCCATCCGCGTGCAGGGACACCTCGTCCTCGCTCAGCGACGCGGTCGCGGCAATGATCGGACGGTAGAAGACGTCCTCATGCAAAGCACGCACACGAGTGCGAACCTCGTCGATAGCGGAACTGATCGACTCCGCGTCTGCGAAGCGAGTGGCACCCATCGAACGTCCAAGGACACGCAGCTCCCGTTCCTTGTCAGGAATCAGGTGCGTGCGGCGCATCCGGGGCAGCTGAGTGCGGTGTTCGACGGCGCGCAGGAATCGGTAGCACGAGGCGAGCTGATGCGCGTCGCTGCGCGCGATGTAGCCCCCCTCGCGCAGCGCCTCAATCGCCTCCAGCGTCGACCTCACGCGCAGGAAGGCGTCGGTGCGACCGTGAACCAGCTGGAGCAGCTGAACCGTAAACTCAACGTCACGCAGGCCGCCGCGCCCGAGCTTGAGCTCACGCGACGCGTGCGATCGCGAGATGTTGTCCTCCACGCGACGACGCATTGCGCGCGCCGCCTCGACAAAACCTTCGCGCGTCGCAGCGCTCCACACGTAGGGCTGCGCGGCTTCTTCGAAGGCGCGTCCGACCGCCTCGTCTCCCGCGCAGGCACGCGCCTTGAGCAGCGCCTGGAACTCCCAGGTCTGCGCCCACTTATCCCAGTACTGGCGGTAGGACTCGACGGTGCGCACGAGCGCTCCGTTGCGTCCCTCGGGCCGCAGGTTCGCGTCTACCGTCCACAGCGGCGCTTCGGTTCCGGGGCCCGAGCAGGCGGAGGCGGTGGCCGCCGCCAGGCGCGTCGCGACCTCAAGGGCTTCTCGCTCGTCCCCATCAGCCCCGGCCTCGGCGACGTAGACGACGTCCACGTCGGAGATGTAGTTGAGTTCGCGTGCTCCCGTCTTGCCCATCGCAATGATGGCGAAGGGGATGCGCCCGCGCGGGTCAATGTCGCGCCTCGCCAGGGCAAGGCCAGCCTCGAGGGTCGCGTCGACCAGGTCGGCGATGCGCCGACCGACCTCGGGCATGAAGCCTTCAGGATCATCACTCGTCAGGTCATCGGCAGCCAGGGAGAGCAAAACACGACGGTAGGCGGCGCGCAGGTCGTCCACGTGCGCGTGCTCCGAGGCTACGTACACTCCGTTATCCACCCGCGTAGCCCCGACGGATTCCAGCAGCACCTGTGCGGCCTCACCGGGATCCTCCCACGTCGCTCGAGCGCGGCTGGGATCGGCAATGATGTAGTCGCCCAGCCACTGGCTGCCACCCAGCACTGCGCACAGGCGAGCGCGCGCACGCGAATCATCGATGAGTCCACGCACGAGGCCGGGATCCGCCTCGTGAAGGCGGATCGCCGCCAACAGCGCCTGATCGGGGTCGGCGCTCGCCCCCAGATCCCCTGCCCACACCTCGGCTCCACCCGGCAACTCCTCGAAGAAGCTGAGGGCTCGGCGAGGGTCCAGGTATCCGACGACCCGAAGTTCGTCGGGCGTCACCGGGGAACGACCTTCAGGAATTGCTCGAGCTCCTGACGGGTAATCTGTTGACGATACTCCGTCCATTCCTTCCGCTTATTGCGGATGACGTAGTCGAACACCTGCTCGCCGAGCGTCGATGCCACCAGATCGGAGCGCTTCATCGCGCGCACCGCATCCGCCAGCGAGGCAGGCAGGGCACGAATGCCCATGACTTGACGCTCACGATCCGACAGATCCCAGACGTTGTCCTCGGCCTCAGGCATCAGTTCCATCTTCTGCTCGATGCCATCCAGACCCGCGGAAATCAACACAGCGAACGCAAGATACGGGTTCGCACTCGGGTCGGGCGCGCGGTATTCGATCCGCGCGGCCGCGGCCTTCTTCGGCTTGTAGAGGGGGACACGAACGAGAGCCGAGCGATTCAGGTGACCCCAGCACACGTAGGAGGGAGCCTCTCCCCCGCCCCACAGGCGCTTGTAGGAGTTGACATGCTGGTTGGTGATGGCCGCGATCTCCTCGGCATGGGCGAGCAGGCCGGCAATAAACTGGCGCCCCGTCGTGGACAGGCGATACTGACCCGCCGGGGAGAAGAATGCGTTCTCTTCGCCCTCAAACAGCGACAGGTGCGTGTGCATTCCCGAGCCCGGGTGCTCGATGAAGGGCTTGGGCATGAACGTCGCGACGAGCTCCTCGCGTAGCGCGACCTCCTCAATGAGGGTGCGCGCAGTCATGATGTTATCCGCTGCACGCACGGGGTCCACGGCTCGCAGGTCAATCTCGTTCTGTCCCGGTCCACCCTCGTGGTGCGAGAACTCGACCGGAATCGCCATGTCCTCGAGCATGCGTACGGCGCGGCGGCGGAAGTCGTTCGAATCGCCGCGCGCAACGTGGTCGAAGTAGCCAGCCTGATCGACGGGAATCATGCGATCCGGCGTCACCGGCTGACGCAGGAGGTAAAACTCGATCTCCGGGTGAATCATGACCCGGAAGCCGGCATCGGCGGCGCGCTTCACGGCGCGCTCGAGAACCCCTCGGGGATCCGAGGGAGCCGGACGACCATCAGGCATGAGGACGTCGCAGAACATGCGAGCAACCGGGTCCTCGTTGGAACGCCACGGGAGCAGCTGGAACGTCGACGCATCCGGCTTGAGCAGCATGTCCGACTCGTAGACGCGCGTCAGTCCTTCGACGGCCGACCCGTCGAAGCCAATCCCCTCACTGAACGCCTCCTCGAGCTCACCAGGGTCGATCGAAATCGACTTCAAGACGCCCGCAACATCCGTAAACCACAAACGGATGAAACGAATATTCTTCTGCGCGACCTCACGCAGCACGTATTCCTGATGCGAATCCACCGCTGTCCTCCCGTTGAGAAAAGAACGGGCCGACCGCAGGGACTGCGGTCGGCCCGGCATGGCTTCAGTCTACTTGCCCAGGTTGAAACCCTTCGAGATGGATTCCAGTGCGCCGGTGAGATCCGAGGGAAGCATCCACAGCTTGGACGCCTGACCGTCTGCGATCTTCGGCAGCATTTCGAGGTACTTGTAGGACAGGAGCTCCGGTGTGGCCTTTCCTGCGTTGATGGCCGCGAAGACCGTCTGGATGGCCTCGGACTCACCCTGTGCGCGCAGGATCTGGGCCTGGCGGGCACCCTCCGCCTGGAGGATCAGGGCTTCCTTCTGACCCTTGGCCTGCAGAACCTGAGCCTCCTGCTGAGCGGAGGCAGCCAGAACGGCGGCCTGCTTGGCGCCCTCTGCCTTCTTGATCTGGGCCTCACGCTCGGCCTCGGCCGTCAGAATCGTGGCGCGCTTGGTGCGCTCCGCCGTGATCTGCTGCTCCATAGCGGCCAGGACTCGCGGCGGCGGCTCAATGGACTTGAGCTCCACGCGGGTCACGCGGATGCCCCACGGGCCCGTGGCCTCGTCGAGAACGCCACGCAGCTGCTTGTTGATCGACTCGCGCGAGGTCTGGGTCTGCTCCAGATCAAGAGAGCCGATCAGGTTACGCAGCGTCGTCGCGGTCAGCTGCTCGATCGCCTGCAGGAAGTTAGCGACCTCGTAGGTTGCGCTGCGCGGATCCGTGATCTGGAAGTAGATGACGGAGTCGATCGACACCATCGCCTGATCAGCGGTGATGACGGGCTGGGGCGGGAAGTTCGCCACCTGCTCGCGCAGGTCGATGCGGGCAGCGACACGGTCCACGAACGGAACCAGCAGGTGGAAGCCGCCCTGCATAACTGCCTGGAACCGGCCCAGGCGTTCAACGACGTACGCCTGCGACTGCGGGACAATCCGCACCGCGCGCACCAGCGAAATAACAACGAAAACAATGAGCGCGAGGACCACGATCACCGCGATGTTGCCGATGACTTCACCGGAACTCATAACGTATCTCCTTTCTTACGTTACTGACAGGAAGCGGGGCTTTCAGGAGGCCGAACCCGCAGACGGCTGGGTAGGTGCCGGCATCGTCGGATTCAGGGCACTCACGACGGCGGTTGCTCCGTCGATACGATCGACGCGCACCTCGGCACCAACAGGAAGATCATGCCCCTCTGTTCGTGCGCTCCATTCACCACCCGTGAACTGGATGCGTCCGTGACGCTCCCCCACGGCCTCGGTCACGTAGGCAGTCTTTCCAATGAGACCGTCCGTGTTGCTCGGAACGTAGTTGGTCGTCTTGTCGATCCGGCCCTTGAGGAACGGACGTACAAGCGCCAGCAGAGCGATCGAGACAACGACGAAGACGATGACCTGAATCGCTAGATTCGCGCCGAACGCGCTCGCGATGCCAGCAGCCAGCGCACCGATCGCGAACATGAGAAACACGAAGCTCACACTCATGACCTCGACGATGCCGCACACCAGGGCAGCGAGAATCCACAGCCACCAGGTAGTCATAAATCCCCCTTAGTCGGTGACGCCGCGCGCCCACCAGCGACCATCGGTACGACCGGCGAGTAGCGGCATTCCATAGACCTGCGACAGATTGACGCCCGTCAGCATATCCTCGATAGGACCCTGATGGGTAATCTGCCCTTGCGACATGATCGCGCAGTGCGTCACGCCGTCAGGAATCTCCTCGATCTGGTGGGTCACCAAGATGATCTGCGGAGATTTCGAACCCTTCATGATCTCCGAAAGCGCGGCAATGAGCAACTCGCGCGCACCCAGGTCGAGCCCAGAGGTCGGCTCATCGAGGACAAGAACCTCGGGATCGGTCATGAGCGCACGGGCGAGCAGCACACGCTGCGCCTCTCCTTCGGACAGGGTCGCGAACTCGCGCTCGGCGAGGTGGTCGACTCCGAAGATCTCCATGAGCGCACGGGCGCGCTCATCATCGATCTGCTCGTATTCCTCGTCGTGTGCAACAGCCAGACCCCAGGCGGCACTGCGCACCGTGTCGAGAACCGACTGCGTCGGTACGATCTTGGCACCCACCGCAGCCGAGGCGAGCCCGACGCGCGTGGCCACCTCCGCTGGATCGGCCTGTGCCAGATCCGTCTCCGACACAGTCACTTCGCCACTGTCAGGGGCGATACGACCGGAGGCCACACGCGCCAGCGTGGTCTTACCCGCGCCATTCGGGCCGACGATGACCCAGTGCTGGCGCGGACGCGTCGACCACGAGACATCGGAGAGGATCTGAGTATCCCCGCGTTGAAGGGACACGTGAGAAAGATTCAGGACGTAAGTCATGCATTCAGCCTAGTCGTCTGACGGGTGACGTGCGCCCTAAACGAGCGAACGGTACAGCTCGGCGGTCTTCACGCCGATCGCTTCCCAGGAGAAGTGATCGCGGGCCCGAACGAGGCCGGCCTCGCCCATGCGACGTCCTAGCTCCGGGTCATCGAGGACACGCACCAGTCGATCAGCCATCGCTTCCTCAAAGGCGCGAGGATCGAGCGGGGTTCCCGTGCCATCCTGCTTCTGTTCGATCGGGACGAGGTAGCCGGTCTCTCCATCGACGATGACGTCGGGGATACCGCCGGTCGCGGTACCGACGACGGGCAGGCCCAGGGCCATGGCCTCGAGGTTCACGATGCCGAGGGGCTCGTAGACCGACGGCGTGATGAAGACCTGAGCCGAGGACAGGATCGCCGCCACCTCGGGCTGGGGAAGCATCTCGGAGATGAGGACGACGCCGGAGCGACGCGCACGTAGCTCGGCGACGAGGCCCTCAACCTCGGCCGCGATCTCGGGGGTGTCGGGAGCACCGGCACACAGCACGAGCTGGACATCATCAGGCAGGAGCTGCGCGGCACGCAGGAAGTACGGAAGGCCCTTCTGACGGGTGATGCGACCGACGAACACGACCGTGCGACGCGACGGGTCGATGCCGTGCTCAGCGAGAACGCGGGCTCGCAGTTCCTCGCCCGCGTCCCCCCTCGGGTGCGTGCCACTTGTTCAGGTCGATGCCATTGTGGATGACGTGCACACGCTCGGGATCGACGCCCGGGTAGCAGCGCAGAATGTCGTCACGCATGCCATTCGAGACGGCGACGATCGCGCTCGCTGCCTCGTATGCGGTCTTCTCCACGTAGGAGGACAGCCGGTAGCCACCGCCGAGCTGCTCAGCCTTCCACGGGCGCAGCGGCTCAAGGGAGTGCGCCGAGATCACGTGCGGAATGTCGCCCAACAGCGAGGCGACATGACCGGCAAATTGGCATACCAGGTGTGGGAGTGGACCAGGTCAGATCCCTCGCACGCAGCGGCAATCTCGAGGTCAACACCGAGCGTCCGCAGAGCGGCGTTTGCTCCTGCCAGCTGGGGTAGATCGGCATGCCCGGTCACGCCAGGGTCGGCTCCGTCAGTACCCGGTTCGCGAGGACCGTCAAACGCCTGGACGCGCAGGTCATCGACCAGGCCGCGCAGCACCTTTGCAAGTTCAAGTACGTGGACACCGGCGCCTCCGTAGACGTGAGGCGGGTATTCGCGGGTAAGGAGATCAACGCGCATGGTGGGGTCCTTCCGACGAGAGCGACGTGTGAGACACATCGTATCCGATCTCACGTCATGCCTGGTCGAAAACGAGACGGTGTAGCAATCGATAGACATTTGTAATACAGTGTGACCACTCACACGGATTCGCGCCGATGCGGGTCCACTCGACCAACGAAGAGGTGCCACATGGCAAAGAACCACGTCCTGGCAATCGTTCTCGCGGGCGGTGAGGGTAAGCGACTGATGCCCCTGACGGATGACCGCGCAAAGCCGGCCGTTCCGTTCGGTGGCCACTTCCGTCTGATCGATTTCGCACTGTCGAACATCGTGAATTCCGGATACCTCAAGATCGTTGTCTTGACGCAGTACAAGTCCCATTCGCTCGACCGCCACGTCACAAAGACCTGGTACACGTCTCCCCTACTCGGCAACTTCATTGCCCCTGTTCCGGCTCAGCAGCGTCGCGGGCCGCACTGGTACCTGGGCAGCGCGGACGCCATCTACCAGTCACTCAATATCGTCGACGACGAGCAGCCCGAGTACATCGTCATCATTGGTGCGGACAACATCTACCGTATGGACTTCTCGCAGATGGTCCAGCACCACATCGATTCGGGCCTGCCCGCCACGGTCGCCGGCATCCGCCAGCCCATTGAGCTTGCTTCCGCACTCGGCGTCATCGACGGCGAGAACGGCGTCGTCAAGAACTTCCTGGAGAAGCCGAAGAACGCCGTGGGCCTACCCGACGATCCGACGAAGGTCCTCGCTTCGATGGGCAACTACGTGTTCACCACGAAGGATCTTGTCAACGCTCTGCGTGAGGATGCTGCTAACCCGGATTCGAAGCACGACATGGGCGGCAACATCATCCCGTGGTTCGTCGAGCGGGGCGAGTGCGGTGTCTATGACTTCCAGGACAACGACGTGCCGGGCTCGACCGACCGCGACCGCGACTACTGGCGTGACGTCGGTACGCTGGACGCCTACTACGAGGCGAACATGGACCTGATCTCGGTGCACCCGGTGTTCAACCTGTACAACCGCGACTGGCCGACCATGACGATGATCGACGGCTCGCTGCCGCCGGCCAAGTTCGTGTACGGCGATGCAGATCGACTGGGTCACGCGATCGACTCCTTCGTCTCCCCCGGCGTCATCGTCTCCGGCGGCGAGATCGTGCGCTCGGTCATTTCCCCGAACACCTACGTCCACTCATGGGCGAAGATCGAGGATTCAGTCGTTATGCACGGCTGTCGCATCGGCCGCTCGGCCCGGGTCGTGAAGACGATTCTGGATAAGAACGTCGTCGTTGAGGAAGGCGCCGTCGTTGGTGTCGACCTCGAGCATGATCGCGAGCGCGGTTTCACCGTCACCGAGTCCGGCATTACGGTCGTTCCCAAGGGCGCGGTTGTCCGCAAGTGAGCATGACTCACCGTCTTGACGAGCCGGGTGCTCCGCTGCTGTGTGCCAGCGGGGCGCCCGGCCTCGTCATCACCGACGTCGATTCGACGCTGATCAGCCAGGAAGTCATTGAGGAGCTCGCAGGCGCTGCGGGCACCCGTGAGAGGGTCGCCGAGATTACGTCTCGTGCGATGAATGGCGAGCTTGATTTCGCGGAGTCTTTGCGCGAGCGCGTCGCAACCCTCGAGGGTGTCCCCGAGTCGGTCTTCGGTGATGTCCTGTCCGCCATCACCCCCACGAAGGGCGCGCGAGAGCTCATCGACGCGGTTCATCGTGCGGGCGGAAAGTTCGGCATCGTCTCAGGCGGATTCGAGGAAGTGGTCGCTCCCCTGGCGGCGTCCCTCGACATCGACTTTTACGCGGCGAACCGCCTCGAGGTCGTGGGCGGCGTCTTGACCGGCCGCGTGCTCGGGCGCATCGTCACCTCCCACGTGAAGGTCGACTGCCTACGTTCGTGGGCCTCGTCCCTCGGTGTCCCCCTTGAGCGTACGGTCGCGATCGGTGACGGGGCCAACGATGTCCCCATGATGAACGAGGCCGGGGTCGGTATCGCGTTCTGTGCGAAGCCCGCCGTGCGCGAGCAGGTTCGCATCCAGCTCAACACACCGGATCTGTCCCTGGTGATCGCTCCCCTGGGCCTCGCCTAGCCGAATGCGTCAGGGCTCGCGCGTGTCTGTCAGGCGGATCATGTGCCCGTCCCACCCGTCGCGCCAGGCGCGGGCGTACTCGAGGATCTGCGCGGGGTAGATCTCCCCGTTGATCTGGGCAGCTGCCTCGTCGATATCCCACCACGCCTGAGTATCGATGACGGAGCGCTCCAGGTCGGTCCACCCATCCCTGCTCAGCGCGGTCGAAGGTGCCTGGGCGATGAAGAACCACTCGTCTTGCCGCGCGGTGACGGCCAGAAAATCAAACTCCGCAGTTCGGTACAGGACGGGTCCAACCAACGCCAGCGGATCCAGCGAAATGCCCGTTTCCTCGAAGACCTCACGCACCGCGGCACTGCGGGGGTCCTCCCCCTCCTCGATACCGCCCCCGATCGTGAACCACCAGAATCGCTCCGGCTGATCCTCATCATGGCCCTTCGCCAACAGGACGCGTCCCTCATCATCAAACAAGAGGACGCGGGCGGCCTCCCGGTGGGGATAGCCGTCCGCGTCCAATGGCCAGTCGAGTGCGCTCATGCCTCCAGGGTAGCCCGGCGGCGGCGCAGTCCCCACACGAGGAGGGCTGTGCTCACGACGAAGACCGGGATTTCGATGGTGCCGTAGGTCAGGTTCCACGAGTCTTCGGGAGCCACGAACCCCAGGCCGTTGGCCTGAGCGTGCAGTGCGAGTGCTCCGACGAAGCCCAGGGCACCAATGAGGACTGCACGCATCGCGCTGTTGGCACGCAGAACGGCCCAGGCCAGCGCGTATCCGAACACGCCGGTGAAGATGGCATGAGCGTATGCGCCGAGGATGGCGCGCACGAGGAACGATTCCCACAGTCCGCTCATGCCGTCTTCGAGGGCGCTCACGTAGTAGCCCACGTCCTCGCCCCATGCGAAGCCGATGCCAACGAGGGCGCCGAGAACGCCGCCCTGCGCGGGCCGCTCGAGCACCTTGCGTGCGGCGAGAATCAGAGCAAGAACACCCAGGCCTTTGCCAGTCTCCTCGACGACAGGTCCCGTCAGCACGGACGTCACAAAGTCAACGGCACTGTCCCCTAAGCCAGACTCTTCAACGGCAGAATCCAGAAAGCCGTTTCCGAAACCGGCAAAAATGAGGGCACCGCCGGTTCCCCAGCCGAACGCGGCAAGCCACGCAAGAACCGAAGGCTTTATGCGCGCCCACACACCGAGGAACACGATTCCCACGACCGCGCTCAGGGTCGAGGCACCGACCGCGAGCCAAGCATCGGATGAGGATGTACCCGCCAGGGCGTTCGAAAATTCATAGATAGCCGCCGGGATACTCAGTGCGATCAGCACTGCGGAGCAGACGATCAACGCCCAGGAACGTGGGCGCGTCGATAGTTCATCAGTCACGTAGGTTTCCTTTCTGTCCCCACTATCGTGAGACATGAACCTATGTGTGTCCTATGAAAAGACGATGCGCGACCCGTGAGAATCGAAACACCTACATGGGGCGGATGCCCATGAGCGACTGGAAGGTCTGACGCTGTGTCGTCGCCTCCTGGATCTTGCGCTGAGTCTCCTCGATCCGGGCCTTCTCGGGCCCGCGCACGTTCATGACGATCTGGTCGAGTCCGACGGAAGCCAAGTTGTTCATGAAGGACTTCATCGCGCGCTTGGCAGCGGGACCGCCGCCCGCGACCCAGGCCAGAGCGTTGCGACGCGAACCAGGGTCACACACCATCTGAACCTCGCTCGGCAGAATCCACCCCTGGTTGACGTAGGGCATGAGACCGGCAGCGATGTCACGCCGCTCCCGACGCATCGTTCGAGCGACAAAGAACAGCCAGCCGCAGAACAGAGGAACCTGGAAGATGAAGTAGAGCACGAGGAAACCACCGCGGGAACCCGAGATTGTGGCGGATCCGTTCCACAGACCGTGCATCGTCACGGCGATCAGGTAGCCAAGCGTCACAACACCGATGCCAGCACCGATCGAACGCGTGCGTGTCACCGCCCATCCGATCGCCCAACCGGTACATGTCGTGTACATGACGTGCCCGAAGACGCCCAAAAGAACGCGCATGATGAACGTCTCGGCAAGAATCCCATTGTAGAAGGTAATCACGAAGTAGCTGAAGTCTTCGACGACGAGGAATCCCGCCGCCGAGTAACCGGCGTAGACGAGGCCGTCAAGCGGGGAGGAGATGCTGTGACGCCGCATCATGACGATCACGAGCACGCCGAGGGCCTTGAGGAATTCTTCGCCTAGGGGAGCGGCAACCACGCCCTTAAAGATCGCCCCCGCAGCACCGCTACCTGTTGCACTGGCGACAGCGACTCCGGCAAGTCCGTTTGAAATCCCCGCAAAGAAGATTGCCACGCCGCCGCCCCAGAGGAGCGCCGCGATCTTCGTCCACCAGGGCTCGGGCTCAAAGCGATCCACGAACTGAAGGAACGCCAGGATGATGACAAGCGGGACCAAGCACATGATCGCTAGGAAGAAGCCGAGGAAGGGTCCGCTGGCGAAAAGGAAGCTGCTGGTACCCACGAGCATCATTGCCGCGCCGACACCGATCACGACGGCTTCAAAAACCGGTGCCTTCTTGGGAGCGGTGGGCATGGCCCACGACTGCACCTGTTGCGGCGCTGCCTGCGGGTACTGTGCGGCGCTCGGCCCGGGCATAGTCGGCGCCGAATTGACGAACGACTGGAAGGACGAGGTGAATCGCGCTTCGGGCTCGAATCGCGTCATCGGGTCGGGGGCAGGCATCTGCGTCGACTCAGTGGCAGGCTGCCCTGTTGAAACAGCAGGGGCGTAGGCCGAGGCCGCCTGCGGCTGCGGGATAACCGAGCTAGTGGGTTGAGGAACGCCAGCGTCGTTAGACGCAGGAGCATCGGAGGCACCGGACTGAGGATCGGACGACGGCTGCGGGACGGCATCGCTATCCGAGGCCGTGTCTGCGTTATCTTCCGGCTCAGGTTCGGGGGCGTAGCTCGAGGTCGCGGGAGCGCCGTAGCGCCCACCGGGAGCCTGCTGCTGAGGAGCCGGAGCGTAACCCGACCCCGCGGGCGCACCAAACTGCGAACCCGGAGCCTGCACACCCTGCTGAGGCGCAGGAGCACCGTACTGCCCACCCGAAGCCTGCTGCTGAGGAGCCGGAGCGTAACCCGACCCCGCGGGCGCACCAAACTGCGAACCCGGAGCCTGCACACCCTGCTGAGGCGCAGGAGCACCGTACTGCCCACCGCGAGCCTGCTGCTGAGGAGCCGGAGCGTAACCCGACCCCGCGGGCGCACCAAACTGCGAACCCGGAGCCTGCACACCCTGCTGAGGCGCAGGAGCACCGTACTGCCCACCGCGAGCCTGCTGCTGAGGAGCGGGAGTATAACCGGAGCCCACTGGCGCACCAAACTGCGAACCCGGAGCCTGCACACCCTGCTGGGGCACCGGGGCACCGTACTGCGAGCTCTGCTGAGGCACAGGAGCACCGTACTGCCCGGCGGGAGCCTGCTGCCCCTGCGGCTGGTTTGGCGGCACAAAGCCCTGCTGGGGCACGGGGTGAGGGTAGTTGTTACTCATAGCTTGTCTTCTTTCTTACTGTGCCTGCGCGAGGCGGGATACAGCATCCGTCACGTCCTGCTGCTGTTCGGCGATCGATGTCAAGCGCAGGAATTCTCGCCTGTTGTCGACTGCTTCAGCGAGCATCTGGCGGTCGGCTTCGATACGCGCGGGGTCGGGGCCGTTCTTGGCCATGAGGCGCTGATCCATGCCCAGAGAGGCAAGATTGATGAGGAAGGAACGCATGGCACGTTTGGCCTCGCGTCCGCCACTTCGCGCCCACTTGAGGGCGGCTCGGCGCGCGCGCCTGTCGGTGGCCATCGTGACCTCACCGGGAATGAACCACCCGGTACGCACGTAGGGCACGAGTCCGACGCGGATCTTCTCGGCTTCCTTGCGGGACATGATGATGAGCGCGACCGCCCACACGATGAAGGCTGGCACGCCGATGGCTGCGTACAACAGTAAGAAGTATTGATTCAGGAACGCTATGGTACCGTTCCACGCGAAGTGGATGACCATGGCGAAGAACCAGAACACCAGCACAATGCCGGTCTTGGACCAGCCGCGTTTGAATCTCAGGAGCGCCAGGGCGAGGCCGATGCCGGTCATCGAGGTCGCCATCGCGTGAACGAAGGGACTGGCCAGGCCTCGCATGATGAAGGTCCAGACGATGCTGCCGGCCTCGGGATTATCAACCCTCACGAAGTACAGGATGTCCTCGGCAAACATGAATCCGCCGGCGGAAACCCGCGTAGACGACGCCGTCAATGAGCGAATTAATGTTGGTACGGCGCACGACGACGACGATGAGGACGCCCAGCCCCTTGAGGGTCTCCTCGACGAGAGGAGCGATAAACGCCGCGCCAAGGGCGTTGGATTGCTGCAGGTCGCCGATCGAGAGGACGATGTTCTCCTCGAGGGCGGTATTGAGGATACCGGAGGACAGAGTTGCGACTCCCGCACCCCACAGGAAGAGCGCTCCCTTCGTCTTCCAGGGCTCAGGCTCCCATCGGTCGATGAACAGAATGAAGCTGAGGACGATGAGGAGGGGAACGACAGCGAGGAGAGTCGTCTTGACCAGAGATGCGACACCCGATGACGCGGGGCTGAGCCAGAAGATGACCATACCGAGAAGACCGAGGGTACCGACCGTCGTCATGATGACCTCGAACCACGGGAACGAGTGACGTGCCTTCGGCGTCTGCCACACGGGTGCGGCATCATCGGGCGCGGGCCCGGAGATGCCACTGACGACGTCGATGTTGACGCTACTGATCTTCTTCAGGCGGTAGTCTTCGCCCGGCCCTCCCCAGTGGGTCGTGTGCATGTCAGTATCCCCGTCCGCCGATATGTGTGTCGTCATCAAAGTCAATGGGCTCGGGAACCGGTGCGTGTCCGGCGAGCCGAAGCAATTTTACCATCCGTGCGGAACGCAGGGCGCGGACCCCAGCCACATCGACGTTGTGGACGTTTCGGGTGAGCTCGATGCGGTAGCACGTCGCGTCAAGTGCCTCGAGGCGGGCCTTGGCTTGCGGGTCCGCCTCGATCTGCGCACGCACGTCGGGAGTGAGCGTTTCTCGGATCGCACGCGTCACGGCGGATGCCCGCTCGAGGCGGGCGTTGACCTCGACGCGATCCGCTTGACGCTGAGCGCTGGTGCGTCGATCAAGTCCATCGGTCGTCAGCTGATCACCACCGTCGCGAATGTACGCGCGCGCAGCATCGACGAGGCCGGGGTCTCCCCCGCTCTCAAGGCGGGCGGCGTGAGCGAGAAGTTCGGCCTCGGAGGCGCGACGCAGCAGCAGTCGCGAGAGCGCATCACGGGAAGCAAGGATGCGCTGGTGCAGGCGATCGAGTCGACGGGCTCGCGTGATAGCAACGCCCGCGATCAGCGCCACCACGATCAGGCACACGCAGGCAAGAGCGATACTCCAGGGAGAGATATGAATCATCGCGACTCCTCTTCCTCGTCGTCGCGGCCACGGATGAGGTCACGCGCCCGCCTCGTCCCCGAGTCCGCAGGGCTGCCCATATCGATGGCGAGCTTGTAGACCTCGAAGACCTTGTCTGCGACGACCTCCCAGTCGTATTGCGCGGACGAGCGGGCCCCGGAGGCAGCCAGTTCCTCGAGGCGGTCGCGGTCGGTCAGCAGGTCGATGAGGGTACGTGCGAGCGAGTCGCTGTTGCCCGTCTCGAAGAGCGCGCCGACTCGCCCGTCCTCGAGCACCGCACGGAAGGCGGGGATATCCGAGGCAACAACAGCCGTATGGGCCGCCATTGCCTCGACGAGGACGATGCCGAAAGACTCGCCGCCCGTCTGGGGAGCGACGTAAATGTGGGCGCCGGCGAGCAAGGATTCCTTCTCCTCGTCACTGATTCCCCCGAGGAACGACACGGAATCACCAAAACGCTCGACGGCCTGGCGAATCTCCGGAGCGTCTCCTCGGCCGGCGATCAAGAATCGGGCACCCGGGAAACGCTCGAGAACCCCAGCGATGGCACCCGCGAAAATGCTCAGTCCCTTGCGAGGCTCGTCGAGGCGGCCGAGGAACACGATGACCGGACGTTCATCCGTCCCTACCCACTGCTCAAGGGGCTGCGCGCTGCGGAAGGAGGCCGTCTCCACGCCGTTCGGGATGATGACGGCATCGCCGCCGTGGTGTTCGATGAGCGTACGTCGAGCTTCCTCGGAGACGGCGATGCGCACTCCGATGCGTTCCATGTACAGGCGCATGGGCGCCGAGGCAATCGCGCGCGAGACCGACCGCCCCAAGGCTGCATGGAATGTTCCCACGAGGGGGGCAGTCGACAGCATCGCGGCAGCCATCGAGACCGAGGGGACCACGGGTTCGTGCACGTGGACCACGTCGAAGTCATTGTCCGCCAGCCAGCGTCGCGTTCGTGCAAGCGCCCTGGGCTTGACCGAAATGTTCGCCACCGATCCGTTGAACGGGATTGACACAGATGAACCCGCGGACGTGATCCAGTCGGGCAGGTCGTCCGAGGTCGACGGCGTCAGCACCTGCACGTCATGGCCACGCGAGCGCAGCTTCAATGCGAGGTCGCGAATATGAAAGCCCACTCCCCCGGGCACGTCCCAGGAGTATGGGTTCACGATCCCGATCTTCATCGATTCTTCCTCTCGTGCTCGGCCCTCGCGCGCGCCAGGCGCTCGGGGTCAAGATCCTCCACATACACGCGCTGCATCATGTGCCAGTCCTGCGCCTTCGCCGCCATCATGGCGGCAAATTCGTCCACCCATGCCTGCGTGAGGGCCTCGACGCGGTTGAGACCGGGTCGTTCCTGCGACTCGGCACGAATCGGCCCAACGCAACGAACGCGCACATCGGCCCCGGTAGGTGTCTCGTTCTCGTACGTGATGCATGCGGCGAAGAGCGGGCGCTCGAGCTTGGTCGCCAGCGCAGCGGGTCCCGCGGCGACGAGTGCCCTCCGGGTACCCAGGTCGACCTCGATGCCCGAGCCGGAAATGTCTCGATCCGCCAGCAGAGGGACGATGACGCTTCGGCCACGCACGCGCTCAATGAGGGTGGAAAAGACCGACTCGCCCTTCGCGACGCCGATAATCTCCATGCCGAGGCCTTCGCGCAACGACACGAAACGCTCGAACAGCGCGGGAGGCTCAACCTTCTCCGCGACAGTCACGATGCCCCGGCCATGCGCACACACCCACGCGCCGGCGCGATCCCAGCTGCCGGAGTGTCCGAGGGCGAGGACGACCGGGCCGTCTTCGCTGGCCGCAGCCAAAGCCTCGAAACCCTCGAAGGAGACTCCCTCAAGCAACGGCGCGCCACGACGCGATCCAAGCATCAGCTGTTCGGCGTAGTTGCGGATGTGGGAGCGAACTGCGGCGCGCAGCTCGTCGGCAGACGGCTCCGTTCCGGTCAGACGTTCCATGTTGGCGCGGAGCCGGTCGATCATAGCTCCCCCGCGCCTGGCCGCGATAGTTGCGCCCGTATCCGCCATGCGCATGACGACGCGCAGCGGGAGGCGAGGAGCAACGGCGAAGGCACAGGACAGGGGCGAGAACGTCACTGGGCTCCCTCGTCAATATGGCGGGCGGTGAACCAAATTCGCTGACAAACGGTCACGAACGACGCGAAAGCGACCCAGGTCAAACCAACCGCGAAGATCCATTCAGGCAGCCCGATGCTCATGAGAATCGCCGTGCCCATGCCGATGATGAGGCGGTCGGTGCGCTCGGCGATCCCCAGCTTGGCGACGACCCCGACAGATTCCGCTCGGGCGCGGGCGTAAGGAACGGCCGCGGTGCCGACGATCGAGCAGATCCCCGCGATGATCGCCCATGTGCGAACAGGGGTATCGGCCATCTGGAAAACGGCGTAGGCAGTGAGGGAGCCAAACACGGCACCGTCGCCCAGGCGGTCGAGCGTCGAATCGAGGAAGGCTCCAAAGCGCGTACCGCCCGTTGTCATCCGCGCGAGTGTGCCGTCCACGGAATCGCCGAACATAACGACGGCCAGGGCGATACCGCCCTGCCAGATCCACCCCCTGAGGAATACAGATGACCGCGATCGCGACCGTCGCGACAGTGCCCGCGACCGTCACCATGTTCGGGGTGACGCCGAGACGCGCAAGAACGCGAGCGAGAGGCGTAAAGATTGCCTTCGTGATGGAACGTCCGTGGTTTCCGAGCATCAGTTCTCCTTCGGCCACGCGGCGGCGAGGCGCGCTCGAGCATCTTCCAGGAGCTCAGGCACGGCCTTCGTCTGCGCAATAATCGGCAGGAAGTTCGCGTCCCCCAGCCAACGCGGAACGACGTGCTGGTGCAGGTGAGCGGCAATACCGGCGCCGGCCACCTCACCCTGGTTCATGCCCAGGTTGAAACCCGCCGGAGACGCGACCTCACGGGTGACGCGCATGGCGGTCGCCGTCAGGTTGCCCAGCTCCACGCGTTCCTCGTCGGTGAGCTCCGTGTAGTCGGAGACGTGACGATACGGGCACACGAGGAGGTGCCCGGAATTGTAGGGGAACAGGTTCATGAGCACGAAGCAGGTGTTGCCGCGGTAGACGATCAGTCCCGTCTGGTCGTCCTTACCGGGTGCCGTGCAGAACGGGCACCCGACGTCCGAGGCGTCGGCGGGCTTGCCTTCGCCGCGGATGTAGGCCATCCGGTACGGGGTCCAGAAACGGCCGAAGCCGTCCGGGACGCCCGCCAGCGAGCGGGCGTCCTCGGTCGGCAACTGGGTGTTCGTGGCACCGTTCGATTCGGCACCTGCGTCGATCATGTCGCTCACGCCTCGTCGAGGCCGTCGATCTGGTCGGCGTTGTTGCGCTGCTCAATGTGCGACACGATCAGCTCGACCGCGCGATCAACGGCGACACCGTTGTGCTGCGAGCCGTCACGCAGACGGAAGGACACGGCACCGGCCTCGACGTCCTCACCACCGGCGATCAGCGTAAAGGGGATCTTGTCCTTGGAGGCGTTGCGAATCTTCTTGCCGAAGCGGTCGTCCGACAGATCGGTCTCGACGCGCACGCCGCGCTCGCGCAGCTTGGCGGCAACGTCCTTGACGTAGCCGTCGAAAGCCTCGGCGACGGGAATGAGTCGGACCTGGACAGGCGAGAGCCACGCCGGGAACGCACCTGCGTAGTGCTCGGTGAGCACACCGATGAAGCGCTCGACGGAGCCCAGCTTGGCGGAGTGGATCATGACGGGGCGCTGACGGCTACCGTCGGCTGCCGTGTACTCCAGGTCGAAGCGGTCGGGCTGGTTGAAGTCGTACTGGATCGTCGACATCTGCCAGGTGCGGCCGATCGCGTCCTTGACCTGCACGGAGACCTTGGGGCCGTAGAAGGCGGCGCCGCCCGGATCCGGAACGAGGTCGAGGCCGGTCGCCGCGCAGGCGTCCTCGAGCGCCTTGGTGGCTGCCGCCCAGTCCTCATCCGAACCGATGAACTTGTCCTTCTTCTTGCCGTCCTCGTCACGCGTGGACAGTTCGAGATAGAAGTCCTTGAGACCGAAAGCAGAGAGAATCGACAGGAAGAACTCGATCTGCGTGCGGATCTCCTCCGAGGCCTGCTCAGGCGTGCAGTAGGTGTGCGAGTCGTCCTGCGTGAAGCCGCGCATGCGGGTCAGGCCATGGACGACGCCACTCTTCTCGTAACGGTAGTCGTGGCCGAGCTCGTAGAAGCGCAGCGGCAGCTCGCGGTAGGAGCGGCCGCGCGAGCGGAAGATCAGGTTGTGCATCGGGCAGTTCATGGCCTTCAGGTAGTACTCCTGGCCTGCCTTGGTGACGTTGCCTTCCTCGTCGCGCTCTTCATCGACGAGCATGGGCGGGAACATCGTGTCCGCGTAGTAGGGCAGGTGACCCGACGTGTGGAAGAGTCCACCCTTGGAGATCTCGGGGGTGTGCACGAAGTCGAAGCCGGCCTTCTTGTGGCGGTCGGTCACGTAGGACTCGATCTCGTGGCGCAGGATGCCACCCTTGGGATGGAAGACAACGAGGCCGGGGCCGATCTCCTCGGGGAAGGAGTACAGGTCCAGCTCGGCACCGAGGCGACGGTGGTCGCGGCGCTCGGCCTCCTTGATGCGCTCCTGGTAGGCGACGAGGTCTTCCTTGGAGGCCCAGGCGGTGCCGTAGATGCGCTGGAGCTGATCGTTGGACTGGTCGCCCTTCCAGTAGGCGGCCGACGCCTTGGTCAGCGCGAAGCCGTTGCCGATGAGCTTGGTGGAGGGCAGGTGGGGGCCGCGGCACAGGTCCTTCCAGGCCACCGAGCCGTCGCGGCGCACGTTGTCGTACATGGTGAGCGTTGCGCCGCCGACCTCGACGGACGCGCCCTCGGCGCCCTTGCCCTTCGTGGTGACGAGCTCGAGCTTGTAAGGCTGATCAGCCAGCTCAACCACGGCCTCCTCCTCGGAGATCTCGCGGCGCACGAAGCGCTGGCCTTCCTTGATGATGCGCTTCATGCGCTTCTCGAGGTCGCGCAGCAGCTCGGGGGTCACCGCGTCGATGTTGCCGAAGTCGTAGTAAAAACCGTCGGTGATGAAGGGGCCGATGCCGAGGTTCACGTCGGGGAAGACATCCTGGACGGCCTGGGCGAGCACGTGGGTCGCGCTGTGACGCAGGATGTTCAGGCCGTCCTCGCTGGCCAGGGTGATGGCCTCGACGGTCGTCCCCTCTTCGAAGGGCGTCTCCAGGTCACGCGGCGTGCCGTCAACCTTGATGGCGACAACATCGCGCGACTTCTCGAACCACGTCGTGCCCGTGGTCCCCGCCGGTACGGTCTGTTCGTGTCCGTCAATGACGAGCGAGATATCGGGCACTGTGTCTCCTAGTTTTGTTAGATACGCGAGATTGTGTTGCGATTTGAATTCTAGCCCCGTGGCGGGTCCGCTTCAGGAGCGGGCGCGCCAGTCCTTCACGGCCTTCGCGGCGGTCAGGGCACGGTAGGTGGCCTTCTTGATGGGCATGTCCCAGCCGCCGGGCACGTCTGTGAAGTGCGAGGCGAAGGCGCTCTTGTACTTGCCGACGCTGTATAGATCGGGGCAACGCGGCGAGTGCGCACCCATGAGGTCGAATTCGCGCACACCGTCGCGGGCCAGGAATTCAGCAGCCAGGAAGTCCAGGACCGGGGGCTGGCGCAGGCGACGACCGGCCTCGGTGGAGGCACCGTATTCGGCCTGCGCGCGGATTCCCTCGACGAGGCAGAAGTCCCAGCACAGGATGTTGCCGTCGGCGTCGCGCATCGAGAAGATGCGAGCGTGCTGCGGGCCCAGCGTCTTGAGCAGGCTGAGGTAGTACTCCTTGGGGTGGGGACGGAAGCCGTCACGCTTGGCGGTCTCCTCCATGACGGCGTAGTACTCGTCGATGACGGCCTCGGCGTTGGCAGTGTCCTCATGGAAGGTGACGCCCTCGGCCTTTCCCTTCTTCAGGCCGGAGCGGATCGAGCGCTTGCCGGCCTTGGGCATGGCGGCGAGGATCGCGTCTTCGGTCTTGCCGGAGGTGTCAATGACGACGGTGCGATCGTAGGAGATCGTCTGCAGCGGCATGCACAGGTCGGGGTGCTGGTAGATGGCATGCAGGCGCACGAAGGCGACGGTCTTGTCCTTCGCCTTAATCTCGCGCACGAGGTCCGCTCGCAGAGCGGCTTCGCGCTCCGGGGAGGCTTCCTTCACCCACGCAGGTCCCCACTTCGCCCACAGGTAGTGGACGCCGCGTACCGAGTACTTGTAGAGGGTAATGAAGGCGATCTTGGAATCGTCCTCGCACCAGGCGTAGCGTCCCCACACTCCGTGGCCCTGGGATTCCTCGAACGCCTCCCACACGCACGTCTGTTCGATGGGCAGGGAGCGGTCTTGGAAGCCAGAGACCGCGGCGATCTTGTCTTCCTGAGAGATGGGCACGAGTGCGGTTGTCGTCATGGTGTCCTCGTTAGTCGGAATTATCGGTCGCGTAGGGGGTCAGTCTATCAGGGCCTCCTCCCCCACCGACGAGGCCGGGGTTGGCAGGGAGGAGACGTGGCGTCAGTAGGACGTCTCGGTAGGCTCCGGGTAGTAGCGTGCAAACTTCCGTCGGTGGTTCTGCTTCTGGAGCCAGACGGTGAGGTTGCGTCGCAGATCCTTCTCCGTTGGGTTGAGGAGCAGGTCGAAGCGGCGTCCCTCCCGGATAATCGTCTTGACTCGCGCACGCAGGTTGGGGTCGGTGATGTAGTGCAGGAGCAGAGAGTCCGGGACCAGGGTGTAGAGAATTTCATCGTGGGCCTGGGTCTGCTCGCAGGCCTTGCCGTCGATAAGGTCCTCAACCATCGGGATCATCGGGTTCGCGCAGGCGGCGGCCATGTACCAGTTGTTGCGGCCGATGCGCGGGTTCACCTCGAAGAAGAGGGCTCGCCCGTCCCGGGGATCGATCTTCACGTCGAAGTTTGCGAAACCGCGGTAGCCGTTCTCGGTCAGGAGGGTGCACGCGTCTGCCCACAGTTGGGGGAAGTCCTCGGTGATCATGGCCACCGGGTTGCCGATCATCGTGGGGGCATGATCCTCGAGGAGCACGCGAGCGGAACCGATGAGGGTGACCTTGCCTCGCGAATCAACATAGGCGGTGATCGAGCGCATCGCCGTGTTGTCCCCGGGAATCAGTTCCTGGACGAGGAAGGTATCGCGGAAACCCGCATCCTTGAGCGTCTCCCACAGCTGGGTCAGTTCCTCGGGCGTATCGATGAACCAGATCTTGCGCTTGCCCTCGAACTCGAGCACGTCGTAGGGCTCGCCTTTTGCGGATTTGGCCACAACCGGGAAGCTGAAGGGAATCTCGGGGGCCACCCAGGCCTCGTCCTCAACACCGGAGAAATCGACGGCAACCGTACCGGGGGTATCGATTCCTGCGCGTTCACACGCGTGGGAGAACTCCTCCTTATCAGTCAGGCGATCCATGACCTCTTCACTCGGGAAAGGCAGCGCGTAGTGCCGTGAGAGCGTGTCCATATTACGGGCGACAAACGCGGAGAAGATATCGTGATTCGCCATCAGGATGAGCTTCTTGTCCGTGTTCTCAACGGCAATTGTCATCAGGGTGTCAAGCAGCTGAGCGTCGCTCGCATGGGCGCTCACGTGACGAACATCGAAAAAGTGTGACCGTGTGATCGACTCAGTCGGCTGAGAACCGACACAGATACAGCGGCATCCGAAAGCCTCATTGAAACAGCGCCCAATTCCATACACACCGAAGTCCCCGCCAATGATGACGGGCAGGATGTCGTCGCGGGGCGACAGGGGGCGAGGCCGAGTCAGGTAGTCGATCGTCATGCCACAAGCCTAGCGCCTGGTAGGATACGGAACGTTCCCTGAGACCTCTCTCACCTCTACGAAAGTTCGTTATGAGTTCGCCATTTTCGCAGCACAACCAGCAGCCCTTCCAGCCCCAGCCGGGCATGGGCGGATACCCCCAGCAGGGAGGCTACCCTCAGGGTGGGAACCAGCAGGGCGGATACCAGCAGCAGGGCGGATACCAGCAGCAGGGTGGATACCCACAGCAGGCAGCTCAGCCTTCCTACGGCTCGTCCCCTTACGGTCAGCCCGCTTACGCAGGCGGTCCGATGGGTCCCCAGCCCTCCGGTTCCAACAGTGGCAAGCTCATCGCGATCATCGCAGGCTCGTTCATTGCCGCTCTCGTCATTGGCGGAATCATCATGCTGATCTTCCAGATCGGCATGTCTTCGTCGCGGGAAGACCGATCAGCAAGCCCCTCGCCCACGTCGTCGAGCTCCCCCAGCTACGGATCGAAGCCCACGAGCAAGCCCTCCTCGTCGCCCACGTACGGCTCGAAGCCGTCGCCTACGTCAGGATCTGGCACAGGAACAGGCTCGAATGGCTCGAATGGCTCGAATGGCGGATCTGACCCCGCCGTCGAGAATATGATCAAGTCCACCTGCGACAGCCAGATCTATACGGCAATCAAGGGCGCGTCTATCACGAATAACGAGATCTTCCTCATCAACACGAGCTCTGACAAGCTCACCTACGCGTACACGGGTCACGTGACCGGCCGGCTCGCCAAAACCAACGAGGCCGTCGACAGTGACTTCACCTGCAAGGCAGACTATGACCTGTCGTCGGGTTTGATTGAAACGCACTTCGAGTAGAAATAGCGACTGCCCTGCAGTCAGCCGCGCGATCTCCTAGACCCTCGGCTACTGCAGGGGCGACCGCACAATCTCCAGACGTCTAGCACCATCGACATCAGGGAGTCCTCATGTCCAACCCCTACGGCCCCAACCAGCCATCGCAGTGGGGTGGTCCGCAGGCGCCGAACGGCCAGTATCCGGTCGGCGCGCAGGGCGGCGCGGTCTACGGGACTCCATCCGCGCACCAGCAGCCCAGTGGGGCTACGGGCGCAGGATACGGGCACGCGCAACCCACGGTTAACCAGCAGGCACAGCCCGGCTATTACCAAGCTCCGTCGCCCATGCCGCAGGTGCAGCCCGTTGGTGCCCCTTCCTACGGCTCCGTTGGCGCAATGCCGCCGCGCCAAAAGTCGCATGCGGGCTTGATCATCGGCATCGTCGTCGCCATCCTCGTCATCCTTCTCATGATCGTTTTTGCGGCGATTGCCACGAGCAGCAGGCCCCGTTCAACCGGGCAGGCACCCGCGACTGGGGCGCCCACGACTGGGACGCCGACAGATTCTTCGTCTGGCTCCTCTTCGGGGTCATCGTCTGGCTCGTCTTCAGGCACTTCTTCCGGTTCCGGGCACGGCGCCTCCCCAAGCCTAGGGACAAGAACGGTAACGATCCGCTCACTGACGACGAGGAGACAAATGTTTTCGACCAGTGCAAACACTCCCTCAGTAAATCTGCGGCATCGGGCAAGATCACGGATTGGACGATTTCCCGCGACGGTAAGACCGACAAGGGTAATCTGCAGTACGTTCTGAAGGGTACCTTCGAGGGAACGATTAACTCCGGCAAGAGCGGAACCTTTGCGTTCACCTGCAATGCCGTTCAGGACCTGAGCACCGGTCAATTCGTCGCCACCGCGACGTTCGACACCAAGTAGAACGCTGCGCAGGCACTCATGATTCACCACCCGGACCTGCTCCCCACGACGCGCACCAGCGTATCCCCCTGGTGGAAATGCCGTCCTCTACCAGGTCTACCCCCGCTCATTCCAGGACACGAACGGTGACGGTTACGGCGATCTGCACGGGATTCATCAGCGCCTGGACTATCTGGCGGACCTCGGCGTCGATATCGTGTGGATTTCCCCGATCTACCGTTCCCCTCAGGCAGACAACGGCTACGACATCTCCGACTACCAAGACATTGATCCTCTCTTCGGGGATCTGGGCGCCTTTGATCAGCTCGTCGCTCGCGCCCACGAGCTCGGCATGCGCGTCGTCATGGACCTCGTCGTCAACCACACCTCGGTCGAACACCCATGGTTTGTCGAATCCGCTTCTTCCACACACTCACCACGCCGCGACTGGTACTACTGGCGTGACGCACGCCCCGGGATGGAACCCGGGGCACCCGGGGCGGAGCCGAACAACTGGGAGTCTTTTTTCGGTGGTTCCGCGTGGCAATTCGATCCGACATCAGGCCAGTATTACCTGCATCTGTTTGCCCGCGAGCAGCCGGATCTGAACTGGGAGAACCCACGGGTGCGCGACGCGGTCTACGAGATGATGAACTGGTGGTTGGATCGCGGCGTCGATGGATTCCGGGTTGACGCCATTGACGTGATCTCCAAGGCACCGTGCCTCCCAGACGGCGGCCCTGCACGCGCCCCATTCGGCGTGGGCCACGAGTGCTACGCGGACGGACCGCGCCTGCACGAGTTTTTGCAGGAGATGAACGCACGGACGTTCGCCCATCATCCCGGATCCTTCACGGTCGGCGAGGCATCGAATGCATCCCCCGAGTCCGCGCTGCTGTTCTGCGCCCCGGAGCGCGGCGAGTTCAATATGCTCATCCAGTTCGAGCACATGAATCTCGGGCTAGAAAACGGGAAGTTCTCGCCCCGTCCCCTCGCCGATGGTGAGCTGGCCGAGGTTTTCACTCGCTGGCAGGACACGCTCGGCGATCGAGGGTGGAACGCTCTCTACCTGGAGAATCACGACCAGCCGCGGGCGGTGTCGCGTTTCGGTGACCCCGGCAGCTATTGGCGTGAGTCTGCGACGGCCCTCGCCACGGCGTATTTCCTACAACGTGGCACGCCTTTCATCTATCAGGGGCAGGAAATAGGGATGCTCGGCGGCTCTTTATTGAAGCGCTGCGATTTCCGCGACGTCGAATCCCTCAATTTTCTGGCGGGTCTCGAAGGCGACGAGGTACCGGTCGGCCTGGCCGCCATGTCGCGCGACAACGGGCGCACACCAATGCAGTGGGATGACTCCCCCACCGCCGGTTTCACCTCGAGCGAGCCATGGATCGATGTTCCGCCATCCGCCGCTGTCATCAACGTTGCGGCACAGATCCAGGATCCAGGATCGATCCTGTCGTATTACAAGGCACTCATCGATGCTCGTCACCGCGTTCCCGCGCTGACGGAGGGCTCATTCGAGCGCATCGACGTCGGTTCACCGGCGCTCTTCGTCTATCGTCGGTGGACGGCGGGCAGCGAAGTTCTCGTGATGGTCAACCTCTCGGGCTCGGTTCAGACCCCACATTTTACGGCCCCGGACGAGGCATGGGCACCCTCGCGCTGGAATCTGTACCTGGGTAATACGGATGTACCGCTCGCCGTCGACTCTCTTCAGTCCCAGGACGGGGCGGATCGCGACGTACGTCCGCACGATTCAATGAAGCCCTGGGAGGCACGCGTCTATCTGCGCGTGCTCTAGCCTGTCCTCGGTGTACAGCATCGAGCAAAGCGCCAAGCGGCGGATCCTCTACCTGCCAGCATGGAGCGCCCGCCGTGCCCAGACAAGGAAAACGCGGATGAGAAGAAGGTATCTTCTCATCCGCGTTTTCTGTTGCTGTGTTTCAGCCGTTGCGGCGCTTGGCGATCACGAGGGAGACACCCACAATCGTCACGAGGCCGGCCAGGAAGCCCAGGTTCGTCGCATCTGCACCGGTCTTAGCGAGGCGCGGTGCGGGGGGTGTCGACGGCGTGGGCGTCGGCTCCGGGGTCGGGGACTCCGAAGGCGTCGGCGTCGGAGTCGGCGTCTCCGAAGGCGTCGGGGTCGGGGACTCCGAAGGCGTCGGCGTCGGGGACTCCGAAGGCGTCGGCGTCGGGGACTCCGAAGGCGTCGGCGTCGGGGACTCCGAAGGCGTCGGGGTCGGAGTCGGGTCGGAGTCGGCGTCGGGGTCGGCGTCGGGGTCGGCGTCGGGGTCGGCGTCGGGGTCGGCGTCGGGGTCGGGGTCGGGGTCGGCGTCGGCGTCGGAGTCGGCGTCGGGGTCGGCGTCGGGGTCGGCGTTGGTGTGGGCTTAGGCGTAGGAACCAGCTTGTTGTTCAGGTTCAGCGCAAAGAGGTGATCCTCGCTGAGCTTGAAGGTCGCCTCGCGGTTGTTGGCCTTGAGGGTGACGCCCTGCGCGGTATCGAACACGCGGCTCTCAGCCTCATTCCAGGTCACGCCATCGGCTGCAGGGAGGTCACCCTCGGAGACGGTCACCTCGGTGCCCAGCGGGAGGGCACCCGGGTAGCTGTAGCTCTTACCCGCCTTGACGGTCGCCTGGTAGGTCTTATTGACCGACGGATCGGCGTCGTTCTTCAGCGTGATGTTGAGGGTGTACTCGAGGTCCTTCGCATTGTCGGGGAGCTCGCCGTCAACCTTCTTCGTCACGGAGAAGCTCTGGTGCGCAAAAGCATCCGCGACCGCACCGAAACGCATCACCTTCGTGACGGGCGAAACCTTCTTGCCGGGCACGTTGAACTTCACGGTGTTGGAGAACTTGCCGACGATGTCAGCGGCGCGCTTGGCCCCCTCGACGCGAGTCGGAATCTCAACAATCGCCGACTGGTTCGCGGGGATCTCAGGGAAGGTCACGGTCAGCTTCTGGGGCGTGCACTCGACCGTCGAACCAGTACCGAAGGCACCCTTCGAGGTGTCCTTGCTCAGGCGCTTACCCTCGGGCGTGGTCGGATCGACGACGACGAAGGTGTGCTTCTTGACGTAGTCGGTCACAGTGGCGCAGTCGTAGCTCCAGTTTTCGCCGGCGGGAACCTCGTCGACGATCGACGCGCCGGTTACGGCCGTATCACCGGCGGGAAGAATCACGCGCCACATGATGGCCTTGTTCTCATCGCCATCCTCGCTGTCGCTCAGGCCAATCCAGCCTTCCTTGACGGTACGGGCTTCACCGGTGGGGCGCACGACCATGTTGACCTTGCGCGAGAGCACCTTGTTGCCAACCTGCACCTCAAACTGATCGTTGGCTGGTCCGGTGTACTGAACCATGGCGCTCGTCGTCACGGAGCCCGCCCACTCGGCGGCCGAGTTGGCGTTCTCGTTGAAGACGACGGTGACGATACCGTCGGTCCCCCATGTGCCACAGCCGACGACGACGCGAGTCGAGGAAAGGACGTCAAAGGAACGCTCGGCGGTGGGGCGCAGGATCGGCTGACCCGTGTTCGCCTCGGCAACGGTCGCGTCGTAGGTGAAGAAGTCGCCGGCCTTGACAGCACCGTTGGTCTTCCACGGCAGCTTGACGCCGATATCCCACAGGTTCGCGATTGTCTTCGCTTCCGCACCCTGAGGATTGACCAGCTGCAGGTTGTCCCAGTCGAGATCAACCTTGTTGTTGACGTTCGTCGTGGGGGCCGGGCACGCAAGCGCCGTGGCCGACGCCGTTCGGGTCGTCAACAGCTGCAAAGCACCAAAGAAGCTCATTAGCAGAGCAAAAGCTACAAGAAGTGCGCCGAGCCGCCTGCTCTTCAACGCAACCATAAAATACTCCTGTCGATGGACATGAGACGGTATCGCCTCAAGCACATAATTATAGAGTAACGAAGCTAAATGGCTGCCAGACAACACATTAGCGAAAAACTATTCAAATAAAATTTCCCTGTCAAACCGCTTCAAGGTGCATATACGCGCCATACAAAACACGTCTGTAATTGAACCAAATTAATTTCCTGCACAGCAGGTCAAACGCGCTTGACCAGTAAAAATGCGGATTTTATAAAATCGTGCACTTGATCACACTTTCGCGCGTCATGGTCCATGTCCGTCGAGCCCGACCACAAGTAACTCATCCTCATTCGACGCACCATCCTCCATCGCACCACAGCGCCAAACACCTCTGACGAGCCACAAGAGGCCACACAAGGAAGCACACTTACGCGGCTACGACGACCTAGCCCACCGCTCCTCAACGCGGCATCAACAGCAGGATTCTCAACCCTCCATCTTTTGACAGGACTTTTGTCCGCACGCACCCTTGCCCCCTTCTCCACACGAATAATCACCGGCCAGAAATCACACACAAAGAAGCGGGCGGGATGAGCATTGCTCATCCCGCCCGCTGTGCACCCTCAGGCACTCATGCACCTCAGGGGTTCATAGTCATCAGTGGCTACGGCGCTTGGCCGCCACGAGAGACAGGCCCGCGATTGCGACGATTCCTGCCAGGACACCCAGGCCAGCTGCATCGGTACCAGTCTTGGCCAGCTGCGGAGCGGGCGACGGGGTAGCCGAGGGGGTCGGAGCAGGGGTCGAAGGCGTGGCCGACGGGGTCGGGGTCGGGGTAGGCGCCACCGTGTTGGTCAGGGTCAGCGAGTAGACCCGATCATCGCTCAGCGTGAAGGTAGCCTCGCGGTTATCTGCCGAGAGGGTCACGCCATCAGCGGTCTCGAAGACGCGGCTCTCGCCGTCGTTCCAGGTGATACCCACACCTGCAGGCAGCTCGCCCTCCGACACCGTCACGACGGTACCCAGCGGGAGAGACGTGGGGTACGTGTAGGTCTCGCCGGCCTTGACGGATGCCTCGAAGGTCTTGTTCACCGAGGGATCGGCGTCGTTCTTCAGGGTGATCGTCAGCGGGTACTCGAGGTCCTGGGCGGACTCGGGCAGGTCGCCCTCGACCTTCTTGGTCACGGAGAAGGTCTGGTGGGCGTATGCGTCGGCGGCCGCGCCGTAGTGGAGGGTCTTCGTAATGGGCTCGACAACCTTGCCACCGGGAACGTTGAAGTTGACGGTGTTGGAGAAGACGCCCACGACGTCGCCAGCACGCTTCACGCCCTTAATGTGAGCGGGCAGCAGAACGATGGCGGACTGGTTCGCGGGAATCTCTGCGAGCGTGACGGTCACCTTGGAGGAGGAGCACTCGACCTGTGCGGCAGCACCGAAGGCGCCCTTCGAGGTGTCATTGTCCTGACGGAGACCTTCGGAGGTGGTCGGATCGGTCACCAGGTAGGTGTGGTTCTTCGTGTACTCATTAACGACGTCACAGTTGAAGCTCCAGTTGGAGCCCGCGGGAACCTCGTCGACGATCGACGCGCCGGTCACAGCCTTGTCGCCTGCGGGGAACACAACGCGCCACATGATGGCCTTGTTCTCGTCGCCATCTTCATTCTCACCGAGGGTCAGCCAGCCGTCCTTCTGGTAGCGAGGAACGCCGGGGGTACGGCGCAGCATGTCGAGCTCGCGCTCGACCTTCTTGCCGAGCTTGACCGTGTACTTCTCACCGCCAGGACCGGTGTAGTGGGTCAGGCCGTTGGTGGAGACGTGGCCGTACCACTGCGCGGCGGACTCGACCTTCTCATTGAAGACGACGGTGACCATGCCGTCAGCACCCCAGGTGCCGCAACCGACGACGACGCCGCTGTTGGAGATGACCTCGAACTTACGGGCGACGTTGGGACGCAGAACGCTCTCCCCCGTCGCGGCATTGATGATCGACGCGTCGTAGGTGAAGTAGTCTCCGGCCTTCACGCGGCCGTCGGTCTTCCACGGCAGCTTGATGCCGAGGTCCCACCAGTCACCCACAGCCTTGGTTTCGCGGCCGGTGTGATCGACGAGCTGGGCGTTGTCCCAGTCCAAGGTGACCTTGTTGCTCACATTCGTGGTGGGCGCCGGGCAGCTCAGGGGGGCCGCAGACGCAGGAGCCTGAGCGCCGACAAACTGCGCCAGGCCAAAGAAACTCAGAACCAATGCGAAAGTCGCAAGAAGAACACCGAAGTGACGGCGCTTCAGGGCAACCATAGAAAACTCCTGTCAACGGGATGTGCGACGGCGTCGCCGCATACCGGACCAGTCTATGCCAATCACCTGCAATTTGGTCAAGAATTAGAGCGATTAGTTCCTCAGGCACCACAACTAACACGAGCGACAAAAGCAAACCCCGCCAATTTGTCGGACTAATTTATAAACTGACAAAATTTGCTACCCGGGCGTGTCGTCCAATGAGCGACCAACCGACCCTTAACAGCGACAAACTCACCAGTCGGTCAGCGAATCGAAGGGTGAAACAACGCCCAGCACAGATCTAATATCCGTTCACCACTCCCAAGGCCCAGCAGTCGGACAGCTCGCCGCCACCCGCTGACGCATCTCGAAGACACTGAACTCTCACAACGAAGGGTCGCGCCACACTGCACGCCCGCTCGAGATCAACCTTGACAACGCGTAGGCCCACAATATGCAAGCACGACACGGCACCACGTGACACACCCGATGCCAACAGAATACGAACAGAAAAGCTCCCGCCGACAATCGACGGGAGCATGAAAAACAAAAAGCCGGATCATTAGATCCGACTTACTGGTGGGCGATACTGGGATCGAACCAGTGACCTCTTCCGTGTGAAGGAAGCGCGCTACCCCTGCGCCAATCGCCCGAGGTGGGTACGGGATTCGAACCCGTGTATACGGCTTTGCAGGCCGCTGCCTCGCCTCTCGGCCAACCCACCACACCCAATGGGATCGAGTGGATTCCCGATTGAGAGCGGATGACGGGACTCGAACCCGCGACCCTCACCTTGGCAAGGTGATGCTCTACCAACTGAGCCACATCCGCGTGAACCGCATGTGCGGCCGGGCTATAGCCCGCCAATCCTGTTACCAGGATGACCGTGGGCGATACTGGGATCGAACCAGTGACCTCTTCCGTGTCAGGGAAGCGCGCTCCCGCTGCGCCAATCGCCCGAGCGGATGACGGGACTCGAACCCGCGACCCTCACCTTGGCAAGGTGATGCTCTACCAACTGAGCCACATCCGCGTTTCTCAGAACGTCAACCGTTCTTCGCAACGGGTAAAACCTTAACAGAAGATCTGGCCAGAACGCAAAACCAAAGCCCCGTTATCCAAGTCACACGCTCATTTTCGGGCGGATTATCGCCCAATCGATACACATTCGTGCGAGGCTTGTCGGTATGGAAACGCGACCTGGCAAGGCCTACCCCCTGGGTGCCACCTTTGACGGAACCGGAACGAACTTCGCGATCTACTCCTCGGTCGCAACGTCTGTGACGCTGTGCCTCTTGGACGACGACCTCAACGAAATGCGCATCCCCATGACAGAGGTCGATGCCTACGTATGGCACGTCTATGTCCCACAGGTGCGCGCCGGCCAGCTTTACGGCTACCGCATCGACGGCCCCTGGGATCCCCAGAACGGTTTGCGTTGTGACCCTTCGAAGCTCCTTCTTGACCCCTACGCAAAGGCGATCGAGGGCCAGCTGACAGATTCTCTGGACCTCCTTTCTTATCAGGTGGATGATCCCCTGACGCTCAAGGGCGGCGATTCCGCCGACGCGACAATGCACTCCGTCGTCGTCAACCCCTTCTTCGACTGGGAGGGCGACCACAGCCCAGGCCACGACTACTCCGAGTCGATCATCTACGAGGCCCACATCAAGGGCATGACGATGCATCACCCGGACATCCCGGAGGAGCTGCGCGGCACCTACGCCGGCATGGCGCATCCGGCGATTATCGAGCACCTGACGAAGCTGGGCATCACCACGGTCGAGCTCATGCCGATCCAGCAGTTTACGAACGATACGACGCTGCAGGCCAAGGGACTGTCTAACTACTGGGGCTACAACACGATCGGCTACTTCGCCCCGCACAACGGTTACGCGGCCACAAAGGACCCTGGAGCACAGGTGTCCGAGTTCAAGGCGATGGTGAAGGCGCTGCACGCCGCCAACATCGAGGTCATCCTCGACGTCGTCTACAACCACACGGCAGAGGGCAACCACATGGGGCCGACCCTCTCCTTCCGCGGCATCGACAATCCCTCCTATTACCGCCTTGTCGACGGGGATCGTCAGCACTATTTCGACACGACGGGCACGGGCAACTCCCTCCTCATGAGTTCGCCGCAGGTCCTGCAGCTCATCATGGACTCACTGCGCTACTGGGTGACAGAGATGCACGTGGACGGCTTCCGCTTTGACCTTGCCTCCACACTGGCCCGGCAGTTCGCTGAGGTTGACCGCTTGTCCGCATTCTTCGATCTCATCCACCAGGATCCCGTTGTCTCCCAGGTCAAGCTGATCGCCGAGCCCTGGGACGTAGGAGCGGACGGCTATCAGGTCGGCGGCTTCCCACCCCTGTGGTCCGAGTGGAACGGCAGGTACCGCGACACGGTGCGTGACTTCTGGCGCGGCGAGTTCTCCTCGCTCCCCGACTTCGCCTCCCGCCTGGCCGGCTCCTCTGACCTCTATGGGACGACCGGCCGCAAGCCCACGGCCTCCATCAACTTCGTCATCGCACACGACGGCTTCACGCTGCGTGATCTGGTGTCCTACAACGAAAAGCACAACGAGGCGAACCTTGAGGGCGGCGCGGATGGCGCGAACGACAATCGTTCGTGGAACTGCGGCGTCGAGGGAGACACGGATGACGAGGACATCATCGAGCTGCGCTACCGTCAGCAGCGCAACTTCCTGACGACCCTCATGTTCTCCCAGGGTGTCCCGATGATCGCCCACGGCGACGAGCTGGGCCGCACTCAGCGAGGCAACAACAACGCGTACTGCCAGGACAACGAGCTGTCGTGGATCAACTGGGATCTGGACGAGCATGATCACAAGCTCCTGCACTTCACCCGTCACCTCATCCACCTGCGCCGTGATCACCCGGTCATGCGCCGCCGCCGTTTCCTCGAGGGTCCCGCGCGTCGCGGCGGCGAGTCCGAACTGGGCGAGATCGAGTGGTTCACCCCGGCGGGCACGCATATGACGGAGGAGGAGTGGAATCAGCCGTGGGCGCGTTCGACGATGGTCTTCTACAACGGCGACGCGATCCGTGAACCCGACGCGAACGGACAGCGGATTCTCGACGACGACTTCCTGCTGCTGCTCAACGCCGCTCCGGAGGCGGTCGACTTCACGCTTCCGGACACGAAGTACGGTCAGATCTGGCACACGGTCGTCGACACCGCCGGCGATGATGATCGCGACGAGTACCACTCGGGCGACATCGTCCACGTCGGACCGCGCACGTCATTCATCCTGCGCAATCCGCGCGGACTGTAGGCCACCGACACTAACCACCACCATCCGAGTACGTCTACCCGCTACTTATCGACCTGGGGGTTGGCGGCGCGTCTGGCCCACAAGACGCATGGACACCCGTACGATTTGATTTGTGAATGAAAACGCGGTGCCCGAGGAGTTTATGCGGGCTCTGCTGTCCCTGCGACAGGCGGACCACCTGCCGCACATACTCCTCGAGGAGGTTCCCTCGCCTCGTCGTTTGGCGCCCTTCACGGCGGCGCTCGCGATGCGAACCACCGACGAGGACGAGGCCGGACAGCCCCTATCGACTGGTCGCATGGTGATCCTACACGACCCCGTGGAGCAGATCGGTTGGAACGGCACCTTCCGCGTCGTCGCTCAGATGCGCGCACAAGTGGACTCGGAGATGATCGGCGATCCGATGCTCTCGGAGGGAATCTGGGGCTGGATGCTCGACTGCCTGGACACGGCTGGCGCTGGTCTCCACGACTTGACCGGCACGGTGACCCGGGAGATGAGCGAGACCTTCGGCGGCCTGGAGTTGCGCGGATCGTCACTGTTTGTCGAGGTCCGCGCGTCGTGGACACCGAACAGTGAGTATCTTGGTGAGCATCTGTCCGGTTGGGCGGATGTGATGCGTCGGACGGCGGGAATCGTGCCCGCCCGTCATCTCGAAGGAGTCTGAGTGCTGGTCAACAATGGCGGTGGCTTGCCGCAGGGCGATACCGATAATCCGGAGCTTATCGCGCAGCCGCGTGGGGGTACCCCCGCTGTCATTGATACCCAGAAAGAGCTTGAGGCAGCAGCGCGTGCACTGAGCGTCGGTTCAACTCCGATTGCCCTGGACGTGGAGCGCGCTCAGGGCTTCCGCTATGGCTCCGATCCCTACCTTGTGCAGATTCGCCGCGAGGACGTCGGCACATTCCTCATCGACACGCACGCACTGCCGGACCTGTCCGTGCTGCAGCCGGGCGTGGATGATGTCTGGCTGCTGCACGATTGCCTCCAGGACCTGCCGAATCTGCGCCAGGTTGGCCTGCATCCCTCCGCCCTGTTCGACACGGAGATCGCAGCGCGCCTCATCGGTCTAGAGCGTTTCGGTCTGGCAGCCGTCGCCGAGCAGATTCTCGGCCTGGGCCTCGTCAAGGATCACCAGGCTTCGGATTGGTCGGTGCGTCCCCTGCCCAAGGAGTGGCTGCGCTACGCTGCCCTCGACGTTGAGCTGCTGACGGAGCTGTACTACCGCCTCTCGAAGCGGCTCGATGAGATGGGTCGATGGGAGTGGGCGCAGCAGGAGTTCGCATACGCGCTGTCGGTGACCCCTCCCGGCCCGAAGGCTGATCGCTGGCGGTCCGTGCCCGGCGCGGGCAAGATCCGTTCGCGGCGCGGCCTCGCCGTCTTGAAGGCCCTGTGGGAGACACGCGAGTCGATCGCTCAGCGCATCGACCTGAGCCCCGGCCGCCTCGTGCGCAACGCCGCCCTCGTGCGCGCGGCCTCGAATCCCCCGCGCAACAAGCGCGCGCTCATGAGCATCAGCGAGTTCCGCTCCCCCGTCGCCCGCCAGTACGAGGACGAGTGGATGCGCGCGCTAACCAGCGTGGCCGCCATGACGGAGGACGAGCTGCCTCCCAAGCGCAAGCCCGTGCAGCCGGGATCGATCCCGGAACCGCGCCACTGGAATCGCATCGACGAGGCCTCGGCCGCGCGCCTGGGAACGGTACGTCACGCGGTCGCTTCGGTCGCATCGAGTCTCGGTCTGGCTCCCGAGGTTGTGCTCGCTCCCCAGGTGCAGCGATACCTCGCCTGGGCTCCCCTGGATCCGTCACGCCCGTCGGGCGACGAAGTCGAGGAGCGCATGGTCAATCGCGGCGCACGCGACTGGCAGATCGATCTGACGCTCGACCCGATTTGCGACGCGCTCGGCGTCTGACCCGGGCGCTCTAGCGGTTACCGATTCGCTCGACGAGCTCGCGGGCCGCGCACTCGATGCCGTCGGCATCGAAGCCGAACTGAGCAATCATCGCGCCGCGGTCGCCGTGCTCGGGGAATCCCTGCGGCACGCCCAGGCAGCGCACGGGCACGCCCGCCTCCGCAACCGCGTCGCGCAGCGACCAGCCAAAACCGCCCTGGACGATGCCATCCTCGACGCTCACGACGCAGTCGTAGTCGTGGGCCAACGTTGCAAGCTCCGGACAGACGGGGATCATCCACTGCGGGTCCGCGACCGTGACGCTCACGCCGTCGGCCGACAGGCGACGCGCGGCCTCGATCGCATCGGGCGCACAGGCACCGGTGCCCACGATGAGCACCCGAGCGGATGAATCAGCCACTGCCTCGTCGAAGAGAATGTCCACTCCCCCGACGCTGCGCAGCGCCGGCATGGGTTCGGGCAGCGATCCTTTGCGGTATCGGATGACAGTGGGAGCATCATCGACGTCGAGAGCCTCGCGAAGGCGCGCGCGCAGCGCCTCCTCGTCGCGGGGAGCCGCCAGGCGCAGGCCCGGGATCATCGAGCACATCGCAATGTCCCAGACGCCGTTATGCGAGGCGCCGTCCGCGCCCGTCACGCCCGCGCGGTCCAGCACGAAGGTGACGCCCGCGCGGTGGAGGGCGACGTCCATGAGAAGCTGGTCGAAGCCGCGGTTCAGGAAGGTCGCGTAGAGCGCCACGACGGGGTGTGCGCCCTGGTAAGCCATGCCGGCGGCGGAGGCGACGGCCTCGGCTTCGGCGATACCGACGTCGATCACGCGACCCGGGTATGCCTCGTACATGGGGCCAAGTCCCACGGGACGCATCATCGCGGCCGTAATGCCGACGATGTCATCGCGCGTGGCGGCCTGTGCGCAGATCTCGTCGGCGAAGACACCCGTCCACCCGAAGCGCTCGGGGGCCACCGGGAGCCCGGTCTCGGGGTGAATTTGGGCCGACCGCGTGGAAGCGGTCAGCGATGTCTTCCTCGGCCGGCGTATAGCCACGGCCCTTTTCGGTGATCATGTGGACGAGGACCGGCTCGTCGAGGGAACGGCCCCGGCGCAGAGCGGTCTCAACCGCCGCGATATCGTGGCCGTTCACAGGGCCGATGTACTTCAGGCCCAGGTCCTCGAACATGACCTGGGGCATCAGCGCGTCCTTAATGCCCGACTTCAGGCCGTGCAGCGCGTCGTAGGCCGCGCGTCCCGGCGTACCGTGGCTCAGCAGGTGCTGTTTGCCCCACGCCAAGGCCTTCTCGTATCTGGCAGAGGTGCGCAGCGCGTCCAGGTGCGCCGCGAGACCGCCGATCGTCGGTGCATAGGAACGACCGTTGTCGTTGACGATGATCATGATGCGGCGGTTTTTCGCCGTCGCGATGTTATTGAGTGCCTCCCATGCGAGGCCTCCCGTCAGCGCGCCATCGCCGATCACGCCCACGGTCCACGTGCGATCCCCCTGGCGATGCTTTTCGCGCGAGATACCGTCCACCCACGCAATCGACGCGGACGCGTGCGAGGACTCGACGACATCGTGCTCGGATTCACGGCGTGACGGGTATCCGGACAGGCCTTCCGGGCAGCGCAGCGACGAGAAATCCTGACGCCCCGTCAGCAGCTTATGCACGTACGCCTGGTGGCCCGTGTCAAAAATGATCGTATCTTGCGGGGATCGGAACACCCTGTGCAGTCCGATCGTCAGCTCAACGACGCCCAGGTTCGGGCCGAGATGCCCGCCGGTGCGCGACACGTTGTCAATCAGGAACCCGCGAATTTCCGCGGCCAATTCGTCCAGCTGATCGCGTTCCAGGCGACGCAGCTCCCGCGGTGAGCTGCAGCGCGACAGCAGGTCGCGTGACTCTCGTGTTCCAGACATGAGAACCAGTGTAGTTGCCCGAGCGTCTCATCTACAGATCAAAGTGCATGTCAGGCACGTTCGGCCCGCGCAGGCGACAAGCACGCGCACTAAGATAGGTGGTGTTGGCTCGCCGTACCGCTTAAGGAGGCACTATGTCCGTCACCGTCGCACCCCACGGCCTGTGGAAGTCCCCCATTTCGGGCGATTCTTTCACTGCCCGTTCGGTCACGCTCTCCCAGGTTCGCGTCGACGGACCCGACACCTACTGGGTGGAGGGACATCCGCGCCAGGGCGGACGTGGGACGCTGCTGCGCCGCCGCGGTACGGGGGAAACGGGTGAGGTTCTGCCTCTCATCGATGGTTCCCGCCTGCCCGATGTCGGCACGCGCGTACACGAGTACGGCGGCAAGGCATACGCCGTTCACCACGGCGTCATCGTCTTCTCCGATCAGACTGACGGCCGCGTCTACGCCTTCGATACGGCCGATCCGCGCCGCGTCGTGCGTCCCCTGACGACCCTGTCGAAGGTCCGCTACGGCGACTTCTGGATCGCCGACGTGCGCGACCTCGTGTACGCGGTGGCCGAGGACCACTCTGCCCCGGGTGAGCCCATCAACAAGATCGTCGCTATTCCTCTCGATGGCTCCGCCGCCCGCGACGACAGCGCGATCATCACAGTCTTCGAGGGCACCGACTTCGCTCAGGCACCGACTGTCTCCCCCGACGGAACGAAGATCGCCTGGATCACGTGGAACCACCCGAACATGCCGTGGACATACTCGCAGCTGCGCGTCGCGTCCCTGACCTTCGAGGGCGCCATCGACCAAGAGGTCGTCCTGGTGGATCGCCCGGGCGTATGCGTCTACGAGCCACGCTGGACCCTCGACGGCGACCTCATCCACGTGGATGACTCCTCCGGCTGGGCAAACCTGTACCGCACCCAGGGCTTCGTGTGGCAGGAGGGCGAGGACCCGAACGCGTGGACCTCGCGTCTGCGCACTCGCGCGCTGCACCCGGGACCTCACGCGTTCTCGCACCCACACTGGCAGCTCGGCCTGCACTCCTACGACAACTACGACAACGACTACCTCGTGTGCTCATGGGCCGAGGACCAGATCTGGCACATCGGCACCGTGCGCATCGACAACGGCATGGCCGAGGAGTGGGCAACCGGCTGGTGGCCCATCGGTAACGTCGCCGCTGCGGATGGCCGCGTCGTCTTCCTCGCGGACTCCGCAACGCACACTCCCGCGATCATCGAGGTGTCGCGAGGCAAAACGAAGGTGCTGCGTCCCTCGTCCGAGGCCGAGGTACCCACCGCCCTCGTCTCCACCGCCGAGATGCTCACGTGGAAGACCTCGGACGGCGAGGAGGCTCACGGCTTCTACTACGCGCCCGTGAACCCCGAGTTCGCCGCCCCCGAGGGCGAGCTGCCCCCGCTCATCGTCAACGTGCACGGTGGACCGACTGAAGCAGCCCGTCCCGGCCTGCAGGTGCCGTTCCAGTACTGGACCAGCCGCGGCTTTGCGGTCCTGGACGTGAACTTCCGCGGGTCGACGTCCTTCGGCCGTCCCTACCGTGAGCGCATCAACGGCAACTGGGGAGTCATGGACGTTCAGGACTGCATCGACGGCGCCCAGTACCTCATCGACCTGGGCCGCGTCGATCCGAAGCGAATCGCGATCCGTGGTCGTTCTTCCGGTGGCTTCACCGTGCTCAACGCACTTGCCTCCTCCGATGTGTTCACCGCCGGCGCGTCGTTCTCGGGCATCGCCGACCTGGTGAAGTTGAAGGAAACCAGCCACAAGTTCGAGTCGCACTACGACGCAATTCTGCTCGGCACCGACGACACCTCCGACCCGGTGTGGGCGCAGCGCTCACCCATCAACCGTGTCGGCGACATTAAGGCGCCACTCATGCTTCTGCAGGGCACCGACGACCCGGTCGTTCCCGCCTCGCAGGCCCAGGAGATGTACGAGGCGCTGCGCGCCAACGGCAACGCGGTCGCCCTCAAGCTCTACCAGGGAGAGGGACACCTTTTCCGCTCGGCCATCAACATCAAGGATGCGTGGCAGTCGGAGCTGGCCTTCTACAGGACCGTCTGGGGCATCGCCACCGACGCCCCCATTCACGTGGAGATCGCAAACCTGTGACACCCCTGAGTCAGTCCCCGCAGCCTGAGGAACCGGCTGCGGGGACTCGCTTGCGCGTCGGCCATACGGTCGCCGCGCATCGTTCCCTGCTCGGCGTGACCGCCGCACTCGTTGGCGCGGTCGTCGGTGCAGCAGCCGTTGTCTTTAACTTGGCGATTCGCGCGTGGACGTGGGTCTCCACCGGCTTCGACGAGTACACGACCCACATCGGCCAGTCGCACGGCGTGTGGGGCTGGGCGCCGTGGCTCTTCCTGCTTCTCTCCCCCGCGATCGCCGGCCTGCTGTACGGGCCGCTCATCCAGCGTTTCGCTCCCTCGGCGAAAGGGCACGGCATCCCCGAGGTGATGCTCGCGGTGCGCCGTAAGGGTGGGCGCATCCCGGGGCGCGTCGCGGTCGTGAAGATCCTGGCCTCGGCCCTGACAATCGGATCGGGCGGGTCCGCGGGGCGCGAGGGCCCGATCGTGCAGGTGGGCGCGTCGCTGGGATCCACCATCGCGTCGTGGCTGCGCATGCCCGTCTCCCGCGTAGTCCTGTTGGCCTCGTGCGGGTCGGCGGCCGGCATTGCGGCCACATTCCACGCTCCCCTCGCGGGCGCGGTGTTCGCCCTCGAGGTGATCCTCGTCGAGTTCACGGCCGAGACCTTCGGCTTCGTCGTGCTCTCAGCCGTGACCTCCTCGGTGGTCGCGCGCATACTGCAGGGCGACGAGATGGTTATCCGCGTCGCCGACAACCTGACCTTCGCGTCGATGTCGGACATCTGGTGGGTGGCGCTCCTCGGCCTCGTCGCGGGGCTGTGCGGCCTCGGTTTCTCGAAGCTCCTGTACGCCTCGGAGGACGCAATCGACTGGCTGTGGGCACGCACGCACCTACCGGAGTGGGCGCGTCCGGGCGTGCTCGGCCTTGCCCTCGGCGCGGCACTCGTTGCTTTCCCATACATGTTCGGCTCGGGCTATCCGCTCGAGGAGGAGGCGATCGCGGGGAACTACTCAATCGCGTTCCTGCTGGCCCTCATGCTGGGCCGCGCTGTGTTCACATCGTTCACCATTGGTATGGGCGGTTCGGGCGGCGTCTTTGCGCCCACGCTGTTCATCGGCGCGATGGCGGGCGCCGCCTTCGGAGATCTCGTCTCTCCCCTGTCCGATTCCCCCGTCGGCGTGTTTGCCGTGGTGGGCATGGGAGCCGCCTTCGCGGGTGCCGCACGCGCCCCGATGACGGCGGTCCTCATCATCGTGGAGATGACCGGCCAGTTCTCGCTGATCCTGCCGATGATGCTCGCGGTCGTGATCGCGACGGGCGCCTCGCGTTTCCTCACCCGCGCGACGATCTACACGGAGAAGCTGCGCCGGCGCGGCGATGTCCTCGACGACCCGGTCGAAGGCACCCTGCTGGGTACTCGCGCGGCGTCCGAGTGGATGACGGAGGCACCCGAGACACTCCCGTGCGAGGCGAGCGCCGCGTCAGCGATTGCCGCCCTGCGCCGCACGAAGGAGACGGTCCTGCCCGTCGTGAACGAAGACCGGCGCTTCGTCGGCCTCGTGTCCTCGCTGCGCCTCGCTGAGCTCACGCAGGAGGACGGATCCCTCGACGCTCCCCTGTCGGATTTGCCCCTCATCGACGAGGCCGTGGACGCTTCCGCTCCCCCGTCCGAGGTTCTCGGGGCGCTGCGGCGCACGGGCTTGCAGTCTCTGCCCGTCGTGGATGGTGATCGACGAGTCGTCGGCTGGGTGTCCGAGCGCGACCTGGTGGATCGCATGTACCGCGACCAACGCCGCGCGATCGAGGCCCGCACGCAGACGTCGTGGGGCTCGCGCATGCAGGAACGCAGGAAGACCCACTAGCAGCGATACCACCATGCCGGCTGGCCACACAGCACGATGCGGCTCGATCTGACGGCACACAAAATGGCTCTTCATAATTGAGGGTGTAGTTGGGGTCTGAATCCTCCTGTTTCGAGGAGTGCTCGGGTGATGTAGTGGGTGAGGTTTCGGAATCCGAGGGCGGAGCCGCGTAGGTGTTCGAGGCGGCCGTTGATCGCTTCGGTAGGGCCATTGGAGGTGTGGGGGTGGTCGAAGTAGGCGAGGATGTCCCCGGCTCGGCGTTTGAGCGTTCTGCCCAGCGTGATGAGCTCGGTCAGCCCCCTCGGTACACGCGTGGAGGTCAGTGTGTTGATTTCGGCTTCCATCAGGGCCTTACCCACGTCCGTGTCGGGTGCGCGGTAGGCGTCGATGATGTTCTGGTAGGCGCTCCACGTGACCTCGAGCGCGATGTGCTCCTCACTGGAAACAGGTTGAGTAGTTGGTGCTGCTGGCGTGGCGTGAGCAGGCAAGATCTGGTGTGTAACATCCTGCGGGCCTTGTACAGGGGGTCGGTGGCACGCCCGCGCCGGTGGTGGAGTTCTTGTTGGATGCGTCTGCGGCACTCATCCAAGGCGTTGCCAGCCAGGTGCACGACGTGGAAGGGGTCCATGACTGCCCTCGCGCCGGGGAGTTCTTCAGTGGCTGCGCTTTTGAACCCGGTGAATCCATCCATCGCAACGATCTCGATGCGCTCACGCCACGTGTCAGGCGGGAGGCCAGCCAGGTTTTGAAGACCCGCTTGGAGCGGCCTGGGACCATGTCCAAGAGTCGGGAGGGGCCGCTGCGTTCTCGGATGGGCGTCAAGTCCAAGATAACGGTGACGTATTTGTCTCCGTAGGGGGTGTGGCGCCACACGTGTTCATCCACCCCGATGACACGCACGCCATCGAACCGAGTTGGATCATTGATCAGTAGACGCTGGCCTTCACCCAGGACAGCGGTGTTGGCGGTATTCCAGGACACACCGAAGGCCTGGGAGATACGCGCCACCGTCAAATGATGAACGACCAGCCCAGTGAGCGCCCAGCATACCGCCGACCGTGAGAGCTTGGCGCGTGGATCGGCCGCTTGGCTCATGTCTTGGCGCCACACATGGGCGCACTCCGGGCACCGGTAGCGGCGCACGCTCACGTGCAAGATCGTGGGGTGCCACCCGTAAGGCTCGTGCGCCAAGCGCCTGATCACCGTGTCACGCGACTCGCCCTGGCATCCGCAGCGTCGACACCACCGGTCCTCACCAGCAATCCGGCAAGCCAACACTGCATGGTCTGACCACATGCGCTGGCCCGTCAGTTCTAGGCCCAGGTCATACAGGCCCGTGAACGCGCTCAGGTTAGGGCGATCAAAGATAGTATTGGACATGTCGAAATCTTTCAGATGGACGGTGTAGCAATCTCCATCATCGGAAGACCTCGACCCCTAACCCGGCCACGACATGCCCAACCCCGCCCACAACACCTACACCCTCAAATGCGAAGAGCCATTTTCGATAATTGAGAAAGGATGATTAAAATGATTGATTCAGATACAAAAAATATGATTTCTGTATGGATAGGAACATCAAATAAGATGTTAGATGAATTTAATAAATACACTGAAGGAATGGAAGATTCAGATTCTCAATGTCCAGCATTTGCAGATTTTTGGGGTTTCATTTATTGATTCAGACTTTTTTTGTAGCTTTTTCGTACCATAAACGGAGAGATTGTTCCAATTGAAATTTTAGCTGAAGAAATTGGTACGCATTCGAAAAAAAGCCACAGAAGAAATTATAAGAGCATCTAAAGAAAAAGGTGTGAATGAAGGGAATTCTTTGTACTATTATGCAAACGCTACTTTTTAAACCCGATGATCCAGAAAAACTTTATAATGACTTAAAATTTATAGGAACGTTTAAAGATCCTAGAAAAAAGTTTCGTTAAATTGGTTGCGTAGCAAGCTGTAGCTTGCATAAATTTTTAAATTCACAGGTAGAGTGCGTGCCTCAAAGCATGCACGCAGTTTCTGGGCTCTTCGCATTTGAGGGTGTAGGTGTTGTGGGCGGGGTTGGGCATGTCGTGGCCGGGTTAGGGGTCGAGGTCTTCCGATGATGGAGATTGCTACACCGTCCATCTGAAAGATTTCGACATGTCCAATACTATCTTTGATCGCCCTGACCTGAGCGCGTTCACGGGCCTGTATGACCTGGGCCTAGAAGTGACGGGCCAGCGCATGTGGTCAGACCATGCAGTGTTGGCTTGCCGGATTGCTGGTGCGGACCGGTGGTGTCGACGCTGCGGGTGCCAGGGCATTTGTCGTGACACGGTGGTCAGGCGCTTGGCGCACGAGCCTTACGGGTGGCACCCCACGATCTTGCACGTGAGCGTGCGCCGCTACCGGTGCCCGGAGTGCGCCCATTGTGTGGCGCCAAGACATGAGCCAAGCGGCCGATCCACGCGCCAAGCTCTCACGGTCGGCGGTATGCTGGGCGCTCACTGGGCTGGTCGTTCATCATTTGACGGTGGCGCGTATCTCCCAGGCCTTCGGTGTGTCCTGGAATACCGCCAACACCGCTGTCCTGGGTGAAGGCCAGCGTCTACTGATCAATGATCCAACTCGGTTCGATGGCGTGCGTGTCATCGGGGTGGATGAACACGTGTGGCGCCACACCCCCTACGGAGACAAATACGTCACCGTTATCTTGGACTTGACGCCCATCCGAGAACGCAGCGGCCCCTCCCGACTCTTGGACATGGTCCCAGGCCGCTCCAAGCGGGTCTTCAAAACCTGGCTGGCCTCCCGCCCTGACACGTGGCGTGAGCGCATCGAGATCGTTGCGATGGATGGATTCACCGGGTTCAAAAGCGCAGCCACTGAAGAACTCCCCGGCGCGAGGGCAGTCATGGACCCCTTCCACGTCGTGCACCTGGCTGGCAACGCCTTGGATGAGTGCCGCAGACGCATCCAACAAGAACTCCACCACCGGCGCGGGCGTGCCACCGACCCCCTGTACAAGGCCCGCAGGATGTTACACACCAGATCTTGCCTGCTCACGCCACGCCAGCAGCACCAACTACTCAACCTGTTTCCAGTGAGGAGCACATCGCGCTCGAGGTCACGTGGAGCGCCTACCAGAACATCATCGACGCCTACCGCGCACCCGACACGGACGTGGGTAAGGCCCTGATGGAAGCCGAAATCAACACACTGACCTCCACGCGTGTACCGAGGGGGCTGACCGAGCTCATCACGCTGGGCAGAACGCTCAAACGCCGAGCCGGGGACATCCTCGCCTACTTCGACCACCCCCACACCTCCAATGGCCCTACCGAAGCGATCAACGGCCGCCTCGAACACCTACGCGGCTCCGCCCTCGGATTCCGAAACCTCACCCACTACATCACCCGAGCACTCCTCGAAACAGGAGGATTCAGACCCCAACTACACCCTCAATTATGAAGAGCCCACAAAATCCGCATGCAATTCCCGCCGCAGTAACATCAGTTCGTAACGGACTGATGCGGTTAGTAAGCGAATTGCATGCGAAATTACATGGGGTTAGACACCCAAGCCGAGCTATCCTGTCACGAAATACTCCCAGGAGGCCGAAGTGTTCGATTTGGGAGAAATTTAGCTCATTTATCGCGACTCAATACTTTTAGGATGAGCGTCTCGGTACCCGACGAATAAAGGTAACGCCTCAGCGCTCGACTTGCTTTCATGATCCTATAGAGCGTCTCCAAACCTGAATAGATTTCCCAGGACAACGAGTCCTCTAACGCGTCACGCACTTCACTAACCCTATCCACACCAAGCTTTCGTCTCTGTTCCCGAGAAATGCGATCGCCAACCAGCGATTTGACAGCGCCCTTACAAAGAAAAACCTCTTCAACACCCTCGACAGCTTTGAGCTTATGTAGGTCATTTGAATACAATTCCCAGACATCATCACTAGCAGCAGAAAAGAATCTTGTATGGCGCTTCAGCCGATCATCTAACAATTCATCAACAATGCCAGAAAGCTCCTGCGCATCATCCAATTCAACAAACATGTATCGATCAAGCTCGTCCACACCCATAAACAAACGATCTGCCTGAATCTGCGATAGGCGCTCCGGAAATATATGCTTTAACTGAAAATCAACTAGAGATCTCTGCACCTAACCATATAATTAAAATTCAAGCACAAGTGATATAAGTTTCGATCAAACCACAGAAGCAATCGCTCAAACAACAATGCAACCTCATCAACATGCGCCGCTTTGTTGTGACTGATAGCTCTGCGAACATTCCGCTTTTGACTATAGAAGTAGAGAAATGCGGGAAGTGATAACAAGGGCATCAATGCAACGATCGCAGGAACACGACTAAGAACACCCTGAACAACGTCCCCGACCCTAACGGAGCCACGCATAAAATACAAAATCCCCTCATACAGCTGACCAACGCGCGGATCCGTCGATTTTAACATTACGCATGCACACACAACAGACAGCCAGACAGGAGCAGAAAACATAACCTTGATCAACCCACTGAAGAACCTGCGCACAGACCAGGAATGCAAACTTCTCCACACCGAATTAGCGCGATCCTCACCTCTGACAATCCAGCCTTGACGAAGAATTTTTTGTACACGAAACAAGGTACGCCTCAATCGGATAGAAAAGATGGCGAGACTAACATTGCGCTTACGAACCGCATCTCGCCCAAAATCATCAATTCGACATTGCAGTTCTACAAAGGAATGAAAGACAGCCATTTCCCACACAGCTAAGATCAGGTAAAGCTGAACGCAGCATACAGCAACTAATGCGAAAAAACTCCCCTCTGATCTACGTAAGTTGAAGTCACGCACAACCACAGATAGTGGTCCCCAAAAGAAGAGAATCATTGAAAACGAAAGGGGCATAATGATTCTGCGTGCCGCTACCTCGAGCCACATAATTCCCCTCACCACTTATAGTGTTTCCATCACCATTGATGGACTCACTATATCAAGGTCGCGTCAACACAGATACGCACTCTACGTGGTGAGTATGGGGGAAGAGGTCCCACGCCTGCAGCGATTCGAGCTCATATCCGGCCTCGGTGAGGGCACGCAAGTCACGAGCACCCGCCGCCGGGTCGCATGACACCAGGACGACTCGAGGGGCCCCCGTGGCGGCGATTGCCTCGCACACCTCGGCGCCCGCACCGGCGCGCGGCGGGTCAGCCACGACAACGTCCGGCACCGTTCCCAGCTGGCCCGACAGGTCGACGACTCCCTCGCGATCCACGTTTCCGGCGAACGCGTCCACCCAGTTGAAGGCAGCAAGGTTCTCGCCGGCATCACGCACAGCACCCTCGTCACCCTCGAGCGTCACGACGCGCCCCGACTCACCGACAGCCCGCGCAAGCGGCACGGAGAACAGACCCGCACCCGAGTACAGCTCCATGACCGCGCGCCCGGCACCGGCCTCGTCGGCGCCAAAAGCAGCGGCCAGCACCGCGTTCGCAAGCACCTCGGCACCGCGTACATGCGTCTGCCAGAAGCCGGAGGGACGCACGTAGTACGACTCGACACCGGGGCCAACCGGCACGTTCCAACGCAACACGTCGGCGTCGATGCGCACACCGTCGGCGGCATACGTGTCCTCGCCGATCAGGACGACGGGCTCACCGCCGGAGGGGGCAACCGCTCGCACACGGTCCCCCGGCTTCCACAGGCGGCGCCACGGCGTGTCCTCATCAAACAGACCGAGCTCGCGGATCGCGGGGACAGCCAGCGGCATGTCCTCGAGCGCGATCACGCGGCGACCGCGGAACTCGTGCATGCCGGCGCGGCCATCCGCGTCGATGACGACGTCGATGCGCGAGCGACGACCGGTGAGCGAATCGCCCGGATCCTCGTCCCCGGGGGCAGGAGCGACACGCACTCCACCGAGCGCATCCACGGCCTCGGACAGGGCCTCGCCGCCCACGCGACGCAGCTGCCCGGCAATCACGCGGGACTTCCAATCGCGCTGTGCGGCGGGCGTCAGGTGCGCGAGTTCCCCTCCACCGACGCCTCCCGGACCGGCCTGGGGCCAGGCGGAATCGACACGGTCGGGCGAGGGCTCGACGATCTCAACGGCATCCGCCCAGGCCAGCTTCTTCTGCACGGCGGTCACGCGTGCACGAACAACTTCTCCGGGTGCCGCGTGGCGCACGAAGACGACGCGACCGCTCTCGTCGCGGGCGACGCACGCGCCTCCGTGGGCGGGTTCGCCGACACTCAACTGGAGGATCTCACCGATCCCCTCGCGCGGCTGCGCGGGCGCGGGACGGCGGCGCGGGGATGGACGACGACGGGAGGGGCGGGGGCTCATGAGTTCTCCTCGGAGATGCTATCGCCGCGAGTGTCGCCGGGCTGCTCGGTACGGGACTTCGATTCATCTGAAGGCGAGGCAACGCGCGCAAACGGGTCGTTGACGCGCTGACGGCCCTCCACGACGTCGTCCTCGCCAAGCTGCCACGGGACGACGGAAATCACCACGCCGGGCACACCCAGGAGCGCCGCACGCAGGCGCAGGGCCGACTGGTTATGCACGAAGTTCTCCCACCAGTGAGAGACGAGGAACTGCGGCATATAGACCACGAGCATCTCGGTGGGCATCGCGCGACGGCGCCCGCGCACGTACTGGAGGATGACCGAGGCGATGTCACGGTAGGGCGCGGACAGGAGCGTCAGCGGCACGGGAACGCCGGAGGCCTTCCACTGGCGCAGGATCTTGTTTTCTTCCTCATCGTCGGCGACGACGGAGACGAGCTCGATCGACGTCGGCGAGGAGGCGCGAGCCGCCGCGATCGCTCGCATGGCGGGACGGGACAGGGAGGACACGAGGACGAGGGCACGCACGCGGGTCGGCAGGGCGCGGCGCGCGTTCCAGTCGTCCACGCGCAGCTGCGAGCGGATCGTCTCGTAGTGGTGGTGGATCGAAATCTGGATACCAAACGCGATCGCGATCATCAGTAGCGTGATCCACGCTCCGTGCGTGAACTTCGTGGCCAGGACGATGATGAGCACGAGGCCGGTCATCATGAAGCCGACGATGTTGACGGCGCGCGAGCGCAGGACGGACTTGCGTTCCTGACCGGACTGGCGCGTGCGCAGCTGCCGGTTCCAGTGCTTGATCATGCCCAGCTGCGAGAGCGTGAAGGAAATGAAGACACCGACGACGTAGAGCTGGATGAGGCGCGTCGTCTGCGCTTGGAAGCCGACGATCAGCGCGATCGCGGCGACTGTCAGAACGACGATGCCATTCGAGTACGACAAGCGGTCGCCGCGGCGCACCATCTGGTGGGGCAGGAAGGAATCGCGCGACAGGACGGATGCCAGCGTCGGGAAGCCGTTAAACGCCGTATTGCCCGCGAGCACCAGGATGAAGCCGGTGACAACGGTGATCAGGATGAAGAGGATCGATCCCTGGCCGAAAACAGCAGAAGCGATCTGAGAGATAGCCGGGTCGATCGGGGTGTTTTCAGCAACGGGCGCGCCCTGGTAGGTCAGCTGGGTCGCGGCATCGTCGACGATCTTCACGCCGGTCGCGCGCGCCAGCACAAGGATCGAGATCATCATTGAGGCGGCGATCAGGCCGAGCATCGCGAGCGTTGTCGCCGCGTTGCGGGACTTGGGGCGGCGGAACATGGGCACGCCGTTCGAGATGGCCTCAACACCTGTGAGTGCGGCGCAGCCCGAGGAGAAAGCGCGCATGAGCAGGAAGGCTCCCGCGAGCCCTGCCAGGCCGTCCGCGTGGCCGGGCGCAGTCACGAGGTCGTAGGCGGCGGTGGGCGACTCGCCAAGGTGCCCCGTCGCCATCTTCGCGAAACCGACGACGACCATGAGGCCGATGGCCCCCATGTACAGATACGTGGGCACGGCGAACGCTCCGCCGGCCTCGCGCGTGCCACGCAGGTTCAGAGTGGCCAGGATGACGACGAGCGCAACCGCGATCGGCACCTCATGGCCGAGGAGAGCCGGGACGGCGGTCGTGATGTAGCTGGCGCCCGACGAGATCGAGACGGCAACCGTCAGATATAGTCGACCAGCAGTGCCGAGGCCACGAGCAGGCCCCAGGAACGGCCCAGGTTCGTGGTCACGACCTCGTAGTCACCACCGCCCGACGGGTAGGCGTGGACCGTCTGGCGGTAAGAAGCGACCACGACGGCCAGCACGAGAGCCACAACGACGCCCACCCACACCGATTGCAGCGCAGCCATGGATCCGGCGAGCGCGAGTGTCAAGAGGACTTCGTCCGGCGCGTAGGCGACGGACGACAGCGCGTCCGACGCGAAGATCGGCAGGGCGATGCGTTTGGGGAGAAGCTGGTGGCCCATCGCGTCCGATCGCATCGGGCGCCCGATGAGCACGCGCTTTGCGTAGGCCAACAAGTTCGTCACGGTTGTTAAGCGTAGTCCACCTGACGGTCCAGTGGCAGCGCCCAAGCGCACGCATGGCTATTACGCGAGGACCGGAGTAGTTTGGTAGTCGTGCACTTTGTGATCATGGGTTGCGGGCGCGTCGGCGCTCGCCTGGCATCGACATTGGACGCTGCGGGCCATTCCGTGGCGGTTATTGACCAGGATTCCAAGGCTTTCTCTCGCCTGTCGCCGGACTTTTCCGGTCGTCGCGTGACGGGCGTGGGCATGGACCGCGATTGCCTGCGTCAAGCGAACATTAAGGATGCGTACGCGTTTGCGGCCGTCTCATCGGGTGATAACTCGAACATTATTGCCGCGCGCGTCGCACGTGAGGTCTTTCACGTCGAGCACGTGGTCGCGCGCATCTACGACCCGACGCGCGCCTATCTGTACGAGCGCCTCGGCATTCCGACGGTCGCCTCGGTGCAGCGCACCACCGAGTCGGTGATGCGCCGCCTGCTCCCTCCGGATGCATCGCTCATCTGGTCCCACCCAACCGGCGAGGTCGGCCTCGTCAATGCGACGCCCTCCCCCAGCTGGTACGGCCTGAGTTTCCAGGTCGTCGAGGAGCTCACGGGCTGCCGCATCGTCTTCACGTCGCGCTTGGGATCCATCCGCACCGCGTCGCCGGACCTCGTGGTCCAGGAGCACGATCAGCTGTACTTCGCGATCAACGGGACCGAGACCGCGCAGCTGCGCGACCAGTTGGCTAACTCGCCCAAGACGGAGGTGTGAGCATGAAGATTGTGATTGCTGGAGCCGGATCGGTGGGCCGCAGCGTCGCCCTGGAGCTGCTCGCTCACGGACACGACATCACCCTGATCGACAACATGCCCGAGAAGCTGCGCATCTCGTCCGTGGCAGACGCGGACTGGGTGCTCGCCGACGCGTGCTCGCCTGACGCGCTGCACGACGCGGGCGTGGACGAGGCCGACGTGATGGTCGCCGCGACCGGCGACGACAAGGCGAACCTGGTCATCTCCCTGCTGGCCAAGACCGAATTCGCGGTCCCCCGCGTGGTCGCGCGCCTAAACAACCCGAAGAACGAGTGGCTCTTCGATCAGGCGTGGGGCGTGGATGTGTCCGTGTCGACGCCGCGCATTATGACCTCCCTCGTCGAGGAAGCCGTCTCGGTGGGCGTTCCGGTGCGCCTGTTCTCCTTCAACACGGCCGCCGTGTCGATGCACGCGCTCATCCTGCCGGAGGATTCCCCGGTTGTGGGCAAGCGCGTCCATTCCCTGGCGCTGCCGGCCCGTTCGGTCCTCGCCGCGCTCCTACGCGACGGCCGTCCGATCACGCCGAGCGCCGACGACGTGTTCGAGGCCTCCGATGAGCTTCTGCTTCTCGTGCCCGATGCGGACGCCGCCGAGCTGGAGGACCTGCGTCAGCTGGTCGCTTCCCCGGCGTCGGAGGAATCATCGGAGGACGAGGAGTAACGGCGCAGGCCCCACCACGTGGCCCAGGCGCCGAGCCCGAAGAGCGGCAGGCCGAGGATCAGCTTGGCCACGCCGAGCGCCGCGACCTGGCCGCTCAGCCACAGGGGCGCCTGAACGGCAACGCGCAGCGCGAAGATACCGGCCCACATCCACGTCAGCAAACTGCAGCTGCGGCGCAGGTCCGCGTACGTGGGGTCTGACTGCCACCCCTTGACCAGTCCGGTCAGCGGGCCGTAGAACTGGGCGACGAGGCCCCTCCTGAGCAGAACGGACAAAGCGAAAGCAAGCGCCATGGCGATGTTCGTGACAATACCCCACACGAAGTAATTCTCTCCGCGCCCCGTCGCGGCCGCAAAGATGACGCCGATGGCAACACCGAACAGCCCAGACAACGCCTGTTGCAGCCCCTGGCGTTGGACGAGGCGGATCACGCAGGCAAGAAGCGCGACGCACGATGCCGCGATCAGCGTGGGGACGAGCGCACGCGTGGCCACGTACACGACAACGAACACGAGGCCGGGTGCGGTTGCTTCGATGACGCCGCGCGTGCCTCCGAGCGCGTCGGACCACGAGAAGTCATCGGAGGTTGCCTGACTCATCCAGCGTGGGGTCGGCATCAGCCCTCCCCCGCGATCACGCGGTACAGCGGGTTGATGATGACGAGGCGTTCGCCCACGCGTCCGACGGTGCCTTCGACCTCGAGGCGTTGGCCGACGCTGAGTCCGGGGATGGAGGATCGTCCGGGCCAGCGCAGTTCGAGCGTGTCGGTGCCGTCGTAGAGGGTCGCAACGAGGACGCGCTGGGCACCCTCCTCGGGCGGATACGTCATGCCCAGCAACGTGCCGAACACGAGCGCATGAGAGCGGTCAGTCACGTCGCGGATGGGCGTGACGCCGCGGGCGGCGCGCGCCGAGTCCTCGTCGAGGGCGGCGTCCAGGGAACGCGTGTCCTTGTCGAGGCCGAGCGCGGCGCCGATCTTAGCGAACCACGAGGACATGTCAGGCTTCCTGAGCACCCGCGGGCAGGTGTACCGGGAGCAGCTCCAGGCGTGTGCGCGGGTGCTCATCGCGTCGCACGATGATGCGGTCGATGACCTTTTCGATCTCGACGCCGGCTTCCGCGTTCGCGGCGGCGGGGCCGAGGATATCGATGCGGGCGAACCAGCGGTCGCCTTCGCGGCCGATGATGCGCATGCGCGAGGTCGCGGAGCGTCCGTCGGGCATCTGCATTGGCATGTCGACGAGGAGCTCGTTGCCGTAGCGCGTCGGGTAGTCGGCTACCTTGGCGCCCTGGTCTTCGAAGCCCTTGCGAATTTCTTCGCGCAGTTCCTCCCACACGCCACCGGAACGGGGCGCGGCGGCGACGCTCATCTGGATGCCGGAGCTACCGAGAACGACAAGGATCTGCAGGACGGTCGTGCCGTCGTCGGCGACCTGCGTGCGCAGCTGCATGCCCTGAACCGCGGGGAACAGGATGGATCCCATGTCGACGTAGCCGTCGGAGGCGTCGACCTCACCGTAGTTGCGAGGACCGGGCTCACTCCAGATGTCCGCATCTTCGTCGCTGAGGCGAGGCAGGACCTCGACCTCTTCGATGTCTTCTTCAGCGTTCTTCTTGTTGCGTCCGAACATCGTCCTACCTCACATCGCGCACTCGGTGCACACGGGGGCGCCGTTGGCGTCCACGTGGTCGAGCTGCGACGCGTGGTGCACGAGGAAGCACTGCGAGCAGGTGAACTCGTCTTCTTGACGGGGAACGACGTGAACGGTCAGTTCTTCCTTTGACAGGTCAGCGCCAGGAAGCTCGAAATTCTCGGCGGCCTCGTTCTCGTCTTCCTCGATCTCGGCGGAGCCGGCGTCGTTGCGACGGGACTTCAGCTCCTCGATCGAGTCCTCTGCGACCTCGTCTTCGTTCTTGCGCGGCGCATCGTAATCGGTTGCCATGGTTCTCCCCTTTCGCCTCTCGAGCCGGTTTGCGCGAGTGGTCTATGCGCAGGGAGGATAACACTTGTGAGAGTAATGTGCCATCGTATATGTGACACGCGCTCAGCTACGCGACATTCTGAGCATTATTTGAGACGATTCGACCTAGACGTTTGAGGAGGAAGTGATGATTGAGCTCGAATTGCTCGGGACCAGCGCCGATGGCGAGTCCCTGGTGCTCACCGATGCCCAGGGTGAACGCTATTCGGTGTTGATCTCGGACGAGCTCCGCGGTGCGACGCGCCGCGACCGTCCGCGGGTGGAGCTTGCTCCCGCTCGCCCCACCCTCGCTCCTCGTGACATTCAGGCCCTCCTGCGCGCTGGCGCAACTCCTCAGGAGATCGCTTCCGAACACGGACTGGAAGTCAGCGCGGTCGAACGCTTTGAGGCTCCCGTGCAGGCCGAGAAGGATTATGCGCTCACCCGTGCGCGCGCCGTTCGCATCGGCGAGGGTGGTCCGACAATGGGCGATCTCGTCGTCGATCGCCTGGCCGCACGCGGCGTCGACCCGGCTTCCCTCGAATGGGCTGCGACCCGCGAGGCCGGGGAGCCCTGGCAAATCATCGTGACGTTCGTGCAAGGCGCTGCCGAGCATGCGGCCCACTGGCATCTGTCGAATTCCGGCTCACTGGAGGCTATCGACCAAGAGGCTCAGTGGCTGACCGAGCAGGTGTCCGTCTCTCCGACGGCGTCGATCTTCACTCCCCTGCCTCGCACAGCTCCCACTCCCGCTCCGGATCCGGACGAGGAGGATCTGCGGAACCGCGAGGCAATCCTCGATCAGCTCAACGCCGTGCGCGGCAAGCGCCAGCAGATCGACCTGGATCTGGACGACGAGGTGGACGAGGAAGCCGAGTACCTGGCCGCGATTGCAGGCGAGGACGAACCCGAGGTCACCGAACCCGACACGTCCACCGGTCCCATTTCGGCCCGCATCTATTCGCTCGCGTCGGCTCGCACGAAGTCGGAGGTACCGGCACAGACCTCCGAAGACGCGCTCTTCCCCGCGACCGGCCAGATTCCGTCGGCTCGCCCCGCGGCAACCGGCTCTATCCCCGTAGCTTCGCGGTCACCGAAGAACGAGGCCCCGGCCTCGTCGGGCGTCCTGCCTTGGCTCTCCGACACCCCTGCAGCCTCCGAGGAGGACACGGCAGAGGATGCCAAGGCTGAGGAGCAGTCGACGCCGGCGATTCCCATGAAGGCCGTCGCTCCCATCGACACGGCAGCTCCCGCGACGGCGGAGGAAGGCACGACTGGCGCTGTGCCGGCTCAGGGTGTCACGGGCTCGCGAATGGCGCGCGCGTCGTCGAAGAAGAACCGCAGGTCCGTGCCCAGCTGGGACGAGATCCTGTTCGGCTCGAAGTCCTAAGCATTCGTTTGTCGTAGTGGCCGCTCTCCTCCGAGGACGGCCACTGGTCGTATCTCAGCGAGTGCACTCACGACAGCACAATGACGGGAATGCGCATTTCCGTGGAGGTGAGCGATCCATGCACGCCGGGCATCGCAATCGCCGAAGCGCTTTGCGTGCGTGAGTCGACGACTCCGCCCCGGCCTCGTGCAAGGACGAGGAAGTCTCCGATAACCGACGCGCCGTCACCCGCACCGATAAGGGTGCTGATGTCGTCACCGGACACGACCCAGGCGCCCTCCCCCAGGACGTCGCGCCAGCGCGCCTCCACCTCGTCGGCGCGTCCTTCCTCGGCGTGGACGTGCACCGCACGAGTTTCTCCCGCGATGATGCGCACGCCATCGCGCAGGGCGGGCATGGATGCGACGTCGAGGATCTGCGTGGCGTCGACGTTGATCATGCCGTGGTCAGCCGTCATGACGGTGCGCACGCCCGCGGGCAGCGACCTCAACAGCCGGGCGAGGCCCGCATCGAACTCTTCGAGGCCGGCGATCCAGCTGTCCGAGCCAACACCCGAGCCGTGTCCGGCGTGGTCGATTTCGGACCAGTAGAGGTACACGACAGGCGTTCCCGCGCGCAGCTCGCGCAGGGCGGCGCTCACGCGCTCGTCGAGCGTCTCCGCAGGCACGTGACGCGCTCCGCGCAGTGCGGCACCCGTCAACCCAGATCCCGCGAAACGAGCCGGCGAGATGACCGCCGAGGATACGCCCACCGCGGCGAGGCGTTCAAAGTACGTGGGGGTTGGCTGCCACTCGGTGGGCGCGGGCCCACCCTCCATGGCCAGCAGGTTCATGACACCGCCACCGTAGGCAACGGAAAAGCCCACCATGTTGGTCGCTCCCGGGCGAGCACCCGTCCCGAAAGCCGTGATGGCCGCGGCAGTCGTCGAGGGGACGACCGTGTGGATCGAGCGCATGTCCCCGCGCAGCCGGCGCAGCGTCGGGGTATGCCCGGCGTATTCCTGAATAAGTTCGTACCCGAGGCCGTCAACCAGGATCAGGAGCACCTGAGCCGCCCCGGCCTCGATCCCGAGGGTTGCAGCCGCCTGATCCGATGCGCCGGGCAGATCAGCATCAATCGACGAGAGGGCACCAGCGACGATGTCCGTGATGACCGGATCCCCCGCGCCGGGCAGGTCGGCGCCGGGCAGGTCCAGCGTGAGTGCGCGCTCACTCACTGCGGGTTCCCATCAGGCGCGCAAGATGATCGACGAAGACCATGGCCTCGTCGAGGGCGTCCTGGCCGTCGGCGGCCGCGGAGATACGGAAGGTCATGTCGTCGGGGAAGGACGTGCCCGTCAGGCCGTGGTCGGCCATGCAATTGGGGTCATCGCAGCGAGCGGGCTCGAGCTCGAGGCGGCGCGCGCCCTTCAGGTCCAGCGCGATCGTCATCTCGGACAGGCCGATCGCATTCTCGGGGTCGGTGTAGACCTCCATCGTGGAGTATCCGGCGATGTCACCCACCCGATGCACAGCCGTCGCGATCGTCGCCGAGCCGCCGTCCATCTCATCGACGTGCAGCTGGACGATGGCGCGGTCCGTCAGCGAGGCGACGGTCAGGTGGCGGAAGACCGATCCGCGGTCGAAACCCGTATCCACCTGGCACAGCGTCGCGAGCGGCTCCGCGGCGCCCAGAGCCCGGCGCAGCGCGCGCTGCACCGCCTTGGGGTAGAAGCCCCCACGTTCGATACGGGTCCATGTGTCCATCCCCCCAATTGTGCCCCGAAGCGGCGCGCCAGTCGAAATGAGGGCCAAGGCGCGCCATAATTGCGCGTATGGCTAAGAAGGACCAGGTCGTCGACATCCCTGAGAAGGACGAGAACATCACAGAGATCGACGTGTCCGATGAGATGCGTGGGTCCTTCCTGGAGTATGCCGTCTCCGTGATCTACGCGCGCGCGCTTCCCGACGCGCGCGACGGCCTCAAGCCCGTACAGCGCCGCATCCTCTTCCAGATGGACCAGATGGGGCTGCGCCCCGACAAGGGGCACGTGAAGTCCCAGCGCGTCGTCGGCGAGGTCATGGGTAAGCTCCACCCGCACGGCGATTCCGCGATTTACGAGGCCCTGGTGCGCCTCGCGCAGCCCTTCAACCTGCGCGTTCCCCTGGTTGATGGGCACGGTAACTTCGGCTCTCTGGACGATGGCCCGGCCGCCGCTCGTTACACCGAGGCGCGCATGGCACCCGCCGCGCTGGACCTCGTGACGGGCCTGGACGAGGACACGGTCGACTTCGTCCCCAACTACGACAACCAGTTCATGCAGCCGGACGTCCTGCCGGCGGCCTTCCCCCCAGCTGCTGGTCAACGGCGCCTCGGGCATTGCCGTGGGCATGGCGACGAATATCGCCCCGCACAACCTGTCGGAGACGATCGCTGGTGCCATTCACCTGCTGGATAACCCGTCGGCGTCCGTCGCCGACCTCATGCGCTACATCCCCGGCCCCGACCTGCCCGAGGGCGGTGTGATCGTCGGCCTCGAGGGCATCAAGGAGGCCTACGAGACGGGTCGAGGCGCGTTCAAGACGCGCGCGAAGGTCCAAATCGAGCGCGTGACCGCCCGCAAGATGGGCATTATTGTGACGCAGCTGCCCTACATGGTGGGCCCCGAAAAGGTCATCGAGAAGATCAAGGAAAACGCGAATGCGGGACGCCTGAAGGGCATTTCCTCGGTCCAGAATCTCACCGACCGCATCCACGGCCTGCGACTGGTCATTGAAGTGAAGAACGGTTTCAACCCCGAGGCCGTGCTCCAGCAGCTCTACCAGCGCACGCCGCTGGAGGATTCCTTCTCGATCAACGCCGTGGCGCTTGTGGGCGGCCAGCCGCGCACGCTGGGCCTCAAAGAGATGCTGCAGGTCTTCCTCGATCACCGCCTGGACGTCACGACGCGCCGCAGCCGCTTCCGCCTGAAGAAGTGCGAGGATCGCCTGCACCTGGTCGAAGGCTTGCTCATCGCGATCCTGGACATCGACGACGTCATCGCCATTATTCGCTCCTCCGACGACGCGGAGATCGCGCGCGAGCGCCTCATGACGGCCTTCGACCTATCCGAGGCTCAGGCCAACTACATCCTGGAGCTGCGCCTGCGCCGCCTCACGAAGTTCTCCCGCATCGAGCTGGAGACTGAGCGCGACGAGCTGCTGGCCAAGATCGCCTCGCTGCGCGAGATCCTGGAGGATCCGGAGCTGCTGCGCGCGCTCGTGAAGAAGGAGCTGCGCGAGGTCTCGGATCGCCTGGGCACGCCGCGCCGCACGCTGCTGCTGGCCTCAACGGGCACGCCCGTGGGCGCTGCGGCCGCCGACGATGCCGCACTGGCGGCCCTGCCGTCGGTGTCGCGTTCCGGTAAGGGCCTGGACCTGCAGATCCCGGACGACCCGTGCGTCGTGGTTCTGTCCTCCTCGGGCGCTCTCGCGCGTGTCGAAGGCGGGGATCCCCTGGAGCCCGGGCCGCGCGCTGCGTCGGACGGCTGGCGCGTGCAGCTGCCGTCGACGGTCCGCTCGCAGGTGGCCGTCGTAACCGAGGACGGTATCGCCCACCGTATCGACGTCGTCGACCTGCCGGCACTCCCCCGCTTCGAGACGGGGCTATCGCTCGCCGGGGCAATGCCCACATCGCTCCTGCTGCACACGGACGTCCCCGCCGTTGGTCTCCTCGATCCCGAGGGCACCGACGTGGTCGCGATGGGCACGGCTCGCGGCACGGTCAAGCGCCTGCGACCGGACGTGCTGCAGCGCGACGAGTGGGAGGTTATCGCCCTGGAGGACGGCGACCGCCTGGTGGGCTTCGATCGGTGCTCGGACGAGGCGGACCTGGTGTTTATCTCCTCGGACGCGCAGCTGCTGCGTACCCCGGCCTCGAAGGTGCGCCCGCAGGGTCGCACGGCTGGCGGCATGGCAGGCATGAAGCTGAACGCCGGTGCCGAGACCCTGGGCTTCTGGGTGGTCGAGGCTCCCATCGATGCGGTCGTCGTGACTGTGGCCGCGGCGCTGGGCGCGCTGCCGGGCACGGGCCAGACGACGGTCAAGGTGACACCTTTCGAGTGTTACCCGGCCAAGGGCCGAGGCGGTCAGGGCGTACGCTGCCAGCGCTTCCTGCGCGGCGAAGATCGACTCGATATCGCATGGGTGGGCACGAAGCCGGCACGCGCCGCGTCCGCGGATGGTTCGCCCATTGAATGCCCGCCGAGGACGAGCGCCGCGACGGCTCGGGCGTGCCGATCACCTTCGCAATCGCGTCGATCGGCTGACACGCCATTCTACTCATGATGGTGGGGTGGCCGGGATTTGTCCCGGCCACCCCACCGTCGTCTCTGTCGTTAGGCTGATATGGGTGTGGGCCCGGCCAATCGGCCGGGCCCACACCCATCAGTTGAGGGACACTCCCCCGTCAGCCTCGCAGCGTCGGGTCGGCGGCCAGCACGCCGGCAACCTCCTCGCGCGTGGGCGAGTAGGCGCCCTGGTGCAAGATGGTGATACCGGAGGTGATGATACCGCGGTGGATGGCGGGCAGGATCTGGTCCCACGAGGCCTCGCGCAGGCGCTGCTTCGCCTCACCGGAACCCAGGAGGCCTGCGTCCACCAGGCCGGAGATGAGGCCTGCCATGAGCGAGTCGCCCGCACCCACGGTGTCCACCAGCTCAACGTCCAGCGGGTCGACGACAAGCATGTCGCGCTCGGCGGCGGCCTTGATGTAGACGCCCCAGGGGCCGCGCGTGCACAGGATCAGCGACGGGCCAGACTGCGACCACTCGCGGATGACGTCCTCGACGGGACGGCCCGGGTAGAGCCACTCCAGGTCCTCATCGGAGGCCTTCACGACGTCCGCGAGGGCCACGATCGCCTCGATGTGCGGGCGGGCCTCGTCCGGCGTACCCAGCAGCGCGGGACGGATGTTCGGGTCGTAAGAGACCGTGCCGCGGATGGCCTGGCGCTTGACGGCGGCCAGCACCTTGTCGGCGCCGGGCTCGACGACGACCACGTAGGAGCCGGTGTGCACGTGTCCGACAGTGTCGGGATCCTCGACGGAGGGCACATCCCAGGACAGATCGAACTCGTAGGTGGCATGGCCTCGTTCATCGACCGCGGCATGTGCCACCGTGGTGAACTCGGCGCCATCACTGCCGGGCGTCAGAGTAACGCCGGCGGCCTCGGCATGCGCGCGGACCTTCTCGCCGCGAGCATCACGGGCGAACCATGTCGCCAGCTCGGATTCGTGGCCGAGCCGAGTCAGGCCGGCGGCAACGTTGAGCATCGATCCCCCGACGACCTCGACGGGTTCACTGTGTGGGCGGGTGATCTCGTCGATGAGAGCTTCCCCGATGTTCACGATCCTAGTCATTGGTCAACCCCAGCTTCTCTTCCATTTCTTCGAGCGGAATGCCCTTGGTTTCGGGCATGACCTTCAGCACCCAGAATAGCTGACCGACCATCGCAAGGAAGAAGATTCCAAAAGCGTAGCCACCACCGAGTTTATCGGTGAGCACGGGGAAGGCGTAGGTGGTAATGAAGGCGAACACCCAGTGCGTGAGGGATCCCAGGGACTGGCCGCGGGCGCGCACGCGGTTCGGGAAAATTTCCGAGATAAACACCCAGATGACGGAACCCTGTCCGAAGGCGTGCGAGGCAATAAAGCCGAGCAGTCCGAGGAGGATCAGCCAGACGGGCGCGGCGCTTCCCTCCTCGAAGTAGCCGTTCTCGTAGGCGAACATCATGCCGGCGAGGAAGCCGAGCGAGATCAGGTAACCGACGGACCCAACGATCATGAGCTGACGGCGGCCGATGCGGTCGATGACGGTCAGGGCGGCCATGGTGGCGATCAGGTTCATGAGGCCGACGATGACGGAGCCGATGTAGGGGAAGGCGTCACCCAGGACGGCGGCGCCGCCCGCGAGCTTCATGACCTTGGGCGCGTAGTAGAGGATCGCATTGATGCCGGAGAGCTGGTTAAACATCGCGATGCAGAAGGCCATGAGGATGACCTTGCGGTAGCGGCGCGTGAAGAAGGCGACCTTACCACCAGCGGCGTCCTCGGCGATCTGTGCCTTCATCTCGCCGATCTGCTCGTCGCACTCGGCCTGCGAGGTTGTGAGGCGCTCGGAGATTGTGACGGCGCGATCTTCCTGTCCATGAGCCAGGAGCCAGCGAGGAGTCTCGGGCACGGTGGCTAGGAAGATCAGGAAGAACACGGCGGGCACGGCCATGACGCCGAGCATCCACCGCCAGGCGGTCTCCTCGTGCGCGATCTCGCGGATAACAGCGTTCGACGCGTAGGCCAGGAGGATACCGAAGACGATATTGAACTGGACGAGGCCGACCAGCCGTCCGCGCACGCGCGCGGGCGCGATCTCAGCGGTGTAGATGGGCGCCACCACGGAGGACAGGCCCACGCCGACGCCGCCGAGGAAGCGGAAGATCATGAAAAAGGTGATCGGGAACGAGGCCGACACCGTTCCATCCGTTGCCGTCGCCAGCGTGGGCAGCGGGGCCAGGGCGGTCGCGAGCGCACCGACGCCGAACAGGATGCCGATCCAGAAGAGGATGGGCTTACGGCCGAAGCGGTCAGCGAGGTTACCGGCAACGATGGCACCGCAGATCGTGCCGATGGTTGCGATGGCGACAATCATGCCCTCGCCCGTGGAGGACAGGGCGTAGAGCTGGGTGAGTTTTTCTTCCGCGCCGGAGATGACGGCGGTGTCGAAGCCGAAGAGCAGGCCGCCGAGGGAGGCGACGATGGCGCTTCGAATGACCAGGGGCGGAATGGATGTGGTTTGTACTGACGACTTCGTAGTCATGCTGGCTCCGCACTGTGGAGATGGGACGCGGGTGGCGCCGAGGCCGTTCCTGCCTCTAACCGCGAGCCTAAGAATTTAATTGGTCGGATGATTAGGACCAAGGCAGTGGTTATATGAAAATCTCAAGAAAATCGGGCTCGCTCTCGCCCGTCAAGAAGAAAAAGTAATGCCAATTACACAAGGGGATACGCGGAAACATCCACCATGCGAAACGACAGTCAGATCTCGATGGCGTAGAGCCTGGTCTGTCCCACCGTGCGGAAGCCCAGGTAGTCGTAGATAGCGAGAGCACCGGTGTGGTTTGCGGAGCCCACGCCCGTGCCCGCACGATCCATGCCGTCGCGCTTCTGCGCCCACATCGACGCCAGGATCAGGGCATCCGCAACACGGCTCTCACGCCACTTCGAGAGCACACCCATCTGATCGATGTACCCCTCTCGCCAGCCCAAGGCCGCCCAATCCTGCTCGTAGCGGGAGGCCAGGAGGAAACCGGCGACGCGCGGCCGGTCCCCCGTCCGGTCGACGGCCACGAAAGACCATTCCGGGGCGAAAGCGGTGCGCCCCTGCATCCACTGCTCCTGCGTGAGCGGAGGACGACCCCACTCGGACTCGTTGAGCCGGTTCGCGGCGCGCAGAGCGGGCTCCTCCCACTGAGGATCCCAGGCCTCGATGCTCATGTACGAGCCCAGGTCAGGCACCGGCGGCAGCTCATCCAGGGAGGCACGCAGCTCGTAGTAGGTGCGCGCCCAACGGAAGCCGTGCACCTTCAACTGAGCCTCAAGATCGTCCTGGCCGGCCTCGACGTGACAGGTGATCTGAGCCGGGGCGTCGCCCTCGACACCAGCGAGCATCTGTCGGGCGGTACCCTCCTGCCAGTCGACGATCGCATTGCCGAGGCCGATACGGCGGAAGTCGGGATCCACTCCCCCGACGCACACGCACTCCACGCGCCCGGGGAAACGAAGGACCACCTGCGCAAAGGCGACGATGCGACCGGCCGCGATACCCTTGCGGGCGATACCGACGAGGCCTCGCCACTGCGATGCACCCGAGAGCATCTCCTCAACCTCGTCGGGGCTCGTGCGATACGGCGGGTTGTCGCGAGCCTCCATGCGGGCGAAAAGAGCAGAAAGTCCGACGTGGTGAGCTGCCGTCAGCTGCTCCCACTCGATCCCATGATGCTCGCCCGGGAAGGGGACGAACTCGGGGGCATTTGCTCGCTGTGCGAGAGGGATGCTCATGCTCGCCTCCTTCCGTCTCTACTGGTCGATCGTGTAATAAACCTCGGCTGCTTCATCGACGAAGCCCAGGTGCTCGTAGATATTATGCGCGCCATCGGGACTCGACATGTCGACATCCAGGCCGATACGGCACGCTCCCGAGGCCGACGCTGCCGCAACCGTGTGCCCCACGAGCGCCGTCGCCACAGAACGACCGCGGTGAGCCTCGGCGACACCCAGCAGGTAGATGTAGGCCTCCGGACGCCCCGTTGCCACCCAGCGCTGCGCGGGGCGACCAGTGATCGCGTAGCCGACCACCTCGCCTTCAGAATCGACGGCGACGAAAGACCACCGCGGGTCGAAGTGGTTCATCGCGTCGTCCCACCACAGGGCACGCAGTGGGGAACGGAACGCCTGCTGGAAAGCTTCCATGTGGATGGCGCGAATCTGATCCTGCGGAACCTGATTCCACGGCAGGATCCGGTAGCCGTGGCGCGGCTGCGGCGCGACTTCACCGTCGGCAAGGTCGCGGTACATCACCTGATAGGTGCGCTTGGCGAAGAAACCAGCCGCGATGTAGAGGCGGCGACGGTCGGTCATGTGCGCGTCGACGAGATTCGAGATAGACACCGGCACCTCGGACTCAGCGCCGAATTCCTCGACGAGCATCTGTCGGGCGCGTCCATCCTGCCAGTAGAGCAGGGCGCGCCCCACACCTCGGCCACGCCAGTGCGGGTGAATGAAGGCGCTGACGACGGCGGTCGCAGCCTCGTGGATACCGCGCAGCACGCGCACGGAGGCCACCGCGCAGATGTTTCGTTTCGCGTCGAGGCCAACGATCGTGTCGACCCAGTCGCGTCCGTTCTCGCCCTCCATCATGTCCGCGATGTCCTCGACGGAGGTGCGCCGAATGGCGTTGTCGTCGTCTTCGATCAGGGAGATGAGTGCGTACACGGCGGGCGCGTCGCGGCCGATCATGGGCCGCCAGCGCAACCCGAGGTGATTGCCCGGGTACGGGACGGACCCGGGCGGCGTGAGTCGCTGCGCAAGTCCTGTCATGCGTATCATCCTACCGGCTGATAGGGCCTTTAGTCACACTGGCGCTTGACATATGGTCAACGCGCATGAACGTTTGTGCAGAACGCGGGCTCTTACGCCCGTCATTACGCGTCGATACGCGTACGATCCAGCCCCGCGGACTCCTCGACAATGAACTCCTTGCGCGGACCCACGGTCGAGCCCATGAGCAGCTCAAACACATCCTCAGCCTGACGCAGGGCTTCCTCGTCGGCCAGCGTGATGCGACGCAGCGACCGGTGCGCCCGATCCATCGTGGTCTCCGCCAGCTGGTCAGCATCCATCTCACCCAGACCCTTGTACCGCTGGATGGGTTCCTTCCAGGTGCGGCCCGAGCGACGCAGGGCGGCGAGCTTACGATGCAGCTCGTCCTCAGAGTAGGTGTAGATATACTCGCGCTTCTTACGCCCCTTGCCTGCGACCTCAATGCGGTGCAGGGGCGGGACGGCGGCGTAGATGCGGCCGGCCTCGACCATGGGGCGCATGTAGCGGAAGAACAGGGTCAGCAGCAGGGTGCGGATGTGCGCGCCATCCACGTCGGCGTCCGTCATGAGGATGACTTTGCCGTAGCGAGCCTGAGACAGGTCGAAGGTACGGCCTGAGCCCGCGCCGATCACCTGGATGATGTTGGCGCACTCGGCGTTGGCCAGCATGTCTGCGGTCGAGGCCTTCTGCACGTTGAGGATCTTGCCTCGAATCGGGAACAGGGCCTGGTAGTGGGAGTTGCGCGCGGCCTTGGCCGTGCCCAGGGCGGAGTCGCCCTCGACGATGAAGAGCTCGGTCTCCTCGACGTCCTCGAGGCGGCAGTCCGCGAGCTTGGCGGGCAGCGAGGAGGTTTCAAGCGCGTTCTTCTTACGCGAGATTTCCTTGTGCAGGCGCGCGGAAACACGGGCCTTCATCTCGCCGACGACCTTCTCCATGAGGAGGGAAGTCTGCTGCTTGTCGTCGCGCTTGGAGGAGGCGAACTTGGCCTTGAGCCAGTCGGAGACCACGCGGTTGACGACGGTGCGGATCTGGGGCGTGCCCAGCGTTTCCTTGGTCTGCCCCTCGAACTGGGGCTCGGGGAAGCGCACGGTGATGACGGCGGTCATGCCGGCCTGGACGTCGTCCTTTTCGGGGCGCCCGTCCTTCGCGCCGACCTTGAGCTTACGGGCGTTCTTGTCGATCGCGGCGCGCAGGGTCTTGAGGACCGCCTGCTCGAAGCCGGTGACGTGGGTGCCACCCTTGGGGGTGGCGATGATGTTGACGAAAGACTGGACGGTCGTGTCGTAGCCGATGCCCCAGCGCAGCGCGATGTCGACCTCGCAGGTGCGCTCGACCTCGGTGGCGCGCAGGTGCCCGGTCTCGGAGTCCAGGGCCTGCACGGTCTCGTTGTAGGTGCCCTCACCCGTGATGTGCCAGGTGTCGGTGACGGGGCCGTCGGAGGCGAGCCAGTTCGCGAAGTCGACGACGCCTCCGTCGAAGCGGAAGCTCTCGTGGAGCTCCTCTTCGCCGCGCTCGTCGTAGCAGTTGATGGTCAGGCCGGGCACGAGGAACGCGGTCTGGCGGGCGCGCGCCAGCAGGTTCTCCCACGAAAGCCCTCGGTGGCCGGGAAGATCTGGAAGTCCGCCCAGAAGCGCACGCGCGTGCCAGTCTGGGTTTTCTTCACCTTGCCGACGGTCTTGAGGGTCGAGCCGTCCACGAAAGGCTTGAAGGGCGAGTTGGGGGTGCGCTGCTTGGAGTCGTCGAATTCGCCGGGCTCGCCGCGGCGGAAGCACATCTCGTGGGTTTTGCCGCCGCGGTCGACTTGCACGTCGAGGCGGGCCGACAGTGCGTTCACGACGGAGGCGCCGACGCCGTGGAGGCCGCCCGAGGCCGCATAGGAGCCGCCGCCGAACTTACCGCCGGCGTGGAGCTTGGTGTAGACGACCTCGACGCCCGTCAGGCCTGTCCGGGCACAATGTCGACGGGGATGCCTCGGCCGTTGTCGGCCACGGAGGCGGAGTGGTCGGGGTGCAGGCGCACGTCGATCGTGTCGCAGTGACCTTCCAGGGCCTCGTCGACCGCGTTATCGATGATCTCCCAGAGGCAGTGCATGAGGCCCCGATGGTCGGTCGAGCCGATGTACATGCCGGGGCGCTTGCGCACGGCCTCGAGCCCCTCGAGGACCGAGAGGTGCCGTGCGTTGTAGTCGGATGCGTCGGTAGGAGTCACGATGTGCATCATATGTGGGTGGGCGCTCGTTTGTGGCCAACGGTGCGCGTGGCGCGGGTTCTGGGATGCTTTCCACGATTGACGAGGCCGGGGCCGGATCGCGCTGGTGGGCGCGCTTTCGGGGCGGATCGGGTCTGTGGTTGGAGTGTTTTCCGCTCCCCCGTTCCACTGTGTCAGCGGTCGGGCGAGCGATTGCGCCCCGGGTGAACAGGGGTGCGCGGCGCGGGGCGATGGTGTGTGATGGAAGCATGAACGCACAGACTCTTGAACGCCCCGTACTGGACGAGCCGCAGCTGAACGCGGCGAATCGTTGCGACGCCTGCGGCGCTCGCGCCTGGGTTCGTGCGACGATGCCTTCGGGTGGCCAGCTGTACTTCTGCGGCCACCACGCAAACGAGCACCTGCCCTCGCTGGTGGGCGGCGGCGCGCAGATCCTGGACGAGCGTCATTTCATGAACGACTGATAGCGAGCTTCCCGCGGTGGCGGGACGCACGGCTTTGAGGCGCGGGCGGGGACCGACGGGGTCCCCGCCCGCGTTTTTCTTGCGCACATCGTTGTTGCGCCCGCTTCTGACGACTGCGTCACGAAACCGCTCCTGACCCGCGCTTTCACACCTCTCCCCCGCGCACCTGTCAAATGGCGCGTGGTACAGTTGCAAGCCGCTTTCGGGCACAAAAGGTGGCGAACTGACACACTTTCGCCCGCATTGGAGCAAAGCCATGAAAATAGCGTGGAACGAAATTACATATCAACCAAAGAAGTTCGTTCTCATCGAGTTCCTGATCGCCACGCTCATGTTCATGGTCGTGTTCCTCTCGGGTCTCACCAACGGCCTCGCCGCCTCCGTGTCCGCGCAGATCGCGAACTACGGTCCCCTCACCTACGTCCTGTCGACGGACTCCGATGGCGTCATCCCCTATTCGTCGGTGACCTCCGACGACATCGAGGCCCTCGAAGCGGCCGGGATGCACAACTACGCGAGCCTCGTCATCCAGCGCGCGACCATCACTCGGGCCGACGACTCGAACACCCTGGACATCACGTACTTCGCGACCGATCACAACGAGCCCAACACCCTCGAGCCGACCCTCATCGACTCCGACCTGACGATTTCCGACCTTGGGGACAACGAGGTCATCCTCGACAGTGCCTTCGAGAACGAGGGTATCCGCGTCGGCGATCGGGTGATCGACAAGATCTCGGAGCAGGAGCTCACGGTCGTCGCCTTCGCCAAGAGGGCGAACTATGGATACAGCGACATCGGCTTCGTCAGCTCGCAGACCTACGCGGGTATGCGCACCAAGACGGATCCGAACTATCGATGGCAGGCCCAGACGGTCGTCACCTCGGATGAGATCGCGGAGGGCGCCCTTCCCTCTCACCTGATGAGCGCCGACCGCCAGCAGGTCATCGACAAGATCCCCGGTTACAAGGCTCAGAACCTCACGCTGAAGGTGATCACGTGGGTGCTCCTCGTGGCCTCGTCCGCGATCCTGGGCGTCTTCTTCTACATCCTCACCCTGCAAAAGCTCCGGCAGTTCGGTGTCTTGAAGGCGATCGGCATGCCGATGCGCACCATTACCTACATTCAGATCTCTCAGCTGACGATCATCTCGATCATTGGCGTCGCGATCGGCCTCGGCCTCGCCGCCGCCATGGCGCCGTTCCTGCCGAGCACTGTCCCTTCCATCATGACTCTTACGGACGGCATCACCGTCGCGATCAGCTTCGTCGTGACATCGATCCTGTGCGGCGCGCTGTCGCTACTGAAGATCAAGAAGGTGGATCCCATCGAAGTCATCGGCGGAAACGGAGAATAAAGTGGCAATCATCGAACTGGATTCGATCGGAAAGTCCTACGCCGACGGCGACCAGACGCACCACGTGCTGAATGGCCTGAGCCTGAGCGTCGACGCCGGTGAGTTCGTCGCGATCCTGGGGCCCTCTGGTTCCGGTAAGTCGACGCTCCTGTCTATCGCTGGCCTTCTGCTGTCCGCCGGCGAGGGGCGTATCTCTATCGCCGGCCAGGACCTCACCCAGCTGAGCCAGAAGCAGTGGACGCGCAAGCGCCTGGAGTTGCTGGGTTTTATCTTCCAGGACCACCAGCTCCTGCCCTACATGCGCATCGGTGATCAGCTCGAGCTGGTCTCCAAGCTCAAGGGCGAGAAGAACAAGGCCGCACGTCAGGCCGAGGTTCGTGCGCTCATGGAGGACCTGGGGATCGAGGCCTCCTACGCGAAGTATCCGCGCCAAATGTCGGGCGGCCAGAAGCAGCGGGCGGCGATCGCTCGCGCCTTCATCGGCAACCCACAGCTGATCCTGGCCGACGAGCCGACCGCGAGCCTGGACCCGGACCGTGGCCAGGAGATCGCCCAGCTGATCTGCAAGGAAGTGAAGTCCAAGAACAAGAGCGCCATCATGGTGACGCACGATCGCTCGATCCTGCCCTACGTGGACACGATCTACGAGCTCACGCACGGCAGGCTAACGATGGTCGAGGCCTGAGAGCGGCGGGCGGTCCGGGAGGACCTTCCACGCTCCGTCGCATTCGCCCGCTTCGAAGCGCTGCGCATCTGCTTCAAGATCGGCGTCGGAAACGGTGATTCCTCCCGCGAGACGGTAGGTTTCTTCTGCCTTCTTGCTCGTTGCTCTCTCCTCTCAGGTCCAAATATTTCTGTCATCACTTTCTTTGAAGGCTGTGTCATCACGACCAGGAACGACGGCGCTCCCGTGCGCACACAGCTCCCCTAGTCCGCCAAGCGCTGGGAGACCACCGTCGTGACGCCGTCGCGCATGGTGACGCCGTAGAGGGCGTCCGCAATCTCCATCGTGCGCTTCTGGTGCGTAATGACGATCAGCTGCGAGGTTTCCTGCAGCTCCTTGAAGATGACGAGCAGGCGCGTCAGTTCATGTCGTCCAGGGCGGCCTCGACCTCGTCCATGACGTAGAACGGGGACGGGCGCGCCTTGAAGATTGCCACCAGGAACGCGATCGCGGCCAAGGAACGCTCGCCGCCCGACAGCAGCGACAGGCGCTTCACCTTCTTGCCGGCGGGCCGAGCTTCGATCTCGATGCCGGTCGAGAGCATGTTGTCCGGGTCAGTGAGCACCAGGTCGCCCTGGCCGCCCGGGAACAGCACGCCGAACACGTGCTCGAACTGCTCGCGTGTCTCGGCGAACGCTGATGCGAAGGCCTCCTCCACTAGGCGATCCACGTCCTGCACGATGCGCAGCAGGTCCGCCTTCGAAGCTTTAAGATCCTGCACTTGGTCCACGAGGAACTTGTGCCGCGAGGCCAGCGCCTCGTGTTCCTCGAGCGCCAGCGGGTTGACGCGCCCCAGCTTTTCCAGATCCTTCTGCGCCTTGGCGAGCGCTCGCTCCTGCTCGGCGCGCACGTACGCGCTCGGCTCGGTGGCCACGGCCTTTTCCACCTGATCGGGGTCGAGCGGCAGCATCGGCACCAGCGTCTGGGGCCCGAACTCGGCGAGCAGCTGTTCGTGTTCGAGGGACAGCTCCTCGAGGGCACGCCGCTGCAGATCCTCGACGCGCAGACGCGTCTGCTCGGCCGCGATCTGCCCCTGGTGGGCCGAGGCCGTGGCCTCCGACAGCTCCGCGCTCAGCCGGTCCAGGGCGCGGCGGGCGTCCGAGACTTCCTGGGAGACCTGGGAGCGCCGCTCGCTCAGGCGGTCGCGCTCGGCGGCGGCCTGAGACAGGGCGCGCTCGGCAGCCTCGAGGGCGACGCGGGCGGCGGCCTCCACGTCCGAGGCCGTGGCCAGCTCCGTCTTTCGCGCGGCCTCACGCCGGGCATAGCGGGCGCGCTCCTCACGCTCGGCGGCGGCGGCCTGGCGCAGGGAGCGGGCGCGTGAGGCGGCGCGCCGCGATTGTTCTTCCAAGGCACGCAGCGCCAGGCGCGCCTCGTTTTCGGCCTCGCGGGCCTCGCGGGCCGCGCGGGATGCGGCGTCGGCGCGGGCTTGAGCTTCTTCGAGGGATTCGGGCGGGCCGACGGTGTCGGCGCCGTCGAGGCGTGCGCGGGCGGCGACGTCCTGCTCGCGGGCCCACGTGACCTGTTCGTCGGCGCGGCGCGCCACGTCGTGGGCACGATCGGCCTCGGCGCGGGCGGCCTGCGCGGCCGACTGTGCGCGGGCCAGCTCCTGGGCTTCCTTGGCGCGCTGTGCGTCTTCCTCGCGCAGGGCCTTTAGGGCTTCGTTCGCCTCGCGGATGCAGCGGTCCAGGTGGGCGTTTGCCTCGCTGAGTTGCTCGGAGACCTCGGCCATGCGGGCCTGCGCGGCCTCGGCCTGCGTGCACGCCTCCTCGTAGTCGGCGCGCACGGAGAGCACGGAGGAGGCCTGGCGGCCGCCCTCCACCGACCAGGAGCGCAGCACGTCGCCACCCGACGTGACGACGGCGCGCACGCCGGGCACGTCCAGCACGGCAGCGGCGACCTCAAGGGAGCAGGCGACGACCCCGTCCAGCAGGGACGCGAGGGGCGCGGCGGCTCCCTCGCAGGTGACGACGTCGGCGAGCCACGTCGCGCCCTCGGGCAGGTCGGCGCGGGCGGCCCCGCCGGCCCCACCCGCGGAGTCGTCCGAGGAACCGGAAGTATCAGAAGCCACAACAAGCCGCAGCGAGCGCCCGGCCGCGCGGGCGGCGTCCAGCTCGCCCAGGCCTCGGGCCAGGGAGTCGACGACTACGGCGTCGGCGAAGGGGGCCAGCGCGGCGGCGACGGCGTCCTCGAAACCGGTGGTGACGTGCAGGAGGGGCGCGACCTGGCCGAGCACTCCGGGGCGTCCGAGCAGCTCGGCGGTGCCGTCCTCGGGGGCGAGCAGCTGCTCGAGCGCGTCGCGGCGCGCCTCCCAGCGCGCGCGGTCGGCGCGTGCCTCGCGTTCGACGCCGAGCAGCTCGTCCACGCGGGCGCGCGCGGCGTCGCGGGAAGCGGAGGCCTCGGCGTGTACGCGGGCCGCTCCCCCGGCGACCTCATCCGTGGACGGGGAGGCACCGGAAACAGACGCATCCCCGGCGATCAGAGTCGACGCGGGCACCGCCTTCTCGGCAACCTCGGCGCGCTCCTGAGCCGCGCGGTACGCACCCCAGGCACGGTCGGCCTCGGCGATCGCTGCCTCCAGACGAGACGCGGCGGTGGAGGCGTCGCCGGTCAAGCGCGCGACCTTCTCGCGGTGGTCGGCGATAACGCGGTTGACGCGTGCGAGCTCGCGGGACGCGGAATCGTCGGCGTCCTCGGCGGCCTCTCGCGCACGAGTCGCAGACGTTAGCGCAGAGCGCGCGGCCTCGACCTGGCCGACCAGGGCGGCATCCTCGGCGCCGGCGACGCGGGCGCGCTCGTCGAGCACGTCGGGATCCTCGCCGCCCGGGGGCAGCTCGGGGGTCGCGCGCAGGGACACCTTCTGGGTCGCGGCCATCAGCGTGCCGCGCAGGCGCTCGGTGATCGTGGTCAGGGACTGCCAGTCGGAGGATGCCTGATCGAGCGCAGGCGAGGACGCGCGCTCAGCGTCCTCCAGGCGCAAAAGCTCGGCGCGCGCAGCGGCTATCTGCTCCTCGAGCGACGCCCGGCGTTCGGCCGCAGACTCATCCGATGCCTCGAGCACGGACAGCTTGGAAAGCGCAGAGGACAGGTCGTCGGCGAGCAGGCGGGCCTTCGCGTCGCGCACGCGCGCCTGAATGAGGGAGGCGCGCCGGGCCACCCGCGCCTGGCGGGCCAGGGGCCCCAGCTGGCGGTGAATCTCGTTCGTCAGGTCCAGGACGCGCACGAGGTTCGCGTCCATGTCGGCCAGCTTCTTGAGCGCGCGTTCCTTACGCCGGCGATGCTTGAGGACGCCCGCCGCCTCTTCGATGAACCCGCGGCGCTCCTCGGGCGTAGAGGACAGGATCGCGTCGAGCTGCCCCTGGCCGACAATGACGTGCATCTGGCGGCCCATGCCCGTGTCGGAGAGAAGCTCCTGCACGTCCAGCAGCCTCGCCGGAGTGCCGTTAATGGAGTATTCGGAGCCGCCCCCGCGGAACAGGGTGCGACTGATCGTCACCTCGGAATACTCGATGTCGAGCAAACCCGTCGGTGTTGTCAATCGTCAGGTCCACCTGGGCGCGCCCCAACGCCGCGCGCCCAGATGTCCCCGCGAAAATCACGTCCGCCATTTGCCCACCGCGCAGCGCGCGGGCGCCCTGCTCGCCCATGACCCAGGCGAGAGCGTCGACGACGTTGGATTTACCCGACCCGTTGGGGCCGACGACGCACGTGATGCCCGGTTGGAGGGCGAGCGTGGTCGCACTGGCGAAGGACTTAAAGCCCCGCAGCGTCAGGTTCTTGAGGTACACCCTTGCAGGTTAGCCGCGAGTCAGTAAATCTCCGGGAACCACAGGGAGATTTCGCGCGTTGCGTTGTCCACAGAGTCCGAGCCGTGGATCAGGTTCTCCATGTGGGGGCTGTTCCACGCGCGACCCAGGTCACCGCGGATCGTGCCCGCGGGGGCCGTCGTCGGGTCGGTCGAGCCCATGAGGACGCGCATGCCCTCGACGACGCGCTGGCCTTCGACGATGATGGCGACGACCGGGCCGGAGCTCATGAACTCCAGGAGGCCCTCGAAGAAGGGCTTGTCCTTGTGGTCGGCGTAGTGCTCGGCGAGAAGCTCGCGGGAGGCGATCATGAGCTTGAGGCCCTTGATCGTGTAGCCCTTGGCCTCGATACGGCGCAGGATCTCACCGGTCAGGCCGCGGGCGTAGCCGTCGGGCTTCACGACGATAAGGGTGTGCTCCAGGGTAGGGTCGAGAAGGTGCTGGGGCTCCAGCAGAACACTCTTAGCACTCACATTGTCTCCTTTGATGATGAGGGTTGCTCAGTTGCATTTTCCAGCATATCTGTCAGGGCCGCGACCGCCGCTGTGGCGTCTGCCCCATTGGCTTCGATGTGGACGCTCTGACCTTGGGCGATACCCAGGGCCATGAGCTCCAGGACCGACCCACCGTCGGCCCCGTTGACGGTGACCTCGGCGTCGAAGGTGCCCGCGAGGCGCACGAAGGCGGCGGCGGGGCGTGCGTGCAGTCCGACGGGGTCAGCGACGACCGCGTCCCCCTGCGCCCACGTCGACGAGGTCGGGGCCCCTCCATCTCCCCCGCCGAGCTTCGCGGGAGCGGGGCTGGGCACCTCCTGAGCGAATGCGTCGTCCAGGCGCGGGGCCAAGGCGGCTGCAACATCGGCGACCTGGTCCAGGTCTTCACCGAGCTGGGCCCGCACGGAGGATGCGACGGCCCCTTCGACGAGGCAGGTGTCGACGAAGCGCACGCGCTCGGGCTCGTCGCTCATGTCGATGACGGATTCGACGGTCATCGTGGCCGAGCCGAGGTCGGTCAGGACGATGACGCCGCTGCCGTCCCCATCCACGGCCGCAAGGGCGGCTTCGACGGCAGTCTCCACGAGGTCGTAGGAGGTGCCGATACGGCCGTCGTCCGTGCCCCCGGCGGCCTCAAAGTGCACGTCGGGGGCCATCTGGGCGGCCAGCTCGCAGACTCCGTTGGCCAGGGAGGCCGAGTGTGAGACGATGACGAAGGAGACGCGCACGCTCATGCCGCGCCGACCTCCCCCGCTGCGCGCACGGCGGCGCGCAGGATGAGGGAGGTGGACACGGCGCCCGGGTCGAGGTGTCCGATGGAGCGCTCGCCCAGGTAGGAGGCGCGTCCCTTCGTGGCCCGCATGGGTTCCGTCGCGGCTGCTCCGGCCTCTGCGGCGGTGGCGGCGGCCTCGAGGACGGCAGCAGGATCGCTACCGGACTCGGCGGCCGCGCGGGCGGCCTCGAGAGCGGGCGTCCACGCGTCCACCATGGTCTTTTCGCCCGTGGTGGCCTTGCCTCGGGCCTGGATTCCGTCGAGTGCGCCCGCAATCACCGCGGCGACGCCCGCGCCGTCGAGGTCACCGTCACCGGCAGCCTTGGATGCGCGCAGGAACGCGGTCCCGTACAGGGGTCCGGCGGCGCCGCCGACCGTGGACATGAGGGTCTTGGCGACCGTCTTGAGGACCTCGGCGACGCTGGCCGACTGGGCCTGGCCCAGGGCTTCGACGGCGGCCTTGAATCCGCGGTCCATGTTTTCACCGTGGTCGCCATCCCCGATGGCTCGGTCGAGGTCCACCAGGTAGTCGCGCTGCTCAGCGATGTCCGCCGCCGCCAGCTCGATCCACCGGCGTGCCCACGCTGCATCTAGGCTCATCGTGTTTCTCCTTGTCCTGCCTCGTTGTTTACTTCCAGGCGACCGTGTTCACGGGCGCGTCAAAGAGCTCGAGCAGCTCGTCGTCGGCGCGCATGAGGGTCACGGAGACGCCGGGCATCTCCAGGCTGGTGACGTAGTTGCCGACCATCTGGCGGGCGATCTCGATGCCGTCCTTCTTGAGGAGGGCGGCGAGGGCGCGGAAGCAGATGTAGAGCTCGGAGACGGGGGTGCCGCCCATGCCGTTGACGAGGGCCACGACGCGCTCGCCTTCGGTCAGACCCAGGTCTTCGCGCACACGCTCGTAGAGTTCGGCGACGAGGCTGTCGGCGGGCTCCATGGCACCGCGGCGGTATCCGGGCTCGCCGTGGATGCCGATGCCCAGCTCGATCTCGTCCTCGCCCAGGTCGAAGGAGGGCTTGCCGGCGTGGGGCACGGTGCAGGGGCCCAGGGCCAGGCCCATGGAGCGGGTCTGGTCGTTGACCTTGGTGGCGATGCGGGTGACCTCTTCGAGGGAGTCACCGCGCTCGGCGGCAGCGCCCGCGATCTTCTCCACAAAAATCGTTCCGGCGACGCCGCGTCGGCCCGCCGTGTAGAGGGAATCTTCGACGGCCACGTCATCATTAACGACGACCGACGAGACCTTGATGTCCTCCATGTCGGCCAGCTCAGCGGCGGTCTCGAAGTTGAGGACGTCGCCCGTGTAGTTCTTGACGATGTGCAGGACGCCCGCGCCGTGATCGGCTGCCTTCGTGGCCTCCAGGATCGGGTCGGGGGTGGGCGAGGTGAAGACCGCGCCGGGCACGGCCGCATCCAGCATGCCTTCGCCCACGAAGCCCGCGTGCAGGGGCTCGTGTCCGGATCCGCCTCCCGAAACGAGACCGACCTTGCCATCAGCCTTGGGGGCGTGACGGGTCACGAAGTCGGGTGAGTAATGGACATCGACGAGGTCGGGGTGGGCCAGGGCGAAACCTTCGAGGGTTTCGCGCACGACGGCATGGACGTCATTGACGAGCTTCTTCATGATGCCTCCTTGCACATTGCTCATCTGTACTTGTACGCACGGTCAATCGTGCCATCTTTGAGCACGAATTCCCAACCGTGGCGGCCGCCACGATGCGGCCGCCCTGGTTGGGTTCCATCCTAGCGTGGGCTGTGGCCGGCGAGGGCCAGCATTTCCCCGGCCAGCATGACCGAGCCAAACACGAGAACTCCGCTGCGATCCGCGGGCTCGGCCCCGGCCTCGGCGATCTCGGCTGCACGATCGACCGCATCAGCCAGCGACTCGCGCACGTCTACCCGGTCGGGACCGAAGACCTCCTCGGCGATCTCAGCCAGGCGCGCGATATCGGCCGCGCGCTCGCCCGGCATCTGCGTGACGACGAGGTGATCGATGAAGGGCTCGACCTCGGACAGGACACCCTCGACGTCCTTATCCCCCATCGCCGCGTACACGCCCGCGATCCGCGCGAACCCAAAGGAGGACTCCACGGCCTCGCGCAGGGTGGCCGCACCCGCGGGGTTGTGCGCGGCATCCACGATGATCGTGGGCGAATGACGCACAACCTGCATACGGCCCGGGCTGGAGGCGTTCATGAGGCCCTGCTCGACAATGCGACCATCCAGGCCGCGCCCGCCCATGAAGGCCTCGACGGCCACGAGCGCCGCCGCAGCGTTGTGCGCCTGGTACTGGCCGAACAGCGGGACGAACACGTCCTCGTAGACCGCGGAAGGCGTGCGGATCGTGACCATCTGGCCGCCGACCCCCATCTGACGATCCACAACCTCGAAGTCGCGGCCCTCGACGCGGGCGATCGCGTCGACGGAGCGCGCCTGCTCGAGGAGGATGTCGAGGACTTCCTCCTCCTGAGCCATGATGACGACGACCTGGCCGGGCTTGATGATGCCGGCCTTTTCGCGCGCGATCTCTTCGATCGTGGAGCCGAGCCACTTCGTGTGATCCAGGGCGATCGGCGTGATGACCGAGACGCCGGAGTCGATGACGTTCGTGGCGTCCCAGCGCCCGCCCATGCCGACCTCGACGACGGCGGCGTCGACCGGGTAGTCGGCGAAGGCAGCGTACGCCATGATCGTGAAGACCTCGAAGAAGGACAGGCGCGGGCCGCCCTCCTGCGCGCTGCGCTCGTCCACCATGCCAACGTAGGGCTCGATGTCCTCCCAGGCACGCACGAAGCCCTCACGCGTGATCGGGTGCCCCTCGAGCGAGATGCGTTCGCGCACGTCGAGCAGGTGCGGGCTCGTGAAGCGGCCCGTCTTCATACCGAAAGCGGTGAGCAGCGAGTCGATCATGCGTGACGTGGAGGTCTTGCCGTTCGTGCCCGTGATGTGGATCGACGGGTAGGAGTTCTGCGGGTCACCCAGGATGTCCAGGGCGAGCTTCACACGGTCGAGCGTGGGATCGATGTCGTGCTCGGGTGCGCGCGCGACGATGGACTGGTAGATCTCCTGCACGCGAGCGTCGAGCGCGACCTGATCTTCAGCCTTGGCCAGCGCTGCCTCGTGGGAGGCGCGCTCGTCGCGTGCCTCGGCGGCGTCGTCGGCGAAGTCCTCGTCCACCTCGCCCTCGATCTCGGCGAGGACGGAGGGGTCGGGGCCCAGCAGCAGCGAGTGCTCGACGAGGGCGCGCAGCGCGGCCTCGCGTTCGCTCTCCTCAGCCTGAGGGCCGACGCCCTCCCCCGCCTCGGTCTCCTCGACCTCGTCGGCCGCTTCCAGGTACGGGATCAGGTCGGCCGGGATGCCGCCCTGCTGGTCGTCGTGGGTGGTGTCTTGCCCGAAGAACGATTCGCCTGCCATGTTTCCTCCGCTGCTCGCAGTGTCTTCGCTATTTTACCGGGCCATGCCCGGCGGGCGGCTTGTTCCGCCGGTCACGGCGCGTTGTGGGGTTCTGTTTCTCGATCGACGAGGCCGGGGCGGGTGCCTCCGAGAGCCTTCGTCTTGACCGCAGGGCGCACGTCGGCGCCAGGTCGGCGACGACGGATAGGATTACTTCCATCAAGGCGATCCCTTCAAGGAGGCAACACATGGGTAAGTGGTTTGGTCAGGCCAGCGAAATCGAAGAGCTGCGCGCCGAAAACTCTCGGCTCAAGGAGCAGGTCGCGACCCTGGAGGCACGCCTGCGCGCGGCCTACGCGGACGCGGGCGTCACGGCCCTCGCTGGGGCTTCCTCCCCCGCTCCCGAGGCAGCAGCCCCCACTCCGGTTCCTGCTACCTCTTCCCCGGCCTCGTTGCCGGAGCTGAACGCGGTGGAAATCCAGATGGTCGCCGAGGGCAGGGTGATCTACGCCGTCAAGAACTACAAGGACCGCACCGGCGTCGACCTCAAGACGGCGAAGGCGGCAATCGACGCCGCCCGCGGAGCGCAGCGGCACTGATCGCATCGCGTCCTTAGCTACGGTTCACCCATCGTCATTGACGAGGCCGGGCGCGTCGCACGCAGCATGCCTGTCTGACTCGGAACCGGATGCACTCTGGTAGGATGCCGATCACATAATTTCCGTCGTCGACGACAGGACACGCCATGCTACTTATCGGCATTACCGAAGAACCGGGCTGGATTCGCTCCACCTTTAATCTCACCTACCGCGTCTCGTGGGAGACCCTGCTCAAGGGCGTACGCGGTGTCTACCCCTACATGCGCGACGTCTCCCAAAACGCCGACGATCCCGAGATTCTGGTCGACGACGAAATCATCCAGATCTCCTCCCCCGACGAGATCCTCGCCATCCCCGAGGCCGGTTCCATCACCATTCGCGGATTCGTTCCCGTCATCAAGACGGCCGCCATGCTGGTGTTCCACAACCAGGTATCCTTCGTCAACGTCGCGGTGGGGCGCGTCGGCGAGGAATACCAGAACACCGACTACGAAAAGTTCAACAAGTCGCT
>CAKAHQ010000007.1 GCA_916439125.1 uncultured Actinomyces sp. | reverse complement strand
CCGCACGCACAGTCCGCCGCTGGGCAGATGCGCGAGGCTGGCCCCACCCCACTTAGACGAGCGTCCACCCGGCTGCCCGTGTACGTGCGTCCCAGAATGCCCGGTATTGACCGTTCTCCTGGGCGTAGAGCTGCTCGTGCGTGCCGATCTGTGCGACGCGTCCAGTCTCACTGAGGACTATGATCTGGTCGGCGGCCGTGATCGTATCGAGCTTGTGCGCGATGACGATGAGGGTCGCGTCGCGCCGCAGGGCTGCCATGGCGTCGGTGACGCGGGATTCGTTCTCGGGGTCGAGGGCGCTCGTGGCCTCGTCGAAGAGGACAACGGGCGCGGCTTTCAGGAGCGCACGTGCGATAGAGACGCGCTGGCGTTCGCCGCCTGACAGGGCTCGGCCGGCCTCGCCGACGGGGGTGTCCCAGCCGAGCGGTAGGCGCTCGACGATCTCGTCGACTCCGCTCAGGCGGGCCGCTTCCTCAATGTCCGCCCGGGTAGCGTCTGGGTTTCCGACGCGCACGTTAGCCTCGAGGGTGTCGTCGAAGAGGTAGACGTCCTGGAAGACAAGGGACAGCTGCGCCATGAGGTCGGCGGTGTCCCAATCGCGCACGTCGCCGCCTCCCACGCGGACGCTGCCCGCATCCACGTCGTAGAAGCGTGCAATGAGGCGCGCAATGGTGGTCTTACCACAGCCCGAGGGGCCCACGATTGCGGTCATGGTTCCGGGGTCCACGCTGAAGGACACACCTTGCAGGACCGGGCGGTCGGCCTCGTAGGAGAAGGAGACGTTCTCGAGGGCAACGGATGCGCTCGACGAGGCCGGGGCCTCGCCGGAGGATCGCCGACCGTCGGGCGTCGGCAATTCGGGTGCGGAAAGGATCTCGTGGCTGAGGTCCAGGACGGGGCGCCGGGTCTCAAAGGCGGAGGCGAGCGCCCCAATGTCGACGAGGATCTGCGTAAAGCGAAGCAGCAGGCCGATGGAGACGACTGCCTCCACCGGGCCGACGGTACCTGCGATTGACAGCCAGCCAATCGCGCAGATAAGCGTCACGACGACGGTCTGGGCGGCCATGCCGTTGACGATCTGGCCAACCGTCTCCCTCATGAGTGAGCGTCGCGCGGCCACCCCGTATGCGTCCTCCGCTCGCACGAGGGGCTCGTAGGAGGAGGAGCGCCCGCACGCGCGCAGGGCGCCCTGCTTGGTCGCGTATTCGACGATACGGTGGGACAGCTCGCGAGCGGGAGGCTCCTTGAGGGCGGCCCCCGACTGCAGGCATCGGCGAGCCACCCACACTCCCCCGCCGATGACCGGGATCGCTGCCACGCACACCAGTCCGAGGACCGGCGAAAACACGGTGATGCCGACGAGCATCGTCGCCGAGGTGACGATAGCGGCGATGAGGGGCGAGTACATGTGCGCGAAAATCTCACCCAGAACCATGAGCTCGCGCGAGACGAGGCGGGAGGTCTTTCCGGCCGTGTCCGCACGGAAGGACCCGAGCGGCAGGGACGCGACCTTGTCGCCGATCGCGCGGTGCATGTTCGACAGGAAGTCGAAGGCGACCGAGTAGGAGCGCATGGAGAGCAGGTACTCGACAACAAAGGAGGCGAGGGCGCACACGCCCAGCACAACGAGCCAGGCACGCAGGCTCATGCCCCACGCGGGATTGCCCGAGGTCAGAGCAATAGCAGCCGGGATAAAAGCAACCAGGGAGACTCCGCGCACCACGCCGACGATGCAGGACAGGACACTCGCCTGGGCAAAGTCGGCTCGCCCCTGCTCGGAGAGGGGTTCGCGCAGCCGGGAGATGAGGCCGAACATGTCAGTGTCCTTTCGCGGGTGCGCTCATGCGCCGCATGTACGGGTGGTCGGCGAGCTGGTCGGGCGTGCCCATCGCGATGATGCGGCCCGCGTCGAGGATCGCGATCTGGTCGACACCGGCGATGGACGCGGCACGGTGCGCGATGACCAGGACCGTCTTCCCCTGCACGAGGCGGGTCAGCGCCGCCTGGATGTCGGCTTCGGCTTCCGGGTCGGTGAAGGCCGTGGCCTCGTCGAGGACGAGGATGGGGGCGTCGACGAGGAGGGCTCGTGCGATCGCGATTCGTTGCGCTTGGCCACCCGAGGGGTGGGCATCCTCCCCGATGACGGTGTCGAGACCTCGGGGCAGAGAACGCACATAGTCGTCGATGCGCGCGGCCCCGGCGGCCGCCCACACCGCTTCGTCGCTGGCGCCCGGAACACCCAGCGCGATGTTGTCGCGCACGGAGATGTCGAGGAGCTGCGGATCCTGGAGGACGAAGGAGACGTGCCGATAGAGAACGTCGGGGGCGATGTCGCGAGCATCAATCCCACCGATGCGTACGCTCCCACTGTCCGGGTCAGCGAAGCGCGCGACTAGCGTCGCAAGCGTCGACTTTCCCGATCCGGAGGAGCCGACGAGTGCAGTCACCGAGCCCTCGGGGATCGTCAGACTCACGTTATCCAGCGCGAGGGTTGCCCCGTAGGAGAAGGACACGCCATCAATGCTGATGTCGGCTCCCTCCGGCACTGAACTCCCCGCGGCAGGCAACGGGGCGACCGATAGTAGGTCCACGATGCGCAGCGCGGCGGCACCGGCGATCTGGTAGGCCCAGGTCGTCGTACCCAGCACCTCGATGGCCGCCGGGATGACGAGGGCGATGAGCGCGCAGGTGATCACCTGGACCGGGCTCACGATGCCCGAGGCCGCGAGCGCGGACCCTCCCGCCGTCGAGATGAGCAGGATCAGGGAGGGAGACACGGTCGCCTGCCCCAGCGCGGAACCCTTCAGCAGAGGGCCGCACCAGTCGACGTAGAAGCGCGAGAAATCCTCGGCAGCCCGGGTGAATCGCTCATGTGAGCGTCCCACGGTCCCAAAAGCCTTGACGACGCTGATGCCGGAGACAAACTCGACCATCGTGGACGAGACCCGCGTCAGGTGTCGATCCATCTCGGCGGTCTTTTCCCCCATGCCTCGCATCATCCACGCATTGAGGAGCCCATAGATGGGGAGCGTGGCAATCGACAGGAGTCCGAGCCGCCAGTCGACAACGAAGGCGTAGATGAGCAGGGATGCCGGCGCACTCACGGCAGCTGCGGATTCGACGGGCGCGTGCGCGATGACCGTGTGCACATCGTGCGTGTCGTCCTGGATGGCCTTGCGCACGGCCCCCGAGTTCGTGGATGTGAACCAGGCGAGGGGCGCGGAGGCGAGAACGCCCACCATGCGGGAGCGCACAATATGCCCAAAACGCACGTCCGCGAAGTGAGTGACGGTCAGCGCGACGAAGTAGATACCGTATCGAAGGCCGAAGGCACCGGTCAGCCACATGAGCAGCGTCATCACCTCGGCGCGATCGGGCGAGGCACCCGAGCGGGCCGCCTCCAGCAGTACCTCCCCAAGCTGGACGAGGATGACGTAGGGGGCGACCGCGAGCGCGCCGTAGAGGAGCCCGAGCATCCGGGAGAGCATCATGGATCCACGGATGGGTGCGGTCAGTTCCTTGAAGGCGCGCTGGCCCGCAAGGTGCGCTGCGCGCGGGTCGCCAGCAGCGGTCGTGTCTACGTGCGGGTCACTCGGGGACGAGGCAGCGGCGGCCTCGCGCTCGTCAGTGTCGGTCATTGGTGGTCTCCTTCGAGGGCGCACGTGGTGCCCATCGGCGTGAGTGTGATGAGTCGATCCGCGCAGGCGGAGGCGAACTCACCGTCGTGGGTAACGACGATGACGGCCGCGCCTTCGTCGGCAATGCGGCGCAGGGTGGACGTGATGGAGGCGAGGTGTCGCGCGTCGACCCCTGACGTGGGTTCATCGAGGATGACGATGCGGCGCCCGGTGGCTCGCGCAGCTGCGATGACAAGGCGCTGTTTTTGTCCGCCCGACAGGCTCAGCGGGTGCCGATCTCCCAGGTGGGCGAGGTCGAAGTCAGCCAAGAGCGCCTCACCGGCCTCGCCGCTCGCTTCCGAGGCCCCGATCGTCAGTTCACCCTCAAGCGTATCGGAGAACAGCTGACGTCCGGTGTCCTGCATGACGAGCGCGCACGCCACTCGGCGCTGCCGACGATTGGTTGCCCGCCCGTCCAGGGTGATCGTCCCGGAGCCGGGAGCAGCCAGCCCGCACAGCACGCGCACGAGGGTCGTTTTTCCAACGCCGTTCACTCCCGCGATACAGGTGATCTGCCCGGCGGGAAAGTCGGCGCTAAACCCTTCGAACACGGGAGTTTTCCCGTAGGAGAAACTCAGATCCCGGCAGGACAGGCGCACTCCCCCATCAGGCGATGACTCATTCTCGGAGTCCCGCGAGGGCACCCAGGCCTCGGGCGGGCCAGGATCCACGAGGGAACGCAGTCCGAGCGACTGTCGCTGCGCGTCATCCATCGCATAGAACTCCTCACCACTCCACGCACGCGTGACCTCTCCGTCCTCCATGAGGAGAACCTGGTCGGCAAGCCCCCGCAGGAAGTGGAGGCGGTGCTCGACGACGACGATCGTCATCCCCTGCTCTTTGAGAACTGTGAGAGCGCGACGCACGTCGGCGATGGCGTCGGGGTCCAAGTTCGACGTCGGTTCGTCGGCGAGGAGGACCGGCGCCCCGGAGGCAAGCGCGCAGGCGAGTGCTACTTTTTGGAGCTGCCCACCCGACAGGCTCGACAGTTTCCTGTCCATCAGGTGCGAGATGCCCATGAGCTCGGCGGCACGTGTGCTGGTCTCAATCAGGGTGCCACGGTCGCGACCGTAGTTCTCCCCGCAGAAGGCCAGCTCCTCGGCAACGGTGTCACAAAAGAACTGTGTGCGCGGGTTCTGGAAGACCGACGAGCACAGGTGACCGACCTCGGTCAGGGGAACCTCGGCAAGGTCACGCCCGTTGATCCGCACCACGCCTTCCAGCTCTCCCGGCGTCATCTGCGGGACGAGGCCGGTGAGCGCCCGCATCAGCGTCGACTTCCCGCACCCGGAAGACCCGCACACGAGGGTGAGGGTGCCCGGCCCGGCGGACAGATTGACCCCACGCAGGGCTTCCACTCGGTCCCCCGTCAGATCACTGACGTAGGAGAATGACAGGGATTCAACGTTAATCATGGGAGTACTCCGAGGTGAGCGCTGACCTCAATGGCGATAACGCCAGCGACGCACGCGAGTGCAAGCACATCCCAGGCGGTGGCGCGCAGGCGCGCCAGCGATGTAGGGCGCGCCTTCCCACCAAGTCCCCGAATGACGCTGGAGGCAGCCAGGTCGTCGGCCACGCGCGCGATGGAGGACAGCAGGGGGACCAGGAAGCGCTCGGCGATCACGAGGGGGTGACGGAGAACTCCACGAATCCCGAGGTCGACGCCGCGCATCTCCATCGCCTCACGGATGGCGACCGCCTCTGACCCGACCGTGGGAATAACGCGGAAAGCAACGGCGAGAGCGTCGACGAAGACGCGCGGCAGATGAACCGCGCGTAGCGCCGCTTTCATCTGACCGATTCTCGTCGTGCGGTACACGTAGAGGGCCAGGCCGAAGCCCGCGAAGAAGCGCGCGAACCAGAATGCAATCGCGCTGCACGTACCGATCACGAGGACCACGCCACGCGGCGACCCCATGCCCTCGAGCCACGCGACAAGGAGGGGCGAGCCGAGGCTCAACGCGTCGCAGACGAGGCACCCGAGTCCGGTGCGTACCGCCGCCCGACCACCAACCTCCCACGCGAGGGCGACCACCGCGAGCAGCTGCACAGCCAGCAGCGTGGATGTGGGGCTCGCGCGCATGACGAGCGCGTTGAGGACGAGGAGGGCCAGAAGTTTTGTACGCGGATCAAGCTTGCTCGTCGCCTCACCTGGGGCGGCCTCGGCGAGCGAGATCTCAGGCAACGCCGGCCTTCGCGAAGTGCTTGCGCAGCAGGAAGCGTCCGATGAGTCCACCGATGCACGCGACAATCATCGCGACGACAACCCAACCGCCGATAACGGCGGGGCTAAAGAGCGCACGCATAGCATCCGCGTAGTCCTGGCCCATCTGGGACGCAACGTCCTCGTAATAGGGGTCCGGAGCGAAGAAAATGGGGGCAAGCGGACCGATCATCCACAGGGAGAACAGCATGTATGCGGCGATGTTTCGAGGGGCACTGACGTAACCGCCACCCCGGGCGATGAGATCACCCAGGAAACCGAGGATCAGGGTAACCGGAATGGTCACCCACGCGTGCCCGGTCACCACCATCAGGAAAGCGACGATGCCTCCCATGATCGTGAGCGTGCCGAACATACGCGAACGCACCAGCATCAGCATGACGACCGATCCGTTGAGCAGCAGTCCGACGATCCATCCGACGAACATGAACGCCGGTCCGAAGAAGCCCAGCATTCCCGAGCACCACATGAGGACGAAGTAGACGGCGGTGAAAGCACCGATCGTGACGGCCGAGCGCGCCTTTGTGACACCCGAACCCGCAACCTGAGACATTATCGTGACCCTTCACGAATATAGGTTTATAGAAGCGAATTAAGGTTACCCTATTCCGAGAGTATATTGAGTGACCTACGTCCCTTTTCTTACATTACCGTCGGAATCACACGGAACGCGACGACGAGGGCCTCGGCGAGCGAGATCTCAGGCAACGCCAGCCTTCGCAAAGTGCTTGCGCAGCAGGAAGCGCCCGATGAGTCCACCGATGCACGCGACGATCATCGCGACGACGGCCCACCCGCCAATGAAGGCGGGACTAATGAGCGCACGCATAGCATCCGCGTAGTCCTGCCCCATCTGGGCTGCCACGTACTCGAAAAAGGGGTCCGGAGCGAAGAAGATCGGGGCGAGCGAACTAATTATCCACAGGGAAAACAGCATGTACGCAGCGATATTTCGCGGGGCACTCACATAACCGCCACCGCGGGCGATGAGATCACCAAGGAAGCCAAGGACGAGAGCCACCGGCAGGGTCACCCACGCATGGCCGGTCAGCACCATGAGGAAAGCGACGATGCCTCCCATGATCGTGAGCGTGCCGAACATGCGCGAACGCACCAGCATGAGCATGACGACCGGCCCATTGAGGAGGAGGCCAACAATCCAGCCGACGAACGTGAATGCCGGCCCGAAGAAGCCCAGCGCACTCGAGGACAACAGAAGAACGAAGTAGACGGCGGTAAAAGCACCAATCGTGACGGCCGAGCGCGCCTTTGTCACACCCGAACCCGCAACCTGAGACAATTTTCTAACCCTTCATAAATATAGGTTTATAGAAGTGAACTAAGGTTACCCTATTCAATGCTCGAATTGCATGCCTCGTTTCACATTCAGGTACGGTTCGATCAAGCCATAGACGCCGCTAAAAAGCCGGGTCCCCGCGCAGCGGCGCTGCGCGGGGACCCGGATGCTTGATCAGCGAGCGAGGCTCACTTCTCGATGAGGTCCTTGACCTTGGTGACATCCACGGGGATGCCGGGGCCCATCGTCGTGGCGACGGCGCCCTTGAGCAGGTAGCGGCCCTTCGAAGAGGTCGGCTTGAGACGCAGCACCTCGTCCAGGACGGCGGCGTAGTTCTCGGTCAGCTGCTCGGCGGTGAAGGAGGCCTTGCCGACGATGAACGCCAGGTTGGCGTGCTTGTCGACGCGGAACTCGATACGACCACCCTTGATCTCCTTAACGGCCTTCGCGACATCCATGGTCACGGTGCCCGTCTTGGGGTTCGGCATGAGGCCACGGGGGCCGAGGACGCGGCCGAGGCGGCCAACCTTGCCCATGAGGTCGGGGGTAGCAACGGCGACATCGAAGTCGGTGTAGCCCTTGGCGACCTTCTCGATGAGCTCGTCGCCGCCGACCTCGTCGGCGCCTGCGTCGATCGCTTCCTGAGCGCGCGGACCAACGGCGAAGACCAAGACCCGGGCGGTCTTGCCGGTGCCGTGCGGCAGGGAAACGGTGCCACGGACCATCTGGTCCGCCTGGCGGGGGTCGACACCCAGTCGGAAGACGACCTCAACGGTCGAATCGAACTTGGTGACGGTGGTCTCCTTGGCCAGCTTCATGGCCTCGAAGGGGGTGTACAGCACGTCCGCGTGGACCTTCTCGGCCGCTGCGCGGTAGCTCTTGGAGCGCTTGGTCATTCTGCTTCTTCTCCTTGCAGTCGTGGGTGTCGGGCAGCGCCTGCCCTACCACGGGGGGGTTGGTTGAGGTCAGCCCTCGACGTTGATGCCCATGGAGCGGGCGGTGCCGGCGATGATCTTGGCCGCAGCCTCGACATCGTTGGCGTTGAGGTCAGCCATCTTGGACTCGCCGATTTCGCGAGCCTGATCCATCGTGATCGAACCAACCTTGACGGTGTTGGGGGTGCCGGAACCCTTCTGGATGCCAGCAGCCTTCTTGATGAGCTCAGCGGCGGGCGGCGTCTTGAGGACGAACGTGAAGGAACGATCCTCGTAGACGGTGATCTCGACGGGGATGATGTTTCCACGCTGCGACTCGGTGGCCGCGTTGTAAGCCTTGGTGAACTCGACGATGTTCACGCCGTGCTGGCCCAGTGCGGGGCCGACGGGCGGTGCGGGGGTAGCGGCGCCGGCTGCGATCTGAAGCTTGATCAGGCCGGTGACCTTCTTCTTCGGTGCCATGAATGCGGGTCTTTCTTCTGAAGTTCTGGCCGACGGGTGTCGGTCAGGGCGGAGCGTTTGGCGTCAGCTCACTGGGTTTCAGTGGGCATAGTGCGCCCTACGCACACAAAGTAAATCATAACGCGATTCCGGGCTTGATCCCAAGTCCGGGTGCGTGATGTCACTGCTCGAGCTTCTCCACCTGGTCGAAGCCGAGCTCGAGCGGCGTCTCGCGCTCGAAGATGGTGACGAGGACCTTGAGCTTCTGGGTCTCGGGCATGATCTCGGAGATCGTGGCCGACATGGTCTCGAAAGGTCCGTCGGTGACGGTGACGATCTCGCCGACCTCGAACTGGGTCTGGACGACCTGGACGGGTGCGGGCTGATCCTTGGCGGCCTCGGCGGCCTCCTCGAGGACGTTGGGCGTCAGGAGCATGACGACCTCGTCGATCGAGAGCGGCACGGGGTTGTGCTGGTCGCCCACGAAGCCGGTGACGGCGGGGGTTTCCTTGACGACGCGGTACGAGGCCTCGTTGAAGTCCATGCAGACGATCGCGTAGCCGGGGATGCGCACGTGACGCACGCGCTTCTTGGCGTTGCCACGGTACTCCATGACGTACTCGTCCGGAACCTCGACGGCGAAGATGTAGTCTTCCATGTTCTGCGTGGTGATGCGCTGCTCGAGGTTCGCCTTCACCTTGCGCTCGTGGCCGGAGTAGGTGTGGATGACATACCAGTCGCCGGGGGACATGTAGAGCTTGCGGCGCAGCTTAGCGATCGCTTCTTCTTCGGACGAGGCAGGGGCCTCCTCCTCGGATGCGCTTTCCTCGGCAGCGACCTCCTCGGTCACCTCCTCGACGACTTCCTGGGCGGCTCCGTCGGCCAGTGCCTCGGCACTCTCCTGCTGCACCTCTTCCTGGTGCTCCTCGAAGGCCTGTTCCTCGGTGTAGTTTTCGTCGCTCACGACGTTTCCCTCCTGCAAGTGGGGCCGGACCGTAGAAGAAACCCGCCTGCAGTGTCCTGCGGGCGGGTTCGTCGGTCTCAGCCGAAGATCAATGCGCTTAGTTTACCGAATCCGAAGTCGAGTAGGCCAGCGAAAAGCATGATTGCGGCGACAAACACAACGACGACGAGGAAGTAGGTCCAGGTCTCGGATCCCGTGGGGTAGGTGACCTTCTTCATTTCGTCAATGACCTGCTTGAAGAAGAGCCAGATGCCAGCGAAGAAACCGGGGCGCTTGTTCTGCTCCTTGGCAGCCTCGCTACGCTTGCGAGTCGCGGCATTCTTAGTGCGATCTCGGCGCGAGGATTCAGCATCCGAGGCAACACGATCGGCCATGGGAATCCTCCTACGAAAATGATCAGCCTAATCCGCAGGGCAGGCGGGACTCGAACCCACAACCGCCGGTTTTGGAGACCGGTGCGCTACCAATTGCGCCACTGCCCTACGCAGGAAAACCTGCCTGACGAACATTAGTGGATAAGGCGGCGCTTTGTCCAACCGAGATGCGCGTCGGCGGGTCGCATGCCGCGTAATACCGGCCCCGACCTCGTAAATGAGAGGTAGCCCACGCATGCATTCTGTGCGCTCCCCGCCACACGCGCGCGCGACGTGGGACCATGGAGGGGTGACCAATACTCCTCGCACCCGTGTCTCTGATCGTTTCAACGCCATCACGCCGTCCGCGACCCTGGCCGTGGACGCGAAGGCTAAGGCCCTCAAGGCCGCCGGCCGCCCTGTGATCGGCTTCGGCGCCGGCGAACCCGACTTCGCCACGCCCGATTACATTGTCGAGGCCGCCGTCAAGGCCGCGCGCAACCCCGCGATGCATCGCTACACGCCCGCCGCCGGCCTCCCGGCGCTGCGCGAGGCCATCGCAGAAAAGACCCTGCGCGACTCCGGCTACGAGGTCTCCCCCGCCGACATCGTCGTCACCAACGGCGGCAAGCAGGCCGTCTTCCAGGCTTTTGCCGCACTGCTGGGCCCCGGCGACGAGGCGATCCTGCCGACCCCGTACTGGACCACGTACCCCGAGGTCGTCAAGCTCGCCGGCGCGACCCCCGTTGAGGTGTTCGCGGGCGCCGACCAGGACTACAAGGTGACCGTCGAGCAGCTCGAGGCCGCGCGCACGCCTCGCACGAAGGTCCTCCTCATGTGCTCGCCGTCCAACCCGACGGGCAGCGTCTACACGCCCGAGGAGCTGACCGCGATCGGCCAGTGGGCCCTCGAGCACGGCATCTGGGTCATCTCGGATGAGATCTACGAGCACCTGCTGTACGAGGACGCGCAGACCGCGCACATCGTCAAGCTGGTGCCCGAGCTGGCCGACCAGTCCGTCATCCTCAACGGCGTTGCCAAGACCTACGCAATGACCGGCTGGCGAGTTGGCTGGATGATCGGCCCCTCCGACGTCATCAAGGCCGCGCTGTCCTTCCAGTCGCACCTGACCTCCAACGTCAACAACGTCGCCCAGGAGGCCGCGCGCGCCGCCGTGTCCGGTTCCCTGGACGCCGTGGACGAGATGCGCGTCGCCTTCGACCGTCGCCGCCGCCTCATCGTTGACATGCTGCGCCAGATCGACGGCTTCGACGTTCCGACCCCCAAGGGTGCGTTCTACGTCTACCCCTCCGTCGAGCGCCTGCTGGGCCACGAGATCCGCGGCCGCGTGGCCAACACGTCGGGAGAGCTCGCCGACCTGATCCTCGACGAGGTCGAGGTCGCGGCGGTTCCGGGCGAGGCCTTCGGCCCCTCCGGATTCCTGCGCTTCTCCTACGCCCTGGCCGACGATGACCTCGTCGAGGGCATCACACGCGTGCAGGAGCTCTTCGCCTGATGCACGTCTCGTTCGAACGGACAGCGCAGGAGGCTCCCCTCGGGACGGTCCTCCTCGCGCACGGGTACGCGGAACACTGCGGGCGCTACGCCCACCTGCGCTCCGCGCTCACCCGCGCCGGTTACGACGTCGCCTACTACGACCACGCGGGCCACGGGACCTCCGAGGGTCCCCGCGCCCGCGTGGACGTGGGCGCGCTAATCCGCGACTTCGGCGACGCGCGTCGGGCGGCCCTCGCCCACGCGCGCACCCCGGACCTGTTCCTGTTCGGACACTCGATGGGCGGCATCATCGCGGCCGCCTCCACGATCCTCGATCCGACGCGGCTGCGCGGCACGGTGCTGTCCGCGCCCGCGCTGCGTCCCTTCCCCCACGTCGCCCCTGCCCATGCCCGAATGCTGCTGCCTCTCGCGAGGCTGCGCCCCGGCCTCGTCGTGGCGAAGGGTGCGTCCGACATGGAGGTCTCTCCCCTGTCGCGCGACCCGCAGGTCCAGCGCGACTTCGACGCGGACCCGCTCACCTACAAGGGCGGCGTGCCGATCCTGACGGGCGCGACCATGATCATTCAGGGCGACGAGGTCATCGCGCACGCCAACCGCCTGCGCACTCCGACGCTCGTCATGCACGGGTCGAACGACCTGATGGCGGACCTGCGCGGCTCGCACGAGCTCGTGCGCGGGGCACGCGCGGCGCACCCCGACGCCGACATCCACCTGCGCATCGTCGACGGCGCCTACCACGAGCTCCTCAACGAGCCCGAGGGTCCCGGCCTGATCCGCGACATCATCATCTGGCTCGGGGAGCACTAGGCCGTGGAAGCGCCCGCTGTCCCTAACCTGACGGCCCCGCGCGTCACCTCGTGCGCTCCGAGGCCGCGTGGCCAACACGTCGGGTGAGCTCGCCGACCTGACCCTCGACGAGGTCGAGGTCGCAGCGGTCCCGGGCGAGGCCTTCGGCCCCTCCGGCTTCCTGCGCTTCTCCTACGCCCTGGCCGACGATGACCTCGTCGAAGGCGTTGGTCGCATCCAAGAACTCCTGTCAGAAGCCCGATAGACCAATTACACGCGACTGAAGTTCCGCACGGGCTTTTATGAACGCGCTGTCAAAAAGTGTGCAGTAGCGCTACCTAAAGTGTGTCCCGAGCTGTTACAATCGACACATGGACATCGCGACGCGGCGAACACAACTCGACCAACCCAATGGACACGTCCTTGTCACCCACGGTTATGCTGAGCATTCGGGACGTTTTGAAGGTCTGATCAATGCACTTCTCCAGGCTGGCTACGATGTGTCAACCTACGACCACTATGGTCATGGCACTTCCCCAGGCCCTCGCGCCAAGGTCGATGTCGGTCTGCTGATCAAGGACCACATCGCTGCTCGCAAACAGGCTCTTCACAATTCACGCTGCGATGAATTGATCCTCTTTGGGCATTCAATGGGTGGTTTGATTAGCGCTGCTTCTGCGCTGATCTACCGCAAGGATCTGCGCTGCATGGTCCTCACTGGACCCGCTTTCATTCCACTCCTCGAGCTTCCTAAGCCCGTGGTTGGCAGACTTGGGAAACTGGCTCGCTATTTGCCGGGAGTACAGGCTCCGGCGGCACAGTCCATGCCCGAACATTCCGTACTTTCGCATGATCCCAGCGTCCAAGAAGCTTTCGACGCCGATCCCCTCAACTACCACGGCGCTCCCCCGCGTCTGACGCTCTCGACCATGGTGATTCAGGGCAAGAAGGCGCTCGAGCACGCGGATCGCCTGACCTGCCCCACGCTGATTTTCCACGGCAGCGCCGATGAGCTCACCTCGCCGGAGGGTTCTGCAGAGTTCGTTGAGCGTGTACGTCATGCGCATCCCGACGCAGATATTCAACTGCGTGTCATCGATGGGGCCTACCACGAAGTCTTGAATGAGCCTGAGAAGGATATGATCCTACGCGACCTGCTCCTGTGGCTCGAGAAGCACTAGGCCGTGGAAGCGCCCGCTGTCCCTAACCTGACGGCCCCGCGCCCCACCCCACCGGGCAGGCGCGACCTCGCGACCCTCCCCAAAGCGCACCTGCACCTGCACTTCACGGGTGCCATGCGGCCCACCACGATGGTGGAGATGGCGCGCACGCAGGGAGTGCGTCTCCCCCCTCACCTGCTGCACATCGACGCGGCCTCCATGCCGGCCGACGGGCGCGGGTGGTTCCGTTTCCAGCGCGCCTACGATTCCGCGCGTCACCTCGTCCGCTCCGAGGCCGCGATGCGTCGCCTAATCCGCGAGGCCGCCGAGGACGACGCCGCCGAGGGCTCGGTGCGCATGGAGATCCAAGCCGATCCCACGTCCTACGCGCCCTACGTTGGCGGCATTACACCGGCCCTGGAAATCATCATCGACGAGGCCCGAGCGGCCTCGCGCGATACCGGCGTCGATATCGGGGTGATCGTTGCGGCGTCGCGCATGAAGCACCCGTTGGATGCGCGCACGCTCGCGCGCCTGGCCGCGTCGTTCGCTGGGGATGGCCCCGGCGAGGTCGTTGGTTTTGGCCTGTCGAACGACGAGCGCGTGGGCTCCACGGCTTCTTTTGCTCCGGCGTTCCGCATCGCGCGCCGCGCCGGGCTCGTGGGTGTTCCGCACGGCGGTGAGCTCCTGGGTCCGTCCTCCGTGCGCGAGGTCGTGTCCACTTTGGCTCCCGCGCGCCTCGGGCACGGGGTGCGCACCAGCGAGGACCCGGACCTGCTAAAGGCCGTCGTGGATGCGGGCATCGCCCTGGAGGTGTGCCCGACGTCGAACGTGCACCTGGGCGTCTACACGGACTTTTCGCAGGTGCCGCTGCCGACGCTGATCTCGGCGGGTGCTCGTATCGCGCTGGCTGCCGACGACCCGCTGCTGTTCCGCTCGCGCCTGGTCGCCCAGTACGAGGTCGCGCGCGACGTGTTCGGCCTGTCCGACGAGGCCCTGGCAGACCTGGCGCGGTCCTCTATCGACGCGTCGCTGGCCTCACCGACGCGCAAGGCGGCCTGGAAGGCCGACATCGACGCGTGGCTGGCGGCACCCGTGGCGTAGTGCTGCGGTGCCCGCGGAGTAGTGCTGCGCCACCCGCGGTGTAGTGAGTCGTGCTTGTGTGGGGTGCGCCCACCTCCCCCGCAATCTCGCATGCAATTCCCCCACCCTTCTTTCAAACATTGAAACCAGAACGTTGATATTCCGCGGATTTCAGGCCACGTCCCAGGACACCCTGCGGGGAATTGCATGCGAAATTTGGGGAAGTCTCAGCGGAACCTGCGATATCGACGGGTTCTACCGGGGCGCCAACGCGGTCGCCGACTGGGCACGCGGTATGCGCCAAACCGCAGACCCATTGCGTCAAAAACACCGAAAATCGCTCATTTCGAGCCAATGTGTCTGCACTCTGGCGAGATTTCCATTGGGGACCATCCGCACCAGCACGCAACGACTACCAACACCACCTCGACGACAGCCTGCTCGCACGCGGATAGGTTACGAGCACGCGGATAGGTTACGAAGATCCGGATAGGTTATTAAGCTATCCGGATGTGGATAACCTATCCGGATCGTGACAACCTATCCGGATCGTGACAACCTATCCGGATCGTGACAACCTATCCGCGTGACGGATCCGCGAGCGCAGGCAAGCTTCTCCTCAACACTCGCAGATTCCGCACAGCCCCACAATCTCGCATGCAATTCCCCCGCGCTTCTTTCAAACATTGAAACCAGAACGTTGATATTCCGCGGATTTCAGGCCACGTCCCGGGACACCCTGCGGGGAATTGCATGCGAAATTTGTGGAGGTTCCTCTATGGGATCTCTGGAAAGATGCCAACAACGGGCACGGCGCACAACGGCCAGGTGGCCCGCTACCAGGCGATGCCGACCGTGACCCGCTACCGGGTGACCGCCTACCAGGCGATGCCGACCGCGACCCGCTACCGGGTGACCGTCTACCAGGCGATGCCGACCGTGACCGGCTCTGGCACCAGGGTTACGCCGAACGCCTCAAAGACCCGCTCGCGCACGGCGCGGGCCAGGGCCTCGATGTCGGCGCCGCTCGCGCCTCCGCGGTTCGTCAGGGCCAGCACATGCTTGGTGGACAGGGACGCGCGCGGCGGGTCCCCGGCCTCGGGCAGGTGGAAGCCCTTGGAGCAGCCCGCGTGGTCGATGAGCCAGGCCGCGCTCGTCTTGACGAGGCCCTCCCCCGCCTTGAAACGCGGCGCTTCCTCGGGCAGGGAGGCGGCCACGGCCTCGGGCAGGATCGGGTTCGTGAAGAAGGAACCGGCGCTCCACGTGTCGTGGTCGGCGGGATCCAGGACCATACCCTTGCCGCTGCGCAGCTCCAGGACGGTGGAACGGACCAGGGACGCGTCGGCGCGCTCCCCGGCCTCAACGCCGAGGCGCCGGGCCAGCTCGGCGTACATGACGGGGGCACTGAGGGCCGAGCGCTCGAGACGGAAGTCGACGGAGAGGACCACCCAGCGGCCGGTCGGTCCCCAGGGGCGATCGCCCAGGCCGGGGCTGCCCGACGCTGCGCTTGATCGCCGAGGAACGGTAGGCGAAGCCGAGGTCAGAGGGCAGCAGGCGCACGACGATGCCCGTCAGGCGGTCGTAGGCCTCGACGCTCTCGATGGTCTCGGAGACCTCGTGGCCGTAGGCGCCCACGTTCTGCACCGGGGATGCGCCGACGGTTCCGGGGATGCCGGAGAGCGCCTCGACGCCGGACAGCCCCTGAGAGAGCGTCCAGGAGACGAAAGAGTCCCAGACAGTGCCCGCGCCAGCGCGCACGACGACCGAGCCGGCGGGGTCCTCGTGGATGACGGAGGCAACCTCGTCGAAAGGCTGCACGTCGACGACCGTGCCTTCGAAGGGCGCGTCGGAGGCCAGCAGGTTCGACCCGCCGCCGACAACGAGGAGCGGGCCTCCGGCGGCGTCGGCCGCAGCGACGGCGTCCACCAGGGCGTCGGTCGTTGAAACGCGCACGTAGGTGGCAATGGGGCCACCCACGCGCAGGGTCGTCAGATCAGCAAGGGTCGTCATGCCCCTAAGCCTAGTCGCCGAAGGCGAGGTCCGTGCGCTTCGTCCCGCGGCGGTCGGGCACTGCCCGGCGAGGACGATCGCGAGGAGGATCGGCAGAGCCACGAACGCGAGCGCTCGGTGGTAGCCGATGTGGTCGGCGATGAGGCCGAGGAGCGGCGGGCCGATGAGGGCTGCGCCGTAGTTGACGGTCGACAGGACGGAGACGCGCGCGGGCGTCATGACGGGGTCGACGGAGAGCGCCGAGATGCCCAGCGGGAAGCCGAGGGCCGATCCGATGCCCCACAGGGCAATGCCCGCGACCGCGAACAGGTGGTGCGGCGCGAAGGCCACGAGCAGCAGGCCCACGACCGCACCGGTAAAGGTGATGCGCAGCAGCATGGGCGAGCCCAGGCGGGCCTCGAGGCGCGGGGACGCGAAGCGCACGATCGTCATCATGAGCAGGAAGAACGCGAAGGCAGCCGAGGCCGCCGCGGTCGAGTAGCCGTAGCCGTCAACCATCGACAGGTTGAGCCAGTCGTTCGCCGCGCCCTCCATGAGGCCCGCGCTCATGACCATGAGGGCGATGAGGACAGTCTGCTTCTCTCGCCACGCGACGCGGGTCAGGCCCTTGGCCTGCGCTGACGAGGCCTTCTCCCCCTCGCCCTTATCCCGAGCGGGCGCGAGGGCCGCGACCTCCTCCTTCGTCAGGTAGAAGCCGACGGCGGTGCCGCAGGCGAGAAGCTCAAGGGCCGCCAGGCCGAAGAGGTGGGCACCGAGGGGCAGGCCCATCTGGGCGGCGAGCGCGCCGAGGAGTGCGCCTCCCAGCATGCCGACCGCGTACATCGCCTGGATGATGGGCACGACGGTGCGGCGCACAGCCGCCTGCACGAGGCCGGCCTCGATGTTCATGGTGGCGCCCCACAGGCCGTTGCCAGCAGCGAGCAGCACGAGGCCGGCGGTGGCCAGCGGGATCGAGGCGTTGAGCGCGCCAAGCCCCGCGCAGACGATGCCGAGAGCCCAGATGAGCACGCCGATGCGGCCCGAGGCCCGCGCGCCAATCTTCGTCACGATCGGGCCGGAGGTCGGCAGGGTGAGCAGAGAGCCGAGGGAGGCGATGAGCAGCATCGTGCCGATCGTCGCAGGAGTCAGCCCGAGGTCATCGCGCACGTCGGGCAGGCGCGAAAGCCACGCGGAAGTGCCAAAACCGAGGCACACGTAGACGATGCCGGTAGCACGAAGGGCGGCGTGAGCACGAGAGTACGGGACAGACATGCTGGGTAATATACGCGCATTCTCGGGAGAAAAACGCAGAGCGCGGGCGGGTGTTGGTCACCCGCCCGCGCACTGTCACAACAGCGACAGGATCAGCCTTCCACGGCCGCCTTGAACCACGTCGTGATCGACGTGGGGTGCGTGATGGCGGTGCCGACGATGACGGCGAAGGCGCCAGCCTCCATGGCTGCGGCGGCCTGCTCGGGCGTGTGGACGCGGCCCTCGCAGATCACGGGCACGTCCGGGAACGCGGCGACGACCTCGCGCAGCAGCTCCAGGTCGGGGCCGTCGGTCTTGACGCGGTCACCCGTGTAGCCGGCCAGGGTCGTGGACACGATGTCCACGCCGGCGTCGACGGCGCGCTGGGCATCCTCGAAGGAGCCGCAGTCAGCCATGACGAGGGTACCGTCCTCGCGCAGGGCAGCGACGGTCTCGGCGAAGCTCAGGCCGTCCAAGCGCGGGCGGCCCGTCGCGTCCAGGGCGACGATGTCGGAGCCCGCCATGACGCAGGCGCGGGCGTGGCGCAGCGAGGGGGTGATGTACACGCCCTCGTGGCCTTCCTTCCACAGGCCGATCACGGGCACGTCGACGCGGCCCTTGATCGCGGAAATGTCGGAGAGGCCCTGGCAGCGGATGGCGGCGGCGCCACCAATCTCGGCGGCGCGGGCGATCTGCGCCATCGTCTCGGGGTGGCGCATGGGCTCGCCCGGGTACGCCTGGACGGAGACGATGAGCTTGCCCTTCAGGTTTGCAATGAGCGGGTGCATGGTGAACTCCTATGCGTGCAGGAAGAAGGAAACGGCTCCGAGCAGCGGCGCGTCGCCGCCGAGGGAACCAACGAGGATAGGGGTGTCGGCGACGGGCGTCATCGCGGAGGCCGCGAAGCCTTCGCGCAGGGCGTCCCACCAGATATCCCCGGAGCGGGTCATGGACCCGGAGAGGATGACGACAGCCGGGTCCACGCAGTTGACCAACGAGGCCGTGGCCTCGCCGAGCGCGAACGCGGAGCGGGAGAAACAGGCGGCGGCCAGGGCATTGCCGGATTCGGCAAGCTCCTGCAGGGCGCGCCCGCCGTCGACCTCGGGGTCGGACTCGCCGCGCAGCGAGTCGTACCAGGCCGTGATGCCCGAGCCGGAGCAGAAGGACTCGATGTGTCCCTTGCGGCCGCACGAGCACGTCATGTCGGGGGCGAAGTGGTGGTGGATGTGGCCCACGTGTCCGGCGATGCCGCGCGACCCGAAGGAGACCTGGCGGTCTTCGACGAGGGCGCCGCCGATGCCGGTGCCGACGGCGATCGACAGGACGCTGCGGTAGGGCTGGCCGGCGCCGAGCGTGGCCTCGCCCAGGCCATGCGCGTGCACGTCGTTGAGGACGCGCACCTTCAGGCCGGTTGCCTCCTGAAGCAAAGCGCCCAGGGGCGTGCCTCCCCAGCCGGGCATCGTGCCCGTCGCGGAGACGATGTCGCCGGTAGAGGGGTCGACGACGCCCGCGCTGGCGACGGCAACACCCGACACGGCAGGGTGAGAAGCAACCAGGGACGAGGCAAGATCACAAATGCGAGCCGCCACGTCCGCTCCGCCGCGCATCGCATCGGTGGGGATCGATCCGCGCTCGGTGACCTCGTAGGTGTCACCGGCCTCGACGATGCCCCACCCGACCTTGGTGCCACCGATGTCGAGGGCAAGGAGCGTAGTCATGAGGATCCTTACGAAAAGTCAGGGGTATAAGAAAATCGACGAGGCCGGGGCGCGCACCCGAAGGCGCGCAATATGCGGAACGGAACTGCCCCGGCCTCGTCGACGTATCAGGAGAGCAGGTCGACCGCGCGCAGCACGGACGCGACATGCTCCATGTTGTCACCCTCAATGGCGGCAACCGGGCGCGGCATCTCGGGCGAATCGAAGACGCCGAGCAGGTGCAGGGCGGCCTTGAAGGCGCCGACGCCCGCACCGAAGCCCTGCACGCCCTTCACCTGGACGATGCGCATGAGCTCCGCGAGGCGGTCCTGCTCGGTGCGCACGGCCTCCCAGTCGCGGCGCTCGTAGGCCTGCCACTGGCGCACGTAGCCCTCGGGGTCCACGTTGGCCAGGCCGGGCACGGAGCCGTCCGCGCCGGACATGTAGGCGCCGTCGACGACGACCTCGTGGCCGGTGAGCAGCTGCATCGGGTGGCCGGCGGCCTCGTTCGCCAGGCACAGCCAGCGGAAGGCGACGTCGTCACCGGAGGAGTCCTTGACGCCGTCGATGACGCCATCGCGGCCCAGGCGCATGAGCAGGTCGGGCGACAGCTTCGTGTGCACGCACACGGGGATGTCGTAGGCCCACAGCTCGAGGCTGGTGTTCTCCTTGAGGAGACGGAAGTGGCGCTCGACCTCGGTCTCGCCGCCGAGGGCGTAGAAGGGGGCGGTCGCGACGACGCCGGTGGCGCCGCCGATCTCTTCCACGGCCTTGATGTTCTCGATGACGCGCTCGGTCTCGGTGTCGATGACGCCGACCAGCAGCGGGATGCGGCCGTCGACGATGCGCACGGCTTCGCGCTGGATCTGGGCGCGACGCTCGGCGGTCGAGAAGGCGACCTCACCGGTGGAGCCGGACACGAACAGGCCGTCGAGGCCAGCCTCGATCAGGCGGTTGATGTGACGCTCGAGCGAGGGGACGTCGAGCTCGCCGTCCTTGAGCGGAATGGCCAGGGGCGGGACAACGCCACGGATCTTCGAAGACATAATTACATCTCTCCTTCGAGGTTGGGGTGCAGGAGCGAGGGCGCGGCGCCCAGGAGCTTGCGGGTGTAGGGGTCCTCCGGGTCGGCGAGCAGCTGTGCAGCCGGCCCCTCTTCGACGACCTTTCCGCCGTTCATGACAGCAATGCGGTCAGAGATGTAGCGGACGGTCTGGATGTCGTGCGAGATGAAAACCATCGCCAGGCCCAGTTCCTTCTTGAGGTCCGTGAGCAGGTTCAGGATCTGTGCTCGCACCGACACGTCGAGTGCGGAGGTGGGCTCGTCTGCGATGATCGCATCCGGGCCGATGGACAGTGCTCGGGCGATGGCCACGCGCTGGCGCTGGCCACCCGAGAGCTGTCCGGGAAGCGCGTCGAGCGCGCTCGAGGGCAAGCCGACGAGCGAGATCAGTTCGCGCACGCGCTTGGCTCGCGAGGCCTCGTCACCGATGCCGTGCACGCGCAGCGGGTCAGCAAGCTGATCCTGGACGTGCATGCGGGGGTTGAGGGCCGTCGCGGGGTCCTGGAAGACCACGGAGACGACGCGACCGATCTCCCGGCGGGCGGCGGCACTACGCTTCGTGACCTCCTTGCCATTGAAGAACACCTGGCCCTTCGTGGCCATCTGCAGGCCGCACATGACGTTCGCGGTCGTGGACTTTCCACAGCCGGACTCGCCGACGATGCCGAGCGTCTGTCCGCGCTCAATGCGCATGTTGACACCACGCACCGCGTAGACCTTGTTGGGCTTGAACAGGGAGCCGGTACGCGAGGTGAAGGTCACCTCGACGTCCTTCAGTTCGATGATCGGGGTGTTGTCGCTCATCGCGTTTCCTCCTGACCGTTCGTTTCCTGCGCGAAGGCGTCAGCCTCGTCGCGGGGCGGCAGAGCCGCGTACACATGCTCGGGACCGACCTCGGTGAGGACCGGGCGGATGTCCAGTCCGTAATCGGGGTGAGACGACCGCGGTGCGAAGCGGTCGCCCACGGGGAAGTCGCGAGGCGAGGGCACCGTGCCGGGGACCTGGTGGAGTCGGCCGGAGCCGGACTCGATCGAGAGGACGGCGCCCAGCAGGCCGCGCGTGTACTCGTGGGTCGGGTGCGTGAGCAGTTCCTTGGTGGGGGCCTGCTCGATGACCTGGCCGGCGTACATGACGGTGATGTGGTGTGCCACCTCGGCGACGAGCGCCAGGTCGTGGGACACGAAGATCATGGCGAAGCCGAGCTTCTCGCGCAGCTCGTTAAGCAGAGCGATGACCTGCTTCTGAACGGTGACGTCCAGGGCGGTGGTCGGCTCGTCCGCGATGATGAGCTTCGGGTCGCGGGTCAGGGCCATGGCGATAAGAACGCGCTGACGCTGGCCGCCCGAGAGCTCGTGCGGGTAGGACTCGAGGGTGCGCTTGGGATCCAGGCCCACGAGCTCGAGGAGTTCCTCGGCGCTGCGGGTGCCGCCGCGGCTGGTCAGCTGCTTCATCTGAGCCTTGATCAGCATGGCGGGGTTCAGGGACGACAGGGCGTCCTGGTAGATCATCGCCATCTCGTGGCCGAGCAGCGCGCGGCGCTCCTCACCCGACTTCTCGAGCAGGTTCTCACCCTGGTAGAGGATTTCGCCCGTGATCTCAGCCTTGGGATCGATGAGGCCCATGATGGTCAGGGCCGTGATCGACTTACCGCAGCCGGACTCGCCCACGAGGCCCATGGTCTCGCCGGGGCGGACCTTGAAGGACACGTGGTCGACGACGTTGACGTTGCCGTGACGCTCGAACTTGATGCACAGGTCCTTGACCTCGAGCAGAGGGGTCTTCTCCAGGTGAGCCTCGAAGCGATCGGTGCGCTTCTCCTCGACGGTCTCGAGGTCGTCGAGGCGAGCCTGCAGGGAGGCAGCCTGCTCAGCGTAGGCACGGCGCGGGTCGAGCAGGAGCTTGTCGGCCTCGCGGTCGGAGTCCTTATCGACCTGTGCAACAGCGGCGGACGAGGGGGCCGCGACCATCGCGTCCGTAATGCCTTCGGACAGGAGGTTCAGGCACAGCACGGTGATCATGATGAACAGGCCGGGGAACGTGGCTGTCCACCACATGCCCTGCAGGACCGAGCGGTTCGTCGAGGCCTCGGACAGGACGTTGCCCCACGTGGCCACGGTGGTCGCCTGGAGGCCCGAACCGATGAAGGTCAGGGAGGCCTCGAGGATGATCGCGTCGGCGACGAGGACGGTCGCGAACACGAGGACCGGGGCGGCGGTGTTGCGCAGGACGTGCTTGACGAGGATCCAGGGGGCGCGGGCGCCGGAGACGATCACCGCGCGGACGTAGTCCTCGCCGTACGCGGCCATGACGTTCGCGCGAACGATACGCGACAGCTGCGGGATGTAGACGAAGGCGATCGAACAGATAATGATCACCACGAGGCCTGCCGTGTTACCCGACTTGGTGAGGGTTCGCCCAAAAACGAGGACCGTCACGGCCGCCATGGCGATACCGGGCACCGCCATGATGATGTCGAGGATACGCATGATCGTCTCGGAGATGCTCTTGCGCACAACCGCGGCGACGGAGCCGATGATCGCACCGAAGAAGAGCGCGACCAGCGTCGAGCACAGGCCGATAATCAGGGAGAAACGACCGCCGTACAGGACGCGAGCGAAGATGTCTCGACCCACGTGGTCCGTGCCGAAGAAGTGTTCGGCAGACGGGCCCTGCCACTTTGGTGCTGATGTCACCGGGGCCGTAGGGCGAGATGAACGGGGCCAAGATCGACACGAGGACGATGAGCGCGAGGATGACCATCGCGATCTTCGAGCCGAGCGACATCGCGCCGATGCGCGAGAAACGTGCGCCCTTCGCGGTGACCTTGTTGAGCTTTTCTTTCTGGTTCATGCCTCACACCGACCTAATACGCGGGTTGATGAGCAGGTAGAGCATGTCAACGATGATGTTGACAATGATGAAGGCGATCGCGACGACGAGAGCGCCACCCTGGACCAGGGTCACCCAGTTTTCCTGGATGCCCTTGAGCAGGACCACCGTGCCCATGCCGTTGAGAGAGAAGATGATTTCGATGACGACCGCGCCACCCATCAGGTAGCCGACGCGCAGACCGAGGACCGTCACGGGGGTGATGAGCGCGTTACGCAGGACGTTGCGGGCGACGACGATGTTCTTCGGGATACCGGCGCCCACGGCGGTACGGACGTAGTCGCGGTCCAGTTCCTCAACCATTGAGGTACGCACGACTCGGGTCATCTGACCGACAACGGGGACAGCCAGGGCGATAGCCGGGAGAAGCATGCGTAGGAACCAGCCCGTTGGATTCACCGAGAAGGCAGGCAATGGGCCAGAGACCGGGAGGGTCTTCACGAAGGCCATGACCAGCAGCGTTGCCAGCCAGAAGGAGGGGGTGCCGATGCCGATGACGGAGAACACGCGGATGATCTGGTCGGGCCAGCGGTCGCGGTGGAGGGCGGCGAGGACACCGAGCGGGAAGGAGATGATGACGGCGAAGAACAGACCGAGGAAGGTCAGCTGCAGGGTGACGGGCAGAGCCTTAGCCACCAGGTCCGTCACGCTGGAGGAACCAGCACCGTACGTACCGAGGTTGCCGTGGAGCATGTTCCACAGGTAGCGGCCGTACTGGACGAAGAACGGGTCGTTGAGACCGTGTTGGTTCCGGTAGGCTTCGAGAGCCTCCGGGGTCGCCGACTCACCGAGCGCCGAGTAGGCGGGGTCCACGGGAGACAGCGACATGATGAAGAAGACGAGGAAGGACACGCCGACCACCATGATCGGCAGGGCCACCAAACGTCGTCCGATGAGTCGCAGAAGATTATTCACTTCTAGACCTCCATTTCAACGAATTTTGGCAATAGAAAGGGAGGGGTGGCGCCCGACTGTGGCGTCTGCCTCAGGGCGGGCGTTCCACCCCTCCTTTCGATGTATCCCCGCAGGGACCTACTTCGTGCTCACTCCGAGCAGCTGCAGGCCGGTCGTGGGAATCGCGTGGAATCCCTCCACCTTTTCGGGGTTGGAGCCGGTGATCACGTTACGGAACACGATCGGGAACAGGACGGTCTTCTCGGCGAGAAGATCCTGAGCCTCGCCCCACTTCGCCTTGGCGGCATCGCCCTCGAGCTGACCAGCTTCCTCAATGATGGTCTGCAGCTTGTTGAAGGACTCGGGGTCGGAGACCTGCCAGCCGTCGCGCTGCTTGGTCCAGTTGTTGTTGCCGTTCCACCAGGAGATGATGATGCCGGGGTCGGTGCCGAAGACCGAGGGGTCGCCGGGGGCGATGATGACGTCGTAGTCCGGCACAGCGTCCTTCACGTCGGTGACGTTGTTGTACAGGTCGCCGGTCGCCTGGCTGGTGTGGTTGACCTTCAGGCCGAGGGCCTCGAGGTCAGCCGTGATCTGGGGAACCATGGCCACGATCCACGAGTGGTCCGTGGTGAGCAGGTTAACCGTCATACCGGCAGCGCCGTTGTCGCTCAGAAGCTTGGTAGCCGCATCCTTGTCGTAGGACAGGTCGGTCGTGGGCTTCTTGTAAGCGGGGTTGGCCTCGGGCAGGAAGGAGGTCGCCTCAACGGCCTCGCCATCGAGCACGGTGTCGATCAGGGACTTCTTGTTGATGGCCTTCAGGAACGCGCGGCGAACCTCAGGGCTTATCGAAGGGAGCCTTCTGGGTGTTGAACATCATGAAGGCATTGCCGTAGCCGGGCTTGGACTCGACGTTCCAGCCAGCATCCTTCAGGTCCTGCTGCGAGGAGGCGGGGACGGACTCGACGATGTCGATCGTGCCGTCGATGGCGGCGGTGACGCGCGCCGTCTCATCCTTCAGGGGGTTCCAGTTGATCGTGTCAACGGTCGCGGGGGTGTTGCCGTTGTAGTGCTCGTTGGGAACCGCGCTGATCTTGAGCTCAGAGACCTCGGAGTACTTGTAGGGGCCCGAGCCGATCGGCATGGACTTCATAGCGTCCGGGTCGGCCGAGGCGGGGGTCACCATGAGGATCGCGAAGCGCTCCTTCAGGGCGGCGAAGGGGTACTTCAGGTGGATGGTGACGGTCTTGTCATCCTTGGCTTCGACGGAGTCGACGAAGGTGTAGAACTGCGCGAAGAGGGAGCCCTCCGCGGTGGCCTTGCCGTAGGCAGCCACGACGTCCGCAGCCGTCACATCGGTGCCGTCAGAGAACTTCGCGCCATCACGCAGGCTGATCTCGTATTCGGTGTCGGACACCTTCATGGGATCACCGGCGGCCAGGGCGGGGCTGACCGAGTAGTTGGTGCGATCCAGGCGGTACAGGCCCTCGAGGACCTGCCAGTTGCTACCCATGGCCAGCGCGGAGCTGGTCAGGGGCCCATAGTCGGTGGTGGTGTAGGCGGGGCCGACGTTCAGCTCGCCGTTGCCGCCAGCTGCGCTGCCGGTCGAACCAGCATCGCCACCGCCGCCACACGCGGTCAGGATCATCGCGGCAGCTGCGGCCAGTGCAGCGCCGGTTGCGAAGTGTTTGCGCATTCGCATGTTCTCGCTCCTCATCTTCGAGAATTGGGACGTGCGGTTCTGTTGTTCCGCTCGCTATACTTATTCTATGTTGTCTGACAAATTAATGCAAGCGATATCACCCCCATCGCCCTCAAGAACCAATCAGAACCGATCCGTACCGACATCGATTGACTCGAGATCCTCGGTAACGATGGATGCGATCAAGTCCTACATTTTGCGACATGGATTACATCCTGGTGACCGCCTCCCCACAGAATCGGCACTATGCGCCGACCTTGGCGTTTCACGCTCCTCTGTGAGAGAAGCATTACGTCGCCTCCAGGCTCTCGACATCGTGACGGTCCGTCAAGGCTCGGGATCCTACGTGGGAGAAATGTCCATGCAGCCGCTCGTCGAGACGCTCGTTCTGCGCGCCGCCCTCGACGAGATCAACGGTGCGCAGTCTCTGCACGCGATCATCGATACGCGCCGCGCCCTCGACCTCGGGATCGCGGTTCCGCTCACCCGCGCCATGAAGGGAACCACGAACCCGCACCTGTGGGAGCTCGTCGAGGCGATGACCGAATACGCGCACTCGGGTTCGACCTACCTGGAGCCCGGACATCGCGTTCCACTCCGGCCTGCTGGCCTACATCAACAACGAGCTCATGCAGCAGCTCGTGGGCGCCATGTGGCTCGTCCACCAGAGCGTCACTCCCCAGCTAGCCGCAGCGTCGCGCCAGGAGATGGAAGACACGGCCGAGGCCCACGCGGCCATCCTGCGGGCGTGTGAAGCCGGAGACGTCGAGGCATACACCGCGGCAGTCGACGCACACTACGCCCCACTCCTCGCGATCATCGAAGGTCGCTAGAGCACACAGAAAAACCCGGAGCGTTGTGGGGGCACACGCACCGGGTTTTCTGTATCCACTTAGCGACGAATCGCAGCCTCCCAGAGGCCGCGGTCACGCTCGAAGACCACCACGGCCTCGTCCCCAGCGGACATGAAATCGCTATAGCCGAAGACTCCATCCCCGAAGGAAGCGACGGCCTGGGAGACAACTGGCCCCTCCCACGGCGCGCTCACACGGAGAATCTCGCCACCGGCCCGCGCGTCGCGCCGACCGGGATGCACGAACAGATCGCCGACCATGCGCGCGTTGCAGCCCGGGTCGTCGAGCTCCCATAGGCACCCACCCTCCCAGCTGTGCCCATCTCCCCACGCAAGGTAGCGCGCACCGGAGCCTCGCCCCTCAAAGCCCTGGATGCGGCAGTTTGCAACGAGGCGACCGTCCCATACGCCGAGCGTCGTCTCGTCGAGGAGCACGCCCCCATCCCCCACGAGAGGATCCGCCGCGCCGACCAGACGGCCGCCGCGCGCATAGACGACGCGCAGGTGCGTCTCATCCCCCACACGCACGACGTAGGGCAGCGCGACTGCACCGTCAACCGAGACGGTACCTCCAGACGTCGCAAACAGCGCATCAGCGCCGGTGAGCTCATACAGCTCATCCGTCATGTCCACATAGGCGAGGTCTTCGGGGTGCTCCCCCACGCCCACCAGGCGCGCAGGCGCTCGCCATCAGCGCGAGAATCCATGTATCCGACGCGCCCATCCGTCGACGCGAACGCCAGATGCGCAAGCCCGTCACCATCCACGCCGACGCACGCGTCCGACGAGACGGGCGGGCCGCCGGCCGGAAGCGGGTGCGGCTCACTCCACTGCCCCGCCCCCTCGCGCACCATCCACAGGATGCGGTTCGGATTCGGCAGGTCCGAGGCCATCGTCAGCCCGTTAAAGTCAGATCCCGTGCCCGAGGCCGGGGCCGGCCGCTCGTCAAAAAAGAGAAGAGTACGCCCGTCCGCAAGCGTCACGAGGCCGGGGATGCGCGCCTCTCCCGCCCCCTTCGGGGCGACGATACAGCGGAAATCAACGGAGTCAGTCATGTGCCCAGGATAACAAAGGCAGACGCGCGCAGATACAAAAGAACCCCGGGGAACTGAAAGTTCCTCGGGGCTTTGAGACGGAAGCCGTCAGCGGGTCTCGCGGTGCGCCGTCGACTTGTGGCAGCGCGGGCAGTACTTCGCCAGCTCGAGACGATCCGGCGTGTTACGACGGTTCTTCTTGGTGATGTAGTTGCGCTCCTTGCACTCCGAGCAGGCCAGAGTGATCTTGGGGCGAACGTCCTGGGACTTGCTTGCCACGGTTGTTTCCCTCGCTTAGTTTCGTCGCTCACGCGACCTGTCGGATCAAAGAATTGGTAGCGGGGGCGGGGCTCGAACCCGCGACCTCACGATTATGAGTCGTGCGCTCTGACCAGCTGAGCTACCCCGCCGCCGGAAGCGGATAAATCCGCGACCGGAGCCCCGAAAGGGAATCGAACCCTTGACCTTCTCCTTACCATGGAGACGCTCTGCCTACTGAGCTATCGGGGCAACGCCGGAAAGCCTATCTCATCTCCGAGCGCCGAAGCAATCCCGGAGCCTGAGAATGACATCACAGGCGTTACTCACTGAAACCAGCGAGTGGTGGCAGGTGAGGGATTCGAACCCCCGAAGCACGAAGCGTCTGATTTACAGTCAGATCCATTTGGCCGCTTTGGTAACCTGCCATGCGCCGCTCTCGCGGTGCCGTGAAAGAATAGCATTAAAATGGTTCCGAGCGCCAATCGGAACGACGATTGGCTAAATTCCAACGAAAGGTGCATCCATGGCAGACTCCTCCTTCGACGTTGTCTCCAAGCTCGACCGCCAGGAGGTCGACAACGCTGTCAACCAGACCGCCAAGGAGATCGCCAACCGCTACGACTTCCGCGGCGTCGACGCCGCCATCTCCCTCAGCGGCGACACGATCGCAATGGAAGCGAACTCCGCCTCCCGCGTCATGGCAATCCTCGACGTGCTGCAGTCCAAGCTGATTCGCCGCGGCCTGTCCCTCAAGGTCCTCGACTACAAGGACCGCGAGCCCAAGGCCTCGGGCAAGCTGTTCAAGCTCGCATGCCCGCTCAAGGAAGGCATCCCGCAGGACACCGCGAAGAAGATCTCCAAGCTCATCCGCGAGGAAGGCCCCAAGGGCGTCAAGGCTCAGATCCAGGGTGACGAACTTCGCGTTTCTTCGAAGTCCCGCGACGACCTGCAGGCCGTCATCGCCCTCCTCAAGGGCCCCAAGGGCGAGGAGCTGGACGTCGCACTCCAGTTCGTGAACTACCGCTGACCACAGCGATACTGCGGGGCGGGTGGCCGGTTGTCTCCGGCCACCCGCCCCTTCGCTCATTGGCCTAATAGCCCGCGATCTTCTCCAGCCGGGCGATCCGCTCGTCCATCGGAGGGTGGGTCGAGAACATACGCATGAGAGACTCCCCACGGAAAGGGTTCGCGATCATCATCGCCGCGACATTTCGCGTGCGCGGGTTATCCTCCATCGGACGTCGATCCGTTGTCATCTCGAGCTTACGCAGGCCGAGGCCAGCGCGAGCGGATCCTGCGTGAGCATCGCACCGTCTTCATCCGCATCGAACTCACGGGTGCGCGACAGCGAGAACTGAATGAGCATCGACGCGATCGGGGCCAGGAGACTCATGGCGAGCAGGCCAATAATGCCCACTCCCCCGCCCTCGCGACGGTTGCCGCCACCAAAGAACAGCAAGCCGTGCGCGACCGTCGTAATCACACCGCCCATGGCCGCGGCGACAGACGTCGTCAGGATGTCGCGGTTGTAGACATGCATGAGCTCGTGTCCGAGCACCCCGCGCAGCTCACGTTCGTTGAGAATCGCCAGGATGCCTTCCGTGCAGCACACGGCCGCATTGTTCGGGTTACGACCGGTCGCAAACGCGTTCGGGGTGAGCGTGGGCGCCACCCAGATCGTCGGCATCGGCTGCTGCGCGCGATCCGACAGCTCGCGAACAATGGCGTAGAGCATGGGCTGTTCCGACTCGCTGACCGGATACGCACCCATCGACCGCAGCGCAATCGTCGCTGAGTTCCAGTAGGAGTAGGCGGTCTGGAGGAGCCCGATACCCGCAAACACGACAATCCACACCATACGGCCCGTGCCCGACGCGATAAGCGCACCAATAGCGAGCAGCAGCGCCCACATGCTGCCCAGCAGGAGGGTCGTCTTCAGACCGTTGTGATAGTTGCGGTGCACCATGCAGGCGATCCTATGGGGGTTACCTGAGAAGCCCCTGGGAGCCAGCCGAAGCCCAGATGGGAACCGATTGACCACTCACCGAATCGCAACGAGGCCGCGACCGGAAAACCCAGCCACGGCCTCGTCGAGGATACGGGACGCGTCAGTTGCGGCGGCCCGGACCCGTGTAGTCATCGAAGCGCTCGGGGGCGCTCGGCACGCCCATCTCGCCCATGTCGCCGATGAGATCCGTTTCCTTCGGATCCACCTGCGCACCACGCGAGATATCCGTCATCGCGCGACGCGACACGACCTTGACGCGCTCACGCGTGCCGCGGCCGCCCGGGAGCTCGCCGTAGTCCTCGCCCAGAGCCTGCTCGTACGCGTCCAGAAGCTCCCAGCCCTCCCAGGTCGTGAACTCGACGCCACGGGACTCCAGGAGCGCCACCATGGCCTCGTGGCCCACCTCGGCGGTGTTCGCGTGCAGACGGCCCTCGGAGGCGTCCTCCACGAGGTGGGAGATCGTCTGCTGGGCGTCCGACTTCGTCGAGCCGATGAGGCCGACGGGGCCACGCTTAATCCAACCGGTCGCGTACACGCCCGGGATCACGGGGGCGGATTCGTCCTTCGTGGTGTCACCCTCGATGACGCGTCCCTCGACGTTGGGCACGACGCCGGCGCGCTCGTCGAAGGGCAGGCCCGGAATCGGCGAGGAGTAGTAGCCCACCGCGCGGTACACGGCCTGCACGGGCCACGTCGTGATGACGCCCGTGCCCGACACGCTGCCATCGCCGTTCAAGGCGGTGCGCTCCGTGCGCAGAGCCTTCACGTGGCCGTTCTCGTCCGCGACGATCTCGACCGGAGCCTGGAACAGTGAATGTGGATGCGACGCGAGGCCGTGTGCTCCTCCGGGTCCGCCATCGCGTAGCTCGTCAGCGTCTTGACGACCTGACGCTGCTGGTTCGACGCGCGCAGCGCCTCCTCCGAGCCCTCGTCGAAGTCGAAGTCCTCTTCCGAGACGATGACGTCCACGTCCGGCACCTTGCCCAGCTCGCGCAGCTCCAGCGGGGTGAACTTCACCTGCGCCGGACCACGGCGACCAAACACGTGCACATCGGTGATCGGGTTCTCAGCCAGGCCCTCGGCCACATTCGCCGACACCTCGGTCTTGAGCATATCCTCGGCGTGCTTGGCCAGGACGCGAGCCACGTCCAGCGCCACGTTACCGACGCCCAGGACGGCGACCTCACGGGCCTTCAGCGGCCACGTGCGCGGGTAATCCGGGTTGCCGTCGTACCAGGACACGAAGTCGGCTGCACCGTAAGACTCGGGCAGATCCACACCCGGAATGTCGAGCGGGTGATCGCGGTCCGCACCCGTCGCAATGATGATCGCATCGTAGTGGTCACGCAGGTCGTCGATCGTCACGTCGCGGCCAACCTCGACATTGCCGAGCAGACGGATGTCGCCACGCTGCAGGATCTTGTACAGCGCAACGATGATCTGCTTGATACGCGGGTGATCCGGCGCGACGCCGTAGCGCACAAGACCGTAGGGCGCGGGAAGACGCTCAAACAGGTCGATATTCACCTCGAGCCCCGACTTGGACAGGATGTCCGACGCGTAAATGCCAGCGGGACCAGCGCCAATGACGGCGACGTTGAGCGGTGCCAACCGATTTCTCCTTCTTCGTGACCGCGCGCGTGTGCGCTCACCTGGGCACTAAGTCTAGCGCGCCGTTGCCAAGGGCAACCTTAGCTGAGACCCCTCACACACCTCAAGGGTGCGCATACGACGAGGCCGGGGCCAGCCACGCGATGACGCGCAGCCGAGCCCCGGCCTCGTTTTCGACAATCAGACCAGGCGATCCACCATGAGGTTCGCGAAGGCCTCCAGCGCGGTTCTCGCCTCACCTTTGGGCAGCGGTCGCCAGCGCAGCGATCGCATCGTTGGCCCACGTACGCGCAAGCTCGCGCGTCTCCTCGAGGACGTCGTGACCGCGCAGCTGCTCGACGACCGAGGCGAGGGCCTCGTCGGAGGACAGGTCCCCCGTCAGCTCGCGCAGGATGCGCGCGCCAGCCTCGTCAATCGTGCCGGCGGCCTCGCGGCGGCGCAGGAGAAGGACGGGCAGCGTGTCGACGCCCTCGCGCAGATCCGTGCCGGGGGTCTTGCCCGACTGCTCGCCCGACGACGCCAGGTCGAGCACATCGTCGGCGATCTGGAAGGCGACGCCCACCTTCTCACCAAAGTCGCTGACGACGTCCGCCATGAGCTGGCCGGCGCCCGACAGCAGCGCGCCGAAGGAGGCAGCGGTGGAGACGAGCGAACCCGTCTTGTCCGCCAGGACCTGCAGGTAGAAGTCAACGCGATCCGCGCCGTCCGTCGGACCGAAGGTCTCGTTGAGCTGGCCTTCACACAGGCGCTCGAACGTGCGCGCATGGTGGGCGACCATCTCGGGACCCAGGGAGGCAACCAGGAGCGACGCGCGGGCAAAGAGGATGTCGCCGGCGAGGATCGCGCGGTTGTTACCCCACAGGTGCTGAGCCGAGGGCACGCCGCGACGCGTCGGCGCGGAATCCATGACGTCATCGTGATACAGGGACGCCAGGTGCGTCAGCTCCACGGCCGTCGCCGCCGTGATGACCTGCTCGTCGAGCGCCCGCTCGGGGTCACCCAGCTGCGCGCACACGAGGGTGAGCAGCGGACGCATCCGCTTGCCGCCAGCGACAGCGAGGTGACGCGTCAGCTCGTCCGTCAGATCGCGCGACGAAGACACGGCGTCGAGGAGACGACGCTCGACGACCTCGAGCCCCGGGGTAATACGGGACTCGAGGTCGGGAACATGAAGATCGGGTGTTTGAGCGCTCACGGAATCAGTATGACGATCTTTTCGAGCAGACTCAACACGGGACCGGGGAAGACGCCCAGGGCGAGCGTCCCGAGCGCGCACACGATGATCGCCAGAGCGGACAGACCCTCCGACTTCACCACGACGGACTCTTCACCGGGCTCGGTGAAGAACATCAGGCGCACGAGGCGGAAGTAGTAGAACGCGGTGATCGCCGAGGCCACGAGGCCCACAATCGCGAGCCAGCCAATGCCGCCCTTGATCGCGTCGGAGAAAATCACGAACTTCCCAATGAAACCGCCCGTCAGCGGGATACCCGCAAACGAGAGCAGGAAGACCAGCATCGCACCCGCGATCCACGGGTTGGTGCGGCCGATACCCGCCCACTTGCGCAGGCTCGTCGCCTCGCCCAGGACGTTGCCGTCCGCGTCGCGGCCGCGCACGAGCGAGACCACCGCGAAGGCGCCGACCGTCGCCAGGCCGTAACCGAGCGTGTAGAACAACACATGGCCCGTGCCGCCCTTCTGGATCGCAAGGATACCCATGAGGATGAAGCCCGCGTGAGCGATCGACGAGTAGGCCAGCATGCGCTTGACGTCATCCTGCACGAGGCCGGCGAAGGTACCGACGAGGATCGTCAGGACCGCAACGGCCGCGAAGATGTACAGGAAGTCCCACTGCAGGTAGGCGGCGACGGCCTGGTAGAAGCGAGCCATCGCTGCAAACGCGGCGACCTTGACGGCCGCGGCCATGAAGCCCGTCACCGGGGTCGGGGCGCCCGTGTAGACATCGGGGGTCCACGCGTGGAAGGGGGCGGCGCCCACCTTGAACAGCAGGCCGACCATCACGCAGAACACGCCAATGAGGACCATCCAGTCCATGGCGGTGTTCGTCGAGATTGCTTCACCCAGCGCCGAGATGCGCAGCGAGTTGGAGAACCCGAAGAGGAACGCCGAGCCCATCAGCATGAAGCCCGAGGAGAACGCACCCAGCACGAAGTACTTGAGGGCGGCCTCGTAGGACAGCTGACGGCGACGACGCGCGGTCGCAGCCATGATGTACAGCGGCAGCGACATGACCTCGAGGGCCACAAAGAGCGTCACGAAGTTGTCCGCCGCGGGGAAAATCATCATGCCGCCCAGCGAGAACAGGGTCAGCGGGAACATTTCGGAGCGCTGGTAGCCCTTACGCTCCGAGAGTTCCTCGGCGGCCGAGTCCGGGCGATCCGAGGGCTGACCGGCAAACGCACCGTCACCGACAGTCGTGCGGTCCGCCATCACGAGGACGGCGAGGAAGCCGATGATGACGAGCACCGACTGGGCGCCGATCGTCAGCGGGTCCTCGATGTACTCTCCCAGCGAGGCAGGGGTGGCCACGACGGGCGCCCACCGCAGCGCGAGCATCACGCACGCACCGGCGGTCGCCAGAATCGACAGGCCGATCACCATGGGACGGCGCGCCTTGGCCGGGGCAAAGGCCTCGACGAGGATGCCGAGGACGGCACCACCGAGCACGATAAGGATCGGCGCGAGGCTCAGCCACTGAACCTCGGGGGCCTGGAAGTTATCCATGGGTAGAACGTTCACTGTGCGCTCCCTTCAACGGCGGCCGGGACCTGCGAGTTGGTCAGGTCGAGGTCTGAAGCAACCGGGGTCAGGGCACTCACGAGAGGCGCCGACCAGATACCAAGGATGAGCATCGCGGCCACGAGCGGCACCATGACGCCGCGTTCACGCCCCGTCAGGTCCGCCAGCTCTTCCTTACCCTTACCGGGGGCGCCGGTGAAGACGCGCTGGTAGGGCATGAGACGTAGAGGGCTGCGATGACGACGCCGAGAACCGCGAAGATCGCCAGCGGGGCGTTCACCGACCAGGTGCCCATGAGCACGAGGTACTCGGGGACGAAGCCGGACAGGCCGGGCAGCGCGATGGAGGCGAGGCCGGACATGAGCCACAGGCCCGCGAGAACCGGGGTCACGCGCTGCATGCCCACGTACTCACGCATGTCCTGCGTGCCACCGCGGCGCGACAGCCAGCCGGAGAGCAGGAACATCGCGGCGATCGAGACGCCGTGGGCGACCATGTAGAACATGGCGCCGACGAGGGCGATCTGCGAGCCGATGAAGATGCCCAGGACCATGAAGCCGAAGTGCGACACGGAGGTGTAGGACACGAGGCGCATGATGTCGTTCTGGCCGTTCGCCGACAGGCCGCCCCACAGGATGGAGATGACAGCGAGCACGCACATGACCCACTTCGCGGACGCGGCCGCGCCGGGGGTGAGCTGCAGGCACAGGGCGATCATGCCGAAGGTACCGATCTTGTCCAGGACGCCGACGAGCAGCACCGAGGTGCCGGGACGGGCGACTGCGGCCGTGTCAGGCAGCCACGTGTGCACCGGGACCATGGGGGCCTTGATAGCGAAGGCAACCATGAAGGTCACGAAGATGACCATCTGAATGACGAGCGGGGCACTCGGCAGGATCTGGGCGAGCGTGTCAATGCGGAAGAACGTCGACACATCCTGCGCGGCGCGCGAGCCCATCGCCCACAAGTAGAGGATGCCACCGAGCATCACCAGGCCACCGAAGAGCGAGTACAGCAGGAACTTCATCGCGGCCTTGTGACGCGCGACCTCGTCACCGACGCCGTAGCGTCCGATCATGAGGTAGAGCGGCACGAGCATCGCCTCGAAGGCGAAGTAGAAGACCGTCAGATCGTAGGCCGCGAAGATCACGACCATGAATGCCTGGAGGGCCAGGACGAGCGCCGGGTAGGCGCCGCGGTCCGCGGCATTGTCCTCGTCCCATCCCGCAATCAGCACGAGCGGCACGAGGCCGATCGCCAGCAGGATCATGACGAGGCCCAGCGCAGTGACGCCGAGGGACCAGGTGATGCCGATCTGGGGGATCCACAGGTGGGACTCGTACACCTGGTACGAGGCCGGGGCGGACCAGTCGAAGACGGAGGCGGCCACGTACACGCCGAGCGCGAGCTCGACGAGGGAGACCACCAGGGCGATGACGCGCCCGGCGGCGCGCCTCAGGGGCGAGACGAAGCCGAGGAGGCCCGCGCCCACAGCCGGAATGGCCACGAGGACGGACAGCCACGGGAAGTTAGCAGCAATCATTGCACTTTCCATTGTCGTATACCCCTTACAGCCTGAATCCGAGGACGATGGCCAGGGCGAGGATGACGCCACCCAGGATGTAGGCAGCGTACGTGCGCACGAGGCCGTTCTGGGTGATGCCGACGATGCGTCCGAGCAGCTGCGAGCCGGCGCCGAGGCCGTTCAGCGCACCGTCGATGGCGCTCGCATCGCCGACGGTTGCGACGGTGACGAGGCCCTTGGCGGGCAGCATGAACAGGGTCTCGTTGACGGTGTCCTGGTAGAGGTCGCGGCGAGCGGCCTCGGTCAGGGCGTTGCCTGCGGGGACGGAGGTGGGAACCTCGTCGCGCCCGTACTTCATCCACGCGAGAACGGCGCCGAGGATGACGAGGGCGAGGGTGGCTCCCTGAATGACGTACTCGTTGAGGACGGGTTCACCGTGCATGACGTGACCGATCGAGGGGACCAGCCACTCGGTGAAGGTGTTTCCCACGGAGAGGGCGCCGCCGAGGGCGACCGCGCCGATCGCGAGGATGATCATCGGGATCGTCATGAGCGGTCCGGACTCGTGCGGGTGCACGGGCGCTCCCTCGGCCTCGGTCGTCCAGCGGGCCTTGCCGTGGAACGTCATGAAGAAGAGGCGCGACATGTAGAACGCGGTCACACCCGCGCCGATCAGCGCGACGGGGCCGTAGACCCAGCCGGCCCACAGAGCGATGTTGCCTCCGAAGCTGTCGGCGCTGAAGGCTGCCTCGATGATCTTGTCCTTCGACCAGTAGCCGGAGAACGGCGGAACGCCAAGGATGGCGAGCCAGCCCATCATGAACGTCAGCCACGTGACCTTCATGGCGCCGCGCAGGGCGCCGAAGCGGCGCATGTTCACCTGGTCGCCCATGCCGTGCATGACGGAACCGGCACCGAGGAACATGAGGGCCTTGAAGAAGCCGTGGGTGAAGAGGTGGAAGATCGAGAACGCCCAGCCGATGGGGCCCAGGCCCGCGCCCAGCATCATGTAGCCGATCTGGCTCATGGTGGAGGCGGCGAGGACCTTCTTCATGTCGTCCTTCGCGCAACCGACGATCGCACCGAAGAGGAGCGTGATCGCGCCGATGATGGCGACGGCGGTCGCCGCGATGGGGGCGGCGATGAAGACGTCGCCGGAACGGACGATCAGGTAGACGCCGGCGGTGACCATCGTGGCCGCGTGGATGAGCGCGGAGACGGGGGTCGGGCCGGCCATGGCGTCGCCCAGCCACGCCTGCAGCGGGAACTGAGCGGACTTACCGCAGGCGGCCACCAGCAGGAAGAATCCGATGACCGTCGCGGACGCCGTGGGGATCGACTCGACCTGGGAAGAGACGACGGAGAAGGACACCGAGTGGAAGGAGGCGACCATCGCCATCATGGCGATCAGCATGCCCATGTCGCCGACACGGTTCATGACGAACGCCTTCTTGGCGGCGACCGCGTAGGCGGGCACGTGGTTCCAGAAGCCGATCAGCAGGTAGGACGCCAGGCCCACGCCTTCCCAACCGGCGAACAGGCCGGCGTAGGAATCCGCGAGGACCAGGGTCAGCATCGCCGCGATGAAGAAGTTCAGGTAGGCGAAGAAGCGGCGGCGGGCCGCATCGTGCTCCATGTAGGCGATCGCGTACACGTGGATGAGCGAACCGACGAAGGTCACCAGGATGACGAACGTGATCGACAGCGGGTCCACGAGGAGACCGAAGTCGACGGTGAAGTCACCGGCGGGAATCCAGGTGAACAGCGTCTCGGCGAAGCGGCGCTCGCCTACGGGAGCGTTCCACATCTGGGCGGCGATCGCCGCACCAACCGCGAAGGTCGACCAGGACGCGAGGGTGGCCAGCAGGTGGCCCCACTTGTCCGACGCGCGACCCAGCAGCAGGAGCAGGCCCGCGCTGGCCAGCGGGATGAGGATGAGCAGCCACGCGTAGGCGGCGGCTCCGGTGGCGGCGACCGTACCGGGGACGCCGGTAGCCTGTGTGGAAATGAAGGTGGTCATGAGTTACGTCCTCCCTCAGTTCTTCAGCAGGTTGAGATCGTCCATGCTCGTGGTCGAGCGGGAACGATAGATGGACACGATGATCGACAGGCCGACGACAACTTCGGCGGCCGCGACGACCATGACGAAGAACGCCATGATCTCGCCGTCAACGTTGGAGTTAATGCGCGCAAACGTCACGAGGACAAGGTTCGCGGCGTTGAGCATCATTTCGACGCCCATGAGCGCAATGACGGCGCTGCGGCGCACGAGGACCGTGGTCGCACCGATGGCGAACAGCACACCCGCAAGGATGAGGTACCAGGCGAGGCTCACTTGCTCTCCTCCTTCTTCTCAATGGGGGTGGTGGTGCGCGCCTTGCGGGCCCGAGGCTGGGCCAGACCGGTGGGCGCGGCGGCGCCGGGCATCCCGAAGGATCCGGAGCGCGGGACGTCGGGCGTGCGCCCGATGGTGTAGGGCGACTCGTCAAGCTCGGAGGCGGATGCCGTCTCGGTGCGCGCGAGTGCGAGCTGCTCGGAGACCTCGGGGGTGACCTCGCCGATCGTGCGGGTCAGGCCACGCACGCGCAGGACTCGAGGCACCGACTCTTCGACCGGGCCGAGGGTCTCACCGGAGATGGCGGGCACGTCGGCCGCGTTCGACTGGGCGTAGACACCGGGTGCGGGCAGCTGGCCGATGCGGGCGCCCTTCTCGGCGAACGCGCGCATCTTGTTGCGAGCCGTCTCGAACTGGTCGGCCTTCGGGGTGAGGCGATCAGAGTGGGTCAGCAGCATCGCGCCAACGGCGGCGGTGATCAGCAGGCCGCCGGCAAGCTCCATGCTCAGCCAGTGCTGCTGGAACAGCGTGATCGCCAGATCGGTGATCGGCTCATTGGAGTAGGGATCGACCTCGACGGGCTTGTGCGGGGCGGGCACGGACTTCAGGATCGCCGTCGTGACGATAACGATCAGTCCGAGGCCACCGAGCACAGCCGCGACGATTGCACCGCGGGCCTGGCGGGCGTAGTCGTCGGAGGTGCCGATACCGATCAGCATGATGACGAAGAGGAAGAGCATCATAATCGCGCCGGTGTACACGACGATCTGCGCGACACCCAGGAAGGGGGCGCTGTTCGCAATGTACAGGACCGCCAGGCCGAGCATGACGCCGACCATGCAGATGACCGAGTGCGCGGCCTTCTTAAAGAAGAGGACACCCAGAGCGCAGGCGACCATGACAATGGCCGTGCATGCGAAGAGGATGATCTCCCCCGTTGACCCCATCATGGGCCAACCATTGGACAGGTTCATCAGTGTGCCTCCTCGGCGACTCGTACCGTCTTGAGGGAGGGGTCGTCGGGGCGGCAGCTCGCCACCCAGTCAACCTGGGCGGCGGTGGGGCCGGTGACTTCCCCGCGGTAGTAGTCGATGTCGTTCTTACCCTCGACCATGGGGTGGGGCGCTGCGAGCATGCCCTCTGCGAGCGGGACCAGGAGGTCTTCCTTCTCGTAGATGTCGTCCTCGCGGGTGTACTTGGCGATTTCGAAGTCGTTCGTCATCGTCAGGGCGCGCGTGGGGCACGCCTCGATGCACATGCCGCAGAAGATGCAGCGCAGGTAGTTGATCTGGTAGACGCGGCCGTAACGCTCGCCCGCCGAGAACTGCTCCTCAGGGGTGTTGGACGCGGCCTCGACGAAGATCGCGTCAGCGGGGCACGCCCAGGCGCACAGCTCGCAGCCGACGCACTTCTCCAGGCCATCGTCGTAGCGGTTGAGCTGGTGACGACCGTGGAAGCGAGGCATGACGCGCGCGGGTTCGCGCGGGTACTGCTCGGTGACGGTGGGCCGGAAGAAGGAAGCCATGGTGACTCCGTAGCCGGCCATGGGCGCGACGAACTGGGCGAACGCACCCTTGGGGTCATGCTCGAAGAGCATTTCCTCGTCGGTGGTCTTCTCACTCATCGGTGGACTCCTTCGGGCTGTCGATTGCCGCGGCCGGGGCAAGCTCGCCCTCGATGGTGGCGAGGCCTCGCGGCGAGGCAACGGGGGTCTGTCCGGGCAGCGGCGGAACGGGGAAGCCGTCCTCGAAGCCGGTGTATTCACGCTCGGAGGCGGGGATTTCCTCGGGCTCGCCCTTGTCGGTGAGCCAAATGATCGCCAGGGCGATCAGGAAGAGGACGCCGACGCCTCCGAAGAGAACGGTGTTGGACAGCTGGACGAACTGGGTAATGCCGCGCACCAGGGCGACGAGGACGAGCCAGCCCAGCGCGATGGGCATGAGGCGCTTCCAGCCGAGGTTCATGAACTGGTCGTAGCGGAAGCGCAGCAGCGTGGCGCGCGTCCAGATCATCAGGAACATGAAGAACCAGATCTTGAGGAAGAACCACAGCAGGCCCCACCAGCCGGAGTTCAGGAACTCGACGTGGGACAGCGGCCACGGGGCGTGCCAGCCGCCGAAGAACATCGTGGTGGCCACGGCCGAGACGTTGAGCATGTTGACGTACTCGGACAGGTAGTACCAGCCGAACTTCATCGACGAGTACTCGGTCATGTGACCGGCGACGATCTCACCTTCGGCCTCGGGGAGGTCGAAGGGAAGACGGTTGACTTCACCGACGGCGCTGATGCAGTAGATGACGAATGCCGGGAACAGGGTGAATGCCCACCAGAACTGCCCCTGGGCTGCGACGATCTGCGAGGTGGACATGGAGCCCGACATGAGGAACACGCTCACGAGGGACAGGCCCATGGCCAGTTCGTAGGAGATGACCTGCGCGGAGGAACGCACGGCGCCGTACAGCGGCAGGGTCGAGCGAGTCGACCAGCCACCCAGGACGATGCCGTACAGACCCAGCGACGCGATCGCGAGGATGTACAGGGAGGCGACGGGCATGTCGGCCAGCTGCATCGGCGTGGAGTGGCCGAAGATCTTCACGTTCGGGCCCATCGGGATGACCGCGTAGACGCTGAACGCTGCGAACGCCGCGATCGCGGGGGCCAGGAAGTACAGGAACCTCTCAGCCCGACGTGTCCACATGTCCTCCTTGAAGAGGAGCTTGCCGGCGTCCGCGAACGCCTGGAACAGGCCGAGGGGACCCGCCACGTTCGGACCGGGACGCGTCTGCATGCGGCCCAGGCCTCGGCGCTCGACCCACAGGGCCAGCAGCACGTTGGCGATCAGGAAAACGATGATGAACACGGCCTTGATGAGGCTGAGCCACCAGGTTTCCTGGCTGAAGTCCGCGGCGGTGTACTCCGGGACTGCGAAGGGTGCGAGTGTCATCGTGCCACCTCCTGCGTGGCGCGCAGGGTCGCGACGGTGCCGGCACCGCCGAGGTTTTCGTGAATAACGGAGCCGGTCGAGCACTCGGGCACCCACGCGACGGAGTCGGGCAGGTCCGCGATAGCGGCCGGGAGGGTGATCGTGCCACGCTCAGTCTCGAGCGTCGCGTCGGCACCGGGGGTGATGCCCGCGGCGGCCAGCGTCGCAGCCGAGGCCAGGAGGACGGGGCGGCGGGCCGAACCGGCCAGCCACGGGGCGCCATCCTGGAGGCGACCGGCGTCGATCATCGGCTTGTGGGAGGCCACAACGACCTCGCCCTTGCCGGCGGTGGCGGGAGCCTGCGCGGGCACGGGGGCGAACTCCTGCGGGGCGCCGTCCCACTCCATGAGGGGGTTGACTTCCTCGTAGAGGTCGGCCAGGGCGGTGATCCCCAGATCGTCGTCGAACTCTTCGGTGAGGCGCACGAGCACGTCGCGGTCCGTGAGGGACGTTGCCGAGCGGGCCTGGCCGAAGGGGCGCAGGCGGCCTTCCCAGTTGATGTAGGTGCCGTTCTTCTCGACCGCGGGAGCCACCGGCAGACGACGTCCGCGCGATCGGTGATCTCCGAGGCGCGAACCTCGAGCGACACGAGGAAGGGGACATCGTCGAGGGCTTCGCGCACAGCGGCGGGCTCGTCGAAGTCGCGGACATCCACGCCGCCGACGACCAGAGCCTGGAGCTCACCGGAGGCGGCAGCCTCGATCATCTGCTCGGCGTCGAGGCCGCGGGCGGGCAGCTCGCCCCAACCCAGGGACTGTGCCCCAGCCTCGTCGAGGCCGCGGCCGAAGGGAAGCAGACCCGGAAGGAGGCCGGCCTCGATGGCGGCGCGGTCACCGGCGCGACGCGGGACCCACGCGAGGCGGGCACCCGTGCGCTCGGACAGAGCGACGACGGCGGAGAGCAGGCCGGGGGTCTGCGCGGCGCGCTCACCCACGAGGATGATGCCACCGGAGAGGGCCTCAGCCAGGTCGGCGTAGGCGCCGCCAGCGGCGATCGCGTCGACGGTACTCGGCTCAACGCCGGGGGCCGCGTGCAGGACCTGGGCCTTCATCTTGCGCGAACCAGCCGAGGTGAAGGGCGCGACGGTGGCGACCTTCAGGCCCGACTTACGGGTGGCCTTACGCAGGCGCAGGAACATGGCACCGCACTCGTCCTCGGGCTCGAGGGCGACCAGCAGCACCTGACCCGCACTCTCCAGATCCGCATACGTGGTCTCGAGGCCGGAGCCGGCCACGTGCGAGGCCAGGAAGGAACGCTCTTCTTCGCTGGAACGACGCGAGCGGAAGTCGATCGAGTCGGAACCAACGATGGTGCGCGCGAACTTCGACCATGCCCAGGCGTCCTCGAAGGTCAGGTGACCGCCGGGCAGGAAGCCCACGGACGACCCGGCCTTTTCGAGGCCCTCACGGACGCGATCAAGCGCGTCGGACCAGGAGGTGGGAACCAGCTCGCCGTCCTCACGCACGAGCGGGTAGGTCAGGCGATCAACCTTGTCCCATTCGAAGGCGAAGCGGTCCTTGTCGGTGATCCACTCTTCGTTGACCTCGGGGTCGTTGCCGCTCATGCGACGCACGACCTCGCCGCGGCGCACATCCTGACGGATCGCGGAGCCCGACGCGTCGTGCTCGGTCACGGCCGCCGTCGACACGAGGTCGAAGGGACGCGCGCGGAAGCGGTAGGACGCGGCGGTCAGGGCGCCGACCGGGCAAATCTGGATGATGTTGCCCGAGAAGTAGGACGCGAAGGCGCGGCCCGACACGTCGCGCTCGGCGACAGAGAGCTCACCCTCATTGATAGAACCAACGATCGCGTCCGTGCCGTACGGGGACGACAGGGACGAGGTCGAGGCCTCCTTGGCCTTCGGGTCAAAGAAGTCGAGCGTGGTCGAGTCGAAGCCGCCGACCTGCTCGCCCATGAAGTAGTGGTGCTCCGTGGGGGCGGTACCGCCACCACGACCCTGCAGGTCCATGAACACGTCGCCCGAGATCTCCTTGCCGAAGCGCACGCAGCGCTGGCACAGGATGCAGCGCTCGCGATCCAGCAGGATCTGCGAGGTCAGGCGCAGCGGCTTCTTGAACGTGCGCTTGGCGTCGGTGAAGCGGGACTTGCCGCGGCCCTCCGTCAGTGCCTGGTTCTGCAGGGGGCACTCGCCGCCCTTGTCACAGACCGGGCAGTCCAGCGGGTGGTTGATGAGCAGGAACTCCATGACTCCGCGCTGGGCGCGGTCGACGACCTCGGAGGTGTGCTGCGTCTTGACGACCATGCCCGGGGTGACGGTCTGTGCACACGAGGGCTGGGGCTTGGGCATGAAGCGCAGTTCACCCGTGTTGCGGTCGGGCATGCCGACCTCCACGAGGCACTGGCGGCATGCGGCCACCGGGGCCAGCAGCGGGTGGTCACAGAAACGCGGAATCCGGATGCCGGCCTGCTCGGCCGCGCGGATCACGAGCGTGCCCTGGGGGACAGAAACCTGAACGTCGTCGATGGTGACGTCGATCATGTTGGGTGCGTCGCTCATCGGCCACCTCCTCGCGCGTAGTTAGCGGACGCCTCGTAGGGGAAAAGCTCGCGGGCGGGCGTGGTGAGGCCGGCCTCGAACTCGTCGCGGAAGCGCTTGATGCCCGACATGATCGGGGTTGCTGCGGCGTCGCCGAGCGGGCAGAAGCTACGGCCCGCGATGTTGTGTGCGATCTCGTCGAGCAGGTCGACGTCGCCGGGGCGGCCCTCGCCTCGCTCGAGACGCAGCATGATTTGCTTCATCCAGTAGGTGCCTTCGCGACAGGGCGTGCACTTACCGCAGGACTCGTGCTGGTAGAACTCGGACCAGCGGGTGATGACGCGGACCACCGAGACGGTCTCGTCGAACACCTGCAGGGCTCGCGTACCCAGCATCGAACCGGCCGCACCCACGGACTCGTAGTCGAGGGGGGTGTCCAGCTCGTCTTCGGTGAAGATCGGGGTGGAGGAGCCGCCGGGGGTCCAGAACTTCAGCTCGTGGCCGTCGCGGATGCCGCCCGCCATCTCGATGAGCTCGCGCATCGTGATGCCGAAGGGGGCCTCGAACTGGCCGGGGTTGTTCACGTGACCCGACACGGAGAAGATGCCGTGTCCCTTGGACTTTTCGGTGCCCATCGAGGCGAACCACTCGGGCGAGTTGCGGAAGATACCCGCCACCTGAGCGATGGTCTCGACGTTGTTGACGACCGTAGGACGGGCGTACAGACCGGCGACCGCGGGGAACGGGGGCTTGAGGCGCGGGTGGCCTCGGCGTCCCTCGAGGGAGTCCAGCAGAGCCGTCTCCTCGCCGCAGATGTACGCACCGGCGCCCGCGTGAGCGGTGATGCGCAGGTCGCCGAGCACGCCGGCCTCGGTCGCCTCGCGCACGGCCTCCAGCAGGCGGCGGTACACGTGGGTGACCTCGCCGCGCAGGTAGACGAACGCGTGGTCGCAGCCGATGGCGCGCGACGTGATCGCGATGCCCTCAATGAGGACGTGCGGGTTGCCCATGATGAGCGGGATGTCCTTGCAGGTGCCCGGCTCCGACTCGTCGGCGTTCACCACGAGGTAGCGGGGGCCTCCGTCGGCCGGGGGCAGGAAGGACCACTTGAGGCCGGACGGGAAGCCTGCGCCACCACGGCCTCGCAGACCGGAGTCCTTGACGGCCTGCACGATGTCGGCGGGCTCCATGGTGCGGGCCTTTTCGAGGCCCTGGTAGCCTCCGCGGCTCCGGTAGGAGTCCAGCGTCCAGGAACGTTCCTCTCCCCACCCGTTGGTGAGGATCGGGGTCAGCGGTCCAGGCGCAACGTATGCGGTGCTCACTTCGCCTCTTCTCCCTTCGTGTCAGTGGCCTCGTCGGCGACCTCGACGGCAACCGGCTCGGTCCAGCCGTTCGCCGCGGCGATCTCGCGGCCCAGCAGGGTGGCGCGGCCCGCGGAGGGGCCTTCGTTCTCATGGCCGTCCAGGAAGCCGGCCAGGACGCGCTCGTTCTCCTTGAACGTGGGGGCCACGATGGGGCCACGCGTCGGGTGGATGTCGCGGCCGGCCTGGATGTCATCGATCATCGCCAGCGCCGACTCGGGGCTCTGGTTGTCGAAGAATTCCCAGTTGACCATAACGACGGGCGCGTAGTCACACGCCGCGTTGCACTCGATGCGCTCGAGCGTGATCTTGCCGTCTTCGCTGGTCTCGTCGCTTCCGACGCCGACCTTCTCGGAGACCTTTTCCCAGATCTCATCGCCGCCCATGACGGCGCACAGCGCGTTCGTGCACACGCCCACCAGGTACTCACCGGTGGGGTGACGCTTGTACTGCGTGTAGAAGGTCGCGACGGCGCTGATCTCTGCGCGGGGCAGGTCCAGCGTGGCCGAGATGAAGTCGATGCCGTCCGGGCTGACGTAGCCGTCGACGGACTGGATCAGGTGCAGCATCGGCAGCAGCGCGGAGCGCGAGTGACCGTCCGGGTAGCGGGCGATGATCTGCGCGGCGTCCGCCTGCAGGCGTGCCAGGGTGTCGGGTGTGTAGCTCATCGGTCAACGCCTCCGAGAACGGGGTCGATAGCGGCCAGTGCGACGACCACGTCGGCCAGCTGGCCGCCTTCGGTCATCATGGCCAGCGCTTGCAGGTTGGCGTAGGAGGGGTCGCGGAAGTGCGCGCGGAACGGGCGCGTGCCGCCGTCGGAGACGAGGTGAACGCCCAGGATGCCCTTCGCGTGCTCGACGGTCTGGTAGACCTGGCCGGCGGGCACGTGGAAGCCCTCCGTGACGAGCTTGAAGTGGTGGATGAGGGACTCCATGGACTCCCCCATGATCTCGCGGACGTGCTCGGCCGAGTTGCCCTGGCCGTCGGTGCCGACCGCCAGGCGCGCGGGCCAGGCGATTTCGGGGTCGGCGACCATGGTGGGCGCGCCCTCGCACTGGTCCAGCTTGGCGAGAACCTGCCAGATGATGCGCATCGACTCGTAGCACTCGTCAAAACGCACCATCGTGCGGTTGTAGACGTCAGACTTGTCGCGGGTGGGAACGTCGAATTCGAAGTTCTCGTAGCCGCAGTAGGGCTGGCTCTTGCGCAGGTCCAGGGGCAGGCCGGCGGCGCGGACGCCGGGGCCGGTGGTGCCAAGGGCCATGAGGCCGCTCAGCGGCATGACGGCCACGTCGCACAGACGCTTCTTGAAGATCGGGTTCTCCACGAGGATGTCCTGGAGTTCGCCGATGTCCTTGCGGGCCCGGCGCAGGCGGTCGCGGATGTAGTCCGAGGTGCCCTCGCCGATGTCCTGCACGACGCCGCCGGGGCGGATGTACTCGTGGTTCATGCGCAGGCCGGTGATGCGCTCGAAGATGCGCAGGATTTCCTCGCGGGCACGGAAGCCGATCGTCATGATCGTCGTGGCACCCATCTCGTTACCGGTCGAGCCGATGGCGACCAGGTGCGAGGCGATGCGGCACAGCTCCATCATGAGGATGCGAATGAGGGACGCGCGCTCGGGGATATCCTCTTCGATGCCGAGGAGCTTCTCGACGCCGAGGCAGTACGCGGCCTCCTGGAAGAAGGGGGCGACGTAGTCCATGCGCGTGCAGTATGCGACGCCCTGGGCCCACGCGCGGTACTCCATGTTCTTCTCGATGCCGGTGTGCAGGTAACCGGTGTCGACGCGGGTCTCGCGGACCTTTTCACCGTCGAGCTCGAGGATCAGACGCAGAACGCCGTGGGTCGCGGGGTGAACCGGGCCCAGGTTGACGACGATGCGTTCGGAGGTGATGGCCTCGATCTCGTGCAGGACGTCGTCCCAGTCGCCGCCCTGGGTGAGGACCTCGGGGATGTCCTCGATGGGCAGGTCGGTCGCGCCAGCGGGCGCATGGAAGGCGGTGGTCATCAGTTCACACTCCTACGAACGTCGGGGGAAGCGTTGACGGCGCCCTTGAATTCGACGGGGATGCCGCCCAGCGGGTAGTCCTTGCGCTGGGGGTGTCCGACCCAGTCGTCGGGCATCGCGGTGCGCGTGAGCGAGGGGTGCCCGGTGAAGACGATGCCGATGAGGTCCCAGGTCTCGCGCTCCTGCCAGTCGTTTCCGGGGTAGACGGAGACGATGGAGGGGATGCGGGGATCCTCGTCGGGGCACGTGACCTCGAGGCGGATCATGCGGTTGTGCGTGATCGAGTAGAGGGGGTAGATGGCGTGCAGCTCACGGCCCTTATCCAGGGGGTAGTGCGCGCCGTTGGTGCCCAGGCACATTTCGAAGCGAAGGTCAGCGTCGTCGCGCAGGTACTTGGCGACGCGCGCGATGTGCTCGCGGGCGATGAAGATGCCGAGCTGTCCGCGATCGACGGTCACCTTTTCGATAACGTCGGCGACGTCGAGGCCGTCGGCGGCGATGAGCTCTTCGAGGACGTCAACGACCTGGTCGAACCATCCGCCGTAGGGGCGGGAGGCCTCGCCGGGCAGGAAGGAGTCGGAGACCAGTCCGGAGAAGCCGGAGGTGGAGGAGTCGGTGCCCGCGCCGAAGAGGCCCTCGCGGTGGGCGATGGGCTCGGGGAGGGCGAAACCGCGCTGCGACGAGGCCTGGGCGACCTCGGCGGAGGCGTTGTCCTCGGGGATGGAAAGGTCGCTCATGCGAGGAGTCCCTTCATCTGGTGGGTGGGGGTCGCCTCGAGGGCGGCCTGCTCGGCGCGGCGCGCGATCTCGCGGCGGTGGACACCGAGGGGTTCCTTGCCGATCTGCTCACGCAGGACGAGGACCGCGTGGATGAGGGCCTCGGGGCGGGGCGGGCAGCCGGGCAGGTAGACGTCGACGGGGACGATGTGGTCGCAGCCCTGGACGACGGCGTAGTTGTTGAACACACCGCCCGAGGACGCGCACGCACCCATGGAGATGACCCACTTGGGTTCGGGCATCGAGTCGTAGACGCGGCGGATAATGGGCGCCATCTTGTGCGAGACACGGCCCGACACGATCATCATGTCGGCGTGACGCGGCGAGGCACGGAAGACCTCGAGGCCGAAGCGCGACATATCGAAACGGGGGGTGCCGGCGGCCATCATCTCGATGGCGCAGCACGCCAGACCCATGGTGACGGGCCACTGGCTGTACTTGCGTGCAAGCCCGAGGACTTTTTCGACGCTGGTGAGCGCGATACCCGCGGGCAAGGATTCTTCAAGTCCCACTTGTCTTTTCCTTACTTATATCTCAGTAGTCCAGGCCGCCGCGTCGCCATTCGTAGGCGTAGGGGACGCAGAGGGTGACCAGGAAGCTCATCATGACGACCAGTCCGAACAGGCCCAGCTGGTTGAAGCTGACGGCCCACGGGTACATGAACACAACTTCGATGTCGAAGATGATGAACGTCATGGCGACCAGGTAGTAGCGCACCGGGAAGCGACCCTCGGTGAGGTGAGCGCTGGTCGGCTGGATACCGCACTCGTAGTTGTCGGCCTTGGTCTTGGACTTCTTGGTGGGGCCCAGGATCGCGGAGGCGCCCAGGCCTCCGAAGGCTAGTACGAGGGCAGCTGCCGACATGATGAGCAGCGGCACGTAGGGATTCGTCATCGTTCCTCCCGGTTATCGGTGATGGTGGTCATGCGGGGCGCACCACCTTGGTCAGCATTGTGATGAGTTGGTCGTCGAAGTCGCCCCCGGTCCTCTCGTACCCGTCCGACAGGAGTTTGTGGACGAGCGTCATAAGGCGCGGAATGGGCAGCCCGACGTTCGTGCAGGCGCGCATGATCGTCGGGTTTTCGATGAGCGCGACGAAGATGCGGCCCAGCTGGTAGTAGCCGCCGTATTCGTCGCGAAGCATGTGGGGGTATTCGCTCATGGCGCGGTCGATGCCGGCGCGGTGGGAGCGGGACAGGGCCTGCGCGATGCACGAGGCGGCGTAGCGTCCGGCCTTCATGGCGGGGGCGATGCCTTCGCCGTTGTAGGGGGAGACCATGCCGCCGGCGTCGCCGACGAGGACAAGGCCCTGAACGTAGTGAGGCTTGCGGTTGAAGCTCATGGGCAGCGCGGCGGAGCGGAGCTGACCGATCTGGTTCTCGGGGGTGAAGCCCCATCCTTCGGGCAGGTTCGCGGTCCAGGTCTTGAAGACCTCACGGTAGGGCAGGTTGGTGGCGCCGGCGCGCGAGGCGACGGAGCCCAGGCCGACGTTGACGATGCCGTCGCCCATGGGGAAGATCCAGCCGTAGCCGGGCAGCAGGTCGGAGGCGCCGGGGGTGCCGCTCCACAGTTCGAGGTGGGATTCCATCCATTCCTCGTCGCCGCGGGGGCTGTGGAAGTAGGCGCGTGCGGCCACGCCCATGGGGCGGTTCATCTTCTTTTCGAGGCCGAGGCTGGTGGCCAGTCGGGCGGCCACTCCCCCGGCGTCGACGGTGATGGAGGCGCGCACTTCGAAGGTGGTGGCGTTCTTGCCGCGCCCGCTCTTAGCCGTCACGCCGACGACGCGTCCGGAGCCGTCCTGGATGGCGCCGACGACGGTGACGCCCTCGCAGAGACGGGCGCCAGCTTCGACGGCGCGCTGCGCGAGCGCGTGGTCGAGGTCCATGCGCGCGCGGGTCATGCCGTAGCCGGGCAGGGACTTCTGATCTGGCCAATCCATGTGGACGGTGTGGCCGCCGCCGATGACGGTCAGGCCGCGGTTTCGCATCCAGCCGGTGGTGTCCACGCCCATTGCGATGAGCTCGTGGACGGCGGCCGGGGTGAGCCCATCACCGCAGATTTTGTCGCGCGGGAACGGGCTTTTCTCCAGGAGGATGACATCGAGGCCTGCTCTGGCCAGGTGGTAGGCGGTGGAGGACCCGCCCGGGCCTGCGCCGACGACGACAACGTCAGCGCTCATGTCGCTAGGCATAGTGGATGCCACGGCATTCCTCCGTCGTGTGGTGCGCGGGTGCATCCGCGCGAGTGTGCAAGGTGGATGAAGCGTGCACATCACTTCATTCCGCGAGCAACCCTAGCTAGGTCACCCTCACCTCGGCGACCGAGCGCACTTTCCCGCCGTTTCAACGAACGAGGCCTGGGCTAGGCTCGCCCACAGCACCCATTTGCGCAACAGAACATTGTCGTAAATGGTGGCCCCGGCCTCGTCGATGAGGTGCCACCACACAGCGAAAGGCGCGCAACGCTGACATCGACAAGACCGACACATTGAGCGCTACGATGTGCATCGCTTCAGGAGCTCGCCAACGAGGCTGTGGTTCCGGCCATGCAATGACAAGCTCCCCTCGAGTACACGACGCTGAACAACGAACACACCCGCAAGGACGCACATATGGACGACAGCAAGCAGACACACACAGGAAAGCGATCGCATCGCCTGATGATCGGCGCCGCTGCGACCGCACTCACACTTGTCGCCGGAGGAGCCGCCTTCGGCTACCACCTGACACACTCCACTGAGGAGACACACTCCTCAATGAGCGCGCCCGAAAGCAACGAGCAGTCAGCACAGTCTTCCCCGAGCTCCGCCGAGGCCTCGACAACCGAGGCAACACCCAGCCCGACTGAGGCGACACCCGCCACTCCCGCCTGCCCGGACGGCTCCCCCACGCCCATCGGCACATGCCTGCACCCCGCATCCGTCCAATGGCTGCCCGACCTCCTGCCAGACCCGCGCGAGGTGGACCGCACCGATCCCGAGGCCGTCGCCAGGGTCTACGTCATCACGCGCAACGTCTGGGACGCCTCGCGCGACAAGACCAACGCCTACGCATCCATCCGGGCGAGTGTGTACGAGGTGCCAGAACTGGCGAACAACCACACGCCGACGCCCGACCTGGAACGAGGCCAGGGCGAGTTCCTGCCGCTCCTCAAGAATCAGGCGCACACGAGCGTGACGATCACGGACACGAATACCAACGCACCTCAACCAAACACCGACCCGAATCGATGGATCGGCAACGTCTACTACGTGCGCTCTTACTCCGACGGCTCCCTCGCACCGATAGAAGGCCGAGAGATCGTCATGCTGAGACTCCAGGACGACGGCACGTGGGCCGTCGAGCGTCACGGGATTAATTAGACGCACGCGGCGACAAGCGCACCAGCCGCACGAGGCCGGGACCCCACTCAGGGCCCCGGCCTCGTCCATATCGGGGCGCGCCGCCGCAGCACCCTACACATCCCCGGGGCCACAGCCTCAACACTGCTATGGCGCACAGAATTTACGACTAATCATTTGTCAGATAATCACTTACCGACACAATTTTTCACAATCTTGCGCGAAGTAACACCAAAGTGCTTCACTTGACAGTCGTGGATACCTAGCTCGCACACGAACACGACAGCACACAGGTCCCACGCGACGCGCCCACGCCGCACCTGTCCCCAGCCGCAGTACAGACTGAAAGGACCTCGCGATGAGAACATTTACTCGCATCGCCATCGCTCTCGCGGCGACCGCAGGATTGGCAGGTGCCACCCTGCCGGCCACGGCCTCGTCGGCCGCCACCGCCCAGTGGACCACCCTCAAGGAAGCGCCGGCCCCGGTGTCGAACCCGATGAAGGGATTCATGCCGTGGGCGCCCGCCCCCCGGCGGTAACCCCGTGCTCGCGCAAGGATCGCTGCCCTACACACTGGAATGGGCGGTCTTCCCACTCAAGGATGTCGTCACCGGCCCCGACACCTACGACTTCAGCTCCGTCGACGCCATGCTCGATTCCATCGCGGCACGCGGACACCAGGGCGTCATCCGCTTCTACGTCGATAACCCGGGCGATTCCTCGGCGCTGCCCCAATACCTCATCGACGGCGGTACGGACACGAGCCGCACGTACGACTTCCACAGCAACAAGAAGAAGTCTTTCTCCCCCAACTACGACGACCCGAAAGTCCAGCAGATGTTCCTGCACTTCGTCGCGGCCCTGGGTGATCGGTACGACGGGGACCCGCGCATCGGCTACATCACGGCCGGCCTGTACGGTTTCTGGGGCGAGGAGCACACCTACCCCTACAACGGCGCCGTCAGCTCACAAAACCCCACAGGCATCAACTGGATGCCCTCCGACGCGTTCCGCGCCCAACTCGTCGAGGCCTGGGACGACGCCTTCGACGAGACCTTCATCCAGAACCGCTACCCCACCGCCGCCACGAAGGCGCATGGCATGGGCTACCACGATGATTCCTTCGGCTACGCGACCCTCGAAGGAGTGAGCTGGCACTTCATCCCCAAGCTGAAGAAGCAGGGCGAGGAGGAGGCCTGGCAGCACTCCCCCATCGGCGGAGAGCTCTACCCGCCCATCCAGACGTGTATTTTCTCCCAGCCCGTCAACTGCCCGAACATGGACCCTGAAGGCGACTACAAGGCCCTCGAGTCAATTCAGGGCGCGCACGCCACGTGGCTGATCAACCAGAAGGCTTTCACGGTCGGCTACACGGGCGACGATCTGACGCGCGCCCAGCAGGCCAGCGCAGCGATGGGATACACGCTACAGGCCACTCGCACGTCGGCGACGTACCACGGTGCGAAGGCAACTGTTGCCGTCGACATTAAGAACACGGGATCTGCCCCGTTCTACGCGACGTGGCCGCTCGAGGTTGTCCTCGTCGATTCGAAGGGCGCGATCGTGGCCACCCAGACCATCGAGTCCCCACTTCCCTCGGTTCTCCCGGGCCAGACTGGGACGGTCACCGCGCGTTTCACTCTGCCCTCGGAGTATCGGGCGAACGACTCCGCGCGGGAACTGACGGCCGCGGTTCGCGTCGTTAACCCGCTGCCGAACGGCGCGCCCGTCGCCTTCGCGAACGAGACCATGAACAAGCCGCTGCCCGGATACCTGGGCCTGACACAGCTGACCCAAGGCCGCGCGCCGAAGAACTAAGGCCGAGGCCGGGGCGGGGCGCTCACGTCACGCGCACGTGGGCGCACGCCCCCGCCACGCCCGCGAGCGCACCGGCGCCTTCCGCGCCGCACGCGAGAGGCCGGGACCCCACACAAGGGGCCCCGGCCTCGTCGGTAGTAACACTACGGCAGCGGCTTGACCGCGCGGTGCATGCAGGCGATGCCACCGGTGAGGTTGCGGTACTCGACCTCGCTCCAGCCATTGGCGGCGATCATGCGGCCCAGCTCCTCCTGGGTCGGCCACGCGCGAATCGACTCGACCAGGTAGTCGTAGGCGCCGTCGTTCGTGGAGGCCAGGCGCGCGATCGCCGGCATGACGGTCGACTGGTACACGTTGTACATGCCGCGGAAGACGCGCGAGGGCGGCGTGGAGAACTCCAGGACCACGAGGCGGCCGCGCGGGCGCACGACGCGCGCCATCTCGCGCAGCGCGCGCTGCGGGTCCGGGATGTTGCGCAGGCCCCACGAGATGGTGACCGCGTCGAAGGAGCCGTCCTCGAAGTCCAGGTCCATGGCGTTGCCGTGCACGAACTCGATCTCGGGGTGGCGCTCACGGCCCACCTCGATCATGCCTTCGGACAGGTCGCAGGCAACGACCTCGGCACCGCCCTTGGCCAGCGCGGCCGACGACGCGCCGGTGCCGGCCGCCAGGTCAAGAATGCGTTCGCCGGGGTGCGGGGCGACCGCCTTGCGCAGGGCGGTCATCCACACCCTGTCCAAACCGCCCGTCATCAGCGCATCCATCACGTCATATCGCGAGGCGAGGGAGTCAAACATCGAGGCGATCTCTTTGGGATCCTTGTTCAGGTCCGCGCGCGGGGATTCAGTCATGCGTCAATACTCGCACGTCTTCCAGCGCGCCGCCGCCCCTGCTCCTACCATGGAACCCATGCACAACGACTTCGGATGCTCGCGCCTCATCTTTCGGGCGTTGGTCCTACCCCCGCAGCACCCGGGGTCTACTTGCTCACTGACGTCCCTGCTTCCCGACTCCGGAGGCGCCGCCTGGCTGGGTGAGCGCCGCCAGATGATTGGCCTGGGACGGGCGCTCACGCTCGAGTCCGCGACCCCGGGTGCGATCGCTGACGTGCGCCGCGCGTGGGAGGCTGCCCCGGCCTCGTCCACCATCGACGGCGCCCCTTCCCCCGTTCTTTTTGCGTCCTTCGCGTTCCGCTCCCCCGCCCGCTCGGTCGCCTTCGTGCCCGCGCTGACTCTCATCGACGAGGCCGGGGCCCGCTGGGCGATCACCGCGGGCATCGGGGACGCCCCGGATCCGCTGGCGGCTGTTGACGAAGCCCTGGCCGAGGCAAGGCCTGCCCCGCGCGTGCCGGAGTCCCTGACCTTTGGGCACGGGTCGATGTCGCGGGGCCAGTGGCGTGACTCCGTGCGAGCGATGGCGCAGCGCCTGCGCGATGGTGCCGCCGACAAGGCCGTCATGGCGCGCGATATGACGGTGCGGTGCGCGCACGGCTTCGACGAGCGTTTCCTGCTCGAGCGCCTCAGTGATCTGTACCCGTCGACGTGGCGTTTCTGCGTGGATTCGTTGGTGGGAGCGTCGCCGGAGATGCTGATCGCTGCCTCGGGCGGCACGGCGAGCTCGCGCGTCCTGGCGGGCACGTGTAAGCCCGGCGAGGGCGAGATGCTGGCGTCGAGCGCGAAGGATCTGCGCGAGCACGATCTGGCCTCCGAGTCGGTGTCGTCGATCCTGACGCAGCTGTGCACCTCGGTGACGACTCAGGGGCCGTTTCTCCTCTCGCTGCCCAATGTCGTCCATCTGGCGACGGATGTTCACGCGCGGCTGGGGCAGGCACACCTGCTTGATCTGGTCGCCGCCCTGCATCCGACGGCAGCCGTGTGCGGCACCCCGCGCGACGCCGCGATGCGCCTCATCGAGGAGCTGGAAGACACGGAACGCGGCCGCTATTCGGGGCCCGTGGGCTGGGTCGACACGGCGGGCGACGGCGAGTTTGCGATCGCGCTGCGCTGCGGGCTCACGTCGGGCACGCGCCTGCGCCTCTTCGCTGGGGCCGGCATCATGCCGGACTCCGACCCGGACGCCGAGCTGGCCGAGACCGAAGCGAAGATGCGCCCGCTCCTGGACGCCCTCGGGGTCTAAGCGACTCGTCGACGTGCCAAGGCCCGCCACCCCCTTCACAGGGACAGCGGGCCTCGTCAGCGCGCGCATACACGCAGCGCGCAACACATTCAGCTCACTGAATCCGCACGGACACGTCCTGCGCGGCACCGTCGCGCACGATCGTCATCGCGATGGTGTCGCCGGCCTTGTAGCGGCGCACGTAGCCGATCAGCTGCTTGGGGCTGGTCACTTCCTGACCTTCGACCTTGACGATGACGTCGCCTGAGCGGATGCCCGCGGCGGCGGCGCCGGAGCCGGAGGAGACTTCCTGCACCTGAGCCCCAACGTAGGTGTCGGAGCCGACCGTGGTCGTCGCGGCCTTGACGGTCACGCCAAGCATGCCGTGGGAGGCCGATCCGGGAGGCAATGAGTTGATCCGCGACCGACACCACCAGGTCGGAGGGGATCGCAAAGCCCAGGCCGATCGAGCCTGCCTGCCCGTCACTTGAGGAGGCGAGGGACTTGATCGACGAGTTGATGCCGATGACAGCGCCGCTCGCGTCGAAGAGAGGACCGCCGGAATTGCCGGGATTGATCGACGCATCGATCTGGATCGCATTCGTCACCACGAGATCCGAGGAAGCCTGCGCACCGTCCTCCGAGGTTGCGGATTCATCCATGGAGACCTCGACGGGTCGGTTCAGCGCAGACACGATTCCGGTCGTCACCGTGTTGGACAGGCCCAGGGGCGCGCCGATCGCCATGACGGGGGCGCCCACCTGCAGGTTCGCCGACGTCGCAAAACGCGCGACGGTCAGGTCCGAGGGCGGGTTGTCCAGGCGGATAACGGCCAGGTCGGTGGTCTTGTCGTGGCCGACGATGGAGGCGGTGTAGAGGCGCCCGTCTGCGAGGGTGACCTGAATCTGGCCGCCACCCAGGACGGAGGAGATGACGTGGTAGTTGGTGACGATGTCACCCTGCGCGTCGTAGATGACGCCGGAACCGGTGCCTCCCGAGGAGGTGCCCTGCGCCTGAATGGTGACAACAGCCGGGGACACGGCGGCAGCAACGGCCGTCCAGTCGGTCCCGGAACTGTTCGAGACGGGCACGGTGGCCACCGTTCCCCCGTTGAGGTTCGCGGGCGTCGACGCGCGCAGCATCGCCGGACGCGCGTAGAACACGGCTCCGAGGGTCAGGCCGATCGTCAGAAGCATCGCTCCGAGGAGGGCGACCCAGCCCGGGCCCTTCTTCGTCACGATGACGGTGGGAGCCACAGCCGTGGGAGCGGGAGCCGCCTCGGGCGAGGCCGGGGCGGCGTATCCGCCGTAAGGTTCGCCCGTGGGGGCGGAGTATGCGCCACCAGCCGCGGGGGCTTGCTGGGTTCCGGGCGCGGGGGCCTCCTGGGCGGAGGGGGGCGGGGCCCGCCGGCGCGGCGGGTGCCGTAGGATCTGAGGCCGACGGAACCGTGCCAGCGGGCGGCGCGGGGATCGTCGTGGCGGAGGGCATCTCGCGCGTGGCGTCCTGCGCGGAGGGAAGCTCCTGGGTGGCCGAGTAGTCCTGAGCCGTCGAGCGCTGCGGGTAGCTGGGGGCCGAGGCCGTCTCAGCGTCGCGCGCCGAGTCGGCGTCGTGGGCCGGAATATGAGGCTGAGTCATGGTTTCCTCTGGTGTCAGTTCGTTATCTGTCCACCAGTATGATTCGATTCCTCAAAGAGGCACTGTAAAGGTCCTGTAAGTTTCCTGAAAACCGCTACAGCTCACAGCGAACGGGGCGCCGCACCCCTCAGTTGACGATCTCCCGAATGGCCGCGTACAGGTGCGCGGCACGCTCGACGGGCGCGTGAATCAACCGCGGGCCGCTGGCGGGTCGGGCGAGCAACGACTCCAGTTCCTGAGGCTCGTCGGCGCGCGCGAAGGCGACGCCGTACGCGGCCGCGAGCGCCTCGTAGTTCACCGCCTGGGCGACGCCGAACCACCGGTCGTAGGCGTCCGGGCTGGCGGCGCGCCCGTGCTCAAGGGTGGCGAAGATGCCGCCGCCCCCATCGTCCGCGACGACGATATCCAGGTGAGCGCCCACGCTCGCGGCCAGGGCGAGGGAGGAGGCGTCATGGCAGGCCGTGAGGTCGCCCAAGACGGCGGTGATGCGCTCGCCCGAAGGAGCCGAGGCCTCGCCCGCGTATCCGGAGCCCAGGCAGATGCCGACGGCGGTCGCGATGGTGCCATCGATACCCGCCTGCCCTCGGTTGGAGTGGACGACGCGCCCCTCCAGCGCGGGGACGGCGAGGTCGAAGGCGCGCACGGGGTTGGAGGCGCCTAGGACGACGGGGCCGCTCGTCGAGGCTGCAACGGCCCGCGCAAGGTCGAGCATCGTGCGCCCGGAGCCGGAGGTGAGCAGGGATTCGATGCGCTCGCCGGCATCGCGAGCGGCTTCGCGCACGCGAGCGGCCCACTCGGCCTGAGCGGCGCGGATCGGCTCGCGGGCGGGCTCGAGGTCGGCGACGACAACCGAGGCATTACCCCGAGATGTCCACCCACGGGCTGTGTGGGTCAACGACGACGACGCGCACGTCGGGGCGCGCGAGCAGGGCCTGGATCGGGCGGGACAGCGTCGGGCGACCGGTGACGACGACCGTGTCGACCTCACGCCCCAGCGACGACGCCACGAGGGACTGCTCAAAGGGAACCACTCCCCCGCTCGCCCACGCACCCGAGGCCGGCTCTGCCAGCAGCGGGAAGCCCGCGGCCGCCGACCACTCGCGGGCGCGAGACGACGCACCCTCGCCCGCAACGATCAGCCCGGCGCTGGCAGAGCCAACCACGTCCTCCCAGCGCTCAGGCGTCGCGGGGGCTCGCAGCACCCGGGTCGGACGAGGGACAAAGGGGGACACGGCCTCGTTCCCCGAGTCGGAGGCGGATCGAGCGGGGGTGAGCGGGTCGCGGAAGGCGACGTTGATCTGCACGGGCCCGGGGGCTCCCGTAGGCGCGCCGCACGCCGCGGCGACCGAGCGGGTCAGCTGCCCGACCAGCGAGGGCGAGGCCTCCTGAGGCTCCAGGTCCACCTGCGAGCGCACATGTCCGCCGAAAAGCCGCGACTGGTCGGTTGCCTGGGAGGCGCCGACGCCTCGCAGCTCAGCGGGACGATCGGCGGTCAGGAGGATGAGCGGCAGGCGCGCGTGGGAGGCCTCGAGGACGGCGGGGGCCAGCTCGGCGACGGCGGTGCCGGAGGTAACGACGATGGCGGGTAGTGCCCCGGTACGGGCCAGGCCAACGGCCGCGAACCCCGCACCGCGCTCATCCAGGACGGCGCGCGCACATCCGCTAAATGCGCCCGCTTCGAGGGCGTAGGCGAAGGGCGCGGAGCGCGAACCCGGGCAGTACAGGACGTGCGTGATGCCCAGGGCATCCAGGGACTTAAGGATGGCGCTGGCGGTATCGACGGAGGGCATAGGCCCAGCCTACCGGGAGCCCACCCCCAGATGCTCAGCCATGCCTTCGAGGCGCATGCCCCATCGGGAGACGAGATCGCCGTCGACAGGGGTGCGATCGATGAGCTCCTGGTCGGGCTTGAGGCGCCCCACGGGGAGGCGACCGCGGTCGGGAATCAGAGGCTCAGTCACGTCCCCCACCAGCAACGAGGCCGTGGCCAGGCCAGCCGCCCGGGGCACACCGGGCACGGCTGCGGCTGCGGCGACGCCGACGGACAGGCCGACGGACGTCTCGAGGGCGGAGGAGACGACGACACCGAGGCCGCTCTTGCGGGCGACCTTCAGGGCGGCACGCACGCCTCCGAGGGGCGCAACCTTGATGATGACGACGTCGGCGGCCTCCTTGCGGGCGACCTCGAGCGGGTCTTCCGCGCGGCGGATTGACTCGTCGGCGGCGATGGGAACGTCCACCGAGCGGCGGACTTCCGCCAGCTCGTCGACCGTCAGGCAGGCTGCTCCACGTACTCGATGGGCACCACGCCGGCGGCTGCTGCCATCGCGGGAATCGCGGCTCGGGCCTCGTCGACCTCCCACGCGCCGTTGGCGTCGAGGCGGATCATCGCCTGCCCACCCACGGTCTCGCGCAGGGCGTCTGCGACGGCGGCAATGCGCGCACAGTCGCGCCCAACGCTGACGCCGGGCTCCGCAACCTTGATCTTCGCGGTCGCGCACCCACCCGAGGCCTTCACGCGCTCGTAGGCTTCCTCCGGCGAAATGACGGGGATCGTGACGTTGACGGGCACGAACTTGCGCCGAGGCACCGGCGGGAAACGTCGAGCGGACTCGAGGGCTGCGGCCAGCCAGCGCGAGGACTCGGCATCGTCGTAGTTCCAGAAGGGCGCAGCCTCTCCCCAACCGGCATGACCGTGCAGAAGCAGACCCTCGCGGCGCGTCACGCCGCGGAAACGCGTCGTCATCGCTACCTTGTAGACCAATATGTCGTCGACGCCTTCGAGGGCGTAACGCGTTTGGCGACTCAAGGTGCGCATAGGGATGCGCATGAGCGTCGGCTGCTGCGCTGCATTCACGAGAACCCTCCTTACTTACCGGTAATATTATCGCGCAACCTCGCGCTAACGACAAATCTTACACACATCAACTTGTAACCAATTGTGCAGTAAGTACCTAAAAGTGACAGACTCGCTCGAGCGGTTGAACATTTGGAAAGTGAGCATATCTCGCAGGGCACACTCCCGACTGTCTAGACAGCATATAGAACGGTTACTACACAGCAGACTTTGTTCCGTTTGGTTAGCTTGCGCACCCTATATCCCACGCACGCCCTTCGTCCCAGATGCGCCGGCAACGCCGCCACCCCTCTCGAGCGCGCACGCCCAACGCCTGCCACTGCCTCGTCGATTAGAATCCGACACATGAGTGCTCTCCCCTTCGTGTCCGATACCTTCGACCCGACCCGCTGGCGCGAGGTCGAGGGATTCGACTTTGCCGACATCACCTACCACCGCGGCATCTCGCGCGGTCCCGAGGCCGACGGCCGCCCCGAGGGTGCCGATATGCCGGTCGTGCGCATCGCCTTTGATCGCCCTGACATCCGCAACGCCTTCCGCCCCGGCACCGTCGACGAGCTGTACCGAGCGCTCGACCACGCGCGCCAGACCTCCTCGGTCGCGGCCGTCATCCTGACGGGCAACGGCCCCTCGGCGCGCGACGGCGGATATTCCTTCTGCTCCGGCGGCGACCAGAGGGTGCGAGGCCGCGACGGCTACCGTTACGAGGTCGAGGGCGCGGACCCCGAGGCTGCCACCGCCCAGCGCCGCGAGCAGATCGACCCCGCGCGCGCCGGGCGCCTGCACATCCTCGAGGTTCAGCGCCTCATCCGCACGATGCCGAAGGTCGTCATCGCAGCCGTCCCCGGGTGGGCCGCGGGCGGCGGTCACTCCCTCAACGTTGTCGCGGACCTGTCGGTGGCCTCCATCGAGCACGCGGCTTTCATGCAGACGGACGCGAACGTGGGCTCCTTCGACGCCGGCTACGGCTCGGCGCTCCTGGCCCGCCAGGCCGGGGATAAGCGTGCGCGTGAGATCTTCTTCCTCGCCGAGCGCTACGATGCCGAAACTGCCGAGCGCTGGGGCGTCATCAACCGCGCCGTCCCGCACGCCGAGCTGGAGGAGACCGCCCTGGAGTGGGCCGCGACCATCGCGACGAAGTCCCCGCAGGCCATCCGCATGCTCAAGTTCGCCTTTAACCTGGCCGACGACGGCCTGGCCGGCCAGCAGGTGTTCGCGGGCGAGGCCACGCGCATGGCCTACATGACGGCCGAGGCCCAGGAGGGGCGCGACGCCTTCCTCGAGCACCGCGCCCCCCGCTGGGAGGATTACCCCTACTACTACTGAGGCGCTACTGGGGCTTACTCCACTTCTGGGTCGCCCCGCCGTGGCAATCCCAGACGGTCAGGCGGTTACCGTTCGTGTAGTGGTCACCGTCCAGCGTCAAGCATTTGCCTGAGTGCGGGTTGTAGTACTGGTTGCGCGGCGTGTAGTACCAGGTTTGGGACGGCGCGCCGTTGCAATCCCAGAGGTGGGTGTAGGTTCCGTTCTCGGTCCCCTGGTATTCGAGGTCGACGCACTTGCCCATGACGGACAACGTATTTCCGTCGTAGGTGACATGCTGGGCGGAAACTGAGGCACAGTCGTAGAGCTGGATCGGAGTCCCATTACCGGATGCACCATCTCGAACATCGATGCACTTTTGCCCCTGGTTCACGACGTTGCCGTTACCGGCCGTGTTCTGTCCCATGAAGAGGACGTCCCAGGCATGGAGGTTGTCGACGTCGATATCGACGTAGTTGCCCGTCTCGTCGGTGCCGAGCCTCGTGGGCAGGGCGACGGCTCGCGTCCCCCGCTCAGTGTCCGGGGTGACTTTGTAAACGGTGCCCGGCGTGGGCGAATCGCCGTAGTGGTAGCGCACTGTGAAGGCACCTGTGTCCCTCACCGAGTTCCCGGGATCGCGCCAGAACTCATCATTGTTGAGTAGGTTGATCAGGTGAATGACATCCATCCCGCTCGAGCGCATGACGCGGGCATAGATCGTGTTTTTCAGCCCGTTGCGCGACACGTTGTATCCGGGAATCTCAACGATTGAGTCGTCGAGGGGACGCAGGGTCGGCCCGTAGAACAGTTCCTCGTATCCGGTAGTGACGTCGTAGTAGCGCGTGATCCACTGCGTCAGTTCCTCGTCCATCCACTTGGTGCGATCCGGGAAGTAGGCGGCGGCAATCATGCGATCACCCTGCCCCATCTCGATATGGCTGGCACCGTTGGCCGCGAGCGCCGCGTCGAACAGCTGGACAGAGGGGGTGGAGAAGGAGTTAATGTGTAGCTCGTCTAGTTGATGTACCCGTAGTCGCCCTCATCAACGCTGATCGTGACGGTATGGTCTCCTTGGCTGAGATAGGCCCAGGTGCCTCCCTCGATGTTCCAGTGGTCCCAGTCTTGCGTCAGTCCGAGGAGGACGTTGCGCGAGACGATGCGCCCATCGACGGAGAATGTTCTCGCCGCCATGTCTCCCGTGGCGTTGGACCACCTGGGGACGAGGCCGTAGTTGCGTGAGGCGTCCACGTGGACGCGGAAGGTCACGGAGTCTCCTCGCTCACCGAAGTGATCGATGAATCCCGTGCCAGAGTAGTCGCGGTGATCGGTAGCGACCTGCACACCCGTGCGTGACACAGTCGATGCTTCGGCCTCGTACCCGGGTCCGTTGTTCCACTTGTTGTTGACGTATCCGGCGACGACTGCGGGCTTGTTCCCCGACAGGATGCGCTGTTGCTGCAGGTAGCTTTGCACTTCTTCGTAGCGTTCGTGGGAGTCCCACATTTCCGTGTACTGGTAGGTCGCCGATCCTGCGGCCATGTGGTCCATACCGAATCCGTCAACCGCGTTCATTCCGACGGGCTTTCCGGTCGCGTCCATGGTCTGATCGATGAGTGTTCCAAATGCTTTGGGTAGGTCGACGGGAATGCCACTTGTCGTGGCCATGCCTCCCTGGTGATCGTCGCTGTGTCCCCAATCGCCGAGCTGATCCAGGTGGGTCCCGTCGAACCCGATGTCATCGGTCTGGTGGACGTACTGGGAGACGATGTGCGAGCGCCACTGCGGGTTGGATGGGTCCATAATCCACAGCGTGGAGTCCGGACGGTTCGCCAACATTTCGAAGGACCAAGGGCTGCCGCTGGAGCGGTAGGTGAGCCGCCAGTCCGGGCTCACCCCGTACGATTCATAACCGTTGAGAGCCGCATAGCTCATGGAGTACGGGTAGGCGTCGACGGAACGCCACTGGGCAGCGTTGATGAGACCTTCAATGGTGTCTCGCGACATCTTCTCCCCACCCCACGACGACCAGGTCGGCGCGACGGAGTTTCCCTCGTACGGAACCGGCGCCTCGTGGCGGTACATCCAGTCGTAGAACTGCAGGGCGTTGATGTGGTACTTCTGGGCGAGGTCGTCGATGACCCGCTGTTGATCTTCTCCGCTCATGCCTTCCGGGTAGGAGTCCAGGAAGCCGAAGCGCAGGTAACGATACGGGTCGGAGGACACATCCAGAGCGGTCTCACCCTTCGCCCCATTGTCTGAGTCGGCTTCGATGACGTACCCCGTGTAGTCGCGGTCGGGGGCGCTGAACTCCCAGGATGCGCGCCCGTATCCGTCGACGGCTCGATCATCCGAGACCATGACCTGTTCTCCCAGGTGCATGAGTCGAAAACGAACGTGCGACGCTCCGCTGACCTGCGCGGTCACGTCGACGGTCTGGTTGGGCAAATACCGGGCGTTTTCTGTCCACACGCGCGTGATCTGCGCCTGCGCGTACGAGGGCGTCATCATCCCGATGACGCCGCAAGCGGTCGCCGCTGCCGTCGCGACAACCGCAAATTTCGCGGGTAATACTCGCGATTTCATGGTGTGTTCCTTTTCAAGACATCGTTGTCTACCCCGCGCGTGGGTCGGGCGAGGACGGAGCACAGATGGCCTCCGTCGAGCGCGCATGCTGCATGCGCGCGTCGAGGCTTCATCTCCCCTGATAGGTGACGAGGCCTATGAAGACCCCCAGGACCCCATCGTTGACAGCCCCGGGGGAATCGTCATGTGGAGTTAGCGAATGTAGACTCGAGCCTCCCATTCTCCGAGGGTTTCCGGGACTCCCCGGTCCCCCTCGGACAGGTCGCGGTTGGCCAGGAGGAGGTCCCCGCTCACCCCGAGCGCCGCATCGCCGAGGGAGGCGGGCTGGGAGGAGAGGTTGACGAGGACGGTTACCACGGCCTCGCCGAGGGTGCGGCGGTAGGCGAAGACCGCGGGCGAGGGGGTGTCGATGCGCTCAAATGAGCCGTCCGCGATGACGGGCAGGCCGTGGCGGATGTCCGCGAGCGCGCGGTAGTAGGCGTACACGGAAGACGGGTCGCCTGTCTGGGAGGCGGCGTTGATCTCCGTGTAGTTCGGGGTGACGCCGATCCACGGGGTGCCATCCGTGAAACCGGCGTTCTCGTTTCCGTCCCACTGGACGGGGGTGCGCGCGTTGTCGCGGCCGGTGACGGCCAGCCCCGCCAGGACCGACTCGGGGCTCTCCCCCAACTCCACGGCCTCGCGGTAGTAGCGCAGCGCCTCGACGTCTCGGTAGTCGTCGATGCCCCCGAAGACGCTGTTCGTCATACCGAGTTCCTCGCCCTGATACACGTAGGGCGTGCCACGCAGCATGTGCAGGGCGGTGGCCAGGGCCGTTGCCGACTCGTAGCGGTATTCCTCGTCACCGAAGCGGCTGACGGCGCGCGGCTGGTCGTGATTGTCCAGGTAGAGGCTGTTCCAGCCGACCTCACCCTGGGCCTCCTGCCAGGCGCTCAGGCAGTCGGCGAGCTCACCGGGCCGCAGCGGGCGCGGGTGGAACTTCCCCGCTTCGAGGCCCAGGTCGACATGGTCGAATTGGAACACCATGTCAAGCTCACGCCGGGCCGGGTCCGTGAACAGCAGGACGTTGTCGCGGCGCACGCCGGGACACTCACCGACCGTCATCGTGCCAGTGCGCCCCTCGAACACCTCGCGGCGCATTTCGGCGAGGTATTCGTGCAGGTGCGGGCCTTCGGAAAAGTGCGGGAAGCCCTCACCCCACGCGCGCCCGGGGTAGACGATGCCGTCGGGCAGGCCCGGATCCTTCGAGATCAGGTTGATGACGTCCATGCGGAAGCCGTCGACGCCGCGGTCGAGCCACCAGTTCATCATCTCGTAGACGGCGGAGCGCACCTCAGGGTTGTCCCAGTTCAGGTCGGGCTGCTTCCTGTGGAACAGGTGCAGGTAGTACTGGCCCGTGGCCTCGTCCCACGCCCAAGCCGAGCCGGAGAAGAAGGACCCCCAGTTGTTGGGCTCCGCCCCGGCCTCGCCGCCCACGAACCCGGGACGGGGGTCGCGCCAGATGTACCAGTCGCGCTTCGGGTTATCCCGCGAGGAGCGCGACTGGGCGAACCACGGATTCTCGTCCGAGGAGTGGTTGACGACCAGGTCCATGACGAGGCGCATGCCCCTCTCGTGGACGCCCTCCAGCAGGCGATCAAAGTCGGACAGCGTGCCGAACAACGGGTCGATGTCATAGTAGTCGGCGATGTCGTAGCCGTTGTCCGCCTGCGGGGAGGCGTAGATCGGCGAGAGCCACAGGACATCCACACCCAGGGATTTCAGGTAGTCGAGCTTGGAGCGGATGCCCTCGAGGTCACCGAAGCCGTCGCCGTTGGAGTCTTTGAAGGAGCGCGGGTAGATCTGGTAGACGACCGCGCCCTTCCACCACTCGTTGGGGCCCAGGCCGTTGCCTGCGGGGTTCAGCGCATCGTTACAGAAGAACATGGAGCACCTGCCATACGTTGAGGTCGGGGAGGGAAACAACGGCCTGGCCGTCGACGATTCGCACGTCCAGGGGGATGAGGGTCGAGCCCGCGTCGGGATCCGCCGCATACACCCGCGGCACGCGCCCGAACAGGGGTTTCAGACGCAGCGTACCGCCTCGCAGCGCGATCGCCGGGCGGTGGGGGCCGTCCCACACCGTGTCGGACTGGCCCACGAGGTTGATGAGATGGACGACCAGGGCATCGCCCGCGCGGGTGACGCGCCGCCACACGCAGCCCGGGGATGCCTCCCAACACACGGGTGCTGCATCGAAGGACACGTCGATATCCTCGTTGTACTCGCCCACGTACGAGGCCGTCACATCGACGATCCCGGGGTCCATGAGGATCTCGTCGTTCGCGACGAGGAAGTCGTACCACTTCGCGAGCATGTCGAGGGTCTCGTCCTCGGCGGGCATGTTGCGCACGTAGTACGGATCGACGAGGAGTCGGCCGTCCTCTCCGGCGAGGAGCTGCGTAGCACCGTGCGAGAAGAGCGTCGCCATCGTCAGGCGCGTCGATGCGTCGGCCACATCCCGGGCAACCTTGTCATAGATGGATTGATAGGCCGCCAGGATGACGGGCTTCCCGCCCGCGACGAGCCGCGCCCTCGTTGCCACCCGAGCCAGGGCCTCGTACGTGGTGACGGGCTCCCAGGGCTCGATGTAGACCGCGTCCTGAGGGGCCGCCGGCGAGGACCACGTGGGGAAATCGTTGACGTTGTTGAACACGAGCGTCGCGTCCGGCACGGCGCCGCGTACCCCTCGGATGAGGGTGTCGAAGGAGGCAGCAACGTCGACGATCTCACCGTCGGGGCGGACGGCCATCTTCGGGTAGCCGTACTGGTCGAGGTGGAAGCCGTCGAAGCCGACCTCGCGCGCGGCAGCCGCCACGTCTGCGACGAAGTGCTCAAGCCAGCGCGGATGGGCGGGATCGACGATGCGCAGGAAGTCGGCGAGCGAGTAGGGCTCCCCCGCCGCATCCAGCAGGGCCGCATCCTCCCACTGCTCCCATTCGTCATTGCCGACACCGTACACGGCCGCGTAGCCGATCGACCACGTGCCCGCCGCCCGCAGCGCCTCGACGAGGGAGCGCACGGTCGCCAGGGAAATCGGCTGGTCCAGGGCGTCGCGGTATTCCTCTCCCCCACCCAGCAGGTCGGCGTGCCGATACGCCCAGTCGTAGAACTGGATGCCGGTCAGGTGCAGGCGACGCGCGAAACGGGCCACGGCCTCGACGTCCTTTCCCGGACGGAAAGAGGCGACGAAGCCGTAGCGCAGTCGATCCGACGCCGACGCGCACACCTGCACGGCACTCGACGCGCCCGTCGACGGCTGGGCGACGCCGTACCCGCCAACGCTCAGTTCTCCCAGATCGACGAGGCCGCGGCTGGCACAGCAAACCTCGCGCACCACCTCGCCCAGGTGGGTGACGACGAGGTCGCCCGGGTGGGAGGCCTCGACGAGGACCGCCTGGCCGGGCAGATAAACGGATTGTGTGGGAAGGAGCAAGGGAGTCATCCTTTCACGGCTCCTGCGGTCAGGCCCGCAACGAAGTGACGCTGGAAGATCAGGTACACGACGATGACGGGGAGGATCGCGATGAGGGACGCGGCAAACACGAGCCCCCACTGCGTGGAGTTTTGCCCGTGGAACAGCTGAATGGCGATCGGGAGGGTGCGTTTCGTTTCCGTCGAAATGACCGTGAGGGCCCAGGCGAACTCATCCCAGGTCGCCAAGAAAGTGAAGATCACGGTCGTCGCCAGCGCGGGCCGGGCCAGCGGCATCGCAAGGCGCCAGTAGCGGGTCCACACGTTCGCGCCATCGACCTCCATGGCCTCGTCGAGCTCACGCGGGATCCCCCTCGAAGAAGCTGCGCAGCAGGAAGGTGTTGAGCGCCAGGTTTCCAGACACGTAGAACAGCACGAGGGCCCACAGGTTATCGATGAGGTGCAGCTGCTTGGTGAGCACGAACTGCGGGATGATCAGCATCATCGAAGGAATCATGAGGCCGAGGAGCAGGGCGCGGAAAAACCACTCCTTGCCCGGGAAATCGAAGCGCGCGAACGCGTAGGCCATCATCGAGGAGAGCCACACGGCCAGCACCGTCGAAGTCACGGACACGAACGCCGAGTTCAAGGCATAGCGGGAAATCCTGCGTCGTCCACGCCTGCACGAAGTTGTCAACCGTGCCCGGGTCGGGGATGAACTTCGGGGGTGTCTCCAGGACGTAAGCCTGCGGCTTGAAGGCCGTCGACACCATGTAGGCGAAGGGCAGGATCATGACGATCGCGCCCACCGTCAGGACGACGAAGCGCAGCGACGTTCCCGCGGCGCGAATCGTCTTACGAGGCGTGCTCATGCTCCAGCCCTCTCATCGTCACGGTTCAACACCTTGAGCTGAACAATCGAAATGATGAACACGAGGATCGTCAGGACGACCGCAATCGCCGAACCATACCCGAAGTTGAGGTCGGAGAAGGCGAGGCGGTACATGTAGGTCAGCAGCACCTCGGTCTGGCCGTTAGGCCCGCCCTTTGTCATGAGCAGCACCGACGTGAAGACGTTGAGACCGCCGATCACCAGCATGACGATGACGAAGACGGTGGCCGGCCAGATCGCAGGAACGGTCACGGCCTTGAAGCGCTGCCACCAGTTCGCCCCATCGACGAGGGCGGCCTCCTCCAGCTCCCTCGGCACCCCCTGGAGGGCGGCAAGGAAGATCATCATCGACCAGCCGATCCCCTTCCACACGCCCAGCGCGCAGATCGCGATCATCGCCGTCCAACGGTTCGACAGCCACGAGGTGTCCCCCGCGCCCAGGTGGGCGCTGCCCAGCATGTAGTTGATGAGGCCCTGGTCGGCGAACAGGTACTTGAAGAGCAGGGAGACAACCACCCAGGACGTGACCACAGGCAGGTAGTAGAGCACCCGGAACAGGGGCTGGAGCGGCGCCTTCGAGCGCAGCAGCATCGCGACGGCAAGGCCGAGGACGATCTGCGGGGGCACCGTCAGAGCCATGTAGATCCCGGAGTTACCCAAACCCGTCCAAAAGGACGGGTCATGGAAGGCCTTGACGTAATTGTCCAGTCCGACGAAGTCCGAGTTCGAGCCCTTCACGATGTTCCAGTCGTAAAAGCTCATCTGCCCCGACCGCACCATGGGGTACAGGATGCACAGGGCGAACAGGATCATGCCCGGGGCCAAGAACAGGTAGGGGGCCACCGGGTTCCTCCGGGAGGAACGCCGACGCGCCCGAGGCGCCACGGCCTCGGGCGCGGTGGGGGTGCTCATGAGGTGTCCTTTCCCGGGCCCAGCCCCGCGCGTGGGGGGCCGGGCCCGGTGAGTGGAGCGCCGCCGGGTTACTTGGCGGAGCTCAGAAGCGGGTCGATCTGCTGCGCAGCCTTCGTCAGGGCTTCCTTAACGGTCACCTTGCCTTCGAAGGCGGGGGTCAACTCGGTCTTGAGGATCTCGTCAACCTTCCCGGCGTCGGGGATGGAGAGGCGAGACTTCGCGGTCTTGAGCTGCTCGGAGAAGATCTTGGTGCCCGGGGTCGCCTCGGCCTCCTCGGCCGCGTACTCGGCGACGACCGTCATCTGGCCGGCCTTGCTCATCGGCAGCTGGAATTCGCGCGACTGGGTGAACTCGAGGAACTTGTACGAGGCCTCGAGATCCTTGGTCTGCTCCGTGATGACGATGGACTCGCCACCGACGACCGAGATCGATCCGCCCTCACCGGCGGGGACCTTCGAGTAGGTGGGCTTGAAGTCCGGGTACGAACCCGCCCAGATCTGATCCATCCACGGGCCATCGAGGATCGTCGCGTACTCGCCGTTCGGCATGCCGTCCTGCGTCTTAGTTGCACCCTCGTTGCCGATGATGGCGTTGGGGATCTGCCCCTGCTGGTACAGGTCAACGAGGAACTGGACGCCGGCTACGGACTTATCGGAGTCCAGGTAGCCCGAGGCCTTGGTCTGGTCGGGATCAGAAATGTCGCCGCCCGCGCTCCAGATCCACGGCATGATGTTCCACTGCGAGATGTCCCCGTCGGCGAAAGCGTAGACCGAGCCGCCCGCGTCCTTCGCCTTGGCGGCGAGGTCCTTCAGTTCATCGAAGGTCTCGGGGGCCTTGTCGACGCCAAGCTTGGCGAGGGCATCGGGGTTGGAGATGAGCACGCGCGTATTCGTGTCCAGGGGCAGGCCGTAGTGGTGGCCGTTGTACAGGGTCGTGCCGAGCAGGCCCGGGTAGACCTTGGACGCCAAGGCCTCGTAGTTCGGCATGTTGCCGTCGAGCTGCTTGAGGACACCCAGCTTGGCAAACTGCGCGTTCCAACCGAGGTCGGTACGGATCAGGTCGGGCAGCTCCCCGGCCGCAGCGCCGGTCGTGAGCTTCTGCTTGAGGCCGTCGTAGGGCATGTCGACGTACTTGATGGTGATTCCGGGGTTGGCCTTCTCGAAGGCGGGGATGATTTCCTTTTCCAACGCGTCCTTCTGGGCGCTGTTGGAGCCCGCGCCGTACGTGCCCCACAGGGTGAGTTCGACGGTCGCAGAGCCAGAACCGGATCCGGAAGACGATGACTGGTCGGCTGTGTTGCCGCCACAGGCTGCAAGCATCGAGGCCGCAGCGAAAAGGGTGACACCGACGGTAAGGAGACGCTTCTGCTTCATTGCACTGTGCACTTTCTCGTGATCGCGACCACCATTGGCCGCTTACTACTAATTTCACCACGCAAAATTAGTTGTGTCAATAGGCTAGGCAAAATTGAAATTTGCATGTAGTCTTTCTTTCACCAGAAAGGAACGGTCATGACCTGGCAGCCCAAAGACGAGCTCGCTTCCGCGGTCGCTCTCGAAGTCCTCATCCACGGCCCACTCGGCCGCGCTGAGCTGGCGCGACGCCTCGGCCTGGCCCCCGCGACGCTGACGCGCATCTCGACGGAACTCATCGCCTCCGGCCTCCTCGCCGAGGTCCCCGAGGCCACCCAGCGAACCTCCGGCCGCCCCACGATCCCCCTCGACGTCGTCCCCTCCTCGCACTACTTCCTCGGCATCAAGCTGACGGACAGCGCCCTCGACGCCACCGTCATCGACCTGAAGGCGACACCCCGCGACTCCTACCGCGTCCCCCTCGAATCACTCACCCCCGTCCGCGTCGTCCGCGCGATCGCGGACCTGGCGCACCTCGCCCGCTCGTCGTACCGCATCGACGCGATCGGCATCGCCGTCGGCGGCATCGTGAACGCCGACGGCGCCGTCGAGTCGGCCCCCTTCCTCAAGTGGAACAACGTTCCACTCGCCTCCCTCATCTCCAAGGCCACCCACCTGCCCACCTTCGTCGCCAACGACCTGTCCGCCTACACGCAGATCCAGCACTGGTTCGGGTCGGGCACCGGACATTCCAACTTTGCGGTCATCACGGTCGGCGTGGGCGTGGGATACGGATGCGTCGCTAACGGAGCACGCCTGGAGAACGAGGACTCGGGCATCGGACTCGTCGGCCACTGGCCACTCGATCCACTCGGCCCCATCTGCTCCCAGGGGCACCGGGGCTGCGCCGAGGCCATGTTGACGACACCCGCGATCTGCCGGGACGCGTCGGCCGCGCTCGGACGCCCGCTCGAGTGGAACGACGTCATCGCTCTCGCCTCCGACAAACACCCCGCGGTGACGGCGATTTTGGCGGCCTCGGGACGCGCCCTTGGCAGGCTCATCGGCCTGGTCGCGTCTCTCACGGCTCCGGAACTGGTGATCGTCGGCGGCGAAGGTGTCGCGCTCGCGTCGCTGAGCGGCGAGGCCCTGCGGGCCGGCATCGCGGAGGTGCGCGACCCGCGCGCCTCATCGATTCGCGTCACCCTCTCCGACGGCTCCAACGAGGCCTGGTCGCGCGGCGCCGGCGTCATCGCCTTGCAGGGTTTTATCGCATCACGGGCCGCGTAGCGCGTTCCGTCGCGGCGCTGCTGCGTCGGGCCTGCGAGGTCAGCCCGGTCAGCACGCCGGGGCGTTGGCTGGCAGGCTTCCCCTACACACTACCGGCCTAACCGCGGCATAGGTCAACGCCGCCCTTCCCGGCCAAAAGCCGTCACGAGGCCAGTGTTCAAAGCACAACTCACCCACCCCCACAAAAGTCGCATGCAATTCCCGCAGAACCCACATCCACACTGGGCGCAAAACGGCAGAATTTCAACGATTCGATTTCATAACTTGAAATACCTTGAGGGGAATTGCATGCGAAATTTGTCCCCGGGTGATGACCAGCAACAGCGAAGACTGCGGACGCACATACACACGTTCACCATGAGGGCCTTCAGCGATTCTTCCGCAAAAAGTCCGCCCACTGCGGCCCGTCCCGCAGCAGTTCCGCAGAAAACTCGCCCAGCACACCCCCTCTCACCGCATGTGCGGTACAAAACTCGCCCAGCACACCCCCGTCAGCAGCATCTCCGGTACAAAACTCTCCCAGCACACCCCCGTCAGCAGCATCTCCGGTACAAAACTCTCCCTGCTCGCCCAAAATGGCCCAATTTGGCGCGTTTTGCCCATGCATGGCGAACTTTCTACCGCTGTCGCCACCAACAAGCAACGCAGGGCGAGTTTATTCACGCATGCGGATCGAACAGGCCGAGCAGGAGAATTCCTCTTGCGAGCTCAGCCGCCGTTGAGGCTCGGCATACTGCCACTGACCTCTACACCCCCATCATGGCGGCGCCCCTCATCGGCAGGGAAGATCAACATACAGCCGCCGACCTCTGCACCCACGATCCGCCGATAGTTGTTGACACCGGTGACCACAGGCAGGACCGGAATGAAAGAAAAAACGCCCATACGTGAGTTGTTGCGGGGCACCGTGAAATATTATTCGCCCCAGCACGCCCAAATAGGCCGATTTTCGACGATTGTGAGCATGCGTGGGCGGTTTTTGTTTCAGTGAAGCGCCGTTCCACGAACTAGAGCACCAAGCTGGGGCGATATTTCTTTCACCAGAACCCGTCTGAGCACCCATAGGCGGCGTCGGGGCCCGGGCACACCGGAACCACAGGCACCGCCGGCGTGGAGGGCCTAGCTGGGCTTCGAGGCGGGGCCTAGCCGGGCACACCAGAACCACAGGCACCGCCGGTGTGGAGGGCACGGGCGAGCTTCGAGGCGAGGCCTGGCTGCGGCACCCGTGGGCGGTGGCGGGGCCTGGCCGGACAACGAGCCGACGCGCAGAGCACACATCAGCGATCCGGCGCCGCCGGCGTGAAGGGCGCCGGAGGGACCGGAGGGCACGGGCGAGCTTCGAGGCGGGGCCTGGCTGCGGCGCCCGTGGGCGGTGGCGGGGCCTGGCCGGACAACGAGTCGACGCGCCGAGCGAAGCTCGCGGCGCGGACGACTCGCGGGCGGGCTGCCGCCCACGGCGCAGCCAGGCCCCACAGCAGGATCAGACGGCGCCCGGAACACCAGCGGGGCCACAAACACAGACACAACAAAGCGGGCCGGAACCCCTCGGTTCCGGCCCGCCCTCAATGCCCAGTGGTGATCAGCAGCGCGCGACGCGCGTCAGTAGTGCACGACCACCGTGTCGCCCATGTCAGTCCAGTCGTAGATGAACTTCGCCGCGTCGACGGGCATGTTCACGCAGCCGTGGGAGCCGCCGTAGCCGCTCCAGCCGAAGGAAGAACGCCAGGGGGCGCCGTGCATCGCGTACCCACCACTGAAGTAGGTGACCCACGGGACGCCTTCGGTCTCATACTTGGTGCCGTCGGCGTTCTCACCGCGCATGGTCTGCACGTCGTACTTGAGGTACACGTGGAAGGTACCGACGATGGTGGGCGTCTCGGGGGCACCGGGGACCATGTAGAAGGGGCCGCCGGCGACCTTGCCGCCGATGTAGGCGGTGACGGAGTTGTCGGAGAGGCTGATGTCGACCCACTTCTCGCCTTCGGCTGCCTGGTAGACCAGGTTTTCGGTGCCTTCGGCGACCTGCTTGGTCTCGGAGCCGGGCTCGACGTCGTCGTAGTGGAACAGGCCCTCGTACGCCTTGCCGTCGGTCATGGCGGCGACGACGTCCTTGGTGATCTGCTCGGTGTTGTTGGTCTTGAGGCCCTTCTTGCCTTCGCGGGCGACGGTCAGGACATTGCCTGAGGAGTCGACATTGTCGACGCGGTTCTCGGGCTTGACGTCGGTCTTTGCGGCCAGCGCGTTGACCCAGTCGGCGACCTTGACGGAGTTGATGGACGGGTCCTCGAGGCTGCCGTCATCCTTGGTGAGGAATTCGACCCACTTGACCTTGTCGGAGCGCTCGGCGGCAAAGGTGTCGATGCCGTCGGAGATTTCGATGGTCGTCTCGAGGAGGGCGTTGGCCTTCTCGGCGGCAGCCTGTGCGTTCTCCGTGGTGATGGAGGGTTCCATCTGGCGCACGCTCACGTCCTGGGTGACGGAGGTGAGGGTGGCGCCCGCCTGCTTGACGGCGGAGGCGACGTCCTCGGTGGACACGCCGTTGCCGTTCTGCGCGGGGGTGACGGTGAAGGATTCGCCGTCCTCGGCAACAACGACCGCAGCATCCTTCATTTCCGAGGTGAGGGTCGAGTTCGCGGTTGCCGCGAGCTTCTTGATCGACTCTTCGCTGACGGTGACGACGGGTTCAACGTCGCGCTCGGAGAAGAGGGCGCTGACGAACGCGGGCAGGGACGTGGAGCCCTTCATTGCGGCGTCGGCGGTCTCATCGGCCTCGACCGTGATGCCTGCTTCGTTGAGCGAGGCCTCGGTGGTCTTACCTTCGACGGTGAGCGTGACCGTCGCGGCGTCGGCGCGCTCGCTGACGGCGGCGATCACCTGGTCGCGGGTCATGCCCGCGACGGGTGTGCCGGCGACGGTCGTGCCCGGCAGGGCGCGCCCGGAGTAGTTGGCGGCGTAGACGACGCCGGCGCATACGACGAGGAGGACGAGGGCGCTCACGACGCCAATCGCCCATCTGGTTTTCAAGGATAGTTTTTTGAGCATCGTTTCCTATCGTATAACCTCATGCATGCCCACGCGGAAATTCCGTTGAATTTTCAGCTGCGTTATCTGCCACAAGGAATTAAGCGCAATCTAGCCATTTCAACCGACAAACGTGATTTTTGCCGCGAGGTCCCTTGCTACCTGCGAGAACGCAAGAGCTTATCCTGGTTGTATATGCGTTCGCCGTCGACTTTGGGAGGCTCATCATGGCTGCGCCGCGACTTCTTGTTGTGCCGGGAGGCACCGCTATTGGCGCTGTCGCCCTGGCGAATGCGTCGATTCATAAGCTCGTGGAGCTCTACGAGGAGCGCCAGGCCGACCCGAATCATCCGGCGCCGCACACGGTCGTGATCCTGCGCGCCCCGGAGGATGTGCCCCCGGCGACGCTTCGTGGCTCCGCGGTGTCCCCCGAGGAGGCTTTCCCTCAGGATCGCTACCCCGGCCTCGCCGAGGCGATCAACGCGGACCCGCATTTCTTCGACGGCATCGACCTGGTCGTCCCGACGTCGGGGTCGAGCGCAGGCACCCCCCGCCTCGTCGGCCTGTCGATCGAGGCGCTCATGGCCTCGGCGAAGACGACCGAGCTGGCTCTGGAGGGCCCGGGCCGTTGGATTCTGGCGATGCCGGCGCACCACATCGCGGGCGCGATGATCCTGCTGCGCGCGGCGGTCGCGGAGACGAACCCGCAGATCGTTGACACCTCCGAGGGCTTCGACCCGCGCACGCTCCTGCCTGCGATTCAGGGCGCCACGCAGGACGACATGCCCGGTTACCTGTCGCTCGTGCCGACCCAGCTCGCCCAGTGCCTCGACGCTGGCGAGGAGGTCGTGGGGCCGATGCGCTCGCTGGCGGCGATCCTCGTGGGCGGGGCGGCAACGAACCAGCATCTGCTCGCCCGCGCGACGGAGGCGGGCCTGAAGGTGCGCCTCACCTACGGTATGACGGAGACGGCGGGCGGCTGCGTGTACGACGGCAAGCCCCTGCCGGGCACGTCGGTGCGCGCGGTGGATTGGGACGGGCGCACGCGCCTGGCGATCCACGGCCCGACGCTGATGACGCGCTACCTGGACGCGGAGAGCCCCTTCTTCGACGAGGGCGGCCATCGTTGGCTGCTCACCGGGGACCTGGGCATTATCCGGGCTTCGGGGACGGTGGAGGTGCGCGGTCGCGCGGATGACGTGATCGTCTCGGGTGGCCTGTCGATCGCGCCGGGTCCGGTGCGCCGCACGGTGCGTTCCTTCGAGGGCGTGTCGGATGCGTGGATCATGGCGACCCCGGATGAGAAGTGGGGCCACGTGGTGACCGCGCTGGTGGTCCCCGAGCAGGTGCCGTCGGATTCGTTGGAGATGGCGGAGCTCGGCTCTGCGATCCGCGAGCATGCGGCGGCGCACATTGGGCGCGCGCAGGCTCCTCGCCGGATTGTGGCCGTCGAGGCCCTGCCCTATCTGGGCTTCGACAAGATCGACCGCGCCGCCGCCGCGCAGGCTGCGGCCGAGGCCTCGGGCACCGAGCGGGAGTGGGTGCGCTAACCCGCTGCCCGGACCCGCGCCCGCTCCAACTACACTGGTCGGCATGGCTTCCGTTTCTGACTGGATTGAAGGCGCTCGCCTGCGCACCCTCCCTGCCGCCGCCGCACCCGTGATCGTGGGTTCTGCCGCCGCGCACTACCTGGGGGGCTTCGACGCCGTGCGCGCTGCCCTGGCGCTGCTGGTGGCGCTGGCCCTGCAGGTGGGGGTCAATTACGCGAACGATTATTCGGATGGCATTCGCGGCACGGACGACAACCGCAAGGGGCCCGCGCGCCTGACGGGCGGCGGCCTCGCCAAGCCGAAGACGGTCCTGGCGGCCGCGCTCGGTTCGTTCGCGGTGGCCGGCGTGGCGGGCCTCGCCCTGGTTGCCGTGTCGGGTACCTGGTGGCTGATCGCGGCGGGTGCCGCGGCGGTCGTGGCCGCGTGGTTCTACACGGGCGGCAAGCATCCCTACGCGTACATGGGCATCGGCCTGTCCGAGCTCATGGTCTTCGTGTTCTTCGGTCTACTGGCGTGCGTGGGCACGACGTGGACGCAGGTGCAGTCGGCTCCGTGGTGGCTGTGGATGAGTGCCTCGGCGCTGGGCCTGCTGTCGGTGGCGCTGCTGATGGCCAATAACATTCGTGACATTCCGACGGACCGCGAATCCGGAAAGATGACGGCGGCCGTCCGCCTGGGCGACCGGGCGTCGCGCTGGGTGTTTGCGGCGTGCGCGTGGCTTCCGGTCGCGATGATCGTGGCCGTCGGCGCTGCGGTCGATTTGCATCCGCTGGCGACGTGCGCGCTGGGCGTGGGAGCGGCCGCCTGGGCGGTCGGTGTGAGCCTGCCGGTCCTCACCGGCGCCTCGGGCCGCGAGCTCATCGCGGTGCTGCGCAACACCGGTTTTTTTCACGCTCTCCTGGAGTATTCTCGCGGCCCTTGCCCTCGTAATTTCCTAGGTTTTCATGGACGAGGCCGGGGATCCTTGCGCTCGCAGGGTTTCCTCGGGTGATGAAAAACGACCATCTGTCAGATAGGATGACTTACAGCACTACTCACCGTTTCAGCGGAGGCCACGATGAGCAATGATTCCTACACGCCGGGCGCGCACGCCCCGACGGGCACGGACGCCCTGGGTTCGGTGATGAAGCCGTGAACTGGTTTAATATTCTTAAATGGGATCTGCCCCACTTCAGGAACTTTCCATTGTCTGCAGCACAAAGCAGAAGCAGCTGCAGGCTACCACTGACAGCCTCGTGACCAAGCTCAATGGCCTGACCGGCACTGGACGGACCGTCACTGCCGTCCAGAACCAGCTCCGCAAGCGGATCAAGAGTATTGAAGAGCAAGTCAACTACTTGATCGGCTTGAGCGAGATCGCCTCAGAAGGTGCACAAGGTATTGCCGAGATCAAAGCCGATGTCGAAGATATCAAGCAGCTCGCAGCCTCCCTCAGCGTTCATATCAATACAAACGGTATCGCCTCATTCATCGACTCCGTCCTCCGCGAGGTCGGCGAAATGATCACGGATCCGCTCGCGGGTTTGAAACGAGCAGCCATAATTACTCAACGAATCAACGACGTCACGAAACAGGCTGAGGCCCTCGAAGCCGAGCTCGCCGGCATGATCGATTCTTTGAACGCGGGCACATTTGACAACGGCGTGAATTACTCTGCCACCGCGCGATCACGCCCTACCCTCCCACCGGCTGACGCATCCGAACAACAGGTGGCTGCTTGGTGGAGTTCTCTATCCGACAAAGACAAAGAGTGGCTGATTCAGAAATACCCTGAGAAGATTGGCAATCTTGACGGCGTCGACTTTACGTCGCGCGATAAAGCAAATCAAATTGCTCTCCCAGAGCAACTGTCCAAGGCCGAGAAAGAACTGGCAGAGTATGAGGCAACGCATGCCCCTTCAATGTTTGATTTCGAGCATGATCGCCTAAAGAAGCGCGTCGAGGCACTGAGAACAATTAAGCAGACCCTTAATAAGCCAACGGGCGGAGTCCCCCGCTACCTTGTCGCCCTTGACACCTCAGGCCCGAACGTCTTGGCTGCCGTCTCTCGAAACAACCCGGACACCGCCGATCACATCGGCGTCATCGTCCCAGGTATGACCACAAATGTCGCAAGCTCGCTTGACGACTACGATGACAAGGCTAAAGTCATGCACGACGAAGCCGCTAAGAAGAATAACGGAAGCGTCGCCATCATCGAATATCTTAACTACGACGCACCGCAGCACGTTACCGTTGCCTCAACACATCAGGCAGAGGTCGGAGCAGATCGCCTTGCAGGTTTCCTGACCGGCATGGATGCATCGCGCGAACACGGGAAGGGCGACGCACATATCACGGTCGCCTCTCACTCCTACGGTTCTACAACTGCCGGGATCGCCGCTACCAAGGTTCCAGGCGGAGTCATCGATGATCTCGTCCAGTTCGGTTCCCCCGGCTCAGGTGTCCAGGATGTCGCTGAACTCCACGTTCCAAAGGGACATGCTTGGGTCAGCACAGCTCCATACATGCACGACGTAATTCAGGGAATTGGCCCCGATATCACATTCGGTAAAAACCCTGGCACGATGCCCGGCTACAGGCAACTCTCCGGCGACGTTGGCCCGACTCTCCCAGTGAGTACTTTCATTGGCGAACACAGCTCATACTTTAAAGCGGGCACCGGGGCATTGAACGACATCTCAAGCGTTGTTGCTGGAGTCAAGCAATGATACCCCGACGACTCATCGCCTTTTTGATTCTTTTTCCAATCTCATTAGCACTAACCGCCTGCACAACACTTTTTGGAGGACTAGGCATGAACCCACAAGACGCCGAAACCCTGAAGCACGCCCAGCAGATGAAGTCCATCGAGCCTTCCAACGCGACATCGAACCCGCCATTATCGCCGCGCGTGACGCGGTCATCAACTCTGAGAACATTCGCGCATATTACGGGGAAGATAACATCAACGAACACACTGTCGGGGATGAACGTCTCTACACGATGGTCGCCACTCGTTACTTTTTCGAGGAGGCTGACGTCGACAAGGTCCGCTCGGCCATCGACTCGCACCTGAAGCCGCTGGGCTTCACGATCATGGAAGACCAGTACGTCTTCAACGGAAACACACGGACCGAAATCTACTGGCTCAACGAAAAGTACGGGGCTACTATCAGCATCCAAGTCTCGCCCGATGTTGACAGCTCCTACGGCTACCGGGCAGTGGACCTTCTGAGCGATGGCTCCGTCTCTGACCCCACCCAGCTCCTTGAACTACCCGGACGCACTCCCGCCTGGTTCGATCCCAGCGTCGTTCCCCTGAATGAGTAGCATCAGTGCCTCGTCTCGGTAAGACTCTCACTTTGGTGAGCTGCGCCCTCCTGGCACTCTTTACTGCCTCGTGTTCGATCAATCCTTGGCATGCTGAGGCCCTCAGTAAGGCTGCTCGCATGAACTCCATCGAGGAGTTCGGGCGCGACATTGAGCCCACCATCATCGCCACGCGCAATGAGGTGGTAACAAGCGCCAACTTCATTCGACGTCAGGCGAAGGACAGTATCTCAGACCAACCCGCTGGGAAGAAACATCTCTACACCTTCGTATCGTCTCAGTACTTTTTCGCGGAGCAGGACGTCACCTCCTTACGGTCGACGTTTGACAACAAGCTCTCTCCTCTCGGTTTCACACTGGAGGAGAGCATCAACGACAAGCAACACATCACTTGGCTTCTGTGGAAGAACACCAAGTACGGTGTAACTGTGACGGTTCGCGTTCATAACACGGGAGAGGCCGTCTTCTACTACTCGACCAAGCCGCTCAAGTCGGACGGCTCAACGGAAGACCCCAAGCAACTTCCCGAGATTCCCGGCCGCGTACCCGACTGGGCTCCTGACCCGACTCCTCAATCTACATGACACACTCATTAGCAACCACACGCCGAGGAGCGCGACCACTCGCGCTCCTCGCGTGCGCCCTCCTGGCGCTGTGCACGGCCTCGTGCGCGGTCTTGTACGGGGGTTCCTCTGGCATGAATCCGCAGCACGCCGAAGCACTTCGCCAAGCAGACCAGATGGAGTCCATCGAGGCCTTCCAGCGCGATATCGAGCCAGCCCTCATTGCCGCGCGTAACGAACTACTCACCAGCGAGAACATCCGCACGTACAGCGGCGGTGATCATATTACTTCGATTCCGTACGCTGACCAGCGCCTGTACGCCATGATGAGCAGGCACTACTGGTTCGAGGAGCGCGACGTCGACAAGGTGCGTTCCACCATCAACTCTCACCTTGAGCCGCTGGGATTCACCATGACGGAGAAGGAGGAGCACACGGCTGACGGGGATACCCACGCTAACTTCTACTGGACGAACGCGCGCTATGGGGCGACCGTGAGTGTCCTCGTCGGCCAAGTCATGAATAGCTCCTACTTCTACTACACCGCGCCTCTTCGCTCCGATGGCTCAGCGGAGGACCCCAAGAAGCTCTTCGACACGCCCGGACGCACCCCCGACTGGTTCGATCCGAATACCGTGCCAGAGCGGCAGTGATGATGCGACAAGCGGAAGCACGCCGACGAGCGCGCTCTCCTGGGCGGTCGGTGTGAGCCTGCCGGTCCTCACCGGCGCCTCGGGCCGCGAGCTCATCGCGGTGCTGCGCAACACCGGTTTTTTCACGCTCTCCTGGAGTATTCTCGCAGCCATTTCCCTTGTGATTTCCTAGTTTTTCATGGACGAGGCCGGGGCTCCGCATGCGGGCATGGCCTCGCTGGGTGATGAAAAACGACCATCTGTCAGATAGGATGACTGACAGCACCACTCACCGTTCAAGCGGAGGCCACGATGAGCAATGATTCCTACACGCCGGGCGCGCACGCCCCGATGGGCACGGACGCCCTGGGTTCGGTGATGAAGCCGTGAACTGGGCAAGTGTTCTGGATTGGGATCCCGCTCCCCTTCGGGAGTACTCCTCTAAGTGCACCACTATGCAGCAGCAGTTGCAGACTGTCGCTGATGAACTTGTCGCCGACCTCAATAGCCTGACCGGCACTGGACACACCGTCACGGCCGCCCAGGACAAGCTTCGCAAGCGCATCAAAGCGATCGAAGACCTGGTTAACTACTTCATCAGCGCCAGCGAAATCGCATCAGAGGGAGTGCAAGGTATCAGCAAGATCAAGGCTGATATCGAGGACGTCAAGCAGTTAGCGGACTCGTACAGCATCCACATTGATACGAGCGGCGTTGCCTCTTTCCTCCGTTCTATCGCCGACGAGTTCATCGATTTCCTGAAGGATCCCCTTAATCGCACTAAGCTCCTGGGGCGTATCGCTGAGCGTATCGCCGCAATTATTGTCGAGGCTGACGCTCTCGCTCTCGAGCTTGCGACGATGATCGTAGCGCTCGATAAAGGGACGTTCGATAACGGCGTGCATTACAGCGCTACGGGAACCACTCGCCCGTCACTGCCCCCGAAGAGCGCTTCTCCTGAGCAAGTGGCTTCCTGGTGGAACGCTCTGTCCGACAAGGACAAGCAGTGGATGATCGAGCAGCATCCTGACATCATCGGCAACCTTGATGGTGTCGACTACACGTCGCGCAGCCAGGCAAACCAGATCATGCTTCCACGCCACAAGAAGCAGGCCGCGGAGGACCTCCAAAAGTTCTATGACACTTACGGCACTCCTGACCCTTCGTCACCTAATGCTGCTTTCCTGCTCTCTGAAGAAAAGCGACTGAAAGACCGCGTGACGGCACTTGACAACATCGAAAACACCCTTAAGAAAGCGAAAGATGAGAAACCCCCTGTTCCGCGCTATTTGATGCAGCTGGACGCCTCCGGTCCGAACATTCTTGCGGCTATCTCTCAGAACAACCCGGACGAAGCTGACCACATCGGCGTCATCGTTCCCGGCATGACGACCAGCGTCGCAGGTAACGGCGAAGGTGGCTCCATCCTCGATTACGATGGGCACGCTACGGTCATGCGAGAAGCGGCAGAAGAAGCAGCAAAGCCCGGCGAAAAAGTCGCGATGGTCGAGTTCTTCGGATACGACGCACCAGGCAGTATCGTCGGAGCATCAAACACCTGGATGGCTCACAACGGCGCACCGAAGCTAGCACACTTCTTGAACGGCATCGATGCTGTGCGCGAGCACGGTGCTGGCGATGCCCACATCACCGTCGCCAGCCACTCCTATGGATCGACCACAGCCGGCATCGCCGCAACCCTGGTGGGAGATGGCGTCATCGACGATCTTGTCCAGTTCGGATCGCCCGGATCAGGCGTCCAGGACGTGGGCGAATTCCACGTCCCTGAGGGACACCTCTATGTGAGCGCTGCTCCCTACCTTCACGATGTGGTCCAGGGCGTCGGTCCGGATGACTGGTTCGGGAAGAACCCCGACACGATGGATGGCTACAAGCACCTCTCAGGGGACGTCGGTCCCGCTCCGAGCTCCTATTCACCGTGGGATCAACACAGCGGCTACTTCCAGAGGGACACCCAGGCGAACCAGGATATCGCCAGCGTCATTGCAGGGAACCCTCCCTCATGAGGAAGTTCTTCGTCCCCATTCTCGTATTTATTTCAACTATCGCATGCTCTGCGTGTACGCCATTTCTTGGAGGATCCATGACCCCGAGCACCCCCCCGGTGAAATCCATCGAAGCATTCCAACGCGACCTCGAGCCCACCATTATTGCGGCACGCAACGAGCTCGTCACCGCCGAGAACTTCATGGGTTACAAAAACGGTAACTTCATCGATAGCACCGGCTCCGCCCAGGGCCCGCTCTATTCTTTCCACACGCGGTTGTATTTCTTCACCGATCTGGACACCGACCATATCCGCGACACCTACAACAAACACCTCCTCCCCCTCGGATTCGAGCTATCCGAAAAACGCTGGACCTCCAACGGAGTTGATATCGTCCAATTCCTCTGGACCAACGAGGAGTACCACGCCGCCGTATCATCAACGTCACGGCTCGGCGAGCAAAGCGCGACCCGCTACTACACGGTAGGCAACCCCTCAGATGGATCCAACGGTGATCCCACACAGCTGATCGACCAGCCCGGACGCACTCCCGACTGGTTCGACCCTTCTCTCCCGCCCACAGACCATAAATGACGCAACGAGCAACCGCACGCCGAGGAGCGCGACCACTCGCGCTCCTCGCGTGCGCCCTCCTGGCACTGTGCACGGCCTCGTGCGCATTTATCCCGGGCGGGACCGGCAACCAGAGCGCTCCCCAGGTGAAATCCATCGAAGCGTTCCAGCGCGACCTCGAGCCCACCATCATCACGGCACGTAATGAGCTCGTCACCGCCGAGAACTTCATGGCGTACAAGAACAACTACTCCATCGCTCGCTACATGGAGGACGGAAAGACCGTATATTCCCTCCATTCACGCATGTTCTTCTTCACCGAGCTGGACACCGACCTCATCCGCGATACTTACAACAAGCACTTACTGCCCCTCGGATTCGAGCTCTCCGAAGATCGCTGGACCTCCGGCGGAGTTGAGATCGTTGACTACCTGTGGACCCACGAGGAGTACCACGCCGTGGTCTCGGCAACGACGCGACTGGGCGAGCAAACCTCCACCTACTACTACACGGTAGGCAACCCCTCAGATGGATCCAACGGTGATCCCACACAACTGATCGACCAGCCCGGACGCATCCCCGACTGGTTCGACCCCAACCTTCCGCCCTCAGGACAGGGATGACGCAACAAGCAACCGCACGCCGACGAGCGCGACCACTGCGCTACGCGCTGCGCGGGTGACTCGGCACGCCTAGCGGAACACCGAGCGGGTCAGCGCCCGCGGCGGTACAGGTATTCGTGCACCCAGTCCCCGGCGATACCGGTCGCAGCGGCGAGGACGCAGATGAGGGCGATGGCCCGGAAGGCGCCCGATGCGAGCATCGGCGTGAACACGCCGATACCGATCGCTGCGCTGCCCTGCATGGCGAGGTCGTTCATGGCGACGGCGCGCCCGTTCTGCCCCGGAGCAACAGTCGCGAACACGGTGTCGTAGATGGGCGTAAACAGTGCGCCGAAGCCCGCGTAGATGAAACACATGGCGGCCGTGATAACCCACGGGCCCATGCTCATGCACAGCGCGATGAGGACGGTACCCGCGAGGATGAGGCTGACGCACGCGCGCACGGTCCGCCCGCGCCCGATGCGAGCCATGACGGCGCCCGACGTCATGGCCGTGGCCAGCGCGACGCAGTAGGCGGGCAGCAGGCGCACGGACACCTGCGCGGGGGTGAGCCCGTAGTTGGCGGCACCAATGCCGTTCATGAGGGGCGCGACCGTGAAGTTCATGCAGTAGACGATCACGATGAGGCTGATCGAGCGCGCCCAGGGGACGTTCGTGAAGAAGGAGCGCGTGATGAAGGGGGCGCGCGCACGCCCGATGTAGCGCCAGAAGAGAACGCCGCCGAGGACGAAGCCGGCGATGAGCCACCAGCGCGGGTTCGCAGCGACCAGGGTGAGCAGCAGGGCCAGCGAGGAGAAGATCGCGAGACCGACGAGGTCGACGCGCCCGGCGCGGGCACGCGCAGGGACTCGGCGCCCCATGATCGGCAGGAACGCGAGGCCGGCCAGGGGAATGAGGAGGAGGAGCGCCCAGTTGATCTCGGCGAGAATGCCGCCCGAGAGCATGCCGATCGCAGTGCCCCCCTGGAAGGCGGCGCACATGAGGCCGACGTAGAGTCCTCGTTTCTTCGGGTCACGGATGGCGGTCGCCAGGATCATGTACGCGGAGGCGGCGGCCTGGTACCCCAGTGTCTGGAGGGCACGAGCGACGATGACACCGACCAGGGACGAGGAGAAGGCAAATCCGAGCAGGGAACCGGCAACGATCAGCGCGATCCCCACGTCGACGATGCGACGCAGCGGAATGAAATCTCCGAGTGTCCCATACAGGAAGCAGGCGACGCCGAGGACGATGCCGGGGATCGCGGTGATGAGGCCGGAGGCGTCCCCAGCCCCGATGTCCTGGGCGACGCGCAGGTAGACGAGGTTGAATCCCTGCAGGGAGACGGTGCCGAGCGCGTAGATGCCGAGGAGCGGGAGAAGGACCCGCGCGGGGCCATCGGCCAGTTCACCGTCGGTCGCGATGGTGCGCACGTTGACCGCAGGAGCCGAGGCGGCCCCGCGGATCACCTGTGAGGGTACGGTGTTGACGCGGTAGGTTGCCCCTGCCGCGCGTGATGAGATGAAGAACCGAAGCGTGCGCACGGCGATTAGTTCACCACAAATCAAAGATTTAGCAGTATTGCAGGAAACTAGCATCCAAATAAAGCAACACTTAAATAGCGACATCGCCCGCAGCCCACCGCACACCCCGCCCACAAGGTGTCGAAGCGCACATCATCAGCCGTGCGACGTGGCACAATGGAGCAACCACTCGCAAAGGAGCCCTCATGGAACGCGTCATCGTCGTCGGTTCTATCAACCAGGACGTCACGGTCACAGTCGACCGCTTCCCACAACCCGGCGAAACACTCTCCGGCTCATCCCTGACCTACAGCCTGGGCGGCAAAGGCGCGAACCAGGCGGCCGCCGCCGCACACTCGGGCACCACCGTCGCCTTCGTGGGCGCCGTCGGCTCCGACCCGTCGGGCCAACGCCTGCGCTCCGACCTGGCCTCCCACGGGGTCGATGTGACGCACCTGCGCGAGGTCGAGGGACCCTCCGGGACCGCCCTCATCACCGTCGCCGCCTCCGGGGAGAACACGATCATCCTGGACGCCGGCGCGAACGCCACCGTGACGGTCGAGCCAGCCAAGGCCTCGTTGTTCCCCTCCCCCGCCGACATCGTCGTCCTACAGGCCGAGATCCCCGCCGAGGCGAACGCCGCCGCCCTCGCGTGGGCCCACTCCTTCGGCGCGCGCGTCTTGCTCAACCTGGCTCCCGCGCGCCCCACCGACGCCGACTTCATGGCACGCGTCGACATCCTCGTCGTCAACGAAACGGAGGCAGGCCTGACACTCGGCATGCCCGCCCCCGCCAGCCCCACGGAGGGGATCGGCATCGCGCGCGCGCTGCGAGGCCTCGGCCCCAAGCACGTCATGGTCACCCTGGGAGCGGACGGCGCCGCGTGGGCGTCGGGCAGCGAGGCCGGGCACTGCCCCGCCCTCACCCTCGGCGAGGCCGTGGACACCACCGGGGCCGGGGACGCCTGCGTGGGCGCACTGGCGGCCGCGATGGCCCTCGGCAAGCCCTTCGACGAGGCCGTGGCCGACGGAATCCGGGCCGGATCGACAGCCGTCCTCGCGCCGGGGGCCGCGCCCTCGTACACGTCACTCCCCCGCGTCACGCGGTCCTAACTACCCCGTTTGCTCCCGGAGTGAACGCCCCAGCGTGAGCAGACACACCCCCGTAGACTAGGGACATGCTCAGGATCGTCCTTGTCGTCGCAATGCTCGCCGTCACCATCTACGCGGCCGCGGACTGGCACCGCACGCCTGAAGACGAGATGCCCGGCAAGATCGCCAAGCCAATCTGGCTCATGATCATCCTGTTCACCGCGACGATCGCCGCCATCGGCCCCATTGCCTGGCTCGTCCTGCGCTGGGTATCCCGCGCGGAAAAGGCTCAGCAGAAGCAGGCCGAGGCCCCGAAGCGCCCCTCCGCGCCCGACGACGACCCGGAGTTCCTGTTCCGCCTTGAGCGCGACATTCAGCGTAAGCGCCGCGAGGACGAGCGCCGCGAGGACGAGCGCCGCGAGCAGGAACGCCACAAGCGCTCCGGAGATGAGGGGACCGACCCCACCGAGGATTCCGGCGACGAGGCTAACTAGGGGGCTATCACCGCACACCTCGCGTGACGAGGCGTTGCGAGCGCTACCGCACTAGCCTTGCCGACGTCCCCTCACGCGGCCCCCGAAACAGGCGCGATGCGCACCCGTTGACCCATTTAACGGACACGGTTGCGCCCCGTTGTGGGCGCGCACACCGCGCCCACAACAATCACATCAGCGGCGCAGATCCGCCTGCGAGTCCCCCGGCGTCATATCCTTCGCAATCGCAACGAGATCCGCCGCAGGCTCCGCATACGACGTCCCCACGAGCGTCGCGCCCGAGAAAATGAACGACGTGATCGACGCGAGCGCACAGTGACGCGACTTCGGCGCGTGGGCGAGCGGCTGACCGTTCACGAAGCGCGTCAGCGTCACGATCGGGTTCTGGTGCGACACGACGAGAGCCTCGTGCCCACGGGCCGCACGCAGGGCCGAGGAGAGGGCAGCACTCATGCGCGACGCGATATCGCGGTACGGCTCTCCCCACGAGGGACGCAGCGGGTTGCAGTATTACTTGAAGTACTTGGGGTTCGCCAGCATCGCCCGATTCGAGTTCACCGGCATACCCTCAAACACGTTGTCGGACTCGATCAGACGCGGATCCGACTCAATCGTCAACCCGTACGCCGCCGCCGTCGGAGCCGCCGTCAGCTGCGCGCGCAGCAGCGGCGAAGAAATCACGCGCGTAATATCCGCACCCGAATCCACCAGGTACTCCGCGGCCCGGGCAGCCATCGAATGACCCAACTCAGTCAGCCCAAAACCGGGCAGACGCCCGTACAAAACACCGTTCGGATTGTCCACTTCACCGTGGCGCATAACGTGAATAATGGTGCGTTCCATGACACCCAAGTATAGGGCCCCGGATACACGAGAGGCCCGACCAAATGGCCGGGCCTCCGCTCGCTCACTTCTTGTTGCGACGCTGGTGACGCGTCTTGCGCAGGAGCTTGCGGTGCTTCTTCTTCGCCATGCGCTTGCGGCGCTTCTTGATGACGGAGCCCATGGGGTTCCTCCCTCGTAGTGTGTGCGGCAGAGGTACTACCGCTGATGGATGATGGGTGCCCGAGCCGGGCACATCGTGCCTATACTACCCGCCAATGACGCGAGCCTGGTCACCAGAGTGATCCGCCATACCAGCCTGGATCATCTGGGCGACCGCGGCCTCCGGGACTCGGAAGCTCTTTCCGACGCGAATCGCGGGCATTTCGCCACTGTGAATCAAGCGGTACACAGTCATCTTAGAGACGCGCATGATGTCCGCCACTTCCGTGACAGTCATAAAGCGCGGCGCCGACTGCTGTTCCATTAATGACTCCCAGATATGCTCGCGAGGCGCGCTAAACCCGATTCGTTCACCGCTTACGTAGCCTCACGAAATATACTACTGCCCAACCACATGGAAACTGCAACTTTGTCCACTTTTGTTGCAGAGTCGTTAAGGAGCATCGATGGCACCGGCACGCAAGGGTCGTCAGCAGCGAGGGAAGACACCTCGCTTACGTCCCGAACCCGGCGCAACACGCTCCCTGCTGCGCGGACGAGCCACGGCCTCGTCCCCCGCGATCTCAGAGGAAACCCTCAGCCCCCAACCCTCCCCGTCGTCCGCCGCGTTCCCGGTGGCCCCCAAAACCCGCACGGTGAGGTGCCCACCACAGCCGTACAGCGCGTACGCGCCTGGCTGTCCAAGCAGGCCCGCTACTCACCCGCGCGCCTCGCGCTCGGCACCTTTGCGCTCATCATCGGCGTCATCACGGCTCTCCTGATGTTGCCAATCTCCTCCTCGTCCGACACGCCCGCCCCCTTCGTCGACGTTCTCTTCACCGCCGTGTCCGCCGTCTGCGTCACCGGCCTGACCACCGTCGACACCGCAACCTACTGGTCCCCGTTCGGCCAAGCCGTCATCGCCGTCGGCATCGTCGTCGGCGGCCTGGGCGTCATGACACTGGCATCGATCCTCGGCTTCGCCGTCTCCCGCCACCTCGGCCTCACCCAGCGCATGCTTGCCACGCAGGAAACCGGGACGGGCGCCATGGGCCAGATCTCCACGCTCCTCAAAGCAGTCATCGCCACGTCGCTGACCATGCAGGCCTTCCTAGCCGCCATGTTCCTGCCCCGATTCCTCGCCATGGGCTTCGACCCCGCGCGCGCCCTGTGGGACGCCGTGTTCATGGCGATCTCCGTGTTCAACAATGCCGGTTTCGTCATTCTTCCGGACGGGCTCGCACCCCACGTCACCGACTGGTGGATGCTGGTCCCCATCATCTTGGGCACGACCGTGGGCGCCATTGGCTTCCCCGTCATCATGGATGTCGCGAAGAACTTGCGCACTCCCCGCCGCTGGCGTCTCCACACGAAGCTGACGCTGTCCACCTACCTGATCCTGGCTTTCGTCGGGGCCCTCGCGCTGGCCCTCACCGAATGGCACAACCCGACAACACTCGGCGCGATCGATACGCCGTCAAAGATCCTCAACGCCATGCTCGCCGGCGTAAACTCCCGTTCTTCTGGTCTGTCCGCGCTCGACGTGGGCGCCATGCGTTCGCAGACCCACTTCGTTCAGGACATCCTCATGATGATCGGCGGCGGCTCCGCGTCGACCGCGGGCGGCGTCAAGGTCACAACCTTTGCTGTCCTCGTCCTGGCCGTCATCGCGGAGGCGCGAGGCGACCGCGACATCGAGACCTTCGGCCGCCGCATCCCCACCTCCACAATCCGCCTGTCGGTTGCCGTGTCCTTGCTGGGCCTGGCACTTGTCGCCGTCTCCGTTGTCCTGCTCCTGTCGATGACGGACTACACGCTCGACATCATCCTGTTTGAGACCGTGTCCGCGTTTGCGACCGTCGGCCTCTCCACGGGCATCACCCCCATTCTGCCCACCGGCGCCAAATACGTGCTCATTTTCCTCATGTTCGCGGGCCGCACAGGCTCCATGACCGTGGCCGCAGCACTAGCCCTGCGCCAGCGCTCCCGCGTCATCCGCATGCCCGAAGAACAGCCCATCATCGGCTAACCCGTCGCGGCTGCGGGCTTTGTTGTGGCGCGCCTGCCGGGCTTTCGCTGGCGTCTCGGTTGCGGGGGCCGGTAGCGGGGCGATGTTGCGGCCTGGTGGCAGCGAAGAGATTAACCACTGGATCGGGGTGACATCCAGCATCATCGCTGCATGAGGCAGCGCCCGGCCGGATTCGTAGGACCGCTAGAACAACCGGACGACTCCAAACGGCCGCGCATGTAACTAGTGGGCCACTGCGTGGGCACCGACACACGCACTTGAAACCCCCAGCACCAATGCACGGCGGCTGACACTCACACTTGAAACCCACAGCACCAATGCACGGCGGCTGACACTCACACTTGAAACCCACAGCACCAATGCACGGCTCCAACCGCCCAAAACAGGCCCATTCGCGCCCGCAAAGGCGACGCCGGTTTCACTACCCGCACCAACCACACCCGCAAGGGCGACGCCGGTTTCACGAACAGCCGGCGAACGCACGCGGTTTCACCACCACACGGCCCCCGACTCCCATCACCGCGACTTATCCACAGGCGTGATGCTGAACGCCAGATATCCACAGGGACACAATTCCAGCTTTTCATCTTGCTCCCGCGGAGCGATCATCCATCAATCAGGCCCATATCTGCAGCTACACATGGTGGTGTCCAATTGTTACCTGAACTCGTCACATCCATCAGATCATCGCTTCGCGTTGTTGGCATTCATGGAACGAAAGTGCAGCTACATCGCCTCAGAAAGAACGGCGACGTTCTGAGGATCATGCCAGGCATTTACCTGCCAGCGGGAATCCTCACCGTCACCTCATCAACCGAACGCCAAGAAATTACATTCATCGCGCGTTTAGCCGCCCTGAGCATCCGCTATCCCACGTATGTTCTGAGTGGCCCGAGTGCCGCTTTTCTCCTAGGGTTACCGACCGCATGCCGCTTAAAGGATCTGTTCGTGTACACAAACAGCCTTAATGGAACAAGAAAGATCGTATTTCCTCATGTTGTAACTCCTGACGGAACTAGAATTCCCGGAACTACAATCAGCACGTGCCGTCCAAGCCATCCCGTTTCCTCCATCGAATACTTGGGTTTCCGCATCGCGACACCGGCACGCGTTCTCGTTGATTGCGCACGCCTATTGAGCGACAAGCGTGGGTTCCCCATCGCCTGCGCAGGTTTAGCCAGGGCATGCCATTTTGATCGTTTCCACCAGGAAGCATCGCGGGACCGCGAGGATGAGGCACGCAGGGAGTTTCACCAGGCCTTGGATGACACTCCACGTAACGCCAGAGGACGCAGGCACGCCCGATGGATCATCGACCACGCTGACGCTGGATGCGAGTCTCCCGGCGAGGCCCTGGTCCTCCTCGCTTTGCTGCACGCGGGCATCAATGGGTTGGCAACACAGGAAGAAGTCCACATTGACGGCCACACGTACTTCATCGATATCGCATTGCCTGACCTGAAGATCGCCATCGAGTTCGATGGGCGCATCAAGTACGGGGAGACCGTCGATCAAGTCCACGACAGCATCGAGGCCGAACAGCGTCGCCAACGAGACCTCGAACGCGCGGGCTGGAAAGTGATTCGGGTTCGTTGGTCGGACCTGACACTCATCAACGAGGTCGTCGCCCAAGTTCTGGTCGCCATCCGCGCAAAGAAGGGAAACTGAAGAAGACGACGATCTGATTGGCGCATGACTCATGCCGTCTTTAAATTCCCAGACAGCATATTGCTGTGCGCTGGAAACACTTTGAGATGGTTCGAGCAATACAGCCCGTCATGAAACCCACGACACCAATGCACGGCGGTTGACACTCGCGCTTGAAACCCGTGACACCACTGCGCGGTTCGAACCGCCCAAAACAGGCCCATTCACGCCCGCAAAGGCGACACCGGTTTCACTACCCCCACCAACCACACCCACAAAGGCGACGCCGGTTTCACCACCAACCGAAGAACACAACCGGTGGTCCCACCACAAGGCCCCACACAGCCCGGCATGAAACCCACAGCGCCAATGCGCGGGTCCAACCGCCCAAAAGAGGCCCATTTACACCCGCAAAGGCGACACCGGTTTCACAAGCGAGCCAACCTCACTGTCACCTCGAACTACGCCCGGGACAAAACCGTCTTTCTTTCACAGGTTCTGGTCGCCATCCGCGCGAAGGTAGGACGTTAACAACCGAGCCGCAATGTTTCACGCACGTTTCACGAGGCGAAGCAGAGCAGCCATCCCGCGCACGACACTCACGTTTTCCGTATCTACGGTGGGGAATTGCGCCCTGAACAGGCGTCAGGCTCACGACGCTCCACGCCCGCGGCGCGGATTCCAACCCACGCAACGCCCACCACACCCCTGCAACACCCGCCTCGCCTAAGCCACGCACCCATCACTTGCAGCCACGACGCGCGGCCGCACCACTCGCGGTGGGCGCGCCCGCAAGGAAGAATGGGGGCATGGCAGATGAACGCGAGTCGAAGGAACTCCAGTCGGGAACACTCGTCATCGGGCTGGGCCGTTTCGGCTCCGCAGTCGCGGTGACGCAAGACCAGCTGGGGTACGAGATCTTGGCCGTCGAAAAGAACCCCGCACGCGTGCAGGCGTTCGCCGGCCGCTTCCCTCTCGTCGAGGCCGACGCAACCTCCAAGGATGCCCTCGAACAGCTGGGCGCGCGCGAGTTCCGCAGCGCCGTCGTCGGCGTGGGTTCTTCCCTTGAAGCCGCCGTGCTCATCACCGCGAATCTCGTTGACATGGGCATTTCGTCGATCTGGGTGAAGGCCACGTCCTCCCAGCACGGCCGTATCCTGCGTCGCGTGGGTGCCCACCACGTCGTTTACCCCGACTTGGACGCGGGAAAGCGCACCGCACACCTCGTGGGTGGCCGCATGGTTGACTACATCGAAATGGAGAAGGACGGCTTCTCCATCATGAAGCTGCGCCCCCCGCAGGAGGTCCACGGTTTTTCGCTCGAAGAGCTGGATTTGCGAGGCCGATATGGCGTCAACGTGCTCGCGGTGCGCCACCCGAAGCAGCGCTTCGAGTACGCGAATGCGACCACCCGCATCAACGCTGACGACGAGATTATCGTGTCGGGCGACTCACACCTGCTGGAGTACTTCGCGAACCGTCCGTAGCGCTTCGTCGGCACCGGAAGCGCCCGGCCGCCACGTAGGCCAATGCGTCGGGGATTCGACGAGGCCGGGGCGGGGATGTGCACAGCCCGGGTCGAGGCCGACAGGCACCACCGCAACGAGGAAACAGGCAGCAAGGACGGTCACTGCCAGTCGATGTCCCGGACCCGACGGGGCCGCCCTCACGGGGCACGACGAGGCCGGGGCGAGTATGCGCACACACAGCGCACGAAGCGCCGCCCTGGCGCTCAGATACATGACCATAAGAGGGTGCCCCGCACGGTATCTGTGCGGGGCACCCCCTTATCAGTCAAGGTCAGTGACGCGACTGGCAAAGCTCCTAGAAGCTACCGGACACACTCGACCCCGTGAAGCCGGAACCACCGCCGTTCTTCTCTTCCTCAAGCTTCCTACCCACGGTCGACGGAGGGACGTGGACCTTGGGCGTGAAGGGACGGGTAAGGCCGTAGTCTTCGGGATCCTCGAAGACCTTCTTCACCGCGTCACCGATCGGCTTGACGAGCGGCTTCACAACGTCCTCAGCCACGCGGAAGGGCTCGAGGAGCGGGTCGGCGAGGTAATCGATGATGTGCTTCTCTTCTTTTTCCTCTGGCGGGCACTCGCGAACGGGCTCGTCCAGGGGGGAGCGCTTCGGCTTGTCGCTGCTCGAGGAGGAGCCCTCACCGCAGCAACCGCCGCCGGGGGTACCGCATTCCTTACCGACCTCGCGGATCGCGCTGAGGAAGGCGGGGGCAGCTGCCGTGACGATGTCGAAGAGCGACTTCAGCTCGTCGAAGGCCATCTTCAGCAGGCTCAGAAGGTTCTGAACGTTCGCCCCCTCGGCAATAGCCCGAGCGCTGACAGCAGCCCCTGCTTTGACGAGCGAAAAACCGAGGGTGAACCCCGCGAGCGCTACTCCTTCGGCAGCCTCTCCGATGATGTCCGAGATCAGCTTGCACACGTAATCGTGCACTTTTTGCACCAACTCGGCGGCCTTCGCGACTGCGCGCCCCACGGCGGCGGATGCGTCGGCCAGCGTAGTGACCGAGGAGACGACCTGCTGCTGACGCACCAGGTATCGGTTCACGGACTCGCCCTTCATGTTCTGCATGGCGCTGGACGATCCGGAGGCGAGTTCGGATGCGGTCGAGCGCAGCGAGTCTCCGATGGACGCCCAGGTCATGGCCATGCCGTTGACCTGCGCGGAATCTCCTGCGAGCTGATCCATCCAGAACTTCAGAGGATCGACGTAGCTGAGGAGCATCTCGACGCCGTAGCTGACCCAGCTGCTGAGTCCACCCAAGGTGAGCTCGGCGATGCCGCCGAGAGCGCTGATGGCTGACTCGGCACCCCCCATCCACTCACCGGACTCGAGCTGGATGACAGCGTCGCGGATGTCTCCGATGGGCCCCAGGGCCTCGTCGGATCCATCCATCCACTCGCTGCGGGTGTATACCGGCTGTTGCGGGCTCACTTCTTCACTCCTTCAAAAATGAAGCGACGCAGCGTGCGTTCTTCGTCTTGACGCTGGCGGGTCAGGAAGGTGTCGATGTCCTGGTCACCGTGCTTGTCCTGCTTCTCAAAGAGGGAACGGACGTCCTCGGGCTTCGAATCGGGGTGCGCCTTCGTGAACTCGTCGATGCGGGCGTTCTGGGTCTTCTGCTGTTCATCAACGAAGGCCCGGAAGCTGGTTTGCTGGTCGTTGCGCTGCTTGGACATGAAGGTGTCGAACTGCTGTGGGGTTGCCTTCGGGTTGTCCTTGACGAACTCGCGGATCTGGGCTTCTTCCTCGGTGCGCTGTTTCGCCAGGAAATCCGTCATCGCGTCCTGCTGCTGCTTCTGGTTGTCCTCGATGAGGGTCTTGACCTCGGAGATGTCCTCGCCCGGGTGCGCCTCGGCGTAGCGTTCGAGCACCTTTGCCTGGTCTTCCTTCTGACGGTCGTAGAAGGTCTTCAGGTCGGCGTTTTCGTCCTCGCGCTGCTTCTCGAGGAAGGCACGAAGTTCGTCCTCACCCACGCAGACCTTACCGAGGCCGGCGAGCACGCTCGCGAAGGAGTTCTCGCCGTCCTTCTTATCCTTGTCGAGGCCGGGGACGAGATCCTCGGGCTTGGTCGGCTTGGGCATGGTGGGGGTGCCGCTGACGGGCCCATTCGAGACGGTAGTGCCGCCGCTCGGGGGGCACGCCGCCACTTGGGGGCACGCCGCCGCTCGGGGGCACGCCACCACTCGGGGGCACGCCGCCACTCGGGGGAGTACTGGGAGAGTCAGGTGCCTCAGGATTTTCACCGCTGGGAGGTGCGGGTGCCGGGTCAAGTTCTTCTCCAGGACCCCTAATAATGTCTTTACTTCCGCGCTCGGCTTCACGCATCCGCTGCTCGAGGTCGATCAGGCAGTTGCTCAGTCGATGCTCAGCTTCGGCAGCGTCATTGATCATGGCCGCGATGTTCGAAACTGGTAGGTACACACGGCGGTGTACTGCATGAACATCAGGCCGAATGCGTTCGTGATGACCTGTCCCAGGGTCTGGGTGGCGGTGTCATAGCAGTTGTCGAGGGTGTTGGCGCAGTCATCCACCTCGCCCGCGTGGCTGGTGAGCCGCTCCAGGTCGATTGCGAGATCGTAGTCTGACATCGGTATCAGCGCCCGAGCGAGTTCAGCACCGGCTCGACGGTGGCGGCGTATGCCTCGATCGCGCCACCATCGTCCTTGAAGTCCTTCGAGACGTTCTCGCGGACGAAGGTCGCCATATTGCGGCCGGCCTCGGCGTAGGCTTCCATAATCGAACGCTCGAGCTCCTCGGCGCTGCCGCGCATCGCGTTATCGTCGATGGAAATCTTGGTGAGGCGACCGTCGGAGTTCACCTCAACCTCAACGTCACGATTGGCATCCATGCCGGAAACTCGAGCGGAGGTCAGTCGCTCAACGAGTTCCTGGATCGCTTTCGCCTTCTTCTCGGCGGCGGCAATCTGATCCTTCAGCATCTGTTCAAATTCTTCGGGCGTCTGCCCCATCACATCTACCATACGGTTATCCTAACCGACTTGGTCAACTCCCGAGGCAAGCTTCAACCTGCGAGACACCCTCTTTTCCCAGGAAATCCACCGACCAGACGGTCGTTCAGGATTGACACATCGACAGGCGCAACCCTGACGCCCGTCAGTCCCGGTGATAGCGCGGACTGGTCCCCAGATGAACAGGGTATTCATTGTCCGCACTAAAAGCCGCATCCTCGTTCACACCACGGTAAACGTAGTCATCGTCGTTCCTCATCAACAGCGGATTGACAGTGCCGTCGATGTAATCCTCAACATCCTGCCAGCTTGGCTTCGACGACTTTGTCTTCGATTCGCACGGATTGACGTCAGGCAGCGACGAGGCATTCGCGTTGAGTAGCCCCCACGGGTCGGCTGGCCCGAAACCCGTGTAGTAGTTCCAGTCGCCATTACTCCCGGTACCGGTCGTCGTCATGGCCTGAAGGATCTGATTCGCCGTGATCCGGTCGTCGAAGCGCTGCCACGCAATTGCGAGGAAACCCGCGACAATAGGAGTCGCGAAGGATGTTCCCTGCATCGTGAACACTTCTCCGCTGGTGCCGCTGCGCACGATGATCGTCCCCAGCGCGACGGTCTCGACGCCGTTGCCCCAGTTGCTGTATTCGGTCAGTGACCCGTCCGCATTGATGGCGCCCACTCCGCAGATCCCGGACCACAAGGGCAGCGTATCCGCGGGATCTTCGGTGGATTCATTCCCCATCGCGGCAACGACGATGACGCCCCGGGAAATGGCCCGCGCCATGGCCCAGCGCAGATCTTCGTTGTACAGCGGGTAATTACTCGAGATCGAGATGATGTGAGCGCCGTCGTTGATCGCTTGCTCGATCAGCAGCGACGTGTCGGCCTCGCCCCGCGCGTACACGCCGGCGTTCGCACAGTCGGCGCCCACTTCCTCCTCGCTATAGCCGAGGTCGTAGGTGTACAGGGTCGCGCCGGGGGCTACGCCGAACTTCGGTGCCACGAGGACCTGGGCAACAGCCGTTCCGTGATCGGCGTTTTCGGGCAGGGACCGGACCGTGCACGGGCTCTTGTTTTCGATCGTCGCGCCGGCCAGCTCAGGAATGTTCGGGTTGACGTGCCCGTCGATCATCGCAATGATCGCGCCCTCGCCCGTGTAGCCCTGGCTATGCAACGAGGCCAATCGATAGTAGGGGTAGTACTCCTGGTCGGCGCCAGTGACCTCGCGGTCAACGGCGTTCGCGGGTGCGGCCGGGACTACGGCAGAACCGACAACGAGAGCGAGGACACCCGCCCCAAGGGCGCACGCGCGCCCACAGCGCCGCAGACCGAGGGCTGTCACGAGACGTCCTCGTCATCGTCGTCCTTATCGACGACAACCGGCCTGCCTCGCAGGTGCGACAGGATAACGAGGCCGCCGAGGATAGCCGCTCCGAGCACAACAATCCCACAGACGATATAGGTGCGCATCGTCATGATGTTGTCTCGGCTCGTCAGGTGCGGGGAGACCTCTGCTGGCCGATTCGGAACGGGGTGTGCGGCCTGGTCCGGGTGAGGGGGCCCGTACCTCGTGCCGATATCGTCAAAGGTGAGCGCCTCGTAGGGTGCCACGATGCCCCAACCGAGCTCATTCGTGCGCTGATCGGACGAACCGCGCAGCGCGGTCACCTCGAGGCGGTACTTCCACATGTCCGGGGACTCGTTGGGGAACTGCGAGGCAACGAGGGCCGCGAACCCCCCGGCGTAGGCCGTCGCATACGACGATGAGGGAAGCGGAGTGTCGCCCGAGTACCCACCGACCAGGCAGTCGGCCTGATCAAACCAGGTCGTGTGAATGACAGCGGCGGGTACCGCGAGGTCCACGTGCGCGCCATGCACCTGCTGGTCCGACGCGAAACCGTAGGCATCCGAGGCCGTCACCGCGAGGACACCCTCGTAGGCGGCCGGATAGACGACCTCGTTATTCTTCTGATCTTGGTAGGTGTTGCCGGTCGACGCGACAACGAGCGCGCGCCCGCGCACTGCCGCAACTGCGGCTTCCAGGTCCGAGTTCGGGTCCTTGGAGGACTGGGCGACGACGATGATCTGCGCACCGTGGTCGGCGGCCCATCGGATCGCGCGAGCCACGCGCGACATGAAGGGCTCCTGCCCCGGCTTGTCAGTGTTTCCCTGCTCGAGGCCGGTTTCGATACGCACCGGCAGGATCTTTGCCTCGGGGGCGACACCAACGAGGCCCGAACCCTTTGACTCGGGCAGCTGCCGAGCAGCGATGGCACCCGCGATTGCCGTGCCGTGCTCGCCGACGTCGACGCGGCCGTCGGTGCCTTCCCCACTCAGGTCAATGCCGGGCAGGACCACAGACGGATCTCCCGAGTTGAAGTGTTCGTTGCCCGCAGCCACGCCGGAATCCACGACCGCGACCGTCACGCCCGCACCGCGAGTGATGTCCCAGGCGCGTCGAACACCCACCTGATCAAGGATGATGGGCTGCTGCTTGATGTACCGGGGAGAGTCCACCGGACAGGTCTCTTCCTGACGCTGCTCCGGTGCCTGCGTCGGCGCATCCGAAGGCGGCGCCGTGGGGGTGGGACGCACGCTCGGCGTGGGCGCCGGGTCCGCATGCGCGATCATCGGGCTGAACGCGGAACCAGCCCCGGCCTCGTCCGAGGAGGAGGCGGGAGCGACGACCGGCGCGAGCGCGAGCCCCGTCACCAGCGCAGCACCGACGAGGCCGTGGCGAAGCGCCCGGATGCGCGCGCGGTCCCAACTCACGAGAGCCCCACTGATGCGGCCGCGGCCTGCGGAGTGAGGTCGGAACCCGGCGGGATGATGTTCGCCCAGGCCTCGGGGATGGTCGAGACCTTGTCCTGGGTCCATCCCAGCGCCTTAATGGGGACCATGGGAGTCGGCCCAAGCGAATGGATGTACCCCTGGTCCGACACGAAGGCGTAAGCCGCCGCCTGGCTGCCCGCAGACGTGATTGCAACAAGCGCGCCGGTGCCACCGGCCACCGTCACGGAGCGGTTCGTGGTCGGCGAGGGGGAGCTCACGGATTCAGGGTCGTACGAGGCCTCCACGGCGCGCTGGTGCGGCATCGTGTACAGGCCGAGCTTGGGCGTCTGAGCGGAAGTCGTCATCTGCGCGCACAGGGCCGTGCGGTTCGAGGCGTCGGCCTTCTGGTCGTCCCACACCGGATCCGAGAAGTCCTCGTAGTTCGGCCAGTCCTCGCCGATAAAGTCCGCGTGGACGGGAGTCACATCCTTGAACATGTCCGTATCGAACTGCCTCGTCGCCGGAGCGTCACGGTACAGGCGCGCGGCAGTGGAGTTGAAGACCGCCAGCTGCGAGGAATTGACGACGAGGTAGGAGTTCTGGACCTCCCCCTTCGTGTCGGTCTGCTCGATGACCGTGCCGATTGTCAGGTTCGCGTCCTTGAGGGGGCCGGGCAGGTCCGTGGCGGGTGCGCCAGCGTTCGGGATGTCGCTGTAGCTCCACGACTTCAGCGGCGTACCGGAGGGGAAGAGGTCCACCCATTGCGGGTCGGACTCGACGGGGTAACCGATGCGGTTCTGGAACGCGAGGGTCCAGTCGCTCAGGCGGGAATCCGTCTCGTCGATGAGGTACTTCTTCTGGGTCTTGGTATCCACGAAGTAGGTCGTCTTGCCGTGATCCGGGGTGACGAGAGCGGACGTGGCGGGAGTGAGAGGGAAGTTCTGCTCCGGAAGCTTCTGCCCAATCCACGTATGGTGATTGCCCTCGAGGACGCAGGAGAGCCACACATTCGCGAGCTGATCCATGCCCGGTACGTCGTCGGGCACACCGCTCAGGCCGATCTGGGCGCCGCGCGGAATGTCATCCAGGGACGTGGCGCTGGCCGAGACCACCGTCAGGCCGGACTCCTGGGCCAGCAGACGCGCCGTCGTCACGTTCGAGATCGGATGCAGGACACCGTTCGCGAGGAAGTAGCGCGCGCCCGTCGACTTCACATCGACCAGCACGAAGTTCATTCCCGTCAGATCCGGATTGGTGTTGAAGAAGCGCATACCCACCGCGACGACGCACATGACGACTGCGACGAGCACACCCACAAGCAGGGGGCGCACAGGCGAGGGAGGATCAACCTCGCGACCGCCGGGGGTACCCGACGTGAACGCTGTGATCAGACGATTGCGGTTGAAACGCTGGGCTTCCAGAATGTCTTTACTCGACGGCATGGCTCAGCCCCACATGTAGACGGCGAGAGGGATCAGGACAAAGAGCGAGAGCACCGCGATCGTATCCGCGATGCGCGTCAGGTGTGGACGCGCACGAGGCCCGACGACGTTGGTCACCACGAGGACGAGGGCGGCGGCGATTGCGGACAGGGTGATCCACGGCAGGCTCGACGGGTCGGTTCGGGTCACGAGCGTCGCGGCGACCAGGATCGTGGTGAGGCCGGTCAGGGAGCCGAGGAGGACCTCGACGCGGGCTCGAATCGAGCGGGTTTGCAGGATGAGAGAGACCGATCCGAGGATTGCCAGTGCGAGGGGCATGGACACGGAACGCAGACCCGGCGCGCTCAGCATCGACACCGTCAGGAAGAGCGCGGCGAGGCCACCGCCCGCGCGCAGCGCCACGACGAACACAAAGGACGTGTTCACCTGGTCGGTGACACCCTGGGCGGGGATCGGTTCGCTGGTGTTTGCATCCAGGACTCTCACCGGAATGTGCGCGAGGGCGATCCATGGGGCGATCTGCAGCAGCACGATCACGAGGGCAAAGAGAATGGCGGACACGCCGACCTGGGACAGGGATCCGACCTTCACCATGAGTCCGGTGGCGGCCATCATCGTTCCGAGAACGAGCGGAGCGGCGATCGAGATCCGGTACTGCTTCGGGAGTGTCAGCATGGCGAGGGACCCAATGAACAGGCCGACGCCAATGGCAATCCAGCCGCCGGTATCCCACTGGGCCTGCATCAAGCGCAACGCCGATGCGGCGGTCAGGAAGGGGACGGTGTGCGCGAGAGCGATGCCGGAGGGCCCGGCGTACTTGCGTGTCACGACCGCGGAGGTACCGGTCACAAGAAGCGCAGCCACAATACCGATCGCGCCGTAGACGTAGTTGAAGAAGGCGACATTCTCGGACTGCATCGACGAGATGGCGTCCTGCGGCGTGGTCGCCAGGAGGACGGCGGCAACGAAGATCAGTGCAGCAGCGGCCAACGCGGCGAACGTGCGAGCATCGTCACGCGTCCAAGGGGTGGACACTCTTTCGACGACTTGGCCGACGGCTTCTGTGAGATCGTCATAGACCATGTCGGCGGCACCTTCACCGAGAGGTTCGAGTATCAGCGCAGCACCAGCACGCACTCCCTGCGCGGCCAGGGACTTCGACTGATCGAGGAGACGACCCGACGCGGTACGCACGGCGAAGCCATCGTTTGTGGGCTGATCACTGAAAGCGCCAACGGATTCAACGAGTCCGGGCAGGAGCTCCACCAGTGGAATCGACTGCGGGATCGTCACATCGGTCCGATCCACGCCAAAGGTGATCGTGAGTGGAATCAGCGCCACTCCACGAGATGCTTTCGTTGCCATTGGATCCTCCCGGTTGCCGCGTGATGGGGTCTGTGGCGACACGACACAACCCTGTAAGTCTAGATTGTCGGTCAGGTTTTGTCATGATTTTTGCGTAACATCAAAAAAAGAGATGAAAACATGGTTAGTATTCATGTGTCCCCATGCTCTCACGCATCCCCGCGAGAGAGTTCACTCATACAAATGGAGGTTCACATGGCAGACCAGCGGGCCGTAGATGGCGCCCTTGCACAGGGCGTCTCCGCGATCGAGTCCACCTACAACGACCTGCAGGGCCACTTCCGTCGCCTCGAGGGCGACCTGTCGACCATCGGCAGCTCGTGGCAGGGCAGCGCCTCGGTTCAGTTCACCCAGCTGATGCAGCAGTGGCAGACAACGCGGCGAAGGTTAACCAGGCTCTTCAGGAGCTCGCGGACAACCTGCGTGGCACCGACAAGGCAATGCAGGCCAACGAGGCCGACACCGAGGGCTCGTTCGCGCAGATCCTCGGCGGACTGTGAGAGATTAAGACAGGAGACTGAAGATGGATTTCCAGGTAAATTACGGCGCTCTCGATGGCGCCGCTGCCGACATCAAGTCCGGCGCCGCCAACCTGCAGGGCTGCCTCGATGACCTCGAGAACACGCTGAACCAGCTGCGTTCCTCGTGGGAAGGCCAGGCTCAGGAAGCCTACAACGCCGCTCAGGTCAAGTGGAACCAGGGCCTCGAGGGCCTGAAGGACGTCCTGTCCCGCACCTCCGCGGCCGTGGACTCCGCTCGTTCCAACTACCAGCAGACGGACCAGGCTAGCGCCGCCCGCTTCTGATAGCACCGCGCACACGCGCATCTGGAGGGGCCGCCCCATCGTTGGGGCGGCCCCTCCCTCATATTCACGCACATCGCCGCCGAGTGAAGAAACGCCCCTCGTGTGGGCAACTCCCTCGCCTATCGACCGCATTGTTTGAAATTAACCGAATGACACAAAATCACTCACTGCGGGGCCCATATCGACACGCAGAGAGGCTCACAGCAGAGATTATGGCGTGTCTCTCATTCATTATTTGTTTAGCGACTGTTCATCGCTGTGCCTAACTGTCGACGGTGTTTTGTGACCGTTTGAGCATCCTCCCGTTCGCATCATGCTCCGCTCACAGATTCCCACCTGCGCGAGCACCACAGCACCCACGGGCTCGCCCTCACAACGCCTCACCACCGCTCCACTCACACCTGCGGAACAACGCCTGCAGCCCCCGTAGAAACGAGATCCCGCCGCGACTTGGTCGCAGCGGGATCATCGATGAGAAAACGTGTCAGTGCACGGAATCAGCATCCGCGAGAACGATCGTGGCACGACGATCAGCGATGACGATTTCGGTTCCGGCGGGCACCTCGACGGCCTGCCCGCCTGCAAGAGCCGCGATGCGGCCGTCTGGCGTGCGAATCTCCGTACCGTTGGCGGAGAATGCGTCCTCGATCCAGGCACCCGTGGCAGTCGGCCCGATGCGCATGTGCGTGCGCGACAGCGACAGGGTGTTATCCGGCACGATGATGGAACGAGTACCTTCGACGGGCGCGGGCCTGCGGCCGATGGTGAGAGGCTCGTCGATCAGCTCGCGCTGTCCGGAATCGAAGATGATCCACAGCAGCTGGGGACGGGCGGCTGCAGCGGGAGCGCCCCACTGCGACCTGCCGGCGTCACCCCACTGAGCACCACCCTGCGCGCCATGCGCCTGCTGGGCTGCAAATGCCTGCTGGGCGGCCTGACCGGCCTGGACCGCGCGGCGGCTGGGCGGCGGGGCGGGCACGCCCGCTGTGGTGCCATTGGCGGCGTGGTAGGGCATGGTTTCGAACGACGGCTCGGAGTACGAGGCCGGGGCTGCCTGGGAATAGCTGGGCTGAGCGGGCGCTTGCTGGGCGGGAGCACCCCAGGGATCTTGCACACTGTGCGCGGGAGCTGCGGGCACACCGGACGCCTGAGCCGAGAACGTAGGCACACCGGACTCCGGGGAGGAGAAGGTGGGCACCGACGGGACAGCGGGAGCCTGCGCAGCGGGCGCAGGAGCTGCGGGAGCCTGCGCAGCGGGCGCAGGAGCTGCGGGAGCCTGCGCAGCGGGCGCAGGAGCTGCGGGAGCCTGCGCAGCGGGCGCAGGAGCTGCGGGAGCCTGCGCAGCGGGCGCGGGAGCTGCGGGCACGCCAGAAGCCGGAGCCGAGAACGTTGGCTCCGCCGGAACAGCGGGAGTCTGCGCAGCGAGCTGCTGGGGCGCGGGTCGGTGCGTGTCGGGAATGCCCTGCGGCGGCACCGCGGGGACGGACGGCACCGCCTGCGGCGCACTGTAGTTGGGCCCGTAGGGGTCGTTAGCGCGCTGTCCGGGTGCCGCATAGTCGATCGCCGCCTGCGGCACGGGGGTCAGAGGAGCGCTCGGCGCCCCCCACTGGCCCGGGGAGCTAGCCGGATGAACGCCATCGAAACCGTTGGGCGCCTGGCCGGGTCGGGGTCGCTCGTAGTAGCCCGCCATCCCAGCCTCACCGGGGCCTGCCGCGAGCGCTGCGTGCTTGCGCAGGTCGACGAAGCGAGTGCGGGTAGGGCCGGTCAGCCATGTGCGGCCATCGCGGGCCATCGCGAAACACGCGAGGGGGCCGACAATCGTGATCTGGAGCAGTGCGGTGAGGGCCGTGTAGCCCATCGCAGCGCCGAGGGAGGGAGTCTGCGTGTCGTCGTCATCGCGAATGAGGCACACGTGCATGGCCGCCATACCGGGAGTGCGGCCGGTAGCACCGAGCATGATTCCGGCGGCAATCACGGCCTCGACAGTGATGAGCGTGATCGTCAGGGGCGTGAAGTAGACGAGCCACGTCGCCGCGAGGAGTACTCCGAGGACGAGCATGTCGATAACGTAAGCGCCGACGAGCCGCGAGGGGACTGCGGGCGCGAACGGAGTCTTTGTGGTGTCAGCAAGCATTACAGGACCGCCCTCCAAGCGAACAGGAAGAGACCCGAAGACATAACCGCCGCGGGTAGAAGTGCGAAGGTGCAGAAGGTTTGAGTGAAGTCGAGGATCGTGCCGACGAGGGCGGCGTGCCCCTTGGGCTCTACGAGGCTGGTCATGACGACCGTGACAATACCCACGATGATGAGGATACACAGGGGAACGAGCGGATAGAGCCAGCCATTGTCCCTGGGGATCTTCAGCCAGTCACCGAGGAGCAGCGTACAGAGGAGTACGCAGGCAGCCAGGCGCGGGAGGATATGCCCGAGGTGGGAGCGGGTGGCCCGCGGCGCGGTGAGCAGCACGATGATCGCGGCGATCAGGAGGACGAGGCTCGCGACCCCTTGTCCCATGTCCGCGGCAGGCTTCGCCAGGGGCGGCAGCTGGGTGCCGCCGGCGAGGACGAACACGGTCGAGGCGACGATCAGCAGGGTGTTGCGCGCTTCGGTATGCCCGAGGACGATCGCCATACGTCCGCCGGTGACGGGACTGGGTTTTTGGACGGGAGGCTGACGAATGCGCGACGCGATTGTCTGCACGGCGGAGGCGTCGACGAGTTGGCTATCGGGGACGCGCAGCGCCAAACGGGGAGCCATGAGGAGGAGGTAGACGCCGACCGCGACGGACAGGGGCGCGATACGAATGAGAGAAAAGGCGGGAAGGGCGCCGATGGTGACGAGAGCCGTGGCACACACCCAGGCGAGCAGGGCACTGAGAGCCGAGGGGGGTCACGGTCAATGACACGACCGCCAGGGAAACGATGAGAGCGACCCAGACACCAACAACGGGGGCAATCGTCAGCGCATGGACGTCCGCAACGGAAACAAAGCCGATCGCACTGTAACCGGCGAGGGCGGGCAACAGGAGCAGCATCGTGGGGCGCGAGCGCACCTTGCGCGACACAAACAGGGGGACGATCGCACTGATGCAGCACACGAGCGCACACGAGGCGCGCACCCACACGGGAATCGAGGAGATGATCCTGGCCCACGAAGGCCCATCTTCGACGTGCTCGTATCCGGCCAGGGCGGCATCGCCCAAGAGGGGCAGGAGGCATAGGGAAGAAACAGCGCCAAGAATGAGGAAGCAGAAGCCGACGAGCGCCAGGGTGGGCGCGAGCCACTGGTTTTCATGGCGGGCCGAGGCCTCGTTGAGTTGCTGAGCGGACAGAACACGACTGGACAGGGCAATCGTCGAACCGGCGGGGAGGTCACGTCCGAGGACCGCGGAACCGTCGAGGGGGCGTCCGTCCGCATAGGAGACACGCACGGAGGGGAGGGACAGATCTATCTCCAGCATGGCGCACAGGCCCGCGACCGTCGTCCCTTCCGGGGCGGCGAAATCGGAGGTGCCATCGGAGTCGATAACAGTCACTGACACCATGGTGGCGCTCATGTAACCTCCGTTCTCAGGTAAACAACAGTGCCCAGTGTAATGCACCGACGCTAACCGCCGGTTAAAACTTGGAAGTCCACTCAGCTACACTGAGTGCAGTCGCATCGAACACGTACGCGCACAGCGCGAGGAGACCTCATGGTTACACGCAGAAAACGGCGGAGTGCCGCGGTTCCGGAGCAGCCCTCCGGCAGCCTCGCTATCCAGATGCCACCGGAGAAGGCCGAGCCCGCATCGATGGGTAACGTCCTCATGATGGTCGTGCCCATGCTGGGTTCCACGGGCGTCATGGTCTTCATGGCCATACAAAACAGCGGCGGCAACAACACCCGCTCGTTGCTGATGGGCGGCGGCATGCTGGTGGCTATGCTGGGCATGGTCGGCTTCAACATGTATCGCCAGTTCTCCCAGTACCGCACGCGCGTGGTGACGCAGCGCCGCGAGTACCTGTCCTACCTGGCGGAGACCCGCGACGCGGTGCGCAAGGTCGCGAAGAAGCAGCGCGCCTACTACAACTGGGTGTACCCCGACCCCAACGCGCTGGTGACGCTGGCGGCCAACGGCTCGCGCCTATGGTCGCGCGAGGGCGGTACCTACGACCTCTTCGCTTTCCGCTACGGGTCCGGCACGCAGCCCCTCGGTCTGGTCTTTGAGCGGCCCCCGATCGACCCGATGACGGAGATGGACGTCGTCTGCCTCTCGGCGATGGAGCGTTTCATCGACGTGCACGACCACACGGATAACGTGGGTAAGTTCCTTTTCCTCGGCGACTTCAGCCACGTTGAGCTCGCGGGCGAGGGCGAGGCCGTCTACGACGAGATGCGCGCGATCATGATGCACCTGGCGTGCTTCATCGACCCGTCGAAGCTCAAGATCGCCGTCCTGTGCTCGGCGGATCGCCTGGGCGAGTGGGAATGGGTCAAGTGGATGCCCCAGGCCCGCTCCTCCATCGTGCGCGACGCAGTGGGCCCGGCACGCATGATCTCGACCGACCCCGCAGAGCTCGCGGAAATGATCGGCACGGACATCGCGATGCGCGGCCCCTTCCAGTACGGCGATGAAATCCCCGCGTACCCGCACCTGCTGCTGGTGTGCGACGGGGCTGAGTTCCCGGCCTCGTCCCCCTTCGGTTCCTTCACGGGCATCAAGGGCGTCACCATCATGAGCCGCGCCCGCGAGTGGACCCCTATGAAGTCGCACACAACGCTGCGTCTGCTCATCCACCCAAACCCGGATCGCAAGGGTGCGGACGTGGTCGACGTGATCACCATGGACTCCATGCCCGAGCAGGCTTTCGCGGATCGCCTCACCGCCGTGCAGGCGGAGGCTATCGCGCGCCGCATGACACCGTTCGCCAACCAGCAAAACCTGGAAGAGGCGGACACCCCGGTGGGCCGCTCTGACGAGTCCCGTCAGATGGACCTCATGGAACTCGTCGGCATCGGCGACATCCGCGACTTCGACCCGGAGAAGCAGTGGCGTCGCCGCGAGGGCCGCGAACGCCTCGCCGCGCCCTTCGGCGTCACACCCGAGGGACAGCCGGTCGTCCTGGACATCAAGGAATCCTCCCAGCAGGGTATGGGCCCCCACGGCCTGCTGATCGGCGCGACCGGTTCGGGTAAGTCCGAGGTGTTGCGTACCCTCGTACTGGCCCTAGCGCTCACCCACTCCCCGGAGCAGCTGAACCTGGTTCTCGTCGACTTCAAGGGTGGCGCGACCTTCGCCGGCATGTCGGACCTGCCGCACGTGTCGGCCATGATCTCTAACCTGGAGTCGGAGCTCTCCCTCGTCGACCGTATGCAGGACGCCCTGCAGGGCGAAATGGTGCGCCGCCAGGAGGTCCTGCGCGAGGCAGGCAACTACGCGAACGTCTCCGAATACGAGGCGGACCGCATCGCCGGCAAGCACGAGTTCCCACCGCTGCCCGCCCTGTTCATCGTCCTGGACGAGTTCACGGAAATGCTCATGGCCAAGCCTGAGTTTGGCGAAGTCTTCATCATGATCGGCCGCCTGGGTCGTTCGCTGTCGGTGCACCTCCTGCTCGCCTCGCAGAAGATGGACCTCGGTAAGGCGCGCGGCCTGGAGTCGCACCTGTCGTACCGCATCGCCCTGAAGACCTTCACGGAAAACGATTCTCGCGAGGTCCTGGGTATCCCCGACGCCGCGAAGCTACCCCCGCTGCCCGGTTCGGGCTTCCTGAAGGCGGGCGGCGACGGCCTCGTCCGCTTCCGCGCCTCCTACGTGGCCGCTCCCCCGCCGGCGCGTACTCTCGCGTCGATTTCCGAGGCCTCGACGGCTGGCGCTCCGAGCGCTCCCATCGAAATCCTGCCCTTCACGGTCGCTCCCGTCATCACGCGCGAGGACACGCTGGGAGACAAGGAGGAAGAGGTCGACCAGAACCAGGAGATCGTCCTCGCGGGCGACGAGGTGTGGGCGGACATGTCCGAGATGGACATCGCCGTGGCAAAGATGAAGGGCAAGGGCTACCCGGCCCACCAGGTGTGGCTGCCGCCCCTGGAGACCCCGGATACCTTCGCGACCCTCATGCCGGACCTGCGTCCGGACCCGGAGCTGGGCTTCGTGTCGCGCGCCTGGCGCGAGTCGGGCACGCTGCGCGTCCCCCTGGGCACGGTCGACCTGCCGCTCGAGCAGCGTCGCGAAACCCTCGTCCTCGACCTGTCGGGTGCGGGCGGTAACTTCGCGATCGTCGGCGGCCCCCAGACCGGTAAGTCGACGGCGCTACGAACGATCGTGCAGGCCCTGTCGCTGACCTACACGCCGCAGGAAGTCCAGTTCTACGTGATGGACTTCGGTGGCGGTACCTTCGCCGGTTTCGCGGGCGCACCGCACGTCGCAGGCGTGGCGACGCGCGACACCACCGAGGTACGGACGCGTATGCTCGCCGAGATCGCGGCGATTATGGATGACCGCGAGCGTTACTTCGGTAAGAACGCGATCGATTCGATGGACACCTACCGCCGCGGTCGCCTGGAAGGACGCTACGACGACGGCTACGGCGACGTCTTCCTGGTCGTCGATGGTTGGGGCGCGCTGCGCTCCGAGTTCGACAGCCTGGACCGAGAGGTGACGACGATGATGAGCCGAGGCCTGTCCCTCGGTGTTCACCTCATCGTCTCCGCCTCTCGCTGGATGGACTTCCGTTCCGAGGCGCAGGACCTGTTCGGTTCACGCCTGGAGCTGCACACGGCTAACCCGAAGGAGTCGATCATCAACCGCGAGGGTGCCTCGCGTATTCCGAAGGGCCGCCCGGGTCGAGGCATCGACATGGCTGGTCACGAAATGATGATCGGCCTGCCGCGCGCGGACGCGGAACAGGATCCGACCACCGTGTCGCAGGGTGTGGCCTACACAATCAAGAAGATTCGCGAGCACCTGGTGGCGGGCGAAGGCCCGAAGCTGCGTCTGCTGCCGGAAAAGATCACGGTCGAGGAGATCCTCGCGCAGCTGCCCGAGCAGCAGATCCTGCCGACCGGTGGCGGCGACATGATCCTGGGCGTGGAAGAGTCGCGCCTTGGTCCCCTCGTGTTCAACACGCGTGCGGAGTCCCACCTGTACCTCTTCGGCGATTCGAAGACGGGCAAGAGTACCTTCCTGCGTTCGATCATGCAGGAAATCACGCGCCTGTACACGCCGGACCAGGCGAAGATCATCGCTATCGATATGCGCCGCTCCCTCATGAGCGACATCCCGAAGGAACACACGCTGCGCTACATCACGAACCACGAGGCCGCCATGAAGGATCTGCGCGATACAGCCGGCTTCCTGCGCGATCGCCTACCCGGATCGGATGTCACGGCGGAGCAGATCCGTGAGCGCAGCTGGTGGACCGGCCCCGAATTCTGGGTCCTGGTCGATGACTACGACCTGGCGGTCACGATGTCGGGCAACCCGATCGCGGAACTCATCGACCTGCTGCCGCAGGCGGGCGACATCGGCCTGCACGTGGTCCTCACACGCCGTATGGGCGGCGCGGCTCGCGCGACCTTCGAGAAGGTCCTGCAGATGATGGGTGACCTGGCGGTCACCGGAATCCTGCTGTCCGGTAACCCGAGCGAGGGCGCGATCATCAACGGCGTGAAGCCGAGGCGTGCAATCCCCGGACGTGCGCAGGTCGTTCACCGCGACTTGGGCGTTGTTTCCGCACAGATGGCATCGACTCCACAGCATCGTGGGTAGCCGTTTCTTGACGAGGCAGCCCCGTCATCGCATATGATTGACCAGTCTGACAGTAGGAGAAAAATATGTCCCTTCTCGCGTCTCGCCGCACCCTCGCAGCGGCCTCGTCTCTGCTTCTGGCGGCCATCGGCCTGACCGGTTGCCTGAGCCTGCCCGGCGGCGCAGGGGGATCGAAGTCCTCGGACATCGCCTCGATGAAGAACATTCCCGAAGGCATTAAGCGTGACCTCATCAACCAGATGAACTCCGCTTCTGGCGCTGAGAAGAGCAAGATCGTCGACAAGGCCAACGCCTTGAACAACATGGTCGGCAGGGACCTCGTTGGCGTTGAGCCGGCCATCATGGGCCTGCAAAAGTACAAGCTCGACACCAACGGCACCGTCGCTGTGAACAAGGATGACAGTGTCTATGGGCTTATGTCTGCGGCTGATTACTGGCGTCTTGGTGAGGATAGCTACGACCTGTGCGTGGAGCAGAACTGCGAGTACTACTCCTCGTGGACCATCGATATTGAAGGCAGCGGTTCTGACCTCGTCTACGTGTGGACCCTCAAGATCGACAACCCCGACATCACCGACCAGCCCCTGGTCCGCCGCTTCAAGGCCGGCAAGTAAGCAACCGGCGCACACCAGCGCCACCAATACCCCATCAACGCAAGGAGAAAACTGTGGTAGATCAGGCGTATAACGACGAAACCCAGCGCGCGGCTATCCCTCGCGTGCGCGATGGACAGAATGCCGTCGACCAGTCTCGTACGCGCACCCATGAAATGAGCAACGCACAGAAGTACGAAGTCTGGGGTGGCGAACAAGGCCCCGAGGCAATGCGTCACAGCTCAGCAAAGATGTTCAGCGGCGTTTCCGACGTTCTTGCAAAGGAAAATGCCCTGATCACGCGCTTCATCGCAGAAACCGAGCACGCGATGGAAGCAGCCAAGCAGGCGGAATGGGACGCGAAATATTCCTTCGATCAAGTGGCCGAAGCCTTGAAAAACGTTTCCAACTCAGACGAGGCACGGCAGCTGAACAAGCATCTTGAAGATGCTGGCTTCAAGGTGAACGATAGGCAGCACAAGGTTGACGATGCGACGAAATACGCCTCCACTTCTCCCGACGAGTACGCGGTAGGCGGCACGCCAGATGACGCTAAGGTCTCGGCAGCACTCGCGCAAGCAGATAACCAAACCCAGAAGTCCTTGTGACATTTTCATTTAATTCTTCAGGGAGATAAGAGCAATGGTTGACTCGCCGAACTACAAGAAGCTCAAGGTGTTCATGGAGCACGCAAAGGCCAACGGCCAGCTGTCCGCATGGACTCCTGATCATAAGGCAACGGAAGAAGCTTTTGAAGAGGCCATCGACCGCCTTAGGGAGTACCGGGATAGCCACGGCTTCACCGGAAAGGCGGCCGATGCCATGAACACCTGGGTGAACAACTCCATTTCGCGGATCGACGCCTACCACCAACAGTACTCTCGCGGCTACACGGCATACGAAGCTGCCCGTGATGCGATGGCTGCTGCGCACAGCGAAGGTACCGCAATTAAGGACAGTCTCCTCGATGCCGCCACTGAGGCAATGCGCGACGATCCGCTTGTGTTCGTTCGGTCCAGCGATCCCGGCGGTGGCCTTTCCGCCGGCCCGGTGCGCATTACCACCGGCTCCGCCTACGTCGAGGCTGTCGAGGCGCAGGCCAACGCCCAGCGCGAGGAGGCCTGCGCGCGCATCCTCAAAGCCGTAAATGACCGCACTTCCGCGCTCTCCCAGCTTATTGACGACTACGTCCCCCTTGAGGCGACGGATCCCAACAAGGTTGAGGAAAGCGTTCGTGACAATAAATCATCACGCGGCGGCGGTGGCGGCGGCGGCGGTGGCGGCTACGGTGGTGGCGGCTACGGTGGTGGCGGTGGTTATTCGCCGGAGAATGGCTTTGGTCGTGAGGCTGGCCGTAATGGTGAGGGCTACCCTGGCGGCTTTGATAAGCCGTGGTGGAGCGAGGCCGACGCGGCCGCTGCTCGTAACCGCGTGATCGCCTCCGGTGCCGTCCCCACCAAGGAACTGCCCTACGGTGAGCTGGGCTCGCGCACGAACCCGATCACCGACCCGCAGGACCTCATGGACACCGACCTGCTGCACACGCGCGTCAACGGCACGACGTATCGCAACGGCGTGGTGGGCGGACACACCCCCGCGCCCCCCGCTGATGCGCAGCATCCGTTGTGGCGACTCAACGGCGGCGCTGCTGCTGATGCGGCGACGGCTGGTCGTCTGGGTGGTGCTGGTGTGCTGGGTGCTGGCGCGCTGGGCATGCGTGGCGCGGCCCGTATGGGTGCTGGTTCGGGCTTTGGCGGCCTGGGCGGTTCGGCCCGCATGGGTTCGGGCTTTGGTGGCCTGGGCGGTGCTTCTGGTTCTGCTGGCGGTATGGGCGCGGGCGGCATGGGTGGCCTGCGTGGCATCTCTGGTACGACCGGTTCGGCTGGCGCTATGGGTGCCTCGAACCTGCGCGTGGGCACCTACTCGGGTTCGGGTTTTGGTTCCTACACTCCCCCCGCCTCCATGACTGGCGCGAACGGTGCAGCCGGTGCAGGCACTTCCGGCGTGACCGGTACGACCGGTGCTGGTGGCGGCGCGGCCGGTGCGGCGGGTGCTGCCGGTCGTGGCGGTGCTGGTGCTGGTGGTGGCTTCATGGGCGGCGGTGGCGCGGGCGCTGGTGCTGGCATGGGCAAGGACGATAAGAAGGGCCGCAAGCGCAAGTACGTGGCTTTCACGGTGGATGAGGATGAGGACGATCTGCCCGCAGGCTACGTCAACCCCCTGTCCCAGACCTACGGCACGGACCGCACGATCGCGCCCGTGAAGCGGGAGGACGACGGATGGGACCTGCGCCAGTGGTGACCACCTCTCACAACGCAACGCCCCGTCACCCCCGCGCTTTCGCGGGTGTGGCGGGGGCGCGCCGCACGCGCCCTGACCACCACTTTCTCCGCCCTGGTTTTTGCCGCGGGTGCCCTCGCGGTGACACCAGCCCCCGCGCACGCCGACGAGATCACCTCGCAGGAGTACTTCTCCTACTACCACCTTGACCAAGCACGCGCCAAGGGTTACACCGGCAAAGGTGTGACCATCGCCCTCATCGACGGCCCCGTCGAACTCAGCGACCCCGAACTGGCCGGCGCCAACATCACCGACAAGAGCCGATGCACTTTCGAAGCTCCGGCTGAAGCGAAATACCACGGCAGTGAGATGGCCGCTCTCCTGGTCTCCCAGAAGTACGGTGTCGCCCCCGACGCCACGCTGTACACTACGCCAACAGGACTGCGAAAACCACCGGAGCGAGCGGCACGTGCGACAGCGCTGATGGCGACCTTGATTCGTATTCGGCCCTCATCAACCAGGCGATCGATGACGGCGCACAGATCATTTCGATTTCCCAAAGCTCAAACGATCACAGCGACGAACTCAAGTGGGCAATCGCACGAGCCATGAACGAGGGCGTCATCATCATGGCGTCCACGGGCAACACGGGACAAGATGAAAACGACTCACACCTGAGCTGGTGGTCTGGCGTGGTCGGTGTCGCCGCCATTAACAATCAAGGCGGCTACGCTTCCGACTACTCCTCGTGGGGCCAGGGCGTCACGGTCACAGCAGTGGGGGGCCCTATGTCTTTCCGCGATTTCGACACCGGCAATATTGCAACCACGCACGGCACCTCGAACTCGACGGCGATTGCGGCTGGTTTGATGGCGTTGGCGCGCCAGAAGTGGCCTGAAGCGAGCAGCAACCAGCTGCTCCAGCTCATGGTCAAGACGGCTCTGAACCCGGACAAGCAATGGAACAATAGAACGGGTTATGGGGCGATCAGCCTCAGCGACCTGGTCAACACAGACCCCTCGCAGTACCCCGACGAGAACCCCATCGCCCAAAAGCAGGGCGGCTCCTCCCCCACAGTCGAGGAAGTCCAGCAGTACTCCAACGGGCTCGTTAATCCGACCGGTATCAGGCTGGCCAGCGCTTACACATACCGTGGCGCAGACGATAGTGTCCTGTCGAACCCTCTCAACAAGACCCCTGTCCACCTCGGCACCAGCCCCGCGTATCACCGGAAGTGACCAGATGACTCACTCGTCTGACGCGCCCCGTCACCCCCGCACTTTCGCGGGCGTGGCGGGGCGCGCCGCACGCGCCCTCACCACCGCTTTCTCCGCCCTGGCTCTGGCCATCGGCGCTCTTGCGGTCACACCGGCCCCCGCGCACGCCGACGAGATCACCTCGCAGGAATACTTCTCCTACTACCACCTCGATACCGCGCACGCGAAAGGCTACACGGGCAAGGGAGTGACCATCGCCCTCATCGACGGCCCCGTCAACCTCAGCGACCCCGAACTGGCTGGCGCCAACATCACCGACAAGAGCCGCTGCACCATCAAGTCATCCGAGGCTGGCAAGTACCATGCGAACCACATGGCTGCGCTCATTGTCTCGCAAAAGTACGGAATCGCCCCGGACGCGACCTTGTACACCTACCAGACGTCCTCCAACGATGACGACCTTGGTACATGCGCTGATGGCGGGAAAATTCAGGACACTTTCGCGATCCTCATCAACCAGGCGATCGATGACGGCGCACAGATCATTTCGATTTCCCAAAGCTCAAACGATCACAGCGACGAACTCAAGTGGGCAATCGCACGAGCCATGAGCGAAGGCGTCATCATCATGGCGTCCACGGGCAACACGGGGCAAGATGAAAACGACTCACACCTGAGCTGGTGGTCCGGTGTCGTGGGCGTCGCCGCAGTTAACAACGAAGGCGGGTACGCCTCCGACTACTCCTCCTGGGGCCGAGGCGTCACAGTCACAGCAGTGGGTGGCCCAGTCAACGTTCGCGCATTCGACACAGGTAAGGTCGACACGACCAAGGGCACCTCTGTCTCGACGGCAATCGCATCCGGATTGATGGCGTTGGCGCGCCAAAAGTGGCCTGACGCGACCGCCAACCAGCTGCTCCAGCTCATGGTCAAGACGGCTCTGAACCCCGATAAGCAGTGGAACGATAAGACCGGTTACGGAGCGATCAGCCTCGGCGATCTGGTGAACACCGATCCCTCACAGTACCCTGACGAGAACCCCATCGCGCAAAAGCAGGGAGGGTCCTCGCCCACCGTCGCAGAAGTACAACAGTACAGCGACGGCCTCGTCGACCCCACCACCAACCGTATGGGCGACGCTTACACGTACCGTGGCACGGATGAGGGCGTCATCTCACACCCACTCATCAAATCACCAGTACACATCGGCACCAGCCCCGCGTACCACCGGAAGTAACCAGATCACGAACTCGTCAAACGTGCCCCGTCACCCCCGCATTTTTGCGCGAGTGACGGGGCGCGCCGCATACGACAGTAGACTTCGACCCCGAACACCCAATCAAATTTAAATTGCGGGCATAAATTGACGTCGACCAACGGGCGCACTGACTCCCACACAAGCGCCACCAGTGGGATAGACAGCCGGTTAGGTGATCACTTAGACAAGAGCGGCCCACACACATCATCGGCGTACCTCCGACGAAGGCGAAGCATCTTACGCCAATCAGCTTGATCATTTGTTGACAAGCAGGCCTACAAGTCACATAAGATTGACCAGTCTGACAGTAGGAGAAATATGTCCCTTCTCGCGTCTCGCCGCACTCTTGCAGCGGCCTCGTCTCTGCTTCTGGCGGCCATCGGCCTGACCGGTTGCCTGAGCCTGCCCGGCGGCGCAGGAGGATCGAAGTCCTCGGACATCGCCTCGATGAAGAACATTCCCGAAGGCATTAAGCGTGACCTCATCAACCAGATGAACTCCGCTTCTGGCGCTGAGAAGAGCAAGATCGTCGACAAGGCCAACGCCTTGAACAACATGGTCGGCAGGGACCTCGTTGGCGTTGAGCCGGCCATCATGGGCCTGCAAAAGTACAAGCTCGACACCAACGGCACCGTCGCTGTCAATAAGGATGACAGTGTCTATGGGCTTATGTCTGCGGCTGATTACTGGCGTCTTGGTGAGGATAGCTACGACCTGTGCGTGGAGCAGAACTGCGAGTACTACTCCTCGTGGACCATCGATATTGAAGGCAGCGGTTCCGACCTCGTCTACGTGTGGACCCTCAAGATCGACAACCCCGACATCACCGACCAGCCCCTGGTCCGCCGCTTCAAGACCGGAAAGTAAGCACCCGGCGCACACCAGCGCCACCAATACCCCATCAACGCAAGGAGAAAACCGTGGCAGGAGAAGTCAGCACCGGCTTGGATGAAGGCAGGCAGAACGTCGCCGCTCCAAGTGTCGAGCAGAGCATTGACGCGGTGCAAACAACGCGGCAGGGCACCGATGCGCAGGAAGCAGCACAGACACAAGCTGCATGGGGCAACGAAAACGGTCCACAGCGCTTCCGCGAGGCTGTCATCAATATGTTCAGCCGGGCCTCGGACTTCCTGTCTGCGGAGAATGAGCTCATTCGCAATTTCGAGATCGCAGTAACGCAAGCAACAGAAGCGGCCATAGCGGCCGAAAATGATGCCACGGTTACCCTCGCAGCGGTCAAGGAACAGCTTGGAGCCCTCGATCGCTCCCAGACCTCAATTGATTTGGTCAACAAGATGAGGGAAGTAGGCTTCAATCCAAGCCGCATTGTTTACGATCCACAGACCGGTGAAACCACGGAATACCAATTCGTGGATGGCGAGTGGAAGTCTCAAGCAGAGCGAGCAGCTGAAGCAGCACAGAACGCTCCCATTTCCGGCCAGCCAAGCGACTTCTAGCCTCATTGAGAACTTTCGAAAGGTAAAACGATATGGTGCACTCACCGAACTATGAGCGCCTCAAGGAATTCATGTCGGCGGCGCAGGTTAACGGCGAGCTCAAAGCCTGGGAGAGCGATCACGCAAAGACCATGCAGGGGTTCCAGGACGCCATTGATCGCCTGACTTTCTACCGCAACAACCATGGTTTCACGGGCGCAGCTGGCAAAGCCATGGATGCCTGGGTGAAGCGGTCCATCGATCGTATCGAAGGCTACCGCACCTACTACACGCAGGGCTACAAAACCTACGAGGCCGCACGCGATGAGATGGCAAAAGCCCTCCAAGAGGCGCAAGCCGTCTCACCGGACCTTCTCGATGCCAAGACCGCTGCTATGCGAGACGATTGGATCGTCGAGATTCCGGAAAACTCATCCGTTGATGGCCTCAAGGTTCCCATCATCAACAAGAAGTACACGACCGGCGAGGCCTATGTGAGCGCAGTGGAGGCACAGAACAACGCCCAGCGCGAGGCCTCTGCACTGCGAGTGCTTAACGCAATCAACAACAAGACTCATTCCCTCGGTGATAAGCTGGGGGGCATTGAGATCAAAGCGCCAAGAGATACCGAGACCGAGATCGACGATGACCATCTGCCTCCGGTTCCCCCGCCGGTGCCCGACAACGGCACCACCCATGGTGGCGGCGGCTACGGTGGCGGCGGCTACGGTGGCGGTGGTTATTCGCCGGAGAATGGTTTTGGTCGTGAGGGCGGTCGTAATGGTGAGGGTTATCCGGGTGGCTTTGATAAGCCGTGGTGGAGCGAGGCCGATGCGGCCGCGGCTCGTAACCGCGTAATCGCCTCGGGCACTGTTCCGACCAAGGAGCTGCCCTATGGTGAGCTGGGTTCGCGCACGAACCCGATCACCGACCCGCAAGACCTCATGGACACCGACCTGCTGCACACGCGCGTCAACGGCACCACGTATCGCAACGGCGTGGCGGGCGGGCACACTCCGGCTCCCGCCGCTGATGCGCAGCATCCGTTGTGGCGACTCAACGGCGGCGCTGCTGCTGATGCGGCGACGGCTGGTCGTCTGGGTGGTGCTGGTGTGCTGGGTGCTGGCGCGCTGGGCATGCGTGGCGCGGCCCGCATGGGTTCGGGCTTTGGTGGCCTGGGCGGTGCTTCTGGTTCTGCTGGCGGTATGGGCGCGGGCGGCATGGGCGGCCTGCGTGGCATCACCGGTACGACCGGTTCGGCTGGTGCCATGGGTGCCTCGAACCTGCGCGTGGGCACCTACTCGGGTTCGGGTTTTGGTTCCTACACTCCCCCCGCCTCCATGACTGGCGCGAACGGTGCAGCCGGTGCAGGCACTTCCGGCGTGACCGGTACGACCGGTGCTGGTGGCGGCGCGGCCGGTGCGGCGGGTGCTGCCGGTCGCGGCGGCGCGGGTGCTGGTGGTGGCTTCATGGGCGGCGGTGGCGCGGGCGCTGGTGCTGGCATGGGCAAGGACGATAAGAAGGGCCGCAAGCGCAAGTACGTGGCTTTCACGGTGGATGAGGATGAGGACGATCTGCCCGCAGGCTACGTCAACCCCCTGTCCCAGACCTACGGCACGGACCGCACGATCGCGCCCGTGAAGCGGGAGGACGACGGATGGGACCTGCGCCAGTGGTGACCACCTCTCACAACGCAACGCCCCGTCACCCCCGCGCTTTCGCGGGTGTGGCGGGGCGCGCCGCACGCGCCCTCACCACCACTTTCTCCGCCCTGGCTCTGGCCGTGGGCACGGTGGCGGTGGCACCGTCTTCCGCTCGGGCTGATGACACGATCACGACCCAGGACTACTTCTCGTACTACAAGCTCGACCAAGCACGAGCCAAGGGCTACACCGGCAAAGGCGTCACCATCGCGATGATCGACGGCCCCGTCGACACCAGCGCACCCGAGCTAGCCGGCGCCAACATCACCGACAAAAGCCGCTGCACGGTGAACACCGACAACGTATCGAGGACCCACGGGACTGCAATCGCTTCCCTGTTGGTGTCCAAGGATTATGGGTTTTTGCCCGACGCGACCCTGCACACCTACCAAACCAGTTTCCGGGATCAGGAGCCCTCCGCGGAGTGCCGCCCTGAGCCGCACATTCACCTTGAGGGTTTGGGGGAATTGATCAACTTTGCGATCAACGACGGGGCACAGATCATTACGATCTCCATTGCAGCGCCCCAGATCGACGCTGAATTCGATCGAGTGTTGAATGCCGCGCTGAGCCGTGCCATCAACCAGGGCGTCATTGTCGTGACCGGCATGGGCAACACCGAGACCGATAACGATGGCGCGAGCTTCGCTAGCCGCAACGGCTTTGTCGGTGTCTCCGCCGTCAACTTGGATGGGTCATTCGCATTAGACTATTCCTCCTACGGCGACAGCGTCACCACCGCTGCGTTTGGAGGCCCCATCAAAGTCCGCGACTACGAAAAGGGGAATATTGGCGACATGAGGGGCACCTCTATTGCAACACCCATCGTCGCCGCATCTCTCGCGTTGGCGCGCCAAAAGTGGCCTGACGCAACATCGAATCAGCTCCTGCAGCTGCTTATACACACCGGTTCAAACTCCCAGCATGCGTGGAACAACCGCACAGGATACGGAGCCGTCAACCCCGGTGCACTCATCAATACGGATCCTTCTCAGTACCCCGACGAGAATCCCGTCATTCACAAATCCGACGACGCCTTCCCCACCGCCGAGATGATCCTTGAGTACAAGGACGGGCGTACCGATGCTCCATTGGGCCAGTACGATGACACGTACGTGTACCGGGGCACGGACGACATCTACTTCCAGCCGGGCTACCTGGTCCAGACCCCGCACCTGGGCACCAGCCCCGCCTACCACCGGAAGTGACCCCATGACACGGACGCCAGCCGCGCCCCGTCGCCCCCGCGCTTTCGCGGGCGTGGCGGGGCGCGCCGCGCGCGCCCTCACCACCGCTTTCTCCGCCCTGGCTCTGGCCATCGGCGCTCTTGCGGTCACACCGGCCCCGGCGCAGGCGTATGATCCCCCTACTACGCAGGAGTATGTCTCCTACTATCAGCTTGATTCCCTGCGGGCCCAGGGCTACACCGGTAAGGGCGTGACCATCGCCCTCATCGACGGCCCCCTCGACACCAACGCAGCAGAGATTAAGGGCGCAAAAGCCACCGACAAGAGCACGTGCCAGGTCGAAAGTACCCCCGACAGCGCCCGGCACGCGATCGACATGGCATCCATTTTGGTGTCCCCGTATTTCGGGGTTGCACCCGATGCAACTCTGTACGCCTATCAGACCTCGAACACAACCGAGCGTTCATCTGGCACGTGTGCATCCGGTGGCGAGCAACTCGACACCATCGGCAAGCTCATCAACCAGGCTGTCGAGGACGGCGCCCAGATTATATCTTTCTCGCAGAGCCTCGGTGCTAGTGACGAGCTCAAATGGGCGGTCACCAACGCTACTGCGCACGGCGTCATTATCGTGGCTTCGTCTGGGAACAAGGCAATCGACGACAATTCCAAACACCTGGGACAGTATTCGGGCGTTGTCGGCGTTTCCGCTATCGACACCACTGGCAACTTCGCGTCGTATTCCTCCTGGGGCAACGGCGTGGTCACCGCAGCTGTCGGCGGCCCCTTCGATTCGTTCAATCCGAACACGAATGCACCCGGGCGTTCAGACGGAACTTCAAACTCAGCCGCTATGGTGGCTGGCATGTTGGCGCTCACGCGCCAGAAGTGGCCCGAGGCGACCACCAACCAGATCCTCCAGCTCCTCGTTCACACCGGGCAGAACCCGAACCATGACTGGAACCAGTACACGGGCTACGGCCCGATTGACATTCATGCACTGATCAACACGGATCCCTCACAGTACCCGGACGAGAATCCGCTTCTTCAGAAGCCGGGTGGCTCCTCCCCCACTGTGCAGGAGTTCCAGGATTACATGGACGGGATCATCCCTCTCGACACCATCATGAACGAGATGCCCAAGGCCTACATCTACCGGGGCACCGACGAGGAGGTGCTCTTCGGCTTCACCGAGGATCTGCATATCCACCTCGGCACCAGCCCCGCCTACCACCGGAAGTGACCCCATGACACGGACGCCAGCCGCGCCCCGTCATCCCCGTACTTTCGCGGGGGTGGCGGGGCGCGCCACGCGCGCCCTCACCACCGCTATCTCCGCCCTCACACTTGCCGTCGGTGCCCTCACACTGGCACCGGATCCCACGAGGGCCGACGAGGCGGTACCGTCACAGGACTACTTTTCCTATTACCACTTCGACGCAGCGCGTCAAAAGGGCTACACGGGCAAGGGAGTGACCATCGCCCTCATCGGCGGTCCCGTCAACACCAGCGACCCTGCTCTCGTCGGAGCCAACATCACCGACAAAAGCCGCTGCACTATCCAAGACTCGCCGAAGGGCTTGCGCCATGGCACCGACATGGCGATCATCTTGGTCTCTCCCTACACCGGTGTAGCACCCGACGCAACCTTGTACAGCTACCAAACCAGAAGCGACGACACCCAGTCGACTGGCACCTGCAACGCCGGTGGCGAGGCTCTCGACTCCATGGGGAAACTCATCAATCAGGCTGTTGAGGATGGGGCACAGATCATCACCGTGTCAATGGCAGTTCCAGACGCATCTGATGAGCTCAAGTGGGCCGTCACGAATGCCATCTCACACGGTGTCATCATCATCAATTCCGCTGGTAACAGCGCACGCGACGAGAACAGCACTCAGCTCGGACGTTGGTCCGGCATCATAGGCGTCTCGGCTATCGACATCGATGGCAACTTTGCGTCCTCTCATCCTGGGGTAATGGCGTTGTCACCGCTGCCTTCGGCGGCCCCTTCAAGACCATCAATCCCGACACGGGAGCTCCGGCGACCGCCCGTGGTACATCCATTTCTGCACCACTCGTAGCCGGCATGTTGGCGCTCGCGCGCCAGAAGTGGCCCGAGGCGACCACCAACCAGATCCTTCAGCTCCTCGTTCACACTGGTCTGAATCCGAACCATGACTGGAACCAGTACACGGGCTATGGTCCCATCGATGGTGGCTTACTGGTCACTACGGATCCCTCACAGTACCCGGACGAGAATCCGCTTCTCCAGAAGCCGGGCGGCTCATCCCCCACGGTAAAGGAAATCCAAGACTACGCAGATGGGACCATCACACCTAACGTCGTCATGAACAATCTGCCCAGCTCCTACGTGTACCGGGGTACCAACGAAGAAATCGCTATCGTCCCCACCGAAGGATTAACCATCCACCTCGGCACCAGCCCCGCCTACCACCGACAGTAGCAACACACCCGTGCCCGAGCCCCGGCCTCGTTCGGCCTGAGGCGCGAGCGCACGGAAGTGGAAACGCGAGAGCCCCTGCACCCACACGACCGTGTGCTGCAGGGGCTCGTCGCTTCCCGACTACTTCTTCTTACCCGTCACCTTCTTGTGGTAGCGCGGGCTGGTCCCCAGATGAACGGGGTAGTCGTGCTGATCGCCACGTGCCATGCGCTCATCCAACCCCCTGTAGGAGTACGAACTGTCATTGAGGATCAGGCGAGGATCCACCACACCATCGGAATAGTCCGCCACGTCCTGGCGAGTAGGAATCGACTCATTCCCCTTGTCCATAAAAGGATTCTCGTCCGGGAAGTCCCTCGGGTTCGTCGTCAGCAGCGCATACGTATCCAGCGCCCCGAAACCCGTGTACGGATTCCACTGCCCGCCGTTGCCTCCCACGCCCGTGCGCGCCAATCCCTGCATGATCTGGTTGCCCGTCGCACGCGGCCACCGCTCCATCGACAACGCCAGAGCGCCCGCGACGATGGGGGTCGCAAACGAGGTACCCCACCACTCGCCACGCTCCATCGACGTACTCGACCGCGCGATCGGACGCCCCAGGGCAGCGGTCGAGATGGGATTCCCCCCAATTCGTGTAGTCCGAGGCCTGTCCGTTCGACTCGATCGCGGCCACACCCACGACTCCACTCCACGCGGGCAACCACGTCGTCGAGTCCCGGGTCGAATCGTTGCCCGCACAGGCCACGACCGGGACCTGCTGCGAGATGGCTCGAGCGAGAGCCCACCGCATCCCCTCGTAGTGGTGTTCGGATAGCCCGACGAGGTCGTGATGACGTCAACCCCGTCGTTCAGCGCCGTCTCGATGAGGAGCGCCAGGTCGGAATACCCACGGTCCCATTGACCAATCGCGCAATCCGAGCCCGTCGAATCACCTATAAACGACACCGTGTAAGACTTCAGCCGCGCACCGGGAGCCACACCGAACTGCGGGGAGACCAGGATCTGCGCGATCACCGTCCCATGATCCCAGTGCGCATCCAACGAGCTCACCGAGCACGGCGTGTAGGCCTCGATGTGCGCGCCCTGCAGCTCAGGGATGCCCGCGTTAATAGGGCCATCGATCAGCGCAATCGTAATGCCCTCGCCCGTATACCCCGCCGAATGAATCGAATTCAGGCGATAGTGGGAGTAGAAGGGCTGCTCCCCCGCCGTAATCGCCGAATCCGCTGAGGCAGGGGTCGCGGGAAGCGCCAGCGCGCCCACCGCGAGCGCCGCAGCCACCCCCACGCCGGCGCACCGGCGCAACAGTCGAGCATTCTCGTGTCTCATGACAGTGTTCTTTCGCCTCGCCAATCTGCGGCTACGGCATCGTCACGCACTGCGTGACGGGCGCAGACTCGCGTCCACTGAGCTCGGCGACGACGCTGACCGTCAGGCAGTTCTCGCCGCTCACAGCCGTCGTCGTCAGGGAGTTACGGCGCATGGTCTCAGCGACCACGGCCTCGCCCGGGCGCTCCAGGACGTACTTGAAGACGAACTGGTCGGCTTTAGCCTGACCCTGCTGGGGGATGTCCCAGTTCCACAGGATCTCCGTGCCCTTCGGGGTCGCGATGACTTCGGCGACGGGAGCGGGCGGAGCGCCGCCCGCGTCATTCACGCCGCCACCACCGCCCGGGGACTCGCTCGTCGGCCCAGACGTGGGGTCAGACGAGGCGCCGCCCAGGTGGATGCTGTGCCCGCCGCCGGTCAGCATCGCCACAACCAGTCCGGCTGTCGCGAGCACCGTGACGAGCGCAAGCACCGGCAGGACCCATGCGGGACGCTTTGATTCCCCCTCACCCAACCCGGTACGGTTCGTCGTCGAATTCCCGGCCCACGCCTCGTTCAACGACGCATTGGCACCGTCCGCGAAACTCCCGCGGCGCGCGCGCGTACGCTCAGCATCCAGGGCCGCCCAGGAGGGGGACGACAGGGCCGAGGCTGGCGCGCTCGAGGAGGCGACGACGCTCAGCTTCATCTCCGTGACCGGGCGGTGCATCTCGCGCTCGATGGTCTGCAGCGCGTACCCCAGCGCCGCCGCCGACCCGAAGCGTTGCTCCGGATCCAGGCTCATCGCACGGCGCACGATGGCCGTCACGGCCTCGGGCACGCCGGGACGGTCAATGCGCGACACGCGGCCGCGCGCCACTCGCTGAGCGACCGTCTTCGCGGAGTTATCGCCGTCAACCACCTCGAAGGGCGAACGGCCCATCAGCAGCGTCCACAGGGTCGCACCCAGGGCCCACACGTCCTGCGTCGGGTGAGCGCGCGCCGTACCCGCAATCTGCTCCGGGGGCGCCCACATCACCGAAAACGCGTCCCGGCCGCTGCGCGGATCAGCGCCCACCGGCTCCGACACACCAAAGTCCGTCAGCACCGGCGAGCCGTAAGCGTTGATCATGATGTTGCTCGGCTTAATGTCGCGGTGCACGTAGCCCGCGCGGTGCAGCATCTCCGCACCACCGCACATGCGGATCACCATCGACAGGGCGCGATCCGTCGCCATCGGGTTCGCGCGCACCTGATCGAGGATATTCGCGACCGGGCAATACTCCATCACCAGGTAGGGGCGACCGTCCGCCGTGCGCCCCGCACCGTACAGCTGGGCGACGGCCGGGTGACCCGATACGAGGGCCATGACGTCCGCCTCGCGGGCGATCCCCGCCTCACCGTCCGCCCCGCGGTCCCGACGGGCGACCTTGACGGCCACCTCGCGGCTGGGCAGCTCCTGACGGCACAGGAACACGTCCGCGAAACCGCCCGCCCCCAGGGGGCGAATCCACTGGTATCCCGGTATCGCCGGCACCATTCCGACGCGAGCGTCGCTATCCATCAATGTTTCCCTTTCCCACGGCCACTGACACACCCAATCAGCGAACGACGCCTCTCACCGGAAGCTGCTGCCGCCTGGCGGCGTGCACGTCGGCGCCAACGCAACGACTTCAGCGACAGGGCGTGGCGCACCCGCGCGAACACCGACACCGACGAAGCCCACTCGCGGCGCAGCTCATCCACGTCGTTCCACGCCTGCTCGGCGTCCTGTGGGCGCGCTCCTGTCACCGCGAAGTCCGCGACGTCCGCTCGGCGCGCGACCGTCACGGCGCGGGGCACCGCGCCGGAGAACAGCGACCAGCCGGGCACGCGCACGTCGGCCGCCGAGCGCGTGCGCGCCTTACGGGACTTGCGCGACGATGCCTCGTCGCCCTCAGAAGTATCAGGGGCCCACTGCGAGGCGAGCGCCCACGCGACCTCCTGGCGCGTCAGGTGAGGCTCCACCACCAGTCCAGAGTCGATCGCAGTGTCCACCAGCTCATCCCACGAGCCGCGCACCGCTTCGGCGGCCTGCGCCTTGCGGCGTGCCTTGCGGCGGCGAGCCTTCGCCAAGAGCACGAGCAGCACCGGGCCGAGGAGCACCAGCAGTGACAGCGTCACCGTACCGATCGCCATCCACGGGATATGCAGGCCGTTCGGATCGTGCGGATCCGTCGCCTGGTCGCGGGTGGCCGGAGGCAGCTCAACCGGCTGCTCCGGGGGCTCCGGCGGCTGCAGAACCTGCGGCTTGGGCACGGACTTCGGCTTGTTGACCTGCGTCGTGGGCTGCTGGTCTCGCGGCGGCGTCGGGTCGAAGGTCGCCCAGCCGACGCCGGGGAACTCCACCTCGACCCACGCGTGCATGTCCGCGCCCGTCAGGTCCACGTTGCCCGACGTTCCCTCGCGGTACGCGCCCATCACGACGCGGGCGTTGATCCCCTGCGAGTGCAGCATGAGCGCCATGAGGGTCGCGTACTGCTCGTCGTCGCCCACCAGCATGTCCGCGCCGATCATGCGCTGAATGCGGTCCTGGGAGGAACCCGGACGTGAGTTGATTGTGTCCTCGTTCGAGTAGTAGCCGTCCGTGTGCAGGAAGTTTTCGATCGCGCGGGCCTTTTCCAGGTCCGAACGCGCGGTCAGCGTGTGCTCGGCGGCGAGCGTATCTACGTCCTTGGGGACGTTCGTGTCGCCCCCGGTGTAGCGGGCGGCCTCGACGCTGGCGAACTCCGCGTCCGCGCGGTCACGTGGCATCGTCAGGCTCATCGTGTAGCCCATCTCGCCCGCGGGGCCCGTCGTCAGCGCAGTCTCAGCCCACAGGTCGTAGTTCAGGCCCTTCTGCTGGTCGGCCGCGAGAGGGTCACTCGGGTCGAACTCCAGGACGTGCACCTGACCGATCGTAGGCACCCACGGTCCCAACAGCTGCGACGTCGACACAGTCGTCTCGACCTCGGCCTCGTTCGCGTTGCGGCCCGGGATCGTCGAACCGACGCGGCGGTATCCCGCCGTGCCATCCGCATTCGCCACGCCCATGCCGAAGGTCGTCCCGTCGTACACGTCCATCGCGCCCAGGCGCACGCGCGCCTCCTTGGGCATGTTGGTCACGTGAATCAGGGACGAGTCCTCGAGGTCCTTGTTGTAGTGGCGGTAGCTCGACAGCGGCGAGGGGTACTCGCGCGCGTCCACGGGCGGCTCCACAACGTCGCGCCCCACGACACGGTCCGAGGCCGTGGGACCCAGCAGGGACGCCGCAGGGATCGCGGCCGCGACCATCACACCGACCATCAGCGAGGCCATCCCCACGCGCCACCACACGTGCACGATCTGACGCGAGGACCCACCCATCGTCGTGGACGCCGACGTCGTCGACGCCGACATACCAATGACGATGTCAGCACCCGAGCGCGCCCGGCCAATCGCCGAGGCCCACGACCACCAGGCGATGAGTGCCACCCACCAGATAATGACGAGGATCAGATTCGGGGTGTGTTTCGTCGGGCCCCACACGATCGCGATCACGCCGCACAGGATGAGGGCCGCCGAGCCCCACATCGGGCGCCCGTAGCGCACCGTCACGACGCCCGCGGCGACCGAGCACACGAGGCACGCCATCCACGGCACCATCGCCGGACCCACATAGGAGCCAGCAGGAGGCGTCAGCGTCAGGAGGTCCTTCCAGGCCTCGACCGCACCGATGACGAGCGTCTGGAGGGTCCGGGACGTGGGCACCACGACCCAGCGGGTTGTCTCCCGCAGGGCCGCGGGCCCGCCGATCAGGAAGTGAGCGGCCACGACGGAGGCAACGATCGACAGCAGGTCCCAGCGCCACTTCGACGCCGCCCAGGACACGAGCAGACCGACGAGGACACCCAGGCCCGCGGCAATCGCGCCCTCTCCCCCGCCGAAGACGGACTCGAACATGACAATGGGGCCCACAAAGAGGACACCCAGCACCAGCAGCGACCACGCGGGCATGGCCGCGCGACGCATCGAGCCGCCCATCGTCGTCTCGGACGTATCCGAGCGACGCGAACGACGCGGCGGAGCCTGATGGGCAGCAGGACGAACGGGAGCGCTCACGCAGACACCCCCCTCGACACCAGCATCGGCAGATCTTCCAGCGACGGGCAGTCAATGATGACGCCTCGGCTAATCTTGCGGCGGCGCCTCGCGCGCCCCGGAGCCACACGAATGACGGACACGGTCACGTCGACCGGCGCAATATTGGCCAGGCGAGCCGCCTCCTCGTCATCCACGGACTCGCTCACCACGATCGATAGAACCGAAATCCCGCCGCGCTCCATGATGCAGCGCCGAACGACACCCGCGAACTCCGAGCGCGTCGACGTCTCCATCTCCGACAGAGCATCCAGCATCGCCATCGGCGTGCCCGTGGGAATCCACTCATCCGCCGTGTGCATAGACACCGTACGCGCCTCGCCCGAGCCGGCAATCGCCAGCGACGCCGCAACAGACACACCCGTCTCGAAGGCGCGGCGCCCCCACGAGTCAATCCTCGTATCCAACAGCACCATGTGGTGCGAGCGGTGCGTCTCCTCAAACTGGCGCACGATCAGGCGCCCGTAACGGGCCGTCGACGGCCAGTGCACCGCACGACGGTCATCGCCCGGCTCGTAGTCTCGCAGGGCGTGGAAGGACACGTCCGAGCTCGTCAGCTTCTCGCTGGCCACGCCCTCAACGTCCATCTGCATGCCCGTCGCATCAAAGGAAAAACGCACCGTCGGAGGATGCACGTGCACGAGGATCGGGTCATCCCACTGACGCACGCGGCGCAGCAGGCCCAAGCCATCCATACGCACCGTGCGCGCCGGACCCACGTTGATCACGCCGCGACGCTTCGTCATCACCGAGAAGGCCTCGTTCCACGTCCCGTTCCCGCTAATCGGGGGGACCAGAACTCGCCACTGCCTCGTCCGATCGTGACCTCCACGAGGGTCGAACCCGAGCGGCGAGCCGACTCGTTGACGACGCGCACGCGGCCCACCGCCACCTGACCGGCAACGATGCGATCGTTCTGCATACGAAGCGACACCGCCAGCGGAGACGGGGACGCCACCGACGCGATCGCCACCACGAGGGCCACCAGGCCCATGACGGCCACCACGAAGCCCTCGATCCAGCCAAAGGAGACCGCAGCCACCGCGCCCGCGACGAGGGCGACGCTCACCGCCCAGCCCACCGGCGTCAGTGCGCTCAGCCAACGCGACAGCCACACGAAGGCGGGAACCGCCTCCAGGCGGGCGCGCGCATTGCGCCACGCAGCCTTGAGGATTCGACGGAGTTTCTTCACGTGCCTACCTCTCCGGCTTACACTCGCCGAGGATGTACTGGCCTCGGTTGAACATGTCCGCGGAATCCGCGAGCGTCACCACGCGCGACGGAATCGGGCCAGCCCCGTCCACGCGCACCGTGGCCGTGCTGTTATCACGATCCGAACGCACCGTACAGATGTGCGGGATCGACGCGCCGTCATCCCAGCCCGGGGCACTGAGCGTAAACGTGTGGCAGGGCCCCACAAAGTACCCGCGCTCGTTACCGCTACAGGTCTCCACCCACTGCGCACTCACATCGAGCTTCGTCGTCGTGATCGGGCGCGCATTCATCGGCGTCGAACCCAAGGCGTTGACAGCCACGACCGACGCATCGTAGCGAGCGCCCTGAGCCAGACCCGTGAAGGTCGCTTCGGTGCTTCCAGCGCCCACGGTCTGCGTCTGACCGCCCACGGACACGCGAATCTCGCTGACGGCGGGGTTAGCACCCACCGGGTCCCAGTGCACGGTCACGCTCGAGGACGTCACGCTCGTGAACACCACGTTCACCTGCGACGGGGCACCCGTCGCCTGGCCGACCGCGGCCACCGCGTCGGAGGCTGCGGGACGATTGTTCAAGCCCGTGCCCGTCTGGCAGAAGTAGAACGTGGTCGGCTGCCAGCCACTCACCAGCAGAATGTCACCGTTAGAGACCTGCGGCCCGGTTGCACATGCACCCGGTGATTCGGCGTAGCGCAGCGTCAGGCTCGACGCGTCAAAGCCTCGGCCCGGAACGGGCGCCAGACCGTCGACGCGCACCTTGCCTGCCTCGCCGATACCGGACAGCGTCGGGGCCGCAATCGGCGCGGGGACCGTCGCGACGTTGAGCGTCGTGGTCGCAGCGGCCGACTGGTCACCCTCGGCGTTGAACGCCACCACCGTCACGGGCAAGTTGGGACCCGTCGGCACGTTGGGAACCTCAACGCTGGTCGCACCCGGGTTCGCGGTGGCTAACACGCCACCGACCGTGACCTCCGTGCGACCCCAGCCGCTTCCGTTCGGGCTACCGAGCGACCAGGACACCATCACGTTCGCACGCGACGCGTCGGCACCGATACCCGACGGGTAGGCGGAGACGTCACCTGGCGTGTCCGGCGGGCCGTGCGGGCTACCCTGCGTCGAATTAGACACCGGCGAGGGGGTCTTCGCGTTGTTCTGCGCCTGGATGGACACCAAGTAGCTGGCGCCGTTGCGCAGGCCGCGAACAGTCGTCGAGGTCTCCGAACCGGACACAGACTGGGCGATCGGCTGGCCACCCGCCAGCGAAGTGACGAACACCGTGTAGGTGTGGATCGCCGATCCCCTCGTGGTTGCAGGCGTCCACGAGACGATCAGGCCGCCGTCCGTGCCCTCGACCGTGGGCGCGGCCATCTGCTCGGGCACAGCGTCCACCAGCACCGGCGCGGACGCCGACGACGGATCCGAATCCCCGGCCTCGTTGTGGGCGATGACCGTGAAGGTGTGGTCGACGCCGTTCTGCAGGCCCGTCACTTCCATACCCGGGTTAGTCGTGCGTTTGGACTCCCCGCTCACCGAGTCGATGATCGTGTAGCCCGAAATGGTCCCACCGTTGGCAGCGGGCTCCTGGAAGCTCACGAAAGCACTGCCCGGACCGGTCGCGGTCGCGGTCACGTTCTGCGGGGCGTCGGGTCGGTCCAGGACCTTGACGATGACGCGGCCCTGCACGACGCGGTCCGGGTCGTTCGTCGCGTCCATGACGCGGTAGACGACGATCATGTCACCGTGGAAGCCCGCCTTGGGGGTCACCGTCAGCACGTTGCCGTCGCCCGCCGCGGTGCCCTGACCCACGTGCACGGACGCGTCCAGGACCACGAGCGGATCCGGGAACGGGTTCGTCGTGTACTCCGACAGGTTCACGGTCGCCGTCTGACCGGCGTTGACCTTGATACGCGCGTCCGTCGTCGTCACGAGGGGCTTCGAGGACTTCACGATCGTCACCGGGATATCCGCGGTGACGGCGCCCGAGCCGTCGTCCACGCTCACCGTGATCGCGCCGACCGGCCCCTTGGGCTGGTCCTTCTTGCCCGCCACGGTCAGCGTGTAGCCGTCCAGGGACACGTCGATGCCGCCGGGGACCTTCGCCACGCGATAGTCGAAGGAGCTCTTCGCCTGGTCGTCCGGGTCATCCACCATCTGGGTGAGATCCACCGTCACGTTCTCGCCCTGGCCCACGAGGATCGGGGTCGGGGTCAGGCGCGGAGGCAGGTTCCTCGCGGGCTGAATCGTGATCGGGATCGTCAGCGTCGAGGACAGGGCCGACTCATCATCGACAGAACCGTCACGCACCGTGAAGGACACCGAGGCGCGGCCCGAGGCCGTGTCGGGTGCCGTCAGCACGATGTGCGAGGAATCCTGCAGCGTCGCCGAGTCGATGCCACCGCTGGCCTTGACCGTCGCCGAGTCGGTGATCACCGGGGAACGCGAGTTATCGCGCACGAGCACGTAGTCGGTGATGTCGAGGGTGAGGGCGGACCCCGCGCGCATCGCCACCGGGATGCGCGTCATATCGAGGCGCGGAGCCAGCAGGTCCGTGCCCGGGACCGTCACGACGGCGCTCGCCTTGAGCCCATCAGGGTCCGTCACCGTGTAGACGACGAGGCGACGGCGCGCGTCCGGGCTAATCGACAGGTTCTGGCCGGACACGCTCACGCCCGAGCCATCCGAGGAAATCGTCAGAGCACCCGTCGTGCCGTCCGGGTCCTCGTCGTTGACGAGCACGGGAACGCTCACGGGCTTGGAGTCGGAGGGCAGATCCGCGACCGACACGACGTCGTCGCGGGCGATCGGTGCGCGCAGCGGCGCCTCAGCATCCACCGTCACGGTCAGCTGCCCCTGGGCGCGACCTCCTCGGCCATCCTGAATCTGGTAGGCGACGACGAACACGCCATTGGAGGCGGGGGCCTTGACCGTCACCGTATCCTCGGCCATCGTCACGGTCGCCGAGGCATCCGACACCGCCACGGTCGCCGGATCCGTATCGACGGAAAGCGCGTCGCCGTCGGCGTCCAGGTCGTTGCTCAGGACGTTAATGCTCACCTCACGGCCCGGTCGAACCGTCACCGAGTCCGGGACGGCGGTCGGGTTATGGTTCTGCGAACCAGGCGGCGCGATGCCGACGCGCACGCGCGCACGGCCCTGCACGCCGAGGCGGTCCTCGACGATGTAGGAGAACGTGTCCGTGCCGGTCGCATCATCCGAAGGCGTGTACTCCAGCCACTCCGTGCCCAGCACGACGCTGCCCTTGGCGGGCGGCTGATCGATACCGACGAGGGCCACCGAGTCGCCGTCCGGGTCGATGCCCGTCAGCGGCACGGGAATACGCGTCATCTGGCCCTGCACAGCCCACGCGCTCAGCGCCTTGGGAACGGGCGCGCTGTTCGCGGCGGAGGCCGCCACGACCTCGAAGGTGACGGTCGACGTCGCACGGTTACCCACCGAATCCACGACCGTGTACGCCACGCGGACGACCCCGGCCTCGGATCCGGCGGCCAGACGCACCTGGTTACCGGTGACAAACACCGTTCCCAGCTCCGAACCCGACAGGACCGTGACGTCGGGATCCAGGTTCAGCGACAGGCCGATCGGCGAGCGATCATTGCTCAGGACGCTCACCGAACCGATATCATCGGCGCGCACCTTCGCGGTGTCCGGCGAGGCCTCGGGCGGCGTCTCCTCGCTCTGCGCATCCGTGGGGATGACGCTCACCTGAGCGGTCGCGGAACCCGCGCCGTTGGAGATCGTGTACGTAAAGGAGGTGACATCACTGAGGCCGCCGGGCGCGGTAATGCGCAGCAGGTGACGCTCAATGAGGGTCACCTCGAGGCCCGAGCTCACGGGCACGTCAATCGACTGGACGACGAGCACGCCGCCCGACGGGTCCGTGTCGTTAGCCAGCGGAGCGATCAGCGACGCGCCGCCACTGGGCAGCACCGCCAGGTCGTCCTCGGCAATCGGGAGCGCGTGCGTGTCGTCAGCGACCACGTCCACGCGGATGACACCCACCGTCGTGGACGGGCCGTCCGACACCGTGTACGTGAACTGGAAGGAACCCGGGACCGAGCCCGTGAACGTCAGGATGCCTCGGGACAGATCCGCCGACACGGAGGTGCCAGCCGGGGGCGTTCCCGCCGCGACGAGCGAAATCGCGTCGCCGTTCGGATCCGTATCATTCGCAATCGGGTCAATCGCCAGGGCCTCGCCCACGCGGGCCACATAGAAGTCAGCGCGCGCCACCGGCGGAACGTTTCCCGCCTCCTGGACGCTCACCTGAAGATCGCCCGTCGTCTCCGCGTGGCCGTCCGACAGGGTCACGCTCAGCGCCTTCGTGCCCGCGCCCGAACCGAGGTCGCGGATCTGCACCGTCCCGTCCTCCGTGAACTGCACGGCGATACCGTCGGGAGCGACCACGGACTTGAGGAAGAACTGGTCACCGTCCGGATCAATCCAATCCGACAGCAGGTTGTACTCCACCTGAGCATTCGCACCGACCTTGACGACCGGGCGCTTGACCTGGCGTGGCCCCTCGTTCTGCGTCCACGGGTGAATCGTCACGCGCACGGTCGCGGTGGCGCCCGCGAGGCCGTCCGAGGCCTCGTACGTGAAGGACGTGGACCCGCTCGTCAGGTTCTCGGGAACCTCCGTGATCTGCAGGGCGCGACCGCCCCTCGTGCGCACGACCGTCCCGAACTCCGGGTCCGTCACGGCGCGCGCCGTCAGCACGTCGCCGTCGTCATCCGAGTCGTTATCGAGGACCGGCAGCAGCGTCGAACGCCCCGGGCGGATGCCGAAGTCGTCGTCCACAGCCTCTGGCGGCGTGTTCTTGTCGTTGTGCTCCGGCTCCGAGACCTGCTCGCGCTGGTCCGGAGTCGGGGTGTCCTCTTCTTCCTGCTCCTCAGTGGGAATCTGATCCCAGTTGTTGACGAGGACCATGTTCTTGTCCGGCAGCCACAGCGTGCCCGTCGAGACATCGTTGAGGACGATACGCGTGCGGTTCGTGCGGAAGACGGCGGAGGTGGCCTCGGCGAGCGTCGGAACCGTCTGCGCCTGGTTGCGCGACTTGTCCGTACACGTGCGCACGAACGCGCCCGAGACGGCCCACGCGCCGTAGGAGCAGCCGTTGTGGAAGACGGGGGCAGCCGGGTTGCCCTTCGCACCCGCGTCGGAGGCAGGCTGACGCTCGACAGACTTGCCGTTGAGGGAGACGGCCACGAGCTCCGAATCGGTCGCGAGCAGCACAGATGCGGCCTCGTCGCCCGGGTCCTGCAGGACCGCGCCGGTCACGTGTTCCTCGGCGAGGTTGCGGAGTTTCCCACCGGGCAGGACGAGGGTATTACCGGACTGGTCGTAGATGACGGGCTTATCGCCGACCGCCGTGATCGTCAGGGGGCCGGCGGGCTGAAAGTCCTTGATCACGCTCGTCTTCGCGCGCCACGTCTGGCCTTCCTTGACGACGGTGACCAGCGACGAGGAACCGGCCGAGTAGGCGAACACCGTGCCCGTGCGCGACACCGCAACGACGCCGTCACTCAGGTCCTTGGCGACCGCGTCTTCGGCTGCGAAAGAAATGGAGGCGGGTTCGCCTGCGTTACCGACCCACAGGAGGCCGGCGGCAGGGTCGAGGACCGCGAGAACGGAGCCACCCTGCACCTGGGTGGCGCCCTCGGGCAGGGTCACAGCCTGGCCGATTGAGAAGGAGGTGGGCTTGACGGGCGACACCGTGCGCGTCACCGTTTCCCCCAGCGTCACGTCGCCGCCGGCCTGACCGATGTCGAAGGACGCGGACTTGACGGACACCGTGCCGTCGAGCATCAGCGAGTCATAGTTGAGGTGGCCCAGGAGCTTGCGGTCCTGGTTCGTCACCCAGATACCGCCGTCATCGACGCTGACCTGCGTGACCTCGACGCCGCGGTAGACCACCGCGAGGACGCACAGCATCGCAGACACCACGAGGACGGCGATCGCGGGCATCCGCTTCGACCAGGTGTTTCGCGATTGACGCGCCTTGTTCATAGGGCTTCCTCAGTCTTCATCTGCGCACTGTTGTGGGACGGGATCTGTATCCGTGGGCGGCATAGTGAGCCACTCCAAGGATACACACCGACCAACCCTATGGATAAACGCCCAAGACAACAACAGGTACTGAATAAGCGCGCTCGCTCGACGGCTCATTCTCGCGGCGATTTCACGCAAGTTGCGTGCGCGAGAACCTGACCACAGTGACGTATTTGGACGCGTGATGTCCTTCAACGAGGCCGGGTCCGGGGCCCACCTCCACCGCTCCTCCCCTCTCACAGCGGCGCGCGAAGCCCCCTGGGCGCGCGCACCTGCCCACTTCCTCGCGCGCGCAAACCGCAGATGAGGGTGCGTCGGGTTACGGTGAGTGCATGGCGAAAGAAAAGATCACCTACCGCTGCTCCGACTGCGGCTGGACCTCCCCCAAGTGGGTGGGCCAGTGCCGCGAGTGCGGGGCGTGGGGCACGGTCGACCAGGCGGGCGAGGTGACGGGGGGTGCGCGGACGGCGGCCACGACCCCGCGGCGTCCCGCCCTGCCCATCGGAGAGGTCGACGGGGAACGCGCCTCGTCGCGCTCCACGGGCGTGGGCGAGCTGGACCGCGTGCTCGGCGGCGGCATCGTCCCCGGTGCGGTGATCCTCCTGGCCGGCGAGCCCGGCGTCGGCAAGTCGACGCTACTGCTCGACGTGGCCGCCAAGGCAGCGCGCACGGGGGCCGCTGGCGGGCGCGGGCCCGTCCTGTACATCACGGGCGAGGAGTCGGCGGCGCAGGTGCGCGGGCGCGCGGAACGCATCGGCGCCCTCGAGCCTAACCTGCTCATCGCGGATGAGACGGAGCTTGGCGTCGTCCTCGGCCACGTGCAGGAGGCCTCCCCCTCTCTCCTCATCGTCGACTCCGTGCAGACCATCTCTTCCGCCCAGGTCGAGGGCGGGGCGGGCGGCGTCGCCCAGGTGCGCGCGGTTGCCGCCTCACTCATCCGGGTCGCCAAGGAGTCCGACCTGCCCACCCTCCTTGTGGGCCACGTGACGAAGGACGGCGGCATCGCGGGTCCGCGCGTCCTCGAACACCTCGTAGACGTCGTCTGCCAGTTCGAGGGCGACCGTCATTCGCGCCTGCGCCTGCTGCGCGCGGTGAAGAATCGTTACGGCCCCACCGACGAGGTCGGCTGCTTCGAACTGACGGACTCGGGGATCTACGGCCTCGCCGATCCCTCCGGCCTGTTCCTGTCGCGCACGACGCGCGGCGTGCCCGGCACATGCGCGGCCGTTTCTCTGGAGGGGGGCGCCGCCCGCTGCCCACGGAAATTCAGTCGCTCGTCGCGCCCTCCTCGGGCGGCTCGCCTCGGCGCACGACATCGGGCGTGGACCACGCGCGCGTCGCCATGATCCTGGCGGTCCTGCAGGCCCGCATCGGCGCGGACACGTCGGGCGCGGACGTCTACGTCTCCACGGTCGGCGGGGCACGCACGGTCGAACCCGCGATCGACCTGGCGATGGCGATCTCGATCGTGTCGTCCCTCAAGGGCGTTCCCCCTCGCCCGGACCTCGTCGCGGTCGGAGAGATCTCCCTGACGGGCGAAGTACGGGCCTGCACGGGCACCCAGCGCCGCCTCGCCGAGGCCGCGCGCCTCGGCTTCTCCGCGGCCATCGTGCCCGCTCAGGGCAGCGAGGACCTCGCGGGCGTCGACGGCATCACAGTCTTTACTGTGTCGGATCTGGCGACGGCTATTCGTGTCGCTTTTCCGACGGACTCGCAATAATAGGTATCGAACCTACTGTTCAGGGAGGGAATCACATTGACGTCCGATGCAGCGATCCTTCGTGAGGCACTGCGCGCAGTCGCGCCCGGTACACCACTGCGCGAAGGACTGGAACGAATCCAGCGCTCCCACACGGGCGCCCTCATTGTCCTGGGATACACCCCCGAAGTACAGGCGATCTGCTCGGGCGGCTTCGACCTCGACATCGCCTTCACGGCCGCGCGTCTGCGCGAGCTGTGCAAGATGGACGGCGCCGTCATCATCGACCCCGACCTGTGGCGCATCCGCAAGGCCAACGTGCAGCTCTTCCCGGACCCCACGATTCCCACCGACGAGTCCGGCATGCGCCATCGCACCGCTCAGCGCACCGCCCGCCAGACCCACCTGCCGGTCCTATCCCTGTCCGCGTCGATGCGCATGATCTCCATCTACGTGGGCACCGAGCACCGCCTCGTCGAAGAGCCCGAGGCCCTGCTCTCGCGCGCCAACCTGGCCGTGGATACGCTCGACCGCTACAGCCAGCGCCTCGACGAGGTCCTGCAGACCCTCACCATCCTGGAGATGCGCGACAGCGCGACCGTGCGCGACGTCGCCACCGTCATGCAGCGCATGGAGATGATCCGCCGCATCACCTCCGAGATCACCGAATACCTGGAGGAGCTGGGCTCCGAGGGCCGCCTGCTGGCCCTGCAGGTCGAGGACCTCGTGCGCGGCTCCGCGTCCGAGCGCGCCCTCGTCATGCGCGACTACATCCACAACCCCGAGGACGTCGCCCGCGTCGAGGCCGAGCTCTCGTCCCTGGGGTCGGAGCGCATCGTGGACCTCACCGCGATCGCGAACATCCTCGGCCTGGACGTGTATGAGGTCGCGGACCTGGACCGCGAGATCACGCCGCGCGGCGTGCGCGCCCTTTCCCTGGTTCCGCACCTGTCGTGGAGCGCCATCAAGGAGGTGTCCGCGCACATCACGACGCTGCCTCAGCTGCGCGCCGCCACCACCGAGGACCTGGAAGCCATCGAGGGCATCGGCCCCTACCGCGCCAAGCTCATCACCGAGAACCTGGCCCACCAGGCGCAGGCGGTCAGCTCCGGCCTCGTCGGCTGGTAGGCGTCAGCGGCCCGACTGAGCACCCGACTGAGCGCCCGACTGCGGGGCGGGCGTCGGCGCGGGAGTCACGTCGACGACGGTCGAGCCGACCTCGCGCGTGCCCATCGTGACCGCGACCTTGTAGGTTCCGGCTGACGCGGCGCTCGCGCCGCCCGCCGGGGTCGTGCAGCCGTTCGTGTACACGTAGCCATCCCAGCGCAGCGCGCCGCTCCACGTGGCGCCCGGGCGCAGCAGCAGGGTCGCCGACGACTGCTGGTCCTCGCCGCACTTCGCCGAGTTGTAGACCTGCAGGTCACCGGTCGAAATCTGCAGGGCGAAGCGCGACAGGGATGTCGAGCACGCGACGCTGCCGCGGTTTTCGAGCGTGAGTGTTACGGGCATCGCCGACCCGGAGGAGGTCGCGGATGCTGTCGCGGTGGCCGTGATGTCGCGATCCAGGCAGGCGGGAATGTCGATCGTTGTTCCGTCTGTGAGCAGGCCGTCGGCGGTGGCCTCCTGCCCGCCCTTGAGCGTGTAACCGGAGGCGTCGAGGGCCCCGGACTGGACAGCGGACTGCGGGGTCGACTGGGGGGCAGGATCGGCGGTGAATGCACCCGCGATCGCGCGCACGGCGGCGACGATCCCCCACACGATGAGGGCCAGGATGAGGATCAGCCCAAGGCCTGTGATGATGCGCCGAGGCCACAGGTTGACCGGCGGACGGCCCCCGCCCTTCTTCTTCGCGGCTGCCTGTGCGGCGCCGCCACGCTGCGCCTTGGGCGCGCTGGCAGTGCCCCGCTTCGTGGACGGTGAGGCCTTCGACGAGGCCGGACGCCCCATCGAGGTGCGGCTGCCGGCTGCGGCGCGAGACGCTCGATCGCCGGTGCGACCGGTCGAGCCTCCCGACGTACTACGCCTGGAGGTGGGTCGCCTGGGGGAATTCTTACGCTGGTCAGCCACGCATCCACGATACCGGGCGCAGGGCGTGGCAAGCGGCTAACGCTCGGGACGGGGGCGACTTTCACACGCCGAGCGCCCGTCGTCGCGCTCCAGTGAGGTGCAGATCAGGCGGCGGCGCTGCGCTTGGAGGACGTCGAGCCCTCGTCGTCGGGATCAATGACGCACCAGCGCTCGACGACGATCGCGATCACGCACCACACGATGCCGACGAGGCCGCTGAGACCGGAGCCGATCGCGTTGGCGAGCATCGCGGGGGCCTCCAGCTGCATCAGGGACACAGCCATGACGCCGATCAGGACCCCCGTCAGGCCCGAGCCAACGATGGCGCTGGCACGCGCAAAGACGGCGACGCGCATCGCACCGATCGCGTCGATCCACGTGTCTTTGCCGGCGCGTAGGCGACGCACCGCCAGACCGGACCAAATGAGGCACGCGGTGGCGATCGCAAAGATGACTGCGGGACCCGGGGTGACGATCATCGGGGGTGCCACCCTCGCGCATGTGCGCGAAGAAGCCGAGGAAGCTCAGGCCGACAGCCACGAGGCCCACCGCCAGCACCCACACGATCGACACGGGTTTCATTTAGCGCCTCTTGACGATCGGGATCGCGCCGGTCATCGTGGGCCGCACAACGACGCGACGCAGGATGCCGGTCTGGGTGGCCTCGTCCTCGGGGATGGGACCGACGGGGGTATTGTCGGGCAGCCCGGGGGCGAGTATGGTCGAGCGCCCGTCGGCGTGGACGGTGGCCTTGGGTGGCTCTTCGTCGTGGCCGAGGCCGGAGCGGTCGTCGACGACACGCACATCGTGCGCGGAGCTGACGGAGAAGTTCCAGTCCGGCAGCGCGATCGAGGAACGGGATTCCTCGCGTTTGGATTCGAAGACGGGGACCCAGCGGGGCTTTTCGCTGCCGCTCGGCTTGTAGGAGCCCGTGCCGATCTTGCGGGTCATACGACCGGCCGCGGAGTCCGCGGGCACAGAGGAAACCGGGTGCCAGGAGGGGCGCGACGAGGCTCGTCCCCCGCGGTGGCGGCGCTCGCGCTGGGGCGGGGCCGCGTAGGTGGGCGCATCGTGAGCAGGCACGGGCACCTCGGGCGAGGCCGCGGAGGCCTCGTCGGGGGCCACAGGGGCCTGCGCGGCGGGCGCCGCATCCTCGACGGGAGCAAAGCGCGACGCATCGGGTGCGGGCACCTCGGGCGAGGCCTCGGGGGCAGCCTGAACGGGGGGCTGCGGCTGCGGGACGGACGAGGCCTCGAAGGACTTGACACGCGCGACCTCGGGTGCAGGAACGACTGCGGGAGCCGGCGTCACCTCGGGGGCGGGAACGACCGTTGGGGCAGGAACGACCGTCGGGTAAGCACCGCATCGGGGGCGGGAACGACCTCGGGGGCGGGCGTCGCTTCGACGGAGGCCTCGGGCGCAGCGACGACGGGTGCCGGTAGCTCGACGGCGGGCACTCCCGGGCGAGTCACGAGGTTAGTGACCTGGCTGATTTCGCCTGTCAGGGCCTCGATGAGCTCGCGCATGTCGGCACTGGCCTGCTCAGCGCGCTCTGCGAGGAGCTGGTCGGAGTCAGCCATGACAGCCGCCGGGTCTTCGAGCCAGTCGTCGACGGCGTCGATGATGCCCTCGCGGTCGGGGGTATCGGCCAGCAGGTCGGACACGCGGCCCACGCCCTCGAGGATCGCGTCGGGGTCACACAGGAGCCAGGGCGCCAGGACGAAGGCACGTTCCTTGGCGCGCGGGTGCGGCAGGGTGAGGACCGGGTCGGAGGAGGCCAGGCCTTCGATCTGGATGATGTCGATGTCGACGGTGCGCGCACCCCAGCGCTCGTGGCGCTCGCGACCGAGCTCGCGCTCGATGCGGCTGGTCTGGGCGAACAGCTCGTCGGGGGTCGCGATCGCGGAGCCGACGACGACGGCATTCCAGTAATCCGGCTGGGGCGCCTGGCCGGGGGCGAGCACCGGCTTGGTGCGCATGATCGGCGAGACGTCGTCGATCTGGAAGCCCTCCATGTAGGACAGGGCCTCGACCGTGTGCATGAGGGTCACGGGCGCGTCCCCGAGATTGCCGCCGATCGCCAGGACGACGCGGCGCGAGCGCAGGTGCGCCGGACGGGAGGTGTCCTCCTCGCGCTGTGCCTCGGCGGCGTGCGCACCGCGGCGCGACGGGAACCCCTCGCGGTGCTCCTGCTCGGCGGGGCTGGGTGCCTGCGCGCGGCCATAGGCCTCGATCTCGCCGGTGAGGACGGATCCGTCCTCAGCCTCGTAGATACCCTTGAGGGACAGCGACAGGGGCATCGCGTCAGTCTGGCCCGCCCGCACGGTCACCGACACGTCCGCGAAGGGGTGGTCGATGGGGGCGTCGGGCTTGTGAACGGTGACCTCGGTGCCGACGACGCCCTCGTGGCTCATGACGCGCGCGGCGATGGTTTCGGCGAGGGTTTCGATGAGATCGACGGCGGTTCCGGTGAGGACAGCCATGGCCTCGTCGGCGATGTCGGCGTAGGAGACGGTGGCGGCGATGTCATCGGTGGCACCCGCGGTCTCAACCCACATGACGATGTCGGCGCTAAAGCGCTGGTTGCGGTCACGCTCAAAGTCGTAGACGCCGTGGTTGGCGAGCGCCCCGAGTCCTTTCAGGGCGATGATGACGCGTCTGTTAGTCAACGTCGTTCTCCTTTCGGGCGATGGCCGCTACGGTGGCTGCTACGTCGTGGACCCGCACGGCCCACGCGCCAGCTGCCGCGCAGTAGGCGGCGATGTCCGCGCTGTCCGCGTCCACGTCGCCCTCGAGGGCCTTGACGAAACGCTTGCGAGACGCGCCGACGAGGACGGGGTATCCGCCCTGAAGGAAACGCGGCAGTTCACGCAGGATCTGCCAGCACTGGTCGCCCGTCAGCGAGAAGCCGAGGCCCGGGTCAACCACAATTTTATCAGCTGTCACACCAGCATCAATAGCGTCTTGAACCTGAGAGCCCACGCGCTCAATGAGCGTACCCACAAGGTCATCCCCGTAGTCGAAGTGCTCCCCCGGCATGCCCGGCAGCGCGCGGTAGTGCTGGACGACGTACGCGCAGCCCGACTGCGCAACAGCCGCATTCATCTCAGGATCCCAGCGCCCACCGCTCACATCGTTGATGATCGCCGCACCGACGCGCGCAGCCTCGCGGGCCGTCGACGCGTGCAGCGTATCAACCGACACGATGACGCCGTCGGCGGCCAGGGACTCGACGATGGTGCAGATGCGCGCCCACTCCTCGTCCGCGCTGATGCGCGTCGAGTTCGGGCGGGTCGACTCCCCGCCCACGTCGATGAGGTCCGCTCCGGCGGCCACCATCTCGCGCGCGTGACGCAGCGCAGCCGCGACGTCCGTGTAGCGTCCCCCGTCCGAGAAAGAATCCGGGGTGACGTTGAGGATGCCCATGATCGCCGTCCGCCCGATGGGCAGGGTCAGGCCGCCCGGCAGCGCCAGGGGCGGGACCGGGAACGAGGCCGGGGCGGCGGGCAGGGGCAGCGCACTCACGTCATCGGCTCCCGGACAGGACGAGGGCCATCATCTCGGCGCGGGTCGCCCCGTCGTTCATGATGCCGCGCAGCGCGCTGGTCACGGTCGAGGAACCGGGCTTGGAGATGCCGCGCATCGACATGCACATGTGCTCGGCCTCGATGACGACGATGACGCCCTGGGGGTTCAGGATCTCATCGATCGCGTCGGCAACCTGAGCGGTCAGGCGCTCCTGCACCTGGGGGCGGCGCGCGTAGCCTTCGACCACGCGTGCCAGCTTGGACAGGCCCGTCACGACGCCGCCGCGCGGAATGTAGCCCACGTGGGCGCGGCCGTAGAAGGGCAGCAGGTGATGCTCACACACCGAGAAGAAGGTGATGTCACGGACCAGGACCAGCTCGTCGGTGCCGGCGTGGAACTGGGTGCGCAGGTGCTCGCGGGGGTCCTCGGTCAGGCCCTTGCACATCTCGCGCCACGCGCGCGCCATACGGTCGGGGGTGCCGACCAGGCCCTCGCGCTCGGGGTCCTCACCGATTGCGACGAGTAGGTCGCGCGACGCCTTCTCGACGCCAGCGGGATCGTAGGTCACGACTGCTCCTCGCCCTCGTTCGCCTGGTTATCCATCACGTCGGAGACGTCGATCGAGGGGACCTCAAACGACACCTCGGAGGTGGCCGAGGCCTCGGCAGACCCCACGCCGACCGGGTTGCCCATGAGGGCGCCGGGGACGGCCGCATCGGACTGGTAGTTCCACACGGGACGCTCCGGGGCCTTCACGACGTCCTTGAAGATCTCCGCGAGCTGCGCCTCGTCGAGGGTCTCCTCCTCGAGCAGGCGGGAGGCCAGCGTATCGAGAACGCCGCGGTTCTCCGACAGAATTCGCCAGGCCTCGCGCATCGCGTTGTCGAGGAGGCGACGCACCTCCTCGTCGATGATCGCCGCGGTCTCGTCGGAGAAGGCACGCGGACCCTCGCCGCTGCCGTGCCCGAAGGCCTCGGTGTCGGCGTCGCCGAGCTTGACCATGCCGATGCGGTCGCTCATGCCGTAGTCGGTGACCATGGCGCGGGCCGTCTTCGTGGCCTGCTGGATGTCGTTGGCGGGGCCGGTCGACGGATCGCGGAATACGATCTCCTCGGCGACGCGGCCGCCCATGCCGTAAACCAGGTCGTCGAGGAGCTGGTTGCGCGTCTTGTTGAAACGGTCCTCGGTGGGCATGACCATCGTGTAGCCCAGGGCGCGACCACGCGGCAGGATCGTCACCTTCGTGACCGGATCCGTGTAGTTCAGGGCGGCGGCGGCCAGTGCGTGGCCGGCCTCGTGGTAGGCGGTCACGGCCTTGTCGTGGTCGTTCATAACTCGGGTGCGCTTCTGCGGGCCCGCGATCACGCGGTCGATGGCCTCGTCGATCGCGCGCTCGTCAATGAACTGCATGTTCGAACGCGCGGTGAGCAGCGCCGCCTCGTTCAGGACGTTCGCCAGGTCCGCGCCCGTGAAGCCGGGCGTGCGCTTGGCGATCTGACGCAGGTCCACCTGCGCGGTCAGCGGCTTGCCCTGCGCGTGCACCTTGAGGATGGCCTCGCGGCCCTTCAGGTCGGGGGCCTCGACGGCAATCTGGCGGTCGAAACGCCCCGGGCGCAGCAGCGCCGGGTCGAGGATGTCGGGGCGGTTGGTCGCCGCGATGAGGATGATATTGGCACGCTCGTCGAAGCCGTCCATCTCGACGAGGAGCTGGTTCAGGGTCTGCTCACGCTCGTCGTTGCCGCCGCCGATGCCGCTGCCACGGTGGCGACCCACGGCGTCAATCTCGTCGACGAAGATAATGGCCGGCGCGTTCTTCTTCGCGCGCTCGAACAGCTCACGCACGCGGGAGGCACCCACGCCGACGTAGAGCTCCATGAACTCCGAGCCGGAAATCGAGAAGAAGGGGGCATTCGCCTCGCCGGCCACGGCCTTGGCGAGGAGGGTCTTACCGGTTCCGGGAGGACCGTAGAGCAGGACGCCGCGAGGAATACGCGCACCCACCTTGTGGAACTTGTCCGGGGACGCCAGGAACTCGCGGATCTCCTCGAGCTCCTCCACGGCCTCGTCCTCACCCGCGACGTCCGCGAAGGTGACGTCCGGGCGCTCCTGGTTGAACTCCTTGGCGCGCGACTGCGTAAAGCCGCCCATCATGCGCGAACCCGACATGGAACGCATGACGAAGTAGAACGCGCCCATGAGGATCAGCAGCGGAACCAGCAGCTGGAAGATAGCGCCGAGGGCGCCAGACTGGGGACGGACCGCGTTCCAGCCCTTGGCCGGGGCCTTGGCGGCCACGGTGTCCAGGATGTCCTTCGTCTGCACGTACGAGTACGTGAAGTAGACGCGCTTACCCAGATCCGCGGTCTTGTCGTCATCGCCGGTGCTCTGGTGCACGTAGCTTTCCGTCAGTGTCAGATTCACCTGCTGGGTGCCCTCGTTGAGGACCACCTGCTCCACCGTGTCACCCGAGATGAGCGCCAGGCCCTCCGAGGTCGTGACCGAACGCGGCTGGTTCGTCTGCCACAGGAACCAGCCACCCACCAGCAAGATGAGGAGCGGAACCAGCACCCAGCCCAGGCTGGGGCGCTTATTCTTAATCTTCTCGTTCACAGACGTCCCCTACAGATCAGTGTTCTCAGTTGTTGTACACGTGCGGCTGCAGCGTGCCAACGAAGGGCAAGTTGCGGTACTTTTCGGCGTAATCCAGGCCGTAACCGACGACAAACTCATCGGGAATATCGAATCCCACGTAGGCCACATCGACGTCAACCTTGGCAGCCTCCGGCTTACGCAGGGCGGTCGCGATCTTGACCGAGGCTGCGCCACGCCCCAGCAGGTTCGCCTGCAGCCAGGACAGGGTCAGGCCCGAGTCGATGATGTCCTCGACGATCAGCACGTGACGACCGGCCACGTCCTGGTCAAGGTCCTTCAGGATGCGCACAACGCCCGAGGTCTTGGTGCCCGACCCGTAGGAGGAGACGGCCATCCAGTCCATCTCGAGGGGAGTGCGCAGCTTGCGCGACAGATCCGCCATCACCATGACGGCGCCGCGCAAAACACCGACGATCAGCAGTTCTTCACCCGCGTAGTCGCGGTCAATCTGCTCGGCCATTTCACCGAGCCGACGGTCCATGTCCTCGGCGGTGACGAGGATTTCCTTCAGGTCGTTTCCCATGTCGGTGGCGTCCACCGTGGCCTCTTTTCGTTGGGTTGTAACGCGAGCGGTTCCACTATAAGCGTGCCACAAAACCGCGCGACTGTACTAGGAAGGCAGAGATTCTCACTGTCAGCGCAACATCTTGTGAGCACGCTCGCGGCGCACTGGGCACTCCACGGCCCGGCGAGTGGCGCACCGGCGACCGTCACGATTGGTGTCCGTCCTCGCCCGCGGGGTGTGCCCGGAGAATGATCTGGGCGCGTTCGCCGCGCCCAACGCGGGAAGCCAGACCCCCGGGCAGGTGGATCGGCCCCTGTCCTCGCCACGCGACGACGAGGTCATCAAGATCGTCAATGTGCCCACTCGACAGCGCCCGCAGGCCGGCAGCTCGGGCGGCCTCGCGCAGGGTGCGCGTACGCACCGCACGGGGAGCGCCGCGCAGGAGTGACACCGCGAGCGCCACAGACGCGACCCCTTCGCCGAGGTCTTGTGCATCAGCGACCCGGGCGACTCCGGTGAGCTCGCGCGCCCATTGCGCGAGGGCATCGTCGTCGTGCGCGCACAGGGCGGCCGTGCGGGCCAGCGCGGGAACCGGGTCCACCCCCAGGGCCGAGGCCAGGGCCGGGATTGCGCGGTGACGCAGGGCCGAGCGCCGCAGCGGACTCCCGTCGGCTGCCCGCCACGGGCCGTCAACATCGTTCGTCGGGTCTTCCACAGGCTTCAGGCCCGCCTGTTCGCACGCCGCCTCCGTGTCTGATCGCCGCAGCCCGAGCAGCGGACGCAGCCACGTCACCCCGTCGTCATCGCGCGAGATCGGAGCGATAGCGCGCAGGGAGGAGGGGCCGGAGCCGCGCGCCAGGCGCAGCAGCACCGTCTCGGCCTGGTCGTCCATCGTGTGTCCGAGGAGGATCGGAGCATTTTCTCGCAGACCGACCGCTCGCAGGGCGGCTCGGCGAGCGTCCCGGGCTGAAGCCTCCGGGCCTCCCCGGCCATCAACAGCCACGGTCTCAATGAGGGCTCGCGCGCCCAGGGACTCGGCCAGGTCTGCGACCTCGCGCGCCTCATCACCGCTGCCCGCGCGCAGCCCGTGATCAACAGTCACCGTGACAACAGGGATACCCGCTCGCGCGGCCACATCAATCGTCGTCAGCGCCAGCGCCAGCGAATCCGCGCCACCCGACAAGCCGACGATGAGAGCGGGAGGGGCCCCGGCCTCGTCGATGTACGAGGTCAGAGAAGCGCGCACCGCCAGCGAGCAGGCGCGCAGGGGGCCACGCGGGTTCGGCCCCACACGGCTCGAGGCGTCAGCGCACACGCGCCAGCCACGCGGAAGGTTCCGCGTACTCGCGGGCGGAGGGCAGGGCCTCGACGCCCGACAGGAGATGGGCGATCGCACCCTCGCGCACGACGGTGCGCGCGAAACCCTCGGTCTGGGCCTGCATGGCCTCGACCCCGGCCAACGGCATGCCGGCCGCCGCGCACGCGCGCACCAGGGCCACCCCACCGGCGTGCGCGCGGTGCGTGCGCAGCCACTGGATCGAGGGCAGGTCGCGGGGCGTGAGGACCTCCATCTCAGCCGTGGGCAGCGCATCCAGGAGCAGGACGATGCGCACGAGCTCGTCACTGCGCTCGGGCAGCGCGTGAATCAGGTCCGCGATGTAGGGAACCAGGTGGGGCGCATACGTCAGGTGCACGCCGCGCAGGCCCGTGCACAGGGACACCCAGCGGCACCAATCCGTCTGATCGAGGGCATAGCGCTGGGCGTCGGCGAGCACGTTGGGGGCCACGAGGACGCGGCGGCCAGCGTTAATGTCCCAGATGCCCGTCGCATCCTTCGACAGGGCACGCAAGATGATGGCCTCGGCAGCCAACACGAGGGGGGTGCGCTTGTCCTCGAAACGCTCCAGCAGGGAGCCCACCGAACGAATCAGGCCGCGCCGGTCCACGACGAGGGTCGAGGAGGCGGCCACCGTCGCAGAGGCCTCGGGCAGAGTGGAGAGCTCGGCGAGCCTGCGGTTCGACCACTCCACCGAGCGACGCAGGCGCGCCACCACGGCGGAGGCGCCGACGCGAGAGGCCGACGGTCCCGCATACGACAGCGAGGCGAGAACTCCCGCGACGTCGCGCGGGCCAAACGGCATATCCATGTCCCTAGTTTAGCCCGGCCAGGCCTTCCTCGAAGGCGTCCAGGCGGCCGCGCGTGGCGTAGGCCCCCTCGGTCACGCGGTCATGCCCGATCGACACGAGGAGGACGCGCCCGCTCGTCGTCATGACGGAGCCGGACAGGGAGGTGACCTCCTGAAGAGCACCCGTCTTGGCCTGCACGTTTCCGGCCGCGGGTTCGTCGGTCATGCGCTTCGAGAGGGTGCCTACCAGGCCCGCCCACGGGAGCAGACGCATCGTGTTCGCACCGGTCCCCTGCCCCGCGTAGGACGCCTTGAGGACGCCGACGAGCGTGTCGGCGCTGATCTTGTCGTTGCTCGACAGGCCCGAGCAGTCCTCGAGGGTCAGGCCGTCCGTGGGAATGCCGGCGCCAATGAGGGCGGCGCGCACCGTGTCGGTCGCACCCTCGTAGGTCGAGGGCGCACCCGCCGCGCGCGCGGCGAAACGGCAGTACTGGTCGGCGAGCGTGTTGTCGGAGTGCGCGAGCATCCAGCGCAGCTGCTCGCCCATCGTCGCGGAGGACACCGAGGCGATAGCGCCCGCGCCCGCAGGAGCGTCCCCGGCCTCGCCAAGCGTCGCACTGATGCCAGCTGCGCCCAGCGCCTGCGAGAACACCTGCGCGACGCGTCCCGGAGCATCCGAGTAGAAAGCGTTGGCGCCCTCGTAGGTGCGTCCCGCATCGATCGCCATCGGCCCGACGTGCCCCTCGTAGGCGCCGACCTCCTGCGCGTCCCAGGACGCCAGGTGCGACGCCCCCTCGAAGAGAGTGCCACGCCAGTTCAGGGTCACCGAGGTGATGCCGCGCTGCGCGAGGGCCGCCGCCGCATCGTTGGCGAGCGTCTGCAGACCGGCGCGTCCGGACACCTCGACCTCGTCGGAGGTGCCGATGCCGAGGAGCAGATCGCCTTCGGAGTCCAGGTAGAGAGTCTGGTTGTCGGCACCCAGGAGCGCGCTCGTCGTCAGCGTCGCCGTCGGATCCAGGTGGGTGAGCGCCGAAAAAGCAGCGAGTGTCTTCGTCGTCGAGGCAGGCGTGTGCGCCGTCGACGCATCCGCGTCCAGCAGCACCTCACCGGTCTGGGCATCCACGACCGTGCCCCACGCCGTGTATCCACCCTCCGCCGCAGCAGCCGCAACCGGCGCCCACAGCGCCTGGACATCCTCGGCGGAAACCGGGTTCCCGCCGCCCTTCGCATCGCCAGAAATCGGCGCAGCTTCAAGGGTCGAGGCCGTGGGGGCGTCCGCCGGAGTGACCGCTTGCGGGGCACAACCGCTGCCCACTAGCGCCGCCGTCGCCACGAGTGCGGCGCTAACGCTTACAATGGCCCCCATAGACGTGCGATGCATGGATTTCCCTTCGTGGTTACTTCGGTACCTACACTACCCGTCCATGCGCCGACACAACCAACTGGACCCCCGAGTTTCGGGGCTGAAGCGGAAGGCGCGGCCATGGAATTTGACGTGACCATCGAGATCCCCAAGGGGAACCGAAACAAGTACGAGATCGACCACGTGACGGGTCGCATCCGCCTGGATCGCATGCTCTTCACGTCCACTCGTTACCCCGATGACTACGGTTTCATCGACGACACCCTGGGCGAGGACGGCGACCCGCTGGACGCCCTGGTGCTCCTCGAGGAGCCCACCTTCCCCGGCTGCGTGATCCGCTGCCGCGCGCTCGGCATGTTCCGCATGCGCGACGAGAAGGGCGGCGATGACAAGGTCCTGTGCGTTCCCGCCTCGGACCAGCGCGCCTCCTGGCGTACCGAGATCGACGACGTGTCGGAGTTCCACCGCCTGGAAATCCAGCACTTCTTCGAGGTCTACAAGGACCTCGAGCCCGGCAAGAGCGTCGAGGGCGCCCACTGGGTGGGCCGCGAAGAGGCCGAGGCCGAGATTCGCCGCTCCTACGAGCGCCTGAAGGAGCACGAGGGCGAGCACTGAGCTCATAGCTTTCGATAGGGGCCGCGCGGACTTGCGTCTGCGCGGCCCCTATCGCATACCTGCCGTCCTCGCAGACCCCACTGCACCCGCGCTCCCCGGCCTCGGCGATTAGCATGGGCGCATGCACACGTCGACTCCCGCTCAGGCTTCCCCGCGGGGAGAGAGCGAACGCTCTGGCTTGATCGCGGCACCGGCGTCGAAGCCGTGGGAGCGACGCCTCACGCGCCTCATCGTCGTTTGCATCCTGATTCTCGTCGGCGTTGTCTTCTGGGTTTCCGTCGGCAAGCCAACGCTGGGGCCGCTGACAATGCGCGCCGCGTTGGCGACCATTCCGCTGTTCGCCCTGCTGTGCATCGGGTGGGTGCCGATCATGTGGGCGGCTGTGCGCTGGATGGTCCGGGACACCCTTCGCCTTTTCCTGCCGCCTGCGCGCGGGCGCCACGCGCGCGCCCCGCATCCCGCGGTCGCCACTGCCGCGTTCGCGCTCTCCGCCTCCGCGTTCGCGTTCGTCTACGTGGAGCTCGGGGCGGGCTACCTCCCGGCGCTCCAGGACTGGTGGGAGGGGCCCAGACGCTACGAGGGCCTGACCTGCCAGAACTTCGATGAGACACACGGAGTACGGCCAGCCACCAGCAGCTTTGAGCTTGTTGGCCCCGACGGCACCGCGCGGTCTTTCACGGTTGTCCGCGCCGACCTACTGACGGCAACAGGCCGCGCGGGCTCCCCCTACGCGACCATCCTCTCCGCGTGCTCCTCGGCTAGCACCACCCTCGACGCGTCGATCTATCCTCGGACGGGACTCATCGCCGAGGCCTCGGTCCGTCAGTAGAGAGTCGGCCTCGCGTTCACCTCCGGGCACATCGCTGCCGACGCGTTGCCCACGCACACCCACCGCACGCAATCGCACAAGCCCACAAACACACACACAAAGGCCGAGGGCCGCGCAGACACACAGCCTGCGCGGCCCCGGTTCGTCAAGCAACGATGCGGCTCAGAGCCTCACAGCGTAGGGCATGATCGAACCCCAGCTGTACACGCCGGTGATGCGCACGGGCACACCGAAGGTGGGAGCCTCGATCATCTGGCCGCCGCCCAGGTAGATGGCGACGTGGTAGATGCCGGACTGGGTGCCGTTGGAGGACCAGAAGATCAGGTCGCCGGCCTCCATGGAGCCGATCGGCACGTGCGTGCCGTAGCTGTACTGCGCGCGCGACAGGTGCGGCAGGTCAACGCCTGCGCTCTCCCACGCGAGCATGGTCAGGCCGGAGCAGTCCACGCCACCGTAGGATTCGCCGCCCCACACGTAGGCACGCCGAGGTAGCTCTTCGCGGCCGCAATCGCCGTGGAGGCACCGCCGCCACCCGAGTAGGAGGGCGCCGAGTACGAGGGTTCCTCGTAGGAATAGGAAGGCGCAGAGTAGGAGGGCGCGGAGTACGAGTAGTCGTCATCATCGTCCTCGTCGTCCGAGGAGGACGAGGCCTGGGCGGCGGCAGCGGCAGCAGCGCGCTCGGCGGCGGCTGCGGCCTCGGCCTGACGCTGGGCTTCCGCAGCTGCGGCGGCCTGCTCGGCGGCGATACGCGCGGCTTCCTGACGCTCGGCCTCGAGGGCGGCCTCGCGCTGGTTGATGAGATCGACGGTCGTGTTCTGCTTGGTGGCCAGCTCCTGCACGTACGCGCTGCGCTGGGCGGCGACAATCGCGGCCTCGTTCTGGGCGGCGGTCGCGGCCTGGTTGGCGGCGTCGGTGCGAGCCTGGACCTCGTTGGTGGCGGCCTGCTGGTTCGCGAGCGCGGCGTTTGCGGCGTCGCGGGTCACCTTGGCGACCTGCTCGAGGGCGGCAACGTTCTGCATCTTCGCCTCGGCGGAGGAGGAGAAGGAGTTGATGCCGGCCTGCTTCGTCTCGACGCTGCGCAGTCCGTCGGAGTCAAGGTAGGGGGCGAGCGAGTCGAGCGTGCCACCGCCATTGCGGTAGGCAGCCTGCGCGACGGAGGCGATCTGCTGCTTGCCTTCCTGGAAGGCCGCCTCAGCAGCGTCAGCTTCGGCCGAGGCCTGGGTGGCAGTCGCGGTGGCCTCGGACAGGGCGATGTTCGCCTCGTTGAGGTTTTCACCGGCGATCTGCGCGTTCTGCACCGCGGTTGCAGCGCTAGCGCTGACCTCGGCGAGCTTGACCTCGATCTGGGCGACGCTCATCTTCGCAGCCTCTTCGGCAGCCTTTGCGGCAGCGATCTCTTCCTCAGAGGGGGCGGCTTGCGCCATCTGGGGCAGCACGAGGAGGGCACAGGCGGCGATAGCCACCAGGCCCGTGCGAATGGTTCCGCGTCGTCTCATCGTTGTCTCATCTCGTCCAATTAGGTGCGCCGGAGCGCGCGTACTGGGAAAGAGCCTATCCACTTTCGTCACGCTTGGCAACAAACACACCACAAAACTCAGCTTTCACACATGCAACAATCGCAACATTCGTAACACTGACACCATGATTACCGCACAAACACCTGCCCTTTCGCAACACTCTCAACCACCACTATGAGCCTGCTCACACACTCGACCGACGGATAGCAGCTGTCACAAAAGTCCACCATCCGGGACTCCTCAGCCCCGGCCTCGTCGATGACAAACAATTGGAGACATGAACCGTCGAATGTGCCGCTGACTGCGCGTCAGCACAAGCGACTGCCGCGCAGTCCCCCGACAGCGGGACGCGCCTCGACGCATGTTCACTTCACCGCATCCGCGGCCCGCCGGAGGGGAATCAGAGACGAACCACCCCTCACCTAAGGAGCCGCACAATGACCGCCAACGACTGGTCCTTCGAAACCAAGCAGATTCACGCCGGATACAACCTCGACCCCGCCACCGGCGCGACCGCGCTGCCCATCTACCAGACCTCTTCCTACGCCTTTGAAGACACCGCGCAGGCTGCGAGCCGCTTCGCCCTGCAGGAGCTGGGCCCCATCTACACGCGCCTGACCAACCCGACGACCGACGGCGTCGCCGCCCGCATCGCGGCCCTCGAGGGCGGCGTCGGCGGCCTCCTTGTGTCCTCCGGCCAGTCCGCGACCGCCCTGTCGATCCTCGCCCTGGCCGTCGCCGGCAACAACGTGGTCGCCTCCCCCTCCCTCTACGGCGGCACCGTCACCCTGCTGAAGAACACGCTGGGACGCCTGGGCATCGAGACGCGCTTCGTGTCCGACCCCCTCGACACCGAGGCGTGGCGCGCCCTCGCCGACGACAAGACCGTCGCGTTCTTCGGTGAGACCATCCCCAACCCACAGGGCGACATCTTCGACATCGAGCCAATCGCCGCCGTCGCCCACGAGGTCGGCGTGCCGCTCATCGTCGACAACACGGTCGCCACCCCCTACCTGATCCGACCGATCGAGTGGGGCGCCGACATCGTCGTCCACTCGGCCACCAAGTACCTGGGCGGTCACGGCACATCGATCGCGGGCGCGATCGTCGACTCGGGTAACTTCGACTTCGCCTCCCAGCCCGAACGCTTCCCCCTCTACAACACGCCGGACGAGTCCTACCACGGCCTCGTCTACGCCCGTGACCTGGGCGTGGGCGGCGCGCTGGGCGCGAACCTGGCGTTCCTGCTGCGCATCCAGACGCTCATCAACCGCGACCTGGGCGCCGTCACCTCCCCCCTTCAACGCGTTCCTCATTTCGCAGGGCATCGAGACGCTGTCCCTGCGCATCGAGCGCCACGTCTCCAACGCGCTGGCGGTCGCCCGCTTCCTCGAGGCCCACCCGGACGTCGAGTCCGTCAACTACGCGGGCCTGGAGTCCTCCCCCTACTACGAGCTGGGCAAGAAGTACGCGCCGCTGGGCACGGGCGGCCTACTCTCCTTCGTCATCAAGGGCGGGTACGAGGCCGGCCGGGCCTTCGCGGACGGCGTGCAGCTCCTGCCCGTGGTCGCCAACATCGGCGACGCGAAGTCTCTCGTCATCCACCCGGCCTCGACGACGCACTCGCAGCTGACCGAGGAGGAGCTGGTCAAGGCCGGCGTCGCGCCCGGCACCGTGCGCCTGTCGATCGGCCTGGAGAACATCAAGGACATCCTCGCCGACCTGGAGCTCGGCTTCGACGCTGCCCGCGCGGCCACGGCCTAACAGACTCGTCGGCGGCCTCGGGGACGAATACACACACTCCTGAGGCTCCGAGCCGCCGCTGCCCCTCCACTCTCCCCCAGCCCGACGCCGACGTCGCGTTCCAGCGAAAGAAGGACATCATGAGCCGCCACAACCTGCCCCCCGCCCCCATCTCCGGTGCGTGGCGCGAGGGCGACCCGGTCGCCTTCCGCAAGTTCGCGAACCTGGGCGCCCAGCGCCTGGAAAACGGCGAGATCCTGCCCTCCGTGACGCTTGCCTATGAGACGTGGGGCGAGCTGGACGAGGCCGGCTCCAACGCGGTCCTCATCCTGCACGCGCTGACCGGGGACGCCCACGTGTACGGCGACACAGCGCCCGGCCAGCCCACCCCCGGCTGGTGGGACCAGATCGTGGGCCCGGGGCGCATCATCGACACGGACCGCTACTACGTGGTGGCCGCGAACGTGCTGGGTGGCTGTCAGGGATCCACAGGCCCGGCCTCCCTCGCTCCCGACGGGGCGCCGTGGGGCTCACGCTTCCCCGTGATCTCCACGCGCGACCAGGTCTACGCCGAGTCCCGCCTGGCCGACCTGCTCGGCATCGACGAGTGGAGCATCGTCGTGGGCACCTCGCTGGGCGGACACCGCGCGATCGAGTGGGCGGTCACCTACCCGGAGCGCGTACGCCGCCTCGTGGTCGTGGCCTCGGGCGCGCAGACGACCGCCGACCAGGCGGCGTGGACCCACACGCAGATCCGCGCGATCCAGCTGGATCCGGCGTGGCGCGGCGGCGACTACTACGCGGGCCCCGGCCCCAACGCCGGTTTGGCACTCGCCCGCCAGATCGCGCACACAACCTACCGCTCCCCCTCGGAGCTGGACGAGCGCTTCGGCCGCATCCCCCAGAACGACGAGGATCCCCTGCACGGCGGACGCCTGGCGGTGGAGTCCTACCTGGACTATCACGGCGAGAAGATCGTGCGTCGCTTCGACGCGGGCTCCTACGTGGCGCTGTGCCGCACGATGCTCTCCCACGACGTAGGCCGCGACCGCGGCGGTGTCGTCGAGGCCCTCAAGGCCGTCACCGCCCGCACCCTCGTCGTCGCGGTCGACTCGGATCGCCTGTTCTTCCCCGAGCAGGTCTGGCAGATGGCGGCCGGCATCTCGGGCGCGTTCTACCGCGAGATCCACTCCGACCACGGCCACGACGGCTTCCTCATCGAACACGACCAGCTGACGGCTCTCCTCGACGAATTCCTCAACGAGCGCATCCCCTCGCGCGCATCCTCTTTCGCCTGATCGACGTCCATTCTCGCCGAGGCCGCCCCGGTTTCTTCTCCTCATCAACGAGGCCGGGACGGCCTCGCGCGTTATGCTGACCACATGAGCGTTACCAGCAATCCCACGGCCGGCGGCGAGCTAATGCCCGACACGAGCGGCCTGCCCGACCTGTCCGGGGTGGAGGCCCCGGCCTCGTCGCCCGAGGGGATCCCCGAGCGCGACGTCATGGCCCCCTGGGGCGAAGTCGGCCCTCCCGGGCTTCAGTGGCGCGCCGACATCCTGGGCGATGGGTACGAGTCGCGCACGATCGAGCTGCTTGACGACGCGGAGGGCCCCTGTGTGGCGACCCTCGTGCGCGCAACCCCGCCCGCGAGCGCCCGTATGACGGTCCTGTATCTGCACGGGCGCAACGACTACTTCTTCCAGACCGAAATGGCCCAGCACCTGGTTGACGCGGGTGCCGCGTTCTACGCGCTGGACATGCGCAAGTACGGGCGTTCCCTGCGTCCCCATCAGACGATCGGGTACACGGACGACCTGTCCGTGTACGACGAGGAGATCGGCGCGGCCATCGAGATCATCCGCGAGGAGCGCGACGACGAGCCTATCGTCCTCATGGGCCACTCGACGGGCGGTCTGATTGCAACCCTGTGGGCGCATCGTCACCCGGGCGTCCTGGACGGCCTCATCCTGAACTCTGGCTGGCTGGAGATGCAGTCGATGGCCGCCTGGCGCGGGGCGATGGCTCCCGTCATCGGGCGCATCGCGTCGCGTAACCCCATGTGGGAGGTGCCCACGGGAGGGGCGGGACACTACGGCCGCTCGCTCGCGGGCCGGGCTTCGTCGGAACTGCCTATCCCAGAGGGGCTGTCGGCGCAAGACCCGTCCGTCGCGGGCTGGCCGATCATTCAGGAGTGGAAGCGCCCCGAGTCCTACCCGGTGCCGGCCTCGTGGCTCGAGGCAATCATGGCCGGGCACGAGACGATCGAAAAGGACGTGCACCTGGACTGCCCGGTCCTGTCGATGGTGTCCACGTCCGCCTATTTCGACGAGGAGTGGGGAGAGCGCGCCTTCACCTCCGACACTGTCCTGGACCCCACCGTCATCGCAGAGCGGAGCCTGGGCCTGTCGGACCTCGTGACGATCGCGCGTTTCCCCGGCAAGCACGATCTCGTCCTGTCGGACGCTCCCGTGCGCGAGGCCGTGTACGCGACAATGCGCGGCTGGCTGGACGCTTTCGTGCACTGAGCATCAGGAAGCGAGGAGGCCCGGGATCGTATGATCCCGGGCCTCCTTCATCGTGTCAGCGCCGCGCGGTCTGGGCGCTCAGCGCGGTCGCGTTAGTGCTTGGCGGAGCGGTGTCCGCGCGGAGCCTGCGCGTATTCGCGCACGATTTCGCGGTTGACCTCGTCGAGCGCTTCGGCCAGGGTCGGGCCCAGGCGATCGCCGATGCGCACCTGCCCCCAGGCGTCGAGGTGGCCGAGGCCGCGCGCGGTCAGGAGGGTGTCGAGCGACGGGTAGGTCAGGCCTGCACCGGAGACCGCGCCGCTGGCCGCGAGCACGAGGTCGGCGGGAAGGCCAAGCTCACTGCGGGCCACGAGGGGCGTGTCCTGGCCGAGGATCTGCGCGAGGGTACGCAGCCCGGCCTCGTCGCGGCCGAGGACCGGCAGGCCTTCCGCACGGGCCGCGGCGACCTCAGGGGACTCGTCGGAACGATCCACGGACGAGGCCGTGGCAGCCTCGGTCGCACCACCGTCGTTAAGCTCGACGGATTCTTCGCGAGCGCGACGCGTCGCGCGGCGACTCATGTGGGCGGGACGCTCCCAGCGGGGCTTGTCTTCCACGGGCTCCTGCTGCTCATCAGCCTGCTCGGGCGTAGCGTCGCCTGCCGATTCCGCCTGTTCGTCGGCGATCTCAACGTGCTCGTCGCTTTCATCGCTGCGTTCGTCGGCGGCTTCGACCTCGTCTGCGTGAACTGATTCTTCCGTGGCAATCTCCTCGTGGTCGACGAGCTCGTCGACCTGTTCGCTGTCCTCACCGGGACGGGTCTCGGCGAGCTGCGTGGCCTCGACGCGGTCGGCCTCGGCCTGGTTGACCTCGGGCGCGAACTGGTCGCGAGCCTTAGAGGCTTCCTCGTCGACCGGGGCCCACTCATCCGCAGGCTCCTCGACTACGTCGCCTTCGGAGGCCTCGTCTTCGTCGTGAGTCTCGACCTGCTCGTGCGCAGCCGCGGTGTCGAGCGAGTCAGCGATCTCAGCCTCGGCGTCCTCCGCGTACTCAGTATCACCGGATTCGGGCACGAACACGTCGCGCTCGCCTGCGGCATCCTCGGCTACTTCGTTCAGGTCGGAGCTGTCAACCGTCTCCACATGATCGTCGGCGACGTGCTGGTCGTCAGCGGCGTGAGCGTCGCGGGCGTCGGCTTCGGCGGCCTCATCGGTCGGCGCCCACTCATCCGTGGGCTCCTCGGCGGCGTCACCTTCGATAGTGTCGGTCTGCTCGGCGTTCTCACCCTGCTGCGGGGCTTCGGCGGCCTCGAGCACGTCGGCCAACTCGGCCTCGGCCTCTTCCTGCTTGCCTTCCTCGGCGGCGGGCTGCCAGGGAGCCGGGGGCTCCTCGTCGATCGGGTAGGTGAACACGTCGCGCAGGTGGGGCGCAACCTTCGGCGTGGGGCGCGTCGTTGGGGTCTCCGAATCGTTCTCCCCGGAGGCTTCAGCGACGCTCTCTTCGATGGGCTCTTCCGCGGGCGCCACGATCTCGGGGGCGGGCGCGGAGGCGGAGGCGAGGAGCTGCGGGGCGTGGCCGTACAGGCGCGGCCCCACCGCGTTCACATCCAGGAACAGGCGGCCGTTCGACATCTGGCGCAGGTTCATGAGGTGCACCTCGACGCCGGACGTCGCCAGGATGGACAGAGCGGGGCGCACCGAGGGGTCGATCTCGCCGGCGACGATGATGAGTCGCGGGCCCGGGCCCACCGCCGGGGGCATCGAGTCGCGGAACTGCGCCCAACCGCCGCGGAAGCCCTCGGGGCCCGAGGGGTACTCCGCAGCCAGGTCCGACCACGAAATCGAGGCGACCTCGGCCAGTCGAGACAGGGAAGTAATGAGGGTCTCGGAGTCGAGTTCTTTGAGAATTTCGACGGAGACGATCTGACCCGACACGTCGAGGGCGGTCAGGCGCGGCGTCTCCTCGTCACCCTGGCCGGTCATATCACGCCAGGTCACCGGGAATAGCGGGCGCGAGACGATCTGCAGGACCTGCTGGCAGATAGCGTCGACAAGGTCGGGTCCCAGGTCCTGGGCGACCGGATATCCGAATTGAGCGGGGACGAGGTGTCCATCCTCGAACTCAAACAGGGCCATCGCTCTTCCCTTCACGTGTATGGGGCGCTCGGGGCCATTGTTTCATACGTTCCAAAAGAAACACGGATGACACAGGGACATTGGGGTAGATACCACGTAAGCATCTACCCCTAAAGCCCCGGTCAACGAGCCATCTCACCCACGCCCCACATCATGCCCACAGTTCTTCAAGCCGGTAGAATAGTGAGCTAGCACAACAGATCTTTGACGGCAGGACAGGACGACGATGCCCGATCTCCACATTCTCGAGAACGACCTCGAGGCTTTCTCCCAGAAACTGAGCGACCTCTCGGCGACGATCAACAATATCGCCTCCCTTCCCTACAATCTCTCCTATGTCAAGTTGGCCATGGAAGGCGGCTCCGCCCCCACACAGGCGACGTATGCAGGCGAACACATGGAGGACCAGCTGCTGGCGCTGAAAACCTCCTTCTCAACCCTGGCCGACAACGTTAAGGCCTCGGCCACCGAGTATTGGGCAACAGAAGACATCAACCAGCAGTCAATCCAACAGGTCATGGCGAGCGTCCCCGAACCCTGCCCACCCGTCGGCCCCTCGAAGGGAGAGTGAACCATGGCGATCACATGGGCAAACATTCTCAACTGGGAAAGCGGATCTCTCGAGTCCATCGCAAAGGACCTGCTCGAAGCGAACCAAGTCCTGCGCAAGGCCTACGAGGACGGCGAGGACGCCCTGGGTGCCGTCCGGTCCGAGGGTGAGGCCGTCACAGCGATGCGCGCAACGACCCTCACAAACCTCGCTTCGCTCGAGCGCGCACTCACCAACGTCAACGGAGCCCTCATGGCCATTGAGGGCGCACGCGACGGGGTTGCGACCGTCATGTCCAACATCAACACCCTACGGGCCTACGCATCCACGAATAACTGCACCATTCTTAACGACGGCAGCGTCGTCGGAGAAGGATCAAGGACGCAACGCGGCGGAAAATCCCCTGCACGTTTTAACATCGAGCAGGGCATCAAGGACATCATCGAACAGGCCGACCAGGTCGACACGGATCTCTACCACGCGCTCCAAGACATCAATAACGACAGCTACACAGACGGAGACTGGGCTGAAAACAAGGTCATCGGCGTCCCCGACTTCCCCCAGCCAAACTGGAGCCCGTCCCAGAACGCTGCCTGGTGGAACTCACTGACAGCTGAGCAGCAGCAATTCCTCATGGACCACCGCCCCGACGACATTCGCCACCTCGACGGCCTCCCCGCATACGCGCGCGACAGGGCCAACCGCTTCGCTCTCGACGGCTACTTCGACGACAAGGGCAATTACCACAAGGGCGCCCTCGCAGATGCCGAGCAGGCAGTCAAGGACGCACAGAAGGAATACGACGACGCCCGCAAACACCTCTCCGCCTATGAGCCGAGATCGGGCCACATGGGCTCAGAGGAACGCGCTGCCAAGGAAAAGCTCGAGCGAGCACTGGAGAAGTACCAGGACCTCAAGGTCATCAAGTCACGAACGGAACCCACCTATCGACTGACCAACGGCCTCGCACCCGCCTACCTCCTCGACTTCAACTACGACGAGAAATACCACCGCACGACCGCCATCGTCTCCGCAGGCAATCCCGACACTGCCACCCACGTGTCGACGCTCGTCCCCGGCATCGGCACGAACGTGCGCGGCGACCTCGGATACTACATGGACTTCAACGACCGCCTCAGGGAGCAGACCAAGCACGCAGGGGGCAACCCGAACAACGTTGCCACCATCTCCTACCTCGGGTACGTGGCCCCCAAACCAGGGGGCTGACAAAGTTCAGGCGGCAGACATAGGGTACGCCGATCGCGCAGCCCCCAAGCTCGCACGCTTCGAGGAGGGGCTGCGCGCGAGCGGTAACGCGACCGGTCACTCGTTTACCAACACCCTCATCGGCCATTCCTACGGATCGACCACGTCCGGCAAGTCGATGACGCTCGTCGCCCCGGGCACCGTCGACCGCTTCATCATGTGCGGCTCTCCCGGAGCTGGGGCAGACACAATCGACGCATATAACGTGTCACAGAAACACGTCTATGTCTCCTCGATCCCAACGTCCGACGCAGTACAGGACCTCAACACATTCACACCTAGTGGATTCGGAAGCGACCCCCGATACCTAGACAGAATTACTCACCTGAGTGGCGACGTCACAGATTCTGAGAACTACGTGCCGCCTCGCATACCTCCCATCGATAACAATCCGCTGGTCCACCAGGCTTACCGCTTCCTGCACGCTTTAGACCACCACATGGCCTACTTTGACGAAAACACACGCACCTCGCAGGATTTCGCAAACATTGTCGCCGGCGGCAACCCGACGACCGACGAGGAGTGGGCAGCCATAGAGAACGAGCGCAGCAAGTAACCCACTGACACATTCTGAGCAACTATCCTCAGTTGTCCGACGACTTGGGACCAATGTCGTGTACGATGACACATGTCGCTCAGAATCCGGATGGCGCAGCATCTTCCACCCGGTTAGACTGCTGCGCGGCAGGGCATATGAGATCGAACAGGGTGACACTCAATGGGCAGAGATAAGCTGCGTATCGTTGAATATTCGGCGCCAGAACCGCAGGTTCCGGCGTCCGAAGAGACGCGCCGCGAACTGTCCCCCTACTGCCTGAACACGGAATCATCGCCCCGACTGTACCCAAAGTCTGAGCAGGCGGTCAGCCCTCATTTTCCGCCCGTGGAGCGCATGCCCGTCCCCGTGACACCTTTCCCCAAGCTCTTCCGCGACGACCCGGAACCCGCGTAATGTGAGGGCCGCAGGCACCCACTGCCTCGGCCCTCTCCTTTTACCGACAGCGCCACGGTCCCCACTCGCGCCCCAACCGGCCACGGCCTCGCGCGACCATCCGCACACCGGATACCCACCGCCCAACGCGCGCTCGCATGACACACTGGCACCATGAGCGAGAGCTTCCTGACGGACCTGCGCGCACTCATCGACGTCGACGCCTCGAGCGGCACGCGAGCGCGCTACTCCTCCGACGCCGGCCTCACGCGCATCCCGCCCCTGGCCGTCGCTTTCCCGCGCACGCCCGAGCAGGCGGTCGCAGCCTTCGACCTCGCCCGCGCCCATGGCGTCCCCCTCACCGCCCGAGGCGGCGGCACCTCGTGCGCGTCCAACGCAATCGGCCCCGGCCTCGTCCTCGATTTCTCGCGGCACATGAACCGCGTCATCTCCATCGACCCGGAGGCCCGCACCGCCACCGTCGAGCCCGGCTGCGTCGGCTCCACCCTCCAGGCCGCCGCCGCGAAGCACGGGCTGCGTTTTGGCCCCGACCCCTCCTCCCAGAACCGCGCGACGATCGCAGGCATGGTCGCCAACAACGCGTGCGGTCCACACGCGACCGCCTGGGGGCGCACCTCCGACAACATCGTCTCCCTCGACTGCGTAGACGGGCAGGGGCGCCGCTTCACGGCCACGACCTCGCACGATTCGGCGCTTCGCGACGTGCCCGGGCTGGCCTCCCTCATCGACTCCAACCTGGCACCAATCCGCACGCAGCTCGGTCGCTTCAAGCGCCAGGTCTCCGGCTACTCCCTCGAGCACCTCACCCCCGAGGGCGGGCGCAACCTCGCCGCCATGCTCGCGGGCACCGAAGGCACCCTCGTCCTCATCCTGTCCATCACTGTGCGCCTCGTGCCCCTGCCCGACGCGCCCGTACTCGCCGCCCTCGGCTACCGCTCCATGATCGAAGCCGCCGACGACGTGCCCGCGCTGCTCGCCCACTCCCCCCTCGCTGTGGAGGGCATGGACCGCCGCCTCGTCGACGTCGTGCGCGCCCACAAGGGCCCCGGCGCCGTCCCCGCCCTGCCCAAGGGCGAAGGCTGGCTCCTCGTCGAAGTCGGCGCCCCCGGCGAAGACGTCACCGCCTCCCTGGAGCGCGCACGCGCCCTGTGCGCCGACTCCGCCGCCATCGACACGGTCGTGTACCCACCCGGAGCCCAGGCCTCGGCCCTTTGGAGGATCCGCGCCGACGGTGCGGGCCTGGGCGGACGCACCCCGCCTGACGGCGCTGGCGGCGGCGACCAGCAGGCCTGGCCCGGCTTCGAGGACGCGGCCGTCCCGCCCGAAAACCTCGGCGCGTACCTACGCGACTTCACCGCCCTCATGGAGGAGTTCGACATCGACGGGCTCCTGTACGGGCACTTCGGCGACGGCTGCGTGCACGTGCGCCTCGCCATGCCGCTCGAAACCCCCGAGGGCGTCGCCCACTCGCGCGCCTTCCTCCAGTCCGCGGCCCGCATCTGCGCCGCCCACGGTGGTTCCGTCTCCGGCGAGCACGGCGACGGGCGCGCCCGCGGCGAGCTCCTGCGCTTCATGTACTCCCCCGACATGCTCGACCTGTTCGCGCGCGTCAAGCACGTTTTCGACCCGGCTAACCTCCTCAACCCCGGGGTGCTCGCTGCCCCCATGGACGAGGCCGAGGCCGCCTCCCGCGCGCGGGCGCGGAATGCCGGCAGTGCCGGGAATGCCGGTATTGCCGGTCATTCGGGCGGTGCGCTCGAGCTCCAGCCCGGCGTCGACCCCCTCGATGCAAACCTGCGCCGCGTCGCCGCGCGTCCCATGCCCGCGGACGGCGGCTTCTCCTTCACCCACGACGGCGGCGACTTCACGGCCGCCGTCCACCGCTGCACGGGCGTGGGCAAGTGCCGCGCGGGGGTGTCCGGCACCTTCATGTGCCCGTCCTACCTGGCCACGCGCGAGGAGAAGGACGTGACCCGAGGGCGCGCCCGCATCCTCCAGGAGGCTGCGAACTCGCAGCTCGTCAAGGCCATCGACTCCCCCGAGGTCCTCGAGGCCCTCGACCTGTGCCTCGCCTGCAAGGCCTGCTCCACCGACTGCCCCGCCGGCGTCGACATAGCCCGATACCGCTCCGAAGCGCTCTTCCGCACCTACCGGGGACACATGCGCCCCCTTAGCCACTACACGCTCGGCTGGCTGCCGCGCCTCACCCGCGTCACCGCGCGCGTGCCCGGCCTGGCTACCGTCGCGAATACCATCATGTCGGTGGCGCCCCTGCGCTCGCTCGCCTTCCGCCTCATCGGCCTCGATCCTCGCCGAGGCATGCCCGCCCTCCAGTCCGGCACCTTCACCGCGTGGGCTCGCCGCCGTTCCCTGCTGGCCGGAGCTGTTCCGACTGTCACGCCTGACGATGCCGCATCTTCCGGCGCTGCACCTTCCGATGCCGCCACCGGTGCCCGCGAGCGCGGCGGCACCCAGGCCTCGCCTGACTCCGCCCGCGAGCGCGAGGGGGCCACTGCCTCGTCGATGGCGGACTCTCCGATCCTGAGCGGGCCACGCGATCCCAGCGGGCGGCCGTATGCGCTCGTGTGGGCGGACTCGTTTAGCCAGACCCTGGACGATACTGGTGCACGCGCGGTCGTCGACGTGCTCGAGGCGAACGGGTTCGCGCCGATCGTCGCGCCGGATGCGTGCTGCGGCCTCACGTGGATTACGACGGGTCAGCTGAGCGGCGCGAAGAAGCACTTGACGTCGTTGCTGGGCGTTCTGGCGCCTTTTGCGGTGTCGGGGATCCCGATCGTCGGCGTTGAACCGTCGTGCACGGCGGTGCTGCGCGACGACCTGCTGGACCTACTGCCCGAGGACCCGCGCTCTCTGCTCGTGTCTTCCGCGACGCGCACCCTCGCAGAGGTGCTGTCGGCGGTGCCCGCATCCGCGCGTCACCTGCCGAGCCTGGAGGGCGTCGAGATCGTCGCGCAGCCGCACTGCCACCACTACTCCGTCATGGGGTGGGACACGGACCAGGCGCTCCTCGAGTCGCTGGGCGCTCACGTGACCAGGCTCGAGGGCTGCTGTGGCCTGGCCGGGAATTTCGGCATGGAGGCGGGCCACTACGACCTGTCTGTGGCCGTCGCATCCCATTCGCTGCTGCCGTCCCTGTCGGCGCAGCCGGATGCCGTGTACCTGGCGGACGGCTTCTCGTGCCGCACCCAGGCCGCTCAGCTGGCGGACCGCGGGGGCGTCCACCTGGCGACGCTGCTTGCGGGACGTTCCGCCTGAATTCTGGCGTCGATGAGTGGCCCCGCGAGTGTTCCGGACGCCGTCGGGCCTTTCTGTGGGGCCGGGCTTGGGGCCTGGCTGCTTGGTGTGCCCTGCTCGGCCGGGCTGCTTGGTGTGCCCGTGGGCGGCGGCCCGCCCGCGAGCCGTCCGCGCCGCGAGCTTCGCTCGGCGCGTCGCCTCGAAGCCCGGCCAGGCCCCGCCGCCACCCACGGGCACCGCAGCCAGGCCCTCCAGTCCCTCCGGCGCCCTCCACACCAGTGGGGCCTTCGCAGCTGTTGTGGCTCGGCGTATCGTCCCGAAGCCCGGCCAGGACCCGCCACCACCCACGGGCACCGCACCAGCCGGACCCATCGTCCTCATTTCTGCTTGTTCCTAAGTGGTGTTACACCACTTAGCCGGGTATTACACCACTTCCCAGGCAGTGTAATGCTTCCTAAGTGGTGTAATGCTCCCTAACCGGTGCAGGCTTCACCGAGCGCGGACATGAAAACGTCGACTCGGGCCATCACACACTTCAGTCGGCAACGCCCACAGTGCCTCGGCATGCTCAGGGATAGCAACTTGATGCGGACGGAGGAGCTTAATCGCCCACGCACGTAACGCGGCGAAATCTTCGTAGTCCCTCCAAGAGACCCTGTGTATCCTCCAACCGGCACTGCGCAGATCATTTTCACGTTGGATCCAGTCACGCTTCGCCCGCGCAAACTCCACATCGTCCTTGCCAAGCTTGCCTATCCCATCAAACTCAAAGATGATCATGAGTCCCGGAATCGCAATGTCCGCAAAATAACGCCTCCCGTTGACGACGATCTCGAACTGGGTCACAACTTCGAAGGCACTCACCGACTTGAGGACCCACAGCAACGCTGCCTCGGCTGGATTGTCGCAGCCCGGGTCAGCGGCGGCTATCAGGCGCTGTGCACGCTTGTAGGGAACGCATTCCTTTTGTTGCCGATACAGATCCAAGCATTCAAGCATCTTGCTTCGCACGCGTTCAGCTCGTTGTCTACTTTCTTCCTGGGATAGCAACAGGAACCGAGACTCGTGGTGCAATGCCATGCAAATTGCCACGAATCCACTGAGACGTTCCGAATAACAAGCCATACGAACTGTCGCCTCAACGACAGATTCACATCGCAACCGATCAACGATCTCGATGCTGCGTTCGCAGGGCTTCTTCACTGTCGAACACACATACGTCGCAGGAATAGTCACCGTTTGCATGGTGACCGCCGGCATTGAGCGCCTCCCATGCCGCGACGCGCACCAGATCACGACATCGGGATTTGCCTCCCAGAGCGGTATCGACCGCGCAACGAATGAACTAGCGCCTACGAACACCGGAGAGCAGGAGCTACTGTCACTCACGACAAATAATCGAGCCCTGGCCACGAGAGCCCATATCTCCCAGTAGGTCATCGGTGAACCGGATTGATGGATCGTGACGTAACGTCCACGCTGAATACGAAGTACATTTCCTGACGACAGATCCCCCACTGAAGGCCGTCCATCTGTCGAAGACCTAATGACGGTCAGCGATTGAGCGTTCATATGCCCATCATCGGCAAGACCATCTGCCACGTCACGACCTGAGAACGAACCTGTGGATAGAGGCAAGCTGCTCCGAGGGGATGTGGATAACGTCCGCTCTCACACGCATCTGCAAGTTCGCCAAGCCCAATCGACGGTCAGCATCGGCCAGCTAGCAACACTCTCCGCATATGCACTTGTTCCTAAGTGGTGTTACACCACTTAGCCGGGTATTACACCACTTCCCAGGTGGTGTAATGCTCCCTAACTGGTGTAATGCTCCCCAACTGGTGTAATGCTCCCTCGCCAGTACAGAACTGCCCGCCACATAACGCAGTAATCGAGATAGGCACGCGAAGGCTTGGCAACAACTACTCACTCCTCACGTTGGACTCACCCGGCAACACCCCAACTCAATCCACATGTGGCGGACACATGACCTCAGCCCTGCGCATCAGGAGAAGTACAACAGTGATGACGCGCCAGCCCTCAGGCCTACGCCCGCACCAGGCCCGCAACCTTCGCCGAGGCCGGGGGCGCCCGTCTCTCGGGCCCAGCGCGCCACGACATCGGGAACATCGATGGACGGATCGACGAGAAGCGCCGTCGACAGCGCCTCCGCCAGCACACCCGACGAGGCCACGACGCTGACCTGTCGCACACCTGCATGAGCGGGGTATCCCGTGCGCGGGTCGATAATGTGATGGTCCAGCAAACGTACGGCCGGGCCAGGAGAAACAGAGTTGGCAGAAGCATCGGCGTGAACAGGCGCATGAGCGTTGGAGGGCCCGGAGCCAGGCGCATCGCCACTGAGCGGTGCGAGACCATGACCATGCCGGACAGCACCGTCACCCGGGGATGTTTCACGCGATGTTTCACGCGCGCGATGATCCGGCACGGGCCCCACCAAAGGACCCGCCGAAGAACCCGCCACAGGATCCGCGCGCACCCCACCCAGCGGCCCCAGGTTATCCCCGGACGTCGACAGGGACGCCATGCCACCCGCAGGCAGCTCCACGACGCCAGCGACCGACGTGGGCCCACCTTGAGGGTCGCGCAGGCCGACGCGCCACGAAGAGCCGTCGGCGCGAGTCCCGAACACCGACACCGACGACGTCCCCACTGACACGAGGACGCCGCGCGCCCCCATGGCCACGGCCAGGTCTCGGCACGCGTCGGCGGTGTATCCCTTCGCGATACCGCCCAGGTCGAGGCTTGGGCTGGGCGCATCCACACCGCCCACGGACTCACCGGGAACCCCCATCGCCCAACGCCGCTCACCAACGCGCGACAGCAAGCCCCACGACGACGCGCGCAACGCCGCCTCGACAGCATCGGCAGAAGGCGCGGGCGGCAAGGGCGCACCCGCGACGTACGCCGCCCGCATCGCCTTAACATCCCACGCGGCAACGAGCGGCCCGATCAGCGGGTTGAACGCTCCCCCGGTCGCCTCCGCGAGCGCCAGCGCGTCGCGCAGCAGGCGGTCGGTTTCTTCGCTCACGACGAGGCCGGGGCCATCCTGCACGGAATCGGCCCCGCAACGGGATGCACCGCCACCGCCCCCAGTCGAAGCAACAGCATCATTGAGCCGCGATACCTCGGACGAGGGCCGGAACACGCTCCACATGTCCTCGTGGCGCGCGACGACACCCACGACAGCGTTGACGATCGCCATGCCGTCCCCGCCCCAGCCGATGATGTCGACGCGGGTACCCATCGCAGGGAAGGAGGAGCGCCACGTGGGCGCTACCCCCGCGGACTCAGCCATCGCCTCGTCCCCCGGGGTGCCGGCGAAGCGCGAAGCCTCAGCCGTCGGAGCCTCCGAGGTCTTTGTCGAGGTCGCCGTCCTTGGTGGCGTCGTTCAGACCGGGGATGTTGATGTCGTCGGCGCCGTCCGGGGAGACGCCCTGGGCGGCGGCGATGGCGCGGATGGCGGCCTGCACGAACTGCTGGTGGGCGACGGTGGCGCCGGTGATGACGTCGACCTTGGCGGGGTCGCCGACCTTGGTGAGGTTGTCGGAGTACTCCTGGTAGGAGGCGACGGCGGCCTGAGCCTTCTTGTAGTAGTCCTCGTTGAAGACCTCACCGGAGGAGCTCTTGCCGTATTCGGCGCCCTTGTCGGTGCCGTCGGCCAGCGTCGTCTCGTAGGTGGTGGCGGTGATGCGCCCGCCCTCGACGGTGATGGTGATGGTGCCGATGGAGCCCTGGTCGTCGGCGTTGGACTGGGCGGTCCAGGTGCCGTCGCTCATGGGCTTGGTCATGTCCAGGCCGGTGTTGGGCGTGCACGCGGCCAGGATGGTCGCGCCGAGGGCACCGAGGACCGCGTACGAGGCCGGGGCAACCCAGCGGGATCGGCTCTCAACAGGGGTGGGCGTGGTCATCGCACCTTGTCCTTTCCGCTGCGCGCGTCGCCGTCGCGGCCGGGCAGGACCAGGCCGGAGGCGCGCTGTTCGAAGTCGTGGTCGTGCCAGGTTTCCTTGACGACCTTGCCGTGGTCGAGTCGGATTTCGCGCTGGCCCTGTTCGGCGACGAGCGCGTCGTGGGTGACGACCATGAGGGTCGTGCCGTCCTGGTGAAGCTGGTTGAACAGGTCGAGGACGATCTCCTCGTTGGTTTCGTCCAGGTTGCCGGTGGGCTCGTCGGCCAGCAGCAGCTTGGGGTAGTTGATGAGGGCGCGGGCCACGCACACGCGCTGCTGCTCGCCGCCGGAGAGCTGTCGCGGCAGGTGGGTGGCGCGGTCGGCGAGGCCGACGCGGTCGAGGGCCTCGAGGGCTTCCTTCTCGTCGGGCATCGAGTGGTAGTACTGGGCGACCATGACGTTCTCAAGGGCTGTCAGGTGGCCGATGAGGTGGAACTGCTGGAAGACGAGGCCGATGGTGCGGCAGCGCACCTCGGTGAGCTCGTCGGCGGTCAGGTCGGAGATGTCGTGGCCGTCCAGCATGACGGTGCCCTCGGTGGCGGTGTCCATCGCGCCGACGATGTTCATGAGGGTGGTTTTGCCGGAGCCGGAGGGGCCGACGATGGAGACCCACTGGCCGCGCGGGATCTCGAGGGACACGTTGTCGAGGGCGTGCAGGTCCCCGTAGATCTTCGAGACGCCCTCGAGGCTCAGCAGCGCGTCCGTGGGGGCCGACGAGGCCGGGGTGGCGGTGGAGGTGGTCATGGTGACTCTCATTCTCCGCGCAGGACGAGCGCGGGGTCGACGGCCAGTGCGCGGCGCACCGGCGGGAGGCAGGCGAGGACGGCGATGAGGATCGAGCAGCCGACCGTGCCGAGGAGGATGACGGGGTGCAGGGAGATCGATCGGTGGAACACGGAGGTGGAAATGAGCACGGCGAGGCCGTAGCCCGCCCCGGCGCCCAGGATGCCTCCGATGAGGCCGAGCATGACGCCCTCACCCATGAACTCGCGGGTGATGGATCGGGCGGTAGCGCCCAGGGCCTTGCGCAGGCCAATCTCGTTGCGGCGTTCGGTGACGACGGCGATCATCGTCGTGGACACACCGATCATGGTCAGCGCCAGCACGATGACGGTGATGACGACGAGGAGGGAGCGCAGCATCGCGAGGACGCCCGTGTCGGACTGGGCGAGGCGGCGCACGGTCTGGGCGTGAATCTGCGGGTTCGCGGCATTCATCGCGTCGGCGACGGCGCTCAGCTGCTCGCCTTCCAGAGCGATCGAATACTCGGCGAGCGACACGGCGCCGGCCTGCCCGGTCAGCGTGCTCATGTCCTGTCTGGACATGTACACGTACCCGTCTTCGTTGCCGCCGGTCTTGAGGATGCCAGACACGGTCAGGGTGACGGTACGCGGATCGACCTTGAGGGCCGAGGCCTGCGCCCCCGACTGGGCGGCGGCCTTCGAGGACGCGCTCGCGTCCAGCTGGCTGACCGTGATCGTGTCCCCGGCCTTCACGTCGATCGTCGAAGCGACCTGCTCGCCCACGAGCACCTGGCCCGTCGCAGCGGGCCATTCCCCGTCGACGAACCAGTACGGGTTCATGGCGTGCACGGCCTCCAGGTCGACGCCGCCCGCCACGTAGGGCTGGTCGTTGATGGTGACGGTCTCGTAGTCAAAGGCTGCGGATCCGACCAGAGCGCTCGCGGGCACCTGGGCGGTCGCGGCGGCCACGGCCTCGTCCGTGATGGGCACGTCACCGGCGGGGGTGACGACGAGGTTGGCGCCGTAGGAGCGGATCTCTCGGGCCAGCTGGGCCGGCACGTCGACGGCGATCGTGACGAGGCCGGACAGCGTGGTCGCGCCGATGGCGACGGCGAGGATCGCGATGAGGACGCGGGAGCGACGGCGCAGGATGGAGGAGGTGACCATCCGCCAGAACATTGCTCGTCTGGACATGGGCATCACCTTCCGTGCAGGACTTCCGCCGCGTTGAGGCGCAGCAGGTAGCGGATCGCCGGGATGGAGGCTCCCAGGACGACGAGGATGACGAGGACGGCGACGAGGCCGACGACGACAGGCACGAAGGCGATGGACGAGCCAAAAACCATGTAGCCGATCGCCTGCGCGAGGGCGAGGCCTCCGCCGTAGCCGAGGATCCCGCCGGCCAGGCCGACGATGATCGTCTCCGTCAGGAACAGCGAGATGATCTGTTTATCTTTCGCGCCCACGGCCTTCATGAGGCCGATTTCGTTGGAGCGCTCCATGACGCCCGCGGTCACGAGGTTCGCGATGGCCAGGGCCGAGGCGATGAGCGCCAGGACGGTCACGAGGACCATGAGCAGCTGGGTCTTCTCGAGGATCGTACCCTCGGACTGGGCGACCTGGCGGACCGGGCGTGCCACGGAGTCCGTCATGACTTCCTCGATCTGGTAGGCAATGGAGGAGACGTAGGCGGTGCAGTACCAGGTTTCCTTCTCGGATACGCTCAGCGAGTTCGGGTTCTTCGCGGCCTTGCGGGCCAGGTCGTTGTCGGGCGTGGTCAGGGCGGAGACCTCGACGCTGCCGACGACGCCCTCGCGGTTCAGGAGCGCCTGGGCCTGCGGAAGCTGGATGAACACGCCGCGGTCGGCGTCGTCGCCGCTGGTGAGGATGCCGCGCACCGTGAAGTCGCGGGTGATGCCTTCGCGGGTCAGGGTGAAGGTATCGCCGACGCCGAGGCCATGAGCGGTCGCGTAGGTGGTGCCGACGAGGGCGCCGTCCTCGTCGTCGTCCGCGGGCCAGGAGCCCTCGATGCCCCACCAGCCGCGCAGCTTGTCGAGGCCGGTTTCGACGCTCTCGCCGGTGGCCAGCTCGAGGTGGTGGCCGAACCACGTGCCGGTCGTGGGCACGTGCTCGCCGGACGCGTCGGTGGCGGACACGTTCAGCAGCGGCGCGAAGTCGAGGATGTTGTACGTCCAGAAGATCGTCTTGATGTTGCCCAGCTCGTCCTCGCGCAGGTACGAGCGGGCCTCGGTCACCTCGCCCGTGTTGTAAAGGTCATCGAGGACGGCCGCACCCTGCGGGCGCACCACGATATTTGCGCCGTAGGACTTGAGTTCCTGGTTGACCTTGTCGCCCACGTTGAACATGACGGAGAGCATGGACGTGGCGACGCAGGCGCCCAGCGCGACGGTCAGGGCGATCATGAAGTGGCGGTTACCGCGTCTCGTGAGGGCACCGCGGAGCATTCGGAAAAACACGCGTGAGCCTTACTTCGCGAAGATGGAGGCCGAGGCCTCGAGGGCGGAGATCGGCACGGTCAGCGTGCCGTTGGAGACCTTGTAGTCGATGGGGATCGGGTTGCAGCCGCCCTTAAAGCCGATGGTCGCGATGTTCATCGCAACTTCACACAGCTTGCAGATGACCTTGCCATCCTTCTCGTAGTAGCCCGACGGGCCGCAGATCTCGCACGCATCCAGGCCCACGCCGAAGGAGGAGCCGGACTTCTGGATGACGATGAAGCGCACCTTCACGCCGCCCGAGGTCGTGTACTCGTAGCGGTGCAGGTGACCGTCGGAGATGTCGGCGAGGTTGACGCTCACCTGGTCGTCGACGACGCTGAAGGACTCGGGCGGGGACAGTTCGATCTCCTGGCTGCCGTAGGCGACGCCGACGGTGATGAGCAGCGCGCCACACAGGTAGCCGAGGGCGGCGGTGCCAGCCATGGACTTGTAGAGGCGCGAGCGCGCGCGGCCCAGGCGTCCCTCCGCCGGGTTAGCCCCGACGGTCGGAATCGAGCGCGATGCCAGCCAGGTGAGGACCACGACGGCGCACAGCGCCAGGCCCGCGGCGATCGTGAAGACGGCCTCGTGGTTGATGAACCACGACATGACGTTCCACGCGTCTTTCGGAATCGCGATCCAGCGCTTGGCCTTGAGGATACGCACGACCATCAGAGAGTGGTTGGCCAGCAGGGCGATCAGGATGAAAGCCGCCAGCCACACGCGGTTGTTCCACGAGCACAGGCGGTACGACACCCAGGCGACGAAGCAGACGAGCACCCACGCCAGCGCATAGCCGACGAACGCGAGGACGACCGGAGTTGAGTAGATCTCGACGCCGCCCGAGAGCATCATGACGGCCTGGTTCATGGCCGTCGGCACGGCGCGGAACAGGGCGGCCGCGATGTAGAGGGCACCGACGATACGCACGAGGGTATCCCCGCTCACTGCGGTTTCCATCGACGAGGCCGCCCGGGCCTCGTCGTCGGCGTCGCCGGGCAGGAGGGAACGCACGCGGCGCGAGCGCACCGCGATGAGCGCGAGGAACAGGACCGCGAGGACGATCGCGACGGGAAGGGTGAACAGGCCAACGGTCTGGCGGTTCACGGATTTAGGGGCCTCGACGTTAATGATCGTCAGGGCCAGGGAGGAGACCATGCCCAGGCCGATACCGGCCCACACGGCGACCGAGCGCGCCTTCTTGCCGCGGCGACCACGCCCGGCGGCGGGCATGAAGCGGATGACGGCGCCGAGCGCGAGCATCGTCAACAGCAACGTCAGGGTTGCTTCACTCATCTGCTGAAGCATTGGCTTTCCTCCCGAAGTAAAGGTTCACCGAAGTCGTAGCTACGGTGTCGATTCTAGTCCCCTCACGGGGCGAGGGCCGAGGCCAGCGGTCCTATAAAGAACCACTGCCTCGGCCCCGCAAAGCATGAGCGTCGATCACCAGGAAACGGCCGTGGGATCCCACTGCCAATCCGGGAACTCGGCGACGAGCGGCTCGGTCCAGAAACGGCCCTCAACACCCGTGGTCTTATCGGTGTGCAGCAGCCACACGCTGGGGGGCTTGATCATGAAGGACACGTCGTAGGTGCCGGCGTCCAGCTTGGGCAGGTTCAGGCCGTAGTGCGGGCCGTCGGACGCGTTCATCGGCATGAGCGTGCCCTCCTGGACGACGTTGCCGGACTTGTCCTTGATCGCGTAGTCCACGGTCAGGCCGGGGACGAAGTCGCCCGCGCCGTAGCCGAGCTTGTTGTCAACGGCGGCGGCGATGTCGGCCTCAATGTGCATCGAGGACTCGGCGGCGGGGGTGCCCACCTGGGGCTCCATCTCGACGGGCTGGAAGTAGACGCCACCCACGACGAGGGGGCCGACGTGGACCTCGTCGCCGAGGGGCTGCTCTTCGAAGCCAGCGTCCTCGCCGGGGGCGGGAGCGGCAGAGTCAGCCGAGGCCGGCCCCGCGGGCGTCTCGCTGGAGGACGAGGAGGAGTTGTTGGAGCAGGCCGCCAGAGTGCCTGCGAGGGCCAGCGTGGCCAGGGCCGCGCCGACGCGGAACAGAGAGCGCTTCATAGTGATGATCTCCTGTGCGTGTTGGTTGGGTGAAATGTCGGTGTCGCTCGGGGGTGTCATTCCCCGGCCCGCGACTGGGCGGCGGCCTCGCGGGCGAGGCGAGCTTTTCCGAAGAAATAGAGACCGACGATGATGGCGAGAACGATGGCTTGCGCGGCCAGGTTCTCCACTCGGGGGTAGATCCCCAAGAGGTCAATGGTGGGGAAGCCGGAGATGGGCGTCAGGGACACGACGTCCGCCTCCTGGAGTTCTCCGATACCAGCACCCGTGAAGGTGAAGGCCATGAAGGCCATCAGCAGCGAGGTGACGGTAAAGAAGGGGCGCAGCGGGATGCGCACCGCCGCGAACTGGATGAGCAGGTAAATGATGACCAGGGCCACGAGGCCGACCGCCAGGCCGATCCACACGTAGTGGACCTTGTCGCCCGCGGCGGCGACGATCGGCACGTAGAAGAGCATCGTCTCGGCGCCCTCGCGCAGGACCGCGAGGAAGGAGATGAACGCCAGGCCCAGCAGGGAGCCGCTGGTCAGCGAGGCGTCCGTCTGCTTCTTGATGTAGTCGTCCCAGGCCTTGTTGGAGGACTTGTTGATCATCCAGTTGGAGACCCAGATCAGCATGGCAACCGCGAAGAGCGCGGCGAAGCCCTCGAGGAGCTCCTGGTTGGCGCCCGCCAGGGAGGTCACGTAGCTGAAGAGGAAGGCCAGGCCCACGGATAGGCCCAGGGCGAGGGCCACGCCGCCCCACACGATGGGGGCCTTGTTCTTGTGGCCGGCCTTGGCCAGGTAGGCCAGGACGGCGGCGACGACCAGGATCGCCTCCATACCCTCGCGCAGGATGACGAGGAGGGAGGGCAGGAACTGGGCGACCCACGGGGAGGTGGTCGAGCCCTCGGTGGTCTTGTCGGCGGCCTTGCCGGTGTAGCCGTCGAGGCTGTTGGCGTCCTCGCGGATGTAGTTCGTCAGCGTCGAGAGGTGCTGGTCGACCGCCGCCGAGTCGTCGTCGGTCATGGCCTTCTTGAGGAGGGAGAACTCCATCTCGACGGCGGAGACGCGCGAGCCGGAGATGCGACTCATGACCTGCTTCTCCATGCCGGTGATCTCGTAGTGCTTGTAGTAGGCCTCGTTGACCTTGTCCTTACCAGCCTTGGCGTCGCCGCCCTTGTAGGCGTTGGCGCCGTCTTCGAGGATGCCGTTGATCGTCTTGGCGACCTCACCCCACGCGCCGGGGCTGTAATCATCCGACGAGGCCTGGGCTGCCGACCCGGGGGCGACGCCATCCAGGGACGCGCCGTCTTCGACCATGTACTGCTTGAGCGTCTTGGCGTGGGTGTCGACGCCGGCGCTATCGCCGTCGGTCATGGCCTTCTTGAGGAGGGAGAACTCCATCTCCACCTGGGAGACGCGCGAGCCGGAGATGCGGGCCATGACCTGCTTCTCCATGCCGGTGATCTCGTAGTGCTTGTAGTAGGCGTCGTTGACTTTGTCCTTGCCGCCCTTGGCGTCGCCCGCCTTGTAGGTGGACACGCCTTCGTCGATCAGGCCATTGATCGTGGTCGAAACATCGCTCCATGTCTGATCCGCGGCGCGCGAGGGCACGGCGAACATCGCCACGGCCACGGCCGCCATGACGGCGACGATGAGGACGCGACTAAGTCGCTGACCGACGTTGTGTACGTGAGCGCGAATACTATGCGCGCGAGCGCGAAGCACTGTCACCGCTTGCCTCCTGACGATCCGGCGATTAGATAACGCAGGGATAATGCATTTTCTATACGTTGAGCGTAGCCACATCTCGCCCAGGCGGAAAGTAGTCTGTTTAGGTCGTCCTAAATTGTGACCATGCCGTGACCGTGTTTAGCGCGGAGACATGACCCCCTTGGGGGACGAAAGGCCCAGACTGATCACTTGCTGACGTAGTGCCATAAAAATGGCGCGCCAACTGCATGAACACCTCAAAAATCGCGAACTTGCATCAGAATTTAAAATCCTGTCATAATTCTCAGGCGTCGGCAGTTACACAGAAAGCGTTTGAGCGTCCATGTCCCCCAATCCCAGCACATCACCCGCACAGGAAGCTGCCACCACTCCAGAAGCACTGACATGCCCGAACGGTCCCGCAGACACCGATCACTTGCCCCTCCACACCGAAGCGGTGTCGGGCGAGGCGGCCCCGGCCTCGTCGCCTGAGCGCCCCACCCGCGCCGACTGGGTTCGGATCGCAGCCTTCGGGATCCCCTACGCGTCGTTTTTCCTGCTCGACATCATCCCGACATCGATCTTCCCCGAGTCATGGAACGCCACCCTCGTCAACGTCATACTCGACTCGATTTTCCTGGCGTTGACACTTGCATTTTTTGGACGCGAGGTCCTTTCCGCATTCTCGTACCTGCGTAGGCGCCCCGTGCGCAAGATTGCGCTTCTCTTTGGCCTGTGGCTCCTGGCCACCATGGTCCAAGGCGCTATACGTCTCTCGATCTACGGCCCGAACCCACCGGTCGCACAGAACCAGCAGGGGGTCGTCAGCGCACTATCCGACAGCGCCCTCGGCCTCACATTCGCGTTTTTCGTTGCAATTGGCATGCCCTTGGTTGAGGAGATCTTCTACCGCCACATCCTGATCGGCAAGCTGAGCCCGTACGCACCGACCTGGCTTCTCGGGTCAATCTCCGCATTCCTCTTCGCCTACATGCACTGCCACGAGTGGCAGGACATGACCATGTACTGCCCGTCGGCATCATCTTGTCGCTCGTATACATCAAGTCCGGCAAGAACATTGCCTACGCGTGGCTATACCACGCCCTTAACAACTCGATCATGGTGGCTATCGTTTTCTTCGCGCCAACGCTGCCACAGAGCGCCTGATTACTGTTTACGGTAGCGCCCCGCCCAGTTTCGGGCGGGGCGCTACTGTACTCGCGCACACATGCACTTGTCAGTTTATTTCAAATTTTGCCATAATATTCGGGCAGTACAATTTGCGAGAGAAAGCGGATCCTAGTCATGGCAACCGACCCGAATACACAGTCCCTGAGCGAGGCGGCAGATTCTCCCGTGACGAACGCAGGCCCGCAGGGCCCCGTGTCCGCCGCTCCCTTCCCCCTGCCCGGCGAGCCGGTTTCGAGCGAGGCAGCCCCGGCCTCGTCCCCGAAGCGCCCGACCCGCGCCGAGTGGGTGCGTATCGCGATCTTCGGGATCCCCTACGCCACGTTCTTCCTGGTGGGAGTGCCGACATGGATCTTCCCCGAATCGTGGAACCTGACAGCCATCAACCTCGCGATCGACACGGTTTTGTTGATCGTTGTCCTCGCGTTCTTTGCACGTGAGTTTTTCCCCGCATTCTCCTATCTGCGCACACGCCCCGTGCGCAAGATCGCGCTCCTCTTCGGTCTGTGGCTCGTGGTCGTCATCGTTCAGGTCTCCATCCGTTTCGCCCTCTACGGAGGCAACCCGCCGATTGCTGCGAACCAACAGGGCGTCATGGATGCACTGTTCGACGGAGCCCTTGGCCTCATATTCTCGTTCTTCGTGACCGTTGGCGTCCCCATGATTGAGGAGATCTTCTACCGCCACATCCTCATCGGCAAGCTCAGCGCGTACGCGCCCACGTGGATCGTCGGGTCGATCTCAGCGGCGCTGTTTGCGTACATGCACTCTCACCAGTGGCAGGATTTCTTCACGTACCTGCCGCTCAGCATCGTCCTGACGCTCGTGTACGTAAAGTCCGGGAAGAACGTCGCCTACTCGTGGCTGTTCCACGCACTCAACAACACGATCATGGTGATCCTGATGTTCGCGATGCAGGGAGCACTGCAGAACGCCTGATCGTTTGTTGCGATGGTGCCCCGCCCGACTTCGGGCGGGGCACTACTGTACGCACGTGCGAGCACAACCAGCCGCACACGACGCCCAACCGCTTACGCGCTACACCCAGCCGCCGCACGTTAACGCGCTAGGTGGTCGTCTGGGCGGGCTGCCAGCACTATCTTTACCACGGCAAAAAGGGCAGTACTCACGAAGCAGCGCCGCCCACGCGCATGTTGAGGGGTTGACGTGCGCATCAAAGGGTTAACGCGCATGTTCAGGGGTTCGCGCGCGAACAACACACCACGACAGACAGCAAATCTGCCAAAGTGCAGACCCATTCAGCCAAAACAGGCCATTTTCAGCGACTTTCGTCCAATGGGTCTGCACTTTGGCGGCCACACCACCTCAAACCGTGATCTCACCGTCACCAAACGGGGGAAATGGCGTCATTAGAGGTACGACACGCCGGCGACACGCCGCCAACCAGCTTCTAATGCTGCAAAACCCCCACCGACGGCGGGAAGGGACCCGAGCCACGGGCGTACCTCCAGACGCAGGACCTGACTGCGGCACCTGTGGGCGACGGGCCCGGCTGCGGCACCCATGGACGGCGACGACACCACCTCCACCCACATTTCGCACGTAATTTATCATGGTCATTTTTGGAGACACCCCAAAATCGTTGCAATCCCAACGCTATGAATTCAAAGTTTGAATGAGCCATGGAGGAATTACGTGCGAAATTGCTGATTGAGAGCCATAGCCGGACAACGAGCCGACGCACACAGCACACATGAGCAACGCAGTGCCGCCGGTGTGAAGGGCGCCGGAGGGTCCGGAGGGCACGGTCGTGCTTCGAGATCGACCACTCCGAGCGAAGCGCGCGTGTGGCAATCTCGCGGGCGGCCGAGCCCACCGGCGCCCGGAACACCAGAGGTGCCGCAAACAACACCTTCAATGACGCGGTCCGCCGCCCACGAGCACACCAGGCGCCGCCGGTGTGGAGGGCGCCGGAGGGATCTGCCGCGGTGCCGGTGGGCGGTGGCGGGGCCTGGCCGGGCTTCGAGGCGACGCGCCAAGCGAAGCTCGCGGCGCGGACGGCTCGCGGGCGGGCCGCCACCCACGGGCACACACAGCAGCCCGGCCCGGCAACACACCACGCGGCGCCCGGAAAACCAGCGGAGCCCCGAAAACCAGCGGAGCCCCGAAAACCAGCGAAGCCCACAACGAAACGAGGCCGCGACCGGTTTCCCGGCCGCGGCCTCGTCACGCTCACGCAGCGCCGTTCACAACAGCGCCACCAGCGATCAGGCGGTCATGTCCACGTGATCCTCGACCGCGGCGCGGCCAGCCTCGAGGCGGGCGACGGGGACGCGGAACGGGGAGCAGGACACGTAGTCGACACCCACGTTGTGGAAGAAGTGGATCGACTGCGGGTCGCCACCGTGCTCGCCACACACGCCGAGCTTGATGTTCGGCTTGGTGGAGCGGGCGCGGCGCACGCCCTCGGAGACCAGGGTGCCCACGCCGTGGACGTCGATGGACTCGAAGGGGGAGACGCCGAAGATGCCGGCCTCGATGTACTGCGGGAAGAACACGCCCTCGACGTCGTCGCGCGAGAAGCCCCACACGGTCTGCGTCAGGTCGTTGGTGCCGAAGGAGAAGAAGTCGGCTTCCTCGGCCAGGTCCTCGGCGGTCATGGCAGCGCGCGGCAGCTCGATCATGGCGCCGATGGAGACGCCGGACAGATCGACGCCGTGGGCTTCGGCGACGGAGGCGATGATGCCTTCGCCTTCCTCGCGCACGAGCTGGAGCTCACGCACGGAGCCGACGAGCGGAACCATGATCTCGGGACGCGGGTTGAGGCCGCGGGCCACGAGCTCAGCGGCGGCCTCGCACAGGGCGCGCATCTGCAGGGCGAACAGGCCGGGCAGGTAGATACCCAGGCGCACGCCGCGCAGGCCCAGCATGGGGTTCTGCTCGTGCATGCGACGGACCTCGACGAGCATGGCCTCGTCGGCGGGGTCGAGGGTGCCGGTGGCCTTGCCGACGGCGACCTTCGTCTCCAGCTCGATGAGGGCGGGCATGAACTCGTGGAGCGGCGGGTCGATGAGGCGCACGGTCATGGCCTTGCCGTCCATAACCTCGAGCATCTCGAGGAAGTCCTGCTTCTGGAGCTTCTCGAGCTCGTTGAAGGCGGCCTGACGCTCGTCGGACTCGGGAGCGGAGAGGATCGCGCGCTCGACGAGCGGGCGGCGCTCGCCCAGGAACATGTGCTCGGTGCGGCACAGGCCGATGCCCTCGGCGCCGAAGGCGATGGCGCGCTTGGAGTCGAGGGGGGTGTCGGCGTTGGCACGCACGTGCAGGCGGCGGACCTTGTCGGCGTGGGCGAGGAGCTTGTCGACGGCCTCGACGAGCTCGCGGGTGCCCTGGTCCTCGCCGGCGGCGGCGATGCCGGCCTCGAGGCCGTCTGCCAGGTAGGTGGTGACGGGCGAGTCGGCGACGGGGACCTCGCCGCGGAAGATCTCGCCGGTCTGGCCGTCGATGGCGATGGTGTCGTCGGCGGTCAGGACGAGGTCGGCGATGGTAACGGTGCCGGCAGCTTCGTCGATGACGAGGGATTCGGCGCCACACACACAGGTCTTGCCCATGCCGCGGGCGACGACGGCGGCGTGCGAGGTCTTGCCACCGCGAGCGGTCAGGACGCCTTCGGCGGCAACCATGCCGGGCAGGTCATCAGGGTTGGTCTCGCGACGCACGAGGACGGTCTTGATGCCCTTCTCGGCGGCCTCGACGGCCTGGGCGTTGTTGAAGGCGATCTTGCCGACGGCGGCGCCCGGGGAGGCGGCCATGCCGCGAGCGATGAGCTCCTTCTCGGCCTTGGGGTCGAACTGCGGGAACATCAGCTGGGTGAGCTGGTCGCCGGTGACGCGGCCCAGGGCCTCGTCGCGGGTGATGAGCTTTTCGCCCAGGAGCTGGGTGGCGATACGGAACGCGGCGGCGGCGGTGCGCTTGCCGACGCGGGTCTGGAGCATCCACAGCTTGCCGCGCTCGACGGTGAACTCGATGTCACACATGTCGCGGTAGTGGGTCTCCAGCTTGCGCATGATGGCGCGCAGCTCGTCGTAGACGGGCTTGTTGATTTCCTTGAGGGCGGACAGGGGCAGGGTGTTGCGGATGCCCGCAACGACGTCCTCACCCTGCGCGTTCTCGAGGTAGTCGCCGTAGACGCCGGAGTGGCCGGAGGAGGGGTCACGGGTGAAGCACACGCCGGTGCCAGAGTTTTCGCCCATGTTGCCGAACACCATGGTGCAGATGTTGACGGCGGTGCCCAGGTCGTGGGGGATGCGCTCACGGCGACGGTAGATGCGGGCACGCTCGGTGTTCCAGGAGCGGAACACGGCCTCGATACCCATGTCCATCTGGGTGCGCGGATCCTGCGGGAAGTCGTTGCCGGTCTGTTCCTTGACGATGCCCTTGAAGGTGTCGACGAGGCCCTTGAGGTCCTCGGCGGTCAGCTCGGTGTCGCCCTTCACGCCACGCTCGGCCTTGAGCTCGTCGAGGGCGTCGGAGAAGAGGTCACCGTCGATGTCGAGAACGGTCTTGCCGAACATCTGGATGAGGCGGCGGTAGGAGTCCCACGCGAAGCGCTCGTTACCGCTAACGGCAGCAAGGCCGAGAACGGACTCATCGTTGAGGCCGATGTTCAGGACGGTTTCCATCATGCCGGGCATGGAGAACTTCGCGCCGCTTCGCACGGAGACGAGGAGCGGGTCGGAGGGATCGCCGAGGTGGCGGCCCATCTGGTCTTCGACACCGCGCAGGGCGGTGGTGACCTCGGTGGCAAGCGACTCGGGAACCGTCGACTCCTTGAGGTATGCGCGGCACGCCTCGGTGGTGATCGTGAAGCCGGGGGGAACGGGCAGACCGAGCTTCGTCATCTCGGCGAGGTTGGCTCCCTTTCCTCCGAGGAGGTCCTTCATGGACTTGTCGCCCTCGGAGAAGTCGTATACGTACTTGACCATCGTGGTTCTCAACTTCCTTGTATGCGATGACCGGCCCACCTGTGGGCCGCTACCAGGGGTAAGGATACACGCATCAAGGGACCAAGGTCACCTCAAGGCGCGCGAGAGTATGATTGTCCTTACATATGCGAGGCCCGGGTAACCACTCCGTCACCACACACTCGCACGAAGACACCTAAAACACAGGTGGGGCAGGCCCGAAGGCCCGCCCCACCTGCATCAATCAGATGTGTCAGCGCACGCGGAACTCGATCGTGGTTCCCTCGCCCACGTCGATGAGGTCGCCGTCGTTCAGGGCGATCGTCACCATGGGGGTGACATCCTGGAACGAGCCGTCGGCGTGACGCAGGACGGTGCCGTTCGCGCTGCCCAGGTCCATGAGGGCCCAGGATCCGGGCGTCGTCATCATGACGGCGCAGTGCGAGCGGGAAATCTCGGTCTCGGGGCTGGGCACGCGCAGGACCGTAGCCACGGGACGGCCGGTCAGCGCACGCGCGTCGGGATCACGGCCGATGACGACGTCGCGGGAGACCTCGACGGGTACGGTGCCACCGTGGATCAGGAAGGCGACGGGGGCAGCGGGGCCCGAGTTCGCGGGGGCGAGACGCAGGATGGTCGCCTCCGTGTCGGTCTCGGCGCCCAGGCCAGCCAGGCCCTCGGCGCTCATAGCCTCGGGGATGGCGGGAGACTCCGGGGCCGCCTCGGGGGCCGACTCGGACGAGGCCGGGGTGCCGGACTCTCCGAAACCGCCCGCACGCTCGGCGGACTCAGCGGTGTCGACCGGCGGCTCCTCGGCGTCGGCGACGACGTAGAGCTCGCCCGAGGGCTGCTCGGCTTCCTTCACGGGTGCCTCTTCGTGCGACTCTTCCTCAACCTGCTCATCCGAGGCCTCGGGGGCCTCAGGCGCATCGGGGGCCTCAGGCGCCTCGTCGGTGCCGGGATTACGCGACGCGGGAGCCAGCGACACGGGGCCATTGCTGGTCGCGGCGAGGAACTGGGCCTCAACGGCGGCCAGGTCCACGGAAGCGGTGTGCACGGACGGCTCCGGCAGCTCCTCGCGAGCCTCGCGGCGGGCGCGGCGCTCATGGTCCGGGATGTCGGGGTTGATGAGGAAGCCCATGGTGTCGACGGGCATCGAGGCGAGGGCCTCGACCTCGTCGAGCGCGCGACCAATGCGGATCTCGGCTGCCTCGACGCGGTCGGCGGCGGGGACCATCCAGGTCACCTCGTCGCCGTCGATGATGGTGGCCTCGAAAGTCTGCCACTCGCCGGGGTTGAAGGGCCAGGCCCAGATCGGGTCGGTCCACACCTGCTCGGTGATCTGGCCGGCGGCGCGCATGCGCAGCTGGATGTTGCCCAGCACGGTCAGGTAGGGCTGCTCGCCCGCGCAGTCCAGTAGCAGGACGTCGCCCTTTTCAGCCTGGACGTGGGCCAGCCACGCCTGGGTGTCGGCGCGTCCCCACACCACGTCGGCGGCGGAGTCCGCGAAGTCGAGCGGAACCAGTGCCGCACCGAGGGGGCCCGTGACGAGCATCGCGCCCTGCCCGCGACACAGGAAGCGTCCAATCTGAAGCATCAGTTACTGCCTTCTCTACGAGGAACCCGGCGAGCGGTCTCAATCGACGCCGGACGTACTGGTTGAATCATTCGATTCATGACATTCGCTGTCAATGTTACTCGTGATTTGGTTCCTGCGTAAACTACAACAGCGGTCGTATTATCCCGAGTACCCGCCTCCAGCGACGCTCGCACGAGTCTGTCAGCGGTTCCCTGCGGACCGTCACCGGCCGCAACAACCGCATGAATCTGCGAATCGCTGAGGACGCCGTGCACACCATCTGTACAGATGACGGCCCGATCCCCCTCTTCCAGCGGCATGATTGTGTAGTCGGCTTTCACACTTCCGGTCTGGCCGGCCCCCAGCGCCTTTGTCACAACATTTGCGGGAGGGATCACACGAGGAGCACCGGAGGTGGCCGCAAGATCACGCGCCTCCTGCAGCGCCGAGTGGTCGTGAGTGAGCTGTCGGATGCCTCCGCCACCCACGACATAGGCGCGCGAATCACCCACATTAAATGACAGCCAGTAGGGCCCTTCCGCGGTGCGCAGCACCATGAGCCCCGACAGCGTCGTACCGGGCGCGCTCATCGGATTGTCGGCTGGCGCCAAGGAAGCGACCGCCGTGGCCGCCGCGTCGATCGCGACGGACAGGTCCACGAGGTCGACAGGACGATTGCCGAGGCGCTGAGGGCTCAGATACTCCTGCAGCGTAATGACGGCCTTCGACGAGGCCTGCGCACCCCCCAGGTGACCGCCCATCCCGTCTGCAACAGCGAAGACAGGAGGAACCGCCAGCCACGAGTCCTCATTCTCGGAGCGGACCGGACCGATGTCGGTCGACGCGCCCCATCGAACTGCGGGTCGTTCCGCATGTTCTTCTAGAGACATGTGCCTTCATCCTTTAGCTGCGTTGAGCGCGAGGGACTACGCGCGATACTGACCATTTTACACCCGACGTGACCAGCGTCTCGTCTGACACCGATGGACTGCGGGCAAGAAAAGCGAAGCGATTGAATGATGTGCGTCACGGGGCCTCCACGCAGGCCTGCACCGGGTCCGACATGCGTCCGGACGAACGAGACACCGTCGTAATCTCGATACAGTTCTCACCGCTCGCGCCGTCGACGGTCACGCTCGTCGTCTCCACGCGACCACGCGACGTACCGGCAGGCCCCGATCCGTCGTATGCATAGAGAATGTCCGTGGGAGCGGGTCCCTCCGGCGCTGTCCACGTCCAGGTCACCATTCCGTCGGAGTATTCCCCGACCAGACCAGACACCTTCGGGGGAGCCGCGCCCAACGCATCGCCCGGAGCCGCGGAGGGGCTCGTCGCCTGAGGCGCGGGAGAGATTCGCGTGAACGACCCCTGGCCGCGGAGCATCCCCACCACGAGGCCGGCCGCGATCACCGCAGCCAGCAGCGCCAGGAGCACACCCACCACCGGCGACATACCCTTCTTGGCTGCCGCAGATCCCTCGACGACGCGGCGAGCCGAAACCTCGTCCGCGTCCGCGGAACGCTCGATCTTCCACGAGTCCGCCACTGCCTCGACACCGCCGGAGCCAGCCCCGCCCTCAAAGGAGTACGAGGCCGAGGAGCGCAGGCGCGTCGCATCCGGGTCGATCAGCGGGGCGCCGCGCAGACGCGTCTTCTGATCACCAGAGACGGGAGCGGCGGCCTTGGATCGCTTCTCCTTGATCTCCATCTCGGTGCGCGGCAGGCCGAGCTCCTGCTGAACGCGCTGCAAACCCTGGCCGAACTCCATCGCAGAGGGCGTGCGCTCGTTCGGATCAATCGTCATCGCGGCGCGCAGCACGCGCTCCAGCTCCGCCGGAGCATCCGCGCGGCCCAGGCCACGCATGCGTCCGCGCTGCACGCGGTTCGCAATGGAGGCGGCCGAGTTATCGCCGATCGGATCCTCGAAAGGGCTGCGCCCCGTCACGAAAGTCCACGTCGTCGCCGCCAGCGCCCACACATCCTGCAGGGGCGAGGCCGGAGAATTCACGTCCTGCTGCTCCGGAGGCGCCCACAGCACCGAAAAACCATCGAAGGCACCGACTTCCAGCTGCCCCACCTTCGAGGCCACGCCGAAGTCCGCGAGCACAGGCTTGCCGTAGGAATCCAGCATGATGTTCGACGGCTTAATATCGCGGTGCACGTAGCCCAGGCGATGGAACATCTCCACGCCGCCACTGATCTTGATCATGGTATCGAGGGCCTTCTCGAGTGACATCGGGCGCGCACGCACCTGCGTGAGCAGATCCGCCACCGGACAATACTCCATGATCAGGTAGGCACGACCGTCGGCAGTCGTGCCGACGCCATGCAGCTCAACGACCGAGGGGTGGCCTGCCAGCAGGGTCATCGCGTCAGCTTCGCGGTGCAGTTCCTTCGTGCCGCGCTCGTCGCCCTGCGTGCGCACGACCTTGATGGCCACCTCACGACTGGGCAGCTCCTGACGGTACAGGAAGACGTCAGCGAAGCCACCCTGTCCCAACGGGCGCACCCACTGGAAGCCGGGAATATCGGGGCCCTTCATGCCCGCAACCGGAGGGGTCACTGATTCTCCTCCTCGTTCATCGTGCGCGCGATTGACGCACTCAGGCGCAGCTTGCGACGCATGCGCAGGCTGCGCAGGGACAGAGCGCGACGAACGCGCACAAAGAATCCGGCACGCTTGCCCACCTGGGAGCGCAGGGCACCCACCTGCTCCCACGCGTCACGCGCGCGGTCACGGGAAGCGCCGTTGGACGCGAAGTTCGCAACGTCCGCGTAGCGGGCAATCACGACCGGGGCAGGCACGTCGTCACCGAAGCGGCTCCAGCCGTCGATCACGTAGCGACCCTGACCGGACTCGGGCTCGTCCGACTCAACGGAATCCGTCGATCCGTCATCACCGTGGCGGACCTCGCCCGTCACCAGCGTGAAGGGGTCGCCCGGGTCTTCACCGAGGTCCCACTGCGAGGCCAGCGACCAAGCGGTCTCCTGACGCGTCCGTCCCACGTCAATGCGCAGGCCCGAGTCCGCGGCGAGGTCCACGACCTCGTCCCAAGACCCAACCAGCGCATCCGCGGCAGCAGCGCGGCGACGACGCCGACGACGCCCCGCCTTGAAGAGCAGGATCATCAGCGGCGGCAGCAGCAGGAGCAGGATGCCACCCGAAATACCGGCAACAACTCCCCACGGGAAAGGCTCCTCCGGGGGCGCCATCGGATCAGCGTTCTGGTCGCGCGTCGTCGGCGGCAGCTCGGCGGGAGCCTCCGGGGGCTCCGGCGGCTGCAGCACCTGCGGACGCGGCACGCTACGAGGCTTGGGAACCTGCGTCTGCGGCGTGTGGTCGCGCGGCGGCGTCGGGTCGAAGACCGCCCAGTTGCCACCCGCGAACTCGACCTCGACCCACGCGCGAATATCGGAACCGCGCAGGCTCGCGGCACCACCCTGGGAGCCACCCTCCGGGTAGGCGCCCATGACCACGCGGGCGTTGATGCCCAGCTGATGCAGCATGAGCGCCATCAGCGCCGAATACTGCTGGTCGTCACCGATGAGGTCGCCGTCCTCGGAGAGCATGCGCTCAAGACGGTCGGCCCGCACGCCCGGGCGGGAGAACTGCGTGTTCTCGTTGAGGTAGAAGCCGTTCGTCGACAGGTAGTGCTCGATCGCGCGCGCGGCCGCCAACACGGTCGACGCGTTCTGCGTGATCTCCGCGGCCTTCGTGGCCACAGCGTCGGGCACGTTGGTATCGGACATGCTGAAAGGCATGACCGCGAGGGAAGCCAGGTCCTCGTCGCGCACGGGGGCCGTGAAGGTGGTCGTCACGTTGTAGCTCATCGTCCCAGCGGGGCCGGTCGTCAGCGCGGCGTTCGCCCACGTGTCGACAAACAGGCCATCCTTCTGGGCGGTGGCGGCACTGCCCGTGAAGGTAATCTGCGAGGGCTCACCCAGCACGGGCACCCACGGCCCGGACATCCCGCTGGTCTCCACCGTAACGACGGACTGCCCCTCGACACGGCCGGGGATCGTCGTTTCGACCGGGATGTACCCCGTGTGCGAATCGTCGCGCTTGTTCGACATACCGAAGGTCGTGCCGTCGTACACGTCCATCGCGGCGATACGCACGCGCTGATTCTCCGGCAAGTCGGAGATGGTCATGAGAGTCTCGTCCTTCAGGTCCGTCGTGTAATGGCGGAACGAGGACATCGGAGAGGGGTAGGCCTGGATGTCGAGCGGCGGCTGGACCAGGTCGCGGCCCACGACGCGCGTGCCGGACTTGCCCAAGTAGGAGGCGGCAGGCAGAGCGACACCCACGGAGACCGCGAGCACCGCAAGCGCGCCCACGAGGCGGGTCCACACGTAGACGGTCGAGCGGGACTCGCGTCCGACGGTGTTGTCCGTGCCGGGGGCGCTCGATCGGCCCACGAGGACATCCTGGCCCAGGGTGATGCGCTGATACTGCGCGGCACCCGCCCACCAGGCGGCCAGGAGCGCCCACCAGATCAGGACCGCCCACAGGGGCAGCGGGTTTTTCGCAAGGCCGAAGAAGACCGCGATGACGCCCATGAGGACGAGGGGGATGGAGCCCAGGACCGCGCGGCCAAATCGCGCGGTGACGACACCGGCGAGGAAAGCGAGGAGCAGGCCGCTCATCCACGGCACGAGGGCGGGTCCGGAGTAGACCGACACGGGCGCCGTCAGCGTGAGGAGGTCCTTCCAGGCGCGGAAGGAACCCAAGACCATGACCTGCAGCGTCTTGCCGGTGGGCAGGACGCCGAAGAGCGCCTCGGAGCGCAGCGCTGCGGCGCTTCCCAGCAGGAAGTAGGTCGCAAGAACGCCGAGCGCACTCGTCACCGCGTCCCAACGCCAGCGCGTCGCGGCGGCGGCCAAGGCCAGGCCGCAGGCGACGCCTGCACCGGCGGCGATGGCGCCCACTCCCCCACCGAAAACGGGCTCGAAGGCCCAGACGGGTCCTGCGAATAGCAACGCGAGAACCAGGAGGGACCAGATCGGCAGCCGGGTGCGGTAGGTCGCAAAGCGCTGCGTAATCGTCAGCAGACGGTTGCGCGTGGTCTTGAACTTAGGGCCCTCGGAGGCGGGTGACGGCTGTGTGCTCGGGCCCGCCTCGCGAATCTCGGTCGCGTCCGTGCTCTCACTGACCTCGCGCACCTGCGTCGAGGCTTCCTCGGGCTGAGCCTGGGGATCAATGCGCTGGGCGCGCGGCTTGGTGTTGACGGTGTCGCTCATGCCAGCCCCCCGGCAACGATGATGCGCGGCAGGTCGTCCAGCGTGGAACAGTCAAGCAGGATACCTCGGCCCAGGTCGCGGCGAGCTCGCTTGCCCTCGGCACCGATACGGATGATAGACACGGGCACATCAATGGGTGCCAGGCGGGCCAGGTGCGCCGCCTCGCTGTCACTCACCTGCGGGCCGACGATGAGCGTGAGCGCGGAGACACCGGGGCGCTGCGCCACGGCCTCGCGAACGCGCAGGGGAAGATCCCCAAAGGAGCGCGACGAGACCTCGGACAACGCGTCGAGCATCCGCATGGCGTGACCGGACGGAAGCCAGGACTCCGTCGTCGTCAGCGACACGGGACGCGACTCGCGCAGATTCGCCAGGCCCAGCGATCCCGCGACCGATACCGCGGTCTCGAAGGAATCGTGATCCCAGGCATCGCGGGACGTGTCCAGGACGATGACGTGGTGGGAGCGGTGCGTCTCCTCGTACTGGCGCACGATGAGCTTGCCCAGGCGCGCGGTGGACTGCCAGTGCACGGCGCGGCGGTCGTCGCCCGGCTCGTAGTCGCGCAGGGCGTGGAAGGACACGTCGGAGCTGGACAGCTTGCCGGTGGACACGCCCTCGACGTCCAGCTGGAAGCCTGTCGCGTCGAAGGGAACACGCACGGTGCGCGGATGCACGTGCAGACGACGGGCTCGTCCCACATACGCACACGACGCAGCAGCCCCAGCGCGTCCGAGCGCACGGCTCGCGCGGGCCCGATGTTGATGAGGCCTCGGTGACGCGAGGAGATCAGGAACATCTCGTCCCAGGTCGCGTGCGCGCCCAGCGGCGGCACGACGAATTCGCCGGTACCCGAGCCGATCGGAAGCTCAATGATGCCCGAGCGTACGGACCGAGAGCGCTCATTGCGCACCGAGATCTCGCCGACGGCCGTCTGGCCTGCGACGATGCGCTCGTTCGGCACGCGGATCGACACGAGGTGCGGGGGACGCCAGGCGACGCGCAGAGCAGCGATCAACAGCGCGACGGCACCCGCGAGCGCACAGGCCAGGGCCTCGACCCATTCGAGCGTGACCGCGATTGCCAGGCCCGCAATGATGAAGATGATGACCGCCCAGCCGATCGGCGTGACCGCCGAGGCAAGGGCTTTCAGGGGATGCGAAGGACCGGCCTTCGCCCTGCGGGGCGAGACCATCGTGGGGGTGTCCGTACGCGTCCCTGTCATCGTTGTGTCCGGACGGATCCTTACGCGCCGACCGCGGGAGCGGGCACGGAGGTCAGGGCACGCTGGATGACACCCTCGGCTGTCGCGCCGGAGAACGCGGCGTCGGGGTCGACGATAACGCGGTGGGCCCACACGGGCACCGCGAGGGCCTTGATGTCGTCGGGCAGGACGAAGTTACGTCCCTGCGCGGCCGCCCACACGCGGGCGCAGCGCACCATGCCGATGGCGCCACGGGTGGACACACCCAGCAGCGAGGACTCGTCCTCACGGGTGGCTTCCGCCAGCGCGGCCACGTAGTCGAGGACAGCGCGGTCCGTGTGGTTCGCCGAGGCCAGGGCAGCCCAGGCGACGATGTCCTGACCGCTGACGATGGGGCGCAGGTTCTTCGAACGGTCCGGGGAGGCGGAGCCGTCGAGGACGTCGATCATGGCGCTACGCGAGGGGTAGCCGATCGAGGTCTTCATGAGGAATCGGTCCAGCTGGGCCTCGGGCAGCGGGTAGGTCCCGGCCTGCTCGACGGGGTTCTGGGTCGCGATGACCATGAAGGGCTGGGGGGCGGGGCGGCGCACGCCGTCGACCGTCACCTGGGCCTCTTCCATGACCTCGAGGAGGGCGGACTGCGTCTTGGGCGAGGCGCGGTTGATCTCGTCGGCCAGGACGATCTCCGCGAAGACGGGGCCGGCGTGGAAGACCCACTCGCCGGTCTTCTGGTTGAACATGTTCACGCCGGTGATGTCCGAGGGCAGCAGGTCGGGGGTGAACTGGATGCGCGAGTGCGTGCCGTCGATGACGGCACTGATCGCGCGCGCCAGCGCGGTCTTGCCGGTGCCGGGGGCGTCCTCGAGCAGGAGGTGGCCGCCGGCGAACATCGTCGTCAGAGCGAGTCGCACGGCCTGGCGCTTGTCCAGGACCGCCACGGACACGCCGTCGACGAGGCCCTTGAAGACCTGGGCGAACCTGGTTGCATCCTCGATGGAAAGTGTCATGTTTCTACCTTTGTTGTGTGGCGTGGGTGGTCTATTCGGCACGACAGGCGGTGACGGGGTGCTTGGCGAGAAGCTCAGGTCCCGTCGTGGCCTCGGTCAGGATACCCGTAACTTGGGGGTTATCCCGCGAGAAGCGGAACTCGGTGATGGTCGCAGGGCGTCCGGTCTTGACGCTGCACACGATGGTGACGTCGGATTGGAACTTCTGAGCGTTCACGGCGCGCAGCGTCATAGAGCCGCACTCCTGACCGTTTCCGCAGGCCATCTTCCCTTCGAAGGTCGCGTCAATGTTGGCGGGATGTTCGGCGGTCCTGAACGTGGTCCTTACCTCGCGATGCTGCCCCTTAGTACCGGTGACCTGGACGACTAGCGTGAGGTCACGGCCGGGCGGGAGGTCACCGGCCCACCAATCGGTGAGCGGACCGACCACGGTCTGCTTGGTCGTTCCTTCCAATTCCGCGATCCAGATCTCGGTCTTGGTGATCGTCACGCCGCTAGGAGTATTCAATTTTGCACTCACCGACGTGCCACTGACGCTGGTCTGAACCACGAAGGTCGGGATCTGATCCCCGGCGTCACCGCCGCCGCCGTCGCGCTGGCCGTTGCCGACGACGCCGGAGGCAGCCGTGGCGGGACCCCACACGTAGGACCCATCATCCTTCTTGCCGCGCTGGCAGAAGTAGTAGGTCATCGTGGCTCCGGCCGTGAGAGTACCGATATTGAAGTCCTCCAAACCGACTTCGTTCGCACTCGCGTTACACCCATTGGGGTCATGCGTGTAGAACAGGGTCAGGTCGGCGGCCTTGAAGCCGTTGCCTTCCTTTACCCTCGCGCCATAGACGCTCAGCTTGCCCCACTCATTGTTGATGGGCGTGCGCACGTTGGGAGCATCGGGAGCAACCGGAATCGTCTTGGGAGGAGCGAGGTCCTCGTGGACGAGCGCCGGGATGACGTAGCCCGGGGAGGTCGCCGTGTCGCCGTTCGTGTTGCTGACGGTCACGTAGGCGGTGAGGGCCATGCCGTAGGGAACCGTCATCTGGGTGCTGGTCGTACCCCCCGGGACCTTCTTCGTGATGCCGTTGACCGACACGATCGTCTCGCCCCATCCGGCGCTGCCGGAGCTACCCAGGGACCAGGTGATGGTCAGCAGAGCTCCGTTGCCGTCGCGCTGCTGGATCGTATTCCCATTCGTGATAGCCGGCTGATCGGGGCCGACGCGCGGGGCCGTCGGGATCGCCTGGGCGCCGGACGATGCCGGGGAGTCACCCTTGGCGTTGCGCGCGACGACCGTCACCGTGTAGTTCTCGCCGTTGCGTAGACCCGAGATGGTGCACGACGTGTCACCACCGGTCGTGCTGCAGCTGGCGGCCGGGCCGTTAGCGGTCGACGCGGTGACCGTGTAGCCGGTGATCGGAGAGCCGTTGTCGGCGGGCGCGGTCCACGACACGTCGATCGTGGTGTTTCCGGCCGTCACCGAGGGCTTAGCAGGCTGGCTCGGCGCCCCGGAGATGCTCACCGAGCTGGATGCGGAATGCGCGGACTCACCGATGGCGTTCACGGCGGTCACGGTGTAGGTGTAGGAGCGTCCCACGGTCAGTCCACTCACGACACACACGGTGGACGCGCAGTCGGCGACCTTCGTGCCGGTGGCGTCGTAGAGGCGGTAGCCCGTGATCGGAGAGCCGTTCGAGGTCGGCGCGCTGAACGTCACCCGCGCGGCGCTCGTGCCCACGGCCTCGGCCTGGACGTTCGTCGGCGCGTCCGGCTTGCCCGTAACGGTCACCGTGATGGTGCCCTGCACGACGCGCGAAGGATCGCCGAGCTTGTCGTTGACCTGGTAGCCCACGGAGATCGTGCCCGCAGAGCGCGGGGTGACCATGACCGACGTCCCGGAGGATGCGATGTCCGCGTCGCCGAGGGAGACTGCGGCTCCGACAAGAGAGATCGGCGTGTCCGGGAAGGGGTTGGTGGCGCGCGAGGCAACGTCGACGATAACGGTCTCCCCGACCTTCGCATTCACGGGGTACGGCGGCACCTGGATGCGCGGCTTCGTCGTCGTCACGATCTCGACGGGGATCGAGGCGTTAACGGTGTTGCCCTGCTCGTCGGTGACACTCACGGCGATGGAACCGGCGGATCCAGCGGTCGCCTCCTCGGGGGCGGAGACCGTCAGGACGGTGCCGTCGAGGCTTGCGCTCACGGAGCTGGAGCGGATCCCATCGCGTAGGTGAAGGTCGAGGCATCAGTACCCTCGGGGTCACGCACGGCGAGCGCGAGGTTCTGGGTGACGGCGCTGCCGCCGGCCTCGACACGGATCGCAGTCGGGGCGAAGGTGGGCGGCTGGTTCGTCGTGGCCTTGATGCGCACGGGCAGCGACAGCGAGGCACTCAGCGCGCCCGCGTCGTCAGCATCGCCGTCCGCGACCTGAATGAGGAAGGCGGAGTTCCCGCCGAACGTGGCGGTCGCAGTCAGGGTCAGCTGCGTCGACGAGTCGGCCACGACCGAGTCCAGGCCGGTCTGGATAACCGGGGACGTTCCATCGACGAGGCGGGGGCTGCGGCCCGCTCGAGTGACGACGTAGTCCGACAGATCGATTGTGCGCGAGGTGCCAGCGTCCATCTCGATGGGCAGGCCAGCGGCACTGAGGAAGGGCGCGGTGGTGTCGCGTCCGGGCACGTTCACGACGGCAGAGTTGGTCTGACCGTCGCGGTCGGTAATCGTGTAGACGACGAGGCGCAGGGTGTCGGTGACCGGGATCAGCAGGTCGGCCCCATCCACGGAGACGCCCGATTCTGCGGTCGTCACGGACAGCTCGTCGATGCTGCCGTCGGGGTCCTCGTCGTTCTCCAGGACCTTGACGCGCACGGCGGAGCCGTCGGTGGGCAGGTCTTCGTAGGCGACGTAGTCGTCGCGTGCGATCGGGGCCTTCAGGGGCGCGTCGTCCTGCACGAACACCGTCACGGTGCCGCGTGCGGAGCCGCCGCGGCCGTCGCTCACCGTGTAGGAAACCAGGTAGGTTCCGGCCTGCGAGGGCGTGCGGATCTGCAGCGTCGAGGAGGAACGGACCTGCGGGTCGAGCTCGGGCGTGGCCGTCTCGATGCCGTTTTCCTCCAGGGTGAGGGAGTCGCCGTCGGGATCAACGTCGTTGGACAGGACGTTGACGGTCACCATGCGGTCCGGGCGCGTGAGAACTGTATCGGGCACGGCCACCGGGTTCTGGTTGAGTGAGGGAGCCGCGGAGATCGCGACTCGCACGCGAGCGGTGGCTCGTCCACCCTGGCGGTCGACGACCGTGTAGGTGAAGGAGTCCGTGCCGGACGCATTCTGGTTCGGCGTGTATTCGATCCAGGTCGACTTCGCGGTGGCGCTGCCCTTCTGCGGCGAGGAGTCGAGACCCGTGAGGTTCACGGAGTCGCCGTCGGGGTCAATACCGTCGAGGGTGACTGGGATGCGCGTCGTCTGGCCTGCGGCAGCCCACGCGCTGATGTCGCGGGGGCGCGGAGGCTGGTTCTGATCGGAAGCGGCGAGTACCTCGAAGGTGACCGTGCTCGACGCGCGGTTGCCCGCGGAGTCGATGACCGAGTAGGTGACGTCCATGATGCCGGGGGTCGCCCCGGCCTCGAGGCGCACCTGGTTTCCGGTCACGAAGGGGGTGCCGAGGGCGCCCGTCGGGTCGTAACCGAGCGTCGGCTCGACCTGCAGGTTCAGGCCGGCGGGAGAACGGTCGTTGGACAGGACCGACACGGTGCCCACGTCGCCGACGCGCACCTTGGCGCGGTCGGGCTTGAGGACGGGCGGCAGGTCGGAGCGATCGGCGGCACCGGGAATCACCATGACGTCGGCACTCGCCTCGCCCTGACCATTCGACACCGTGTAGGAGAAGGTCGCGGTGCGGTCGAGGCCGGACGGCGCGGTCACGCGCAGCAGGTGACGATCAATAAGAGCGACCTCGAGGCCGGGAGCATTCTCAGCGTTCACGGACGTGATGGACAGCAGGCCGCCCGCGGGGTCGTAGTCGTTACCGAGCGGGGCCACCAGGACGGAACCGCCCTGGGGCAGCACGGCCGTGTCATTCTCGGCGACCGGCGGCAGGGTGGACGCAGCCACGACCTCGACGCGGATGATGCCCAGCGTCGTCGCGATGCCGTCGGAGACGGTGTAGGCGAAGGAGTAGGAACCCGCCGCGGTCGCACGGAAGTCAATCGTGCCACGGTCCAGGTCCGGCGAGATCGTCGCGCCCGCCGGGGCACCCGAGACGGCGGCGAGGCTCAGCGGATCGCCGTTGGGATCAGTGTCGTTCTTGAGGGGATCAAGGGTAACGGTCTCGCCAGGGTGCGCCTGGAAGAGGTCGCCATTCGCCGAGGGAGGCAGGTTTCCGGCCTCCTGGACGGTCACGATGAGCTCGCCACGCGTCTCCGCGCCCTGGTCGTCCGCAACGGTCAGGACAACGGTCTTCGGGCCGGGCGCACTTCCTTCGTCGGTGAGCGTCAGGGAACCGTCCTCACTGAAGGACGCACCCAGCCCCTCCGGGGCCTCCGCGTTCTTCAGGTAGATCGGGTCGCCGTCGGGGTCGCGCCAGTCGCTCAGCGCCTGGTACTGGATCTGCGCACCCGCGCCGATCTTGACGGTCGATGCGCGCACCTGAGTCGGTGCCGCATTCTGGCTGTAGGGGTGAATCGTCACCTGCACGCGGGCAGCCGCTGAGGCCTGGCCGTCAGAGGCCTCGTAGGAGAAGGACGTCGAGCCGGTCTGGGTATCCTCGACCCCGGTGATCTGCAGGGCACGACCGCTGCGCGCCACGGTGATCGACCCCCAGTCGGGAGCGCTGGTCGGGGACGCCGTCAGGACGTCTCCGTCCAGGTCGGAGTCGTTATCAAGGACGGGAAGGATCGTCGAGCGCCCGGGGCGGATACCGAATTCGTCATCCACGGCCTCGGGCGGAGTGTTTTCCTCGCGCTGCTGCGGGTCGGCGACCTCGTTCGTGAGCTCGGGGCTGTCCTCTTCTTCCTCGGTTTCCTCGAGCTCGTTCTCGACCTCGTCCCAGTTGTCCATGAGGACCATGTTCGAGTCGGGCAGCCACACGCTGCCCTGCGCAACATCGTTGAGAACGATGGCCTTGCGATTGGTGCGGAAGACGATCTCACGCGCGCTCGTGAGCGTGTCGACGACCATCTGCCTGTTGGCGGAGGGGTCGTCACACGCACGCATGTAGGCGCCCGACACGCTCCACGCACCGTACGCGCAGCCTTCGTGGCGAACGGGGGCGGCGGGGGTACCGCTGACGCCGCCCTCGGAGGAGGGCGTGATCGTCGGGGTGCCGCCCGCCAGCGGAATCGACACGAGGGCCGAGGGCGTGGCGAGCAGGACGGAGTCCGCCTTGGGGCCAGCCTGCTGGAGGATGCCGCCTTCCTCGACACCGGCCGCGCTCAGGTTGAGCTGCTTGTTGCCCGGGAGGAAGAGGGTGTTGGATTGCGAGTCCAGGGCGACGACCTGATCGCCGACGACGGTCATGCTCAGACGCGCGTCGGCAGGGATCCCCTCGATCTGGCCGGTCGAGGTCTGGTCAACCGTTCCCTGGTGCGTCACGGTGGTCAGCGTGCCCGATGCGGACAGGGAGTAGACGGAACCGTCGAGGCCGGTCACGAAGGCGCTCGCCCCCATGTTCGAGGCCAGGGCCGCTCCCTCAGAGAGGCTCGCGGGGCTGGGGGCGGCGGCCGAGGTGGTCCACAGCGTGCCGTCGGCAGCGTTCAGGACACCGAGGACGTCACCGCCCTGCATGGCGCTCGAACCAGCGGGCAGGGCAGTCGGAGAGCCGAGGGACACCTGGGTCACGTTGACGGGGGCAACGGTCAGAGAGGTGAGGTCGGAGACGGTGACGGTTTCGCCCGCCTGGCCGACGTCGAAGTTCGTGGCCTCGGTGCGCAGGGCGCCGTCGAGGATGCGGGCCTCGTAGTCGAGGTGGCCGACCATCTGCTTGGACTTGTTGGTCACCCAGATGCCGCCGTCGTTGACGTTGACCTGGGTTACCTCGGCGCCCTTGTAGATGACACCCGCGATGCAGAGCGCAACAACGAGCAGCACGAGGATGAACGCCGGCAGACGGCGCCTCGCACTGATCCGATTGTGTCGCGTTTTCGCGGACATATGGCCTCTCTCGATCGATGAGCAGTACCCCAGAAATAGTGTGGCACGACTACACCGCATACTAATAGTTAACGAGAATCTATCAGATGTGCGATTACTTGACAACTAGAGGGTGGCCCATCGCTGTGCGACGGGCCACCCTCTCAAAGTGACTGGTTTGTCAGTCGAAGATAATTGGCGAGTAAATCACTCTCCGTTGAAGGTGAACGTGCGGTCCTTACCCTCTCCGGTGACGCCAACGGTGACAACCTGACCGGGTTGCAGCTCTCCGAACAGGATGCGCTCAGACAGCGCATCCTCGATCTCACGCTGGATCGCGCGACGCAGCGGACGCGCGCCCAGGACCGGGTCGAAGCCCACGTCCGCGAGCAGCTCGCGTGCCTCGTCCGTCAGCTGCAGGCGCATGTCCTGAGCCTCCATACGCTTCGCCAGCTTGGCGATCATCAGGTCGACGATGCGCGCAATCTCGGGCTTGGTCAGCGGCGGGAACACGATCGTGTCATCGACGCGGTTGAGGAACTCGGGACGGAAGTGCTGCTTGAGCTCCTCGGCAACCTTCGACTTCATGCGGCCGTAGTCGTGCGTCGAGTTGTCCGCGGTCTGGAAGCCCGTCAGGACACCCTTGTTGATGTCGCGGGTACCCAGGTTCGTCGTCATGATGATGACGGTGTTCTTGAAGTCCACCTTGCGGCCCTGCGAGTCCGTCAGGCGGCCCTCTTCGAGGATCTGGAGCAGCGAATTGAAGATGTCCGGGTGAGCCTTCTCGACCTCGTCGAAGAGGACGACCGAGAAAGGCTTGCGGCGAACCTTCTCCGTGAGCTGGCCACCCTCGTCGTAGCCGACGTAGCCGGGAGGAGCACCGAAGAGGCGCGAGGCCGTGTGCTTCTCCGAGAACTCGGACATGTCCAGCTGGATGAGGGCATCCTCGTCGCCGAAGAGGAACTCGGCGAGGGCCTTCGCCAGCTCAGTCTTACCCACGCCGGTCGGGCCGGCGAAGATGAACGAGCCACCGGGACGGTTCGGATCCTTCAGACCCGAGCGCGTACGACGGATCGACTGGGCGAGAGCCTTGACGGCCTCATCCTGGCCGATGACGCGCTTGTGCAGCTCATCTTCCATCTTGAGCAGCTTCGCGGTCTCGGTCTGGGTGAGGCGCACGACCGGGATGCCGGTCGACATGGCCAGGACCTCGGCGATCTCCTGATCCCCGACCTCGGCGATCTCGTCGGACTCGCCGCCCTTCCAGGCGTCCTCCTTCGCCTTGCGCTCCTCGGACAGCTTCGACTCCTCGTCACGCAGCGACGCGGCCTTCTCGAAGTCCTGATCGTCGATGGCGGCCTCCTTGTTGCGGCGCACCTCGGCGATCTTCTCGTCCAGCTCGCGCAGCTCCGGCGGCGCGGTCATGCGACGGATGCGCAGGCGCGCGCCAGCCTCGTCGACCAGGTCGATGGCCTTGTCAGGGAGGAAACGATCCGAGATGTAGCGGTCCGCCAGCTCAGCGGCAGCCTGGATCGCCGCGTCCGTGATGATGACGCGGTGGTGCGCCTCGTAGCGGTCGCGCAGGCCCTTGAGGATCTCCACCGTCTCGTCGACGCTGGGCTCCTCGACCTTCACCGGCTGGAAGCGGCGCTCGAGGGCCGCGTCCTTCTCGATGTACTTGCGGTACTCGTCGTTCGTGGTCGCGCCGATCGTCTGGAGCTCGCCGCGCGCCAGCATGGGCTTGAGCATCTGGGCGGCGTCAATCGAGCCTTCGGCGGCGCCCGCACCCACGAGGGTGTGGATCTCGTCGATGAACAGGATGATGTCGCCGCGCGTACGGATCTCCTTGAGGACCTTCTTCAGGCGCTCCTCGAAGTCGCCGCGGTAGCGCGAGCCGGCGACCAGCGACCCCATGTCGAGACTGTAGATCTGCTTGTCCTTGATGGTCTCGGGCACGTCGCCGTGCACGATCGCCTGGGCGAGACCCTCGACGACCGCGGTCTTACCGACGCCGGGCTCACCGATCAGGACCGGGTTGTTCTTCGTGCGGCGCGAGAGGACCTGCATGACGCGCTCCATCTCGACGCGGCGGCCGATAACGGGGTCCAGCTTGTTCTCGCGCGCGGCCTGGGTCAGGTTGCGGCCGAACTGCTCGAGGATCGCGGAGTTGGAACGCTCGGGACCGCCCGAGCCGCCCACGCCCGCGCCGACCGACTCGCGGCCCTCGTCGTCGCCGCGCTGGTAGCCGCTGAGCATCTGAATGACGGTCTGGCGCACCTGCGCCAGGTCCGCTCCCTGCTTGGTCAGGACCTGGGCGGCCACGCCCTCGCCCTCCTTGAGGAGGCCGAGCAGCAGGTGCTCCGTGCCGATGTAGTTATGGCCCAGCTGCAGGGCCTCGCGCAGGCTCAGCTCGAAGACGCGCTTGGCGCGCGGGGTGAAGGGAATGTGACCCTCGACCGGCTTCTCGCCCTCGCCGATGATCTCGATGACGGAGGCGCGGACGGCCTCGCCCTTGATCTCCATGGTCTCCAGGGCCTTGGCGGCGACGCCCTCACCCTCGGAGATCAGGCCGAGCAGCAGGTGCTCCGTGCCGATGTAGTTGTGCTTGAGACCGCGAGCCTCGTCCTGCGCGAGCACGACGACCCGGCGAGCGCGGTCGGTAAAGCGTTCGAACATGCCTCTCCTCATTTCACGAGACAGGCACTTCGCCGAGCTCGGCGTACACCCGTCCCAGTTGACTGGTTACAGCCTACGGAAAGCGGGGGCGGCGTGCGCGCGCTTTCGCCCTGGGCGCAGGGACGAGGCCGGGGCCGGAGCACGGGGCGGCGGACCAGGGGCGGAGCCGAGGCGGGGGCAGGGGTGTGCAGGGCTGCAGCACGCGAGTCCGGGGCCACCGGGCGAGACCACTGAGCTCCGGCGCTCACAGCGGGGGGGGGTTGGCAGCATTAGAAGCCTCGTGACGGCGTGTCGCCGGCGTGTCGAGCCGCTAATGCTGCAATTCCCCCACAGTCGCATGCAATTCCCCCACATCAGATGTCACCGACTCACGGAAACGTTGGAATTACAACGCTCATTTTTCAATAGTTGAAAGGTTGCCATGGGAATTGCATGCGAGATTGGAGGGGAACTACGCCTCGACGAGGACCGTGAACGGCCCGTCGTTAACCAGCGAGACCTCCATCATCGCCCCGAACTGGCCGGTTTCGACGTGCAGGCCACGGCCTCGCAGGTCGGCGACGACCGCGTCGACGAGGGGCTCAGCCTCCTCGCCGGGGGCAGCGTGCGCCCACGAGGGGCGTCGGCCCTTCCGGGTGTCCCCGTACAGGGTGAACTGGGAGATGGCGAGGATCGGGGCGCCCGCGTCGAGCGCGGAGCGTTCGTCGTCGAGGATGCGCAGCTCGGCGATCTTGCGGGCGACCGTGGCCACCTGCTCGGCGCCGTCGCCGCGCTGGACGCCCAGGAGGACGACGAGGCCCTGGCGCTTCTCCCCCGCCTCGTGCGGATCGAGGGCGAGGCGGCCGACGACGGTGCCGTCGACGCGGACCTCGCCCGAGGTCGCGCGCTGGATGACAGCGCGCATCAGCGCGACCCCAGGGCGGAGCCGAGGCCGCCGAAGCCCGTGGAACCGCCACGCTGGCCGGCCTCGCGGGAGAGGTCGGCGCCCGGGCGGGTCTCCGGGGACACGGAAGACTTGCCGTGGACGGGCACAATCTCCTCCTGGGCGGCGGCGACTCCGTCAATGTCGAAGACGGTCGTCACGGGCACAGCGCGGGCGATCAGCGCGAGGGCGATCGGCCCCTCGTCCGCGTGGCGGGCCGAGGAGGTGATGACGCCCACCTGGCGTCCGCCGACCTCGATGGGCGTGCCGGGCGCGGGCAGGTCGCCGCGAGAGCCGTCCAGCTGCAGGTAGGTGAGGCGACGCGGGGGTCGGCCCAGGTTCAGGACGCGTGCGATGGTTTCCTGCCCGCGGTAGCAGCCCTTCGTCGTGTGGACGGCACTGCGCAGCCAGTCCACCTCGGGCGGAATCGCGCGCGCGTCGGTTTCGCGGCCCAGGCGCGGCTTCCACGCGGCGATGCGCATGGCCTCCCACGCCAGGTACCCGGCGCGGCGGCGCGAGTCGTCCTCCGGACATGCAGACAGCCACGCGGCCTCAAACTCGTCCGCGGCCTCGCGTGAAACAGCGTGAAACATCATCGGGGTGCGTTCACCGGGATGACGCTCGCCCTGGAAGTAGGCGGCCCCGCCGTCCACGACGCCGGGCCACGGGTCCTCCCAGGTCCACAGGTGTCCGGGCAGGCCGGCCACGGACTCGGGCGTATTCGCGCCCGCACGGACCGAGGAGAACACGGCGACGTCGCGCTCGGAAACAGCGACGCGCAGCGCAAAACGCATCGACTCGAGGAACTCCACGAACCCCGACAGGTCCGAGCGCTCCACGATCAGGTGCAGCGCCTCCCCGTCGTCGCTCGCGCCCGCCCAGTGCTCGACGCGCCCCTCGGGCGAGAGGATCAGCAGCTCGCGGCTCGCACCGGGAACAAGGTCGGTGACGATCTGGGAGGCCAGCGACGTCACCCACGTCAGCCGATCGGCCCCCGACACAGAGATGACGGCCAGGTCCGGGCGGCGCACCAGCGCGCGACCCCCCTCGAGGGCCCACTGTTCCCCCGACGGATCCCCGAAGTGCGGGGTCGCGCCGAAGGAGGCCACGGCCTCGTCGACGAACTCGGAATCGGGCGCGGAATCAGACAAGGAAGCCATCCTGGGAATCGTCGATGCCCTCGATGACCTCGCCGGACTCAGTGGAGGCCTGCGCGGTGCGCATGAGGCGGCCGGAGATCTCGACGTCGGCCTCGTCCTCACCGTCGAGCGTGCGCTCCTGCGTCCACATGAGCTCGCCCGCGACCAGGCCAAACATGCGTCCTAGGTGCGTCACGCGGGTCGCACCCACACCGAGCGCGATCGCGTCGGAGACCATCTGCACGCGCGGGCCGACGCTGACGCCGTCCCACACGGCGCTGTGGCCCTCGGTGGATGCGGAGGTCGCCGTGAACTCGCGGGAGTTGTACTGGCCCGGGGGCGGCAGCGGCGCATCGGAGGGGGCGACGGAGACGTACGCGGTCTCCTCGCTGATCAGGTCGCCCTTCTTGATAGCAGACAGGCCCTTCGCCGCGTCCCACGTGGGGTCAATCGGCTCGGAGGCGACGCCCGCGTACACGCGGGTCACCAGGCGCATCTGCTCGCCGACGACATCACCACGGATCTCCTCGATGACGGGCGAATCCTCGGCGGGTTCTTCCTGGCCGGGGGCGGCGGGGGCGGCGTACATGCCCCACCCTTCCCAGGTTCCAAGCATCCACGCAACGGGAGCGACGAGTGCGGGCAGGTCAGCAGGTATCACCATCATGACTCCAGCCTAACGCCTTGGGTGGACATGGGCGCGCGAGCCGGGGCGCGCGCAGCTGGCAGCGAAAAGGAACGAGGCCGTGGCCCGGCCATGCGTAGACCCGAGCGCCGCAGGGCCTCAGATTCCGCCGATGCGGATCATCGCATAGACGGGAAGGGCGGCGACGAGGAACTTCGCGGCACCTCGGCCCAGGACGTTGGCGAACTGCGCGGAGGAGGCGCGCTCACCCAGGAGCGCATCGATGACCGACACGGCGAAGCCGACGCCGAAGCCGGTGACGCCGCCCAGGGTCAGGAAGGCGGCGAATTCACCGAAACGCTTGGCGATAAAGGGGAAGACGACGGGCAGCAGGTCCGAGGTCTGACCGAGGAACCAGGCGATAGACGCTGCGACGAGGCCCGCGACGATACCGGCGACCATCGCGACGACGACGCCAGCCTTCGCGCTGCGCCCGGCGCGCGCGGCCGCTGCGCCGACGATTGCGATCAGAGCCGCCATGGGCACGATGACGGACCAGCGCTCGTGGACGGTCAGGGAGACCCACATGGACCCGGAGGTCACGATGAGGAGGCCGGTGACCGACGAGGCGAGCGCCGCACTCAGGGCCGTGGATCCCCAGTGCTCGCTCGTGTGCCCCACGGAGTGATCGCGGGGCGCTGGCGCGTCCAGGATCGTCGCCGCGACGAGCGCGACCAGCGTGATGCCCGTCAGGGGCACAGCGATGTCGAGGTTCTTCCAGTAGGCAACAGCCATGGGAGTGAGCGCCCCACCCAGGGCGAGGACTGCCTGCGCGAGCCACGGCATGTGCAGGCGCGCCAGCGTCGGCCAGCCGAGGGCCAGCAGGAAGGAGGCGAGCGCGACGATGGGACCGACGCTCCAGCGAGACCCGGGCAGCCACCACGCGACGATGGTTGCCGCCGCCAGCAGGGTAACGGTGAGTGTACCGATACTGTTGGGCACGTGCCGGGTGGCCAGGGTGTCGCGGCGACGCCCGCGGCCGGGGCCGCTTCGGGGTCGCGTGGGCGGGGTCGAGGTCATCACGCTTCCATGGTCCCACATCTAGGCCCTTGACGAGGCAGGGGCCACTCGCGCGGGTCGGGTTGCCCGTGCGTGGGGCTGGGTGCACTCCCGTTTCACGCTGCCACGGCCTCGGCAATGTCGCGCGCGCTATGGCGCACGCCCCGTGTGGGTTGATGCACGCCGCCACGGGATGCGCACGGGCGTTAACTGGCCGTACAGTTGTGGGGCACGCCGGACCGGTATGCCCCGGGCTCCAAACTCTGCCGCTACGAGCGGCCTTCGCGCCGACAGGCGCATTCGGTTCGGCGTGCTTTGTCGTATATGCGTGCCGACGATGGCGCGTGAAACAAGTGGGGGCCGGTGCTGCAGTGCAGCACCGGCCCCCACTATCGTCTCAGTGAACCGTCACATGAGCGGGTAGCGCACGATCGTGGCCTCGCGGCCCGGGCCCACGCCGATGGACTGGATGCGGCAGCGCGACAGCTCTTCCAGGCGCGTGATGTAGTCCTGTGCGGCCTGCGGCAGCTCCTCGAAGGAACGGCACTGCGAGATGTCCTCGCTCCAGCCGGGCAGCTCCTCGTACACGGGCACGGCGGCCTCGAAGCCAGCCTGGTCGAGGGGCATTTCCTCAGTGACCGCGCCGTCGACCTCGTAGGCCACGCACACGGGGATCGTCTCGTAGCCGGAGAGCACGTCGAGCTTGGTCAGGCAGATGTCAGTCAGGCCGTTGATGCGCGTCGAGTAGCGCATGATGACGGCGTCGAACCAGCCGGTGCGGCGCGGGCGACCCGTGGTCACGCCGAACTCGCCGCCCTTGGTGCGCAGGGCCTCGCCGACCTCGTCGTCCAGCTCCGTGGGGAACGGGCCCTCGCCGACGCGCGTCGTGTACGCCTTAGCGACGCCAACAACGCGGTCGATGCGGGTCGGGCCGACACCGGAGCCGGTGAGCGCGCCGCCCGCGGTCGGATTGGACGAGGTCACGAAGGGGTAGGTGCCGTGGTCGATGTCGAGCATCGTGGCCTGGCCACCCTCGAAGAGAACGGTGTCGCCGCGGTCGAGCGCGTCGTTGACGACGAGGGACACGTCGCACAGCATCGGCTTGATGCGATCCGCGAAGGACAGCAGGTGGTCCGACACCTCGGCCGGGTCGAGGGTGGGAATGTCCACGGCCTCGAAAATGGTGTTCTTGGGGGCCAGGGCGGCCTCAACCTTGGCGCGCAGCTCCTCGGGGTGGAAGAGGTCCTGGATGCGCAGGCCGATACGGTTCATCTTGTCGGCGTAGGTGGGGCCGATGCCTCGGCCGGTCGTGCCGATGAGGTTGTTGCCGCGCGCACGCTCGTTCGCCTGGTCCATGAGGCGGTTGTAGGGCGGGATGATGTGCGCGTTGGAGGAGATGCGCAGGCGCGAGCAGTCAACGCCGCGTTCGGTGATTTCCGCGAGCTCCTCGAAGAGCACGTCCAGGTCGACAACGACGCCGTTGCCGATGATGGGGGTGACGCCTTCGGAGAGGATTCCGGCGGGCAGGAGGTGCAGCGCGTACTTTTCGCCGTCAATAACGACGGTGTGTCCGGCGTTGTTACCTCCGTTGAACTTCACGACGAGGTCGGTGTGCTGGCCGAGCTGGTCAGTGGCCTTGCCTTTGCCTTCGTCGCCCCACTGGGCGCCGAGCACGATGACGGCGGGCATGAGTATCTCCGTTTAGTTGGGTGAGTTGCGCGGGTGCGCGCAACGAACCCATCGTACCGGAGGAACGACGAGGCCGGGGCACCGGCTGGTCACGTTAGTTTCCGGCGGCAACCAGGGCGACGCCGACGCCCCACAGGGTGGCGCACGTGAGGGCGGCGATCAGCTCGATGGCGATCGTCCAGCCGAAGGCCTTGAGGGCCTCGACCGTGGCTTTCCAGGCGGTCGCAGTGTCGTTGCTGCGCAGGTATTCGACGAGGAAGATGGCTGCGATCATGCCGAGGACGAGGCCGAGGGGCAGCCCGATGAACCAGCCGACGACACCGCCGACAGCTCCCCACACGAGCGTGGATTGGGGGATTCCCGCCTTGTTCATGCCGCGGGCGGGGATCACGTACTTGAGCACGGTGCCCAGAATGAGGACGACGGCCACGATGGCGAAGATGATCCACGCGGCGCGCGTGCCCGTCATCCACGACCACACGAGGATCGCGCCCCCAACGACGGGTGCGGAGGGCCAGATCTGCACGACCGCGCCGATCACTCCGATGAGGATGACGATGCCAACGATGACGGTTCCGAGGATGCTCATGAGGTGATCATACGGGCACGAAGTACACTCCTCAAGAAGCTGACCACCAACTTTGACAACCTGTGTTATTTGGTGGACACTACGATCGGCTCACCGCTGAGCGCCACGGCGCACCACATCAGCGAGGATCCACCGTCGAAGATTCGAGACATAGCGAGGGAATATGCCTTTATCTGTCGAATACGCGGACCTGTCGCTGGCGCAGCAGGTGCTAGAACGCCAGTCCTCCGAACACCTCGCGAACATGCGGTCGTTCCTGAAAGAGTGGTGCAGCTTTGGCCTGGGCTCCGAAGCCTCCGGTCTCATTCTGATGGCGTTCTACCCCTACAACGAGGCTGCCGCAGCCGCAGGCGATATCGTCCTCGGCCTCCTTGAGAAAGCTCATGGCGGAGCCGCCGATCATCTCGGGCAAACCCTCGACGCCTACGTCAGCGCTGACGAGCAGATCCATAACGCATTGGCTATGGCCACCCAGGCTCTCGGTGGTTCTGCATTCCCCTTCAACGATCCGCATTCGTCGCTGCCAACGCTCGGCGCCGCGGAGCAACGCGCATCGAAGTGGTACGGCGGTGCCGATCCCCACGTGATTGAGCAGATGGGGCAGGACATCGAAGCACTCCGCGATTACGCCAAGGATCTCCCCGGTCGACTCAATCAGCGGCTCGAGAAAGCGATGTCTGCAAATCGCTCGATTTCCGAGTCTCAGGATGCGAGTTCCTACCTCGTTCCGCCCGAGTCTCCGACGTCGGAGATGGAGAATCTCCGCTGGAAGGCTGGGCCCATCCTCGGAGCCTACGACTGGCTGATTGAAAAGCTGACGGGCGTCTCGTTCCTGAACGACATCATTTTCAAGTACACCGTCGGCGACTGGCGCGTCGTAGATCGCGCTAAAACTGCCTGGTCCGAGATCGGCGACGCACTCGTCGCCATCGCTCAAAACGACTCTGAAATCCTTCCTGCGCTGTCCGAGTGGACCGGGAAGGGCTCTGAAGCAGCTAATGCCTTCATTGCAGCCCTCGCAATGGGAACTCAGGCGCTACAAGGCGCAACGAGCACGATGTCCTTGATTCTCACAGCCGTCAAGCTGGCCATCAAGGAAGCTGCAGACGCAATCGGCCAGGTACTCATTGATCTCCAGCTAGCTTGCGTGGACATCCTTGTCGATGCTTCCGTCCCCATTGCAGGATGGATCAAGGGCGTTATCGATGTCGCGAAGTATGCCTGGAAGATCACGAAATGGATCATGAAGGCCTACAAGATCATCAACATCCTCTTTGATATCTTCGAGTCCATCGTCCAGGGCAAGGATCAGCTTCTGGAGACCCGCATTACCCTGTCCAACCTCGCAGAAGCGGCCGCACGAGGAATTGCAGCACGAGCATGACTAACCAGGACTATTTCAACAGGATCGAAGAGCTGATGCGTTCACTTCGTGACGTGTCGGACAGCATTGCGCGAGAGCGCGAACAAGACGAGCGCGATAACGCTGAACACAGACGGGAACGCGCTGAGGCTGCCCGAAACGGAGAGCTCGGCGAAGACTGGAAGAAGATTCAGGAGCGTATCGATAAAGGTGAGACGACGCTGACGGACGTATTCTCAGGGAAGGACACATCCGAGGCTGCAGACGCTCTGCGACAAACATCCCAACAGAACATCGCGCGAGCGATGCAGCAGGCCCGGGACGAAGCTGAAGCAGAAGATGAAGAGGATCCCTTCACTGTTCTCCAGGAGAGTCTCACCGCTATGAGCGAAGAAACCCAGCAGCGCCTCCGTGCTATGCGGGGACTCTGAGAAGTCGTTATTGAAGGAGGTAACTGTGGCAGATCTTTACGTCGACGAGGGGCAACTCCAGTCCCTGTCCAGCACGCTCAGCCAGCGTGTGGACCACATGGAAGCGATCATCGACAACATTCCTATGATTAGCGCCTATCTCGCTAACAATTGGGAAGGAGAGGCGGCACGCGCCGCGTTCAACCGCATGCGGATGGACGAGGAGGCTCTCCGCGACACTGCGGAGGCGCTCTCTCGCGCCAGGCAGCTCCTCGACGAGGCTATTCACACCTACGAGGAGACGGAGCAGACCGTTTCTTCTCTCTGGTCCCTCTGAGGCATACAGCACGTTCGATCAAGATGATCGCTTCCTTCCCATAACGGCGACAACCGAAAGCAGTCGCCGTTATGGGAAGGAGGCATCGTCTGACAACGTACGAGTCATCACATCGCCATGATCAACAACGCCTCACGAGGAGAGTCCAGCAACCGCTGGGACAAGCGCCAGTGCGCGACGTACCTCGTCGCGCTGAACCCGCAGCAGACGATCGACCGTTGCCTGGATGTCTGGCGATCAATCGGAGGGTTCACCGAGGAGGCTGGGGTACGCGAGCAGCTCGCGCGCCTCGGTTTCGTCGGCACCCAGTTCACGATCGGTGGAACCGGTCGGTACTACGCCTTCCGTTCCCTCGACAGCGCATTCCCGGTGATGAGTGCCTTCCCGAAGCTCATGCCGAAGAAATTCAGGGACTCCATCCAGGAGCCGACCAGCATCATGGTCGCCGCCCGCCCGCATTCAGCGGCTGGGCGACCGGCATCGGAGCTGTGGTGTTTCCTCGCGAAAGATGCCCTCAGGGAACCCGTCATCACGGACGCTTTCATGAAGTCTGCTCTGGAGGGCATAAGTGAGTCCTTCGCCCAACAGGGCATCTTGTTGGGTACCCCGCAGTTCTTCCGAGGCGGGGATCTCCCCCGCGATCATGTCTTCTCCGACATGAGTCTCCTCGCATTGCGACGGGCCGCCACAGCTTTCGTTCGCGACCAGTCACACCGCCGGTGAGTTACCCGAGGATCACCCCCTGTACCCTGCGGTCTCGCGACCATGCGCAGTAACGCGAAGATGAACAGGCGGTACTGACACCACACGGAAGATAGACGATGAACTCTCTTGTCTCAGCAATGCAGCGAGACTTCAACGCGTCTTTCAGCCCGATCACCGTTTATCGCCTGGCAATAACCCCAGACGACGCCGTTTCTCGCTGCGTCGGCCTCTGGAAGATGAAGGGCATCCGCTCCGAGACAGTCGGCATGCGCGAACAATTCAAGCAGCGGGGATGGTCGGGAACGGAGCTGATCATCGGACACAGCGGGCGCGCACTCCTCACTGATTTTTTATTCAACACGCGAGGGCTCACCCTCCTGTTCTCACAGGCAATCTCTCTCCTACCCAACCGTGTCAAGAGAGCCGCCATCACCAAGATTTACGTGGACATCATCGCACGCACGATCGACACCGAATCGGGGCCGATGACCGAACTGTGGTGCCTCGCTGATTGGGCGACGCGGATCAACCTTAGCGGCTTCGAGAACAGTTACATCGAATCGTCGATGCGCTCGCTCGAAGAGTCATTCAACGCGCAGGGCATCCTGTCCACCCCCGTCCGTCACCTCGATCGCAGGGACATCGAGCCGGACAGCCCCCTCTCGCTCCCCACACTCGTGTCGATGCGTCAGGCAGCAAAGAAGCGCAACCGGTAGCCACCCCTCTTCGGCCAGTCACCGCGCGGGTACCCATGCCTCGTCAATCCCGATAATTCCCTGCGGATAGTAACCTGGTGATACAACGGCGCTCAGCAGCAACACACTGCGGCAGAGTGCTGATGCTTGTTCTTGGCACTTGTCTTTCCTCAAGGAGGATATTCATGGGGGCGGGTCATTCAGGTTTCTCTCTCCGTCGGGCCATCAACCGACGCAGGTACTTCTACGCGCTCGTCGCGGCCGACCCACATCAGACGGTCACGCATGCTGTCAACTACTGGGTGTCCAAAGGAGCCTGGGGCGAGACGAACGGCATGCGCGACCAGCTCGCCCAGCACGGGTGGGTCGGCGCGGAAGTCATTATCGGCAGCGACCTACGCAGCCTCGTATTTAGGCCTCTCCTCGATGCTATTCCCGGTATTAATCTCGTCCCATCCACGGCACCCGCACCACTCAAACGCACCAGCCAAGAGAGAACGGAGATCCTCGTCGCGGCGCGATCCTGCTCGGTCGGAGGACGCCCCGCCTCCGAACTCTGGTGCTGCGAAGCGCGCGTGGTACACGATGACCGCTGGAGCACAGATGCCTTCATGGACATGTCGCTCGGCGAGCTTGCGGGCTCACTAGAGCGCCAAGGACTGCTCCTCGAAGCCCCCCCGATTCTTCCACGGCGGAGACCTGCCGAAAGACCACCTCTTCACCATGGATGGCATCCTCACGATGCGACGTGCCGCCAGGAAGGAACACGGTCGGCACCCCATTCGATTCTCGGGATACTGAGGAGCGGGAGCTCCCCGCCGAGAGACCACCTCTTCATAATGGAGGGCACTATCACAACAAGGCGTGCCACCAAATGAACATTCGAAGGAAGAACCACGCATGAAGATGACAACGACTCCCCCGGCCTCGTGGACCGGGAACCTCTTTCGCCGTCCACCACTGGGGGTGTACACGGTCACCGGATCCCCCCGAGGACGCGGTCATGCGGTGCCTCGACCTGTGGGTGGCGATCGGCGTACGCGAGTACACACACGGCATGCCCCAGCAGTTTGCACTCCGCGGCTGGGTGGGGATGGAGATCACGGTCGATGCCTCGAGCACAGCAACGAAGATGTCATCCCTCGAGCTTCCCGATCTAATGGGCGCGGTTAGCGACGCGGTTAGCGTGGCGGTTAGCGGCACTGGGACGCTTCTCCATTTGGCATACGAAGCAACCGCACCCGAGGGCCTTCGTGCGGTCACCGACACGGTCGGCGAGGTTGCCAGCTTCGTCGGTAGCGCCGCGTACGAGGGGGCAACCAGCGTCGCGAACAAGGTCGGCGGACTCGTGTCGGGCCTCGCAGCCAAGTCCGGGTACAAGGAGCGCCTACCGAAGCCCGGCAAATGCCGCATCGTGGTCGCAGCCTGCCCCCCTCCCCGATCAGGAAAAGGAGGCTGCACAGCTGTGGTGTTTCCTCACCGATGAAGTGACCAAGCGAGCCTTCGGATCTGACGACCAGGTCAACGAGGCATTCCAATGGTTCGAACGCAAGCTCAACAAACAGAATGTCCTACTCGATGCCCCCCACTACGTGAACCAGAACGATCTGCCCGACGATAGTGTTCTCAGGGCGAGTCCCTCGCCGCGATGCGTCGGGCAGCGAGCGCGGAGCCTCATTCGTGACGCATTGAGCGACAAAAAGTCGTCTCGCCGCGGGTGCTAGCGCGCACCCATGGCGAGACGACAAACAGTCCGGAAGGATCAGCCCTGCGCCCGCAGGGACGCCACCTCGTACAGGGCGATGCCCGTGGCAACGGCCGCGTTAAGGGACTCGACGGTCGACGCGATCGGGATCGACACGATCTGATCGCAGGTCTCGCGCACGAGGCGAGACAGGCCCGCGCCCTCGGCACCGGTCACGACCACGAGGGGGCCATCCGCCAGCGACAGGCCTCGCAGAGGCGCGTCGCCGCCGCCATCCAAGCCGACCACAAAGTAACCAGCCTGCTTGGCCTCCTCGAGGGCGCGCACAAGGTTCGTCGCACGAGCCACCGGCACGCGGGCGGCCGCACCGGCCGACACCTTCCACGCGGTCGTGTTGACGCCCGCGCTACGACGCTCGGGGATAATGACGCCGTCCGCGCCGAACGCGCCCGCACTACGCAGGACCGCACCCAGGTTATGGGGATCCGTCACCTGATCGAGGGCGACGAGAAGCGGGTGGCCCAGCTGCTGCAGAGAACCCGCGATCAGGTCCGAAGCGTCGGCGTACTCGTAGCCGCGCACCTCGATGGCGACACCCTGGTGGACGGCGCCATCGGTCGCGACATCCAGGTCACGGCGGGTGACCTCGTAAACGGGAGCACCCATGGCAGACGCGAGGCGCACGACCTCCTCCACGCGATCATCCTTCACGTTGTCGAGGATGAAGACGCGCTCGATCGGGACCGAGGCACGGGCAGCCTCGGCAACAGGGTTGCGGCCAGCGATCAGCTCATGGCCGGGCTTGATGCGGATCGACGACTTGGCGCGGGCGCGAGCGATCGCGGCCTCCTGAGCCTCGCGGGCCTCTCGCTTCACCTTGCGCTTGTGGGCGGGGTGGTAGGTGCGGTCCTCGGCCTTGGGGGTCGGGCCCTTGCCTTCGAGGCGGCGGCGCGAGTGGCCGCCGGTGCCGACCTGCGCGCCCTTCTTAGTGCCCTTCTTACGGATGGCGCCGGGGCGCCCGCTGTGTGAGGCCATGGTGTCTCCTCGTTTTCTCGTGAACTGACACAAGCGTACGGGTTTTAGGTCGCATCGGGGCCGCAGGGGTGCGTGTGGGGGGCAAAAATCACGATTGGGCAGGGTGAGTCTCAGTCCTGCGACAGCATGGCCGCGATCTTCTCGACCGTCGAACCAGAGCGGATCGTCACCTGGCGGTAGAAGTCCTCGCGCAGCAGACGCTTGTGATACGCGGTCTTCAGGAAGCTCTTCTCGTCGAACTTGCCCCAGAAGACGGCGTGCTCGCCGAAGTGCACGGCCTCATCTCCGAGCTCCATGGCCTCGATGCGCTCGCGCACGTGGTCGCGGTCCAGGCCTCGCGTGTAGAAGAGCGCGTCGCGCCGGGCGACCTCACCGTGCCACCAGTCGGGCAGATCATCGAGCTGAGCGAGGTAGTCCTGTGCCGTTAGGAGGGCCAGTCGGATCGGGAAGTCGTAGTGGCGTGCCAGGACGTCCTCGATTGCCTGGGCAACGTCCTCGCGCGGGACGGTGGCCTCGGCCTCGAAGAGGAGGTTGCCGCTGTTGATGTAGGTGCGCACGTTCGTGTACCCCTCGTCGGCAATCTGCTCGCGCAGCTCGCTCATGACGACCTTGTTGTTGCCGCCGACGTTGATGCCGCGCAGCAGCGCCACGTACTCCATGCGTTCCTCCCTGTCTGTGGCGGCGCCTCGAGGCGTCGACTGGTTATCAGGGTACGGCCTCGACACGCATCGGGCTGATCGCGCACGTTAACCCGCTAACCCGCACGTGGGCCCTCCAAGCCACGAACTCACGACCACCAAATGGGGAATTGGCGTCATTAGGGGTGCGACACGCCAGCAACACACCGACGGCCAGCTCCTAATGATGCAAAACCCCCATGGCCACCGAACCATAACAAGCAATCACTCGGATAACTGCCCCCACATAGTGGTTGGCGGGCTGACACTACGCCGACGACTCCCACCGCCTTATCGGCGACAACAATCCAGCGCACAGCCGGAGAACGCTGCACCATTTAGGGAGCATTACACCAGTTAGGGAGCATTACACCACCTCCGAGCTGGTGTAACACCCCGCTAAGTGGTGTAACACCACTTAGCAACAAGCCATTGTGCGCCCCCATGTCGCCCACACGCACCACGATGAGGCGCTACACCCGTTACGGCACGCTGCACCCGATCAGAAGGGGTGCAATGCCTACGGATCGGGTGCAGCGAACGAGAACACAAGACAAAATACGGACTCCGCGCGGTGGCGGGGCCTGGCTACACACCCATGGTCAGCGACGACGCCACCAGCAGCCGAATATCGCACGTAATTTATCATGGTCACTTTTCGAGATGCCCCAAAAACGTTGCAATTCCAACGATGCAAATTCAACACCTGAACAAGTCGCTGGGGAATTACGTGCGAAATCAATGAGGCGGGCGGCAGGGCCAGGGCGGGCCTTGAAACACAGGGCCTGACTGCGGCGCCCGTGGGCAGGCCTGGCCGGGCTATTCACAGCGACCAGGCCCCACTGGTGTGGAGGCCACCGGAGGGACCGGAGGGCCAGGCTGCGGCGCCCGTGGGCGGTGGCGGGGCCTGGCCGGGCTTCGAGCCGACGCGCCGAGCGCAGCTCGCGGCGCGGACGGCGAGCGGGCGGGCCGCCGCCCACGGGCACACAAAGCAGCCCGGCCCGACAGCACACCACGCGGCGCCCGGAACACCCGTGGGACCACAAGCAACACCATCAATGAGGCGGGCCGCCGCCCACCGGCACACACAGCGGCCAGGACCAACACGGCACACAACACGAAGCCGCCCGGCCCCATCGGGACCAGGCGGCACACGCGTCAGGCGACAGCTGTCAGAAGCCGCAGCTCAGCCAACACTCCACGTCGCGCCGTCGCGGCCGTCCGCGACGGTGATGCCGGCGGCGGCCAGGCGGTCGCGCAGCTCGTCGGCGCGCGCCCAGTCCTTGGCGGCGCGGGCAGCGGCCCGCTCCTCCAGCACAGCCTGGACCAGCGCGTCGAGCGCCGAGTGCTCGGCCGCAGCCGCGCCGGATGCACCCGCGCCGATGCCGGCCTGTCCGCGCCACTGCTCGGAGGCGGGATCGAGGCCCAGCACGTCCAGCATGGAGCGAACCAGGACCTGCTCGCGATACACAGCGGACACATCCCCGGAAGCAAGAGCGGCGTTGCCAGCCTTGAGGTGCTCGTGCAGGACCGCGAGCGCGCCGGCGACGTTGAGGTCGTCATCCATGGCGGCGACGAACGCCTCGGGCAGGTCGGCGGGAGCCAGGGCGATCTCGGAGGCAGGCGCCTCACCGGCGGCCTCGATGGCGCGGGCCACGAAGGTGGAGAACTTTTCCCAGGCGGCGTGCGCGGCGGGCAGAGTCTCGGCGCCCCATTCGATGGCGGAGCGGTGGTGGACGGTAGACAGTGCCCAGCGCACGGCGACGGCCGGGTACTCCTCGGTGAGCGCGCCGATCGACAGGACGTTGCCCAGCGACTTGGACATCTTTTCGCCCTTGGTGGTCACCCACGCGTTGTGGACCCACAGGCGCGCGAACTCCCAGCCTGCGCCGTGGGATTGGGCCTGCTCGTTCTCGTGGTGCGGGAAGCGCAGGTCGATGCCGCCGCCGTGTATGTCGAATTCGTCGCCGAGGTAGCGCTGCGACATGGCGGAGCACTCGAGGTGCCAGCCGGGTCGGCCGCGTCCCCAGGGGCTGTCCCACGAGGCGGTCTCGGGCTCGCCGGGCTTGGTGGCCTTCCAGAGGGCGAAGTCGCGGGGGTCGCGCTTGCCGGCCTCGACGGCCTCGTCGATTTGGGCGTCGTCCTCGGTGGTGCGCATGTCGGCCAGGCGCTGGCGGGTGAGCGAGCCATAGTCGGCCTGGGAGTGGACGTCAAAGTAGACGTTGCCACGCCCATCCGAATAGGCGTGACCGGCGTCGATGAGGCGCTGGACGAGGTCGAGCTGCTCGGGGATGTGGCCGGTGGCGCGCGGCTCGTACGTGGGGGCTTCGACACCGAGGGTCTCATACGCCTCGGTGAACTCACGCTCAAAGCGGTAGGCCCAGGCCCACCAGTCCCAGCCGGCCTCGGCCGACTTGTTCAGGATCTTGTCGTCGATGTCGGTGACGTTGCGGACGTAGGTGACCTCGTAGCCGCTGCGGCGCAGCCAGCGGATCAGAGTGTCGAAGGAAACGGCGGCGCGCAGATGGCCGACGTGCGGGGATCCCTGCACGGTGGCGCCACACAGGTAGATGCCGACCTTGCCGGGGGTGACCGGGTTCAGGGGCTGGATGCGGGCGCTCTTGGAGTCGTACAGGTGCAGCATGGCATCAATCCTACCTGGCAGGGAGGGCAGGCGAAGGAAACGGGCGCGTCCCGGGAGTATGTAACGAGGCCCGGGCCCCGCCCGCGCAACCGCGCGGCTTCACAGGTGGGGGCTCGGGCCTCGTCGAGTGAAAGAAAACTCAGGCGCCGGGGCGCACGCGCTCGCGGATGAGCGCCTTGAGGTCCTCGGCGGAGTTGGCGAGTGCCGTGACGCGTTCTTCGCGGCCTTCGATGCCTTCGAAGCGCTCGGGCACGGGCGGGAGGTGGCCGGTGGCCTCGAGGATGGTGTCGGCGAACTTGACGGGCAGCGCGGTCTCCATGACGACGAGCGGGCCCCCGATCTGCGGGCGCACCGCACGGGCGACGTGCACGCCGTCGGCCGTGTGCGGGTCGAGGAGGTAGCCGCTTTCCTTCTCCGTGCGCGCGATTTCCGCGAGGCGGTAGGCATGCGAGGAGGTGCCGGAGATGAAGCCGTAGGTGTCGCGCAGGGTGGCGAACTCGGGCGTGCCGGACAGGTCGAAGTAGCCGTCGCGGGCCAGGGCCGTCTCGAAGAGGGCGCGGGTGGCGTCGCCGTCGCGGCCCAGCAGGTCGAAGATGAAGCGCTCGAAGTTCGAGGCCTTGGAGATGTCCATGGACGGGCTGGAGGTGGCCAGCGTGTCCGCGGAGGAGCGGGGGCGGTAGACGCCGGTGCGGAAGAACTCGTCGAGGACGTCGTTTTCGTTCGTGGCGACGACGAGGGTTCCCAGCGGCACACCCATCTGGCGGGCGATGTGGGCGGCGCACACGTTGCCGAAGTTGCCCGAGGGCACGACGACGCTCACCTTGGACGAGGCGTCGTCCCCCTCCTCGGTAACGCGCAGCCAGGTGGCCACGTAGTAGCAGACCTGGGCGAGCAGGCGCGCCCAGTTGATGGAGTTGACGGCGCCCACGTGCCAGGTGGCCTTGAAGTCGGCGTCCATGTTGACGGCCTTGACGAGGTCCTGGCAGTCGTCGAAGACGCCGTCGACGGCGACGTTGACGATGTTCTCGTCGAGGAGGGAGAACATTTGGGCGCGCTGGAAGGCGGTCATACGGCCGGCGGGGGTGAGCATGACGACGGAGAGGCCGCATCGGCCGCGCAGCGCGTACTCGGCGGAGGAGCCGGTGTCACCGGAGGTGGCGCCGACGATGGTGAGCCAGTCGCCGCGGCGGGTGAGCTCGTATTCGAAGAGCTCACCCAGGAGCTGCATCGCCATGTCCTTGAAGGCGGCCGTGGGGCCGTTAGAGAGGTGGGCGAGGTGCAGGCCGGTACCCTCCAGGGCGTCAACGGGGACGATCTGGGGGTCGGAGAAGGAGGGGGTGCGATAGGCGCGGGCGGTGATCGCGCTCAGGTCGTCGGCGGGGATGTCGTCGACGAAGAGCGAGATGATGCCTGCGGCCATGGCCGCGTAGCCGTCCTCACGCAGGACGACGCGCAGCTCGTCCAGATCGGAGCGAGACAGCGTCGGGTATTCCTCGGGCAGGTAGAGGCCGCCGTCGGGGGCGAGGCCTTCCAGGAGGATGTCACTGAAGGAACGGGTGGGCGTGTTGGGGCCGCGTCGGGTCGAAATGTAGCGCACGGGTCGATCCTATCGGAGAGGGCACGTGGCCTGCGAGGGCGCCCGTTCCTCGTCACATGCGTGGGACGAGGCCGGGGCCATGTGAGCCCGGGAAACCTCACGACCGTCTGTGGTACAAACGACGGGTGAGTACGAACGATTCCCCGTGGACGCAGCCTTCCGCTTTCGATTCCTCGAGTGCCCCGATTCCCCAGCCGCCGACGGGTGCGCCAGTCACGGGCGTTCCCGGCCCATCGACGAACGTGTTTGCCACGCCGTCGTCGGTCCCCAACCCCATTGCGCGCCCGAACGATCCGGGAGCCGCCTCGACGGTCTCGTCAAAGCGCGGGTGGTTTATCGTCTTGTCGATCCTCGCGTTCCTCATCGTCATCCTCCTGCTCCTCGGATACTTCTTCCAGCCGTGGGGCTCCACGCCGCGCGAAGAGAAGAACAGCTCCCAGGGCTACAGCGGGTCCGCGACGAACACCGGTAACCTCTCGAGCGCTTGGGCGGCGGGCATCGGCACCGCGTGGACCCTCGACAGCGTCTCAGCCGTCCGGGGAGAGCACCAGGACGTGGTGACCCTGGTGGACGGCACGACCCTGTACGTGGCTGGTACCCCTAGCAGCCGCGAGGGGATCGACGTTGCTGCCGTCGATATTTCGGGCTCGCAGCCGCAGGTTATCTGGGATTCGAGTGACCCGCAGGCGAGGCGTGATTCCTCTCGTTTGCCGCTGCGCATGACGTCCGTCGGCGACAAGCTCATCGTCGGCAACTACACGGTGGATAAGGCGACGGGCGAGGTTCAGGAGGCCCCCTGGATCGATGACTCGCCCCTGACGGCGGTCGGTGACGTCCTCGTGACGTGCTCGGGTGCCGAGACCTGCGCCGGGTGGACGTGGGAGACCTCCGAGTGGAAGCAGCAGTGGAAGTCGATCACGACTCTCCAGTCGGAGAGTAGTGAGATCTGGAGCCAGCGCGGCGGTCTGGTCGTTGGCAGCGGCGACGACGCATCGATCCTGGTGCCCGTGCAGGACAGGCGGGCGCTGCAGCTGATTAACGTGCGCACGGGCACGGTGACCACGCTCGGCGACAAGACCCAATTGGATCGTTCCAGCTACCGGCGCGATATCTTCGTCGCCAGCGACGGCGTGGCAGTCAGGGATAACAACGACCTGGTGTCGTTCTACGACGCCTCCGGGACGCTCATCAATTCCTTCGAGGTGACGCGCTACCTGAAGGGAATCGCGAATGGAGACCAGGCCCCGACCCTGGAGGAGCTCCAGGCATTCCTGAAGAGCGGGAAGACCCCGTGGGCGACGGGCACGGTCGAGGTTTCCGGCGGAAAGTGCGAGGACGCCACGGTCTCCCTCACATCGGGCGGGAACTCGCGCATCGTGCACGGCACGAAGGGCCTGTCGCACACCTCCAGCGAGCCCTGCTATTCGAACTTGACGGACGTGCGCATCAGCCCCGACGGAGCCGCAGCGTTCGTCCAGGAAGGCTCCGTCTCGAGCATTGATCACGCCTACTTCCTCAACACGGATGGGGACATCGTCCACGCGGCGACGGACATGATTGAGGCGGATCAGGTGACGTGGGCGTTTGACGACCTTGTCATCGTGGTCTCGAAGGGCCAGGTCACGGCCTTTACTCCGGCTTCCGCGTGACGCTACCCTGGTGCCATGACTGATCTGCCTTTCCGCATCGGCCAAGCGGTCGACGTCCACGCGTTCGCCGCTCCCGACTCGCCGCGCCCTCTGATGGTCGCGTGCCTGGAGTGGCCGGGAGAGCGCCCTCTCGAGGGTCATTCGGACGCGGACGTTGCCGCGCACGCCCTGTGCGACGCGATGCTGCTGGCGACGGGCCTGGGTGAGTTGGGCACGGTCTTTGGCGTGGACCACCCGGAGTGGGCGGGCGCGTCGGGGCGTGCGCTCCTCGAGGAGGTTCGCCGCATGGCGGCCGAGGCCAGCTGGGTACTCGGCAACGCGACCGTGCAGGTCGTCGGGAATCGGCCTCGTATGGCCGCGCGCCTGCCCGAGGCCTGCGCGGTCATGAGCGAGATTGCGGGGGGCACGGTCACCGTGTCGGCGACGACCTCGGATCGTCTGGGTTTCACGGGACGAGGCGAGGGCGTGGCCGCACTGGCAAGTGCCCTCATGGTGCGCGCCGAGTAGGTCTCCCATTCGCGGCTGCTCGGCACCGTTGAGACTTCCGCGCGTGAGGCCTGCCCACAGTCCCATTCGCTGCCGCGAGCGCACTCCGGGCACGGTTGCATGGTAGAAACGTCTCATGAGCAACGACGACTTCCCCCGCAGTCCCGACGATGAGGCGCCTTCTCGCCCCTCCGATGGACGGGACGGGGAGCCGTTTGCTGATACCCCGGATTTCCCCGAGTTTGGTGAGCTTCCGGGGTTTACTCCGCTGCCCGAGCTCGCCCCTCTGCCGGAGTTGGCCCCGCTGCCGGATTTCGATGATTTCTTCACTCTGACCCCGCCCGCCGACGAGGTGATCACCGAACAGGCACAACCAGAAGGTCCGCAGGAGATGGACCTGCTCGCGGGCCTCGCACCCCTGCCCGAGCTCGCGCCGCAGCCGGCCATCGCGCAGCCCCTCACGGAAGAGCCGACAGCGCCTGACGATGAGAAAGAGCCGATGGAGAGCGGCGTCGCCTGGCCCGAGGCCGAGGAAGCCCCGGCGCGGGACGTTCGCGGTGCCGCTGTGCTGGCCAGCACTTCCGTAAGCGCATTCGAGCTGCTGCCAGACGAGGCCACCTCGGAGGAGCCACAACCTGCCTCGCGTGACGTCGCGTCCATAGCGGCCGCCACGGCCTCGTCGCGGAGGACGTCCGAAGGCGACCGGACGCCGACTGCGCTGCGCGCCCCAGCCCCCGAGCCCTCGCGGACGTGGGTGGACAAGACGGCCATCAAGCGGAAGCCGTCTGTCGTCATGATCGTGCTCGGCTGCATCCTCGCTCTCAACGTCGCAGTTTCCCTCTTCTCTCCCAGTCGGAGCGGGTCGTCGTCAACGCCTTCGTCCCATCAGACCTCGCCGAGCGCCAGCGCTGCAACGAACACGGAGGTACGCGAACATGCTGCGAACCTGCCGACCCGCTCCCCCCGGATACCGCGGGAGCGCCACGAACACGCACTCAATATCGCCTCAGTGGTCCTCGGGCGTGGCCACCGCGTGGTCGCTCTCGCTTCCACCAGAGATGACTCGGTTCCCCCCGCATATGTTCGTCGACGGCCAGGTCCTCTACATCGCCGCCACAGAGAGGATCACGGGCCAGAGCGGCTCCACCCTCAGAGTCGTGGCCTACGACTTGTCCGGGGAGGAACCCAGCCTCCTGTGGGACACGGTCGGACCCACGGAAAATTCAGCGATCGTCACGTACGAGCCGGCGTTCCTGTCCAACGAGACCCAGCTCTTTTTCCACGACGTGGTCATCGACAAGGCCACCGGCGAACACTCGCAAGCCCCGTGGGGCATAGAGATTCCCCTCGCGCAGGCCGAGGGCATCGTGGTGACTTGCACGCCACCGTCCACCTGCAACGGGTGGACGCAGGCGTCCGGCGAGTGGACGAACCTGTGGACGACGACCACGATCGCCCAGGCATCCTACGCGTTGCGCGACCATGGTTTGGGCTACGCTCCCACGGGCACTACCCTCTCCGGCAGTGGCGCGCTCACATCCTTCCTGGTCCCCTCCCCCCCACCAGGTATCCCCACAGATCATCAACATCCATACCGGCGAAACAACGACGCTGCCCATTCCCGATCAGTCAGGCTTCGGCCAATACGTCGAGGTGGCGACCGACGGCTTCGTCATCGTCGACGTCAGCCAGCAAAATGGGCTCCTTCTCGACAGCTCGGGAGCCCTCCAATCCACGTTCTCCACAGCCGGGTACCGCCGTCTGCCCGCAGTCAGCCGTGACGGCAACCAGCCGAGCACCGCTGACATCAAGACCTTCATAACGACGAAGACTGCAAATTGGGCAACGGGAACGGTGAGCCTCGTGGGCGAGAAAGACTGTTCCATCGAGGTCACCCTCACCTCCGATGGGTCGACGCACAGGACCCCCGTGCCCGGCGTGCTGAGCCAGCACATGACCAGCACGTGCAGCTTCAGCCCCGACGAGGTCCGCGTCAGTGCGGACGGTTCGGTTCTGTACACCGACACCTTCACCTACCAGGACGAGAAGCGATACTTCATCGACACCGCCAACGGGCTCACCTACACATCAAACCTTCTCAACCTGCCGAAACAGACCATGTGGGTCTTCGACGACATGATCATCGGCTTGACCGACAGCGGACTCACGGCATTCGTGCCGGCGTCCTCCTGAGATCACCGTCCAATGACCAAACCACGACTGCCCTCTCATAGAAACGTCTCATGAACAACGATGACCTCCGCCGCGGTTCCGACGACGAGTCGCGCACTCGCCCCTCCGATACGCCGAACGCGGATCCGCAGGTAAACGTGCCCGAGTTCCCGGAGTTCGGGGAATTGCCCGGGTTCACGCCGCTGCCTGACCTCGCGCCTCTGCCGGAGTTGGCACCGCTGCCGGATTTCGGCGATTTCCTGAACGACACTCCGCCCGTTATTCCGGACGAGGCTGTCGCTGGTCCGGCGGACAGCGAAAGCTCTCCCACCACAGACCTTTTTCCCGGTGTTGCGTCACTTCCCGAGCTCACGCCACGACCCGCCATCACAGACCTGCTCCCAGATGCCGCGTCCTCGCCAGGCGATGAGGCTGCGCAGGCAGAGGGCGGCAACAACTGGCCGCAAGTGGAAGATATCCCGACCACTGCTTCCCTACCCCTGCCGGATGCGTTCCCCGAGGTGGAAGCCGCTCCCACCCCGACGGAAACCATCTCCGCGGCGGCGGCCACAGCCTCGTCGCGGAGGGCACCCGATGGTGGCCAGAAGTCGACGATTTCCCTCTCCACAGCCCTGGAGCTCTCCCGGACACGGGTGGACAAGACGGCCATCAAGCGGAAGCCGTCTGTCGTCATGATCGTGCTCGGCTGTATCCTCGCTCTCAACGTCGCAGCTTCCCTCTTCTCCCCCGGTCGGAGCGGATCATCGTCGACGCCGTCGTCCCATCAGACCTCGTCGAGCGCCAGCGCTGCAACGAACACGGAGGAACGCGAACATGCGGCGAACCTGCCGACCCGCGCGCCCGGGTACCGCGGGAGCGCCACGAACACGCATTCCATATCGCCGCAGTGGTCCTCGGGCGTGGCGACCGCATGGACGCTGCCCATTCCGGAGCAACACTCCGCTCTCCCACCCCAGGTGTACGTCGACGGTTCAACCGTCTACCTCGTCGGTCCAGGCTCTCCCGAGGGCGAAGCCAGCCAAGCCGTCACCGTCACTGCCTACGATGTGTCAGGGGAACAACCCGCCCTCCTCTGGTCTTCGACCTGCCCCTCAGCGAGTGACGTATCCAGCCCCTACACGCCTGCGTTCGTCTCGAGCGAGGACAGCGTCTTCTTCCACGACGTCATCATCGACAAGACAACTGGCGAGCAGACCCCCGCCCCCTGGGGCACGGCTGTTCCCCTCGCATATGCCGACGGCATCCTCGTGACCTGCACGCCACGGTCCACCTGCAACGGGTGGACGCACGCGTCCGGCGAATGGACGACCCTGTGGACAACACCAACAGGGCAGCTGAGTTCAAGCGGGTTGGTGCAGTATTTCTTGGATTACGTGCCCTCTCAGTTCGCGCTCTCGGGTAGCGGGGAGCATGCCTCCGTTCTGGTCCCGACGCGCTCGTCGCAGATTCCCCAGATCATTCACATCCATACGGGCGAGCTGACCGAGCTGAGCAGCCCGGGCAACGACAGCAAGTCTCATAGCGTTGAGGTCGCGTCCGACGGTTACCTCGTCTTCGAAAGCGTCAAGTCGCATGGCTCTCTCTTCGACAGTGACGGAACCTTGCAGTCCACGTTCAGCGCGCCGCGCATGCTTATTCTGCCGGTGGTCAGTGATGACGGGACGTACCCGAGCATCTCAGGACTCGAAAAATACATGACTGAGGGAAAAGCGAAATGGTCGAGCGGTACAGTCAAACTGGACCGCGACAACGACTGCAAGCTTGTGGCCACTCTCTCCGCTGGCGGATCAACGCGTAAGACCCACCTCCCGGAGGAGCTTCGCCGTTACGCGACCGAGTACTGCGTCATGAAACCACAGCAGCTGCGCGTCAGCGCCGACGGGTCAGCTCTCTACATCGACGCTTTTACGCGCGAGGACAAGAGCAAATATTTCATCGACATCGCCAACGGGCTCACTATACGTCAAGCGACGTGAATGCGGCCAACCAACTGACGTGGGTCTTCGACGACATGCTCATCGGCATGACTGAGAGCGGACTGAAGGCGTTCGTACCGGCCTCGTCGTAACACCGCCCGCTCTGGGTGTGATAGAAACTACTCATGAGCAATGGCGATCATTCGGGCACGAACACACCCTCGCGCGAGCAGGGCACCGGGATGGAGCGTCACGCGCCCACCAAGCAGCCTCCTCGCGAGAGCAAACTGTTCTCGCTGCCGCGCATCGTGACCACCCTCGCCGTCATTGTCCTGATCGTTCTCGTCGGCAGATGGATCTGGCCCTCCGGCTCCACTGCCCCATCGTTGCAGCGAACGGCGCGAACATACGACGCAAGTGCCCCGACCTCGGGCTACAGCGGGCACGCGACCAACACGCATCTCCTGTCTCCCAACTGGGCTTCGGGCATAGAGACGGCGTGGCGACTCCCCCCTCAACGCTGAGGATAAGAACGCTACCGTCTTCCTCTACGCCGAAGGAAGCACGCTCTACGTCACATTCCAGTCCATTCTGGGATCCTCGAAGGCCTTGACCGCGCAGGCGTACGATCTGTCCGGCACCGAGCCTCGCCTGCTGTGGGATGAGAAGAAACAGAAGCCCCCTTACATCGACACGTCCGCATTCGTCGTCACCGACACGGACATCGCGTTTAACACCCTCATCTTCGACAAGGCCACCGGTCACATCTCCTCTACACCCTGGGGGAACGCGAAGCCGATCGCCTTTGCTGACGGCATTCTCGTGGCCTGCGACGGGATATGGACGTGCACAGGCTGGGCACGGGACTCCTCCGGATGGACGCAACAGTGGCGTTCCTGGACGGCGATGCAGGCCTCCGGCAATGTGAGTTCGAACAGGATCACCCATCCCACCAGCAGGGTCATCACAGACAATGAGACGACGAGCGTACTCCTGCCGATCAAACGAGCGAGCATCCGGCCCAGCTCATCGATCCGCGCACAGGAGTGGTGACAGACCTCGAGGATCCCGCCTCCTATGACACGAACAACCCTCGTGGTGTGCTCCTCGCGCGCGACGGAGTCGTCGCCTACGACGACTACACAGCCCTCACCTTCGACGCGGGCGGATTCCTCGTGGGAGTACAGCCTGCCTCAACTGGCGGGCGCATGACGACGGACGACGGGACCCTACCCTCCATCGCCGATATTCAGGAGTTTTTCTCTGGCTCAGCTCCAACGTGGGCAACAGCGACCGTGAAAACGGTGAACGGGGCAAAGGGAGAGCAATGCCCCCTTCTCACGGTCACCCCGACAGACGGTAGCCCCAGCCGCGCGGTATGCCCGGGCGACAACAACCTGAACCATACGTACGTGGCGTACTCATCCTCAGACATCCGCGTCAGCCCCGGAGCCGACGTGGTGTTCGCCCAGTTCAACACGCTACAGCGGAACAACGAGGACGTCTTCGTCGATACGAGGAACGGAAGCTCATACGTCTCCGAGGAACTCAACGCGGCCAAGGACCTCACCTGGGTGTTCGATGACCTCCTCGTCGGCGTCATCGACGACACCATCGTGGCGTTCACGCCTCACTCGTCATGACGGCAGCGCTTGAAGGGGAAGGAAGGAATCGTGAGCGATAACTATCTGATGAGTCCAGATCCGAACGCGTCTCGCGCGCCTCGCAAGCGGAAGGGCCTCCTGTGGCTGCGCATATTTCTCCTCACCTGGGTGGCCTTCATACTGGCTTTTATCCTGAACATGTGCGACCAGCACGTCACACAGCACACCTGGCCGAGCGCAGACGTGAACTGGGGGAGTTCCTCTCTGACGGGCTACCACGGTACAGCGAAGGACACGCGCACCATCTCCCCGGAGTGGGCCTCGGGAGTTGCCGTCGCATGGACGCAGCCCTTCGATTCTGCAGCCGCGGCCCTTGCGCCACAGCTATTCGTCGAGGACGCCACCCTCTACGCGGTGTCCTATGGCCCGAACTCGAATCCCGTCACGACGATCTCGGCCTACGACGTGTCGGGCACCGAGCCGAGCGCCCTGTGGACGTCCACCGGGCCACGCCCACCGCGTCTGCGCGCCTACGCGTTCCCCGAGTTTCTCTCCACCGACACGTACCTCATCATCGGCCCACTCCTCGTCGATAAGACGACCGGCGAACAATCCCTGGCCCCCTGGGGCAACGAGCTGCCCATGGGAGTCGCCCAGGGTGTCCTGGTCACGTGCGACACCGTTGCAACCTGCAGCGGCTGGACGAACGAGGCGGGCACGTGGACCCAACGATGGAGCGCGAGGACCTCGCCTCAAAACCGCACCGGATTAACGTTCCTCTCCCCCATCACACACCCGACGGACGCGCTCACTGGCAGCGGGGAGAACACCTCGATACTCGTGCCCGTCGACGTGTCGCACGCTGCCCCGCAGCTCATCGATCCGCGCACCGGGGAGCTACGGACCCTCGGCACGCCCCCATCGAAGGACGAGGAGATCAAGCCTCAGGTCACGCTTGCGAGCGACGGCGTGGCCGTGCTGAGAGACGGCAACACGGTGACCGCCTACGATCCGAGCGGCACAGTCATCGACACGTACAAGATAACAATCCAGTGGGTCCGTCCCACGAGCGACAGCTCATTGCCGACACTCGAGCAGCTCAGATCTTTCTACACGAAGGAGACCACGCCCTGGACGACGAGCTTCGTCAGTGCCGAGGGAGCCACCGATCACTCGCCACCGTCACTTGAGGTCTCCACGTCCACCGGCGAGTCCCTCAGCATGCAGCCTGACGGGGCGTTCCTGAAGGAGAGCAGCCAGCCCAACTTCTTCTCGTCCGTCGCGATGCGCTCCAGCGCTGACGGCAGCGTCCTCTACCTTCGGGGCGCGGGTCCCGCCGGCACTCCCGCGTTCGTGTTTGCGATGGCGGACAACGTGACGAACAGGTCGGAGCAACTCGACGAGGCCACCAACCTCACGTGGGTCTTCGACGATCTCCTCGTGGGCGTCACGAAAGACGGCCTAGTTGCCTTCACGCCCGACCGTGACTAAGAGGACAGGAAAGAGAACGTCCCCGACGCCCGAGGATCACTCGGTTGCGTCGGGGACGTTTCGCTGACGGTCGGGGGCCTCGTCGAGGAGCTCACTCCTCCATGTGAGCCAGGGTGGCGCGGTCCGCCTTCACCGGGATCGTGAGGGCCAGGCCCACGCCGAGGATCAGCATGATGCCGAGGATGCCCCAGTAGGTGTAGTCCTCACCGGCGGGCGTCATGCGCTTGCCGAGCATGAGGAAGAGGCTGTACATCGCGGGCGCCATGAAGGACACGGCGCGGCCGGTCGTCGCGTAGAGGCCGAAGACCTCACCCTCGCGGCCTGCGGGGATGATGCGCGACAGGAAGGAACGCGACGCGGACTGGGTGGGGCCGACGAAGACGCACAGGGTCAGGCCGAGGGTCCAGAAGACGATGGGGCCGCGGGCGTGCAGGAAGAAGACACCGAAGCCGGCGACGACCATCGCACTCAAGGACAGGGCGATGACCTTCTTCGGGCCGATCTTGTCGTCGACCCACCCGAAGGCGACGGTCGCGAGGCCGGCGACGATGTTCGCGGCGATCGCGAAGATCATGACCTGGCTGGCGGTGAAGCCGAAGGCCGTCTTGGCCAGGACGGCGCCGAAGGTGAAGACGCCGGCGAGGCCGTCGCGGAACACGGCGGAGGCGATGAGGAAGAAGAGGGTGTGGGGGGCCTCGTTCTTGAGGGTGCGCACGGTGCGCCACAGGAGCTTGTAGGAGTCGATGATCGACTCACCTTCGCCGCCGTTATGGACCTTCTTCGGCAGCGGGGGGTTCACGATCACGGGGATCGCAAAGCCGCCGAGCCACAGGGCGGCGATCACCATGGAGATGCGGATATTCAAGTGCGCGTCGGTGGGCACGCCCAGCAGGTTCACGCCGATGAGGCCGACGTAGAGGATGAGCAGCAGACGATGCCGCCGATGTAGCCGGCCGCCCAGCCGAAGCCGGAGATCTTGCCGCGGTCTTCCTTCTCGCCCAGGTGGTTGAGCATCGCGTTGTAGTTCACCGAGGCGAACTCGAAGAACACGTTACCCAGGCCCAGCAGCGCAATACCCAGCATAAGCGCACCCTGGGGCCCAAGGACCGAGTCGGGGTGCACGAAGTACATGGCGAGCATACAGACGACGACCGCGCCCGTGAACCATCCGAGCCAGACTCCGCCCCGGCCTCGTCGGTCGGCGCGCTGGCCGGTGATGGGGGCGAGCAGGGCGATGAACAGGCCCGCGATCGTCATGCCGTTGCTCAGCCACGTCGAGGCGGTGCCCGAGTCGGTGAAGACCCCGTCGCTGGTCAGGTAGGTCGTGAACACGAAGGTCGTGGCGACCGCGTTGAAAGCGGCGCTGCCCCAGTCCCAGGCCGCCCAGTCGACGACTTTGCGCGTGATGACGCGGTGTGGGGTGGTGGGCGTTGTGCTCATGGAATCGGGCTCCTTCGATGGGGAGTGCTCGGAGGCGCGTGTGCGTCCAGGGTGAAACTACCACGTTTCGTAGCTCACGTTCTCCTCGGACCACCCCCAGGAACGAGGCCGGGGAGAACCACGCGGAACCCGACAAGGGAATCGAGACCTCGTCCAACACTGGGGAAGAGGCTGGCGAGGCGCTCGTTTACTCGGCTGCGAGGATCTGCACGAGGGCCAGGTCGAGGGGGCGCGTGACCTTCATGGAGCGCTCGTCACCCGCGACGGTCTGGACGGAACCACCAATGGCCTCGACGAGACCGGCGTCGTCGGTGGCAGCAGCCGCCTCGTCCGCACCCAGGGAGGCACCCGCCTCGTGCGCGCGCATAAGGACATCCCAACGGAAGCCCTGCGGGGTCTGCACGGCCACCATGTCGGAGCGACGGGGTGTGCCCGTCACGACGCCGGAGGCATCCACAGTCTTCAGCGTGTCGGTGACGGGCAGGACGGGAATGACGGCACCCGCACCGTCGGCGACCGCGTCGATGACACGCTCGGTGACCTGCGCGGGTGTCAGGGGCCTCGCCGCGTCGTGCACGAGGACGACTGCGTCTGCGTCGCGCTCGCCGAGGGCGGCCAGGCCAAGGGCCACCGACTCTTGGCGCGAACGATCGGAGCCGGCGACGACGGTCAGGCGGTCAATATCGGACAGGGCGCTGCGAAATTCCTCGATGGACGAGGCCGGGGCTGTCACGACGATCGCCCCCACTCCCCCGGCGCGTAGGCCGCGGGCCGCCCACCACACAAGGGGGCGACCCGAGAGTTCAACGAGGGCCTTCGGACACTCGCAGCCGAGGCGAGAGCCGGAGCCTGCGGCCGTCAGGACCGCGCAGGGCTCACTCTTCGACGGCATCTTCTTCGATCTCGATGCGACCCTCAGCCAAGACGGCGTCGAGACGCTCGGCGGCAGCAGACTTTTCGATGTTGCGAGCCAGAGCCAGCTCGGAGGTGAGGATTCCGCGGGCCTTCGTCAGCATGCGCTTCTCACCCGTGGACAGCTTCTTCAGGTCATCGCGGCGGGTCAGGTCACGCACGACCTCGGCGACCTTGACGATGTCGCCGGTGGCGATCTTCTCCTGGTTCGCCTTGAAGCGGCGCGACCAGTTGGTGGGCTCCTCGATGTAGGGGGCGCGCAGGACGGAGAGGACCTCTTCGAGGCCGTCCTCGTCGACGATGTCGCGGACGCCGACCATGTCGACGTTTTCGGCGGGGACCTGGATCTCAAGGTCGCCCTGGTTCACGCGCAGCTTCAGGTACGTCCGCTCCTCACCACGAATGGTGCGCGTCATGACCTCTTCGATCGTGGCTGCGCCGTGGTGCGGGTAGACGACCGTCTGACCGATTTCAAACGACATGGATGGACTCCTGGGTGCTTGCGTGGATAGCACAACTATTCTACCAGCTGGCGAGCAAAACCGACCCATACAGTGTGAAGGCTCAACGTTACACGCATACAAGGAACGACACAAACAACTTCAAGCACAACCGCAATTCGTCCCAGCATGCGACCCTGCTCACGGTCAAACGTGCTCTATAAGGACGGGCATCACACCCCACAAGGCGCGGCTTTCCGGGCATGACGGAGCCCCGGCCTCGTCCATGCAGACGACGCCGGGGCTCCGCTCAGCTCACTTGCCCTGGTTGGCGACCGCGGCGATCTTCGCCTCGGCCTCGGGATCCAGGTAGGTGCCGCCCTTCTTGATGGGCTTGAGGGTTTCCTCGTCGAGCTCGTACACCAGCGGAATACCGGTGGGGATATTGACGCCGGCGATGTCCTCGTCGGAGATCTCATCCAGGTGCTTGACGATGGCGCGCAGCGAGTTGCCGTGCGCGGCGATCATGACGGTCTTGCCGGTCTTGATCGCGGGAACGATGGTCTTATCCCAGTAGGGCAGCAGACGCGCAATGACGTCCTTGAGGCACTCGCTCATGGGGACGGGCTCGCCGGCGTAGCGCGGGTCGGCGTCCTGCGAGAACTCCGAGCCGGCCTCGATGGCGGGCGGGGCCACGTCGAAGGAACGGCGCCACAGCATGAACTGGTCCTCGCCGTACTCGTCGCGGATTTCCTTCTTGTTCTTACCCTGGAGAGCACCGTAGTGACGCTCGTTGAGGCGCCAGTTGCGCTCAACGGGGATCCAGTGGCGATCGGCAGCGTCGAGGGCGAGGTTCGCGGTCATGATGGCGCGACGCAGCATCGACGTGAACAGGAGGTCAGGCTTCACGCCCGCTTCCTTGAGGAGCTCGCCACCGTGGGTAGCCTCCGCGCGGCCCTTGTCCGACAGCGGAACATCCACCCAACCGGTGAAGAGGTTCTTTGCATTCCATTCGCTCTCGCCGTGGCGGAGCAGCACCAGTTTGTAGCTCATGTCTCCATTCTCCCACAGGTAGGGGCCACCTCCTACACCCCGTGGCGTTGATCACGCCACAGCTTGGACAGTCCCCACCACCCCATGACTCCCACGCCCCCAGTACCCCCACCCGAGGCATCGAAGCCCTGTTCGAACAAAGACCCCGGACATACCCTGATTATCCCCTGACCGGCACGTCATTTTCCCCTGACAGCCCTGACATTCCGCGGTTTTACACAATTACCGGAACAGTGTGCGCGTGATTCTATTTCCCGTACGGTTAAGAACATGAACATCGCACGACGCACCCTGGCAGCCTCCACTCTCATCGCTGCGACCGCTCTCGCCCTCGGTGCCTGCGGCTCCTCGAAGCCCCAGGCAACCGACACTTCCACCGCCGCGGACCCGACGACCCCCGCGGCCACCCAATCGGCCACGGCCTCGTCCATTCCGACCGTCCCCGGATACCGCCCCGGCGAAATCCCCCGATCCCCCTGTTCGCCGTCCCCTCCATCGACGTCTTCGCCTCCAACGCTGACAAGGCCATCGTCGATTCCGCATCCAAGACCCTCAACACGGTCCCCGGCATCACTGTCTCGCCCGCCAAGTGCGACGGCACCTCCCTCGTGTCCGGTACGACTGTCTTCGGCGGTGACGGCTCGGCAGTCTCCTCCTCCGACAATGGCACCGTCGTTAACGACGGCCAGGGCGGTGGCACCATCACCGAGGGGCCAATTTCGATCATCTACGGCGGCGACGGTTCTGGCACCTACTCCAACGCCGACACGACCGTGTCGCTCGTCGTGAGCGCGGACGGCTCCGGCACATACTCCACCCCCACCACGAACATCGTCCTGGACGGCCAGGGCGGCGGCAACTACTCCAACAACACGGAGATGGAGACGATCACCATCACGAGCGACGGCTCCGGCATCTACTCCAAGGGAACCGCCACAATCATCAACAACGGTGACGGCACCGGCAGCTACACGGACGACAAGCTGACGATTCAGAACAACGGCGACGGCACCGCCACCGTCAACGGCAAGGACGTCAAGGACGCGCCGAAGGTCGAGAAGATCGGCAAGCTCGGCAAGTTCCCGCCCGTCGCCAACCTCAAGCCCGTGGAATCCTGCGGCACCGTCATCACCCTGGAGGACGGCGTCCTCTTCGACTTCGGCAAGTCCGAGATCCGCCCCGAGGCCGCCCAGACCATCAAGTCCCTCGCGACCGTGCTCTCCGGCAACAAGGTTCCCGCTGCACACATCTACGGACACACCGACTCCATCTCAGACGAGGCCTTCAACCTGCAGCTCTCCCAGGAGCGCGCGGATGCTGTGATGGCCGAGCTGAAGAAGGACGGCGTGAGTTCCACCCTGGATGCGACCGGCTACGGCGAGTCGAAGCCGGTGGCCCCCAACGAGAACGCAGACGGTTCGGACAACCCCTCGGGTCGCGCACTCAACCGCCGCGTCGAAATCTTCATCCCCGCGTTCTAGTACCCTGACCAGCGCTTACCTACGACCGATCAACGAAAGGGAGACACCATGTCCCTGAAGTCCCTCCTTCCCGCCGCAGCCGCCGTCGCCGTCGCCACCCTGGCCCTCGCGGGCTGCTCCATGACCACCAACGTGTCCGGCGGCGACTCCTCCGCCCCCACATCCTCTTCCTCCGAGGGCACGGACCACTCCGGCCACGACCACTCCGATAAGTCCGATTCTTCGGATAAGTCCGACGCCAAGACCTACACCATTGAGGTGTCCAACGCGCACGTCGACATCCCCGAGGGCACCACGAACGTCGTGGTCAACGGATCGAACAACCACATCGAGGGTGACGACGTCACCGAAATTACGGTCAATGGCTCCGCGAATGCCATCGCGGTGGGTTCCGTCAACAAGGTGTCCTTCACGGGCTCCAACAACTCAGTTCAGTACGAGAACGGAAACGCCCCGCAGACCGGCTCTGACTCGGGTGCGAATAACGCCGTCACCAAGGGCTGACGCTGTGCACGAGTGAGGGGTGGTGCGCTTGATGCGCACCACCCCTCACTGCATGAATACAAATTGTGGGTACGCGCACTGCGTACCCACAATTTGTATGACTAATGTCAGGCCTGAGCCTTGCGGTATTCCTCGACAACCTCAGCGGGAATACGTCCACGCTCGGACACGTTGTGCCCATTTTCCTTCGCCCACGCACGAATCTTCACGTTCTCGAGGCGCTGAGTGGGGTTGCCCGCATTGCCGCGACGACGGGTCGAACCCGTCTTACGGCCAGCCTTGATGTAGGGCTGAATCGCTTCGGCAAATTCCTCGAAATGAGCGCGGTTCAGGTCAATTTCATAGGACGCGCCGTTGAATGCAAAACGGACGGTCTGGTCGGCGGGGGTGCCGTCGAAATCATCGACGACTTCCACAATCTTCTTCGTCTTCTTCACGATATCGTTCCTTTCAGGGAAATGAGAGTCGGAATTAATAAAATGCCTCATTCACTACAATTAGGGTAACTCACAATTGAGCGAAATTGTCAACGGAACATTTTAAATCGAACGTGACGTACACTGCACCGATTTATTGATCTGACTAATTGAAAGTTATACTCGTAGGCAGCCCGAGGCCTGTTCGGCCTCACCAAGAAGCAGCACCGAACGAGGAGAAACCGTGAGCAGAGCACACCACCCCCGAGCGGCGGCCTGGGAGCTCTACTTCACCACGACGGCTCGCCTCACCGAACGCATCGAAGCCGCCCTCAAGTGTCAGGCCAGTCTGTCGATGCCTGAATACTCCGTGCTGCTCATGACCGACCGCGCCGGCGAGGAAGGCATCCGCCCCTCCCGCCTCGCTCACCAGGTTGTTTTCTCACGCTCGCGCCTCACGCATACGATGAAGCGCCTCGAATCCCGCGGCCTCATCGAGCGCCGCCCGTGCGAGGGGGATGGCCGCGGAGGCCTCGTCTCCCTGACACCAGCCGGCAAGACCCTCTTCGACGAGGCCGCCCTGGTCCAGCGCGACGTCATCCGCCGCCTGTTCCTCAACGACATCACGCCCGAGGAGATCGACATGCTCACCGGCCTGTTCTCGCGCGTGAGCGAGCGCCTCGACTCCGACACGCCATGTCCGTGAGCACGCGCCGCCTCGCGGTCGCGACACTCCTCACAGGGCTGGTTGCCGGCCTCGTCGGCCTGGCATGCAAGCACATCCTTCACTGGATCCAAGCTCTCGCCTGGGACATGGAAGCAGGCACGCTGCTCGAAGCCGCGAGCGCCGCCTCCCCCACCCGCCGCATCCTCATCCTCACCATCGGCGGGCTAATCGGTGCCCTTTCCTGGTTCCTGCTGTTCCGCCGCGATAAGGCCATCACCTCCGTGTCGGCCGCGGTCGACGGCACACCCATGCCTCCCCTGCGCGCCACCTGGCATGCCCTCACTCAGATCGTCATCGTGAGCCTGGGAGCATCCGTCGGACGCGAGGTCGCACCGCGCGAAATGGCCGCCGCCTTCAGCGCGGCCGTCGCCGACCGGCTCGGCCTCACCCCCGAGGATCGCCGCATCATCGTCGCCTGCGCGGCGGGCGCGGGACTGGCCGCGGTCTACTCGATCCCCCTGTCGGGCGCGATCTACACGCTCGAGATCCTCCTCGTCTCCCGCTCGGGGCGGGCCGTTGCGCCCGCGTTCCTCACCTCGGGCCTCGCCGTCCTCGTCTCCACGGGATTCACGAGGCCGGAGGCCTTCTATGCGGTTCCCGCCCTCACGCCATCCCTGTCCCTGACCGTCTTCGCCGCGATCGCCGGACCGCTGTTCGGCGCCGCGGGATGGGCATTCAAGAAGGCCGTGGCGCGAATCAGCGCCGATCGTCCGCGTGACTGGCGCGTACTCGTAGCACTTCCCATCGCTTCTTTCCTCGTCGGCGTGACATCCGTGTGGGTACCGTCCGTGGTGGGCAACGGGCAGGCCAGTGCCCAGACGCAATTCGATGCGACGTGGGCTACCGGTATGGGGCTCGCGTTCGCTCTGCTGGTTCTCCTGGCGAAGACCGCGACGACGCTCCTGACGATCCGCGCGGGAGGCTGGGGCGGCGTCCTCACCCCCGCAGTCGCGCTCGGCGCGGGACTGGGGGCCGTCATCGGGCTGCCGTGGGCGACCGCGTGGCCGGGGTCGGAAGTGGCGGCGTTCGCCTTCCTCGGCGCGGCAGCTTTCCTGGGAGCGTCCATGAACGCTCCCTTCACGGGCCTCATCCTGGTCATCGAGTTCACGGCCCAGGGCCCCACGATCCTCGTGCCCGCGGCCCTCGCCGTCGGCGGCGCCACCGCGGCCGCGACCTGGCTGACCCGGAGGGCTTCACTGGGCCGTCAACCGTAGCCGCCTCTGACAGTCGCTGTGCACATCCGGATAGGTTGTTCGCATCCGGATAGCTTAAGCGCATCCGGATAGGGTGTTCGCATCCGGATAGGTTATTAAGCTATCCGGATGTTTGTTACCTATCCGGATATTTGTTACCTATCCAGATGTTTGTTACCTATCCGCGTGGGCACTCGTTCGGCGTCCGGGGCACCCCGGCCTCGTCCCCACCCTCAAAGTCGCATGCAATTCGATCACCAGTACTTCAAGGCCTTAAGTTACAGCCCCGGAATTGCAACGTTTTCGAGCATAATCAAAAACTGACCAAATTAAATTACCTGCGAGATTTGGGGAACCCGAGACATCGGAGACGTCGGAGTGACACCAGAGCGACACAAGAGAGTCGTCAGAAAGGCATCAGATCTGAGCGAGCGCCTGATCCAAGTCCGCAATCAGATCCTGCGCGTCCTCCAGGCCGACCGCCAGGCGCAGGAGCGTGCCGGGCACGCCGCCCACGCCGCCCACGCGCGTCGAGTGGGTCATGATCGCCGGGTGCTCGATGAGGGACTCCGGCGCACCCAGCGACGCGGCCAGGGCGAAAATGCGCGTGCGCGTCGTCAGTTCGATCGCCGCCTCCTCGGTGGCGACCTGGAACGAAAGCACGCCTCCCACACCGGCCGGGTTCTGACGCTGAGCCAGCTCGTAGCCCGGGTCCGAGGCCAGCCCCGGATAGTGGACGGCCGTGACCTTCGGGTGGGTGGCCAGGAACTCGGCAACTTTCTGCGCGTTCTCACAGTGGCGCTCGACGCGCAGCGCCAGCGTCTTGAGGCCACGGTGGGCCAGGTACGTGTCGCGCGGGGAAGGTACGTGCCCGAGGGCCATCTGCAGCTTGACGGCCTCGGCGGCGCCGTCGCGCTCGCCGAAGAAGGGCTCGACGTGCGCGGGCAGCTCCAGGCCGTCGCGCAGGATGAACGCGCCGCCGACCACGTCGGAGTGGCCGCCCACGTACTTGGTCGTCGAATGCACGACGACGTCCGCGCCCAGCTCGAGGGGGCGCTGCAGGACCGGCGTCGCAAAAGTGTTGTCCACGATCAGCAGGCCCCCCACCTCGTGCGTGAGGGCCGCAATCGCAGCGATATCCGTGACCAGCAGGAACGGGTTCGAGGGCGTCTCCACCCACACGATCTGCGGGCGCGACCCGCGAATCACGCGCTCGGCCTCGGCCAGGTCGGTGAGGTCCACGGCCTCGGAGGTAATGCCCTCGGCGGGCTTGATGACGCTGAGGAGCTTGTGGGTGCCGCCGTACACGTCTGTCGAGTGCACGACGTGGTCGCCGGGGCGCGCCAGCAGGCGGATCACCGTGTCCTCGGCGCTCATGCCCGACGGGAACGCGAAGCCGTGCGTCGCACCCTCCAGGGCCGCGAGCGCGCCCGCGAACGCGTTGGTCGTCGGGTTGCCACAGCGCCCGTACTCGTATCCTTCTCGCAGCTCGCCGGGCCGATCCTGCACGAACGTCGATGCGACGTGAATCGGAGGCACCACGTCACCCGTGATGGGGTCCGGATCAAACCCGGCGTGGATGGCCAGCGTGGAGAAGGTCGTACAGTCAGGCGTGCTCATGCCTCCACGCTACGAGGCCGGGACCGCATCCGCCGGAGGGTTTCGTTCGGCGGTCAATTGTGACAGCGCGCGCCTACACCCAGCCGGCCAGCGCGATGCGCGCCTGCTCCTCCAGGGACGCAACCGCGCCCTCGGAGTCATTGCCCCACGGCACGTAGTGGAAGTCCCCTCCCCCGGCCTCGACGAAGGTCTCGCGGTTGAGCTGGTCGATCTCCTCGAGCGTCTCCAGGCAATCCGCCATGAAGCCCGGGCAGATGACGTCCACGCGCGGGCACTTCGCGGCGCCCAGCTCGGCCATCTCCTCGATCGTCTGCGGGCCCAGCCACTCGGCTCGACCAAACACGGACTGGAAGGTCGCCGTCAGGACCCCATCGCCAGGCCCAAGCGCGACTCGAGGGCGGCAACCGTGTGACGGCACTCGGCGCGGTAGGGGTCCCCGGCCTCGTCCATGGCGACCGGGATCGAATGGAAGGACACGACGACGCGGTCCCCCGTCAGGAAGTTCGGGCGGCCCACACGCTCCCAATGGCGCTCAAGCGCGGTGGCGAGCGCCTCGATGTACGCGGGGGCGGCGGGGAAGGACCGGTGAAGGCGCAGCTCGAATCCGTCGCGGTTGCGGCCGATCCACTGGGCGACCGCATCGTTGATCGTCGTCACCGTCGAGGCCGCGTACTGCGGGTAGGCCGGCAGGATCGCCACGCGGCGCACCCCTTCGGCATGCAGGCGGTCCAGGACCGAGCCAATCGAGGGCTGCCCGTAGCGCATCGCGACCTCGACGCGCACGCCCGGCAGGCACTCGCCGAGGAGTCGGGCCTGCTCGCGGGTGTAGTGCATGAGGGGCGAGCCCTCATCCATCCAGATGCTGCGGTACTTGTGGGAGACCTCGCGCGGTCGGACTCTCAGGATGATGCCCTCCAGGATCGGCTTCCACAGGAGCGGGCTCATCTCGATGACGCGGCGGTCGGAGAGGAACTCGCGCAGGAATGCGCGCACCGGGCCAGGCTCGGGAGCGGTCGGCGTCCCCAGGTTGACGAGGACGAGGGCGGGCTGCGCCTCGCCCTGCTGCGCGTGGTTCGACGTCGACATGGTGGCTGCTGTGTCCTGGGAATTCGTCACGCCACCAGCCTAATGTTCGCTCTCCCCCATGTCGCTGACGTAGTGTCACCTCCCGGGGCCTGCGCGCTTCGGGCAGTGCCGAATCCTTGCAGCGGCCTTCAATCCCCAATAAGGCCCACGCCCCTCGCGCCCACAGACAAGGGTGCCCCGCCTGCGACAGGCGGGGCACCCCGACGTTATTTAAGCGAGCCCGCTTGGCTCACTTCCTCCCGGCGGAGGTGTGCGGCTCAGGCCTGGCCGTTCTGCGAACGGATGAACCACGCCTGCTGCTCGAAGCGACGGATGTAGTCGTTGAGGATGTCGGCGGAGGCGGAATCCTCGGCGTCGACCTTCTCGTGCACGTCGCGCATGGTGCCGACGGTCGCGTTGATGGCGGCGACGGCGAGCTCCTCGGCGTCAGTGGTCTTGATGATCGTCTCGGGGACGGTCGGCAGGTGTTGCGCTGGGCGACGACCTCGGGCAGGCCGTTGGGGACGACCTGGAGGGCGCGCATACGCTCGGCGATCTCGTCGGAGGCCTCGCGGGCGATGTCCACGACCGTGTCGAGGTAGAGGTGCAGCGAGCGGAAGCCCTCGCCGGTGATGTTCCAGTGCAGCTGCTTGCCCACGAGGGACAGAGCGGTCACGTCGGTGAGGACCTTCTGCAGGTTGCCTGCGAGAACGTCGGAAGCCTTGAAGCCGGTGGACTCAACGGTCATGTTGTTTCTCCTATGCATGTGTATTCGGTACGGGGCTCACCCTTGTGGGGCCATGCCCTTCAGACACATCCATCATGGTCCTTTAGTCCCGCGATTTCTAGTGCTAACAGCCCTTTAGTAAAATGTTTCACTATCTCGTTGCTGTCAGGGAATAATCCTCGGATTTCAGCGTTTTATGATCATTGACGTTTTCATTTTTCGACTCAGGTTCGCCTAACCAATCTTGCCCGAGGCCACGGTTGCCCCATGCGGTTGGGTGTCGGCATTTGGGCCCTGGCACCTGCAGGAGCACGACAACGCAAGGCGACGATATGCAAGCGGGGCTTCATCAACACCCTCTCACGCGCACGTTAACCCGACATGTGGCGGCCTAGACCCTTTCATGCGCACGTTAACCCGATGGGTGGTGGCCTGGGCCGGGGCTGCCCACGCAACCACCAATGGGGTTTAGCTGCGCATTGAAGAGTTAACACTGCCGCAGCAGGAGGGCCGGACTGCTTCCACTGCGCTGCCCCACACAACCTATTTCGCCGCAACACGACCAGTCTTCACGAAGCAGCTCCCACGCGGGTTCCCTCACCCGCATGCGGGTCCTCAAGTTGTATCGGGACCATGATGTCGCGCACGGACCCTCCAGCTCGCACGTTAACCCGCCTCGTGGAGCGTGGGCAGCCGCGCCCAGCTTCCACTAGGTGGGTTTAGCTGCTCATTTCCTCAATTTTCTCGGAGAACTCACTGGTTCTACTCTGCTCTTGTGATGACTCGGAGTTATAGCCTGCCTTATATATCCATATAATTCCAACAAGACTTTGCACGCTAAACACGGCTACCGGAATAAGTGCAGAAATAGTCTCATGGTAGATTCCTTGAAGGATAAAGAGTAAACCTGAATCTGCATAAGCAACGGCTAAGCAAAAGAGTGGCACTGAACCTGCTCGTTGAACCTGATACCAGGACGACTCCGACTCTGATGCTGCCTTCGTCCTGATTCCCGCCCACATATTCGGAGGCAACTTGCCATTTCGCATCGCTCGCGCTAGACCAGCCAAGCAGAAAGCGGCAACAAACGTTAAGAGTCCTAGACCAAATGAGATGAGTCCATCCATCATGATCAGTCCCTTCCAGACTTAGCTTCATTGCTAGATAGAACCGCTATATAGCATGATTCACAAGATGTCAAGCGATTGATGCCTCTACATGCTGAGCTGTGCGCAACAAGAGATTGAGAGGCATGTTCGGAGGGTGACGCGCGAACAACACACCACGACAGCGATCGATTCCGCCAAATCGTAGACCACCTCGCCCACCACACCCCTCTCCAGTGTTTTTCACCGAAGTGGTCTGCGACTTGGGCGCCACACCACCCTGAACCACAGCCTCACCGCCACCAAACGGGGGAAATTGCATCATTAGAGCTGCGACACGCCGGAGATACACCGCCAGCCAGCTTCTAATGCCGCAAAACCCCCATCGCAGCCAGCCTGAAGATCGCCGCGCTATATCCAAGACCGGCGCAGGGCCAATTGGCGCGAAAAAACTCGCCCTGCACACCCCCTCCAGCTGCGTTTCCGCGAAAAAACTCGCCCAGCGGGCCAGAAAACGCCAATTTTGGGCCATTGTGAGCGCGCAGGGCGAACTATTTCGCGCTCACACCCACCACCAGACCACGCAGGGAGAACTTTTTCGCGCACGGGACCCCGCCCATGGGGACTTTGAAACCGACAACACCACTGCGCGCCCCTGAACACCAACCATTGAAACCACCATCACCTCTGCACCCGACAACTGCACCAAAAACGCCCATTTCTCACCCGCAAAGGCGACGGCGGTTTCAGTCGAGGCTCGGCCGGCATCCGCAAAGGCGATGACGGTTTCAGACAACCGGCCCACCTAGCCGACAGGGCCAGACTGCGGTGCCCGTGGGCGGAGGCAGGGCCTGGCCGGGCGACCAGTGGGCGGCCAATGTTACAAACGTCGTCAAACCAACGCGATTCACATCGCCTCTCGAGGGCCTCTGTTACAAACGTCGTCAATCTAAGCCCAAAAACCACTATTTTCAGCGAAAAAGCACTCGGATTGACGACGTTCGTAACAACGGGGCAGAAAGCCACACGAAAAACACCTTGGATTGACGACGTTTGTAACAACACGCAGCGGAGCGCCCCAAAATCCGAGCACGACAAGCCAGACCACATTGGGGGTCCGGAGAACCCGGCTGCGGGGCCAGCGGTCGGTGGCGCGCCGAGCATCTCGATGAGACAGCAGCCTGGGAGTATGAGGTGTCGCGCGGCACCTATGGTACCCCTGACATCCACCGCACTCTGCGACGCTTGGAGATCACCGTGGGCGTGCGGGCAGTCGCAAAGTAGATGCGCCGCCAAAGCCGGACAGGCTGAAACAAACACCCGTACCAGAGTGGACGCGGCGGGCGGCCCCCAGTGAACCATGAGGATCACTGGAAGCCGCCTGTTTTGCCCGCGGCCCACGCCATATCCCTGGTGGGACGCGCATTTCGCCTCCCTAAAAGCCGGGTCAGGCCCAGCCCCGTTCAAAGTTCCGGCCGGGCTACGGGTTTATTCGTGCCTGATATTGCCTGACACCCAACAACGAGGTGTCGGTCGGGGTACCTCACCTCAATTTGATACTGAGCTCGTCACAGGTTTGACAACCTATGCACTTCAAGACATCCTTAACAGAATAGTTTCACTTCTCTCTATTTGAAGAGGGCCCTATGAACCAACCACCGGCCGCAACGACTCAAAATTTCCATACGCTATCTATGGATGTGCACCCACGCATCATCGATAGCGCCCTTCTTTCATTACATAGGAGGTACATTTTCAAAGGCGCACAACGTGGCACCATAGGGGAGCTAGGGCAAGGTCCTTACCTGACATCTCATCAAGCTTTTCACATTACAATCGTAACTATGCCGTGCAAACAATATGTTTCAAAGGTAACCGTCGACTTCGACTCTTCAACAATTCGGCCGCAGGAGCTACATATACTGTTGGCCAATACCTATCCGAGTCCGATTCCAGAAACCTGACCCTCTTTGTTTGCCCTGGCGTGGGCTATAGGAACGCTCATATCCTCGTTCGAAAGCAGATTGACAGCCTGACAATTCATGGATCTCAGTAGATCACAACTCTCAACCAACTAGCTCCGCCATGCTGTACAATGGAGTGGAAAGCCGCTTCTTTTACTCCAAGGTCCACATCTACGCATAAGAAAGATGATACCAATGGTTGAGAAAATTCTCTTAGCAATTGAAGCCATGTCCGAAGTTGACGAAATGGCTGCTGCTGCAGACAAGCATGGATATCACCTTCGAGTTTTAGCTGAGGATGCTGCATACTACGGTGATACCGAAGCAGAGATCGTCACTTTCCCCACCAGGAATCACGACGAATTGGCCACCTATATTGAAAAAAACCGTGCGTCAATCGCCCAGGTTTTCAGCGTCACCGACACGTGGGGTGTCATTGCATCAAAAATTCGCGATAAATTCGGCTTCCTCCAGTTTGGTGACACAGCAAAGCTTGAGTTCTTTAGGGACAAAGAAGCTGTTGAATCCGCACTCATTGCACATGGATTCGCCAGACGCTCAAATTCATGGCCAAAGGTCATGAAACTACGAACGGTACGGGTAAAATCGGCGTCTACTTCGCACAGTCTGAAGATGAAGTAACCAAGATTGTCAACATCTCTGGCTACAAAAGAGATGACTTCGTTGTTCAAGATTTCTACTTCGGACCAGCTTATTCTGCGGAAGTATGGCGAGATTCCCACCACGAGATCTTCTTTGGCATCACCAATCGGATCTTATCTGACCCACCATACTTCACTGAGCGAGTCAAATCATTTCCATGGGCCGCAAATTCCCAATGGGAGACAAAAGTTAGAGAATGGGCCTTTCAGCTTCTTCGCACTTTAGATTACACTCTTGGTTTGGCACACATCGAATTCATCGAGACGTCTAATGGTTTTCGGCTGGTTGAAATCAATGCGCGAATGGCAGGAGCACTGATCACACCCGGTATCCTGGCGACAACGAACTTCAATCCGTACGCCATGGCAGTTCATCAGGCACTAGACGTCCCACCGTCCGAAATCATTAATCGAGAAATACGGGGTGGATACTCTCATGTCAGCGTTTACGCTACAAGCACCGGAACCATCGCATCAATTCACGGCATCGATCAACTGGTGCACTATCCCGGAGCGCCCACGTGGGTACCTTCTCGTGAGATCGGTGATCGTATCGTCGAGGTTGGAACGTATCGGTCTCGCATCGGCAACCTCATGGCGACCGGCGAAACCGCTGCGATCGCGCAAGATAGAGCGATTAGCGCTTCGAGGTCAATATCAGTGCAAATCTCAACAGGCGGAAACACGCATGTTTAAGAAAGGGCCAAAAGTCACGTCTTACATTCTGCTAGTGGCAATAACTATTAGCGGAATCTCTACCTTTATGATTTATCCTCTACTGGTCTTTCGCCTATTAGACGTTGGGGCCAGTATTGGTGAGATTGGATTAATTTTAGGAGCATTATCAGGCACCGGAAGAGTTTGCTCTTTCATCATAGGGAGCGCGAACAACAGATTCGGTTCTAAGCTAACCGTATGTTCCGGCATCTTCCTCAGGATTATCGGCATTTCGATATTTGCTTTTGAGTCACATATATACTTATATATCATATTTTCAGCGCTGGCCTCAATAGGTTCATCAGCCTCCGCTTTGGGTATTAAGACAGAGTTGCTACGCCAATCTGCCGAAAGAAAGCTCATAACGATGCGCTCAATGGCGATCAACTCAGGCGCGATTTTAGGCCCAGCGCTTGGAGCTGCACTCTACCACATTTTTAGCTTCCATATCATTCTCTATATATCAATTGGCACTTACGCCATTCTTGGAACGATTCTAACTCTCACTTATTTTTCACCACCGGAGTCTACTTCTTTTGCCGACAGTCACTACGAGGTAAACCTGAACAAATATTCGAGTTATATCTACATAACTCTCATAGCCTCTGCTTATTGGGCAATATATTCACAATGGGCAATTATTGTTCCACTCATATCTACCCAAGCCTTGGGTTATGAGGAAGCTTCAAACTTAGTATACATTGCAAATGCAGTCATCGTGCTCACCCTACAATATCCATTGGTCGTTGTAGCCCTTAAATCCGTCAAAGATAGTACCATTTTACTACTCGGATTTCTGTGTTTCTTGCTAGTTTCGCCGTACTTTTCATTCCCTCGTCAGTTTTCATGCTAGCTCTATTCTGTATCGGGTTCTCCATTGCCGAACTGTTGGTTAGCCCCACTTTAGATTCCCAAACAGCGAAAGTTGCACCAGCCGGTTTAGGCCTTACTCGGGCCTATGGACTACAGGACACAATTACAGGAATTTTCTCGATCGGTGGCTCTTCAATAGGCGGATTAGCAATCGAAACTATTGAATCTCCATCTGCAACCGCATTTTTCGGCATGCCTGTAACTGCTATAGCCATTTGTCTCATCGTCATACTTAAGCGATTCACCTACAGGAGGTAATCAAATGCTTCACGCATATATTATTCAACCGCGAAAAGAAGTGATATCAGCTTTCATGGAACTTGGATACCGGGTTACCCAGATTCTAGAATCACCCCGTTTTGCCCAGGAGGCGTTCCATGAAAAATGCGACTCCATAGTTGTATCAAACATCGGAAACCCTTTTGAACTTGTAGACGCTATCTGTCATCGTGACCCAAACGTAAATGGAACAAATTCGATTTGTATTGGCTTGGGTGACCTTTCCAGCCTCGTTGCCAGTGTCGTCAATGAACTTCTCGGCGTAGACAAGAGCAAATTCTCCCCTCTATCAAACCTCTTTGTTTTAAAGAACAAACCATTGCTTAGGGGTCTACTCTCTACCTCGCTGCCTGAATACTCGGGCTACTTTCGAGTGGTTCATAGTGTTGATGAGATCAAAGATGCTTTCAGACAAGTGCCTAGTGGACTTGTTGTCAAGCCTCTTGATGGATCTGGATCGCTTGGTGTCTTTCGCCTGCTATCTGAAGACGACATCATGAAGGATTCTGCACGTTTCAGCTTTCCGGCTTTAGCAGAAGAATTCTTTTTCAGGGAGTGAGTTTTCTGTCGAGGTTATGACAATTGACGGTCAGCATCAGCCGTTGGCTGTCACTCAAAAAAAGTGCTAGGAGGAGAGTCAGGAGTGGTTGAGGTCGGCCAAATTCAACCTGCTGACATTGACGAGGCCACGAGACTTTGCCTTATGGACGCTGCCACAAGCTTACTGGACACAATTCAATTTCGTTTTGGATTAAGTCACACCGAAATCATTCTCGATGTAGATACTCCTAAAATTGTAGAGTCCCATGGGCGTGTCGGTGGCGATAGAATCGCCGATCTACTGCGTTTCACAACTGGGTATGACGCTTTCGAGCGGCTTGGATTCGCTATCCTAAAAGGACAGTTTCTTCCAATCGAGCCAATCGCTTCAAGTAGCCGTATCGATTTCGTGAATTTGATGGATTATCGTGGCTCTGATCAGGAATGGAAGGAAGAACTGCTTTCTGAGCCAAACGTATATTCTGCCGAGGTGATGAAGCCCGCTGGCGATAGAGGTCCGATTTGGTGTTCAGCCGATCGTCACGCATTTGTTTTATCAGTATTCGGAAGAGACGTCACATAATATGGGTTGTGCTCTTAGTTCTTCAGGAGATTAATTTCCTCCAATCGACAACTTTTCATACCCATTTCGCTCGATTAACCCGGATTAGAAGTGACACTAGGAGGCCCTAACACACTTCAGATCGAAAATGGTGTCTTCACCGCTCTTTTGACGCAGGGCAGTACGTTTTGACGCTTTGGATCTCCATTAGCCGAGCAATCCTCTGGAAGGCCAGTCATTCCCACTGACCGGCTGCCGTCAGGTGAGCCTCACCATGCTCTGCAATCAGACCCCAGACCCCGAACAACAACCAGGAACAGCGAAAACGCCACCCTGGACACGTCCCGGCTGGGCCGGGATTTTTTGTATCCAAAGTGACGTTCTTATGGAGCCGCCTGTGGGAATCGAACCCACGACCTATTCATTACGAGTGAATCGCTCTGCCGACTGAGCTAAGGCGGCCGCGCCTGCCGTTCCACCGTTTCCGGGGCGTGCAGGCAACGGCACAACTCTACTGGACGAATCGCACCGAACGCAAACCAGGACACCCACCAAGGGGATGTTGTGAGTCACGTCCCTACTGGCACATGAGCCGTCGGCGGGGACGGTTCCCTTCACGAAGTAGTCCTCGACGGCCCGCGTGACGCACTGGCTTGCACCGCGACGGTACGCGGTGTGGTTCCAGCCCTCGACGGAGACGAGGACGCCGCTGGCGAGCTGCCCGGACAGGCCCTGCGCCATGGAGTATGGCGTCGCCGGGTCGTGGGTGGTGCCGATGACGACGATGGGGGCAGCGCCTTGTGCGGTGATGCGAGAGCGCTTGGCGTGCTTGGTCGGCCAGGCCTCGAGGGCTGCCGACGGGTAGCCGACGTACTTGCCGAGGATCGGCAGTTCGCTCTTGAGAGTCTCCACCTGTGCGGCCCACTGCTCGATGTTTCCTTCGGGCGAGTAGTCCAGGTTATTGATCGCGTTGATCGCGTCGAAGGAATTGTCCTGGTAGGTACCGTCGGGGTTACGCGAGTTGAGAGTGTCAGCGATGGCAAGCAGGCCACTACCGTCGCCCTTCTGCCACGCCATTCCGAACGCCTGCGTGAGCTGAGGCCACCACTGGGTGTTGTACATGGCCCCGGTCAGCGCGGTCACGGCTAGATTTTCGGTGAGCGAGCGCGCCGGGTCGTTCGTGCGCATCGGGCTGTCCTCGAGAGAGTCGAGGAAGGAGCGCACGGTCTGGATTCCCTCGTCGAGGCTGCGGCCCATCGGGCACGAGGCCTGGGTCGCGCAGTCGGAGATCCAGTGCTGGAGCGAGGCGTCGAGGCCGCGCATCTGGAGGGCCGAGACCTCGTTGACGCTGAGGGTCGGGTCGAGGGCACCATCAAGCACGAAGCGGCCGACGCGCTCAGGGAAGAGCCCGGCGTAGGTGGCGCCGAGGAAGGTACCGTAGGAGTAGCCGAGCAGGTTCAGGGTGTCCTGCCCGAGGACGGCGCGCACCATGTCGAAGTCTCGGGCGGCGCTGACGGTGTCGATGTGCTCAAACAGGCTGCCCGAGTGTTCGCGGCATCCAGCCGCGAACACTCGTGAGTCCTCCTGCACTTCGGCGACCGCAGACTGGGCGGATTCGTCGGCGGTGTGCTCATCGTCGCCGTCGTTACGTTCGTCCTTCTCCAAGTCGGTCATGCAAAAGACGGGGGTCGAGTCGCCCACGCCGCGCGGGTCTAGGGCCACGATGTCATAGGCCTTGACGATGGCTTCACCGATTCCCTGGGCCGCATAGTAGGGCAGCGAGGAGACGACGGTGCCGCCGGGGCCGCCCGGGTTGACGAAGAGGGCGGGCGCATTCTCCACGCCGGAGCGGTGGATGGCCAGCGCGAGCGTGATCTGGTCGCCGTCAGGGTTCGACCAGTCGAGCGGTGCCTTGAGGAACGCGCACTGGTACTCACTCGCGTTGGAAGAGTTGATGCCCTGGAAGGAGTCGAAGGTTCCTTCCGCGCACACTCCCCATTCGATCGTCTGCTCGTAGTAGGACTGGGTGGAGCCCGACTGAACCGGGATGGGCGCGGCCGAGGAGGTGGCCGTCGCCTGGGGTACCGGCCCTTTACGTTGGGTTCCGTAATAGCCGATGATGGTCAGGACGATCGCGACGACAGCGAGGATAGCAACGGCGCCGGCCGCGATGGAGCGAGTCTTCATGCCCCGATTGTAACGGAGAAACGCTGGGTCAGTTTTCACGCCTGGGGGCGCAACGAAATCGCCATGTCCTCCAGGACCAGCAGGGGGTTTCCGTTCGACACGAGGCGCTTGCGCGCGGTCTCGATGTGGTCGACGCGCGCAAGGGTCTGGCGAGGCGTGGAATCCTGCGCAATCTCGTGCACCAGATCGGACAGGTCTGTGTTGATGAGCTCGCCGTCCCCGCCCACCTGGACCATGAGGACGTCGCGGTAGATCGCGAGCAGGTCGATGAGGGCGCGGTCGATCGCGTCGGTGAGGGCTCGCTTGGAGCGGCGCTTCTGGTCTTCCTCGAGCTGGCGGAGCATCGTGCGCGAGGCCTTGGTGGCGCTCTCGCCCTCGTCCATGCCTAGCTGACGCATCAGTTCGGCCTTTTCGCGGGCGTTTCGTTCGCTGACCTGGGCGTCGGCCTGGGCTTTCGCGGTTTCGAGGAGGCGATCGGCGGCCATGACGGCCTCGCCGACGCTGCGCACGGAGGCGGGGGCGGTGATGATGGCTCGGCGGCGTTCGCGCATCTGGGGGTCGCGGGCGAGCGCGCGGGCCAGGCCGATGTGCGACTGGGCTGCGCGCGCAGCCTCCAGCGCGACCTCGGGGGTGGCGACACCCTCGCGCACGAGCAGGTCGGCGACCGCGGTGGCGGTGGGGATACGCAGGCCGAGGTGGCGGCAGCGCGAGCGGATCGTGGCGATCATGTCCTCGGGGCTGGGGGCGCACAGCAGCCACACGGTGTGCTCGGGCGGCTCCTCGATGGCCTTGAGCAGCGCGTTCGCACCGGACTCGCCGAGGCGGTCCGCGTCCTCGACGACGATGACTCGCCACAGCCCCTGGGAGGGCGAGGACTGCGCCTGCAGCACGAGGGAACGGGCGGTCTCCACGTTGATGATCGAGGTCTCGGTGGCCGCGAAGACAACGTCGGCGTTCGTGCGGCCCATCGTCGTGCGGCATCCGGCGCACTGACCGCACCCGACGGCCTCGCCCGTGCACTGCAGGGCGGCCGCGAAGGCGCGGGCGGCGACGGAGCGCCCCGACCCGGGAGGGCCGGTGATGAGCCAGGCGTGGCTCATGGAACGCGCGTCGTCGGAGGCGCGTGCGCCGCCACGGGAGGCGACGATCGCGCGGGCGGACGCCGCGGCTTCGCGGAGCTTAGCGACCGCCGCGTCCTGTCCGACGAGCGAGGACCAGACGCTCATCATTCATCCCAGAGCGCGCCCTGGGATTCGCCCAGGGCTCCCACCATGGTGGCGGGCTTACGGGACGAGCCCTTGCTCGCGCTCTTCTCGCGCAGCTTCTCGGCGGCCTCAGGGGTCTCGGAGGCCTCAGACGACGAGGCCGGGGTTTCCTGAGCGAGCGCCCGAACGTCGTCCTGGGCCTCGTCGATCGTCACGGAGCCGCCCTCGAAGCGCTCGACGAGGACGCCGCGGATCTCGGAGAAAACCTCGTCGACCGTGCCCACCGCGTCGATGACGACGATGCGGTCGGGCTCGGCATCCGCGAGGCGCAGGTACTCGTGGCGCACGCGCTCGTGGAAGTCCATGGACTCGCGTTCCATGCGGTCCGGGGCGTCGGTGCGGCGGCGCGCGCCGACCTCCGGGGGCAGGTCCAGCAGGAAGGTCAGGGAGGGGTAGAGTCCGCGGGTCGCCCACGCGGACAGGGAGGCGATCTCGTCCACACCGAGGGATCGGGCCGCGCCCTGGTAGGCCAGCGAGGAGTCGATGTAGCGGTCCCCCAGCACGACCGCGCCACGCTCGAGGGCGGGGGCGATGACCGTGGCGACGTGGTAGGCGCGGTCGGCCGCGTACAGGAGGGCCTCCGTGCGTGCGTCGACATCCTCGGGGCCGTTCTGCACGAGGCGACGGATCTCCGTACCCAGCTCGGTGCCGCCCGGCTCGCGGGTGACGATGACCTCGCGGCCGCGGCTCTCGAACCAGTCGCGCACCGACTGGATCTGCGTGGACTTCCCCGAGCCGTCGCCACCTTCGAAGGTGATGAACACTCCTCGCGCTGCCATCAGCTGTCCTTCTTCGTCGCGGCCTTCTTGGTGGCCGTCTTCTTCGCGGTGGTCTTCTTCGCGGTGGTCTTCTTGGTTGTCGTCTTCTTCGCGGCCGTCTTGCGCGTGCGCTTGGGGGCGGGGCCCTTGGCGCGCTTGTCGGCGAGGAGCTCGTATGCGCGCTCGGCCGTCAGGTCCTCGACCGTCTCGGCGCGCGGCACCGTCACGTTGGTCTCGCCGTCCGTCACGTAGGGGCCGAAGCGGCCGTCCTTGACGGTAACCTTCTTGCCCGAGATCGGGTCCTCGCCGAACTCGCGCAGCGGCGGGCGGGCCGTGCCGCGGCCTCGCGTCTTGGGCTGCGCGTAAATGGCCAGGGCCTCGTCCAGGGTGATGGTCAGCAGCTGGTCCTCGGAGGCCAGCGTACGCGAGTCCGTGCCCTTCTTCAGGTAGGGGCCGTAGCGGCCGTTCTGCGCGGTGATGACCTCGCCCGAGGCCGGGTCCGTGCCCACCTCGCGCGGCAGGGACAGCAGCGACAGGGCGTCCTCGAGGGTGACGGTGGCGATGTCCATGGTCTTGAACAGCGAGGCGGTGCGAGGCTTGGCGGCAGCCTTCCTCGTCTTCTTCGCGCCCTCCTCGGCACCCTCGGCCGCCTCGGGCAGGACCTCGGTGACGTAGGGGCCGTAGCGGCCGTCCTTGACGATGATCGTGTGACCGGTCGCCGGGTCGACGCCCAGCTCGCGGCCGTCGTCGGCGGCGCGGGAGAAGAGCTGGTCCACCAGCTCGTCCGTCAGCTCGTCGGGAGCGACCTCCGGCGGCACATTCGCGCGCGTCCCGTCAGCCTTTTCCATGTAGGGGCCGTAGCGACCCACGCGCAGCGTCACGCCCCGACCCAGGTCGATCGAGTTAACGGCACGCGCGTCGATGTCGTCACCCAGGGAGGCAACGTCGTGGCGCAGGCCGCCCTTCTCACCCGTGCCGTCGGGGCCGAAGAAGAAGCCGGTCAGGAACTCCGTGCCATTCTCCTCGCCAGCGGCGATACGGTCCAGGTCGCCCTCCATCGAGGCCGTGAAATCGTAGTCGACCAGGTTCGCCAGGTTCTCCTCGAGCAGGCGCGTCACGGAGAACGCCAGCCACGTGGGCACCAGGTACTGGCCGCGATGCGTCACGTACCCACGGTCCCCGATCGTCTGGATGGTGGCCGCGTAGGTGGAGGGACGGCCGATACCGAGCTCCTCCATGGTCTTGACCAGCGTAGCCTCCGTGTAGCGGCCCGGGGGCTGGGTCTCGTGGCCGTCCGGGGTGGCCTCGGTCAGCGTCGCGGGATCACCCTCGGCGACATCCGGCAGGGTCTTCTCCGCGTCGTTCTTTTCCGCGTCGTAGCGCCCCTGGTCGCGACCCTCCTGGTAGGCCAGGCGGAAGCCCGGGGAGGTGATGACCGTGCCCGAGGCCGAGGACAGCACGTCGTGACGCTTGCCGTCGACCTCGATGCCGGTGAGCACGCGGATCGTCGCCGTGTAGCCGAGGGCGTCGGCCATCTGCGAGGCAACCGTGCGCTTCCAAATCAGGTCGTACAGGGCCAGCTGCTGCTTCGACAGGGAACCGGCCACCTCGCCCGGCGTGCGGAAGTGGTCACCGGCGGGACGGATCGCCTCGTGCGCCTCCTGCGCGCCCTTCGAGGTGGTGCCGTACAGGCGCGGGGACTCGGCCACGGCCTCGGCCCCGTAGAGCTGGGTGGCCTGCTCGCGGGCGGCGTGAATCGCCTGGCTGGACAGCGCCGTGGAGTCGGTACGCATGTAGGTGATGTAACCGGACTCGTACAGGGACTGGGCGGTGCGCATCGTCGAGGACGCGTTCCAGTGCAACTTGCGCGAGGCCTCCTGCTGGAGGGTCGACGTCGTGAAGGGGGCGGCCGGGCGCCGGCGGTAGGGCTTGCGGGTCACCGAGTCGATGACCGAGGCCGGGGCGTCGGACAGCGCGCGGGCATAGGCCCTCGCGGTGGCCTCGTCCAGGTGGAGGACGCCAGCCTTGGCCGCCTTCGCGCTCAGCTCACCCTTCTCGCTGAAGTCGGAACCGGTCGCGATCGAGTGGCCGTCCACGGAAGACACGCGCGCGCCAAATCCTGGCCCGCCGACGTGAACGCCGTGTCGATCGACCAGTACTGGGCGCTCACGTGCGCCATGCGGTCGCGTTCCCGGGCGACCACGAGGCGCGTGGCCACCGACTGCACGCGCCCCGCCGACAGGGACGGGCGAATCTTGCGCCACAGGAGGGGCGAGACCTCGTAACCGTAAAGGCGGTCGAGGATGCGGCGGGTCTCCTGCGCGTCCACAAGGTCGGTGTCCAGGTCGCGCGTGTTCTCCAGGGCGCGCTGGATCGCTTCCTTCGTGATTTCGTGGAACACCATGCGGCGCACGGGAACCTTCGGCTTCAAGACCTGCAGGAGGTGCCACGCGATGGCCTCACCCTCGCGGTCCTCATCAGTTGCCAGATAGAGTTCGTCGCACTCCTTGAGGAGCTTCTTGAGTTCGGTGACCTTTTTCTTCTTGTCCGGGTTCACCACGTAGTAGGGCGCGAAACCGTCGTCCACGTTGACGGCGAAGCGGCCGAAGGGCCCCTTCTTCATGTCCTTGGGCAGCTCGGAGGGCTGCGGGAGGTCGCGGATGTGGCCGATGGAGGCCGTCACGTGGTAGTCGGGACCCAGGTATCCCTCGATGGTGGCTGCCTTCGCAGGAGACTCCACGATCACGAGCTTCGTCGCTGACATTGCCGGTCCCTTCCGTCGCTTCCCCAGTATTTGTAGCACCTCACCGGCGGGTCTACGCGCCGAGGCATCTGGGAGGACCTTACCGCGTCCCACCCGCATCTGGATACCGGGGCCGCTTCCGCGCGTCTCACGCCGCTCGGGTTTGACATTCACGAGGCAGTGGCTGATTCTCGCGCGCGGGCGCGCCCGGGCGACGCATCGGGGCGCCGCGCGGCGGTACCTATTACATAGGGGAAGCCCCGGCCTCGTCCGTGAAACTGCAGGCTTGTTGGGCGCGACACGATCGGGCACAATCGTGTCCATGCTCGCCTCGTTTATCTCCGGCCTGCCCACCCCCGCCCTGGTCGCGATCATCATCCTGGTGATCGGCCTGCCCGTCGTCCTCGTGACGGAGGCGAAAAACCGCTCGAAGGGCATCACTCCCGCCCCCGCCGACCTGATCGCGGCAGGCAAGGCCAAGGACTGGGCAAAGCACAACGAGCAGCACACCCCGACGTTCACTCGGCCACGCAAGGAGCTGGCCTCCAGCCCCCACGCACGCCTCCTCGCACCGTCCTTCCCCTACGCGCTGTGCCACAAGAACCCGGTGGATGCACTCGCGCTCTCGGATCCTGACGCGGATGCGGAGATGATCAGGCGGGACTGGGGAATAACAAACCGAAGCGACCTGCTGGTCCACGTGTATGCGCTGCTGCGTGCGGGTCACCGCAACACCTACGGGCTCCTGCGGCGTCGGTGCGCAAAGCCTGCTCTGGTTGATCACATGCTCGCGCAGGTGGACAAGGGTGCCGCTTACTCTCAGGAGGCGCGGGAAAAGCGCTGGCAAATCGAGCGCCTCCTCGCCAACGACCGCGGCATTCAGTCCGTTCAGTTCGACGCGTGGGACTTCATTCGCGCGGCTATGCTCACGCGGATCGGCGCTGGCCTCGGCTGGCTAAGCGAGGACGAGGCATGGGACACTCTCTCGGTCATCACTCGTGCGCTGCAACGGACCTACTCCTCGTGGGACGAGGTCTGGGAGGCCTTCCGCATCACCCGATGGTTCTGGGCCGCCGCACAGCCAAGCCTCGAGGCTGACAACGACCTGCACGACCGCAACCGCGGGGAGTTCCTCGTCGGAAAGAACGGCCTGTGGACCGCGATCCCCTGGGACGCACCCTACCCGGAGCCCAGATTCATCCTGCTGGACGCGGTTATGGAAGTGGATAAGCTCCGCTGTCTGACGAGCGCAGAGCGCAAGGACGCCACGGCCTGGGACCTGGAGCTGGACGGCCAGACGCAGGCACGGCTGGGCTTCACGCTCCCATGAAGACGGCGCTGCCGCACTGAGGCGCCGCGAGCGCTGGCGGCGCGAGTGCCACGCACCCTGCCCCGGCCTCGTCCATGAAACTGCAGGCTTGTTGGGCGCTACATGATCCGGCACAATCGTATCTATGCTCGCCTCGCTCTTCTCCCACGTGCCGACCCCGCTTCTATTCGCGATCCCCGTGCTGGCGATCTTGCTCGCCTTCGTCTTCCTCAAGGACGCGAAAGACCGCTCGCGGGGCATCATGCCGGCACCCAAAGGACGTGCGCGCGGCTGGAAAGGGGGAGAAGTGGGACAAGCTCAACGAGCATCACACCCCCGTACTCTCGGGATCGCGCAAGGAGCTGGCGACCAGCACACCGGCCCGCCTGCTGGCCCCGTCCACCCCCTACGCGCTATGCCACGGCAACCCGGTCGACTCGCTGTCACTGTCAGATCCGGACGCCACCACGAAGATGCTGTCGCGAGACTGGGGGATCTCTGACCGAAACGGCCTGCTCAGCCAGGTGTACTCCCTCCTACGGGAAGGTCACCGCGAGGACTTCGAGAACCTGCGCAGGAAGTGCACCGACCCTGCCTGGGTGTCCTCGACGCTCGCGCGCCTCGATAAGAAGGCCGACGAGGACACCTACGCGTGGGAGAAGCGTTGGCGCATCCACCGCCTCCTCAACAACGACCGGCGCATCCAAAGCATCGACTTCGCGGCGTGGGATTTCCTGCGCGCCGCCATGCTGACGCGCGCCGGCGCCGTCCTCGGGCTGCTCAGCGCAGACGAGGCCTGGGATACCCTCGCGGTCATCAACCGCGCGCTGCAGCTGAGCTACTCCTCGTGGGACGAGGCCTGGGATGCCTTCCGCACAACCCGCTGGTTCTGGGCCGCCGAAGGACAGGCGCAGGAGGCCGCCAACGACCTGCACGACCGCAACCGCGGGGAGTTCCTCGTCGGAAAAAACGGCCTGTGGACCGCGATCCCCTGGAACGCACCCTACCCTGCGCCCCGTTTCCTCATCCTCGACGCGCTCGCGCCCAGGAACCAGCTGCGCACGCTGTCGCGTCAGAGGCGCGAACGCTCCTCGCGCTGGGAGCTAGAATTCGATGACCAGACGCAGGCGCGGCTGGGCTTCACGCTCCCGTAAAGACGGCGCTGCCGCGCTGAGGCACCGCGAGCGCTGGCGGTTTCCTCTACCCAGCACGCTTCACGGCCTCGTCCCCATCGTGTCCATCGCTTGTGTGACGGGTGCTTCATCGGGCAGAATCGGGGGCGTGATTGCGAGTTTCCTGTCCGAGATTCCCTTCCCCGTATGGTTCGCCATCGGGTGCGTCGTCGTGTTTGTTGAATCACTACGTCAAGCAGGCGGTCGCGCGCGCGAAGGGCGCCGTCCCCGCGCCGCGCGACGTGCGCAAGGCCGGCAAGGAAGGCGAGTGGAACAAGCTCAACGAGCACCACACCCCGCATCTGCGCGGCACACGCGAGGCGATGGCCACCGACCCGCAGGCTCGCCTGCTCGCACCGTCCATGGTGTACGCGCTGTGCAACGATGAGATCGTCAACCGACTGAAGCTCGCGCAGCCGGGCGCGATGAAGGGCATGCTCGACCGCGACTGGGGTATCACCGATCGCGAGAGCCTGATCCGCCAGATTTATTCGCTCCTGCGCGCGGGGCACCGCGAGGATTTCGCCGCCCTGCGCGAACGATGCCAGAAGAAGTCCTGGGCCGAGTCTGAGATCGCGCGCCTGAGCAAGACCGCGGACTCCTCCATGGAGGATTGGGAGAGCCGCTGGCGCATCCGCCGTTTTTTGGCGAACGACCGCGGGATTCAGTCCATCGATTTCGCCGCGTGGGATTTCTTTCGTGCGGCGAACCTGACGCGCGCGGGCGCGGGCCAGGGCTGGCTGAGCGAGGACGAGGCCTGGGATACCCTCGCGCTGATCAACCGGGCGCTGCAGCACTCCTATTCGTCGTGGGACGAGGCCTGGGAGGCCTTCCGCACGACCCGTTGGCTCTGGGCCGCGGAGGGGGACGCGCAGACCGCGGCCAACGACCTGCACGACCGCAACCGCGGCGAGTTCCTCGTCGGAAAGAACGGCCTGTGGACGGCGATCCCGTGGGACGCCCCCTACCCGACGCCCCGCTTCCTCCTGCTCGACGCGCTCGCTGACATGGGCGCGCTGCGTCTGTTGCAGCCCTCGAGCTGGCACGCCGCGTCTGCGTGGGAGAAGGATCTTGATTCCCAGACGCGCAGTCGCGCCCCCCTGTCCATCGGCGGCAAGCCAATCGTCAACTGATCCCCTTAAACATCCGGTAGGAGACCACCATGTCCGACCAGCACTTCCCGACCGAGAACGAGGGCGCAAAGCCCGGTGGCAACACCGGTTCCGTCCACGGCGAGGCCCCGCTCATCCGTAAGAAGGAGGAGCTGACGCCCGAGCAGTACAAGCGCCAGCGCAACAACCTGATCCTTATGGCGCTGATCGTGGTCCTCATCATCGCGGCCTTCGTTGCCTTCCCCTACATCAAGGCAGCTGTGCTGGGTGGCGCCGCGTTCCTCGCCCCGGTGGCTGGCTTCGCGCCGCTGCTGTTCTGAGGATCTCTCAGTAGGCTCTGTCCCCTCCCCCGCGGGCCCCAACGAGGGCTCGCGGGGGAGTGTTTTGTCCGGGTGTCCTCCCGCATGCTCATGTCGCCCGTCGGCAAGCCGTTAGTCTTATCAGACAGCCCCGGGAGGACGCCCCCATTTCCGTGCAGAACTACCGCACCTGCGCGCCGTTGCCGGTATAATGTCCCCATGGACTCCTGACATCACGCCCCTGCCCCACTCCTTCTGTCATCGGTGCGTCATGTCCACGATTGTCTTTTCCCACGTCTTCTTTTCCTATGGCACGCTGCCCGTCCTCACTAACGTCTCCTTCACGTGTGGGCCCGCCGACCGCCTCGTCGTCGTCGGCCCGAACGGGATCGGCAAGTCAACGCTGCTGGCCCTCGCGGCGGGCCGACTCCAGCCGGACTCCGGAACGATCACCGGCCCGACACTCTCCGCGACCCAGCTAGTTCCCCCAATTCATCGGCCCGCGGCCACGTGGTCAGCACCGGGAGTCCCTCTGGCGTCTCACCCTCCACTCGCGGGGGACAGGGAGTCCCGCACCGTCGCACAGCTCATCGATGCCGCCACGTCGGGCACCCGCGAGCTGGCGGCGCGCTTCGACTTCCTCACCGAGCACCTCGCCCGGGACCCCTCTCCGCGCGACGAAGCGGAGTACGACCGCGTCCTAGCGGCGATGATCACGCGGGATGCGTGGACCATCGACACGCGCCTCGAACAGACCCTGGAAGCTCTCGACCTAGGAGGCCTCGACCATTCCCGCCCCCTCGCTTCCCTCTCCCCGGGGCAGCGTGCCCGCCTGGGCCTGGCCCTCACCCTCGTCGATCGACCAGAGGCCCTCATCCTGGACGAGCCGACGAACCACCTGGACACTGACGGGCGCGAGCACCTAGCACACACAATCGACAACTGGCAGGGGCCGGTGCTCATGACCAGCCACGACCGGGCATTCATTGAGCGCACGGCGACGGCGCTGCTCGACCTGGATCCGACACCGTGGCGGGCGCTGGCAATCTCCAAGGGAGAGCCCGCGGACTTCGGGGCGTACAGGGTACGAGGATCCTACTCGGACTACCTACGCGACAAGGCCGCCACACGCTCGCGGCACACCGCGATCCATGCGGATCAGCAGGCCGAGAAACGCCGACTCGTATCTCACCAGCGGGATTCGACGGTGGTGGGGCATGCGCGCTTCAAACCCCGCACCGAGACGAGGATGGCGCAGAAGTACTACGCCGACCGCAGCCAGGCCGCCTCGACGAGGCGCATCAACGACGACTCCCAGAGGCTGTCGGTTCTCGCGGCACACGAAGTCCCCAAGCCCCGCTATGACGAGGGTGCGTTCTCTTTCCACCGCGCCATGAGGACCACCACGGGCGGGAGGTCACCGCACCCACACGCAATGGGTATCGCCCTGGCCGTCCGCGGCGCGTCGGTGGAGGGACGCCTCGCGCCGACCTCCTTCGAGGTGCGCTACGGCGAGCACCTCCTCGTCGCGGGGCCCAACGGGTCGGGCAAGACCACCCTGCTGGAGTGGATCGCACGCGGGGCCCCCAGCGGGGCGCACGGATGCGTCGACGCCGCCTCCGGGGTCGTCCTCGTGCCCCAGGTGCTCCCGCGGCCCGGCGACCCCCTCATCCCCGAGGATGCGTGGTACCTGGGCATCGGGGAGGCCGGGAAGGGATTCGTTCCCCCAGCGGCGTGGAACCGGCCGCTCGGTGAGCTCTCCGCGGGAAACCAACGCAGGGCTCAGCTGGCGTTCGCGGCGCGGGCCGACGCTCAGATCCTCGTGATCGACGAGCCCACGAACTACCTGGACCTGAACGCCCTGGAGTCCCTCGAAGAGACAATGCGCAAGTGGGAGGGAACCCTGGTTATCTCAACGCACGACGAGTGGCTGATCACCCGCTGGTGGGGCCGCCTCCATCGGCTCGACGAGAGACGAGAGCGCTGAGGGCAGCCCCCGCACCCGCGCCCCCATGTCCATCGGCGGCAATACGATCGTCCAGTAGCGACACCCTGGCACATCACCATCCGGCTGGAGACACACACCCTCACTTCCTGTACAATGTTCTGTACATAGGCGAGCAGAGGAGCACCCCATGAAGATCATGACCTACACCGAGTCGCGCGCACGCTACGCCGAGGTCCTCGACCAGGTCGTCAACGACCGCGAGGAAATCGTCATCACCCGCCAGGGCCACGAGAGCGTCGTCATCATCGCCCTCGACGAGTACGAGTCCCTCATGGAGACCGTCTACCTCATGCAGTCCCCCGCAAACGCCCGCCACCTGCGCGAATCGATCGCACAGCTACGACACGGCAACCTTGAAGAGCACGATCTCATCGACATCCCTGATGAGGAGAACTAACGATGCTCAAAGTCTTGTGGACCCCACACGCCTGGAACGACTATGTCTGGTGGCAGTTCGAGGATCGCAAGACCCTCAAGCGCATCAACGCACTCATCAAGGACATCCAGCGCAACGGAAACGAGGGGATCGGCAAGCCTGAGCCTCTCCGCTACGAGTTCTCGGGGTACTGGTCACGCCGGATCGACTCACGGCACCGCCTGATCTACCAGATCAGCGACGACGGCAAAGCCCTCTGGATCATTTCTGCCGCTTCCACTACGGCCAGTAAACATTCACGAGGCCCGGGCTAGTTCCACCCCCACAACAAGTAACAACGCCCTGACGCCAAGCGCCGCGACTGCCCCTGCAGCCGCGGCGCCCACGCACACAACAACGCTCAGAACGTCAAGAATCCCCAGCGGATCAGGTCGCGCAGGGGCGCCTCACTCTCGGCGCACTCGGACCGCATCGAGCGCCTCCGCCGCCTCGCGCGCGAGACCCGTCGGTGCATCCGGCAGAGCGTCGAGTGCGCGCAGGGCCTTGGCCATCGCGCTCGATCCTTTCATCTTCGGGCGCAGCTCCTCGGGCACGGGCACACCCATGCCGTAATCTCCCGCGAGCGCCACCAGGGCCTCGATCAAACTGTTGGAGGCCCGCACCCCCGCCAGGGAGGGCAGCAGCGCCGCGATCACCTGCGCGACACGGTACCCAGCCAGGGCGGAGATGGACGCGCAGTCGGTCAGCGTCTGAGCGACTCGCCCGGGACCGAACCACCCGTTGCGTAGGAGGTAGCCGAGGGCCTCGGCCATGGCGGCGGGGTCGAAGCGGCCTGTGTCGGCGAGGCTCGCGATAGCCTCGGCGGTGATCGCCCGGTAGTTGGCCTGGGCGGCGGTGGATGCCCACGCCAGTGCCGAGTAAGTGGGCGCACCCGGCGCCCGCCAGCCTGTGCCCAGGGCGGGCACAACGACCTCGACGGGTGTGATGACCTGCGGGAACTTGAAGAACGCCCCCTGGAGGACAGGCATTGCGTGGGCGGCCAGAATATCCGGGTTGTGCTGGAGGGCCCAGGCAGCCCACGCGTAGGCGACACCGCTCGACCGGTAGTCCCCGGATTCCAGAAGACGCCCGGTGAACTCAGGAGCCACCCCGGCGACGTTGACGAGAGCACCCGCCAGCGAGTCCTCGCCGGTTGCCGGGGTTTGACCGGGGATGACCCACGTCTCGTGCATGTCGTCGGTCTTCTTGTACTCGCCGCGCACGACCCTGACGGGCTTCTGGTAGGCGGCTCGAATGATCTGACGTTCCCACTGCGGGCGGATCGGTTCTAGCGGTGCGGTCAGGATGGGGTCGAAGCGGTACATGTCCTGACCGTTCGGCTTGTCGTAGGGCTTGTCACCGCAGGCGACACGCAGCTGCTCGTGGAGGAGCGCAACGGGGCCTCTGTGCTGGTCCCACTCGCTGCCCTTGCGCCGGTAGCCGCGGAAGTGCCCCGCCTCGGGTGCGTCCTTCACCTCGACTCCGTCCAGGAGCCGCGAGGCCAGGTAGGACAGCTGGTTGGCACCCTTCCAGTTAGGCGCACTCCGCCAGTACGCGGCGAGCAGCTTCTTGTCGGCCTCCGCCAGCTCGATGCCCCCGCCGCTGATGCGCGTCAAGAGCGCGGGCAGGGCGGCGCCCGCGGCCACGTCCTCGAAGAGGGCGTGTAGAGCCGCAACGACCGCGTCGTTATCGGCGGGCAGCTCCGCGACCCACTCGGCTCGCGGCAAGTCGGCGGCGGGCGCATCGGGGAAGATCCACGAGGCCTGGGCCCCCTCCTCGGGTCCTCCTCCCTGGGCGCTAGCTCCCATCGAGGCAGTATCCGAGGACCCGGCCTCGTTCGCGCAGTCATCGGAAGGGTCGGCGGCCACGATGAGCGCGGCGGCCCGGTCGCGCAGGTCGAGGGGGAACTCAGCCTCAGCAACCACGTCACTGACGGCGGGGGCGCACTCGGGGCGATCCTTGACGAGAGCGGCCAGGAGCCGCAGATGGGCGCGCAGCAGCTTCTTTTCGCTGCGCGCCAGGACCTGGGCGCTGGCCTGCACGAGGGCACCCGCCTGCTCATCCGTCAGCTCCCGGGCGATACCCAGAAGCGCTTTCTGGGCCAGGGCCACACTCGGCGAGGGCTCGACCGCGAGCAGGGCGATCAGATCCGCCACGGCCTCAAGTGTTTCCTCGCGCGTGGGTTCGAGCGCCTCCCAGGCCAGCGAGAAAGCGCGGGCGTTGTACGCGGAGAAGTCGCGCCGTTGGGCGGCCAGGCACTCGGAGAGGATGCGCGAACGCAGGCTGGGAAAGCACGTCGCCACGTAGCAGATGAGATCCTGGCTGTGCAGGCGCTCGAAGTCGCCGCCTGGCGCGGAGGGGTCCTCGCGGTACATCCACACGAAGAGGGCTGAGCCGGGCAGGGCTCCTTCGACGCGGAAGAGCTGCCAGAACTCGTGGTCGAGGAAGGTCGGATTCTCCTCGAAGAAGAGTCGCGTCTCATCCGAGGTGGGGTAGGGCGCGGGAATGATCCTGCGCGCGAAGTACTCCAGGGAGGGCGCGGAGGCCAGGTACGCTCCACGCTCAGCCAGGAGGGAGCGGTAGGTGTGCCAGAAGCCAACGCCGCCGGGACTCCCGGCTGCCTCCTCGAGCCACTCGTTTGAACGCTGGGACGCCCCGCGCCTGTGGGCAGCGAGCAGCCGTTCCAGGTCCGTTCCCTCGCGCGGGTCACCGCCGCTACGGCCCGACCACCGGGCACCGTAGTCGTCGCCGGCGTCATCGCTCCCGGCCAGGGCGGCTCGCAGGAACGCGCACATGCGCACCGTGTCCTCTGGGACCGCGTCCCACTCCCACTCGACGGCTGGTGGGACGAGGCGAGCGAAGGGCACGGACTTGAAGAGGGAGCGCCGGTCCTTCTCCGAGGCCTCCTCCAACACCTCCTCGTAAGCGTCAATGGAGGTCTCTCCGGATGCGAGGAGGCGCTTGAGAGCCGCCCTGCGGGCGGGGAGCGTCATCGGTGAACTCATTGGCTCATCTCCTTCAGTGTGCGCGCGTACTTAGCTGCCTGTGAGGAGCCTCGGAAAAGGCCAAGCCAGCCGATAAGCTCCTCTCCGAGGGGCGGCACCCACCCCTCGGCCTGTGCCCGCGCGTACTGCGCGGCGACAACGCCCAGCAGCTGGCCGATGCCCGTACGCCCGCGCTCAAGCCCAGGAAGTAAAGCGAGCGCCAGATCCAGCGCGAGGCGGGGATCGATGTCCCCCAGGTCCTCGAAAGCCTGCGCCCACCGGTTCAGTTTCACGGTCTGTAGCACGCCCCGCAGGCCAGCCACGGCCTCGTCAAAGGTGAGATCCCCGCGCGCCACCAGGGAGGCGATGGTTTCGACGCCGAGGGCGCGCGACTCGACCTCGCGTTCGCCCATCGCCTGGCCGAGGAGCTGGGCAGACAGCGAATCCCAGCGCCCGCCGTGTTCACACAGGGCCCGGTAGCAGTCGGCGGTTAGCCCGCTCGAATCGAGGAAGTTCCACCGCGAGGCGAGCAGACACACCGCGAAGTGTCGCGCTGAAGCGGGGTACGTGTAGCGGTGGAACGAATAGTTTCCCGCTCCACCCGTGACCTGTGCGAGCACGCTCAGCTCCGCTCCCATCGCGCCCGTCTGTAGGCCGACGATTCGCGGGGTAAAGAACGCATAGACTGGCGAGCCGTCACGCGCGACCTTCGGTTTCCCGCTGCGCGGCTCATAGGCGGGGCGCCCTTCCCACGTCACGGAGAGGGAAGACAGGTAGCTCTCGGCCCTCTTGCGTACCGACCCTTCCAGGGCGAGGCGGATGCGGGCCGCGGCGGGCAGCTCCGCCTCCCGCTCCTCCACAAGCGCAAGCGCGGCGGCGCAGTCAGGATGCTCGACGTCCACGCGCAGCAGCGCCTGGCTAAGGTCGGCTGGAAGCGGCGGGGCGTCCCCGTTGTCCAGGGCGCGGTGCACGAGGACAAGCGGGTTCACGGCTCCCCGGTCGTCGGTCGGCGTGGCCAGGAGGCGGTAGCGTTGTCCACGTGCAAGTAGCTCAACGATCTCCCTGAAACGCGTGCTCACATGGGTGGGCACGTTCTCAATCCCGAACCATTCCCGAGCCGACTCCAGGGGATCGGTCGCCTCGGCCGCTCCCCCATCGAGTGCGAGGCACAGAAGCACCCCGAGCACGCGCTGCGGCCCGGGTAGGCCCCCGGTGAGACGCCGCGCAAGCGGGCGCAACGATTCCAGCGAACTCGGGTTGAACTCGGGAGCCGTCAGGAACGCGAGCAGCGCCTCGTATTCGAGCCCCATCTCCGCGCCCTGCGCCAGGACACCGACCCTCCCGCTCACGTCGTCGGCACTCATGGGAACCAGGTCGGCCACCTCCCGGGGTGGGGGCAAGAAGGCGGCGGGAGCTTGCTCGCCCGGGTCATCCTCGGGGACGAGGCTGGGGTCGGCCTGGTCGGTCGCCGTGTGCCCGGGGTCAAGGAGGTCGAGCGTGGCAACGACGAGCGGGTCCAACTCCACGTCGGACAGGAGGCGGCTGACCGCTGCGGAGTCGAGGAGGCCCGATCTCAGCGCGTCACTCGCCAGCTCGATGGCCAGAGCCTGCACCTGCGCGTGCGGGAAAGACAGCGCGATCGCCAACAGGGGTTCGAGGCCACCGTGATTCAAAGCCTCGAGGCCACCGCGCAGGATTGTTAAGGCTGCGAGTGCGTTGGCCTTCGAACCCATGAGCGCGCCCTCGCAGCTGCGAGCAAAGAGCTCCAGGTCGAGTCGCCCGGCCTTCGACAGGGCGCTCAGCTGACGAACCGCCACGGTCACGGTCGCCCCAACGGGCGCGGACATGAGGGCACACAGGGCCCCCTGACGCGCCTCGGCCTCGTCGAGGGTCATGGACAGCATTCGCAGGGTGCGCGAGTACCATCCGGAGCGCCCCGACGGCAGGTCGGCCGCCAGCATCTCCAGGAGGGCGTCGAGCAGGCGGTCGCGCTCAATGAGCCCCTCGTCGACGCAGGCCGCGAGAGTGCGCGACCATCCGGGCGTCCACTCCGATCCCATGGTGGCAGAACGGTCGGAGGCAGACAGGGATACGCCGCGGTTGCCTTCCTGGCGCAGCATCCCCCACACCAGCTCCTCGCGCAGCTCCCTATCGGCGCGCATGAGGGGCAGCTGTAGCCCGGGTTCGAGGCCGATCAGCGCCGTTAGGTACGACTCGTCATGGTCGAGGGACAGGTCGCCGCTCAGTTCGGCCAGTCGCAAGAATCCAATCCCCTCGAGCCAGGGGTCGGACAGCCGAGCGCTCAAAGCCAGATCGTCGTCCGTGGGCGGTCCTTCGTTGAGCTCAAGCATGCGCGCGTAGACCTGCTCCAGGCTCCACTGGCCCGGATGCTGCCGGACCCACAGGTGCAGCCGCCAAAAGTCAGTGCACTCGTCCAGGGTGTCAGGCAGCCATTGCGTGGAACTCACGATTCCTCCTTGAGCATGATGGAGACAGCGAGGACATGCTTGCAGGGGCCTCGCCCTCCCCTGTGTTTCATCCACCACGGGCAGGTACAGCGGTACTCGCCGATGGCGTAAGGGTCGGCGGGCACCTCCACCCGGTAGCGGTTCGCGCCCGAGGACACACGGAATCGCGCGCCCTCCTCCCGTGTGACCGCACCGCGCTCAATGAGCGTACGCGCCCCGGCCAGGCGCGGATGCATGGCCGTTAAGGCGTCTGGCTGGACGGGCAGGGGCCGGTGGAAATAGGCCCCCTCGGTCACGTCGAAGCCGACCTGCCCGCTCGAGGCCAGCAGCGCCAGGCCCCCGGCAACCCGATCCGGGGCCAGGCCTGCGCGAGCGGCCATGAGCTCAGTGTCGATGCGAGGCTCGAAGGACAGCAGGGCGGAGAGCATGTCGGCGTCCTCCTCGACGCGCGGATCACCCAGGGATGCCAGAACCGCGCCCTCCCCGGAAAAGCCGCGCGACTTGGCGGGGCTCAGCCCCACGCTCAGACGCGCGCCGGGCATGCGGGCAACCCACAGGGAGGCGACCGGCTCGCTGCCCGCGTCCACGGGAGGGCCGTAGGCCTCAAGCGAAGTGATGAGGTGAAGAAGGGGTTCGAACACGCGCAGGCGCTCGGGCCCAGCGACGCACGCGGCCCCCAGCGCGGGCCTGGTGCCCAAGCGCAACCCGCGCACAGCCCGACCCGCCCACATGACCGTGCCCGTCGCGCTGGACCTGGGCAGGCCTCGAACAAAGGCGCGGGCCTGCGCAGTATTCAACACGTGGAGCGGCATCATCGCGGAGGAAAGCATCTGCGTCTCCGCGAAACCCTTGAGCCAGCGCAGGGACAGCGGCACCTTCTCCTCCGAGACCTCCTCATCCAAGGTCGTGGCCGTCAGTCCCTCCTCGCCCACATCCAGGTGCAGGGGCTCCCCGGCGCGCAGCGACGCCAGGGCGGCACGCAGCGGCTGATTAACATCCACATTGGTCACGCCGACTGCGCGGTGGGTGGCGTCCAGGGCCGAGGCCTCCACGTCGAGCCGCGCGTACACGCCGCAGCAGACGCTAAAAGACTCGAAGCGCAGCCCCTCGGCCGTGCTGGTGACAACCGGGTCAAGCATGCCAATACGAGTCAGGCCTCCGCCGGGCGCGACGACCATGCCGGGCGGCACGTAGAAGCGGGTGCGGGCCACTCGTGCAACAGCGAGCAGACCCGCGGCCACCACGTCGGGACGCTCCATGAAGCCCGAGAAGAAATAGGGATGCGCGACCTCTCCCTCGGGGGTGGACCCTCCCGAGGTGGCCAACGCGAGCCCCACCCCCTCATACAGGCGCGAGGGCGCACCGTAGCGGTAAGCCAGCTCGTAGTCCATGTTGCTCCTTCGCTGAATCGTGGCGCCAGGCTAACACAGGGGTCCCACATCTGGAGTCGGCCTCACGCACCCCCAAGCCCGCGCTGACAACACGCCCGGAATGACGCCACAAAGTCAACCTGATACAGCGAGGCGCCGCGGCTGCCCCTGCAGCCGCGGCGCCCGCGCACACAACGATGCTCAGAACGTCAAGAATCCCCACCGGATCAGGTCGCGCAGGGGCGCCTCAATCTCGGCGCGCACATCATCAACCTCAACCGACGTGAGCATCGCGACGGCCGCCGCGATCTGGCCGACCGTCAGCTCGCCGTCGGAAGCGCCCACGACCGCGGACACGGACGAGGAGACGGGCACAGAACGGCCCAGTCCCCCACCCTGGTGCATGATGAGCAGCTCCGGGTCGGGGCTGCCGGGCACGTAGTGGCGCTCCTCGCGCACGTCCGAGGCGCGCGTCAGCGCCACCTCCCACAGCTCCGGGGCGCGCAGGGAGGCCAGCGCCCACGCCACGTCGCGCCCGCGCGGGGCGTGCCCATCGAGGGACAGGTCGTAGGCGCGCTTGCCACCCGAGGCGGCCTCGGCCTCGTCGAGCCTGCGCAGCGCCACGAAGCCCATGCCGATCGCGCCCGTGCCCGCGCGGCGGAAGTCGGCCAGCCACGAGGTGAAGGCCCGCTCGTAGTCGGCGCGAGCCAAGAGCTGGCCGCCCGAGTCGCGGATCCACATGTCCACGTAGCGCGCGGGGTCGAGAACGTCGCGCTGGACAACCCACGCGTCCACCGGCAGACCGTCGAGCCACGAATCCACGCGCCACGACCACTGGGTGTCCGGGTTGCGGTCGGCGGGGATCTCCCAGTTGGCGAGCATCTGCAGGGTGCCGCCCTCGTTCATGCATGCGGGCGCGCCGCGCAGGACCGCGCGGATCAGGTTGTCCCGGTCCATGCCGCCGTCGCGATACTCGAGCAGGCCGGCCGCGCCGCGCACCGAGTCCGGGGTGATGACGAAGGGCGGGTTGGTGACGATAAGGTCGAAGGTCTCACCCTCGACGGGCTCGAAGAGGGAGCCCTCGCGCACATCGATGACGACCTCGTTGAGGGCGGCGTTGAACTGGGTGAGCGCACACGCGCGCGGCGACAGGTCGGTCGCCACCACGCGGTCGGCGTGCGTAGCCAGGTAGAGGGCCTGAATGCCGCAGCCGCAACCCACGTCGAGGGCCGAGTCGACGTGTTCGCGCACCGTCATCTCGAGCAGCGTCAGGGTCGCACCGCCGATGCCGAGCACGTGGTCATCGGACAGCGGCTTGCCAGTCTGCACCTCCGCCAGGTCCGAGGCCACCCACCACTCGTGGTCGCCGCCCGGCAGCGAGGCAGCGTGGGGGCGCAGGTCGAAGAGAGCGCGCATCCACGGGTCCGCCTCGACCTCGGGCTCGGGGGACTCCTCGTCGGGGTCGCGCATCGTCGGCAGGCTCGAGGCCTTCGGGGACGAGGCGTCCTCACGCTCCTCCTTGGGTTCACGCTTGGGCGCGCCGCCCAAGCGGGGCATGACGAGCGCGGAGGCGGCCTCGGCCTCGTCGATAGTGGCCGCGAGGCCGAGGGACTCCAGCCCGCGTGCGCCCAGCGTCGGGAGGGCCTCGTTCAGTGCCGAGGCGCGCTCGGGCAGGCCGAGGATGAAGAAGCGCGTGAGGACCGCGGCGGGGTCGGTCGCGCCCGCGAGCTCGACGAGGGCAGGCAGGCGCGAGTCGCGCATGAGGGCGGACAGCGCACCCTCACTGATGAGGGTCTGAAGATTCTCAACGGTCCACGTCGAGGCGATCACATCGGCGCGCAGGCGCCCGATCAGGTCGCGGTCGAGGGCGGGAACGGGTACGGAAGTCGTCATGACTCAAGCCTATCCCCACGCGTACAATGCGCGGGTACCCAACCAGAAGCCTCACGTCAGGCTCAGAGGAGGAAACCTCATGTCCGGTGGACTTGTCGCACTGCTCGACGATATCGCGACCCTCGCGAAGGTCACGGCCTCATCGATCGACGACGTCGCGGCCAACGCCGTCAAGGCCTCCTCGAAGGCGGTGGGCGTCGTCATCGACGACACCGCGGTGACGCCCCAGTACGTGTCGGGCCTGAGCCCGTCACGCGAGCTGCCGATCATCGGCAAGATCGCACGCGGTTCCCTCATCAACAAGCTGTTCATCATCTTGCCGATCGCGCTCCTGCTCACCTGGCTGGCCCCGCATGTTCTGCCATTTCTGCTGATCGTGGGCGGTGCGTACCTGTGCTTCGAGGGCGGGGAGAAGGTCCTCGAGAAGCTCGGCTGGCTGCCCGGCCACCACGAGGAGCACGACGAGGGTGGCGCCACCTCCAGCGAGGAACTCGAGAAGGGCATCGTCGCCTCCGCGACCCGCACCGACCTGATCCTCAGCGCCGAAATCATGCTCGTGTCGATGGCCGGCCTGGGGGGCGAGACCGGCATCATGCGCGTCGCCATCCTCATCGCAGTCGCCTTCTTCATGACGTTCTTCGTGTACGGCCTCGTCGCTCTGCTGGTCAAGGCCGACGATTTCGGCCTCCACCTTGCCAAGGATGCCATCAAGCCCGAGGACAACCGCCCCGGCCCCGTCGACAACGTCGGCCGCACGATCGTGCGCGTCATGCCGCATATCTTCAACGTGATCGGCGTCGTCGGCACGGTCGCGATGCTGTGGGTCGGCGGCCACCTGGTCATCGAGAACCTCTCCGCGGTCGGCGTCCCCGTCTTCCACCACATCCTCGAGGTCGCTGAGCACGCGGTGTCCGCCGCGGGCGGTTTCGTGACCTGGCTGGTTGAGACTCTCCTGTCCGGCGTCTTCGGCGTCATCCTGGGTGCCGTTATCGCGTGGATCGTCGTCGGCGCTTCCGCCTTCGTGCGTCGGGCGCGCACGAAGGCCTGATCTACTGTCGTTTCACGAGGCCGGGGCGTGGTTGCGAGACCCAGCCCCGGCCTCGTCGTTGCTCGCACTGTGCGAAAGGTGACACATAACCCCTACGCAAGGTGGGACTTAAGCACTACCCTTGGAGTCAACAGACAAACGACGACGACGCCCAGGAGGAGCATCATGACCGTCTACACCCTGCCCGAACTTCCCTACGATTACGCCGCTCTCGAGCCCCATATCTCCGGCCGCATCATGGAGCTGCACCACTCCAAGCACCACGCCAACTACGTGGCCGGCGCGAACGCCGCCCTCGAGAAGCTGGCCGCCGCCCGCGAGTCCGGCGACTTCGCCGCGATCAACCTGTGGGAGAAGAACCTGGCCTTCAACCTGGGCGGTCACACCAACCACTCCATCTTCTGGACCAACATGACCGGCGAGGGCGCCTCGCGCCCCGAGGGTGAGCTCGGCGCCGCCATCGACGAGTTCTTCGGCTCGTTTGAGTCCTTCCAGGCTCAGTTCGCCGCCGCTGCCCTGGGCCTGCAGGGTTCCGGCTGGGCCGTCCTCGCGTGGGACACCGTCGGCAAGCGCCTCGTGACCTACCAGATGACCGACCAGCAGGGCAACATCCCGGTCGCGACCGTTCCGCTGCTCATGATCGACATGTGGGAGCACGCCTTCTACCTGGATTACCTCAACGTCAAGGCCGACTACGTCAAGGCCTGGTGGAACCTGGTGAACTGGGAGAACGTCGCCTCCCGCTTCCAGGCCGCCCGCCTGTCCTCCGGCCTGGTCAACGCCCACTCCGCGCTGTCCGACCTGGGCACCCACGCCGTCGACACCGTCAAGGGCTGGTGGAAGAACTGAGCGTTCGCGCCTGATTCGACCGCGGCCGTTGTTGCCGAGCTGAGGCTCGGGCGCTGAGTTTCTGGCGCTGACTTTTCGGCGCTGACGGCACGGCCACCGCGCGCAACGAGAGGCGGGATCCTTCGGGGTCCCGCCTCCGTCGTATCCCTGGAGATGTGGCAGCTTCGAAGGGCACGGACAGGCTTCGAGATCGACCACTCCGAGCCGCGGTCTGCCAGCTCACGAAGTATCACCAGGGCACCCAACATCCACGCGCACGTTCAGCCGATGACCTGCACCCGGGCAGCCCCGCCCACGTGCATGTTCAGAGGTTGACGTGCGAACAACACTCCACGACAGGCACCGTTGTGCCCAAAACGCAGACCACCTCGCCCACAACACCCCGTTTTCAGCCTATTTCGCCGAGGTGGTCTGCACTTTGGGCACCACACCACCTCAAACCGTGATCTCACTGTCGCCAAACGGGGGAATTGCACTACATGAGGGTTCGACACGCCGACGATACGCCGCCAGAGGGCTTCATGTAGCGCAAAACTCCCATCACTGCCGCCATGAAGGGCGCTGCACGACCGCAGAACCAGGGTCAGCTACACAACTCGGGGCCCGACCGAGGTGCACATGGGCACAGACGACACCACCTCCAGCCAAATTTCGCATGCAATTCGATTGGGTGAAGTTTCAACAACGTCCGAAAACGTTGGAATTCCAATGCTATTAATTAAAGGTTTAAAAGAGCTGTGAGGGAATTGCATGCGAAATTGGGTGCGGGCTCGCCAATGAGGGTGCAATGGCCCGGATATGAAGTGAGTCAGGCTGCGACACCCGCGGGCGGTGGCGGGGTCTGGTCGCGGTGCCGGTGGGCGGTGGCGGGCCCTGGCCACGCAACACACCGCCCCCGACCGATTGGAGGCCGCCGCGAGGCCTGCGGGGCCTGGCCGGGCTTCGAGACGACGCGCCGAGCGAAGCTCGCGGCGCGGACGGCGAGCGGGCGGGCAGGCCGCGCGGCGGCCGGAGATCTGTCGGGGCAACAAGCCCCCCCACACGCCACGGAGGCATAACAAAACCGCCCGGCCCCATTGGGGCCGGGCGGCAGTGGCGGTAGCGCTGGGATTTGAACCCAGGGTGGCTGTGACACCACACAGCATTTCGAGTGCTGCACCTTCGGCCGCTCGGACACGCTACCTTACCCGGATACTCTACTACACCCTCCCCCCGCGCGCGCAAATCGACCGGGCGCCCTGGGAGCAGGGCCACACCGCAGCCTGAAAGCAGGGCCACGCAGCCGTCCAGAAGACGGGCCGCACCACAACCGACAACCAGAGCCACACAGCCGCGCGATCACACGGCAGCACACGAAACGGGCACGACCTCGACATTCAGAACGGTTGAAAACGAGATTAAGTAACCGCATAGGATTCACGCCCACTCATAAATGCACTACTCTTGCAGGGTATCTATTCAAGGCAGCGAAAGGATTTTTCGTGTCTGCGCCAAACGCGACGAAGCAAACGTCGCTCAAAGAACTGACCCTCCGCGGCATCATCCTCGGCGGCATTATTACGCTGCTGTTCACGGCCGCGAACGTCTACCTGGGTCTGAAGGTCGGCCTGACGTTTGCAACGTCGATTCCGGCAGCCGTCATCTCGATGGCGGTTCTGCGCTTCTGGGGCGACCACACGGTCCAGGAGAACAACATCGTCCAGACCATCGCCTCGGCGGCCGGCACCCTGTCGGCGGTCATCTTCGTCCTCCCCGGCCTCGTGATTGTCGGCTGGTGGAGCGGCTTCCCCTACTGGGAGACCATGTTTGTGTGTGCGGTCGGCGGTGCGCTGGGCGTCATGTACTCGATCCCCCTGCGCCGCGCGCTCGTGACCGGCTCGGACCTGCCTTACCCGGAGGGCGTGGCAGGCGCTGAGATCCTGAAGGTCGGCGACGCTCAGGATGCGGGCGAGGACAACAAGCGCGGCCTCCTGGCAATCACCTGGGGCGCACTGGCCTCGGCCGTGATGGCGCTTCTGGGCTACATGAAGGTTGTTGCCTCCGAGGTTGGCACGGCCTTCAAGATCGGCTCAACGGGCACGATGATTTCCACCTCCCTGTCTCTCGCCCTGATCGGCGTGGGCCACCTGGTCGGCATGACGGTCGGCATCGCGATGCTGATCGGCATGGTCACCTCCTACGGCGTTCTGCTGCCCCTGTACGCGAACGGCCAGCTGGACGGTGCCGAGGACCTGACCTCGGCCCTGTCCACGGTGTTCAAGTCGGACGTGCGCTTCATTGGCGCGGGCGTCATGGCGGTCGCCGCCATCTGGACGCTCATCAAGATCATGGGTCCGATCGCCCGCGGCATGTCCGAGTCGCTGCGCGCCTCGCGCGGCGCCAAGGAGGACGGCGCTCAGATCGACCGCACCGAGCAGGACATCCCCGGCAAGTGGGTTATCGTCTCCATCTTCGTGGCCATGGTTCCGATCGCCGGCCTGCTGTGGTGGTTCATGCGCGGCACGCAGATCGAGCACAATACGGCCGTTCTGATCGCCATTTCGGTCCTCTTCATTCTGCTCGCTGGCCTGTTGGTCGCGGCGGTCTGCGGTTACATGGCCGGCCTGATCGGCTCGTCAAACTCGCCGGTGTCCGGCGTCGGCCTGCTGGTCGTCGTCATCACGGCGGTCGTCATCCTGGCGGTGCACGGCCACGGCTCGACCACGGAAGAAAACACGGCACTCATCGCCTACACGCTGTTCACCTCGGCCATCGTCTTCTGCATCGCGACGATCGCGAACGATAACCTGCAGGACCTCAAGACGGGCCAGCTGGTGGGCGCGACCCCGTGGAAGCAGCAGGTCGCCCTGGTCATCGGTGTCGTCTTCGGCGCGCTGATCATTCCCCCGGTCCTGGAGCTCATGCAGAACTCCTTCGGCTTCCAGGGTGCGCCCGGCGCTGGCCCGGACGCGCTGGCGGCCCCGCAGGCTTCGCTGATTTCCTCGCTCGCCAAGGGCGTGCTCGGCGGCGGCATTGACTGGAAGCTCCTGGGCATCGGCGCCGCGATCGGCGTTGTCGTCATCATCATTGACGAGGTCCTGCGCCGCGCGTCGAAGGGCAAGCTTGCCCTGCCTCCGCTGGCTGTCGGCATGGGCATTTACCTGCCCGCCTCCCTGACGGTCCTGATCCCGATCGGTGCGCTCGTTGGCTTCCTGTACAACAGGTGGGCTGACAAGCAGGCGGATGTGGAGCGCGCGAAGCGCTTCGGCACGCTGGCTGCGACCGGCCTGATCGTGGGCGAGTCCCTGTTCGGCGTCGTCTACGCGGGCATCGCGGGCGCGACGGGCTCGGAGTCGCCGCTGGCGCTGCCGTTCATCGGTGATGGCTTCACGCCGTTCGCGAACGTGCTGGGCCTGGTGTTCTTCGCGGGTGCGACGTGGCTGCTCTACGGTTTCGCCCGTAAGATCACGCGCGACTCGGATCGCGAGTCCGCCGCGAAGTAAGCGCACGGCGCACGCACGAGGGGCACGTCCCCGATCCACACAACCCCGGCCTCGTTCCCGCTCTCAGGGACGAGGCCGGGGTTTGTTATACCCAAACCGGACCTCCCCGGAACGGTAATTTTGCCCATCCGCGTGACCATAAATCCCAGAATGTGGTCACCATCCCACTTGTCGCCCGTAGAAATTCTGCATGTCAAGGCACATTTGCCCACGTTTCAGAAACATTGCCATTTCATGACTAATGATTAAATGGTACTTTAATTACATGAAATACATCCCGGAACCAGACGTTGCATGGCTGCGGGACCCGGGGGCGTCGGTGAACCGCCTGACGGTGCACTCGACGTGGAGGTCGCGCAGGCCGCTTCAAATGCTTTCCAGCACCTGGCAGGTCACGGGTGTGTCGGGCACTCCCGCCGAGTTGATCAAGCGCACTCCCCTTCAGCGTGATTTCGAGGCGACGTCGGTGCCCGGCGTGCTGGAGATGGACGGCGCATGGGTGCGCCGAGAGGAAGAGGCCCGCAGGCTGGACGAGGAGGGGGGCCCGGACCGGGTGCGCGCCTCGATCCTGCGCCGTGAGTGCATCCTTGACGCGCCCCTCAAGGACGCGGCAGAGCGCGGCTGGACCATGACGCTGACCTTCGGTGGTTTCACGGGTCCCCTATACGCGTGGGTCGACGGAACGTTCGTGGGCTTTTGCGCGGACGGTTTCATCCCCACCGCCTTCGATGTGACGGACGCGCTGCAGCCGACGCACACCCACGCGATCGCCGTGCTTCTCATGGATTCTCCGGCGTGCTGCCACGGCCTGTTCCGCGAGGTGTCCCTGGAGGCGCGCCCAGCCGCGCACATCGTCGACCTGATCCCCCAGGCCTCGCACGATGGCAGGAATGGGAGCCTGCGACTGCGCATCGAGGCCTCGGCGGAGTCGAACAACTCGAGCGTGCGCGCAGCACTGCTCGGTGAAGCAGAGCAGCAGGAGATATGGTCCGCGAGCGCGCCCGCCGGCGAGGTGCTGGAGGCGAGCGGCTTGGACGTGCTTCCGTGGAGTGCGGAGGAGCCTGCCTTGTACGCGCTCGTCGTGACGGTGAGCGATGATGAGGCGGGCACGCAAGACACGGTTGCCTTGCATGTTGGCTTCCGCGACTTGGCAGCCGCGCCGCAGGGGATCCGCCTGGGCGGGCGCTCTCTGGTGTTGCAAGGGGTGCGCCGCAACGAGTGCGACGGGCGCACCGGGCTCGCGGTGGGCATGCAGGACATGCTCGATGACATCGTGTGGTGTAAGCGCCACGGAGTGAACACTGTTGTGATCGAGCAGGGGCCCGCGCACGCGTGCTTCTACGAATTGGCGGACCTGTACGGCCTGTACATCATCGACCGCGCATCGACGTTGTACGAGTCCGGCCCTGCGCGCGACGAGGCGATCGAGGCGGCGATCCGCAGGGATCGGGCGCACCCGAGCGTCATTGCGTGGAACGTGGGCGAGGAGGACGAGGAGATCCGCGCCGCCCGCGCGCTGGATCCGACACGCCCGGAATACACGGGCGACGACTTCCCGAACCTGACCGAGGTGCGCGCCGAGGAGCTGCACTACATGCCTGTCTCCGTTGCTCCCTCGTATTCGGGGGTGACGGTGCGTAACCACATGACGTTTACGTCGACGGCCGACCTGGAGTTCCTGTGTCGGGTGATCGAGGATGGGCAACCGACCTGGGAGTTCCCGGCGTTCCTGGACGTCGCGCCCGGCGAGACGGGGTTCCTCCCGGTGGCTTGGCCAGCCTCGGGCATGCGCGAGGTGTCGGTGCGCCTGTCGTATGGGACAGGCTGGGCGCCAGCCGGGTTTGAGATCGGGCGCGGGGTCATGACCGCGCCTTAGACGAGGCCGGGGACAGCGCGCACGAGGGGTGCGCACGAGGGGGACGGAGCCTGCGAGCTCCGTCCCCCTCGGTGTCACGGCTGGGTCAGCGGAAGGCCGCCCGCCTGCTCGGAATGGTCGGCATACCGAGCATGACCGAGCTGGATCCTCCGCATGACGCCGGTTCTTCGGCATCCACGAGCTGCAAGATGTCACCGTCGCGCGCCTGCGGGTCCTGCAGGGCGGTGGCCAGCATGAGCTTGATGCGGTTGAGCTGGTTGACCTCGGAGGCACCCGGGTCGTAGTCGACGGCCACGATGTTGGCCTGCGGGTAGCGGGTGCGCAGCGCGCGGAACATGCCCTTGCCGACGACGTGGTTAGGCAGGCATGCAAACGGCTGGGCGCAGATGATGTTCGGGCATCCGTGTTCGATCATGTCGACCATTTCGGCGGTCAGGTACCAGCCTTCGCCGGCCTGGTTGCCCAGACGGGCGATGTCCTGGGAGCGCTCGATCATCTCTTCGATGGGCCGGTGCGTCTCGAACTTGCCGTTCGTCGCCGCAAACGCGCGGTGCACGGGCTTCTCGTACTTCTTGAGCGCCCACAGCACAATCGGCATGATGTAGCGCTGCTTGCCCTCGATGCCCAGGTTCTCCTTGTCCCAGGCGGCGGTGGCGACGGAGTTGTGGAAGAACTGCATGAGGCCGGGCAGTTCGGCCTCGCAGCCCTCCGCCTCGATGACGTCGACGGCATGGTTGTTGGCGTCGGGGTGGAACTTCACGAGGATTTCGCCGACCAGGCCGACGCGCGGCTTGCGCGCAATGTCGCGCAGGGGCAGGGCGTCGAAGGCGCGCACGCACTCGCGGATGATCTTTCCGTAGGAGACGCGTCCGCCCAGGGCCGCCACGCGTCCCGAGGTGATCCACTCCTGGACGTAGCCGTCCCACGTGCGGTACAGGTCCATCGCGGAGCCGGGGGTGGCCTCGTAGGGGCGCACGCGCAGCAGCATCGACTGGATGGCGTCGCCGATGACGAAGGCCTGAATGGCCTTGTGGAGGTGGGCAACGCCCAGGTGGAAGCCGGGGTTGTCCTCGATACCTTGGACGGACAGTGCGATGACCGGCACCTGCGGGTATCCGGCGTCGCGCAGGCCCTTACGTAGGAGGGCCGCGTAGTTGCTGGCGCGGCACATGCCGCCCGTCTGCGTGATGCCGACGGCGGTACGGTCGGGGTCGGCGCGCCCGGAGATGAACTCGTCGAGAAGCTGGCCGATAACGACGATCGCCGGGTAGCACGAGTCGTTGTTGACGTATTTCAGGCCAACCTCCATGGAGGTGCGGCTCGTGTGCTCAAGCACGCGCACCTTCAGGCCCGCGCTCGCGAACAGCGGGGTGAGGAAGCGGAAGTGGATCGGGGACATCTGGGGGGCGAGGATCTCGTATCCGGCCTCGCGCATCTCCTCGGTGAAGACGGCGCGAGGCTGGATGTGCCCGGCCTCCTCCTCGCGGGCGGCATCGCCCGAGGGATCGCGCAGGGTGGCGGTGTCGACGGAACCCGACACCAGGCCCACGGACGAGGCGGGGGCAAGTTCCGCTCGGTCCGCGCCGTTCTCGCCGTCCCCGGCCCCAGCCTCGTCGATTGTCGAGGCGAGGGAGGCGCGCTCAGTGATCGCCGCATCGAGGGAGCGCAGGCGGATCTTCGCGGCGCCAAGGTTGGAGACCTCGTCGATCTTAAGGACGGTGTGCACGTCGCCGCGGCCTTCGAGGATCTCCTGAACCTGGTCGGCGGTGATCGCGTCGACGCCGCAGCCAAAGGAGTTGAGCTGGACCATCTCGAGGTCGGGCTCGTCGCCGACGCGGGCGGCAGCCTCGTAGAGGCGCGAGTGGTAGGACCACTGGTCGAGGACGCGCAGGGGACGCTCGAGGCGCGCGTCCACGATGGAGTCCTCGGTGAGGACTGCCATGCCCAGGCCCACGATAACCTCGGGGATGCCGTGGTTGATCTCGGGGTCGAGGTGGTAGGGGCGGCCCGCCAGCACGATGCCTCGCACGCCATGCTCGCGCATCCACTCGATGGTTTCGACGCCCTTCGCGCGAATCTCGGCCTTGACGGCGGCGTCTTCCTCCCACGCCTTGTCGAGGGCGGCCTTCATCTCCTCGACCGGGATGTCGTAGCCGTATTCCTTGAAGGTCTTGGACAGGTGGGCGGGCAGGTAGTCGCGGTTGCCGAAGTTGACGAAGGGGCTGATGAACTGCGTGCCCGGCTCCAAGAGGCGCTCCATGTTGTTGCGGATGACCTCGGGGTAGGTCGCCACGATGGGGCAGTTGAAGGAGTTTTCGGACTCGGTGAGCTTCTGCTCGAAGTCGACGCAGGGGTAGAAGATCGTCGTAATACCCTTGTCCAGCAGGGACTCGATGTGCCCGTGAACGAGCTTGGCCGGGTAGCACACGTTCTCCGAGGGGATGGACTCCATGCCGGTCTCGAAGAGGTCGTGGTTAGAGCGGCCCGAGATCATGACGCGGAAGCCCAGAGCGGTGAGCATCGTGAACCAGAACGGGTAGTTCTCGTACATGCCGAGCACGCGCGGGATGCCGATGTCGCCGCGGAACGCCTTTTTCTCGGTGAGGCGGCGGTATCCGAAGATCCGCTTGTACTTCCAGTCGTAGAGGTTGGGCAGGTCCGACTTCTTGGGGACGCGCTCCAGGGAGGCGCCGCGCTCGCAGCGGTTGCCCGACACGTGGCGCTCGCCGTTGGAGAACGTCGAGATGGTCATCTGGCAGTGGTTTTGGCACAGGCGGCAGGTCTTGCGCGTGGTGTCGACACTGAAGCCTTCCAGGGCCTCGATCGTCGCGAGGGACGAGGTCCCCTCCCCCCGTGTCGTGCATGCGCGCGGTCAGGGCCGCGCCGTACGCGCCCATCAGGCCCGCGATGTCGGGGCGCACGACCTCGCGGCCGGTGAGCAGCTCGAAGGCGCGCAGGACCGAGTCGTTGAGGAAGGTGCCGCCCTGGACGACGACGCGCTCGCCCAGGTCCGAGGGCTCCTTGAGCTTGATGACCTTGTAAAGGGCGTTGCGCACGACGGAGTAGGACAGCCCGGCGCTGATGTCGCGCACGTCTGCGCCTTCCTTCTGTGCCTGCTTGACGGAGGAGTTCATGAACACCGTGCAGCGGGTGCCCAGGTCCACGGGGGATTCGGATTCCATGGCCATGCGGGCGAAGGAGCGCACGTCGGTGCCCATCGTCTGCGCGAAGGTCTGCAGGAAGGATCCGCAGCCCGAGGAGCAGGCCTCGTTGACGGAGATGGAGTCCACCGCGTGGTCGCGGATGCGCAGGTACTTCATGTCCTGGCCGCCGATGTCGATGACGGAGGTGACGCCGGGGCAGATGAACTCGGCGGCGCGGTAGTGCGCCATCGTCTCGATCTCGCCCTCGTCCATGGTGAGGGCGGACTTGACGAGGCCCTCGCCGTAGCCGGTCGCGCACGAGCGGCCGATCTCGCAGCCCTCGGGCAGCGCGCCTCGCACCGCGCGCACGATGTCGACGGCCGCGGCCACGGGGTCACCCTCGTTGGAGGCGTAGTGGGTGAAGACGATGCGGTCCTGGGAGTCGATGACGACGGCCTTGATCGTCGTGGAGCCAGCGTCGATACCGAGCCAGCAGCGGCCTTCAGCCTCGTCGAGGCTGGCCTTGGGGATGACGTCGAGGCTGTGGCGGGCCATGAACTCCTCGCGGTCCTCGGGGGTGGCGAAGAGGGGGTCCATGCGCGGGGACTCGACCTGCACGGGGGCGGCGGCGAGGCGCTCCATGAGGGTCGTGAGCTTGTCGCCGCGGGCGTCGACTGGGGTGGCGCCCGATTCCTCAGCCTGGCGCGCCTTCTTGGCGGCCTCCTTCTCGGCGAGGAGGGCCGCGCCGATCGCGACGTACAGCTGGGCGTCGTCGGGGGTGACGAAAGAGTCGGCCTTGGGCAGGAGGGCCTTGTAGGCATCGCGCAGGGCGGGCAGGAAGTGCAGGGGGCCGCCGAGGAACATGACGGTTCCGCGGATCGGGCGCCCGCACGCCAGGCCGGCGATGGTCTGGGTGGCGACGGCGTTGAAGATGGAGGCGGCCAGGTCCTCGTGGGCGGCGCCCTGGTTGATGAGGGGCTGGATGTCGGACTTGGCGAAGACGCCGCAGCGCGAGGCGATCGGGTAGAGCTGGGTATGGCGGGTCGCCATCTCGCCCAGGCCCGCCGCGTCCGTGTGCAGCAGGGTCGCCATCTGGTCAATGAACGCGCCGGTGCCGCCCGCGCAGGTGCCGTTCATGCGCTGCTCGGGGGTGGGGTGCAGGTAGGTGAGCTTGGCGTCCTCGCCGCCCAGCTCGATGACAACGTCGACCTCGGGGTGGAGGCGCTGGGTGGCCTCGGTGCCGGCGATGACCTCCTGGACGAAGGGGATACCCATGGCGCGGGCGGTCGTTAGGCCGCCGGAGCCGGTGATGGCCGCGTGGACACGGGCGCCGGGCAGGGCGCGCTCGACGTCGGCGAGGAGGGCCCCCAGGGATGCGCGCACGTCTGCGTTGTGCCGACGGTAGTCGGAGAAAAGACGGCGATTCCCATCCAAAACGACGGCCTTGACCGTGGTGGAGCCGACATCGATGCCGAGCTGATAGGGGCGCTTTGCCTCGCGAAGACCCTGTGTTGTCATGAGGTACCTCCTGGGTTCTCATCACAACTTAGGAAACCCCTCACGCAGAGTCAAAGCTGTCCACCGACTGCTGGTACGCGGCGATTAAAACCGCAGAATAACCGCGAAAATAGGCTGTGTTCCGCATTTTGGGGGTGCGGATCCCGCTCATGCGAAAAACAAGAATTACAACATATGAAGCGTGACAAAATTCGACCGGGGAGACGGTAGGAGCGCCGCCCACAACGGGCAGCCCTACCCCACTCAATGTCGCACGTAATTTGGCTACCCTCACTTTTCTAAGGGCCCTAGAATTCCGCAGAATACCAACGTTCCCATTTCAATTTCTGAAAGGTTTACATAGGAATTACGTGCGACATTTGGGGGGAGGGAAACGATCAGGCGGCAGGAACGAGGATCGCTCGGACCTGAGTGGCCTTGACGCTCACCCACAGGCTCTCGCCGACGCCAAGGCCCAGGTCGGACCAGGCGGCGGCGGTGACGCGAGCGGTCACCGACACGTCCTCCGCGAGCGCCACGCGCACGCTCACGAGGGAGCCGTCGACGTCGATCCCCTCGACGATGCCGGGCAGGACGGACCGCGGCGAGGCATGGGCTTCCTCGCGGGACAGTGCCACGGACTCGGGAGCGAAGGTAAGGGCGACGCGTGCCGACTCCTCGCCAGGGCAAACGCTGTCGGAAGCCGCCCACAGCGCCCCCTCGCCGACGCGCACGCCAACCATGCCGGGGCGCGCCACAGGAGGCCCACTCACGATGTTGAGCCCGGCCAATCGGGCCGCAAACACCGACGCAGGCGAGGCGAGCACGCGGGCGGGTTCGCCCTCCTCAACGATGCGCCCCTCCCCCATGACGATCATGTGGGAGGCGAGGGAGAGCACCTCGGCGATGTCGTGGGAGACCAGCAGGGTCGTGATGCCGGCGCCCGCCAGGCGCTCGCGCAGGACGGCGGAGACCTGGGCGGTGGCCTCGACGTCGAGGGCAGCCGTGGGCTCGTCGAGGACGAGGACTTCGGGGCGGAAAACGAGGGCGCGTGCAATCGCGACGCGGGCCGCCTGGCCGCCCGACAGGTCGGAGGCGCACTTGTTCGCGAGGTCGGCGATCCCCACGGCTCGCAGCTGTTCGAGGGCGGCGGCCCGAGCCTCGGCGCGCCCCACCCCGCGCACGCGCAGGGGGAAGGCGACGTTGGCAGCCACGCTCATGTGGGTGAAGATGCGAGGTGCCTGGGAGACCATGGCGACGCCGCGTCGGCGCGCGGGCACGAACGTGGCGGCATCGTCGACGACGCGCTCGCCGATGCTCACGGCCCCACTATCCACGCGCAGAGTCCCGGCGATCACCTGGGCGAGGGTGGACTTTCCGGCGCCGTTGTGGCCGACGACGGCGGTGACGAGGCCGGGGCGCAGCAACGCGTCCACGTCCCAGCCGCGCGCGTCCACCGTTCCGGCGACGCGCACGGCCGCGCCCTCGCCCGCCTGGCCCTCGAGCGCGGAGGGGGCCTCGGAGGAGCGAGCGCACGAATCAGCGGAAGCGGAGGCCAGCCCGTGCCTCGTCGATCGAAGGAGAGAGGCGAGCCGTCCCCACGGGGTTTCCGTGAGCGCGACGACGAGGGCGGCGACGCCGAGAAGGACGACACCGAGCGCGAGGGCCAGGTCCGCGTCGGATTCGCGGGCCAGGTAGATCTGGAGGGGCATCGTGCGGGTCACGCCCTGCATGGACCCCGCGAAGGTGAGGGTCGCGCCAAACTCGCCGAGGCAGCGGGCCAGCGCCAGGGCGGCTCCGCGCCCGAGGCCGGGTAGGACCGTGGGCAGGGTGATCTGCCAGAACACACGCGAGGGCGAGGCCCCCAGGGAGGAGGCCATCTCATCGAGTCCCTGCTCGCGGGCGCGCAGCGCGGACTCGAGGGTAACGATGAGGAAGGGCAGGGAGACGAAGACCTGCGCGATGACGACGGCGGTGGTGGTGAAGGCGATGTCGAGGCCGGCGCCGCCAAGGAGCGCGCCGAGGGTCGAGCGCCTGCCGAAGGCCGCGAGCAGCGCGATGCCGGCGACGACGGGAGGCAGCGAGAGCGGCAGGGCGACGAGGATCCTGGCGGCGCGCACACCCCGCCAGGAGCGCGACAGCACGAGGGCCGCGGGGACGCCAAGGACGAGGTCGACGCCGAGGGCGATCAGACACGTGCGCAGCGACAGGCCGAGGGCGTCGCGAGCCTCCGGGGTCGCGAGCGTCGCGCCGAGGGTGGCCCAGTTGACGCGCCCCAGCATGAAGGCCAGGGGCAGGATGAGGAAGCACAGGGCGAGCGCGCCGAGGCCCCCCGCCCAGATGGGCAGGGGGCTGACGGCGGGCGTCCTGCGTGACTTCACGCGTCGATGTTACTTCGCGGCGGGCGTGAAGCCCGCATCTTCGAGGATCTTCTGCCCCTCAGCGGACAGGACCAGGTCGATCCACTTCTGGCCCAGGTCCTTCTTGGTCGAGGCGCTCACGAGGGCGATCGGGTACTTGTTGACGGCCTCGTCGGCGCCCTGGATGGCGACGGTCTCGACGGCGTCGCCTTCGGCCAGGGCGTCCGTCTTATAGACGATGCCAGCGTCGGCCTGGCCGGAGGAAACCTTGCCGCGCACGTCGGTGACCGCCTGCTCCTCGGAGACGGGGTTCAGGGGCACGCCGAGCTTTTCGGTGAGGGTCTTGGTGAGCTTGCCGCAGGGGACCTCGGGCGCGCAGACGACCAGCTTGACGCCGTCGAGCGAGGAGTCGAGGCCGGTCACGCCCGCCGGGTTGCCGGGCGTCGTGATGAGGGTGAGGGTGTTGGTGACGAAGATGGTCTGCGCGTCGACCTGGGAGGCGTCGGCGACCTTCTTCATGGTGGATTCGTTGGCGGTGGCCAAGACATCGACGTCGGCGCCCTCGCCGAGCTGGGTCACGAGGTCCTGGGAGCCGGCGAAGTTGAAGCGCACGTCCACTCCGGGGTTAGCTTCCTCGAAGATCTCTTCGAGCTCACCGAAGGTCTCGGTGAGGGAGGCGGCGGCGTAGACGTTGAGGACGGTGGTCTCGGCGGGCTGCGTCGCTTCGGCCGAGGCCGTGGAGTCGGCGGGGGTGGAGCCGCCCGCGCAGGCTGCGAGTGCCAGGGCGGCGGCGCCGATGGCGGGGAGGATGCGAAGGTAACGCACGCGAATCTCCTTTTGAGAGGGAAGAGAACGCATTAAATCTAACAACCCGAGATGCGGACGCGCAACGATTCGCTCACGCTCATCCAAATCGTTACTTTTGCGTTTAATTTCGGGGAAATATGCACACGCATTTAACTTGCCTAGACCCATCATAAAACGGGTTATGCTGCCATGTGCACGCTGTCTCGACCACTTCTCAACAAGCACCGACGCCCACAGCCTTCTTTTCCCTCGGTCCACGCACACACAAAATCGCCTTGCGACCACGCTCAGCTCCCAGGCCCACCCCCACAGCAGGAAGGGACTAGGATCACACTTATACACATTCGCCACCGGAGGACACCATGCCCAAGCCTGTCGACTACGACCTCAGCCAGATCAGCGCCCACGTCATCACCTATTCGGACCGCATCCAGCGCGGCACGAAGGAGGATCGGGCGACCCCCGCCTGCACGGCAGCACTGGCCGAGGCCGGCCTCGGCCCCGTGACGGTCGCGGCGATCCCCGAGAGCGCGGACATCCTCGAGACGGAGATCCGCGACGCGCTCGAGGCCGGCGCCCGCTTCATCCTGGTCCTGGGCGGCTCGGGTTTCGGCGTGGGCAACTACGCGCCCGAGGTTGTCCGCTCGATCGTCGAGGTCGAGATCCCCGGCATCGCCGAGCAGATCCGCGCCCACGGTCTCACCAACACTCCGCTGTCGGGTCTATCCCGCGAGGTCGTCGGTGTGACGGCGCGCGACTCCTCGGGCGCGCTCATCATCTCTTCTCCAGGCTCGCGCGGCGGAGCGCTCGACACCCTCGAGGTGGTCACGCCCCTGCTCACCGCGATCTTCCACCAGCTCGACGAGCAGCGCTAACCCCCCCTCCCCGTCCCCTGGCTTGGCAGATTCTAGGGGTGGTTGCAACACGTGTTATGCCCTGAGCAGCAGCTCAAGTCGCTGCTTGGGTGTATCCCAGTTTAGCGTTTTGCGTGGACGGTCGTTGAGTTGGTCGGCGATGGCGTCCAGGTCTGCTTCGGTCAGGAGTGACAGATCGGTTCCTTTGGGCATGTATTGGCGCAGGAGCCCGTTTGTGTTCTCGTTGGTGCCGCGTTGCCAGGGTGAGTGTGGGTCACAGAAGTACACGTCAAGGCCCAGCTGTGAACCGATCTTGCGGTGTTGGGCCAGCTCGCTTCCCTGGTCCCAGGTCAGTGACAGGCGCAAGGAATGGGGCACGTCTGCGAGCTTGTCGATAATGGCATCTTGGACTTCAGTAGCTGTATGTCCATTGGGCAAGTAGAGCAGCAGCGTGTACCGGGTCGAGCGTTCCACGAGCGTACCGACCGCGGATTGTCCTTTGGCTCCGATGATCAAGTCGCCTTCCCAGTGGCCAGGGAGCGCCCGGTCTTCCACACTGGCGGGCCGTTCGCTGATCATCACCATGGGGTCCTTGAATCGTGGTCGTACCTGGCGAGAGTATGCGGCTGGGCGCCTGCGAGCGCGTCCTTGGCGCATGAGGGAAGCGATCTCTTTGCGGAGTGTGCCTTTGGCTTGGACGAAGATGGACTGGTAGATCGTCTCCACGCACGGGTTCATGCTCTGATTATGCGGGAAACGCATGCGCAAGTATGCGCAAATCTGTTCTGGGCTCCATCTGCGCTGAAGCTTGTCCCAGATGATGCCCCACAAGCGAGGATTGGCGCATTTGCGTGCTTTAGGACGTGTGAGACGTTTGCCTGCTCGCATGTGAGCGATGTAGGGGTTGTAGCACGTGGATGTAATCCCATTGCGTCTGAGCTCCCGGCTCACAGTCGAGGGCGAACGCCCTAACTGTCGAGCGATATCACGAATAGAGAGCCCTTCAACGCGCCATCCGAAGATGAGCATGCGTTCCTTGAGCGACAAGAACCGTTTACTGATCCGATGCGGTTGGCATTTCATGTACAGACGGTACCAATGGGCCTGAGGAGCGATACTGGCTCGCTCACACCGTCCACTTGAGCGAGTCCGGCCATTACGCCAGACCTTGCCTGTCCGCTTCGAGACCCCAACAGCATGAGCTGCCTGCGTGAAGTTCAAACCATCAGCAAGAGCCCGGACATACTCCCGATGCCGAGCCTGACACGCCTCACGACGGGAGGGGTACTCAAACCCCTGAAAAACACGACCAACACCAGCCACAACGAACTCCTTCACCAAGATCCGTTGCAACCACCACTAGAACCTAGACTTCTCCCCTTCCCCCTCTCCCCAGTGTCGCATGCAATTTGGCTTCCCTAAATTATCTTAGGCACCGAGAAAACGTTGAAATGCCAACGCTCCCATTTCAAAACCCAAAAGGTTGACATGGGAATTGCATGCGAAATTGTGGGGGCAGGCTCGCGTGTGGCGGTCTCGCGGGTGGGCCGCCGCCCCCGAACACCAGGAACGAGGCCGCGGCGCCGCCCACCTGCATCGATACGCGACGGGCGGCGCTTAGTGAGGATAATCGCCGAGGCCTCGATTAGAGGCGTAGCCGACCCAGCGTCCCGACGAAGAGAACGTCGAAGAGCGACCGTCGATCTCCTGCGTGCCGGTGACCATGGCACCTGCTTCATCCATGTAGTACCAAGCACCGTGATCCAGGATCCAGCCGGTTGCCATCGCGCCGCTACCACTCAAGTAGTACCAAGAGCTCCCACCGTTCAGCCAGCCGGTCATCATGGCGCCGGAGGAACTGCTGTAGTACCAGGTGGTCCCGTCCTGGAACCATCCGGTGGCCATCGCGCCGGAGGACGCGAAGTAGTACCATGCACCGTGGTCGTAGAACCACCCGGTCGCCATCGAACCGCTGGAGCTCAGGTAGTACCAAGTACCGCCGCCATTCATCCAGCCGGTGACCATTGCACCCGACGAGTTCAGGTAGTACCAGGAGCCACCAATCTGCTTCCATCCGGTGACCATCGCGCCGGTTTGCTCGTCAAGGTAGTACCAGGAACCCCCATCGGCCATCCATCCAAGCGTGGCACGCCCACCGGTCAGGTAGTACCAGGATCCGTCGATCCAGGTCCAGCCGCTGCCCGAGGGATGCCCTGCGGAATCCAGGTAGTACCACGCTTTTCCGTCATGAATCCAACCGGTCTCCATCGCGCCGGTGGCGTCCATCCAGTACCACTGACCGCCGTCATACACCCAGGTGCTTGCCTCGGCGGAGGGCTTGCCCGCGAAGTAGTACCAGGATCCACTCGCCCCCTTCCACCAGCCGGTCGTGGCCGCGGGGCGCCCGCCCTTGAACCACCAGGCGCGCGGACTTTCTTGGCCGTACTCATGCCCCCAGGAAGCGGCCGAGAAGTCGGAGTAGGAGATGCCAGCAGATGAGAAAGTAGCGATTACCGAGGCGATGCCAGCGCTTCCTACCTCGGACATCGGTGCCCAAAGCACGTCACCGTGAATGACCTTCTCAGTGAGATTATCGGGTGTATAAGACTCCGAACCCGTCTGGATGATCGCGGTGGGATCCAGCGCCTCCATGAAGGGAGGAAAGTTCGAGCTGCGTAGGCCGTGGTGGCCAGCCTTGAGCATGTCGACCTTGCCGACAACCTGAGCAACGCGCGCCTCGAAGCCGTTGTGCTTGCTCCAGTCTGCCTCGGTGTCCATGAGGTCGGCCGCGAGGAAGGTGCTACGCCCGAAGGCACTCACCTTCGCGCCCCACCCCATGAGGTTCGCGTCGGTTGTGCCCTTGACCTTGTAGGTTTCCTCGGGGTCAAAGGGGATCAGCTGGACATCCATGTCACCCAGCTGGACGTGGGTGTTGTAGCCGTCGACCTTCTGCACGAACTGGGCTCCGTAGGTCTTCTGTGCCCACTTAGCAGCATCCACCATGTGGTCGTAGACCCACTGGTTGTCCCACAGACCATCGGGGTTGGTGATCCACTTGTCGGAGTATTCGGGGCTGAAGATGACCTTCGGGCGGAACTTCCTGATGATCTCGTCGGCGTTGTCGATGTGGTCGGAGTGGGCGTGCGTGCCCAGGTAGAACGCGAGGTTCGAGGAGGTGACCCCGTGCTTGGACATGTAACCGAGAACCCGGTCGGTATCCCCCCACCCAACCGGGGACCACGCCGGGGCGCAGCGGGTAACGCGGATCCTTGCCGTCGGGGGCACCGACACCCTCGGCACCATCGATCATGGCGAAGACGCCTCGAGACTCGAGCAGGATGGCATCCGCAGAACCCGTCGTCGCGAGGACGTGAACGCGGGTGGGGCCGTCCGTGCCGGGGAAGGTGTAGACCTGCGCGTCGACTCCGTCCTCGCTTTCTTCCTCGGACGAGGCCGTGGCATCGTCGGCGGTTTCAGTTTCCTCCGCGGCCGCAGGAGAGAGCGCGTTGGCTGGGGAGGAAATATCGGAGTTGGAGCTCGACGTATCGAGGTCGGCAGGCTCCATGTCGCCGTGCATGTCCTGGCCACCTGTCGGAGCGGCGGCAGTGGCGGGAGCGAGGGACGCGACGAGAATTCCTGACAGCACTGCCAGACCGAGTCGCTGCCACAGTTGTCCGTGACGAAGATTCATGAGCACGCCTTAGTGGAATAGGTAATCAGATACTTACCGACTAAACCTACACCCAAAGGCGCGTTACCTACAAATCAGTTGCCCAGAAAGCTCTCCCACCAGGCAACATCCTCGGGGGTGTCGATATCCCGGCACACGTCGGCGCTCACGCTCACCCGCTCAACCTCGAGGGCGCGCAACACCCGGCGCACACCCACTCCGCGAACCGACCCGAGGGAGGCCTCGGCCTCGTCAAGGTTGCGGCGCAGCGCACCCGCGCGGTAGACGCCCATGAGGTACTGATCGAAAGGCTCCGGATCGCCGCCGCGCACGATACGCCCATCACTACTCTCACCCAACGCAGGTTCGAGGAGGGCGGGCAGGAAAACACCCACACCGGGAGCGTCGACAGAAACAACCACAACGAGGACATCGTCGCCGACGCTCAGCGCGCGCAAGCCCGCGTCGATACCGGCCAGCGGGCCACCGCTCGGCGGATCCTCAAGGGTACGCAGGACACCATCGGGGACGCGCACACTGGGCGGCACAACAGCCACGCACCCTGCGCCGCACGCCTCCATCAAGACCCCGCACACGCGGTCGATCAAGCGCACGCCACCCAGAATCAGATCCGGCTTGGAGACGCCACCCAAGCGCTCTCCCCCCGCCGCCGCCGACGACGATCGCGGCAACGTCAGCGCGCGGAGCAGACACGGGCCTCAGCCCCAAGGCGCGAAGGTCAGCACGTCGGCGCGCTGCGTCGCCGCGTCCATCATGAGGACGCGCCCAATCAGCGGCTCCCCGAAGCCCACCAGCACCTTGATAGCCTCCGTCGCCATGGCGGTACCCGCCTGACCGACGACAGGTCCCAGCACGCCCACCTTCGGCGAGGCCGGCGTCGTCCCGGGGGCAGGCTTGACCGGGTGCAGGCTCCGCAGCGTCAACGACGGCACGGGGGCCGGCGCCGCAGACCAGAAGACGCTCACCTGGAAAGCCATCGACACGACCGTGCCCCACACGAGCGGCACGCCGGAATCCGCGCAGTAGTCCGCGACCAGGTACTTCGCATCAAAGTTATCCGTGCACTCCACGATGAGGTCCCACTCGCGACCATGCTCATCCAGCCACTCGCGGGTCACATGCCCATAGCGCTCAAATGCACCAAGGAGTTCAGTCCGCTGAGATGACGCACAGCGGAATCCGGCTTCGGAACGCCCACGTCGCTCTCGCCGTGGAGAAGCTGACGCTGCAGGTTCGACACCTCGACCACATCAGAATCGCAGATACCAATCGTGCCAATGCCCGCCGCCGTCAGGTACAGGAGAACGGGAGAGCCGAGGCCGCCCGCACCCACCACGAGCACGCGCGCGGCTGCCAGGCGCGCCTGACCGGCCTCGCCAATACCGGACACCAGCCAATTGCGACGGAAACGCTCCAGCGCAGGGTCCCCGGCCTCGTACGGGACGGGCTGATTGATCAGCGGAAGCGCGACGGTGCGCCCCGAAACGGCCACATCGCGGGAAAAAGGATCGCCGATCGTCATCTCACAGACCCGACCAGTTGTGAGAGCCGTCGGTCAATTCCTGCTTCTTCCAGATCGGGAGCTTCGCCTTCACATCCTCGACAATGGCCTCGACCGCGCGGAATGCCTGCGCGCGATGCTCCGCAGCGACGGCGACGACCATCGCGTCCTCGCCGATCTCCAGATGCCCCACGCGGTGCCACGCGACGATGCAATGCACGCCCGGACGATCCTTGAACTCCATGACGATGTCCCGCAGAATCTGCTGCGACGAGGGATGCGAAGAATACTCGATCGCATCCACACTCTCCCCACCGTCATGGTTACGCACAACCCCAATAAAGGACGCCACGGCACCACACGTATCCCGACGTGCGCTATCAATCAGCGCGCCAGTATCCAGCGGCTCATCGGTGATGCCGGTTGCAATCTCAGCTGACATTGGATCCTCCAGGGACGGGAGTGCCTTCCCCCTCATCTTACGCGGGAGCGGCCAGGATTATTTTACAACCCTGACCGCCCCACACAAATGACTAAAAAATCTCACCCGCCAGCAAACGGAGGCAGCACGTCGACGCGCGCGCCGGGTGCGAGCTCAGCGTCCAGACGAGCAGAGCGCTCGTTGACCAGGTAGCTCGACACGCCGAGGATTCGCTCCAGCTCAGGGCTCTCTGAGCTGAGCTGATCGATGAGTTCACCCAGGGTCGCGGGGGTCTCATCGGAGGGCAGTTCTCGCACGTACCCACCGGCCGCCTCAGCCGCTCCACCGAAGAAGTGAAGGGTCGTCGACAGCGGCTTCGGATTCGCCTCATCAAGCCGTCGAATATAGACGGTCAGGCGCAGAGGATCGGAAGGATCCGTCTCCAGTGACCAGGTGGCAAATCCGGTCGCCGTCCGCTCGAACACGCGCTCAACGATGCCGCGGCGCAGCTCGAGGGCCAGGTCGTCAGGGGTGCCCGGCTCGGTGAACGGGCAGGCCGTCAGGACGACCGCCATCGGATCAGTGTCGTGCGGAACTGACGCAAAACCCATGGCGTTCATGAACAGGCGCACCTTGCCCAGGTGCGACGCGATGTTGAAGGTGTCGCGCACGGGGCGACGGTTCGCATTGTGGCTGTGATCAGGCACCGCCATCGTCTCGAGGGCGGCGTCCGCCCAGCGCGAGCCGATCTCACGCACGGAAGCCGCCGGGTCGGCCGCGTCAACGCGCAGCCAGGCCAGCAGCGACGACGTGAGCTGGTGCAGCATCTGCGCCGCAAACGAGGGGTCCGCCGGGGTCATCGTCGAATAGCCCAGCGCGGGGCGGCCACGGCCGGACGAGGGGAGCTGCTGTTTTTCGACCAGACCGAGGGCGAACAGGCCCTCAAGGGTCTCGCGCACGCTCGAGACGTGCAAGCCAGCTTCCTGAGCCAACTCCGCCACGGTCACGGGCGTCGCGTGGTGCGAGATGCGTTCCAAGAGCGTGTGCTGTGCAGGGGTCAACGCTGCCATTGCGGCGAGCGTTTCAGCCAGAGGCCGAGAACGGGAGGTGTCATTCATTGATAGTCCTCTCTCTCTCCCTCATAATCAGCGGAAATACCCTTCATAGGCATCTCCATACGGCATTAAAGCTGTTACGTTACTAACAAAGCGCGCTTTATTCTACCCATCACAGACAGCCACCCGCACGGCCAATACCAGCAGTTGGTCGCATTACGCGGGGTCTATCGCTCTATTCATACAGGCGAGAACGCGGGGACCACGATAAAGACGCGGGGGCGAGCCTGCGCTCGCCCCCGCGTCTGCCGATCACCACGCCACAGGCTCGCCTAGGAGCGAGGGACCGTGGCGGGCACGGCCATCGATCAGTCCGACATACCGCCGCGCGTCATCTGGTGCGTGCGGCGCTCGTCGCGCGACCGGTAAATCACCGGGGGACGCGCCACGTAGCCGACCGGCGCGCTCACCGCGTGCACGAGGCGGGTGAACGGCCAGATGCAGAACAGCAGCAGACCAGCGATGATGTGCAGCTTGAAGCTCAGCGGCACGTCGACCATCAGGTGAGCCTGCGGCTGCAGCGTGAAGATCGAGCGGAACCACACGGAGATCGTCTCGCGGTAGTCGTAGCCCTCGTGACCGCCGAGCACCTGGTTGAGCAGGGTCGCAGCCCCGCCCAGGAGCACCGGGATCGCCAGCATCACGTAGGTAACGATGTCCATGCGGGTCGTCGCCACGCGCACCGACTTGACCACCAGGCGACGGTAGATCAGCAGCGCGAGGCCGAGGATCGTCATGAGACCCGCGATCGAGCCGGGGATCGTCGCCATCAGGTGGTAGACGTGCTGAGGCACGCCGGCCGCCTCGGTCCACGTCTTCGGGATTACGAGGCCCATGACGTGGCCCGCGAACACGAAGAGGACGCCGAAGTGGAACAGCGGCGAGGCTAGGCGCAGGATGGTCGGCTCATTCCACTGCGAGGAACGAGACGTCCAGCCGTACTGGTCGGTCTTGTAGCGCCACGCGAGGCCCACGATGAGGATCGCGAAGGACACGTAGGGCAGGACCACCCACAGGGCAATGTCCAGGAAGGACAGCGACTGCGTCGCAGATGCCGACGCGGCATGCAAAAGTGCGGATTCCATGAACGTTACCGTCCCATCGTTGAATCGGAAGTCGGGAAGGGCGTCGCAGACAGATCGCCCACGCCCACCAGCTCGGTGGGCGGCCCCTGGCTAATGAGCTTACGGAAGCCCTCAATGGTCTTTTCGTCCGGCTCGGGCAGCGTCGCGACCAGTGCGTCCAGCAGCGGCGCGTACGGGGAGTCCGCGGCGCGCAGCGCCGTGCGGATCACCTCGATACCCTCGCGGTTGGAACGCAGCAGGCCCTCGGCCGTGCCGGTCTCGTCGAAAGCGGCGAACTCCAGGACCACCGGCAGGTGATCGGGAAGCTCCTCGCGCTCCATCTCGAAACCGGCGCGGCGCAGGATCTCCTTGAAGGCCAGGATGGCCTGGCCGCGTCCGCGGGTGTCGCCGTGCGTGTAGTACGTCAGGCCGAGCGCGCAGCGGCGGCGCTGGTCGAACGTCTCCACGTAGGTGGTCTGCATGGCGCGCAGGCCAGCGGCGCGAGCGTAGCTCACGAACGAGGCCAAGGACGCCGAGGCCGACTCCGGCAGGTCCGCCAGAGCCTCCTCGACCGCGTCCAGCTTGGTCTCGAAGTCATCCCCCGGGTAGTCCAGGAGGACCGAGACCGCCATGCGCACGCCGCGCGCGTCCTGCGGATCCATCTCCGTTTCCGGAGCGGCCGTAGGAATACGCGGAATGCCGACGAAAGTACTCATCGAACGACCTCAAGGGGGAGCATCTGGCGTCCCTCCGGCGACGAGCCACCCATCGGGCGGTTCGACGTGGCGGGGGCCAGGCCGTGGAAGGCCTCGACGTCGTAGGACACCGGGCAGCCCTCGAGTTCCTTGATGCCGCGCGGCATCTCGGGGTGGGCGGTCGGGATGACGAAGCGGTCGTCGTACTTAGCGATCGACAGCAGTCGGTACATCTCCTTGACCTTCTCCGGGGTCATACCCACGGATGCCGGGATCTCCTCGTTCGCCGGGTTGTCGACGAAGACGTCGCGCATGTAGGAGCGCATCGCGGCGAGGCGACGCAGCGCCAGCTCCACGGGAGCCGTGTCTCCGGCCGTGAACAGGCCGGCCAGGTACTCCAGCGGGATACGCATCTGCGAGATGGCGGACAGCAGGACCTTGTGGTCCTCGCCGTCGCTGCCGGACGCGGTCACCTGGTCGACGACCGGGGACAGCGGCGGCACGTACCAGACCATCGGCAGGGTGCGGAACTCGGGGTGCAGCGGCAGGGCGACCTCGTACTCGGTGATGAGCTTCCAGATCGGGGACTGCTGGGCGGCCGTGATCCACGAGTGGGGAACGCCATTGGCCTGGGCCTGGGCGACCACCTGCGGGTCGTTCGGGTCGAGCAGGATCTCGCGCTGGGCGCGGTACAGGTCGCGCTCGTCCTCCTGGGAGGCGGCCCAGGTGACGCGATCCGCGTCGTAGAGCAGCACGCCCATGTAGCGCAGGCGACCCACGCAGGTCTCCGAGCAGATGGTCGGCTGGCCGACCTCGAGGCGCGGGTAGCACAGCGTGCACTTCTCGGCCTTGCCCGTGTTGTGGTTGAAGTAGACCTTCTTGTAGGGGCAGGCGGAGACGCACATGCGCCAGCCGCGGCACTGATCCTGGTCGACGAGGACGATGCCGTCCTCGGAGCGCTTGTACATCGCGCCCGAGGGGCACGCCGACACGCAGGTCGGGTTCAGGCAGTGCTCGCAGATGCGAGGCAGGTAGAACATGTACGCGTCCTCGATGGTCTTGGCGACCTGGAGGTTCATCTGGTGCAGGACGGGGTCCTGATCCAGGGTCTCCATGGATCCACCGAGGTCATCGTCCCAGTTCGGGCCCCACTCGGGCTTGTCGATGTGCTCGCCCGTGATCTTGGACTTCGCGCGGGCCGTCGGGATCGCGCGGGAGTTCGCGGGCGCCTGGAGCAGCTTGTCGTACTCGTACGTCCACGGCTCGTAGTAGTCCTTCATGGTCGGCTGCGTCGGGTTCGCGAAGATCTTCGCGAGCGAGGCGACGCGTCCGCCCTGACGGGGAACGAGGCGGCCCGTGGCGGTGCGCTTCCAGCCGCCCTTCCACTTCTTCTGGTCCTCCCAGCCGCGGGGGTAGCCCACGCCGGGACGGGTTTCGACGTTGTTGAACCAGATGTACTCGGTGCCGTCGCGGTTCGTCCACACCTGCTTACAGGTGACCGAACAGGTGTGGCAGCCGATGCACTTGTCGAGGTTCATCACCATCGCGATCTGAGCCATGACCTTCATCAGAACTGCACCTCCTGGGAGCGGCGGCGGATAACCGTGACCTCGTCGCGGTTATTGCCGGTGGGACCGTAGTAGTTGAACGCGTAGGCGAACTGCGCGTATCCGCCGGCCAGGTGGGTCGGCTTAATGAAGATTCGGGTCAGCGAGTTGTGCGTGCCGCCGCGCTTGCCGGACCCCTCATTCAGCGGGGTGTTGATCTGGCGATCCTGGGCGTGGTGCATGAACACCGTGCCCTCCGGGATGCGGTGGGAGACAACAGCGCGAGCCGACACGGTGCCGTTACGGTTCTTCGCCTCGATCCACTCGTTGTCGCGCACGCCGATCTTCTCGGCGTCCTGCGGGCTCATCCACACCGTCTGGCCACCACGACCCAGCGTCAGCATGTACGGGTTGTCGTAGTACTGGGAGTGGATGGCCCACTTGTTGTGGATCGTCAGGTAGCGCACCGCCACCTCGGCCTGACCCGGCTGACCGGGACGGTGGTCGCCGACGGGGCGCTCACCGTAGATGTGCGCCAGGTCGAGCGGGGGACGGAAGATCGGCAGGGACTCGCCCATGTCCATCATCCAGTCGTGGTCGACGTAGAACTGCGGGCGACCCGTGAGCGTGTGCCACGGCTTGCGGCACTCGACGTTCTGCACGAAGGCACTGTAGCGGCGACCGCCATGCTCGGAACCCGACCACTCGGGGCTGGTGATGACGCTGCGCGGCTGCAGGACGGTGTCCTCGTAGGTGATCTTCTTTTCTTCGTCACCTTCGGCCAGGAACGCCATCTCGTTGCCGACGCGCTTTTCCAGCGTGCGGAAGCCCTGAACGGCCAGCGAGCCGTTCGTGGTACCCGAGAAGCGCAGCGCCATGTTCGCCGCCTTGATGGCGGTGTCGCACAGCGGCATGCCCTCGCCGGCGTTGCCGTCCATGGGAGCGCGGCCGTTGAGGTCGCCGAGCTGCTCGTACGCTTCCTGCACGTTGTACGGAACGCCCTTCGAGGCCAGGCCGGCCTTGGGCAGGAGCGGACCCATGCGGTCGAACTTGTAGCCGACCTGCGTGTAGTCACGCTCGATCGGGACCAGCTTCGGCATGGTCTTGCCGGGCGTCCACGTCTGCTCGGGAACGACACCATCCGCCATGGTCATGGCGTCCGGGGAGTCGTGCCCCAGCGGGACCGCGACGACGTCCGTCTGGGTGTCCAGGTGGCCGGGGGCCATGCGGCCGACGAGGCGGGCCAGGGTCTGGAACACCTCGAAGTCGGTGCGCGCCTCCCACGGCGGGTTCACGGCCTCGTCGAAGCAGTGCATGAAGGGGTGCATGTCCGTGGAGGACAGGTCGTGCTTCTCGTACCACGTGGCGGCGGGGAGCACGACGTCGGAGTGCAGCGTCGTCGAGGTGTTGCGGAAGTCCGCCACCCACATGAGGTCGAGCTTGCCGGGGTGAGCCTCACGCCAGTTGACGGACGCGGGGCGATTGCCCTCTTCCAGCTCCTCGGCGTTGACCTCGTTGCCGGTGCCCAGCATGTGACGCAGGAAGAACTCGGTGCCCTTCGCGGACGAGCCAAGCAGGTTCGTACGCCAGTTCGCGAGGATCTTCGGGACGTTGTGGTGGGCGTCCGGGTCCTCGATCGCGAACTGGAGGCGGCCCTCGCGCAGCTCCTGGGACACGTATTCCGCAGGGGCCATGCCGGCCTCGGCGGCCTCGCGACCCAGCTGGGTCGAGCCCTTGGAGAACGTCGGGTAGCAGGGCATCCAGCCGCGCTGAACCGACTCGACGAGCGTGTCAACCAGCTGCTTGCCGTCCAGGTGCGAGGACTTGATCGGGTTCGCCATGGCCGAGGCCGGGGCCCCGTCGTAGCGCCACTGGTCGGTGGTCATGTAGTACCAGCCGGTGGAGATCATCTGGCGCGGCGGGCGCGCCCAGTCCAGGGCGAAGGTGAAGGAGCCCCAACCCATGATCGGGCGGACCTTCTCCTGACCCACGTAGTGGGCCCAGCCGCCACCGTTGCGACCCTGGGTGCCACACATTTCCGTGAGCGCCAGGAACGTACGGTACATCTCGTCGGAGTGGTAGTAGTGGTTCGTGCCGGCGCCCATGAGGATCATGGAACGGCCCTGCGTCTCGACCGCGTTCTGCGCGAACTCGCGGCCGATCTTGATAGCCGCGGCGGCGGGAACCGACGTGAACTCCTCCTGCCACGCGGGGGTGCCCGGCGTGGAGGCGTCCATGTAGTCGGAGGGCCACTGGCCCGGCAGGCCCTCACGCTCGACGGCGTACTGGGCGAGCAGGATGTCGAACACGGTCGTCACGAGGCGGCCGTTGACGCGGCGCGCGGGCACGCCACGCTTCACGTAGCCGCCGCCGACCGAGGCCTGGCCGGAGGCCGCGGGCAGGTCGAAGCGCGGCAGGGCGATCTCAACGGCTTCCCACTCGTCCGTGTCCATGATGGACATGACGGGCTCGACGCCATCCAGGTTAAGGTTCCAGTGGCCAGCGCCCTCCTCGCCGAAGCGATCGGCGAGCGTGCCGCCCGGGTCCTTGACCGTGCCGTCGGCCTCGATGACGAGGGGACGGAACTGGTTGTTCTCGGTGCGCTCGGTCGTGCCCGCGGGCATCTTGGCGGCCGTCAGGAACTTGCCGGGGACCAGGGTCGTCGGGGCGACGCCCTCGTGGGCGCCCTCGCCGACCTCGTTGATCTCCACCAGGAACGGGGAGTCGGTGTAGCGCTTCATGTAGTCCAGGAACATGGGCTCGCGCTTGCCGACGTGGAATTCCTTGAGGATGACGTGACCCATGGACTGGGCCAGGGCGCCGTCCGTGCCGGGCTGGACACGCAACCAGTCGTCCGCGAACTTCGTGTTGTCCGCGAAGTCCGGGGACACGACGATGACCTTCTGGCCGTGGTAGCGGGCCTCGGCCATGAAGTGAGCATCGGGGGTACGGGTCAGCGGCAGGTTCGTGCCCCACATGATGAGGTACTGCGAGTTGAACCAGTCGCCGGCCTCGGGCACGTCGGTCTGGTCGCCGAAGACCTGCGGCGAGGCCGGGGGCAGGTCCGCGTACCAGTCGTAGAAGGACAGCATGGTGCCGCCAATGAGCTCGTGGAAGCGGGCGCCCGCACCGTAGGAGATCATCGACATGGCGGGGATGACCGAGAAGCCGGCGATGCGGTCGGGGCCGTACTGCTTGATCGTGTGCACGTAGGCGGCAGCGACAATCTCCATCGCCTCTTCCCACGACACGCGAACCATGCCGCCGCGGGCCACGCTGCGACTTGTAGGCACGAGCCTTCTCCGGGTCCTCAACGACCGCGGCCCACGCGTCGACGGGATCCCCGAGGCGCTTCTTGGCCTCGCGGAACATGTCGAGCAGGACGCCGCGCACGTAGGGGTACTTGATACGGGTCGGCGAGTACTCATACCACGAGAACGCCGCGCCACGCGGGCAGCCGCGGGGCTCGTACTCGGGCATGTCAGCGCCGGTCGACGGGTAGTCAGTCTGCTGGGTTTCCCAGGTGATGACGCCGTCCTTGACGAAGATCTTCCACGAGCACGAGCCCGTGCAGTTCACGCCATGGGTGGAGCGCACGATCTTGTCGTAGCTCCAGCGGTCGCGGTAGAAGGAGTCACCGTCGCGGCCGCCCTCAAGGAAGAGCTGGCGCGCGTCGGCGGACGCCTTGCCGCGACGCAGCCACGAGCCGAGCGCAAACAGGGTCGCGCCGGTCGCGGGCTTGACCTCACCGCCGTAGGTCGGGAAGGTCATATCGGATTCGAGATTCGTCATGGGGTGCTCCTAAGAGTCGATTGACGAGGCAGTGGCAGGTCCGTCGGCACCACGCAGTGCCGGGTGGATCAGCCGGGGAACGGGGCGTTCTTGCGCGCGTACATGATCCAGCACAGGACCGCGCACAGGGCGCAGAAGATGGCGCAGCCCGCGAAGAAGACCGGGGCGCTGATGGCGGAGAGGGCAACACCGACCAGGAAGGGGCCGAGGGAGGCGATCGCCGCGGTGAAGCCGATGGCGCCGCCGGCCTGGCGGGCCGGCATGATCATCGGCATCTGCTTGAAGGTACCGGCGTTACCGAAGCCGGAGAACAGGAACATGGCGAGCATGAGGCCCAGGAAGATGTAGAAGTCCGTCTTGCCGGTGGGGTTGGTCAGGACCCAGGCGATGCCGCCCATGGTGACCGCCATGCCAACGGCGGAGATGAAGGTCCAGATGGCGCCGCCCATGCGGTCGCAGAAGATGCCCCAGGACATGCGGATGATCGAGCCGACGAGGGGGCCGAGGAAGGCGTAGGTCGCGCCCTTGACGCCCAGGTTGAGGGCCGACTGGTCACCGAACTGGTTGTTGATCAGGAGGGCGAAGACGGCGGAGAAGCCGGAGAACAGACCGAAGGTCATGACGTAGAGGATGGTCATGTACCAGGTGTTGGGGTTGGAGAAGATGTCCAGCTGCTGCTTGAGGTTGGCCTTGACGGGCACGTCACGCAGCCAGATGAAGGCGAGGATCGCCGCGAGGATGCACCACGGAACGAAGAAGATCGCTGCGTTGTAGACCCAGATGCTCTCACCGACGTGGTCGCCGGCGACCTGCTGCTGGGGCGCCAGCCAGGTCAGACCGAAAAGACCGAAGCCCATCAGCACAGGACCAACAAGCAGAATGACGGACATGCCGAGGTTACCGATGCCGCCCTGCAGGCCGAGGGCCGTGCCGGCGAGGCGCTTGGGGAAGAAGTAGCCGGTGGAGGGCATGTAGCCGGAGAAGGCCGCGCCGCCGATGCCACACATGAAAGCCAGGGTCAGGAGGACCCAGTAGGGGGTCGTGTTGTCCTGGACGACGTAGAACCAGCCGACCATGGGGATGATGCACAGCAGGGAGGTGATGCCCACGAGCTTGCGGGTGCCGATGAGCGGGGGCAGGAACATGTAAATGAGGCGCAGGATGCCGGCGGCCAGACCCGGAAGGGCGGTCAGCCAGTAGAGCTGAGACTTATCCAGGTTGAAGCCAAGGGCGGTCAGCTTGGGCGCGATCGCGCTGGGCAGGAACCACACGCAGAACGCCAGGATCAGCGAGTAGGTCGTGATCCACAGCGTGCGCCACGCGAGCTTCGAGTCCCACTTGGCCTCGTCGTTGGGGTTCCAGTCAGTGAGCAGGTAGCGGCTCTTCTTGGCCGCGGGTTCGGTCGCGCTCATGGCTCTCCTCAGGTCGGAAGGGTCGTCCGAGCACGGACATGCGCCGGACATTCTTTAATACGGAGGCTACCAATTGAAATGACGTAACCCACACGAACTCATTGGGACGTGCATCACCCTTGCAAACGCTATGAAAAGTCCCCTCGCCAGTGATGTTCCTCCCGTGAACAAACAAGCAATTGACCGCTGTTAGAAAACATCGGTGTCACGAAATTAGTGGGGGGTTACCCGCCAATACGGCTCATGGTGCGCGACGCGCGAGCAAAGGTGTCGATATTGAGCCCGTGCGCGGCCGGCTTTGCCCACATCGCGTCGGCCCATCGGGCGGCGATCTGCGCGTCGTCCCCGCCACCGCGCAGCAGGTCGCGCAGTGAAGTCTCCTCGGTGGAGAACAGACAGGATCGCACCATGCCGTCCGAGGTCAGGCGGGTGCGGTCGCACGCGCTACAGAAGGGATCGGATACGGAGGCGATGACTCCGAGGCGCTTCGTCGGGTCACCGTCCACGATCCAGCGTCCCGCAGGGGAATGCGGATCCTCGCGGGGCGCGGGGGTCAGCATGTGCCGGGTGCTCATGATGTGCAGGATCTCGTCGGCCGTCATGATGTTTTGGCGGTCCCACGTGTCCGGCGGGCCGATCGGCATCTGCTCGATGACACGCAGCTCGATGCCCCGATCCAGGCAGTAGTCGACCAGGTCGGGCAGGTCGGCCTCGTTCATGCCGCGCAGGACGAGGGCGTTGACCTTGATGGGGCTCAGCCCCGCGCGGGCGGCGGCCTCGATACCCTCCAGGACGTCGCCTAGGCGGTCTCGGCGGGTGATCGCCGCGAAGTGCTCGGGGTCCAGAGAATCAAGCGAAATGTTGACGCGGTTCAGGCCTGCGTCCTTCAGGCCCTGGGCGCGCTTGGCCAGGCCGAGCGCGTTCGTCGTGAGGGCCAGGTCGAGGGGGTTTCCCTCGTCGGTGCGCATATGGGAGCACGCTTCGATGATCCCCTCGAGGCCTCGGCGCAGGAGGGGTTCCCCGCCGGTGAAGCGGACCTGGCGGATCCCGAGCCGCTCGACGCCAACGCGCACGAGGCGCACGACCTCGTCGTCTGTCAGGGTTTCCTCGGTGGGCAGCCAGTCCAGGCCTTCAGGGGGCATGCAGTAGGAGCAGCGCAGATTGCAGCGGTCGGTGAGCGACACGCGCAGGTCTCGGGCCACGCGCCCGAAGGTGTCGACGAGCCGCAGCGGCGCGTCACACGCAACCGCATCTGCCGCCTGAGAGGCGGAAACGAACTCGACTGACATGGCGCAACCCTACCCCGATTTGCCCGGTGTTCGCCCCTCGAAAACCGAGCGCAAACGGCAATACGCGGCCCCTGCCTCGTCGTTGAGAGAAAGGAGACAGCGGCCAGCGCCCAATCAGCGTCGCCAAGCGAGGATTATACCGCCACCGCCCACCCCGGAGGTGCGAAACCAGTTCATTGCACCCGTTGGTGGCGGTTACAGCCACATTCACCCCGACAACGATGGGGGCTCTCACCAGGAACCTGAATACGCCCCACCGCCCCCAACACCACCTCACCAGGCCACGCGCTTGGGGGTTTTGCACTACACGAAGCCTTCCAGCGGCGTGTCGCCGGCGTGTCGAACCCCCATGTAGTGCAATTCCCCCTTGCAACCACTACTAGAACCTAGAAAGCCGTTGAAACAAGCGACAACCGCGAACCCGGCCCACGCCTCGTCGCACCACGCGAGAACAACGCACCCATGCGCCCCGCCCGCACCCATCGCACCACACAAGGTCATCTCAGCAATCAAATACAACCAGAAGATTCAAACCGCAACGAACTGATAGTTATCGCACTAGAATTCACTCATGAGTCAAGATGTCAGGGGTAGCGACGCTCCCTTCATCCTCAACGCCGTCGAACGGGCGATCATTCGCGTGCCACGATCCAGCCACCACGGCCTCACAAGGAGACCGACGGCTGCGAAAATCGCGGGCAGGACACACCTTGATCTGTCTCTCTTGACAGACATAAACATGAGTCGGCTACCGTAGGTCGTGCTCGCCGCACGCCTCTACCACCTCGCGCACACGCACCAAACTCTCGTTGCTACCGGACAATGTGCGCTATGGGCGCACGGCTATGGAAGTGATCCCATGCTTCCACCCATCACGGTTGCCACTTCGTCCGCTATCCGCCCCATCGTCCTGCCCGCCATAGCAATCAGCACTCACACCTTTACTCCCATGAAGATCAAGCCCAGGCACGTACGTCACCTCCCTGCTATCAGTGACACACGCGGGCTCCTCATCGAGAACCTCGAATCTGCACAGATTACTGCTGCCCGCACATCATCCAACCGACGTGCTGCTTTCACGCAGATGTGCATGAATGCCCACGCCTACACACACTTCGACAACTTCCACATGAAAGCGTCACGCAACAACGAGGAGTCGTGGAAGTTCTTTCTTGAGCGCGAGCTGAAACAGCTGGGCAATCGGGCAAGAGGACGCTCTCAAGCACAGTGGATCATCACTCACGCAGATGCCGGATGCGCCTCCCCCCGGAGAAGCGCGCGTACTGTACGAGCTGTGCGCCGCGGGCCTGACAGGCATGCGCACACAGGTCGAGGTACACACGCGGGGTCATCGCTATTTCATCGATTGCGCGTTCACGGCCGAAAAAGTCGGTATCGAGTTCGACGGCCGAGCCAAATACGGCGACGACTCTCGCAGCATCCACTCCTCGCTCGCTCGCGAGCGCGAGCGCCAACGCCACCTCGAGGCCGAGGGGTGGCACATCATCCGCGTCGGCTGGCACGACCTCGATCATCCGGACGAGCTCGTTGCGCAGGTCCGCGCCGCACTCGCCGCGCGCCTGGGGTGAGACTACGACACCCGGCGAACACAGTCAGCGGCTGTATCCTCTCCGCCAGCGAGGGCCCACCAGGCCACGCAAGTGGGGGGTTTGGCAGCATTAGAAGTCCCGTCACGGCGTGTCCCCGGCATGTCGCGCCCCTAATGCTGCAATTCCCCCCCGTTGCAACCATGTCCGGGCCGCTGAAATGAGCTGCAACCGCCCAACCCGGCCCACGCCTCGTGCAGCGGGCGCGGGGCAGACAGCCACGCCCAGCCGCCCGACCAGCAACCCCACAACACCCTGAGCGCGCCCTCCCCACACGTATCCCCCACCGCACCTGGCCCTACACTGGTGGCATGCACGATCCCGCCCTGTCTACCGCGCAGCATCGCGAGCTAATCGAGGCGTTGGCGCTCAGCCACGTCCTCCCCCACGACACGCTTCCCGTCGAGGAGTGCCTGGGTCGCCGCCTGGCGGTCGACGTCTTTTCTCTGATTCCCCTGCCGCCGTTTACGAACTCCGCGATGGACGGGTTTGCGGTGCGCCGCGAGGACCTGGAGGGCGAAGGCCCGTGGACTCTGCCCGTCGCAGGCGACATTCCGGCGGGCGACACCCGCGAGAATCGCCTCGAGCGGGGGCAGGCCTGGCGCATCATGACGGGCGCACCGATCCCCGAGGGCGCCGACACAATCGTCAAAGTCGAGGACACGGACCACTCGGCGGGCATCGCTCAGGCGCCCGACACCGTCGAGATCCGCGTCGCCCCGAAGCTGGGCGCAAATGTGCGCGTGGCGGGCGAGGCTCTCGCTGCCGGCTTCCCCGGTCCTGGAGGCCGGCCGAATCCTGGACGGGACGGCCCTGTCGGCCGCCGCCTCGGTCGGGCACGGCACCCTCACGGTCCTGCCCCGCCCGCGCGTCATCGTCGTGTCGACGGGCACGGAGCTCAAGCGCGCCGGAGAGGCCCTCGAGCGCGGACAGATTCCCGATTCGAACGGCATCCTGCTGCGCGGCCTCGTCGAGGATGCCGGCGGGCAGGTCGTCGCGCACCTGCGCACGGGGGACACCCCGGCCGAGCTGCGCCGTGCCCTCGATGAGGCCCCGGAGGCCGACCTGGTCCTCACGGCCGGCGGCATCTCGGCGGGCGCCTTCGAGGTCGTGCGCCTGACGCTTGGCACGGATGCCGGCTTCCACCACGTCGCCCAGCAGCCGGGCGGCCCGCAGGGCGTCGGCTCGACACAGGTGGGCGCGGGCGGCCGCGAGACGCCGGTCATCTGCCTACCCGGCAACCCGGTCTCGGTCTTTACGACGTTCCACATGTACGTCGCGGGCGCGCTGGCGGTCATGTCCGGCCTCGTCGCACCCGAGCACGGCGGAACGGTCCCCAGCGGCATCATCGCCCGTGCGCGCGTGGGTTGGGACTGCCCGTCCGGAAAGACCCAGTTCATCCCGCTTCGTTTCGTCTCCGGAGAGGAGGACGAGGCCGGGGCCCGCTGGGTGGAACCGGTGCACCCCCTGGGGTCGAAGTCGCACCTGGTGGCCTCACTCGCAAACGCGGAGGCGATCGGCGTGGTCGCGCCGGACGTCGAGGCGGTCGAGGCCGGCCAGGAGCTGGCGGTCGTCCCGCTCGTGGACTGACCCCACTAGTGAGAATTAACGAGAGGAAAACCGTGAAATTTACTCATCTGAACGAGGACGGCGCCGCCTACATGGTGGACGTGACCGCGAAGAATCCAACGGTGCGCCAAGCAAGCGCCGTGTGCCGCGTGGACTGCTCGCCCGAGGTCATGCAGGCCCTGCGCGACGGCACCGTCCCGAAGGGCGACGTCCTGGCGGTGGCGCGTGTGGCAGGCATTTCGGCGGCAAAGCGCGTCCCCGAGCTGCTGCCCCTCGCGCACACGATCGGCGTGCACGGCTGCGCGGTGGACCTGAGCCTGGAGGATGATCACGTGGCGATCCGTGCGACCGTGCGCACGGCCGACCGCACGGGCGTGGAGATGGAGGCGCTGACCTCGGTGACGGTCGCGGCTCTCGCGATCGTCGACATGGTCAAGGGCGTGGACCGCTCCGCCCGCATCCGCGAGGCAAAGATCGTGGCGAAGTCGGGCGGCCGCAGCGGCGACTGGGTGCGCCCGGAGGATCCGCAGGACTGAGGCGCCCCTACGAAAAGACGAAGAGGCCGCCCGCAGCACATCTGCCGGGCGGCTTTTTCGTTGCCGTCTGAGGATTTTATGCGCGCGGGTGGTCGCCGCCCGCGAGCTGATCGATGATGTGGGCGACGAGGGGGCCGATAACGGCCACCGTATCGGTGACACCTCCGCGCGAGCCGGGCGCGTTGACGACGAGGGCTCCCTCGGGGGATCGCGCAGTCACGCCAACGAGGCCTCGCGACAGGGCGGCGGACGCGACCTTTTCCTCGCCGCGGCGGCGGATCGCGTCGGCGAGGCCGTCGATGCGGGTGACGAGGAGCGGCTCGGTAGCCTCGGGGGTGACGTCGCGGGGTGCGAGACCGGTCCCGCCGGTCGTGAACACGAAGCGGGCGCCGTCCTCCACGGCCGCGGTGATCGCAGCGCGAATGGCATCGACCTCGTCGGGGACGATCACGACCGAGGCGTCGACGCCGTGATCGGCGAGGAGGCGCGCGGCGAGAGGGCCGGAGAGGTCCTCGGCGAGGCCGGCGGAGCAGCGGTCCGAGACCGTGATGACGCGTGCGGGGATCATGTCAGTGACGAGCGTTGCCGCGGCGGCGGGCGGAGCGGCGCACGCGAATGCCGGAGGTGATGGGGTCAACGTCGTTGAACTGGCGCGGGGACAGCTCGTAGTCGACGCGACGCGCGGGCTCGGGTTCGAAAGCCTGCGGGAGCGGGCGCTGGGGGCGCGCGCTCGTCCGCTTCTGGGCGCGCTGCGGGAACGCGGGCGGTGTCGGCGGAGCGGGGATCGGCTCTTCCGCGGCCTGCACGGGCGCGGGAGCCGGGGGCTCGACTGGTGCGGGTTCGACGACGGGCTCGGGAGCCGGAGGACGAGGAGCGCTCTCTCGCAGGGGCTGCGTCACGGGTCGGCCGGGCTGCGCGGGCGTGTAGAGTCCCTCGGGCACACTCGACGTGGGGCGCACGTGCACGGGACGGATCTGCGGGACAGACTTCGTGATGGGTCCGCGCGTCATGTCGGGCGACACGGCGGGCATGACCGGCGCGGCGCTGCGGTAGGGCGGCTGCGACGGAGGGGCGGAGACTGGCGCGCCGGGTTCGATCGATTCGCCAGCGGGGATGTCGGCGGGATTATCGGCGTTACCGGAGACTCGCTCGGAGAAGGGACGTCCCACTCGCCGAGGCAGGGGCGAGGCCTCGGTGCCACGGTGGCGGCTGGGAACACGCGCGGCGTGGGCAGGGGCATGTGCGGGCTCAGCGGGTGCGACCGGAGCGGCGGGTGCCGCGGGGGTAACGAGCTGGGCGGGAACCCCCTCGTCATGGGGGAGTTCCTCGTTGATCGGTTCGGGCGCTTCGTCCTCCTCGTAGGGGACGACGATGGGCGTAACGATGTCGCCGGGTTCATGAACGGGGGCCTGGACGACGGGCATCTCGTCGGGCGTGCGGCAGCCGAGGAAGAAGGAGCGCAGCTGCATGGCGGCCTCTTGTGCGAGGACGCCGCCGACGACCTCGGTCGGATGCGGCATGCGGGCATCGCGCAGGACATCGCGCAGGGATCCGGCAGCGCCAGCCTTCGGGTCCCAGGCGCCGAAGACGACGCGATCGATGCGGGAGGCAAGGATGGCGCCTGCACACATCGTGCAGGGTTCCAGGGTGACGATGAGCGTGCAGCCGGTCAGACGCCACGTCCCTCGGGCGCGGCCCGCCTCTCGCAGGGCGACGATTTCGGCGTGGCCTGCGGGGTCATGGTTGGCCTCGCGGCAGTTCCACCCGCGTCCGATGATGCGGCCATCCTCGTCAACAACGACGGCTCCGACGGGAACGTCTCCCGTCTCGCGGGCGCGGTTAGCCAGGAAGAGGGCCTTGCCCATTGCTTCGCGGTACTGCTCATTCACTGTCACCCCTCTAGCTTACCGACCAAACGACTGATGGGATAGTTGGAGTCCATCGTGACTCATGGTGCTGATGTGACGGATGAGCGTGACATGCGTGACGACAATGCCGAAACGTCGACCACTGACATCCACGACGGAGCCGCAGAGGAGACCCCAGCCTCGTCTTCAACACACCGGAGTGCGCTCGCATATACGAACGAGGTAGCCTATAACCATGCGCCTCCACGTTGCTCATCACCCCCTGATCACCCACAAGCTCACCGTCCTGCGGGATCGCGAAACGCCGTCGGCGACGTTCCGCCAGCTCGTGGACGAACTGGTCACCCTGCTCGCCTACGAGGCGACGCGTGAGGTGGCCGTCACCGAGACCCCCATCGAGACCCCCGTTGCCCCCACGGTCGGCCTGAAGCTCTCCGAGCCTCGCCCGATCGTCGTGCCCGTCCTGCGCGCAGGCCTGGGCATGCTCGAGGGCATGACCCGCATGCTGCCCACGGCCGAGGTTGGCTTCCTGGGCATGCGGCGCGACGACGACACCCTGGAGATCGAGACCTACGCGAATCGTCTGCCGGACGACCTGTCGGGCCGCCAGTGCTTCATCCTCGACCCCATGCTGGCCACCGGCCACACCATGGTCGCCGCCACCAACTACCTCTTCGAGCGCGGCGCGAAGGATGTCACCTGCGTGTGCATCCTGGCCGCTCCGGAAGGCATCAAGACCCTTGAGGACGCGATCGGCGACCGCGCCGACGTGAACGTCGTCGTCGCCGCCGTCGACGATCACCTCAACGAGAAGTCTTACATCGTCCCCGGCCTGGGCGACGCGGGCGACCGTCTGTACGGCATCGTCGACTGACGAGGCACGCACTCCTCGGGCATCGCAGCGCCGGGGGGTGCGACGCACATAACGCCATACGAGGGGTGGGTGCGGGATGAAAGTCCCGCGCCCACCCCTCGCATTTACTCAACAATAAAGGCGCAAATTAACCATGTTGGCTATTTTTAGCCCATTTTCCCTGATCGCACCCTCATGTGACCTTGAGCGCTAAGCACACCACGGCCTCGAAAATACCCTGTATGAGTTTCATGCTTGTCACATGGCACTGATTCAGACCAATCCCAAGCGCCGCCGCTACGGCGTCGCAGCACTCGCAGGTGTTCTCGGCGGAATCGTCTCCGCCATCGTGAAGTTCGGTTGGGAGGTGCCGCTGCCTCCGCGTACGCCCGAGCGCAACGCCACCAACCCGCCCCAGGAACTACTCCAGCAGCTGGGCGTCCCGGAGAGCGTCACCCACCTGTCCTACACCTTCAACGGTAACGAGGGGCTCCCCTGGGTCTCCTTCATCGTCCACTTCGCGTTCTCGATCGGCTTCGCAGTCATCTACTGTGTGCTGGCCGAGCGCTTCCCGCAGATCAAGCTCTGGCAGGGTGCCGCCTTCGGTATCTTCGTCTACGTGGCCTTCCACGTCGTCCTCATGCCTCTCATGGGTACGGTCCCGGCACCCTGGAACCAGCCCTTCGCAGAGCACTTCTCCGAGTTCTTCGGCCACATCATCTGGCTGTGGGCTATTGAAGTCTTCCGCCGCGACATGCGTAACCGCATCACGCACGAGCCCGACGCTGAGTTCCCGCTCGAGTCTCGCACCAACTAACTGTCGCCGCTTGCGCGGACAGACGGGTGGGCCCCGGAACCCATGGGTTCCGGGGCCCACCCCTATCTATGTGAGAGCCGCAGCCCTGCAATCCGTCAGCCTCGGCGCCTGCGCGCCCCGGCCTCGCAGGTCAGAACGCCGGGATAACCGAGCCGTCCGACCAGGTCGACTCGATGTACTGCTTGACCTCATCGGAGTGCAGGAGCTTCTCGAGCTTGGCGATGGCCTCGGCCTTCTTGGAATCCTTCTTCCACACGAGGATATTCACGGCCGGGTTGTCCACGGGGGACTCGACGACGAGGGCATCACCGGAGATGGACTTGCCACCCTCCTGGGCGAAGTTGCCGTTAATGACCGCGTAGTCGAAGTCGTCGAGCGAGCGGACCAGCTGCGGGCCCTCAACCTCGCGGAAGTTGAAGTTCTTCAGCTTGGTGATGGTGTTGATGTTGACGTCGCCGTCGCCCTCGGGGATCGACACGAGGCCCTGGGTGGCCAGGAGCTCGAGCGCGCGAGACTGGTTGGCCGTGTCGTTGATGATGCCGATCGTGCCACCATCGGGCAGCTCGTCGAGGGACTTGTGCTTGTTGGAGAACACGCCGAGGGGCTCGAGGTGGATGCCCTCGCCTGCCTCGAAGTCGAAGCCGAACTGCTTCTCCGCGTTCTCCAGGTAGGGAACGGTCTGGTAGAAGTTGGCATCCAGGTCGCCGTCGTTCAGCGCGGTGTTGGGCTGGATGTAGTCGGTGTACTCAACGATGTCGAGCTTGATACCTTCGGCCGCGGCCAGGTTGTCGTTGATGTAGGTGAGGATCTTCGCGTGGGGCGAGGGTGTCGCGCCCACGGTCAGGGTGACGACGCCAGAGGAGGAGTCGGAAGCATCCGAGGAGGAGCCGCCGCCGCAGGCCGCCAGGCCCAGGGAGGCAACGGCCGCCAGGCCGATGGCTGCGAGAGAGCGGTGACGCATGATGGTTCTCTTTTCTTCTGTGTACTGGATGGGATGAATGGTCGAGTCCGGGTGGCCCAACCGGGGTCTGTCAGCGAGCGCGGTGGTCAACGAGGCGCGAGAGGGCATCGCCGATCAGCTGAATGATCTGCACGATGATGATGATGACGGCGACGGTGGAGATCATGACGTCGTCCTGCCAGCGGTAGTAGCCGTAGTTGATGGCCATCTGCCCCAGGCCTCCGCCGCCGACGGCGCCCGCCATCGCGGAGTAGCCGATCAGGGTGATCGCCAGGGTCGTGATGGACTGGATGAGGGAAGGCATGGCTTCACGAATGAGGACGCCCCAGCGGATCTGGTGGTTGGAGGCGCCCATCATCTGGGCGGCCTCGACCTTTCCGGGATCGACGGCCAACAGGTTGGACTCCACGAGGCGCGCGAAGAAGGGCGCGGAAAGGATCACGAGCGGAACAACCGTCGCGAGGGAGCCCGAGGACTTTTGCACGAGGAGCTTCGTGACCGGAATCAGCATGATGATGCCGATGATGAAGGGCAGCGAGCGCACGAGGTTCACGACGAACGACAGGGCCTGGTAGATGCCCTTGTTCGGGGTGAGGCCACCCTTACCGGTCTGGACCAGCACGAGGCCCAGGAGCGTGCCGATGATGACCGCGAACACGGTGGACAGACCCGTCATCATGAGGGTCTCGAAGATCGCTGGGACGAATTGCTTCGTGAGGGCCGGATTATCGAGCCACGTGGGGTCACCCTTGCCCGTGGGCACGACCACCTGCACGGCGGTCGCGGCGGCGAGGTATGCGGTGGTCATTGGGTCCTCACTTCCGCGTGAACGTTGTTCTTACGCAGCTGCTCGATGATCTTGTCGGCGTGGTAGGCGGGGACGGTGAGGGCCAGGCGGCCCACCTGCACGCTGCCGAGGGACTCGAAGGTTCCCGCGGTCACGTCCGCGCCCATGGACGAGGCCAGGTGCAGCACCGTGGCACCCGTGGGCACCCCCGGGTGCGACGTGAAAACGACGTCGAGGAGGACGGTGCTCTTCGTCAGGCCGTCAAGGCTGGTGGCCGCGGAGGCGGGGACCGATTCGACGACGGGCATGGGGACCAGCTCACGGGCGAGCGGTGTCGAGGGGTCCGCCACGACCTCTTCGAGGGGGCCGGTCTGCAGGACCTGTCCGTGGCCGAGGAGGGTCACGGAGTCGCAGATCTCGCGGACGACGGCCATCTCGTGGGTGATGATGACGACGGTGACCCCGGCGACGTCGCGCACGTGGCGCAGCAGGGAGAGGATCTGAGCGGTCGACTCGGTGTCGAGCGCACTCGTCGGCTCGTCGCACAGGAGCACAGCGGGGTTATCAGCCAGAGCACGGGCGATGCCGACGCGCTGACGCTGACCGCCCGACAGCTGGGACGGGTAGGAGTCGCCGCGGCCTTCGAGGCCGACGAGCTCGAGGAGTTCCTCGACGCGTTCGCGGCGCTGCGCACGAGGCACGCCGGCGAGCTTCAGCGGGTAGCCGATGTTATCGGCGGCAGTGCGGGCATCCAGGAGGTTCGCCGCCTGGAACACCATGCCGATGCGACGGCGAGCGGCACGCAGCGCAGAACCCGACAGCATCGACAGATCCAGGCCGTCGACGACGATGTGGCCCTCGGTGGGCTTCTCCAGGGCCGTCAGACACCTGATGAGCGTGGACTTACCCGCGCCGGAACGGCCGACGATCCCGTGGATCGAACCGCGATCGACGTGCAGGTTCACCCCGTCGAGCGCGACGACCTGGCCGCCGCTTTTCACGGGGTAGACCTTGGACACCCCGGTGAGGTCAATCATGTGCATCTCCGTTACTGGGCCACACGGCCCGCAACATCAGCATATGAGGGCCGCGCGCGCGAGCGCTCGGAATGCTGTTACAAAACTCCGTATCGTGGCTAAACCCTCACCCATCAGCCCGCATTGTGGCCGCAGTTGTGTGACAAACGCCTATCCGGCACAGGCGATGCCCGCGAGCGCCGCGCCCCATGAGGCCGCCCACGTGCCGAGCGCGAGGGCGAGGCTCCGGCCTCGGAATCCATCAGCCCACAGCGTCACAGCATCCACGAGCGCGGTCGAGAATGTCGTGAAGCCGCCGAGGAACCCCGTCGAAACGATCGGCATGAGGTCAGCGGGCACCAGCTGCGTAGCCGCGCCAGCCAGGAAACAGCCGATGACGTTGACGACCAGGATGCCAAGCTTCGCTCCCGCCGGGTCGCCCAACGAGGACAGAGCACGCTGAGTTCCACGGTCCAGCCAGAAGCGGGCGCACGCGCCCACGCCGCCGGCCAGGGCTACGAACAGGAAGGTCGATCCATTCACGCTCGCACCTCCTCGTCTCTGACGGGCCGCATGCCCGAGCGGCCACACAGCCACTCCCCCACGCGCATACCCGCCCAGGCACAGGCCCCACCCAGAGCCAGGAGACCCAGAGACTGCGAGACGGCCTCGACAATTCCATTGAGCGACACGTACCCCACCGACGCGACAATGTACGTCCCGTACGTCGTGAACGCGCCCGCGAAACCCGTGCCAACCAGGAGCTTCAGGGTCTTCAGCGAGGCCGCATCCCCGGCGCCGCGCGCCAGGCGCCCCCGCCACCCACGCGGCCAGCACGCCCAGCAGGAACGCGCCCACGGCGTTGACCGTCAGCGTCGACCACGACAGGAAGAGGCCGCGCACGGGCGAGGCCTTCGCGACCTCGTCCAGGCCGGCGCGCGCCGCCGTCCCCACGACCCCGCCCACGAACACCGCCAACCAGTCGGGCACCCGAAAACTCACCATGCACCCCACTGTACGCCCGCCGCGCACTGCACCCGGGGAGGCGGATCCCGGGAGGCGGCCACCGCCTCGTACACTGAGGCCATGACGAACACCGGACGATTCGCGCCCTCCCCCACGGGCGACTTTCACCTGGGCAACCTGCGCACCGCGATCCTCTCGTGGGCGTGGGCGCGCACGACCGGGCGGCAATTCGTCCTGCGCATCGAGGACATCGACCGGGAGCGCGCCGGGTCCGCCGAGCGTCAGATCGAGGACCTGGCAGCGATCGGCGTCGACTGGGACGGCGACCCCCTCATCCAAACCGCGCGGGCCGACGCGCACGAGGCCGCCCTGGCGTCGCTGGCCGCGCGCGGCCTCATCTTCGAGTGCTACTGCACACGCCGCGACATCCGCGAGGCCGCCTCCGCGCCGCACGTGGCGCCCGGCCACTACCCGGGCACCTGCCTGACGCTGAGCGAGTCCGAGCGTTCATCCAAGCGCGCTTCCTTGGCAGCATTGGGGCGCGCCCCCGCGCTGCGCCTGGCCGCCCCCTCGCCCGAGTGGACCGTGTTCGATGAGCTGCACGGCTCCTACACCGGGCCCGTCGACCACTTCGTCGTGCGCCGCGCTGACGGCGTGCCCGCCTACAACCTGGCGGCCGTCGTCGACGACGCGTTCCAAGGCGTCGACCAGGTCGTACGCGGCTTCGACCTGCTCACCCAGGCGCCCGCGCAGGCGCAGCTCGCCCACCTGCTCGGGGCGCCCGAGCCGACGTACGCGCACGTGCCCCTCGCACTCGCACCTTCAGGGGCCCGGTTGGCCAAGCGCGACGGCGCCGTCACCCTCTCTGACCTACGAGGCCTGGGCTGGTCCACCGAGGACGTCGTTTCGTTTATCGGGTCATCCCTGGGAGTGCCCGGGGCGCGTTGCGCCTCCGACATTGCGGATGCTCTCGGGATTACAGGATTGCGTTCCCTGCCGACCGATCCGTGGATCGTGACGCCGCCCAGTTCCTGAGGGCTGCTTTGTGTGCGCCACGGGTGTTCCGGGCGCCGGAGGCCCCGGCTGTGGGGCCCGGCCGCTGTGTGTGCCGGTGGGCGGCGGCCCGCCCGCGAGATCGCCACACGCGAGCCTGAAGGCTCGGAGTGGTCGATCTCGAGGCCCGCCCTGGCCCTGCCGCCACCCACCGGCACCGCGACCATGCCCAGCCACCGCCCACGGGCACCGCAGCCGGGCCCCTCAAGCTCCTCCGGCGCCCTCCACACCAGCGGTGCTTGCGGCTATTGCTTCGCAATTTCGCATGCAATTCCCCCACCGCTCTTTCAAAGAATGAACTTACAACGTTGGAATTGCAACGTTTTCAGGCATTGTGAAATCTTCGCCCAATCGAATTGCATGCAACTTTTGCGGGAGTCCCACCTCTCCCGCCACTCACCAGCACCGCAGCCACGCCCTTCAATTCCCTCCGGCGCCCCACACCAATGGGCCGCCTCGCTGATCGGCGGCTCGTCACGTCGTCTCGAAGCCCAACTACGCCCGCCATCCACACCATCTGACACCAATGGCCCACCGAGCGCTCACAAACCGCCGAAACCGGGCATGTTCCACTGACAAAGGCATTATCGGTTTCACCTAACCACCCACCCCCAACAAAGGTGTCGTCGGTTTCTTCAACGGGCCGTGGAAACCCAGTACTGGCACTTCCTGTTTCACGACAGGACGTGTCGAGTGATCTGAGCGAAAGAAATATCGCCCCAGCACTGCACGAAAACGTACCGACAAGGGCCACATGAAAGAAAAATCGCCCCCGCTCATCGGAAATAGGCAAAAATAGGCGATTTTGAGCGTGCTGGGGCGATGAAAGTTTCATGACACCCCATGTCTCATGAAGCGGGGGCGGTTTTTCTTTCAGCCCTTCATCCGCATTCAAGCCCCTGCGAAGGCTCGCCTGCGATACGCCATCTAGGCCACAACCACACACAACGTCCCTGCGTCACACAGATGGGCCCGCCACAAGCAGATGGTCATGAAAAAAGCACTCCCAAAGGAGTGCTTGGTAGAAATGCAGAACCCCCACCGGTGGATCGCACCGAGGGGGGCCGCTGCGCGCCCGGAGGGACTCGAACCCCCAACCTTCTGAACCGTAATCAGATGCTCTATCCATTGAGCTACGGGCGCTTGCCGTTTGGCTGGGTATAAGCTTACACGCTCTTCGCCAGGATGCAAATCAAGAGCTATGGCCTGAACCACATCGAAGAAATGCGTCCTGCAGCCGACCAAGATCGAGCAGCATATACAAAGATCCTCCGCGCACCCGGCAGCGCACCCTTATCCTTGCTGCATTCCTGCCCTGGGGAGGTTCGGATGATACCGTCACGCGGAGGACCGGCCCCCAGCATACACGTTTTCGCCCCGCGCGCGCAGCTGCGACGAGGCGTAGCACATCACCACAGGACTGCCCACCTACAACTTGCCGCGGCGCCGGCGCGCAGTATCAAGGCAGGGCCTGGCTGCGGTGCTCGTGGGCGGTAGCAGGGCCTGGCCGGGGCATCGAGACGACGCGCCGAACCACACGTCGAGCGGGCGCCGCCGGTGCGGAGGGCACCGGAGGGCCTGGCCGCGGTGCCGGTGGGCGGTAGCAGGGCCTGGCCGGGCTAGTCCAAGCACCACAAGTGCCGCCGGTGCGGAGGGCTGCAGGGCCTGGCCGCGGTGCCGGTGGGCGGCGGCGGGGCCTGGCCGGGCTAGTCCAAGCACCACAAGTGCCGCCGGTGTGGAGGGCGCCGGAGGGTCCGGAGGGCACGGGCGGGCTTCGAGATCGACCACTCCGAGCCGCAGGCTCGCGTGTGGCGATCTCGCGGGCGGCCGGGCCCGACGGCGCCCGGAACACCAGCGGCGCCACAGGCAACAAAAGGGTTATAGGACAAAACGTGTTGGTTGAGGGGTTAGTCCCAGGTGTTGTGGTAGGGGGTGGTGTGGTGGAGTTCGTTGAAGCAGATTGCGTCGCCCCAGCCGGGGATGATGGCGGTGGCTTGGTGGTTTTGCGCGGCTTGTTGCCAGGCGTTTTCGAGGGCTGCGTCGGTGGGCATGGTGGCCAGGATTGTCGCTGCTGGCTGTGGGTGCGCAGAGTGGGTGTAGCACCACCAAAACACGGCTTTGATGCGTCGGGTCAGGCGCATGCCACGGTGATCGCGCAGCATCTGGCGTAGGCGCGCGTTCGTGCTTTCGATCTGGTTGGTTGTTGCGGGCATCGGATGGTCCCAGGTGGGGTCCAGGTACGTGAACAACAGGCCTTGCCTGATGAGCTTGTTGAGGCTGTTACGAGCCCGAACAAGCCTCTCATGAGTGTATTCCCATCCTCCGTCAGGCCTGTGTGTTTTCTCCTCCAAGAAGTCCTTCCAGCGCGCGCACCAGTCCTGGTAGGCACCGATCCATTCCTGAGCATCTTCTCGGCCCTCCACGTGCAAGAGTTGTTGCCCAAGAGCGTATAAACCTTGTGAGGCCGCCAGTTTGGGGCGCGTCGTAGTGGCTTGGCGAATACGGCAATACGCATGAAAGGTGCAGCGTTGCACACGCGTGGTCGGCCAGATTCTCTTGCAGGCTTTCGCGAACCCACTGCCCCCGTCAGTGACAACCAGGGCCGGTGGCGCGATCCGGCTCATAAGCGCTTCCCAGGCACGGGAATTCTCACTCCTAGCCGCGTACCAACCCAGCACGCAATCGGGAGTTTGAGCGATGAAAACCACGGCGCCTCGGCCCAGGTGGATACCGTCAACGAAGATGACCTCATGAACCTCATCGACGATCGGACTGAAAGGCCATAACTGCCACAATGGCTCACAGCGCCTGCGAAACGAGCGGCCCCCGCCAGGCAAATCCGCCTGACGGCGCCGACTGAGCAGCCAGGCCAAGAACTCATCAAGATGCTTCGCCGTGGAATTAATGCGGCTGACCTGGCTGATATTGCACAGGGAGCAGCGCCATCGCTGCGCCCCTGACGCTGAGTGCCCATACCTGGTCATCACTCGCCCGCACGCCGGACATTTGGGGGTATTCATACCCCCACGATGAAACAACCAACTTCAATGTGGATTTTCCCGCACCAGCAAGCCGAAAAGTCGCTACAAAACCAACACGTTTAGTCCATCCTTCAAGTTGGCTCCCACCAACTTCAATACCGATTTTTCCGCACCAAAAAGCCGAAAAGTCACCATAAAACCAACACGTTTTGTCCTATAACCCCAACAAAACCCCGGAACCTGAAGCGGTCCCGGGGTCCGGTGGCGGAGGATGGGGGATTCGAACCCCCGAGGGCTTGCACCCAACACGCTTTCCAAGCGTGCGCCATAGGCCACTAGGCGAATCCTCCGTGCACATCGTGCCGGACAATCATAAGCGAAAAATGTCTGCCCGCGCCAATCCTGGCCAATGGAGCAGGTCACAGGCCCGAGATTTCGCGACAAACGGCACCGAAACGGACACAGACAGGTGAGCCGAAACCACTGAATCCCACGCAGCCAGAGCAGCAGAGCATACCGACGCGGCGCGCGGACTCAGCCACCGCAGAGGCGACGGCACCCGCGCGCGGGACCCCGGCCTCGTCGATTAGCCGAGCCCGAGCATGTAGATGTAGGCGGCGATGCCAATAAGAATCCCATCGAACACGAGGGCGGCGGTGGCCTCACGTGAGCCGATGCGCTCGGGCAGCGATTGGGCCTGAATGAGGGCGATGACCGCGAGGACCATGCTGACGACGATGGTGATGCCAAAGAAACCAAAGACAGCGAACCAGAGGGACGCTTTGGCTATGGGGTTCGTGATGGGCACGGGGGAGGTGTAGCCGCCGTCGGCGAAAACCTCCCTGACGTTGACGTATTCCGTCCCCGGAAAATCACCATACGAGACCGGCGCGCTCCCCCGCGTCACGCTCTCGGGCGCGTAGCCGTAGCGGTCGCCGGCGACGTTCATGGACGAGGCATCGGCCGGGTTGGCCTGCGAGACCATCGGCGAGGCCATGTCCGGGTTCGCCCAGGGCACGCCAGAGACGGTGGGGGCGACGTTCGGGGATGGCTGGCTCATGTGCTCCACTATTCCACAACGAGAGGGGCATGCACCACACTTTGCCCACTGGAGGTGGTTTATGCGTGGCGAAACCTGCGGGGACGGGGGTGGACACGCTACCCTGTTATTCCGACCGGTACGGCCATCCTGCCCATCAACTGATCGGATTTGTACGCTTATGAGCGAAACGAAGACCTCGCTGTTCCGTTGGAAGCTTCACGGTGACGGCACGTCCATTAATCCCGGCGACGTCGTCCTTCCGAATGAACGACTCTCGTGGCCGCGCACCGCTGGCATTGGTGCCCAGCACGTGGTCGCAATGTTTGGTGCCACGTTCCTTGTTCCGTTGTTGACAGGTTTCCCCCCGTCAACAACGCTTTTTTTCACCGCGATCGGCACCCTGCTGTTCTTCCTGATTACGGCGGGCCGTCTGCCCTCGTATCTGGGTTCCTCGTTCGCGCTGATCGCGCCGATCCAGGCAGTCAGCTCCTCCATGGGCCCCTCCTACGCGCTCGGCGGCATCATTGCTGTGGGCGCGACGCTCGCGCTCGTCGGCCTGATCGTTCACTTCGCGGGCGTTCGCTGGATTGACGCTGTCATGCCGCCCGTGGTGACGGGCGCGATCGTGGCGCTCATCGGCCTCAACCTGGCGCCCGCTGCGTGGAACTGGGTGAAGCAAGGCCCGATTACGGCCGTCGTGACAATCGTGTCGATCTGCCTCGTGACAGTCCTCTTCAAGGGCATCCTCGGCCGCCTCTCGATCCTCATCGGTGTGCTGATCGGCTACGTGGCCGCGATCATCCAGGGCGAGGTCGACTTCTCCAAGGTGAGCAACGCCGCTTGGATCGGCTTCCCCGAGTTCCACACCCCCACCTTCTCCGTCTCGACACTTGGCCTGTTCCTGCCGGTCGTGTTCATCCTGGTCGCCGAGAACGTCGGCCACGTGAAGTCCGTCTCCGCGATGACGGGCGAGAACATGGACGACCTGACGGGCCGCGCGCTCGTCGCGGACGGCCTCTCCACGATGCTGGCCGGCAGCGGCGGCGGTTCGGGTACGACCACCTACGCCGAGAACATCGGCGTTATGGCTGCGACCCGCGTGTACTCGACGGCGGCGTACATCATCGCGGCCGGCGTTGCTCTGGTCCTGTCGATGCTGCCGAAGTTCGGCGCCCTTATCGCAACGATTCCCCCGGGCGTGCTCGGCGGCGCGGGCACGGTCCTGTACGGCATGATCGGCATGCTGGGCGTTCGCATCTGGGTGCAGAACCGCGTGGACTTCTCCAACCCGGTGAACCTGAACACCGCCGCAGTCTCCCTGATCGTCGCGATCGCGAACTTCACGTGGACCGTCGGCAGCATTTCGTTCGAGGGCATCGCGCTGGGCACGGCGGCCGCTCTGCTGATTTACCACGGCATGCGCCTGATCTCGAAGCTGCGCGGCACGAACCTGGAGGCGGCGACGCCCGCGTCCGCGCCGTCGGGTTCGGAGCTGGAGGGCGAGGCGTACTCGAAGCGCCACCGCTCCCCCGCGCCGCAGGCTGACGCCTGATCTGACGCGTTCATTGACGAGGCCGGGGCTCGGCCACTCGCTCACCGCACGGTGAGGGGTGGGTCGGGCCCCGGCCTCATTTATCCCCATAATTCCGCACGTAATTCCCCCGACGCCTGACACATCACGTCAGCGCAATGCCCGGATTTCCAACGTTTTTGAGCACACCTACAAAGTGACCGGATGAGAATTACGTGCGAGTTTTCAGAGGAGGGCACCAGCCGCGAGCATGACGACCGCAAGAAGCGGCAGGAACCCCTGCTTGATCGCGGCAGAGCGCTTATCGGGTGACATGACGAAGAGCAAGAGGGCGGCGGCGAGCATGGATCCGACGCCAAAAATCACGAGGGGCAGACCGACAGGGCGCGATGCCAGGTAGTAGATGGCGATGCCAGCGAAGGCCTCGATGGCGAGGAAGAAGTTGTAGAAACCCTGATTGAAGGCCATTTCCTTGGTGGCCTCGGCGGATTCGCGGTCCATGCCGAACACGGACAGGGCGCGCGTGGTCCACGCGAAGGACTCGATGTAGAAGATGAAAACGTGGAGGGCGGCGGCCAGGAAGGCTGCGATCATTCCGATGATCAGCATGAGGTCTCTTTCGTCAATGTGTCGTTCAATTGGACCTCAACCTACTCTGCACGCACTCACATCGACCGAGTCACAACGCCCAACTCGTCAAAAACCCAACGAGTTTCCCCTCACAGGTTGCGACCGTGACGAGCACCTAGGATCCATCACTCATTCCGCCGCCGCGCAGCTCGTCGAGCATGCCCGCCGTGATGATGCCCGAGGGCAGGGCGACGACGGCGACGCCCATGAGCGAGGAGATCATGGCGATGGTGCGCCCCACGTCGGATGAGGGGTAGAGATCTCCGTAGCCGACGGTCGTCAGGAGACGACCGCCCAGTAGACGGCATCGAAGAAGGTGTTGAAGGTTTCCGGCTCGACGTTGAAGATGACGAGGGCGCTGACGAGGATGTAGCCGATGGCAAGGCAGAGGACGGCGAGCAGCGCTTCCCTCTGTTTCTCAAACACGGCGGCGATAGCGGAGGCGCTCTTCGAGTAGCGGATGAGCTTGAAGGCTCGCAGCGCGCGGAACAGGCGGAGGACTCGCAGCGTGCGCAGTGCGTCATTGAAAGCGTTGAAGATAGGCAGGATCGACAGCAGGTCAATAATCGCCATCGGCGTGAAGGGATAGATCAGGAACGACATCGCACCCTTGCCGATCTTCAGGTCCGCCGTCGCCCACCGTGCCAGGTAGTCGGCGATGAACACGAGAACGCACACGTATTCAATCGACTCGAGGATGGGACTGGACCCCTTGAAGCACAGGGGAAGGAGGCTGGCAACGATAAGCACGGTCATGACGCGCCCGTACCACATTGCCGCTCTCCCATCGCCATTGAGCAGGGAGTAGAGCCGTTCCCGCATCCGCATCGTCCTTCCTCGATACGCACGTGCCGCTCCGCTATGCGCGCCGCCGCGCATCCGCCGAGGCTCGAAGCGAGAACACGATCACGCCTCTCGCCTCCACAACGCACTGTATCACTCGACTTGAGCGGCTTGGCAGGACCGGCACACAGCCAGATTCTCTCTGACACTCACGACTCAGAATTGCACATATGCCATCCGCCGGCGCACAAATTTCCGCCGACAAAAACCATACGTGTTAATTGTTTACGTGTAAGGTAGCGGACATGGCAACATGTGCACCCTCGCTATTCACAGCGCTGATTCACACGGAAATGGGCGCGTGGAACGCGGTCGAATCCGCCCTTTCCGAGGCGGGAAACGTGCTCACACTCGGCCGCTTCCTCGTGCTGCGCACGGTCCGCGACACCCCCGCGTGCCGAATTCAGGAGGTCGCGGCGAGCCAGGGCATCACCCTGGGAGCGGCCTCGCGCCTCGTCGACCGCCTCCACCGCGACGGACTACTGCACCGCACCCCGTGCGAGCATGACCGGCGCGCGACCATCCTGACGGTGACGGACCAGGGCCTGGCACACCTCGAGGAGGCCTGCGCGATCGTCGAGAAGGAGCAGGAGCGCCTCTTCGCCCCACTCTCCACAGCCCAGCGCGAGGAGCTGACGCGCAGCCTCGCGCTCATCGCCGAGGCCAGCAAGGGGCGCGCATGATTCGCTTCGATCACGTCTCCAAGACCTACCCGGGCGGCACACGCGCCGTCGAAGACTTTTCCCTCACCGTCGAGCAGGGCTCGACGACCGTGTTCCTGGGCACCTCGGGCTGCGGCAAGACGACGCTCATGCGGATGGTGAACGCGATGGTCGCCCCGACCTCGGGCAGGGTATTCGTACGAGACCAGGACGTCGCAGGCGAGGATCCCGTGCGCCTGCGCCGATCGATCGGCTACGTCCTGCAGGAGGGCGGCCTCTTCCCCCACCGAAGCATCGCAGACAATATCGCGACCGTCCCGCGCCTGGAGGGCGCCACGAAGCAGGCCTCCCGCGAGCGCGCGCTCGAGCTCCTGACGCTGGTGGGCCTGGATCGCGAGATGGCCGATCGCTACCCCGCCCAGCTGTCGGGCGGCCAGCGTCAGCGCGTGGGCGTGGCCCGGGCGCTGGCCAATCGCGCGGACATCCTACTGATGGACGAACCCTTCGGCGCGCTGGATCCGATCGTGCGCGCGGAGCTGCAACGCGAATTGAAGGAGATTCAGCGGGCCCTGGGTACGACGATCCTCTTCGTGACGCACGACGTGGACGAGGCTTTCACGCTGGGCGACCAGCTTGCCATCCTCTCCACGGGCGGCAACATCGAGCAGGTGGGAACGCCCACCGAGCTCCTCTCCTCTCCCGCGTCACCCTTCGTCGCGGAGTTCGTGGGAGCCTCGCGCGCCGCTCGCCCGGTGCGCATCGCCGGGCCGGACGGCCTGGTGGTCGACGACGCCGGCACCCCCGTGGGCACGCTAACGACCGACGAGGCCGGGGACCGCCCGTGACCTGGCTGTCCTCAAACTGGGGAGTCATTGGCTCCCTGACGCTCGCGCACCTGTGGATCGCCCTGCCAGCGATTGCTCTGTCGGTGCTGATTTCCGTGCCGATCGCGCGGTGGGCGGCGTTTTCTCGCCGCGGCGGCTGGGTCCTGTCTGCCCTGTCGGCGCTGTACGCGGTGCCGTCGCTGCCGCTCCTGATTGTCATTCCGGTAATCGTCGGGGTGGCGCTGCGCTCGCCCGCCAACATGATCATCGTCCTGACTCTGTACGGCGTGGCGGTGCTGGTGCGACAGGCCGCGGAGGGCTTCCGCGCGATCCCTCGCGCGACCCTGCAGGCCGCGAACGCGTGCGGCTACCCCCTGCTTCGACGTTTCGTCGAGGTGGAGCTCCCCCTCGCTACGCCCGTCGTCGTCGCGGGCACGCGCGTGGTCGCCACGTCGACGGTGTCGCTCGTGACGGTGGGCGCGTTCATTGGGGTGCGCTCGCTGGGGACGCTGTTCACCGACGGTTTTCAGCGCGGACTCATCGCCGAGGTCGTGGCCGGCTTGGTCGCAACGGTTCTCCTTGCGCTCGTGATCGATGCGCTGATCCAAGGGTTCGGCTGGGCACTCACTCCGTGGACGAGGAGGGGGGCGGGCATGAACATTCTCCTCGACGCCCTGAATTGGTTGGCGGTCCCCGCCCACTGGCTGGGCGAATCCGGGATCCTCGTGAGGGCCACCGAGCACCTGGGCCTCACTCTCCTGATCGTGGCGCTCGCAGCGCTCATCGCGCTGCCACTGGGCACCTGGATCGGGCACACGGGCAGAGGCCGGTGGCTGGTGAGCGCGACGGGTGCGGCCCGCGCGGTCCCGACGCTCGGCGCCCTGACGCTGGCGGGCCTGTGGCTGGGCATCGGACTGGCGGCGCCAACGCTCGCTCTCCTCATTCTGGCGATCCCACCGCTCCTGTCGGCGACCTACTCGGGCATCGCCTCAACGCCCCGCGCGACCGTGGACGCAGCGCGAGCGATCGGACTCACCGAAGCCCAGGTTCTCGCCCAGGTCGAGGTTCCGCACGCGGCCGGCCTCGTGGCGGCGGGCGTGCGCTCGGCGACCCTCCAGGTCATTGCCACGGCAACGCTCGCGGCCTACACAGCCGACTACGGCCTCGGTCGATTCTTGTACGCAGGGCTGAAAACCCGCGATTACGCGCAGATGATCGGCGGCGCGATCGTCGTCGTGACCCTCGCGCTCGCGGCGGATGCGATCCTGGCTCTGGCAGCGAGGCGCCTGCGAGAGCGCACCCAACCCAACACCAACGACACCACGACCGAGGAGGAACGATGAGGCGCCCCCTGACACTAATCGCCGCCTTCGCTTCGGCTGCACTCGCCCTCTCCGCCTGCGGAACGGTCGAGTCCCTCGAGGGGCGCTCATCCATGGACGCTTCGACCATCATCGTCGGCTCACAGGACTACTACTCGAACGAGATCATCGCCGAGGCCTACGCACAGGCCCTTGAGGGGGCAGGCTTCACGGTCGAGCGCCAACTCCGGATCGGCCAGCGCGAGGTCTACATGCCCGAGATCGAGGCCGGCGCGATCGACGTGTTCCCCGAGTACACGGGCAATCTGCTGCAATACCTCGACCAGAACGCGAGCGCCCGCACCTCCGAGGAGGTCTACGCGGCGCTGCAGACCGCTTTACCAATGGGCCTGCGTGCCCTCGATCAGGCGCCGGCAGCCGACCAGGATTCCTACGTGGTGACAGCAGATTTCGCGGCCGCACATTCGCTGACGTCGATCGGCGACCTCGCGGGCGCGGGCACGCTCACGCTGGGTGGCAACTCCGAGTTGCAGACGCGCCCCTATGGCCCGACGGGGCTGGCGCAGACCTACGGACTGACCGTCGGATTCACCCCGATTGAGGACTCGGGCGGCCCGCTCACCGTCAAGGCCCTGAAGGACGGCGACATCCAGCTGGCGAACATCTACTCCTCGGACCCGGCTCTCGCGGACGGGACGCTGACGGTCCTGACGGACCCGAAGGGCCTGTTCCTGGCCTCACACGTGGTCCCCCTGGCCTCGTCGCGAGTGAACGATGACGCCGCCGCGGTCATCAACCGGGTGAGCGCCGCGATGGATGCCGAGGACCTGGTGGAGATGAACCGGGCGTCGACAGCGGAGCAGAAGTCCGCCTCGCAGATCGCCCGCGAGTGGCTCATGTCCGAGGGTTTGCTCTCCTGAGTGCTCCTCGATGGACGAGGCCGGGGTCGGGTGTGTGCGCACGCTCAGCCCCGGCCTCGTCGCATGAATACTTGGTCACAACGGTCCCACTTTTATGTGACCCACACCATTATTTGACCTACTTTTTACGTTTGTAACCAAAATGTAATGCGCACATGATGGACATCTTTCATGAATTCCACGCGGCACGGGTTAATCTCAGACCATACCTGAGGGCACCGCCCCCAGTTCCACCCATCAACCAGGAGGAAGAATCCATGAACCTGAAGAAGGCATGGCTCGTCATCCCCGCGGCTGCCGCGCTCGCTCTGACCGCCTGCGCCGGCGGCGGCAACACCGCCTCGTCCGGCTCCGGCGACAAGGTCGTCACGACCAACGGCAACGAGCCCCAGAACCCGCTCCTGCCGGGCCTGACCAACGAAAACGGCGGCGGCAGGATCCTGACCGTCCTGTTCAGCCAGCTCGTCCGCTACGAGACCGACGGCACGGCCGTCCTCGACGTCGCCGAGTCCATCGAGCCCAACGAGGACGCGTCCGAGTGGACCATCAAGCTCCACAACGACCGTAAGTTCTCCGACGGCACCCCCGTCCAGGCCCACAACTTCATCAAGGCCTGGAACCTCATCACGTCGAAGCAGCAGCAGCAGGCTGCGTTCTTCAGCATCTTCGAGGGCACCGACGATGAGGGCAACGGTGAGATCACCGGCCTGACCGAGATCGACGACTACACCTTCACCGCGAAGCTGAAGAACCCCACCTCGGACTTCATGTCGCGCCTGGGCTACGTCGCCTACGCGCCGCTCCCGGATTCCACGCTGGCTGATCCCGATGCCGGCGGCCAGGCCCCCGTGGGCAACGGCCCCTACAAGATGGCTTCGGCCGACGCGTGGGAGCACAACGTCAAGTTCAGCACCGTTCCCAACGAGAACTACGTGGGTGACACCAAGGCTCAGAACGACGGCGTGACCTTCGTCTTCTACACGAGCCTCGACGCCGGTTACCAGGACCTGTCCTCCGACTCCCTCGACATCCTCGACGGCGTCCCGGCCTCCGTCTTCAAGACCTTCGAGTCCGAGCTGCCCGGCCGCACCGTGAACCAGCCCTACGCTGGCGTCCAGTACTTCACGATCCCGCAGTACCTACCCCACTTCTCCGGTGAGGAAGGCCGCCTGCGCCGCCAGGCCATCTCCCTGGCCGTCGATCGTGACACCATCACGAAGACCATCTTCAACGGCACCCGTACCCCCGCCAAGGACTTCACTGCTCCGACCCTCGAGGGCTACGACGCCAACATCTCCGGCAACGACGTCCTGACCTACAACCCCGACAAGGCCAAGGAACTGTGGGCACAGGCCGACGCCATCTCCCCGTGGGACGGTACCTTCACCATCGGCTACAACTCCGACGGTGGCCACAAGGAATGGGTCGACGCGACCGCTAACTCCATCAAGAACACCCTGGGCATCAACGCTGAAGGCAACCCCTTCGCCGACTTCAAGTCGCTGCTCGATGCCGAGGACAAGGGCGAGATGACCGGCGCGTTCCGTAACGGCTGGCAGGGCGACTACCCGGCGCTGTACAACTTCCTGCAGCCCCAGTTCGCCACCGGTGCCGACGCCAACAAGGGCGGCTACTCCAACAGCGAGTTCGACTCCCTGATGATCCAGGCTTCCTCCGCCACCACGACCGCGGACGCCGTCAAGACCCTCCAGCAGGCCCAGATGATCCTGCTCCAGGACCTGCCGGCCATCCCGCTGTGGTACCCGAACGTCAGCGGCGGTTGGTCGAAGAACGTCGACAACGTCAAGTTCGACTGGAAGGGTCAGCCCGTGATGTACCAGATCACCAAGAAGTGATCGCACGAGGTTAACCTCGCTTCCGGGGCGGGCGGCGAAAGCCGCCCGCCCCTCGCACATCTCTTTTCGGCAGCCCCACACAGATTGACGCAGCTCAGCGACGCACTGCGCACCCGCATTGACGCGGCACACACTTTCATCTCAAAAAAGCATCACGGGATTGATACGGCAGACAAAATCAGAGACTGATACGCCATTTGCCCATTCTTTACCCTATGATGGGACCATAGTCGGCCTCGCCCGCGAGGCACCGCCAGGGATCGGATCCTCCCCTCCCCCGACACGAACACTAAAGGATTGTCCATGCTCCGCTACATCGGACGGCGACTCCTCCAGACCATCCCGGTCTTCTTCGGGAGCCACCTTTCTGATCTTCGCGATGGTCTACCTGATGCCAGGTGACCCCGTCGCCGCACTCGGTGGCGACCGCGGCCTCTCCGAGACCGCCGCCGCGCAGATCCGCGCCCAGTACAACCTGGACAAGCCCTTCTGGATGCAGTACCTGCTGTACCTCAAGGGAGTCTTCACACTCGACTTCGGCACCGCGTTCAACGGCCAGAAGGTTACGTCCATCATGGCAACCGCCTTCCCGACGACCGCGAAGCTCGCCATCTACGCACTCGCCATCGAAACCATCCTCGGCATCAGCCTGGGCGTCGTCGCGGGCATGCGCCGCGGCAAGTGGTTCGACTCCACCATCCTCGTGGTCTCCCTGCTGCTGATCTCGGTCCCCACCTTCGTGCTCGGCTTCGTCCTCCAGTACGTCCTGGGTGTTCAGCTCGCGATCCTGCCGACCACGGCCTCGGCCTCCGTCGACCTCAAGAGCCTCACCATGCCAGCCATGGTGCTCGGCGGCGTCTCCCTGGCCTACGTCATCCGACTGACCCGCCAGTCCGTCTCCGAAAACGTCTCCGCGGACTACGTGCGCACCGCGCGCGCCAAGGGCCTCTCCGGCGGCGTCGTCATGACACGCCACATCCTGCGCAACTCCCTCATCCCCGTCGCCACGTTCATCGGCGGCGACCTCGGCGCCCTCATGGGCGGCGCGATCATCACCGAGGGCATCTTCAACATCCACGGCGTCGGCGGCACCCTGTGGAACGCCATCATCAAGGGCGAACCCCAGACCGTCGTGTCGGTGACAACAGTGCTCGTGCTGGTCTACATCATCGCGAACCTGATCGTCGACCTCCTGTACGCCGTGCTCGACCCGAGGATCCGCTATGAGTGACAAGATTCCTTCCGCCAACATCACCCGCACCCGCGCGGGTCAGGACCACTACGTCTCCGACATCGACGAGACCGGCCTCGGCGCCGTCGACGCGGTCGCCGACGAGGGCGCTCCCTCGTCCATGTGGGGCGAGGCCTGGAAGCGCCTGCGCCGCCGCCCGACCTTCTGGATCGCCGCGTTCATCATCGCGCTCGCCGCGCTCCTCGCCCTCTTCCCGTCGCTCTTCACCGCGAACGACCCGAAGTTCTGCGAGCTCTCCTCGTCCCTGGCCGGCCCCTCCGCGGGTCACCCCTTCGGCTTCGACAAGCAGGGTTGCGACATCTACGCCCGCGTCGTCTACGGCGCCCGCGCATCCGTGTCCGTCGGCATCCTCACGACCATCGCGGTCGTCCTGATCGGCGGCACCATCGGCGCGCTCGCCGGCTACTTCGGCGGCTGGTTCGACGCCCTGCTCTCGCGCGTCACCGACGTGTTCTTCGCGATCCCGCTGCTCCTCGCCGCGATCGTGTTCATGCAGATGTTCAAGGGCTCGCGCTCCATCATGATGGTCGTCATCGTCCTGTCCATGTTCGGCTGGACCTCCATCGCGCGTATCACCCGCGGTTCGGTCCTGTCCGCCAAGAACGAAGAGTTCGTGACCGCGGCCCGCGCGACCGGCGCATCCCGCGCGCGCATCCTGCTGAGCCACATCATCCCGAACTCGATGGCCCCCATCATCGTGTACGCGACCGTCGCACTGGGCACCTTCATCGTGTCCGAGGCCTCCCTGTCCTTCATGGGCATCGGCCTGCCGACGTCGGTCGTCTCCTGGGGCGCTGACATCTCGTCCGCTCAGACGTCCCTGCGCACCAACCCGATGGTCCTGTTCTACCCGGGCGCAGCCCTGGCCCTGACCGTCCTCAGCTTCATCATGATGGGTGACGCCGTGCGCGAAGCCCTCGACCCGAAGGCACGCAAGTGAGCGAAACGAACACCCCCCAGCTCTCCGAAAAGGAGATGGAAGAGATCGTCGAACGAGCCGTCGCCCCCAGCGCGGCCCCGGCCTCGTCCGACATCCACCCGGACGACGCGCAGCCCCTACTCAAGATCACGGACCTGGAGGTCACCTTCACCTCCTCGACCGGCGTCGTCCCCGCCGTGCGCGGCGCGAACCTGACCATCTACCCCGGCCAGACCGTCGCCATCGTCGGTGAGTCAGGCTCCGGTAAGTCCACGACCGCCGCCGCCGTCATCGGCCTCCTGCCCGGCACCGGCAAGGTCGCGGGCGGAAAGATCGAGTTCGACGGCCGCGACATCACCCACCTGACCACCAAGCAGTGGGTGGAGCTGCGCGGATCCGGCATCGGCCTCGTCCCCCAGGACCCGATGAGTAACCTCAACCCCGTGCTCCGCGTGGGCACCCAGGTCAAGGAAGCTCTCCTCGCGAACAACGTCGTGCCCCGCTCCGAGGCCGGCCAGCGCGTCACCGCCCTCCTCGAGGAGGCCGGCCTGCCCGACGCCGAACGCCGCGCCAAGCAGTTCCCGCACGAGTTCTCCGGCGGCATGCGCCAGCGCGCCCTCATCGCCATCGGCATGGCCGCGCACCCCAAGCTGCTGATCGCCGACGAGCCGACCTCCGCCCTGGACGTCACCGTCCAGCGCCGCATCCTCGACCACCTCGGCAAGCTCACCTCTGAGATGGGCACCGCCGTGCTGTTCATTACGCACGACCTCGGCCTGGCCGCCGAGCGCGCCGAACAGCTCGTCGTCATGCACCGCGGCCGCATCGTCGAGTCCGGCCCCGCCCTGGAGATCCTCCAGCACCCCCAGCACCCCTACACGAAGCGCCTCGTGTCCGCCGCGCCCTCCCTGGCCTCGGCGCGCATCGAGTCCGCCCACAAGCAGGGCATCAAGGTCACCGACGAGGAGCTCGTCGGCGCCGGCAAGGGTGCGACCTCCACGGACGCCATCATCCGCGTCGAAAACCTCACCAAGGAATTCGACATCCGCGGCGCCAAGAAGGGCCAGGACACCTTCCTGGCCGTCGACGACGTGTCCTTCGAGCTGCGTCGCGGCACGACCCTCGCGGTCGTCGGTGAGTCCGGCTCCGGTAAGTCCACCGCCGCGAACATGGTGCTCCAGCTCCTCAAGCCCACCAAGGGCAAGGTCTACTTTGACGGTGAGGACACCTCGCAGATGAGCGAGGCGGAGCTCTTCCGCCTGCGTCGCCGCCTCCAGGCCGTGTTCCAGAACCCCTACGGCTCGCTGGATCCCATGTTCTCGATCTACCGACTGATCGAGGAGCCCCTGAAGATCCACGGCTACGGCACCCTGGAGTACGCGCGCGCCGAAATCAAGCGCGCCGAGGCCACGGGCCGTGAGCCCGAGGAGTGGATGCGCGTCCTCGTCGAGGCCGCCGACGCGAAGCGTTCGCTGACGGCCGCCGAGAAGCGCGAGTTCAACCCGAAGAAGCTGCGCATCGCGCGCGCTTCCGAGCTGCTCGACATGGTGGCTCTGCCGCGTAGCGCCATGCGCCGCTACCCGAACGAGCTCTCCGGTGGCCAGCGCCAGCGTGTGGCCGTGGCCCGCGCCCTCGCGCTCAACCCGGAGGTCATCGTCCTGGACGAGGCCGTGTCCGCCCTCGACGTGCTGGTGCAGAACCAGATCCTGTACCTGCTCAACGACCTGCAGGCGCAGCTGGGCCTGTCCTACCTGTTCATCACGCACGACCTGGCCGTTGTCCGCCAGATCGCCGACGACGTGATCGTCATGGAGAAGGGCAAGCTCGTCGAAGCCAACACGACTGACGAGCTGTTCAACAACCCGGTCCAGGACTACACGCGCGAGCTGATCGAGGCCGTCCCCGGACGTCACATCCAGCTCAACCTGTGAGCAACTGACACACGCGAGGGGCCCGAGGCGCTGCGGCGCTTCGGGCCCTTTGCTGTGTCCTGCCGGGTTGCTTGGCCCGGTTGATGATGTTGCTTGTGGCCCCACGGGTGTTCCGGGCGCCGTCGGGCCCGGCCGCCCACGAGATCGCCACACGCGAGCTTCGCTCGGAGTGATCGATCTCGAAGCCCGCCCGTGCCCTCCGGACCCTCCGGCGCCCTCCACACCAGTGGGGCCGGGTCTCTGATCGGTGGCTCGGCGCGTCGTCTCGAAGCCCGGCCAGGCCCCGCCACCGCCCACGGGCACCGCAGCCAGGCCCTCCAGACCCTCCGGCGCCCTCCACACCAGTGGCGATGGGGGTTTTGCAGCATTAGGAGGTGGCTGGCGGCGTGTCGCCGGCGTGTCACACTCCTAATGACGCCATTTCCCCCGTTTGGGGGCGGCCAGGCCCCGACGGGAGGCGGTGTGGCCGCCAAACTGCAGACCACCTCGGCGAAAAACGCTGACAATGGGCTGTCGTGGGCGAGGTGGTCTGCATTTTGGGCACAACAGTGTCGGACATGGTGCGTCGTGCGCATGTAAGCCCCTGAACATGCGCGGAAACCCCTCCATGCGCACGCAAACCATTGAACCTGCGCCTGGACGGCGCCCACGCGCATGTTATCGGGTTAACGTGCGGATGAGAGGGCCGCGCGGACAACGACAGTGACTAACCGGAGCAATTTCGCATGCAATTTCCCAATCAACCTTTCACACATTGAAATAGCATCGTTGCAATTCCAACGTTTCCGAGCACCATAGAAAACTAGCCCGGGGGAATTGCATGCGACTTTTAGGTCAGGAGACCACTCCCGCACACCTCATTCACCGGCTGACGGCGGAGTGACATGCGCTGGTGCGCGGGCCCCGGACAACAGACCACCCCACGCACCACCCCTGACATTTGTCATGGCACCACCTGCATCAAAGGGCACTTCCGGCCCCACCTAAACGCGCGCAGACTGGGAGCCATGAACGCAGAAGCAACGCCCGCCCTCCAGGCTACGAACATTCACCAGTCTTTCGGCCACGTCGACGCGCTGCGCGGCGTGGACCTGACCCTCATGCCCGGCGAGATCGTGGCGCTCCTCGGCGTCAACGGCGCGGGAAAGAGTACCTTCCTGGACATCGTCCTCGGCCTGGCCACCCCCACGCAGGGCGACATCAGCGTCTACGGCATGAGCCCGCGCGAAGCCGTGCGCCGCTCCCTCGTGGGGGCGATGCTCCAGACCGGATCGATGCCGCGCGACGGCAGGGTCCGCCACACGATCGACCTTGTAGCCTCGATGCACGCCAACCCGATCCCCACAGACGAGCTCCTGGAACGCACAAACCTCACCAAGCTCGCCAAGCGCCCGCTCAACAAGCTATCCGGCGGCGAGCGCCAGCGCGTGCGTCTCGCCCTCGCACTGGCTGGCAACCCCGACTTCCTGATCCTCGACGAGCCGACTGCCGGCATGGACGCGCTAGCCCGCCGCGCGTTCTGGGAGACGATGCGCGCCGAGGCCGCGGAGGGCCGCACGCTCCTCTTCGCCACGCACTACCTGACCGAGGCCCGCAAGGACGCCGACCGCATCGTCATCATCGACGCCGGGAAGGTCCTCCTGGACGCTCCCACCGAGCAGGTCGTCGCCGACAACGAGGACCTCGAAGACGTTTTCGAGCGCATCACCTCCCACGCCGACGCCGAGTGAGCGCGACAAACGCCCGCCCCGATGAGCTAGCCCCGGCCTCGTCCCGAGGCCCCCGCCCCACGAACGCAGACACGACACACGAAGAAGGCATCATGACCACCCAGGCACCCGCACGAGCCACCGACCGACCGATCCCTTCCCCCTTCACCGGCGCCGGCAAGCTGTGGCGCGCGACGTTCCTGTCCCACATCCTTAACCCGTGGAACATGGCGTTTGCCCTGCTGCTCCCCATGTTCATGTACGCAATGTTCGGCATGACCGATGTTGCGCGCGCGACCCAGACCGGGCGCGGGAACCTGGCAGCCGCGATGATCACGATGATGACCACGTACGGCGTCATCCTGGTCGGCGGTTCACTCGGTGCGACGCTGTCCGTCGAGCGCACGACCGGCATCTCGCGCATGTACGCGCTGACCCCCATCCAGCCATGGGTGATCCTCCTCGTGCGTCTCACGGCCCTCGTGGCACTGAGCGCGTTTATCACGCTCATCACCTTCAGCTTTGGCCTGGCCACGGGCGCGCAGATGACCCCGGGCGCGTGGGTGGCCAGCGCCGCGGTCGTCGTCGCCCTCTCGGCCCTGGGCGCTCTCATCGGCCTGGCCTGCGGATACACGATCAAGGGCGAGAACGCCTACAGCGCCTCTGCGTTCGTCATGCTGATGGGCGCATTCGTGTCCGGCATGTTCATCCCGCTGGACCAGCTGCCGCCCTTTGTCGCGCAGATCGCGCCCTTCACGCCCCTGTACGGTGCCGTTCAAGCCATCTACGCGGTCGCCGGAACCGTGACGATGCCGACCGCCGCGTGGCTCAACATCGCCGGGTGGGCAGTTATCACGGCCGGCATCGCCTGGTGGGGCGCGTCCCACGACACGGGTCGATAGGCTGGTGCCATGAAGAAGCGCTTGATCTCCCTGGCGTGGGCGGCCCCGTGGATGCTCTTCATGGGCTTCCCCCTAACCTACGCCCTGGAGTTGACGGACACGGCCCAGCGCGTGGGCATTATCGGGCTGTGCGCCCTCCTCGCGGCCGCTAACTCGGCGGCGTGGCTGACCAATCCTCTACCCGCGCGCAACTCCTTCACAAGGCCGTTCATTCTCTCCCACGCGGCGCTGGCCGCGGTGACGGTCATCTACCTCGTCTACGCGACCTCCGTCGGCTTTCCCTACGCGTTCATGCTGACCTCGTATCTGCTTGTCGCGTGGATCTTCCAGGCGCCAAGCAGATACATTGACGCGGGCGTCGCGCCGGTCGTCGCCATCGCCAGCGTAGCCGCCTATGCCGAGGGAGAGCCGCTGTGGATGATCTGGTACCTGGCCCTCCTCATCGGCTTCGTCAGTGTGGCCCGCTGGGGCATGGAGCGCTCGGCCCGTGAACGCCTGCGCCGCCAGGACACGATTCAGCGCGCGAAGGCCGCCGAACGGGCGCGCCTGAGCACGGATCTGCACGACATTCTCGGGCATTCGCTGACGGGGATCACGATGGTATCCGAGCTGGCGGGTCGCCTCCTGGAGTCGGGGCGTGTGGAGGAGGCGCGCGAGCAGCTGCGCGCGGTCACGGCGCAGTCGAACGAGGCCTTGGCTGACGTCCGCCGCATCGTGGCGGCCACGCGGGCCCTGTCCCCCGTCGAGGAGCTTGAGGAGGCCCGCGCCCTCCTGGAGGTCGCGCGCATCGACGCGGACATCACGAACGAGGGCGAGCCGCCGTCGGGGCCTCGTTCGGCCGCTGCCGCTCACGTGATCCGAGAAGGCGTCACGAACGCGATCCTGCACGCGCGCCCTTCGTGGGTCCGCATCCGCCTCTCCCCAGACGGCGTGACCGTCACCAACGACGGCTACTCAGCTGCCTACGCCGCGTCGAGCGCGGGATCGGGGTCGGGCCTGGCGGGCCTGACCAAGCTGGTCGGCGGCGAGGGCACGCTCACCTGGGGCGCGTCCGGCTCCACGTGGACGCTCGCACTGGCCTTCGAGGCCACACCCGACGCCCACTCGTCCTGACTGTCCCGCTGCCCCCTCGACGAGGCAGTGTCCCCTCCCCGGGTCTTGCGCGGTCCCGGGAGGGGGAGCCAGCCTCGTCCTGAAGGGCGAGCACGCCCGAGAGATGATCCTGCGACCTGCGCTAGCCTGGTACCCCAAGCGCAGACAGGAGGGTGACGTGACGATTCGGGTACTCGTGGCCGATGACCAGGCGATGATTCGCGGTGCCCTGGCGGGGCTGCTGGACCTGGAGAGCGACATTGAGGTCGTCGCGCAGGCCGCCGACGGCGCGCAGGCCCTCGAGGAGCTGGCGCGCCTGGCATCGGCGGACGCCCCGGCCCGCGCGAGCGCCCCCGTTGACGTCGCCATCATCGACGTCGAGATGCCCCGCATGGACGGCATCACGGCCACGCAGGCGATTCGCTCCCGTTTCCCGGGGGTGCGCGTGCTCATCGTGACGACGTTCGGGCGACCGGGATACCTGCAGCGCGCCCTCGACGCGGGCGCTACGGGCTTCATGGTCAAGGATGCACCGGTCGAGGCCTTGGCGGACGGGGTGCGCACGGTGGCTGCGGGTGGCCGCGCGATCGACCAATCCCTGGCCCTCGAGGCGCTGTCGGCGGGCTCCTCGCCCCTGACGGACCGAGAGGCCGACGTTTTGCGCGAGGTCGAGGGCGGCGGCACCATCGCGGATATCGCTCACTCGCTGGGGCTCAGCCAGGGGACGGTGCGCAACCACGTGTCCTCGTCGATGCTGAAAATGGACGCGCGCACGCGTGCCGAGGCCGCATCCCTGGCCCGCGCGGCCGGTTGGCTGTAGACGGACCGCGCAAGTGGTATCAGAGTGATACCATGTCGATATGGCTATGACACTCCGCCTCGATGAGGAACACGCACGCAAGCTCGACGAGCTCGCCCAGCGTTCCGGCACGTCAAAACATGACGCAGTGTTGCGCGCCATCGATGAGGAATTCAACCGCATGACCCACCGTCAGCGCGTCACCGACGCACTCAACCAAACCGTTGAGCGCTGGGGGGGACGCACTTGAGCGACTCGGCCAGTAACACCATGGCGTGCGAGTTTCTCTCGCTTGAGGACCTGCTGGACATCGTATCCGCGCTGAAAATCGGTCCTGTCCGGGATCTCGGCCTCCTCAATGCGGCAGCACTACGCCCCCAAACAACGCTGATGGGTCAGGACGCCTACCCGTCCACCGCCGCCAAAGCTGCAGCCCTCCTCGAGTCGCTCACGAAAAATCACGCGCTGATCGACGGAAACAAGCGCCTTGCATGGGCTGCTTGTTCCGTTTTCTTATCGCTTAATGCGCTCGAAATTCGGGAAACAGTCTCCAACGATGACGTGTACGAGCTTGTCATTGCCGTCGCTTCCTCTCACGTGACGTTTGAGGAGGTCTGCGCCACGTTGTCGGAATGGACAGCTACGCGCCCATGAAGCGCGAGTTGCGCGCCATGAAGGGCAGCAGGCGCACGCCCGCGTAGTGCCCAGCGTGTTCATGATGACGTCGTCGATGTCGACGACGCGGTAGGTGCAGGGCACGACGCCGAACAGGCCCGTGTACTGGGTCAGCTCGATGAGGCAGGAGACTACGCAGCCGATCACCACCCACGCCAGGACGCGGCGGTGCGGGATCGAACGGGCCAGGCGAGACCCGTCGGCGGGCACACCCTCGGGGGCGCGACGCATGCGCCGGATGCGCCACGTGGTCTCCGCGAGCGCTCCGAGGGGCACGAACAGCGCGATGTTGAGCAGGATCGACAGCGCGTACAGGGTACCGCGCAGGCTCTCCCCGTCGCGGAACTGGTCAGCGACAGCCCCGAAGGACCCAAACGGCGTGAAATTGTCCCAGTGGATGATCGCGGCACATGCCGCCACCGGGTCGGAGGGCAGGGGCAGGAGGGTGAAGATTAGCAGGCCCGCCAGGTACAGGATCCAGACGAGAGGCAGGGCGCGCGGCAGCCTCCACTTCGACGAGGCGGGGGCCGCAACCACGGGAATCTCTGCCGTCGTCGGGGTGTCCGGGTTCTCCTCACGCGGCAGGAGCGCACCCGTCTGCTTCGAGCGACGGTAGATGAGCGGCAAGGCATCGGAGACCGTTAAGTGCGAACCACCCGAGCCGGACGACGAAGACGTATCGGGTGTCGATGCCGGAGAAACGAAGGCGGCACGGTCTGAGCGGCGTCCGAGAAGCCACCACAGCGCGCAGGTGACCGCACAGACGGCGGCGTAAAGCCCCAGATCAAGCGCCCAGTTGACTGCCGTGTACATGTCACCCCTCTCCTTGAGGGGAACATTACCGGCGTTATCGGGCAATGTTGCGGACGTGCGCTCAGTTCCACAGCAGATGGACACAATGTGAGAAAAGGCCTGGGAATCCGCTGGAAATTGTTGGTCAGAATTGCGCGCCGCGACGATTCAGCGCACGGGGAAGGCCCGCGCCCACTCACCCCGTACAGGCTGACAGCTGCTCGGCGAGCGCGTCCTGCTCGGCGCGCGTGACACTCAGCCCGTACGCGTTCTTGACGGCGACCTGGCGTTTCACGTAGTCGCAGCGGAACGCGGTATTGGGCGGCAGCCACTGGTCCGCAGACGAGGCCGACTTGTCCTCGTTCGCAGCCCCATCCACCGCGAGCAGGTTTTCCGGGTCGTTGGCGAACTCCTGGCGGCGCTGCGCATCCCACTGCCAGGCGCCCGATCGCCACGCGTCCGCGAGGGCGACGACATGGTCGATCTGCACCAGGGACGAGGTCTTGTCCCCCCTCTGGAACTCGACGGTGACACCCGTGTAGGGCTCGGCGAGGGTGCCCGACAAGACCACGCAGTCATGCGTCCCCGGCTTGAAGGTCGGGCGCGCCAGGTCGCGGGCAAGGATGTCGTTTCGGGTGTCGCAGCCATTGTGGTCGGTGTCCGCCCACCGCTGCCCGAAAGCCTCGCGATCGTACGCCGGCGCGGAAGGATCATCGACCGACTCTCGGACCGTGAGCTCGCGCAGCTGCCGGGCAGCCTCGCTATCCGGCAGAGAGGACAGGGCCTGCCCGCTGCGCAGCGGTGGCCACCCCAGGCGCGAGCGCAGGCCCAGCAGATCCCAGCCAACGCCGGGCGCAAAGGCCCACACGAGGGCCGCGAGAATCACCAGCAGGAGGACCGTGTCCCCGATGCTCCTGCGCCGCTTGCGCGCCATCTCCCTCTTCTTTCTCTGTCAACGCCCACGCAATGAGGGCACCCAGACCATCCGGGGTGCCCTCATCATGCACCCACCCACCGGCATCTGCGTCCCGGCGGCGAGTGCCTGTGGATAACTAAGCGTGCTTACGCGACAGCACCAGCTGACGCACGAAGTAAATCGCGATGATGATGAGCGTGAGAGCCCCCATCGAGATCAGCTGAGCCCGGCCCTCGTCGCTCATGAGCATGAGGACACCGATACCACCCAGGCCAGCGAGGACCAGCCACGGCAGCCACGGCCACCCGGGCATACGGATCACGAGCGAACCCGAGCGCTCTAGCGAGGGATGCAGGCGCATCAGCGAGATGATGATAAACGTCCACACAATGAGCAGAACCATACCAATCGCGTTGATGAGCATCGTCAGGATCGAACCGGGCAGGTACCAGTTGCCCAGGACGGCCAGCAGCGCCAGGACGACGACGAGGCCGACCGCGCGCTTCGGCGTACGACCCGCCTCGATGTCTCCCGCGAGCTCGGCGGCCAGGACGGCCTCGTCATCCTCGAGGGCGGCCTCGACGACGGAGCGCACACGGGCCTTGTTGGACGCGGACGCACCCAGCAGCCACCGCGGACCCATATCTCGGGCTGACAGGGAGTACGCCATGCGGGAGGAAGCGTAAATATTCGCGGAGAACGCGGAGATCAGCGCCATGAAGATGATGACGTTCATGAGCGTCCCGACCGCGGGGACACCCGCCATCTCGAGAACGGCGGCGAAGGCGTTCGTATTCATCGCCTCGCTATCCCACGGCAGGAGCGCGATCAGCAGGATCACGGAGCCAACGTAGAACACGAGGATGCGGGTCACGACCGAGCGGATCGCACTGGTCATGGCGGCCTGGGGATCCTCGGCCTCGGCGGCGGCGATCGTGACGATCTCAAGGCCGCCGAAGGATGTGATAACCGCCAGGAGCGCGACTGCGACACCAGACAGTCCATTCGGCATGAATCCGTTGTGTCCCAGCACGTTCTGCAGGACGCCCTCGTGACCCGGCAGGGGGCCAACAATCGCCGTGCGCGCAACCAGGTAGACGCCCACGCCCAGGAAGGCGATGATCGCGACGATCTTCACCATCGACAGCCAGGCCTCAATTTCGCCGTACTGCCCGGCCGCCAGCAGGTTAATCCCGCCGATCACCACGACAATAACGAGGGCAACCACCCACTGCGGAACCGCAGGGAACCAGCCGACGAAGAACGTCGCCGCGCCCGTCACCTCCAGGCCCGACACCATGATGAGCATGACCCAATACAGCCACCCGATCGTGAACCCGGCCCACCGACCGATTCCGGACTCGGCGTAGGAGGAGAAGGAACCCGTCGACGGCAGAGACGAGGCCAGCTCGGCAAGGGCCAGCATGACCGATACGACGATAATCGCGGCCAGGGCGTAGGACACGATGACGGCCGGTCCGGCCTGATGAATCGCGGAACCCGTACCCAGGAAGAAGCCAGCGCCGATGGCGAGGCCCAGGGCCATCATGGACAGGTGCCAGGTCTTAAAGCGCTTACGCTCCGAGGTGGGCACCGCTGAGGGAGACGAAGATGCGGGTGTTGATTTGGGAGTCACACCGTCATACTAACGCCTGCCTCGACGCAGAGCTTTCAGCTGTGAGTATGTGAGAGTGATGGTCCACTCACGGGTCTGCGGGAGCCTCCAGCGGCGCCAATGCGCCATTCCCGTGAAGACCAGGCCCACGATAATGGAGGCACCCATGCCGAGAACCGGCTGGCCCATGTGCCAGAAGATAACGGTCACCAGCGAGCACGCAAACGCGGGGGTCGCGTACAGGTTGTTGCCGCCGAAGACTCGCGGGACCAGGCCGGCGGAAATATCGCGGACCATGCCACCACCGATCGCCGTCATGATGCCCAGGAGGATCGCCGGCATGATCGCAAAGCCCGCATCGAGAGTCTTGATCGCGCCGGTCGCGCTCCAACAGCCCAGCACCATGCCGTCGGCGATGACGAGGAGCACCGACCATGCGCGCGAATCCATGCGGAAGGCCATCGCAATGAGGGCGCCGACAATCGCGAACCACAGGTAGTAGGGGTCCGTGATGGCAACGGGCGCACCGGTGCGGGTCGTCAGGAGCAGGTCACGGATCATGCCGCCCGCGAGCGCCGTCATGATCGCGAGGATACAGAAGCCGACGGCATCAAAGTTTCGCTCTCGGGCGACCTTGCCGCCGAGGATGCCATTGAGGAGAACGCCCATGAGATCGATGGCTCGGAAGACCTCGGGCAGGGAGTTATTCAGCGCGTCGAGCAGGTGCATGGCGATCCGAAAGAGTCGATGAGTGTCGTTGTTCATATGCTACAGGTTTTGTCGGCCTGTCAGCGAGAGCCGCAAGCACACTGTCTCACGCGGCTACCGGGTGCGACAATGTCCCTATGACTGCTCTCTTCGCCGGGCTCACGACCCTGGATGTCCTGCATCGACTCGACCACGTGCCGGACCCGCTGCTCAAGGTCACGTCGACGGACTTCACGATGGCCGCAGGTGGTCCCGCGACGAACGCGGCCGTCACGTACGCGGCGCTGTGCGAGGCCTCGCGCGTTCTCAATGGTTCTGGCGACGAGGCCGGGGCCGCCTCGGGCGCTCCCCCTTCCGTCCAGCGACGCACCGACTCTGTTGACAGCCCTCGGCGAGGGACCCGTGTCCGCCTTCCTGGCGGCCGACCTGGCGGCCGTGGGCGTGCGCGTCCTGGACGCGACGGCGCCTGCCGCATCCCCCGCTCCCGAGGCGGGCGAGCACCCCACCAACGCGGGCGAGCGTGAGAGCGCCCCGGCCTCGTCCCGTGCGTCGCGCGAGCCCGCCGTGTCCTCGATCATCGAGCACCCGAGCGGGCGCATGGTGGCTTCCACGAACGCGCGGCTCGACGCGGACGCGGAGCGGATCGCGGCATACCTGCCTGAGCGCGTCGGCGCGGTCCTCATCGACGGGCACAACCCGGCGCTCGCGTATGCGGCCCTCACCCTGGGCGTGCCCGAGGTCGACGGGGAGGACCCGTTCGCCCAGCTCGAGGCTCGCCCACCCCACCCGCGGATCCTGGACGGCGGCTCGTGGAAGGAGTGGCTCACACCCCTGCTGGGCTTCGTCGACATCGCTGTCGTGTCGGAGGATTTCGCGCCGCCGCTGATGGCGCGCCCGGACGGGGCGCAGGTCGCCCAGTTCCTGCGAGGCTTCGGCATCACGCGCACTGTGCGCACGCGCGGGGATCGCTCCGTGCAGTATTGGTGGGACGGCACGAGCGGCGAGGTTCCCGTCGAAGCCGTCCCGGACGCGTCCACGCTGGGGGCGGGCGATGCCTTCCACGGGGCTTTCGCGTGGGCAATCGAACGCGGCGGGGACGCGGACCCGGAGCGCCTCATCCGCTTCGCGTCGGCAGTTGCCGCGGTGTCGGTATCCTCTTTTGGCACGAGGCAGTGGCTGGCTTCGCCGGTTCTCGTAGAGCTGGTGCGCGGCTGGTAGGTGGTGGGTGACGGCGGGATACAACTCACCCTGCACATCCCCTTCTGGGCTGGCCCGGTACAAAACTCTCCCTGCAGGGCAAAAAATGTCCCGCACCAAGACACACCCTCACTGCACGGAGCGGAGTTTTCTTCCCCCATCATCCCTCCCGCACCGCGCGGCGGATAGTGGGCGTCAGTGCTGCCTCAAAGAACCAAGAAGCGAAAGAAAAACCACCCCTGCACGGGGATCCGGCACCCCGGCTGAAACATTTTCCACCCCTGCACGGGGATCCGGCACCCCGGATGAAACATTTTCCACCCCTGCACGGCATTGATCGGGCCATCATGAAATTTTCATCGCCCACACACACCCAAAATGCCCAATTTCCAACCATTTTCAGCGTGCAGGGGCGATATTTCTTTCATGCACCCCTCAAAGCACCCCAGACGTGGCGGACACCAGAGGAACCGAGCACACCTCGAGACGCAAAGCCTGGCCGCGGAGCCGGAAGGTCACGGCAGAGCCAGGCCTCAGAAAAGTCGCATGCAATTCAATTGGAAGAAGTTTCAACAACGTCTGAAAACGTTGCAATTCCAACAATCTAGATTCATGGTTTGAAATAGTCTCGGGGGAATTGCATGCGACATTGCTAGGCCGACAGGGACAGCTCCACAGAAATCTCGCACATAATTCGATTGGAAGAAATTTCAACAACATCTGAAAACGTTGCAATTGCAACGATCTGAATTCAATGTTTGAAATAGTCGCAAGGGAATTACGTGCGAAACTGCTGGGGCGGCGGCGGGGCCAGGCCGCTCTTCAATCCGACGCGCTCAGCCACACACAGCAACACAGCGCCGCCGGTGTGGAGGGCGCCGGAGGGACCGGAGGGCACGGGCGGGCCTCGAGATCGACCACTCCGAGCGCAGCTCGCGTGTGGCGATCTCGCGGGCGGGCCGCCGCCCACCGGCACACACAGCGGCCGGGCCCCACAAAGCAGCCCGGCCCCACAGCCGGGCCCTCCGGCGCCCGGAACACCAGCGGTGCAACAAGCACCGCCGGAAATCAGGCGATCAGCGGCCCACGGGCACCCAGCGGCTCGCCCACTCGGCGGCAACATCCGTCAGCACGGGCAGGTGCGCCGAACCGGAGGTAGCCAACGCGCGATCCACGGCCTCGTCGATGACGGGCACGCCGTCGACCGGCGTGTACTCGCCGGCGATGCCTTCGGGCGCAGCGGTCATTTCGACGAGGGAGCCGTCGGGCAGCAGGTGGAAGACCTCGCGCGTGCGGTCGAGCAGGCCCGTTTCCTCATCGAAGGAGTCGTGCGTGATGAGCACGGGAACGCTGAGGCCACGCAGGGCTTTCTCGCCGGAGACCATGGACATGTCGGCGAGGGTGCGCTTGGAGATTGTGAACTGCCGGCGCACGGACTCGGAGTCGTCGGGCACGGTCGTGGCCCCGTGGTGCTCGAGGTCGGAGAGCTGCACGTCGGAGAACACGAGGTTCCAGTCGTAGGACAGGGGGCCGAGGACCGGGGAGACCAGCACGTATGTCTGCACGGCGGGCGGTCGCGAGCGCAGCGCAACGGCGGCGCCGAACTCGTGGCCGACGCAGATTTGGCGCGCGAAGCCCTGGTCGGCGAGCCAGCCGGACGCGGAGCGGAAGTCTTCGATGAGGGGGTCGAAGGTGATAATTTCGTCGCCCGAGGCACCGTGACCGGAGTAGTCAAAGGTCAGCGTCGCATAGCCAGCGCGGCGCAGTGTGCGACCGAGTGAGTCAAACATGCCCGATGCGTGACGATCCGACAAAAAGGTGTGAGAAAAGATCACCGCGGCGTCGAGGCAGTCCACAGGACGCGTGAATGTACCGGAGAGGGATACTCCCCGGGGCGTCTCAATCGTTATCTGGCTCACGCCATAAACATAGCGTGTGAGGACCACTCGCGGGAAGAGGGGCCCACACTGTGCACGAATGTGACAAGAGGTCACCCCGACAGTGAGGTATCCGTAAATAATCCCCACTCAGGACGAGGATCATGCGGCGCGGCGGACAGCGCCACTAAGATGGGACGCATACGCGCCGGTGAGAGCCGCGCCCACGGGGATTGTGAAGCACCCGCCACGACGGGACGCCCCACCACTTGCAGCGAGAGAAGGACATTCATGGGAACCAAGACTGGAATCCTCATCGGAGTTGGCATCGGATACGTCCTGGGCACCCGCGCGGGCCGCGAGCGTTACGAGCAGATCCGCGCGAACGCCTCGAAGCTGCGCCGTTTCCCGATCGTGGCACGCCCCCTGGATGCGGCGGGCCAGAAGATGTCCGACCTCGTGCGTGCGGGCGGCGAGCAGGTGACCGATAAGGTCGCCGACGCCGTGAAGGAACGCCTCTTCGGCGCCCCCGCCTCCCAGCCGACGACGGTCGACGCGCAGACCACCTCTTCCACGACGCAGCGTTGAGCGCGCGAGGGAACGAGGCCGTGAACGCAGACCCGCTGACCGACGGCCAGGAGCCGACTCGCGCGCAGATTAAGCGCTGGCGCAAGCACCTGGCCGAGGAGCGCATGGAGGCTCGCACCTACCGCGACCTTTCTGAGCGCCGGACGGGCGAGGAGCGCGCGGTCCTCTTGCAGCTTGAGGAGGCGGAGCGCCGCCACGAGGAGTATTGGCTTGCTCGCCTGGGCGACCACGCTCTGCCTGCTCCCAAGCCGCCGCTGCGCACGCGCGCCGCGTCCGTCCTCGCCCACCTTTTCGGCACGATCTTCATTCTGGCGATGGCCCAGCGCGCGGAGCAGCGTTCCGCCCGCGACGTAGATGACGACGTGCCCGCGCACATGCAGGCGGACGAGCATATTCACGCCGAGGTCATTCGTTCCCTAGCGGCGAAGTCCCGCGAGACCCTGGCGGGCACGTTCCGCGCGGCGGTCTTCGGCGCGAACGATGGCCTCGTGTCGAACCTGGCTCTCGTGCTGGGCGTGGCGGCGACGGGCATGGAGCCCCATGTCGTTCTCTTGACGGGCATATCGGGCTTGCTCGCGGGTGCCCTGTCGATGGGGGCCGGCGAGTGGGTGAGCGTGCGCAGTCAGCGCGAACTCCTCGACGCCTCGATCCCCGATCCGGACGCGCATCAGGCGGTGCCGGACCTGGACGTGGACGCCAACGAACTGGCGCTCGTGTTCCGTGCGCGCGGCGAGAGCGAGGAGGAGGCCGAGCGGCACGCGAAGCAGGTCTTTGCACGCCTCGCCAAGCCTGCGACCGGCGAGTCCGGCGCGATCGCGGTGCGTGCCGCCCTGGGCGGCAGCCCCGAGTCGGACGGTGCTGGCGATCAGGTGGGAACGCCCATGAAGGCGGCACTGTCTTCGTTCTGTTTCTTCGCGGTAGGCGCGTTCTTCCCGCTGATTCCCTACCTGCTGGGCATGACCGGCATGACCGCGATCGTCGTCGCGGCCGTGATCGTCGGCGTCGCTCTGCTGTTTACAGGCGGCGTGGTCGGCATCCTGTCCGGCCAGTCCCCCGCGCCCCGCGCACTGCGCCAGCTCATCGTAGGTTACGGCGCCGCGGGGGTGACATACCTGCTGGGGACGCTGTTCGGCACGTCAATCTCCTGACGCCTCGTCTCCAGCGGGGACGAGGCCGGGGCTGACTCACCCGTTCCCCCTGGCCTCGGCTGCCCGCGGGCCGGAGGCCGTGGACCAGTTGGAGGCCGCCTGTGCCACACTAGGGGCATGACGGATTTTCTTTCTCGGGCGCGCGGCGCCCTCATGGGCCTCGCCGTCGCCGACGCGGTGGGCACCACGAATGAGTTCAAGTGGGCGGGCACCTTCGAGCCGATCACGGACATGGTGGGTGGCGGCCCCTTCCTACTGAAGCCCGGGCAGTGGACGGATGACACGTCGATGGCCCTGTGCATCGCGGATTCCCTGCTGGCGAAGGGCCGCTACGACTCCTTTGACGTGATGGAGCGCTACCAGCGCTGGTATTCGAAAGGTTATCGCTCGTCGACGGACAGGTGCTTCGATATCGGTGGCCAGGTGCGCGCCGCGCTGTTCGATTTCGAGCACGAACAGCGCGTGCCGGTGACCGCTGAACGCACGAACAGCGCCGGTAACGGCGCGATCATGCGCCTGGCGCCCATGGTGATCGCGGGCTTCCGCTCGCGTTCCCCGCGCGAGGTGGTCGCGACCGCTCGATTGAGCGCGCGCGAGACGCACTTCTCGGTCGAGGCCGAGGCCGCCACCGAGGTCTTCGCGGCCCTGCTGGTGGGCACCCTGCTGGGTTGGTCCCCGGAGCAGCTCATGGACGTATCGTGGGCGTCGACGGGTGCGGCTTTCGATGAGATGGCCGCGCGGGTGATCAGCCCGGATCCGCAGGTGCGCGCCTCGTGGGAGGCGGAGACCAGCGGCTACATCGTGAACGGCCTACGCCTGGCGGTACACGGCCTCCTGGATTTCCCGTCCTTCAAGGATGCGACCCTGGCGATCGCCAACATGGGCGGCGACTCGGACACGAACGCCGCGATCTACGGGCAGCTGGGCGGCGCTTTCTATGGGATCGAGGCCATCCCAGCCTCGTGGAGGGAGCGCGTGCACCTGGGCGAGGAGATCGACCAGCTGGCGCGTGACCTCGTAGATATGCGCCTGGAACCTCCCGTGACTCGCTTCGACGAGGACCTGCAGGGCGAGGCCTCCGCCTGACGGCCCGAGACTCGTCACACCCACACCCACACCCAACAATTACCCAAAAATGTCGCATGCAATTCCCTCGCACGTAATTCAACATTTGAAATCAGACCGTTGAAATCATGCGGATTTAAGCCGCACTCAAAAACTGACCCAAGGGAATTGCATGCGACTTTTGGGGGCTGAGCCCCTTCCAGTGTGGCCACACCACCGGGTGCCGGGCGGCGTCCGCCTCTGGCCAGCGACTAGACTGGCTCTATCATGCCTGACTCTCGCCCCACGCCTTCGTCCGAGCCCAACGCGCGCGGCTCTCGTTCTCGCAACGGGGGTCGCCCCGCCGACGGGCGCGGCGGGCGCCGAGGCCGGGCAGGACAAGAGGGCCGAGGCCGGGCAGGGCAAGAGGGCCGAGGCCAGGCAAGCCGAGACAAGAGGGGCCGCGAGGGCCGCCGCCCCCAGCGCGAGCACGCGCGCCCCTTCAAGCCCTTCACCCCGGAGCAGCTAGCCGAGCGCGCCGCGGCGATCCCGGTGATCTCCTTCCCGGACCTGCCGGTGAGCGCCCGCCGCGACGAGATCGCGAGCGCTATCCGCGACCACCAGGTGGTCATCGTGTCGGGCGAGACCGGCTCGGGCAAGACGACGCAGCTGCCGAAGATCTGCATGCAGCTGGGCCGCGGCGTGGCCGGGATGATCGGTCACACCCAGCCGCGTAGGCTCGCGGCGCGTTCGGTCGCGGATCGCATCGCCGATGAGCTGGGCCAGACCGTGGGTCGCGAGAGCGGCCAGGTGGTCGGCTACCAGGTGCGTTTCACGGACGAGGTGGGCCCCACGACCCTCGTCAAGCTCATGACGGACGGCATCTTGCTGGCGGAGATCCAGTCGGACCCGATGCTGCGCCGCTACGACACGCTCATCATCGACGAGGCCCACGAGCGCAGCCTCAACATCGACTTCATCCTGGGCTACGTGGCGCGCCTGCTGCCCGCGCGCCCGGACCTGAAGGTTATCATCACGTCGGCGACGATCGACTCGGATCGTTTCGCGCGCCATTTCGGCACGTGGGAGGGCACTCCCGGCTCGGGTCGCCTGATCGAGCCAGCGCCGGTCATCGAGGTGTCGGGGCGCACGTACCCGGTGGAGATCCGCTACCGTCCCCTCGGCCCGACGACACCCTCGTCGTACACGTCCGAGGCCTCGGCCCCGCAGGCAAACGATCCCACCGAGACCGTCGAGACCACGGAGGTCACCGAGTCCGGCCCCATGCAGCTGGTCCTGGAGGACCCGGACGACGAGCTGGCGACGCTGGGCTACGGCATGGGCGAGGACATCGACGTGGAGACCGCGATCTGTCACGCGGTGGACGAGCTGAGCGCGGAGGGCGACGGCGACATCCTGGTCTTCCTGCCCGGCGAGCGCGACATCCGCGACACGGAGGCGGCCCTCCTCGATCACCTGAAGGGACGAGGCCGGCGCGCGGGAGACGACAAGGGCGCACGCCCGGGGGACATCGAGATCCTGCCCCTGTACGCGCGGCTGACGGCGGCCGAGCAGCATCGCGTGTTCGAGCCTCATCGGCTGCGCCGCGTGGTCCTGGCGACGAACGTCGCGGAGACGTCGTTGACGGTGCCGGGGATCCGCTACGTGATCGACCCTGGTTTGGCGCGTATTTCCCGCTATTCCAACAAGACGAAGGTGCAGCGCCTGCCGATCGAGCCGGTCAGCCAGGCGAGTGCGAACCAGCGCGCGGGCCGATGCGGCCGAGTCGCGGAGGGCGTGGCGATCCGCCTGTTCTCGCAGGCCGACTACCTCTCGCGTCCGCGCTTCACGGAGCCTGAGATCCTGCGCACGTCGCTGGCCAGCGTCATCTTGCAGATGGCGTCCCTGGGCCTGGGCGCCGTCGAGGACTTCCCGTTCCTGGACGCCCCGGATCGGCGCGCGGTGCGCGACGGCGTGGCCCTCCTCGTGGAGATCGGCGCGCTCGCGCAGGATCGCGAGGGCGCGGACGCGGCCCCGGCCTCGTCCCAGTACAGGCTCACCGGCATTGGCCGGGACCTGGCGCGCCTGCCGATCGACCCGCGCCTGGGGCGCATGCTGCTGGAGGCCGAGCGCCTGGGCTGCGCCTCGGAGGTGCTCGTCATCGTGGCGGCGCTGTCGATCCAGGACGTGCGCGAGCGCCCGGCCGAGCATCAGGGCACGGCGGACGCCTCGCACGCGCGCCTGGCGGACCCCCATTCGGACTTCATCACGTACCTGAACCTGTGGCGCTACCTGGCGGTGCAGGCCCGCGACCTGTCGGGCTCGGCGTTCCGGCGCATGTGCCGCGCGGAGTTCTTCCACTACCTGCGGTGGCGCGAGTGGCGCGACGTGGTCGGCCAGCTGCGCCAGATGGCTCGGGCGCTGGGGATCGGCGTGGGGCCGGTGGGCGAGCCGTCGACGGGCGACGTCGTGGAGGCCGCCCAGTTCGGCGGTGCGCAGGACGCGGCCGTTCGCGCGGTCCTGGCCTATGGGCAGGGCACGGCGAGCGTGGATGCGGACCAGGTGCACCGCTCGCTGCTGGTCGGCCTGCTGTCCTATCTGGGGTCGTGGGACGAGACGAAGCGCGATTACGAGGGTGCGCGCGGCACGCACTTCACGATCTGGCCGGGCTCGGGCGTGAGCGGGCACCCCGCCTGGGTGATGACCGCGGAGCTCGTGGAGACCTCGCGCCTGTTCGCGCGCACGGTGGCCCGCATCCGCCCGGAGTGGGTGGAGCCGGCGGCGCGCGGCCTGCTCAAGCGCTCGTATTCGGAGCCGTTCTGGTCGGTCGCGAAGGGCGCGGCGATGGTCCGCGAGCGCGTGACCCTCTACGGGCTGACGCTGGCGGCGGACCGCGAGGTGCTGCTGGGGCGCTTGGGTGATCTCGTCATCGACGAGGCCGTGGCCGCCTCGCGCTCTCACGCTCCGCGCGCGGGGTCGCTGGAGGCGCTGGCGGCCGGGTTGGTGTCGGCGTCGAAGGATCCGCTGTCGTCGGGGTCGTTTGAGCCGCGTCATTTCGAGGAGTTGGTGGCCGCGCGCGAGGGGACGACAGCGCGCGAGCTGGCCCGCGAGATGTTCATTCGCAACGCCCTGGTGGATGGCCAGTGGAGGGAGAGGCACACTTTCCAGCGCCGAAACGAGGCCCTGGTGGAGCAGGCGCGCGAGGTTGAGCGCCGCAGCCGCACCCACGGCCTCGTCGCGGACGAGCAGGCGCGCTTCCGTTTCTTCGACGATCTGATCCCCGAGCACGTGACCAGCGCGGCGGCGTTCAACCGCTGGTGGAAGGACGAGCGCCGCTCTCACCCTGATCTACTCATTTACCCGGCGTCCCTGCTGATGCCGCGCGAGGCGACCTCCGGCGAGGGCTTCCCGGACCGGTGGCAGTGCGGCGATCTGTCGCTGCCCTTGAGCTACGAGTTCGCGCCGGGCAGCCCGCGTGACGGCGTGTCGATGCACATCCCGATCGAGGTGCTCGAACGCGTCAGCGATAAGGGCACGGACTGGCTGGTGCCGGGCATGCGCGAGGACCTGCTGACCGAGGCGATCCGCGCTCTGCCCAAGGGTGTGCGTCGGCTGCTGGCCCCCGCGCCGGACGTGGCCGCGTCGGTGGCTCGCTGGATCGATCAGGCGGGCGACGAGCCGGTCGAGGCCGTGGCGGCGTCAGCGGACAAGGCTGCCGGGAAGGCCAAGGCCACCGAGTCCGACGAGCCAGACCCGCTGAGCCTGGACGCCGCGATGGGCCGCCTGGCCGCGTGGGGTGCGACCTCGGGCAAGCTGTCGACGCGCAACTCGCCCGCAAAGGCACCCAAGAAGGCCGCGCAGAAGGAGACCCCCGAACAGGCGCAGGCAACCCAGGGCGCCGAAGCGACCGCCGAGGCGCCCAAGCCCCGTCCCCTCACCGAGGGCCCCGTCCTGGAGGCCCTCGCCCACGCGGTGCGCGTCCTGCGCGGCGTGGACCTGAGCGAGGCGGACCTGGCGCACGCGCGCGCCCACCTGCCCGACCACCTGCGCATGACCTTCGTCGTCACCGATGCGTCCGGCAAGGAGCTGGGCGCGGGCAAGGACCTGGCCTACCTGCAGCGTTCCCTCGCCAGCGACGCGAATAAGGCGGTGCGCACGGCCGTGCGCGCGGCCCTCGAGGAGGCCGGCGAGAAGCAGGCGCGCAGGAACAAGCGCGGGCGCGGCGCCTCGGAGAAGGAAGCCGCGCGCGGTGGGGAAGATTCCTCCACCTCTGTGTCCGCGTCCAACGTGGGCACGCAGTCCGCACCCGGGGGCGCGCACGCGCCGAAGGACGCCCAGGCCTCGGCCCCCGCGCCGGACCCGGCGTTCCACGCGGACGGCCTCACGCAGATGCCGATGCTGCCGCGCTCGATCACGCAGACCTCGGGCTCAATGACGCTGCGGGCCTTCCCCGCGCTGGTCCCCCAGGGCAGCGCCGCGGCCCCGGCGGCGGGCGTGCGCGTCATGGCCAGCGCCGCCGAGGCGGACCGCGAGCACCGCGCCGGCCTCGCCCGCCTGCTGCTCGCCCGCGTCGCCCTGGCGACCAACCGCGTGACCACGCGCTGGACGGGCCGCGAGGCCCTCATGCTGGCGGCCTCCCCCTACGCGGACACGGCGGCCCTGGTCGCGGACGCGCAGCTGGCCTCGGCCCTGGCCCTCGTGGACGAGCTGAGCACCCCCGCGGACGTGCGCGATCCCGAGGCCTTCGAGACTCTCGTGGCGGCCGCGCGCGACGCCCACGAGGACCGCGTCTACCAGATCCTCTCCCACGTCGTGCGGGCCCTGGAGGCCAGCGCCGAGGCCGACGCCGCCGTGCGCTCCCACCCCCAGGCCTCGCTCAAGGAGACGACGCGCGACGTCGCAGCGCACGGGAAGACCCTGCTCTACGAAGGCTTCGTGTCGGCGACGCCCGCCTCCGCGCTGCCGCACCTGGGACGCTACCTGCGCGCCGGGGCCGTGCGCATCGAGCGCGCCGCCTCCTCGCCGGGGGCGCTCGCGCGCGACCTGGAGGACATGGACCGCATCCACCAGGCCGAGGCCGAGATCGCCGCCACGCGCGAGGCCCTGGAACGGCGCCCCTACGACGCCCGACGCGACGCCGCGCTCACCCAGGCGCGGTGGATGGCCGAGGAACTGCGCGTGTCGATGTTCGCCCAGACCCTGGGCACACCCAACAAAGTCTCCATGAAGCGCCTGCTCGGCGTGCTCGCGGGGGCGCGGTGAAGCGCGAGGATGCTCGCGCTCTCGCACGGTCCCTCATGGACGCTGCGGGGCTGACCGACTGGCGTTTCCGCTTCGACCACGCCAAGCGCCGGGCAGGCGCGTGCACGCATACCTCGCGCACGATCAGCCTGTCCGGGCCGCTCACCGACCTGTACGACGCGGAGACGATCCGGGGCGTGATCCTACACGAGATCGCCCACGCCCTCGTCGGCCCCACCCACGGGCACGACGCCGCCTGGAAGCGCGCCGCGCGCGCCCTCGGCGCTCCGGATTCCGCGCGACTGCCCTCGTCCCTTCCCTCCCCGGACGCGCCCTGGGTGGGCACGTGCCCACGCTGCGGGGCCACCCGCCGGCTCTATCGGGCGCCGCGTCGCGTCTCCTCGTGCGGGGTGTGCTCGCGCGCCTTCAACCCTGCGCTGATCCTCACCTGGGAGCACCGAGGAAAGGCCGCCTCGCCCGGGCGCACCTACGAGCGCGAGCTCGCCTCGATCCGCCGCTAGGACCGGCGCTAGGGCCGCCGCTAGTGTCGACGCCAACGGAGTCCGAACATGGTGCCGGTTACCCAAAAATGTCGCATGCAATTCCCTCTCCTCTATTTCAAACTCTGAAACCAGACCGTTGGAATCACAACGTTTCAAGCCGTACTCAAAAACTGACCGAGTTAAATTACCTGCGACTTTTGGGGAGTGAACGGCCAGGCCCTTCCTCGACCCCGGCCTCGGAGACCCAAAACGCTATCCGCGACACGCATCTGCCCACGTCACAGTTTTATTACCCGTACGGGCGCGCACACACCCACCCGACGGCGATACCCTTGATTCCAACACCCCCGAGAGAAGGAAGCCATGGGTACCACCGCCAGCCCCGACGCCACCACCGCTCCCGACCGCGAGGTCCTCACCTGGGAAGGCTTCGGCGACGCGTCCCGTGAGCTCACTCAGCAGATCGTCGACTCTGGCTGGATCCCGGACCTGATCGTCGCCATCGCCCGCGGCGGCCTCATCCCGGCTGGCGCCATCGCCTACGCGATGGACGTCAAGGCCATCGGCACCATGAACGTCGAGTTCTACTCCGGCATCGGCGAAACCCTCGACGAGCCCCAGCTACTTCCCCCGCTCATGGACGTCTCCGCGATGGACGGCAAGCGCGTCCTCGTCGTCGACGACGTCGCCGACTCCGGCAAGACCCTCAAGATGGTCATGGACCTCATCGACGAGCACGGCCTTACTCTCGACGGCTCCGCCGCCGTGCGCGTCGAGGCCCGCAGCGCGGTCATCTACAAGAAGCCCGTGTCCATCATCGAACCCGACTACGTGTGGGCGTACACCGACAAGTGGATCAACTTCCCCTGGTCGACACTGCCCGTCATCAAGCCGTGACTTCCCTACGGGCGGGCTCAGGACGGCAGGTGCCTGCCGCCTCCCCTGAGCGCGCCCAGGCCTCGTCGATCACCCAGCGCATCGTCGAGGCCGTGGCCGAGCGCGCACACATCGGTGACCCCGTGCGCGTGCTGGGCCTGACCGGCCCTCCCGGGACCGGCAAGACGACGATCGCCGCCGAGCTGGCCGCCGCCCTGCCCGAGGCCGGCATCCCGGTCGCTGGCCTGGCGCCCATGGATGGCTTCCACATGTCCAACGCGGTGCTGGCCGCGCGAGGGATCGCGGACCACAAGGGCGCGCCCGACACCTTCGACGTGGGCGGATACGTCGCTCTCCTGGGGCGCGTGCGCCGCGCGGACGGCATGGTCCTCGCCCCCGACTACCGGCGCGACCTGCACGAGCCCGTCGCCGCTTCCCTACCCGTCGAGGTCGACGGTGTCGTCATCACGGAGGGCAACTACCTGGGTCTCGAGCTGCCCGGCTGGGCGGACGTGCGCGGCCTCATCGACCTGCTCGTCTTTATTGACACGCCTTTCGAGGAACTCGCCTCGCGCCTGATCGACCGGCACATGAGCTTTGGCCGCGATCGCGCGGACGCCGCACACTGGGTGCGCACGGTGGACGCGGCGAACATGGCCCTCGTCGATCGCACGAAGGAACGCGCGGACCTGGTCCTGTCACTGTAGGCGCACGACCAAGCTATCGCATCCGTTTTCATGCGTGCAGCCGACAAGTAGCATGCATTTTCAACTACTTCCAAGTAAGGTGAACCTATGTTCCTCTTGCTAGGCCTTCTTGGTGGCTTCATCACGGGCATCTCCCCGTGCATCCTTCCCGTCCTGCCCGCACTCTTCCTGGGCGCCGCTGGCTCCCGCGACTCGGCATCCTCCTCGAACAAGGCCGGGGCGCCTCGATCCGCGTCTTCCCCGGAGGCGCAGGCAGGTGTTGATTCGTCGCTCTTCCGCCTCGCCCCGGGCGTGAACCTGGGCGGGGAAGCTCCGAAGAAGGCAGCCGTGAAGGCCGACGGCAGCGACTCGGTGACGCGGCGCCCCGTGCTCATCGTCCTGGGCCTCGTCACCTCGTTCATGATCATCACGGTCGCGGGTTCGGCGCTGCTGAGCCTGCTGAACCTGCCGCAGGCACTGATCCGCTGGACCGGCATCATCCTGCTGCTGGCCGTGGGTATCGGCATGATCGTCCCGAAGATCATGGAGGTGCTCGAGCGCCCCTTCACGCGCCTGGCACCTCGCACGACGGGCGACAGCGCAGGCTTCGGCCTCGGCCTCGTTCTGGGCGCGGCCTTCGTGCCGTGCGCGGGTCCGGTACTGACCTCGATCATCGTAGCCTCGAGCTCCGGGCAGATCACGTGGCACATCATCGGCCTGGCCATCTCCTTCGCGATTGGCGTGTCGATCCCGCTGATGATCGTCGCGATCGCCGGTTCGGGCGTCGCGGCCCGCTTCCTGAAGACCCGCCAGCGCCCCCTGCGCATCGCCGCGGGCGTCGCCATGATCGCGCTCGCGCTGGGTATCGCGACGGACGCCCCGATGGCCCTGCAGCGCATGATCCCCGACTACACGGCCGCGCTCGAAGCGACCACCGGGGATGCCTGCGAGGACGGCGCCTGCGAGCCCGAGAAGGAAGTCGAGGCAAGCACCGACTTCGCGCAGTGCGCGCGTAATGGTGCGAAGGATTGCGGCGCGATGCCGACGATCCAGGCCTCGGAGTGGCTCAACACCCTCGGCCAGCCGTCCGGCACGGTGACGCTCGTGGACTTCTGGTCGAGCTCGTGCACGAACTGCCAGCGCGAGATCCCCGAACTCGAGGCGATCTACGAGAAGTACAAGGACTACGGCTTGGTCGTGGTGGGCGTGCACTCACCCCAGCAGGCCTTCGAGCGCGACGCGTCGGTCGTGAACGCGTCAATCTCGAAGCTGGGCATCACCTACCCGGTCGCCCTGGACCCCGACCTGGAGGCCTTCAAGGCTTACGGCGCGACGGCGTGGCCGACGCACTTCATCGCGGGCGCGGACGGCAAGCTGGTCGCCGTTGGCCGCGGCACGAAGGGTGTCGAGGAGCAGATCCGCACTCTCCTCACCGAGGCGGGAGCGTCCCTGCCCGACTGAGGCGCCACGCTTTAACGCAGCGAGCGGCTACCGCAGGGTGGCCGCTCGTCTGTATCCGGTGGGGACACTGACTCCCCAATCAATTTCGCATGCAATTCCCCCACACCTCTTTCAAGATTTGAAATCAGATCGTTGAAATCATGCGGTTTTCGAGACTACCTCGAATCAGCCCGCCGGGGAATTGCATGCGAAATTTCTTAGTTATCCACAGATATTTCAAACAGCTCACACGAACCGCCATAAAGTAGCATGATCGCTACATGGATCTCAACGAAGAGCTACGTAAACGACACGGCATCACCAAAATTTCAAGCCTGCGCCACGCAGAGCTCACTCCTTCAACGCTGCCAACTGGCATCAGCCACTACCGCGGTTGGATCTACGACAACACCAGGTACACGTTAGATCAGGTACGCGCTTTCGTATACAACGCTTGCCTCTCGTGTGTGAGCGCAGCGAAGTTCTATGACCTACCAGTCGCCACTGAGGCGCTCCCACAGCGCACGCATTTGTCGGTCAGACACAGCCGAGGAATGCACTACTCAAAGCTCCGCCGCTTCGACGATGTGTGCGTCCACTGGGAGCCGGTCCTGAGCAAAGAAGAAGAACGCACACATGTAGCGTGCATCGGGACAGTCTTGGAGCGAGTGCTCGTCTGCATGCCACTCAAGGTCTCACTGCCTATGCTTGATGCCGCGCGCAATCGCGGACTCTACGACGTCTCGACACTCGCTATCCCACCAACCGGCAGCCGACTGCCTCACCTCAGAGAAGCGCTTTCCCTCTCGTCGGACCGAGCCCGCTCGATCCTCGAAACCGTTGCCCGCTTGCAACTCATCGACATGGGGCTAACACCGCAGGTCGGAGTCTGGATCGAAGGAGTCGGCGAGGTCGACATGATCGTCCTCGGCTTCATCGTCATCGAGGTGGATGGGTGGGCCTTCCACTCATCGAAAGAGCAGCGCGAGAAGGACCTCAAGCGGGATCGAGAACTTCTACGGCGCGGATTCGTCGTCCTTCGATTCACCTATGACGACGTCATGAATGGCGACTTCGCACGAGAGGTCCCGGTCTCGGTGACAGCTCTCCGTCGCCTCGTACCCGACACTGGATTGGAAGACGCGCGCGCCACCGTGAAGAACACCGCCTTCCTCGACATCCTGAGCGGATACCTGCCCAGTTATCACCTTCAACGCTAATTTCGCATGCAATTCCCCCACTGCTCTTTCAACATTTGAAATCAGATCGTTGAAATCATGCGGTTTTCTAGGGATGCCTCAAGGACCCTCAGGGGAATTGCATGCGAAATTTAGAAGAGACAGGCACCTAGACAGCCTCGACTGCAAGACGCCAGTCAACGCGCGGAACGTGCCGACACACCGCGCCTGTCAGCTGAGAAGCGTCAGGATCTGCGGGGTGACTCGCTCAATGACCTCGAGGGTGTCCAGGAAGTCCTGGTGGCCGCCGTACCACGGGTCGGGCACATCGCCGCTGCCCTCGGGGTCGAGGTCGCGGTACAGGCACACGCGCGGCCCCTGCCTCAGGTCGGCGGCGGACGCGGGCGCGCCCTCGTGCTCAACCCCCACGCGCTCCGCGAGGCGCTCCAGGACGCTCAGGTGGCGCGAGGTCATGGCCAGGATGAGGTCCCACTCCCCCAGCTCGCCGGCGCGGATCTGGCGCGCACGGTGGTCGGGCACGGTGTACCCGGCGTCGCGCAGCACGCGGGCGGCGCGGCGGTCGATCGGGTTTCCCTGCTCCTCGTCGGAGACGCCGGCGCTATCGACGACGACGTCCACGCCGGCGCGCGCGGCGGCCTGTTCGAGGATCGCGTGGGCCATCGTGGATCGGCAGATATTGCCGGTGCACACCATGAGGATGCGGGCGGGGCGGGTCATGTTCGTTTCCGTTCGTTCGGGGCGACGAGGCCGGGGCGGGCGCTCAGAGCAGCGTCAGGTAGGCGCGCACGGCCTGGGCACTGTGGGCGGCGGCGCGGGCGCCGTCCATGTGGAAGGCCTGGTCGGCGGTGGGGCCGCACAGGTCGGAGACGGCGCGCAACGAGATCCAGTCGACGTCGGAGGACCAGCAGACCTGGGCCATCGCGCAGGTTTCCATGTCGGTGCCGATGGCGTCGGGGAAGCGCTCGCGCATGGGGCCGACGTTGGCTTCGGTGCAGAAGGAGTCGGAGGAGACGATGCGGCCGCGGCGCACGGGGTGTTCGATGAGGCCGCGCAGAATAGGCAGGCGCTCTTCGGCGGCTTCGGAGGTCGTGTAGTCGACGGGCATCTGGGGGACCTGGCCCATGGCGTAGCCGAAGGCGGTCGCGTCGGCCTGCCCATAGATGGCGCGGGTGCCGGCGGCGATGTCGCCGACGTTGATGTCGCGGGCGAGGCCGCCGGTGGTGCCGGCCGCGATGACGATGGGCGCCTCGACGAGGGTGAGGGCGCGCGCGGTCGCAGAGGCGGCGTTGGCCAGGCCGATGCCGGAGGTGACGACCAGGACGGTGCGTCCGTCGAGGATGCCGAGCACGAAGCGCTGGGTCTTGTGGCTGCCCGCGAGGATGGCCTGGGGGGGTCTCGTCGTCGCCGATGGGCGCGAGTTCGTGCAGGAGGGGCGCGGCCTCCATGTCCATGGCGGCTTGGATGATGGCGTCGACGCGGATGCGCTCGGGGAAGCTGAGGTTCATGGTTCCCATCGTAGGGGACGAGGCCCGCCTCGGTCACGCTCGCCTCGCGCGGGGGCGGCCGCGTTGTCTGTGCACCTCCCCTTTCCTGGCTCCCCCCAAAAGTCGCATGCAATTCCCCCGGGTCAGTTTTTGACACTGCCTACAAACGTTGCAATTCCAACGACTCGATTTCAATATTTGAAATAATCGCGAGGGAATTGCATGCGACATTGTTGAGGAACCATAGGGCTGAGGCTGAGAACGCTGGCGACCTAACCCACGCGTGACATGCCCGGCCTCGTGCCGGTCAGGCGGCGCGGCGGCGCGCCCACGCGCACGCGCCGGCGAGGCCGAGGAGGGCGGCGCCGAGGCCGAGGTGGGGGTAGATGCCGCCGGCACCGGAGTTGGGCAGGACGCCGACCTGGGTGTCGACGACGCGGATGGCGGGCAGCGCGGCGGCACCCGTTCCTGCGGAGGCGGGGATGACGCGCACGGAGGTGAAGCCCTCGTCGGCGCCGAAGTCGGTGGTGATCACCGTGGAGGCCGAGGCGTCGGCACCCACCTCGATGTGGAAGGGCACGGCGCGGGGCAGGAGGACGTGTCCGGCGGGGGCGCGGGTCTCGACGAGCCAGTAGGTCTTGCCGGTCTCGAGGGGCGCGGTGACGAACTGCGATTCGCCGTCGGAGGTGGAGAGCGGGGTGCCGGTCAGGGCCTCGTTGTCGTAGATCGCGAAGGCGGCGCCGTCGAGCGGGTAGGTACCATCCTCGTTGGCCGCGCCGACGGGCTGGGTGCCAGCCTTTTCGATGCGGATGGTGCGCGGGCGGGCGGGGGCGCATGCCTCGTTGTTGGCGGCGCCGTCGTGGTCGTAGGGGCCGGCGACGGAGTTGTAGAGGCCGCGCTTGGGGGTGAGGCGCCCGTTCTGGGGGACGCACTCGAGGGCGGCCTCGCTGTATCCGGCGGCTGCCTTGTCGCGGGCGACCTTCACGCGGATGAACCAGGTCGCGCCCTCCCCGGGTTCGACGTTGGTGCCCTGGGTGAGGACGTAGGTGGCGGCGCGGTTCTGCTCGCGGGCGCCGCCCAGGCCCTCGAGAGAGGTGGCGATCGCGGCGGAGCGCAGGGTGAGGCCGGGCGCGAAAGCCGGGGTGTCGACGAGGCGTCCGGTCGTGCCCGCGATCGTGCCGTCGTTCGTGGCTGTGACGCGGTAGGTGACGGTGATCGTGTCACCGGAGGCGCCCTCGACGCTTTCGACGGTCTTATCGATGCGCAGCTTGGGTGCCTGCTGCTGGATCGTGAAGTTGCAGGTGATCGGCACGGCGGCCGCTGTCTTGGCCGGGGGTACGTCCGAGAAGTCGATGCCGCCGGTCATGGGGTCGCGCGTGACGTTGACGGCCTCACCGATGCCGTTGACACAGCTGATGTCGGTGAGCTCCCAGCGCGCGGAGTTCGGGTCGTCGGAGACCTTCCAGGGGCCGAAGTAGCCGGGTTCGCCGAAGCGCAGGGGGCGGCGCCCGGGGATGCGAGGGCCGGTCTCGGCGATGACGAACTGGGAGTATCCGGGGATGAAGGCCTGGTATCCGGACCTCACGGTGCCGTCCTTGCCGTAGCCCGTGGGGGTCAGGGGGCTGTCCGCGAAGGAGGACCAGTCGACGAAGCCACCCGCGTTCTCGGCGGTCTTGAGGGGTTCGCCCGTGGGCGAGACGAAGTCGCCGATGCCCAGCGTCGTGAAGTTGAAGGAGGGGGATCTTGCCGCCAATTGCCTCGGATTCCGGGGTGACGGTCTTGGCGATGCGGATGTAGCGCTCCTGGCTGAAGGTCGCGTAGAGGCACCCGTAGGAGGTCTTGTTTTCCTTCGAGCTGAAGGTGGAGACGGGGGTGACGCCGCCTGGCGGCGTGTCCGGGCAGACGCCGTCGCCGCTGGGGGTGAAGCCGGCGATAACGAGGCGGTACGGGATGCCGTCGATCATGACGGTCTTGTTCGAGGTGGTCCGCGAGATCGTCAGCACGTCCTCGGAGTTGGGGCTCTGGTCGGGCGTGCCCGCGGCGTCGGGGTAGGCGGCCGGGTTGTTCGTGTAGATGTCGCGGTTGCCCCGCCCCTTGCCGACGTGGCGGTAGCAGTACCAGACGCCCGGTCCGGCGTCGCGGTTCAGGGCGGCGTAGGGCGCGTTGGCGGGGCAGGAGGAAGGGCCGTTGGCACGCGAGGCGAGCATGTAGGCGCCCTCATCGCTGAGGGCCGCGGTGGTGTCGGTGTCGTCCTCGGTCTCCTCCTGGTCGAAGGGGAAGGAGTCCTCGATACCGCCGATGGTGACGTCGATCGACGAGTGGACCCACTGGCTGGCCGAGTGCACCTGGAAGTTGTTGTGTCGCACGGTGCCCAGGAGGAAGGGCTTGCCGATGGGGACGTCGCCGGGGTTGTTGGGCTTGTACCCCAGGGCATTGGTGTTCTGCGGCGAGATGACGCCGGTGGCGACGGGGTTGGCGGCGGGCAGGCCGCGCGCGATGTAGGTCCAGTAGTCGCCCGAGGCGACGGCGGCGTCCAGCATGGGCTGGGCGGTTCCGACCTGGAGGGGGGCCGAGGACTGGGCAGGGTCGGCCGCATCAAAAGGGCCCGCGCCTCGCACGGTCCCGACGTAGGCGTTGTCGGGAACGTTCGTCGTGCGGTCGAAGCCCGAGCCGTTAATGGTGGCCGCGCCGAGGCGGCCGGTGGACGAGGTGACGGGGGCGGTGCCGCCTCCGGGAGGCTCGAGCGTGGCGTCGGCGTCCGCGCGTTCGGGGGCGACGAGGCCGGAGAGTGCAGCTGCGCCCGCGACGAGGAGGGCGGCCAGGGCACGCGAGACGGCGCCGCGAGGCCGGGACTTGGCCCTCGCGTACCTAGCGCGGCGGGAGCGTGCGCCGCTGCGGTGGTGCTCCACGTACCCTCCAGATCGTTTGACAGTTACTCACTGACTCTAGCGTAAACACGCGGAAACGCGCGGGTGAGCTTACTCGCTCCTCCGCGCGTTTCCGCGCCTCAGATGGCCTGCGGGGGCCAGTTATAGGGGATGCTTACTGCTTGCCGCGTTCCTCGAGCATCTTCTTGAGGGCCGCGGTGCGGCCAGCGTTGATCTCCTCCTCGGAGATCTGCTCGGCGTCCGTCAGTAGGTCGGGGGCGTCGGGCGCGTCGGGGGCGGCGGGTGCGTCGGCGACGGACTCAGCGGCCTCAACGGACTCAGCCCCGGCCTCGTCCCCAGCCTCGGCGGAGGCGAGCGCAGCAGCGGCGGCGCCCTCAATCTCCTGCGGCTCCTCGTTGTTGCGCTTGCGGGAGCGCAGCCAGAGGATGCCGGCAACGAGCAGGATGACGGCGACGGACGCCAGGACGGCGATCATCCACGGCTTCATGACGGAGCCCTTGACCTGCGCGGCTTCGGCGGCCACGGCCTCCTCGTCCATGGGGACACGCTCGCCGGTCACGAGGAGGCGGTGCGTGTTGACACCGTAGGGGGTACAGGTGATGAGGGTGGCGAGGTCCTTGCCCTCGACCTTGTTGAGGGACTCGGTCTCGTGGGGCAGGACGACGCGGATGTCGGTGACCTGGTACTTGAGGTGCCGCCCGGCGGTCTCGATGTAGAAGTAGTCGCCCATCTTGACGCTGGTCAGCTGGTCGAACATGGTGGCGTTGCCCAGGCCGGTGTGGCCGGTGAGGACCGTGTGCGTGGATTCGCCGCCGACGGGCAGGGCGGTGCCGAAGAGGTGGCCGATGCCCTTGTCGAGCGTCGCGGTGTCGGTTCCGTGGTAGATCGGCAGGTTGACGTCGATCGAGGGGATCTTGATGGTCGCCATGACGTCGTTGAGGTTGAGCTGGGCCAGGTAGTCCTGGTACTGCGCGGTGCCGGGGCGCTGGGCGTCCAGCCAGGGGTCGAGGATCGGCGACTCGGAGGCTTTGAGGTTGTATTCGTCGGCGCGGCGAAGGTTTTCGGCGACGGCGTCGGGGCCGACATTTTCGGCGACAGCGCTGAATTCGGAGGCGATGCGCTCCTGGCGCGCGTTGTTGTACTGGGTCGCGAAGACGGGGTACAGGAGGACCAGGATGCCGGCCAGCAGCAGGATCGGGGGCGCGATCGTCAGGAGACGCCACTTGAGGGGTGTCTTCTTCTTGTCGGGCGCTTGGGTGCTCACGCTTTCTCCGTTCATTGCCGAGGCCGTGGAAGTTTGTCTGGTTACAGGGTAGTACCGCGGGGGGCGGTGTGCGGGCAACGCGAGGGGGGTGTGGACCCGCGGGTCCACACCCCCCTGTGTGTCGCTAGCTAGCTAGGCTCAGGCGTCGGCCTGCTCCTTGCGGCGCTTGTTGGCCAGCGCGATCGCACCGGAGCCGCCCACGAGGAGGGCGCCAGCGCCGATCAGAACGCCAACACCGGCAGCACCGGTCAGCGGCAGGTTGAAGCCACCGTTCTTCGGGACGTCCTTGACGGTCGTCGCGAGGGTGTACTCGTTGTCAGCCTTGGAGTTGGACTCGAGGATCTGGAAGGCGATCGGGCGGGTCTGGAGCTCGAAGCCCGTGGGGGCCTTGGTCTCGACGAGGCAGTACCAGCCGCGGTCAGCCTCGGCGACGGCAGCGTTGTTCTCCCAGTCGTTGTTGCGCAGGCCGTCGATGGTGACCTCACCGTTGGCGTCGGTCGCGTAGGTTTCCTTGCCGGCGGGCGAGAGCTTGGTGTCGAGGGTCGCGTCAACGGACTGGAAGTTCTCAGTGGGCTTGGTCGCAGGCGTGCACTTGTAGACCTCGAACTCAGCGCCTTCGAGCTTCTTGGTGTCCTCCACGGAGGAAACCTTGGTGATCTTCACCTTGCCGAACTTGGAGACAACCTCGGAGTTCGGGTAATCCGGCGGGGGAACCTCACCCGAGTTGGGCTTCCAGCCGTTGGAGGGGGCGTTGGGGAGCAGGATGGCCTTGTTCTTGAACAGGCCGTCAGCCGCAACCTTCTCCTTGACGGTGCCGGTCAGGTCCATCTGGACCTTGGTGTTGTCGTCCTTGCGGTTGTCGATCAGCTTCTTGCGGCCGTCAGCGGTGAACTCGGCGGTCCAGAACTTGGTCTTGCCGTCGGTGCCGTCGGCGGCGACCAGCGTGTAGTCGGTGCCCTTGGCCAGGGCGACGTCACCGGTCTTGCCGTTGATGATCTTCAGGGCGATGTCGGCCTCGGGCAGCTCCACGCGCTTGTCGTACTGGTCGACGACGTCGTAGAAGTCGAGGGCCTCAGCGGCGGGGATGTCCGACTTGATGGTGTAGGAGATCGCGGAGCCGATAGCGGGGGTGTCCGCGTCGGCGACGGTCTTCTCGATGCCAGCCTTCGAGTTCTTCGGGTAGGCGTGGACGTCGTAGACCCACTTGTTCAGCTCGGTCGGGTGCGTCATGGGCACCGTGATGATGAAGGGCTTCGCGCCGACGTAGCCGGCGGGGGTCGCGGTCTCGGTCACGACGTAGGCGCCGAGGGGGAGGCTGTCGAACTTAGCCAGGCCGCCGCCGGCGGTGGTCTTGGTGACGGCAGCGTCAACGCCGTCAGCCTTCGCGGTGTCAACGTTGCCGTTGAAGCCAGCGAGCTTCTCCCAGCCGGCCTGCGTGGTGAGGTCGACGTTGGTCAGCTTCTCGACGGTGAAGGTCGCGCCGTCGAGGGCGGTGCCGTGATCGGAGGTGTCCTCAAGGCCGTTACCGGCCGTGGTGCCGTTGGTGGCGTCCTTCACGTACTTGTGGATGGTGATGGAGCCGGTCTTGGTGGTGTCGAGGTCGACCAGCGAGGGGGCGCGCTCGGTCGTAGCCGCGAGGCCGAAGGCGGGGGCAGCCTGGGTCGCGGAGGTGGCGGCGGGCAGGGCCAGCGCGCCAGCGGCGACGGCGAAGGCTGCGAGCAGGCTCAGGCTGCGGCGGGTCTTCGTGGTGCTCATAGGTTTTCTTTCTCCTGTGTGTGTGATTTCGGGAGTTTTTTCTGATGGTGGGTCGCCGTGGTCACGGGACCTCATGGGTGGCTCAGGCGGTTGCCTTGCGCCTCTTGGTGGTGACCACGGTCATCACCATCGCCCCGGACATGAGCGCCGCTGCGACGCCGATGTAGGGGTAGATTCCGGTGCTGCCGGCCTTGGGCAGCTCGCCAACCTCGGTGTCCTTGACAACGATGGTGGCCTTGCGGGTGCCGCCGACCAGGAAGCCCTGGGGGCCCGGCGTGCTACTGTCCGACGCGAACGCCTGGACGGCGCTCGTGGCCCACTTGGCCTGGTCCCTCAGGTCGGCCGCGAGCTCAACGTTCGTGCCGGAGCCGCTGTCTCGGGACGTCAGCTTGAACTCGAGAGGCTGGGGCAGCAGGGAGTGTCCCGCGGGTGCCTTGGTCTCGACGAGCCAGTAGGCGGTGTCGAGGTCGAGGTCGTTGACGGACCAGTAGTAGCCGTCGGTCGCGGTCGCCTGGGTCAGGGTCTTGACGACCTGGGCGTTGGCGTCCGTGTTGGGGTTGGACTTGTAGATCGCGAACTCGGCGCCCTTCAGGGGGTACATGGCCGCGTTGTTCGGACCGATGTACTGGTTCGAGGCGTCCGCGAAGGTGGAGCCGGTGTTCTGCGTGCCAGCCTTCACCACCACGAAGTCGTGGGGAACGGTCGGGCCACAGGCCTTGTTGTTGCTCGTACCGTCGGAGTCCTTGCCGTTCTCAGCCAGGACCTCGTTGAAGAGACCCTTGCCGGGAGCCAGCTCGTTGTTTCCGTTGACGGAGCAGGCCAGGTCGGCCTCTTTGTAGCCGGCGGCTGCGGGGTTACGGACGACCGCGAAGCGGATCCAGTATTCCTTGGTAGCCTTGGGGGCCAGCTCGACGCCGTCGGTCAGCGTGTAGACGCCGTTCGTGGCGGTGGCGATGGACGCGGAGTCCAGGCCGGCCTGGGTTTCGGCGATCTTCGCGGACTGGATCTCCAGGCCCTTCGCGAAGTCGGGCTTGTCGGTGAGCTTGCCAGTGTTGGCGGCCAGCGAGCCGTCGTTGGTGGCGACGATCTTGTAGTCCACGTTGAAGCTCGTGGCGCCCTTGGCGCCGCCGTTCGCTCGATGGACTTCTGGACGCGCAGCTTGGGGGCCTGGTATTCGTTCACGAACGTACAGGTGATGGGGGCTGCCTCGTTGGACGCTGCGCCGCCAACGTTCTTGAAGTTGACGCCACGCTCGGTCTTGGTCACGGCGACGTCTTCACCGATGCCGTTGACGCACTTGATGTCCTTGAGGTTCCACTTGTCCTCACCGCCGGTCGAGATGTCCTTCTCCGTGATGGTGAAGTCGGAGTTACCGACCTCGAAGGGGATGAACACCGAGTCGTACTTCGCCTGGGCCTCACCGAAGGCGGTGGGGGTCAGCGACGCGGCCGGGTCGGCAGCGGAGATGTACGAGGCCTTGGCCGGGGCAGAGGAGACAGTGGGCTTCGTGACGGACACGGTGCCGGTCGTCGCGGGGGTACGGTCGGTGTTATCGTGCCAGGCGTCGCCGGTCTCCACTGCGAAGGTTGCGGCGGGGATCGCCGGGTTGGCGCCCGCCGGGTCCTCGACGGCCTTCGCGATGCGCACGGAGCGCTCCTCGGTGATGACACCGTAGAGGCAGCCGTAGTTGACCGAGAGCTCCTGAGTCACGAAGGTGTCGGTGCGCTTGGCGTCCGCGGGCGGGGTCGCCGGGCAGTCGGCGGTCGGGATGGAGTTGAAGTTGTCCGGGGTCAGGAAGTTCGTTGCGTTCGTCGCGGGGGTGAAGCCCCACAGCTGCAGGCGATAGGTGCGACCGTTCTTCGTGAAGGTACGATCCGAGGTCGTCTTCTTCAGCTTGACGGTATCCCACACGTAGGGGTTCTCGTTGACGTTACCCTTGGCACCGGGCCACTCGATGGGCAGGGCCCTCTTCGTGGTGATCTGGTTGAAGGGCTGCTCAGCACCCTTGTTGTAGTACTGGCTGTACAGGTCGTACTCGCCGTTGCCCTCGCCCACGTACTTGACGCAGTAGTAGCGTCCGGAGCGGGACTCGGGCTTGTTGACGTAACCCTTCGAGCGGTCGGAGGGGTCGATCGGATCCGGCTCATAGGCGGTACCAATGAACTGCTTCTGTCCATTCTCATCCAGGACAAACTGTCCATTCTTCTTAGCCCACTGAGGAGTGCCGTAGTAGATTCCCTGGTCCATGACGGCGTCTCGCAGGTACTGCACGCCAGAAGCCGGAAGCGCTCGTTCCGTCGCATCCTTACCGTTAATACCGATGTCCGTACGGCAGGTGCCCGTCCCAGCAATACCGGGGTGCTTGATGTAGGCACCACCCTTGCGGTAGATGATCGTCGAGGACAGAGTGTTGAAGGTCTCGTGGTTAACGAAGGGGTACGATTCGCCCGTGTCGCCAGGGATCAGACCGGTCAGCTGCAGATTCAGCGAGGAGTGCAGGTAGGGCTGGATCTGGGCAGTACCACCAATCGGCAGGTTGTTGTGGCGGATCGCGCCAAGCAGGAAGGTCTGGCCGGGCTCGACCTCGCCGGGGTTGTTCGGCTTGAAGCCGATGGCGGACTGGCCGTTCACCCAAATAGCCTTATCGCCAGCATTCTTCCACTTGTCATAGTGGGCCTGCATCCATGCCTTGCTGGCGGGCGGGTCACCGTAGTCAACATCCTGGTTATCCCACTTCCACGGCATGCCGCGCGCAATGTAGGTCCACGCATCATTCGCCTTAGCGTAGGGACCACCAAGAGTGGTCGTGACAGGAGTGTTGCCCGTGCGCACACGATCCTCGGTCATACCCTTGACGATGCCGTAACGAATGAAGTTGTTGTAGTCAGTCGTCTCATCCGTCTCAGAGCCATTGGTAATACCTTTACCCATCCAGGCAGAGACTTCGCCGACATCAATCTTGGTCGCGGCGGGCTCCTGGGCGGCCTGTGCGGCCTGGGGGGCGGCGACCTGGGAGACGACCAGCGTGCTGGCTGCAGTAGCCACGACGGCCAGGGCGGCCAGGGCGCGGGACGCAGCTCCTGTTCGCTTGGTCCGCGCGTGGCCTGCGCGCGCTCGACTCGTTGCCATCAATCGTTCTCCTTGAGGACTCTTGCTTCGCTGTGTCGCACTCGGAGGGACATCCCGAGAGGTTTTTCCACAACCTTGATGACACTCAGCGTACGACGCGGTTACCGAAAAATGCAACCCATTTTCTGCAGCTTTGTGAGTGGGCTACATTACAGAAAAACAGTAAAGCTATATTTCCGCAGGATATCAACGTTTGACCTAGTGGTTTCAATCTATGAAAACGCGTCTTTTCGGCGATTTTTATCTTTTTTAACGGCTGGAAACAAATCATAATGTGGAACTTTGCAGCACTTGACACATTCTCAACAATCAACCGTTGAGGCTATTTTCAGGCCGGTGTCACTCCCAAAACGTCAAGCAATGCAAGGAAAACCCTTTGCCCTGTCGTCGATACACCCTCGAACTTCTTCCCACCTGCGAAAACATAGGACTTCAGTCCCATCTACACCCCAGAAATTCCCAGGCGCACTCATCCGCACCACATCCGCACCCCAGGCGCCCCCAGCCACACCCCAACCACACCCCAGACGCACCCCTCCCTCCGCACCCACACCCTCCCCTCCCCACCCCAGACGCTCCCCCAGCCACACCCCCGCCCTCCCGTAGCTACCCACCCACACCCCTCCCCACCCACACCCCAGACACGCCCCTGACGCCCCTCCTCCGCACCCACACTCCCTCCCCAAATTCGCATGCAATTCCCAAACAGGAGTGACTCAGTGATGCAAAGTGACACGAACAAGCAAGCTAGTCAGAGGGAATTGCATGCGAAACTGCAGCATCTGAGGCCGCTAGCAGGGCCAGTGGCCACCCCGTACGGAGGTCACCGCGCCCAGGCTGCAACACATCCGGATAGGTAACAAACATCCGGATAGGTAACGAAAAACCGGATAGGTAACGAAGATCCGGATAGGTAACGAAGATCCGGATAGCTTAATAACCTATCCGGATGCGCATAACCTATCCGGATAGCGGCAACCTATCCGGATGCGCCCACACTCTCCGCAGACCCCACGCGGAATGCGGCGGCAGGGCCAGGGCAAGCACACGCACACCAGGCCCCGCCCGATTGGAGGCCCAGCGGGAGCCTGCGGGGCCAGGCCGCGGTGCCGGAGGGCGGCGGCAGGGCCTGGCCGGGTCTCGAGACGACGCGCCAGGCCACACCCCAGCGACCAGGCGCCGCCGGTGTGGAGGGCGCCGGAGGGTCCGGAGGGCACGGGCGGGCTTCGAGATCGACCACTCCGAGCCTGCAGGCTCGCGTGTGGCGATCTCGCGGGCGGCCGGGCCTCCGGCGTCTGGAACACCAGCGGCGCAACAAGCAACGCCGGAGATCTGGCGGGTACCACAGCCACAACAGGCAGCGCCACGGGCGGCTGCTGCACAATAGTCCCCATGGATCTTCGCCCCGTCGCCCTCGGCGCATCAGTTACGACATACGACCCGTCGCGTCCCCACGCCCGCAGCTATCGTCTCGGGTGAGGTCGCCGCACACGATGCGCCGCACCCGCTGTCGGTCTTCGACATGTTCCGCATTGGCATCGGGCCGTCGTCGTCGCACACGGTGGGTCCGATGCGCGCGGGTCTAGCGTTTACGACAGAGCTGACGACGCTGAAGCCGCCGTCGCACATCACGATTGACCTGTTCGGGTCGCTGGGCGCGACGGGCCGCGGCCACTCGACGGACCGCGCGGTCCTCCTCGGCCTGGCGGGCTACGACCCGGAGACGGTGGACATCGAGACGGTGGAGTCCATCCTGCCGGCCCTGGCCTCGTCGAACATGCTGACGCTGCCGAGCGGCACGCAGGTCCCCCTCGACATCGCCGAGGACGTGCGTTTCGTACCGCGCACGGTCCTGCCCTATCACGTGAACGCGCTGACGATCACCGCTTCCGACGAGGACGGCACCATCATCCTGGAGCGCACCTATTATTCGGTGGGCGGCGGCTTCGTCATGATTCAGACGAATGACGACCCGCAGAACCCGGAGGTGTCTTCGCTCGCGACGAGCCAGTCGGGCGTCGGCATCGACGTTCCCGCGCCGCATCCGTTTGCGTCGGGCGCGCAGTTGCTCGCCGCGTGCGACGCGTCCGGCCTGAGCATCGCGGAGCTCGTGCGCAGGAACGAGGAGGCGGTGCGCCCCCGCGAGACCGTCAACGCCTACCTGGATCGCATCGCCGACACGATGTTCGACTGCGTGGACGCGGGCACGTCGGCGGCGGGCATCCTGCCGGGCGGCCTGGACGTGCCGCGCCGCGCCCGCGCGCTCGCCGGCCAGCTGGCGGAGCGCCTGACGGGTATCCCCTCTTCTTTGTCGGACGAGGCCGGGGCCTCCTCGGGCGCATCTCCCGCGGAGGGTGTGCGCTCCCACGGTGCGCGCGCCTGGGTGTCGACCGTGGCCGACCCGATGCGGGCGATGGACTGGGTGAACCTTTTTGCCCTGGCCGTCAACGAGGAGAACGCGGCGGGCCACCGCGTCGTCACCGCACCGACGAACGGCGCGGCCGGCGTGATCCCTGCGGTGCTCGGCTACCTGGTGACGCACTGCCCGGAGACGGGCTCAACGCCCGGCGTGGCGGCGGGCCCTGCGACGGAGGATGGCGCGGTCACCCCTCTGGCGCACATTCGTATGACGGCGGACGATCCCTCGGAGACTTCTTCGGATGATCCCGCATCTCCCGAGGCCTGCGCGGCCCGCCGCCGCACCCTCGTGCACGACTTCCTGCTGGCGGCGACAGCGATCGGCGCCCTTATTAAGACGAACGCGTCCATCGCGGGCGCGGAGGTCGGTTGCCAGGGCGAGGTCGGGTCGGCCTCGGCGATGGCGGCCGCCGGCCTGGCGCAAGCCCTCGGCGGCACCCCACAGCAGGTGGAGAACGCGGCGGAGATCGCGATGGAGCACTCGCTGGGCCTGACGTGCGACCCGGTGGCGGGCCTCGTGCAGGTGCCGTGCATCGAACGCAACGCGATCGCAGCCGTCAAGGCGATCAACGCGGCGCGCATGGCCCTGTGGGGCGACGGCCGCCACACGGTGAGCCTGGACGTGGTCATCGAGACGATGCGCCAGACCGGCAACGACATGCTCTCGAAGTACAAGGAGACATCGGAGGGCGGCCTGGCCGTCAACGTCGTGGAGTGCTGACCGGGGCCCTGGGCCGCGGCGAACACGCGACTCGACAACGCCGCATCAATCAACGCGCTTGCAGCCCGCCGATTCCGCCAAAGTGCAGACCTATTCAGCTAAATTCATCGATTTTTGGCTGTTTTCACCCAATGGGTCTGCAGTTTGGCGGCCACACCGCCTCACGTCGCGACCTCACCACCGCCAATCGGGGGGATTTGCACTACATGAGGCTCCGACACGCCAACGACACGCCGCCAGAGGGCTTCATGTAGTGCAAAACCCCCACCGCCGCCGGTGTGGAGGGTGCCGGAGGGATGGAGGGCCAGGCTGCGGTGCCCGTGGGCGGTGGCGGGGCCTGGCCGGACAACGAGTCGACGCGCAGAGCGAAGCTCGCGGCGCGGACGGCTCGCGGGCGGGCCGCCACCCACGGCGCAGCCAGGCCCCACATGCCAACGGTCGGGCAATCGGGGACCGATAACAACGGGTGGGGCGCCTTCCGGCACCCCACCCGTCAACACCAGTGATTCAACCAGCAATCACTCCGTCGCCAGCGCCTCCGAGGGGCTGACCTTGGCGGCCCGGCGGCCGGGCAGCCACGACGCGATCAGCGCGGACAGGATGGCCACGACGCACACGCCAACCAGCTGCAGCCACGGCACGCTCAGCACGGGAGTGGCCCCGTCAATCGGCAGGCTCATGACGCCGACCCACCCGAAGGCGACACCCATACCGACGCCGATCAGCGCGCCGGTCATCGACAGGAACAGCGCCTCGAGAGCGAGGAGGCTCTTCATCTGGCGTCGCGTCAGGCCCAGGGCCCGCAGCAGGCCGTTCTCGCGGGTGCGTTCGGCGACCGACAGCGACAGCGTGTTGGCCACGCCCACCAGGGACACGAGGACGGACACGCCGAGCAGTCCGACGAGGACGAGCATCAGCCGGTCGATGATCTTCGTGTAGGTCTGGCGCTCCAGCGCGGAGCCGTTGACGCTCAGGTGAGAGTCCTTGAGCAGCGCGGCCTGGACGGTCTCGACGTCGGCCCCGTCGGCCATCTTGATGATGATCGCCTGACGCTCAAGCGACGTCGCGATGGATCGCAGGGTCTTCTCGGAGACCTGGGCCTCCCCGATGCTGGCGTTCTTGTCGTAGGTGGCGCTCAGGTCCACGCACGTGTCGGCGCACAGGCGCAGCGTCTGCCCGGCCAGGGCCTCGTCGCCAACGCGCACCTGGTTATCGCCCAGCTGGGTGACGGTCGAGTGGGTGACGCCCGTGTAGTCGGGTTCTCCGGTGATCATGACCGACGAGGCCTGGGCCTCGTCCTCCGACCCGGTTCCCTCTCCGGGAGCGTAGGCGGGCGCGCCCGAGGTGGTCGTCAGGGTGCCGGGGGCGGTGTACTGGGCGACGGTGGCGGCGACGCCGTCGGTGGCCGCGATGGCGGCCTGCTGGTCGTCGGTGAGCGCTCCGCTCGTGGAGGTGGCCATGAGGTCGAAGGGGACGCGCGTCGTTCACGGCGTTGGTCAGCGTGGTGCGCACGGATGCGGCGCCGACGATGATGGTGACGACGAGGGTCACGCCGATGATGATCGCGGTGCCGGTCGCGGAGGTGCGGCCGGGGTTGCGCATCGTGTTCTCGCGGGCCATGGCGGACAGGGTGCCCGGGAAGGCTATGCCGAAACGCACGGGTGAGGGCGGGCAGCAGCACCGAGGCGACGAGCAGGGCGCCGAGGAGCGCCAGGAGCGACCCGCCGAAAGGCCCCGAGGAATTTCGTGCCGCCACTATCCGAGCGCCATGCGAGGGCCACCGAAAGCACAGCCCGGCCACCGCGATGAGCGCGCCGATGATGAAGCGGACGGTGTGCTTCTTGCGGGCGGCGGCCCCGGCCTCGTTCACGGGGGCGAGGGCGGCGACGGGTGCGACGCGGGAGGCGGCGCGGGCCGGGAAGACGCCGACCAGGGTCGTGAACAGGGTGGCACCGAGCCACGTGAGCGCGAGCTGCCAGAGGGAGGCCCCCGCCAGTGCCGCGACGACGCTAGAGGCCAGGCCGGTGCCCGCCTCCGCGAGCGCGCCAATCAGCCAGCCGAGACGCGACGCCAATCGCGGACGAGATCGCTCCGATCGCGAGGGCCTCGCGAGTCACGAGCGAGCGGACCTGTCGCCTGGTCGCTCCCAGCGTGCGCAGCAGCGCCAGTTCGCGGGTGCGCTGCGTGAGCACCACTCGGAATGTCGAGGAGACGACGATAGAGGCCACGAGCGCCGCGATCGCCGGGAAGATCAGCATGATTCCCATCGTCACGGACGCTCCCAGGCGCGCCTGGTTGAGGTCGTCCTGGATTGCCTTGTGCACGCTGGTCACGGTCACGCCCGAGATGCCGCTGAGCGCGGAGTTTGCTGTCGCCACCCACTCGTCCTGGGTGGCGCTGGGAGGGTTTGCGTTGCTGTCCGCATCCGCTCCGGAAGTCGCGACGATGAACTGCCCGGAGGCGGTCGTTCCGAAGATCGCGGAGAAGCCGCCGTCGGTCACGTAAGAGGCGGGGATGCCCATACTGATCGTGTTTGAGCGGGTGGTGCCGACGATGGTGAGGGTGCGGTAGTCGCCCTCGGTGAATCCGGCGCGCACGCGGACGGTGTCGCCGACCTTCAGGGAGAGGGTCAAGGCCGTGTGCTCGGGGATGGTGATCTGGTCGTCGGCGGTCGGGGCGGTTCCGGCGCTCAGGTCGAGGTCCGCGAAGGGCTTGGGGGCCAGCGGCGACACGTAGAGGCCGGCGCGCGTCGCGTCGGTTTGGGCGTCGGCGGGCCACTGGGCCATGTGCTTGATGGCGGTGACACCGCTGGTTGCTGCCAGGGCTTTTTCGGCGCTTTCGATGGCGCCCTCAGGCGCATCCTTGTCTTGGGAGACGACGATCGTGCCGCCGCGGTACTGCTGGTAGACGCTGGAGGTCAGGCCCGAGGTCATCGCCGTCATGACGATAAGGGTGATGACGATGAAGGCCGTGGAGATGGCGACGGCCAGGCCGGTGGAGATGTAGCGGCGGCCGTGGGAGCGCAGGTTTGCGCGCAGGAGTGAGTGTGTTGCAGACATGAGGTGAGCCTTGGGGAGTGGGCGCGCGTTCAGCGCAGCGCCGCGGTCAGGGAGTCGGCGGTGACGTCGCGCAGGTCGGAAACGATGCGTCCGTCGCGGCACACGAGGACGCGGTCCGCGTAGGCGGCGGTGGAGGTGTCGTGGGTGACCATGATGACGCTCTGGCCGAGTTCGTCGACGGCGCGGCGCAGCAGGTCCATGACCTCGGCGGTCGAGTGTGAGTCGAGGTTGCCGGTGGGTTCGTCCGCGACGATGACGGCGGGGCGGCTCATGAGGGCGCGGGCGACGGCGACGCGCTGCTGCTGGCCGCCGGACATCTCGGAGGGTCGGTGACTCAGTCGGTCCGCGATGCCCAGGGAGGTGACGATGAGGTCGAACCATCCCTTCTCGGGGGTGGCCCCGGCCAGGCGCATCGGCAGGAGGATGTTGGCGCGGGCGTCCAGGGTGGGCACCAGGTTGAAGGACTGGAAAACGAAGCCGATGCGGTCTCGGCGCAGCTTGGTCAGCGCGGTGTCTTTCAGGGTGGTGATGTCGGTGTCTTCGACGAAGACGTGCCCGGAGGTGGGGGCGTCGAGGCCGGCGAGGATGTGCATCATCGTGGACTTGCCGGAGCCGGAGGGGCCCATGATGGCGGTGAATTCGCCGGCGCCGAAGCCGACGCTCACGTCGTCGAGGGCGCGCACCTGTGCGTCGCCGCTTCCGTAGATCTTGGAGACGCCCTGGAGTCGGACGATGGACGAGGCCGGGGCCGGTGCGGCCACGGGGGCCTGCGCGATTGTCGTGTTCGTGTTCATGCATCCATGGTGCGCCTGCGGTGCGCGTCACCGCTACGGAGGTTTCCCCTGATTCATCCCCGAGACCACCCGGGGCATCCTCGGGGTCGCTCGATCACCCCACCCCGGGGGTGCGACCGTTGAAATTCCCGTGTTATGTGCTTGCGGGGTTGTTGGTCCTGACCGCACTGCCCGCGGGCTGCGGTACCTGGCTTCGGGGCCTGGCTGCGGGGCCTGGCGCAGTACCCATGAGTGAAGGCGCAGACACCTACCAGAAATTTCGCATGCAATTCGGTTACATGAACTTTCAATAACCTCCGGAATCGTTGCAATTCCAACGATGCCAATTCAAATCCTGAAAGAGTCACAGGGGAATTGCATGCGAAACCGCTGGGCGCAATAGACGCGTTGGTCTGGCTGTGATGCCCACGGCCATACCCACAGAAGCCCGGTCTCACCCAACCACACCACTCACGCGCCCAAAACGCAGACCACCTCGCCCAAAACACCCCAAATTCACCCATTTTCACCGAAGTGGTCTGTGTTTTGGGCGATTCCCTTACAATCGGAGTAAGTCAAAGGAGACCACGATGGACGCATCTGCGATCCGCGCCGTTGCGGGGCACGCACACACCACCAGGGGTGCGACGAGTACCAAGCGCCGACGTCTCGCTCAACATGCACAGCTTGGCAAGCTGACAAGGATTGCGCCGGGCTATTACCTCGATACTGCGGCCATTACTGCACACCCTGACCCCGGCACGGTGGTTGCTATCGCACGGCTCGCAGCCATCCAGAGCAAGCACCCCCACCTCATCTCCTCAGGACCGACGGCGGCATGGCTGTTCGGCCTGCCGCTTCTGGAAGCGCATCCGCTCCACGTCACGACGGTATCGAACCAACACCCAAGTCCGATTAACCTTCCCAAAATCCACGCGGGTTCACTACATTTTCCGGCCATGGCTGTGCGCCCCCACCGGCCTCGCGGTGGACGGTCACCCGCGATGATTCGTCACAACGGAGACTTGCTCAGCACTACCCTCGAAGATACGGTCGTTGATTGCGCATTGTCCCTTGACGAAGAGGAGGCGTTCGTCGTCGCGTGCGCGGGCTTGCATGAACTGGCTCGATACCGCCGTTTCTACCGCAATGATTCCCGTCAGCGTGAAGAATACAGCCGCGAGCGGCTGCTGCGTTTACTCGGGGTATCCTCACAAGGCAGAAAGCACGCAATCTCCGCGCGTTGGGTCATAAGACACGTGGATGCAGGATGCGAGAGTGCGGGGGAATCGCGACTGCTCTACCTGCTGACAAAAGGTGGCCTGCAGGGGTTGGAAACTCAGTACCCGGTTTCAGCCGCTAATAAGTGGTACTTCATCGACATCGCCGTTCCAGAGCACCGGATCGGAATCGAGTTTGATGGCCGCGGCAAGTACGGTTCCGATGTTGACTCCGTCCACCGCTCCATCGAGGCCGAGGAGCGCCGCCAGCGCTTACTCGAGGCTCAGGGTTGGCGGATCCGCCGCTTCCGGTGGGACGCACTCGCCCACCCTGCGGAAGTCATCGCACAGATCCGGGCGTTGTATGACCGCAGCTAGTGCGGTCACGCAAGGTTGAGCCTCAATCAGGTTCTGGGCACTGGGCGAGGTTTCAGCACGTCCCCAGGGACGCCGGCCTACACCTGCGCATCACATGCGCCCACACCACTTGGATATACCCGCAGAGTTTCATCCTTGCACCATTTGTCGCACTTACAACCACGATCCGCCAAACTGCAGACCCATTGCCTCAAAATGACCGATTTTCGGTGTTATTTGCCGAATGGGTCTGCACTTTGGCGAAATACCCCTCAAGGTACTAGTGGTGGCGGTGCCCGTGGCCGGTGGCGGGGCCTGGCTAGGCTTCGAGACGACGCGTAGAGCTGCCGAACAGTGACCCGGCCCCACAGGTGTGGAGGGCACCGGAGGGATCTGCCGCGGTGCCGGTGGGCGGTGGCGGGGCCTGGCCTCAAAAAGTCGCACGTAATTCGATTTGGAGAAGTTTCAATAAAGTCAGAAAACGTTGCAATTCCAACGATCTGATTTCAGGATTTGAAAGGGTCGTGGGGGAATTACGTGCGAAATTGGGTGTGGGCTCAGCAATGATGTGGATCCTCATCAGCACAACGGCCCCACTGGTGTGGAGGGCGCCGGAGGGGCCGACGGTGCCTGGCTGCGGTGCCGGTGGGTGGCGGCAGGGCCAGGGCGGGCCTCGAGATCGACCACTCCGAGCCGCAGGCTCGCGTGTGGCGATCTCGCGGGCGGGCCGCCGCCCATGGGCACACAAAGCAGCCCGGCCCCGCAGCAGGATCCGACGGCGCCCGGAACACCCGTGGGGGCCACAAGCAACCCGGCCCAGCGGGCGCCCAACAACGGCTACGACTCGGAGACCTCGCCGCGCGGCTCGCGCAGGGACAGGCCGCGGTAGCGGTTGATGGCGGCACCCACGTCGATGAGGCGCGGGCGCGCCAGGAACGCCGGGTAGGAGCGGGCGCCAAACTTGCAGACGGCGTCCAGGCCTTCGGAGGCGAGGCGCCGGCCAAGCTTCGCCATGAGGTCGGGCATCGACTGCTTGCCGGCCATCTCCTCGAGGACGCCGCGCACGCACCAGGCGATGGCCTCGGCCTGCCCGGGGTCGACGACTGCGGCGACGTCAGAAATGTCGACGGTCGAACGGTCGATGGTCAGAACGGACGTGCCCGAGGCCTTGGTGCGCGGGCGGTCCACGCGGGCCTTTGCAGCGGGCACGCGGGGCGCCGCCTCCCAGCTGGTGGGGGCGTCGGTGCGGGGGCGCGGCAGGCCGGCCACGACCTCGCGCGCGCGGGAGGTGACGTCGAGGCAGCGGTAGTTGTCCATCATGAGGACCCGGTCGGCGGCGTCAAGGAACGCACCGGAGCCGCCGACGACCATGACGAGGGAAACCCCGGCCTCGGTGAGGGAAGTGACGCGGTCGACCAGGGGCGTGATGGGTTCCTTCTCGGCGGCAACGAGGTCGCGCATGCGCGTGTCGCGGATGAGGAGGTTGGTCGCGGAGGTGTCCTCGTCGATGAGGAGCGTGCGCGCGCCCAGCTCGAGGGATTCGATGATGGAGGCAGCCTGCGAGGTGGAGCCGGACGCGTTCTCGGTGGAGAAGGACGTGGTGTCGGCGCCTCCGGGCAGGTGGGTGATGAACGGCGAGATGTCGACGCCGGTGACGGCTCGCCCATCGGCGGCGCGCACCTTCGTGGCGGTGGGGTCGGTGGCCACGAGTTCGCGGCCGTCGCCGGGGATGTGCGCGTAGACGCCCTGGGCGATGGCCTCGAGGAGCGTGGACTTGCCGTGGTAGCCGCCGCCCACGATGAGGGTCAGGCCCGGGGGGATCGCCATGCCGGACACCTCGCCGGCATGCGGCAGGGTGACGGTGGCGCGCAGGGACTCGGGGGCGCCGAAGGCGACGACGCCGTCACCGGTCAGAGGCGTCTCGGACACGCCGGATCGGCGCGCCAACAGCGCGTCATCGGCGACGAAGGACACCCACCCGCGTTCCTCGAGGATTCCCTGGAGGGCGCGGTAGTCCTCGTAGGCGGCAACGTGGCCGAGGAGGCGGGAGCGCTTGCGGGTCGTGTCCGAGTCGTCGGAGACGAAGTCGAAGCAGTCCATGACGATGTTGGGCACGTCCACGTCGAAGAGGCGGGCGGCGCTCTTTCCGAGGATCGTGCGGCCTCGGGCAGGAAGCTTGACCTGGAAGCGCACCTCAACGCGGTCGGGCAGGACTGTCGCGTAGGAGCGCTGAAGGATGAGGGCGCCGGCGCGGGCAATGGACACGTCGCGAGTGCCGCGGGCGCGGATGGCCTCGTCGAAGGCGCGCGCAATGAAGTCCGCGGCCGCCAGGCGCGCGTCGGACGAGGCCAGGGCGGCCTCGGGCAGTCCCATGGCCTCGGGCGTCGACCAGGCGCGCAGGGACGAGGGCGGTGCATACGGGTCGGCCTGCACGTGGTCGATCGCGAGGGTGAAGTCCCCGTAATCCCAGGCACCGAGGGCGTTCTTGTAGAAGCCGTAGGGGCGCCCGTCCGCGTATCGCAGCTGGTCGAGGAGGTCTGCGTCGGTTCCGGCGATGGCGCGCGAGGGGGCTTCGTATCGGGGAGTCATGCTCTCAAGAATACAGGCGAAGCCTGCGAGAACGGGGGTGGCGTTCTCGCAGGCTTCTGTGGCGTTGGGCGACGCTGACGCGTCTTCTCGCCGGTAGTTATAGTTCGCTCATCACAGCGAAAACAACGAACAGGACGCCGAGCAGCAGCTGGAGGCCGGCCATCACGATCGTGACGATCATCGCGATCTTCGAGATGTTGACGAAGTTCTGCGGGGCGCCGTCACGCTTCGCCTTCACGTGCAGGACGATCGCGGCGATCATCGCGGGGACCGACAGGACAATGGTGAAAAAGAGCCAGCTGAAGACCGAGACGCCGATGGCCACGAACGAGCCAATCTGGATGTACGAGAAGTCCTTGCCCGCCGAGGGAGCGTACATCGGTTGGCCGTACATGGGCTGCGCGTAGGCCTGCTGAGGCTGTCCGTACGCGCCCTGGGGCTGGCCGTAGCCCTGCTGAGGCTGACCGTAAGCGCCCTGAGGCATGCCCTGCGGGGCGCCCTGGGGGGCCTGACCGTACTGCGCGTACTGGTTCGCGCCGGGCTGGGTGAACTGGGGCTGCTGGGGCTGGCCGGGAGCGGTAAAAGCATCCTGCTGCGGGAGCGCCGAGGCCGTGCCGGCACCTTCGGGCGCGTAGGGTTGCACAGCAGCCGAGGAAGCGCCGACACCCTCAGGTGCGTAGGGCTGCTGGGCCTGGGCGGAAGCCCCGTAAGCATCCTGCTGAGGGGCGTACGAAGCGGCACCGGCCCCCTCCGGCGCGTAGGGCTGCGCGGCGGCATCCGCGGGGGTCGGGTTCAGGGGGTCGCTCACTGGAGACTCCAATTCATCTATCTGTTTAATTCCGTAAGGAATCCTATCAGCACTGTTCGACGGAAAAATGTGAGGCCCGGATCAAGAATCGATCCGGGCCTCACACGGTAAAGAACTCAGTAGCTCGAGCCACCCGCGAGGATAGCAATGATGGCGATGCCGTAGATCAGCACGACCGCCACGAGGATGACGATGTGGATGATCGAGCAGATCTTCGCAGCGTTACGCGCGCTCTGCAGGTCCGTCGTGATATCGAGGGGGGCGCCGAGAGCCTGGGCCTCAGCCGTCATCTTGTTCGCCCAGTACCACATGCCGCCGGACAGGATGAGGCCGCCGAAGAGGAAGCTCAGGAAGGAGGCGATACGAACGGTCGAGGCGTTCGAACGGATCTTCTCGAGAGCCGGGTTCACGGCGTAGCCGGGCTGGCCGTACGCGCCCTGGGGGGCCTGGCCATACGCGGGCTGCGGGGCGCCCTGGGGGGCCTGGCCATACGCGGGCTGGCCGTACGCGCCCTGGGGGGCCTGGCCGTAGGCGGGCTGGTCGGCGGCGGGGTACTGGTTGATGGGATCGCTCATGGGATACTCCAGATGGAATAGTTCATCAGTTACGCGGCTTATCCTAGCGCACGCATCGCGCTGCACGGAACGAACGAGGAGGGATGAGCGCTGTACCACTGTCAATAAGAGGGATGCGCGCCCCACAAGGGGCGCGCATCCGATATCCGTCGCTCGATCTCGTCAGTACCCCGACGTTCCACCTGCAATAAGCAGAATGAGGAAGGGGAGAACAAAGGAGACGACGATCAAAAGGACAATGCCGACGATCTGAATGATGCTGCAGATCATCGCAATCTTCTTAGCGCCTTCCACGTCGTTGATCACGTCCATGGGGGCGTTGAGGCCCTGCGCCTCGGTCACGAGCATGCCGCCCCAGATCCACGCGCCGATCGACAGGATCGGCCCAATGGTCACGAAGCTGACGAACGCCATGATTCGAACCATGGATGCGTTCGAACGCACGCGCTCAACCGCGGGATTCAGGCCGTACCCCACGTTGCCGTAGCCGGGCTGACCGTACCCACCCTGCGGCTGACCGTAGGCCGGCATGCCGGGCTGGCCCCCATACCCGGGCTGGCCTCCATATCCGGGCTGACCCGCGCCATACGCAGGCTGGGAACCGTACGCCGACTGAGCACCGTACATGCCCTGCTGGTCGTAGCCGCCTTGGCCCCCGACGCCACCGCCGTAGGGATTCATGGGATCGCTCATCGCTTACTCCGGGAAGATGTGAGGGGATTTACCTCCCACATCATACGAGTAGCTCTCCAAAAATCCGAATAGACGGCGAGGCTCACACTCGAAACCCGCGAGTTTCCGGCGCACCACGCCCCGGCCTCGTCCCTGATAAAACGGTGCGGGGGCCGGTTTCCCGACCCCCGCACCACCCGACAAACGGGTGCCACGTCACAGCATGCAGGACACGCAGCCCTCGACCTCCGTGCCCTCCAGGGCCATCTGGCGCAGGCGCATGTAGTACAGGGTCTTGATGCCCTTCTTCCACGCGTAAATGTAGGACTTGTTCAGGTCGCGCGTCGTCACCGTGTCCGGGTAGAACAGCGTGAGCGACAGGCCCTGATCCACGTGCTGCGTGGCCACCGCGTAGGTGTCGATGATCTTCTCCCGGGCCGATCTCGTACGCGTCCTGGTAGTACTCCAGGTTCTCGTTCGACATGTAGGGCGCCGGGTAGTAGACGCGACCGATCTTGCCTTCCTTGCGGATCTCCACGCGGGACACGATCGGGTGGATCGACGACGTCGAGTTGTTGATGTACGAGATGGAACCCGTCGGAGGCACGGCCTGCAGGTTCTGGTTGTACATGCCGTACTTCGCGACGTCGGCCGCCAGGGCCTCCCAGTCCGCCTGGGTCGGAACCTTGATCGATGAGGCAGCGAGCAGCTCACGGCACTTGTCCGTGGTGGGAGCCCACTCCTCGTCAATGTACTTGCGGAAGAACTCGCCCGAGGCGTACTTCGACTCCTCGAAGCCCTCGAAGGTCTCGCCGCGCTCGCGCGCGATCTTGCACGAGGCCTTAATGGCCTCGAACAGGACCGTCATGAAGTACATGTTCGTGAAGTCCAGGGCCTCCTCGGAACCGTAGTGCACGTGCTCGCGCGCCAGGTAACCGTGCAGGTTCATCTGACCCAGGCCGATCGCATGGCTCATCGCGTTGCCGCGGGCAATCGACGGGACCGAGCCGATGTCCGACAGGTCCGAGACCGCCGTCAGGCCGCGGATCGCCATCTCGATCGACTTCGAGAAGTCCGGGGAATCCATGGTCTTCGCGATGTTGAGCGAGCCCAGGTTGCAGGAGATGTCCTTGCCGACGTGGTCGTAGGACAGGTCGTCGTTGTAGGTCGAGGCCTCGGACACCTGCAGGATCTCCGAGCACAGGTTCGACATGGTGATGCGGCCCTTGATCGGGTTCGCCTTGTTCACCGTGTCCTCGAAGACGATGTAGGGGTAGCCGGACTCGAACTGGATCTCCGCGATCGTCTGGAAGAAGCGACGAGCGTTGATCTTGCGCTTGTGGATGCGACCGTCGTCCACCATCTCGTGATACTTCTCCGTCACCGAGATCTCGGAGAAGGGCACGCCGTACACGCGCTCCACGTCGTAGGGGCTGAACAGGTACATGTCCTCGTTCTTGCGGGCCAGCTCGAACGTGATGTCCGGGATGACGACGCCCAGGGACAGCGTCTTGATGCGGATCTTCTCGTCCGCGTTCTCACGCTTAGTATCCAGGAACTGCATGATGTCCGGGTGGTGCGCGTGCAGGTAGACGGCGCCCGCGCCCTGACGCGCGCCCAGCTGGTTCGCGTAGGAGAAGGAGTCCTCGAGCAGCTTCATGACGGGCACGACGCCGCTGGACTGGTTCTGAATCTTCTTAATGGGGGCGCCCGACTCGCGGAGGTTCGTCAGCTGCAGGGCGACGCCGCCGCCGCGCTTGGACAGCTGCAGCGCGGAGTTGATGCCGCGCGCGATCGACTCCATGTTGTCCTCGATGCGCAGCAGGAAACAGGAGACCAGCTCTCCGCGCGCCGCCTTACCGGCATTGAGGAAGGTCGGGGTGGCGGGCTGGAAGCGGCCCGTCATGATCTCGTCCACGAAGCTACGAGCCAGCTCGATGTCGCCGCGCGCCAGGTACAGGGACACCATGGCGACACGATCCTCGAAGCGCTCCAGGTAGCGCTTACCATCGAAGGTCTTGAGCGTGTACGACGTGTAGTACTTGAACGCGCCCAGGAACGTCGGGAAGCGGAACTTGTGGGCGTAGGCCTGCTTGTACAGCTCCTTGATGTCCGCGAAGTCGTACTGGTCCAGGACGTGCTTCTCGTAGTAACCCTCGTCCACCAGGTACTTCAGCTTCTCTTCCAGGTCGTGGAAGAACACCGTGTTCTGGTTGACGTGCTGGAGGAAGTACTGGCGAGCCGCCGCACGATCCGCGTCGAACTGGATGTGTCCGTTCGCGTCGTACAGGTTAAGCTGCGCGTTCAGCGCGTGGTAGTCAAGCTCCGGGGAGGGAGCTTCCTCTACGCCTGTGTCGGTGTAGTTTTCTGCCAAAACTGTTCCAGTCCTTCGCGAACTCTGGAGACGTCCTCGGGCGTGCCGAGGAGCTCGAACTTATACATGTGGGGAACCCCCAGCTTGGCCGCGATGATGTCGCCCGCGATGCAGTAGGCCTTGCCGAAGTTGGTGTTTCCCGACGAAATGACGCCCCTACACAGGGCACGATTGTCGGGGTCATTGAGGAACTTGATGACCTGTTTGGGCACCGCTCCCTTGAGATTTCCACCGCCGTAGGTGGGCACGATGAGCACGTACTCGTCGGTCACGCGCAGAGGTTCATCCTTGGGAAGCAACGGGATTCGCGCCGCCGGGAGGCCGAGCTTTTCGACGAAACGGCGGGTGTTACCCGTCGCCGACGAGAAGTAGACGACGCTGCCCATGGTGATCCTTCCTGCTTGGCGGGATGCTGAACCTCTAGTGTCTCACCCCCGAGGCCCGGTCGGGGTTGCCTCGCACGCGTGTCCCATGTGGGATGATCGACGCGCCCGGCTCGGCGGGTGAGTATGGTCGCTGGCGGCGTACCTACGCGGTCGCTGGCGGCGCGCCATGACAGCCAATGAGCCGCCATTTTCGCTGTTTTCACCACGGGTTCGCGCGCCGCTCATTCGAGCGTATCCGCGCCGTTTCCGAAGGCTACGCCCCGGCCTCGTCCCCGCCCGGATACGCGAAAGCCCCGGCCTCGCGGCCGGGACTTATCGGCGCGACTCAGGCCTGCAGCGCCAGGGGGGCGGCTGCGGCGGCGACGGCCTTGATGCGGTCGGGGCGGAAGCCGGACCAGTGGTCCTCGCCGGCCACGACGACGGGGGCCTGCTGATAGCCGAGGCCCTTAATGAAGGCGAGGGATTCCGCGTCCTGGGTGACGTCGATCTTCTCGTAGGAGACGCCCTGCTTGTCGAGGGCGCGGTAGGTCGCGTCGCACTGGGGGCAGCGGGGCTTGGAGTAGACGGTGATCGACATGTTCGTGTCTCCTTGCGGCTCGAGGCCGGACGTTGGCATCCTGTGTTGGCTTTCTAGCGGCTCGTTCGCCGCGAACACGACAACACTACACCTCGTGGGCACCCACGCAAGCGACCCCTAGATGTTGTGTGTAACGCCGTGACTGTGGATGAGGTCGAAGGGACCTGTGGACGGAGCGGGCGGTCAGGATCACGGAGGAGCCTTCGAGGTTTGTCGCACCCTGCGCTCGAGTGCGCGAAGATGCGCGCAAACATTAGGGTTTGCGGCTAACCTACGGGCATATCTAGGGGCCTCCAACACCCCTACACACCCCTGTGCACCCTGTGGATGAACACAGCACCACCCTGTGTATAACCACTTGCCAACCACCTAAAAGATGTCGAGCGTCACACTCAGTGGTGGGCCTCTTGGGCGTGTCGCACCCGCACATCTAGGGGTCGTTGGCGACTAAGCGACCCTAGATATAGGGGTGAGTGGTATTTTCGGCGAAATGGCTGGAATCTTGCGGAAAGGCGGTTGAAGGATGGCTGGACGGGCCGTTCGCGGACGCCTCGGCGGCTGGTGCGCCCTACATGTAGGTGCCGGTGCAAGCCCTAGATCTAGGGGCGCGGTGCACCCTAGAACTAGGCAGCACAAAATCGCCCAGCAGGACCCCCGCGGCCGCTGGCCCGCGACAAAGTTCGCTCAGCACGCCATAAAACGCTGATTGCGGGCCATTTTGAGCACGCAGGGCGAAAATTGTCACCCACAGGGCACGTCAACACAAGCGCTCGAAAGAAACATCGCCCCTGCGCGAGGTGTTAAGGGCCGTCGTGAAACATTTTTCGCCCACACGCGTTCACAAGAGCCAATTTGGCCCTTTTCAACTGAGCAGGGGCGATGTTTCTTTCACTGCGGATGCATGCCAGGCACTGGAGCAATCCGCTGGGGCGATATTTCTTTCAGGACCAGACCAAGACGATCGATCGAGCCTCCGATCCTGACGCGCCGAACCAGAGATCAACAAACTGGCGGCACCGGTGTGATGGACACTGAGGGGCACGGACGCGGTGCCGGAGGGCGACGGCAGGGCCAGAACAAGCACACGCGCCCCAAGCCCCACCCGATTGGAGGCCACCGCGTGGCCTGCGGGGCCAGGCCGCGGTGCAGGAGGGACCGGAGGGCACGGGCGGGCTTCGAGATCGACCACTCCGAGCCGCAGGCTCGCGTGTGGCGATCTCGCGGGCGGCCGGGGCCTCCGGCGCCCGGAACACCAGCGGGGCCACAAGCATCAACACGCGGCGCAGACGGCTCGCGGGCGGGCCGCCGCCCACGGGCACACAAAGCAGCCCGGCCCAAAAAACACACACGGCGCCCGGAACACCAGCGGCACTCAACGAGCCCCGCCACAGGAAAAGGAAAGCCTACAGCCCCAGGAACGCCTTGATCGCGGGCATTTCGCGCACGGCCTGCACCAGGCCGGCACGGTAGGTTGCCTCCAGGCGTTCGCGCCGCGACTCGGTGTTGTTGATCCACAGGTTGTCGGGGGCGAAGACGTACGCCTGGCCTCGTTCTTCGAGCTCGAAGAGGAGGCGGCGTCCGGCGTTGTAGCGGTCGGGGCGCCGGGCCACGCCCTCGAACACGGACGGGAAAGAACGGTAGGCGGTACGCAGAAGGGCGCCGACGCTGGCGGGCATGGGGCCCTTGACGTAGTCGCGGGGGCGAGTGAGGACGACGAGGAGCTTGCGGTAGCCCTCGCGCAGCGGCTGGTCGAAGGGCAGGCCGCCGTTGGGGCCGAGTGCGCCATCGACGTAGGTGTCGCCGTCGATGTCGACGGGCGGCATGAGGATCGGCAGCGTGGAGGAGGCTCGGATGATGGGTCCGAGCGTGTCCAGGGTGCTCATTTCCTCCTTGGAGAACCAGCGGACCTCACCACGCGACGCATTGAAGGTCGCAACGCGCGTGGTCGCCGGGTTGGCCAGGAAGGCATCCATGTTGAAGGGCAGGGCGCCGTCGGGATAGCAGATCTGCTGGTAGATGTACTCGGCGTTGAAGTAGCCGTGGCCCTTGCGGAAGTGCTTGAGTCCGCCGAATTCGGGATCCTCAACGAGGTCGACGAAGGTGTCGTGAGAACGCTGAGCGTCGCGGGAGGTGAAGTTGCACAGGTGGCTGGAGCCCGCGGAAACGCCGGAAATATGGGGGAAGTTGATGCCTTCGGCGATGAGCCGGCTGACGAGCGCGGCCGTGTAGGCGTTGCGCATGCCGCCGCCTTCGAACACGAGGGCGGTGTCGTCGATGGTGACCATCGTGGCGATGGACTCTTCGGGGGTCGGGTAGTGCTCTGGCGTTTCCTTCACGTTTCGACCCTACCGCCGCGCCTCGAACCTACGCGCGCGTATTCCCGGTGAAGACCACGTAGTGGTAGAAGAAGAAGCGGAAAGCGGTGCCCAGGGCGAAGCCGACGACGTAGACGGCGATATTGTCGGCCAGCGCCGAGGTGAACCCGAGGATGTGGTGGGTGAACAGCAGGCAGAACTGGGAGATGCCGATGCCGCAGGCGTTCGCGAAGAAGAAGAGGATGGCCTCGCGCGTGGCGTTGGCTCGCGTGCGTCCGCGGTAGGTCCACAGGCGGTTGGCGATCCACGAGTACAGGGTCGCGGTCGCGGCGGCGATGAATTGCGCGGTGTTGGGGTGCCCGGCGAGGAAGCCGAGGGGCCCGTGCTGGAGCAGGTTGAACAGGCCGGCGTCGACGACGTAGGCGGTGGCTCCGACCATGCCGAATTGGATGAACTCGCGCACCCAGGCGAGGAGTCGCTGCGTCAGGCTCAGGGACGAGGCCGGGGCCGCTCCCCCGTCAACCTGCCCTCTGGTCCGGAGGGGACGAGACGCAGACAGGTCCGCGAGCACCGCGGGTTCGAGCACAGGGGCCGCAGGTTCGAGCACAGGGGCCGTGGGTTCGAGCGCGGCAGCGGATCCGCGCGAGGGAGCTTGTTCGTTATTCACTCCCCTAGTCTCGCACGGTCACGCCACTGTTTCGTGGATCCCCACCAGCTGCCCCACCCCCAAATGTCGCATGCAATTCCCCGACGTCCCTCCTGATCACCCCCTCAGAAACCGCAGAATTCCAACGATCCGATTTCAAAACCTGAAATACACGCAGGGGAATTGCATGCGACTTTTCTGGGCAACCACGCTGTGGCTGCGCCATGACCATGCCCGCACCCCAAGCAGCCCGGATCCCAACCAGGCCCCCCGGAGCCCGACGAGAGCTCCACCTCTAAGATGGTCCACATGACTGACACGACCACGCGTGAGGCGGCCAATGCCTCGTCGATGAACACTCCCCCGGTTGCCCCGAAGCGTTACGGGTACCGGGTGCGCGACCAGTTCGGGCAGCATTTTGACGACCCGTGGGATTGGTTGCGCGACGGCGAGGACCCCGAGGTCAGGGCTCATTTGGAGGCGGAGAACGCGTGGGCGGACACGGTGACGGCGCCGACGCGCGAGGCGGCGGCGCGCCTCGTGGAGGAGGTTAAGGCTTCCACGGCGCTCACCGACGTGACGGTTCCGATCCGCGAGGGCGAGTTCTGGTATTTCCGGCGTTTCGCGGAGGGCCAGTCCTACGCGACGCATCATCGCGCGCCGGTGGAGCGCGACGAGGCAGGGGCACCGGTCCCGCTCGTCCCCCAACCGGGCGTGCCCACGCCGGGCGAGGAGCTCCTCGTCGATGAGAACGAGTGGGCGCGCGGGCAGGAGTTTTTCCGCCTGGCGGACATGTACCCCCTCCCCGGACGGGCGCCTGATCGCGTGGGCGCGGGACACGAGCGGGGATGAGCGCTACACGTGGGTCGTGCAGGAGGCCTCGGGGCGCGTCATCGACGAGGCCGTGGTGGACGCAGGGTATGGCTTCGCGTGGGCGGATGATTCCGCTTCCTTTATCTACATGGGCGTGGACGACGCGTGGCGCGCGTGCGACGTGTGGTTGCACCGCGTGGGCACGCCGCGCGAGGCCGACGAGCTGCTGTTGGTCGAGCCGGACGAGGGCTTCGAGATGGGGTTCGCGCCCTCGGGTTTCCCGGGGCACGTCGTCATTCACGCCTCGTCGTCGACGGCGGGCCGCGCGTGGCTGTGGCTGCCCGCCCACCCGTCCGTGCGCCCGCTGCCGCTCATGCCGGTGCGCCCGCGCACGCTGGTGTCGGCGGATTCGGCGGGCGATCGCCTGTTCATCGTGCATACGGGGTTGACGCAGGAGGGCTCGCTCGCTCAGGCGATGCTGCCCGCAGGGGGTTCGCCCGAGGCCTTGGCGCGCCTCGGCGTCACGTCCTCCTCCGCGTTCTCGCGGGGTTCCCTGGCGGATCGCACGCCGGGCACTCCCCTGCCGGAGGACGAGCCCGCACCCCTCACCCCGTTTGAGTCCTGGGAGCCGCTGCGCAGCCCCGGCCCCGGTGAGCGCATCACCGACGTCGAGGCCCACGCGGACTACGTGGCGCTCTCGCTTCGTTCGGGCTCTCTGACGCAGGTTGACGTGTGGGACCGCCGCGAGCCCTCGCCCACGTGGCGGCGCGTGGAGGTCGACGCCCCGGTGCGTACGATCGCGACCGTGCCGACCCCGTGGAGCGATCCGTTGCGCGTGGAGTTCCAGTCGCAGACCGTGCCACCGACGGTCGCCGAGATTTCTCTGCCGAACCCGGCCCCGGCCTCGTCCCCCGAGGACCACGAAGGCGCGGCCCTGACCGTGCGGACCCTGCGCACCCGCGAGGCACCCGGCTGGGACCCTGCCGAGTACGTCGAGGAGCGCGTGTGGGTGCTCGCGCGCGACGGCGCGACCCGCATCCCCGTCACCCTCATCCACCACCGCGACGCGCGCCCGGACGGCACGCACGCGGGCTGGCAGATCGGGTACGGCTCGTACGAGGTCAGCTACGACCCCGAGTTCGAGACCCTGCGCCTGCCGATCCTGCGCCGCGTCGTCTACGCGATCGCGCACGTGCGCGGCGGCGGCGAGATGGGCCGCGCCTGGTACGAGGACGGCAAGGAGCTGGTCAAGGAACACACGTTCACAGACTTCATCGACGTGGCCGACTGGCTGGTCGACTCCGGGTGGGTGGCGCCCGGTCGCCTGGTCGCGGAGGGCCGCAGCGCCGGAGGCTTGCTCATGGGCGCGGTCACCAACGCCGCACCCGATCGTTTCCGCGCGATCCTGGCGGGCGTGCCCTTCGTGGACGCGCTCACCACGATCCTGGACCCGTCCCTGCCGCTCACCGTCGGCGAGTGGGAGGAGTGGGGCAACCCGCTCACCTCGCGCGCCGTGTTCGACGCGATGAGCCGCTACACACCGTATGAGAACGTGCCCGACGGCGCGCTCCTGCCCGCGATCATGGCGACGACGTCGGTCAACGACACGCGCGTCGAGTTCGTCGAGCCCACCAAGTGGGTGCAGCGCCTGCGCGAGGCCACCGGCCAGGTTCCCTCCACGGACGAGGCCGGGGCTGGGCAGCGCTGCAATTGCTGCGATTCGGAGGCCGGCGAGGCAAGCGCGAGCGGGGAGGCCGGCCACGGCCTCGTCACCGCGCGCGACCCGCTCGAGCGTCCGATCATCCTGCGCACCGAGATGGTCGCCGGGCACGCCGGCCCCTCCGGTCGCGAGGGACGTTGGGCGGCGCGCTGCGAGGAGTTCGCCTTCACGCTGGGCCAGGTGGGCGTCACGGTGTAACGGCAGGGTCCGCTGACGAGCGGTCGGTGCCTGTTTTAACGGCAAACACAGGTGGGGCGGTCTTCATTGGAGGACCGCCCCCTCTTGCGTTGCGTCACTGTGCCGCGCGGCTACACGCGCTACTGCGCGCCGCCGTCCCACCCGGGGCGCAGAGAGAACGACTGAATCCTTCGCCAGTGGCCCGACGACAGAATATCGCCCTCCAACCAGACGTAGTCTGCCAGCTTGTCCATCGTGATGACGTCCCGGTATGCTCCCCCATCCCACGGCCGGTAAGAGAGGGTGACATTGTGATCCTCCCGGCGACCCTCAAGCGCGTAGACGCCCGTCTCACTCACCTGGTACACCATTCGCTGGTTGATTCGCGTACCGTCATAACTAAACAGGAAGCGACCTCGACCGCTCCTCAGGTCCACTGCAAACGCATCCCCGCCTTCACTGATGAACCGGTACTCATCACCGACCTGGATCCCCCGGTAGCCGAAAATGCTGCGCTCTCTATCTACTTCGATTGGATTCCCCTGCTCGTCGATCACAGGAATAATCGTGCGCTGCCCCGTCGACAGATCCCAGCGCTCGAGAACCATCGTTCCCGTCTCTCCACCATCTGCCATCACACGAACGACTCGAGAGTCACCCGTTTGGACGCTCGGCATCGTGATCACGTCCCCCTCACAGGCGAACTCTCTCTGTCCCGACACCAAGCCGTCGATCATTGGCGCGACACCAACGAGGCGGGGAGTATCACCATCGCGATCATTCAACTGAATGACGACAGAGAGCACCTCCGGTTGCTCGCCATCGCCTCCCGATTGTGCGGCGTAGGCCTCAAAGGCCTCGGACTTCATGCGCGAAAGCTGATCCGTGTCAACAATCGACAGGATCCTATCCCCGCACTGTCCTATGTCCCCGCGCGTTCCGGGAGTTGACACACTCGTCACGCTTCCATCAAGTTCGATCGTATCGACCCGGTAACCCAAGTCCATCTCGTACGAAACCACGATGAATCGACCATCCGACAACTCATAACGCTGGACGTTCGAGGACCGCCAGCCCTCAGTTTCTTGACTACTCGTTCCATTTTCTGTCGTCTGGTACTCCCATTGCTCGGCACCGAAGGAAATACCGCGATCAGACCACAGGATCCTACCTTCCCACTGGTTGCCGATACGCACGATATCCTGCTCCCCGTGCACATCAACAAGTGCGACCAAGTTGTCCTGAATTGGGGATTCAAGGCCCGACTGCGATCGTGCTTCACCCAGCTGCACAGCAATGACGGCATCCCCAATGGCCAGTTTGCTGGTCGGCGTCACTGGCAGCAGGGGAGCCTTCGGAGCGCAACTCCACGCGAGCAGCGCAATCGGGAGAGCGAGCGTCAGGAACGCCCATCGCCGGGAACGCTTCGGTTTCTTCGAGCTGCCTTGCTCTTGTTCGTCGGCACCCGTCTCGCGCTTCTCACCGTCGTGTGTACTCATGGTCGTCTCCGTCCTCGTCTGCATGCGCTACTGCGCGCCGCCGTCCCACCCCGGGCGTAGGGCGAAGGAATCAATGGTGCGCTGACCACCCGAGAACAGCTTGCGCACTCTCAGGTAGCCCTCCAGGCTGCCCGTCGAAAAAACCACGCGAGAATCGTCACCGTCCCACGGATGATAGGAAAGAGTGACTGCGTGCTCGCGGGAGCTATCCGTCAAGAAATAAACGCCGCTCTCGCTCACCTGGAACACCATGTCCCCTTGTCCGACCTGCTCGGGGATGGAAAACAAGTGACGGCCCTGTCCGCTCGTCAGATTGATTGAGAAGGCGTGACCATGGCGACTGATGAGCCTGTATTCGTCGCCCACTAGGATCGCCTTGTCACCATAGATATCCAAATCCTCATTGAGGTGGATAGCATTTCCTGCCTCATCGAGCACGGGGCTCACCGTGCGCTGCCCCGTCGACAGATCCCAGCGCTGGAGAACGAGGGTCCCTCTCGCCGCAACGACGCTGCTCCCTCTCGCGCCGATGGGATCATCCACTTGGATGCTCGGTGCCGTCAGCAAATTCCCTTCGCAGGCGTACAAGTGCTGCACTGACCTTAAGCCCGGAATCATCGGCGCTGCCGCGAGGATCCGCGGGGTAGCTCCGGCAGGATCGTCCAACTGCACGACAACCGAGAAATCTTCCGGTTCACTTCCGTCGCCGCCCGACTGAGCGGCATAGACCTCGAGCGCCGCGGACTTCATGCTCTGGGACACCTCCGTATTCATAATCGCTAAAACCCGCGACCCACACAGCCCAAAGCCGCCCGACTTGTCGTCGGTCTCCACGCTCGTCATCGTTCCATCGAGCTCGATGATGTCCGCACGAATACCAGAGCCTCTCGCAGCACTGATGACTTCGATTCGCCCATCGGGGAGCGCAAAACGGAAATATTCAACGGAACGATCACCCACGCGGGGGATCCGCTGCGTCCCCTCCTGCGTCGTCAAAAAATCCTCCGCCTGGACGCCGTACGACACCCCGAGTTCAGTCCATGCGATGTCACCACGCTCCCCGCGTTCGACATGCCCGGCTTGCCCCCGCCCTTGGGCGTCAAGGAGCACAATCCAGTTGTCACCCGTTCCACCCGGCAGGGCCGCAGACGCCTCTGCACCACCCAGCCGCAGGGCAATGACTGCCTCACCCGTCGTCAGCTTGTCGATAGGTTTCGTCGAGAGACGCAAGGGAAAGACAGCCCGACAGCAGCATGACGATCGACAGTGCGGCCGCGCCGATGCCGGACCGGAGCGCGCCCTTGCGGCTGAGCAACCCCTTACGGGTCCTCGCACGGGTGCTATCGCTGAGTGGCTCGTCAGTATGCGGCTTCATCGTCCTGGTCCATTCTCGTCACTGCGCTAAATGGCAACACGCCTACCCCGAGTCTAGGCCACGACACCAGGGCCACCCCATCCCAGGCCCCAGATACCGCGCAGGACAACGACACCGAGCCCCGGCCTCGTTCGCCGACACCCAGAGTCAGCTCGCCAGCCAGCTGCGCGCGCTACTGCGCGCCGCCGTCCCAGCCGGGGCGTAGGGCGAAGGACTCAACGCTGCGCATGTACCCCATCAGCAGATTTCGCTCCACGAGGTAGCGTGACATTGTGCCCGTCGTCAAGAGCACACGCTTGCCGCCCCCATCCCACGGCTGGTACGAAAGAGTGAGGACGTCCTCATCATCATTTTGCTCGAGCGCATACACGCCGGTCTCACTCACCTGGAATACCGCTGGGATGAAAGTTTTCTCCGATGGAATCGAGAAAAGGTGCCGGGCGTTGCCGCTCGTCATGTCAACCGCGAAGGCATCCCCTTTCTTCGTCACGAAGCGGTACTCATCCCCCACCCGAATCACTCGAGCACCGTAGAGATTATTATCCTGATCCGTTTCGATGGGCTGTCCTGCTTCATCGAGCACAGGAATGATCGTGCGCTGCCCTGTGGACAGGTCCCATCGCTGCACGACCAAAACTCCTTCGAGTGAGTTCCTTTTACCGCTACGCACAGCGGCTGGGTCGTCCTGCTGGAGACTCAGCACCGTGATGACGTTCCCGTCGCACGGAACACTCATCCAACCCGTCAGCAGGCCATCAATCGCAGGTGCCACCGCAAGGAGTCGGGGAACATCACCAGTGGGTTCATCGATCTGAATCACAGCAGCAACATTCTCGGGCATCTCACCGCCCGACTGGGCTGCATAGGCCTCGAACGCCGCCGACCTGATGCTCTCAGAATCCTCAGTATCGGTGATCCCAACGATGTGCTGCCCGCACTGCCCAACCGGCGCACTAGTATCGGGGATTTCCGTCGTCTCAATGCGCCCATTAGGGTGGATCGTGTCGACCCTGATCCCGTCGCTCAAATCTACGACAGCAATTCTCCCGTCCGGGAGCGAGAAGCGTTGATACTCAGAACTCCACGAGTGTTTAACATCGATCTCCTGCGTTCCCTGATCGGTCGTCACGTATTCCTTATCCGGCGCGCCAAAGGAGAGACCGCGTTCAGTCCACATCACATCGCTGCCACCTTTGTTTTCAATACGGGTCGCTTGCCCCCGACCCTGCGCGTCCAGCAGCACGATCCAGTTGTCGTTCGGCGGGTCCGGAAGCCCCGCCGAGAACTTTCCCTGGCTCAGCCGCACAGCAATCACCGCATCCCCGAGACTCAGCTGAGCAGCCCGTTTCTCCGTCACAGCCCCCCTGAGGCATGCAACTCGACAGGAGCACAGCAGCCGACAGAGCCGCCGCAACGATGCCACACCGGCGCACGCCCTTGCGGCTGAGCGATCCCTTGCGGTTCCTCGTGCGGGTGCCATCACTGAGCGGCTCGTCAGTATGCGGCTTCATCGTCCTGCTCCGTTCTCGTCACTGCACAAAATGGCAACACGCCTACCCCGAGTCTAGGGCACGACACCAGGGCCGCCCCATCCCAGGCCCCAGATACCGCGCGGGGCAGCGACACCGAGCCCCGGCCTCGTCCCCCTCCGATCAGTCCTCGGGATGCCGATAGGATGAGGTCATGACGATTACGGCGGCGGCAGACGGTTCCTCCCCTCGGCAATCCCGGGCCCGCGGGGTGGGCCTGGTACGTGGACGAGGACACGTGGGACGCGGGCGGCTGGCCGCAGGGCACCAACAACCTCGGTGAGCTGACCGCTATTCTGCGTCTGCTCGAGGCAACGGCCGAGACCGGCGAAGAGCTGCACATCCTCGCCGACTCACAGTACGCGATCAACGTCGTGTCCAAGTGGCGGCTCGGCTGGAAGAAACGCGGCTGGACGAAGGCCGACAAGAAGCCCATCAAGAACCTGGAGCTCATCCAGGAGATCGACCGCGCCATGGAAGGGCGCCGCGTCACCTTCGAGTGGGTCAAGGGCCACGCTGGGCACCGCATGAACGAACGGGCAGACGACCTCGCGCGCGCATGCGCAGAGGCCTACCAGGCTGGGCGCACGCCCGAGCCGGGCCCGGGGTTCGGGGGCGGCGCGTCGCGCGGCACTGCGTCGGCGGATCAGGCCTTCGGGGATCAGTCGGATCAGGGCGCGACCGCTGTGGCTGCGTCGCTCGAGCCGCACAACGTGCCTGCTGCTACTGATGCACCGGAGAGCACTCCCGCTTCACACGGCGTCGCCGCAGACGAGGCCACTGCCTCGACTTTCCGTTCTCATCCCAGCGTTTTCTCCACGCCCACCGAGTCGAGCGAACCCGCGGAGGCGGCCCCGGCCTCGTCCGTGAGCACGGCGACCACCGAGGACGCGATCGCCCGCGAGCGCGAATTCATCCTGGCGTGGACCGGCGGCGACGAGGAGGCGCTGGCGGCCATGACCGACGAGCGCACGACGCGCATCTGGCCGGGCGGTGGCGCGACCACGACGCTGGCGGGCCCCTCGCCCACCTCCCCAGCGATCGGCCGCATCGACGCGCACGACCTGGGCGGGGCGTTCCTGACACGCTACCGGGTGCGTTGGGAGGGCGGTGCTTCGCTGGAATCCAGCGTGTGGGCGCCGGCGACTTCTGGCGAGGCGCGCCTGATCATGGTGCACCACCAGTCGACGCTGATCTCCTGAGCCGGGGCGTTCTGTCTCGGGTGAACTCAGCTCGCGCAGTCTCAACTCTCGCGCGCGCTCGATGCACCTGGTCATCACGCGGGGCACCGGGCCACGGCGCGGAGAGGTTGCATCTCGACAGCAAGCCGCACGCATCCCGGCCCAATCCAGCCCCTTACGCGGATAGGTTGCACACATGCGGATAGGTTATGCGCACACGGATAGGTTATTAAGGTATCCGCATCCTCGTAACCTATCCGGATGCTCGTAACCTATCCACCTAGCCGTTTCCTATCCGCGAGCCCCAACGGCAACTGCGCGACACTGCACTATTTAGGGAGCATTACACCAGTTAGGGAGTATTACACCCCCTCGGAAGTGGTGTAATACCCCGCTAAGTGGTGTCACACCACTTAGGAACAAGCTAAAACGCGGAAGGTGCCGGGCTGGCACACTGCTGATCCAGGCTGCGGCGCCCGTGGGCGGCGGCAAGGCCTGGCCGGGCTTCGAGATCGATCACTTCCGAGCCGAAGGCTCGCGTGTGGCTTTTCGAGCGGGCGGGCCGCCGCCCACGGGCGCACCAAGCAGCCGGGCCCAGCAAGGCCACCCCCACCGGCACCCGGAAAACAGCCGGAGCGCACAGCAACAGTCACAACAACAAGCACAACAACGGGGGCGCAAGCCCCCGGCCTGCGCCCCCGCTCAGGCCCCTCCGCGAGGAGCCCAACACGCTTACAGCTTCGCACCCTCGAAGCTGAAGATATCGAGGAACTTGCGCGCGCGGTCGGACGCCGGGTCGGCGAAGAACTTGCGCGGCGGGTCGACCTCGACGATGCGACCCTCGTCCATGAAGACGATGCGGTCGGCGATCGCGCGGGCGAAACCCATCTCATGCGTAACGATGAGCATCGTCATGCCGGTACGAGCCAGCTCGAGAACGACGTCGAGGACCTCGCGCACCATCTCCGGGTCAAGAGAGGCCGTGACCTCGTCGAGGAGGAGGATCTCGGGATCCATCATGAGGGCGCGCACGATAGCGACGCGCTGACGCTGGCCGCCGGAAAGCTGGCGCGGGTAGTCGTCGGCGCGGTCCGCCAGGCCAACGCGCTCGAGCAGTTTCAGCGCCCGCGCGCTCGCGTCGGCGCGCGATTCTCCCGCGACGAGGCCGGGGGCGAGCGTCAGGTTCCCCATGACGGTCAGTGGGGGAAGAGCTCGTAGGACTGGAAGACCATGCCGATGCGGCGGCGGACCTCGGGCCAGGAGACGCCGGGGGCCGCCAGGTCCTCGCCGTCGAAGAGGATCTGCCCGGAGTTGATGGGCTCGAGGCCGTTGATGGTGCGCAGGAGCGTGGACTTGCCGCAGCCGGAGGGACCGATGATGACGACGACTTCACCGTCGGCGACGTCGAGGGAGACGCCGCGCAGGGCGTGGTGCCCGCCGGGGTAGGTCTTGTCGAGGTCGACGAGGCGCAGCTGCGGGTCGGAGGTCAGTTCTGCCATGTTTTCTCCATGTGGCGTGAGAGGAGCGAGATGGGCCAGCAGATGAGGAAATACAGCACAAAGATCAGGCCGTAGATCCACAGCGAGGCGGTCGGGTAGTTGAAGCGGTTGGCGTCGATGATCTGCTGTCCGACTTTGAGGACTTCGACGACACCGATGAGGACGACGAGGGACGTCGTCTTCACCATACGGGTGATGAGGTTGACGGCCGGGGGCGCGAGCCTGCGCAGGGTTTGCGGCAGGATAACGCGGCGCATGGTCTGCCTCGGGGAGAGTCCCAGAGCGTAGGCGGACTCGTACTGGTGGCGTGGGATCGCGATGAGCGCGCCTCGCACGAGGTCACCCATTTCGGCGCCGCCCCACAGGGTGAAGACGAGGACGGACGCGGTGATACCGTCCAGGTTGATCCCCGCGACGCGCGTGAGCCCGAAGTAGGCGACGAACAGGAGGACCAGCTGGGGCATGATGCGCACGAACTCGAGGTAGATCTGCATGAGCCAGCGCAGGGGGCGCCAGCGCGAGCGCATGCCGAGGCCGACGAACACGCCGAGCACCAGTGACAAGACGACGGACAGCGCGGAGATGCCGACGGTGACGCCCAGGCCCTCGAGGATGCGCACGAGGTTGCGGCCCTCGAAGATGACGTTAATTCCCAAATCCGCCACGGCGCACCTTCTTTTCGATGAGTCGGGCCGCGATGGACACGGGCAGGAGGATCACCAGGTAGGCGATGACCAGGAGGATCAGCGCTTCTGAGGTGTTGTAGGACATGCCGATGAGGTCTTTCGCGACGTACACGAGGTCGGGCAGGGCGACGACTGAGACGACGGAGGTTTCCTTGATGAGGAAGATGACGTTGGCGGCGAGCGGCGGCACGGAGGTCGCGATGGCCTGCGGGAGGGCGACATGGCGCAGCGTCTGGGTGCGCGTGAGGCCGAGCGCGGACGCGGACTCCCACTGGATCGTGGCAATCGAGTCGAGGCCGGAACGCAGGGCCTCGGCCATGTAGGCGCCGCCCAGGAAGATGAGGCCGACGATCGCGCAGGTCTCGCCGCTCCACTTGATGCCCACGCGCGGCAGGCCGAAGTAGATGAAGAAGAGCTGCACGAGCAGGGGCGTGTTGCGCGACAGTTCGACGTAGGCAGCGGCGATCTGCGTGGCGACGGGGATCCGGTACTGCCGGATCGCGGCCACGAGCAGGCCCACCGCGAGGGAGCCGACGATGCCGATGGCCGCGATCCGCAGGGTGAGGATGGCGGCGTCGACGTACAGGGGCGCGTATCGCGCCAGGATGTCTAGATTCATAGGAAAAATCTGGGACGAGGCCGGGGCTCCCCGAGCGATCACCCGCGGCGGGTGACCCGGGAGGCTGCCCCGGCCTCGTACTGCGTCAGTTGGTGGAGGTGGTGTCCACGCCGCCTTCGACGACGAGATCGTCGGGGGTCACAGCGTCACCGTAGACGGGGGCGAGGGTCTGCTCGTAGTCCTTGTGGAAGAAGTTCTCCTCGCCGAGCTCAACGAGCTGGTTGTTCAGCCAGTCGAGGAGGGCGGTGTTGCCCTTCTTGACGGCGGCCGCGATGTAGCTGGTCTCGCCCAGGCTCTTGATGCCGACGCTGAAGCCGGGGTGCTGGATCGCCCAGGCGATGACCTCGGTGTTGTCGGTGGAGAAGGCGTCGCCGCGGCCGTCCTCGAGGGCCTGGTAGGCGTCGGAGTACTGGTCGAACTTGAGGAGCTTGACCTCGGGGTGGTTGGCCTCGAAGTAGGCTTCGGCGGTCGTGCCCTTGGTGACGATGAGGGTCTTGCCGGCCAGCTGGCTCACGTCGGTGATTTCAGCCGAGGTGGGCGAGACGACGCCGAGGGAGACCTTGAAGTAGGGGTTCGCGAAGTCGACCTTTTCGGCGCGCTCGGGCGTGACGGTGAAGTTCGCGAGGGTGATGTCGACCTTGTTGGAGGCGAGGACCTCGGTGCGGGCGGCGGCGTCGACGGGGACGTACTTGGCGGTGACGCCCAGGTCGGCGGCGATCCGGTCGCCGTAGACGACGTCGTATCCGGCGGGCTTGCCGTCGGCGTCAATGTAGCCGAAGGGGGCCTTGTCGGAGAAGATGCCGATGACGATCTCGCCGGCTTCCTTGATCTGCTCGGGGCTGCGGTCGCCGACCTGCGCGCTCGACGAGGAGGAGGAGGTGGTGGACGCGCCACCGGAGCATGCGGCCATGCCGAGGGCTGCGACCATGGCGACGGCGGCCGTGGCGAGTCGAAGGAATGGCTTCTTGCGTGCGTGAGTGGCGCTCATGAGGGCTCCTGATCTGCGTTTTTATGGAAGCGCCGAGGGGATGTTCCTCGGCGACGAGAACGATATTTCCACCAGACGGTCTATTGAGCGAGGGCTATATCCCGTTTTGAAACTATGTGACAGGTACGCGACGAGGCTCCTTCCCACTTCGCGGAACGCCATCGCCGCGAGAGCGTGCAAGTCGTCACGCACGGCCCCGCCAGCGCGCACTCCCACCGCCTCACGCGTCACAATTGCACCCATGCCCAAGCTACCGCGCACCGTGAACCTCCCCGTGCCGGCTAGCCCTACCCGCCGCGAGATCCTCGAAGGCCTGCGCATTACGGCGCCCGTGGCCGCGGGTTACATCCCGCTGGGCCTGGCGTACGGTGTTCTCGTCATACAGCTGGGCTTGCCGTGGTGGTTGGCTCCGGCGCTGTCCCTGACCGCCTACTCGGGGTCGGCCGAGCTGCTCGTCGTGACCCTGGCCGCGCAAAACACGCCGCTGGCCGTCATCGCGGTGACGATGCTGCTGGTGAACTTCCGCCTCCTGTTTTTCGCTTTTTCGTTCCCGTTGCACGTCATCGAAGGGCGTGTCGCGCGCCTCTTCTCGATGTACGCCCTCGTGGACGAGGCCTACGCACTGACCGCCGCCCGCCCGAACGGGTGGACGAAGCCTCGACTGTTGGCGATGCAGGCTCTCTTCAACCTGACGTGGCTGATCTCGAGCCTCGTGGGCGTGTCCGCGGGCTCGTTGATCCCCGCGCAGATCGAGGGCCTCGACTTCGCGCTGACGGCCCTGTTCATCACGCTGACCCTGGACGCGGCGCGCACGAGGCGCGAGCTGCCCTCGATCCTCCTAGCTGGCGGGTCCTTCGCGGTGGCCATGGTGGTGGCGCCGGGCCAGCGCCTCTGGTGGCGCTGCTGCTGTTCGTCGCATGCCTGGTGGTTCGCCATGTCCTTCATCGCCGAGGCATACTGCACTCCGCGGATGAGCTGGCCGAAGGGGGTGCGCAGTGACTCCGACGGTGGGCTACCTGCTGGCGCTTCTGGCGATCACCTTCGTCATCGACTTTACGTTGCGCGCTCTGCCGTTCAAGGTCCTTGAGCCGCTGCGCGATTCGCGTTTCGTCTCCGACATGGCGGTGTGGATGCCGCCGGGCATCATGCTGATCCTCGTGCTCTCGACGCTGACGCAGGGCGCGCAGGAGGCGGGTGACCACTGGTGGGCGGCGCTGGTGGCGACGGGCGTGACGGTCGCGGTGCACCTGCTGAGCGGCCGCAAGCTCCTGTGGAGCGTCGGCATCGGAACGCTCTGCTACGTCGCGTTGCTGAACTGGCTCTGATCCTGCAAGACGCTGCCGGGCGGCGCCCGGTGGTGTGGCGGCGGCGCCCGGTGGTGTGGCGGCAGGAAGCAAAGTCGCATGCAATTCGACAGCCAAGACTTTTTCCATTCGGACACAAACGTTGCAATTCCAACGATGTAGATTCAGCTTGTGACATGTCATGAGGGGAATTGCATGCCAAATTGCTGGAGTAATGAACCAGAGGCAGCCACACCAGCCGCCACTAGGTGGGTGTAGCTGCACATGAGCGGGGGTGCCGGTAGAAGAGTCCAGCCAGGACTGCAGCAAGCACGCGACGCGACAGCGCCGCATCAATCAACGCGCTTGTAGCCGCCGATTCCGCCAAAGCGCAGACTCATTCAGCCAAAACCATCGATTTTTGGCTGTTTTCACCCAATGGGTCTGCAGTTTGGCGAGCACACCACCTAAAGTCGCAGCTTCACCACCTCCAAACGGGGGGAATGGCGTCATTAGGGGCGTGACACGCCGGCGACACGCCGGCAGCCAGTTCCTAATGCTGCAAAACCCCCATCGGCAGCCAGCCTCGTGCGCCACGTCGCCTACAAGACCTGGGCGCAGGGCCGATTGGCGCGAAAAAACTCGCCCAGCACAGCCCCTCCAGCGGCTCTTCCGCGAAAAAACTCGCCCAGCAAACATAAAAACGCCGATTTTGGGGTGTTTTGAGCGTGCAGGGCGAACTTTTTCGCGCACGAGGAGCGACAACGTGGCGACGTTGAAACCGACAACACCACTGCTCGCCCCCAACAGGGGAGCCTTGAAACCGGCATCGCCTCTGCACCCGAAAACTGCACCAAAAACGCCCATTTCTCACCCGCAAAGGCGACGGCAGTTTCAGTCGAGGCTCGGCCGGCGCCCACAAAGGCGACGGCGGTTTCAGACAACCAGGCCGCTTGGCTCGCGGGTTCCGGCTGCGGCACCAGCAGGTATCAATGTGCCCGCTGCCCCAAACTCGCATGCAATTCGATGGGGAGAGGTTTCAACAAAGGCTGGAAACGCTGCAATCCCAACGTTGTGAAGTCATGGTTTGAAGGATCCGCAGGAGAATTGCATGCGAAATTGATTCGGACCAGACGCCGCCCGCAACACCCGTGGGGCCACACGGCACCGCCACAAAACCGCTACCATTGTGTCCATGCACACAGAGTCGTACCTGCACCACGGTCACACCGTTTACGAGCACCGCCTGGACGTTCCCCTCGATCACCTGCGCCCCGCCGGCGAGGACAACCCGACGATCCAGGTTTTTGCGCGCGAGGTCGTGCGCAAGGGCCGCGAGGACTCCCCCCTACGCGGTGTTCCTGCAGGGCGGACCGGGCTACCCGAGCCCGCGTTTTGGCACGTTTACCGGCGGGTGGATGAATCGTCTTCTGCAGGATTACCGCGTGGTGCTCCTCGATCAGCGAGGCACGGGCCAGTCGACCCGCATGGACGCCCAGGCGCTCTCCCACTTGGACACGGACGAGGAGAAGGCCGCGTACCTGCGTCACTTCCGCCAGGACCAGATCGTGTACGACGCGGAGGCGCTGCGCCGCGAGCTGTGCGGGGATGACCCGTGGACGACGCTCGGCCAGTCGTTCGGCGGCTTCATCACGACCTCGTACCTGTCGCTGGCTCCCCAGGGCCTGAAGGCCAGCCTGATCACGGGAGGCCTGCCCGGCCTCGCCCATGTGGACGACATCTACCGCCTGACGTATGAGCGCACGGCGGCGCGCAACCGCGCGTACTTCCAGCGCCACCCGGGCGACGAGCGCACGGTTCGCGAGCTGTGCGCGCACCTGGCGGACACGGAGGAGACGCTGCCGACGGGCGAGCGCCTCTCCCCCCGCGCGCCTGCGCATGATCGGCATGATGCTGGGCGGCCAGGGCAACACGGATCAGCTGCACTACCTGCTCGAGGGCCCGTGGACGTCGGTTCGAGGCCAGCGGCGCCTGTCGTCGCAGTTCCTGGCGGCGATCGGCTCGCAGGTGGACGTTGCGCCGATTTACGGCTTGTTCCAGGAGTACATCTACGCGTGCGCGACGCCGGACCTGGTGGGTACGGCGACGGGGTGGGCGGCGGATCGCCTGGCCGAGGAGATCCCGGGCTTCGCGAAGGACGCGAACCCGCTGGACGAGAGTGAGCCGTTCTACCTGACGGGCGAGCACTTCATGCGCCGCGTGTTCGACGAGGATCCGGGCTTGGCGCCGCTCAAGGGCGTCGCGGAGATCCTCGCGTCGACGACGGAGGCGGCCCCCGTGTACCTGCCGGACGTGCTGGCTGAGAACACGGTGCCGGTGGCTGCGGCCGTGTACTACGACGACATGTTTGTGCCGCGCGAGCTCTCCCTGGACACGGGTGACCTGATCGGAGCCCGCCACTACATCACGAATGAGTACCAGCACGACGGATCCGCCTATTCGGGCGGAAAGGTCGTCTCTCACCTGCTTGACCTGCTCGCGGACTGATCCGCGCGCTCCCGATTGAAAGGACTGGCCATGGCCGCCTCATCAACCTGTTCTTGTCCGTGCGTCGGCTCGGTGGACCCGACTCGGGTCGCGGGGTTCGCGGCGGGCGTGGGCGCGACCGTCGCGTGGTACGCCCTGCCCGATTACGTGCGCTCACGTCCGTTGCGTGGTCTCGTGAAGGCGGGTCTGCTGGGGGTGCTCGGCTGGTCGATGGTGGCGCAGCTGCCGGAGGGCGCGGAGCTTCCGCCCTACGACGACGAGGACACGGATTGCTCGAAGGCGTCGCCCGTGGCGGGCGAGGATCCGCTCGAGGGTGTCACCGAGGCGGACCCGGCGGAGCTGGCAGTTCTCGCGGGCGCGGCGCTGGGTTCGGCGATGATCACGGTCGGCGTGGAGCGCTGGCTGTTCCGCCGCGGTGAGCGCCGCCGCGCGCAGGGCGCTCGTTTCGCTCATACGAGGCAGGGGCTGGCCCTGGGCGGTCTGGAGGCGGCACTGACCGTGCTGACGTTCGGCGCGGGTGCCGTGCGAGGCAGGGTCACGAAGGACTGAGGAGGCGCCCGCCGACTGTCGGCTATCAGCCGCCGCCCGCTGTTAGCGTTCGCGTCTGAAGACCATGTAGCGGGCGATGGCAGCACCGATCCACCCGCAGGCCATGACGAGGATCGGCAGGCCCACGGCCGTCCACCACGAGGACGCGGGAACGACGTATCGCAGCACCGCGAATGCCACGGGGGTGACGACGAGGAGTGCGAGCGAGATCGTCGCGATCGTCGCACCGACGGGTCGGCGCTTGAACGTCAGGTCCACGACCTCGCGGCGCGTCTTGCCCTGTCCGGCGGCGACCTCTGAGAGGTGTTTGCGCACCGCACTGTCCATGCCGCGCAGGGGAATCAACGCGGACCATACCAGCCCGACGGTAATCGCAACGTCGCGGCTGCCGAACGCGTAGACGAGGCCTGCGATTGACCAGCCAATGACGTAGGTGATCGTCAGGCCCAGACAGAGGTAGAAGAGCGGCTTGAACACCAGCCAGTGGAGCTTATTCTCGTAGATTTTATCGCCGGGGTTCTGTGCGAGGAGGTCGCGGTAGAGGCGGCTGGTGGCGTCGGTGCGGTCGACTTCTTGTATGTCCGCGATCGCTTCGCGGGCGGCCTCGTTGTTTGGGTCGATTGAGAGGACGTGTCGGTAGACGTCGAACGCCGCTTGTTCGTCGTCCCGGGCGAGCAGCAGGCCGAGGGTGTTGAGCGCAAAGGGGTCTTCGGGGTCGAGGCGCACGCCTTCACGCGCTTCGCGCAGCGCTTCCTCCCATTGGAAGTTGCACGCGAGGGCGTGAGCCCTCATGGTGTGACTGAAACCTTGTTCTGGCGCGAGTTCGACCAGGCGCGTTGCGTGTTCGAGCGCGCGAAGAGAATCCGGCTCGAGGGAGGACAACCAGTACAGCGACAGCACGTCATTGGGGGGAGGCTTCGATGGCGCGCCTGGCACACGCGTACGCTTTATCCTTCTGATCGAGGAGCAGGTGGGCCTGGGCGAGGGTGCAGTTCACTCGCGCCGCGACCTCCAGATCCCCCTGGGGGATCGTTGCGAGTTTTTCGATGGCCTGTTGCGGACGTTTGATATCGATCAAGAACTGGGCGTGCTCGATCCGCTTCCAGACGTCGTCGTTCGACATCGGTCCTCCTCGGTGTCGGTAGCAAACAGCGAGGGTGGGCGGTGCTTTGTGCGCCGCCCACCTCCTCACATCAGGTTGTTCGCCTTCATATACTCGGCGAGGTCGTCGTATTGGCCGTCTCGATTGCCGTATTCGACGATGTTACGGGCGGTGACGAACCAGGGTCCCGCACTGGGCCGAATCTGCGCCAGCGCCCTCAAGAAGTCCTGCATGGTCACCATGCGCACGTTTCCTGTGCGCACGGAGTCCATCATCGCGTATTCGACGGCGCTATCGACCAGGTGGGCCAGGTCGGCGCCGGTGAATCCATCGGTGCGCTGGACCAGGTATCCCATGTCGATGCCTTCGACGGGGCGCGACTTGAGGTGGTGGTAGAGAACTGCCTGTCGGGCGGGGCCGTCGGGGGGTAGGACGGCGACGCAGCGGTCGAAGCGTCCGGGCCTGCGCAGCGCGGGGTCCACGTCCCACGGGGTGTTGGTGGCAGCCAGGATGAATACGCCTTCGTTGTCGGCTCCGATGCCGTCCAGTTCCATGAGGAGCTGGTTGGTGACCGGTCGCATGTAGGAAGCAGACGCCTGCGATCGCTTCATGCCGACCGCGTCGATTTCGTCGAGGAAGAGGACGACGGGGGCGCAGGCGCGCGCGGTCTCGAAGACATCGTGGAGATTATTCTCGGAGTCACCGATGTAGTGGCCGAGGATGTCGCTGATCCTGACGTTCATGAACGCGGCACCGACCTCGCCGGCGAGCGCGCGGGCGATGTAGGTCTTGCCGCATCCGGGAGGACCGTAGAGCAGCAGGCCACCGCTGAGGCTCTTGCCGTAGAGCTTGCGGATTTCCGGGTTGCGCAGGGGAGCCAGGAAGGCCATGGTGAGGCGGTCCTTGACGGACTGCATACCGCCGACGTCGGCCAGCGTTGCCGTCACTGTCTCAACGTCCCACGCGTCGCCTTGGGGTTTGTCGTCGATTTCGACATCGCCGTCGGTTGCTCCCACCTTCACAAATGCCGGCGCGGGCCCACCGACCTGCTTCTCAGCGCTGCTCCAGTCAAAGTTCTCCGGCTCCGCGTCATCGGCGGCAGCGGGGCCGTCGCGCTCCTCTCCGACCTCGGCCGGAGCGGGTTCCTCGTCAGCGGACTCTTCCTCGGTCGCCTGCGGGAAGCCCGGGGAATGCGTCGTGACGATTGAGGGAATGCCCTCCTCTGCCGGGGCAGGGACGGAGGGGGCAGGTTCGTCGGCGGCAGCGCTGTCGAATGCCCCCTGATTCTCCGACGCCTCCTGCGGGTAGGGGACGGGCTCTTCCGTCCATTCATCGGCGGGTGCCACGGAGTCGTCCACGGCGGGTACTACGACCTCATCCACAGCCGGGGTCGAAGGAACGGGCGCCGCGAAGAACGCCGGGGCCTCGTCGGCGACGGGACTCTCAGGAGCGAGGACCGGGGCAGCTTCGTCCAGCGCCGTAGCCACCTCCTCGAACGAGGGGGCCGGGGCCGCCGGAGCGGGTGCCTCGGGCACACCAAGGGCGCTGCGCATGAGACCGGCGACGCGCTCGTTATGCGGGTCGACGGCGAGAATAACGGCCAGATGGGGGACAGCTTCGGTGCCCCGCCCTTCGGCGATGAGGAGTTCCGCGAGATGCTCGCGCAGGGGATGGTCCTCGGGTCGCTGTTCGATGATCGACGCGAGGGAGTCGATAAGAGGATTCGTCATGCCCACAAGCCTACCGGCTGGCAGGCTTATGGGTCCACACACTCGGGCGCGAAACGATCAGAGGGTTCGCGCGGTGATCCTGCGCAGCGCTTGGCATGAACGCCAGGAGTTGACGAGGCCCATCGCGAGGGGCAGGGAGACGAGGGCGGCCAGGAGGGCAGATTCTGTGGCGACTGCGATGCCTCCGACGGCGAGGAATCCAACGAACCAGGCGAGCTGCATACGCACGCAGGCTGTCATGATCGCTCCGTCGCGCCGGGCGGCACGCAGGGCGGCGTGCGAGTTGGAGAAGATCACGAGGTCTTCGTTGTCGTCCCATTCCTGATGCCACCGGCGCGCCACGACGATGAGGGCGGCGAGGAGCACGAGGAGGACCAGGCCTCCCCCCAGGATGATCGCGAGAGCCAGGGTGGCGAGCTTTTCGATGACGGGTTCGGACAGGGATGAGAGCTCGACGATTGCAACGATCGTACTCACTGACACGATAAGGAGGATAGTGACGATATCGATGGCGATATTAATGCGCCCCTGCGTCTTTTGCCCCGAGCGCACGCGATTATAGCGGCGCAATTGATCGTTGCCCAGGCGGTAGGGCATGGAGATTGCGGCGAATTCTAAGGGCTTATGGGTCACACCCTCACAATAGCGCTGTCCATTGATTATCCGCGCCTTACAAAGCAACTGTCAGGCGCGTAATGCGCCACGTTTTCGATGGTCAGGATATAGGCATTGAGCATACAGTGAGAACGACTTTAAGCAACGGAACGAATCAGCGCGTAAGTGCCATAAGCGTGAACAGAATGAGTCCTGCCAGCACGATCATGCGAACAAAGTCCATGACCGAACTCCCCAGTTCCGGGAATCGCTTGCGCAGGCATCGAAACGTCAGGCGCACGCCGCGCGGCAAGGACCGGTTGAACAGCGCGATCTGGAGGAACGCGAAAGCGTACCCACTCAACGCGCAGGCCGCATACGCGAGGAAGAAGAACAGAGCCAACTCGTCCGTCATGAAGCGCAGGGTGAGCAGATACCCCAGTCCCGCGCCAAAACCGCCAACCATCGCAAAGATCCACGCTTTGTCGAGCTCGAAGGTCACGCGCTTGAGCATCCTGCGGTAGGCCTCGGCGACGGCCGGTTCCATCTCGATGGAGTACGAGGAACGCCCCGCGCCCTTGAGCGGGTAGGCAAAGGAGTCGTAGGCGAACTTCGCCTCGGCCAGGTCCGGGGCGTTTCCCTTGGCGCGACCGAAAGCCCACTGCGCGCCGTTGGGTTCGACCGGCGCCCACAGTCGTCCGTAGGCCATGAGGAGCTCAACGTCGTCGGGGAAGCCGTCGGTGGCGATCTCAGAGACGGGCAGCGCCTCGTCACATCTCCCAAGATCGACGAGGCAGAGGGTCAGTTCGCGCGCAATCTCGGGGGATTGGGGGTGTAGGCGCATGCCGGACGAGGCCACCTCCGCCGCTTCGGAGACGAGGCCTTGGCGGCGCTGGGCACGCGCGATAAGAGCGAAGGGGTCAGCCATGTCGTCCCCGTAGGAGCGTGCGCGCGTCGCATACTCCTCGCACAGGGGGTACAGGCCGAGGCGGTCGGCGCAGGCCGCGGCCTGGATGTCGCGGCGGTAGCAGGCGTCCTCACCGACTACCCCGAGGGATTCGAGCATGGCGAGGGCCGAGCGGTAGTCCTGGTGGGCGAGGGCCTCATCAACGTCAGCGAAGGTGGGCGTCGTCATGGCGGACACGATACCGCGCCGCACGCACCCGGGGGAACCTCGTCCACGAAACGCAGAGAATCGCAGAATGCACCCTCAGCGAATCGACCCCTACCTGGCACAACGCTAAGACATTGCACCCTTGAGCCGAATCTCGCTGCAGATTGTTAAACAACCGGAGTACTCTGACCATTAAGTGACGCGTAACACGCACATCACCCGATTGTTCTGACGGAGTGAAGCAATGCCCCCTCTTGCAAACACTTCTACAGTTCCTGTATCGGCGGGAACCGTAGAGTTCGCCGAGTCCTTTACATGGGATTTCCCAGTTGACGTGGACGCAGTTCAGTCACTGAAGGACTGGTGCGACACACCAATGACGGCACTCGACAACGCCATCGTGGATGCGACGACAGCTCGCGGACAAGTCGAGCACCAGAGAGCCAGGCTGGTGGAGACCGTCGTCGAACACCTGACCAATATGATCTCTGCGAGCGAGCACGCCGTGTCATGTTTCCGCACGTTACATTCCGCCCTAGAGGACTACGCGGGTGCGATGCAGCCCGTCAGAACAGAGTTTCAGGCCATCATCACCGATGCCCTGGCAGCTGGACTGACGGTTTCTCAGGCGGGCACACAGGTCACCATCAGTCACCCGGCAGACGTTCCGGGCGGAGTTGGCGTCATCTTTGCGTCGCTGAGGGAGCGCTGTGGCATCAATCAGAAGAAGTTCGCCTACGCGGAATCACTGTTCGGTGACGATCTCGCGGGCATCGATCCCACCGTCTGGGAGTCAACAATCTTCGCGGCGTTCAACAGATTCGTCGACACGTACGGATTCCCCACGGGGCTGAACGCAACGAGCCGCTATCCCAGTTGGGCAGACAGCGTACGCAATACCGTCGGAGACACGACCGAGGCAATCTACCTGCAGGCGAAGGGTGCCAAGTATCAGGCACCTCCTGGAATCAAAGATGCATCCCTGTGGAAGCAAGTCACCGAGCACGGAAACCTCAAGAACTGGAAGGTTCCCTCCGTAAATGCCGTCGAAGGCGGCAGTCGAACCATCAAAGCCGCAGACGCTCTTCGCGTGGGCGGCAAAGTCGCAGGCCGCGCGTGCGCGGTCCTCGATGGAGTCGTCAGCGCCTACGACAGCTACCAGTCGGACTCCTACCACCACCCCGAGATGGGAGAGGGCGAAAAAGTAGCACGGGCCGGCGTGACCGGAGCGTTGGCTGCTGGGGGCGCATACGCCGGAGCCAGCGCCGGAGCACAACTCGGCGCAGCCATCGGAGCATTTGGCGGCCCGATAGGAATTCTCGCGGGTGGAATTATCGGAGGAGTCGTCGGCGGCCTCATCGGAAGCAAACTCGGTCAAGGACTCGCGACAGGCATCAATAACGCTGCTTATTCCGCTATACACGGAGGTGGACAACACTCATGATCTGGGGAATCATCGGCATCCCTTTTAGTCTCTCAGTTCTTGCTATGTGGTACTGCGAGACTTATACAGATTCACAATTTGGCAAAAATGCGCGTTTTATTAGCTCAGCAACACGCATGAGCGACAAGTCTCAATCAATCGGCACCCTTGCCACTGGAAGCACATTTCTGCTTGCCAGCTTCGTCACCATCGGCAATGAAGCAAAGTTTCCACAGTTCATCCAACTGGCACTCATTGCAATGGCGTTGATCATTATCATCACAGGAATTGTTTATTACTTTTCCGCCTTACCAGTTCCCCGCTGGGCCGACGCTCGGTACCAGTACATGAAGCGCCACGGCATGCTGGACAAGAACGGTGATCCTTTGCCGCAGTTCGAGGTGCCGGAAGATGCCGAGGATCCCACTACCAACGATCAGACCGAGGACACGCTATGAGCCTGTCTTCCTATTGGCTCATGCCTCCGCTATGGTCTTCCTGCCCAAAGGAGGACATTGCCTCGATCCTCCAGCAGGCATTTGCGGAAACCGGTGACACACTAGAGCAGGCAACGGGCGGCGGTCTGCCTCCAGCCGAAGGAGGCGTCATCGCCCTAGCCGTCGGTCCCACCGATGCCGACTACGATTTCACTCCCACCATCCTGCTCCTTGCATCCCCTATCCCATCGGATACCACTCCCGAACAAGCCCTCGAAGAATCGACAGTTGCACTCTCCGATCAAGTCCCGGGTTTTCGGATGCTGGATGACTGTCCCTGGCCGGCAACACCAGAATCCGCACGGCTTCGTACGGGAATTTACATTCAGGGCCGAGTACCGATCACCGCCAGCCAATGGGCTTGGGTTCACACCAAGGGTGAGAGCAGCTTCCTCCTCACGGCAACCGCAACGATGACGACCCCTACTTTCGGCGACCTGAACGAAGACGTCCTCGCAATCATCATGAGCTTGGAGGTGCGCAATGCCTGACCGTCCTCACGTCGTCATTCCGGGCGACGTCACCTTGAGCTTCGCCACCTCCGAGGAGCTCACCGGCGACGCGCTGCAACTCGCCACTCTCATGCGCACGGCTCGCTCACGACTAATCATCGCAAGCACGTCTCCGGACACCTCCCAGTGCCATCAGGCTTTCATCTGGATGCAGCCGGGGCCCTGCATCGTCGCCCGCACCTCCACCACCCCCGACGGCGACACTGAGACCCACATTTATCAGATCGATAACGAGGAAATCCCCCACGTCGTGGCTGCGATATCTCCACTCACGCCTAACCCCGCCGTCTTCGATGGACCTCCCGTGCTACCGACGGCCATCGTGTACGCCGCACAGCAGGGCATGACCGAACAGACGGCCCAGCTCCTCGAGAACTATTCCTCCTACGGCCCCTCAGATTCCGCCTTCGCGCAGGCTCTCGTGGCCCAACGCTGGGCATACACCACCTGGATCCGAGAGGACAGCACAGACGAGGATGCCTTCGTTCCAACAACCATCCTGTCGACCCTCATCACTCCAGCCGCCTCCTACAGAGTCGAGGCCCCATTAATCGCCCCCAGCACCGGACCTCACATCCCCATCCAGCCCATCTACAACACGCAGTTATGGGGCCTCATCACACACTTCTTCGCCCTGTCACCCGAGAGGAATCAGCCATGACATACGTCAACATCGAATGGAACTACAACGAAGTTCAATCCATCATGTCGGCCCTCGACCGTGCCTCCACCTCCCTGAAGAAAGTGCCGACACCGAGCACCACGAACACAGGCAGCACCCACCATACGACCCTGATGAAACACCTCACGACTCTTGACACAACCATCAGCCAGATGGCGTGGATCGCAAACGGTGTCGCCCTGGGCCTGGGCGCAGCGACAGAAGACTTCAAGTGCACAGACAACGCGGTGGCAGACGTCATGCGGGAGATCCAGCGCTACAACGACGCGTACGCCCATAGGTATCCGGTCCGTCCCCCGATCGGGCATACACAGACCGACACCTCAGCGACCCCACCGAGGTGACCTCGTCCACGAAACACGGGCCACCAGCATCGTCGGGAGCCAAGCACCCACTATCCTGGAGCCTATACGCGAGGCCGCCCCGGCCTCGTCCGTCCGGCACTGTACGTAGAGGAGCCCCCATGGCGACCGAGCCCGTGTTCGAGGCCATCAACTGGAACAAGATCCAAGACGACAAGGACCTTGAGGTCTGGGATCGCCTGACGGGCAACTTCTGGCTGCCTGAGAAGATTCCGCTCTCCAACGACCTGCCGAGCTGGAAGACCCTCACCAAGGACGAGCAGCTCATGACGAACCGCGTGTTCACGGGCCTGACCCTGCTGGACACGCTCCAGGGCACGGTCGGCGCGGTGTCGCTGATCCCGGACGCGCGCACCCCGCACGAGGAGGCCGTCTACACGAACATCGCGTTCATGGAGTCGGTGCACGCCAAGTCCTACTCGTCGATCTTCTCCACCCTGCTGTCCACGGAGGAAATCAACGAGTCCTTCCGCTGGTCGAACGAGAACGCGGCCCTGCAGAAGAAGGCCGAGATCGTCAAGTCCTACTACGACGGCAACGACCCGGAGAAGCGCAAGGTCGCCTCGACGATGCTCGAGTCCTTCCTGTTCTACTCGGGCTTCTACGCGCCCATGTACTGGAGCTCGCACGCCAAGCTCACGAACACGGCTGACCTGATCCGCCTCATCATCCGCGACGAGGCCGTCCACGGCTACTACATCGGCTACAAGTACCAGCTGGCCGTAAATGAGTCGAGCCAGGAGCGCCAGGATGACCTGCGCGACTACACGTACTCGCTGCTGTACGAGCTCTACGAGAACGAGGAGCAGTACACGGAGGACCTGTACGATCCGCTCGGCCTGACCGAGGACGTCAAGAAGTTCCTGCGTTACAACGCGAACAAGGCGCTCATGAACCTGGGTTACGAGGCCCTGTTCCCGGCCGACGCCACCGACGTGAACCCCGCGATCCTGGCGGCCCTGAGCCCCAACGCGGACGAGAACCACGACTTCTTCTCGGGTTCCGGCTCGTCCTACGTGATGGGCGAGGTCGTGGACACCGAGGATGAGGACTGGGACTTCTGATCCTGCTACCTCACTGCCGGGCTGCACGCAGCCCGGCAGTTTCGTATGCACGCAGCCCGGCCGCGTTGTCTGTACGCTTCCCCTTTCCTGGGGCACCCACCCAAAAGTCGCATGCAATTCCCCCGGGTCAGTTTTTGACACCGCCTACAAACGTTGCAATTCCAACGATGTGTTTTCAATGTTTGAAATAGTCGCGAGGGAATTGCATGCGACATTGGTGAGGAACCACTGGGCTGCAACTGAGGAAATCCGGCGCTGGAAATCCGGCAGTCTAGCTACACCCACGTCGTAACGTCTCACGGCGTGCGTGACGAGGCCTGCGCCTACTCACGGAGTACGTTACGTGGCCTGTGTCTGCTCTCGTCGCCGCAGCCAGGCGCAGGCCCCGGCGAGGCCGAGCAGGGCGGCCCCTCCCGCCAGCTGCGGGTAGATGCCGATGGATCCGGCCTTGGGGAGCACACCGACCTGGGTGTCGACGACGCGGATGCCGGGGGTGCGATCCGCGCCGGGCAGGCTGCCCGAAGCGGGTAGAACACGCACGGAGCTGAAGCCCTCGTCGGCATCAAAGTCCGTCTTGATGACGGTCGTGGCGTCAGCATCCGCGCCAGCCTCGATGTGGAAGGCGACGGGACGAGGCAGCAGCGCGTGCCCGACGGGCGCGCGGGTCTCCACGAGCCAGTAGGTCTTGCCCGTCTCCAGGGGCGCGGTCACGAAGCGCGACCCACCGTCGAGGATGGAGACCGGGTCCCCCGCCAGGGCCTCGTTGTCGTAGATCGCGAAGGCCGCGCCGTCAAGCGGATACGTGCCATCATCGTTCGGGGTGCCGACCGGCTGTGTGCCGACCTTTTCGATGCGGATCGGTCGGGGGCGAGTGGGCGCGCAGGCCTCGTTGTTGGCCTCACCGTCGTGATCGTAGGTGCCCGTCACCGCGTTGTAGAGGCCTCGTCCCGGGGTGAGGCGATCGTTCGACGAGGCGCACTCGAGGAGGGCCTCGGAGTACCCGGGAGCGCTCGCATCGCGCGTGACCTTCATGCGGATGTACCACGTGGAGGACGCGCCCGGCTCGATGGTGGCGCCCTCGGTGAGGACATACGAGGAGGCGGCGCCCTGCTCGGCCGCGGCATCAAGCGCGTCGAGGCTGGTCGCGACGGCCGCGGAGCGAACGGTCAGGCCCGGCGCGAAGTTCGGCGTGTCCGTCAGGCGTCCGGTGGTACCCGCGAGGGTGCCGTCGTTCGTCGCTGTGATGCGATAGGTGACGGTGATGTCGTCCGTCGTCGCGCCCTCGACCGATTCGAGGTCCTTCTGGATGCGCAGCTTGGGGGCCTGCTCGCGGTTGGTGAACGTGCAGGTGATCGGCAGGGCCGCAGGCGACGAGGCCGGGGCGACCTGGGAGAAGTCCACGCCGCCCGTATCAGCGTCACGGGTGACGTTCACCCGCTCGCCCACGCCGTTCAGGCAGGTCACGTCAACGAGGCTCCACTGCGCGGAGTTCGGGTCACCACTGGTCCTCCAGGGGCCGAAGTATCCGGGCTGTCCGAACCCAAGGGGAGTACGGCCGGCGATGCGTGGGCCGGTCTCGGCGATGACGAACTGCGAGAAGCCCGGCATGAAGGCCTTATATCCGGAGGTGACCGCCCCGGCCTCGCCGAAAGCGGTCGGGGTGAGGTTCTTATCCTCGAAGGAGTTCCACGCGACGAAGCCGTCGGCCTGAACGCTTGTGGTCAGCGGCTTACCGGTGGTGCCGGTCCAGTCGCCGACGCCCAGTGTCGTAAAGCCAAACTCGGGGATCGCGTCGCCGACCTGCTCGGAGTCCTCGGTGACCGCTTTCGCGACGCGCACATAGCGCTCCTGGCTGAAGGAGCCATAGAGGCAGCCGAAGGACACCTGGCTTTCCTTCGTCGTGAAGGTGGAGACCGGGGTCGAGCCCGCGGTCGGGGTGGCGGGGCACTTGCCGTCCGCGTTGGGCACAAATCCGTAGAGGACGAGTCGGTAGGGGATCCCGTTGACGGTGATCGTCTGGTCCGAGGTGGTCTTCGTGATCGTCAGGACGTCGTCTGACTGGGGGGTATGGCCGGGCACACCCGCCGAACCCGGGTAGTACTGAGGCTGATCCGTGTAGATGTCGTAATTCCCGTTTCCTTCACCGACTTTTTTGAAGCAATGCCAGTTTCGATCAGATCGGGCAAGCGCATAGTAGGGGGCAGTCGATGGGCAGGTACGCGGCGCGGAAGCGCGGGAGACCCACTCGTAGGGGCCTCCCTTGCGTCGCACGGCCGTCGTGTCGGTGTCGTTGTCGGTTTCCTGCTGGTCGAAGGGGAAGGACTCCTCCAGGTCACCAATACGAATGTCGAAAGACGAGTGCACCCAGTGAATCTGGGAGTAGATCGGGAAGTTGTTGTGGCGCACCGCACCAATGAGGAAGGTACTGTTGAGGGAGACCGTCCCGGGGTTATTCGGCTTGTATCCGAGCGCGCTGGTCGTCGATGTCGAAATCGCGTTTGGCGTGTATTCGCCGTAGTAGGGGTACCGGTAGTAGGCGGCCATGTGGTAGTCCCAGGCCACGCCTCGGGTGACGTAGGACCAGTAGTCACCGCTCTTCGCCGTATTCGCGTCGAGCCAGTCCTGGGAGTACCCCGCGCGATACGCGACGGAGCGCTGGTTGGTGTCGGCAGAGTTGTACGTCGTCATGCCGGGCACGATTCCGAAGTAGGAGTTGTCAGCAACGACGGTGGTCCGGTCCGTGCCGGAGTCGTTGAGGACAGCCTTACCGATTCGACCTTCGGAGCGATTAAAGGTAATGCTGTCGGCACCGGGGGTCTCGAGGGGCGCCTCGGCCCGTGCAGCTCCGGGCACCATCACGAGCCCGGAGAGGGCGAGCCCGGTCAGAGCGGCAGCGACAATTCCACGCATGGCAAACCTGCGAGTACGCGGCGCACGGACCGCTCGGCTGGCCATGTGGCTGGCCGCCGACGGATGGTCGTCTCGGTCGGCAACGCCTCGATTCTGGACGGCGCCCTGCATGTCGGTGAGTCTCATACTGCCCCCACGTTGATATAGTTACCGACTCACCATAACAATGGGACTTAGTTCCCGCATAACCCTCTAGGTCAGTATTTATTCATACCCGCACATAGGGGCCACAACGCCCTCACTGCGCGAACCCCACAGGCAATGACGACCAGACCAAGCCTACCTATTCGCAGATGGCGACCGGACTCACTTCTCCAAGAGGACGCCCCAGACTCAACCATTCAATACGAGAGAGCCAGGAGCGCCAACCAAATGGTCAGACCCTTCGATTGTGCACTGCATAACACAAGCGAAAATGCAACGCCAACAGGGCCTCCACCCCCACTCCTGACCACCCTCCACGCAACAGCGGGGGTGCCCGCCAATTGGCGGGCACCCCCGGTGTGTGTGATGCGAGAAAAGCTAGACTATCGGGCCATCACAAGGCCTCTGCGACGCATCCACCCACAACCGGCGGCCGCGCTAAGCAGGCACGCAGCCACAGCGAGGTAGGGATACACCCCGGAGGCGCCAGCCTTGGGCAGCTCGCCGACCTGAGTATCGACGACGCGAATACCGGGCAGAGCGGAATCTCCACTCGCGTCGGCGTCGGCGGGCAGGATACGCACGGAGCTAAAGCCCTCGTCCGCGCCAAACTCCGTCTTCACGACGGTGGAGCGCGCCTCGTCGGTGCCCACGCTGATATGGAAGGGAACGGCGCGCGGCAGGAGGACGTGCCCTGCGGGCGCGCGGGTCTCCACCAGCCAGTAGGTCGTCTCCGTCGCCAGGGGCGAGGTCACAAAGCTGGACCCACCGTCGAGGGTGGCGACCGGAGTCCCAGCCAAGGCCTCGTTATCGTAGATCGCGAAGGCCGCGCCGTCGAGCGGGTAGGTACCGTCATCGTTGGGCGTGCCCACGGGCTGCGTGCCAGCCTTTTCGATGCGGATCTGGCGCGGGCGAACCGGCGCACAGGCTTCGTTGTTGGTGCTGCCGTCGTGATCCTTCGGACCGGAGACCTCGTTATACAGGCCCATGCCGGGCGTCAGGCGCTCGTTTTCGGTACGGCACTCCAGCAGTGTTTCCTTGTAGCCCTCGGCGCTCTTGTCGCGCGCGACGCGGAAGCGGATGAACCACGTGACGGAGGCGCCCGGCTCGATGTCGGTCCCCTCGGTCAGGACATAGTTTTCGGTCGGGGCGAGCTCGGGGACCCGATCAATGTTCTCCGGCTCGGTGGTGATGCGCGCGCCCTGCACGCTCAGGCCCGGCGCGAAGTCGGGACGGTCCACGACGCGCCCGGTGGACCCCTTGACGTTGCCGTCGTTGGTCGCGGTAATGCGGTAGGTGACGGTGATGTCGTCGGTCGTCGCGCCATCAACGCCGTCCAGTTCCTTTTTCAGGCGCAGATTCGGGGATTGCAGCTGGTTGGTGAAGGTACAGGTGATCGGCAGGGCAGCCGCCGAGGCCGCGGGACCAACCTGGGAGAAGTCCACGCCGCCGGTGGTCGCGTCGCGCGCCACGTTCACTCGCTCACCCACACCGTTCAGGCAGTCACGTCGGTCATGGCCCACACCGGAGACCCGGAGAGCTCGCTGGTCTCCCAGGTGGGGCCGAAGTAGCCGGGCTTCGGGGAATATCCGGGCAGGACGGGGCCGGTCTCGGCGATGACGAACGCCGATTGGCCAGGAATGAAGGCCTTATATCCCGAGGTCGCGGCAGCGTCAGCCCCGTAGCCGGTGGGGGTCAGCTGCGCGTCCGAGAAGGAGCCGTCAGCCACGAAGCCATCGGCCGCCACCAGCGTCGTATCCGGCGTTCCGGTCATGCCGGTCCAATCGCCGATGGCCTTGGTTGCGAAGGTGAAAGGCGGGATCGTACCGCCCACACCCTCGGAGTCCTCGGTGATCGCCTTAGCGACGCGCACGTAGCGCTCCTGCTGGAAGTAGCCATACATACAGCCGAAGGAGGAGGTGTTCTCCTTCGTCGTAAACGTCGACACCGGCTCCACGCCCGCCGGGGGCGCGGCGGGGCAGTTGCCGTCCGCGTTGGGCACGAAACCGTAGATGAAGAGGCGATGCGGAATGCCGTTAATCATGACGGTCTTCTCAGACGTGGTCTTACGGATCGTCAGGATGTCGTCAGAGTCCGGGGTTGATCCAGGAATACCAGCGTTCTCGGGGTAATTCTTGGGTTCCCTGTTCGCAGCGGGCGGGTTGGGATTCTTGTAGATGTCCACACTACCCTTGCCCTCGCCGACATAACGGTGGCAATACCAGTTGTTTTTGTCCCCGCGCTTGCGAGCCTTGTAGGGAGCTCCGGGGTAGCAGCCATAGCCGTTAGGAACGGACGTCGTTTCCTCGTAGGGACCTCCGGCTCGGGGCACCGCGGTCGTCTCCGTGTCGTTGACAGTCTCATACTGGTCGAAGGGGAAGGACTCCTCCAGGTCGCCGATGCGAATATCGAAGGAGGAGTGCACCCAGTCTGCATCGTCATGATGGGGAAGTTGTTGTGGCGCACGGCCCCGATCAGGAAGGGCTCGCCCAGCGTCACCGTTCCAGGATCGTTGGGCTTGTAGCCCAGGGCGCTCGTCGTGGAGGCAGAGATCCGGCTGGGGTCATACTCACCCCGATAGTTCCTGCCGTAACGGAAGTGATCATAGGCCTGGCCACGGGCAATATACGACCAGTAGTCACCACTCTCGGCCACAGATGCTTTCAGCCACGGCTGAACCTGTGTGGCGCTGGTGTGCTTGATCGATGACTGGTTCGGGTCGCTCGGGTTGTAGCGCGACTGTCCGCGCACGACACCGAAGTATCCCTTGTCATCCACGAAGGTGGTGCGGTTCCCTTCATAGTTATTGATGACGGTGGCGCCGATACGCCCCTCGCTACGATTGAAGGACGTCGTATTCACTCCGGGCGCCTCGAGCGGCGCCTCGGCGCGGGCGGGCTCAACCGCGGAGGTTAGCCCCGGCAGCGCAACCGAGGCAACAACCGCCCCGGCGATCAGGGCGCGAGCGAGAAAGCGACGAGGCCTGGGACCGCGGGTGCGGGAGGAGGCCTCGGACGTATATCGTTCTCGCGAATCGGCAGTGTCCGCCAGGCGAGCACTGCGCACAGCTTCGATATGTTGCATAGTTCCCCCACTTAACAATAGTTACTAAGCCACCCTATCAAATCATGCCAATTAATGAGTAAGTTGTGACAGGCACCATCGCTTGACGGACTTACCTGTTGGTATATCGCCTCCAGATGCACACTACTACCCCACATTAATCCGTCTAAAACCCCAACATGCAAACAATCGAACATTGATGACAAATAGCCAACACTCACCCGAGCGCTGGGAGAACACCCTTTGCACTTTGTTTGCTCCAACACACTTATCGTCACACGTGTAACATATGCACCAGATGTCACAGTCGCACCATTGCGGAGTATTCCCCGCCATGGCGCGCATCCGGAACGAGGAACGGGGCTTTGCTCATCGGGAACATCCCGGCAGATGAGGCCCCAGCGCTTCCCGCGCCGGTTAGACTGTGACTGGAGCGGCCTCGCTTCCACAACGAACGTACGTCGCGCACAAGGCGCGGGGGAATGAGGAGAGCACGACTATGAGCATCTTCGACCGCTTCGAGAGCGCCGTCGAGAGAGGCGTCAACGGCGCCTTCTCGCGCGTGTTCCGGTCGGGGATCAAGCCCGTGGATATCACCACGGCGATCCGCCGCGCCATGGACGAATCCGTCCAGGAAGTCTCCGCCTCGCGCATCATTGCCGCGAACCACTTCGCGGTCTACGCCTCGCGCACCGACCTCACCTCCCTCGAGGCCTCCCTCGACGTCCTCGCCGACGAGTTCGCCCAGCAGGCCACCGAGCACGCCTCCGCGAACGGCTACTCCCTCCTCGGCCCCGTCACGATCGAATTCATCGCCGACGCATCCGAGCCCAGCGGCACCCTCAAGGTCGACGCAGAAAACCGCCGGGGACCCGCCGCCCCCGCCACGGCCTCGTCCGCGTCCCCCGAGCACCCCATCATCGACGTCGACGGCGAAAAGTGGCTGCTCACCGAGCCTGTCACCGTCATCGGACGCGGCTCCGAAGCTGACATCGTCGTCAACGACTCGGGCGTCTCGCGCCGCCACCTCGAACTGCGCATCACGCCCACCGGCGTCATTGCGACCGACCTGGGATCCACCAACGGCTCCTTCGTCGAAGGCCACCGCATCGACGCAGCGACCCTGCTCGACGGCAACCAGATCGTCATCGGACGCACCAAGATCCTCTTCTGGACGCACCCAGACCAGAGCGGAGTTTAATGAAGTGACCACAGACCTCGCATTTACCGTCTTCCGTATCGGGTTCCTGGTGCTGCTCTGGCTCCTCGTGCTCGCGGCCGTCAACACGCTGCGACGCGACATCTTCGGCACCGTCGTAACCCCTCGCGGCAAGGGACGCGACAAGGCCACCTCACGCCGCAGAGCCTCTCGCGAGAAGCGCAAGGACAACAAGAAGCGCACCTCCTCCAACCCGCTGGCCCCCAAGGATCTTCTGGTGACCGGCGGCCCGCTCGTGGGCACCATGCTGCCCCTCGGCGAAGCCCCCATCGTCATCGGCCGCTCCCCCGCGTGCACCCTCGTGCTCGAAGACGAGTACGCGTCCAGCCGCCACGCGGCACTCACCCCCCAGTCCGACGGCTGGTGGATCGAAGACCTCTCCAGCCGTAACGGCACCTTCATCGACGACGAGCGCCTGAGCAGTCCGCGCCAGCTCAAGATCGGTGACGTCATCCGCATCGGCCAGACGACTCTCGAATTGGTGGGTTGATATGTCAGGAAACGCGGTTCAATTCCACTACGCTGCCCGCTCCGATGTGGGCCTCGTGCGTTCCAACAACCAGGACTCCGGCTACGCCGGCGCGAACCTGCTGGTCCTTGCCGACGGCATGGGCGGGCCCGCGGGCGGCGACATCGCCTCCTCGGTGGCCCTCGCGCACCTCGTCCCCCTCGACACGGACTCGCACCCGGCCGACTCGATGCTTCCCCTCCTGCGCGAGGCCCTCCTCGACGCGCACGAGGAGCTCACCGACCGCTCGAGCCGCGACCGCGACCTCGAGGGCCTGGGCACCACCTGCATCGCGCTCATGCGCTCCGGCAACCGCCTCGCGATGGTCCACATCGGTGACTCGCGCGCCTACGTGCTGCGCGGCGACACGCTGACCCAGGTCACGACCGACCACTCCTTCGTGCAGTACCTGGTCGACACCGGCCAGATCACGCCCGAGGAAGCCGAGCACCACCCCAACCGAAATGTCGTCCTGAAGATCCTCGGCGACGCGCAGGCCGACGTGGCCCCCGACGAGACGATCCGCGAGGCCGTCGTCGGCGACCGCTGGATGCTGTGCTCCGACGGCTTGTCCGGCCTCGTCTCCCCCCGAGACGATCGGCCAGGTCATGGCCGACATCAAGGATCCGGGCGAGTGCGCCGAAGAACTCATCCGCCTGGCCCTCCTGGCCGGCGGCCCCGACAACATCACGTGCGTCATCGCGGACATCGTTCCCGCCGGCACGTTCCCGCCCGCTCCCCCGCAGATCGTGGGCGCCGCAGCCATCGACCGCAACGCCAAGTCCCGCGGAGGCGACGGCGCGGCTGCTCGCGCGGCCGCCCTGGGTTCGGCCTCCTCCGACATCATCTCCGACGAGGACGACGCCCCCATCGAGCTCAAGCCTCGTTCTTCCTGGTGGACCCCCGTCTTCGTCTCGCTGGTGACGGTCCTCGTCGTCGCGGCCTCGTGGATGTCGTGGAAGTGGACGCAGACCCAGTACTACGCGATCGGCCAGGACGGATACGTCGTCATCTACCAGGGCATTCCTCAGTCCATTGGCCCCTGGCAGCTATCGCACGCGGTCGAGGTATCGAGCGTGGCTCTCGCCGACCTGTCCCCCGTCGACCGCCAGCGCCTCGACACTCCGGTGCTGCGCTCCTCACGCGCCGACATTGACTCCTACATCGAGGGCCTCAAGCGCTCCGCGGCCGACAACGTGTCGTCCCCCTCGTCCTCGACGACCCAGTCGGGCATGCCGCAGTCCGGCACGCCCCAGTCCGGGGCGCAGAGTGGGGGCGCCTCGTAATGGCTACCGTATCGATCGCGCCCGCCCGGCCTCGCCGCTTCCTGGAGCTGACCCTCATGGGGTTGGCCCTGGCGGTCGGCATCGCCGGGTACGTGCTGACCTCGCTGAACTACACGGGGGAGATCCCCGCGAACCTGCTCACGCAGGTCGGCGTCCTGGTGGCCATCGCCATCATCGCCGAGGTCGGCGTGCACTTCCTGGCGCCCTACGCGGACCCCGTGATCCTCCCGGTCGCGGTGGCGCTGACGGGCCTCGGGCTGGCGATGATCTACCGGTTGGACCTCTCGTACGCCCGCAGGGACGAGGCCGTGGTCGGCTTCCGCCAGGCCCTCTTCGTGGGCATCGCGATCGTCATCGCGGCCATCATCTTGATCATGCTGCGCGACCACCGCATGCTGCGCCGCTACACCTACACCTTCGGTGCACTATCGCTCTTCCTGCTGCTTCTTCCGATGATTCCGGGCCTCGGCCAGGAAACCTTCGGCGCGCGCGTGTGGATCCACCTGGGCCCTATCTCCGTCCAGCCCGGCGAGCTCGTGAAGATCACCCTGGCGATCTTCTTCGCCGGGTACCTCGTGACGAACCGCGACAACCTGGCGATCGGTGGCCGCAAGTTCCTCGGCATGCGCCTGCCGCGCGCCCGAGACCTCGGCCCGATCATGGTCGTATGGCTGATCGGCATCGCAATCCTCGTCCTGCAGCGCGACCTCGGCACCTCGCTGCTGTTCTTCGGACTCTTCGTCGCGATGCTGTACGTTGCCACGAACCGCGTGTCGTGGCTGGTCATCGGCTTCACGCTCTTCGTGCCCGCCGTCCTCGTGGCTGTCAAGTCTTTCAGCCACGTGCAGACGCGCTTCAACATCTGGCTTAACGCCCTCGACCCAGAGGTGTACGACCGCGGGTCCTACCAGCTCGTCCAGGGCCTGTTCGGCCAGGCTTCCGGCGGTCTCATGGGCACCGGGTGGGGCCGGGGCTACCCGCAGCTGGTGCCGCTGGCGAACTCGGACTTCATCCTGTCCTCCTTCGCGGAGGAACTGGGCCTGACCGGCATGGCCGCCATCCTCGTCCTGTACCTGATTCTTATTCAGCGAGGCCTGCGTGCGGCGCTGACGGTGCGCGACGGTTTCGGCAAGCTCCTGGCGACCGGCCTGAGCTTCTCGCTCGCCATTCAGCTGTTCGTGGTGCTCGGCGGCATCACTCGCATTATTCCGCTGACCGGCCTAACGGCCCCGTTCCTGGCGGCCGGCGGCTCGTCGATGGTGTCCTCGTGGATCACCGTCGCCCTGCTGATCCGCGTGTCGGACGCTGCTCGCCGCCCCGCATCGACCCCCGCGCCGTGGAACTCCGGCATCCAGCCTGCCGTGGGAGTGGGTGAGTAAGTCGTGAACAATCAGATTCGCAAGATTTTCATCATCGTCCTGCTCATGTTCGCCCTGCTGGGTGTGGGCGTGACGAACACGCAGTTCATCTCCGCGTCCTCCCTCAACGCCGACGCGCGCAACCAGCGCACGATCCTGCACGCGGCCGAAACCGACCGCGGCCCAATCATCGTCGACAAGACGGCGATTGCCTCGTCCGAACGCGAGGCCGATTCCAAGCGCTACGCACGCTCCTACGCCGAGGGGCCCCTGTACGCCTCGGTCACCGGCTACTTCTCGTCCGTCGGCAACGCGTCGACGGGTATCGAAGCCGCCGAGGAGGACGTGCTGGACGGCCAGTCGCAGACGCTGCTCGGCCAGCGCCTGCGTAACCTCCTGACGGGACAGAACCGCCAGGGCGGCGGCGTGGAACTCACGCTGAACCCGGACATGCAAAAGGCCGCGGCTGCGGCTCTTGGTAACCGCAAGGGTGCCGTCGTGGCCCTGGATGCGCGCACTGGCGCGGTCCTAGCGATGTATTCGGCGCCGACCTTCGACCCGAACCAGCTCGCTTCCTCCGACGCGGGCGCGGTGTCCGACGCATTCTCCGCGCTCTCCTCGGACCCCAGCAACCCTCTGCTCAACCGCACGATCTCTGAGCGCTACGCCCCCGGCTCGACGTTCAAGATCCTCACGACGATCGCCCTCATCGAAAACAACCTCGCCGACCCGGATATGCACATGCCCTCCCCCGTGTCGACGACCCTGCCGGGCACGGCCACAGAAGTCTCCAACATCGAGTCCTCCACCTGCGGCGACGGCAACCCGACGCTCACCGAGGCCTTCGCCCGTTCGTGCAACACGACCTTCGTACTGGCTTCCGAACAGCTGACGAACCAGCAGCTTGTCGATGTGACGAACCGGTTCGGGTTTGGACGCGAGACGCAGATTCCTCTGTCCGTGACCCCCTCTGTGTTCCCCGCCGACGCGGATGCCGCACAGCTCGCGATGAGCTCGATCGGCCAGTACACGGTCCAGACGACGCCTCTGCAGATGGCGCAGGTCGCCCAGACCATCGCGAACGACGGCCAGATGATGACCCCCTACCTCATCGACTCGATCGTGGACGCCGATAACCAGGTCGTGCGCACGACCACCCCCACCGACGCCGGACGACCGATCTCCTCCGAGACGGCCTCGAAGCTGCGCGCCATGATGGAAGCCGTCGTGTCCCAGCCCTACGGCACGGGTACGACGATGGCCCTGCCGAACGTGTCCGTGGCCGCCAAGACCGGTACCGCTGAGACGGGCGAGGGCGACCACGCGAACGCCTGGGCCGTCGGTTTTGCCCCCGCGGATAACCCGCGCATCGCCTTTGCTGTCCTCGTCGAGGGCGACGACACCAACCCCACCCCGCACGGCGGCGACGTGGCCGGTCCGATTGCTCGAGCTGTCCTGGAAGCGGGGCTCAAGTGAGTGTTCCACGCATGACGTCAGGTGCCGGGCGAGTGCTCGGCGGCCGCTACACGCTGCTCACCCCGATCGCACAGGGCGGTATGGGCGAGGTCTGGAAAGCCCGAGACCGTGTCAGCGGACACATCGTCGCCGCGAAGGTCCTGCGTCCGGAGCTGGCCGGCGAGGAGCTGTCCCTGTCGCGCCTGCGCCTCGAGGCGCGCAACTCGATGTCGATTTCCCACCCAAATATCGCGAACACGCAGGATTCGGGCGAAGAAGACGGCATCGGCTGGATCATCATGGAGCTCGTCGACGGCTACCCGCTGACGGACTACCTGCGCGGCGGCTCTCGCATCGAACCCGAGTACCTCATGCCGATCCTCGTTCAGGTCGCGATGGCACTGGGCGCTGCCGCGCGCGCGGGCGTCGTGCACCGCGACATCAAGCCCGCGAACATTATTGTTCGTCCTGACGGCATGGTGAAGCTAACGGACTTCGGCATCTCGCGCGCCACCGGACAGGTGAACCTAACCGCCGCGGGCATGGTGATGGGTACCGCCCAGTACCTGCCGCCCGAACAGGCTATGGGCGAGGTCGCCACCCCCATCGGCGACCTCTACGCCCTCGGCGTCATCGCCTACGAGGCCGCGGCGGGGAGACGCCCGTTCACCGGTGAAACGCAGGTCGACATCGCGTTCGCACACGTCAACGACCCCGTGCCCCCGCTCCCCGACTTCGTTCCCGAGCCTCTCGCCGACGTCATCCTGCACCTGCTGGAAAAGGACCCCGCGAAGCGCCCCGAGTCCGGGTCGGCCGCCGTGCGCGAGATCGCCGCAGCCGCCAAGGCCATGGGCATCTCCGTGACGCCTCGCCCCCTTCCCCTGCCGAAGGCCGCCCAGCGCCCGGCGGAGGTCCGCACTCCCGTCCAGCCTTCGGTGCCGATCGTCGCTCCGGTTCGCCACCTGACGCGCCGCACGCTGCCCGAGGACATGCTGCAGCCGCCTTCGGGCCTCACCCCCAAGGTACGCACCGCGACTGGCCGACATGCCGCCGTCCCCGTCCTGGACGAGGCGACGACGATCGCGCCCTCCTCCTCGGCTATTCCCGTCACGGGCCGTCACGCCGCCGTCCCCCGTGTCCTCGACGAGGCCGAGGTTCTTCCGACCTCCCATCCCGTCTCCGCGCCCACCCGGGTGCGCCGCCTGCACCCCGAGGCCACCGGCGAGCACGCTCCCGCCGTCTCAGGCCCCGTCCGATCGCTGACCTCAACCGGGCGCCATGCAGCCGTGCCAGCTCCGGTGCCCGCTCCTCAGGCGCCAGTCTCCGCGCCGATCCCGACTCGTTCCACATCTACGGTGGACCGCACGACATCGCCTGCTGCTCCCGCAGCGGTCCCGGCAGCCCCCCGCGGCCCCGACCACGGCTTCCACCCCGCGGCACGCCGCGCCCGCTCAGCCGGCGCAGGTACCCCAGCCCACGCAGAGCACACAGCCCGCCCAGACCTCGGCACCTGCGCCGCACCAGGCGCCCATTCCCGCGCCACCCACCACACCCGCAGCCGCGCAGCGTCTCCTGCCGCAGCCCCCGCCTCGGACGACCGCCGCGCCGCCCTAGCCGAACGCCTGCGCCAGCGCGCCGCAAACCGCCAGGCCGAAGACGCAGCCGAGGCCGAGCGTCGCGCGCGCGTCGCCCGCGAAGAAGAGCAGCGTCAGCGCGAGCTCGAAGAAGCGCGCGCCCGACGCGAAGCCGAACAGGCACAGCGCAAGGCCGCCCAGCGCAGCGCTCCCACGATCCCCCAACCCCGCTCTGAGCAGCCTCGCCGGGAAAAGGCAGCCACGGCGTCGTCGCCGCGCGCCACAACCGGCTCGACGCCCCGCGTCTACGGGACTGTCCCCCAGCCTCGTGCCACCAATCCGTCGTCTCGTCCGCGTCGATCCGTGTACGAGCCTCGACCCAACAAGACCACGCACGGACCGCGCTGGCACGACCTCGACGCCCGATCGGCTACCAGGACGCGCCCGCCGACCAAGACCGCATACTCGCGCAGCGTGGTCGCACCACCCATCCCAGCATCCAGGCAGATTATTCGCGCGGCAGTTATCGCAATCATCGTGATTGCGCTGATCGCGCTCACAGCTATTACGATCAAACACATGCTTGGCTCCCCTGATACAACCAAGTGCGGGGGCACACATTATCGAGGAGGTTAGGACATGGCAGAGCCCATGGCCCACCGTCTAGCTGGCCGATACGAGGTCCGCTCGCTCATCGGGCGCGGTGGCATGGCCGAAGTCCATCTGGGATTCGACACTCGTCTGTCGCGCGTCGTCGCTATCAAAATGCTGCGGCGCGACCTGGCGCAGGATTCGATTTTCCAGGCGCGCTTCCGCCGCGAAGCACAGTCAGCGGCGTCGCTGAATCACCCGAACATCGTCGCCGTCTACGACACCGGCGAGGAGATCATCGAGGACGCCACCGGCCGCTCGATCGCGGTTCCCTACATCGTCATGGAGTACGTCGAGGGGCACACTGTCAAGGACCTCATTTCAGACGGCACCGCCGTTCCGATCAACGAGGCCATCGAGATCGTGTCGGGCGTCTGTCCGCCCTCCAGTACTCGCACGCGAATCACCTGGTGCACCGCGACATCAAGCCTGGCAACATCATGCTGACGTCGGACGGCAAGGTCAAGGTCATGGACTTTGGCATTGCGCGCGCTCTGACAGACTCGCAGGCCACCATGACGCAAACGAACGCAGTCGTGGGCACGGCCCAGTACCTCTCCCCGGAGCAGGCTCGTGGCGAGGCCGTGGACGCTCGTTCGGACCTGTACTCGACCGGCGTCGTTCTCTTCGAGCTGCTGACGGGCCGCCCGCCCTTCAAGGGCGACTCCGCCGTCGCTGTCGCATACCAGCACGTCGAGCAGATCCCGCCCACACCCTCGTCGATCCTGTCCGACATCCCGGACTCCCTCGACCGCGTGGTGCTGAAGGCCCTGGCGAAGAACCGCGAGGACCGTTACCCAAGCGCCGCGGCAATGCTCGCGGACCTGCAGCGTGTGGCCCGTGGCCTCGACGTGGCCGCTCCGCCCGCCGACTCGTGGGCCACCGAGGTTCTGCCCGCCGCCAGCTTGGCTGGCGCCCAGACCGCTGCGACCACTCCGATGGCCGCCGTCGCTAACCGCACGCCCGCCCCAGCGATGGCAGCGACCTCCACGTCGCTGCCTGCAGTCGCCACCGCGGACGCGGACGACGAGGCCTCGAAGTCCCGCAAGCGCCGCACGGCGATCATCGTCTTCCTGCTAATCGCCGCGCTTGGCATCATCGGCGGCTCGGTGTGGGCCCTAACGCGCAGTGCCGCCCAGCCCGAGACGATCGCGGTCCCCAACGTCGTCGGCCTGACGCAAGCCGAGGCGAAGACTCAGATCGAGCAGGCTGGCTTCACCTGGGAACTCAACCCCGACAAGGTTGCCTCCGACACCGTCAACGAAGGCTCCGTGGCCTCGACCGACCCGACGGCCGGCACGCAGGCTGAGAAGGGCGCGACCGTTCGCGTCACCATCTCCTCCGGTCCAGATTCGGTGACCCTGCCCGACAACCTCGTCGGCATGAGCCCCGATGATGCCCGCAAGGCGATCGAGGCCCTGGGCCTGAAGTGGGAGCTCGATAACAGCAAGGTCGCCTCCGACACCGTTCCCGAGGGCAAGGTCGCGCAGACCAACCCGTCGCCGGGTTCGAAGGTCAAGGCCGGACAGACGATCCGCGCCTACCTGTCCTCCGGCTCGGACGAGGTGGAGGTCCCCGACCTCTCGGGCATGACCCAGGATCAGGCGCGCAGCACGCTCAAGGGCGTCGGCCTGGAGCTGGGCAACGTGACAAGCGTTGACTCCGAGAAGGAGAAGGACCGCATCGTCGAGCAGGATCCCGCGACCGGCACGAAGGTCAAGAAGGGCACCACCGTTGGCGTGTCCATCTCGAGCGGCAAGGCCGCTCAGGTGGAGATTCCCACCGTCGTCGGCATGGGCCGTGAGGACGCCGAGGCACAGCTCAAGGCGCTCGGCCTGAACGTCACCGTCGAGGAAGTTGCTGGCAACCAGCCCGCTGGCCAGGTCCTGTCCGTCGAGCCTGGCGAGGGCTCGAAGGTCGACAAGAACTCCAGCGTGAAGCTGAAGGTATCGAAGGGCGGCCAGTCCGGCAACAACAACGGAAACAACACGGGCTCCGGCAGCCGAGGCTAACTCGCGATCCCCAAGCCACCACGCGGCGGCAACCATACTGAGGGGCCCGCGCCAGTCAGGAGAAATCCTGAGGCGCGGGCCTCGCTGTATGCGCGGGGTGTTCGCGGGGGCGCAGGTGTACGCGGGGGCGCAGGTGTACGCGGGGGCGCAGGTGTGCGCGGGGGCGCAGGTGTACGCGGGGGCGCGGGTGTGCGCGGGCGGCCTCGACAACGCACGGCTACCAGGGACCGGTGCACCCGCCTCTTCACGGTGAAAGCATGTCTTCCACAGAGCACGCCTGCCAGATAACCAGCTCTGTCGGCAGGTGCTGTGCTGCGAGGCGGTCTAGAAACCATCACCACCCCCGGCGGCGGGGCCGCGAGTCGGCAGGTGCTGTGCTGCGAGGCGGTCTAGAAACCAGAGGCGCCAGAAAACAGGTCCCTGACGCGGATAGGTTATGACGATGTGGATAGGTTATCGGCATCCGGATAGGTTAATAAGCTATCCGGATGCTCGTAACCTATCCGCATGCACACGCCCACAAGCACATCTGCGGCACCGTAGCTGACACGCCACCTGCATTTACAGCGTGCTACACCTCTTAGGGAGCATTGCACCATTTAGAGAGCATTGCACCAGCTCGGAAGGGGTGTAATGCTCCCGAAATGGTGTAACACCACAAAGGAACAAGAACTTTCGCGGCGACGGCAGCGTCACGTGGGGTTGTGCACGAGACGAGGCTCCGACACGCCGGCAACGGCAGTGTCACGTGGGGGTTTTGCACAACACGAGCCTCCGACACGCCGGCGACGCGCGCTCCCAGGACCTCATGTAGTGCAAAACCCCCACTGCCCCCAGTTGAAGCTGCTGCAGCGCGCCAGCCAGATCACCACGCGGTGCACACTCGCACTGCAGGTCGCTACTGAAGCCGACGGAAGAGCGCGAATGTCAGGAGACTGGGCTACGACGCCCAGCGATCTGGATAGGAAGCGTCAATCTGGATAGGATATTGCGTTCTGGATAGGAAAATAACCTATCCAGAAGAGCAGTTCCTATCCAGAACAGAACGTCTTATCCAGAACACGCGCCCATACTCGTTGGGGCCACGCAACCTACAGCTTGAAACGCTCCGCGACGACGGGCTTGAGGGACACGGTGCGCTCGCGCGCGTCGGCATCGCCGCAGGCCGCCAGCCAGTTGGCGAACATGAGATGCCCGGACTGGGTCATGACGGACTCGGGGTGGAATTGGACGCCCTCGAGGGGCAGGGAGCGGTGGCGCACACCCATGATGATGCCGGACTCGGTGGTCGCGGAAACTTCGAGCTCGTCGGGCATGGTCGCGGGGTCGATCGTCAGCGAGTGGTAGCGGGTGACGGTCAGCGGCGAGGGCACGCCCTCAAATACGCCGCGCCCATCGTGCGTGATGACGGAGGTCTTGCCGTGCATGAGCTCAGGCGCGTGCCCGACGGTCGCGCCGAAAAGCTCGCCGAGGGACTGGTGCCCCAGGCACACACCCAGCATCGGGATGCCGCGTTCGGCGCAGTCGGCGATGGTCTGCAGTGAGGCGCCGGCGCTCTTGGGGTCGCCGGGTCCGGGGGAGATGAGGACGCCGTCGTAGCCGGCCTCAAACCAGGCGGGATCCACAACGTCGTTGCGCACAACATCCACGGTCGCACCCAGGTGGCGCAGGTAGCCCACGATTGTGAAGACGAACGAGTCGTAGTTGTCGACGCAGAGGATTCGTGCCATCGCGGGTCCTTTCATGTACGAGGCCGTGGCCCCTTCTCCGGCATCCATCGTAGGGCGCTCCCCTAGTGGGCGCGCGGGCGCTGTCCGCTCTCCGGGCGCGCGGGCGCGTAAAGCGAAGCCCAACCAACGTCCGTGGATACAGCACGAGGCCGGGTCTCCCCGGCCTCGTGTCATCGACGAGCAGGCGGCTCAGGCTCAGCCGACGGAGGACTGTCCGAGCTCCAGGTAGGACTGGACCCAGGGGTAGACCCAGGTGAACAGGGCGGCAACGGCCGCGCCGATGAGGACGAGGGATTCAATGACCTTGAACCAGGTGGGGCCAGGCAGGTGGCGGAAGATCCATGCGTACATGTTGGGTCCTTCAGTTCGTGGGTTCGTCGACGAGTTCGGCGGGGACGCCCGTGTCCTTGGGGGTCCAGGATTCGAACTTGAGGTGGACGATGTAGCGCTGCCAGTTGCCGTATTCGGGGTGGCAGGTGGTCATGGTCATCCAGCGTTCGGTGGGGGTTTCGGACCAGGAGACGTCGTCGATGACGGGGGCGACGACGCGCATCTGCGTGGGGTCGGTGGCGTCGATGATCTCGGAGGAGACCATGGAGTAGACGAGGTAGTGGTCGTCTACTTCCACGACGACCTTGTCGCCCTGGGTGAGGCGGTCGATCCAGCGGAAGTTGTTGCCGTAGGTGCGGCGGTGGCCGGCGATGGAGAAGTTGCCGACGCCGCCGGGCTGGGTGGTCATGTCGTAGTGGCCAGCCCATCCCTGGTCGAGAACGTAGGAGGTGGTGCCTTCCGCGAGGGGGATCTTCATCCAGTCCCAGGTGGGCACGTGGACGAGGCCGTAGACCTCGCCGTCGCCGACTTCGCGGTCGAAGGCGGGCGGGTCATCGGTGCGGACTTCGCCGAGGGTGCGCTTGGAGGGCTGGTGCTCTTCTTCGTACGAGGCGATGGTCTGGGAGACCTGTCCGGCGACCTCGTAGGTCGTCCAGTACAGCTGCCAGACGGAGAAGAGGCCGACGATGAACGCGAAGGTAATGAGCAGTTCGCCGACGACACCGACGATGTTCCAGAAGATGTTGGAGCGTTTTTTTCTTGTCGGCGAGGCGGGGGCGACGTGTTCACCCATTCGTTTCCTCCACGGTTGCATAGTTGGCTGTCAGCGAGGTAGTGGCGGGAGCAAAGCTCAGGGAGTCTTTGGTCTGCATGTCCCACCCGAGGCCGTACTTTGTCACGTAGACCTGATAATTCACCATACGTGGGTTTGCAGTAACCGTCGCGCGCAGGGTGGCAGGATCACCAATTGCTTGGATCACATAGGGCGGCGAGTAGCTGGTGCCGTCCACGAGGATCACGTTGCCGATGCAGCGGATGACGGTGCGCGAGGTGACGCGCACGCCTTGGACGGTCATGGCCTCGGCGCCGCCGCTCCACAGGGCGTTCATGGTGTCCTCGATGTCCTGCTGGTGAATGACGAGGTCGTTGGGCGTTGCACCTTCGGGGATTTGCCCAGGGGGAGCGTCGGAGAGGGTGATTTGGACACCGGGTCCTGAGACGGGGCGGGTGGAGCGAGCGGTGAACGCATCTTCGTCGGGGGTGCCGGACTGGGGGGTGGCGGCAGCGAAGCTCTGAATCTGAGCGTCGAGCGCGGCGACCTCGTTTTCGACAACTTTGACCTGTTCCTGGCGGTTACGCACGAGGGTGGACAGGTCGGAGGTGGCCGCGGGGTTTTTGCGTTCGTTGAGCGCAGAGACGGAGAAGAGGAGGCCGGAGGCGACGGTCACGGCGAGCACGCCGGCGATGTGGCGAAGTCTGCGTCCGTGCATGTTTCCCCCTCTCGTGGCGCTGCGCTTTGGCACTTTCCACGTCCGAGACTACGCTAGTGTTGCGACTAATTCATCACCGCCGGGCGGTTTTCTTCCCGCGCGGGCCAGCAGAGAGGACCCGACGTGGCCGAATCCAAGAAGCGTAAGAAGAATGGACACGAGGTCGAGGACGACACCGAGATCCAGAACTGGACTGACGGTATTCCGCTCAGCCCGGCCTGGTGGGCCCCCACTTTCGTGGCCCTGATGATCCTGGGCCTGCTGTGGGTCGTCGTCTACTACATTTCGTCGGGCACCTACCCGGTGCCGAAGCTGGGCGCATGGAACATCGCGGTGGGCCTGGGCACGATGATGGTGGGCTTCCTGATGACACTGCGTTGGCGTTGAGCGCGGGTAGTATCGCGACAAACGTGAGTGTGGGGCGTTCCGGCTGCGGCCGGGACGCCCCACTTTTCTCGGGAATTCTATCAACGAGGCCGTGGCTGGCTATCGGGTCACGGCCTCATCCTCGGGTCACGGCCGGCTGAGTTGGACCCTCATGCCAGCGTCGTACATGCCGAGGAGGGAGCGTCCGGCCAGCCCGTCTTCGAGGCGCGCGGGGTGCGCGCTGGCGAAGGACATGACGGTCGTGGCTCCGGCTCGCAGGATCGCGGGAGAGGCCGGGGCGGAGGGGCCGAGGACGACGGTGTGGGCGTCGGAGGCGAGCTCGAGGAGGCGCGGCATGGTCTTGTTGACGAATGCGGATCCGGAGATGAAGACGTAGTCCATCTCGGGAAGCAGGTATTCGCAGGCGGAGTCGGGGTAGTCACCCTCGAAGACGTTGCGTTCGAGGATGTTGAGCTCGGCAGTGTCGGGCATGGCGGCGGGCGCGAAGGGGAAGTGACCGATGATGGCGACGCGCTTACCGGCGACGAGGGGCGCGTAGGGGTGGAAGGTGCGGGCCCAGTTGTTTTCCTTGCAGGGGCGGAATCCGTGGGCGAGGGCGCGTACGGGGTGGGAGTGGTAGGCATTGACGGCGGCCATGCCGATGCCGGCGTCTTCGAAGTTCCACGACTTGGCGAGGGCTGCAACGTCGAGCAGGGGGCGGCCGACGAGGTCTGCGGGGTCCTCGGTGGCGCGCGGGCGGGACTGGACGTTCATGCCGAAGGCCATGCCGACGCCGTCTTCGCTGGAGGCGACGCGGCGCCACTTGCCGTCGGTGTGGATCGCCGTGACGGTGATGTCGGCGGGGATCTCGTCAATGAGCTGGTCGTACAGGTCCCAGGGGCTGGTCATGGTTTCTCCTGTGGGCGCATGAGGAAGGGCCCGGCACTATTTGCCGGACCCTTCCTATATTAGGTCATCCTTAGATACCATGCGCCTGTCGGTCGTTGACCCGTCACGCGCCGTAGACCTCGTACAGGACGCGGAAGGCGAGCGCATTAATCGCAACCATGCCCGCGATCATTCCCAGCGCCGCAAGCGCCTGGCGCCGATTCTGCGCCGCCTCGGTCACGCCCGAACGCGGGCGGGACAGGCGGACGAGCAACCACGTTGCCGCCACACCCGCGATCGCGCCACCAATGTGCCCCTGCCAGGAGATACCGCTGACCATGAAGCCGTACACGAGGTTGACACCGAGCAGCGTCAGAATGGCGGTCGTGTCGGAACCACCCAAACGCTGGAGGACAAACACCGCCCCGAAGAGGCCAAACACCGCTGCGGACGCACCCACCGTACTGACGTAGATCTCGGAGGGCTGGATCAGGCACCAGGCGATAATGAAGGCGGAACCGCCCAACGCACTCACCAGGTAGACGGTGAGGAAGCGCCACCAGCCCATGACCGGCTCGATCGCGCGGCCCACCCAATACAGGGACAGCATGTTGAACAGGATATGCAGCAGGCCCCCGTGCAGGAACGCGCCCGTGAGGATCGTCCACGGGTGCTCCATCAGCCACGCGGGCACGAGCGCGAGCGAGGACGTGAGGGCGGGAGCCAGCCACGTGAGGACGTACATGAGGACGCAGGTCGCCATCATCGCGTAGGTAACGACCGGCGCCCCAGCCGCCGCCGCGCGCGACGGGGAGCGCATCCACCGCTTCTTCGAGGACGTGCAGTCCACGCAGATCGACCGCACCTCGGTGGGGATCGCGCAATCCACGCACATGGGCCGGTTACAGCGCTTGCAGTAGTCGACGCTGCGCACGCCCGGGTGTCGCGGGCAGTTCGGGGCAGCGCGTGGGTCCGAACGCTGACCGTAGCTCGGCATGCTCATAGCTTCCCTTTCGGCAGGCGGGTAAGGGACGAGGCCGGGGCGCACCATCCCGATCACTGCACTGAGCAGCGGGGGCGGCCCCGGCCTCGTCGATGATGAGGGGAGAGGGTCAGTCGACGATCTCGATGGAGTTGATGACCTGCTCCGTCACGGGGCGGTCGTTCGCACCCGTGGGGGTGGTGGCGATGGCATCGACGACGCGCTTGGACTCCTCATCGGTGACCTTACCGAAGATGGTGTGGTTGCCGAGCAGCCACGGGGTGGGGGCCACGGTGATGAAGAACTGGGAGCCGTTGGTGCCCTTGCCCATGCGCTTGCCGGCGTTGGCCATGGCGAGCAGGTAGGGGTCGTTGAAGTTCAGCTCGGGGTGAATCTCATCGTTGAACTGGTAGCCGGGGCCGCCGGTGCCGGTGCCGAGGGGGTCGCCGCCCTGGATCATGAAGCCGGGGATCACGCGGTGGAAGATGGTGCCGTCATAGAGGGGACGGGAGGTCTTCTGGCCGGTCGTGGGGTCGACCCATTCGCGCTCGCCCTTGGCCAGGGTCACGAAGTTGTGAACCGTGTTGGGGGCGTGGTTGGGGAACAGTTCGACGGTGATGTCGCCGGCGGAGGTGTGAAGAATAGCTTTCATGAGACTAATGGTCGCACCTTTTCCTGGGTGTTTCCTGTCCGTCACGCAGCTCACGCAAGCCGGTGGGCTGCAGATCACAGCCCGTTGTAGCACAATAGGAGTGAGTGGCGCGTCCGCGCCCCCGTTTATTGTGGACAGAATCGGAGACATCATGGCTACTTCGCCGACTTTCGATGCAGATAAGCTGCGCGCATCGTCTCAGCAGCTTCGCGACGCCGCCGCCATTTACGCCGGCAAGGTTGCCGTGCGGGCCGCCGATCTGGCTGGCCAGGGCGTTGACTGGGCCGCGCCTCGCGCACAGGCCGCGCTGAATTCCGCGATCGAGCACGCGACCCCCGCGATCGAGCACGCCGCTGCTCGCGCGCAGGCTGCCGCCGCGCAGGCCGCCCCGGCGATCGAGAACGCTCGCGAGCACCTCGTGGACGATTACCTGCCCCGCGCTTCCCTCGCCGTCAACCAGGCGGGTGCCGCTCTGTCGGCTCGCGGTTCGCTGTCGGAGCGCGCTCGCCGCGCGTCCGAGGCCTCGGCTGTCGCTCTGGCGACGCCCACCCGCAAGCGCCGCAAGTGCCGCGTTCTGCGCGCCTTCGGCCTGACGGCTCTCGTTGGCGCCGTCGCCGGTGCGGGCTACATCCTGTGGAAGCGTTCGCAGCCGATCGAGGATCCGTGGGCCGAGGAGTACTGGGCGGATCTGGACACGGATTCCTTCGTGCCGGACACCGAGGCTGAGAAGGCCACCTTCGAGGCGGGCGAGTGATTCTCACCTCCTGAGAGGCTTGTGCTTCGGGGCCGCGACGCGTTGCGTCGCGGCCCCGAGCTTTACTCCCGGACAGATAAGAAGCCCCACGCGGCCACCGTTCGGTGGCTGCTCGGGGCCTGTCGTCTGACGGGATCAGCTCCTCGACGAAGAGTTCATCACTGCTGAGACGATAGCGGCGACGATGCCTGCAACGATGAGGATGAGGCCAAACGGCAAAATGTAGAAAATCATCCCGACCGCGAGCCAGTACAGGCCGTCTCCGCCGTCTCCGTGGTTGCCCGGGATGAGCTCAATGACGAACCAGGCGAGGAAGGGAGAGACGGCGAGCAGTGCCCCGATTCCAGACAAAATGCCTGCCAGCTTGTACGACACGCGACGCTTCACGGGAGCCATCGGAGCGTAGCCGTAGCCCGCGTACCCAGCCTGCGCATAGCCCTGCGCAGCGGCTTCGTTCCCCGGCTGCATCGCCCCCTGAGGAGGAACACCACCCTGGTACAGGTAGGACGACTGCTGAGAAGACGAAGCGGGATACGCGTTCGGGTCCGGAACTCTCGGATTCGGGTTTGTCACTGTCTATCCTTCCATCAAGGGCGCACGCACAAAGGTTCGACGGTCACAATCCTAAATGACGACGAGCCGTAGCCGATGAGCAAGGAACACGCCGACACCCAGCCCAACACGGAGACCATCGATGGGCGCGATGCGGGCTCACGAGCCCCCAAACCACGCTCCCACTAAGACATATGCTCCGAAAAGAAGCCACGGGCTCACGTGCACGAGGATTGCATAGAAGCTCCACCATCGCCCTCTCGGCTTTTTCGTGGTCACCATGCCAATGAGCGCAAGGAGGATCCCCAGCAGACCATTGAGGAAGAGAATTATCAGGCCAAAAACAATGGCGTACCCAAAGCCATAACTCTCGAGGTATCCCTCCTCCGTGGTGTGCTCGCGAATCGACACGCGGAGACTACCGAAGGCAATCCCGAGAACGATAATCCACCCGCACACACCCAGGATCAGGGACGTGGCCTGCGTCCCTCCGAGGCCGGTCCACCAGCGTCTTACTTCTTGCCCCTGCAGAGCAGAACCATCAGGCTGAGGCGGAGCGGCTGCCTCGAGCAGATTCTCGCCAGCCATGCTCGTCATTTGTTCCTCACTCATTGGGGATCACACTCCTTAACTAACGAGATACGCGGTTAGAACATGTAAGCGGAAGAAAGCACCACGGAGAGCAGGAGGAACAGAAGCACCGCGGCCACGATAACGACAACCGGGATGGCATTCAGCCGAAGCGCACGTGAGACATACTTGCGTTCTTCGGGAGTCACGACCTGATTCATTGCTGCAAAACCGAGGATGGCTCCAATGAGGTTAATCAAGCCGACGGGGATGGAACCAAGGCCAACGATGAAAATAAAAGCGAGCGGTGCCAACGCTCTCTCCATGGAATCCGTCGACGTCATCGCGGCACCGACCGAGGCGACAAGCCCGATAACAATGACTACTCCGAAGACGACAAGGCCGGCAACACCGCAACCGAATGATGCTTTTCCTGGTGATTTACGCGGATTCCGCCCGAAAGGAGCAGGCTGGGGGGCCTGGCCGTAATGAACGGCAGGAGGCTGGGGTACCTGGCTGTAATTGGCGGCAGGAGGCTGGGGTACCTGCCCCGGGTATGAGCTCGGTTCGGTGCCATTCGGATATGGTGTCGTCATCTTCATTCCCTCACGTCGTTCGTATCGTGCCGACATTGGCTCGTCAATCAACGAGTGCTGCTCGCTCATTTGCACCCTCTCATATGGTTGCGAGGAGAGATCATCGCTCAATTATCAGAAAAACTCATACAGCACCGTGAAAAAGAGCAACGTTACGGCTTTAGGACTCAGACACACGCACAATCCCCACAGACTCGCTTTGAGTTGCTCCTTCGACACCCCGCTGCTAGCCAATTCCCCCAGCGCAATGATCAGGCCGCTCAAGCACAGACTCGCGACGATTCCTACAGCAATGATGACGATAACCAGGTAGTAGGGGAACTCACCCCTGTGATCAGCGCCAGGACGCGACACGATGAAATGATCGACGAGGACTAGGACGAGCCCAGCAAGCAGAATGACACCCCAGGCGGAGATGCCGCAGTACAGCGGTGCCCGCTTGACCTTCCGCGTTGCGTCGCGCGGCTGCTCAAGTTCCTTGTCCGTATCAGGAGCTGCCATGACTCTCCCTCCGAAAAAGTATTTCAAGAATTGAGATTATCGGAGCGGGCGGCTCTGCGCAAGGACTGAGGAGCCGAGGAGAGTGCGCAACGTGTGGGCGTATCAGCGCCGCAACCAGCACGCCCTGCCGGCGAGCACCCCTGCGGAATCACAGCTATTAGCGGGTTACAGAAAGTCTCGCAACACTAGATGACGTCGGTCAGCGAGGCTTCTTTCGTGCGGCATACATCAACATGAGGCCACAGACCGCCAGCATCAGACCAAAAGGCACCACATACAAGAGGAACATAACTCCAAGCCAGGAAAGTCCATCTCCGCTATCCCCATGATCACCGGGAAGGAGCTCAATCCACACGCACACACCGGCCGACAGCACCCAGCACAGCACCGCAAAGACAAGAAAGATGATGCCGCCGATGCGGAATTTCCTCTGATACGGCATCCGCGTTTCCTGAGACTGGTACCCTTGTGCCGTACCCTGAACAAACATGACATCATGCACCGGCTGAGGATTCGCGTCGTAGCGCATATTGGGATGCGCGGCAGGCAACGCGCCCTGATACGCTCCGCCCACATTAGCGTTCGAGTGTGGGACGTGAGGATTCGGCATTGTCACAGTCGCTCCTTTACGAGTTGCTCGTCGCGAGCATTGTCAGCAAGTTTACTCAACCGCATACCCCGGAGTAAATCCCTGAGGTGCTGTCGATTACCCCTGCGGCGCAGACTGCACGGGAGCTGCGGGATGCCCCGCATGCTGCTGAGGATAAGGAATGCTCATCAGATCCTCCTATGTTGCACCGACACACGAGACGCGCTCCCCCGAGGAGAGTGCGCAATACCTGGGTGACCCCGGCCTCGTTCGCCGAAGAGACGCTCTACGCGATTGAGCCAAGAACCACCAGGGGAAGGAACAGAAGGCACAAGCACAGGGTTCCATTCAGGACTATTCCCCACGTAGCGAGTGCCTGCTCATCCTCACTGTCGGCGCGTCGATGCGCCCGTATTCCCATGATCAGGCCCGTCAGCTGGGCAATGCCCACCGGGACGGACACGATGACGAAGGCGATCACAACAAACATCCCGAGCAAGAACGAGTCCTCCGGCGTCGAAGTAATTGCACCGAGCATCGCGAACAGGCCGACAAGCAACGCTCCACCCATCACCAGCAAGCCCGCGACTCCCACCCCAACGGATCTCGCGCCCGCGCTGCTAAAGAAGCGCTCAAACAGGGAGAAACAGGCGAACAGGACCGCACCGCCACACACAGCGAGGAGTACAACGAGGCCAACCGGATCGCCGACAATACCCACCGCGGGAATGATGCCGGCGCAGCCAAGGAAGAAAGCATTCACACCCACTCCAAGCGCGCAGCGCCCAAGCTCCGCGCGATCCTCGGCATGCCTTCGCCCCACGAACCCGGCGATGACACCCGCCAGATGAATGATCCCCGCCGCGCAGGCTACGGGCAGGACAGAACGGATAAATTCATCGTCGCTCATCACCGCAGAGCCATCGGGAATGACGGAGTGAGTGCCGGCGCTCATCTCGTCAAAAAACGAGGTCGACAGAACGATGAAACCCCCGATGATCACGGCAAGTCCCAAGAGTGCGCAGGCCAAGGACAACCTGTGCATCATTCGCAACACGCGCTTGTTGGGCACAGGTGCGGGACCGGTGTGACCATTCATGGTTTTCTCCGTCCGACGCTTCAGTGACCTACATGAACAACATCAGAACGATCATGAAGGCGGTGAAGACGATGTATGGGCTTGCGTTTAGGAGGATTCCCAGCCAGTTGAGCTTCCGCGTCTTCGGCTTCCCCACTGCCCCAACAATCCCGATAACACCGCCGGCGAGGTTCACCGGGCCAATAAACATCAGCGCAAAGAGCGGCAAGAATCCGATCGCTTCCTTGCCACTCGGGTCGGGATCGGATGCGCTGGCTCGGATAGCAAGCCACATGGCCAGTATCGTCAGGCCAATGAGGGCCCACCCGACAACACCCAAGATGATCGACACTCGATTCACCTTCTGAACCACGGGCCCTTGAGGCACTGGTGTATAGCCCGGAGCAGTCCCCTGATATGCAGGCTGCGCGGGCACTCCCGCCTGGGGCACAACCTGCTGCACAGGCTGCGCGGCCTGCGTCGGCTGCGCGGGAACTGCAGGCTGTGCTGCAGGCTGCTGAGGATAAGGGACGCTCATCAGATTCCTCCTCTATTGCACCAACATGATGCGGCAACGAGACTGTGAAGAACCCACACATCCCCCATACCGAAAGGTCTTTCAAGAATTGAGACTAATGGTAAGTTCCTGCCAGCGCAACGGACAACCAGCCAAGAAGAGTGCGCAGCACCCGGGCAGTCAGGCGACAGAAGCCTCGCCATTGCAACGAAAAGGCGATACCTCGGCCATCGCCAGCAAAGCGCCGGGCAGGTTCAGATGAGAACCAGCAGGGGGAGGAAAAGCACGCACCAGCACAGGGGCACGTTCAGGACTATTCCTCGCCCGGCAAGCGCCCGCTCGGCCTCGCTGTCGGCGTGCCGACGCGCCCGTATACCCACGATCAGGCCCGTCAACTGGATAAGGCCCGCCGGGACGGACATGTAGATGCAGACGGCCACGACAATCAACTCGGGCAAGAAGGGTCGCCCCGGCGTCGTAGCTAGTTCGTGGAGCATCGCGAACAGGCCGACAAGCAACGCTCCGGCCATAGCCAGCATGCCCGCGGCTCCCGCGCCCACCGATATCGCGCCCGCGCTGGCACGCATGCCGCGGAATAGGGACACACACGCAGCCAGGACCGCAGCGCCGCACACAACGAGGAGGGGTACGAGCGCCCGCGGATCGGGGACCAAGCCAACGACGGGGGTGATACAGGCGCAGGCAAGAAAGAAGGCATTCGCTCCCACTCCCAGCGCGCAGCGCGCGAGCTCCCTCCGATCCTCGGCGCGCGTTCGTCCCATCAGCCCGGCGACGACACCCACCAGATGAACGATCCCCGCCACGCCAGCTGCAGGCAGGAGGGAACGGACAAACTCGCCGTCGCTCATGACCGCAAACTCGCCGGGTATGACGAGGTTAGCACTTGCACTCATCTCGTCAACAACCGAGGCTGACAGGACGACGAAACCCCCGATCATCACCGCAAGTCCCGCGAATACGCAGAATAGGGACGGCCTGTACATCCATCGCGATGCGCATTCGCGAGGCCCACCTGCGGGAACGCTGCAGTCGTTCATGGCATTCTCCTCCCAGTGATCGCAGCGGCGGCCTCGTCAGACACAAGCACACGCCATCACTGGGCGTGCGCTAACGGCCTACGAGAAAAACGGTGCCACGGCCAGGCCGACGAACATGATAACGAAAGATGACGTACGGGCTCGCATTGAGGATAATTCCCAGCCTATTGAGCTTCCATTTCGCCGGCTTCTCCTTCGCCCTTGAGGAAGCGACGATGATACCGATGAGGTTCAACGGACCGCCGAGGGCCAGCACAAAAAGAGGAAAGAAGCCGAAAATATCATTCCCGCTCGCGGAAGCGTCCGGTGAGTGCATCTCTACCCACGCGTCCAGCACTAACAGCGCGATGAACACCCATACACCAATTCCGAAGACGAGGGAGAGGTAGTTAACCCGCACTTTCACAGGCCCCTGGGGCACGGGCGCATAGCCCGGCGCAAATCCCTGGGGCGCCGTCGAATACCCCTGCGACACCGGCTGCGCGGGAACTGTAGGCTGCGCGGGTACTCCCGCCTGGGGAACCCCCTGATATGCCGGCTGCGCGGGCTGCGCCGGCTGCGCCGCAGGCTGCTGAGGATATGGCGTGCTCATCAGATTCCTCCTCTATTGCACCGACGTGCGGCAACGAGACTGTGAAGAACCCACACATCCCCCGTACCGAAAAGTCTTTCAAGAATTGAGACTAACGACAAAACAACCGCCACGCAAAACGCACTCACCCCACAAGCGCGCGCAGCACCTGGGCGACCCCGGCCTCGTTGTTTGAGGGGGCGACGAAGCGCGCGGCCTCGATGACGTCCGCGGACGCGTTGGCCATCGCGAAGGACAGGTCCCCCTCGCTCATCATCGACAGGTCGTTTCCCGCGTCGCCGAAGACAGCGGTCTGGGAACGATCCACCCCGAGGAAGCGCTGCAGGTCGCGCACGGCGCTCCCCTTGTCGACGCCTCGGATCTGCAGATCCGCCCAGTTCACACCCGACACCGCGTACTGGTGCGTGTCGGCGAATCGCGCGAGCGTCGCCTCCGCGAGCGCCTGGACCGGCCCAATGACGTAGACAGCGAGCTTGACGATCGCGTCGTCGATCTGCCCGGCCTCGATCGCGTCGATGATGGCGATCTGGTCGTCGATGCGCTTCGTGCGGTGATAGTAGGGCAGAACACCGTCGACGAAGCGGTCGTCGGTGCGCTCGACGTAGGCGTATTGCTTGCCGCACATGACCAGGCCGCCGTCGATCCCGTCCGGACCCGAGGTAGCTTCGCGGACGAGGCGGACTACCTCGCGCATGGTGGGGGCGTCGAGGGGGCTGGAGGAGACCTCGATGCCGTCGCGCATGACGATGCCGCCGTTCTCGCCGATGACCGTCATGCCGGGGCGCCCGGGGAACATGTCGATGAGGGTCCACACCTGACGGCCGGACGCGGGCGCGAAGGTGATGCCGCGAGCGTCCATCTGGTCGAGCAGCTCATCCATGCCGGGCGGGAAGTTCTTGTCATCGTCCAGGAGGGTGCCGTCCATGTCGACGGCGGCCAGGCGCAGGTCGGCGCCCGCGTAACGCGCGGGGTCAGTGGGGGTCATCATGGGTCCATTGTGCCCGACGGGAGGCACGGGTGCTTGCGACCTACGACGAGGCCGGGGTAACTTCACGCTGGCGGGCGCAGCCGGGCGACGACCCTTAGTTGTCGCCGCTTGGCATACTGGATATCTTCTCCGCGATTCCCATGAAAAAGGCAATAACGAGAACAATGATGCCGGCCGGAGTGAAGCGATAGAAGGCCCATACGAAGGCCCATCCCGACGAAAGGCTATGGGGGTCACTCCGACCGACGGTTGCGTCGACGTACGCCGAGTAGAAGAACGGGCTAATCATCAGCAGAAGCCCAATAGCGCCAAGGATGAGCGGAATCTTATAGTTCCCCTTCTTCCTCGGTGCCGGGGTCCATTCTTCCGTCGTTTCACTCATGCTAGGTCCTTTCGCTCCCCACCGGGGTTGGCTCAGAACCACCACCATAGCGCAGCGGCAACGGGGGCCAGCACGGCGACCATCAGGGCCGCGACGCGCGGGAACAACAACCGTTAGCGTCCCCGCTTTCTCTCCTCTTCCCGCTGGGAGAGCTTCGCAAAGAAGGCGTACAGGAACGCAAGGAGACTGAATGGAGCCACGAAGAACATAGCGAAGAGGCCGATCCAGCTTCCCATGCCATCCCACTCACCACTAACGGCATCTATCAGTTCGACTAACAGGGGCAGGTAGACCACACTTCCGAGGAGAACGAATCCCAGAATGACGCAGAAGCGCACAATGTTCCCGTCACGGGCCCTCGTTATCCTCTTATCAATGGCCAGAGCCGCCGATTGAATCAACAGAATGATACCGACTACCGGAAGGATGTAGAGCGGGAGGAGCAAGCCCTCCCAGGGCATGAAGTTGCTATCAAATACCCTCTGTGCTGCATTCAGACCAAGCACAACCAACACGGGACCAACAGTGAACGCCAGGCCGACTCTCGCGCACGTCCCAGCCCAGCTTTTCTCCTTCTGCGGTCGCGTTGCACCGCCTCGCAGCTGAGGATTCTGACTCTCGTCGGCCGAGATGCGAGCACTACCCTGCGCAGAGTCGCCGTCAGCGGCTGTCACTGCCTCGTTGCCACTCATGTCAGATCCTTTCACTACCCACCGGGGTTGGCTCAGAACCACCACCATAGCGCAGCGGCAACGGGTGCCAGCACGGCGACCATCAGGGCCCCGAGGCGCGAAAAGCGCCGCGTACCCACGGACAGCGGGCATTGGGGCGAGGTGGATAGGGAAAAGATCTCCTCGTCGAGGTCGGCTCGCGCGCGTACGCTCGGGCGCACGGCAGGTGGGTACGAGGGCGGCGCGGGGCGCCGGCGACGCGTGGCTGGCCTGGTGACCTGCGCTCCTCGCGCGGCCCCACCGACCCCCTCCGCGTGCGAGTACTGGGAAGGCGAGCGGTACACGATGTCTCCATAGACTATTGCGGTGTGAATGGCGCAATCCTAGCACTTATGAGGCGTACATCACATACATTTGATTTCTTTCATTCCAACAATTTGATCGGAGCCGCGAACCAACGAACGGCTTGCATTCCCCTGCAAAATGAGCTGCCCGTCACACTATGTGTTAGCTGGCCACGTTCGCTCACAGCATCGAACGACCCTACGTTGAGGAGAGAATCATGAGCCTGGAAGATCTGGCCAAGAAGGCTGAAGAAGGCTTCGAGAAGGTCGTTGACGCGGCCAAGGAGAAGGCTGAAGAAGCCAAGGACAAGCTCGCCGAACTCGCTGGCGATGCCAAGGACAAGGCAGAAGACGCCAAGGACAAGGTCGAAGAGGCCGCCGAAGACGCCAAGGACAAGGCAGCGGAGATCGCCGAAGACGCCAAGGACAAGGTCGAGGACGTCAAGGACGAGCTCAAGAAGTGAGCCACCAGAAGGGGGGCGAACCAAGAGGTTCGCCCCCCCTTCTCCATACACTCACGCCCCGACGGTTTTACATTCCCCCGTAGCTCGGACCCACGCGACTAGCGACGAGCGCTCTACTCCCGCCCCTCGCGCACGCCCGCGAGGATTCGGCGGCGCAGCGGGACGGTTGCCTCGGAGGCAACGACGATGAGTATGACGCCCACAATCGCCGAGGCGAGCGCAATGAGGAATCCCTTTCCCGCACCTGCCGCAAGCATCGGCGACATGAACACCATGCCGAGCAGCATCGAGCCAACGATCATGACGAACGCGGGAATCGCGACCTCGAGGCGACGGCTGCGGTCCATGAAGCCGCGCGGCGACCCCATGTAGACAGGGCGCGCACCTGGTCGGCGGAGTCGAGGACGCGGATCGACTGGTTGACCGCCGTCGACACGGCGCCCAGGGCGAGGGTAATCGCGAAGGTCAGCAGCATGCCCCTGTTGATGTCGCCGATGACGATAAGCGCGATCTCGTCGGTCCTGTCCCCGCTCATCGAGATTGCATCACTCGCCGGATACATGATGCCCACGAGGAACCCGACGAGGGCCACCGCCCCGAAGGAGCGCCACACGGCCCGCGGGTCGTCAGCCATGCGTCGCCCGGCCACCATCATCTGGGGGCTGCGCGAGGCCCAAGCCATCAAGCGCCCCATCAGGCTGATCGACCAGACGCCCACCAGGTTGACGATGAGGAAGATCGCGCCCATGAACCCCAGGAATACGGCCATGCCGATGGCGGTTCCCAGGTTCATTGCGAGGGTGCCGACGCTCAGCCAGAGGACGAGGAGGACCAGTCCAAGGACGGGGCCGACCGCGCTCACACGACCCGCCTGAGTGCGGCGTGCGACGCCCAGGGGTGTGATCGCGACCTTGCGCATGGCCAGCCACGAGGACAGGGCGGCCAGGAGGATCATGGCGAGCCCCTCGACGAGGAGGGCCACAACCCCCACCCACATCTCGCTGACCCCCATCGGGCGTCCCTGGAAGGACAGCGCACCCCACGCGGGCAGCGTCACAGCGTACAGGATCGAGCCAACGACGACGCCAACAACCGCAAACACGCAGGTTTCGAGGATGCAGGCAAGCTTCGTCTTGCCCGGCGCGAGGCCGACGAGGCGCAGGACCGCGAGGTCGCGCTCACGCCGACTCATACCCAGGCGCGCGGCCGCTGCCCCCATCGAGATGATGGGGACGATCAGCAGGGTAGCCGCGAAGTACGCAAGCATCACATAGAAGGACGCCATCCCGTCGAGGCTTGAGGGGTCGTCGGCCGTGGCGGACGTGGCCGCGACGGCGGCTCTTGCCCCGAAGGCCATGACACCACCCGTGACCGCGAGCAGGAACGCGTGCGGCAGGGCGAAAGCCGCAACCGTGAGGACACTCGTCGCCCGGTCACGCGACCGCAGCAGTGCCCCGGCGGCGGTGCGCACGGCGCTCATCGGGCCACCCCCTGGTTGGGGGCGCCACTGCCTCGGGCCTCGAGGGAGATGCGGCCGTCGCGCACGTGGATCGTGTGCGGCAGGCGCGCGGCAACGGCGGGGTCGTGGGTGACGAGGACGAGGGATGCGCCGGTGGAGGCGCAGGCACTCGTCAGGAGGGACATGACCTCGCCGCCGGTTGCCTGGTCGAGAGCGCCCGTGGGCTCATCCGCGAAAATCACCGAGGGATTGGTGGCGAGCGCACGCCCGATCGCGACGCGCTGGGCCTGGCCGCCCGAGAGCTGGCCGGGGCGGTAGGGGCCGGCACCGTCGAGGCCGAGGTTCGTCAGGATCTCGCGTGCGCGAGCGATCGCCTGCGATTTCGGCGTTCCCGCGAGCATGAGGGGCATCGCGATGTTCTCTTCCGTGGGCAGCTCGGGCAGAAGCTGGCCGTCCTGGAACACGAAGCCGAAGCGGCGCAGACGCAGGTCGGAGAGCACCCGCTCCGACATGGTCGTCATCTCTTCGCCGTCCAGGGTGATGGACCCTGAGCTGGGGCGCAGCACGCCCGCCAGGCAGTGCAGGAGGGTGGTCTTACCGGAGCCCGAGGGACCCATGATCGCCACCTGCGTGCCCTGCGGGAGTGTCAGGTCGACGCCTGCCAGGGCGTGGACGGGAGTATTCCCGCGCATGTACGTCTTCGTCAGTGCTCGGGTCACCAGACCCGCCGTGTCGTGTGTCATGTTTGAACGATAGGCCCGCAGCCCCGCGCGATTCTATGAGGGACCGCCCTGGTCACCCCCTGACTCATCCCCGACATTGACGCCGCAGTTGCTACGTTTGACGCATGAACCGCGCCCTGGATCCCCTCGCCGCCCAGCTGCTGCTACGCGCCTACGCGCGGGCCACGAACATGCTCATCGCGGGGCGTTCCTTCGCGACGGACGACCCGACGCTCACCGCCCTGCTGCGCGCCTTCGGCGCCCACGTGGGCCCGCTGTCGGGCGCCGAGGGGACCCCGGCCTCGCCCCCGGTTGTCTTCTCGCTCGAGGAGGACGCGGCCCCGAGGCCCGGCGCGATCACGGTCCTGGCACCCGGAGGTGTGTTCCGCGCCGTCATCGCCCCCAACGGGCGCACTATCACGGGCCCCGGCGACGAGGGGCGTATCGAGTGGGCCCGCGCCCACATGCCGGTCACCGAGGCGGCGGCACGCGCCCTGGCTCCCCTGGTGGCGGGCCGAAGCGTGGGGCTCTCCCTCGTTCTGGAGCCGAAGACAGCCGCCCTGGCCCTCATGCTCTCCGAGGCCGGGGCGCGCGTGAGCGTCTTCGGCTGGGCGGCCGAGACCCGCGAGGACGTCGCGGCCCGCCTGCGCGACGCCGGCATCCCCGTCTTCGCGGACTCGGCAGCCTCCCGCGAGCGCGAGTGGGAGCTCGCGCGCGAGTTTTTGGCTCAGCGCAGCGAATTCCTGCTGGATGACGGCTCCCACCTGATCCGCCTAGCGCACGATACGGACACCTGCCCGGGCGTCCTGGCCGCGCTGGTCGGCGCGGCGGAGGAGACCACCTCGGGGCTGCGCCCCCTGCGTTCTTTCGACCTGCGCATTCCGGTCATGGCCTCGAACGACGCGCGTTCGAAGACCCTGTTCGACAACGCCTACGGGACGGGTCAGTCGTGCTGGACGACGATCCTCGATCTCATTGACCCGCGCGGCGTCGGCGCGCCCGTGGCGGGCATGAGCGTCGTCGTCATCGGCTACGGAGACGTGGGCCGCGGCTGCGCGCGCTTCGGAGCGGCGCTCGGCGCACGCGTCGCCGTCGTGGAGCTGGACCCCGTGCGCGCCCTGCAGGCGTCGATGGACGGGTTCGCCGTGGCCTCGCTGGAGGAGGCCGCTGCGAGCGCCGGCATGCTGATCTCTGCGACGGGCGAGCGGGCGACGATCCCGCTGAGCGCGCTGGAAGCGGCGCCGGGCGGCGCGATCGTCACGGTCGCCGGCGGTGTCGACGGGGAAGTATCCATTGACGAGGCCGTGGCCGCCTCCTGGGTCATGGCCGAGTCGGGCGATCCCCACGTGCAGACCCTGACCAGCCCCTCCGGCAGGACGCTGCGCGTCCTCGAGCGCGGGGAGGGCATCAACTACACGGCGGGCGAGGGAAACCCCATCGAAATCATGGACATGAGCTTCGGCGTACAGCTGGCGTCCCTGCGCGAGCTCCTCACCCGCGAAGGCGAGCTGGCCCCCGGCCTGCACGACCTGCCACGCGAGGCGGACGATGCGGTGGCCGCAGCGGCGCTGGGCGCCCTGTCGCTGTCGTAGTCGCAGGTCACGTCCACCGGCGGGCGGGTGCGCCCACCCCACTTCTACACTGTTAGTCAGCGTCCCCCACTGAAAGGCCCCCCATGAGCGACGTGGTCGTCTGGTCCGCCGGCATGGTCATCCCGATCACCGCCCCCTCGATCCTCGACGGCGCTGTTGCCGTGCGCGACGGGCGCATCGAGCACGTGGGAGCGCGCGACTGGGTCGTCGAAACGCTCACGCAGCGCGGCCTTTCCTTCACCGAACGCCACTTTGACGGCGTGCTGCTCCCCGGCCTCGTCAATGCGCACACGCACCTGCAGTACACGGGCATGGCGTCCGTGGGCGCGGGGCAGTACCGAGGTTTCGACAGCTGGGCACGCGCCTTCGACGAGGTCTACGACGCGGGCGGCCTGGACTGGGGAGGCGACGCGGCCGCCGGCGCCCGGCTGCTCCTGGCCAGCGGCACGACCGCCGCCGCCGACGTGGTGACGGACGCCGCCGCGGCCTCGGCCCTGCACGACGCCGGACTGCACGGCGTCGCCTACTGGGAGGTCATGAGCTGGTCGAACGAGGAGTGGCGGGCCCGCGGTGAACGCGAGGTCTCCGCATCCCTGGACGCCATGCCGACCCCTCCGGCCGTGGGCATCTCCCCGCACGCCCCCTACTCCCTCGACGCCGAGCCGCTACTGGACCTGCCGGACATGGCCAGGCGCCGCGGCATGCGCATCCACATCCACCTGGGTGAGTCCCACTCCGAGGCCGAATGGTCCGAGACGCGCACAACCGCCCTGGCCGACCTGTGGAAGAGCGAGCACTCCTCGTCGTTCACGGCGATGCGCTCGCGCGGCGGCGGCTTCTCCTCGACGCAGTTCGTCGATCAGCTGGGCGTCCTCGGGCCCGACTGCCACGTCGCCCACGGCGTGTACATGCGCGCCGACGACCGCCGGCGACTGCGCGCCCGCCAGACGGCCGTGGCGCTGTGCCCGCGCTCGAACCGCGTGATCGGCCTGGACGCGCCGCCCGTCGGCGCCTATCTCACCGAGGGCAACATGATCGCGGTCGGCACGGACTCCCTGTCCTCCTCGCCCTCGCTCGACCTCCTCGAGGACGTCGCCCTCCTCTTCGACCTGGCGCGATCCCAGGGCTACGAGGACCAGGACCTGGCGCGCCGCCTCCTGCAGGCCGCGACCCTGGGCGGCGCCACCGCGATGGGCCTGGCGACCGGCCCCGACCGCCTGGGTCAGCTCCAGTCGGGCGCCGTCGCCGACATGTGCGTCGTCGACGTGCCCGTCACCTCGATCGTGGAGACCATCGACACCGTCGCCCGCCACGGCGCCGGTCGCGTCGTCGAAACCATCGTGTCCGGGCGCGTGCGCTACTCGGCCTCACACTGACCCTGTCGTTTCCCTTTCGCTCAGCCTCCCTTTCCCCTCGTTTGGAGTTTCGCATGACCGACGTGTCCCCGCTGATTGATGCCATGGGCCTCGCACCCCACCCCGAGGGCGGCCACTACCGCCGCACGTGGACCGCGCCCGCGCAGGTGGACACTCCGCGCGGGAGCCGCCACAGCGCCTCCGCGATCATCTTCCTCCTCGACCGCGACGAGGAGGCCCGCTGGCACCTCGTCCACTCCGACGAACTGTGGATCTGGTCGGGGCCCGGCGCCCTCAAGGTGCACCTGGGAGGCAGCGGCGACGCTCCCGAGGCCGACCCGCGCATCGTCACGCTGGGCTCTCCGGCCAGCACACAGGCATCCGATCCGAGCAACCCCGTGCAGATCCTCGTGCCCGCCGGCACCTGGCAGCGCACCTTCGCCCGCGGCGACTACGCGCTGGCCACCTGCGTCGTCTCTCCCGAGTTCACCTTCGACGACTGGAAGCTCGCCGAAGGCGTCTGATCCCGACGGCACAATGTCCCACGGCGCGGACGCGCAGGGAACGATCGCGCCACGGGACCCCTTGAACGCGCGAGCACCCCGGTTCGGGCATAGGGTGAGACCATCCGCTCGACCAATACGGGCGGCTCGTTCCAAGGAGGAAACATGGGTCTGGAAGATCTGAAGAAGCAGGCTGAAGAGGGTCTCGAGAAGGCTAAGGAAACCTTCGGCGAGGAGAACGTCGAGAAGGCCATCGATGCCGCCAAGGACAAGGCGACCGAGGTCGTCTCCGATCTGAAGGACAAGTTCCAGAAGTGATCTGACGGGAGGGCCGGGCCGATGTGGCCCGGCCCTTTCGCATACCCACGCGGCACTGTGTCCCATCCCCCCACCCCCACGAAACCCCAACGATTCCAACGTTTTCCCAGCCCACGCCTCGTTCCATTGTTTCGTGCAGCGAAACGACGCCAGCGCATTTCGGCGCACCGATACTCTCGTCGAGTCAGACCCGCCAACAAGGCGGAATCCCCCACGTCACCGGGAGGCCCCATGCGCCGCTCTGTCCGTTCCCTCGCTGCCGTCGCCGCCATCGCGGCCCTCGGCCTGGCCGCCTGCACGGGCGGCACGAGCTCCTCTTCTTCCGCCGACGCCGAGCAGACCTACGGCCCCGGCGCGCTGCCAACCGTGACGGAAGGCAAGCTCACCGTCGCCACCTCCGATCCCGCCTACTCGCCGTGGATCCTGGACAACGACCCGGCCTCGGGCGAAGGCTACGAGTCCGCCGTCATCTACGCCCTGGCCGAGGAACTCGGCTACACCGCCGACAACGTCCAGTGGGTGCGCGCCACCTTCGACGCGTCGATCACCCCCGGCGCCAAGGACTGGGACCTGAACATTCAGCAGTTCTCGATCACCGACGAGCGCAAGAACGCCGTCGACTTCACCTCCCCGTACTACACGACCACCTCGGCGATCATCACCAAGGCTGGCACCCCGGCCGCCAACGCGAAGTCCATCGCTGACCTCAAGGACGTCCTGATCGGCGTCCAGGCCGGTACGACGTCGCAGCAGTTCGCTTCCGATCACCTGGAGTCCGGACTGACCCAGAAGCTGCAGATGTTCAACTCCTCCGACGACACGGTCCTGGCCCTGCAGACGGGCCGCGTGGACGCGATCATCGTCGACCTGCCGACCGCGTTCTACATGGTCTCCGCGCAGATCGATGACGGCGTCATCATCGGCCAGTTCGACGACACGACGGGCGGCGAGGAATACGGCATCGTCCTGCCCAAGGGCTCCAAGCTGACCCCCACGGTCTCCGCCGCGGTCGATCGCCTGGCCTCATCCGGCAAGCTCGCCGAGCTGCAGGAAAAGTGGCTGAACGAGGCACAGAACGTGCCCACCCTCAAGTGAGGCCCCACACTCATGAGTGACTACTCGAGTAACACGGCGGCCACGCTCACCGTTTCGGCGGTGGAGCGTGGCCGCCGCGCTTATCGGCGCAAGCAGACGGTCCGGTCTATTCTCATCTCCCTGGCCTCCACGGTCGTGGTCGCGGGAGTCCTCATCGCCGTGGTCGTCAACTCCGACGGGTGGGAGGCCACCCGCAACACCTTCTTCAACGGCAAATACTTCGTCGAGGCCTTCCCCCAGGTCCTGTCCGGCCTGTGGCTCAACATCCGGATCCTGCTGATCTCGGTGCTGGGCGTCGCCGTCTTTGCGACTCTGCTGGCGGCCGCGCGCACGCTCGCCGGTCCCGTGTTCTTCCCGATCCGCTTCCTGGCGGCCGCGTACACGGACATTTTCCGAGGTGTCCCCTTCCTGGTCGTCCTCTACCTGATCGGCTTCGGCATCCCCGCGCTCAACCCGACGACGCGCATCCCGACCGCGTTCCTGGGCACGGTCGCGCTGATCCTCACGTACTCCTCGTACGTCGCCGAGGTGCTGCGCGCGGGCCTGGACTCCGTGCACCCCTCCCAGCGTTACGCGGCCCGCTCGCTGGGCCTGTCCCACGGGCAGACGCTGCGCATGATCATCGTGCCGCAGGCGATCCGCAAGGTCACGCCCGCCCTCATGAACGACTTCATTTCCATGCAGAAAGACGTCGGCCTGATCTCGGTCCTGGGCGCGGTCGACGCGATCCGTTCGGCGCAGATGGTCCAGGCCAAGACCTACAACATGACGTCCTACGTCGTCGCCGGCCTGCTGTTCATCATCTTGTCGTTCCCCTTCATTCGCCTGTCGGACTGGTACACGGCCCGACTGCGTAAGCGCGAGCAGATGGGAGGCACCGTCTGATGTCGGTCTCCACGAATTACGAGGCCTCCCCCACCTCGGACAACAACACCCCAGTCCTGCGCGCCGTCGGCGTCGTCAAGCGCTTCGGTGACAACGTCGTCCTGCGCGGCCTGGACCTGGACGTCGCAGCGCACGAGGTCGTGGTCCTCCTGGGCGCGTCGGGCTCGGGAAAGTCGACGCTGCTGCGCTGCGCGAACCTGCTGGAGCGGGTGGACGACGGCCAAATCTTCCTGGCCGGCGAGGACATCACGGACCCGCGCGCGAACGCGGATCAGATCCGCGCGCGCATCGGCGTAGTGTTCCAGCACTACAACCTGTTCCCGCACATGTCGGTGCTGGACAACGTGACGCTCGCGGCCCGCAAGGTGCACGGCTGGGAGAAGGATCGCGCACATGAGCGCGGCATGGAGCTGTTGGACCGCATCGGCTTGAAGGACAAGGCGAAGGAGTACCCGGATCGCCTGTCGGGTGGCCAGCAGCAGCGCGTCGCCATCGCACGCGCGCTCGCCACGAACCCGGAGCTCCTCCTGCTGGATGAGATCACGGCGGCACTGGACCCGGTGCTCGTCGGCGAGGTCCTCGACCTCGTGCGCGAGATCAAGGAGCAGGGCTCAACCATCCTCATGGCGACGCACGAGATCAGCTTCGCCCGCCAGGCGGCCGACCGCGTTGTGTTCCTGCGGAATGGCCAGATCGTCGAGCAGGGCCCGCCCGAGCAGGTCATCGACAACCCGCGCGAGCAGGCCACCAGGGACTTCCTGGCGCGCATCCTGCACTGAGACGTGGAAGACCAGAAGGGGGGTGGCCAACTCATCGTTGGCCACCCCCCTTGTCGTCGTTCGGCTGATTTCTCTTGACGCCTGAGCCTCACTGTCGGGTGCTGTGGTGCCCGACGCTGGGGCAGTGTGGGGGTTTTGCAGCATTAGGGGCGCTGTTGCTGCGTGTCGCCGAGCGTGTCGTAGCTCTAATGCTGCCATTCCCCCACCGGGGCAGCCTGACTGAGCGGTGTGGTGCCCAAAATGCAGACCACCTCGCCAAACAACGGCGAAAAAGGGCTACTGCGGGTGAGGTGGTCTGCGTTTTGTGCAATCCCAGGAGCGCGAACTGCTCGCGTACACGTCGGCGAGCGCCCTAATTACCCATCCATTCCCGCAGGGATCCTTTCAGAGGAAAGAGCTAGCCCGCTCGCACCGCAGATGTTAAGGTATCCATACGTACGGATAATGTCCGTACGAGCGAAAGAGGAATTGATATGAGCACTGCAAAGACACAGCGTCTGGAACTACGCCTCACCGAGGAACAGAACACTCTCATTCGCAGCGCCGCCACATACACATCTCGCAGCATCAGCGATTTCGTCCTCTCCGCAGCCACATTGGAGGCAGAGCGACGTCTCGCCGACCAGCGCTTCTTCATTCTGAACGAAGAGGAGCACGCCCGCTTCGAAGAAATCCTTGCGGCCTCGCCGACGGACGATCCCAAACTGCGCAAACTCTTTGATCGCCCCTCGCCCTTCGGCACTCACATCGACCTGAACACACCGAGCACCTCCAAAAACTGATGTGCGTATCAGTCCTGCAAGAGCCGCGGCCTCTCGAGCGGAGGGACGACCGGTCGCGCTTCCAATCGGGCAACACTGAGATAGACGATTGGTTCCACCGATTTGCGTGGCAGAACCACCGATCCGGAAACGCTCGCGTCTTCGTCACAAGGCAGGAACCAGAGACACTTGGTTTCTACGCCCTATCGATGGGGCAGTACAGCGCAGCAAACTCCCAGATGCCCTCAAACCTGGCCAACGCCCGGAGCCATGCCCAGTTCTCCTCCTCGCGCGACTCGCCGTCGATCAGCGCGCGCAGGGACGAGGCATAGGCGCAGCTCTCCTCAAAGATGCACTCTTGCGAGCCTACAAGCTCAGCAACGAGGTGGGATTCGCTGCCCTCCTGGTCCACTGCGCCAACGACCACGCACGCGACTTCTACCTCAACCAGTGCTCGCAGTTTGTATCATGCCCCGGAGCTGACAATCACCTGATGCTACCGCTGCGCGCCCTGCGGGAGTTAATTAACACTCTCTAACACCCAGCGGGCGCAACACAACGCACAGGGCCCAGGATCCGCAGATCCTGGGCCCGAAGCGTTGTCAGTATGGAATCAGTTGGCGCCCGGCGTGATAACGACGGTGATCTCGGTGCTGATGCCGTCCGGATCGGTCAGGGTCACGGTGATCGGGTCGTCTTCCTCGCCCAGCGCACGCAGCGGGTGCAGGGTGACGACGTTCTTCTCGGACTTGCCGACCTCGAGGGCGGTCGGGTCAGAGACCTCGATCGTCCACTTGGCGGCCTTGTCGGAATCGGCCAGCTTGATCTTCAGGTCGCGCTTCTCGGGGACCTTGATGCCGCTGTCGTCGATCTGAGCGATGGGACGCTCGACCGTCTTGACGTCCTTCGGGGTCACGTAGGAGTGAGCGGAATCGGAATCGGTGGCGCAGCCGGTCAGGGCGGTCACGCCCAGGCCGAGAGCCAGCACTGCAGTAAGGATGGAACGCTTGTTCATAAACACAATACTAAGCATCCATCCTCACAGATATGCATTACAAGGCCCGTTTTGGAACGATGTCACAGCATCTTGCGTCACATGGACCAGACCAGCGCCCCCGATTCCACGTCCGCCCAGTAGGAGCTGGCAAACTCCGCCCACTGGCGCGGGAACTGCAGCTGCGGGCTGTGTGTGCCCCCTCGGATGATGCTCTCGCGGGCACCCAGGTCTGCGGCCTCTTCGGCGTACCACGAGGGCGGCCAGATCTCATCCTGGTCCCCGTACAGGACGTGCACGGGCACGCCCGTGGCCGCGAGCGCCGGGGTGTCAGGGCGCAGCTGGGAGAGGATGCGGGCGATGCCCACCAGGTTTTCCGAGGCCGTGTCGAGCGCGCGGATACGTTGAAATTCCGCCCATCCAACGCCGGGTTCGTCGAAGTTCATGTCGGGGAAGTAGGTGCGCAGCACCTGCTGGCGCGCGCCGGGGCCCGTGGGCAGGGGGTCGAGGATGGGCAGGGTGTTCATCCAGTCGTAGACGGCCCGACCTGAGCAGAACAGGGTGACGGAGGCGAAGAGGTCGGGGCGCTTGACGACGGCTGCGCGCGCGACGATGCCTCCGAAGGAGTGGCCCACAAGGTGCACGTGACCCGTGGTCCCGGCCCAGGCCTCGGCGACGGCGATGAGGTCACCGACAAAGTCGCTCATCCCATATGCGCCCAGGCCCGAGGGCGCGGCGGACCCGCCCTGGCCTCGTTGCGAGTACGCGAGGACGTCCCAGCCCGCCTCCCCGAGGAACGGCAGGACGGTCGAGTAGTCCTCCTTGGACCCGGTGTATCCGGGGACGAGGAGGGCGCGGTTCTGCCCGGCTCCGCCCGGCGCGGAGGCCATCGAGATCGCGGGGGTTCCGTCGACGAGGGCGGAGGTGCTCGGGCCGGTCAGCAAGCCGCTCAGCTCACCGGCCGGGGAGGGCACGGCCACGGCAGTTACGCGCGAGTCCAGCGCAAAGGGACCGAAAGGCTCTATCTGTTTCACGCACCCAATCGTAGAATGAACGCATGACAAACGAGACGATTGCGAGCCAGCTCGCCCACCGCACGATCCGCGCCTACAAGGACCAGCCGCTCACCGACGCCGAGGTCACCACGCTGATGGACGTGGCGCGCCACACCGCCACCTCCTCGTTCCTACAGTCCTGCACGGTCCTGCACATCACCGACCCGCAGGTGCGCGAGACGATCGGCGCCGCGTCCGGACAGCCCTACGTGGGCGGCACGAAGGGCGACCTGTTCATCTTCGTCGCCGACCTGTACCGCAACAGCCGTATCCGCGCCGAGCAGGGCGTCTCCTCGGAGGCCCTGGGTTCGATGAACCTGTTCCTCACGGCACTGGAGGACGCGCTCCTGGCGGCTCAGAACGTGGTCGTGGCCGCCGAGTCGATGGGCCTGGGCACCGTCTACCTCGGCTCGATCCTCGCCGATCCGCGCCCGGTCGTGAAGGCGCTGGAGCTGCCGGAGCTGACCTTCCCGATCGTGGGTCTGCTCGTCGGCCACGCGGACCAGGATCCCGGCCAGAAGCCGCGCTTGCCTCTGTCGGTCGTCACCGCGAAGAACACGTACCCGCGCGTGGAGTCCTACACGGAGACGCTGGCCGACTACGACCGCGAGGTCACCGAGTACTACGACCTGCGCTCGGGCTCGCGCCTCGAGTCCTTCACGCACCTGGTCGCCACCAACATCGGCGCGGGCGGGGCGCACGTCTCCCCCATCATGGAGGTCCTCAACGAACAGGGCCTGTGCCTGCGCTGACTCTCCGTCATTGACGAGGCCGTGGCCTCCCCTCGTGGTCATCCGACCGCCCGGGGCGCCACGGCCTCGTCTCATGAGCGGCTGGCCTGGCGCTTACAATGAGCGCATGGCTGAGCTTGGTTTTTCCACCTACGTGTTTATCGAGCGTATCGCCGCGAACGCGGCCGCGCTGCACCCCTTCCCGGAGCACAACGTGGCGCTCGTGCGGGACGCGCTGGCGGACGCCGGCTTCGACATCACGCTGCTCGGCCCGGACGCACCCGAGATCGGCGAGGGCGTGTACTTCCAGCCCGAACCCTTCGGTGACGAGGTCATGGGCCTCCTCGCGGACGCCCTCACCCTGCGTGGCATCGGCGCCTACGGGTACGCCCTCGTGGATTCATCGCTCGGAGGGGACCTGGCGGACATCGCGCTGTTCACCCGCGTGGGCGACGTGTTCCCCCGCCACGGGCGCCGCATCCTCATGACGCGCATGTACATTCAGCGCACCCCCACGGGGGCGGGCAACAAGGCCGTGACCTGGGCATTCGGCTCCCCCGCCGACCTGGAGGAGGCGAACCAACTGCTGTCGGAGAAGTTCGACACCGAGCCGGTCACGGACCCGCGAGGCATGGCCGCCATCGAGATCCGTCACCCCGAGTTCGCTGCGGGCACGGCCGAGCCGATGGTCCTCCTCGACGAGATCTTCCAGGTGCTGGGCGCCGCCGGCTTCGAGGGCATCACCATGTGCAACGACCCGGGCCAGCAGGCCCCGGGCTGACAAGCGCAGCAGGGGCCGCCGCGCAACCGTCGTTGGTTGTGCGGCGGCCCTTCGCTGTGGGGTTTAGCGGATCGCCTCCATGACGCGCACGCCGTCGAGCACGCTCACGTAGGGCAGGGGGTTGACGCCAGACTCGAGGACGTACTCAGTGAGCTGGTCGCGCACGACCGCGCGCAGCTCCTCGGGGTTCCACGGCTTGCCGATGTAGTAGTCCAGGCCCGCCTGGTTGACCGCGCGGATCGTGTCGGACTGGTCCGCCTGGCCGGTGACCAGGACCGTGCGGGTCGCGCCGAAACGCTCGTCCTTCATGAGCTCCACGAGGAAGTCCACGCCCGACTTTCCGGGTAGGCGGTGGTCGGACAGGACCAGCGCCAGCTCGTCCCCGTCTTCGACGATCTCGTCGATGACGGCCCACGCGTCGTCAACGTCCTCGGCGACTTCGAGCCGGATCTTGTCCCAGAAGTGTTCAAGATCGCGCTCGAGTGCGTCGCGCACGTCTGCTTCGTCCTCAAGGGACAGGATTGTCAGGGTCATGATTCCTCCTCGTGTGATTGAGCGGGCAACGAGATCCGCATGATCGTGGATCCCGGGTGAGAGTCGATCGTGAGGGTGCCCCCATGATCGGCAATGATGCTTCGGACGATGGACATGCCCATGCCCAGGCCGAATCGGACGCGCCCCGCCTTGGTGGTGAAGTGGGGCTCCATAATCTTGTCGACGATTCCCGGGTCGATGCCCGGGCCGTTGTCGTGGATGATGACGCTCACGCCCTCGGGCGTGGGACGCACGGTGATGCGGATGAGGGCCTCGGCCTCGCCGCGGGCGGGCAGCTCGGGCACGCCGCCCGAGGCCTCGGCGGCCGCGACCAGGTCGGCGTTCTCGTCCTCGATGGCCTCGGCAGCGTTGACGATGAGGTTCGTCCACACCTGCTGCAACTTCGCCGGGTGCGCGCACACGGGCGGCACGTCCTCGTAGTCGCAGTCGATGCGGATGCCGCGCACCCTGTGAGCGGTCAGCCGCAGGACGTCGTCGATGCCCTCGCGCACGTCCACGGGCTTGAGGTCCTCGGCGTCCGGGCGGGCGTATCCCTTCAGGGACTGGGTCAGCTCGATGACGCGGTCGCCCGCGGCAAGCACCGAGCGCAGAGACCCGCCCAGGCGCGCCCCGGCCTCGTAGGCGTCGATACCACCCGGGATCTGCGCGAGCGCACGCGCGCCGTCCGCCCCCTGGATCCCCGCGCGCACGAGGCGCCGGGCGAGCGTGCGGTCACCGACGACGGGCAGGAGCTCCTTCATGAGGGCGCGCTCGACCGACGTGGAGCGCGGGGGCGCGGTGAGGGCGCGGGCCATCGCCTCCCTCGACGAGGCCGTGGCCGGTGCCGCGAGCGCGGCGTCGACGTCCTCGTGCAGGTGCTTGGCTGCGCGCACGAGGGCGGTCACCGGGTTGTTGAGCTCGTGGGCGATGCCGGCGCTCAGCTCGCCGAGCATCGCGAAGCGCGCGCGTTCGACCAGCTCGGCGCGTGTGGCGCGCAGGTCCTCGAGGGTGGCGGCCAGGGCCTCCTTCTGGGCCTCGAGATCCTCGGCGAGCATCGCGTTCTCCAGGTGGAGGTCCTCGGCGCGCATGAGTCGACGCGTCAGCGAGCGGATCGCCAGCGCCGTCAGCGTCGCACCGATCGACGGGTCCTCGGAGATGACGATCTGGAGCTGCTCGGTCGTCAAGCGCACGAGCGTCGCCTCGGTCGCCGTCTCGCCCGTGAAGAACGCATCCTCCGCGCGGGCGAGGGACACGAGGCCGATGAGCGGGCCCGACGAGGCCAGGTGCGCCAGGACCTCGCCCTGCGGCGAATCCCTGTGCAGCGACACTTGGCCGTCCAGCACCAGGTAGACGGCGCCCACCGGATCCCCCTGGGTCACCAGCTGCGTCCCCTCGGGGACAATCAGCCGAGGCCTCTGGCCGAGCACGCGCTCGACGCCGGCGAGGAGCTCCATGACAACCTCGCGCTCGTCACGGTCCAGGCCCTCCAGGAGTGGGCCCTGCACGGCGAAAGGCGGCGGGTCTGCAATGAGCGAGCGGATCTGCCTGTCCGAGTAGCCGCACCCACGCAGGTAGCGCACCATCGTCGAATAGGCCTGGCCAGTCAGGAGGGGAACCGTCCACGGGGACTTCAGGACCGACGCGAGCGCGCACGACTGCATGCACCGGGCCAGGTCGCGGTGCTCGGACTTGTCCGTGACCACCACCCACTGCATGCGCTGCAGCGCCGGGAAGCTCCTCGCACGGTCGATGAGCGCGTCAATGTCATCGACCTCGGAGGTCACCAGGCCCATGAGCACGTGGTCGCCCGACTTCAGGCTGGCCTCGTAGCCGGCCAGATCCTCGATCCCATCGATGCGGTCCAGGCACAGACCCGGGAAGGCATGCGCCAAGTCCCTCGTCACGGGCGCGGCAATCGAGCGCGAGTCGTCGCCCACGACCAGCATGTGAATCGGGTAGCCAGCTCGGTGCCCGCCGCTGCGCACGTCCGTGCGAGCCAGCACCGAGGCGTCCTCCGCCGCCGGCCCCTGCGTCCACCCGTGGGCCAGCCCCGGCCGGGGGCGCACAGCCCCCGAACCGACCATGGCCTCGTCCCCGGACACGTCACATCACCCCGATGAATCCCCAGGTCAGCGGCGCGATGAACGCCAGGAGGATGATGCCCACGACGCCCACCACGATGCCGACGATCGCCATCTCGCGGGTCGGTGTCGTGCCGGTCGAGTACGCGATTGCGTTCGGCGGGGTCGAGATCGGCAGGCACATGCCGAGCGAGCAGCCCAGGGCGATGACGATGGCGATCTCGGCGGCGCTCGTGGAGACCGTCGTCGCCAGACCCATGCCCATGGGGATCAGCAGGTTCGCGGACGCGGAGTGCGAAATGACGTTCGAGGTCACCCAGCCCACGAGGGCAAGCACGAAGATCAGGAGGATACCGGGGATCGAGGCCCACTGGATCGAGCCGAGCATCCACTTGTCGAGGCCCGTAGCGGACACGCCCGAACCCAGCGCGATACCGCCCGCGACCAGCCACAGGACCGGCCAGTCCAGGGCACGCAGGTCGTCGCCGCTCATCACCTTTGTCATCAGGAGGACCACGACCGGGAGGAAGCCAACGACGTTGGCGGAAATATGGTGCAGCGACTCGGTCATCCACAGAAGGATCGTCAGGCCCGCGACCGAGTAGAAGATGATCGCGCTGCGCGACTTTTCGAAGCGCGCCGACGTGTCGATGTCGAACTTGGCGTCGGTAGGGATGTAGCGCCACGCGATGAAAGCCCACGACAGGGCCAGGAGCACAAGCATGAGCGGGACGGCCGCGAGCATCCACTGCAGGAAGGTCACCGTGATGCCCGCGTTCTCCAGGGCGCCCAGGGCGATCGCGTTCGGGGGCGTGCCGACCGGCGTTCCCATGCCGCCGACGTTCGCGGCGACCGGGATCGACAGGGCGATACCGGTGCGCGCCTTGCCCTCGGGCAGGGCCATGATGACGGGCATCATGACGGCGAACATCGTCGCCGTGGTCGCCGTGTTCGACATGAACATACTCATGATCGCGGTGATCAGCATGACGCCCATGACGGTCAGGCGCGGCTTGCCCATGAAGGGCTTGAGGAGCACGGCCGACAGGGCGCGATCCAGCTTGTACTTGGCGGCGCCGTCGGCCACCATGAAGCCGCCCAGGAACAGGATGATGACCGGGTTGGCCAGGGCACCGAAGAACTTCGTGTAGGCCGGGGCACCCTCACCCACGCTCAGCAGCGCGTGGTCCGAAATGAACAGGACCTCCAGGAAAATGACGAGGACCGCCGTGCCCGCGAGGGGCACCGCCTCCGTCACCCACAGCAGAATCGCCGCCAGGAAGATGCCGAACATGCGCGTGCCAGCCACATCCAGGCCGGGTAGCTGCACGAACAGGCAGGTCACGATACACGCCAGCGCCGCTACGGCGCCGAACACCTTGACCGGGCTAAATGCTTGCTTTTTCTTGGCAATATCTGCCGGTCGCGTGGACATATTCTGAGCGGAGCGCGGATTGATTGACACCGCGCCCTTGGAGCGTCGAGCCATTATGAGAAGACCTCATCGTCTTGCATGGATAGTGTCCGACCAGTGTATGCCAGCACACACAAAAGTGGAAACCGGGGTGGGGCATCCCAATGCCCCACCCCGGCTCAATGACGAGGCGCTGATCGACGCTTGACACATCCCTCCCGATCACAGCCGGCAAGATGCGATAACCGAGTCGCCTACTCCCAGTCACCGAACCTCGCGTGACCCCCTACTCGGCCACGACCTCGTCGATGTCGTAGCCCGTCGGGAGGACGCCCGGACGCGCCGGCTCCCACCCGAGCGCGGGGGCCACGTACTCCGCAAAGTTGCGGATAATCGACCAGTTTTCCTCGAATCCGAGCTGGTTGGGGATCGTCAGGAGGAGGGTGTCGGCCTCCGCGAGGGCGCGGTCCTGGCTCAGCTGCTTAATGAGCGTCGAGGGGTCGGCCGCGTACGTGCGCCCGAAGGTCGCGATGCCCGAGTCGAGGTGGCCAACCTGGTCTCCCGAGGCGCTCAGGCCATACAGGCCGCGGTCACGCTCGGACAGGAGCGGGAAGATCGAGCGCGACACGGACACGCGCGGCACCCAGTCATGGCCGGCCTCTACCCACGCCTGACGGTAGGCGCGCAGCTGCTCGGCCTGGATATCACCGAAAGGCTTATCCCCATGCTCGAAGACCAGGGTCGAGCTCATGAGGTTGACACCGTCGCGGGCCGCCTGGATCGCCGAGGCGTTGGATCCCGCACCGTACCAGATCCGGGACCGCAGGCCGGGCGAGTGCGGGAGCACCGGCAGGGGTGTGCCCGGGTTCATCTGCGTCGGGTACTGCTCATGCAGGGGTGCGGCCTCGGCCATGGGGCGGCCGTCGATTGCCTCGAGGAAGCGCTCGTAGTGGGCCCGGGCGAGGTCGGCTCCGTTTCGTTCTTCGGAGCGGTAGCCGAAGGATTCCCACCCCTTGTTGGCGATCTCGGGGGCGCCGCGGGAGACGCCGAGGGCGGTGCGGCCATCCGCGATCAGGTCCAGGGCGGCGGCCTCCTCGGCGAGGTAGAGAGGGTTCTCGTAGCGCATGTCGATGACGCCGGTTCCGACTTCGATCGCCTTCGTGCGCGAGGCGATGGCCGAGAGGAGCGGCATAGGCGCGGCCGCCTGCGGGGCGAAGTGGTGGACACGGAAGAAGGCGCCGTTGGCGCCGAGCTCGTCGGCGGCGACGGACAGGTCGATCGCCTGGTGGAGGGACTCGGCGGCGGTGATGCCGTGGCGGCCGCCGTTCAAGTAGTGGCCGAAGCTCAGGAATCCGAAGTATTTCATGGGTTCAGCCTATGGGGCTGCGATTGAATCTTCAACTATATGGTGTATGGGATGTGAGATAGGCGGGCTGCCAGGGTCCGACAGTGGGCACCGAGCCGACATGAAGGACCTTTCACACGCACGTGGACCCACCTATGCGCACGTTAACCCGATAAGTGGCGGCCCGAACCGGGCATGTGGCCGCCTGGGCCCGTTCACGCGCACGTTAACCCGCCCGGTGGGGGCTCGGCCGAGCCGTCACCAAACGGGGGAAATGGCGTCATTAGAGGTACGACACGCCGGCGACACGCCGCCAGCCAGCTTCTAATGCTGCAAAACCCCCCACTGCGGTCGGCGCGGCAACCACCTGAGGAACCGGCGGACTTCGAGGCGCAGGGCCTGGCCGCGACGCGAGTGGGCGGTGACGGGGCCTGGCCGCGCTGCCGATGGGCAGCGAAACGCCGGCAACTGGGCACACGGACGGTGTTGAGGCGACACAACACTCCCCACCACGGACCGCGCCTGGCCACTGCGGTATAAAACTCACCCAGCAGACCCCTTCTCATCGCATGTGCGGTATAAAACTCGCCCTGCACGCCCGAAATGGCCCTTTTGGGCACGTTTTTCGCATGCATGGCGAACTTTGTACCGTTTTCGCCACCAACGAGCCACGCAGGGCGAACTTTTTCACGCACAAAACACGACAACATGGCGACGTTGAAACCACCAACACCACTGCTCACCCCCAACAAGGGAACGCTGAAACCGACATCACCACTGCAACCGAAAACTGCACCAAAAACACCCATTTCTCACCCGCAAAGGCGATGACGGTTTCAATCCCACACGAGCACGAGCGAGCAAAGGCGATGGCGGTTTCAGACAACCGGCCCACCTGGCTCGCGGGTTCCAGCTGCGCGACCAGCAGGTATCAATGTGCCCGCTGCCCCAAAAACTCGCATGCAATTCCCCCACGTACACTTCATGCTTTGAAATGTAATCATTGAAATTCCGGGCTTTTCACTAAATGACGAACTGCAGGTGTCAGGGAATTGCATGCGAAACTGAAGATAGGGAACACTTCGAGGCACGAGGCCTGGCTGCGGCGCCCACGGGCAGCAACAACATCACCGCCACCCATATTTCGCACGTAATTTATCGTGGTCATTTTTCGAGACACCCCAAAAACATTGCAATTCCAACGATGCAAATTCAATGTTTGAACAAGTCGCAGGGGAATTACGTGCGAAATTGGGGTTATAGGACAAACGTGTTGGTTGAGGGGTTAGTCCCAGGTGTTGTGGTAGGGGGTGGTGTGGTGGAGTTCGTTGAAGCAGATTGCGTCGCCCCAGCCGGGGATGATGGCGGTGGCTTGGTGGTTTTGCGCGGCTTGTTGCCAGGCGTTTTCGAGGGCTGCGTCGGTGGGCATGGTGGCCAGGATTGTCGCTGCTGGCTGTGGGTGCGCAGAGTGGGTGTAGCACCACCAGAACACGGCTTTCATGCGTCGGGTCAGGCGCATGCCGCGGTGGTCGCGCAGCATCTGGCGTAGGCGCGCGTTCGTGCTTTCGATCTGGTTGGTTGTTGCGGGCATCGGATGGTCCCAGGTGGGGTCCAGGTACGTGAACAACAGGCCTTGCCTGATGAGCTTGTTGAGGCTGTTACGAGCCCGAACAAGCCTCTCGTGGGTGTATTCCCATCCTCCGTCAGGCCTGTGTGTTTTTCTCCTCCAAGAAGTCCTTCCAGCGCGCGCACCAGTCCTGGTAGGCACCGATCCATTCCTGAGCATCTTCTCGGCCCTCCACGTGCAAGAGTTGTTGCCCAAGAGCGTATAAACCTTGTGAGGCCGCCAGTTTGGGGCGCGTCGTAGTGGCTTGGCGAATACGGCAATACGCATGAAAGGTGCAGCGTTGCACACGCGTGGTCGGCCAGATTCTCTTGCAGGCTTTCGCGAACCCACTGCCCCCGTCAGTGACGACCAGGGTCGGTGGCGCGATCCGGCTCATGAGCGCTTCCCAGGCACGGGAATTCTCACTCCTAGCCGCGTACCAACCCAGCACGCAATCGGGAGTTTGAGCGATGAGAACCACGGCGCCTCGGCCCAGGTGGATACCGTCAACGAAGATGACCTCATGAACCTCATCGACGATCGGACTGAAAGGCCATAACTGCCACAATGGCTCACAGCGCCTGCGAAACGAGCGGCCCCCGCCAGGCAAATCCGCCTGACGGCGCCGACTGAGCAGCCAGGCCAAGAACTCATCAAGATGCTTCGCCGTGGAATTAATGCGGCTGACCTGGCTGATATTGCACAGGGAGCAGCGCCATCGCTGCGCCCCTGACGCTGAGTGCCCATACCTGGTCATCACTCGCCCGCACGCCGGACATTTGGGGGTATTCATACCCCCACGATGAAACAACCAACTTCAATGTGGATTTTCCCGCACCAGCAAGCCGAAAAGTCGCTACAAAACCAACACGTTTTGTCCATCCTTCAAGTTGGCTCCCACCAACTTCAATACCGATTTTTCCGCACCAAAAAGCCGAAAAGTCACCATAAAACCAACACGTTTTGTCCTATAACCCCCAAATTGATAGGCGGTGGCGGGGCGTGGCCGAGCTTCGAGGCGCGGCGCCGAACGAAGTGAGGACGCCTAGCCTCGCGGGCGGCCGGGCCCTCCGGCGCGCGGAACACCAGCGGGGCCACAAGCCACAACCAGGGAAAACAAAAACCGCAGACCCCGAAGGATCTGCGGTTTCATCGTGCGCGAGGGGGGAGTTGAACCCCCACTCCATCACTGGAACACGGACCTGAACCGTGCGCGTCTGCCTATTCCGCCACTCGCGCGTACCCAGAAAGAATAGGGGCATCACACCCCCCCGCGTCAAATCAGCGCCGTATGACCCAGGGCACAAGAGCCCGCATAACCTGGACGAAACCCCGCTACAACAACGAAAGACCCGACCGGCACACTACAGCATCAACCTGCACGCAACGATGCCAGCGACACCCAACAGGCTCGCAGCAATCACAGCGGCATCCACCCACCCGAGCCGCACGCGCGCCCCACGAGTCGCGCCATCGTTAGCCTCAATGGCCCCGCGCATAGACATCGCGCGCCCGGTTTCGGCCGCGCCGCGGGAGGTGGCGGACAGGATCGCAGTAATGACGTCGACGCACAGACGCACATACCCGCGCAGTGACAGCGTGGCCATGTCCTGACCGAGGCGCAGCTTGGCGGTGTCGAGCACCGCCTGCGCCTGGTCGCGTAGCATCGGCAGGCCTCGCAGGGCGGAGGCCATGACGAGCGACCACTGATCGACCGGCGCACCCAGGAGACGCAGGGGCCGCAGGAAGAAACGCAGAGCGGCCGCAAGCGAGGCGGTCGGCGTCACCCACGCGATGAGCCCGGACCCCCACAGGACGACGAGCGCCAGGGTGGAGACACGCAGAAAGAGCTCGAGTCCGTCCCCTAGCCAGGCACCGATGCAGCCGCCGATGAAGCCGGAGACGAACCACATGGGCGGACGCGGAGCGACACCGAGGGGGAGGCGGACGACCAACGAGGCAAGGAGAAGGAGGCCTCCCACGATCGCGAGCGTCGACCACCGCGGCGAGAGGATCACGCATGTGGTGAGCACGGTCCAGCAAGCAATAAGGGTCCCGGGCCAGGCACGCGACAGCGGCGTCGACCAGGGCAGGGGTCGAGGCAGGGGGAAGCCCGCGCTTCGCCGCGGCTTCGGGCGCGGGGGACCTTCGCCGAGGCCGGGAGGAGTCCTCGAGAAACGGCCCTCGCTGGCGCCGCCGCCGGGGCCGGTAGCCCCACAGGCGGAGTGGGGTTCGATCATGAGAGCACCCCCTCGGCGAGATGGCCTCGAGTATCACACAGGGAGTCCATCCCCTCGAGGTCATGGGAGATGACGAGGATGGACAATCCTGCGCGGCGCCGCTCGTCCAGGACGGAGATGAGCAGGTCGCGCGAGGCTGCGTCGAGGCCAGCCATGGGTTCGTCGAGGATGAGGACGCTCGGGTGGGAGGCAAGCAACCCGGCGAGGGCGACGCGGCGCATCTGGCCGCCGGACAGGTCGTCGATGCCGCGCGAGGCGAGGGCCGGGTCGAGGCCGACGAGTTCCATGGCCTCGGCGACGATGTGGTCGCCCTCCTCGCGACTGATAGCCCCCTTGCGATGCGCGGATCCGGTGCCGATGCGCGGGCCGTGCCCGGCGGCGGCGAGGATGTCTGAGCGCACGGAGGGGCGCTGGAGCTGAAGGCGCGCAAATTGCATGGAGAGGGCGACGTCGCCGACGCAGCGCTCCATGGGGCGCCCGCCGAGGGTGACGCGACCCCACGTGGGGACGAGCAGACCCGTGAGGACGCGCGAGAGCGTCGTTTTGCCCGATCCATTGTCCCCGGTGATGAGCATGGCCTGGCCGGGGTCGAGGATGAGGCTGACGTCGCGCAGGACGGGCTTCTCCCAGGGAGTGCCGAGGTCGTAGGTGTGGGCGACGCGGTCGGCCCATAGGTGAGCCGCCTTGATGAGGGCGGGCACGCCCGCCATAGAAGACGCAGACAGATCCGGCGCCCCGGGGCCGGGGGAGGCGGGAGGATCCCCGGCCTCGTCGATGAGGAGAGCACCCTCCTCCGCGCGACGGTCCGAGACGATGCGCCCGCTACGAATCGTGACGACGCGGTCGGCGCGCGCGCTTTCGGCGGGGTCGTGGGTGATGTGGACGACGGCGATGCCGCGCGCGGGCAGGGAGGCGAGGAGGTCGAGCATTTCGGCACGCCCCGCACGGTCGATCATGGCGGTGGATTCGTCGGAGATGAGCAGGCGCGGGGAGCGAGCGAGCGCGCCCGCGAGCGCGAGGCGCTGGAGCTGCCCGCCGGACAGGGAGCGAGGGTCGGCGTCGGCAAGGCCGGCGAGGCCGACTCGCTCGAGCAGCTCATCGAGGTCAAGGTCGCCGATTTGCTCGGCGTTCATGCCCCAGGTGACATCTTCGGCAACACTCTGTCCGAGAACAAGGAGTTCTGAGCGCTGCCCCACGAGCGCGGTCCCACCGACGGCCCCGAGGACGCCGCCGCCCTGCCGCGTCCCAGAGCCGGGTTCGGCGCCCGCGAGGAGGAGGGCCAGGGTGGACTTGCCCGAGCCGTTATGCCCGACGACGACGGTGAACTCGGGGCGCTCGAAGCTCAGGGTGACGCCGCGCAGCGCGGGGTGGTCGGCGCCCGGGTAGGTGAAGTCGACGTCGGTGAGGGTGAGGGGCAGTGGGGACGAGGCCTCGGCGCCATCACGCGCGTCCGCCGAGTGGGTGCTCGCGTCCAGGAGCGGATCCCAGCCCGCGTCGAGAGAGATGCGGCTGAGGATTGCACCGAGGAGCCACCGGGCCGCGAGGACCAGGAAGGCCACGCCGATGAAGCGGGTGATGGGGATCCAGATCCACCACCAGTCGACGAACCATTGGCCGAGCTGGTGTCCCGCGTCGACGAAGCCCCCGGAGTGAGGGATGTGTCCGACCAGCTTAAGGATGCCGTCAAGTGTCTTTCGGATACTTTCGAGGCCGAGGGTGCGCAGGTCGGACAGGATCCAGAATGCGATGCCGGTGCCGACGCCCCAGACGACGCCGAGGCCGGCGGCGACGCCGCAGACGGGCAGCCAGGAGGCGCGTTTCTTGTGGAGGAATCCGATGATGAGGCCGACGAGGGCTGCCTGGAAGGATCGGCCGGCCGTGGCGACGCCGCCGACGGCGATGGCGAGGAGGATCGTCGAGGCGAAGGCTGCAACCGCGGCTCGTGGCCGAAGTTTGAGGGAGACCATCGCGAGGGGGACGGCCGTGGCGACCTGGAAGAAGAGCTGGAAGACGGGGGTGACCGCGGCGATGAGGCCGAAGGTGACAGCCAGGCCCGAGAGCGCGCCAGCGGTCGCCACCTCGACGGGGGTGAGGCGGCGGGCATCGCGCGCGGATGAGCTCATGTGCCTAGTCTCCCAGGCCGCGCCCACATCTGCGACCGCCGGGCTGGGAATGCAGCACAGCAGGATAAAACATGCGCGACCGAAACACGCCCGAATACCTACTCCCGGTTGATTTCTCCGAAGGGGATGTGGACGCTCGGGGTTGAGAGGGACGCGCCTTCCACGTGGCGGCGCTGGTCGTCGAAGAAGATGTGCGGCTGCAGCACCTCCAGCATGGGGCCCTTCGGGAGGCCACCCAGGAAGAAGGCGTCGTTGACGCGCAGGCCCCACTGGCGGATCGAATTAATCGCACGCTCATGAGCGGGGGCACTACGCGCCGTCACGACGGCGACGCGGACCCGACGCCGGTACCCCTGCGGATCATCCACACTTTTCGAGTCCTCGAGACCCTGAATTCTGTTGATCTTTTCCAGAAAATCAGCCATCGGCCCACGATCGAGAGGCACCTCGGCCAGGGCGCTCTCATTCTCCTGATACTCCTCCAGACCCCCGGTCTGGAACACTCGCTCGGCCGAATCGTCGGCCAGAACGCCATCGAAGTCGAAGGCGATGCGCAGATCCGTATCCCCATCATCCGCCACAGCGCGCCCCACGACGCGGCCAGCCGCGAATCCGAGGCTGATCGCCTCGCGCACGTCGGCCTCGTTCGCGGAGAGGAAGAGGGACATGCGCAACGGCTTCATGAAGCGATACGGGGCGCGCCCCTGCATGAAGATCGCACGCGTAATGTCCAAACCGTGACGCTCAACGGAACGCATCACCCGCATCCCGGTCTCCGGGTCGTTGCGCGAGAGGATGACGACCTCCACGAGGCGCTCCCGATCCGACAGATCGTTCAGGTCGAGAAGGCGACGAATAAAGGGGAATGCGACGCCCGGTTCGAGCACGTCATCAAGATGTTCACGCTGATACTCCCGATACCGCTCCTCCCCCTGCTCGCGGAACACCGCGTCGGACTCTTCCAGGTCAAACAGGGCACTCGAGGCGACCCCGATAACGAGGGCGCGCTCCAGATCGAGCTCCACGGACATGATGCTCCTTCCACGCGGATCTACCTAACGACGTCAGGATAAAAACGAGTACGCTCATTTGCGTCCGAGAAACACGCACATCGACACCACGGAAGCCTCTATGGGGCCCCAGGGAAAAAACACCGTGTCATAATGCCGCGCTCACCCTTGTGAGGGGCACCTAATTTTGTGTAGCATCTCCCTCGTAATCCCAAAAACACGAGAGGACCCAATGAAAACCCGTCTCGCCACCCTGACCGCGATCCTGGCCACCGCCACCCTGGCCCTCACCGCCTGCGCGGGCGGCTCCGGCTCCACCGCCAACCAGTCGGAGCAGACCACCCAGGAAACCACGGCCTCGTCGACGCGCACGATCACCGACCACGCGGGCAACGAGGTCGTCCTGCCCGAAAAGATCACCCGTGTCGCCATCGACCAGATCCCGATCGAATCCACCTACCTGGCCTACTTCGACGGCAAGGCCCCCTACCTGGTGGGCATGAGCGCCGCCCGCGTCAAGGCCATGAGCCAGACGATCGCCGCCGAGATGGCGCCCGAAATGATGCAGGTGGACACCAGCTACTACGACAAGGGCGAACTCAACGCCGAGGCCCTCCTGAACCTGAACGTCGACGTCGTCTTCTACAACGCCTTCAACAAGGAACACGGCGAAATGTTCCGCAAGGCCGGCATCCCGGCCGTCGGCTTCACGACGCTGGGCAACCCCTCGGAGACCTACGCGGAGTGGATGGAGCTCCTCGAGGACGTCTTCAATGAGGACGGTCACATGGCCGACAAGATCGCGCTCGGCAAGGACCTGGTCGCCGACGCCCGCGCGCGCACCGCGAAGGTCCCCGAGGACCAGAAGGTCTCGACAATGGTGCTCATGGGCGCGGCCGACGGCCAGCTCGCGGTCGCGGGCGGCAAGGAGGGCTGGTTCACCAACGAATGGGCCGACTCGCTGAACTACACGAACGTCACGCGCGACACCGACACCTCGCACACGCCCGTCACCTTCGAGCAGGTCCTCACGTGGGATCCCCAGGTCTTCCTCGTCACCGGCAAGGGAATGTCGAACATGACTGCAAACACCGTCCTGACGAACTCGGTCGAAGGCGTCGACCTGTCGACCCTCAGCTCCGTGAAGTCCGGCCGCGTCTACTCCACCGGCCTGGGCATGTGGAACTGGTTCACCCCCAACCCGGATTCCCCGATCGTGGCGAACTGGCTCGGCGCCTCCCTGTACCCGGAGCAGTTCTCCGACGTTGACCTCGTGTCGATGACGAAGGACTACTACCAGAAGATGTACAACTTCACGCTCACGGACGAGCAGGCCCGCAAGATTATCAACCCGGACGCCGCGTCCTGATACCTGACCCCGGCCTCGTCTTCCCTATCGACGAGGCCGGGGTCCCTTGTGTGCATGACACCCGGCGCGCGTCGGGGAGAGGACATCATGAAGTCTGTACTGACCAGGAACGGGCGACTGCGCGTGTGGGTGGTCCCCACGCTGATCGCCCTCATCGTCGCGTGCGCGGTGGCAGCCATGCTGATCGGCCGTTTCTCCGTGTCCCTGGAGGACGTGGTCGCTGCGCTGCGCGCGAGGTTCTGGGGAGGCCCGGCGGTGCCCCCGCGCGTCAACTCGGTCGTGTTTGACCTGCGGGCGCCGCGCATCATCGTGGCGATCCTGATCGGCGGGGGCCTGTCGGTTGCCGGCGCCTCGTTCCAGTCGCTCTTCTCCAACCCCCTGGCCACGCCGGACACCCTGGGCGTCGCGGCGGGCACGTGCGTCGGCGCGGTCATCGCACTGCTGCTGGACTGGAACCTGATCGGCGTGCAGGCCGCGGCGCTCGTCGCTGGCCTGGCGACGATGGCATTCACGACGGCGATTTCACGCACGCGCACGGGTTCTTTCAATGTCATCACGCTCGTGCTCGGCGGCGTCATCGTTTCCGCCCTGGCGAACGCGGTTCTCTCGCTCCTCAAACTGACGGCCGACCCGACGAGCCAGCTCCCCGAAATCACCTACTGGCTGATGGGTTCCCTCGCCGCGGTCACCTACCACCAGATCGCGTTGGGCGCCCCGTTCATCATTGCGGGCGTCGTCGTCATCGTGGCGCTGCGCTGGCAGCTCAACATCCTCTCCCTCTCAGAGGACGAGGCCCGCTCAGCAGGCGTCAACGTCTCCCTCATGCGCGCGATCCTCATCGTCGCCTCGACGGTCATCACGGCCTCGGTCATTTCGATGTGCGGCCAGGTTGGCTGGGTCGGCCTGCTCGTGCCGCACTGCGCGCGCATGCTGTGCGGACAGAACAACCGCGCGGTTATCCCCGTGTCGCTGCTGCTCGGCTCGGCGCTCATGATCGTCATCGATACGCTCGCGCGTTCCCTGTCGGCCTCGGAAATTCCCATTTCGATCCTGACGGCCATCATCGGCGCCCCATTCTTTATCGTGCTGCTGCGCCGGACGGGAGGAGCGCGATGATCAGCGTCGAAAACGCAACCTTCACATACCCGGGAGCCCCTTCCCCAATCCTGACGAACGTGTCCTTCGAGGTGCCCGAACGATCGCTCCTGGCGATCCTGGGACCCAACGGCGCCGGCAAGACGACGCTGCTACGCACCATGATCGGCCTGCAAAAGTGGGACAGCGGGCGCACCCTCATCGACGGCACCCCCATTTCGTCGATGTCGACCCGCGCGCTGGGCCGCGTCCTGTCCTACGTGCCGCAAGCCCGCAACGCATCCAACGTGGCGCTCACCGGCCTCGAGATGGTCATGGTGGGGCGAGCCCCGCACATGCGCACCCTCGCCCAGCCAGGTGCGCGCGAGGAGCGCATGGCCCGTGACGTCCTCGACGAGGTGGGCGCCTCCCACCTGGCCGAGATGCCCTGCGCGACCATGTCGGGCGGTCAGTTCCAGATGATCCTCATCGCCCGCGCCCTCGTCGCTGACCCGCGCGTCCTCGTGCTCGACGAGCCGGAGACCGGCCTCGATTTCCGCAACCAGCTCATCGTCCTGGGACTCCTCGAGCGCCTCGTGAAGGACCGAGGCCTCGCAGTCATCATGAACACGCACTATCCGGCGCACGCCCTGCGCGTCGCGGACCAGGTCGCGCTCTTCTCCTCCACTCACGAGGCCGTGGTCGGCCCCGCGTCCTCCGTCATGAATGCGGACACCCTTGCGAGCGTCTTCGGGGTCGACGTGGCGATCGGCAGCGTGGCCTTCGAGGGCGAGGAGGTGCGGGCGATCGTTCCGGTTCGTCTAAGTGGGGACAAGTAGCGCCATCGCGCCGAAAACTTCTTCGTCACGACTGCGCAGGTCAGCCACATTTTTGCCGCGAGTGCGGTACCGTATAAGTGTGATTTCGTACGCCCAGTCCGGGGAGCAACGATGCCGGGCAAGGGCGACGGGACCATGTCGACTCCGCAGACGGGGTCGAACGGTGCCCCAACGTTGGGGCGAACACGAAGGAGGGCCCATGGCTACCGGGACCATCAAATGGTTCAACGACGCCAAAGGCTTCGGATTCATTACTCCTGATGACGAATCCGGCGACGTCTTCGTGCACTATTCAAACATCATCGGCCAATCTGGGCGCCGCACTCTTCTAGAGGGCGAAAAGGTCGAATATGAGCGATTGAAGGACCAAAGGGCCTCCAAGCCATGAATGTGGCACGAGCCGAGTGACACTGTGTGCCCGGGTGGAGTTCCCACTCGGGCACACTTGCACGAACTGGTATGTTCTCCGGCGATCTTAACAGATCTCCACACACCTCTTTTTCCTTGGCAAAACAGCTCTTTAACAGGCTTTTACGATGCTTGTGCCATGCCTTACAAGCGCTTGCGCGGTATAGACCGAGCGGTGGAATCCGCGTAGAATTGGAGCTGCACCAAGGGGGGCGACCACGAGTCAGCCCCCTTTTTTGATGCCGTCGCCCACCCGGGCGGCACGGACCAACAGGTCCACAAACACGCTGGCGTGCGGGGCGCGCTTCGCGCATCCGTGCGAAGACACTCATAAGGAGAACCCCATGAACCAGATCGTCAAGGCTGAAACCGCCCCCACCATGTCCCAGGCCACCGCCTCCGCTTCCGTGCTCGTGGCCCTCATCGTCGCCCTCGCGGCCCTCGGCGTTTTCGCCGCCCTGCAGGTCGCTTCCGTCGCCTCGGTCGTCTTCGCGGTCGTCATCGCCCTGACCGCCCTGATCGTCTCCCCCGCGATCCTCTCGATCGCTCGCACGCGCGCCTGAGCCTATGCGGGGCGCGTGAACGACACGCGCCCCACCCCCGCCAGCGTGACACCACGAAGGTGTCGCGCTTTTTCTTTGCCTGCGCTCCCACCCCCACCACGTCTTCGATAGGCGTCACGAGCACCGTCGCTCCGCTTTCGAGGAACCGCACCCCTGGCTATCACAGACTCCTCGAACGAGGGGCGGGGACCCACCAGGATCCCCACCCCTCGCCCGTCCACGGCACAGGCGCCGCAGAGCGATCGACTACTCCGGCTGAGCCGCAGCGGCGGCCTGCGCGGCCTTCGGAGCTGCGGCGGCGATGGCGTCCAGCTCCGCCTCGCCGTGGGCGCCGGACACGAACCACACCTCGTACACCGAGGGCGGCAGGGCCACGCCCGAGGACAGGAACGAGTGGAAGAAGGGGGCGTAGCGCCACGCCTCCTGGGCGCGCGCCTGGTCGTAGTCGTACACGCCCGAGGCTGCTGCGGCCTCGCCGAACATGACGGAGAACAGGGATCCCGTGCGCTGGACGCGGTGCGCGACGCCGGCAGCGCTGAGGGCATCCGACACGATCGTGCTGATCTCCTGGGCCGAGGCGTTCACGCGGTCGTACACGACCTGATCAGCGAGTTCGAGGGTGCGCAGGCCGGCGACAGTCGCCAGGGGGTTGCCCGAGAGCGTGCCCGCCTGGTAGACGGGGCCCAGGGGAGCCAACAGGTCCATGACATCCGCACGCCCCGCGACGGCCGCCAGGGGCATGCCGCCGCCCACAACCTTGCCGAAGGTCACCAGGTCGGGCACCCAGTCGGCTCGCTCAACGCAAGACGCGTCAACAAAACCGGCGCTGTAGCGGCCCGAGGGCGCGCCGTCGACCCACCCGGCCACGGCCTCGAGGCCCCACCAGCCGGCGGGGTCAACGCGGAAGCCGGTGAGGACCTCGTCGAGGATCATGAGCGCGCCGTGCGCGGTGCACAGGCGGCGGATCTCGCGGTTCCACCCGGGGTGGGGCGGGACCGTGCCCATGTTGGCGGGGGCACCCTCGAAGATGACGGCGGCGATACTGTCACCCACCTGCTCGAAGCACGCGCGCAGCGCATCGACGTCATTGTAGGGCAAGACAATGGTCTGGGCGGTGATGGCCTCGGGGACGCCGGCCGACCCGGGCAGGCCACCGGTGGCGACGCCCGATCCGGCGGCTGCGAGCAGGCCGTCGGAATGGCCGTGGTAATTGCCGGCGAATTTCACGATCAGGTCGCGCCCGGTGGCGCCGCGCGCCAGGCGGATCGCCGTCATCGTCGCCTCGGTGCCCGTCGACACGAAGCGGACGCGCTGCGCGAAGGGCACGCGCTCGCGCACGGCGCTGGCCAGCAGAGTCTCAGTTTCGGTGGGTGCGCCGAAGGACAGGCCGCGCGAGGCGGCCTCCTGGACGGCGGCGACCACCTCGGGGTGCGCGTGGCCGAGCAGCGCCGGGCCCCACGACCCGACCAGGTCAACGTAGGAGCGCCCCTCGACGTCGGTGACGCGCGCACCGCTCGCGCTCGCGATGAAGCGCGGGGTGCCGCCGACGCCGCCGAAGGCGCGCACGGGCGAGTCGACGCCGCCGGGGATGACGGCTTTTGCTTGGGAGAATGCGGTTTCGTTAGTGGTCATAGCTACCTTCATCAGGGGTAAGAGGGATAGCGGCACGCGGATGCGCGCTCAGCGAGCCCGGCGGGCGACCTCGAGGGCCCAGTAGGTGAGGACAGAGTCAGCTCCCGCCCGGAAGATGCCGGTCAGGGATTCATCGATGACGCGGGTGCGGTCGATCCACCCGTTGGCAGCGGCGGCCTCGACCATCGCATACTCGCCGGATACCTGGTAGGCGGCGACGGGAATGTCGGAGGCGGCGGCCACGTCGGCCAGCACGTCCAGGTAGGGTCCGGCGGGCTTGACCATGAGCATGTCGGCGCCCTCGGCCGCGTCGAGCAGCGCCTCGAAGAGGCCCTCGCGTCGGTTCGCGGGATCCTGCTGGTAGGTGCGGCGGTCGCCCTTGAGCGTGGATCCGACGGCCTCGCGGAAGGGCCCGAAGTAGGCGGACGCGTACTTCGCGGAGTAGGCGAGGATGGCGACGTCCGCGTGTCCCGCCTGGTCGAGGGCGGTGCGGATCGCGGCGACCTGGCCGTCCATCATGCCCGAGGGCGAGACCATGTGTGCGCCCGCGCGCGCCTGGGAAATCGCCATCGCCTGGTAGAGCGGCAGGGTCGCATCGTTGTCCACGCCGCCCTCCTCATCGAGGAGGCCGCAGTGCCCGTGGTCCGTGAACTCGTCCAGGCAGGTGTCCGCACACACGACGAGGGCGTCGCCGACCTCGGCACGCACGGCGGCGAGGCCGCGGTTGAGGATCCCGTCCTCCGCCCACGCCTGGGAGCCGATCGCGTCGCGGCGGGCGGGCACGCCGAACAGGTCGATGGCACCCACACCCGCTTCGGCGGCCTCGGCGGCGGCCCGGCGCAGCGAATCGATCGTGTGCTGGTACTGGCCCGGCATTGCGGCGATTTCGCGGGGTTCGTCGATGTCGTCGCGCACGAAGACGGGCCAGATGAGCTTGGCCGGATCGACGTGGGTTTCGCGCACGAGGGCGCGCATCGCGGGGGTCGTGCGCAGGCGGCGCGGGCGAATCGTCGGGATCGGGGCGCTGTCCACCCCGGCCTCGGCGAGGTAGGAGGTAACGGATTCGGGGACGGTAGTCATGATTCTCTTTCTTCAGGTGCGTCGGCTTGGGCGGGGTGGTCGAGGGCGTCGATGAGGGCGCGGACGATGGCATCGGGTGTGGGGGACGAGGCCTGGGCCGCGACCGCGATCCCCTGCCGCCTGGCGGTGGCTGCGGTGGGTGCGCCGATGGTCACGACACGGGTTGTGGGGGCGGCATCCCGAGGAGCGGGGGAGGGCGCGCGCCTGGGAGGAGGCGGTGAGGACCGCCGCGTCGTAGTGCCCCGCGCGGAAATTCCCCGCTATATCGTCGGGAATATCGGCGGCGTCGGCGGGAGTGGTGGTGTAGGCGTCAACAGCCTCGACGCTCCAGCCGAGAGCGCGTAGCCCGTCTGGTAGCGTGTCGGGCGCTGCCGCCGACCGGGGGATGAGGACCGGGCGCGCACCGGAGGCCGCGGCGGGGAAGCACTCGAGCAGCGCGACGGCGGATCCGGCGCCGGTCATGTCGGCGTTCACCCCCCGCGTGGTCGCTGATCCATCGGGCCGTGGCCTCGCCGACGGCGGCGATGCGCGTGCCGAGCGAGCGAGCGCGTGGAAGTCCGGAAACGACGGCCCGCGCGGCCCTCCAGGAGGAGAACGCGACCCACGCGTATCCGCCGTCAGCGAGCCGGGTGCGCGCCGCGTCGAGCTGCGCGGAGTCCAGCGGCGTCGACACGGTGAGGGCGAGAGTATCCACCTGCGCCCCGGCAATTCGCAGGGCGCGCGCGATGGCGTCATCGGGCTTGGCTCGGGTCAGGAGGATCCGCCGCCCGTTCAGGGGTGTGCTGACGTGGGGCTCGTTCACGAGGATTGCCTCGGCGCTTTCGTCGCCCAGGTCGGTGACCTCAGCGGCGCCACCATCAAGCAGCTGGCGCGCCACGTCCTCGCCGAGTCGGGCGGCCTCCTCCAGACCAACCGAGTCCGTGAGCGCGAGCGCGCCACTCGCCTCGACCCGCTCACGCCCGTCGACGCTCATCACGCGCGCGTCGAGCAGGAGGGCCGAGGAGGCCTCGTCCACCCGAGCGAACGCACCCACGGGTGCCGCGCACCCCGCGCCCAGGGCGGAGAGGACGGCGCGCTCGGCGCTGGCCGCAAGCGCGGTCGGCCGATGGTGAAGGGCGCCAAGGAGGGCTCGCAGGAGGGGGTCCTCCTCGTCGCGCGTTTCGATAGCGAGGGCGCCCTGCGAGGGGGCGGGCATCATGATCGCTGGGTCGAGCACGTCGGTAGCGTGGGTATCGAGGCCGATGCGCCGCAGCCCGGCAAGGGCGAGGACGACCGCATCGAGACGCTCACCCGTACCGAGGGCGGAGGGCGCAGTGCCCACGTCGGCGCCCAGGTCGATACCCCGCACGCGCGAGAGCCTCGTGGGCACGTTGCCGCGCAGGTCGCACACGCGCAGGTCGGGGCGCGCGGCGAGCACCTGGGCGGCGCGCCTGGGAGAACCCGTGCCGACGAGCGCGCCCGCGGGCAGCGACGACAGTGTCGCCCCGTCGGCCGCGCACAGAGCATCGCGGGGGTCTTCACGCTGCGGGACGGCTGCGATGCGCAGCCCCGGCGTAGGGGCGGTGGGCAGGTCCTTGAAGGAGTGGACGGCCAGGTCGCACTCTCCCCCAAGGAGGGCGAGCCGCAGCTGAGCGGCGAACACGCCGACGCCGCCGAGCGCAGCCAGGGGCGCGGCGGACACGTCACCGTGCGTGCGCACGACCTCGAGCTCGACGCGCACGTCCTCGCCGAGGCGAGCCCCGGCCTCTTCGATCGCCCGCGCGACGGTGGTGGATTGGGCGAGCGCCAGGCGCGATCCCCTGGTCCCCAGAACGAATGTCCGCGTGGTCATAGCAGTCCTTTCACACCCGCGCGGGCATGTGTGACGACAGAGGCGATGCCGGTTCCGGCGACCCAGGCGCCCGTGAGAGCCACGCCCCCAAGGGGACGCACCTGGTCCTCGAGCGCGGCGACACGGCTGCGATACTCGGGCGGCAGGGGCGGGAGCGTGCCATTCCAGCGGGCGAGCAGGTGGTCGGTGACGGCCTCAGCGGCGATGGTGACGCCGGTGAGCGTGCGGATGTCGCACAGGGCCCCCTCGACGGTGACCGCGGGTTCGGCCTCGCCGTGGCGCCCGTAAGAGAGGCGCAGCAGGTGCGTGTGGGGCGGGAGTTGGTCGGCGAGCCAGGGCCACTTGATGTTGAGGTGGGACAGCGCCTTGGCCGCCACCGGCCGCTCGTCGGCGGGCGCGGGCGCGACCAGGAGGCCCTGGGAGACAGGTGCGTCATCCAGCTCGGGGGCGTGGACGGCCAGGGTGAGGCGCGCGATGGGCGCGCCCTCGGGAACGCTCACATCGGGCACGAGGCCGGGGATGCGCGCCTGCGTCAGCAGGCGCAGGGCGGCACTGGCGCTGCAGGCGAGGACGAGGCGCTCCGTCGTCACGTTCACGCCCGGTCCGCTCGGCACGGGTTCGGCTCCGGGGGTGGGCCCGGGCTTGGTCGGCCCACACTCGAGGGTCCATCCCGAGGCCGCGCGCCTCAGTGAGAACGCGCCCGTGCGGGTCAGGACGGTTCCCCCGGCCTCTTCGATGGCGGCCTTCAGCGCGTCGACGAGGACGAACATGCCGCCCTCGACACAGGCTTCGGGCGTGCGGCGAGATCCGGCGGCGGCCAGGCGCGCCGCGACCGCAGCTGCCAGGGATCCGTGACGGGCAGTCTCGGCGCGCAGGCCGGGGGCAACCGTGTCGGTTGCCAGCACGGCGGGGTCGGCCGTGTAAATGCCCGCGATGATCGGCCGCACCGAGCGCTCCAGCACGGCCTCCCCCAGGCGCGCGGCCACGAAACCGGCCAGAGTCTCCCCGGCCTCGTCCATGCCGATGCCGCCGCCCATCGAGCGATCCTCGAGGGCGCGGCGCACCCCGGCCTCGCCGAGTACGCGAGCGCAGTCGGGCGCGTCCGGGTGGGCCGGGATGCCCAGGAACGAGTCGCGCAGGAAGGGGCGCAGCTCCCAGCCTCCGCGCAGGGAGGGTGCGTAGAGGCGGGCGCCCGATCCAGCCGGCTCGACCGAGGTCAGCCCCAGGGCGGCCACAATCGACGAGGTGTCGGTGCCGCGCACGACGTATGTCTCCGCACCCAGGTCCACGTTCACTCCGCCGACCGTGCCCCGGGCGATGAGGCCGCCCAGGTAGCCGCGCGCCTCGACGAGGAGGGGACGCACGCCCGCGCGAGCCAGTTCCCACGCGCTCACGAGGCCGGCGATACCTCCCCCGACGACGACCGCGCCGGGGTGGGTCGGGATGGCCTCCAGGGGGTTCATCGTTCGTCACCCAGCTCGTGTACCAGCTCGACGATGCGCGTCAGCACGTCCGGGTCGGTCGTGGGTGGCACGCCGTGCCCGAGGTTGAAGACATGGCCGGGGGCGGAGCGTCCAGCGTCGAGAATATCTCGAACAGCCTGTTCGATAACGTGCCACGGAGCCTGAAGAAGCGCGGGGTCCAAATTCCCCTGCACGGCCTTTCCCGGCACCTGCTCGATGGCCCACGACAGGTCCGTCTTCCAGTCCACGCCCACGCAGTCAGCACCGACCTCGGCCATATCGGACAGGATCGGCGCACTGCCCGTCCCGAAGTGGATGAGCGGAGCGCGGCAACCGGTCACCGGACTGAGCGCACCGGCGACGCGGCGCGCAACCATGCGCGAATACGGCGCGACGGATTCCCTATAGGTACGAGGCGAGAGAGACCCCACCCACGAGTCGAAGAGCTGCGCGGCACTGGCCCCGGCCTCGATCTGCGCGGTAATAAAGTCGGCGCTCACCCGAGCGCACCATGTCATGAGAGCATCCCACGCGCCCGGGTCCGATGCCGCGAGCGCGCGCGCAGCCATGTGATCGCGCGAGGGACGCCCCTCGACCATGTACGCGGCCAGAGTGAAGGGGGCGCCGCCGAATCCGATGAGCGGCGTGGAGCCGAGCTCGCGCACCGCCGTTGCAACGCCGTCGCGCACGGACTGGGCTCCCTCGCCGCAGTCGCGCGTTCGCCCGGTGGAATCGGTCCACGCCCCCTCCCCATACCGATGACTCAGGAGCTCGTCGATGCTCTCGCGCGTGCGATAGGGATGATCGAGGACGGGGCCAACACCGGGTTCAATCTCGACACCCACCCCGGCCAGGCGCAGGGGGACCATGATGTCCGAAAAGAAGATGCCCGCGTCCACACCGTGGCGTCGCACGGGCTGCACCGTTGCCTCGGCGGCCACGTCGGGGCGCAGGCAGGCCTCGAGCATGGGCAGGCCGACGTCGGCGCGCAGCTCGCGGTACTCAGGCAGGGAGCGTCCGGCCTGACGCATGAACCACTCGGGGGTGGGCCCGCGCCACCCGGTCAGGGCGGCGATCAGCGGGGGCGTCGTCATGTGTCTCCCTTAATTTAATGATGTTTTCATGCGTTAATTCGCGCATTTCCGTCGTTTTCCAGTTTAGTTCAAGACAATTTCTCACACGTCGCAAAAGCTTGATTTTGCGTGCCTTTATATCCATTTATCCGCGGGAGGAAGCCATTTATTTCGCCGACATAACGAAATGACACGACGTCACCACCATAAATTGGTTCACTCCTCTGCCCACGGAACCCGCGTGCCTTTAAATGGACGCGTTGTGACTATTCATGTGCTCTCCGCGGACCACCGCTACACCCCCCTCGATGACATCGCCCGGCTCTCCAGCGCGGACGACCTGGGTCCTACCCTCATGCGCTCGCTGCCGCAGGCACGCGGAGTCATGGTCTTGCGCACCTGCAATCGGGTCACTATCTACGTCGACGCCCCGGCCTCGGCCAACCCCCACACGCTCAAGGACACGGTGGAGCGCGAGCTCACCACCGCCTCGCACGCGCAGCGCAAGGACGTGCACCTGCGTCACCTGTGGGGTCGCGACGGCCTCGTCGATCTATTTTCGACGGCGGCGGGACTGGAATCCATGGTCATCGGCGAGCGCGAAATCGCCGGGCAGATGCGCCGCGCCGCACGCACAGCCTGGGAGGACGGGACCCTCAGCTGCGACCTGGGGCGCGCCGCCGAGCGAGCATCGGCCACCTCCCGCCGCGTCGCCACCGAGACCGGACTGGCCGGGGCTGGACGATCCGTCGTCGCCGTCGGCCTCGACATGGCTGCGGCTCACCTGGGACCGTGGAAGGACGCGCGCGTGCTCATCGTCGGCACGGGCGCCTACGCGGGGGCGACCGTCAGCGCCCTGCACACGCTCGGCGCATCGGACGTGTCCGTCTACTCGACGTCTGGGCGCGCACGCGAATTCGCCCAGGGACGAGGCATCGGCTGGGTCAGGGCCGCAGACCTTCCCTCTGCTCTGGAACGCGCCGACCTCGTCGTAACATGCCGAGGGCTGGGAAGTCCCGTCCTGACGCGCAACATGGCCGCCCAGGCCGGGCACACCGTGGTCCTGGACCTCGCGCTCATGCGCGACACCGAAAGCTCTGTCGCCTCGCTCCCGAACATCACCCTCATTGATCTGCCGACCATCCAAGCCTCGGTCCCGGCAGCCGATGCTGACGCGCTGACACGCGCCCACGCCATCATCGACGAGGAGGTCTCCTCCTTCGAGCGCGGCCTCGGCGCCCGATCCATGGACCCGGTCGTGCGACACCTGCGCTCACGCGTTTTCCGCATCGTTGAGGAGGAAATCGATCGCCTCGGCGAGGCTCCCCTCTCGACCGACGACGCGGCCCGAGCGCTGCGCCACCTGGCCGCGCGCCTCATCCACAACCCGACCGTCATGGCACGCCGGGTCGGCGAGGAGAGCCAGCAGGAACGCTACCTGGAGGCCCTCGGCGTGGTCCTCGGCATCGACGAAAGCGCCCTGGTTTCGGCGAACGACGCGGCCCCTCGCGCTTTCTCGCCAGGTGATCACAGCCGTTCCCGCGGCGGCGTCTGCCCACACGATGTTCATACACTGGGTGCATGAGCACCCAGAAGAACGAACCACGCGCACTCGCCCTCGGCGTTTCCTGCTACGTGATCTGGGGTTTCTTCCCCCTGTACTTCTCGCTGCTCTCCCCCGTCGGCGCCGTCGAGGTGATCGTCCACCGCGCGGTGTGGGGCCTGTTCTTCTGCCTGGTCGCGCTCGCCCTGACGGGTTCGCTGGGGAAGATCCGCGCGCTGATCGCCGACCGGGGAGCCCTGTGGCGCCTCGCGGTCGCGGGCGCGCTCGTCGTCGTCAACTGGTCGGTGTACGTGTACGCGGTCCTCGCCGGCCACACGACCGACGCGGCGGTCGGCTACTTCATCAACCCCCTCGTGACGATCGCGCTGGGCCTCATCGTGCTGCGCGAGCGAGTCACCCCGATACAGAAGGTCGCCCTCACCCTCGGCGTCGTCGCCGTCGTCATCCTCGTGATCGGCCAGCGTTCGGTCCCTATCGTCTCGCTCACGCTCGCATTGACGTTCGGCCTGTACTCCCTCGTCAAGAAGGACGTGGCAGCACGCGTCGACCCACTCGCGGGCATGGCGATCGAGACGGCCGCGGTCTCGCCCATCCTGCTCGGCTACTACGCGTACCTGGCGGCCACATCCTCCACGTCTTTCCACACGATCGCCTCATCCGACAGCTCTGGGGTGTCCTGGGTGGTTCACCTGGCGCTCCTGGTGGGCGCGGGTGCGTTGACGATGATCCCGCTCATCATGTTCGCCTCGGCGGCGAGGGGTCTGACCCTGGGGACGATGGGCTTCCTGCAGTACCTGGGGCCCACCCTGCAGCTGCTCGTCGCCGTGTTCATCTTCCACGAGACCGTGCCCATGTTCCGTTGGATCGCGATGGGCGTCGTGTGGGTGGCGCTGGGGTGCCTGAGCGCCGACTGGCTGCTCGGCTCCGTGCGGGCCAAGCGCCTGGCCCGCGCGGGGCACCAGGACTGAGGCCGCGCGCAGTGTGCATCGGTTGTGCTGCTGAGAAGCGAGGAGTGAACGATAAGCCACCCCATGCATGAGGCTGCGGCAGCCGGGTGGCTTTTTTCGCCCCTCGCCCGCGACACTAACCGGCCCGTTGCGAAACCCTCTTCGCGGTGTACAGCACAGACCGGGCCGTCGTACAACCTTCATCGCCCGCACGCGCCTAAGATGACTGATTTTGGAACATTTCCAGTACGCTCGTTTGACATTTCTGTCCCAACAACACCCCAACAGACCATGTCGCGCAGGGCAGAGACAACTCCACTGTCACACAGGCACCCCGCAAAGAAACCGCTGGCACCACCGTCGGCCCGGTACTGAGCACTTATGCAACTACCGGCGCCACCGCCGACACTGCTCTGGAGGGGTATGGGTTTTTCGGACCGTTTGTTTTGAGAGGGTTGTTCTGAGTAGTCCCGGCTGCTTGTGGCCGGGCAGAATGGATGACCATGAGGAAATTCTTGAAGCACACGCCTGAGCAGATTGTCGTGAAGCTGGAGAAGGCCGACGCGCTGCGAGGTGAGGGCATGAGTACAGCTCAGGCCTGCCGCGTGCTGGGTATCAGCGAGGCAACGTTGTGCCGGTGGCGCCAGCGTTATGGGGCGATGAATCGGAAGTGAGGCCAAGGAACTGCGTGAGTTGCGCGAGCAAAACGCGCGCCTCAAACAGTTGCTGGGCCAAGCAGAGCTGGAAAAGGCAGCGCTGCGAGAGTTGGCAGAGGGAAACTTCTAAGCCCGGCGCGCAGGCACGAGGCTGTGAACCACCTTGTCGGCCAGGGGTTTTCTCAGCGTCTTGCACGGGCGCGTTGCCGGGCTGTCGCGGTCAGCGTATTGCCGGACCCGCGCGGCGGGCGGGGCGAAAACGCTGCGTGATCATGGGCCTGTGCGCCAGTGGATGAACGATTTTGCTGCCACTCATCGACGGTGGGGCTATAAACGTGCCTGGGCGCGGGCCAAGAGTGAGGGCATTGTCGTGGGGCGTGATACGTTCCGGCGCTTGTGGCGCACAGAAGGACTGCGCGTGCGCCCGCGCAAAGCCCACAAGCCTCGCACCGCGCCGCGTCTGCAACCCCTGGTCAGGCTAGTGCTCCTGGGCAGGTGTGGGCCATTGATTTCCAGTTCGACTCGGACTGGAAGGGGCGTGTCTTTAAGGTCTGTAACGTCATTGATGAGTTCACGCGCCAGCATCTGGCGTTCCGCGTTGAGCGGCGCATGGGAGCCGTCGACGTGATCGAAATGCTTGACCTGGCTGTCTTGGCCCATGGTGCGCCCCAGGTGCTGCGGGCCGATAACGGGCCTGAATTCATCGCCGCGGCCGTGGGGCGCTGGGCCAGCGAGCACGACACACTCCAAGCATTCATACCCCCAGGCCAGCCGTGGCTGGGCGGGTTCGTGGAGTCCTTACACAACCGTATGCGTGATGAACTCTTGGAAGACAACATGTTCGAGGACCTCAACCATGCACGCACCCTCATCGCCGCCTGGTCGCGCCGCTACAATGAAGAGCACCCCCACAGCGCGCTGGGCTGGCTCTCACCCAACCAGTACGCGCGCCAATGGGCACAACACCACCAATAACAACCAACAACCCTCAAAACACCCGGTCCATAAAACCAGACCAGACCACCTGGAAGAACAAATCTTGTCACGCATGGACTCCATCCCCACATCGAATGCAATTACCGACGAGTTCCTCGACGCCTACACCTCTCTCGACCGACGCATCAACAAACTCAAAGACGATAACGACCCCTTCGACACACGCGACCGACTACAGAGAGAAAAGAAGGAAGCCAAGGACCGCTACGACAAACAGCTCGAGTCAGTGCTGTCGAAGATCGAGATCGGCATCAACACCCAAATGGATGCGATCAACGACGAAGTCACCGGAGGCGAATACAACGCTCCAAAGCTGACCCTCAACGCCTACAACAGATACACCTTCGAAACCCCGAAGGACAAGGGAACCGGCACCAACCACCGCAGCATGATCATCTACGACCTCGCCGTCCTTCAAAACACGAACCTACCTGCCCTCGCACACGACTCAATCATGTTCGACTCCATGCCACGCCCAGACCTAAGCAACCTCATCCGCGTCTACAACGACCAGATCGAGAAGCAGATTTTCATCGCAGTCGACAAAACCAGCGAGTGTACACAGGAGGCTCAACAGATCCTGCAGGAAACAACCGTGCTCAAGCTCGACAACAACGAACAAGCGCTCTTCGGTGAAAAGTGGAGCCGAAAGGACCGCCCATGAAGATCCAATACAACAAACTCTGGAAGATCCTCATAGACAAAAACATGAACAAAGTTCAACTCCGAAAAGCAGCAGGGATCAGCAGTAATTCCCTAGCCAAACTCGGCAAAAACGAACCAGTCCGCATGGACGTACTCATGAAAATCGCAACTGCACTCGACTGCAAGGCCGAGGACCTCTTCGAGACTGTTCCCCACAAAGGGAACGGATGAGAACGATTGTGGCACTTCTTGACTTGACTTCGTCTCCACAAGTCGGAACATGTAATTAGGATCTACGCGAAGGAAGATATGGACAAGAATACCTTGGGCACTGTCACAACGGCACTAGGTAAGCCTTTTTACAGCCGTGATGGCATCGTTCTTTATCAAGGCGACTCACTGGAGCTCCTACCTAGCATTCAAGAAGAAGTTTCCCGCTGACCATTACGTCACCCCCATACAACATCGGCAAAGAGTACGAACAGCCACTTTCCCTAGACGAATATATAGCTTGGTCCAGCGAGTGGCTCGCTCGAGTATATGAAGTAACACAACGAAACGGAGCGCTTTGGCTAAATCTTGGATATGTCGCTGTTCCCGGAGAAGGGCGAGCAATCCCCTTGCCATACCTCCTGTGGAACAAGACAGAGTTCTTTCTCCAACAAGAGCTTGTTTGGCAGTATGGAGCTGGAGTATCAGCGAAAAGATACCTCTCCCCTAGAAATGAGAAGGTTCTCTGGTTCGTCAAATCCGAGAAGGACTATTACTTTGATCTTGACTCGATCCGCGATCCGAACGTCAAGTACCCAAATTCAAAGAAAGAAGGAAGGCTTCGCTATAACCCTCTTGGCAAGAATCCAGGAGATGTCTGGTACATACCAAAAGTAACTTCAGGGAAGAATCGTTCATCAAAAGAACGCACCCCACACCCAGCACAATTTCCTGAAGAACTCATCAAGCGGCTTATGAAGTGCTCGTCTCGTCCAGGCGAAACGGTCCTCGACCCGTTCATGGGTTCTGGTACTACCGGCGTTGTCGCAGCCCAACTAGGTAGACAGTGCGTCGGGATCGAGCTTCGCCAAGATTACCTTGAAATCGCTGCCGCGCGAATCGATGCCGCACTCGATGACATTTCAGGACGCATCTTCTGAGGAATAGATGACGGCCAGCTGCGAGTCATATACCGGGCCCAGCAGTCGTGAGTTTTGACCCGTACCAGCACTCTGCGCCACCCAATCAGATGAGTCGACCCAGCCGAAACGAACTAGGGAAATCTTTGGTTGCTGCCCAGGTGCCACTTCCTGCCACTTCTGGAAATTGATGGTTAGATAATAACCGCTCTTATCTTTTAGGGCTTTATCATTTTTTTGGCCGTAACTGCGATTTCCGTATACCTCTTTGGCGTTAGACGATGTCTTGATTTCGGTCGAAAATGAATCGTCTGGAATGTAAACCATGTCTTTCTCAGATTTGCTCGCATCCCTCCGCCAATTCTTCCTATTCTGAGCGACCACCATCGGCACCAACTCATGCAAGAAGAAGCCGATGATCTGGGGTGCAGGAAAAATATCCGTACCGATTCTGGCCGGCCCAATTCGGGAATCGAAAATCATTTCCCAAGCGGAAACAACGTCTGCTGCCAAGTCCTCAGTTTTAATCGGATAGCGATCAATGAGCACCTCTGTTACTGCCCGACGCTCTGCAATAGAGTGCTTGCTGTAATAAGGACTTCCGGGCAACTTGGTGCGCTCTGGGGTGCGGCTTCTTGGAGCAACATATACATACTTCTCTTGCGTCATAAACAAAGTCTATCGCGAACAACACTCAGGGCATAGGTGGTTGAGCGCCGCTCGTACGGACGGGGCTACCAGGCACCGACTTGTAGCGTCCAGTTGCCAAGCTGCGGCACACCTTTTGACGCTTACCCCTTACTTTTTGACGGTGGCCTGCACCATTTGATGCCCCGGGCTCTCGGGCCACCAGGCCACCGGTCAGGCACTCCAAAAAGACTCTCAATCAGGCTCCCCCTACCCCAGATCTGCACCCACCTAGGTGTACTTGTCCGGGGAGGTTGGTTATACGAGTGGGTGGGGGTTGTCCCTTGAGCGCGGTTTGGGCTCGGTAGTAATTGTAGTGATGGATCCAGTCAGCAAACGCTTTAACGCATTGGGTTTCTGACGTGTAGGGCTGGGCGTAGGTCCATTCCTCGAGCAGGATGTGGTTGTAGCGTTCGACTTTGCCGTTGGTCTGGGGATGGTACTGGCGAGTGCGGTGATGGACGATGGGCGTGCTGAGGGCCTGTTTGAAGTCGTGGGAACGATAACAGGACCCGTTGTCGGTCAACACAAGTTGCACGGTTATCCCGCACGAGACAAAGAGCGCGTGTGCGTTTCCAGAACCCTGCAGCGGTTTCCTTCTTCTCATCACTGAGGATCTCGCTGTCGCCAACCGGGAGTGTTCATCGCCCGCGTTGTGGATATACGCGTAGCCGGGGCGACGGTTCGTGTCGGTGCGAGTCTTGTTCCGAACCCCTGGTAGCGGCGCAAGACCCGGTGTCCGCTACCGTCGGGGGATTCTGCCCAGCTTCTTCACATCGAAATGGATCAGGGCACCAGCCGCGGCGTGTTCGTAGCGGCGTGGCTCGGGGCGGCGTGGCTCGGGGCGGGAGGTTTTGATCCGGGTGCCAGTCGAAGGATCAACCAATTTCTACCGTGGGCAACCGTAGCGACGGATGATCTTACCGACCGTGAAGGGGTACAACCCCAGGTGATACACAATCCGTAACGGCTCCCACCGGCGGGTGATCCGTCACCCTATGACACGACGTTCCGTGCGGCCCGGCGTAATGGCTAGCCCTGCTCACCGATCATTTGTGCGAGTTGAAGACGTCCGGTTTCGGTCAGGGTGGCGTTACGGTGGGACATGAAAGACCTCTGCCACATGAGATGGTTACTGTGGTGGAATCCACACTCCACTCATAGGTCTTCCTCATGTCAAGCCGACCCGGCGTGCGTGACTAACCTCCGTGGTTAGCACAGCTGGAATACAGACCACCCCCTCGTGCTACACCTGACTAGGCAAAACGCGTAACCCGAGGGGTTCATTTCGCACTCACACTTTTGTATCCAAAGTTGAGTGGTAATGGTGGCTGTGGTTCACGACACATTTGTTAAACGTGACGTCTTTGGATCTCAGTCCGGCCAGCAACGCCCTGGAGACGCGGGTTGGCCTGCGCGCATCACGGGGCTCCAGGGCTGCGGGAGGTCGAGCGTGACGGCCTCACTGGTGAGGAGCACGAAGCCAATCCTGCCGTCGGTCAACATGCAGCCGCCCTCAAGGATGGCCAGGAAGTCCGGGATATGGCGGGCGGGGCGAAAACGCTGCGTGATCATGGGCCTGTGCGCCAGTGGATGAACGATTTTGCTGCCACTCATCGACGGTGGGGCTATAAACGTGCCTGGGCGCGGGCCAAGAGTGAGGGCATTGTCGTGGGGCGTGATACGTTCCGGCGCTTGTGGCGCACAGAAGGACTGCGCGTGCGCCCGCGCAAAGCCCACAAGCCTCGCACCGCGCCGCGTCTGCAACCCCTGGTCAGGGCTAGTGCTCCTGGGCAGGTGTGGGCCATTGATTTCCAGTTCGACTCGGACTGGAAGGGGCGTGTCTTTAAGGTCTGTAACGTCATTGATGAGTTCACGCGCCAGCATCTGGCGTTCCGCGTTGAGCGGCGCATGGGAGCCGTCGACGTGATCGAAATGCTTGACCTGGCTGTCTTGGCCCATGGTGCGCCCCAGGTGCTGCGGGCCGATAACGGGCCTGAATTCATCGCCGCGGCCGTGGGGCGCTGGGCCAGCGAGCACGACACACTCCAAGCATTCATACCCCCAGGCCAGCCGTGGCTGGGCGGGTTCGTGGAGTCCTTACACAACCGTATGCGTGATGAACTCTTGGAAGACAACATGTTCGAGGACCTCAACCATGCACGCACCCTCATCGCCGCCTGGTCGCGCCGCTACAATGAAGAGCACCCCCACAGCGCGCTGGGCTGGCTCTCACCCAACCAGTACGCGCGCCAATGGGCACAACACCACCAATAACAACCAACAACCCTCAAAACACCCGGTCCACAAACCAGACCAGGCCAGGTCAAGCTACTCGTGACACCCAAGGGCGACACAGAACCCATTGGCGTTAGAGACAAAGCCTGCAGAACCAGCTACGCCACCTACGCACAACGACGCGCAGCTCAGCGCACCCACACCCACCCTCCAGCAGGGGGAATTGCACGACATAAGGTTTCAACACGCCGACGACACGCCACCTGAGCACCTCATGTAGTGCAAACCCCCCACAACCACCAGATCGAAAGGAGACGCAAAGCGCAAAAGAAGTTTAGGCGTAGCTACAGTACCTGTCGGCGCTCGCAAGGCACCGCCTGGCCACCCACAGCAACAAACACACCAACAGTATCGACGCCATCGGCACACATACGAGGCCTAGCTACTCATCGACCAGCCAGGCGCTGCAGGGAGAGGACACGGCCGCACCAACCGTGAGCGCAGACGGGCACGGCGGCACTAACCGCGGGCGCAGACAGGGCCCGACCGGGCATCAAGCGGGCGCAACGAGCACAGCCCGCCGCACGGACGGCCAAAACAGACCCGCCGAGCCCAGCTCACGGCGCAGACAGGGCCCAACCGAGCTTGAAGCGGGCACTCCGAGCCGAGCTCACGGGGCAGACAGCGAGCAAACAGGCCAGCCCCCACGAGCACACCAAGCAACCCGACCCACACACACGCCCAACGAGAAACCCACAACACCAACAAGACAACACCCACCGAAACAACACGACCGCAGCCACACCCACCGCCGGCCCGACACCACAACCGCAGCAAACAACCCAACGAAGACAACACCCACCCACCGCCAGCGATCAGCGACTAACGGGCACCCAACGGCTGGCCCACTTGGCGGCAACATCCGTGAGCACGGGCAAGTGCGCGGAACCGGAGGCGGCCAGCGCACGGCCCACGGCCTCGTCAATGACGGGCACGCCACCGACCGGCGACTAACGGAAACGCGGGAAGCAACCCGGGCAGGGCCCCGGCCTCGTGCGTGACTCCCGCTATTCGCCGCCGCCGCCGGGCTCCGGGCGTCCCGTGTAGTTGACGAAGCGCGCCATGTCGCCCTGGAAGAGGGCGGTGACGGTCGCGGTCGCGCCGGCGCGGTGCTTGGCGACGATGATGTCGGCCTCGCCGGGTCGATCTTCCTTGTCGTAGTAGTCGGGGCGGTGCAGCAGGATGATGATGTCGGCGTCCTGCTCGAGCGAGCCGGACTCACGCAGGTCGCTCATCATGGGCTTGCGGTCGGTGCGGCCCTCGGAGTTACGGTTCAGCTGCGCGACGGCGATGACCGGGATGTCGAGGTCCTTGGCCAGGAGCTTGAGGTTTCGCGACATCGCGGAGACTTCCTGCTGACGCGACTCGACCTGGCGGCCGCTCGTCATGAGCTGGAGGTAGTCGATGACGACGAGGCCCAGGTTTTCCTGCTGCTTGAGGCGGCGGCACTTCGAGCGAATCTCGGAGATGGTGATGTTCGCGGAGTCGTCGACGTACAGGGGTGCCTCGCTCATGCGCGAGGTTGTTTCGGCGACCTTGCGCCAGTCGACGTCGCTCATTTTGCCGGCCTGCATCTTGGACAGGCGCACGCCGGACTCGGCGGAGAGCATACGCATCGCGATTTCCTGAGAGCTCATTTCCAGCGAGAAGATGAGCGAGGTGATGCCGTGCTTCATGGACGCGGAACGGCAGAAATCCAGGGCGAGCGTGGACTTACCCATGGCGGGTCGGGCGGCGACGATGATCATCTGGCCGCCGTGCAGGCCCTGGGTGAGTTCGTCGAGGTCGGTGAAGCCGGTGGGCACGCCGTTGAGCTTGCCCTGGTTCTTCTCGATGTCTTCGAGCGCGTTGAGGATGTCCGAGCTCATCTGCGTCATGGAGACGTAGTCGGTGGTTTCGCGCCCGTCGGAGACGGCGTAGACCTCGGCCTGGGCTTGGTCGACGATCTCATCGACGTCGCCGCCCGCGTCCGCGTAGCCGAGCTGGACGACGCGCGTGCCCGCGGTGACGAGGCGGCGCATGATGGCGCGCTCGCGCACGATGCGCGCGTAGTAGGCGGCGTTCGCGGCGGTGGGCACGGAGGCGATGAGGGTGTGCAGGTAGGCGGCGCCGCCCACCTTCGACAGGACGCCCGCGCGCTTGAGTTCGCCGGCGACGGTGATCGCATCGGCGGGTTCCGCGCGGCCGTTGAGCTCGACGATGGTGTCGAAGATCGTCTCGTGGCTGGGCTGGTAGAAGTCCTGCCCGCGCAGCATTTCGGAGACGACGTTGGCGGCCTCGGTCGTCAGCATCATCGATCCGAGGACGCTCATCTCCGCGTCGATGTCCTGCGGGGGGACGCGGTCGAACTGGTCGTCGGACATCGTGATCCTCTCGGGTGCGCGGGCGTATAGGGACGAGGCCAGGGCCGGGCTGAGTGCCGCGAGCGCGGCCTGAAGCCCTGTGGATAGAGAGCCTTCAGGCGAAGACTAACGCGTTGTAGGCGATTGCGCGACCGGCGCTGTGCACGGGCATGTGCACATATTGTGGATAACCTGTGCACAACGCCGACGACGCCTGTGCACAACGCGAAATGACCGATCTGTCAGGGCAGATATGCTCATCACAGTCACATCATTGTCATTCATTGGGCCGTCTAGAATTTCCCAGTGCAGGGCTTTCCACAAGCCTGTGCACACATTGTGGAAAAGAATCGGAGTGTCATGACGAGTACACAGGGACCCAGCGACCCGACCTCACCCGCGAAGCGTGAGGAGGCCTCGGCCTCGTCGACCCCGACGATCACCACGCGGATGATCCTGGCCCTCGCTCTGCCCTCTCTGGGGGCCCTCATTGCGGAGCCTCTGTTCACCGTCATTGACTCCACGATGGTGGGCCATCTGGGCACCCCGCAGCTGGCGGGCCTGGGCATCGCGTCGACCGTGCTGAACACGGCGGTCGGGCTCTTCATCTTCCTCGCCTATTCGACGACCTCCCTGGCGGGCCGCCACCTGGGGGCCGGGCGACGCGACCTTGCGATCCACTCGGGGGTCGAGGCCATGTGGCTGGCGGGAGGCCTCGGCGCCCTCGCCGCGATCCTCCTGGCTGTCTTCGCCTCTCCCCTACTCACCTGGCTGGGGGCCGACGCGGCCACCATGCCGCACGCCCTGGCCTACCTGCGCGCCTCCGCGCCCGGCCTAGTCGGCATGTTCGTCGTCCTGGCGGCCACGGGCACCCTGCGCGGGTTGCAGGACACGCGCACTCCCCTGGTCGCGGCGTCCGTGGGCGCGGCCTTCAACGCGGTGGCCAACTGGGTGCTCATGTACCCCCTCGGCCTGGGGGTGGCGGGTTCAGGCCTGGGCACCGCGATCACGCAGACGCTCATGGCGGCTTTCCTCGGGTGGATGATCGTGCGCGCCGCCCGCCGCGAGGGCGTGAGCCTGCGCCCCTCCACTCACGGCCTATTCGGCGCGGCGCTCGAGGGAGCGCCCCTGCTCGTGCGCACCCTCGCGCTGCGCGTCGCCCTCCTCGCGACCCTGAGCGCGGTCACCGCGATCTCCACCCAGGCCCTGGCCGCTCACCAGATCGTGTGGACCCTGTGGTCCTTCGCCGCCTACGTGCTCGACGCCCTCGCGATCGCCGCCCAGGCGCTCGCCGGGTTCACGACCGGCACCGGCGAGCGCGGCGCCATGCGCCCCCTCCTGCGCACCCTGTCGCGCTGGGGCATCGGCTTCGGCGTCGCAGTCGGCGTCGCTCTGGCGATCACCGCGCCCTGGATCACGCGCATCTTCACGACCGACCAGACCGTCATTGACTACGCGACCGTCGCCATCATCGTCGGCGCGCTCTTCCAGCCGGTCGCCGGATACGTGTTCCTCCTCGACGGCGTGCTCATCGGCGCGGGCCGAGGCCGCTACCTGGCCGTCGCCGGCATCGTCAACCTGGTCGTCTACGCGCCCCTCCTGTGGGTCATCGCCCACTCCGCCGCGCTCACGGCGCGCCCCTCCCTCGCCCTCGCGATGGTCTGGCTCGCCTACTCGGCCGTCTACACGGGCATGCGGGCCCTCACCAACGGGCTCGGCGCCCGCTCGCTCTAGCCTTTCGACGAGGCCGGGGCAGGCCTCGTTCGCACCCCCGGTTCCGCGCGGGGTTCGGTGTCCCGGCAGGGTGGGCCCAGGCCTCGTCCCGAGGAGCCCGATCGTGACCGGAAACGCCCTAGCGAAGACGCTGCCACCCGTGTAAAGTGGGTAGCTGGACTATCCGCACCCGCGGCCGGTCCAGCAGGCCCTCACGGGCCATACGCAACGCCCTCCTGTCACGGACCGTCCGTGACCGTAAAGACCATAGGAGGTGGGAACCAACGTGCGTAACTACGAACTGATGGTGATCCTCGATCCTTCGATCGACGAGCGCACCGTCGCCCCCATGATGGAGAAGTACCTGGCACCCGTGGCTGCCAACGGCGGATCCGTCGAGAACGTTGACGTCTGGGGCAAGCGCCGCCTTGCTTACGACATCCTCAAGCGTTCTGAGGGCATCTACGTCGTCATCGACATGACCACGACCCCCGAGGTCGCTCTCGAGATCAACCGCCGCATGGGCATCGACGAGACCATTCTCCGTACGAAGCTCCTGCGCCCCGACGCTCACTGAGCCGACACCACACCCTCTAAGCCCGAGGAGCCGACATGGCCGGAGATACCGTCATCACTGTCATCGGTAACCTGACCGCTGACCCCGAACTGCGTTGGACGCAGTCCGGCGCCGCGGTCGCCGATTTCACGGTGGCCTCCACCCCCCGAACCTACGACCGTAACGCCGGTGAGTGGCGCGACGGCGACACCCTCTTCATGCGCTGCTCCGTGTGGCGCGAGACCGCTGAGAACGTCGCCGAGTCGCTGCGTAAGGGCATGCGCGTCATCGTTCAGGGTCGCCTCACCCAGCGCTCGTACGACACCCAGCAGGGTGAACGTCGCACGGTCGTTGAGCTGCAGGTCGACGAGGTCGGTCCCTCCCTGCGCCGCGCACGCGCGCAGGTCACCCGCACCGCCCCCTCCGGTGGCGGCGGCTACCAGTCCGACAACCGCGGCCAGCAGGGCGCGCCCCAGCAGGGCGGCGGTTACGGCGGCGGCCAGGGTGGATATGGCCAGGGTGGCGCCAATTACGGCGCACCGACCGGCGGCTCCCCCGAGGACCCGTGGCGTTCCGCCCCCGCTGGCGGCGCCACCTCCTTCGGCGACGAGCCCCCGTTCTAAAGTCGCGCGCCCCGGCACCTACGCCGGATAGCGCCACGTCGAAGACAACACGCTTGGGGCGGCACAGTCCGCCCGGATTCACTAGGAGACCATCATGGCGAAGCCCCAACTTCGCAACAAGCCCATCAAGAAGAAGGCCAACCCGCTGAAGTCGGCCAAGATCGAAAAGATCGACTACAAGGACACCGCTCTGCTGCGTAAGTTCATCTCGGACCGCGGCAAGATCCGCGCCCGCCGCGTGACCGGTGTTTCCACCCAGGAGCAGCGCAAGATCGCTCGCGCCGTCAAGAACGCGCGTGAGATGGCTCTGCTGCCCTACTCCACGACCGGCCGCTGATAAGGGAAGGACACAGCTGATATGGCTACCACGAAACTGATCCTCACCCACGACGTTCCGAAGCTCGGCCACGCCGGCGAGGTCGTCGAGGTCAAGGCTGGCTACGCCCGCAACTACCTGGTCCCCCGCGGCTTCGCTGCCAAGTGGACCGCCGGCGCGCAGAAGCAGATCGACCAGATCGCCGCTGCTCGTCGCCGCCACGAGATCGCCACGATCGACGACGCTCGCGCCGTGCGCGACGCCCTCCAGGGTGCCGTTGTCGAGATCTCCGGCAAGGTTGGCAACTCCGGCCGCCTGTTCGGCGCCGTCTCCGCTGCTGCGATCGCTGACGCGGTCAAGGAGCAGCTGGGCCAGACCATCGATCGTCGTCGCGTCATCATCGCCTCGCCCATCAAGGCCGTTGGCGACTACACGGTGACCGTCGGCCTCCACCCCGAGGTGTCCGCGAACCTCAAGGTCCGCGTTTCCGCCGCGAAGTGAAGGCTTCACGCATCGGTTGAATGCTGAAGGGGTGGCCCCCGCTCATGCGAGCGGGGGCCACCCCTTTGCTATGCCCGCAATTCCTGTCGGCCGTGCACAGCGATCCGTTTCGGGCCCGAGCCACATGAAGCACACGGGAAGAGAGAACATGTGGCAGGAGCTCATGCACTCACATGCGGATAGGTTGTGCGCACGCGGATAGGTTATTCAGTTGCGGATAGGTTATTAAGCTATCCGGATGTTCATAACCTATCCACATCGTCGTTTCCTATCCGCATACGCATACTCCCGCGGTGAACGCACTGCGGGCCCCGAGGATGCTCCTCGGGGCCCGCAGGCATGGCGCTAGGGCGCGCGGCTAGTTTCTTCGGCCACCATTGTTGTTGCCGCCGTTGTTATTGCCGCCGTTATTGTTCCCGCCATTGCCGTTGTTGGAACCATTGCCGTTGTTCCCGTTGTTGGAACCGTTGCCACCGTTCCCGTTGCCGTTGTTCCCGTTATTGGAACCGTTGCCACCATTCTGAGAATTCTCGGTGGGTTCGGCGGAGGGCGTCTCGGTGGGGGTAGGTGTCTCGGTGGGCTCCGGGGCGGACTGCGGGGCCTCAGTGGTCGCGCTCGGCGCAGGCGTAGGCGCGTTGTTGTGCACCTTGCGGTTGGACTCAACCTTCCACGGGAAGTCGTCGCCCGGCAGGTTCGCGGTCGCGGGCTTCATGTAGTCGATCCACACGTCCACGGGCCAGTCGCCGCCGTGGAACTGTCCAAGACCGCCAACGTCGTCGAGGGGCACCGAGTTACCCGCGTCGTCTGACTGGTACATCGACACGGCGGTGACCATGCCGGGCACGAAGCCCACGAACTGTGCGGAGAGCTGATCGGAAGACGTGCCGGTCTTACCGGCGGTCACCAGGCGCGGGATCGAGTAGTCCACGCGGTTGGCCGTACCCTCGCCCTTCGTGACGGCCTCGAGGGCCGGCATGATCGAGGAGATCTCCTCGACGTCGAAGACGCGCTTGGGGGCCACGTCGCCGCTGTAGAGCAGCTTGCTGTTCGAGTCTTCGACCTTCTTGACGATGTGGGCGGTGACGCGCTCGCCACCGTTCGCGATCGTCGAGTAGGCGGTCGTCAGGTCGATGTTGTGCGGCGAGGAGGGACCCAGGACGTTGAGGAGCTCATCGTTCAGACCCACCGTGTCCTCGGGGATACCCGCGTCGATGGCGGCCTGGAGCGTGTTCTCCGGCTCCACGTCGTCGTTCAGGCCCACGAACACCGTGTTCATCGAGTAGGCGGTCGCCTTCACGAGGGTCACGTTGCCGAAGGAGTAGCCGCCGTCGTTGGAGACGGGGGTGCCCATGCCTCGGAAGTACTGCGGGGACTTGCCCGAGTAGGTGTCGTAGACGGTGCCACCCAGGCGCGCGTTCGCCAGCAGGGCGAAGGGCTTGAAGGCCGAGCCAGCCATCGCGATGTCCTGCGTGACGGCGTTCTGCTGGCGCTTCTCGAAGTCGGCGCCCGCGTACTCGGCGAGGATCTCGCCCGTGGCCGGATCCATGGAGGACAGGGCGACATGCTGGTACGTGGGATCCCAGCCATCCACCTCGTTCATGCCCTCGGCGGCCGCGACGGCCTGGTCCTGGTGTTCCTTGACGATCGTCGAGGTGATGCGCAGACCACCCTGGCTGATCTTGTCCTCGTCGAACTGGCCGGAGGCGAGCAGCTCCTGCTTGACCTGAGCCATCAGGTAGCCGGTCGTTCCGGTCATCGACGCGCTGTTGAGCGTGTCGGGGTCGATCGTCTCGGGGAATACCGCGGCGTCCTTCTCGGCCTGCGTGATCCAGCCGTCCTCGACCATGAGGTTCAGGTCGCGCTCCCAGCGCTCCTTCGCCTTGTCGGGGTTGACGGCGGGGTCCCACGCGGAGGGCGCGGGGATGACGGCGGCGAGGAGGGCCGACTCGGACAGGGTCAGCTGATCGGCGCCGTGCCCGAAGTAGGCCTGGGCGGCAGCGTCGATACCGTAGGCGCCACGACCGAAGTAGATCGTGTTCATGTAGGCGCCGATGACCTCGTCCTTGGACTTCTCACGGTTGATCTTGATCGCTAGGACAGCTTCCTTGAGCTTGCCCGTGTAGGACGTGGTCTCGCCGATGTAGTAGCGCTCCACGTACTGCTGGGTCAGCGTCGAGCCACCCTGTCGGGCACCGCCGCGCAGGTTGTTGACGAGCGCGCGGAAGATACCCTTCAGGTCGACGCCGGAGTTCGTGTAGAACGTGCGGTCCTCGGAAGCCACGATCGTCTTCGACACGTAGTCGGGCAACGTCGTCGTATCGATGATCTGACGATTGATGTCGCCCAGCGTGCCCATCTCGGTCGTGCCGTCGGCGTAGTAGACGGTGGTCTTCTGCGCGAGCGCCAGGTCGTCCGGCGCAGGCACGGTCAGCGTGTTGTAAAGGTAGAGGAACACAGCCATACCGGCAATGAAAGCGCCCAGGAAGATGGTCAGAATTCCAAAGCCGATGCGCTTGGCCCACCGGAACCTCTTCTTCGCGGGGCCCTTCTTTCCGGCCGACGAGACCTTGGCAGCCTTCCGGGATGCATGCGATCCGGCCGCGGCGCTCGCCGCGCGGCGCGAGGGCAGGGCATCACGCCCCGACGCGCCCGAGCGGCGAGGCTCGATGATCTCGTTCCAGTCGGACTGTCCGTTGTTAGTAGCCACGTATTCGCCCTTTCAGCGGATTGTTATACCCCTAGGGTAACGGTGTTTCCTGAAAGAACCCCAAAGTATGGGGTGCAACACAGGGGGGTGGGTGCACCCTCGGCGCACCCACCCCCCTACGGAAGATCGCTGAGTTCTCTCAGATCAGGACCACTGTTCCTCGGGACGACCATCGACAGCCCACAGGGTGTGGAAGACACCCTCCTTGTCTACCCGGTGGTAGGTGTGGGAGCCGAAGAAGTCACGCTGACCCTGGATGAGGGCCGCCGGCAGGCGCGTCGCGCGAATCTGGTCGAAGTAGGCCAGGGACGAGGCGAACACCGGAATCGGAACGCCGGCGAGGGCCGCCTGGGAGACGACGCGACGCAGCGCGGGCGTGCACTCCTGGAAGCGGGTCGCGAACGGCTCGGCGGCCAGCAGCAGCGGCAGGTCGGGGTCGGCCTCGTAGGCGCGGGTGATGTCGTCGAGGAAGGCCGCGCGGATGATGCAGCCCGCGCGCCAGATGCGAGCCAGGGCGCCCTTGTCGATGCCCCAGTCGTATTCCTTCGCGCCGGCCTCGATCTCGTCGAAGCCCTGCGAGTAGGCGACGATCTTGGAGGCGAACAGGGCGCGTCGCACATCCTCGATGAACGCGGCCCGGGCCTCGTCCGACTCGATGACGAGGGCGCTAGCGTTGCCCGCGAGCGCCTGGCCGGCCGCGCGCTGGGCGGGCTCGGAGGACGCGCCGCGCGCGAAGGTCGCCTCGCCGATCGCGGTGACGGGGACGGCCAGGTCGAGGGCGGTCTGGACCGTCCACTTGCCGGTGCCCTTCTGCGAGGCGGCGTCCACGATGAGGTCGACGAGGGGCTTGCCGGTCTCGGCGTCCACCTGGCGCAGGACCTCGACGGTGATCTCCATGAGGTAGGAGTTGAGCTCGCCCTCGTTCCAGGCGGCGAAGATGTCCGCGATTTCGGCCGGCGTCGCACCCAGGCCCTCACGCAGGAGGGTGTAGGCCTCGGCGATGACCTGCATGTCGGCGTACTCGATGCCGTTGTGCACCATCTTCACGAAGTGGCCGGCGCCGTTCGCGCCAATGTACGTGGAGCAGGGGACGCCGTCGTAGGTGCCGGCGATCGCCTCGAACATGGGGCCGACGCGATCGTACGAGGCCGGGGTGCCGCCGGGCATGATGGAGGGACCCCACAGGGCACCCTCCTCGCCGCCGGAGACGCCCGCACCCACGAAGTGCAGGCCACGCTCGGCAGCCCACTTCTCGCGGCGGATCGTGTCGGTGAACAGGGAGTTACCGCAGTCGACGATGATGTCGCCCTCGTCCATGAGGTCGGCGAGCTGCTCCATGACGGCGTCCGTCGAGGGGCCAGCCTGGACCATCATGATGGCGACGCGGGGCGCGCGCAGGGACGCGACGAAGTCTTCCAGCGTGGACGCGGGAACGAAGGTCGCTTCGTCGCCGTGCTCCGCCATGAGCTTCTCGGTGCGAGCCGGGGTCCTGTTGAAGACGGCGGTCGCGTAGCCGTTGCGGGCCAGGTTGCGGGCGAGGTTTGCGCCCATGACTCCCAGGCCGTACACGCCGATGTCGGCCGATGCCTTCTCGGGGGTGAACGTGCTCATGCGATAACTCTCCTAACAAAAAGTTGAATTATTCCCAGAGTACGGCGGCATGAGCGGGGGTGCACCATGCGCGGGCGTGACGATTGTCGCCCCGCGCCCCGTCTCACTGCCCCTGGGCCTCGCGGGCGGCCTTCGCGGCGGCCTTGCGGGCCTTCTTTTCCGCGACCTTGGCCTCCCAGTGGGCCTGCTGGGCCTGGTACTCCTCGGCGAGGGCGCGCACGTCGTCCGATGCCCACCAGTCGAGAAGCGCCTGACGGGCAGCCTCCTCGCCCAGCGGCCCGCGCTCCATGCGCAGCTCGAGCAGGTAGTCGCGGGCGATCTTCACGGCGCGCGAGGGGCGCAGCCCGAGGATCTCCATGATCTGGTCGCCGTCGAGGTCGGGGCGGATCGCGTCCAACTCCTCTTGCTCGCGCAGGGCAGCGATACGCGCCTCGAGGTCGTCGTAGGCGGCGGACAGGTAGTTGGCCTTGCGGCGGTTGCGTGTCGTGCAGTCGGCGCGCGTGAGGCGGTGGAGGCGTTCGAGGAGCTCGCCCGCGTCGGCCACGTAGCGGCGTACCGCCGAGTCGGACCAGGCGGCCTCGCCGTAGCCGTGGAAGCGCAGGTGCAGCGCGACCAGGGTGGAGACGGCCTCGATCGTCGCCTTGTCGAAGTGGAGGGCCTTCATGCGCTTGCGCGTCATCTTCGCGCCCACGATCTCGTGGTGGTGGAAGGACACGGTGCCGTTCGGCTCAAAGCGGCGGGTCGCGGGCTTGCCGACGTCGTGCATGAGGGCGGCGAAACGCAGGATGAAGTCGGGGGCGGGCACGGCGCCGTCCGGGCCGGTCTCCAGGTCCATCGCCTGCTCGACGACGGTGAGGGTGTGCTCGTAGACGTCCTTGTGGCGCTTGTGCTCGTCCACGGTGGACACGAGGCCGGCGACCTCGGGCAGGACGATGTCGGCGACGCCCGTGTGCACCATCAGCTCGATGCCGCGGCGCGGGTAGGGCGAGATGATGAGGCGCTCGAGCTCGGCGCGGATGCGCTCGGCGGAGACGATCTCCAGGCGCGAGGCCATGGTCTCCATCGCGTTCATGACGTCCATGTCGACGTCGAGGCCCAGCTGGGCGGAGAAGCGCGCGGCGCGCATGATGCGCAGCGGGTCGTCATCGAAAGACTGCTCGGCGGACACGGGGGTGCGCAGGTTGCCGTCCGCGAGGTCGGCGAGGCCGCCGCACGGGTCGACGAGGGCCATCTGCGGCAGGCGCATCGCCATCGCGTTGACCGTGAAGTCGCGGCGCGTCAGGTCACCCTCGAGGGTGTCGCCGAAGGTCACCTCGGGCTTGCGCGAGCCGATCTCATACTCGTCGGTGCGGTAGGTCGTCACCTCCACGACCAGGTCGCCGCGGCGCCCGCCGATCGTGCCGAACTCCTTGCCGATGTCCCAGGTCGCATTACCCCACGTCGCCAGGAGCTCCTCGGTGCGCTCGGGGCGCGCGGAGGTCGTCATATCGAAGTCGTGCGGAGTCACTCCCAGGAACGCGTCGCGCACGGGCCCGCCGACGAGCGCGAGCTCCTCCCCGGCCTCGTGAAAAATCGTGCCGAGTTCCATAATCGCGGGCGGGAGCGCCGCAAAGGTCCTCGTGGCGTTCGCCATGAGGGTAGGAATGTCCGTCGTTCCGGCGTTTGCGCGGTCACGGGGCCGTTATTCGGGGAAGTTGACTGGGTACTCATCGCCCTTAAGCATGCCAGGAAAGCGCCCTGGCCGACTACCGGGGGCCGCGTACCGGCTAAAGTGGAGTCATGCCTGCACGTCCAGTTGACCGCCGAAGCGGGGTGCCCCGACCCCCGCGTCGGTCCGCTTCTGTGCGCGCTGGCCGCTCTCACCTGCCGATTTCCGCGGAAACCAGCGCGGGCGGCATCGTCGTCGACGTACGTGACGGAATTCCCTATGCGGCGTTGATCGCGCGACGCAATCGAGCGGGCCGCATCGAGTGGTGCCTACCCAAGGGCCACCTCGAGGGTTCCGAGACCCCCCAGCAGGCCGCTCTGCGCGAGGTCGCCGAAGAAACCGGCATCCACGGGCGCATCATCCGCCACCTCGCATCGATCGACTACTGGTTCTCCGGCAACGACCGCCGCGTCCACAAGGTCGTCCACCACTACCTGATGGGGTATGAGTCCGGCACGATCTCTGTCGACGGGGATCCGGATCACGAGGCCGAGGAGGCCGCGTGGGTGCCGCTGCGCGACGTGTCGCGCCAGCTGGCCTACCCCAACGAGCGCCGCATCGTGCGCATCGCCCTTGACCTGCTGTATCGGGATGGCCGTGACTAGGCGCGCGCTCGCGGCTGGCGTCCTGTGCGCGGCGATGGCTCTTCCCTTCGGCCTCGGTCTGAACGAGGCCGGGGCCGCTCCGCTGCCCGCCGTGACCTCGCAGGCCGACGCGTCGCGCCCCGCGGTCATGGGCGCGGCGGCCGAGGCATCCGGACTCGTCATCTCGATCAACTCACTGTCGCCACGCATCATCACCAGCGAGAACGAAGTGATTGTTTCCGGCACAGTCCGAAACGATTCACCCACGACGCTCGCGAATATTTCCCTCGAGGTATTTGTCGCCAACGAGACGCCGATCTCGGTGGCCGCACTGACGACGGCGCTCACCGATGACGAACCGGACGCCACGCACGCCGCGACCTCCTCCCTCACCGACGTCGTCCGCGGAGCCACCGTCTCCTTCGAGATTCGTATCCCCACGTCCTCCCTTCCCCTGACCGACGAGACCGAGTGGGGCCCGCGCGTCATCACCGTGGCCGCCAACTCTGGCGAGTACTCCGGCAAGGACCGCTCAATCCTCGTATGGGACTCCGGCGCCCAGGTCTCCGCCTCGCGCGTGAGCGCCGTGGTTCCCTGGACCTCGTCGAACGCCACCCAGGACCAGGCCGAACGCTCCGCGGTCCTCAACCTGGCGGCCTCCTCCGGCGTCACGCTCGCCGTCGACCCGCTACTCATCCCGCGCGGACCGCAGCCCACGGCCTCGCCGAGCCCCACACCCGATTCCGACACCTCCGACGCCGAATCCGGGCAGTCCGATCAGTCCGGCGCCGAATCCGGGCAGTCCGGCGCACCGACGGCCTCGCCGAGCGCGTCCACCTCCCCACCCCGACCCCCGCGCCCACGGCGACAGACCCCGCGCAACGATCGCGCGACCTACAGTCGGAGGCCTTCGTCTCCGCTCTCATGGGAGCCGCGACCGAGATCATCGCCCTCCCCGAGGGCGACGCCGACCTCGGTGCCCTCGCCCTGTCGGGCAACGCAGGCTTCTGGGACCGCGCATCCGACTCCATCGCGGGCTTCCCCTCGTCCCTGCGCGAGGCCGGATGGGTAGCCCCCACGCCCTCGACCGCATCGCCGAGCCCCTCGCCGTCCGCGAGCGCCTCCGGACAGAGCGGCACCACGACGACATCACCAGATGCGGGTCCCACGATCCTACGCAACGTCGCATGGCCGGCAGACACCACCTTCGGCACGTCTTTCCTGTCGAACTACGCCTCTGCCGACCAGATCACGATCGCCCCAGCCTCGGCGCTCACCCCCGCCGAAGAGGTCACCTTCACCTCCTACGCACGCGTGAATGTCAACCCTTCGACGGGCGAGACAGCAACCGACGGAACCGGGGCGCGCACAATCGCCCAGCAGGCCGACCTGGCCTCGATCCTGTCGTGGAACGCGTCCGGCGGTGATGAGCTCGACGCCGAGCAGGCCCTGACGGCGATCACGGCGATCATTGTGCGGGAGCGTCCCTCCTCGTCGCGCACTGTTTTCGCGGCGGCTGCGCGTGGAACGACTGTCAACGAGTCGCTCACCAAGCGGGTCAACGCCCTCTTCTCCCCCGCGGTGGGTCTCCGCCCTGTCCTTTACGGACATGGCCTCCAGTGAACCGACCGACGTCGACCGGCAGACCGTCGACGCGGGCACACTCGACGCCGACACGTCCACCGCGATCACAGCCATGGCCTCGTCCCTGACCATGCTGGAGCCGCTCGCCAACGCGACCGACGATCCCAACGCCGTGTACGACTCGGTCACGCCCCGGATTCTGCCCGCTCTGTCCGCCCAGCTGACACCCTCCGAGCAGCTCGACTCGGCCACGGCGATGACCTCCCAGGTCACAGGCATGCTTTCAGCCGTCACCGTCGAGCCCTCCTCAGCCGTCAACCTCATCAACAAGTCCGCGAACTTCCCGGTCCTCGTGCGCAACAACCTGCCCTGGCCGGTGCGCGTCAACGTCACCCTCGTGCCCGACGACCCGCGGCTGCGCGCCACCCCGGCGCTCTCCCAGACGCTGGCCGCGCAGGGTGCCACGACCGTCGAGGTCCCCGTGGGCGCAATCGGCAGCGGCGACATCGAGGTCACCTACAAGGTGACGACCCCGGACGGCACCGTTCTCGATGACTCCCGCACCGTCACCGTGCGCATGCGCGCCGGGTGGGAGGATGCGATCACCGCGGTCATCGCCTCCCTCTTCGGCCTGCTCTTCCTCGCCGGCATCAGGCGATCACTGCGCAAGAGAGCAGCGCGCAAGGCGCAGGCATCCTCCGACGGATCCGCGCAGGAGACGACGCAGGCAGACACCGAGGCCGAACCCGCCACCGATGGCATCGACGAGGCATCGGCCCGAGCGAACGACACCACCGAAACAGAGACAGCAACGACGAAGGAGACCCCATGAGCTCGAACACGCCTCGCCGATCGATCCTGAGAGCATCGGCGCTCATGGCGTCGGGCACCATGGTGTCGCGCATCCTCGGCTTTATCCGAAACGCGATGCTGATCGCTGCGGTCGGCGCGACCGCCGGCGGCGTGGGCGCGGCCTTCCAGACGGCGAACACGCTGCCCAACACCGTGTTCAACCTGCTGGCCTCCGGCATCTTTGACGCGGTCCTGGTCCCGCAGATCGTGGGCGCTATCAAGCGTCGCCACGACGGCGACACCTACGTCAACCGCCTGCTGACCCTCGCGGGGACGCTCCTCTTCCTCGTCACCTTCGTGACGATGGTACTGGCACCCGTGCTCGTCATGATCACGGCGGCTGGCTACACCGAAGACATTCGCAACCTCGCGATCCTCTTTGCACTGCTGTGCCTGCCGCAGCTCTTCTTCTACGGGCTCTACAACCTGCTGGGCGAGCTCCTCAATGCTCGTGAGATCTTCGGGCCCTACATGTGGGCGCCCGTCGTCAATAACGTCGTCGGCATCGCTGGCCTCGGTATATTCCTCGCGATTTGGGGCGGCGCACCCGACGGCGGCATCCCCGCGGGAGACCTCACGGGTGCACAGTTCTGGGTCCTCGCGGGCTCGGCGACCCTCGGCGTCATCTGCCAGGCCCTGTGCCTGCTGTGGCCGATGCGCAAGGCCGGAGTATCCTTCAAACCCGACTTCCACTTCCGAGGCACGTCCTTCGGGTCAATGCCGCGCGTGGCCGGATGGACGTTCGCAACCCTGGGCGTCTCCCAGGTCGGCGTCCTGTCGACCAACAACCTGGCTGCCATGGCCGACGGTTTCATCGGCCGCAACGGCGCCCAGGGCGGCGTTGTCGGCATTCTTGCCTACTCGACGGCCTTCATGATTTTCATGGTGCCCCAGTCGCTCATCACGGTGTCGCTGACAACCGCAATCTTCACCCGCATGGCCGGCGCCGTGGCCGACGGCGATGATCGGGCGGTGGCCGACAGCTACCACCTGGGTGTCCGCACGATCACGTCGCTGACTCTCGTTGCGGCGGCCATGCTGATGGCCGGCTCTGTGCCGATGATGGAGATCGCGATGGCCGCGAAGGGCGGCGACCCCGCTGCCGTCACCGGCTACGCCCTCGTCCTGACCTCTCTCATGCCCGGCGTCGCATCCACCGGCATGGTCCTCATGAGTCAGCGCGTCTTCTTCGCCTACGAGAACGTCAAGCCCGTGTTCCTCATGGGTATCGGCCCCACGATCATCCAGGTCATCGTCGGCTGGTCGATGTACGCCTGACCGGTGCGCGCTGGTGGGTCGTCGCCGCCGCCCTCGGCGAAACGGCCTGCCGCTTGACGCAGGGCATCATCGCCGTCGTGTGGGTCTCGCGCGAGAATAGCTTCGTTGATCGCGCCGCACTGCTGCGCTCCTACGTCGCCTACCTGGGCGCAGCGATCGTCGCAGGCTTCGTCGGATTCGGCGTCCTGTGGCTCATGGGCATCCACACGGACATCTCCTCGACGCTGGGACGCATGCTGCTGGCGGGCGTCAAGCTCTCCGTCGTTTCGGCGGTGACCGGCCTCATCTACCTCATCGTGCTTCGCTTCGCTGCGCCCCGTGAGTCCGCGGTGATGATGCGCCCGCTGCTGACGCGTCTGCGTGTCCCGGGTGCTGTGGTGAACATCCTGGCAGCGTCTTCCACTCCGACCACCGAACCAACTGCGATAATGGCGGGACACACACCCGACGAGACGGAGGAACCGATGGCTCCCACGCCCGAACGCACCGGCGACGAGAAGAAACTGCCGTCGTTCGACGAGGTGGTCGCTGCCTCGCCGATTCCCGCTCCCCCGGCGCCTCCCGCCCCGTCGAGCGATGAATCGCTTGATGTTCCGCCGATTCCCGCGCCCACCGACGTCCCTGCGTTCGGTCCCGCGACGCAGGCTCCCGTCGAGAATCCTCTCGTCGCTGAGGCCATCGCTGGCCCCGCAGTCGACGCCATTGCCGATGCGCAGGCGATCCCGGCGCCCGACGAGGACCCGATCCCGGCACCCGACGAGGACCCGATCCCCGCGCCCGACGAGGACCCAATCCCTGCACCCGACGAGGAGCCCATCCCCGCGCCCGACGAGGAGCCCATCCCCGCGCCCGACGAGGACCCGATCCCGGCACCCGACGAGGACCCAATCCCCGCGCCCGACAGCGTGTCGATGGCGGAGTCCCTCGCGGCCCTGGGCGTGGAGCCTGTCACCAATGCGACGGACAGCGCCGAGGTTGCGTCCGCGTCCTTCCCGCTGGCTCCCCCGCCACCGGCCCCCGCGACCAGCAGCTACGAGCGCGACGGCGAGCTCAACCCCGTGGACTACCCGCACCCCGAACCTCTCGCTGACGCTCCCGTGACGCACCAGATTCCCCGCGTGCATGCAGCAGTCGAGTCGGCGATCCCTGCCCCTCCCGTCGAGGATCCGACCGAGGTCATGGACGCCGTTCCCCCGATCCCCGCGGCACCCGCACAGCCCGCCTCGGCCTCGTCCGAGGAGGAAGAAGCCAAGCCCGAGCGTTCCGCCAAGCTGATCGACCCGACGCGACCCGCACTCATCTTCGGCGTCATTCTGTTCCTCTTCGGCGCGATCTGGGGTCCGTGGATGGCGACACGACCGGTCACCGACCTGGATCTCGGCCAGTCCCTGCGTAACGGCGTGGCCGCGCAAGAGTCCGGCGAGGAGCCCGCCCCCGCGCTCACCACGACGCCTCCCCCGGCGGAATCCGTGACGCCCGTGATCTCCTCGGTTCAGGTCCTGTCGTGGAACAACGACGACGGCGACCACCCGGACCGCGCGATCAACATGATCGACTCGAACCCGGCGACGTCCTGGTCCTCGCGCTGGTTCGACAACAACCAGTTCCGCGACGAGACCTCCGTGACGATCGTTGTCAAGCTCCAGCAGAAGGCCACCGTGTCCTCGGTGACGCTCAACATGGACCCGGCCACCTCCGGCGGCGAGATCGTCGTGCGTAACGTCACGGATCCCTCGAACCCGCGCGGTGGAACAGAGCTGGCCACTTCTGCGTTGTCTCCGACGACCACGATTCAGCTCCCAACCCCTGTCGAAACCGACTCGATCGCGCTGCAGTTCCGCTCCATGCCCAAGGGCCAGGACGGACGCAACTGGGCGTGGATCTCCGAACTCACCGTTCAGTAACCCTAAGGAGGGTACGCATGTCTTTCGTGACAATTCCGGGCCTTGTGACGGCCGAATCCACCGATACCACCGCTGAGACCACCGAGGTGCAGATCCCGTCGGCCGAGGTACCCGAGGGCGCCACCGTCCACGATGTCGTCATCGTCGGCTCGGGCCCCGCCGGTTACACGGCTGCGGTCTACACGGCCCGCGCCGGCCTCGCCCCCATCGTGCTGGCCGGCCAGCTGACCCCGGGCGGCGCGCTCATGACCACGACCGAGGTCGAGAACTTCCCCGGTTTCCCCGAGGGCATTCAGGGCCCCGAGCTCATGGACAACATGCGCGAGCAGGCCGAGAAGTTCGGCGCGGACATTCGCTACGAGGACGTCGTCGCCGTCAACCTCGAGGGCGACGTGAAGGCCGTGGCGACCGAGGACGAGGTCTTCTACGCGCGCGCCGTCATCCTGGCCACCGGCTCGGAGTACCGCCACATGAACGTGCCCGGCGAGGACAAGTTCTCCGGCCGCGGCGTCTCCTACTGCGCGGTCTGCGACGGCTTCTTCTTCAAGGATCGTCGCCTGGCCGTCATCGGCGGCGGCGACTCCGCGATGGAGCAGGCGACCTTCCTGACGAACTTCGCGTCCGAGGTCGTCGTCGTGCACCGCCGCGACGCCCTGCGCGCCTCGCGCGTCATGGCCGAGCGTGCCCTGAACAACCCGAAGATCTCCTTCGAGTGGAACGCGACCGTCGACGAGGTCCTGGGCGACGAGGCCGTGACCGGCCTGCGCCTGGCCTCCACGGTGGATGACTCGACCCGTGAGATCGCCGTGGACGGTGTTTTCGTCGCGATCGGCCACCTGCCCCGCACGGGCTTCCTGCGCGGCCAGGTCGCCCTCGACGAGGCCGGCTACATCACGGTCGACGAGCCCTCGACGCGCACGTCCGTGGCGGGCGTGTTCGCGTGCGGTGACGCCGTGGACCACATGTACCGCCAGGCCATCACGGCGGCCGGCTCGGGCTGCCGTGCGGCCATGGACGTTGAGCGCTGGCTGGCTTCCCTGGGCGACCAGGCGTGACCTCCTCCCCCGCTGCTCCCGGCGCTGCGAGCGCTGGCGTGCCCCGGCCTCGTACCTGCCCGTGCGGGTCGGGGGCACTGCTGGCGCAGTGCTGTGGGCGCTACCTGGACGGCGAGGCGGCTCCGACCGCCGAGGCGCTCATGCGGTCGCGCTATACGGCGTTCGCGCTGCGCGACGAGGACTACCTGTTCCGCACGTGGCACCCACGCACGCGCCCCGCTCCCCCGTACTGGGTGGAGGGGACGCAGTGGACGGGTTTGCAGATCCTGGGGGCCGAGGCCGGGGGTCCTTCCGACGAGGAGGGCACCGTGACGTTTGTGGCCTCGTGGCGGGACGCGGCGACCGGCGATACCGGGCAGATGCGGGAGCATTCGCGCTTCTCGCGTCGGGCCGGGCGCTGGGTCTACGAGTACGGCGCAAACGACTGACACTACGGTAGGATTTCACTATGATTGCTCGTCGTCTCCTGTCTCCCCCCGTGATCATCGGGGTCCTCCTCGTCGCGGCTGTCGCCGTCGCGGGCGGGTTTGTTTCCAACCCCCTGTCGATCGACACCACGGTGTGGTCTGACTTCGTCGCATCGCGCACACCGGCGATGAACACGTTCATGACGGGCGCATCGTGGCTGTTCGACCCCAAGCGCGCGGTCGTCGTGGCGCTGGTCGTGGCGGGCGCCGTGTGGTGGTTCATCAAGAAGGTCATGAACGCCCTGTACATCCTGTGTTCCGTGGTGTTCTCGGCCGCAAACAGCTTCATCATCAAGCACCTGTACGAGCGTCCCCGTCCCGAGGAGGCGCTACGCCTGATCACCGAGGACGGCTACTCGTTCCCGTCGGGTCACGCGACGGCCGTGACCGCGCTATTCGTGTCCCTGGTGCTGGTCCTGACGACGACGCGCCTTGGCCGCCGTCTGCGCTACCTGCTGTGGGCCGCGGCGCTGACGCTCATCGTCTTCATCTGCGTGACGCGCCTGTACCTGGGCGTCCACTGGGTCACCGACGTGATCGCCGGCTTTAGCGTGGGTCTCGGCTCGTCAATGATCTTGGCGCCATTCATGATTGGGCCCAACGCTTTGAAGTTGTTCCGCTAGTTTTTGGAACTCATTTGTTGCGGGGAGCGCCCGGGGCCACGGCCCTGGGCGCTTCTGTATGCGCTACGTGTGGGTATGTCTCACCATTCGGTGATGCATGGGACAACGCCTCGCCAAGCATGCCAGCAGTGTCGATAATATGCGGAGCGGTCATCGTTGTGCCTCCAAATCATTTCGAGTCAGAAGTAGAGAGCTTTCTCGAAGGATCACACGGTGACCGCACCCATAACAAGCAACAGGCCAACCACCACACGGTTACACCACTATGCGGGACGGCACTCGCATGGTTCCAGCACCCCGGTTGAAATATTTTTCGCCCACGCCTGGGGATCCAGCACCCCGAATGAAACATTATTCGCCCACGCACTCCCAAAATGGCTGATTTTCGACCAATTTCACCGTGCTGGGGCGATATTCCTTTCACTGAAGACATGAGCCAAGCGGTGGGGTGCCTTGCTGGGGCGGTATTTCTTTCATGGAGGCTCGCTGGAAGTGGTGGTGGCGTCCATGGAGTACCTCGACGAGGCCGAGGCCCCCATGCCGTGTGTCAATGCCTACCCTCCAGAAAAGTCGCATGCAATTCGATTGGGAGAAGTTTCAACAAAGTCCGAAAACGTTGCAATTCCAACGATCTCAATTCAAGGTTTGAAATAGTGTCGGGGGAATTGCATGCGAAATTGGTTGTGGGTTCAGGAATGGGGGCGTGAGGGCCGGGTGTGAGGGCTGAGGGCGAGGGACGGGGTCCCAGTAGGGGCCTGGCCGGGCTTCGAGCCGACGCACCAGCCACACGTCAGCACACCCGGCCCCGCCGGTGTGGAGGCCACCGCGAGGCCTGCGGGGCCTGGCCGCGGTGCCGGAGGGCGGCGGCAGGGCCACGGCCAGACAAATTTCGCATGCAATTCCCGCACGGCACGAACCAGCGCAAGCTCAAAAACCGCAGAATATCAACGATTAGATTTCAATACCTGAAATACTCTCAGGGGAATTGCATGCGAAATTAATGATTGACAGCCAGAACTGGGCCAGATACAGCAACCCAAAGCATGGCCGGGCCTCGAGATCGACCACTCCGAGCCGTCAGGCTCGCGTGTGGCGATCTCGCGGGCGGCTGGGCCTGGCTGCGGTGCCCGTGGGCGGTGGCGGGGCCTGGCCGGGCCTCGAGACGACGCGCCGAGCGAAGCTCGCGGCGCGGACGGCTCGCGAGCGGGCCGCCGCCCACGGGCACACCGAGCAGCCCGGCCCAGCAGGCACCCAGGTACGCCAAAGGGGCGGGTACCGAAGTACCCGCCCCTTGTCGGCTCACTCAGCCACTGCCTCGTCGAGGCTCAGGCCGAATGATCCTCAGTCCTGGCGACGGCGACGCATCCACAGGAACATGCCGCCCACGACGGCCGCTCCCAGGCCCGCTCCGCCGATGAGGCCGTCGAAGCCGGTGCGGGCGAGGCCCTTCTTCGGCTTGGTGGCCGGGACATCGGGCGCGACGTAACCGAAGTTCACGCCGGTGACCTTCTGGTTGTCGAAGCCGATCGTGATCGCACCGGACATGGAGTCGGCAATGCCGTCGGGATCCTCGGTCTGGTCCAGGTCGGCGAGGTCGCCGTCCGGGTGGACCTTGACGCGGTAGGTGCCGGCGGGCAGCTTCTCGAAGGAGTAGTTGCCGTCCTTATCGGTCGTGGTCGTACCGATGACCTTGCCGTCCTTGTCGAGCAGGTCGACCGTCACACCGGAGAAGGTCTCTTCACCGTCGGTGTAGGAGCCGGACTTATCGGAGTCGCGGTAGACGCGACCAGCGATCGAGTAGTCCGGAACGTAGCCAAAGTTGACCTTTTCCTGCAGGGAGTTCTCCGGGCCCATCGTGTACACCGCGGAGGTGTCGTCAACGGTGGCGTCGGGATCCTCGGTCTGGTCGTAGTCCTTGATGGACGAGGAGCGCACGACCTTGACGGTGTACTTGCCGTCGGGCAGGTGCTGGAAGGCGTAGTTGCCGTCCGCGTCGGTGTCGAGGGTCTGGAGGACCTTGCCGTTCTCGTCGAGGAGCTGGACGCTCACGCGCTCGAGGCCAGGCTCGTCACCGTTAATCGTCTTGTCGCGGTTGTCGTCGCGGTAGACGGTGCCCGTGATGGTGTTGTTCGGGACGTAGCCGAAGTCGACGTCGCCCTTGGTGGGGTTCTTCTCGTCGAGGGTGATCGGCTCGGACGCGTTGTCCAGCTTGTTGTCGGGGTCGCCGGTCTGGTCGGTGTCGGTCAGAGCGCCATCCTTGACGACCTTGACGGAGTAGGTGCCGTCGGGCAGGTGCTCGAAGGAGTACTTGCCGTCCTTGTCGGTCGTCGTGGTGGCGATGACCTTGCCGTCCTTGTCGAGGAGCTGGACCGTCACGCCGGAGTAGCGTCCTTCGGTGTCGCCCTTCTTTCCGTCGCGGTCACCGTCGCGGTAGATGGTGCCGTTGATGGAGTTGTTGGCGATGTAGCCGAAGTTGACGTCCGTTTCGGTGCGGTGGTCGTTGCCGAGCGAGATGACGCCGGAGGTGGAGTCCTTGGTGGAGTCCGGGTCCTCCGTCTGGTCGAGGTCGGTGAGAGCACCGTCCTTGACAACCTTGACGGTGTAGTCGCCGGCGGGCAGCTTCTCGAAGGAGTAGGCGCCGTTTTCGTCCGTCGTGGTGGTCGCGACGACCTTGCCGTCCTTGTCGCGCAGCTCGACGGTCTGGTTGGCGTAGCCCTTCTCGGTCGCGCCGTGCGTCTCGTCGCGGTCACCGTCGCGGTAGACGAGGCCGTGGATCGAGTAGTCGGGAACGTATCCGAAGTCGATGTTGTCCTTGGAGGGGTTGTCCTCGCCCAGGGTCACCGGTTCGGAGGCGTTGTCCTTGTTCGTGTCCGGATCTTCGGTCTGCTCGGTGTCGGCGAGCTCGCCGTCCTTGACGACCTTGACAGAGTAGGTGCCGTCGGGCAGCTTGGAGAAGGAGTACTTGCCGTCCTTGTCGGTCGTGGTGGTACCCACGACGTTGCCGTCCTTGTCGAGGAGCTGGACCGTCACGCCGGAGTATCCGGGCTCGGTGTCATCCTGGTCGCCGTTGCGCGAGTCATCGCGGTAGACGGTACCCGACAGGGAGTTGTTGTTCACGTAGCCGAAGTTGACGTCCGTCTTGGACGGGTTGTCGTTGTTCAGCATGATGGGCTCGGAGGAGTTGTCCTTCGTGGCGTCCGGGTCGCCGGTCTGCTCGAGGGAGGCGATGGGGCCATCCTGAACGACCTTGACGGAGTAGGTGCCCGCGGGGAGCTTGTCGAAGGAGTAGTTGCCCTTCTCGTCGGTCGTGGTGGTGGCGACGACGTTGCCGTCGGCGTCAACCAAGTTGACCGTCACGCCCTCGTAGAGCTTCTCATCCGTGTCCAGCGCGCCGGAGCGGTTGCCGTCACGGTAGATCGTGCCCTTGATGAAGTAGTCGGGCACGTAGCCGAAGTTGACGTTCTTCTTCGTGGGGTTGTCCTCGTTCAGGACGATGGGCTCGGAGGCGCTGTCCTTGGTGCCGTCCGGGTCCTCGGTCTGCTCGAGGTCGGTGAGGGCTCCATCCTTGACAACCTTGACGGAGTAGGTGCCGTCGGGCAGGTTGTCGAAGGAGTAGTTGCCGTTGGCGTCGGTCTTGGTGGTCGCGATGACCGATCCGTCCTTGTCGAGGAGCTGGAGCGTCTGCTCGGGGTAGCCGGCCTCTCCCCCGTTGAGGGAGTTGGAGCGGTTGTCGTCGCGGTAGACCGTGCCGGAGATCGAGTTGTTCGAGATGTACCCGAAGTTGACGTTCTCCTTGATCGGGTCGTTCAGTTCGAGGGTGATGTCACCGGAGGTGTTGTCCTTGGTGGCGTCGGGGTCCTCGGTCTGGACGAGGTCGGCGATGGGGCCTTCCTTGTGGACGCGGACCTTGTAGGTGCCTTCCTCGAGGTTGGTGAACGCGTAGGCGCCCTTGGCGTCGGTGGTCGTGGTGGCCACGACGTTACCGTCCGTGTCGAGGAGGTCGACGGTCACACCCTGGTAGAGCTTCTCGCCGTCCTCGAGGGACTCGGAGCGGTCGGCGTCACGGTAGACGGTGCCCTTGATCGTGTAGTTCGTGGCGTAACCGAAGTTCACGTTCTTCACGGAGGGGTTGTCGTGGTTCACCTGGACGACGCCGGAGGTGTGGTCCTTGGTGCCGTCCGGGTCCTCGGTCTGCTCAAGCTTCTTGAGGAGGTCGGAGGGCTCCACCTTGACGGTGTACTTGCCGGCGGGCAGCTTGGAGAAGGAGTACGTGCCGTCTGCCTTCGTCGTGGTCGTCGCGACGACCTGGCCGTCCTCGCCGAGAAGGTTCACGGTGATGCCGTCGAAGCCGGGCTCGGAGTTGTTGAGCGACTCGGAGCGGTCCTTGTCGTAGTAGACGGTGCCGGAGACCGTGTAATCCTCGGCGTAGCCGAAGTTGACGTTGATGACATCCGGGTCAGAGCGCGTGAAGGTGATGGCCTGCGAGCGCGAGTCGGCCTTACCCGAGGGATCCTCGGTCTGCTCCTTGTCCGCCAGCGGGCCGGTCTTGTCGACCTGGACGGTGTAGGTGCCGTCGTTCAGGCCGGTGAAGGAGTAGTTGCCATTCGCGTCGGTCGTGGTGGTACCCACGACGTTGCCGTCCTTGTCGAGCAGCTTCACGGTGACGCCGGACAGGTCGATGTCGCCCGTGTCCTTGGTCTTGTCGCGGTTCTGGTCGAGGTAGACGGTGCCGGAGATCGCGTGCTTCTTGATGTAGCCGAAGTTGACGTTCTCGCGGACCGGGTTGTCGGCATTCAGGGTGATCGCGCCGGAGGCGTTGTCCTTCGTGCCATCCGGATCCTCGGTCTGGGTCAGCTCGGCTATGTCGCCGGCCTTGGTGACCTTGACCGTGTAGGTTCCGGCGTCGAGGCCGGTGAAGGAGTAGTTGCCGTCCGCGTCGGTCTTGGTGGTGGCGACGACGTTACCGTCGGCGCCGAGCAGCTCGACCGTGATGTCCTTGAAGGGGTCCTCACCGTTGTCGAACGAGGAGGACTCGTTCGCGTCGTAGTACACCTTGCCGGACAGGCGGTGCTTGACGGTGATGGACGCCGAGGAGGAGTTATTGCCGGGCACGAGGTCGTACTCGGGTGGGTTCACAAAGGCGGCCGTGTTGTTGAGCGTCTTGCCGTCGGTGTCGGCGTTCAGCGTGACGGTGACGAAGAGCGAGGCGTATTCGCCGGCGAGCATGTCGCCAATGGTCCACGTGGTGCCGTCGAAGGTGCCGGCCTCGTCGGTGCCCTTACATTCCTGCGGCAGGCCGGTCGTGTAGCCGGAGGTGCACTTGTGCGTCTCGGCGGACACGAAGGTGGTACCGGCGGGGAAGGCTTCCTTGACCTTGAGGTCGGGGGCCTTGCCCTGGCCGATGTTGCCGGCGTCGATGCGGTAGGTGACCTGGTCGCCGGGCTTCAGGTTGGAGGCGTCGGAGACGACGGTCTTGTTGAGGGCGACGTCGAGCGCGAGGGCCATGGCGACCTTGATCGGCTCGGCCGGCAGGATGGCGCGGTTGTTCGAGGCCTGGGTGGCCGCGATCGCGACGGACTCGTAGGCGATGCCGGTCGCGTTATCGGGGGCCTTGATGGGCGCGATGATCGGGATCGATGCGCCGGCCTTGATCGGGGTGGCCTTGCCGTTGATGTAGATGCGGTAGGACTTCACGTCGGCCCACGAGGCCGGGGTGGTGGTCCAGTTGTTGTCGCATCCGGCGGGGCCGGCTGCCATGGCGTCGCCCTGGTTCATGACTTCGCCGCGGCAGGGGTTGTAGGAGGTGGAGTATTCGATGGTGACCTGAGAGGGGTCGATGCCCGAGCCTGCGCCAACCTGGAGCGGGCCGGTGAGGATGGGTGCCCATTCGGAGCCACGGGAGTCGCCGCCCTGGATGGCGGTGTCGCCGACGTGGGGCAGGATGCCGTAGACGGTCATGTCGGACAGGTCCGCGTTACCGGAGTTGGTGGGGGTGATGCGGTACTGGCCGTCTTCACCCTGGCGGATCATGGACACGCCGTCGGTGTACTTCTTGTAGGTCGAGCCTTCCACGGAGCCGAGGCTCTCGAGGACGACGTCTGCGCCAGCCTGCTCGGAGACCGTGAAGGTCGAGGAGACGGGGCAGACCTGGTCGGCGGTCGAGCCGTCACCGTTGACATCGTAGGTGTCGTCGGTGGAGCCGTAGAAGCAGATCGTGGTCTTCTTGGAGGTCAGCGCGTACTCGGGTTCGGCCGCGGAGATGTAGGCCTCGTTCTTGTGCGTACCGGCGCTCATCGAGGGGCCGACCTTGCCGCGCAGCTGGATGGTGGTGCCACCCTTGGTTTGGTAGCCGGGCCAGGTGACCTGAACGAGCTGGCGGGTGCAGCCGGTGGCGTCGGTGACATCGCGGACCGTGACGGTCTTTTCCTTACCTGCGGGGCCGCCGGTGACGGAATCCTCGACGAAGGTCATGCCGCAGGGCAGCAGGTCGGAGATGACGGGCTGGAGTCAACGACGGTCGAGGTGTTGTTCGCGGTGACGCTGAAGGTGACCTCGGAGCCGGGGGACGCCAGGTTGCCCTTGATGGTGGACTTGGCGTTGTAGTACTTGGGCAGCGCGGTGCCCAGGGTGAGGATGTCGCAGTAGTCGTCGGCGGGGATCTGGATGGATCGGGAGCCATCGAGGGACTTCATGGACCAGTCGGTGACACAGTTCTGGACGCGCACGTACTGGTCGGACTTGCCGGCCTTCCATGCGGCGGAGTTGGTGTCGGCCTGGACGTAGGTCGTGCCGTCCTCGGTCGTGGGGGTGCCTGCACCAACGGGGCCGGCGACGTTGAGGATGGAGGACTCACCGGCGGGGATCGTCTGCTTGTAGTGGAAGACGGTCAGGTACTCGTCGGTGGCGAAGGAGGAGAAGTCGAATGCCTTGCCGCGGTAGACGGTCTGAGTGCCGGTGTTTCCCTTGTTGGTCCAGTAGGTGATCTCGATGGGCGTCGTCGTCTGGGTGTCAATCGTCTTGACGCGCATGAGGGGCTTGTCGCAGTCCTTGGAGCCATCGGTCGGGGACACGAGGCCACAGGTCAGGTAGTCGGTGTACTCCATGACGACCGGGACGTTGGAGTTGTTGGAGTAGCTGTACAGCCAGTTACCCTGCTTGCCGCGCTCGAACTGGCTCATGGCGCGCTTGTGGAAGCCGCCGCCGTAGCGGATCTCGCTGTCGAAGCGGTGCGTGAAGGAGGCATCGGCGGTGACAACGTTGGTCTCGTTGTGCATCTCCTTGCCGGTGAGCTTCGCGGTGTTGGTGACGGTCTCGTCCGTGCAGGTGTCGTCGTAGTGGACGGTGACGGACAGGACGATGTTCATGAACGCGGGGTTGACGTCGCCGACGTTCCAGGTGACGGTGTGGGTCGCTGCGTCGTAGGAGCTTTCGACGGTCGCGGCCATGTTCGTCTTGGTGTTACCCGAGGCCGAGGAGGACACGTACTTCGCGCACGTGGGCAGCGGGTCGGTGATGACGACATCGGTCATGTTGGACTTACCGTTGAGGCCGTCTACGTTGGTGTCATACTTCGGCGTGATCTGGTAGGTCACGTCGACGTTCTTGGGGGTCGCAACCGGGCCGGTCTTGCTCAGCTGAGGAGTCGGCTCGGATTTGATCGTGACGGTCGCCTGGGAGGTTTCCTTGCTCTCTCGCCCGAGGTAAAGGTCGCGACCGGGGTGACGGTGGAGCCGCCGGGGGTCACGCCACGCGGGGCGGTGAAGGTCAGGACCGTCTGGAACGAGGAGCCGGCGGCGACTGTTCCGAGGTTGTAGGTGACGAGGCCGTCAGCGCCCGCGGTCGGAGCCTTGATCGTGGGGGTGACGACCTTCTTGCCGGCGGTGGCCGTGGCGTTGACGCCTTCGGGGGCCGAGTCGAGGTTCGAGTTACCCGCGGGGGTCACCGTGTGGGGCAGCGTGATGCTGACGACCGAGTCGACGCAGTCCTCTGTTGTGGAGGCGCAGGAAAACTCGACGACGTAGCGCTGCTCGACACCTGAGAGGTACGAGGTCTCGTCGGGTGTGATGGCGAGTTTAAGCGTCGGAGCCGCCGCATATGTGGGCAGCGTCGTGACGCCGAGCATAACGAGGGCGGTCGTGACCAGCATGGCAAGCAGCTGGGCCGGCTGGAGGCCTTCGACCACGTGTGGTTGGTGTGCACAGCCTTCTCCTGAATGTGCGAAAAGCGTATGTTTCAAGCCAATTTTACGAGTTTCTCAACAAGTGTGAAGACGCTATTTTCCGAGATGAGAAGCCTTCCAACTTCACCTATGCAGGTCAGTTTTCAAACAACGATGAGGCACCGACAAACAACCGTCCACACGGTTTATACACAACTGTGCATAGCACTGTGGATAAATACGGGGCTTCACTGCAGCTGATGAGCCACTTTGCACAATTTTTGTGACGGAGCACCCAAATCTTCCACGAATAACCAGATGGTCGGACAAATTTAATCCGACCGCACAATATGACCCCATCAGCGCCACTGACCTGCTCAAATTGTCGAAGCTCACACAGAAAGATCGGAACCATCCGGTTGCAGGTGAAACGGGACCTCCGTCGAAAGGTTGAGAACTTTGCTCAGCCACGCACCGTCCCCAGGCCTCCGACATATCTTGTGGCTCCAGTAGCCTTTCAAGTACGATGACAAACGACGATGACGTGCATGAACACAACACTCCACGCCCGGGTTCGGGTGAATCTCTTCCTTGATCGAGAGCCGCAGCCGATCATCTCCCCAGCCTTCGCCAACCAGGTCGCCAGCCGACTCCTACACTGAGCCCTCTCAAGGACCATCCATGACCACACTAATCTGGCTTCGCGACGACCTCCGTCTGGCTGACCACCCGGCCCTGACGGCCGCCTGCTCGGCAGCACACGGACCCGTGGTGGCACTGTGGATCCACGAAACCCGCAGAACCGATGACGACAACAATCGGCACGGACCGCGCCCGCTCGGTGCGGCAACCCGGTGGTGGTACCACCGCAGCCTGCGACAGCTGGCGCCGCGGCTTGCCGACCTGGGTATTCCACTCGTCTTCGCCCGGGGTGATGCCGCGAACGTCATGCGCCAAGTCGTGGACACCTTACAACCCACCAGCGTGCACTGGACACGACGCTACGCCCCGGCGGCCTGCCGCCTGGACGCCACCATCAAGCACGAGTTGAAATCACGCACCGACGTGCACAGCCACCCCGGCAGCCTGCTCGCCGAACCCTGGCTGATGCAGACGACCAACGGCTCCCATTACCAAGTTTTCACACCGTTCAGCCACGCCGTAGCCGACCTGCCCCTCGGTCCCCTCCTGCCCGAGCCCTCGCCGGTCGACGATCCGGACGGTGCGGCCACAGCCCTCGCCACATTGCGGGAGGACGGCGTCCTGCAGAACCTGGAGGACATTGGGTTGCTCAACGACGGCCCCACCTGGTGGGAAAACACCCTCGCACAGCACTGGGAGCCCGGTGAATTGGCGGCCCAGCAGCAACTGGACGCCATCGACAGCTGGCTGCCCGGCTATGCCACACGCCGTGACCTGCCCGGGGAGGAAGCATCCACCAGCAGAATCTCGCCGAGGCTGCGGTGCGGGGAATTATCTCCGCGCCAAGCCGTGGCCGCAGCCCGTCGCAGCACGGCCTCGGGCGAGGATATCGCCGCTTGGACCAGGCAACTCTACTGGCGCGAGTTCAGCTGGCACCTGCTCCACCACCGCGAACATCTAGAGGACACCCCCATGCGTCCAGCTTTCGCGGAATTCCCCTACTATTCCGACGAGCACCTGGCACAGGCCTGGCGACAGGGCCGCACCGGCATCGACCTCGTCGACGCTGGAATGCAGCAACTATGGCAGACAGGCTGGATGCACAACCGAGTGCGCATGGTCGCAGCATCGCTGTTCACCAAGAACATGCTCCAGCCATGGCAAGACGGCGAGCAGTGGTTCTGGGACACTCTCGTAGACGCAGATGAGGCCAACAATCCTGTCTCTTGGCAGTGGGTGTCCGGCAGCGGCGCGGACGCTGCGCCCTACTTCCGCATCTTTAACCCTGAACTCCAGCGCACCCGCTTCGACCCGCACAGTCGCTATGTCAAGCGCTGGATCCCGGAGGGACTCGATCGGCCTATCGTACCTGTCGTCGACCTGGCTGAGTCGCGACGCGAGGCGCTCGCCGCTTACGAGCATGTACGTGCGGCATCTGCAGCCCATGCCAGGCCTCACCGTGGTTGAGGTGAGTGTCCACACGATAACACCGACGCCAGAGCCGCCTCACCAACGCCTGTGACTGGGTCCAAGACAGCAAAAAGGCCCGAACCGAAACCATCCAAGATGGCAAGGGCTCAAGCCTTGTACGTCGAGTGGAGCTAACGGGACTCGAACCCGTAACCCCCTGCTTGCAAAGCAGGTGCGCTACCAATTGCGCCATAGCCCCGTTGGAGGAACTCAGTCCTCCACGGCGTCCGTGACGGACGTCCACAGGTCAGCATTATCGGAAAGATCAACAAGAATTTGTCGGACGGCGATGCCGACGGCCACGACGGATCCGACAGCCACGCAACAGGTGACCCATTTCTTCATGATGATCCTCCGCTTTCGCTCGCCTGCGGATGGTGGGCCTAGGTGGGCTCGAACCACCGACCTCAGTCTTATCAGGACTGCGCTCTAACCTACTGAGCTATAGGCCCAACCGGCACCCTTGCGGGCACTCGGATATATTACACAGCACAGGGCCATCCGGCAAAATCGAGCATTGGTGACGTCCAACACGACCGCGATTGTCTGGCCCTCGACGGAGAGGAGGAGGCCTCGTGACCACCGTCGTCGAGCACGCTCGAGACTCGCGCACTTCCGCTACGATCGGACCTCTCCCCCGCTGACGCCCTCGCTCTCTCCTGCCTGGTCTACGTGGATTTCCATGCGCTGCCCGGGCCTCGTTCCCCGCGCGGTTGCCTGCTCCGGGAGGTCGCCCAGGCCTCGTCCATCCCGTCTCTGTATCGCTATTCGTTGGTGTCGCACGCGGACCGTCAGCTGCTCGAGGCCGCCGGCGCGAGCGTGCACTTCGGAGGCCTGCGCGTGCGCGATGCGGTCACTCGGCTAACGTCGCGGCCGCTCGCTCAGTTCGGTGCCGTCACCTTCATCGACGAGGCCGGGGCGACCTACGTGGTCTTCCGCGGGACGGATACAAGCGCGGTTGGGTGGGCGGAGGATGCCCGCTTTGGTCTCGATTTTCCAACGGATTCGCAGCGGTGGGCAGCCAACTACCTGGCGTATGCGGCATCGCGGGCCGAGGGGCCGATCGTTGTGGCCGGTCATTCGAAGGGCGCGAACCTGGCACTGTACGCGGCGGCCGCCACCACTCCCCCGACGCTTGAGGGTGTCTATGCGTTCGATCCCGTGGGATTTCCTGCGTCAGTCGTTGACGATGGATTTTTCGAGAGCATCGACGGGCTCATGCACATCTACGTGACGGCGGGTTCGTGGGTGAGCCCACTCCTCCCACTTCCTGCGACGGCCACTGTCGTCGCGTCAACCTGGCCGGGACCGCTCAGCCACAATCCGTATGCGTGGCGCTCGGAGGGCCTGCACTTGTTTCTGATCATCGTCTGCCATCGCGGTCGGGGGCCTTCCTGCGTGCTGTTCTCGGCGCGCTTTTGCGGGCACGCCCGACGCGAATCGACGTCGACAAGCGACACTGGCCCACAGGTGGCCACCTGGGCCCAGCCGCTAGGAGCTCAGCAAGCACACACACCATCCCAGACACCACTACGCCCAAAACGCAGACCACCTCGCCCGCAACACCCCATTGTCGGCGTTTTTCACTGAGGTGGTCTGCACTGTGGGCACGAGACCAGTCCAAGAGGCGGCCTCACCACCACCAATCGGGGGGAATTGCACCATTAGGGGCGCGACACGCCGACGACACGCCGTCAGTCAGCTCCTAATGCTGCAAAACCCCCATCGCTGACACCAAGATCAGCAGAGGTACAGACAATTCAACCTCATCGGGAGCACACCTCATCCCAACGAGCAGTCTTACTGCTATGGGGCCATGCAAGGCCCCACTTCAGCACCCATGGGTGATGGCAAGCACTGCTACACAACAGTCGCATGCAATTCCTCCCACGGCATGAATCAACACGATCTTAAAACCGCAGAATATCAACGATTAGATCCCAAACCCGGAAATATGCTCATACGAATTGCATGCGGAATTGCGGAACACCGGGCAACACTGGTGTGGAGGGTGCGGGTGGGACCGGAGGGCCTGGCCGCGGTGCCGGAGGGCGGCGGCAGGGCCAGGGCGGGCCTCGAGACGACGCACCCAGCCACACGCCAGCGACACAGCGCCGCCGGCGTGGAGGGCGCAAGAGGGCCAGGCTGCGGCACCCGTGGGCGACGGGGCCTGGCCGCGGTGCCGGTGGGCGGCGGCAGGGCCAGGGCGGGCCTCGAGATCGACCACTCCGAGCCGTCAGGCTCGCGTGTGGCGATCTCGCGGGCGGGCCGCCGCCCACCGGCACACACAGCGGCCGGGCCCCACACAGCGGCCGGGCCCCACAGACGGGCCCTCCGGTGCCCGGAACATCAGCAGCGTCACGTTGTGGAGATGGGGGGAATCGAACCCCCGTCTCAACGCTGCGGCCAGAGCTCAGGAGGTGCCACAAGCAGCGCAAGACCGCTGCGCGGCATAGCAAAAGGGGCCGGCATCAGCCGACCCCTTGCGCGAGTGCCCTCACTCATCCATGAGGGACACCTTGACGCCACCCACCAGCGAAGCGACGACGTTGTAGAGCATGGCTCCCAGCGTCGACATGGCGGTGAGCAGGATGACGTTAATGACGGCGACGATCGTCGCGTAGGAGATGACGCGCGGCAGGCGAGCGTAGTCCAGGAGGTCCGCGTAGCGGCCGGCGCCCATGGTCTTGAGGAATTCCTCGAGCTGGCTGAACACGTGCATGGCGTCGACCATGAGCCACAGGACGATCGTGGCGACGACCATCGCGATGCCCAGGGCGACCGACAGGAGGAAGGAGACCTTCATGACGGTCCACGCGTCGATGCGCGCGATTGCCAGGTCAACTCGGCGGGGAGCGTCGCTGCGGGCGCTCGAGACGTGGTCGCTCATGGGTTTCCTTCCAGGTCGCACTTCCTACCTGCCAGGCTACCGCATCGCCTGGCACCGGCGCTGGTTCCGCGCCGCTTTGGCAGATTGATCACGGGACGAGGCCGGGGCCTCGTCCCGTGATCATCCGTCAGTTCTGCGCGTCCGCGGTGTCGTCGCCCTCAGAGGCCGTGGCCTCGTTAGCGGGGGCGTCGGTCCCCTCGGCGGCATCCGGGGCCTGGGTGGCCTCGGTGTTCTCGGACTCGTCGGTCTCGTCCTCGTCGCCCGAGTCGGAGTTGCGGGTGATCGCGATGATGCGGTCGCCGTCGTCCGGGCGGGCGAAGATGACGCCCATGGTGTTGCGGGCGGTGGGTCGCACGTCGGAGGCGTTCACCTGGACGAGCTTGCCGGACTCGGTGATGACCATGACGTCTTCATCGGGACGCACGACGAGGGCGCCGACGAGGCCACCGCGTTCGTCGACGAGCTTGCCAACGCGCACGCCCAGGGTGCCGCGCGACTTGGTCGGGTATTCATCGACGGGAGTGCGCTTGGCGTAGCCGGATTCGGTGACGATCAGCAGGTCGGTGTCCTCGCGCGGGACCTCCATGCTGAGCAGCTCGTCGTCGCCGCGGAACTTCATGCCGCGCACGCCGGACGTGGAGCGGCCCATGGAGCGCAGCTGGTCGTCAGTGGCGGTGAAGCGCACGGCCTGGCCGTCGCGGGAGACGAGGATGAGGTCCTCGTCGGCCATGATGGTCTGTGCGGAGACGAGCTCGTCGGGCTTGCCGTCCTCGTCCTCGCGCAGGTTGATGGCGATGATGCCGCCGGAGCGGGGCGAGTTGTACAGGCTCAGCGGGGTCTTCTTGACGAGGCCGCGCTTGGTGGCCAGGACCAGGAAGTCCGCGTCCTCGTAGGTGCGGATCGCGAGGACCTGCGCGATGTGCTCGTCGGGCTGGAAGGCCAGCAGGTTGGCGACGTGCTGGCCCTTTGGCGTCACGACCGCCCTCGGGGATCTCGTAGGCCTTGGCGCGGTAGACGCGTCCGAGGTTGGTGAAGAAGAGGAGCCAGTTGTGCGTGGTTGTGACGAAGAAGTGTTCGACCACGTCGTCGCCGCGCAGCTGGGTGCCGCGCACGCCCTTGCCGCCGCGCTTTGCGAGCGGTAGTTGTCCGTGCGGGTGCGCTTGGCGAATCCGTCGCGGGTGATGGTGACGACCACGTCCTCTTCGGGGATGAGGTCTTCCATCGACATTTCCCCGTCGAAGGGGAGGATGCGGGTGCGACGCTCGTCGCCAAACTTGTCAACGATCTCGCTGAGTTCGCTGGAGATGATGGCGCGCTGACGCTCGGGCGTGGCGAGGATGTCGTTGAGGTCGTCGACGCGGGCCTTGAGTTCGCCGTGCTCGTCCATGATCTTCTGGCGCTCGAGGGCGGCCAGGCGGCGCAGCTGGAGGGCCAGGATGGCGTCGGCCTGGATGGCGTCCACGTCGAGCAGCTCGATGAGGCCGTTGCGGGCCTCGTCGACCGTGGGGGAGCGGCGGATGAGGGCGATGACCTCGTCGAGGGCGTCGAGGGCCTTCAGGTAGCCTTCGAGGATGTGCAGGCGCTCGAGGGCCTTGCGCAGGCGGAACTTCGTGCGGCGCACGATGACGTCGATCTGGTGGTTGATCCAGTGGCGGATAAAGCCGTCGATCGACAGGGTACGGGGCACGCCGTCGACGAGCGCGAGCATGTTGGCGGAGAAGTTCTCCTGCAGGCTGGTGCGCTTGTAGAGGTTGTTGAGGACTACCTTGGCGACGGCGTCGCGCTTGAGGACGATGACGAGGCGCTGGCCGGTGCGGCCGGAGGTCTCGTCACGGATGTCGGCGATGCCGCTGATCGCTCCGTCGCGCACGAGCTGGGCGATCTTGTCGGCCAGGTTGTCGGGGTTGACCTGGTAGGGCAGCTCGGTGACGACGAGACACTGGCGGCCCTGGATTTCCTCGACGTTAACGACGGCGCGCTGCGTGATGGAGCCGCGGCCGGTGCGGTACGCGTCTTCGATGCCCTTGTGGCCCAGGATGGTGGCGCCGGTGGGGAAGTCGGGTCCGGGGATCAGCTTGATGAGTGCTTCGAGGAGTTCCTCGCGGGAGGCATCGGGGTGCTCGAGGGCCCATTCGACGCCGCGTGCGAGCTCGCGCAGGTTGTGCGGCGGGATGCGCGTGGCCATGCCGACGGCGATGCCTTCGGAGCCGTTGGCCAGCAGGTTCGGGAAGCGCGCGGGCAGGATGGTGGGTTCCTGGTTGCGGCCGTCGTAGTTGTCCTGGAAATCAACGCATTCTTCGTCGATGTCGCGGACCATTTCCATGGCCAGGGGCGCCATCTTGCACTCGGTGTAACGGGGTGCGGCGGGGCCCAGGTTGCCGGGGGTACCGAAGTTACCCTGGCCGGCGACGAGGGGGTAGCGCAGCGACCAGGGCTGCACGAGGCGCGCGAGGGCGTCGTAGATGGCGGCGTCACCGTGGGGGTGGTAGTTACCCATGACCTCGCCGACGACGCGGGAGGACTTGGAGAACGAGGAGGTGGGGCGGTATCCGCCGTCGTACATGGCGTACAGGACGCGACGGTGGACGGGCTTGAGGCCGTCGCGCACGTCGGGCAGGGCGCGCCCGACGATGACGCTCATGGCGTAGTCGAGGTAGGAGCGCTGCATCTCCTTTTGCAGGTCGACCTGGCGGATGCGCTCGGTGTCCGAGATGTGCCGCGCGTCGGTAGTCTGCTCGTCGCTCACAAGTGTTCCTTACGTTGTTTCTGCTCGATCGGGCCCACCCGGTTCGAGGCCGGGGCTGGGCTGGTCGCGGGTGATGTCAGATGTCGAGGAAGCGCACGTCGGAGGCGTTGCGCTGGATGAACGTGCGGCGTCGGTCGACGTCGTCGCCCATGAGGATCGTGAAGGTCTCGTCGGCGTCTGCGGCCTCGTCGAGGGTGACCTGCTTGAGGATTCGGCGCTCCGGATCCATGGTGGTCTCCCACAGTTCGTGGTCGTTCATTTCGCCCAGACCCTTGTATCGCTGGATGCCGCCTTCCTTGGGCAGGCGGCGGTTCGCGGCGGCGCCGGCGGCGAGCAGCTTGTCGCGCTCCTTGTCGGAGTATGCGAATTCGTGCTCGGCGTTGGTCCACTTGATGCGGTACAGCGGGGGCATGGCGATGAAGGTGTGGCCGTCCTCGATGAGGGGTCGCATGTAGCGGAAGAGGAGGGTCAGCAGCAGCGTGGCGATGTGCTGGCCGTCGACGTCGGCGTCCGCCATGATGACGATCTTGCCGTAGCGCAGCTTCGAGATGTCGAAGTCTTCGCCGATGCCGGTGCCGAAGGCGGTGATGAGGGAGCGGATGGTGTCCGAGGACAGGGCTCGGTCTAGGCGCGCCTTTCGACGTTGAGGATCTTGCCGCGGATCGGCAGGATGGCCTGACGCTCGGGGTCGCGGCCGCCGACGGCGGAGCCGCCTGCGGAGTCGCCCTCGACGATGAAGATTTCGCACTCGGAGGGCGTGCGCGAGGAGCAGTCGCGCAGCTTGCCGGGCATGGAGGCGGATTCGAGGACGCCCTTGCGGCGCGTGGCCTCGCGGGCCTTGCGGGCGGCGACGCGGGCGGCCTGGGCGGCCTGGCCCTTGTTGATGATGGCCTTGGCGTCGGCGGGGTGGGCGTCGAACCAGTCGGTGAGCTTGGAGTAGACCTGCTGCTGAACGAAGGTTCGCGCTTCGGTGTTGCCGAGCTTAGTCTTGGTCTGGCCTTCGAACTGGGGCTCGGTGAGCTTGATCGAGATGACGGCGGTCAGGCCTTCGCGAACGTCGTCACCGGTGAGGTTGTCGTCCTTGTCGCGGATGATGCCCTTGTCGCGGCCGTAGCGGTTGACGAGGGAGGTCAGCGCGGTGCGGAAGCCCTCCTCGTGCATGCCGCCTTCGGTCGTGTTGATGGTGTTGGCGAAGGTGTGGACGGACGAGGAGTAGGCGGTGGTCCACTGCATGGCGATTTCCACGCTCATGGTGCCTTCGTCGTTTTCGGCTTCGAAGTCGATGATCTCGTTGTTGATCGTGTCGGACTTCTTGGCGGAGTCGAGGTATTCGACGTAGTCGCGCAGGCCGTGCTCGTAGCAGTAGGTGACGGTGCGGTGACCCTTGGTCTTCTTGTCCGAGGCCTCCTCGCCGCCGGCGATCTCGTCGCCTTCGTCGGTGGCGAACTCGCGTTCGTCGGTCAGGGTGATGCGCAGGCCCTTGTTGAGGAAGGCCATCTGCTGGAAGCGCTGGCGCAGGGTCTCGAAGTCGAATTCGACGGTTTCGAAGATCTCCGGGTCCGGGTAGAAGACCTGGGTGGTGCCGGTTTCGTCTGTTTTTTCGCCGCGCTCGAGGGGGGTGATGGGGGTGCCACCGTTGGCGAACGACATGCGCCACACGTAGCCCTGGCGGCGGATCTCGGTGTTCACGCGGGTGGACAGGGCGTTGACAACGGAGATGCCGACGCCGTGCAGGCCGCCCGAGACGGCGTAGCCGCCGCCGCCGAACTTGCCGCCGGCGTGGAGGATCGTCATGACGACCTCGACGGTGGGCTTGTGCTCGGTGGGGTGCTCGTCGACGGGGATGCCTCGACCGTTGTCGACGACCTTGATGCCGCCGTCTTCCTGGATCGTGACCTCGATGTGGTCCGCGTAGCCGGCCAGGGCCTCGTCGACGGAGTTGTCGACGACCTCGTACACCAGGTGGTGCAGGCCGCGTTCGCCGGTGGATCCGATGTACATGCCCGGGCGCTTGCGGACGGCTTCCAGGCCCTCGAGGACGGTGATGTCCGATGCGCCGTAGGACTGCTCGCCTTCGGCGGTCTTCTCGTTGTCAGCCACGTGGCTCCCCTCGCAGTGCGCGAAAATAGATGTTTAACCTTGTAGATTCTACCAAAAGTGGCGCTTGTTCCCGGGATTGACAGGCTCGGAGGGTTACTTTACAAACTGCGTGATTGCAACGAAAAGTCGACTGTGACCAGTCGCATGCCGATTGTGGTTGCGGCTGGGACACACGGGGCCGCCCTCCCGGCTGGGAGGGCGGCCCCGTTGCGTGCGTTCAGGCACAGAGACCGCGTGCGTTGCGGTCGCGTCCGAAGCGCGACGATCGCCTGTCGATGCAGGCCGCAGACGGCGTCAGATCAGCTCGGATTCCAGAAGAAGGGCTCAATTTCATTGTTGTCGTCGAACAAGTCAAGACCATAGATGGTGATGGTCTCTGTGGTGCTCTTGAGCTTGTAGGCGATCACGACCGTCCTGGTCTCACCCACGTTCATTTTCTTCAGCAGATCGAGGGGTTCATATCCTGGAAGATCTTTCTTGATGAATGTCGCGGATTCTAGAAGCTCATCGTTTTGAAACATCATCGGCATAACGACGAGGGGATTCACATCCTCGTTCTTGTTGTTGTTGGTGATCGTGTACGTTGCGACCACGGTCGCCTCGTTGTCGTCGTCACTCGGACCCAACTCAATCTTGGTGCTCTCAATGTGAACAGTTCCACCAGCAAGATCGGCGACATAGCGGTCTTTCGATCCACTGTTTCCCTTCGATGAACCGGAACCAGAACCCTTGTTTCCGTTGGACGACCCGGAACCGGAACCGCTCGAGGAACCAGAACCAGAGCCAGAACCGGAATCTGAGCCGCCCGACGAGGACGAGGTCCGATCCGAGGACGGGTCCGAGGCGCTGGTCGAGCTGGGGCGGAGCATGCCCCACACGACGAGGCCACCGATCATCACGAGGACGACGATGCCCGCGACGACGCCAATCAGGAGGGGAGCCTTGGATTTCTCGCCCTGCGGGGGAGTGCCCATCGGGGACATTCCGGGCTGTCCGTAACCCTGCGGGTAGCCGCCCTGGTTCTGCGCACCGTAGGCGTTGCCACCCTGGCTTCCGTAGGGATTAGCACCGCTTTGCCCACCGTAGGGGTCCGATGAGCTTTGCCCGCCGTAGGGATTTTGCGTGTTTGCAGCGCCGTACGGGTTGGACGCGTCCTGCCCGTAGCCCTGCTGCTGGGGCTGGGCGCCGTACTGGCCTGCCCCGTACCCCTGCTGCTGAGGCTGCGCCCCGTAGGGACCTTGGCCGTAGCCCTGCTGCCCCTGAGGGTTGTTTCCCCAACCGTTACCGCCCTGCTGCGCGTACGGATTGCTCATCGTTACTCCTCGTCAAATTCGCACTGTTGTGCGGGATTCAATGTGAAGACTAACAAAATCCGACCACGTGGGGGAGCCCCTCACCTATTTTCTCGAGTGTTGACCTACCCGTAGTCCGCGCGCGGGCCTCGACCTCGAACGACGTAGGGGCCTTTCTTCCACGAGGGGGCGACGGGTCCTCGGATGATGACCTGCTCGACGACGCCGGACCCGACTTCCTCGGCGATGCGCCGCTCGATGGTGGGCAGGAGAAGCTGGAGCTGTTTGGCCCAGGCGGTGGAGTCGGTGCGCACGACCAGGCGGTGCCCCTCGAAGGTCTCGATACGGGCGTGTTCGGCGACCTGCGGGCCCACGATGTCGCGCCATTTCGCCATGATCGACCCCATCTTGGTGGGGGTGTCCCATTCTCGGGTTTTGATCGTGCGGGCCAGGATCGCGCCCAGGGAATTAGCCCTGCGGTAGCGTGGGCGCATGGCTGCCATGCCGGGGGCGCGGCTCCACGAGGCGCCGGTTCCTTTCAGGGCATGGCGTAGGGCCGCGAGGTCGCCCTCGGGGTCCTCCTCCGTCGACGAGGCCGGGGCTTCGATCCCGCCTCCGTGGCGGTAGGCGGCGGCTCGGGCTGCGGCGCGCGCGGAGACGTTCTCCTCGTCGGCGAGGCGGCCGAATCCGTCGGTTTCGATGGCGGCGTATTCGCTGGATCCGTCGAGGCTGCGTCGGGGACGTGTTTCGTCGAGGCCCCACGAGGGCAGGGTGGACCTCGTGTAGCCGTGCGTGCGGGCGACGCTCTGGGCTCGTTCGAGGGCGCGGACGACGAACTCATCGGCGTCTGCTTCTTCGCCGGGGGCAGCAGATCCGCTCAGCTCGTCGGCGGCCATGTCCTCGCGCTCACTCATCGTCGGCCTCGTCGATGACGGTGCCGCGCTCGGGGTCGAGGCGCACGTGCAGGGCGTGGTGGTCGAGGGAGGCGGGCAGGTCTCCGGCGACCGCGCAGGTGACGATGATCTGCTCAGCCTTCGAGGCGAGGGCGGCCAGGCCCTCGCGGCGCGAGGAGTCGAGCTCGGCGAACACGTCGTCGAGGATGAGGATCGGTGTGTCGCCGTCGTCGCTGAGCAGCTCGAAGGCGCCGAGGCGCAGCGCGAGGGCGACCGACCATGATTCGCCGTGGGAGGCGTAGCCCTTGACGGGCATCGCGCCGAGGCTGAGGGTCAGGTCGTCGCGGTGTGCGCCGACGAGGTTGACGCCGCGTTCGGTTTCCTTCTCGCGTACCGACGCGAGGGCCGCGAGCATGCGCTCGGTCTGGGCCTCTACGTCGGTGAGGTCGGCGCTGGCCGGGTTGTCGGGGTCGGTGCCGATAACGCGGTCGACCGAGGCATCGAAGGCGAGGCGCAGGTGGCGCGGGGAGTCGGCGACGTCGTCGTAGGAGCGCGCGGCCGGCTCTTCCAGGCGCGATGCGATGGATGCGCGCGTGGCCGTGATGCGCGCGGACAGGGCGGCGAACTGTTGGTCCCAGATCTCGAGGGTCGACAGGTCGGGGGACTGGCCGCGGCGGAGCGAGGCCTGGGCGGCCTTCATGAGCGCCGCACGCTGGCGGGCGACCCGGTCGAAGTCGGAGCGCACGGAGGCGTGAATGGGGGAGAGCTGCGTGGCTAGGTCGTCCAGGAACGAGCGGCGCACAGACGGGTCGCCGCGTACGAGGGACAGATCCTCGGGTGCGAACACGACCGTGCGCACGATGCCCAGAATCTCGCGGGGCTTGACCTGCGCGCGGTTGATGCGCGCGCGATTGGCCTTGCCGCGAACGATTTCGAGCTCGATGACCTGCTCGCGGCCGAAGGCCACGACTCGCGCGCGGATGACGGCACCGCCCGGGGCGGCCTCGGCCTCGTCGATGGGGATGCGCACGAGGGCGCCCTCAGCGCCGACCCTGTGCGACGAAAAGGTGGACAGGTAGGCGAGCGCCTCGACGAGGTTCGTCTTTCCCTGGCCGTTCGCGCCGACGAGGACCGTGGGGCCCTCGGGCAGCTCAACGACCCCGTGCTTCCAGGAGCGGAAGTCGTCGAGGGCCAGGTGGGAGACGCGCACGTCAGACGCCGAAGCGGATGGGCATCAGCAGGTAGCGGAACTGCGTGACCTCGCCCTCGTCGGCCTTCTTCTGGCCCGTGATGACGGCCGGCTTCGTGGGGTGCGTGAAGCCGAAGCGCACGTAGTCGGTGTCCAGGACCTGCAGGCCGTCGATGAGGAACTGCGGGTTGAACGCGGTCGAGATGTCGTCGCCGTTCAGGGTCGCCTCGATGGCTTCGGAGGCCTGGGCGTTGTCGCCCTGGCCGGCCTCGAGGACGAGCTGGCCCTCGGTGAAGGCCAGGCGCACGGAGGTCTTGCGCTCGGCGACCAGCGACATACGCTTGACGGCCTCGAGCAGCGCGTGGCGATCGACGACGGCCTGGATCGGCGTGGTGTCGGGGAAAAGGCGACGCACGGCGGGGTAGTCGCCGTCCATGAGCGTCGAGGTGGTGCGGCGTCCCTGCGCGGTGAAGCCGATGAGGGACGAGGCGCCGGGCTGGGACTCGCCGGACAGGCCGACCTCGACCTTGGCGCCCGAGGTCATCGACTTGGCGACGTCCTGGAGGATGCGGGCCTTGACCAGGGCGACCTCTTCGATGGAGGTGTCGGTGGGCTCCCAGTCGAGCTCGCGCATGGCGAGGCGGTAGCGGTCGGTGGCCAGCAGCGTGATCGCCGGTCCGTTGATCTCGATGCGCACGCCCGTCAGCAGGGGCAGCGTGTCGTCACGCGACGCGGCGATCGACACCTGGGAGACGGCCTGCGACAGCGTCGACGAATCGATCGCGCCAACGCCTGTGGGCTGCGCGGGCAGCAGCGGGTACTCGTCGAGGGGCATGACCGCGAGCGTGAAGTGCGAGGAGCCGCAGACCAGGTTCACCTTCTGGCCATCGAGCTCGACGGAGACGGGCTTGGAGGGCAGCGACTTGGAGATGTCGGCAAGCAGACGGCCAGAGACCAGGACCTCGCCGGCCTCGTCGACAGTCGCGGGGATGTGCGAGTTCGCGGACACCTCGTAGTCGAAGGAGGACAGAGTCAGCTCGTCGCCTTCAGCCTTGATGCGCACGCCGGCCAGGATCGGCGAGGCCGGACGCACGGGGAGCGCGCGGGCGGTCCACGACACGGCTTCGGCCAGAACATCGCGGGCGACGGTGAACTTCATAGCTGCCTCCAAAACACAAAACGGATCGGACACTACTTTACCCACAAGTGTGCCCACGTGGGGCAGGAAATTTGCCTCGCGCGTGCCATCGCGTAGCGTCGGCGGCGACGTTGTTGTACGGAGGCCTGTGAAAAAATTTTTGTCATTTGACTTCCCTTCCATCATAAGGGCTGTGAGTTCTGTGGATAACTCCCTTATGCGGCGGAATTTCAATCAAATGACTGTGCTGTCATTATGGGACGAGGCTGTGGATTCGTCACGTGGTCCTGTGCACGAAGCAAATGACAACTTTTTGAGATCCACAGGCATGCCCTCTTTCTACACAGCTTGAGCTCGCTCATGCACCAGATGTGCACAACTCCTGTGAATGGGGCGCGGGCGCCGACTTTCGTCAGCGCCCGCGCCGTTTTCACGACTCCCTGGCCTTCTGCTTGATGCGGTTTGTAAGCTCCGACACGTGATTGAAGGTCTCGCGCTTTTCCTTCATAAGCTTCGAGATCTTCTTGTTCGCGTGCATAACCGTCGTGTGGTCGCGTCCGAAAGCCTGTCCGATCTTGGGCAGGGACAGGTCGGTGAGCTCGCGGCACAGATACATGGCGATCTGGCGGGCTTCGACGACGTTGTGGCTGCGCTCCGAGGAACCCATTTGTTCAATGGTGACGCCGAAGTAGACGGCACACTGGCTCATGATGAGGCTGACGGTGATCTCGTTGTCGTCCGGGTTGGACACGAAGTCCTTGAGCATCATCTGCGCGAGGTTCAAGTCAATGCGTTCCTGGTACAGCGACGCCCAGGCGCCGATGCGCACGAGCGCGCCCTCGAGCTCACGGATGTTGGAGGAGATGCGCGAGGCCACGTATTCAAACACCTCAGGGGTGACCTCGAGGCCCTCGGCATCCGCCTTCTTATGGAGGATCGCGATGCGGGTCTCCAGGTCCGGCGGCTGAACATCCACGAGCAGGCCCGAGGAGAAGCGCGACCGCATGCGGTCCTCGAAGCCCTTGAGCTGGGCCGGGGGCAGGTCCGAGGTCAGGACGATCTGCTTGTTGGCGCTGTGCAGCGCATTAAAGGTATGGAAGAAACCTTCGACCGTCTGTTCCTTGTCGCCGATGAACTGAATGTCGTCGATGAGAAGGATGTCGAGTTCGCGGTAGCGGCGGTGGAAGGCCTCGACCTGGGAGTTGTCCGTCTTATTGAGGCGAATCGCGTTGATGAACTCGTTCGTGAATTCTTCGGAGTTGACGTAGCGGACCTTGAGGTGAGGCATCATCGACAGCGCGTTGTGGCCGATGGCCTGGAGCAGGTGTGTCTTACCCAGTCCGGAATCGCCGTAGATAAAGAGGGGGTTGAAGGCGGTGCCCGGGGTTTCCGAGGCCGCCAGTGCGGCAGCGTGCGCGAAACGGTTCGACGGGCCGATGACGAAGGTGTCGAAGGTGAACTTGGGGTTTAGGTGCGTGGGACCGGAGTCGGTAGGAGCCGTCACGAGGGCGGGGGAGTGGTGCTCCTCCGGTGCTTCAATCGACGAGGCCTGGGCGACGGTAGGTGCAGCGGGCGCGACGGGGGTCGGCTCCTCCTCTTCCTCCTCTTCGGTGACGACCTCGAGCGTGGGGTCGACGGTGATGGCGATGCGCACGGTGCGGCCCAGATGCACGGACAGGGCGGTCGTCAGCTTCGACTGCGCCTTGTCTTCAATCCACTGCTTGGTGAAGTCGTTGGGGACGGCGAGCAGGATCGTGCCTTCGATGTCGCCGAGGGGGCGGGCGGAGCGCAGCATCGACGTGGCGACGGGCCCCAGCTCGTCAGTGGGGACTGCGTCCAGGGCCGCAGCCCACGCGCGTGTGAGGGAATCCGACTCCACGGCAACCTCCGGTCACAAATACTGGTGAGTTCGGTCACGACTTCTTGGTGATGTGCGTGACGCTCGTACATTGTCGCAGTGTAGTCCGCGCACATGTTATGCACAGACTGGGGATGGAGCTGTGGAGAACTATCACAGAATCACAGCTCTGTAGTTACAACTTTGGGTCCGCAGCAGCGTGCGGAAAGCAAAAATACGCACAGCCTGTGGATAACTCCCTTCATCCACCCTCTGTGGACGGATGAGATCCACAGTGATTTACACAGCTGTGGATACTGTGTGTGACGCGGTGCGTAACGTTGCCGCGTTGACGTGCGGCCCCAATCCGCTTAGTCTTGGTCTTTGTTTGCGCCCATTTCGGGCGTGCGTCCCCGCTATCGCGCCCCCGTGTGTCGATAGCCCAACCGATACCGAGTGGGAAACCACTCCCCGCCGAGGAGAATTGCCGTGACCACCAAGCGGACCTTCCAGCCCAACAACCGTCGTCGCTCCAAGACGCACGGCTTCCGTCTGCGCATGTCGACCCGCGCCGGCCGCGCCATTCTGGCTGCCCGCCGCCGCAAGGGCCGCGCCAAGCTGTCCGCCTGAGACACCCCGGTGCTGCCGCGCGCGCACCGCATGGTTGACCCAGCGGACTTCACCGCCGCGATCCGACAAGGAACGCGTGCAGGAGATCCGCTGGTCGTCGTCCACGTCCGAGCCGACGAGGAACGCAACAGTCGCCTCGTCGGTTTCGTCGTACCCAAGCGGGAAATTAAGCGCGCCAACGGACGCAATCGCGTCAAGCGGCAGCTGCGCCACCTCATGCGCGAACGGATCGCCGACCTCCCCGAAGGATCCCGGGTCGTCGTGAGGGCCTCACACAAGGCCCTCGGCGTTCCCTCCAAGGAACTCGGCGAACACCTCGACCGTGTGATGGCGCGAGCGTGGCGCAAGTGGGACGCACGATGAACCTGGCGGGCCGGGCGCTTCGCGCTCTCGTGTCCGCACCCATCGTCGCCTACCAGCGCTACATCTCCCCGGCCCTCGGCCCCCGGTGTCGATACGCACCCAGCTGCTCGACCTACGCACTCCAAGCCATCCGCGTCCACGGACCCATCAAGGGCCTCATCCTCGCGGCTTGGCGGTTGCTGAGATGCAACCCCTGGAGCCACGGGGGAGTGGACCACGTACCAGAGCGTGGACGCTGGAAGCCCGACCCCTGGATCCCACCCGAGGATTGGGCTGGGCACGATAACTGGGAACGTCCCGCCCCCATGGGACTCGACCCGGAGCATGACCTGACCGAGTAACCGGCCACGGCCTCGGACACTGAAGGAACAACGAAACAGCGGCGCTTCGGCGCCACGGCGAAAGCGAAAACTATGTTCGACGCAATTCTCCACCCCTTCGCGTGGGCCCTCGCGTGGCTCTGGGTGTGGATCCACGATCTCCTCGTGCTGCTCGGAATGTCCTCCGGCTCCGGCATGGCGTGGGTCCTGTCCATCGTGCTGCTCACCATCCTGGTGCGCATCGCCATCATCCCGCTGTTCCTCAAGCAGATCCGCTCCTCGCGCGCCATGCAGGCCATTCAGCCCGAGATGCGCAAGATCCAGGAGAAGTACAAGGGCAAGAAGGACCAGGTCAGCCGTCAGAAGATGATGGAAGAGACCCAGGCCCTGCAGCGCAAGCACAAGGTCTCGCCCTTCGCGTCGTGTCTGCCGATGCTCGTGCAGATGCCCGTCCTGTTCGGCATGTACCGCGCCATCATCGCGGTCTCCTCCATCTCCGCCGGCACCTACACCTACCGCGGCGATTCCACCGACCACCTCGGCCCGCTCACCGAGTCCGTGTCCACCGAGATCGTCAACTCCACCGTCTTCGGCGTTCCGCTCTCCCACACCCTGCGCGATTCCTGGGGCCAGCCCGCGATCGTCGCTGTCTTCATCGCCGCGATCGTCCTCATGGTCGTCCTGCAGTTCGTCTCGATGCGCATGTCCTTCTCGCGCAACATGCCCGACATGGGCGACAACCCGATGGCTCAGTCGCAGCGCTCCATGATGTACGTGATGCCGCTGATGTTCATCTTCTCCGGTGCGTTCTTCCAGATGGGCGTCGTCATCTACACCGTGACCGCCTCGTTCTGGGCCCTCGCCCAGTCCTTCTGGACCATCAAGGTTATGCCGACCCCCGGCTCCCCTGCCTACGCCGACCTGCTTGAGTCGCGCGAGTCCGCCTACCAGGAATGGGCCAAGCCCTTCTTCCAGAACTACGACCGTGAGCGCGCCGCCCTGGGCGTCGCCGGCTCCGACCCGCGCATCGACGAGCTCAACGAGCGCACCCTCGCCGAGCTTCGCTCCAAGGCCAAGAAGCAGCGCGTCGCCTCCGACTTCCCCGACGCCATGAGCGCCGGCGAGATCGTCACCGTCTACCGCAACCTGGCCACCCAGAAGTGGACGACCCTGCCCGACGAGCAGTGGATGCACGGCCTCACCCTGGCCGTCGAGAAGCGCCTCGCCAAGCAGGAAGCCTCCGCCCAGCGCGCCGAGCTCCAGAAGCAGGTCCGCGACCGCCGCACCCTCGAGCGCGAGTCCGCCAAGGCCTCGTCGAAGGACGAGTCCGAGGCCAACGACTCCGCCTCCGGGCACGGCTCGCTCAGCGCCGAGGAGATCGAGCGTCGCCGCATCGAGCGCCGCAAGGCCCGTCGCCGCTCCGGTAACAAGCGCTGACCACCATAGATTCACGGTTCCAGGCCCCCAGCCGGTAACCTGGACACCAGCAAGACCCCATTCCCCACTACGGAGGACACGTCATGAGTGACGACAACGCAGACAAGCTGACACGCCTCGAAGAAGAAGGCGAGCTCGCCGCCGACTACCTGGAAGAGCTGCTTGATATCGCCGATCTCGACGGCGACATCGAGATCGACGTCGAAAACGGCCGCGCATCGGTCGAGATCGTCGCCGATGACCCCGATGCCCTTGATCGCCTCGTGGGCGACGACGGTGAGGTCCTGGACGCCCTCCAGGAGCTGACCCGCCTGGCCGTCCAGACCGAGACCGGCGAGCGCTCGCGCCTCATGCTCGATATCGCCGGCTTCCGCGCCGAGCGCAAGGAAGAGCTGCAGGATATCACCCGCGAGGCCATCGCCCGCGTGCGCGCCACCGGCGAGGCCGTCAAGCTCGACGCCATGAACCCCTTTGAGCGCAAGGTGTGCCACGACGTGGTCGCCGACGAGGGCCTGACCTCCGAGTCCGAGGGCGCCGAGCCCCACCGCCGCGTGGTCATCCTCCCCGAGGGCACCGACGGTGAGTGAGAACCCGAACGGGACGGGAAGGGGTCGCCAGGTCGGCGACCCCTTCGTCCCAGAAGAACCCACGCAGGCCGTCCGCGACTTCTTCGGACCGGCCTTCGCCGAGGTCGCCGAATACGCGCGCATGCTCGAGGAGGAGGGCGAGATTCGCGGCCTCCTCGGCCCGCGCGACATGGAGCGCATCTGGTCGCGCCACATCGTCAACTCCGCCGCCGTCCTCGACTTCATGCCGCGCAAGGATGGCCGTCAGGTCCTCGACGTCGGCTCCGGCTCCGGCCTGCCCGGCATCGTGATCGCTGCGTGTCGGCCCGAGCTTGACGTGCACCTGGCAGAGCCCATGGCGCGCCGCGTCGAGTGGCTCATGGACGTCGTGGAGGACCTGGGCCTCGACAACGTGACGATTCACCAGGCGCGCGCCGAGGAGCTGCGCGGCAAGGGCAAGGCGGACGTGGTCACTGCCCGCGCCGTGGCCAACATGAGCAAGCTCGTGCGCATGACGTCGAAGCTGATCGCCCCCGGAGGCTCGCTCGTGGCCCTTAAGGGCCGCCGTGCGCCCATCGAGGTGGACGAGGCCTCGGCGGAGCTGCGTCGTCACCACCTGCGCGCCGAGATCCACGAGGTGCCCTCCATCATGGAGGACGAGTCGACGTACGTGGTCGTCTGCACGCGCATCAAGTAACGCGTCCCCAGTGGGGGAGAGGAGCGTCGTGGCGGTTGCTGCGGCGCTCCTCCCATATAGTGATGCAGGACACGTTGACGTGGTGTTGTGTCAGATCGATTCTCTCGATTGACGGTTTGTCACGTTGTGTGCTTTCGCTGGGAGAATCGATCCTACAGAACGAAGTTTTTGGCGTTGATCGGCGGTGTGCCGAGATTGTGTGCGCCTGGATGCATCCCGGGCTTTTCGTGCTGGAAGTGTGTGCGTCTGCCCGTAAACTAGGGGCAGTATCTAGGAAGGTGTCACGTGAGTACCAACAACACCCCTTTGTCGAATCAGATCGAGCGCAACATGCGCGATCTGGCCATGCTCGAACGCGCGACGTTCCCGCGCCCCGAGCGCACGCGCATCATCGCCGTCGCGAACCAGAAGGGGGGCGTCGGCAAGACGACGTCCGCCGTTAACCTCGCGGCCGGCCTCGCGATGGGAGGCTTGTCCGTCCTGGTCGTCGATGCTGACGCTCAGGGAAATGCCTCGAGCGCGCTCGGTGTTCCGCACCCCGTCGGCACTCCGTCAACTACGACGTCATTATCGGCGGCGCCAGCGTCGCCGATGTTGTGCAGCCGTGCCCCGACATCGACGGTATTGTCGTGTGCCCGGCCACGATCGATCTGTCGGGTGCCGAGATTGAGCTGGTCGACGTCGAGCGTCGTGAGTACCGCCTTCGTGAGGCGCTGCGCGAATACGTCTCCGAGCACGCTGATATCGACATCGTCCTGATCGACTGCCCGCCTTCCCTCGGCCTCGTGACGCTCAACGTCATGGTCGCCGCGGACGAGGTCATGATCCCGATTCAGGCCGAATACTACGCCCTGGAGGGCCTCAGCCAGCTGTGGAACACCGTCGAACGGATCGGTGTGGATCTCAACCCCGGCCTGCGTGTTTCGGGCATGCTGCTCACCATGGCGGATAAGCGCACGAAGCTCTCCGAAGAGGTCGAGAGCGAAGTGCGTTCGCACTTCCCGGATCACACCTTTGAGACCGTTATTCCGCGTTCCGTGCGTATTTCTGAGGCGCCGAGTTACGGTCAGACTGTCGTCACGTACGATCCTCGTAATGTTGGTGCGATCGCGTATCGGAAGGCTGCACTTGAGCTGTGTCAGCGCGTTGCGGCCTTGGAGGAGTGATTGTTTCACGTGAAACATTCGGAGTTTTCCGCATGTTTCCGCAGATCGGAACGTATTAGTCACCATGTGTGAGCATTGGTGCAACAAAGTGATCAACGACGCTTACTAGCTGAGCGCATGCCATTGTTTCACGTGAAACAATGAACCGACGCAATTGAAGGAGTATTGCAATGGCGGATGCAGCACCGAAGTCTGAGGGCCGTAAGGGCGCTCGCAAGCACACAGGCCTCGGCCGTGGTCTTGGCGCTCTCATTCCTCAGGCTAGTGAGCAGACGCCGCAAAATGCACCCTCCGCGCCCTCCCGTCCCCTGGACGTGTTTTTCCCCGAAGGCAGCTCCGCTGGTAAGCGTGGAGGTTCTGCGAAGGATCTTCTGCAGCCCAAGCGTGGCACAGCCTCGTCGAAGAAGAAGCGTCCGTCGATGCCGTCCGTTGAGGCGGCCGGTAGCAGGCGCGGCGTCGGCTCTCGCAGCGCCCTTGGCGGTGGAATCAATGGTTCAGATTCCCGCCAGAAGGCGGCTCGTGTGCCCGCACAAGATGTAGCCGTGAATGACGCAGAGAAGCACGAAGGACAGATTGTTTCACGTGAAACATCCGTCGATCACGAGCTTCTTCCGGTTCCCGGTGCATCTTTCGCTGAAATTGCGATCGATCAGATTGTTCCCAACACAAAGCAGCCTCGTGAGGTCTTCGATGAGGATGATCTGAAGGAATTGTCGGCCTCGATCAAGGAGGTCGGCGTTCTCCAGCCCGTCGTCGTTCGTAGCATTCCCGCTACGGGCCGGTCCGAGAAACTCCAGGAATTCCTCGCCGATAAGCCCGAAGCACGATACGAACTGATCATGGGTGAGCGCCGCCTGCGCGCCTCCGAGCTCGCCGGCGAAACCACGATTCCGGCAATCATCCGGGAGACCGAAGACGGGGATCTGCTCCGCGACGCGCTCCTGGAAAACCTCCACCGGGCCCAGCTCAACCCGTTGGAAGAGGCGAGCGCATACCAGCAGCTCATGGCAGATTTCGGGGCAACTCAGGAGGAGCTTGCCAAGCGAATCGCCCGCTCGCGCCCGCAGATTGCGAATACCCTGCGCCTCCTCAAGCTCCCGCCGTCCGTCCAGAAGAAGGTTGCCGCTCAGGTCATCACCGCCGGCCACGCCCGCGCGTTGCTGTCCCTGTCGACACCCGAGGAAATGGAACGACTGGCTGAGCGCATCGTCGCCGAGGGTCTCTCCGTGCGTACCACCGAAGAGATCGTTCGGCTCGGCAAGGCAAAGGCAACCCCGCGTCCGCGCGCACGCCAGCAGCGCCCGCTGTCGCAGCTGGGGGGAGAGCGTCGTATCGGCGCTGTCCGACGCGTACGATACGCGCGTGACCATCACCGAGGGACGCAAGAAGGGTCGGATCGTCATCGAATTCGCAGGATCCGAGGATCTTCAGCGAATTGCAGATCTTATTCTCCACTGATCTAACTTCATCGTTCTTTTCGCAGATCACGCTCGGTATGTTCCCTACGCGACATCTCCTGAGCTAATCTTCGATTGAATTAACGCTTAAACTACCTCTAAAGGGGTCCACAGTTGGGCCCTCGCAGTACTAGAAGGAGCGAAAGGCATGAACGCTCAAGGCAGTTCGCGCACCGTGCTTTTCGATGTCGGTGGTGTCCTCGTCGACGCTCACCCCGATCCGCACGCTATCGCCGAGATGTTTGGCGACGGTTCCCGAGGTCTCACGACGCTCGTTGACCAGGCGATGTGGACTCATCGTAGTAAGTATGACGCGGGAATGTCTGATCGTGAATTTTGGGACCGTATCGCCGGAGATTGCGGTCAGCCCGAGCCGTCCAGTGCTCTGTTGAAAGAACTTGTCGCTCTCGATGCGTCCCGGATGGCCACTGCAAACGAGGACACCCTGGACCTTGTGCGCCGCCTCCGCCGCCAGGCAGTTCGCGTTGGTATCTTGTCGAATGCACCGTATCCCATTGCGAAGGCGATCCGTCGCTCTGAGTGGGGAAGCCTCTTTGATTTCTTCGCCTTCTCGTGCGACTACGGCATCTGCAAGCCCTCGCGCGGCATTTACCGGGACGTGCTCGTCCGTCTTGACGTGCCGCATGAGGATGTCGTCTTCATCGACGACCGCCGCGAGAACGTCCGCGCGGCCGAGCTCCTTGGCGTGCAGGGAATTGTCTGGAAGGGCGCCGAGGACGCTGAAACGCGTTTGAAGGAACTCGGAGTCCTTTTCTGAGAGGCTCTGTGTCGGTGAAACTTCGTTTCCATCGGAACCGCGAAAACGACACAGAGGCGTACAGAGAACGGAATTTCATCTCGAGATGGCCTCCCAGCAGTGCCGTACTTGCCTCCAATTGCGCGTTACTGCCGCCCGTCGAATTATACGTAAGATAACGGACCTCTTCTTCGGTCAAAGGACGACTGGTAAGAGTTCAGTTATTTCTTCGCGATTACATGGTGCAGTTGCTGTTTTCGATCGACGACTAACCGTGCTAGGCTGGCAGTCGTAGGGGTCAGAAGGCAGTCCATCCTATGTGCTCTGCACCGGACAGCCGCAGCGCCCTACATCGAGGACATCCTGGCAGCCCCTTCGGGCAGCTGGGATGTCCTCACTTTATTTTGCTTGAATTCACCGATTGTGGGCGCCACAATCGGTCGGCGATAGAGCGTGTTCGTCGTTGCATAGCGCGATGGACTGTCGATTGTTTCACGTGAAACATGTGGGCCCGGGAGGATCCTCCTCCCGGGCCCACAATGCTTTGAATGAGCGATTACTCGTCGGTCGCCTCGGCGTCCTCGGAGATCATAAAGGCGACGTTTTCGTCTTCAAGGATGATGCCGACGCCTTCCTCGTCAATGACGTAGTCGACGCTGTGCACGTCGCGGCCACCGGCCACGAAGTCAACAATATCGGCGCACAGCTGCGCGAAAGACGAGTCCTCAAGCGCGTCAGCAGCCTGGGGGAGGAGCGACGTGTCCGTCATGCCGGGCGCCACGTTCGCGTCGATGAACCAGCAGGTGCCCTCGTCGTCGACTACGAAGTCCATGCGAGACAGGTCGCGCAGGCCCAGCGTCGTGTGGGCCTCGACGGCCGCGGCCTGGAGGTCTGCGAGAAGCTCATCGGAGAGGCGGGCGGGAACGAAGTACTCGGTTTCGTCCGTCGTGTAGCGAGCGTCGTAGTCGTAGCGGCCACGATCAGTGGACACCTCGACCGGAGGCAACGCCACGGGGCCGTCCCACAGATCGACGACGGAAACGGCCACGTCGCGGCCGTTAATACGCTGCTCGACCATCAGGCGCTGGCCGTAAGCGAAGGCATCGACCATTGCGCGGCGCAGGGCCTTGGCATCCTGGGCAGTGGAAATACCTAGCGCCGAGCCGCCGTCCGTCGGCTTGATGACGACTGGGAAGGACACCGAGCCCTCGAGCGCGAAGAGCACGTGAGAGGCGCCCAGCTGGCGGAAGATCGCCTGGGGGAGCGTCACCCAGCCGGGCGTTGCGAGGCCCGCAGAGCCCAGTAGAGCCTTCGCCGTGGGCTTGTTCGAGGCGAGCATCGCCTGCACCGATGAAGAGCCCACGAAGGGGATTCCGACCGACTCGAGGAAGGACTGCAGGGAGCCGTCCTCGCCGATCGAGCCGTGCACGAGCGGCCACACGACGTCCGGTGCAAACGTCTCGATAGCTTCGGCAAGCGATGGGTCCACGTCCGAAATCAGAACCTCGTAGCCGAACTGCGTCAGGATGTTTGCGACGCGACGGCCCGAACGAACCGAGACATCACGCTCGTGCGTGAGACCGCCAGCAATGATCAGAACTTTGGTAGCCATGGGGGTGTCTCCTCAGGTAACTCTTAGCGGTCAGACCCGGCCCCGGCCTCGTTGCCCGAAGCCGTACCGAACATGTCGACGATTTCCTTCTCCGCGTTGACGACCGTCGAGAGGCGGCGAACGCCCTCGCGGATCTCCGCGGGAGTGGGGTAGCAGAAGGACAGGCGCAGGTGGTTGGAGCCCGAACCGTCGTAGAAGAACGCCGTGCCCGATACGTACGCGACCTGGGCGCGCACGGCGCGCGGCAGCATGGCCTTCGCATCGAGGCCCTCGGGCAGCGTGACCCACGTGTAGAAGCCGCCGTCCGGCACGGTCCACGTGCACGACGGCATGTACTCCTCGAGCGAGGTGAGCATCGCGCGGCAGCGCTCCGCATACATCGAGCGGAAAGACTTCACCTGGCCGTACCAGTCGTAGTTGCTCAGGTAGTCGGCGATCGCCATCTGGCCCACCATCGACGGGCACAGGATCGCGGACTCGAGGGCCAGGACCAGCTTCGCGCGGATCGCGTGCGGCGCGTAGGCCCAGCCGATGCGGAAGCCGGGAGCAAACATCTTCGAGAAGGAACCCAGGTAGACGACGCCCTCGGGGCTGTACGAGGCGATGGCCGGCAGGGGATCGTTGTGGAAGCCGAGCAGGCCGTAGGGGTTGTCCTCGACGATCAGGACGTGCTCGCGGAGGCAGATCTCGGCGATGATCGGGCGGCGTTCGGCGGACAGCGTCACGCCGGCGGGGTTGTGGTAGTTCGGGATGATGTAGATGAACTTGATCGTGCGGCCCGAGGCGCGCACGTCGCGGATCGTCTCCACCAGGGCCTCGGGAATGATGCCGTTCTCGTCCATGGGAACGTGCACGATGTCCGCCTGGCGCGCGCGGAACACGCCCAGCGCGCCCACGTAGGAGGGGGCCTCGGCGAGGATGACGTCGCCGGGGTTCACGAAGAGCTCGGTGACGAGGTCGAGGGCCTGCTGGCTGCCCGTGGTCACCACCACGTCGTCCGGGTCAGCGCCGACAATGCCGTCGTAGCTCATCACCTCGGTGATGCGCTCGCGCAGTACCTCCCAGCCCTGGCCGCTGCCGTACTGCATGGCCTGCGCGCCGTGGTTACGGATGAGCTTCTCCGCGGACGCCGCGAGCTTATCGAGGGGCAGGTCCTTGAGGTTTGGCATGCCGCCTGCGAGGGAAACGACCTCGGGGCGCGATACGACCGAGAACAGAGCTCGAATCTCGGATGCGCGCAGGTTGTGCGCGCGGTCCGCGTAGACGTCGTACCAGGGGTCGAGGCGGTTTCCCTGCGCGGGCGTGCGCCCGGACGAGGCCGGGGTGCCGCCGTTGGTCGAAGGCTGAGTCAAGGCATGCCATCCTTTGCATGAAGTTACATAGAACCGTATAGGTCAAGTGTGCCACTTTCCAGGCCATACGGGGTAACGAGGCCGGTGGTTGGGCAGATGTTTCACGTGAAACATTGGTTGTAGTGTCGCTGGTGTTCCAGGCGCCGGAGTGCCTGGCTGTGGGGCCGGGCCGCTGTGTGTGCCGGTGGGCGGCGGCCTTCCTGCTTGTGGTGCTTGTAGTGTCGCTGGTGTTCCGGGCGCCGGAGGCCCCGGCCGCCCGCGAGGCTAGGCAACCTCGCTTCGCTCGGCGCCGCGCCTCGAAGCCCGCCCGTGCCCTCCGGTCCCTCCGGCGCCCTCCACACCGGCGGCACCTGTTGTGCTGGCGTGTGGCTCGCCGTGCCCCGCCACTGCCCACCGGCACCGCGGCCAGGTCCCGACACCGCCTACGGCCACCGCGACGGTATGCAAAAAGTCCGCAGCCCCTGTGGGTCTGCGGACTTGCGTGGAATTCCGGCGGTGCCGGAATTTGCTCAGTGGCGGTCGGCCTTCACGATGTGCTTGGTGTCGGCGAGCTCGTTGAGCTGATCGATGTGGGCCTGGGCAACCATGACGTCGATGGTCGAGAACATGAGTGAACTCCTCGTGGGATCGTATGTTGTGTTGATTCCCTGTTTGACGAGGCCGGGGATCACCCGGCGGATCTCGTTCGTGGAGTGTGCCAACGCGGGTAGCGTCGGCGCGACCCTGCGTTTCAAACAAGAAAAGCGCCGACTCAGCTTGGCAGCTTCGTCAGGCGCTTGATGGTTATAGCTTATCCCTCCCAAAATGCTCAATCAACCGTTCGGCCAGTAATTTAGATCGCATCAAAAACCAAGCAATTGCAAAGCAAAGTGGCTGCGTGCACACCATCTGCACAAACGTGCGCACGCCGTCACAATACGTGTGTTGTGTCGGCAGTGCTCGTCTACAGATCGCACAAATATAGAAATCTTGATGTTGGTTTGTGCGAGTTCGTGAGCCGTTAGGTGAGAGCGTGGACCGGGCTATGCGTCGAAGCGTTGGGGCTGGCCACCGAAGCTCGCCACCAATTTCGCATGCAATTCGGTGGTCAGACAAATCGACAATGGGGAGAAAACCGCAGAATTTCAATGATGTAGATTAAAAAGTTGAAAGAAGGATAGGGGAATTGCATGCGAAATTTAGGGGAGGGGAGTTGCATGCGAAATTGAGGTGGGAGTGGTGCTCACCGAGGTTTTGGGGCGTCATCAGAGCTCTTGCCCATACTATCTGGCTGCACTTGAGGCCAAACTTCATAAAGGGGATGGGCCGCGATCAAGGGTATTGGGTCGTAGAACTTCATGAAGGGGGGCCGCGATCAGGGGTTTCGGGCGCCAGAACTTTGCGCGGCAGGGGCCATAGGCTTAGAATGATAACGATTCTCATTCATATTCACGTGCGAAGCACTAGAGGACCCCCTCATGAACCCCACGAAGTACCGGAACCCGGGCCGCGCAGCTGCCCGGGCTTTCGCCGCCATGGCCCTCGCGGCCACCTCCTTCCTCGTGCCCGGAGCGGCACACGCCGCCGACGAGGCCACCGCTGACACCGCGGACGCAGTAGCGACAGAGGATGCCACCACCGCCGAGGCCGACACCGCGAACGCAGCCATGGCCTCGTCCGAGGCCGACGCGAGCACCTGCGCCGTCATGCGCACCGCCCCCACCGGCACCACGGCCACCCTGGACCGCGGCCACGCCGACATCTTCGACCTGACCTCCGACGCCTCCGGCGCTCTCACCCTGCGCATCAAGGAGGACGCCACCGGCTCCGGCGTCATGCGCGAGCCCGAGCAGACGCTCCTCGCCGTCAACAAGTCCACCCTCACTCAGATCCCCGCCTCCGTCAGGCAGGCGACCGGCGCTCCCGCCGCCGCGTACCTGCTCGGCCAATCCGGCGATAACCAGGCCACCGTGCTGTGGCCCGGCTGGGACACCCTGGGCGTCGCAGCCGGTGGATACGACGCCGCGCGCTTCCACATCTCCTACACGGGCCCCGCCGACGGCCGCATCTACGCCTTCACCTCCAGCTTCACCGAGGGCACCAAGGCGGTCACCAATGATGGCAGCTTCGACCTGGCGCCCGAGGGTGACGATATCGACCAGCCTTACGCCGCCCACAAGCACGTCAACTGGCTGTTCACGCGCGCCGGTCGCTACACGCTGACCGTCCAGGCCAGCGCGTGGACTCCCGGAAACACGGGCGCCGCGAACGCCGAGTCCGCGGTCCACACCTACACGATCGACGTTGCCGACGAGGCCTCGTGCCTCGCCGAGTCCGGAGCGGCCCCCTCGACCGACCAGGCCCAGCCCGCCCCCGCCCCCGGCGTGGGCCCCGGCTCGGTGAGCTCCACGAACAACCAGGCCGCCCAGGACCAGGGCGAGGGCGGCGCCACGGGTACGCCCAGCGCCCCGGCCCCCGCGCCCGGCGCGACGGGAAACACCGGCACGACGACCGGCGCGAACCCCGCCCCGTCCTCGGGCGCGCGCACCACCTCGGGCACGACCGGCGGTGAGCGCTGCGTCGCCACCCGCATCACCCGCGAGGCCACCGAGGCCGAGGCCGCCACCCTAGCCTCGAACAGCGCGCCCGCGAACACCGCGCGCACGACCCTGACCGTCAGCGTCGGCGACGGCGCCTCCGGCAACGCCACCGAGGGCCACTTCGACCTGGGCCCCGCCATCGAAAACGGCACCCTCGTCGCCCGAGTCAAGGACGACCGCAGCCAGCCCGCCCAGTGGGTCGACCCCTCGTCCCTGACCTTCGCCCTCGGTGACGCCGCGCGCATCACCGCACCCGCCGACCTCGGCTTCGTCGCCACCCCCGGCTCCAGCGTCTGGCTGATCCCCTCCACTCAGATCGCGGGTGTGCCGTGGCTGGGCCTGAACTCCCAGCGCGAAGAGATCGTCACCGGCACCACCGGCCCCGTCCAGTTCACCCTCGACGCCGTTGAGGGCCCCGGACGAGTCGCCGTCTTCAACGCGGGCGCGCTCGGCTCCGGCGTCGGCGAGCACGTCTTCGACGGCCCGGGCACCGGCTACACGCTCGGCGCCAACACGCACGCCCACCAGAACTGGGTGTTCACCGCGCCCGGCACCTACACGCTGACCATCACCATGCGCGTCACCCCGAACGGCGCGGCGCTCGCGGGCAGCGGCTTCGGCTCCGGCGGCGACCTTACGGCCACGGGCGCGACTGGCCCCAACGGGCGACCCATGGTCTCCCAGGTCGTCGGCCGCACCGCGTCCGGCAAGGACTGCGACCTCTCCCTGGCCACCACCGGCGCCGACACCATCCCGCTGACCGTCGTCTCCCTCACGTGGGCGCTCACGGGCGCGGCCTGCGTGTGGGTGGGTGCGATCGGACGTCGCCGCAACCTGCGCGCAACGCTGTGACCCCTCATTTACGAGGCCGACTCTCCTTCATCCCCCGCCTCCCCTTCCGTGGGTGGCGGGGGAGTGGGTGTGTGCTCGCTGCCTCGACGTTAGCGTTCACGGCGACCCTGGCAGGGTGCGCGCCCGCACCCGACCCCGCCAGCGACGGTGAACTGCGCGTCGTCGCCACGACCGGCATCCTCGCCGACCTCGTGCGCAACGTCGCCGGAGACCGCGTCCACGTCACGCAGATGGTGCCCGACGGGGCGGACCCGCACTCGTGGGAGCCCTCCCTGCGCACCGTGCGCGACGTGGCTTACGCGGACGTCGCCTTCTCCAACTACCTCATGCTCGAGGAGCACGCCCTCATCCGCGCCCTCGACTCCAACCTGCCCGCCGGCTCGCGCTCCGTCTCCGTCGCCGAGGAGGCCGCCAAGAACGGCGCGACCATCCTCCCCCTCGTCGAAGACCGCGCCCTCGACACCCCGTGGCTCGGCATGCGCGTGTGGGGCGACGGCGCCGACATGGGGGCCACCCGCGCCTCGCAGATCGACCTGACGACCACCGGCGTCGACGGGCCCGGGCAGGCCGCCGCCTACCTCACCACGTCGTTCGGGCAGCCCGAGATCGCTTTCGCGACCTCGGACGGCTTCAACGCCGCAGGCGGATACGACACCGACACCGCGCAGCTGCCCGCCGACGCCCACCAGCACATGAGCTGGGCGTTCACCGCCCCCGGCGTCTACCGCGTCCACTTCCGCGCCAACCTGCGCACCACGCCCGGCGCCACGCCCGTCAGCGTCGGGGAAGGCACCGCTGTCTTCGCCGTCGGCACCCCGCCCGAGGAGATCGCCGCCAGTGAGGGCCGCCGCGTCCTGTCCGCCGGCCACGCCGACATCACCGTCAACCTCACCACCAAGCGCGTCGAACTCGCCTCCGACACCGGCGCACTCAGCGGGGGCGAGGCCTCGGCCCCCTGCGTGGGCGCAGGAACCACGGGCGCGGCCGTCGCCTCGACCATGGAATGCACCGACCTCGACCAGGTCGTCATCGAAGTGCCCACCCGCGCGCTCACGACGATCCCCGGCGAGGCCTCGTTCCGCTTCATCGGCGAGGCCGGCGCGAACGTGTACATGCTGCCGCAGGCCGTCCTCGGCAAGCACGTCCACGGCGACATCGACCCCCACCTGTGGCACGACGTCCACAACGCCCAGGCGTACGTGCGCGTCATCCGCGACTCGCTGATCTCCGTCGACCCTGACGGCGAGGCCACCTACCGGGCCAACGCGGCCGCCTACCTGACGCGCCTCGACGAGCTCGACGCCACCGTCGCCTCGACCATCGCGTCCATCCCCGAGGAGCGCCGCAAGCTCGTCACCACCAACGACGCGTACGCGTACCTGGCGAACGCCTACGGGCTCACCGTCGCCGGCTTCGTGGCGCCCAACCCCAGCGTCGAACCCTCCATCGCCGACCGGATCAAGCTCCAGGCCACCCTGTCTGACTCCTCGATCCCCGCGGTGTTCCTCGAACCCAACCTGGCGCGCACCCGCTCCACCCTGCGCACCGCCGCCACCGACGCGGGCGTGGACATCTGCCCCCTGTACGGCGACACCCTCGACGACCAAGCACCCACTTACATCGACATGATGGAACACAACGCCCGCTCACTGGCACGCTGCCTGGGCGGCAAGGAGATGCCATGAACACTCATTCCCGCTCCACTTCCGGCCGCGGCGTGGCTCGCCCGCCCGCTTTCTTGCCGTCCCGTGGGCGGCGGCCCGCCCGCGAGATCGCCACACGCGAGCTTCGCTCGGAGTGGTCGATCTCGAAGCCCGGCCAGGCCTTGCCGCCGCCCACGGGACCGAGCGGGCGGGCATCACAGCTCGAAGCCCGGCCAGGCCCCGCCGCCGCCCCCGGGGCTAGCCGGCGGCCGCCATCCGTGCGTGTATCGTCCAGTGAGCGGGCATCACGGCTCCTCGTACGTCCAGGTGCTGCCGCCCCCGGGGGGAATGGCAGCACTAGAGGCATCCGTACGGCGTGTCGTCGGCGTGTCGCGGCTCTAATGTCGCCATTCCCCCGCCTTGGTATGTCGGTGTTTGCCCTCCTCGTGTCGGTATTCCTCGTCATCGCGGGTGCGCCCTCTTCCTTTGCTGACCCGAGTCCCGACCCCGACCTCGCGCAGAGCGTCGCCGCGCACGAGGAGTGGTCGAATGAGGCCAGCGAGATCGCAGTTGGGCACGTTGACCTCGGCCCCCGACTGATCGACGGGCAGTGGCGGGCCGGCCTGCGCCACGACGCCGAGAGCGGCGCCGTGTGGCGCGACCCCAACCAGACCGTCCTGCGGGTCAATGATGCGGCCATCATGACCGCGCCCGACTCCGCCGACTACCCGTTCCTGGCCGACGTCGCAGGCAAGCCCGTGTACGTCGTTCCCCAGACGCAGAACCCGGGCGTCGTGTGGCTCGGCTGGAACACGCAGGACCCCGCCGTCACGGCCACCATCGACCGCGGCCTTACCATGCGCGTCGGCCCCGTGAGCGGCCCCGGCCGCGCGTGGCTGTTCCTGCAGTCCGGCACTTTCGGCAAGCCCCTCCTGCTCGCCGACTCGGGCGCGGCGCCCGGCGACGTGTGGATCGACTCGGGCACGCACGTGCACGCCAACTGGGCGTTCTCCGCGCCCGGCACCTACACGGCGACCGTGACCTTCCTGGGCACGACCACCGCCGGCGAGGCCGTGAGTGCCTCCACGACCCTGCGCTTCGCCGTCGGTGACGCCGCCTCCGCGTCCGAGGCCCTGGCCATGGCCGCGCCCGCCGCGGCCCCCGCCGATGGCGCTTCCGCTCCTTCCTCTGCTTCTTCCTCTGGTGCTGCACCCGCTGGTTCCGGGGCCGCTAACCCCGCCGGTTCGTCCTCTGCTTCGGGGGCCGCGTCGGGTGGGCTGCCCGACTGGGCCTTCCTCGCGATCATCGCCGTCGCCGTCCTGTCGCTTCTGGTGATCGGCGCCCTCGTCGTCGCGCGCTCGCGCCGCAGCCGTGCCGAACAGGCCGCCGCCATCGCCGAGGCCGACTCCATCCTCGCGCCCCTGCCCACCGCCCGCGGTGAGGGCTCGGGCGAGCGCGGCCCCGGCCTCGACGATCGGGGAGGGGAGCAGTGAGCCAGCTACGCGTCACCGGACTGGGCGCGTCCCTGGGTGGGCGCACCGTCCTCGAGGGTGTCGACCTGGAGGTCGAGGCCGGGGAGCTCGTCGGCCTCATCGGACCCAACGGCGCCGGGAAGACCACGCTGATCCGCTCGATCCTCGGCTTGATTCCCTCCAGCGGGCGCGTCGAGACCGACGGCGCGATCGGCTACGTGCCGCAGCGTCACGAGTTCGCGTGGGACTTCCCGATCAGCGTGCGCGACGCCGTCCTGCAGGCTGTCACCGTGCGGCGCGGGCTGCTCGGACGCGCGCGGACCCCGCACTTTCGCGCGGTCGAGGAGGCCCTGTCCCTCGTGGGGATGCGAGACCTCGCGAAGCGTCCCATCGGCGAGCTGTCCGGCGGCCAGCGCCAGCGCGTCCTCGTCGCCCGGGCCCTCGCGATCCGGCCCGCCGTGCTACTCCTCGACGAGCCCTTCACCGGCCTCGACATGCCCACGCAAGAGATGCTCATGGACCTGTTCCGTAGCCTCGCGGACGGGGGGCGGGCCCTCCTCATGACCACGCACGACCTCATCGGCGCGCGCGCCGGGTGCGACCGCCTGTACCTACTGCGGCGCACGATCGTCGCCTCTGGGCGGCCCGAGGAGCTGGCCGACGCCGACCCGTGGATCCGCGCCTTCGACGTGCGACCCGACAACCCGATCCTTGACGCCCTAGGAGTGCGCGCATGAGCACCGTGATCCACGCGGCCGGACGTGCCCTCGTCCCGGCGGCGGACTTCCTGAGCCCCTACGACTTCTTCCGCGACCTGACGAATCCCGCGCTGGCGTTCCTGCCGCGCGCGCTGCTGATCGCGGTCGTCGCCGCGCTCGTGTGCGGCAGCGTCGGCGTGCACGTCGTTCTGCGCGGCATGGCGTTCATCGGCGACGCGGTCGCGCACTCCGTGTTCCCCGGCCTGGCGATCGCCTTCGTGTGCGGCGGGTCCCTGGTGCTGGGCGGCGCCCTCGCGGGCGTCGTGACCGCCGTGCTCGTGGCGTTGTTGGCGCAGAACCGGCGGCTTAAGGAGGACTCCGTCATCGGCGTGCTCTTCGTGGGTGCGTTTGCGCTGGGCGTCGCGATTATCGCTCGGGCGCCCGGGTACGCGGGGAGCCTGCAGGACTTCCTGTTCGGGTCGATCACCGGTATTCCGGCGTCGGATGTGCCCGTGGTGCTGGCTGGCGCGTTGTTCGTGCTGCTCATGCTGTTCCTGGCGCACCGGCCCATCGTGGCCGTGACCCTGGACCGCGAGAGCGCCCGGGCGGCGGGCGTGCACGTGCTGCTTGCTGATCTTTCCCTGTACGTCGCCGTGGCCCTGGCCGTCGTGATCTCCGTGCAGACGATCGGCAACGTCCTGGTGCTTGCTTTGTTGGTGACCCCCGCGGCCACCGCGCGGCTCCTGTGCGACCGCCTGGGGACCATGATGATCCTGTCGCCCGTGCTCGGTGCTTCGGGTGGCCTGGTGGGCCTGTACCTGTCCTGGGCGCTGGACGTGCCCACGGGCGCCACGATCGTCCTGGTGCTCACCGCGTGCTTCGTGCTCGCCTGGGTCTTCGCACCGAGGCACGGCCTCCTCGCGCGGAGCCTGCGCGAGAGGCGGGGGTGAGGTCCTGGCGGGCCCGTCTATCCTAGCCTTGTTTCACTTCTGATCGTGCGGATCGTCGGTGATTGTTTCACGTGAAACATCTGTGCTGAGGCCCCAGCCCACGATGATGGGCTGGGGCCTCAGTGTGTTGAACCTGGTCGTGTGTGAGCGCTGCATGATGCCTCGTGGGTCGTCCTCGCCGAGGGCAAAGCTAGTTATTGGAACGATCGCCGTCGGAGAGAACCTTCGGGGGAGATGTCCGCTTCTGGCGGAGTTCTATTCCTTGTGTGACCAGAAGTGTTTGACGACCCATGTATCTCCGTCAGCTACAAGCAGCATGGTGCCTTCGTAATGGTCGACAGCTTCATCACTCTTCGAAGAAAAAGAGATGGTGGAGTAGTCAGGTTTAGTTGCGTCATTGTCTTTACGAATAGCGGTTCCACTCTGCTCGGAGTAGTCGAATTTAATGCATGTTCCGCTAATTTGATCTGGCGTAGATGTACAGTCCCATATCTCTTTCGTCATGAGGTACTTGATCGTAATTGGTCGTGTGACAATTCGATCTGCATGAAGTGCCTGGACGTCGTCATTTACTCTGGTGCAGAAATTGTCGATCTGGCATACCGTCATGAAGTCTTCTGTGTCTCCGGTATTGAACGCATATGCCCACAGGTCGATGTACCACTGCGATGTCGCTTGGGCACCAATTTGTCCACCCGCGTGGAGGTGTGGCGGGGGAGTAGGCTTCGGGACGTCAATGGGCGTTGGTTCCGCGGATTGAGGAGTGTCTCCCGATTGGGAGCCAGATTGCGCGGTGCTGTCAGACTGGGGCGACTGTGCCCCGGACTGAAGCTCAGCGTTCGCGTGGGCTCGAGCGTTGAATGCGTGGAACCCCAGGAACGACGCGCCGATGATGACAACAGTGGCAATAACGGCGCCGACCCACTGGCCGATGCTGGAGGTTTTGGTGGTCATGGTGCATCACTCGCTTAGTGTCCTTGGCTTTCTTCCCAGGTGTCGGTGTTGCTGATGAGGAGGTGGGAGAGGCGGAATGGGCCCGTTGTTTCGGTGGTGGTGACTAGGCCGTTGATGGTTTGTGTCTCTCCGGTGAAGGGGTTGGTTGCCGTTCCCGCCCAGGTGGTGGTCAGTGTGATGGTGCGCGTGGCGTTGGGGTAAGGGCCATCGAACCTGGATCTCCATCCGTTTGGTGGCGTGTAGTAGTGGCGGATCAGGGCGGGGTCGGTGTTGGGCTTCATGCCTTTGTGCCAGGGCACACCCGGCGAGGTCGTGGTCAAGTCCGGGGTCCCGTCTCCCCAACTCCACGTGTAGGACGTGGCCGTGAATGCCACGGTGACCTCGCGGCCGAACATCGTAACTACATGGGTTTGAGTGGGGCGCGTAGCCGCCACGAGCGTGGGGATGTGTTTGTTCGTGTACGACACCCCGTCGGGCCGCTTGTACAGGCCAGCGCCATCGGCGTGGATGACCGCGCGTGCAAGATAGAGCATGTCGCGCGTCGTTGGGATACGGCCTGGGTCTTGGTTCGATCCGCCCTGCGGATCGGGGGGAAGTGGACAATTGTCGACGGTGTTGTCATCAGAGACTACCGGACTGTTGGATGCCTTTCCGACGTAAACGATCTTGCAGGGCACTGCACTCTTATAGGAGTCTGACACGGGATCAGCCTGCATATCAGCTGTTAGGCGAGGAATATCGTCAGCAGGAAGATGATCACTCGAAGAAGAATCCGGGTCGGATTCGTGATCTCCGTACTCTCCATCAACGACGGCGTGCCCATCTTCGGTGTGTCCTCCTATCCTAGGAGGCTCTGCTCCTAGAGCAGATGCGGAATTGGGCACCAGAAAAGAGGGAAAAAGAATGACTAGGAGAATTGTGATACTGAAACGGTAATCTAGCCCTCATTATCACCAACAGTCCTTCCTTGTACCTCTTTCCATCCACCGTCTCGCCATGTCATAATGAATGTGACTGTGGACTTATATGTTGAGCTGGATGACTGTAGTTTTGTCCGTGTGCAGGAGGTTCCGTCGTCTGTTTCCGTACGGAATTTAACAAGAATAGATCCCTCAGGTACGTCGTCTCCATTTGCAGCAATTGGCTCTACGCGGAGAACATGCGTGATATTTGATTCCATTCCGTAACTCCACCCGTTGGCATATTGCTCGTTCACATCATTGATGTAGTCCGATGCAAATTTCGACGTTGGGGACGACATGTCCGCGAACGGTTGTGTGTCTCCGGTGTTCCAGGCATAGACGAGTAGTGCGAGGTAGTGTTCTGCGGCTGCTTCGGCACCTCGTTCGGTGTTTTCTTTGGCTGCCTCGGGTAGTTCGGGTTTGGTGTAGGTGTCTGCGGCGAACTCGGCGGGGCGCACGAGGATGCCGTTGGGGCCGATCTGGTAGCCGCCTGACATGGCGGGCTCGCTCGACACTGTGGGGGCGGGGGTGGATGCGGCCGTGGGGCCTGTGGCTGCGACGGTGGGTGTGTCACCCCAGGCATGCCACCAGCCTTCGGCGACACCGTTGACATAGACGGCGAAGAAACCGCCAATCACCAGCCCCACAACGGCGATGCGGATCCCCCAATCAACAGCGCCGACACGCATCCAGGAACCAACGCGGGTACCCGCGCCCTGGGGGCGCGTGCGGCTGGCGGGCAGTTCGCGGTCGAGCGTGTGGCGCGACGTCGAGTCTCGGAAGGATTCTTCTTCCTCGGCAACAGTTCCATCGGACAGGGGTGAGTTCTCCATGGTGTGCCCTCCACGGTGAGATGAGTGGTGGTCCGCCCCCGCCGTTGGGGGCGGACCCTTCCCTGTCAGGGTACGCGCAGAACCGATACGAAACACCAAGAATGCTGCGCAACCATCACGCAAATCCTCCCACCCGCATTCCCGTAAGCGCACGAATGTGCAGAACGGAGCCCCGGCCTCGTCGTGACCTGTGGGTATGGACGTGTTCCCAGATTGTCACCGGTCGGCGATACCGAGTTATCGGCCTTGCAAGTGGACACAGATGCCGGCCCCGTGCGATATGGTTATCGAGAAATGAAGCGGTGTTGTTCATCGGCGCTCGGGAACGACCGTCCCGTGCCAGCGCGATCGGCGGTCGACCTCTCGCATCCGAATCCGCGCGCATAGGAACCGCTGAAACAACGAGATCCCTCGAGGAAGAGAGGCCTTCCGTGGAAACACAAGGAGAAAAGTATGGAAGCCATCGATGAGTTGATTAGTGCTGCGCAGACCTTCTACGACGACGCGCGCGCGAATGAGAATGGGCGCTCCCGCTCGTGGGAGCATTGCTATCGCGTCTTTCGAGATGCGAGGAACGACCCTTCCCCGGACTACGACTATTTGAGCCTGCACCTCGCTTTCTACCTGGCGAGCTGGGGAATGTACAGGGGCTCGTGCTTCATACTTCAGAAGGACTACAAGGTGCACACGCCCATCGTCGAGGAGATCCTCAAGCCCGAGTACGACTGCCTGTTTGGGCTCGCGTGCACGGATGTGCGAAACAGTGACGTCTGGAAGCAGCTGAAGAAGCTGTCCGACGCCATCGCTGACGATTTCCGGCCGATACGCAATGAGGTCGCCGGGCGCGTGGTCGAGAGCCAGGTGTCGCCGGTCCTCATCACGAAAATCCTGATGGGAACGCTCGGGTGCGTGCCCGCGTACGACAGGTTCTTTCAGGATGGGGCGAAGTATCTAGGACTAGAACACAACAGTTATAAAAAGGATTCTCTCCTCGAACTCGCGGATTTTTACGAGGAGCACAACGACCGCCTCGAGGAAGCGCGGCGCGGAATGCGGACTGAGGACCTGGTCTATCCCCAGATGAAGCTCCTCGATATGGGGTTGTGGCAGGTTGGGTTCGAGAGGGACGCTGGGGACGCCAAGTGACCCGTGACTGAACTTCTGGTGGGGTCGGCGACGCTGAGAATCTCGGTCATCGCCGACCCCACCAAGAGTCGCTTACCCCCCTCGAATGGGCACGTGCCACCCGCCGTGAGGACAGTGGGTGGGCACCTAACGGAGGCCTCGATAATGAGGCCACCGTTGGATGCACACGAGGAGGAGCCACGATCACGGGCGCGCAGGCAACACCGCCTGCCCGATCCTGGTCTTGACGTCCTCGACTTCCCCGGAGAGAACGTCGATGACGGCATTCATGAGCGGCAGCTGATCGCGAAGCTCCGGGGCGTGCTGTTCGACGAACTTGAGCGCCAAACCGGCCGCAGGAACGCCTTCGACGGTCTGCTCCAGGCGAGCCATCTCCTCGAGCGCTTCCTTCGGCCCTTCGCCGCGCCCGATGCGCACGCCATAGAACTTGTTGCGCCCGGACAGCCCCGTCACCTCAAGGTCGCCGACGCCCGGGAGGCCGAATGCGGTCATTTCGTTGGCGCCCTGCGAGGTGCCGAGGATCGACATCTCCCTCACGGCCTCGTTAAATGTGGCCGCCTTGAGGTTGTGGTGCGGAACCCCGGTCTTCTCCTGGAGGCCGTCAGCGATGCCGAGCGCGATCGCGAAGACGTTCTTCATGGGAGCGCAGATTTCCACGCCGGTCTCGTCGTCGGTGGCCTCGATGGCGTAGTTGTCGGTGCGAATTGCGCGCGCGTACTTGATGGCGACGTCGAGGTCCTTGCACCCAAAGATGGTTGCGGTGGGTTCCCGCGCGGCGCATTCGTTCGCCTTCACGGGACCCGCGACGGCGATGATCGGGGGCAGGTTGTCGTAGCCCTCGTCTGCGGCGATGCGTCGGATCGAGTCGGGCAGCAAGAGCACGTCGCCGTTGTCGAACTCCAGGAATCCCTTGGAGGTCACCATGAGTGCTTCGGCTTTGACGATGCCGGGCAGCGCCATTTTCACGACTTGCTCGACGCCGACGGAGGCCACGGAAACGATGACGGTATCCGCGCCCGCCAAGGCCTCGTCGAGTTCGGAGGAACGGTAGAGGGTGACGCCCTGCGCGAATGGCTGGTTGGTGCGCGGGTGGTTCTCGCCTCGCTCGATTGCGTCGAGGAGGTGATCGTCGAGCCACGTTCCCCACAGACGCACGTCCCAGCCGGCGTCCGCGAGCGGCGTGCAAATGGCCGAGCCCATCGCTCCGGCGCCAAGGACGGTAATGGTAGACATTGTTTCTCCTTGCGATTCCTAGAGTTCTGCCTTTGGCGATTCGGGCTTCGTCGAGGGGGCCTTGCGGGAGAGCTCGTAGAGGTCCTCGAATACGTCCTTCAGCTTCGGGTAGAGCTTGCGCTGGACTTTGGCGACGTCGCAGTACTGCTCGTGCTTCTCCATGTCGGGTTCGATTGTTTCGCCGTATTGCGCCATCTTCTTTGCGGTGGCGGCGACGTCATGCTCGCCGTAGATGCCCGTCGAGGCCATGGCGAGGACCGCCGCACCGAGCGCGGAGATCTCGTCCTGGGTGCATACGGTGATGGGCAGTGCGGTGGTGTCCGCCATGATCTGGCGCCACAGGAGGGAGCGCGTGCCGCCACCCATCGCGCGCAGTCCGGTGAGCTTCACGCCGGTGCCCGCCTCGATCGAGTCGAGGTTGTAGCGCATTTCGAATCCGATGGATTCGAGGATGGAGCGGTACATGTGGGCGCGAGAGTGGGTGCCGCGCCAGCCGACGACGGCGCCTCGGGCGACGGAGTCCCAGTGGGGGGATTGGACGGCGTTCCAGTAGGGGAGTGTCACGAGGCCTTCGCAGCCCGGTGGGATGCGGCTCGCAGCCTCGTCGAGGGCGGGGTCGGGTGCGCCGAGGAGCTTCGGATCGCCGAGGGTTTCGCGGAACCAACCGGCCAGGTAGGAGCCGGAGGACTGGAGGACCTCGAACACGTAGTTGCCGGGGATGCCGGAGACGTGGGTGCGGAAGACCTTGTCGTATCGGTAGACCGGCGAGTCGACGCCCGCGTTGACGGCGGTGCCGAGGTTGAGGAATCCGATCTCGGGGTCGACGGCGGCGGCTCCGATGCCGGCTGCCTGGCCGTCGCCGAGGCCGGCGATGACGGGCACTTCGGCGATGCCCCACTCCTCGGCGAGTTCTTTGCGCAGCGTACCCATCTCGTAGGAGGGTTCGACGAGGTCCGCCATCTGTTCGCGGGAAACGCCCGCAATGTCGAGGAGTTCGTCGGACCAGTCGCGCTTCTGAATGTCGAAGAGGCCGAGGGAGTCCGCGGCGGCCTGCGAGCTCACGGGGCGTCCGGTGAGCATCCAGGCGACGTAGCCGTGAACATCCATCACCTTGTAGGCGTCAGCGAAGATCTCGGGTTCGTGTTCCTTGACCCAGGCCATCTTGTAGATGGCGGGGGTGACGCCGGCGGGCTTTCCGGAGAGCTCGTGGATGTGTTCGCTGCCGTAGCGGCGGATTTGCTCGGTGGCGCGGCCATCGAGCCACAGGATGCCGTTTCGGAGCGGACGGCCGTCCTTGTCGAAGGGGGCGAAGGATTCGCGCTGGTGGGTGATGCCGATGGCTGCGATGCGGCTGCGGTCCGTCGGCGAGAGCTTGGAGAGCACCTCCCCGATGGTCGCGCGGCTGGTTTCCCACCAGCGGATGGGGTTGTGCTCGTACTGGTCCATCGCGGGGGTGTGCAGCTGGATGTTCTGCTTCGCCGTGTGCCAGATGTTTCCTTCTGCGTCGACGACGATCGCCTTCGTGGATGTCGTCGAGGAGTCGATTGCGACGACGAGAGGACCGTCTGCTAGATACTTGTTCTCGGTCATGATGCTTTTGCCTCACCTTTGAATGACAATTGCTGATCTCGCGCACACGGAAAGGCCATTCTTTCTGTGTTGCGATGAATGCAGAGACTACTCCCGGTGTATGTGAGGGACAATCAACCTGTCATATGCGCGCGAGGGGCTACGAGGCCACGTTGTCGCGATGAGTGCGGCATGTCAGCTTCATTGAAAATGCGCTGAAAATGGCGGTTTATCTGCATGTTTGCCGTGTGGCGCTTCGGTAGCTGCCGCCTGCATGGGTGGCGGGGATGCACATGTTGTGTCAAAGCGAGGCACAAACAGGTTGCACATAGGTGCGATTGCGCCTCCAACAGCAAATTGTTGGAGATGGCGCTGTTGGGGCAAATGTGCTCAAATGTGGCTTTTGTAATTGGGGGTGTAGTTGGGGGTTTGAATCCGCCTGTTTTGAGGAGTGCTCGGGTGATGTAGTGGGTGAGGTTTCCGAATCTGAGGTAGGAGCCGCGTAGGTGTTCGAGGCGCTCAACTAAAGCCATCAACGGAATCATCGAACTAGGCAGACGCACCGCCAGAGGCTACCGCAACCCCACCAACTACCAACTCCGAATGCTCCTCATTGCAGGAGGCCTAGACACCTCCCCCCGCACCCAACCATGAAGAGCCAGTTACAGTCATGTGCCCCTTTCGCTGAAAGTGCGAAAGGGGCACTGTGCGCACCTAGTCCTGCTCTTCAGTTGCTAAGTGTTCTGCTTGTTCGATGACGAGCTGCACGGCTTGTTCACGCTTATCCGGCGGGTACTTGTACTTGGCAAGTAGCCGTTTGATGCGTGAACGCATGCGGGCACGCACGGATTCTTTGACCGTCCAGTCCAACGTGGCAGATGAGCGGATTGTAGTAACCAGTTCCCGAGCGATCGTCTTCAGGGTTTCGTCACCCATTTCGAGGATGGCGGAGTCATTCTGGATGATGGCGTCGTAGAGGGCGATCTCCGCTTCACTCAGTCCCAGCTGCTGGGCGCGTTCACGTTCTGCACGCATTTCCTTGGCCAAGTTGACCAGCTCAGCGATAATCTCTGCCGTGGTGAGCGATCGATTGGTGTAGCGCGTCAACGCCTCATTAAGCATCTCGGAGAACTTGCGGCCCGTGACCAGGTTCTTCCGGCTGACGGTGCGGATCTGGTCCCCCAACAGTCGCCGTAGTAATCCCAGCTGGAGGTTGGGGGTGGTGGAGTGTGTGACGGAGTCTAAGAACTCATCGGAAAGTAGGGACAGTTCCGGGGTTTCCATCCCCGTGAACTGGAAGATGTCAATGACTTGGTCCGCTGCGACTGCATCGTTGAGCATCTGCCCAAGGACCGTATCGAGGTTGCTGCCCCCGCGCCGCGATTCACCTGAGTCGGGGCTCTGTAATTTCAATACTGCGGCGCGCACATCGGTGAACAGGCGTACGTCGTTGCGGATGGCCTCAGCCTCGGGGCGTGAGGCCACGAGCGCGAACGCCTTCGCCAGGGCGAGCACTTGGTCGTTGTACCTGGCGGTGAGGTCCGGGTCAGACAGGACGTGGTCAAGCACGGCGGCGTACTGCGACAGACGCTCCTTGGCTGGCAGGTCCGGGGAGGAGTCGAAGGTGATGCCGTGGAGCATGCCCCGCACCACGTCATGCTTTTCCAACATGACATCGACGAGCTCTTGGATGGGCACACCCGCCTGCTCACGGTCTGAGGGCGAATACACGCCAAGTGCCTGCTGGAGAGATGTGAACAAGCCGATGTAGTCGACGATGAGCCCGCCGGGCTTGTCCTTGAAACGTCGGTTGACTCGGGCGATGGCCTGCATGAGTCCAGCCCCTTGCATGGGCTTGTCCACGTACATCGTGTGCATGGACGGCGCATCGAATCCGGTGAGCCACATGTCGCGAACGATGACGATCTCCAACTCGTCATCGGGGTTCTTTGCCCGGAGCTTGAGGTTGCGTCGTTCATCTTTGGAATGGATGTGCGGCTGGAACTCCGAGGGGTCAGCAGCAGAGCCCGTCATCACGACCTTGATACGGCCTCTGTCGATATCATCGGAATGCCACTCGGGGCGCAAAGCCGTGATCTTGTTGTAGAGGGCAACGGCAATGCGCCGACTCATCGTTACGATCATTGCCTTGCCAACCATGGAGGATCGGCGTTTCTCCCAGTGGGTCACGATGTCCGAGGCAATTGCATCAAGCCGAGCGTCCGCGCCGACGAGAGCCTCGAGGCGAGACCACTTGCTCTTGGCTTCCTCAGATTCTGACTCGCTCGCCTCAGTGGTCTCGTCCACCAGCGCGTCCAAGCTCTTGAGCTGCTCATCATCGAGGGTGACTTTCGCCAAGCGGGACTCGTAGAAGATCTTGACGGTGGCTCCGTCCTCCACAGCGCGGGTGAGGTCGTAGACATCGACGTAGTCACCGAATACTGCGCGCGTAGAACGATCGTTGGTCTCGATCGGGGTGCCGGTGAAGCCGAGGAAGGTGGCACCTGGCAGTGCGTCACGCAGATGCTTGGCCAACCCCGCTTTCAGCCTGCCCTCGCTGTCGAGGCTTTCCTCGAAACCGTATTGGGAGCGGTGAGCCTCGTCCGCGACGACCACCACGTTACGCCGGTCAGTGAGGATCGGGTTGGTGTCACCATCCTGGCCGGGCGCGAACTTCTGCAGCGTGGTGAAGATGATCCCACCCGAGGCACGGCTCAGCAGGCGGCGAAGATGATCACGGCCAGTTGCTTGGGCAGGAGTTTCGGGCAGAATTTGCGCTGGCGCAAATACCTCACCGTATAGCTGATCATCAAGGTCGTTGCGGTCGGTGATGAACACGAGGGTAGGATTGGCCATGCGCGGGTCGCGCATGAGCTTGGCCGCGTAGAAGACCATCTCGAAGCTCTTGCCTGAGCCTTGGGTATGCCACACGACGCCGCCACGCTTGTCTCCGCCTGGGCTCGCAGCGCGAACTGTTGATTCTACAGCCGCGTTGACAGCCCAGTACTGGTGGTACTTCGCTATGCGTTTGATGATGGCACGGCGCCGCTGTCCAGTTGTCTGATCGGTGACCGACTCGTCGGAGTAGACGACGAAGTTGCGCAGAATATCGAGGAATCGGTGGGGATCGAACACTCCCTTGAGTAGCACTTCGAGGGCAGGTCGGTTTGTGATGACATCTCGCCCGTCAATGGTCTTCCATGGAGCGTAGTGCTCAAACCCGCCAGTGAAGGAACTCATCGCCGCGCTGGTCCCATCGGAGATGACGGTGACGACATTGGGGATGAACACGCTGGGGATTTCACTCCGATAGGTCTGGATCTGATTCCAGGCTTTACGGAGTTTGGCGTTTATATCGGCTGAGTTCTTCAGCTCCAGTAAGCCGACGGGCAAGCCGTTGAGGAAAATGAGCATGTCGGGGCGGCGGTTGTGGCCGGCTTCGATAATGGTGAACTGGTTGAGTGCCCGCCAGTCGTTGTTCTCGGGTGAATCAAAGTCGACGAGCCGCAGGCGTACGGTGGAGGCCTGCCGTCGTCACCAGTCGTTTCAACCGGCACCCCGCGCACCATCAACTCATAGAGTCGCTGGTTCTCAGTCATGACGTCCTGTGACTCCGCGCGCTGAATTCGCGCTACGGCAGAACGAATAAGATCAGGATCAGCGCCAGGGTTGAGGCGAGTAAGCGCATCAGTTACATGCTTCCACAGGATGCATTCACTCAAGGAATCCCTAACATCCTTTGGCGCAGCATCCACAGGCGCGTAACCGGTGTGGAAACCAATCTCAGCCAGCCACTCTTTCGCTGCCTGCTCCACAGTCGACTCGTCGAAGTGATCAGTGCGCATCATCATCATTACCTGGATCAATGGCTTTGGCTGCTTCAATGGTGAAGCGGTCGAAGTCGGAGACGTAGTGGGCGTCCTGAACCTTACGGAACACCGCGAACTCCCGCAGGGCATGGTCATCAGCCATCTTCTTGCTGATGGTCCCTGCATTGTCGAGAATCTCGCGTGCATCCAGTGTGAGAACTTGGTCGAGAAATTCTACCCAGTCTTCCATTGTGGTGGCGATCTGGCGGCGTGCTCGTGATTCTGCCAGATTAAGATATGCCTCCACCAGGCGGCCCAGATCCTTGAGTTCATCGGTAGTGAGGTAGTTCTTACCGACGGTGACATCGCTCCGAAGAATTTTTCCGTCTGGGCTGTTCTTCCACGAGGTGAGACCCATATACGGTTGGGACGCATCCGCACGCTCTTTGATGAGTTCGGCGGCGGTGTGACCGTGGACCGCGTAGTGCATTTTGTTCTGCACGGTGGCGAAGAACTGTTTTGCAACCGGCGAGGAGGACTCGTAATCGACAGCGGTGGTGAAGATATCGGTCACCTTCTGGTAGAAGCGCCGCTCGGAGAGACGGATCTCCCGGATCTCCTCGAGGAGCTGCTCGAAGTAGTCCACTCCGAGGATCTCACCCTGTTCCATGCGCGCACGATCGATGACGTAGCCGCGCAGTGTGAAGTCTCTGAGGACCTTGGTTGCCCACTGCCGGAAGTGTGTGGCGCGGATGGAGTTCACCCGGTAGCCGACCGAGATGATGGCGTCGAGGTTGTAGTGGTCGATGCCGCGCGTGACCTGCCGTGACCCCTCGGTTTGAACCATTCGGAAATTCCGAACAGTTGCCTCCCTCACAAGCTCTTGGGAGTCGTAGATGTTGGCGAGATGCTCATTGATGGTCGGTGCAGAAACACCGAACAGCTCAGCCATGAGCTTCTGGCTGAGCCAGATGGTGCCGTCCTCATAGTGCACCTCGATCGCCCCGTTTGCCTCACTGGTGAAGACGAGGAACTGCGAGGCGGAGACCTCCACGTGTTTGTTCTCAGACATCCGCGTCCTCCTCATCTAGGGCTTCACTGACCAGGCACCCAGCCTCATCCACCCGCATTCGGCCGCTCAACAGTTCTGGTAGCAGAGCATCGCGTAGCTTTGAGAGCCGACAAGTTTCGGATTCTCTCGCCTCTTGAAGGTCAAGTAAAGGCTGAACTAGTGAATTGAATTCCCTCACGGATGCCCTGTCGGGTGCATCAAATGAAATGGATGCTAGCCCACTCTTAGAAATCTCCTTGAAGGTTGATCCGTTTGCTGATGAAACAATCTCAGGGGTGAGCTGTTTCAGGAGATAAAAGGTGAATGCAGTACCAAACTCAGGGTGCGGCACTATGGACTTAAAACCTTGGTTGGTGGATGTCTCTCCGGATGCGATTGCGATATAGCCAATGGGGGCTCTTGAAGTGAAGAGCACCGTACCTCTGGGGAGTAAACGCGCAGAACTTTTGCGTAGACCAAGTTCGGAGATATCGATTGCGCCATGATGACGGAAAGTAGAACTATCCCTCGCAAGATCTTTCGGCGTCAGCCATGCAATGCCCGAGTCCACATAATATTCCTCAACTTTTTTAGAGGGGGTGCCGCCTCCGACAATCTCACCTAGATCGCCTATCGTTAATATCCCCTTAGTCGTACAATCTTTCCGCAATCTAAATCGACTACAGAACAATTCCTCCGACAATAGATTGATCAGCGAGCATATTTGCCGGTTGGATTCGATTTTGTCGTCCAGTGCGCCCAGCACACCAGCAATCCGCCGTTGCTCCGCGAGCTTAGGTAATCTCAGAGGGATCGACAGAAGAGCTGCCTGACTGAGCTTCGGTTGTGTCGATCCGGTGATAAACCCACTTAGATCAAGAGACTCAATCATGTAAGAAAGAAAACGTGTGTCATTTTCGTCGTTCGCACGCAGAACGTGTGCGTGATTGTTGACCCAGAATCTGCCGTCTGCAAGGTATGCAATCGGCAATTTTCTCGACCTAAGATTCTCGCCATCTTCTGCAACTAATACATGGAGCCCTTCGAATATGTAGGAATCTACGTAATCAACAATGCCAGACGCACCATAGTATGGATAGGGACCAAGGACTCTATCTTTTTGGTAACAGGGCGTCGACAACTGTCGAATACTTCAATGCATGAGCCTAGAGGTTTGGCTTTCCAATTCATCGCTGTTCCCCCAGCAGAGCTCTAATCTGTTCCTCGAGTTCGCGGCCGCGGTCGAGTTCGGCGAGGAGTTCGGCGGTGAGGCGCTTGATTTTCTGCTCGGCGGGCTCGGCGTCGGGATCTTCTGTCTGGTCGAGGCCGACGTAGCGTCCCGGGGTGAGGATGAAGTCGTTGTCGCGGATCTCCTCGAGGGTGGCTGCTTTGCAGAATCCGGCCACGTCCTCGTAGTTTGCGTGCGCGTCGCGGGATCGCCACGTGTTGTACGTGCTGGCGATACGTTCGATCTCCGCTTCGATGAGTTGCCGTTGCGCACGGGTGATCATCTCACCCATGTTGCGAGCATCGATGAAGAGCACCTCACCGTGGCGGTCGCGGTGGCCGTTACCGTGCCGGTTCTTCGAGAGGAACCACAGGCACGCTGGGATTCCGGTGTTGAAGAAGAGCTTGTCGGGTAGCGCCACGATGCAGTCCACGAGGTCTGCTTCAACGAGGGCTTGGCGGATGGTGCCGTCTGTCTTCGCTTTGGATGACAGTGCGCCATTGGCCATGACAAAGCCTGCCGAGCCTGAGGGGGCGAGGTGGTAGAGGAAGTGCTGGATCCACGCGTAGTTCGCGTTGGAGTCGTTCGGGGTGCCGTAGGCCCAGCGTGGATCATCCTCCAGGACGGCTGACCAGTAGCCTTTGAGGTTGAAGGGCGGGTTGGCGATGATGAAGTCCGCGCGCAGGTCCGGGTGTTGGTCTTCAGTGAAGGTTTCAGCGTCCCGTGGGCCAAGGTCTGCTTCGATGCCTCGTAGTGCCAGATTCATCTTGGCTAGCGCCAGGTGGAGGCAGCTTTTTCCTGGCCGTAGATGGACAGTGCATCCCGGCTGCCACCGTGGGCTTCGACGAAGCGGGCCGACTGCACGAACATGCCACCACTACCACAGCATGGGTCATAGACACGGCCACTAAACGGCTGGAGCATTTCGACGAGCAGATTGACCACGCTGCGCGGTGTGTAGAACTCGCCGCCGTCCTTTCCCTTCTCTGCCCCGGCAAACATGCCAAGGAAGTATTCGTAGACGCGGCCGAGAATGTCGTCAGCCCCATGATCGCTGTCTGCACCGAAACCGATGGAGCCGATGAGGTCAATGAGTTCACCGAGCATCTCGTCCTTGAGGTCCTCGCGGCCGTAGTTGCGCGGCAAGACGCCCATCAGTGTGGGGTTTTCACGTTCGATGAGTCGCATTGCCTCGTCAATGGCCTGGCCGATTCCTGGCAGCTTGGCCTTGGCTTGCAACTGCTCCCAGCGGGCGCCATCAGGAATCCAGAAGACGTTCTTACCCGAATATTCGTCCCGATCTTCTAGGAATGATGGGATCTGGTCCTCGTCGATACCTTCGTTCATCAGTTCCTGGGTGAGGTGTTGGCGTCGCTCGGAGAACTTGTCGGAGACGTATTTGAGGAACACGAGTCCGAGTACCACGTGCTTGTACTCGGATGCCTCCTGATTGCCTTTGGCGCGCATCGACTCGGCGGTCTCCCAGAGAGTTTGCTCGAGAGTCATTTCATCGCCCTTTTTACTCGCCATATGAGTCATCCAAACCTGTAGTTTTCTTGATACAGCGATTGTGTAGGAGGCTTCAGTTCATTGATCTCCATCAACTGGCAGTTCAACGCTTCACAGATACACACAAACGCTGCGGTCGTGACGGTCTCATCCTAGCTGAGCTTGCGAGCTTCGGGGTGGCGATTTTCACTTGCTCCTGGAAGTCTTGCTCAAACGATCATCTATCGACGAACATATTCCACAACGGTCTGGTTGGTTTTGAGGTCGCTAGTCAGGCCAATCATGAGGGTTTCTTTTGCTTTGTAGGACCCTCAAGGTTGTTGTAGTGCCTCTGCTATGGGTCCTTGCTGAATCGGATGGTGGTTGCGTTCCGAAGGACGACTGGGTCCAGTTCGTTGAGGAAGCTACAGTTCCCAACCAGGATGACTTGCCGTTCGATGGATGTGAGAGCGATGTGCTCATATGTCAGATGTTGCAGGCGGCTCTGGTGCATGATTCGGTCCTATTGGCGGCCCCCAGTTTGTCGACTGCACGTGCACCCACGGTCATTTCTGTGCGTTGTTTGGTGCGATGGACGCAGATGAGCATGGCCCTCCTTAACGTGTCGCTTGTCGACCATGGCGGTCGGCAATGTGACCCAGAGGAGGGGATAGGATGTCTCAGAAAGTCGCCAACGATGGAGATGGCAACCAGATCGCTCAGTTCGGTGGGGACCTGAACGGAACACTCAATCAGATCAACGGAACACGGACCTTGGCGTCTCTGACGCTGCCTGAGCTCGGCGAAGAGTATCTGCTGGCCGATTCGATTGTGTCGAGAGAATGGAAGTCAAGACTCAAGGCATCAGCAATCGCGGCGTTGGTGTGCCTCCTGTGTTGCGGCATCACTGTCGTCATGTACAGGCTTCTGGGGAGCCCATCGCTGAGTGAAATCATATTTAGCCTGAACAATGGATCGAAACTCGAGCTAAGTATGAACGTCACTCTGGCAGTTCTCCCGATCGGCGCTGCCATCTCAGGGGTGAGTGCATACTCCAGCATGATGAACCCGAGTGAGCTCGAGGTAGATCGGAAAGAGCATCGAAGGGCGGCCTTCATGGTGGCACGTCAAAGGGGCCTCAGTGAGCGAGAGTGGCACAAGGTCGTCGAAACCGCCAAGCAGAGCTAGACATTCGTAGCTGCGGGAGGATGTGCGTGCCCGCGCCCTGCACATCCTCCCGCCCCCACGCACAGAATCGCACAAATGTGCAGTTATGGTGCGCGTCACCGCACGAGTGTGCGCCGCTCCAGCTAGCAACAGTGCGGTTCTTGGCAATCTATCTCGGACAGTATTTGTCTGGACTAACGCCCCTGCCCATACGTCAGACAAATCCCCCGACAACCAGTCCGCACACACCCCAAAAACCCGCCCCGGCCTCGTCCGAAACGGACCCGGAAAGTGAACGCCACCACCCGCGTGTCCTAGGATTGGGGGCACGCCGACGCGCCCCCAAGGACGGGAGCACCCGGCACGCAGCAGCACCGCGCACGCGGCACCGCAGGGCAGGTCCAGCAACGAAGACGGACACGCCAGGCACCACCGCACGCCAGCAGAGCCGCCGCACAACCACAACCTCAACACCGACGTTGACCCACACAGAGGAGACTCCTATGAAGCCCCGCCTCGCAGCTACAGCCCTCGTTGCCGCATCCGCATGCGCCCTCGCCCTCGGCGCCTGCACACCCGGCGACACCGCCCAATCCTCGTCCAGCCCCGCCGCGAAGGGCGGCGGAGACGGCAACTACACGATCGCCGTCGTCCCCAAGGACGCCACCAACCCCTGGTTCGTCCGCATGGAAACCGGCGTCAAGAAGTACGCCGAAGACACCGGCATGAACGCCTTCCAGAAGGGCCCCGCTGAAACCGACGCCACCATGCAGGCTCAGGTCATCCAAGACCTCATCGCCCAAGGCGTCGATGCCATCTGCGTCGTCCCCGTCGACCCCGGCGCCATCGAACCCGTCCTCAAGCAGGCCATGGACGCCGGCATCGTCGTCGTCACCCACGAAGGTGCCTCCCAGCAGAACACGATGTACGACATCGAAGCCTTCAACAACAGCGAATACGGCGCGTTCATCATGGACAACCTTGCCCAAGCGATGGGTGAAGAAGGCGTCTACACCACCATGGTCGGCCACGTCACCAACGCCTCCCACAACGAATGGGCAGACGGCGCCGTCGCCCACCAGAAGGAGAAGTACCCCAAGATGACGCTGCTCGAAGCCGAGCCCCGCGTCGAATCCCAGGACAACGGTGAAACCGCCTACCAGACCGCCAAGGAAGTCCTCAAGAAGTACCCCGAAGTCAAGGGCATCCTCGGCACCTCCTCCTTCGACGCGCCCGGCACCGCCCGCGCCATCGAAGAACTCGGCCTCAAGGGCAAAGTCTTCACCGCAGGCACGGGCATGCCCGCCGCCAACGCCCAGATCCTCAAGGACGGCTCCGTGTCGACCCTGACCCTCTGGGATCCCGCGGACGCCGGCTACGCCATGGCATCCCTGGCCACCAAGATCCTCAACGGTGAAAAGATCGAAGACGGTGTCAACCTCGGCGTCAAGGGATACGAATCCATGCACTTCTCGCAGGGCTCCACCAAGGTCCTCGAAGGCAACGGCTGGATCCAGATCACCAAGGACAACGTCGACTCCCTCGGCTTCTAACCGATTCACCGCACACGACCACCCGCGCGCCACGGCCTCGTCCCAATGAACGAGGCCGTGGCCCCGGGTCGGCATCACGCGTCGGAAAGGACACCACATGGACACCCCAGTGCTGGCGGTACGACACGTCAGCAAATCCTTCGCAGGCGTGCGAGCCCTGGTCGACATCGACCTCGACATCGCGCCCGGAGAAATCCACTGCCTCGCCGGAGAAAACGGGTCGGGCAAATCCACCCTCATTAAAGTCATCTCCGGAGTCCACACCCCCGAACAGGGCACGGTCTCCATCGGGGGCCGCGACTTCACGCGACTGACACCCGCCGACGCCATCGACGCGGGCGTACGCGTCATCTACCAGGACTTCTCTATCTTCCCCAACCTCTCCGTCATGGAGAACATCGCGCTCGGCAGCGAAGTTGCCGCCGGACGCCGCCTCGTTAACCGCTCGCGCATGCGCGAAGTCGCCCGCGAAGCCGTCGCCAAAATCGGCTTCCAGGTCGACCTCGACGAACTCGTCGGCAACCTCTCCGTCGCCGACAAACAGCTCGTCGCCATCAGCCGCGCACTCATGGGCGACGCGAAACTCATCATCATGGACGAGCCCACGACCGCCCTCACCAAGAAGGAAGTGCGCGCCCTCTTCGACATCGTCGCCGACCTCCAATCGCGCGGCATCGCGATCCTCTTCGTCTCTCACAAGCTCGAAGAAGTCTTCGAAATCGCGCAGCGCTTCACCATCCTGCGCAGCGGACACAAGGTCATCACCTGCCCGAAGGAAGAACTCGACCGCGCCAGCTTCGCCCGCCACATGACCGGGCGCGACTTCGACGAGGAGCGCTACCAGCCCGGCGACATCACCGAGGCCCCGATCCTCCAGGTCGAGGGCGCAACCGTTGCCGGCGCCTTCGCCGACGCCACCCTGAGCGTGCGGCCCGGCGAAATCCTCGGCATCACCGGCCTGCTGGGCTCCGGACGCACCGAACTCGCCATGTCCCTCTTCGGGATGCTCCCCCTCGACTCCGGGCGCATCCGCGTCAAAGGCCAAGACGTCACCCTGCGAGGCGTGCGCGACGCGATCGCAGCCGGCATCGCCTACGTCCCCGAAGACCGACTCACCGAAGGCCTCTTCCTCTCGCGCTCGATCGGCGAAAACATCACGATCTCCGAAATGGAATCCTTCACCAAGGCCCTCGGATTCATCGACAAGAAAGCCATCCGCGACGAAGAGAAGAAGTGGGTGAAGCGCCTCGACGTCGTCACCCCCGACCCCGCCAACGCCGTCAACACCCTGTCGGGCGGCAACCAGCAAAAGGTCGTCCTGGCCAAGTGGCTCGCCACCAAGCCCTCCGTCCTCATCCTCAACGGACCCACCGTCGGTGTCGACATCGGCTCCAAATTCACGATCCACTCGATCCTGCGCGAACTCGCCGCACAAGGCATGGCCGTCATCATCATCTCCGACGACATCGCCGAAGTGCTCACCAACTGCTCGACCATCGCCATCATGCGAGCCGGGCACCTGAGCGACCCGATCAACCCCGACACCCTCACCGAGGCCGAACTGACCCGGCTCCTGTCCGAAGACCAAGCCCCGGCCTCGTCGACCGAAGGGGGAGAGAACTAATGCCCCGACTCATCACGAAAGTCCTGCGCGCCAACGAATTCTGGGTGTTCCTGGTCATCGCCGCGCTCACCCTCGTCATCCAGGCGCGCTCCGGACAGTTCTACACGGCGAACAACCTCGTCGACCTGGCCGGCGCGATGGTGGTCCCCGGCCTCTTCGCCGTCGCCGCCCACCTCGTCCTCGTCTCCGGCGGCATCGACGTGTCCTTCCCGGCGCTGGCCTCCCTCGCGGTCTACGTGACCACGAAAGTCCTCGTCGACAACGGGTGGAACGGGCCCGTCATCGTGCCCTTCCTCATCGCCGCCGCCCTCGGCGCGGTCCTCGGCGCATTCAACGGAATCTTCACCTCCAGGCTGACCGTGCCGACGCTGATCATCACCCTGGGCACCGCCAACGTCTTCAACGGCGTCATGCAGGGCGCGCTCAAATCCGTGCAGATCAACACGATTCCCGAGTCCATGCGCTCCTTCGGATCCGCGTCCCTGTTCGTCGCCCGCAACGAGAGCTCCGGCCTGCAGTCCTCCATGCCCGTGTCCTTCCTGATCCTCGTCGCGGTCGTCGCGGTGGCCTTCTTCGTCACCCGCTACACGATGTTCGGACGCTCCCTCTTCGCCCTCGGCGGCGACGAGTCCGCGGCCGCCCGCGTCGGCTTCAAGGTGCGTGCCACCAAGTTCTGGCTCTACGTCCTCGTCGGCGTCATCGCCGCCCTGGCCGGCATGGTCCGCACCTGCTCCATGGGACAGATGCACCCCACCAACCTGCTCGGCATGGAAATGATGGTCATCGCGGCCGTCGTCTTGGGCGGCACCGCCATCACCGGTGGCAAGGGTTCGCTGACGGGCGTCATGCTCGGCACGCTGCTCATCGTCATCGTCCAAAACTCCATGATCCTCATGGGAATCCCGACGTTCTGGCAGGGCTTCGCCCTGGGCCTGCTCATCATCGTGGGAACCGGCGTCTCCGCGCTTCAGGTCATGCGCGCCCGCCGCAACGCACACTAGGAGGACCACATGTCAACGCTTCTCGCCTCCCCGCGCCTCGCTTTCCTCAAAAAGGACAGCTACATGACGCGACTGATCATCGTCTTCCTCCTCCTGCTCATCTTCTTCGCCGCCGTGCGCCCCGGCCCCTTCTTCGCCGTGCGCACCTGGCAGTCGATGGCCGTCCAATTCCCCGAATTCGGCCTCATGAGCCTGGGCGTCATGTTCACCATGTTCACCGCCGGCATCGACCTGTCCGTCGTCGCCATCGCCAACGTCACCTCAATCTGCGCGGCCCTCACGTTGCGCTCCATGCTCGGCCCGGCCGTCACCCCCTCGTCCATGGCCATGGCCACCCTCATCGCCCTGGGCGTCGCCCTGGTGGTCGGGGTCGTGTGCGGACTCATTAACGGCACGCTCGTCGCGGTCCTCAAGATCCCACCCATCCTGGCAACCCTCGGCACCCTCGAGCTCTTCGGCGGCGTCGCCCTCATCCTCACCCAAGGCAAACCCGTCTCCGGCGTCCCTGCAGCGTTCGGAGCCGTGTTCACCGGGAAGGTGGCCGGCCTCGTGCCCATCCCCCTCGTCGTGTTCCTCGTGTGCGCGGCCGTCGCCGGCGCCATCGTCGCCTTCACGGGCTTTGGGACCACGATCCTCATGCTCGGCACGAACGACACGGCCGCGCGCTTCTCGGGCCTCAAAGTCAAGAGCCTGCTGATCCGCACCTATGTGCTCTCCGGAGTCATGGCCGCCATGGCCGGCATCGTCATGCTCGCGAACTACAACTCCGCGAAAGCCGACTACGGCGCCTCCTACACGCTGCTCACCGTCCTCATCGTCGTCCTCGGCGGCGTCAACCCCAACGGCGGATCCGGGCGTCTGAGCGGCGTGCTCCTGTCCATCCTCATGCTCCAGGTCCTCTCCTCCGGCCTGAACATGTTCCCCGACATCTCCAACTTCTACAGGCCCCTCATCTGGGGTGGCGTGCTCCTGCTCGTCATCTGCATGAACGAGGGCCTCTTCTCCTTTACCAAACTGCGCAGACTCAGGAAAGGACACGCGCATGCTGACAGCTAAAGACAAGCACGTCGTCGTCGGCGCCGACTTCGCCGGGCACCCCCTCAAGGAAGCCGTCAAAGCCCACCTCGAGGAGCGCGGCTGGACCGTCACCGACCTGACGCCCGACGCCGACACCGCACCCATGTACCACCGCGTTGGCTTCATGCTCGGCGCGCAGATCGCCGAAGGCAAGTTCGAACGCGCCCTCGCGTTCTGTGGCACCGGCATGGGCATCCACATCGCCGCCTCCAAGTGCCCCCACGTGCACGCCGCCGTGTGCGAATCCGTTCCCGCCGCGCGCCGCTGCGCCGCCGCCAACAACGCGAACCTGCTCGCCATGGGCGCCTTCTACGTCGCCCCGCGCACCGCGATGGCCATGGCCGACGCATTCCTCGAGTCGTCGCTCGGGTCCGGGTACGAGGACTGGGACGGCTTCTACGAGTACCACCGCATCGGGTACGACGAATGCGAAAACTTCGACTACGAGGCCTACAAGGCCAACGGGTTTGAGGTTGTTGCCCCGGGGTTTGCTGTGCTCGCGGAGCAGCCCAAGGGGTTGGCGTACTGAAGTGGTGTAGCGGGCATCCGCTAGCCCGTCTCAAAAAATCTGGGTCCGGATCTTTGATCCGGGCCCAGATTTTCGTTGTTTGACGTCTAATGCTACAGGTCATGGGCAGGTGGGGGAGCGGGTGTGTGATACGCAACGAAAAGCCCCTACCACATGGTTGGGGTGTTTTGGGTAGATTTGTGTCCCTGCGCACAAAAGTGCGCATGTTTAGACAAACAAAAAATGCAGCAAAAGGGGGGAAATACGCGAACGTGCACGGATGTAAGTGGGTGTGCGACGCTCGCCACAATGGATCCATCGCCTTTCGGCGACCAGGAGCAGCGCAGCTTCTGAACGATCGAAGATGGGATACCACCGTGGGTTTTACAATCGTTGTCGCCGCGGACAGCGCTGGCGTTGAATACAAGGAGATCCTCAAACGTGATCTCGAAGCCGACCCCAGGGTCGACAAAGTCATCGATGTTGGCTTGAGTGCTGGTCAGGATATCGACTACCCGCACGTCGCCGTCGCGGGCGCTCGCCTCATCGCAGAGGGCAAAGCCGACCGCGGCCTGTTCGTCTGCGGTACCGGCATGGGCGTCGCCATGGCAGCCAACAAGGTGCCCGGAATCCGCGCCTCCGTCGCACACGATTCCTTCTCCGTCGAGCGCCTGATCCTGTCGAACGATGCCCAGGTGCTGACCTTCGGCCAGCGAATCATTGGCATCGAACTCGCCAGGCGCCTCGCGAAGGAATGGCTGGGATACGTGTTCGATCCCTCCAGCCACTCCGCGCCCAAGGTCGCCGCGCTCGAGGCCTACGACCAGGATCCCAAGCACGAACTGCCAGAGGCACTCGAAGCCTGCTGACTCGCTGAGGAACGACTGATCCTCAACACAGAGCCTCACAGATGAGGCACCCCAAGCAACCGGGGATTGTGTCAGTGAGCATGCGCAATCCCCGGTGCCACTTTCCACCCCACTTTCTTCAAGGACGAAGACCATGACACCAGATGCAGTTTTCACTTTCGCCAATATGGACTTGTTTTGGCTCCTACTTGCCTTCGCAGGCGGAGCCTTTGCAGCCATGATTGGCCCCAACTTTGCGTTCGCATTTACGGGCGTGTCGATTCTCGTCGGCTTCTCCGTGACTGCGGCGACGGGCAACACGATGTTCCTCGACTACATTTCTTTCGGACCCGTGTTTGGCCCCCATGTCGCATTCGCGGGCGGCGTTGGTGCCTCGACATATGCAGCCAAGAAGGGCCTGCTACCGGACGGAGCGAGGGACATTAACTCTCCTCTGGCGGGCCTCAACCGCCCTGACGTCCTCCTCGTCGGTGCACTCTACGGTGCTGGCGGCTACGTGCTGCACAAGCTGATCGTGTTGATCCCCTGGTTCGGTACCCACACCGACTCGGTGGCCCTCACAGTCGTCACCTCCGGCATCGTCGCACGCCTCATGTTCGGCAAGACCCCTGTCTTCCACCTGCCTACCCGTCCTGAGGGCTCCACCCGTTGGCTCGACTGGCAGGAGAAGCCCCTCCAGCTGCTGACCATCTCCGGCTTCGCCTCCCTCATGGCCGCCGGCATCGCAACGATCATCGTCGGGCACATCGCCCCGGTCTCGGCAGATCCCCAGGACGTCATCAACAATGCCCAGGTCGTGCCCTTCGCGATCTCCGCGCTGTGCATCTTCTTCGTGGCCGCGGGCAAGCGTTGGCCCGTCACCCACCACATGACGATCACGGCCGGCCTCGCCGCCGTCCTGTTCTTCCCCATAACCGGATCGGGCCTCATGGCAGTCCTGATCGGCACCGTTTTCGGCATCATCGCCGGCTTTGGTGGCGAGCTGGTCGCACGAGTTGTCTATGCACACGGCGACACTCACATTGATCCCCCGGCCGGCATCATCTGGTTCATGAACACCCTGGTCGTCGTCTGCGCCGGCCTGTTCGCCTGAGCGAGTCAACGAGACAAGCAACGGAGAATCCTATGACTGCCGAACCGACACGCTGGGCAACACGCCTCTACGACGCCTACGTCTTCGACATGGATGGCACCATCTACCTCGGTGACCATCTCTTGCCGGGAGCGCGCAGGCTCATCGAGGAGCTGCGTGAGCGCAACATTCCGGTCCGCTTCCTCACCAACAACCCGACGAAAGACCTGCACCAGTACGCGGACAAACTCACCGCTCTGGGGCTGCCGACACCCGTCGAGGACATCGTTGGAACGGTCGCCACCACGACGAGCTGGCTCCTCGAGCACAAGCCCGGCCAGGTCGTGTTCCCGATCGCGGAAGAGCCGCTCATCGCGGCCTTCGAACGCGCGGGAATCCCCATGAGTGACGACCCGGAGAAGATCGACGTCGTCGTTGCTTCCTACGATCGAACCTTTGATTACAGGAAACTGCAGATCGCATTCGACGCCATCTGGTTCCACCGTCGCGCAACCCTCGTTGGCACGAACCCGGATCGTTTCTGCCCCTTCCCGGGAGGAAAAGGTCAGCCCGACTGCGCGGCCGTCGTTGCAGCAATCGAAGCCTGCACGAACACGAAGGCCGAGATTGTCCTGGGCAAGCCGAACGCCGAAATGGCACGCGTCGCCCTCGCGGGCCTCGATCTGGAACTCAAGGACTGCCTCATGGTGGGTGACCGTCTGATGACGGACATCCAGCTCGCCGTGAACGCTGGCATGGCCTCGGCGATGCCCCTGACCGGTGAATCCACGCTGGACGAGGCCATGGCCCGCCCCGAGGAGAGCCGTCCCACCTACGTCGTTGATCGCATCGACCACCTACTGCCGCCTCAGGTGTGGGAAGAGCGCGGCTGGGCTCTCGAATAAGAGCCCACTGGCGAGGCCGTAGCCCTCACCCCGCTACGGCCTCGCCCCACAGATTTTCAGCATGTCCACTAAGGCGTGGAAGACAAGAAAGAGAGAACATCATGGTTGCACCCGGATTTGAAGGCCCCTTCCTCATGGGAATTGACTTCGGCACAGAGTCGTGTAGGGCTGCGATTTTCGACCTGCGAGGCACCCCGATCGCCTTCGCCGCAACTCCCTACAAGACCTATCACCCTCACCCCGGATGGGCTGAGCAGAGCCCGGAAGACTGGTGGAACTCCCTCGTCGCATCGGTGCGGCGCGTCATGGGAGACACCGGCATTCCCGCCCGCCACATCGCCGGCATCTCCTACGACGCGACGACAATGACCGTCGTCCCGATGGACGAAAACGGCCGCGAGCTGTGCAACGCGATCATGTGGATGGACGTGCGCGCCACCGAACAGAGCGCACGCGCCGAAACGATTGACCACTGGGCACGCCACTACAACGGCGGCGGCACCATGCCCGCGACCGCAGAGTGGTACCCCTTCAAGGCCGCCTGGCTGCGCGCCAACCAGCCCGACATCTACAAGAACGCCTACCGCCTTGTGGACGCGCCGGACTGGCTGACCTACAAGCTCACCGGCGAGTGGACCCTCAACATCAACTCCGCCGCCCTGCGCATGTACTACAACCGCGACGAAGGCGGATGGCCCGTCGAGTTCTACGAGCACATCGGCTGTGGCGACGTCTTCGAGAAGATCCCGGAGAAGATCTTCGACCTCGGCACCCCCGTCGGCGGCCTGCTGCCCTCGGTCGCACAGGAACTCGGCCTCCTCCCGGGCACTCCCGTCGCCCAGGGTTGCCCCGACGCCTGGGCCGGCCAGATCGGCCTCGGCGTCGTGTCGCCCGGCAAGACCGCCATCATCACCGGCTCCTCGCACGTCATCACCGGCCAGAGCGCAACCCCGCTCCACGGCGAAGGCTTCTTCGGCGGCTACACCGACGGCGTCATGCTGGCCAGTACACCTGTGAAGGCGGCCTCGTCTCCTCGGGCTCGGTCCTCAAGTGGTTCAAGGACAACTTCTGCCGCGACCTGACCTCCGCCGCCGAGCGCCTCGGAATGAACCCCTACAAGATCCTCGACGAGCGCGTCTCCGACATGCCCCCCGGCTCCGGTGGCCTCATCATCAACGAGTACTTCCAGGGCAACCGCACCCCCTACACCGACTCCAAGGCGCGCGGCATCATGTGGGGCTTCAACCTCTCCACCACCCCGGAGCAGGTCTACCACGCCATCGAAGAGGCCGTCTGCTACGGCACCGCCCACGTGCTCAAGGCATTCAAGGACGCCGGCTTCGAGACCACCGAGCTGGTCGCCTGCGGCGGCGCCACGAAGTCCCGCGACTGGATGCAGATGCACGCTGACGTCACGGGCGTTCCGATCACGCTCACCGAAGTCGGCGACGCGGTCGTCCTCGGCTCGTGCATCCTCGCCGCGGTTGGCTCCGGCCAGTACCAGTCGATCGAGGACGCAGCCCGCAACATGGTCCACGAAACCGAGCGCATCGAACCTCGCCCGGACGTGCACGAGGCCTACCAGTTCTACTTCGAAAAGTACATGGAGACCTACCCGCGCCTGTCCGACCTCAGCCACGACCTCGTCGACCACCTCGCCTGAGCCGGTCACGATCGAAAGAAGCACAAGCTATGTCAACTTCGCTCATTCGCACCGCCCTCGAGAGCGCGACGGACACCAAGGACATCGTCTTTGGCCATGGCGTTCTCGACCAGACAGGCCTGATGTTTGCCCGCCTCTTCCCGGGCAAAGAGGTACTCGTCGTCGCCGACGAGAACACCTTCGCTGCGGCAGGGGAAGGCGTCGTTCAGTCACTGAAGGACGCGGGAGTGCCCTTCGCTCAGGAACCCTACGTCTTCCCGGGCACGCCGACCCTGTACGCCGGCTACGAGAACGTCGAAATCCTGCGCGAGTACATTCGGCCTCTCGAGAACGCGATCGTGTGCTCAATCGCCTCGGGCACCCTGAACGACATCGCGAAGCTCGCCTCCGGTGAGCTCGGACGTCCCTACATGAACGTGTGCACCGCGCCCTCCGTCGATGGATACGCCGCCTTTGGCGCATCCATCTCCAAGGACGGCTTCAAGATCACGCGTAACTGCCCGGCTCCCGTCGGCCTCGTCGCCGACACGGAGGTGATCGCCGCTGCTCCCCGTCGCCTGCTCTTCACCGGATACGGCGACCTCATCGAGAAGATCCCCGCGGGTGCCGACTGGATTGTTGCCGACGAGCTCGGCATTGAACCCATCGACCCCTACGTGTGGTCCCTCGTCCAGGGTCCGCTGCGTGCCTCCCTCGACAATCCCGCTGCCATCGGCAACGGCGATGAAGAGGCCATCACCGGTCTTGCCGAAGGCAACATCATGAGTGGCCTCGCGATGCAAGCCGCGCAGTCCTCGCGACCCGCCTCCGGTGCTGGCCACCAGTTCTCCCACACGTGGGAGATGGAGGGCCACGGCCTCGACTGGGAACCCCCGCTCTCGCACGGCATGAAGGTCGGCGTCGGAACCGTCTCCTCCCTCGCCATCTGGGAAGAGGCCCTCAAAATCGATATGGATGCCCTCGACGTGGAGGCGATTGTCGCCGCCGCGAAGACAGACGAACAGATCGAAGAACGCGTTCGCTCCCTTCTCATCCCGACCATCGCGGACGAGGCCGTGGGGCACGCCGTCTTCAAGAACCTCCAGGGCGACGAGCTGCGCCAGCGCATCCGCGACATCCAGCGCGTCTGGCCGTCCGTGCGAGCGCGCGTCGACAGCCAGCTCATGAGCCCGGAGGAAGCCGCCGAACGCCTCGACGCAGTCGGAGGCCCCTCGCACCCCGAGCAGATCGGCGTCGACATGGATCGCTTCCGGGAGACCCACTTCAAGGCCCAGATGATCCGCTCGAGGTACACCATCCTCGACGTCCTGACCGATATCGGAAAGCTCGACGACGTGGTCGACAAGCTGTTTGCGCCCGACGGCTACTGGGGCAAGCACTTCCACGCTGACAAGGAGATCTCCAATGTCTGATCGTTACGTTCTCGGACTCGACTTTGGGACCCTGTCGGTGCGCGCTGCCGTCATCAACACGGCAGATGGAAGCACACTCGGCGAGAAAGTCAGCGAGTACGCGACCCCCGTCATGGACCGCACGCTCGTCACAACGGGAGAACCCCTCCCCGCCGACTTTGCGCTGCAGGTACCCGGCGACTACCTCGTCTCGATGACCGAAGCGGTACGAGGAGCGCTCGCGGACTCGGGCGTCGATCCCTCCGCCGTGGTGGGCATCGGCCTGGACTGCACGAGTGCAACGGTCGTCCTCACCGACGAGGCCGGGGTGCCCATGTGCGAACGCGAGGAATTTGCGGGCGAACCGCAGGCATACCTCAAGCTGTGGAAGCACCACGGAGCGACCGCGCAGGCCCGACGCATCGTCGACGTCGCGCGGGAGCGTGGCGAGACCTGGCTGTCCCGCTACGGCGGCGTGCTCTCTCCCGAGATGCTGCTGCCGAAGGCCCTCGAGCTCTTCGAGCGCGCCCCGCGCCTGTACGAGGAGACCGCCGAGATCCTCGACATCGTCGATTGGCTGACCTGGAAGCTCACGGGAAACCTCGCCTACGCTGCGGGCGACTCGGGATACAAGCGCATGTACCAGGACGGCGCATACCCGTCGCGCGAGTACCTCGAGGCGGTCGCACCCGGATTCGGCAACGTCTTCGACGAAAAGATGAACCATCCGATCGTTCCCCTGGGCGCATCCGTCGGCGGTCTCACCGAGTTCTACGCCAAGGAATTCGGCCTTCCTGAGGGCATTGCGGTCGCCTCGGGCAACATCGATGCGCACGTGCAGTGCGTGTCGGTGGGGGCGACCCAGCCCGGTCAGCTAACCGGAATCCTCGGCACCTCGTCCTGCTGGATTCTCCCCCTCTGCGACGCTCGAAGACGTCCCGGGTGTCTTCGGCGTGGTCGACGGAGGCGTGTCCCCCGGCGCATGGGCATACGAGGCTGGACAAAGCGCCGTCGGCGACATCTTCGCATGGTACGTCGACACTCAAGTGCCTCGGGAATGCGTCGAGGAAGCCCGTGCTGCTGGCGTCTCCGTGCACGAACTCCTGTCGACCAAGGCGAGCTCCCTCAAGGCCGGGCAAAACGGCCTGATCGCGCTGGACTGGTGGAACGGAAACCGATCCACCCTGGTGGATGCTGACCTGTCGGGTCTGATCGTCGGCCTGCGACTGACGACGACCCCGGAGGAAATCTACCGTGCCCTCTTCGAATCGACAGCATTCGGTGCACGCATGATCATCGAGAACTTCGAAGAGCATGGCGTGCCCGTCAATGAGATCCGCATCGCCGGCGGTCTGCTCAAGAACCCCTTCCTGATGCAGATGTACGCCGACGTCACCAAGCGCCCGCTGAGGACCGCCCGCACGCTGCAGGTCGGCGCACACGGCAGTGCGATCTTCGCGGCGCTCGCGGCCGGAATCTACAGCGACGTCGAGGAAGCCTGCGCATCGATGGCAGGTATTTCCGACGAGGTGTACACGCCCAACGAGGAGGCGAGCGCGATCTACGACCGCATGTTCGCCATGTACGCACACCTGTACAACACGCTTGGACGTGACCCCAAGTTCATGCATGACCTGCATGAACTGCGTGTCGAGCAGATGTGAGAGACGGGAGGGGTGGGCCCACTCCTGCGTCGTGAGCCCACCCCTCCACATCACCGCTTGGTGTCTATACCGATTCATCCAGTAATTTATTGATAAATCGTTTTATTTTTGGACGACTATCGCTTGTTTTGGTCGCTTTTGTTAGGCTCTGAAACTCGCAAGTTCGTTGACCGATGGAGGCTGACGTGAATGTTGATCGTGAGGCGCAGATGTTGCGAGCTGCGCAGCTGTATTACTACGACAACTTGACGCAGGGTGCCATTGCGGATCGGCTGAGCTGCACCCGTTGGACCGTCGGGCGTCTGCTTGAAGAAGCGCGCGAGTCCGGCATCGTGACGATTTCCGTGAATCACCCGCGCGCTCGTATCCCCAAGCTGGAAAAGGCCCTCATTAAAACGTTTGGCTTGACCGACGCTATCGTCGTCAAGCGCCAATCGAGCGTCGAAGGGGCGCTGAACCTCGTCGCCTCGATGGCGGCTGATTACGTGACCGAGATGCGCCCCGTTCCCCGGTCGGTGGGTATCGCGTGGGGCAGGACTCTCACCGCAGTCGCCCGGGCAATGCCGGAGTCGTGGACCTACGGGCTGGAGGTCTATCAGACCTACGGTGGCCTCACTCGCTCGAATGACGACGTCGTCGCAGACTCGATTGGTCTGATGGCGCGCCGTGGGCGCGGCGTCGGCCACATGCTTCCCGCACCCGCGATCGTGTCCGACGTGGACCTCGGACGGCGCCTGCGTCGTGAGCGTTCCGTTGCCGACACACTGTCGGCGGCACCCTCCTCGGACATGCTGATTTTCTCGCCCGGTGTCCTCGAGGTCGGTTCGGTTCTTGTGCGTTCAGGCTTCCTCACCGAACGAGGCCTCAGCCGCCTCCAGGAAATGGGCGCTGTCACCGACATCTTCTCGCGCTTCCTGGACTGCGACGGAAACCCCGTGTCGCACGAACTCGAAGAGCGGACGATCGCGATTTCCCTTGATTCCGTGCGCAAAGCCAAGATGTCGATCGCAGTCGCGGCGGGAGCCGTGAAGGCAGTGCCCCTCTATGTCGCCCTGAAATCGAAGCTCGCCAGCGTCGCGATTATTGACGAGGTGCTGGCGGAAGCCGTCCTCGAGCAGATTGAATGCCAGTGAAACATTGATTGTGTCGACGGCGTTCTCTGAGTGAGGGGGGTGGGGTTCCCGGTTGGAGCCTCACCCCCTCACTGTTTGGTCGTGGGTCGACGAGTGCGGTCTTGGCGAGCGGAACGCCTTGGCGTTATCGGGCTCTTTTACTGCGCTTTACTCCCTCGGCTTTGCCGTCGATTCGCGGATGGTGAGGACGGGGCTGAAGGTCTGGTGCTGCGCGGGTGCATCGGAGCCGGACAACAGGAGTTCTGCAGCCGCCGCTCCGAGTTCGTCCATGGGCTGGCGGATTGTTGTGAGCGGAACGGGCATCTGTGCGGCCAGGGGAATGTCGTCGAAGCCGATGACGGATACGTCGTCAGGAATGGAAATTCCTGCGACGCGCAGTGCGGACATGACGCCCACGGCCAGCAGATCGTTCGCGCAGAAGACGGCGGTGGGGTTCGCACCGTCGGAGGTGGTGCGGGCCTCGGCGATGGCGTCTTCGGTGGCCGCATACCCAGCCTGGGCGGTGTACGCCTGCGCGTTGTACACGGTCAACTGGACGCTGTCAGAACCCGTCAGGCGCTGCCAGTGCTCGATCGCGTCTCGCACGCCCGCGAGGCGCTGCACGGATTGGCGCATGTCGGCGGGGCCGTTGAGGAAACAGATTCGCTCATGTCCGAGTGCTAGAAGGTGTTCGATCGCCAGCGCGGCACCCGCGCGGTCGTCGATCGACACGGACGGTAGGCCCTCGGGCGCCTCAGCCGCGTCGAAGAGGACGACAGGCGTTCCCTCCTCAACCAAACGCGTGGCGGCCTCATGTGTGGAGTCTGCGGGGGTGAGAAGAACGCCGCGCACCGCCTGGCGCCCCAGCGCCTCGAGTAGGTCGCGCTCCTCCTGCACGGAGGCGTGCGTGGAAGACAGCGTCATGATGTAGCCCTCGCGCGATAGCACGCGCTCCATGGCAGCAGCAGCCTCCATGAAGAACGGGTTCGTCAGGTCGAAGACCGCCACGCCTACGAGAGGCGAGGTCCCCCGTCGCAGGGCCTGTGCAGTCGGATTGGGCTTGTAGCCGAGCTGCGTGATCGCCGCCTCGACGCGCTCACGCACGTCGGGGCGCACGCTGTCGCGCCGGTTAATGACGTTAGACACGGAGCCGACGCTCACGCCCGCAAGAGCGGCAACGTCTTTGACGCCTGGGGCTTTGCGGGGCATTGAGGGGGACGAGGCAGTGGTTGCGTCCTGGGGACTCGTGCCCTCTGGGGTGCGGCGGGGCGGCGTCATGGTAGCTCTTTCGGGAACTCGAGTGATGAAACGTTCATATTGTGGCACCTCCGAGTAGGTTTCTGCTTCAATTTTCCAGGCAAGTTCAAGGCTTCCCTATAGAGTTGACATGCATATTGTCGTGTGGCACACTTTCTATCTATCTGAATCGTTTCATTCCTCGATGAAGAGGTGACCACATGACACGAGAAGCTGAAAGGCCAGTTGTCTCGCTCCAGCATGCCGTGAAGAAGTTCGGCTCCTTCACCGCGATGTCTGATGGGTGCATTGAGCTGTATCCGCACCGCATTCACGCCCTGGCCGGTGAAAACGGTGCGGGTAAGTCGACGCTCGTGAAGGTGCTCGCCGGCATTCACCAGCCAAACTCCGGAGAGTTTTTGGTTGATGGCCAGCCGGTGCGCTTCAAGACCCCCGCCGAATCGAAGGCTGCCGGAATCTCAGTGATCTACCAGGAGCCCACGCTGTTCCCCGACCTCACGGTCGCCGAGAACATCTACGTGGGCCGACAGCCCAGGGGACGCCTTGGCCTCATCGATCACGCGGCCATGAAGCGCGACGCCCAAGAGCTCTTTGACCGCCTCGAAGTGCCGATCGACCCCTCGCAGTTGGCTGATGGACTGTCGATCGCGGATCAGCAGATCATCGAAATCGCAAGGCTATCTCGCTGGACGCCAAGGTTCTCATCATGGATGAACCGACGGCCGCTCTGTCGGGGCACGAGGTCGACCGTCTCTTCTCCGTCGCGCGCTCACTGCGCGACAAGGGAGCCTCCCTCATGTTCATCTCGCACAGGATGGAAGAAATCTTCAACCTGTGCGACGACGTGACGATCATGCGCGACGGCGCCTACGTGTCGACCCGTGACCTGGAGGGAACCACGAAGGCTCAGCTCGTGCGAGACATGGTTGGCCGCGACGTCGATCAGCTCTTCCCCAAGCTGGATGCGCAGATCGGCGATCCGGTCCTGAGAGTCGAAGGACTCACCCGCTACGGAGCCTTCGAAGACGTGAGCTTCGAGGTCCGTAGCGGAGAAATCCTTGGGCTGGCGGGCCTCGTCGGAGCTGGCCGCTCCGAGGTCGTGCGAACGATCATGGGCATCGACAAAGCGGACGGCGGCACAGTGACCGCCTTCGGCAAGTCCCTGAAGCTCGGTGACACGGTGGGAGCAATCCGAGCCGGCCTCGCCTTCGTCCCCGAAGACAGGCGCAAGCAAGGCCTCGTCATGGACCTGTCCGTTGCCCGCAACACGGCGCTCACGCTGCGCAGCAAACTCGCTCGCTGCGGACTCATCAACTCGCGGACCGAGCGAGCGGTCGCGCAGGAATGGTCCACAAACCTCGAAGTGAAGACGGCCACCCAGGACACCCCCGTGTCCGCGCTGTCGGGTGGCAACCAGCAGAAGGTCGTCTTGGCGAAATGGCTTGCCACCGATCCCAAGATCCTCATCGTTGATGAGCCGACCCGCGGTATCGATGTGGGAACCAAGTCCGAGGTGCACCGCCTAATCTCCACCCTCGCCACCAGGGGAGTCGCCGTCATCATGATCTCCTCGGAACTACCCGAGGTGCTCGGCATGGCAGACCGCGTACTCGTCATGTGCGAAGGCCGTATCACCGGCGAATTCACCAGAGAAGAAGCCACAGCTGACGCCATTATGACGGCGGCAACCGACCACGAAAAGGCCGCATCATGACCACGACACTGACTCCTCCCTCCCGCATCCACGGGTCCACGCCGGTGAGCCGAGAGCCAGCCAACTCCTCGTCTGTGACCAAGGTGCACACCGCATCGAAGCTGCGCTCTCTCCTGTCCATGCGAGAGCTCCCGGTGATCGCGGCCCTCATTGCTCTGGTCCTGTTGACGTGGGTGATGAACCCGCGCTTCCTGTCCGCCCAGGGAGTACGCGACCTCTTCCTCAACGCGACGATCGCTATGCTGATGGCCGCCGGGCAGTCCCTCATCATTCAATCCGAAGGCGTCGACCTCTCGGTCGGTTCCATCCTTGGGTGCTCGGCCTTCGCCACGGGCTTCCTATTCGCGGCTAACCCCGGACTGCCCATCGTCGTCGTCTTCATCGCAGGCATCGTTCTGGGGGCACTGCTCGGAGCACTCAATGGACTGCTTGTCACGCAGGCGAAAGTCCCTGCAATGGTCATTACCTTGGGTACGCTCTACGTCTTCCGAGGAGGACTGAACTGGTGGGCAGGATCCACCCAGTACTTCGCCGGTGACCGCCCCCAGGCCTTCGGTGACCTGGGTGTCGCGACGATCGGTGGCTTCCCGCTGCTCACTCTTCTGGCGGTCATCGTTATCGTGATCGTCTCGCTCTATCAGCGCTACGCTCGATCCGGACGCGACCTCTACGCGATCGGCTCCGACCGTACAGCCGCAGCCGTCTACGGTATCCCCGTAGCCAAGCGCGTTTTTATGGCCTTCGTCGTCAACGGAGCGCTCGTTGGACTCGGCGGCGTCCTCTACGCCTCCCGCTTTAACTCTGTCGGTGCAACGACGGGCGCAGGCATGGAACTTGACATCGTTGCCGCGTGCGTCGTCGGCGGCGTTGCAATGACCGGCGGTGTTGGAACTGCCTATGGAGCCGCCATCGGTGCGCTTCTCCTCACCACCATGACGTCCGCGCTTACAGCTGTCGGCGTCGACAAATTCTGGCAAAAGGCCGTCGTTGGTGCGCTCATCCTCATCGCGATCGTCGTCGACCGAGTCAGCTCAATGCGCCGCCACGAGGCGCTGCGCAAGAAGGGAGCGGATCGCTGATGAGCACCGCGACTCAGACCTCGTCACGTGACCTCATGGCTTCGATTCGACGCGTGTTCTCCTCGCGCGACTCGCACATGACCCTCATCCTCATCATCGCCATTGCAGTCGCGACCATCCTCATCCCGAGGTTCAGCCAGCCTCGCACGCTCACGTTCCTCACCCTGGACGTGACGGCGACGCTCCTCATGGCCCTGCCCATGACCCTCGTTATGATCAACGCTGACATCGACCTGTCCGTCGCCTCGACCGCCGGCCTGTCAGCGCATCCTTCGGAGTTCTCGTCCAGTCGGGCGTCGGATTCTGGGTGAGCATCGCGATCTGCCTCCTCATCGGACTGGCGTGCGGCCTCGTCAATGCATTCATGACCGCCTATGTGGGACTGCCGGCTCTCGCGGTCACGATCGGTACGCTCGCGCTGTATCGAGGCCTCGCCCTCGTCGTCATCGGCGACCAGTCGATCTCCGACTTCCCGGAGTGGGCAACCTCCGCGGTCACTGGATCGTTTGGGTCCACGGGAATCCCCTACATGGCAATCCCCGTCATCCTGTTCGTCATTCTCTTCTGGCTCCTGCTGCACAAGACCCCGTACGGTCGAGGCCTCTTCGCGCTCGGTTACTCCAGGCAGGCCGCCGAGTTCGTCGGCATTGACACGAAGCGTTCTCGCGTTATCGCCCTGACGCTGTCGGGGCTCATGGCAGCACTGGCAGGCATCTACTGGACGCTGCGTTACTCCGCGGCGAAGGCCGACAACGTCGAGGGCCTCGAGCTCGTCGTCATCGCCGCCGTTGTCTTCGGTGGGGTCAGCGTCTTCGGCGGCCGAGGCTCGATCTGGGGCAGCGTGTGCGGTGTCCTGACGATCGGTGTTCTCAACTACGCGCTGCGCCTCAACCGAATTCCCGAAGTCATCCTGGTTCTGGTCACGGGCTTGCTCCTGATCGGTTCCGTCGTCGCGCCATCGCTGGTGGATGCCGTCCGCCAACGTCTGGCACATCGAGCTGATGCGCGTACCCCTCGCGTCAGCGTCGCACCGGGCGCGGCGAGCGCCTAACAATCCCACAACGAGGGGCACCACGCCCCCGCAACAGGGCGCGTGCGCCCGAAAGGAAGACAACGATGTCTCACATGAAGAAAGGTGCGGCCGCTCTCGGCGCACTCACGCTGGCCTCGGCCCTCCTGATGTCCGCCTGCGGCGGTGGAACGTCGACGCAGGGCAGTGAGTCCAGCTCCGGCGGCGATGCCTCCGGTTCGTACGATGTTTCGTCCCAGTCGATCACGTTCATCCCCAAGCAGCTGAACAACCCCTTCTCCGACGTCATGCTCGGCGGCGGCAAGAACGCTGCGGGCGAGATCGGCTTCGCCGAGGTCAACGTCGTTGGCCCGCTCGAGGCGTCCTCCTCCTCGCAGGTCTCCTTCATCAACTCCGAGGTGCAGGCGGGCACGAATGTCCTTGTGATTGCCGCGAATGACCCCGATGCCGTTTGTCCCGCGCTTCAGGATGCACGTAAGGCTGGTACAAAGGTCGTCACCTTCGACTCCGACAGCGCGGCCGATTGCCGAGACCTGTTCATCAACCAGGTTGAGTCCAAGCAGGTTGCGATCACCATGCTCGACATGGTCTCCGACCAGATCGGCGGTTCCGGTAAGGTAGCCATCCTCTCTGCGACGGCAAACGCCGCCAACCAGAACACGTGGATCAAGTTCATGGAGGACGAGATCGCCTCGAACGACAAGTACAAGGGCATTGAGATCGTCGCGAAGGTCTATGGCGACGACGATGATACGAAGTCGTTCCAGGAGGCACAGGGCCTGCTCCAGGCACACCCCGACCTCAACGCGATCGTCTCCCCGACCACCGTCGGCATCGCCGCCACAGCGCGCTACCTGTCAACCTCCGACTACAAGGGCAAGGTCGTTCTGACCGGCCTGGGCCTGCCCAACGAAATGCGTTCCTTCGTGAAGGACGGGACCGTCAAGGAGTTCGCCCTGTGGGATCCCGCCCAGCTCGGATACGTGGCCGCGTACGCGGGTGCAGCACTCGATAGTGGCGCAATTAAGGGCGAGGTAGGGGAGAAGTTCACTGCCGGAAACCTTGGTGAGCGCACAATCGGCGAGAACAAGACCGTCGTCGTCGGTGACCCCGTGCGCTTCAACGCGGATAACATCGACAAGTACGACTTCTGACGTCGTCTCTGATGGGGTTGGTGGGCGCACTCGTTGTGCCCACCAACCCCGCCTTCATGCCGTGAATCGCCTGTCATGTGCAATGCCCTGCTTGCTAAATGAAACGATTCACATTAAAATAGACACAACCAATTCCCGTTCAACGATGAAGGGATTTCCCATGAGCGATACCCCACCACTGGCCCACACGCTCGCGACGACGAGCCAGGCCAGCCCCCGCCGAGCCTGCTTCCTCCTGCGCGTGCGCCCCGAGAAACTCGCCGAATACGCCGACGTGCACCAGCGTGTCTGGGACGAGATGCGCCAGGCTCTCAGCGACGCCGGGTGGCAACACTACTCGCTCTTCCTCGATCCGGACACCGGACTCGTCGTCGGCTACTACGAGGCGGACGACGCTCGCGCGGCGGCAGCAGCTATGGAAGGCCGCGAGGTCAATACGCGCTGGCAAGCCGAGATGGCCCAGTACTTCCAACCGGACGGGGGCGGCAGTGCCCACTTCCTCAACCAATACTTCTACCTCGCCTAATCGCCCACCGAGGCAGTGCTCCAAAGGGACACCCCGGCCTCGTCAATCCACACCCCACACGTCGAAGGAGACGTCATGACCATCCACCTGTCCGACCTGCCTGAAAGCACTCGCACCCTCCTGCGCGAACAGACGATCGAGCTCCCGAGCTGGGCCTTCGGTAACTCCGGAACCCGCTTCAAGGTATTCCCGAGCCCCGGCACCCCGCGCAACGCCTACGAGAAGATTGATGACGCGGCACAGGTCCATCGGTTCACGGGCATCACCCCGCGGGTGTCGCTACATATCCCGTGGGACATGGTCGATGACTTCTCTGACCTCGCGGAGCACGCGCGCTCGCAGGGCATCACACTGGGAACCATCAACTCGAACGTCTTCCAGGATGACGACTACAAGTTCGGCTCCCTGACGAACTCCGACGAGGTAGTGCGGCGTAAGGCCATCGACGCGCACCTGCGCTGCATCGACGTCATGAACGCTACCGGTTCCGACACGCTCAAGATCTGGCTGGGCGACGGAACGAACTACCCGGGACAGGACTCAATCGCTGCGCGGCAGGAAAGGCTCGCTGACTCGCTGTCCGTTATTTATGAGAATCTGGCTCCAGACCAGCGCCTGCTCCTTGAGTACAAGTTCTTTGAACCCGCCTTCTACCACACCGACGTTCCGGACTGGGGCACGGCCCTGGCGCACGTGATGGCCCTGGGCGACCGAGCTGTCGTCTGCCTCGACACCGGCCACCACGCGCCCGGTACCAACATCGAATTCATCGTGGTTCAGCTGCTGCGTGCCGGCCGCCTCGGAGCTTTCGACTTCAACTCGCGGTTCTACGCCGACGATGACCTGATCGTGGGATCCGCAGATCCCTTCCAACTTTTCCGCATCATGCACGAGATCGTCTCCTTCGGCGCCCTCGCGCCCACCTCCGGTGTGAACTTCATGCTCGACCAGTGCCACAACCTCGAAGAAAAGATCCCCGGAGAAATTCTGTCCGCGATGAACGTCCAGGAGGCAACCGCGAAGGCACTCTTTGTCGACCGCGCCGCTCTGGCGAAGGCGCAGGCCGAGCACGACGTGCTGACTGCCAACCAGGTACTCATGGACGCGTTCTCCTCTGATGTGCGCCCGCTCCTGGGCGAGCTGCGCGAAGAGCAGGGCCTCGACCCCAACCCGCTCGCGGCCTACGCCGCCTCGGGCTACTTCGAGCGCATCAGTGCGGAGCGAGTGGGTGGTCAGCAGGCCTCCTGGGGCGCATGATGACGACCGTCGTCGCTATCGACCTGGGGGCCTCCTCGGGGCGCGTCCTGCGGGGCGTGTTCGACGGCGAACGTCTTGCCATCGAGGAGTGCTCCCGCTTCCCGAACGGGCCGGTCGCTGTTCCCGGGCCTCGTCGTTCCGACGCTTCTCAATCGGGGGGCGAGGCCCCGGTGGCCTACGAGTGGGACATCCTAGCGCTGTGGCGAGGCATCCTCGAGGGCCTGCGCGAGGCCAGCCTGCGCGGTGCCGTGGACGCTATCGGAATCGACACGTGGGCTGTGGACTACGGGCTGCTGGACGAGGATGGCCGACTGATCGGTAACCCTGCGTCCTACCGTTCCGCGCGCTGTGGTGTTGGCGCATCCGAGGTGCTCGACCGATGGGATTCCTCCTGGCTTTATAAGCACAACGGATTGCAATTCCAGCCTTTCAATACGCTGTTCCAGCGTGTAGCCGACCGGGGGGAGCGGCGCGCGGACTGTGCGCGCACGGCGCTCCTGATTCCCGACCTGCTGGCGTACTGGCTCACGGGAGAAGCGCGAAGCGAGCTGACGAACGCGTCGACGACAGGCCTCGTCAATGCCACGGAGCGCGACTGGGATCCCGAGATCCTTAATCGGCTGCGCGACGACTTCGGGGTGGAGCACCTCTTCCCGCCGATCATTGAGCCGGGGGAGATTGTTGGTGAAGCGCGCGTTGAGGGTCTCGAGCTGCGCACCTCGACGGGCGAGCCCACCCCTGTCGTCGCCGTTGGGTCGCACGACACCGCGTCCGCGGTTGCGGGGGTGCCCGCCCAGACCGGGTCGTTTGCGTACATCTCCAGTGGAACTTGGTCGCTCGTCGGTACAGAGCTCAGTGCCCCCGTGCTCTCCGAGGAGGCTTGGGCGGCCAATTTTACGAACGAGCTGGGTGTCGATGGCACGGTCCGTTTCCTCGCCAACATCATGGGTATGTGGGTGCAGCAGGAATGCCTGCGCGAGTGGGCATCCCTTGGGGATAACGCGTCGGGCGCTGGAGGTCGGGTCGACTGGCCGCTCCTCGACGCGCAGACTGAGGCAGCCCAGCCCGCGCGCTACCTGCTCGACATGTCCTCACCTGAGCTGATGGCTCCGGGCGGCATGGTAGAGCGCGTGCGTTCACTGTGGATCCCGGGCCCGGGGGTCTCTTTTGCGGGGAACGATTCCTCCTCGCTGGACGAGGCCGGGGTGAGGATCGGCGATCCGCAGGCCTCGGCCGTCGATTCCCGTGAGCGTGCAACCGTGCTGCGGGCGATTACGGACTCGTTGGCGCTGGCATACCGCAGGGCGATCCGACGGACATGTGAGCTGAGCGGTACCCGCCCTGAAGCGATTCACCTTGTTGGAGGCGGCTCAAAGAATCGTCTGCTGGCGCAGGAGACCGCAGATGCGACAGGAATCCTGGTTATTGCGGGACCCGTCGAGGCTACGGCCCTCGGGAACATGCTTGTCTCCCTGCGGGCTATCGGCGTGGCCAGCGGAACGCTAATGGACCTTCGTACCATTTCGCGGGCGTCGTCGGCGCTCGTGACCTACGAGCCGCGCGCTTCTCATGCGCGCCTCTGGGATCAGGCGGATGCCCTCCTCGATGCTCGGTTGTAGCTGACGTGTGCTGACGTGGGCCGCGACTCGACTAGTTCGAGCCGCGGCCCACTCACATCTGGTGGCCCTCCCGTACGCACATAAGGAAAAGTGTTTGGGGCATGTTGAATAACATGCCCCAAACACTTTGATAACGAACGGTGCGTCCAGTTTTCCTCGAGGGTCAGGACCCTTGAGATGCAGCCACCTTCTGGCGATAGGACTCAGCTTCCCAGTTCTCGATGAAGCCGCGCTCTCGATCATCCATGACGCGCACGCGACCGAGCAGGTTTGCATCCCGCGCCACGCGCAATGCGTCCAGGAAGGTGTGCAACGCGTTGTCTGAGGCCTCGTTCGTGCTACCTACCGCCGCTACGGCTAGTCCAGGAATGACAGCGACGATCGGCGCGCGCCCGTGTTGGGCACGGTGCAGCGACACTTTTGCTGCCACGATGTCCTCAGTGTCGGTTGCTTCCAGAACAACGGGGAATGAACCCGCGTACACGATCTGATCGGGGATCAACGGACCGCCAGGAGCTGAAGCAGCTGCTGATAGTCCCTCTGTCGACAGCGCGACACTCGGCGCGTCTACCGCGCGACGGAAGGCTTCCGCCACCCGGGATGGCGAACCGGACAAGGCGGTGTCGGCCTCGTCGATTGCTGCACGGATTGAGGATGTCAGGAAGTCGATCCGTTCGAGAATTGCATCCTTTGTCGGGCCTGAAACGATGATGCCGTGATTGCCGAGGAGCGTGATCGCGGGTGGGGGAGTGTTGTGTGCGGCCGTGAATGCGCGGTGACGCTCGTCGATAAGACGCGCGAGAGGAATACCCGGGTCCGTGTAGTCGACCCACAGCGCCTGATCACCCAGGATCTGGTCACAGAGCTCCTCGCCGCGCGTGTTGCACGTGATTGCGTTGGCTGTCAGAGGGTGCAGGTGAATGACAAGTGGGTCGGGAATAAGCGCGTGAAACAGGATTTCGACGCTGGGGCGACGCTCGAACGCGCCACGCTGCGCGAGCTGCGCGGCCGCGCGAACGGGATCTTCATTGCTGGGGAGCTCTTCAGGATGTTCGAAGGCGTGCAGGAGGGTGGGAATGTCGAGCGGGACCAGGTCTTCCTCGCGCAGGGTTGCGAGCGGAACACCGCTGGGCTTGATGAGGAGTGTGTCGCCATCCTTCGCGGATGAGTTGCCGCCCCCCGAGCGCGTGTATTCGGTGTCTGAACCGATCTGGTTGGACAGCTCGATGAGTTGGGAGACAAGGTCTTGAGATGAAGTAGTCATTGGTCCTCCACAATGAGGATGAAACGTTTCATCTAGGATAGGGGGGAGAGGAAGTTATGTCAAGGTGATGGCGGTTGGCGGCGTCCGTGGGGTGTTCAGCGTCTGTATGCGTGAGGTAGGCAGGAGCTTGATGATGCCGTGAGCCCTGTGCGCATGTACCTGCGCCTTTTCATGCGAGGCGTACAGGCATTGCGAGTGAGGGGGTGGGGTTCCCGGTTGGAACCCCCTTTGTTGGATCTGGCGCAGGCCTCGTCCTACCAGTCACCCAAGCCCAGGTAGTACAGCGGGTGCGCGAAGAAAGAGGCGATGGCCTCGCGGTATTCGAGGGGTAGCATCGGAAAAATGACGATGGCGGCCAGGATCGCGACGATCAGGGTCACGAGGATACGCTTCTTGGTTCTCATGCGTGACTCCTTTGTGGGGTTGTGAGTGCTGCACGGGCCTGGGTGAGGATGTCGTTGACGAGGTCGACGCCTTGCGGCGTGGCCAGGAGCGGGCGGTCCTCGGGGTGCTCGTTGAAATGCCGGATAAGGGCGTCGAGGCCGGTGAAGGGGATGCCGATATGCTCGGAGCAAATGCCCCACGGTCCGTCATACGTGTCGGTGTCCGCGTTAAGAATAATTGTTGGACTGTTGACGATGTGGATGGTGACGTTATCCTTCCACAGGATGGTGACGTCCCGGTCGTTGGAGTCTTCCTCGACGGATAGTAGCTCCGGGAAGTGGAAGGAAATTCCCTCAGGGGTCAGAGTTGTCTGTTGCTTGTCAGTCAGGGCGATGACGAGATCCTTGCCGGGATTGCGGCTGCACTCGAGGAAGGCCATGGACGCAACGGCGAACACATATATCGCGGCGTGGAAGGGTTGTCCGGTCGTGAAACCCGCGGCCATCGTGCCGCCCGCGAAAGCGTACAGCAGGAATCCAGTCGTGATGAGCGCGATGGACTGGTGGTTGCCTGGAATGACGATGGAACCGTCCTCGTAATGGGGGTGCGATGACCAGAACGGGCGCACAGTCATTTCGATGAGGTGGGGAAGCGCCGCGCACAGATACAGGGGGAACCAAATGAAAAGCAGCTGTAGTGGGCCGATGCGAATGAACGAGAAAACCCAGTAGGCGCCCACCGCCAAGACGGCATTAACGACAATGGTGATCACAGTGAGCTTCCACAAGTCTCGCGCCGCCAGGTCCGCGCCCCGAGGAGAACTATCGTGAGGTTTTCTCGCCAAAAATGAGGAAGGCCGAGCCACGCTCACCACTCCAGGCCAAGGTAGTACGGCCAGTGCCACGATGGAGCAGGGATGTGCTCCCGGTTGTTGAGCGACATTCGGCTGGTCGTACCGGATAGATCGGAAGGTACCAAAGCCTGTTTCCTGGTGCTCATGCGCGCCTTCACTTCGAGGTAAAGAGTCCTGTGCGGGCCTCGGCGAAGATGTCGTTCACGAGGTCGACGCCCTGCGGTGTGGCCAGGAGTAGACGGTCCTCGGGGTGCTCGTTGAAGTGCCGCATGAGGGCGTCGAGGCCGGTGAAGGGGATGCCGATCGTCCGGCAGCATAAGCCCCATGGACCGTCATACGTGTCGGGTCAGCGAGGAGATCAATGTGGTAGCTCGTCGTGCTGAGATCGTAGATCTTTACGTTTTGATCCCACCGGACGGAGGAGTCGTTGCCGCATCCATCGGAGGCGGACTCCAGATGCTTATGGATCGACAGATGAGGAGCCGCGTGAAAGTCAATGCTATCTGGGGATAACGCCGTCATTGAACGATCCTTGACGGTGTTTTTCAGGTCTTCGAATGGATTCTCGGAAAAGAGATGATAGGCAAAAAATGCTGCTACCACCGCAATACCGATAGTTGTCTTGAAGTTATGTGATAGGAAACCGAGCACGAGTGCTCCTACGACGATCATGCAGAGGATCAGGTAGCTAGTGAGTATCCGATGTTGGTGAGACGCTCACCTTGTATCACAACGCGGCCATTGACGAATCGAACATGGGGACGCAGATAGGGAGCTATCGAGTCGCATGCTACCTGGGGAACCCCAGATACTAATGGAATTGAAGCCAGATAGACGACGAAACGGAAATCGCCATAGTGTGTCAGTCGATAGATTCCTTCAACGATCGCTATCCCGAGAGCGACGATGATGATCGAAACTAGTGCACGTTTCCACTCGTTGCGCCGCCACCTGTCTTCACCCACGAGTGACTCGGTGCGATTGGAAAAGATGCTCGAGAGGAGTCCACCGATCCCTCGACGTCGCGATCGAGCCACGCTCACCACCCCTCCTGGGTACCGGTGGTCTGCCTCCAAAGGGTGCAGAAAGGCTCGTTGTTCATGCTCCGACGCTACCAGGAGTGTGACGGAGGCAGCAAGCATGAGCGCGTGAGGAAACCCTGGCCTCGTCCCTGAGGCGAGAATCGAAGCCGGGGCCCACGAAGGCTCAATTGTGACAGTCAGCGGCCCGACGTGAGCGCCGCCCGGGCGACCTCCTCGAAGGTGAGCGGGTCGCGACCCGTCACGTCGCGCACGGTCGTGGACACGACGTCCATCTCGCCGCGCGCGATCGACGTGTACGTTGACACCCACGAGTCGTACTCCCACTGGGCGGCCGGCCACTTCTTGCGGGACTCGTACGCCTCCTCGACGGTTTCGCGCACGTAGGTGACGGGGCAACCCCACACGCGGGTGAGGATTGCGGCGATCTCGTCGAGGGTCAGGGCCTCGGGGCCCGTCACGTCGAGAGTCTGATTCTCGTAACGTGCCGGATCCGCCAGGACCCCGGCGGCCACGCGCCCCGCGTCCTCGCGCGCGACCACGCCCACGCGCCCATCGCCCGCGGGCCCGAGGATACGGCCCTCCTCGTCCGGCAGATCCACGAAAAAGTCCGCATAGAAGTTGTCGCGCAGGAACGTGTACGTCATTCCCGACGCCTTGATGCGCTCCTCCGTATGGAAGTGCGTGCGCGCCAGCGTAAACGTCGAGTCCGGCGCCGCATTCATAAACGACAGGTACACGATGTGGCGCACCCCGGAGGCGGCGGCCGCGTCGACAAAAGCGATGTGCTTGTCTAGGCGGTCCTCGCTCTCGGGCGCGGACACCATGAAGAGGACGTCAACGCCTTTCAGTGCGACGCGTGTCGTGAGGGTGCCCTCGTAGGAGCACTTCACCGCGATAGCTCCGGGCAGCTTGGGCGCGCGTGACGGTGTGTTCGCGAGGAGTCGCAGGGGCAGGCCGCGCTCGGCGAGCAGTCGGGCGGCGGTGCCACCGACATTCCCGGACGCGCCGGTGATCGCCAGGGACGGGAGGGACGAGGCCTGGGCCGGCTCGTCCGTTCGGGTGCGGGGTGTGGGGGCGTCAGTCATGCGGCCAGTGTGCCACCGACGTCGCTGTCTTTGTACACACCACGCGAGGTTTGGGCTGTGGGCGTAGCGTCCGGCGAGGGTGAAACCGGGGATGCTTATGGGCGAGAGAATACTCGCCGAGCAGGTCTGGATTCTGGGTGATACCGGGACAAAATTCGCCCTGCAAGCGAAATGCGGTCGATTTTGGGCAGTTTTGGCGGTGCTGGGCGAATTTTTTCGCGTGTGGGCGCTGATGGGGCCGAGCTGGGCGAGTTTTGCCTCGCCTGGGGGTCGGGATGGGACTGGGATGAAAGAAAAGTCGCCCCTGCGTGAGGTGTTGTGGGGTGCCGTGAAATATTCTTCGCCCCGGCACGCTGAAAAATGCAGTATTTTGCCCATTTTGAGCGAGCAGGGGCGATATTTCTTTCACTGAAGACGTGAGCCAAGCGGTGGAGTGCCCTGCTGGGGCGATATTTCTTTCAAGGCGGCTCGCTAGAAGTGGCGGTGGCGGCCGTGGAGTGTGTCGACGAGGCCGAGGCCCCATGCCGTGTGTCAGTGCCTATGCTCCAGAAAAGTCGCATGCAATTCGATTGGGAGAAGTTTCAACAAAGTCCGAAAACGTTGCAATTCCAACGATCTCAATTCAAGGTTTGAAATAGTGTCGGGGGAATTGCATGCGAAATTGGTTGTGGGTTCAGGAATGGGGGCGTGAGGGCCGGGTGTGAGGGCTGAGGGCGAGGGGCGGGGTCCCAGTAGGGGCCTGGATGCGGTGCCCGTGGGCGGTGGCGGGGCGTGGACGGACAACGAGTCGACGCGCCGAGCAACATCAGCGACCTGGCACCACTGGTGTGGAGGGCGCCGGAGGGACCGGAGGGCCTGGCAGCGGTGCCGGTGGGTGGCGGCAGGGCCAGGGCGGGCCTCGAGATCGACCACTCCGAGCCGTCAGGCTCGCGTGTGGCGATCTCGCGGGCGGGCCGCCGCCCACCGGCACACACAGCGGCACGGCCCTTCAAGGCAGGCCTCCGGCGCCCGGAACACCAGCGGGGCCACAAGCATCAACACGCGGCGCAGACGGCTCGCGGGCGGGCCGCCGCCCACCGGCACACAGAGCGACCAGACCGAACCAGGCAGATTATGCGCAGTGGACGGCGGGCGCATCGAGCAGCCCGGCCCCACAGTCAGGCACGCCGGTGCCCGGAACACCAGCGGTGCCACACAGCAAGTAAAACCGCAGAAGCACAACGAAAAATGCCCACTCAAACACCAGCATTCACAGCTTCACAGCAACACTCCCAAAGTCATATGAGAAATATGAGAGCTTCATAGGTTCTTCATAGGGTCGCGTGGGGAAATTGGTGCATCGACAAAAGGAGACACCAATGACCGCCCTGATTCTGATCGCCATTGACCTGGTTGCCATGGCCGCCCTCGTGTTCGGCCTGTACTTCCCACGGCACCGCCGCGCTGACCTGGTTGCAGCCTTCCTCGGTGTGAATGTCGGCGTCCTCGCCGTCACGATCATCCTCGCGAACTCGACCGTGAGTGCGGGCCTTGGCCTCGGCCTCTTCGGTGTTCTCTCGATTATCCGACTGAGGTCCGACCAGATCTCGCAGACGGAAATCGCCTACTACTTCGCCTCGCTGGCTCTCGGCCTGCTGACGGGCATGTCCTCGGCGGTGACCCCGCTGCTGGGAGGACTCATCGCCCTGATCCTTGTGGCGCTGGCCTTCGGTGACTCGAAGCTGGTCTTCGGCCGTTACACGTCGCAGACCGTCCAACTGGACCGCGCGATCGCCGACCCCGCCGAGCTGAAGGCAGCCCTCGAGCAGCGCCTCGGCGCGTCCGTCGCCTCGGTCAGTGTCGTCAAGCTCGACCTCGTGAACGACCTAACTCTCGTGGACGTTCGCTCGAAGGTCGCCTGACCCGCCGGCCTGACCCGCCGACCCACCACCCCACAGACCGCCACTACCAAGGACACGACTCATGAACGCCACCCTGAACTCGATTCTCGCCGACCTCGATGCGATCGGCCTTGATGAACTGAATAAGCGCGCGGCGATGCTGACCCGAGTGGACCGCAAGTACGCGCTGGACGCCGCCACGGCCTCGGAGATTCTGAGCCGCCTCCCTGAGGATACGAAGGTCCTGCGCATCGACGGCCAGGTGTCCCAGGGCTACGCCTCCACCTACTACGACACCCCCGACATGGATTCGTACCTGCTGACCGCGCTCAAGCGCCGCCGCCGTTTCAAGGTCCGTACCCGCTCCTACCTCTCGTCCAAGGCCTCGTTCCTGGAGGTCAAGACCCGCGGCCCGCGCGGCGTGACCGTCAAGAAGCGTATGCCGATCTCTTGGGACGAGGCCGGGGCTCCTCTAGCGGGTGAGCGCCGCCAGTGGGTGGTCGGCAAGGTCGAGAAGACGGGCTACGGCCACCTGGTGCCAGCCCTCGAGCCGGTTCTGGCTGGATCCTACGAGCGCAACACTCTGCTTCTGCCCGGTGGCGTGGGACGCGCGACGGTGGACACGAACCTGTCATGGCGCTCGCTGCGCACGGACGGCACCGAGGTCGCACGCCCCGACCTGGTCATTATCGAAACGAAGTCGGGTGCGACCCCATCCGTGGTGGACCACCTCCTGTGGGAGGGCGGCGTGCGACCCGTGAAGATGTCCAAGTACGGGACCGCGATGGCCGCCATGCACCACCTGCCCGCGAATAAGTGGCACCGCACGCTGGACCGTTACTTTCACGAATATGTGGAGGCCCCCGAGCTCGCGCACGATGCGCCCCTCGCGATGGCGGCCTGACAGACGTAACACCGGTGCCTGCGGTTTCGACAGCACACGAAACGCAAGCGCAAACCATAAGAAACACAAGCCTTAAGCACACGAAAGAGACATACACATGAAAGCCCTTCAGAAAATTTGGACCCCCGCCCGGACGATCGGCGCGATCGCGCTCGTTGGAACGCTGGCGCTGGGCGCCTGCAGCTCCTCGGGCGTGACCTCCTCCGGCTCCGGCTCCACCACGGCCACCGCGAGCGTCGCGGCCTCGGGAACCAACGGCGATACGACCGCACCGCCCACCGCGACCGACGCCCTGGCCTCGAACTCGAAGGCCTCCTACGTGGAGGACAGCGACTGGAAGGCCTCGGATGCCGTCGACGTGACGCTCAGCGGAACGACCGCGACCTCCTCCTCCGACGCCGTGAGCGTGAGCGATGGCGTGCTGACCATCTCCAAGGCGGGCGTTTACAAGCTCAGCGGCTCCTTCACCGGCAAGGTCGTCGTGGCCGCCGGAGCCGAGGACCAGGTCGTCCTGATTCTCGACAACGTGACCATCACCTCCTCGACGGGTGCCGCGATCGAGGCGACCAGCGGTGACGACCTCGTCCTGTCTCTTGAGGGCGCCTCGACGATCACCGACGGCACCTACACCGGCACCGAGGACGCGAACGCTGCGATCTACGCCGACATGGACCTGACGATCACCGGGTCGGGCACGCTCACCGTGACCTCCGGGGCCTCGGACGCGATCACCTCCAAGGATGACCTCTACGTCCTGAGCGGCACGATCAACGCCACCGCCTCGGATGACGGCCTGCGCGGCAAGGACTCCCTGACGATTGCGGGAGGCACCGTCACCGTGAACTCCGGCGGCGACGCCCTCAAGTCCGACCAGGACAACGACGACACCAAGGGCTACGTGTCCATCGTGGACGGCACCGTCACCCTGACCTCGGGCGGCGACGGCATCGACGCGTACACCGACGCGATCGTCACCGGCGGCACCCTGTCGATCACCTCGGGAGGCGGCGCGTCGGCCGGCAAGCCCTCCACAGGCTCGACCAAGGGCATCAAGGCTCAGACCTACATCATCGTCGACGGCGGCACGACCACCATCGACGCCGGGGATGACGCCATCCACTCGGGTGGTGCCCTGCGCTTGAGCTCCGGCACGATCACCGCCGCCTCCGGCGACGATGGCGTGCACACCGAGGTCGCGGCCGTCCTGGACGGCGCAACCGTGACCGTCACGCAGTCGAACGAGGCCCTCGAGGGTGGCCTCATCACGATCTCCGACGGCACCGTCGACCTGACCTCGAGCGACGACGGTATCAACGCCTCGGGTTCGATCACCGTCGAGGCCGGCCTGGCGGCGACCGCCGAGTCCGCTGAGGACACGACCGCGACCACCACCGACACGACCACCCAGCAGATGGGCCCCGGCGGCATGGCTGACGGCGGCGGCACGATGGAGGACACCGGCGAGCAGCTCACCATCACCGGCGGCACCGTGACCGTCAACTCGAACGGCGACGGCCTCGACTCCAACGGCTCGCTGACCATCAGCGGCGGCACGACGACCGTCTACGGCCCGGCCTCCGGCGCGAACTCGAGCCTCGACTCCAACGGCGCCATGAGCATCACGGGTGGCACGGTCATCGCCTTCGCGACGAGTGAGATGGTGGAGACGCCGACCACGACCGACGGTCAGGGCTGGATCTCCGCCGCGGCATCCGGATCCGCCGGATCCACCGTGACGATTAGCGACGCCTCCGGCTCCGTCCTGGGCACCTACACCTCGCCCAAGGCCTTCGGAAACGTCATCTACTCGACCTCCGGCATGACCAACGGCTCCACCTACACGGTGAGCGTCGACGGCACTTCCACAGAGGCGACCGCCGGCCAGGGCGGCATGGGGATGGGCGGACAGCCCCCGGTCGGCGGTCCGGGACAGGGTGGCCAGCCCCCGATGGGCGGTCCGGGTCAGGGCGGTCAGCCCCCGGCCGCACCTCAGGGCTGAGGCTCCCCACTAGTGCGCCCCGCGTGATTGTCGACACGCGGGGCGCACGCCTATACCTGCGCTCAGTCCTCCTCGACGAGGCCTGGGCCGGGATCTCACGGTCACGCCGTCACTCGCCACCCCCGGGATCAGCGCAACTAAACTGGAACCGGAGGACGAGGCCCCGGCCTCGTCGATGACAACGAAAGGACCCCTCATGCTCCCCTCCGAGAAGCTCGCCGAGCTCGGCCTCGAACTGCCCGCCGTCGCCACCCCCGTCGCCGCCTACGTGCCCGCAGTTATCGACCGCGGCGTCGTGCGTACCTCCGGCCAGATCCCCGTCGTGAACGGCGAGCCCGTGTGCATCGGCGCGGTCGGCGAGGACGGCGCGGACCCCGAGGACGCCAAGGATGCGGCGCGCGTGTGCGCCCTCAACGCCCTGGCCGCGGCGGCTTCCGTTGCGGGCGGTATTGACAACCTTGCGGGTGTCGTGAAGGTTGTGGGCTTCGTGTCCTCGCGCCCCGACTTCTACGGCCAGGCCGGCGTCATCAACGGCGCATCCGAGCTGTTCGGGGAGGTCTTCGGCAGCCAGCACGCGCGCAGTGCCGTGGGCGTCGCCGCGCTGCCCCTCAACGTGAGCGTCGAGGTCGAGGCCGAGTTCCTCATTAAGTGAACGTGCGGGCTCGGCTGAGGCGCGCCTACACTGTATGAGGTTTACCGAAATGGCCCCGCGGGCTGGAGGATAAGGAAAAGACATGACTGACCGTCAGATGTTCAAGCTGGTCGACGCCAACACCGTCCCTTCTGAGGACGGCGGCTGCGGTTGCGGCTGCGGTGGCGAGGGTAAGAAGGCACGCGCCGAGCAGGCCCCCGTCGAGCAGGCCCCCGAGCACGCCGGTTGCGGCTGCGGCGGACACGACGCCCCTGCCGAGCAGGCTCCCGCCGAGCACGCTGGCTGCGGCTGCGGCGGACACGACGCCCCTGCCGAGCAGGCTCCCGCCGAGCACGCTGGCTGCGGCTGCGGCGGACACGACGCCCCTGCCGAGCAGGCCCCTGCCGAGCAGGCTGGTTGCGGCTGCGGTGACGGCGCCCCCGCCGAGCGCCCCCACGAGATGGCCGCCGAGCCCATCGCCTCTACCGCGGGCGGCTGCGGCTGCGGTGACGGCGCCCCCTCTGCGGGCAACGTCCACGCTGGCGGCGCCGGCGTCATCCACCGCCCCGGCGCGGACGAGCTGGTCATCCACTCGATCCCCCGCGTCGTGCGCCACGCGGTCCTCTTCGCTGCGGTCGATAACCTGCCCGTCGGCGAGAACATCCAGATCTGCGCGCCCCACCAGCCCGAGCCGCTGTTCGCGCACCTGCAGGACTCCGAGCACCACTACCGCGTGGAGACCCTCGAGGTTGGCCCCGTGGATTGGCGCTACCGCATCACGCGTCTCGCCTGAGGCTCTTTGACACGCCGAGGCCGTGGCCGACTCTCGCTTTCCTGCGGGGCTGGCCACGGCCTCGTCGTATGCGCGCGAGGAACGCGGCGTTCCAATGCCTCGTGCATGTGTGTACGGAAGTGCTCGCACGGGGCCCTATTCCTATGACTGTCGGGGGGCTTGCCGACGTGCGGAGATGGGCGCCCGTTTCGGTGTCCATTCGCGTGCCTGGGAGCGCCCGACCCGGTACCGTTGGTGTATGAGCTTCTTTGACATGACTTCTGACGCCGACGTTGAGGACGACCTGGATCGCGTCGAGACCGACGTGGTCGTGGACTGCGACATTGAGGCCGCGTGGGCGCTCGTGTCGGAGCCGGGCTGGTGGGTCAACGACGGCCCGCTGGGTGACCACGAGGTGACGCTCGGGAATGACGGCATCTATCGCGTGAGCGACCCGGACGCTGGCGACTGGCTGATCGAGAAGGCCGACGAGGATCCGATGGATGTCGTCGCCTTCCGCTGGTACCCGCTCGCCGATGATGAGCTCCCGGACGAGTACGCGACCCGCGTCGAGGTCTCCCTGTCCGAGGAGCGCGGCGGCGTCGCCATCCACGTGGAAGAGTCGGGTCTGGCGTCGGTCTCCGACGACGAGGCCGAGGCCCGCCAGGCGTACGACGACGCGATCGGCATGTGGGAGCAGGTCCTGCTGGCCGCGAAGAACTACCTCGAGGGCCGCTGAGTGTTGCAGCTTCGTCGCTGATGTCGGCGCGTCTCGATACAGCGCGGCATCCGTGGCGTTTCCGAGTGGAAGCGCAACTGGAGTGTGCGCGGCAATGAGCTGAATGACAACCCCTGCAGCCTCGTGGCTGTGGGGGTTTGTTGTGTGCCGGTGTGCTGTGTGCGCCGTTTCTGACGCTGCGTGCCTGCTCGGGCGCGTCCCCCGAAATTTCGCATGCAATTCCCCTGCGGATGTTTCAACTTTTGAAATCAGAACGTTGGGATTCTGCGGTTTTTGGGGTGCTGCAAGGTATGGTCGCCAGGGAATTGCATGCGGAATTGGTGATTGTGAGGGGGTGTTGGGCCGTTCGCCACGGTTGTGCTTGTGAGTGTGGGCGGTGCACCCGATCCGTAGGCAGTGCACCCGTTCTGATCGGGTGTAGCGTCCCGTAACGGGTGCAGTGCCGGGTGTAGGAGTTGCTGCGCGGACCATGCTGGAGCTTGTGACTCCGAAGCATTGCACTATTTCGGGGAGCAATGCACTAGATGGGGGAGTATTGCACTGGATAGTAGATAGTGCAATGCCCTGCTAAGTAGTGCAATGCTGGCGAAAGTGGTGCAATGCCTCCCGGCGGCGAATACCGCGGGAGCCGCATCGCCATGTGGCGGGAGCGGGCGTCAGCGCCCCGAAATTTCGCATGCAATTCCCCTGCGGGTGTTTCAACTTTTGAAGTCGGAACGTTGGAATTCTGCGGTTTTCGAGACGTTAAGGTGTCCGGCCTTCAGGGAATTGCATGCGGAATTGATGGGCCCGCCGTGTTTACTCCACTGTATAAGCGGGCAAGTATTGCACCAGTTGAAGGAGTAGAACACTAGATGGGGGAGCGTTGCACTGGATAGTAGCTAGTGCAATGCCTGGCTAACTAGTGCATTACATGCGCAAGTGGTGCAACGCCTCCCGGTGTCGCATCTACTGTGCCGCGAGCCCCGCGCCTTCGCGCTCTGCCGCGGCTACTCCGCTTGTCCGGCCGCCTGCGCCGCCTCGCGTGCCGCCTTCTTGGCGCGGGCGTGCGCCTCGACCTCCTCGGGGGTGAGGGGGCCCTGCGTCGAACCCTCGCTACCGTCGGTGCGCTCCCACGAAATGGCGAGGCTGTCGCGCGCGCCGAAGCGCGCCAGGTGGATGCCGACGATGAATTCGAGGCGATCGGCGCGCTCGGGCTCCGTGCGCAGCTCGAGCCGCAGGTCAGACGCCGACGCGATCACGTCGAAACGTCCCAGAACCGGGCCCTCGCGGTCGAACAGCATGTATCCGCTGCCCGCCTCCTCGTCCCACGAGCCCGTGATCTTGTGGCCCATGTGGCTGACGAGCTGCTTGCCGTAGCGCGCGGCCCGCTCGGTGGGAACGGTGGCCACGGAGATCAGGGGGTACGAGGCCTCGGCAGTTGAGGGGGTGGTGGTCTCGCCCGTCGAAGGCGTTGGATTCTGCGTCATAAGGCAAACCTAACTTGAATGCGTGGCCTCTGCCATGCGTAGCTCTGGATTCGGTCATGGACCTACCAGTGCGGTAGCGTTGGATAGTCAAGCGCGTCGCGAGAGCGCGCAAAGGCCGCGCAAAAGCGCCCCCAGGATGGGAGCTGGCGGAAGGAACAACGATGACAGTCGAGAACGTCGAGCACGGTGAGCCCCATCAGGGTGGCGACAAGCTTCAGCGCACGCTGAAAAACCGCCACATCCAGCTGATTGCCATCGGTGGCGCGATTGGTACGGGCCTGTTCATGGGATCGGGTAAGACGATTTCCGTTGCCGGCCCCTCGATCCTGCTGGTCTACATGATCATCGGCGCGGTCCTCTTCCTGTTCATGCGTACCCTCGGCGAGCTGCTGCTCTCCGACCACAAGTACGCGACCTTCGCGGACATCGCCCGCGACCTGATTGGCCCGTGGGCCGGATTCGTGACGGGCTGGACGTACTGGGCGTGTTGGGTGGTCACCGGCGTCGCTGACATGATCGCGATCACCGGCTACACGCACTTCTGGTGGCCAGACCTGCCCGCGTGGATCCCCATCGGCGCGACGACTCTGCTGCTCTTCGCCCTCAACGCGATGACGGTGAAGGCCTTCGGCGAGACGGAGTTCTGGTTCGCGCTCATCAAGATCGTCGCGATTATTGCCCTGGTCATCGTTGGTTTCGGCATGGTCGCCATGGGTACCGTCGATACCGAGGGCACCGCGGCCGCGGTCTCGAACCTGTGGAGCCACGGCGGATTCTTCCCGACCGGATTCACCGGCTTCCTCGGCGGCTTCCAGATCGCCCTCTTCGCGTTCATCGGCATCGAGATGGTCGGCACGACCGTTGCCGAGACCGATGATCCGGACAACACCCTGCCCAAGGCCGTCAACTCCATCCCCGTGCGCATCATGCTCTTCTACGTGGCGGCGCTCGCGGCCATCATGATGGTGACCCCCTGGGATCAGGTGAGCCCGGAGAAGTCGCCCTTCGTCACGATGTTCTCGCTGACCGGCCTGGGCGCAGCGGCCACGATCGTCAACCTGGTGGTCCTCTCCTCGGCGGCCTCGAGCGCGAATTCGGGCATCTACTCCACGTCGCGCATGCTCTACGGCCTGGCCCGTCAGGAGCAGGCGCCGGGCATCTTTGCCCGCCTCTCCAAGCACCATGTGCCCCTCAACGCCCTGTTCCTGTCGTGCGTGTGCCTGCTGTCGGGCATCGTCATCATGGGGATGGGCGGCTCGATTTCCGAGGCCTTCACGCTGGTGACCTCCGTGTCGGCCACGCTGTTCATGGGCGTGTGGGTCGTCATCGTCGTGTCCTACCTGGTGTACCTGCGCAAGCGCCCGCAGCTGCACACGGCCTCACAGTTCAAGGCCCCCGGTGGCGCGATCAGCGCCTGGATCGTCCTGGCGTTCATGGGCTGCATGGGCGTCATCCTGGCGATGTGGGATGACACTCGCCCCGGCCTCGTCTATTCGCTGATTTGGATCGCGTTCATCGTGGGCGCGGCCTTCGCGAACCGCCATTTCCTGCTGCGCCGCGCGTCGCGCGGAGTCCTCGGAGATGGGGGAACGGGTGAGGGCCCGCATACCGGTCCTCACCTGCACGAGTAGCGGAACCCATAGTTAGTGACTATGCTCACCAGCGTGCCACGGGAGCTCGAACCGAGCTGAGAGGGACCACCCCCCGACCGTAGAACCTGATCCGGATCATACCGGCGTAGGAAGGCTCTTCCCACGTGGCCGCCGTGCAACACGAAGGGAGTCTTTCGCATGGCATCCACTGCTCCGTCCCTCCGCTGGAGGGTCATTGACATTGTCACTGCCGCCGTCCTGGGCGTCGCTTGCGGCCTCATTTTCGTCGTCTGGAATCAGGTGGGTAATGCCGCCCTGGAGGCCCTCAAGGCCATAACCCCCGGCCTGGATGGACTTGCGACGGGCGTCTGGCTGCTGGGTGGCACGCTCGGCGGCTACGTGATCCGTAAGCCCGGCGCCGCGCTCTTTGTTGAGCTGATGGCCGCGACCGTCTCCATGGCTCTGGGGTCCCAGTGGGCCGTCGAGACCATTTACTCGGGTCTCGCGCAGGGTATCGGTGCCGAGGTCGTCTTCGCCCTCGTCGCATACCGCCGCTTCAATGCGGCAATCGTGGGCGTTGCGGGCGCCGTGTCTTTCGCGTTCGAGTGGGTTCTCGAGCTCTTCCTCTACGGCCACATCGAGAAGGGCGCGCTCTACAACGCGATCTACCTCGTGTGCGGCGCCGTCTCGGGCATCGTCCTGGCGGGCATCCTCGCCTGGGCGCTGACGAATGCGCTCGCAAAGACGGGCGCGCTGGATCGCTTCGCCTCCGGCCGTGGAGCGCGTGAGCTTGTCTGATTTCGAATCCATGGACGAGGCCCACTCCGCCTCCTCCCGCCCCTTTTCTCTCCCGGTGCCTCGGCTGCGCTGGGTGAGGGGCCGGGCGCGCGCGTGTGCGCGCGCGGCTGGGGATGGCGTCACGCTGGGCGCAAGAACGCCGCGCTGTCGGGTGTTGATCTCGATATCGCGCCGGGCGAGCGCGTGCTGGTGCTGGGCCCGTCCGGGTCAGGCAAGTCGACGCTCATGGGCGGCTTGGCTGGCCTGCTGGGCGGCGCCGAGGAGGGTGAGGCGACCGGCACGCTCACCGTCGATGGTGTCGCCCCGGCCGAGGCGAGGGGCCGCGTGGGTCTGCTCATGCAGGACCCCGAGGCCCAGGTGGTTCTCGCCCGCGTGGGCGACGATGTGGCCTTCGGCATGGAAAACTTGGGGGTTGCGCGCGAGGAGATCTGGCCGCGCGTGGAGAATTCGCTCGAGGCGGTGGGCCTGAGCGTTCCCCTGGATCATTCGACGACGGAGCTGTCGGGCGGGCAGAAGCAGCGCCTGGCTCTGGCATCGATCCTCGCGATGGGCCCGGGCCTGCTGCTCTTGGATGAGCCCACCGCGAACCTGGACCCGAGCGGCGTCGCCGAGGTGCGCGCCGCCGTCGAGGCCGTCGTTGAGCGCACGGGCGCGACCGTGGTCGTCGTCGAGCACCGCGTCGACGTGTGGGCCTCCCTCGTGGATCGTGTCATCGTGGTCGCGGATGGTGCGATCGCCGCCGACGGCCCCCTCGACGAGGTCCTCGCACAGCAGGGCGACGCCCTGCGCGAGCGCGGCATCTGGCTTCCCGGCGATGACGTTGCCGCCGAGGTCGGCTCCGCCCCCGAGGTCCCCCCGGCCTCGTCCGAAGCCGCCCCGATCGCCCGCGTCACCGACCTGACGATCGGCTACGCGGCGGACGCCCCAGTGCGCAGCGGCATCGACCTGACGATCGAGCGCGGCGTCTCCACCTGCATCGTTGGCGCTAACGGCGCCGGAAAATCAACCTTTGCGCTCACCCTCGCGGGCCTCCTGCCGCCTCTGGAGGGCGCCGTCGAGGTTGAGACCTCCGACGGCACGGCTGGCGACCCCCACGAGTGGAGCAGCAAGCAACTCCTGGGCCGCATGTCCATGGTCTTCCAGGAGCCCGAATACCAGTTCCTGGCCGCCACCGTCGCCGAGGAACTCGCGATCGGCCCGCGCGCGGCCGGCATGACCGACGAGGAGATCGCCCCCCTCGTCGACGAACACCTCGAGGCACTGGGGCTGAGTAAACTCGCGCGCGCCAACCCCATGACGCTGTCGGGTGGCGAGAAGCGTCGCCTGTCGGTGGCGACCGCGCTCATTAGCGCTCCCGAACTGCTGATCCTCGACGAGCCGACTTTCGGCCAGGACCGCGGCACGTGGCTGGGCCTCGTGCGTCTCCTGCGCGCCGCCCTCGAGCGCGGCGTCACCCTGGTGTCGATTACGCACGACCCCGCGTTCGTGGCCGCGATGGGCCAGCGTGTCGTCGATCTCGGGCAGGTCGGGACGCGTGGTGCATCGCCCGCAGCCGCCACGGACGAGGCCGAGGCTGCCCCCGCCGGGAACGTTCACGGTGGGGGCGCGCAGGCCGACCCCAAGCCGTCGCGTGGTGCCGGACGCGGTGCCCGAGGCCTCCTCGCGCATACGAATCCCGTCGCCCGCGTGCTCGCCCTCCTGGTCGCCACGACCCCCCTGCTGATCACGATTGACCCGGTGAGTGCGGGTGTGGCACTCGCCCTCGAGCTCGCGCTCATGCCCCTGTCGGGCGTGTCGGCGCGCAGCTTCTTCATGAAGGCGACGCCGCTGCTCGTGGCCGCGCCGCTCGGCGCGCTGTCCATGCTGCTCTACGCCTCGCCGGGCGGAACCGTGTACTGGCAGTTCGGGCCAGCCGCGATCTCGGACCACTCCATGTGGCTGGCGCTGGGCATCGGCCTGCGCATGTGCGCGATCGTCATGCCCGCCATCGCGCTGCTCGACCGCATCGACCCCACCGACATGGGCGACGGCCTCGCGCAGATCCTGCACCTGCCTGCCCGCCCGGTCCTCGCCGCGCTCGCGGGTGCGCGCATGACCTCGCTGATGGCGGCCGACTGGAAGGCCCTCGAGCGGGCGCGGCGTGCACGAGGCGTGGGCGACGCCTCGCGCATCCGTTCTTTCCTGCGTGGAGCGTTCTCACTGCTGGTCTTCGCGCTGCGGCGCTCCGGCAAGCTGGCCACCACCATGGAGGCCAGGGGCTTTGGCGCGGCAGGCAAGAGAACGTGGGCGCGCGTCTCGCGCTTGCACGCCGCCGACGCCGTCCTCATGGTTGTCGCCATCGCACTGCCCACTATCGCGCTGGCTGCGAGTATCTGGGCGGGCACCTTTGCCCTGGTGGGACGATGAGCCTCTTAGACTGGGACGAGGCGCGGGCGGGAGTCGGTCGCAGTGTCACCGTGCCGCTGACCGTTGGGCCCGATGAGGCCGCCCGCGACCTCGCCCCGCACCTGCGCGCGCTGGCGGGGGAGCGAGCCATGGCCTCGCCCCACGGTGAACCCGCGCGAGCAACACGCGCCGTTCCGGTTGTCACGATCGACGGCTACTCCGGCTCCGGGAAGTCCACCCTGGCCGCTGCGATCGCTCGGCTCGTGAGCGACTGGCAGGTGCTGCACCTCGACGACTGGTACCCCGGCTGGGACGGCCTCGAGGCCGGAGCCGACATCGCGCGTCGAATTGCCGCCGACCTGCGGGCAGGACGTGCCTCCTCCTACGAGGCCTGGGATTGGGAGAATGGCGCAACCGGGGCGACGATCCCCGTCCCCCTCGCCCCGACCATTATCGAGGGCTGCGGCGCCATCGAGGCCGAGTCCGACCTCGCCATCTGGATCGCCGACCCCGGCGAGGAGGAGCGCCGAAGCCGGGCGCTCGCTCGCGACGGGCAGACCTACGCGCCGCATTGGCAGCGGTGGGCCGACCAGGATCTGGGGCGGCCGGTAAAATAGGCACATGTTGCCGCCACACCCTGAACCGCCGCTGTGGGCGTGGCTCCTCTTCGGGGCCTTCGAGTTCGCGATCCGAGTCGTCGCGCTGGGTGTCGTGCCCAAGCACCGGCGCGCGTCCACGTCGACCGCGTGGCTGCTGCTGATCTTCCTGTGGCCGCTCCTGGGTGTGCCGCTCTACTTCATCTTCGGGTCCTGGTGGGCGATGGGCCGACGCCTCGACGACGATCCCGAGGCCAGTCAGCTGGTGGAGGACATCGTGGCCGGCTCGACCGCGCCCGAACCTGATTCCTACGAGGTGCCCACGGGACCCGACGGCCTGCCTTTTGGTTCTGACGATGACACGGCCTCGATCATGCGTCTGGCGGGCAACCTGAGCGGATTTCCGGCCTCGGCGGGGCAGGTCGGTCGCCTCTACAACGACACGGCCGAGACCTTCCGGGCCATGGCCGCCAGCATCGATACGGCCACGCACCACGTGAACGCCCTGTACTACCAGACCTCGTGGGATGAGTACACGGCCCCCTTCTACGAGGCCCTCGAGCGCGCGGTCGCCCGTGGCGTCACCGTGCGCCTCCTGGTCGACCACCACGGCATGCGCACGATCCCGGGCCACAAGGACTTCCGCCGCCGCCTGAATAACACGGGCATCGAGTGGCACGAGATGCTGCCCTTTGCGCCCCTGCGCGGGCAGATCCGCCGCCCCGACCTGCGCAACCACCGCAAGATCCTCGTCGTCGATGGGCGCGAGGCCTACGTCGGCTCGCACAACCTCGTAGCCCCCGACTACGACACCCCCTCGTACGCGAAGGCCGGCATGCTCTACGACGACACGAGCGTGTCCGTCACGGGCCCGATCGTCGCCCAGATCCAGGCGGTCTTCGCCGTCGACTGGTACTACGCGTGCAAGGAGATCCTCACCCCCGCGGTCCTCACTCCGCCCGCCGCGGTCCTCACTCCGCCCGCCGCGGAGGTCGCGGCAGAGTGCGAGGGGGAGCAGGCCTCGGCGATGCAGATCATCCCGTCCGGCCCCGCGTTCAAGGGCGAGCCGAACCTGCGGGCGTTCATCCACATGATCTCCTCGGCGCGCACGCACGTGTCGATCACGAGCCCCTACTTCATCCCCGACGAGGCCCTCATGACCGCGCTGACGAACGCCGCACTGTCGGGCGTCGAGGTCGAGCTCTTCGTCTCCGAACAATTCGACCAGTTCCTGGTCGGCCACGCGCAGCGCTCCTACTACGGGCCGCTCCTGAAGGCGGGCGTGCGCATCCACCTCTACCGCAAGCCGCGGATGCTGCACTCCAAGTACATGGTCGTCGATGGGAGCCTGTGCATCATCGGCTCCTCCAACATGGATGTGCGCTCCTTCGGCCTCAACTACGAGATCGTCCTCGTCGCCGACAGCTCGCGCCTGGTCGAGATGCTGCACGGCAACGACGAGCGCACGCGCGAGGCCTCCCGCGAGCTCACCTACGAGGAGTGGCGCGGCCAGCCGTGGCACGTCCACTACGTCGACAACGTGTGCCGATTGGGGAGCTCGCTCCTGTGAGTGCTTCCGACAACGAGGCCGTGGCCGGGCATGCGGACAGCTTCCCTTCGTGGCTGCATTACGGTGATCGTGACACGATGTCGAACAGCGTGTCCGGTTCCCTCGACGTCAACCCCTACGTCGGGGAGGGCGGTGCCTACGACTCGGTGCGCCCCGCCTACCCGGACGAGGCCGTTGCCGCGTTGATCGACGCCGCGCGGAGCGGGCGGGGTGCCAGTGAGACGGGTCGGGGCGGCCCACTGCGCGCCGCCGACATCGGTGCGGGCACCGGCAAGATGAGCGAGCTCCTGGCTCGCGGCGGTCTCCTCGTGGACGCGGTCGAACCTTCCGAGGCGATGCGAGCCCAGGCCTCGTCGATCGAGGGTGTCACGTGGCACGATGGCGTTGCGGAAGAGACCGGGTTACCGAACGACGTGTATGACATCGTCGTGTTTGCGCAGTCCTGGCACTGGATGGATCCGGAGCGTTCGGGCCTCGAGGCCGCCCGAATCCTGGCACCCGGCGGCGCGCTCGCCATCGTCTGGAATCAGATGGCCGTGTCGATCCCCTGGGTGCATCGCCTGACGCGCATCATGCGTTCTGGCGACGTGCACCGCCCCGACAGGCCCCCCACGCCGGGCGGTGGCTTCGCCCCGATGACCCTCACCCAGGTCGCGTGGGAGGACCGGATGACCCCCGAGGAGATCCTCACCCTGGGCACGACCCGCTCCTCGTATATTCGTTCGTCGGAGGCGGGGCGTGCGCGCATGCAGGCGAACCTGCGCTGGTACCTCTACGAGCACCTCGGGTATGCGCCGGGGGAGACGGTGACCATCCCGTACACGACGCTCGTGTGGCTCACCCACCTGTGAGTACGTGGCCGCTGCGTGAGTCAGCGGAAGGAAATCTCTTTTTCGGTCTTGTTGTCGAACCAGCGCCGACGCCCGTCAGGTTCGACGACCAATTGGATGTCGGAGCCGATGGGCAGGTCGTAGATGCCGATGCAGGCGGGCTCAAGGTTGCACAGCTCGTTAAAGTCAACGACCGTCATGTTCTTAGGATCATCCAGGTACTCGGCGGTGTCGCGGTCGGATAGCACGCGCCAGCCGGAGTCCTGAGGGGCGAAGGGTTCCTCGCGGGTCAGCCACTTGATGTTGCCTGTGCGCTCAACAATCTTGCGAGAGACGATGGCCGCGCCGGCGCCGCAAATGTAGGTGGGGCGCATTATTGCTCCTCTCAGTGAGTGTCACCCTGCGTGCGCAGGTAGTTGTCGATACGGTCCGCGAGGACCTGCCGATCCTCAAATGCATGCACGAGCTCATGGAAGGGTTTTCCCCCGTCGACGACGGTTGTAAAGCCCGGGTCGGGGGACGCGAAGACGACGTCGTAGATGGGTGCCAGGTCCTCGTCGGAGTAGCGGTGGAGGGGGAGTAGGTACTGGAGGGGCAGTCGCTTGCGATCATCGAGGCAGTTGAAGGTCTCCCCGTGGTCGACCAGGACCTGTGCGATGGCGGCGTCGCGCGCGGGGTCGTGGTCGACGCTACCCAACAGGATGTGCAGGAGTGATGCCCCGTCACTCGACTTGTGGGCGAACGACGGATTGCGCTGAAGCAGGAAGTCGACGATCTTGTATCGCTCCTCCGCTTTGCTGTTCCCGAGAGCGTAACTGAACAGGGAACGCCCCCGGTTCGCGCGCGCCTCGTCCCCCTCGGAGTAGAGGGCGACGAAGTCCTCAAATGTCTTCATGTTCGCCGTGAGAAAGATGTTCATGTGCCGGGGCTTACCTTCCTGTCGCGCCGATTGGTATGGGGATGATGTGCCCAACATATCCGATTGTTGCCTCTCGGAGAAGCTGATCGCTCACGTCGGGGCGTGCGCGGGGTGTGAGGCGAAGGGGGCGACAGTGAGCGTCGGTCTTATGTGCCTGGCGGTCCGGGCCTCGTTCCTCTCCTGAACGGGCAGGCTGTGCCTGGCACAATGGGGGCCATGGGTGTGTCGTTTCTGGGAGTGATCGCGGCGCTCGCCATGTATGCGGTGAGCGTGGCACCGTCGCTGATGGCGCGCTCCTGGGCGTGGCACGCGGTCGCCTCGGGTGTCCTCGTCTCCAGCGGCTACGTCGCCGGCGTCATCGTCCAGAACGTGGGGGCCCGCGTCATCCGCATGACAGGCCTGACGATCCGGGCTTCCGAGCCTGTCGAGATCGGCTTCCGGGTGTGCGTCGCCGCGATCTTTGCCGTGTGGTGGCTCTACGCCGTCATCCAGTCCTACCGCCGCGCCCGTGTCGCCGCCAGGCTCGTTAACATGCCGGGCGAGACCTTCGGTGAATACCTCCTGGGAACCGCCGGAACTGTCGTCATTGCGTGGACACTGATCACGATCGTGGTCGGCATGAATCGCCTTGGCCGCATGCTCGTCGCGATGCTCGATGGCTACATGCCGCGCCCGGCGGCCATCCTCGTGGGCGTCGCGATCCTGGTTGTCATCGTCTTCTTCCTGACCTCCAACGTGATCCTGCGCGGCGGTATCGGCTTCTTCCGTCACCACGCCGAGCAGATGAACACGCGTACCGCGCGCGGCATCTACAAGCCGTTCGTCCCCGAGCGTTCCGCGTCCCCGGCCTCGCCCGTCACCTGGGAATCCGTCGGCGGCCAGGGGCGTGTCTTCCTCGGCCGCGGCCCCTCGCGCCTCGACATCGCGCAGGTCTGCGGCGGCGAGGCCATGGAACCCATCCGCGTCTACTCCGGCATGCCCACGGGTGGGGCGGGTATCGAGCAGGCAGCGGCGACGGTGGTTGCCGAGCTGCGCCGCACGGGCGCCTTTGACCGCGCCGTCATCCTCATCGCGGCGTCGACAGGCTCCGGCTGGGTCGATGAGTGGCAGGTCCAGCCCCTCGAGTTCCTGACGCGCGGCAACTGCGCCACCGCCTCGCTCCAATACTCCTATGTGCCCTCGGCGCTCAACTGGCTGACCGGCCTCGAGCCCGCACAGGAGGCGTCGGCCGCGCTGTTCCGCGCCGTGCGCGCTGAGCTCGACACAATGGACGAGGCCGACCGGCCCGCGCTTGTCGTCTGCGGTGAGTCCTTGGGAGCCTTCGCCTCGCAGTCGGTCTTCTCCTCGGTCGAGGAGGTGCTCTCCCAGGTGGATGGTGCCCTGTGGGTGGGCACCCCCGCCTTCACGCCGATGCACGCCGAGCTCACGGCCGCCCGCCATAAGGGCAGCCCCGAGGTGGCCCCCGTCGTTTACAACGGGCGGCGCGTGCGCTTCGTCAATGAACCCTCCGACCTGCGCACCGATCTCTATGGGCGCGAGCTGGGTCCGTGGGGATTCCCGCGCCTCGTTTACGCACAGCATCCCTCGGATCCGGTCGTGTGGTGGAACCGCAAGCTCCTGTGGACCCAGCCGGACTGGCTGCGTGAGCGCGCTGGGCGCGATGTGTCCCGCTTCGTCGAGTTCACGCGCTTCGTCACCTTCATTCAGGTGCTCGCGGACCTGCCCGTCGCGGGCACCGCCCCAGGCGGACACGGCCACACCTACAACGAAGAGCTCATTCCCCTGTGGCGGGCGATCCTCGGCTTTGATCTGCTCTTTGACGAGGAGCCCACTCACCCGCGCCTGGCCGGCTTGGATGGGTCGTGGGTGGACGAGGAGATGGTCGAGCGCATCGGTATCGTCGTGCGCGCGAACCTGGAGCTGTCGGACCGCCAGTAGGGTGCCTGCGGCGTGCCGTGACACGTCTGTCACGGTCGCGGGCCTGTCATCTAGCTGTTTGTGCTAGTTCGCTACGGTAGTTACCGTGTCAAATGAATTCTGTATCGTCTCAAAGTTCAGTCTTTTAAGAGTGTCCTCAGTGAACATCTGTGCTTTTGTTATGGAACATATGTGCAGTGGTCAGGGTCCGTGTGTAAATCTCAAGAAAAAGAACTCTATGGATGCCTTGTTTTCCCTCAAAGGCTCTTGTATCTATGTGATGGTAAGTGAGTAATGCATTGCTAGGTATCTGGTTGCGCAGTATCGTGCGAGTTGCGAGCAGATAACCTAACCGCGCGGTATAGCTCGCCTGAATCAACATTGGAGTGAGCATGTCATACACATTTCACAGGGCGTGGATAGCGGCCCTGGCGACCGGCGCGATGGCAGCGTCCGGCGTCGCCTTCGGCGCTCCTGCCCTGGCAGCAACCCCCGCGCCCGACGCGTACGGACCAATGATCTCCGACCTCGCCACCACCAGTGAAGGTATTGGCGGTCAGGTCACCTTCTCCGTCGTCGACAATCCCGGCCTGTCCAGCATCGACCTGCGCGACCCCGCGACCGATGCGATCTTCTATCGCCGCGTCGTTGACTTCCCCGGCAACGTCACCGCTGACGGGATGCACCACTACACGTTCACCATCACGTTCTCCGACATCCAGGCGGCCTGGTCCAAGGCCGGCCACGCCGAGGCGCTCCCCGCGACGGTCAAGCTCGTCGCGTGGGGCAGTGACGGCATGCCGTCCAAGCGTGCGGATGTTGCCATCGAACCGGTCGCGATGGCCTCCCTCGACTTCGGTATCGAGTCAGGAAAACTCGATCTGTACGTTGGCCAGCAGACGAATATTGGCGTCACGCACATGCCGGAAAACGCCAACATGACGAAGGTCAATTGGTCCGGCGATGACATTGATGTCCTCAATGTCGATGAGAAGTCGGGCCTCGTGACTGCCCAGAAGGAAGGCTGCTCGGACGTGAGGGCTGTCGCCGACTACATGGATCCGATGGTCTTCGACCCGGTGATGGCCAGCGTCCAGGTCTGCGTCAGCGAGCTGGGCGAGGACGAGATTGCCGTCAACCACCTCCGCGTGGACATGGAGGAGGGTGAGACTGTTACCCTCAAGCCGTTGCTCCCCAAAGAAGTTCAAGGACGCCACCCTGGCCTGGAGCCTGGAGTACGACGGCGCGGTCATCCTGAAGGTGGCCGAGGATGGTAAGAGTGCGACGATCACCGGCGGCAACGTTGTTGATTGGGATCAGGTGAACCTGACTGCCACCTGCCCGATGGAACCTCCGCAACGGCGACGACGATCGCCGTTGTGAAGTCCGTGAAGCAGGACGCGAAGGCACCCGCCCCGTGGGTCGATCCTGCGCCTCAGCCCGCTCCGGACCCGCAGCCTGCGCCGGATCCGCAGCCCGTGCCGGATCCCCAGCCCCAGCCGGACCCGCAGCCCGCTCCGGACCCGCAGCCTGATCCGGACCCGCAGCCTGCTCCGGACCCGCAGCCCGCTCCGGACCCGCAGCCTGCTCCGGATCCGCAGCCCCAGCCGGATCCCCAGCCTGCTCCGGATCCCCAGCCTGCGCCGGATCCGCAGCCCCAGCCGGATCCCCAGCCTGCTCCTGATCCGCAGCCCCAGCCGGATCCCCAGCCTGCTCCGGATCCGCAGCCCCAGCCGGACCCGCAGCCTGCTCCCGCCCCGATGGGTGCCTGGATGATGGACTCGGTCGGCTGGTGGTACCGCAACGCTGACGGCACCTACCCGACGAACACCTCCATGGTGATCGACGGACACACCTACCGCTTCGACGGACGCGGCTACATGCGCACCGGCTGGGTCATGGACGGCGGCGCCTGGTACTACCACGATGCCTCCGGCGCGCAGCTCACCGGCTGGCAGATGGTCCGCGGCTCCTGGTACTACCTGGGCGACAACGGCCTGATGCGCACCGGCTGGGTCATGGTCGATGGTGTCTGGTACTACCTGCACGGCTCGGGCGCGATGGCCACCGGTTGGGTCAACCTGGGTGGCACGTGGTACTACCTGCACGGGTCGGGCGCGATGGCCACCGGCTGGCAGATGATCGGCGGCTCCTGGTACTACCTCGGCTCGGACGGTGCCATGCGTACCGGTTGGGTGAAGGATGGTGGCACCTGGTACTACCTGCACGGCTCGGGCGCGATGGCCACCGGCTGGCTCAACCTGGGTGGCGCCTGGTACTACCTGTCTCCCTCGGGGGCCATGGTGACCGGCACGCAGATGATCAACGGCCGTATGTACACCTTCGATGCCTCGGGTATGTGGATGCCGTGATCTGATATCCGCCTGCCGCCAGGCAATACGCCGGGCCTGGGAACGCAGTCATGCGCTCCTGGGCCCGGTCGTGTTAGACACTTTAGTTGCGCTTCACGTATCGGTAAGCAATACCGTGATTGTCACGGGGGTCACGTGAGGTATGTTGTGAGGAGACGGCTGGTACACCGACGTACCGGGTGCCATCGGCACTCCGTCCCCCAACATATCGGAGAAGGCTTATGTCAACGAAGAAACCGGCTGCCCTCCTCGCCTTCGTCGGCGCGTGCGCGCTCGCGGTGACTGGACCGGCCACCCTGGCCTCGCCCCTGCCCCCGGGGCCCACCGGAACGCACGATGGTGCAGCAACCTCCCTGCCCGTGGGCGACATCGACACGGCGCTGACCTCGAAGAGCGGGCAGTCTGCGCCCTCCTCGACCGACGCAGAGGCGGACCCGGCGCGCGTCGTCGGCGTCATCGTCCAGCTCGAGGATGGCGCGTCCCGCGAGGGTGCGATCAGTGAGATCAACGAGGCCGTGGCCTCCCTCTTTCCCGGCGCCTCGACTCAGGTGGAGCACGAGTACGGCAACGTCATGTCGGGCTTCGCCCTCAAGGCACCCGTCGGTGCGCTCGACGCAATCCGCCGTGCCCCGGGCGTACGCGCCGCGTTCCTCGAGCGCGAGGGGCGCGTCAGTGATGTGGCCACGCCCGATGCCGAGGGCGGCATCGAGTCCTCGCAGACCGGCGGGCAAGACCCCGCTAATCTGAGCGCCCATCTCATGATGCACATCGACCAGGTCGCCCAGAAGGGCGAAGGAAAGGTCATCGCCGTCATCGATACGGGCGTTGACATGACGCATCCGGCATTTACTGGCGAGCTCGCGGGAACGCCCCCGCTCACCCCGCAGAAGGTCGCCGCGATGACCTCGCAGCTGGGTGAGGGCAAGACCGGCGTCTACGTCTCGCAAAAGTTCCCCTTCGCCTACGACTACGCGGACGGCGACAGCGACGCGTCGCCGGCGAAGACCCCGTACGGTTCCCACGGGACGCATGTCGCCGGCATCGCCGCAGGTAACGCCGACAAGATCGTCGGCACAGCTCCGAACACCCAGGTGATCGTCGCGAAGGTGACGCGCAGCGAGGATGACGCGCTGCTGGACTCGGCGCTGCTCGCATCCCTCGACGACATGCTCGTCCTGCATCCCGACGTCATCAACCTGTCGCTCGGCTGGACTGCCGGCATGGATAGCGAGGCCGACTCGGTGTACGCGACCGTGTACAAGAAGCTGCAGGAAGCGGGCATCACCGTCAACGCAGCCTCGGGCAACGCCTTCTCCACCGGGTACGGCAACAACTCCGGCAAGGGCCTGCCCTACGCCTCGGACCCCGACTCCTCGGTCATTGACGAGCCGGCCACCTACTCCTCGGTGGTTGCCGTCGCCTCGGTCGAAAACGCCCTGATGCGCAACGCCTTCACCGTCAATGGGAAAGACATCGGATATCAGCGTGCTCGCGGCCTCAACGGCGAGAAGGTCGCCTTCTTCTCCGACCTGCCCGCCGGCACCTACGAGTACGTGGACGCCGGGTTCGCCTCCGAGGAGGATGCCGCCGCGCTCAAGGCGAAGTACCCGGACGGTCTCGCCGGCAAGATCGCGCTCGTCTCTCGCGGCAACATGACCTACCAGAAGAAGGTCGAGAACCTCTACGACCTCAAGCCCGCCGGCATTGTCGTCTACAACAACGTGTCGGTCGGATCGCTCATCGCCATGAATCTGACGACGCAGGACATGCCCGCCGCGTTCATCTCTCAGGCTGACGGCCAGGCCATGCTGGACGCCCCTGAGCACACGCTCTCGATCGCCGAGGGCCAGGTCCTGCCGCAGTCCACCATCTACGAGGCGTCGGAATTCTCCGCGTGGGGCGTGTCCCCGGACCTGCGCCTCAAGCCCGAGATCGCGGCGCCCGGTGGCGAGGTTTTCTCATCGATACCGGACGGAGCGTACGAGCAATCCTCGGGCACGTCGATGGCCACGCCTCAGATGGCGGGCGTCAGCACGATCGTTTTGCAGCGCGTCCAGTCCGACCCGCTGTTCGCCTCGATGAGTGCGCGTCAGAAGGCGGACGTGGTCCAGAACCTCATCATGGGCACGGCCCACCCGCTGACCGATGCAGCCCAGACGACGGGCGCGCTGTACTCGCCGCGTAAGCAAGGCGCGGGCCTCGTTGATGCCCTGGCTGCCACGACCTCGTCCGTGTACCCGACCGTGGTCGGCGCGCCTGAGCAGTCCAGGCCCAAGGCGGACCTGGGGGATGGCACGAAGGGCTGGCACTTCGACGTCACCCTGCACAACCTGTCGGGTGTTCCGGCCACCTACGAGCTGAGCTCGCAGGCCCTCTCCGAGATCGTCGACGGCGGCTTCTTCACGCAGCACTCCTCCGATTGGCGAGGCCATGGCGTGGAGATCGCGTACTCGGGCGCCGCGTCCGCGTCCGCCGAGGGGGCGACGGTGACGGTCCCCGTGAGCGGCGAGGCCACCGTCGGTATCGACATCACGCCCGGCAGCGAGTTCGCCTCCTACGTCGCGGATAACACGCCCAACGGGACGTTCCTCGACGGTTTCGTGCGCTTCGCGTCGAAGACCGCGTCCCAGCCCGACCTCGCCGTGCCCTACCTGGGCTTCTACGGCGACTGGGGCAAGGCCCCCATCTTCGACGCCCTCGCCTCGGACGGTGGCGCACACACCCGGGCCTCGGCCATCGTGAACGGCAAGACCGGCGACTCCCTCGGCTACAACCCCCTCGTTAAGGCGGCCGACCGCACCGGCAACCCCAACCCGCAGCGCTACGTGATCTCCAGGTCTACGGCCTCGGGCGCCCCGACGATCCTCGAACCCCGCACGGGCACGTTGCGCAGCGTCCACTCGCTGACCAGCACCTACACGAACGAGGCCGGGGAGACGGTCTTTTCGGTGACCAACCATCGGAACTGGAAGTCCCTCTACCTGACGAGCAGCGAGGAGAACACCTGGGTCGAGGCCTACCACGAGTCCACGGTCTTCGACGCGAACGCGGAGAAGTTCTCGCACATGCCTGACGGCACGTACACGCTGCGGATCGCCGCGTCCAACGACGGCCCGTCGAGCGCCGAGCAGTCGATCTCCTACAAGTTCCGCCTCGACACGACGGCACCGGTCATCTCCGATCTGGTGTACTCCGGCAAGGATGAGGGCTTCGTCGTCACTTTCGATGTCACCGACGACTCTCCGCTGGCAGCCGTCGACCTGCACGATCCCGCCGACGGACTGTGGTTCTACCGTCACGTCTTCACCGAGAGCGAGGGCAGCGTCGGTCCCGACGGTCGGTACGTCTACCACGTCGAGATTCCGCTTAGCGTCATCGAGCAGGCGTGGACCGACCAGGGCGGTATTGGCGACGTCATCGCCAACCCCTACGTCCTCGCGTGGGACTACGGACTCAACCCCTCCGAGGTCTTCCCGATCGACCTGCCCAGCGGCAACCCGGGCACGTCTAGCTCGTGCACGGATACTGCGGGTGGCCGCTGGATGAAGGACTCGGTCGGATGGTGGTACCAGTGTGCCAACGGCAGGGATTACCTCCAGGGCGGCTGGTTTACCATCAACGGCCGTGACTACCTGTTCGGGCCCGCCGGCTACATGTCGACCGGTTTCGTCAAGCGCGCCAATGTCGGCTGGATGTACATGGATTCCGAGGGCACCCTGGTGAGCGGCTGGGTGCGCGATAGCGTCTACGGCGGTCCCTACTGGTACTACCTGGATCCAGCTACCAAGGTCATGAAGACCGGATGGCTGGCCGATGGTGGCTCGTGGTACTACCTGATGGGCTCTGGTGCGATGGCCATCGGCTGGGTCAACGACGGTGGCTCCTGGTACTACCTGAGCGCCTCGGGCAAGATGGCGACCGGCTGGGTGAAGGACGGGGGAACCTGGTACTACCTGTCGCCTTCGGGAGCCATGGTCACGGGCACGCACGTGATCAACGGACGCACCTACGTCTTTGACGATTCGGGAGCCTGGGTGCGATAAGCTCTCCGCCTCTCATTCTGTCAAGACCCTGACCCGGGCCCGAGAACGTTGCTATGTAAGCGTTCTCGGGCCCGGGGTTTATTACTGAGTAAAATAACCGTCATGTGTTTCTCTTTGTGAAACAAAGTTTGTCACATGCGTTCTTTGCGGTATTTTGACAGTGGTGGCCGGCACGACGGAGTTCCCTCCGCCTGCCAACACGGTCGCCCGTCGACACATTGGAGTACGCACATGACAACGAAGAAACCAGCGGCGTTCCTCGCGTTCGCCGGCGCCTGCGCGCTCGCCCTGACAGGGCCCGCGACCCTCGCATCCCCGCCAACCCCGACGGACACCCGACCCGACGCGGGCGCCACGGCCTCGTCCCTGCCCGTCGGTGACATCGATACCGCGCTCACCTCGAAGAGCGGGGGAGACCACCCAGGACGCTTCGGCACCGACGACCGACGAGGTCGACCCCGCCGCCCTCGTCACGATCGTCGTCCAGCTCGACGATGGCGCAGACCGCGCGGCCTCCCTCGCGTCGATCAACGAGGCCGTGGCCGCCGCGTTCCCCGGATCCTCCACCCAGGTGCAGCGCGAGTACGACAAGGCCCTGCAGGGCTTCGCTCTGAGCGCCCCCGCCGGATCCCTCGACGCGATCCGCGCGGTGAGCGGCGTCAAGGCTGCCTTCCTCGATCGCGACACCCACGTCGATGGCGTCGACGACCAGGTCGCCGGAGAGGGCGCGACGAACTCCTCGCGCACTTCCACCCAGGACCCCGCCAACCTCAGCGCGCAGCTGATGATGCACGCCGACCAGATCACCCAGAAGGGCGATGGCAAAGTCGTCGCCGTCATCGACACGGGTGTGGACATGACCCACCCCGCGTTCGCGGGTGCCCTGCACGGGACTCCCGGGCTTTCCCAGGACAAGGTTGAGGCCCTGACCCCCCATCTGGGTGACGGCAAGACTGGCACCTACGTGTCGGAAAAGTTCCCCTTCGCCTACGACTACGCGGATAACGACCCGGACGCCTCGCCGACCGGCCAAGCCGGATCGCACGGCACGCACGTCGCCGGCATCACCGCGGGCAACGCGGGCGAAATTGTGGGCATCGCCCCCGACGCGCAGATCATCGTCGCCAAGGTCGCCCGCAGCGTCGAGGGTGACATCACGGATTCCGCGCTGCTTGCCGCCCTTGATGACATGGTCGTCCTGCACCCCGATGTCGTGAACCTGTCGCTTGGCCAGCTCGGAGGCATGGACAATGAGGCTGACTCGGTCTACGCGACCGTCTTCAAGAGTCTGCAGGACGTCGGCGTCACCGTGAATGCGGCAGCCGGCAACCACCACACGTCCGGGTACGGCAACACCTCCGGCAAGAACCTGCCCTTCGCGTCCGACCCGGACTCCTCCACCCAGTGTGAGCCAGCGACCTACTCGTCCGTGGTCTCTGTCGCCTCGGTCGACAACTCGCTGGCGCACAGCGCCTTCACCGTCGGCGACCGCGACATCGCATACCAGCGCGCCGGTGGCGCTGACGGCCAGAAGATGCCCGACCTGTCCGACCTGACCGGCGGTCCCTTCGAGTACGTCGACGGCGGCATCGGCTCGGCCGAGGATGGCGCCGCGCTCAAGGCCAAGTATCCCGAGGGCCTCGCCGGAAAGATCGTGCTGGTCAAGCGAGGTGCCCTCACCTTCCAGGCCAAGTTCAACAACATCGCAGACTCTAAGCCCGCAGGCTTCATCCTCTACAACAACGTGCCCGGTGACTCGCTTGTCGTGATGAGCCTGGCGACAGATGGCGTGCCCGCCGCCTTCATCTCTCAGGCTGACGGCGAGGCCATGCTGGCCGCCGACGACCACCACCTGAGCGTCGCCCCCGGCAAGGTCGTGCCCCCGAGCTCGAAATACTCCATGTCGGCCTTCTCTTCGTGGGGCGTCACCCCGGACCTGCGCCTCAAGCCCGAGGTTAGCGCCCCCGGTGGCAACATCTACTCGGCCGTGCCCGGCGGCACCTACGAGTTTAAGTCCGGCACCTCGATGGCAACCCCGCAGATGGCGGGCGTCAGCGCCCTCGTCCTGCAGCGCGTTGAGAACGATCCGCTGTTTGCATCCATGAGCGCGCGAGAGAAGGTCGACGTCGTCCAAAACCTCATCATGGGCACGGCGGCTCCCATCGTTGACCCGCTCCAGGACACCGGCGCCCCGTACTCCCCGCGCAAGCAGGGCTCTGGACTGACGAACGTCCTGGCGGCCACGACCTCGTCCGTGTATCCGACCGTGGTCGGCGCCCCCGAGCAGTCCCGACCCAAGGCCGACCTGGGGGACGGCACGGCGGGCTGGCACTTCGACGTCACGCTGCATAACCTGTCCGGCGCCGAGGCCACCTACGAGCTGAACTCGCAGGCCCTCTCCGAGATCGTTGAGGGTGGGTTCTTCACCGGCAAGTCCGCCGATTGGCGAGGCAAGGGCGTGGACATCGCCTACTCCGGCGCGGCCGTGAGCGGCACCGATGAGGGCGCGACCATCACCGTTCCCGCGAACGGCGAGGCCACGGTCGGCGTGGACGTCAAGCCCGGCGCTGACTTCGACTCCTCCGTCGCGCAGAACACGCCCAACGGCACCTTCCTCGACGGCTTCGTGCGCTTCACCTCGAAGACCGCGTCCCAGCCCGACCTGACCGTGCCCTACCTGGGCTTCTACGGCAACTGGGGAAAGGCGCCCATCTTCGACGCCCTCGCCTCTGAGGGCGGGGCCCACACGTTCGCCTCCTGGGTCTACAACGGATCCACGGGACGGCAGCTGGGATACAACCCCCTCGTCAAGGAAGAGGATCGCGTCGGACTGCCCACCTCGAGTAAGAACGTCATCTCCCGCTCGGACGCCTCGGGCGCTCCCACGGTCCTGGAGCCGCGCACCGGCACGCTGCGCAGCGTGCACACGATCAACGCCGCGTACACGAACGCCGCCGGAGAGACGGTCTCATCCTTCACGCGATTCCTGAACTGGAAGTCCGGGGTGGATCCCTCCACCGGCAAGATGACCTGGCTCGAGCAGGGACACGATCCGATGTCCCTTGACGCGCGCGCCGACGCGTTTAAGAACCTGCCCGACGGCGCGTACAAGCTGACGCTGTCCGCGCACAACGATGGACCTTCGCAGACCGAGCAGTCGATCTCCTACGAGTTCCGCATCGACACCGCCGCGCCCGTCGTCTCCAACCTGGAGTACAAGGGCGAAGGTGCCGACATGGTCCTGTCCTTCGACATCACGGATGCGTCTCTGCTGGCCGCGATCGACCTGCACGACCCGGCCGACGGCCTGTGGTTCTACCGCCACATCTTCACCGATAACGAGGCCACCGCCGCCGCGGACGGCACGCGCGCCTACCACGTTGAGATCCCCTTCAAGGACATCGCCCAGGCGTGGACCGACCAGGGTGGCTCCGGCGACGTCATCGCCCACCCGTACCTGCTGGCCTGGGACTACGGCCTCAACCACTCCGAGGCCCTGACCCTGAACCTGCCCAGCAACAACACCGGCACCGCCGACGCGTGCGTGAGCACCGAGGGTGGCCACTGGACGAAGGATGCGGCCGGCTGGTTCTACACCTGCGCCGACGGTGCGAGCTACCTCAAGGGCGGCTGGTACACGATCAACGGTTCGGACTACCTGTTCGGCCCGTCGGGCTACATGGCGACCGGCTTCCTCAAGCGGGCGGACGGCCAGTGGGTCTACGCGAACGAATCCGGCGCCTTCGTGGGCGGCTGGGTGCGTGACGGCGGCTCCTGGTACTACCTGGATCCGGCCACGAAGGTCATGAAGACCGGATGGGTCGCCGACGGTGGCTCGTGGTACTACCTGACGGCGTCCGGCGCTATGGCGACCGGCTGGGTGCAGGTTGACGGCAGCTGGTACTACCTGAATGCCTCTGGTGCGATGCACACCGGCTGGCTCAACGTGGGTGGCTCCTGGTACTACCTGTCTCCCTCCGGCGTCATGCTGACGGGCACCCAGGTCATCAACGGACGCACCTACGTGTTCGACGCGAACGGGGTCTGGGTCGGCTGACGCGCGGCTCTTCAGATTCACTGATTCACGAGGCCGGGGCCCGGGACCGCTCACCGCGAGCGCTCCCGGGCCCTCCCGTATGCGCGGGCCTCGGGTGGGTGGGCCGCATGAGGCGAGCGAAGCGCACGTTTGCCTGTATTGGACAAGATGAACAATTGGTCAGATAAAGTAACCCAAATGCGGCTTGTCATGCGTCTTCCTGCGATATGGTGAATGTGGTGGCCGACATAGTCCAGTGTCGCTGCGCGATGAGTCGGCCCCTCACAAACGCATAGGAGTGCACCATGTCAATGAAGAAATCAGCTGTCCTCCTGGCGTGTGTCGGCGCGTGCGCGCTCGCGGTCGCGAGTCCCTCGTCGCTCGCTTCGTCGATACTCGCCTCCCAACCCGCCGCTTCCCCGGCACTGACCGCACGGGCAGCCACGGCCTCGACCCTGCCGGTGGGCGACGCCGATACCGCGCTGACCTCGAAGAATGGGGAGAGCGCGCTTGCCGAACCCGTGCGAGCGGGCAGTGAGCAGGACCCGAACCTCGTCACCGGCATCGTCGTCCGCCTGGAGGCGGGGACTGACCGCGAGGCCACCCTGGCCTCCGTGAACGAGGCCGTGGCCGGGGCCTTCCCGGAGGCCTCGCTCCAGGTGGAGCGCGAGTACCACCATGCCCTACAGGGCGTCGCGCTCAAGGCCCCCGCCGGATCGCTGGATGCCATCCGCGCGGTCCCCGGCGTCGCAGCGGCGTTCATCGAGCGCGAGACGCGCGTGCGCGACACGGTGGGTACCGATGCCGCAGGTGGCGTCCGAACGTCGAGGATCGCCAGCCAGGACCCCGACAACCTCAGCTCCCAGGTCATGATGCGCACCGACCGGGTCGCACAAAAGGGGGAGGGGACAGTCATCGCAATCATCGACACCGGAGTCGACATGACTCACCCCGCCTTTAGCGGTGCTCTGAGCGGGACTCCAGCCCTCGACGCAGACAAGGTGGCCGCCTTACTTCCCCAACTGGGGGACGGCAAGGATGGTACGTACGTCTCCGAGAAGTTCCCCTTCGCCTACGACTACGCTGATAGAGACGCGGACGCCTCGCCGTCCCGACGAGTCCGGCACCCACGGGACGCACGTCGCGGGCATTGCCGCGGGCAACGCCGACAAGATTATGGGCACCGCCCCCGACGCGCAGGTGATCGTCGCGAAGGTCTCGCGAAGCCAGAGCGGCGAGTACCCCGACTCGGCGCTGCTTGCCGCCCTGGATGACATGGCCGTGCTGCGCCCCGACGTCGTGAACCTGTCGCTCGGGCAGACGGGCGGTATGGATAGCGAGGCCGACTCGGTGTACGCGAGCGTCTACAAGAACCTGCGAGACGCCGGGGTGAGCGTGAACGCCGCCGCGGGCAACGAGTATTCCGCCGGGTACGGCAATCTCTCGGGCAAGAACGAGCCCTACGCCTCGGACCCAGACACCTCGGTCCTGTGCGAGCCTGCCTCCTACCCCTCGGTCGTGGCTGTGGCCTCGGTGGAAAATGGCACGTCATACTCGGCGTTTTCAGCAGCCGGTCGTGACGTCGCCTACCAGAGCGCGCGCGGCTTCGAGGGCGAGAGCGTCGCGAGTCTTGGCGACTTGGCCCCCGGAGACTACGAGTACGTGGAGGCGGGTTTCGGGACAGCCGAGGACGCGGCCGCCCTGGCGGCGAAATACCCGGAGGGACTGGCCGACAAGATCGTGATGGTCTCCCGTGGAACCCTGGATTTCCAGGAGAAATTCGACAACATTGCGCCGCTCAAGCCCGCGGCGATCCTCGTGTATGACAATGAGCCCGGCGACGCGCTCCTCATCATGAACCTGTCAACCCTCGACGTCCCCGCTGCCTTCATTTCCCAGGCGAGTGCGCAGGCCATGGTCGAGGCCGCCGACCATCACCTCACCCTCGTCGAGGGCAAGGTCCTGGAGCTCACCAGCTCCTACTGGATGAATGACTTTTCCTCGTGGGGAGTGTCTCCCGACCTGCGGCTCAAGCCTGAGATCGCCGCGCCCGGCGGCAACATCCTCTCCTCAGTCCCCGGCGGCGACTACGAACACTCGTCCGGCACTTCCATGGCGACCCCGCAGATGTCGGGCATCGACGCGATCGTCCTCCAGCGTGTCCAGTCCGATCCGCTCTTCGCCTCGATGAGTGCGCGCGAGAAGGTGGACGTCGTCCAGAACCTCATCATGGGCACCGCGCGCCCCTTGACCGACCCGGAGCAAGCCACCGGCGCCTACTACTCTCCTCGCAAGCAGGGCGCTGGCCTGGTCAACGCCCACGCGGCCACGATCTCGTCCGTGTACCCGACCGTGAAGGGTGCTCCCGAGCCATCCCGTCCCAAGGCCGACCTGGGGGATGGGACTGATGGCTGGCACTTTGATGTCACTCTGCACAATCTGGGCTCTGCCCCCGCGACCTACGAGCTCGGCTCCCAGGCGCTCTCGGAGATTGTCGACGGCGGCTTCTTCACTGAGCACTCCTCGGATTGGCGAGGCCGTGGCGTGGACATTACGTTCAGCGGCGCCGCCTCGTCGGCGGGGGAGGGCGCAAGCGTGACCGTCCCCGCGGGCGGGGAGGCCACCGTCGGCGTTGACGTGACGCCGGGTGCCGAGTTCGCGGCCCACGCCGCTGAGAACACCCCCTCGGGCACCTTCCTCGACGGCTTCGTGCGCTTTACCTCGCGCACCGAGGGTCAGCCCGACCTGTCCGTGCCCTTCCTGGGCTTCTACGGCGACTGGGGTAAGCCAGCGATCTTCGACGCGCTGGCCTCGGACGGCAAGGGGCACATGCGGGCCTCGGGACTCTACGATGGAGAAACAGGCACCCTCCTCGGATTCAATCCCCTGGTGCGGGCCAGCGAGCGACCCGAACGCCCCGACGCCTACGGGTACGTTATCTCCCGGGCCGAGGCCTCGGGCGCGTCCCACGTCCTCGAACCGCGCACGGGCACACTGCGCGGCGTGCATACACTGCGAACCGCGTATACCAACGACGCCGGCGAGGCGGTTGCTTCCTTCGAGCGCCACCAGAACTGGAAGTCCGTGTTTGACGCCCTCACCACACAGGTCTCGTGGGCCGAGCGCGAACACGAAGCCACGTCCCTGGACCTGCGCTCCGAGGCATACAAGGATCTGCCGGACGGAGAGTACACGCTGACGATATCGGCGACCAACGACGGCCCCTCGCCCACCGAGCAATCCATCTCTTACAAGTTCCGCATCGACACAACCGCTCCCGTCATCGAGGATGTGCGCTACTCCGGCGAGGGTGAGGACATGACCCTCACCTTCACGATCGTTGACTCCTCGCCGATGGCCGCCTTCGACCTGCACGACCCGATCGATGGCCTGTGGTTCTACCGGCACATCCTTTCCGACGGCGACCAGATCGCTGACGCGGACGGCAAGTACCGCTACGAGGTCGAGGTCCCGCTGTCCGAGATATCGCGCGCGTGGACGGATCAAGGCGGGAGAGGGCCTGTCGTGGCCAACCCCTATGTGCTCGCCTGGGACTACGGCCTGAACAACTCGTCGGCGGTCACCGTCAATCTGCCGACCGGGAACCCGGGCATTCCCACGCCCTGCACCGACCCCGCGGGCGGTCACTGGGCCAAGGATCCCGACGGCTGGTGGTACGTGTGTGCCAACGGCACCGACTACCTGAGGTCGGGCTGGTTCACGATCAACGGCTCTGACTATCAGTTCGGACCCTCCGGCTACATGATGACCGGATTCCTCCAGCGCGCCGACGGCCAGTGGGTCTACGCGGATGCCTCGGGAGCCCTGGTGGGCGGCTGGGTGCGTGACGCCGCGTATGGAGGGCCGCACTGGTACTACCTAGACCCCGTCACCAAGCTGATGCGCACGGGCTGGCTGTTTGATCGCGGTTCGTGGTACTACCTGGGTGCCTCCGGCGATATGTACACCGGATGGGTCAAGGTCGACGGTATCTGGTATTACCTCACCCCGTCGGGTGCGATGCACACCGGCTGGCTGGACCTGGACGGCGCCTGGTACTACCTGGGACCCGACGGTGGCATGTTCACCGGCACGCACACGATCAATGGACGCGTCTACCGCTTCGACACGTCGGGAGTCTGGCAGCGCTAAGCCTGTCTGTCCCTTCCGATTCACGAGGCCGGGGCCCGGGAACGCTCAGCGCGAGCGCTCCCGGGCCCCTTCTCATTCCTGCACGACTGCCGCATTCTGGGCGGCCGCTGCGGTAAGTTGGAAGCAGCGACACACCTCGATGTCGCCTCGTATCTGCGTCGAACGTATGGGAGTGCCGTCCATGAAGAAGCCAGCCGTTTTCCTGGCCGGGGTGGGCTCGTGCGCGCTCGCGGTCGCGAGCTGCTCCACCGCACCGTCCTCGCCGACGCCCGCGCCGCAATCCGATGCCGGCGCTGACTCCGCCCAGTCCGCACCGGGGGCCACGGCCTCGCCGACGGTTGACCCCGACACGGCGCTGACGTCGAAGAACGGGCAGGCGGACCGAGCGCGCAGTCCGGTCAGGACGCCGACACCTCGGTCGTCGTCATTGTTCAGCTCGAGGAGAGTGCCGACGGCGAGGCAACCCTCGCCTCGATCAACGAGGCCGTGGCCGCGTCCTTCCCGGGTGCCTCCGTCGCGGTGGAGCGGGAGTACCGCAACGCCCTGCGCGGCTACGCGCTGCGCGTGCCCGCTGGATCGATCGACGTGATTCGCTCGGTGAGCGGCGTCCAAGCGGCGTACCCGGACGGCAACAACCGCCTCCACTGAGACCGAATCCGGCTGCCTCGCGCCGGACGACACGGGTGGGGTGAGTGCCATTCCTCTCCTTGAACGTGAAAGAGTGTGACTCGAGGTAACTGTGTTTCTACTTGCTTCAAATTAAGATAAAATTAGAAGTAATTTGATTTTGTGTGAACGGAGCAGTCATGAAGAAGCCGACCCCTCCGCCCTGTCGCCTGGCTGAACTCTATGACAGTGTTCTCAATAGCCTAAGGGGTATGGATGAGGACCATCGTTCGTCTGTTATTCGTGCGCTAGCTGGCGGACTTGATGATCCAGAGTATCGACCGTGGGAGTATTACTTCCGTGCCGAGCCGGTGCCCGAGGGGCTCACCCGCGAGGCGTGGTGGTGTGCGGTTCGCAGTGCTCGAGCGACCACTGCTAGACCGACGCCCTTCACGATGAAGGACACAACGCCCTTGACCTTTAATCTGCCCGATGTCCTTTTGAGCCTGAATGAGGATATTACCGCTCAAGCGCGAGGTCAGGTCGAGCTCCCAGGGGAGGTTGCGACAGAGGCTGCGAGAGACAGGTATCTCATCAACTCCCTGTACGAGGAGGCGATCACCTCCTCCCAGATGGAGGGAGCCTCCACGTCGAGGCGCGATGCGAAAAAGATGCTCCGGGAGGGGAGACGTCCGCAGACGCGGTCGGAGCGGATGATCCGAAACAACTTTCTCGCCCTTGAATTTGTACGGGGGCGTCTCACGGATAAGCTCACTCCTGAGTTTGTCTGCGAGGTGCATCGGATCGTGACCGAGGGGACGCTCGATGATCCGGGCGATGCTGGCCGCCTCCAGCGGGAGGGGGAGGGCAGGGTTCGCATCTACGGGACAGAAAATGAGGAGCAACTGCTCCATGTTCCGCCGTCCGCATCGGAGCTGCCCGAGCGCCTGGAGCGTCTGTGTTCCTTTGTAAATGGCGAAGGTGAGTATGCGACGCAATATGTGCCGCCCCTCGTAAGGGCGCTCATTGTTCACTTCATGATGGGATATGACCACTACTTCGTTGATGGTAACGGTCGCACGGCCCGCGTCATTGCGCAGTGGGTGATGCTGCGTGAGGGCTTCTTTCTGATGGACTTCGTTCCGGTGTCCCGACTACTGCACAGAGCGCCCGCACAGTACGCTCGCTCATTCCTTGAGGTTGAGCAGGATGAAGGGGATCTTACCTACTTCCTCATCTGGCATGCGCGGATAATTCTGCGTGGAATCCGCGAGCTGCACGATTATCTGGCAAAGAAATCCAAGGAGCTGGATCAGGTGAAGCATCGCCTGCGCGCCACGACGCTCACGAACCGTCAGATCGGCGTCATCGAAGAAGCCTTGCGTGATCCCATGATGACAGTGACAGCGGCGGCGCATGCCAACAAATACAGGGTTACTCCTCAGACTGCGCACGCCGACCTGCGTGGGCTCGAGGATGAGGGCTATTTGAGGCGTGTTCGGCGCGGCCGGAGTTTCGAGTGGTATCCGGTGTCGGATCTTCAGCGTCGGGTTGATTGTGCCCTTGAAGGGGACGGTGACTGACAAGAAGGGAGGGGTCCGAGGGTTGCCACGATGCGGTGGCAGTCGTCAGGGTGTGACTGTGGATATGTTCGTCGAGAAGGCATTTCTTCCATTTACTTTAAATTTAGTCTTAATTTGAAGTAAATGGATAGTGTTGCTGATCCGCGCGCGTTCGTCCGCGCCCTAGATCAGGTTCTTCTTCTCCATGTACTTCATGGCCAGCCAGCCAAACGGGATGCGACCGTAGAAGGTGACGAGACGGTAGAGCAGGGCCGTTGCGATGGCGACCGACGAAGAGATGCCCGCGACCGTCAGGCCCGAGGTCAGCGCCGTTTCGACGGTACCGATACCACCCGGCGACGGGATGAACGAGCCGGCTGCGTTCGCCGTCAAGTAGGTGAGCGACACCGTGGAGAAGTTGAGTGAGCCGCCCATGGCGAGCAGTGCCGTCCAGAACGAGCCCACGTAGCCGATGTTCATCAGCAGGTTGCCGCCCAGGACCGCGGCGAGGCGGCGAGGCTGGCCGATGATCCACAGGAGGCGCGGGTAGACCTGCTGCCAGGTCGGCTGGATCTTCGACCAGATCCAGCGGCGCACCTTCGGCACGGCGACGATGACGCCGACTGCGACCATGACGAGCGCGACGACACCCAAGATCGTGCCGTAGGGGACCGACACGGACAGGGAGGATCCTGCGATCACCATGACGAGCAACAGCAGAATGATCGTGACGAGAGCCTGCGAAATCTGCATGAGCGTCACCGTCGTGACCGCCATCGCGGTGGGAACGCGGCGCTTGCGCAGGTAGCGCAGGTTGAGGGCAGCGGGGCCCACGCCGGCGGGCGCCACGATCGTGATGATCGAGGCTGCGACCTGGGCGATGAACGTGTCCTTGAAGGTCAGCTTCTCGGAAGACAGGGCGATGAGCGGGACTGCCGAGCCGACCCAGATGAGGCAGGCGAGCACCGCAGAGGCGAGCATCCACCACAGGTTCGCGCTCTTGACCGTGGAGACGATGTCGTTGAAGTTGAGCGAACCGACGACGATGAAGACGGCGATGAACGCGACCGCGATCGTGAAGATCGTGCGCGGACGGAAACGCTGCAGGTCCGCGGTCGGAGCGGTCTCGGCCTCGGAGTCGCCCACGAGGGCCGCGCGTAGCTCGCCCAGCAGGTCGGAACGGCGCAGGCGCTGATTGATCGCCGCGGGAAGAACGGGCTTCTGGATGACGGGTGCGCACGCGATGAGGGTCTCCTCGCCGACGTTGCGGCGGCCCGCCTCGAGCGCGCGCTGCGGCCCCACGGCCAGCGCGGTCAGGACCAGCATCTGTGCGATGTCGATCGACTGATTCAGCTCGGTCGTGGCGACCTCGCCCGCATCCCAATCGAGCAGCCACACGTCCGACGACTCATCGACGACGACCGCCTCGGGGGTGAGAGCGCGGTGCGAAATGCCGCGTGAGTGGGCGAACTGCAGCTGCTCCCACGCGCGGTCCAGGACCTCGTCCGAAGCGTCCTCGCCGAGCTCCGTCAGCGGAGTTGTTGGGGGCAGCGCGGACATGACCATGATGATTGAGTCGGAGGCCGCGGCAATGCCGATCGGCTCCTGGGTGAACACGCCGGCGCGCAGCGCCTGCAGCGTCGTGAAGGAGGAGCGCTCGGCCTGCGCCTTGAGCGAGGGGGAGACCCATCGGCTGATACCGCGCAGACGCAGGTTGTTCCACATCTCGAGGAGAGTTCCGGTGAGCTCCTGACCCGGATCCATGGCGATGATCTCGTAGGCCAAGCCCGTGTCGCTCCACGCCTGGTAGTGGCGGTGGTGGTCCTGGACAGGGCGGCGCGTGACAGCCACGCCCATGTCGCCCAGGTCGGCGGGCATCTGGGTGAGGTGGCCGCGTGAGTTCTCTGCGACGGCCCACGTGGCCAGCGGTTCCTCGGTCGTGTCGAGGTCGGTGCGCACGATCCGCGAGGGCGTGATGCCGATGCTGAGAAGGCCCTCGACGAGCTTGGCGCCCTTGGCCCTCTGGTCGTCGTAGCCCATGACCCACCGTGATCCGGAGCCGAAGGCGCGACCCAGGAACACGGAGATGAAGGCGACGGGCAGGGTCATGGACGAGCGCAGCACGCCGAGAATGAGAATGATCCACAGGCCCGTCCAACCCCACTTGATGGCCTTCATCGACTGGGCCTCGCCGGCGGAGGTGAACAGGGCGCTCAGGGTGACGATGACCAGGTTGATGGCAATGACGATGCCGGTTTGCGAGCCCTGCGTGGCGATCGCGCGGTCGACGCTCAGTGGTGCGGTGAGGTAAGCGGGCAGCAGACCGGTCAGGATGGCAATGATCCATCCGCCGAGCGCGGCAACGATGCTCGTGACGAGAGCCTGGATGATCGCCTGGAGGCGCTTGCGCAAGGCGAGGGAGATGATCACGAGGATTGGTGTGATCAGGATGATCAGGCCTTCGACCAGGCTGACGGGCAGGATCAGGATCTGGCGGATGAGCTGGAATTGTAGGACGTCCATGGTGACGCCGTGTGTCGTGGCGCTGGCCACCGTGCCGATCGTCCAAATGATGAGGATCGCGATGAGGGAGAGAACGACGTCGACGAGGTCTTCGCGGCGGCGACGCACGTTCAGGATGCGGTCCGCAATGTAGACGGGGCGCGGCAGGCGCATGCGGCGTGCGGGCAGGTTCGCGGCGATTTCACCGGTCAGGGGCGCGGTGAGGGAATCGACGGATTCGGTGTCTGCATCCGCGGCGTCGTGATCGGTTTCGGCGGTGTCTTCCGCTGAAGCGTCGGAGGTGTCCTCCTCGGCGCCGATGGCCTGCTCGGAATCGTTGTCCTCGGGCGCGGACGAGGCCTGGACGGGCTCGACCGCGTCGGCCGATTCATCGGATTCGGCCGGGGGAGCGGGCGGGAGGGGAACATCAGCGACAGTGCTGTCGGCTGGCATCGACGAGGCCGGGGTGGCCTCGTGGGGGCAAGGCTGGGTGGGCGCAATGCTGGGAGGCATGGTCACCGGCGCGGTGGCCGAATGGGGCGCGACGATGGGCGCCATGACCTCCGTGCGGGCCTCAGAGAGAGGGGAACCTCCGGGGGCGGCGGCGGCTCGACCTGCGCCCCGGCCTCGTCGATCATTCCCATCAGGGCGTCGACCCCGCTCTCCGAGGAATCGTCAGATGAAGATGGAACGAAGAGGAGGTTTGTGTCAGCGACCGGCGAGCCGTCGTGTGAATCCTTGCGCTTCCTCATGCCGCCTATCCTATATTCGCGGTCAACAAAGGTAGGGTTAGGGTGATACATTCCCGGCAGAAAAGGGCCCTATCGTGACCTGGTCGACACTCGTGACCGCATCAGATCCGTCGGTGCTGCACACCGTTATCGAGTGGTTTAAATCCCGAGACTCTGCTCGTCGCCATGGGGCCGTGGGTGCTGTGGGGAACGATGCTTATCGTCCTCATCGAGTCGGGTGTCCTGTTCCCCGTGCTGCCGGGCGAGTCCCTGCTGTTTACCGCTGGCCTGCTCCACGACCGCCTCGGCCTGCACCTGCCGACCCTCATCCTCCTCGTCGTCGTCGCGGCCTTCATCGGTGCGCAGATCGGCTACTTCCTGGGCGCCAAGTGGGGGCGCCGCTTCTTCAAGCCCGACGCCCGCATCCTCAAGACCGAGCACCTGGAGAAGGCGGAGCACTACTTCACGAACTACGGCGGCCGCTCGCTGGTCATCGGCCGTTTCATCCCCTTCGTGCGTACCTTTATCCCGATCGCCGCGGGCATGGCACGCTACCCCTACCCGAAGTTCCTGGCCTTCAACACGCTGGGTGCCATCGTGTGGGGTGCGGGCTTCATCCTCGTGGGTGCGCTCCTGGGCAACGTCCCCTTCGTGCACGACAACCTGACGCTCATCCTCGGCGTCATCATCCTCGCGTCGGTCCTGCCCGTCATTATCGAAATCGTGGGCAAGCGCCGCGCCGCTTCCGAAAAGGAGTAATCCGTGCTGGCCTGGTGGATGCTGGTTCCGACCCTGCTGGCCATGATGGTCGCCCTGGTTCTGCCGGGGTTCATGTGGCTGCGGGCCGGAGGGCGCTCGTCGCTCGTTGCTGTTGCGGCCGCACCTGCATTCACGTTCGGCCTCGTCACCATCATGTCGGTGGCCTACCCGCTCCTCGACATCGAGTGGGAGTCCTCCACCGCCCTGCCGATCCTCGGCCTGAGCGCGCTCGGAGGAGCTGCCGCGTGGAGCCTGAGCTTCTTCCATCGCACGAACAGCGGTTTCTCGCTGCGGGGAGTCCCCCTGCGTGAGGCCATCGGCGTGCGCGTCCCGATTGGCGGCGTGCAGGCGGCGATCCGCGCGACCACGTGGGGGGCGATTGCCCTCGGCTTCCTCGTGGCCGCCTGGCCGCTCATCGCGGGTGCGAACCCTGCCAACCCCGTCCAGCAGTGGGATCCGACGTTCCACCAGAATGGCGTGCACGCCATCCTGTACGGAAAGAATGCGAGCCCTTTCGGCGGCCTCCACGAGCTCTACGGTGGCAGGAGTGTCTACTACCCCACGGGCTGGCACGCCTTTGTCGCGCTCTTCGCGCGCTACGACTCCGTCGTTCAGGCCTCCAACGTGTCTTCTCTGGCGCTCATGGCCGTGTGGGTCATCGGTCTGGCGGCTCTCGTCTCCGTCCTCACGGCGTCGCGCAGCGCCATCATGGCGGCGCCCATCATCGGCGGGATGCTGCTCAACATGCCGGCCGACGCCCTGACCATGTACAACCAGTGGCCCAACTCGACCGGCACCGCCCTGGTCCCCGGGCTTGCCGCTGCCGCGGTCATCGTCGGCCGCAGACTCGCCGCCGATCTGCGAGCCGGTGACGGACTGCGAGCTTTCGCGCGACGCATCCCTCAGGGTATCTTCCTGATCATCGGTGCCCTCGGCCTCGTCGGCGCGCACCCGAGCGCCGCCTTCTCCCTGCTCGCCCTCCTGATCGCGCCGCTCCTGGCGTCCATCGCCTCCTTTGCGCGCCGCGCCCTCGATCGTGAGGGCCGAGGCCAGCTCGCCGTTCTCGCGTGGGGTGGCCTCGCGCTCGCCGTCGTTGCCCTGCCCCTCCTCGCGCTGGCTTCCCCCAAGATTCAGGCCATGGGTAAGTACCCCCGCAACGGCAGCGGCTGGAGCGAGGCTTTCTCCCACGCCTTCCTGCCCTACCCGCCTTTCACGAGCACGTCGGGTATCACCCACTGGACGCTCGTCCAGCTGATCCTCCTCATCGCGGGCGTCGCTGCGACCACCCGCCTGCACACTCTCCTGAGCCGCCCCGACCCCCTCGAACGTGCCGCCGAACAGGCCGGACTCACCGAGGGCACGGATACGAACGAGGAAGACGCGGCCTCGTCCGACGAGGACAAGGCGCTGCCCCTGCCGTTCTGGCCGCTCATCTCCTACCTGATCCTCGCGGGCCTGACGGGCCTCGCTTACTCGCCCAACTCGGCGCTGCGTACGTACCTGCTGGCCCCCTGGTACAAGGACGCCCGACGCATCATGGGCGTCGAAGACATCGCGCTCGCGGTCCTCATGGCGGTCGGTGTCGCCGCGATCATCCACGCCCTGCATGCCGCCTGGACCAGGTCCCTGCAGCGGATCCTCGCCGAGCGTGGCGTCGACGACGAGGTCGAGGCGCCGCGTTGGCCGATCCAGGCGGGGGTCGGCGTCCTCATCCTCGTCCTATCCAGTTTCGGGGCAATCGATGCCCGTCATGCTGCGGTCGCCTACGTGTACGACCCCGCACACCTGGGCAAGCCCGGCATGGCCACCACCGGCGAGTTGGCCATGCTGCGCCGCATGCAGTACACGACCGCGCCCGACGCGCTTGTCCTCGGCGACCCGATCGCGGGCGCCGCATACTCCGAGATGCTTGGCGGGCGCAAAGCCGTTTTCCCGCAGCTGAGCACGGTCAACGCGGACGGCGCCTCGCAGAAGGTCCTCACCCAGCGCTTCCATGACATCGCGACCGACCCGGAGGTGTGCGAGGTCGTGCAACGTCTCGGCATCACGCACTTCTACGAGGAGGAAGACGGCGCCTACTACAACTTCATGCGCTCTGCCCGTAACCCCGGCCTGTACGGGGTCGACACGTCCAGCGGCTTCGAGCTGGTCGACGCGGGCGGCACCGCGAAGCTGTGGAAGATCACCGCGTGCGGCGACGTCACCCCGGGTGGAGGACGCGAGGCCTTTGCGACGGGCGTGAGCGCGAACCGCGACTGACGCTCGGTCGGTTTCCTGGGGGCCGCTGCCTGGGGAGTGACGCGCGAGGCCGGTGGCGCGCCGACGTGAGGCCCGCCCGGCCTCGGAACTCGCGCGATTGGCCACAATGCGCCCCGCGTGCTGAAACGAGGCCACCCCGCGCCTGCCCCTCTCGTTACCCTTGACACCATGACGACGAACATTCCCGGCCCCGCGCCCCTTGGTGACAAGCTTCGTATCGCCTTCCTCGGTCCCTTCGGTACGTTTACCGAGCAGGCCGTTCACCAGGTCGCGCCCGCCGGAGCGATCCTCATGCCGATGACGAGCGCCCCGCAGGCGCTCGCGGTCGTGCGCCGTGGCGAGGCCGACCGTGCCGTCGTCCCGATCGAAAACTCCATTGAGGGCGGCGTCAACGCGACGCTTGATTCCCTCTCGCACGGCGATCCCCTCGTCATTGTTGCCGAGATGCACGTCCACGTGGTCTTCCAGCTGGCCGTCCTGCCGGGCACGCGCCCCGAGGACATTCGCCGCATTGGCACGCACCCGCACGCGTGGGCGCAGTGCCGCGGCTGGGTCGAGGAGACCTTCCCCGGTGCGATCCACGTGCCCGCCACGTCGACGGCTGCCGCCGCCGAGCTTCTCTCGGACGGCGACGCGTCCTTCGATGCCGCTCTGTGCAACGCGGTCTCGGTCAACACCTACGGCCTGGAGGCCCTGTTCACCGATGTTGCAGACAATCCGGGCGCGATCACCCGCTTTGTCCTCGTGGCCCGGCCCGGCTCCGTCCCCCCGCCCACCGGTGCGGATAAGACGACCATCCAGGTGGCCCTGCCCGTCAACGAGTCGGGCGCCCTGCTGACCCTCCTCGAGCAGTTCTCGGCGCGCGGTGTCGACCTGTCGCGCATCGAGTCGCGCCCGAGTGGCGATGGCCTCGGCAACTACACCTTCAGCATTGACATCGTCGGCCACATCCGTGAGGAGCGCGTCCAGGCGGCCCTCGTCGGCCTGCACCGCTACTCGCCGGAGGTCCGCTTCATGGGGTCTTACCCGCGTGTCGACGGCGTGCGCGCGTCGGTTGCCCCGGGCACCACGGACGAGGCCTTCCGTGCGGGTCGCGCGTGGGTTGCCGATCTGCTGAACGGCGGGGATGGTACGGGTGAGGCCGCGGGCAGCGCCCCGTCCTGGCCGCTGGCCTGACGCTCGCGTTGCCCCACGGACCACGGGTTCGCACTTGGCAGGTCTGCAGCGCTGAGGGATAAGCCGGGTCACGGCATCTGCCGCTCCAACTTACTGTCAATCGAGCTAGATCGGGCAGGTCTGCACCAGTTAGGGAGCATTACACCAGTTAGGGAGCATTGCACTACCTCCGAGCTGGTGTAATACCCTTCTAAGTGGTGTAACACCACTTAGAAACAAGGCAGATCGTGGAGATGTGCAGTGGATTGGTGTTGGAGATATACGCGCTCTAGCCTCGAGGCTCCGCGCCGAGGCGTAACGAGATGCCTGGTCGAGGTGCAACGAGAAATCTAGCGTCCCATCGTCGGGATTCAACCCGTTAGGGAAGATTCAACCTGATTGGGAAGATTCCACCCGATCAGAAGGGGTTGAATCTTCCCGATCGGGTGCAACACCTCATCGGTAACAAGTGTCGTCGTGGAATTTGTCGCGGACAGTGCCTCCTGCCAGTGTTCGATGGGTGAGGTCCTGCAGCACTGCACTAGATACAGCAGCGATGCACTAGTTGTGAGGGCATTGCACTGCTTCCTATCTAGTGGAATGCCACGCTAAAGTAGTGCAACGCTGCGCTAAATAGTGCACTGCTGCTTGGCAACAAGTCGTCATGCGGGCAATCTTTCAGACTGCCGCAGAAACGCCTCGGCTTGCTCCCATCAGTCCCCGAAGTTCCACGCGTTGTGTGCCTCGTATGGACGCGGTATCAGGCGGGCAGCAACTCCATCCACGTGCGCTCAGCGGGCACGGCGATGTCGAGGGCGTCGGCCTGCATGCGGATGTGCATTGTGTGGGCGACACCGATCGCATCTCCGTCCACCTGGCACACCTGGGCCTCCTCGGCCGTGACGGATGCGCCCTTCGCCTGGCGGAATGCGACCTTGCCGGTCGAGACGGGCAGTTGATGGGGCGCAGGCCGATGAGCTGGCCGAGCATCTTCCAGGTCACGTCCGCCCACCCGAGCAGGCCGGCGTGTGCGTCGACCGCGATGACGTCGATGAGTCCGTCGGAAAGCTCCGCGTCTGGCGCGAGGACCAGCATCTTGAGCTCGCCCGCGTTGGCGAACATGACGGACCGTGCCTCGACGCGCGTGATCTCGTCCGCGGGTGAGTGCGGGGATTCTTCGGGCGCGGCGTCCTCCTCGTCGAGGGTCGTGCCGGCAAGCTGGTCGCCGACGCCGAGCGGGTCAGGCGCGGGGGCGGAGGGGGAGCGCAGGGTCAGGCGTGCCTTCATGCGTGGAACGCCCATCGCGCCCAGGCCCGCCCACACGTAGGCGATCCACCCGATCCGCTTTTTCAGCTCGGGATCTGTGTCGGCCATCGTCTCGCCGTCGTAGCCCATGCCCGCGATGACGAGGCATGCGTACTCGTCCGCGCGCGGCTCGATCGACGAGGCCGGGGCCTCCTCGTTCGGAAGAGTGACCTTGGGGTGCAGGGCGGCGCGTGCGGCGAGGCGCAGGCCGCCCTCGGCGGGCTGGTCGGACTCCTGCGTGGCATCTTCGACGCGTACCCACGCCAGGTCGACGGAGCGGTGGTTGCGGTCGAGTGCGATGGCGAGGGCATGTCCGGGGTCGTCCGGGATGGACAGGTTGCCGGCCAGGACGTTGCCCGTGCCCACGGGGATGATGCCCATGCGTACGCCGGAGCCGGCCATGCCGGCTGCGACGGCACGGACGGTGCCGTCTCCGCCCGCGGCGATGACGACGGAGGCTCCCTCCTCGAGGGCACGCACGGCCTGCCCGGTGCCCGGGTCCTCACGCGTGGTCTCGCGCCAGTGCACGTGATCGATGCCCAGTTCCTTGGCCTTGCGGTTGATGAGGTCCTTGAAGGCCTGGGGATCCTCGTGCTTCGAGGGGTTCATGATGATCCAGGGGCGCGGCCGTCCGCGCGTCGGATCGTCCACGGAGGCGGGGACTGCGAGGGCCTGGCGGCGGCGGTGCCTGCGGGTGAGGGCGGTTGCGAGGCGCGCGACCCCAATCGCTCCGGCTCCTGCGACGGCGGCGAGTACCCACGGTGTAGCGTCCATGTGAATAAGGGTAGCCCGCGAGTGGCCTGTGGACGGGTTGTTAAGTGGCTTTTCGTTGTACTTCGTGTCATACGTGTCGGCCTGGCGTGTGCTTGCTGTCATCTTGTCCACACGGTTATGCACCAAAGGTGGATAACTTTCAGTCTTTTGAGAACTCTCAGAGTGTAGTTTGTGCATAACCCTGACCTGCTGTGTTGAATTCAAACTCGCTCCGGTAGGGGACACGGCGCGCCCACCTGGCATAGGATGGGACGCATGATTGATGTGCGTGCCCTGCGTGACAACCCCGAACCCGCCCGCGCCTCCCAGCGTGCCCGCGGAGCGAACCCCGGCCTCGTCGATGAGATCATCGCGGCCGACGCCGCCCGCCGCGAGTCCCTCCAGGCTTTCGAGACGCTGCGAGCCACCCAAAAGGAGGTCTCCAAGTCCGTGGGCCGCGCCTCTAAGGAGGAGCGTCCGGCGATCCTGGCTCAGGCCAAGGAACTTGCCGAGCAGGTGAAGGCCGCTGAGGCCGCCGCGAACGCCGCCGACGCCGAGGCCGACCGCCTCGCGCGCCTCCTGCCCAACCTGGTCGTCGACGGCGTGCCCGTCGGTGGCGAGGACGACTTCGTGGTCCTGCGCCACGAGGGCCCCGCCCCCCGCGACTTCGCAGCCGAGGGCTTCGAGCCCCAGGACCACCTCGCGCTCGGCGAGGGCCTGGACGCGATCGACACCAAGCGCGGCGCGAAGGTCTCCGGCGCCCGCTTCTACTACCTCAAGGGCATTGGCGCCCGCCTCGAGCTGGCCCTCATGACGATGGCCATGGACCAGGCGCTGGCCAACGGCTTCGTGCCGATGATGACCCCGACCCTCGTGACCCCGCAGGTTATGGGTGGCACCGGCTTCCTCAACGAGCACTCCGACGAGATCTACTACCTGCCCGCCGACGACCTGTACCTGACGGGCACGTCCGAGGTGGCCCTCGCCGGCTACCACGCCGACGAGATCCTCGACTTGTCGGATGGCCCCAAGCGCTACATGGGTTGGTCCACCTGCTACCGCCGCGAGGCCGGCTCCGCGGGCAAGGACACGCGCGGCATCATCCGTGTCCACCAGTTCAACAAGGCTGAGATGTTCAGCTACTGCCGCCCCGAGGACGCCGCCGAGGAGCACCAGCGCTTCCTCGCATGGGAAGAGGAGATGCTCGCCAAGGTCGAGCTGCCCTACCGCGTCATCGACACGGCCGCCGGCGACCTGGGTACCTCCGCTGCCCGCAAGTTCGACTGCGAGGCGTGGCTGCCCACTCAGGAGCGCTACATGGAGGTCACCTCGACCTCGAACTGCACGACGTTCCAGGCGCGCCGCCTCGGTATTCGCGAGCGTCGCGAGGACGGCATGACCGCGGTCGCCACCCTGAACGGCACGCTGGCCACGACTCGCTGGATTGTCGCCTTCCTGGAGAATCACCAGCAGGCGGACGGCTCGATCTACGTGCCCGAGGCCCTGCGTCCCTACCTGGGTGGACTCGAGGTTCTGAGCCCGGTCGCTCGATGAGCCAAGAGCGCTTCCTGACGGTCCCTTCCACCGGGGAAGTCGCTCGCCCCTTCGAGGTTCTTCTCGACGAGGCCTCGGCCGCCCTGCCCGCCGACTTTCCGACGTCGGCGGGCCAGGTCCTGGTCGCGCTCGACATTGACGGCACGATCCTGACTCCGGCGGGGGCGACCCCGCGCGTCCTCGAGGGGATCCACGGCCTCGCCGCCGCGGGCGCCCAGGTGCTCATCGCCTCGGGTCGCGCGCTTGAGGGCGTGATTCCCGTTCTCGACGCCCTCGAGTTCACGGACGGGTGGGCGCTGTGTAATAACGGCGCGACCCTCGTGCGCGTGAGCGGCGGGGCGTGCGAGATCGTCGAGGAGCGCACCTTCGTGCCCGGCCCGATCCTGGAGGAGATCGCTTCGGCCGTGCCCGGCTCGGTGTTCGCGTCGATGCCGCACCCCGACATCCTGCTCTCCGCTCCCTTCCCGAACAACGAGATCGAGGGCAGCGATCACCGCATCGTGTCGATGGAGGAGCTCGCCTCCACCCCCACCCCGAAGATCGTCGTCCGCGCCGCCGACATGGATCGCGAGGAGTTCGATCGGATCCTGTCGTCCCTGGACGTGTCGCGCACCCACGAGGTGTTCGTCGGCTGGACGTCCTGGGCGGATATTGAGCCGCTCGGGGTGACCAAGGCGAGTGGCCTGGAGTCTCTGCGTCAGCGTCTCGGCCTGCCCGCGTGTGGGACCGTCGCCGTCGGTGACGGCACGAACGACATCGCGATGATCGAGTGGGCGGCCTTTGGCGTCGCGATGGGCGGCGCCTCCGACGAGGTGCGCGCCCACGCCGACCACGTGACGGCCGCCGTCGAAAACGACGGCGCCGCCGCGGTCATGCACGGCATCATGCGCCGCTGCGGGGTGGCCGGCCGCTGAGCCAGTCGCCCATGATCGCGAAGGCGCGGTCGAGGTCCCCGATCTGACAGTGCTGCGCCATGTCCGGGTCCTGCGCGTGACGGAACGCGCGTACCTCCAGCGACTCAGCGTTTCTCAGGGCGCGGCGCACGTCGCCCAGGCGCTCGAAGGGCACGTACTGATCCGCATCCCCAGCGAGGACGAGGCACGGCTGGGTGATGCGCCCCTCGAAAGGTTCCATCGTATAGTCGCCAAACGCGCGCAATACCTGGCTGGGTCGGTGCAGTCCCGTGAGGTACCGCCCCTGCTGGAGCTTCCACGCCAGGTCCGCGCTGAGTCGTGACGCCATCTCCAGACCGGCATCGACGAGCCGCGCGGGCCTCGGGTTCCCGACGACCGCGTCCGTGATGGGGCGCAGGGGACGAGGCAGTGGCAGCGTCAGCCCGTCGAGGAGCCGGTACATCATGTCGAAGGCGATCACGTGCGTGATGCGCGGGCAGTGGGCGGCCGCGCGTGTGACGAGGTAGCCGCCAAAGGACACGCCGAGCGCGGCCGCGCTGGTCACCCCGAAGTAGTCCATCACTGCCTCCGTCGGATGCTCCCACTCAGGCTCGAGGGGCATGCCCGCCAGCGCCGTGTGCCCCTGACCGGGACCGTCGAAGGTGATGATGTCGAAGGGACGAGTCGGGAAGTGGGACGCGAAGTCGATGATCTCCTCCGCGTACCCGTCGAAGCCGTTCATCATGACGAGCGTGGTCGGGGTGCCCGTCGGGGCTTGCGCGTGGTCCGCCGGGTCCGCCTCCCACCGCATCGCGGTGAGCTCACCGCCGCGATAGGGCAGCGCGTGACGGGTGAGCGTGAGGCCTCGGTGCGCCTCGTCGAAAGAGCGTGACATTGCGTCGATGAAGCGATGCTTACGGGGGTCGTCGGCCCCGAGGTAGAAGGCCGCGAGCTCGTAGAGGTGCCACGCGGCATCCGCATCTCCTTCCGACTCGAAGCGCTCGGCGAGGTGCTGGGCCAACGCCGTGATCTGCTTCGTTGTGCGCAGGCGGGGGAGCGTGGTGGCTGCGACCTTGTCCATTCCGGGGCGATCGAGGATCGGTGCGAAGGTCCGGTTGAGCTGTAGGTCGAATTGGCGATTGCCGGTGTACTCGGTGAACATGACTCGACGCTATCGCGCTCAGAGGTGGGGTGGACCGCACAATAACAAACGGAGTGTTGGATACCGGACGGCGCGAACGCTATGCGTAGGATAAGCCCATTAATAGAGGAAAACTGATCGGAGAGACATGTTCCTGCGGAATGCGGATAAGCACGGGCGCGAGGCCGAGAAGAACCTGGACCTGCGCATCCGGAAGACGCGTCGGGCGATCCGCTCTGGCCTCGTCAAGGCGTGCCAGGCAAAGCCCTACGCGCACGTGAGCGTCACCGACATCTGCTCCGCCTCGATGGTGTCGCGCACAACCTTCTACGACCACTACACCGACAAGGACGCCCTCCTGGCCGAGGTTGTGTCCTTCCTTCTTGAAGAGATCGCCCCTGCCCTCGAAGGACTGTGGTTCGGCGAGGGACGCGACGCCCGCGCCGTCGCCCGCCACCTCGCCGACGTGTACGCGCGCAATGGGCAGGCCCTGAAAACCCTGCTGGCGATCCGCGTGGGCGGCGACGGCGACCTACACGAGCAGCTTTATCGCACGTGCTGTTCGGTATTTACCGATTGGGCGCGTGGTCGCGTGGAAGACGAGGTGCTTCCACTGGCCGCGGACGTCTACGCGTCCGTCGTCCTGACCTTCATCGAGCGCAGTGCTATGAAGCCGCTCACCGACAAGGAACTCGCCGCGATCGACCGCGCGCGTGAGCTCTTCATCGCGGGCTTCGGCACCCGGTAGGTCAGCGCTAGATGCCTAGCCGATAATCTGGATCAAGACACTAATAGCGAACAGAGTGTCTGATAAACGACCAAAGGTCGCTGTCGTCGCGCGTGGGAAAGTGTTACCGTTAACGCAACCCCGGCCCCGGCCTCGTCAATGAAGACCCAAGGAGCACACGTGAGCACCGACCCCCGCGCCGCCATCGCCGCCGCCGACACCGCGCTCGGCATCGAATTTGGCTCGACCCGCATCAAGGCCGTCCTGATCGGCCCCGACCACGAGGTGCTCGCCACCGGCGGCCACGGGTGGGAGAACCACCTGGAAGGCGGCCTGTGGTCGTACACCCTCGACGAGGTCGTCGCCGGCCTGCAAAGCGCCTATGCCTCCCTGGTCGCCGACGTGCGCGAGCGCTACGACGTTACCCCCACGTCCTACGGCTCGATCGGCATCTCCGCGATGATGCACGGCTACCTCGCGTTCGACGCCGACGACAACCTGCTCGCGCCGTTCCGCACGTGGCGCAACACCAACACGGGACGTGCGGTGGAGGAGCTCACCCGCCTCTTCGGCTTCAACATCCCCCTGCGCTGGTCGATCGCGCACCTGCACCAGGTGGTCCTCGACTCCGAGGAGCACGCCCCGCGCGTCGCCCGCCTGACGACGCTGGCCGGCTGGGTCCACCATCAGCTCACAGGCCGCCACGTCCTGGGCGTCGGTGACGCTTCGGGTATGTTCCCGATCGACTCGCAAGCCGGTACCTACGTGGAGCCCTACCTCGATCAGTACGAGGCCCTGGTGGCCGAGCGGGTCCCGTGGCGTTTGCGTGACGTCCTGCCGACCGTGTTGAGCGCAGGGGAGGATGCGGGCGTGCTGACCCCCGAGGGCACCGCGCTCATCGACCCGACCGGCACGCTTCAGGCCGGGATCGCACTGTGCCCGCCGGAGGGTGACGCGGGCACCGGCATGATCGCCACGAACGCGATCGCGCAGCGCACGGGCAACATCTCGTGCGGCACCTCCGTCTTCCTCATGGCCGTCCTCGAGCGCTCGCTCACCGAGCTCCACACCGAGATCGACATGGTGACCACGCCCGACGGCTCGCCGGTCGCGATGGTCCACTCGAACAACGGCGCGTCCGAGCTCGACGCGTGGGTCGGCTGGTTCGCGGACTTTGCTCGCCTGGTTGGTGCCGACGTGAGCGTCCCGGCGATCTACGACGCCCTCTACAACCACGCGCTCACGGGTGAGGTCGACGCGGGCGGTGTCATGGCCTACAACACGCTGTCCGCCGAGCCGCTCGTCGGCCAGGAGGCCGCGCAGCCGGTCTTCACCCACACCGCTGACGCGCGCGTGACCCTGGCGAACGCCGTGCGCGCCCAGCTCATGAGCATCTTCGCGGCCGTGCGCATCGGCGTTGACATCCTGAGCGACGAGGGCGTGCGCCTCGACTCGCTCTTCGCCCACGGCGGCCTGTTCAAGACCCCGGGCGTCGCCCAGCAGATCCTCGCGGACTCGCTGAACATCCCCGTCTCCGTTGGCGATACCGCGGGCGAGGGCGGCGCGTGGGGCATCGCGGTACTCGCGCGCTACCGTGCGGTCCTCGCAGGGGACGAGGCCACGCCCGCCCTGCCGGACTACCTCTCCGAGCGCGTCTTCGCGGGCGCCTCGGTCTCCACCCTGGAACCCATCCCCGAGGGTGTGGCCGGGTACGAGCGCTTCCTCGACGCCTACCGCGCGGCCCTGCCCGGCGTGGAGGTCATCGCCCGGGGCGCTGCCAGCTGACGAGGCGTGGAGCCTCTGACGAGGAGCGGGGTCGCTAAGGAGGCGCGGGGCCGCTGACGAGGCATCCCGTGCCCGGACCCTGCGCAGGCGCACGTTTACCCAAAAATGTCGCATGCAATTCCCCGCGACCTATTTCAAACATTGAAATCAGATCGTTGAAATTCCGGGCAATTCTCGATACCTAATAAAAGGTAGGCGAGCCAAATTGCATGCGACATTGGGGGGAGGGTGGGGCGGAGTGTGGGGAGGCCGGGGCTGGGGTCAGGGGAGGCGCGGGGGTGAGGGGACCGGCTCGCCCAGCCCTCACCTCGTCGATTGAGCGAAACCCGCTACGATTACACCCATGGGTAAAGCTAGCCGCCGTAAGAAGGTCACCGATCCCGCCAAGCTCAAGGCGTATCGCCCGCCGATCCCCTTCGTCGCGCGCCCCTACGAGGGTCTGCCGAAGGAGATCGAGCTGGTCGCCATGCGCGAGCTCATCCCGGCGGCCACGCTGACCGCACGCACCGACGCCGACCACGGCGCCGTCGAATTCGACTTCGTCACTCTCCTGCCCGAGGGCCACCCTGCGATGGTGCGCCCCGACGGCCGCATCCTCGTTGCGCTGCAGACCCGCTCGAACTCCGCGGACCTCAGCCACGACGCGGGCGCCGCGCTGCTCGCGGCCATCGCCGCGAAGGAAGCGGGCGACGAGGGCGTCATCTCGATCGACGTGCGCGAGCCCTCCGAGCGTCTCCAGGACATCGTCGACGTCGACAGCTTCACGGACATGAAGCTCGAGGAGGACTTCTCCTTCTGGTTCGACCCGGCCGAGGAGATCGACGAGTCGACGCGTCGCGCCCTCGAGCAGAACCGCGACGAGATCATCCCGACCGAGCCCGTGCCCGGCGTCCCCGGCGCGTACTGGTGCGAGATGAACCGTAACTTCGTGCGTTTCCTGACGGACAACGACGAGAGCAAGCTCTTCGACGCGCTCGCCCGCCTGGCCGCGCGCGGCGAGGCCAACGTCGGCGAGGGCTCGCGCTACGTGGGTTCCTTCCGCGCGTGCGGCCTGATCGTCCCGGTCTTCGAGCTGCCCGAGGGTGCCAGTGCGGCCGACGTTGCGCCCGGCACGCAGGCCCTTGCCAAGGCTCTCGAGGAGGCCCTGAAGGTCACCGAGCGCCTGGATGACAAGGAACGCCGCGCACGTCAGGGCCTCGTCTCCCGAGCTGTGACGATCCGCTAAGCAGATTTTTACCTGTCGTTTAGATAGGTTTGTCGCTCACATTACGGGCGGCGGGACGCGAGCGCGCCCCGCCGCCCGTAGACTGTTAGTCGTGAACTATCCCGCCGGATCTCGAGGTTCCCAGCCGCAGCGCGTCGCCGCCGTCATCGCTGCACACAACGTCGGACGCGCTGTCGCGGCCACCGTGCGCGCGTGCCGCGCGATACCCAGCGTTGACCTCCTCATTGTCGTCGACGACGGTTCCACGGATGACACAGGCCGCGCCGCCCGAGCCGCCGGCGCCGTCGTCGTGCGCCACTCCGTCGAACGCGGGCGCGCCTCGGCGATCGAGACCGGCGTGAAGGTCGCCGCCATGCGCGACCGCCCCGACGGGCCGCCCCGCCACATCCTGCTTCTTTCCCCCGACCTCGGGGAATCCGCGGTCGAGGCCACCGCCCTCGTCGAGGCCGTCTTCGCCCGCCAGGCCGACATGGCGATTGCCGTGCCGGCGGCGGGGCGCGAGTACTCCGGCTACGGGCCGGGCGTCGCCCGCCGACTCATCCGCCGTAAGACCGGCTGGAACTGCCACTACCCCCTCAGCTACCAGCGCTGCCTGACGCGTGAGGCCATCGACGCGGCCATGCCGTTCAGCGGCCGCTATGTGCTCGAGGCCGCCATGACCATCAGCGTGCTGCGCGCGGGACTGTCCGTCATGGAGGTCCCCTGCAACTTCGCGCACTCGGGCGCGGACCGCTCGCTCGGGTCGCTCAACCGCCCGGCGCGCATGTTCGATGCCGTGCGCGCCACGGTCAGCCAGCTCTTCCACTCCGACGCGCGCTCGAAGCGCCGCGCCGACCACGAACAGGGGATCGGCGTGCCCTATCCGGCCCCGGCCGCGGCCCGCGACGAGGCGGAGGCGTCCGACTCTTCCGACGCGCGCCGCACGGAGATGGTCGGGTGAAGGGGCCGGATCGACTAGCCGTCGGTCGCCTGGTCGCGACCTGGTGGCTGCCCACCGTCATTGCATGCGCCGTCGGCGCGCTCTACGTCTGCTACTCGGTGGCGCAGTGGCGCGCGCTCGTCGCCCCCTCGTGGGACCTGGGCATCTTCGCCGAGGCCGTCCAGGCCTACTCGCGCTGCGAGGCGCCCATCGTCCCCATCAAGGGGCCCGGCTACAACCTGTTGGGCGATCACTTCCACCCGATCCTGGCGCTCCTGGGCCCGATCTTTCGTCTCTTCCCCTCGGCGCTCACCCTCCTCGTCGTCCAGGACGTGCTGATCGCTGCGTCGGTCCTGCCGATCGCGCGTCTCGCGCAGCGTCTCCTCGGCAGAGGGGGTGCCCTCCTCGTCGGTCTCGCCTACGGCCTGGGATGGGGACTGCAGGGTGCGGTCGGTGCCCAGTTTCACGAGGTCTGCGTGGCCGTCCCGCTGTTGGCTTTCGGGGGCGTCGCCTTCGTCGAGCGGCGCTGGGGTGCGTGCATGGCGTGGCTGGCCCCGCTGGTCCTTGTCAAGGAGGATCTTGGGCTGACGGTCTTCGTCGCGGGACTCGCGATCGCCTGGCGCCGCAGAGGCGAGGGGCGTTCCAGTGTCCTGCGGTCGATGGCGTACGCTCTGTTCGGTGTCGTCGCGTTTGTGCTGACGGTGAAGGTGCTGCTCCCGGCGATGAACCCGGCGGGTACGTGGGCTTACTCCCTTGACGGCTCCGCCACCGGCGCGGGCACACCGACCGGCGGTACCACCGCCGCGCGCGCAATCCCCTCCCTGTGGGCCATCCTGACGACGCCCTCCGTCAAGCTCGTGACGCTCCTGGTTCTCGTGGCCGGTGCCGGCCTCGTGGGCACGGCCTCCCCTTGGTTCGCGCTGGTCCTCCCGACGCTTGCGTGGCGCTTCGCGGGCTCCGTTGAGACCTACTACGTGTGGGACTCCTGGCACTACAACGCCGTGCTCGTCCCCATCGCCGCGTGCTCCCTGCTGGACGTCATCGACCAGTGGCTTGAGCCGAAGCGTGCCTCTCGTTCGGAGTCTGCCTCTGCTCTGGCGGAGGCTCTGGGAGAGGATGTGCTCAACGATCTGCGCGCCGATCACGTTGCCACGGCCTCAGCGACGCGCGGATGGCGGGTGGCCGCGTGGGCGGTCGCGTGCGTCCCCGCCCTGTCACTGGCGCTCACCGCCACGTCGCTGCCGCTGTGGCACCTGCCCGCCCTCACGGAAGACCCGCGGATGGCCGCCGCTCTCGGCGCGCTCGAGGCGGTGCCCGAGGGGGTGAGCGTCGAGACCGACACGACGCTGCTCGCGCGCCTCGTGCCCGGTCGCGAGGTCTACTGGGTCGGAACGACCGGCACCATGGATACCCCTCCGGAGTATGTCGTCATCGACGCGCGCTCCTACGCGTGGGGCGGCCAGCAGGTCGACGCCGAGTCGTGGGGGAGCGCCGCCCACCCCGGCCACACCTACGAGACTGTCTACGCCAAGCAGGGCTTCCGCGTCGCGCGACGTACCTCGTGATTCTGCATCTTGGTGATGTGGCGTCTCGCAGTTCAACTCTGTGCCGAATGCCTGTCTAATTTTAACTGGGGGTCATAAATCCACGGCGTGCGTCGGTTATGTCACGACACCCTCATGGACTCGCCGGTGCGACTTATCAGTCGGCCCATTTTCCCGTGTTATCAGGTGGTTGGTGCCCGTCAGCGATGCGCTGCTGCGACGACGATGCGCGCGGCCTCCCGGCGTCGTCATTTGTTGACACACATGCCTACAAGTCACATATGATTGACCAGTCTGAAAGTAGGAGAAAAATATGTCCCTTCTCGCGTCTCACCGCACCCTCGCAGCGGCCTCGTCCCTGCTTCTGGCGGCCATCGGCCTGACCGGTTGCCTGAGCCTGCCCGGCGGCGCAGGGGGATCGAAGTCCTCGGACATCGCCTCGATGAAGAACATTCCCGAAGGCATTAAGCGTGACCTCATCAACCAGATGAACTCCGCTTCTGGCGCTGAGAAGAGCAAGATCGTCGACAAGGCCAACGCCTTGAACAACATGGTCGGCAGGGACCTCGTTGGCGTTGAGCCGGCCATCATGGGCCTGCAAAAGTACAAGCTCGACACCAACGGCACCGTCGCTACCAATAAGGATGACAGTGTCTACGGGCTCATGTCGGCGGCTGATTACTGGCGCCTTGGTGAGGATAGCTACGACCTGTGCGTGGAGCAGAACTGCGAGTACTACTCCTCGTGGACCATCGATATTGAAGGCAGCGGTTCCGACCTCGTCTACGTGTGGACCCTCAAGATCGACAACCCCGACATCACCGACCAGCCCCTGGTCCGCCGCTTCAAAGTCAAGTAACAAGTATCCCGCGCGCAGGCGCCTCACTATCCCATCAGTGTAAGGAGATCACATGTCAGGGTCTACGGACTACGGCTACGACAAGTCAGCTCAGGAAGCTGCCGCCTCCAACGTTCCGGAGAGCTCCGAGGCGGTGAGCAGTACGGCGAACGCGTCCTACGCTCAGGGCGCGGCCCAGACGCGTTCCGCGTGGGGTAGCGAGAACGGTCCCTCAACGTTCCGTGAATCTGTGGCGAACATGTTCGAGGAGATCTCCGATATCCTACGCAAGGAGAACGATCTGATCTCGACCTTCGATGCGAACATGCGTGAGACCATGAAGGAAGCCGAGAAGGCGGAGTGGGACAACGAGCAGTCCCTGAGCAAGGTCAACGACATGCTGGGGAAGGTCGCTGGATCCAACGAAGCTGAGGCCCTCAAAGAGCAGCTGAAGAAGAACAAGTACCTGTAGGACGTGGCGTAACAGCTGGCGTCTCAGCCTCCCACAATCAACGGGCAGTCTCCCTCCACGCAGAATGCCGCGAATACCATCACCCACGGTGAGTGGGTCGACAGCCGCGCCCGACCAGCGGCAGGCAGAAAGGAATCACTCATGGTTTCGTCTCCGTACTACCAGCGCCTCAAGGAATTCATGAAGGCCGCCGAGGAGAACAAGAATCTCGACGCGTGGAACGACGAGCACGAGAAGTCGATCAAGGGCTTCGATCAGGCCGTCGAGCGCCTCAAGGCCTACCGCGACGGCCACGGCTTCCAGGGGGAGTCGGCCAAGGCCATGAACAAGTGGGTCAACGAGTCGATTGATCGCATCGAAGGCTACCGCGCCCGCTACGAGGCGAAGTATCAGACCTACCAGGGTGGCCGCGAGGTCATGGCGAGGTCCCTCGCGGAGGCGGGAAACGTCTCCGACACCCTCGTGGACCCGGTCACCGCGGCGATGGGGTACCTGCCTGTCGTCTCCGTCCCCCTCCAGTAAGCCCGGCGGTGGCTTTCCGTTGGACCGGTTCGCTTCACGACGGGTGCCGCGTACGTGGAGGGCGTCGAGGCGCAGAACAACGCCCAACGCGAGGAGGCGTGTAAGCGAATTCTCAATACGCTCAATCATGAGCTTAACGGGAAGTCAAATGAAGTCAAAATAGAGGATGCAGATAAGACTGTCGGCGATCCTACTAAGGACAAGGACAAGGGCGGTGACGATGCCGCTCACGGTGGTGGCAGCACCGGCGCTACCGGTGGTGGCAGCCACGGCTATGGTGGCGGTGGTTATTCGCCGGAGAATGGCTTTGGTCGTGAGGCTGGCCGTAATGGTGAGGGCTACCCTGGTGGCTTTGATAAGCCGTGGTGGAGCGAGGCCGATGCGGCCGCGGCTCGTAACCGCGTGATCGCCTCCGGTGCCGTTCCGGCCAAGGAGCTGCCCTACGGTGAGTTGGGTTCGCGTACGAACCCGATCACTGACCCGCAGGACCTCATGGACACTGACCTGCTGCACACGCGCGTCAACGGCACGACGTATCGCAACGGCGTCGTGGGCGGACACACCCCAGCACCCGCTGCGGACTCCGGTCATCCCCTGTGGCGCCTGAACAGCAGCACCGCAGCCGACGCGGCGACGGCTGGTCGTCTGGGTGGGGCTGGTGTGCTGGGCGCTGGCGCGCTGGGCATGCGTGGCGCGGCTCGCATGGGTGCTGGTTCGGGCTTTGGTGGCCTGGGCGGTGCTTCTGGTTCTGCTGGCGGTATGGGCGCGGGCGGCATGGGTGGCCTGCGTGGTATTACCGGTACGACCGGTTCGGCTGGTGCCATGGGTGCGTCGAACCTGCGCGTGGGTACCTACTCGGGTTCGGGTTTTGGGTCCTACACTCCTCCGGCTTCTGTGGCCGGTGCGAACGGTGCGGCCGGTGCGGGCGCTTCCGGCGTGACTGGTACGACCGGTGCTGGTGGTGGTGCGGCTGGCGCTGCGGGTGCTGCCGGTCGCGGCGGTGCTGGTGCTGGTGGTGGCTTCATGGGCGGCGGTGGCGCGGGCGCTGGTGCTGGAATGGGTAAGGACGATAAGAAGGGCCGCAAGCGTAAGTATGTGGCTTTCACGGTTGATGAGGATGAGGACGATCTGCCCGCAGGCTACGTCAACCCCCTGTCCCAGACCTACGGAACCGACCGCACCATCGCGCCCGTGAAGCGGGAGGACGACGGATGGGACCTGCGCCAATGGTGACCTTTTCACACAAGTCCGCGCGTGCCCTGGTGACCGCTTTCTCCGCTCTGGCTTTGGCTGTGGGTGCTGTGGCTGTGTCTCCGTCTTCGGCTCGGGCTGATGACACGATTACGACCCAGGATTATTTCTCGTATTACAAGCTGGATCAGGCGCGTGCGAAGGGGTATACGGGTAAGGGCGTGACCATCGCGATGATCGACGGCCCCGTCGACACGAGCGCGCCGGAACTGGCGGGGGCTAACATCACGGTCAAGACTCCGTGTGAGTACGAGGCGGCCAAATCCTCTCGGACTCACGCGACCGCTATTGCCTCGATCTTGGTGTCTAAGAACTATGGTCTGGCTCCCGATGCTAGCCTCATTGCCTACGCAACTCCTTCGAAGGATGATAAGAGGCCAAAGGACTGCATGGATGCGCGGGGTAGTACTCGTCCGTTGTCTACTCATATCAATATGGCAATTAACGATGGCGCTCAGGTCATTTCGTATTCTCGATCAGCCCTCAACCAGGATGCTGCCATGAAGTGGGCGATTGCTCGGGCGATGGCGAAGGGCGTCATTATTGTGGGTCCGATGGGCAACGAATCGGAGGATACCAACGATCTATCAGTCGCTTGGTGGTCTGGGACTGTGGGCGTGTCTGCGATTGATGCCAATGGTCAGTTGGCTAGTTATTCGTCGTGGGGTCAGGGTATCGTCACTGCTGGTATTGGTGGTCCTGTGAAGGCTCGCGACTACGAGACGGGCACCATTAAGGATGTGCAGGGGACTTCTATTGCGACTCCGATCGTGGCAGGTCAGATCGCTCTGGCGCGGTCTCGCTGGTCTCAGGCGACCCCTAACCAGATCCTTCAGTTGGTGACTCGTAGTGGTTCGAATAATGGTGTGTGGGACCAATACACCGGTTACGGCGCTCTGAGCCTGGATGCGATGCTGGGGAGTGATCCTTCTCAGTATCCTGATGAGAATCCGCTGGCCGATAAGGGTGGCGGCTCCACGCCCACTCCGGCTGAGGTGCAGCAGTACCTCGACGGCCTCGCCCCCCTTCTTGGATGTGCTACTTGATGATAGTTATGTGTATCGCGGGGTGGATGAAGACGCAGCTGGCAGTGTTGATGCCCCGAATGCGCATATTGGTACGAGCCTGCTTATCACCGGAAGTGATCTCATGACGCCTACGCCAGACGCGCCTCGCCGATCCCGCAGGCTCGTGGGGTAATAGGGCGGGTATCAGTCGTGAGATACCGAGTGCCGCGCAGCCGGATGTCCGGCCACGCGGCACTCGTGCCGTTTGTGCGGTTACTTCGCGGTGCGCAGGCGCAGCGAGTTGAGGACAACGAACACGGACGAGCACGCCATCGCAGCGCTTGCCAGCATGGGGGAGAGGAGCCCAGCGATCGCGAGCGGCACCATCAGCACGTTGTAGAAGAACGCCCAGAACAGGTTTTCCTTGATGATGCGCAGCGTTCGGCGCGACACGCGGATTGCGGTCGCCGCCGAGGTGAGCGAGGAGTTCATGAGCGTCATGTCCGCGACCTCGATGGCCACGTCCGTGCCCGAACCCATCGCGATGCCCAGGCCCTTCGCACTCGCCTGCGCGAGGGCGGCAGCATCGTTCACGCCGTCGCCCACCATCGCGACCGTGCGGCCCTCGGCCTGCAGGTCAGCGACGGTGTCGCGCTTGCCGTCGGGCAGGACGCCCGCAATGACGCGCTCGATACCCACCTGACCCGCGACGTGGCGGGCCGCCGCCTCGTTGTCGCCCGTCAGCAGGATCGGCTCGATGCCGAGTTCGCGCAGCTGAGCGATCGCGTCCGCGGAGGACTCCTTGACCGTGTCGCGCACGACGAGCGCGGCAATCGCGCGGCCCTCGACGCGCTCAGGGATCACGAGCGCCGAGGCTTGTGCCCCCTCCCGCTCGCCCGCGCCCGGGGTGGTGCCCGGCTGGGTGGGGGTACCGGTATCCCCACTCGTGCTGCCGCCAGCCGCGGGTGCGGCGTCGGCGGTCGCGGCCTCAGAACGGGAGGTGACGGTGCCGGAATACCCGGCGGCGTTCACGACGGCCTCGAGCTCCTCGTCGCTGTGCGGGGCGGTGAGCGTGATGCGCGCGGACTCGGTGGCCAGGTTGACCTCGGCCTTCACGCCGTCGAGCTTGCCGAGCTTACGCTCGACGCGGCGCACGCAGGACGCGCAGGTCATGCCGCCCACGCTCATGGTGAGCGTCGCGAGGGGCAGCTCGGCATCGGGGCCGGGCAGTGTGATGGACGCGGGCGCCTCGGGCGTGGCGGCTGCCGGCTCCGGGGAGGAGGATGCCGCGGAACCCAGGTTCGGTGCGAGAGCCGCGACGACCGCGGAGGCGCCCGAGGCCTCGGCCTCACGTACGGCGTCAAGGAGAGAAGCGGGCACGTCCACGCCCAGGGAAGCCAGCCACGACGGGCGGCCGACCAGCACGCCGCCGCGGGCGGTGAGGCCGACGACGCCGAGTCCAGGCTGGTTCGCGAATGCCGTCACGGGCTCCAGCGATAGGCCGCGGTCCGATGCACCCGACGTGATCGCGCGGGCGACGGGGTGCTCAGAGAGGGACTCGACGGAGGCCGCGAGGGACAGGGCCGAGGCCTCGTCCACCTCGGGAGACCTCCCTGCGGTGGGAACCGCGACCGACTCGAGGGACATGACGCCCGTCGTCACCGTGCCCGTCTTGTCCAGCAGCATCGTGTCGATCGAGCGCGTCTGCTCGAGGATTTCCGCGTTCTTGATGAGGATGCCCAGCTGCGAGGCGCGCCCCGACCCGACGAGGATCGCGGTGGGCGTGGCCAGGCCGAGCGCGCACGGGCACGCCACGACCAGGACGGCGACGGCCGCCGTGAACGCGGCCTGCACGCCGCCGCCCGCGAGCAGCCAGCCCCCGAGCGTCAGCAGGGAAACGACGATGACGATCGGCACGAACACGCCGGAGATCTGGTCCGCGAGTCGCTGGACGGGAGCCTTTCCGGCCTGGGCCTCGGCGACCATGCGCCCCATCTGCGCGAGCGTCGTGTCCGAGCCGACGCGCGTGGCGCGCACCAGCAGGGACCCCCACGTGTTGACGGTCGCACCCGTCACCGCGTCGCCGGGGGCGGCGTCCACGGGCACGGACTCGCCCGTCAGGAGCGAGGTGTCCAGGGCGGAGGAACCCTCGACGATGACGCCGTCGGTCGCCACCTTCTCGCCCGGGCGCACCGTGAACAGGTCGCCGACCTGCAGGGACGAGGCGGGCACGACGCTCTCGGAGCGCTCGCCGGTCGCGGGGTCGACGCTCACGAGCGTCGCCTCCTTCGCGCCCATGCTCAGCAGCGAACGCAGCGCGTCGCCCGCGCGGTAGCGTGCGCGCGCCTCCAGGTAGCGTCCCGTCAGCAGGAACACGACGATCGTGGACGCGACCTCGAAGTAGATCTCCGCGTGGCCGGCGTGCGCCGCGCGCGGGATCAGGCTCATCTGCATGCGCATGCCGAGCATCCCCGCACCGCCCCACAGCAGGGCCCACCAGCTCCACAGCGTCGAGGCGATGACGCCGAGTGAGACCAGCGTGTCCATCGTCGTCGACCCGTGGCGACCCGCCGCGAAGGCCGCCCGGTGGAAGGGCCACGCGCCCCACGTGACGACCGGGATCGTGATCGCCGCGACGACCCACTGCCACCCCGTGAACTGCCAGGCGGGCACCATCGACAGGATCATCGCGAGGACGCCGAGCGGCGCGGAGACGATGAGGCGAGCGCGCAGGTCGGCGGCGTGGGCGCGGGTACCCTCGCCGACCTGGGGAGCGGGGGCCGAGGCCGGGGTGGCGTCATGGGAGGAAGGGGCGGCCGCGGGAGTGGTCGTCACGGAATCAGTGGACATGGGTACCCTCCGGGGGTATGTATCGGATGAAAGGAAACGAGGCCGGGGAAGGTGCCCCGGCCTCGTCGGTGAGGCGTGGAAAACCTCAGAAGTCGCGCGAGATGCCGACCAGCGTGAAGCCAGCCTCGGACACCGCGTCGCTCAGCGCCGCGTCGTCCAGGGGGGTATCGGTCAGGACCGTCACCTTGGAGGTGGCGCCCGAGTTGAGGATGACCTCGACGTTCTTGACGCCGGGGATCTCGCGCAGCTCCTCGCTGACGCTCATGACGCAGTGACCGCAGGTCATGCCGTCGACGGACAGTTCGATCGTGCGATCGATCTCGGTGGTCATGGTTTCTCCTTGGGGTTAGGACTTGATGAGGCGCGCGATGGCCGCGGCCGCCTCGTCGACTTTGGCCTGCGCGGCCTCGTCGGATTCGCGCGCCGCCGTGACGACGCAGTGGTTCATGTGGTCTTTGAGCAGATTAACTGCAACGGAGTCGAGCGCGGACTGGACGGCCGAGACCTGCGTGAGGATGTCGATGCAGTACTCGCCCTGCGAGATCATGCGCTGCAGGCCGCGGACCTGGCCTTCGATGCGGCGCAGGCGCGCGAGATGATTCTCGGTGTTGCCGTGGTAGCCGTGTTCGTTGCTCATGGAAATGATGGTACCCCTAGGGGGTATGGGTGTCAAGGGGGTGTCGTCAACGAGCGCTGTGGGGGTGGCGACACGCATCCCCCAATGCGGCGCACCCAGCCCCGGCCCGCCGTAGGGTGGAGGCAGCACACAGGGAAGGAGGGGACATGAAGCGACGCCCGCGTCGGCGCTACCGCGCGATCCGCCGTGTCCCCCAGGCCTACCCCGGTCTCTACCTGCGCCTCAAAGTCGCACCCATCGTCCCCGCCCTCGCGGCCACGGTCGCCGTCGGCGCCCTCGCCGAAATCTCCGCCCTGCCCGAGGACGTGCGCACCCGCGCGCGGTCTCTCTCCGACGACATGGGAACCGCGATCAGCGAACAATCGCAGCGCATCTTCTTCGACAACCCCGGCCTCGACACCCTCCTCATCCGCTCCCTCTCACACGTCGCGCGGCGCACCGCGACCGTGGGACGCGCCTGGGCGCGAGCGGTCGTCGCCGTCGGCGCGGACAAGGACGGGCGCCTGGCCCGCATGCTGCCCCTCATCCCCAGGCGCGGATACGACGCCCTCATGACCGGCATGCTGACGATCGGCACGGCAGTGGGCGCCCTGCGCGGCGGCGAGGTCCATGTCGCACTCCTGCGCGACTCCGACGCAGACCCCGCGTTCCAGGACCCGCTGCCCGGCCACCCCGAGGCCCAGATCCGCCGCGTCGACGCACCCGCGCTGCTCTCCGACATGTGCGCCGACATCGACGAGCTCTACTGGTCGCGCACGATCGGCCCCGCCGTCAAGATCACTCGCGTCGGCGACGGCGAGGCCCGCCGCTGGCTCCTGAGTCTGGTCGGCACCGAGTCCATGACGTGGCGCTCCACGAACAACCCGGCCGACGCCGAGACGAACATCCGACTCATGCTCGGCCTCGAAAGCGCGATGAGCGTCGGCGTCGTGCGCGCCCTCCACGCCGCGATGGAACGCGACGGCGTACCCACCGAGCGGTGGCCGCGCGAGCCCGTCCTCATCTGCGGGCACTCCCAGGGCGGGATCGTTGCCGCCGCCCTCGCCTCCGTCCCCCCGCACGAGGCCGGGGTCAACGTCGCCGGCATCCTATCCACGGGCGGACCGAACCGACGCATCCGCGTGCGCTCCGACGTGGTGACCGTCGCCGTCTACCACGACCAGGACGTCATGCCGAGCCTCGACGGCTCGCCCGACCGCGCCCCCGACCGGCGCGTCACCGTCGGACGAAGCCTCGTGAGGCCTCGTACCCGCCCCCTCTACTACGCGCACTCCTCCTCGACCTACACCGAGACCGTGCGCCTCCTCGAGCGCAAGGTGCGCGTGACCCCGTGGGGCCGGTTGGCCTCGTCAATGGCGGCCCTGCAGGATTTCCTGCCCACCCCGGGCGAGGACACCCGCGTCATGCACTACGAGATCTGGCAGGACATCCTGACCCCCTCCGCCGAGGGCACGTGGGACACGGTCGCCGCACTCGAGCGCGCCAGCTCCTACGAACCCGCCACCTATCCGATCGACTACGCGGTCACGGCCCCCCGCCTGCCCCGCGTCGCCCGAGCCCGTCGCGCGGGTTTTTCCGCGCGCATCGCTTCCGCCCTCTCCTCCCTCAGAAAGGACAGGTCATGACCGACCCCAACGCCCCCCTGCGCGAGGTGCGCCGATGGATGCGCGTCTCGACCCCCGTCAACAAGGCGGCCTCCGCGGGCCTGCGCGGACGGCTCCCGCAGATCGCCGGGCCCCTCATGATCGGCGCGCTCGGCGTGGGCGCCCTGGGTGCGGGCATCGCGTGGCGCGCCCTATCCTCGACGCGGGGCACCGGGCGCACCCAGCGCTTCGTCGACCTGGCGACCGCGGCGCTCGAGTCCGATTTCCCAGCGCACGCGCACGAGGCCGATGCGGGTGAGGCCCGTGCGCCGCGACGCGTCGTCCACGTCGAGGTCGGCGAAGGCTTCGGGCGCCCCTCCCTCGTGTCCATCGACGTGGTCGTGGCCTCCTCGGATGCGCTGTCCGAGCGCGAGGTGGCGACACGCGCCCTCGATGCGATCACCCGCGCGACCTGGAACAACCCCGAAATGGCGCCGGTTAGCGTGCGCGCCCGAGTCCTCGTCGCCCACGACGAGGTCGGCGACCTCGAGGCCCCCGGCGCGCAGACCGACACCGTTGTCGACATGAGCGCCCTCGGCTTCGCCGACGAGATCGCGCGCCCCGACGAGCTCTACGACCGCTATGGCGCGCCCGAGTGTGACCCCGCCTGGAGGCCGTGACCTTCGTGGGCCCCGGCCTCGTTGAGGTCGGGAAATAATGGAAAAGGCGGCGAGGCGCGGACCAACCGCGCACACGCCGCCCCAACCGATAGGGCTCAGGCCTCCCAGCGCGCCAGGCGCTCGGACAGGCCGATGTAGGTCGCGGGGGTCAGCGCGAGGAGGCGTTCCTCCACCTCGGCGGGCAGACCCAGGCCCGCGATGAACTCACGCATGTCTTCCGCGCCCACCTCGTGGCCGCGCGTCAGCTCCTTGAGGCGCTCGTACGGGTTCGCCATGCCGGTCGCGCCCGCGATTGCGGCGGCGCGCATCGCCTGCTGGACGGCCTCGCCGAGCACCGCCCAATTCGCATCCAGGTCGCGGGCCATACGAGCCGCGTTGATCTCGATGCCATCCAGGCCGCGCACCAGGTTGTCGTAGGCCAGCACCGCGTGGCCGAACGCGACGCCCACGTTGCGCTGCGTCGTCGAATCCGTCAGGTCGCGCTGCATGCGGCTGGTCACCAGCGTCGCACCCAGGGAATCCAGTAGCGCGTTCGACACCTCCAGGTTCGCCTCCGCGTTCTCGAAGCGGATCGGGTTAACCTTGTGCGGCATCGTCGACGAGCCCGTCGAGCCCTGCGCCGCCAGGTTCTGATGGAAGTAATCCATCGAAATGTAGGTCCACGCGTCCGTCGCCAGGTTGTGGGCGATACGGCCCGCGCGCGCCACGTCCGCGTACAGCTCGGCCTGCCAGTCGTGCGACTCGATCTGTGTGGTCAGCGGGTTCCACGTCAGGCCCAGGCCCTCCACGAAGGAACGAGCCAGCGTCGGCCAATCCGCGCCCGGTACCGACACGACGTGCGCGGCCCACGTGCCCGTCGCGCCGTTGATCTTGCCCAGGTACTCCGTGGCCTCGACGCGCTTGATCTGGCGTGACAGTCGGTGCGCGAACACAGCCATCTCCTTGCCGACCGTCACGGGGGTCGCCGGCTGTCCGTGCGTGTGCGCCAGCATCGGGACGGCCGCACCGGCCTCGGCGAGGCCGCGCAGGCGATCCAGGAGCGCGCGGATCGCGGGCAGCCACACCTGCTCGGTCGCCGCCTTGATCGTCAGCGCGTACGCCAGGTTGTTGATGTCCTCGGAGGTGCAGAAGATGTGGACGACCTCGCGCAGGGACGGCAGATTCGTGTCCGCGCCCAGCTTGTCGGAGGCAGCCTCGAGGTATTCGCCGATCAGGTACTCGACGGCCTTGACGTCGTGGCGGGTAACCGCCTCGAACTCGCCCAGGCGCTTGATGTGGTCGGCGCCGAAGTCGCGCGTGAGTGCGCGCAGGTAGTCGCGCTCGGCGTCGGTCAGCGTAGGCGCGCCCGGCAGGACCGAGTTGTCGAGCAAGAAAATCAGCCACTCGATCTCGACGTGCACGCGCGCGCGGTTCAGGCCCGCCTCGGACAGGTAGTTCGCCAGGGGCGCGGCGACCGCGCGGTAGCGGCCGTCCAGCGGGCTGAGCGGTTCACCCCCGCCCGCCAGGTCCGAATAGCCGTGGGCAGTGGAGAACAGTGTCATCGTGTCGCTCATACCCCTATCTTCCCAGAACGAGGGGCCTTCGGGACGCCCAGTCCGCTCGGCGGTTCGTGGCGTGGGTAACGTACGAGGCCTGGGCTGGGTCGGGTGCGCGCGTGACAGCCCCGGGCGTGATGGCCCCGGGCGTGTCATCCACAGGGGTGCTGGGTGCGGGGTGGTTATCCACAGGGGGCGTCGGGCAGCTGGAAGCGGGGGAAAGCGAGGGCGTAGCGTGCAAGGACAACAACGCATCGTCCACCGATGGGAGCCCCTCATGATCCCCGATCCCCTCAGCCCCGGACTGTCCCTGCACGCCGCCCACGGCCTCGTCGAAACGCTACGCTCGGCCATCGCATGCGCATCGTGCCCGCAGTGGACCGGTGTCGCGGGAGACTCATATCGGAACCAACACGGCGAGGTGCTCGCCTGCGCGCAGGGCGTCCTCGACCAGATCCAGGCCGCCCTGAGCCTTGTCCCCGCCTTCGACGAGGAGCGCAACCACGCCTTCGCCCGTAGCCTCGCCGAGGCCGCCGTCTCCCAGCCCGAACTCCTCGCATTGGGAGCGTGGTGATCATGGCATTCGACCCGCGCCGAGACGTCACAGTTAGCACCGGGGCATTCAGCGTCGACGTCGACCAACTGTGCGCCGCACACACGCTCATCACCGGCGAGGAAACGATGGCGATCGTTCCAGCCCGGCTCGCCCTCGACGCCGCCCTCGGTGAGGCGGAGGCGGTATCCGGCCTCGTCCCGGAGGCCTCCGCGCACCTTGCTTCCGCGATCACGGGCGCCCTGTCCGCCCTCGACTTTCTCGAGGGCGAGATCGACTCGATGCGGTGGAAACTGCAGGACGCGGCCCTCACCTACGCGAATGCCGAATCCGGATCATCCCTGTGGGAGCTCGTCCCTGGCAGCCCGATGGGCCCGCAGCTGAGCGCGTCGGGCCTCGGAATGATGATAGTGGCTCCCGGAGGGCTCGCTGTTGCCGGTGCCTCGGCGCTCTATCACGGGGCCCAGGACCTGTCGGTGCGCGCTGGGGTCCCTTGGCTGCCCACCGTTCTCATGCCCGGTCTATCGGTGCTGGTCGGGGAGAGAGACCTGTATGACACCGTGATCGACGGACTTCTCTTCACATACCACTCGGACGAAGTCTCGGGCGCCCGCTTCCAACGCGACCTCGGCAGGTTCGCCCTGGACGTCAACTCCTCGCCCGTCTACCGAGGGGTCGCAGCTGCGCTGTCGGGGCTGGGAGTCAGCCAGGACCTCAACTCGACGTCCACGCAATCAGCGTCCGGGGTGGCTGCGATCGCCGCGCCCTTCCTTGCGTACCTGGGGCTCGTAGACTTCCACTGGGGCCACGGAGTCAGCTGCGGGGTCATCGTGCAAGGCGCGGACGGCGATGCCCGCATTCGCCCCAACGGACTCGGCTCCCTGATGCCCTCGAGTGCCCTCGACGCGCGCACCCGGTCCGCGCTCGAGGCAATGCCCGCAGCTGCCCCCGACACCCACTACACAGGCGTCACCACCAGCGCCGACGCCATCGAACACATCACGCAGATGCATGGGGGGAGACGCAGACAACGGCGAGATCGCCATCGAAGAACACGTGACGGTCGGGGATGATGGGGAGACGATCCGCTCGTGGACCGTCGACATCCGGGGCACACAGTCCTTCGCCATCGGGCAAACGGGACCCCAGGACATGACCACCAACCTGCAGGGCGTGGCCGGGATGAGCTCGGACCAGCTCGTCGCCATCAAGGAAGCCATGAACGCGGCGGGCATCGCGCCGGGCGAGGCCGTCGAATTCGCCGGACACTCACAGGGAGGCATCATGGCGGCCCAGATGGCCGCGGACCCCTCCGTGCGCGCCCGCTACAACGTCGTCTCCGTCGTCACCGCCGGTTCGCCCACGGCCACGATTGCGCCCAGCGATGTGCCCGTCCTCGCCTACGAAACTCCGGCGACATCGTCGCTGGCCTGGATGGAAATGCCACGCGCGGGGACAACGTCACGACCGTCATGTTCCGCGACTACGAGGCCACGTGTCACGCCGATGATGCCGTGCCCTGCTCGCACAGCGCGCCCCTGTACGTCGATGAAATCCGGAGCACCCTCGATGCGGCCCACGCCTCGTCCGACCCCGGCCTCGGAGCTCTGGCAGCCGCCGAGGCCAGGCGCACCCAGGCGCTCGGCCTCACCCACAACACGCAGACCACCGTCCACCACTATCAAACGAGGCGCATCACCCAGGGGTGATACGCCTCGAGAAAGAGACCGGGGACACTCAGTCCTTCTTGTCCTTCTTATCCCGCAGGATGCCCGAGACAAGCGCAGACACCACGGAGGTGATGATCGCGCCCGCCAGACACGACCAGAAGCCACCCGTCGTCATGGGGAACCCGAGCGATGTGGACAGCCAGCCCGTCAGCGAGAACAGGAGAGAGTTCGTCACCAGGGCGAACAGACCGAAAGTGAGGAGGTACAGGGGGAACGCCAGAGTCGTCACCATCGGCTTAATGATCGAGTTCACCGCCGTGAACACCAGGGCGACGACGGCCAGAACAATCACGGTTTCCGACGCCGACGAAGAGTCGATCGAAATCGACGACACCACGTGGGTCGTCACCCACAGGCCGGCCATCGTGGCCAACAAACGTGCAATGAAATCCATTCCTTCATTCTTGCTCAGTGGGACGATGCTTGCACGGTCCAGTCCCATGGGATAGGACTACACGCATGACCAACCTGCGCATTCGTCCCGCCGTCGCCGCCCTGCCGCGCTACGTGCCAAGCAAGACGGCACCCGGCGCCGTCAAGATCTCCTCGAACGAAATGCCGAGCGCGCCCAGCCCTGCGGTACTCGAGGCGATCGCCCGCGAAATCGAGACGATCAACCGCTACCCCGACCTGACGGCAGCGCCCCTGCGCGAGGCCCTCGCGGGGCGCTTCGGCGTCGGCGCCGACCAGGTGTGCGTGGGCACCGGGTCCTCGGCGATCCTCGTCGCCGCACTGTCCGCCGTCTGCCAGCCCGGCAGCCAGGTCGTCTTCCCCTGGCGTTCCTTCGAGTCCTACCCGATCGCCATCCCTTCCGTGGGAGGCGACCCCGTGCCCGTCGAGCTCCTCCCGGACGCCACCCACGACCTCGACGCGATGCGCGCAGCCATCACGCCCGACACCGTCGCCGTCATCGTCTGCTCGCCCAACAACCCGACCGGCCCCGCCCTCACCTACGAGGAGATCGCCGGCTTCGTTGCCGACGTCCCCGACGACGTCATGGTCATCGTTGACGAGGCCTACATCGACTTCGCGACCAAGCCCGGCGTGCGCACCGCGGTTCCCCTCATCGAGGAGCACCCCAACGTCATCGTCATGCGCACCTTCTCCAAGGCTCACGCCCTGGCCGGCGTGCGCGTCGGCTACGCCATCGGCGATCCCGAGGTGATCGGCGCGATCCAGGCCCTCCTCGTGCCCTTTGGCGTCAGCTCGCTCGCCCTCGCCGCGGCCCTCGCCTCCCTCAAGGACGCCGAGGGTGTGCAGCGCGCCGTCGCAGAGATCGTCGCCGAACGCGAGCGCATTATCCCGGCGCTGCGAGACCTCGGCTACGACATCCCCGACAGCCAGTCGAACTTCTACCTGATCCGAGGCGACGTCTACGGCCTCGTCGAAGCATGCGCGCGCGTCGGCCTCATCGTGCGCCCCTTCCGCGTGGGCGTGCGAGTCTCGGTCGGCTCGCGCGAGCAGAACGACCTGTTCCTGTCTGTGGCCACCGAATTTGCGCGCACCGCGGGCATCGGCGCATAGCGCCTGCTGCGCGCCCGACGAAACTGACGCGCCCATGACCCCATCGGGGTGCCGCGATTTACGGGATCAGCAGCGAGGCAATGAGGAGAAGTGACCAGCCGAGCTCGCTGAATCCGATGAGCTTGGGGGAGAAGGGGCGCGCGCGGGTCCGGTTGAGCGTCGGCATCACCCACGCGCGCGCAGTCAGGCACGCCCACATGAGGACGGGCCAGACCGTCAGCGCACCGAACCACCACGCCACGGCCGCGCACAGCGTGAACGCCGCGTGCAGCACCGTCGAACCTACCGCCCAGCGCGGATCCTTGCGGCCGCGGATCATCGAACGAACCAGGGGAACCGTGCCGATGTAGTGCAGGCCGAATGCCGCGCACGTCGCCCACGCCTGGAGCGTCACGGCAGCCGGTGAACCGTCCGCTGTCGCCAGCGAGAACGCCACGGGTCCCATGATGTTGCCCGCCAGGATCGAGGCCGCGCGGGCACCCAGGGAGCGCTCGCGGCCCTTCCATACGAGGTAGAGCGCCGACGAGGCGAGGGGCGCGAAAGCAATCGCCCACCACAGCAGCTGAGGGCGCAGGGCCAGGAGGGTGGCGCCAGGGAGCGCAGCGAGCACGGCGTAGGTCAGGACCGCGGGGGCGATGCGGCCGCGGCGCTTGGCGGGCGTCTTCACCCACAGGCACACGGCCGAGAACATCTGGAACGCCATCGCCCACGCCACCAGCATGAGGACGACCGTCCAGGAGAAGGTAAAGGACAGCGCCCACCCGAGCAGCGGCGGGAAAGCCATCATTGTCCACGCGCCGTGCTGGTCAGAGATCCAGCCGTCGCGGGCAAGCTTACGCATGCGGGGGTTGGTGTGGTGGCGTGGCTTCGGGCGCCCCTGGGGGCGCCCCGGTGCGCGATTGGTGACGCCATCCGCGGTGCGTTCGGGCGTTGTGTGAGTCTGCGGCGCTGCACTGTGCATAGCCTTAGCTTAGTGAAGTACGCCTGTGAGGCTCAATACTGGGAGGGTCACAACGTGAGACTGAAGCGGGCATATTTCAACAATCGGTGAAATATGGGGGCATGTCCACATCAGACGCAGTTACAACTCAATCTCCCTCTCTTTCCTCGGAAGACCGCAGCGCGCGCATCGCCGTCACGGTCTTTCCCCTGCTGATCCTGGCGGCCTTCGCGATCGCCATGATCACGCCCGACACCTTCAAGCCGCTGGCTCCCGGTGTTAGCTGGGCCCTCGGCGTCATCATGTTCGGTATGGGCCTGACCCTGACGATTCCTGACTTTGGGCTCATCGTGAAGCGCCCGCTACCCGTTCTCGTGGGCGTTGTGGCGCAGTACCTCATCATGCCCCTCGTCGGCTGGGCCCTGTGCTACGTGTTCCGTCTGCCCAACGAGGTTGCGGTCGGCGTCATCCTCGTCGGCTGTGCGCCCGGCGGCACCGCCTCCAACGTGATCTCCTATCTGGCGAAGGCGGACGTCGCGCTGTCGGTCACCATGACCTCGATCTCGACGCTGCTCGCACCGCTCATGACGCCGCTGCTTACTGCCTGGCTGGTGGGGTCGCGCATGCCGGTGAACGGCGCCGCGATGGCGCAGAACATCCTGCTCATGGTCCTCGCACCCGTGCTCGGCGGTTTTGCCGTTCGCTTCATTGCGGGCAAGTACGTGGAAAAGGTCCTGCCGATTCTGCCCTGGATCTCGGTGCTGGGCATCTGCTACGTGCTGCTGGTCGTCGTGTCGGGCTCGGTCGACAAGATCCTGACCTCCGGCGCCCTCATCATCGCGGTCGTCATCTGCCACAACCTGCTCGGCTACCTCTTCGGCTACCTGGCCGGACGCGTCGGCCGAGGCTCGGACAAGGCCTCGCGCACGACTGCAATCGAGGTTGGCATGCAGAACTCGGCGCTGGCTGCGACGCTGGCGAAGACCCACTTTGCCTCCACTCCGGAGACCGCGCTCCCTGCCGCCGTTTTCTCCGTGTGGCACAACCTGTCCGGCGCGCTGCTGGCAGCCTTCTTCCGTCGCTGGAAGAACGGCGGCCAGGCCTGAATAGACGAGGCCGGGGCGGGGTGATCGTTCATCCACACCTCGGCGCGCTCGCATGAACAGAACGTAAGGAGGGGCGGCCCATCGAGCCGCCCCTCCTGCGTTGCTCATGAGTCAGTGGTTGCTCACTTGTCCACGTTGCACAGGTTGGTGTGCGTCTCCTGGTGCGAGCTCATGTTCTGGATCGCGTTCGTGTACTCGGCGATCTTACTGAGGTCGTTCTCGACGTAGACGGCCTTGATCTGGTCGGTCACGGCCTGAGCGTCCTTGGCAAGATTATCGACGGCGTTCTTCACGTCAGTGTTCGAGATGGAGCTGGAGGCCGACTTGTACGCGTCGGTAAGGGCCTGCCATGCCTCCACGGCCTTCTGGGGGTCGGTCGTGACCTGCTGGCTGGCCTCGGAAATTGCGGACGCGGCCTCGGCTATGGGAGTGGCCAGCTTCATGCAAGCGTCGGACGTGGACTCATCGGAGGAATCGGGGGTTGCCTGGGTGGGAGCTGCCGCGCTCGCACGTGATTTAAGAGGGTAATTATGATGCCTGTTGACCGTCTGTTGCGTCGGTTTGTGCGTGTCTGCATGTTCTAGCCTTCCAATACGTGAGCAGAGTCATGCTGTGACCGTTGAGTCAGGTTCTCGGAGGCCGATAGGCTCGAAGAGCATCCATTTTTCAACACGCCAAGGAGCAATCAAATGAAGCGCCGCATCGCCGCCGCAATCCTCGTGACCCTTCTCCCCCTCGGCATGGCTGCCTGCGGGTCTCAGTCGAAGGCTGACGCCTGCAAGCTGCTTGAGAAGCCTCTTGAAGAAGCGAGCCTCGCCCTGATGGAATCCGCAAAGGCTGGTGACATGAGCAGCGTTGGAGATACCTACGCCACGTTCGCTTCCACCTACGAGGAAGCCTCCAAGAAGATCACCAACAAGGAAATTAAGGAGTCCGTCGATCAGGTTGCGGCCGCATGGCGCGCTGCCGCCGACAACTCGGGTGTTCTGAAGATGGATCCGATGAATATGGACGTCCAGAAGCTCGAGGAGTACCAGAAGATCATGGAAGATCTGAACGCGAAGCAGACCGAGCTGTTCGACAAGTGCGAATTCAAGCACTGATTCGTCTCTGAATCGGATATAGCGGTGGAGGGGCGGCCCATTGCGCCGCCCCTCCTTCCGCGTCCTGCGGGCGCGTTACTCATGTGCGCATGTTGCTCGTGTGAGCGTGACCCTCGTGTGAGCGCGGGGCTGCCCACCCCTTGTGCGTGCCCGTCGGAGCCGCCCACTCCTCGGTGCATGTTCGGCGTAGCTATCAAGCGCCGTCGTCATTCGTGCAGCGGATGTGTAAAAAATGCACGCATGTTCGTTAACCGCGAGGTAATCAGTGACGAAAAAATGCGATATGATTCGCGGGTACCCATCATAAATACTCGAAGGAGTAACCCTCATGAAAAAGCGTCTTCTGACGGCCGCCCTCGTCGCACTGCTGCCCCTGAGCCTGGCTGCCTGCGGTGGACAGTCCAAGCAGGATGCCTGCCAGATCATCAATGACAAGGCCATCAAGGCAGTTGATGGCCTGGATCCGAGCAACACGGAAGACATGGTTCAGGGCATGACCAACGTTGCGACTGTCCTGAAGTCTGACGAGATCACCAACACGGAAGTGAAGGCTGCTGCGGTGGCTGCGGGCGATAGTGCTCAGGCTCTCGCCGATTTCGCCAAGACGGTGGGAGGTGAGCCTTCGGCAGACCAGATGAGCGAGGCCATGGACCTGTACACGACCTTCACGACGTCGATGTCGTCGCTCGAAACGGTGTGCAACGCGCGCTGACGCGCACCATCAGATTGTGTATGCCCGCGTGTGGGCATTGAAAGGTGAGGGTGGCCCCGCGGGGCCACCCTCACTTCTATCTTGACGGGTGTCGTGTGCTCGCCAGAGCGTCACTTACCGGTGCACACCGTCTGAAGATTGTTCATCGACTCCAGGTACTCTGACGTCGCTGACAGAATCCGGGAGCGCTGCTCGGCCGTCGGCTGATCGTCGGCCGCCTTGGTCGCGTCGAGGAGCTTCTGCGCGCTGTCCGCCAGCTTGTTTGCTGCCACCTTGACATCGGGGTTGGTGATCTCGTCGGACTTCATGATGTCAATGAAGTTGGACAGCGTCTTGATGACCGAGGCCTTGTCCTTCTCGTTCAGGCTCGAAGAGATAGCGTTGGCCTTGTCGTCGAGAATGGCGCAGGCCTCCTCCTTCGTCTGGCTCGACTTCGAAGAGCTCGACGCGGAGGGCGATGCCTGTGTAGGCGTGCTGGTCGGCTCCTGCGAAGGCGCGGACGAGGACGACTGCGAGGATGTCGGGTTGTCAGTCTTGATCTGCAGGCACGCGGACATGCCGAGGGGTAGCAGAGTGATGAGGAGGGCGGCTGCAATACGACGCTTCATGGGATGCTCCTTGAAATGTTGAAGTGTACGTTCTTGCTCAGTCTAACCCCAAAAGCATGAAATTTACATATTGGTCAGCGAGGTCGCACTGACGCGGGAAAATCGGAGGTAATCGGACGCCTTGTATCGGCGTATTGCCCCGTTAGGCGACAGGCTGCCGCATGGACTGTCAATCTGTTTGGCGTCCGTGGTCTGTGCTTCGCTCCGGGTGTTGGATTCGTGTCTGGTGTCTGGTGTGATGCTCGGGTGCTGGGCGTGCTGCGCCTCCGTTGGCGTTGGTCGTGGTTACCGTCCGCCAATGTCGTGAGTGGCCGCTGTTCTTTGCGTCGGTCCCTCCATGTCACGTCAGTCACTGGTACGTCAGCCATTGCGACGGTGGTCACTGGCGTGTGGTACCTGAGCCTCGCTGTCGGACGCTGCCGTGCCCAACGCCGGGGGTGGTGTGGGGGTTTTGCAGCATTAGGGGCGCTCTGACGGCGTGTCGTCGGCGTGTCGTGGTTCTTATGATGCAATTCCCCCCGCTTGGCGGCAGCGCGGCTGCGGTTTGCGGTGGTGTGGCCGCCGAAGTGCAGACCCAGTGGGCAAAAAGATCCCAAAATGGACGGTTTTGGCTGAATGGGACTGCACTTTGGCGGATTCGGTGTCAGTCGTGGCGTGTTGTTCGTACGTGGACCTTTGAATATGCGTGTTAACCCCTTGATGCGCAGCTAAACCCTACTGGTGGCATGGTGGGCAGTCCGCCTAGGCCACCACCTATCGGGTTAACGTGCGCATTGAAGGGCTGAGGTCACCACCTATCGGGCCCACGCGCAGGTCATCGGGCCCGCGTGCGAGTTGTTGGGCCCACGTGCGCGCTGATCGGCTCATGTATCGGGCCTGTGGGGGTGCTCCTACCTCCACGATGAAACAACCACCTTCAACACAGAGTCTCCCGCACTAGCAAGCCGAAAAGTCACCCTCCCAGCAACACGATTTGTCCATCCTCATAGTTGGCCCCAACCAACTAAAACACCGACTTTCCCGCACCAGAAAGCCGAAAAGTCACGCTACCAGCAACACGTAGTGTCCTATAACGCGAATCGGATATAGCGGTGGAGGGGCGGCCCATCGGGCCGCCCCTCCTCGCGTCAGTGCTCGTCAGTGGGACTCAGTACTTGTAGCCGCACGTGTGGAAGAGCTCGGTCTGGTGGGTATTGAGCTGCTCGAAGGCCGCCTGGAGATCGTGAATCTTCTCCTCGTCCACGTTGTCCGGATCCTCCGCCAGGGCCTGAGCCTTCTCGGCGACGGTGCGCCAGTCGGCCGCGACCTGATCGACAGAAGCCTTCACCTCCGAGTTGGTGATCTTCGCGGAAGCCGTCTCGTAGGCTTCGGCGAGCTTTGTAAACGATTCGCCCGGATTCTCCGCCTCGCCCAGGCGTGCGTTGACGAGGGCGACGCCGGCTTCCTTCAGGGGGCCGGAAAGCTCCTCGCAGGCGGAGGTCTTCGATGCGATGGAACAGCCGGTCATGCCGAGGGGCAGGAGGGCGGTGACGAGTGCGGCAACGATGCGGCGCTTCATGGAGGACTCCTTGGGGTGTTGATGGCGGATGCCCTCGTAGTCTAACCAGGGTTTCCGTCGTGGGTTATAGGACAAAACGTGTTGGTTGAGGGGTTAGTCCCAGGTGTTGTGGTAGGGGGTGGTGTGGTGGAGTTCGTTGAAGCAGATTGCGTCGCCCCAGCCGGGGATGATGGCGGTGGCTTGGTGGTTTTGCGCGGCTTGTTGCCAGGCGTTTTCGAGGGCTGCGTCGGTGGGCATGGTGGCCAGGATTGTCGCTGCTGGCTGTGGGTGCGCAGAGTGGGTGTAGCACCACCAGAACACGGCTTTCATGCGTCGGGTCAGGCGCATGCCGCGGTGGTCGCGCAGCATCTGGCGTAGGCGCGCGTTCGTGCTTTCGATCTGGTTGGTTGTTGCGGGCATCGGATGGTCCCAGGTGGGGTCCAGGTACGTGAACAACAGGCCTTGCCTGATGAGCTTGTTGAGGCTGTTACGAGCCCGAACAAGCCTCTCGTGGGTGTATTCCCATCCTCCGTCAGGCCTGTGTGTTTTCTCCTCCAAGAAGTCCTTCCAGCGCGCGCACCAGTCCTGGTAGGCACCGATCCATTCCTGAGCATCTTCTCGGCCCTCCACGTGCAAGAGTTGTTGCCCAAGAGCGTATAAACCTTGTGAGGCCGCCAGTTTGGGGCGCGTCGTAGTGGCTTGGCGAATACGGCAATACGCATGAAAGGTGCAGCGTTGCACACGCGTGGTCGGCCAGATTCTCTTGCAGGCTTTCGCGAACCCACTGCCCCCGTCAGTGACAACCAGGGCCGGTGGCGCGATCCGGCTCATGAGCGCTTCCCAGGCACGGGAATTCTCACTCCTAGCCGCGTACCAACCCAGCACGCAATCGGGAGTTTGAGCGATGAGAACCACGGCGCCTCGGCCCAGGTGGATACCGTCAACGAAGATGACCTCATGAACCTCATCGACGATCGGACTGAAAGGCCATAACTGCCACAATGGCTCACAGCGCCTGCGAAACGAGCGGCCCCCGCCAGGCAAATCCGCCTGACGGCGCCGACTGAGCAGCCAGGCCAAGAACTCATCAAGATGCTTCGCCATGGAATTAATGCGGCTGACCTGGCTGATATTGCACAGGGAGCAGCGCCATCGCTGCGCCCCTGACGCTGAGTGCCCATACCTGGTCATCACTCGCCCGCACGCCGGACATTTGGGGGTATTCATACCCCCACGATGAAACAACCAACTTCAATGTGGATTTTCCCGCACCAGCAAGCCGAAAAGTCGCTACAAAACCAACACGTTTTGTCCATCCTTCAAGTTGGCTCCCACCAACTTCAATACCGATTTTTCCGCACCAAAGCCGAAAAGTCACCATAAAACCAACACGTTTTGTCCTATAACCCTCCGTCGTTGCAGTAATCCGATTGAAAGCCCGGACTTGGTAGACAAAAATCGCCGGGACCAAACGGTCCCGGCGATTACCGGTCGGGGTGGCGGGATTTGAACCCACGGCCTCTTCGTCCCGAACGAAGCGCGCTACCAAGCTGCGCCACACCCCGGTGCCGTTCGAGTATAGCCTTACCTCGCCGATATTCCCAAACGGAGATCAAGCAAGCGTCGTAAGTGTGTCCCACGCCGCATCGAACTGTCCGGGTGACAGCTACGTCGTGAAGAAACGACTGGACGTGACAGGCGTGGTTAGGCCGGGTACACGTGGAGGAGCGACGCCTCGGGGCGAGTGGCGATGCGGACCTTCGCGTAGGGGGACGTGCCCAGGCCAGCGGACACGTGCAGCCAGGCAGTCGATCCGTCCGGTGCCTGCCAGCGCTTCAGACCCTTCGCGTAGGGGCGCGAAATATCGCAATTCGTGATGATTGCGCCGACCCCTGGAATACCGATCTGGCCACCGTGCGTATGACCCGCGAGGATCAGGTCAGCACCCCTCGACGTAAGCGCGGAGATGACACGGGTGTACGGCGCGTGGGTCACCCCCAGGCGCAAGACATCGGGTGCCGCCCACGACGAGGTCGGGGCCCCCAGGCGATCACGGTGAATATGCGCGTCATCCGTGCCCAGGAGCGAGACTGTGCCCGTCGGCAGACGAAGTGTCCCGGACGCGTTCGACAGGTCCACCCAGCCGGCCTGGCGCATCTGACGCACCATCGGCAGGTAAGGAAGATCAGGAACGACGCGCGCCGGGTGCGGCTTCGAACGGGACAAGTAGCGGCTCCACCGCTTCGGAATCGGCGAATAGTAGTCATTGGAACCGAGCACAAAAGCGCCCGGATAGGACAAGAACGGGCGGTATGCGTCCATCACCATGTCCAGAGCGTCCACGGACCCGAAGTTATCGCCGGTCGCCACGACCATGTCGAAGCGCTCCGAGGCGGCCACGTCGGACAGAAGCGCAGCAGAAACTCCTGGCCCGCGAATAGGTGCAGATCCGCAATCTGCAGGATTCGAACCTCGGGGACGCGTGCGCGGACCGGGACCTCGTAGCGTCGCAGGATCGGCATGGTGCGCTCGATCGAACCCCAGGCCAGCGCGGCGCCGCCCGCTGCCAGCCCGGCAAGCCCCAACCCACCGACGACCGCACCGGCGGTGCGCAGGAGGCCACGGCCTCGTCGAGCGGACGAGACCGTGGCCTCCTGAAGCAACGCTGCCGTATCAGTCGTCATCTCAGTGGCTCGGCGATGGCGACGGAGTCGGGGACTGCGAAGGAGCAGGCGTCGGAGTGGCGCCGCGCTGCGGGATGGACGCGCCGATGTTCGCGTTCGACACGGCCTCCACCGGGGTGCCGGCCAGCGCCTGCGTCATGTAGGGTGCCCAAATGTTCTGGCCGACGTAGGTCTCACCGAAGATCTCGGAGTGGTACACGCCGTTAATGACCACGCCGGAGACTTCCTGCGAGGAGTTGTCGCCGTGGCCCACCCAAGCGGCGGTCGCAAGCGACGGGGTGAAGCCCGTCAGCCACGTGTTCGCGTGACCGTCCGTCGTACCCGACTTGGCAGCAAACGGGCGGCCGTCGCCCAGGCGCGTCGACGTGTAGTACTGGCCGGCCGAAGCGGTCAGCAGCGCGGCCGTCTTGTTCGCGACCTCGGCGGGGATAACCTGATTGCACTCTGGCGAGAACTCCTTGAGGACGTTCTCATTGCGATCGGTCACCGACTCGATGGACTGCGGCTTGCACTGCTGGCCGGAGTTCGCGATCGTCGCAAACACGGACGCCATCTGCAGGGGGGAACCGGACACGGAACCAAGAATGTTGGCGGGGAAGGGCGACGGAACCTCGCCGTCCTCCGTGATGCCCATGTCGTAGGCGGTCTCGAAGATAGAGCAGAAGTCCACGCGCGACGCCATGTTGACGAACGCCTGGTTGACCGACTGTCCCGTCGCACGCACGACGTTCATAGAACCGGTCTTACCTGCGAGGTCGTTGACCTGGTAGCCCTCGGTGACGATCGGGCGGCCGTCGCACTTGAAGGCGCCGTTGGGGTAGAAGGTGTTGGCCGAACCCACGGTCTCATACGCCGAGTGGCCTTCCTTGAACCACTGCAGCAGCGTGAACACCTTGAAGGTTGAGCCGACCTGGAAGTTGCCATCCGCCGAGTAGTTCGCCATCGTCTGGCCGGCCTCGATGCCGTATGTCGTGTTCTGGGCCATCGCCAGGACCTTGCCGGTGCGCGGATCCAGGGAGACGAGTGCATCGTTCAGGCCGGATGCGTCGCCCACGGGAATCGCATTCGTCAGGGACGCGTAGGCTGCGCTCTGCTTCGCGGGATCCATCGTGGTGCGGATCGTGATGCCCTGAGTCTTCAGAGACGCTCGCGCTCAATGCGCGTGGAACCAAAGGTCGAATCCTCCAGGAACTGCGCCAGCACGTAGTCGCAGAAGTAGGCCTGCTCGGACGGGGCGCCGGAGCAGCCTTCGGAAGATACCGTCGGATTCAGCATGGAATCAACGGTGGTCGCAATGCCCTCGTCGTACTCTTCCTGCGTAATGACGCCCTGCTCGAGCATTGTGGCCAGGACCGTGTCGCGGCGTTCCTGGGCGGCCTCGGGGTGTGTCAGCGGATCGTACTGGACGGGGGACTGAACGAGGCCCGCGAGGAGCGCGGACTCAAGATAGTTCAGCTCCGACGCCGACTTGGAGAAGTAGCGCTGCGAGGCGGCCTCCACGCCGTAGGTGATCGGACCGAAGGGAGCGATGTTGAGGTAGCCCGTGAGAATCTCATCCTTGGACTGGGTCTTTTCCAGCGCCAGCGCGTACTTCATCTCGCGGAGCTTACGCTCGGTGGTCTGCTCGGTCGCCGCGTTCACCTGATCCGCGTCGCCCTCAAGGTAGCCGCGTTCGGCGAGAGAGAGTTACGCACGTACTGCTGGGTGATCGTGGATGCGCCCTGACGCCCGCTGTCGCCCAGGTTCGAGACCAGAGCACGGGCGATACCCGTGGCATCGACGCCGTTGTGCTCGTAGAAGCGCTTGTCCTCGATTGCGATGATCGCCTTCTTCATGACGTCAGCGATGTTGGCGCTGGGCACCACGATGCGCTGCTTGTCGTAGAAGTGGGCGATCACGGCGCCGGAAGAATCCAGCAGCTGCGACTCCTCAGCCGGAGCGACCGTCTGCAGATCACCGGGGAGCTCGTTGAAGACGGAGGGAACCGACTTGGCAACGAGCGCGGTGGGGCCGGCAATGGGGACGAGCATGCCTGCTCCGACGACACCCATGAGCGCAGACACGCTCAGGAATGCCATCAGCAGCGCGAGCAGCTGGGCCGGTCGGACAGCGCGAGAGTGAGAGTGCGACATATTCCTAGCTTACGTGGCGGCGTGCTCATCTGGCGTTTGGCGACGCGTGAGAATTGCCTGATGGGTCACGCCTGATGGCCGCAATCGTGGTCGCAGCGTTTGCACCCACAATCGTATGTGTGTATGGTCACAAGCAGGGCTCGAAATACAGTGAAGTGGAGTTCCACGATGTCAACGCAAGGCGACGACCAAAGCTGGGTCGCCCGCGCGCTCTGCGCGTCCATCGAACCGGACGTGCTGTTCGTGCAGGGTGCGTCCCAGCGTCAGGTTCGTATGCGCTGCTATGAATGCGAGGTTCGCCTCGAATGCCTCGCCGACGCTCTCGAATCCGAGGCGAATTACGGCGTGTGGGGTGGTCTGACTGAACGGGAACGCCGCGCGATCCTGCGCCACTATCCGCACGCGGAAAACTGGCTGGAGTGGCTACGCACTTCTGACGAGCCGCTCGCCCGCGAGCTGCGCAGCCCCCACGTCCCAAAGGTACTGTCCTTCGTGCGCCCTCAGATGGCGGGCGGGTAGGATGGAGCCATGACTAAATGGGAATACTCCACGATTCCGCTGCTCACGCATGCGACGAAAGCAATCCTCGACCAGTGGGGCGCCGACGGGTGGGAACTCGTCCAGGTGATCCCCGGCCCCACGGGCTCCGAGAACCTGGTGGCCTACCTCAAGCGTCCGATTGAGGAAACGCCCGCCGTTCAGAACTGACGCGCAGCAGCTCTGCGCATCAACGAGGCCGTGGTCGGCACGTGCGGAAATCGCACGAGGGACCACGGCCTCGTTCATATCGTCAAGCAAAAGGTTGGGCCCGACACCGCGAGGTGTCGGGCCCAACCTTATGTAGGCTGCGGTCAGCGAGCGCGACGCGCCAGGCGATCAACGTCGAGGAGGGTCACGGCGCGACCTTCCAGACGGATCCAGCCGCGCGACACGAAGTCGGCCAGAGACTTGTTCACGGTCTCACGGGAGGCGCCGACCAGCTGGGCGAGCTCTTCCTGCGTGAGGTCGTGGGGGACGTGGACGCCCTTGTCGGTCGCGGTGCCGAAGCGGTCTGCAAGGTCCAGGAGGGCCTTGGCGACGCGGCCGGGAACGTCGGAGAACACGAGATCCGAGAGGGACTCGTTGGTGCGGCGCAGGCGCTGCGCAAGGGCGCGCAGCATGTGCTTGGCCAGGGTGGGGTTGGTGTCGAGCACGTGCATGAGATCCTCGTGCTCGAGGTAGAGGAGGGACGCCGGGGAAACGGCGGTTGCGGTGGTCGAGCGCGGGCCCGGATCGAAGAGCGTGAGCTCACCGATGATCTCTCCGGGGCCCAGGACTGCGAGCAGAGACTCGCGGCCGTCGCTGGACGTGTGGCCGAGCTTCACCTTGCCCTCGGTCACGATGTACAGGCGATCGCCGAGATCGCCTTCGTCGAAGAGAGTCTCTCCGCGACGCAGGGTCGTATGACCCATCTTCTGCTGGAGGGACACCTGCTGTGCATCATCAAGGCCACCGAACAGCGGCACCTGGCTGATGAAGTTTCCGTCACCGATCATGGTGCGGAGCTCCTTCCGCTCGTGCCCGATTGCTCGGGCGTTTCGATTTGGATTGCGCAGTGGATCCCATACGTAATACCACTCACGAGGAGGTACCGCGCATCACACCATTATGCCCTATCTATCAGGTGAAATGGGCTTCATTTTGTGTTTTGTGTGACCTGTCTAATGAAAAATGCGCTATTTCGCGTGCGCCTCGACGTGCTCTGACAGAGCCTCAGCAACCGCCTGCGGTGCTTCTTCGGGGAGGAAGTGTCCGGCCTCGCGAATGACAATCTGGGTGAGGGGTGCGTCGACGAACTGAGCGTCCGCCGCGTGATCCAGCGCAGACCAGGCGCCGTCGTCGCGTCCCACCAGGGACAGGACGGGCACGCGCACCGGCTCGGCGAGGAGACGACGCTCCTCGCGCGAGATCCTGCGGGCGGCGCTCAGGCCGCGCAGGCCGTGTGTGCGGCAAAAGGTCGGCGCAGCGCAGCGCGGTACGTGCCCGACTGAGAGACAAGGCCGTCCACATTCCCGGGCGATGCCCACGAGCGGAACACGGTCGTCACGAGGGAGCCAGATCGCAGCGCGCGCTCGCGCCCGGTGGGCAGAGCGAGGCGCCCCTGCAGGACGCGGCCACCCGCCCAGGGTGCGCGGCCGATGACGGGCTGGACGCCGAGCGGGTGGGGAGCGGACAGGACCGCGATAGAACGCAGCTCAAGGGGTGCCAGGGCACCGATCATCCACGCGACCGTGCCACCGATCCCCATGCCGGCCACGGAGAACGAGGCCACGCCGAGAGCGCGCACAACGCCGATCACGTCGTTCGCCATCTGCTGCAGATCGCAGTCTCCGCGCGTCAGGTCGGAGGTGCCGAAGCCTCGCAAATCGAGGGCGAACACGCGAGACGTGGACTCAGCGAGGGCGGGAAGGACATCGCGCCATGCCCACCAGTGCTCCGGGAAGCCGTGCAGGAGGACGAGGGCATGATCCATGCCCTCACCCATGTCGGCGACGTGAAATGCGGCGCCGCCAGCGCTCACGTGCCGGTGGGTCCAGGGACCCTCGAGCTCGATCGCGCTGGCGGGAATCAAGGTCTTCACTTGCGGGCCGCGTCCTTTGCTGCCTTCTTGCGGGCGCGCTTGGAGTAGAAGGCGCCCGCCGGGTTGATGGCTTCAATCGACGTGCGCAGGGCCTCCTCCTCGCGGCCGGTGCGGCGCGCCGAGTGAGACACGTACGCCAGGCCCAGGAGCGCGATGCCCAGCAGGGCGAAGCGACCCGAGTAACCGGAGGCCTGCAGGTGGTGCGACAGGTTCGCGCCCAGGGAGCCGGTGTTCGTCAGTGCAGTCAGCGCGGTCAGCGCCGACGCGGCCGTGATACCGGGGGCCATAACCCACGGAAGGCCAACGACCAGAGTGACCAGGCCCATCAGCCACGCACCCAGCGAGGAGCGGCGCGCCGTCACAAACAGGATCGCGGAGATAAGGGTTGCGCCCAGGAGCTCGCCCAGCGCCACGATGGATGCGACACCCGTGTACATGGGCGCGGCATCAGCCAGCGTCATGCGTGCTCCCGCGTCGGCGGCCAGGTACCAGCCGGCGGGCACGAGGAGGAGGAACAGCAGGAGGGACAGCCAGTGCGCGCCCGTGCGCGAGGGCATCTCCGTGATCTCGGGAGCAGCGGAGAAGAGCTCGTCGTCCAGTCGCGGGGACTCGGCCTTGTCACCGCGCGCGGCGGTCGACGCGATCGCGGCCAGGGTCGCGGCCTCGCTGTCTTCGTCGCCCTCGCCCAGCAGGGAGCGGCGGCGCGGGCGAGCCTCCTCGGCGGCGTCCTGGTCCTCAAAGGAGTACGAGGCCTGGGCGTCCTGGGTGGGCAGCTGGGTCGTCGGCTCGGTGAAGGGGGTGGCTTCCTCGGTGGGCAGGTCGAGCTCGGCGAAGGGATCCTCGGCCTCGTCCGAGGAGGCCGTCTCGTCCTGCTCGACAGGCGTGAGCGCCGGGATCGAGGGAGAGGTGGCATCGTCGTCATCGCCGAAAATCATTGAGCGACGCGAGGTCAGCGTGTGCTCGGCGGCGGCGCCGCCAACGGCTGATTCCGCCGCCTCGTGAGCTGCATCAGCATCGTCGGTAGCCGGTTCGTCGGTGGAATCGTCGGCCTCCTCGGCCTTCTCAGCGGCGTCGTCCGTGCTCAGACCCATCGCCGCGGCAGCCTGCGCGGGCGTCATGACGGGCGCCAGCGTGGGCTCGGGATCGTCGACGGTCTCCACCTCGTCCGAAGCATCATCGGTCCGCTCGGCCTCGACAGCGGCGTCCTGCGACGGCGCGTCCTCCTCGTCGGCCTGCTCGGACGCGGGTTCTTCGTTGGTGGGGGCGTTGTCCTCGGCGGGCTCCTCCTGCTGATCGGCGACCTCTTCGGATACCGCGTCCGTGGAGTCGTCGGAAGAAACCTCGGCCGTGTCCTCGGCACCGTCCGCACCCTCGTCTTCGTTCACCGACTCATCGGTGGCGGCGACGGCCTCGGAGGAATCCTGCTTGGGGGCTTCCTGCTCGCCATCGGCGTGCTCCTGCGTTTCCTCGGGAGCGGCGTCGGCCTCATCCGTCGGGGATACGATCGGAAGGTCACCCTCCGGGGCAGTGACGACCGGCAGCTCACCCGTCGAGATCTTGTCCTCGATCGTGGGCTTGAGCGGGGCAGCAGCCGGAACGCGTCCCGTCAGTCCGCCGATTGCGACCGCCTCGATCTCACCCGTGTGGATGGGCTCGCTGGACTCGCCGATGATCGCCGACGCGTCGGAATCTTCACCCGGCAGCTCGATCTCCTCGCCGGTCAGCACCACGTTCTCGCGGTCCTCCTCGGCGCGGTCGCGCTGGACGTCAAACTCGTTCTCGGACATGCTTCCTCCTTATATCTGCCCACATATTACGGTCCGCATGCGCGCTTGCGCGCATTAGCCCTCGGCAGGCCCCTCATTCGCCGATGCGTCCTGCGACGCATCCAGTCTCTTCAGGGCGCGCACCCGCGCCCACAGCACGCCCATCGACGCGCATCCCGTCGCCATCCCGAGGGCAGCCAGGGGCGGAGAGGCGAGTGCGAATTTCGTGATGATCGAGGGGCCGGGAACGATCACGTTTCCCGTCAGCGACGCCCACACCGGCAGGACCACGTAGCTCGGCAGCACGAGGATGGTCCACGTGGCGATCTGAGTGCCCGTGATCGACCAGCGCGCACTCACCACCAACAGGGCGATAGCCAGGCCGGCCCCGAGGGCCAGCAACGGCATGAGCGTGTGCCCCTCGAGCACACCCTCGAGGCCCATCGCGGCAACGTTCGTCGAATCAGAAGGCGCGGCGGCCACCATCAGCACACCGGCGGCGACAGACGCCGGCAGTGCGACCGTCGTGCCAAACGCGTGACGGTGCACGCGCGCGAGCGGCATGCGTGTGTCCTTGCCCGCGCGCACCCGCACCGACTTAATCGTCAGCGCGCACGCGCCCAGCATGAGCGAGAGGCACACCGGGTATAGGCACCACAGGACACCGGCGAACATGTCCTCGGCGCCCACCGATGACTTCATGAGCAGCGGCAGACGCGCCACTCCCAGGAACTGCGCGGCCCCCACGACGAGCGACCAGACGAACGTGACGACCATGCCAGCGCTCGACTCCTCGCAGTTCAAGGCGATCAGCGCGATCAGCATCGACGCCAAGGCCATGCCGATGAGGCCCTCCACTGAGGCCAGGGGCTGCCCGACCGAAGCCAAGGCCTGCACGTCGACCATCGATGAACCCAGAAACACCAGGGCAACCGGCGCGAAAATAAAAGCGAACAACCCCGAGCGCAGGCGCGCGGAGAAGTTTCGATGCTGCAAAAGCGTCATGCCCCTAGTGTAGAGGGGTGAGTATCGAAGCCCTCGTCGACCCCGCGCCCGCCGTGCTGCAGGCGGCCGCCGCCCGCCCCGACGTCGCATCCGCCATGAACGAGGCGCACGCGGCGCTCGCCGACCTGCGTTTCAGTGAGGGGCTGCGCCGAGGCTGGGAGGAGGCGCGCGCGGAGGCAGCCGTGCGCGAAGCCGCCGCCCTGTCCATCATCGAGGGTGCTCGCACGAGCGTTGACGACGTGCGTGCCCTGTCCATGGCTGACGATGGGGGAGCGGGCTCGGACCCGGGAGCCGCGCTGGCGCTGGGGATCTGGCGCTCGCAGTGGAACCTGGCCTCGCGCTTCCCTGCTCTCAACACACGTTCTCAAGGGGGCGTTCGCGTCGCTCCCACGCCCATGCCCGCGCTGATCGCGGGACTGCATAGGGATGCCTGTTCCGGCCTGGTCGCCTCAGGCCTCGTCGAGTCCCGCACGGTTGCAGTCCCCACCGATCCCGCCCTGCTCGCACCCGCCCTCGCCTACACGCGCGCCGATGCGCCCGGCCTCGCCGTCGCCGCCGCCCTGACCGCCCACTTCCGTTTCCGGCGCGTCTTCGATCCGGCCTCGTCCGTCGTGGGAGGCGGACTGGCGCGGTGGATCCTCGTCACCCGAGGCGTCGACCCGACCGGTGTATGCGTGCCGGCCGCCTACGACGCGGTCGACCCGGCGCGCGCGGGACGCGAACTCGCCGGGTGGGTGAGCGCCGACGAGGCCGGCCTGGCCCGGTGGATCATCCACTACTGCGCGGGAGTCGTCTACGGCGCCCAAGTGGGGCGCGACGTCGCCCGCCACGTGCAGGCAGGCAGGCTCTCCTAAGGCTGTTTCTCAGCGGCGCAGCAGCGCGCAGGCCGCCACGCCCACGGCGACGCCGGCGATGAAAGGTACCGCGACCTTCGCGGGCGTGGGAACCTCGCGCGGTAGGACGCGCACCGTGGACGTGAAGGTAAGGGTTGGCCAGCCCTCGCGCTGCGCCATCTCGCGCAGGGCGCGGTCCGGGTTGACCGCATACGGGTGGCCGACGAGGCGCAGGAGCGGTGCGTCCGACACCGAATCCGAGTATGCCGAACACTCCGACAGGTCCCATCCGCGTGCGCGAGCCAGGGCCTCGCAGGCATCCGCCTTGCCCTGCGCCTGGTTGAAGTGCGTGATCTCGCCCGTGAAGCACCCGTCGTCGTCGACCGCCGCGCGCGAGGCGAGGACCGAGTCAGCCCCCAGCATCTGCGCGATTGGGCGCACCACCTGCTCGACTGACGCCGACGCGATGACGACGACGTCTCCCGCACGCTTGTGCGCCTCGATGCGCGCGAGCGCCTGCGCGTAGCAGACGGGCTGGATCGTGCGCTCAAGCGCGTCCTCGACCGTGGCCTCGAGGAACGCGGCATTCCATCCGCGCCCCATGCGCCCCAGTGCCTGCGCCATCTGTTCCATGCGCGACTCGTCGGCGCCCGCGAGCAGGTAGGGCAGCTGCACGAGGACGGAGGTGAGCGCTGTGCGACGGTTCATGAGGCCCGCCTCGATGAACGGACCGGACAGGGCCACGTTCGAAGACGTGTCCAGAATCGTCTTATCCAGGTCGAAAGGCCGCGCGTACCATGGCGTCTACTCCAGCGTTGGCTCAATCCACAGGGGTCCTCCATCGGATCCCTCTATGCACAGCGTGGCACCTCGGGTTGGCGTTGTCCACAGGGGCGCGCCTGGGTGTGGACCGGTGGGGCGCTCGAGGCGCACCGTGGCTGCATGACTACCCACGATGCCGAGGATCCGAGCCCCGTCGCCCTCGTTGGCCTGACCCTGCCGGACCTGGAGTACGCCCGTGACGCGGTGGAGCTCGCCGGGGCGCGCGTGTCGTCGAACCCGGCGCACGCCTCGTTAGTCCTGGCCTCACCGGGAGCGCCCGTGCCCCCGGGTGCCCCATGCGTGCGCGTCGGGGATGGGGGACAGGTGAGTCTACCCGTGGATACGGCCCTCCTCGTCTCTCTGATCGCCGAGGCCGGTCGCCGGTGGGGCAGGGCGGGCTCGGTGTGGGTGGTCGCCGGGACCGCGGGCGGGGTCGGCGTTACCAGCGTTGTGCGGCTCCTGGCCCGTGAGTGTGGGCGTCGTCGAGGTGCCCGCGAGCGTTTGTGGCGTAGGCGTGCGGATCGTGAACGCGGGGATGCGCGGGAGGTCATCGTTGTCGATGCCTCCGGGTCCGTGCCCGGGTTCGCGCGAGCCCGCGAGCACGATGCACCCGGTGTGCGCTGGGCCGACCTTGATGCGGGCGAGGACTCCTATCTGCCGTCGCTGCGCGATCACCTGCCCTCTGTGGGCGGAGTGCGTGCCCTCGTCGGCGATGCGCGCGGCGGGGCCAGTGCGGACGACCCGCGGGTGGTGGCAGCCTGTCGATCACTACGCGCGCCCCTCATCGTGGACGCGGGACGATGGGACGCGCGAGCTGCTCGCTGCGCGTCCGTCATTCATGCCGACGCTCTCGTCCTGCTCACGCGGGCGGACCTGGAGGGCGCGTCGGCGATGGCCGCGAGCCTCGCATCGCATCCGCCTCCCTGTGCCGCGATCACGCTTGTGTCAACAGGGCGTGGGAGGCGTAGCTCGGGGCTGAATGCGTGCGCACCCCGGCCGATTCTGCGCGCTCCTACGCGCCCGGGCCGGGACCTGCGTGCCCTGCGACGAGCGCTCGCATCCCTCTCTCCGGCGCCCTCTCGCGCGCGTCCCCTCGATCACGGTGACGCGCCGCATCTGGAGGCGGCCCATGCCTAACGCCTTGATGCTGCTCGCGCGCGGCGCGCCGCCCGCCCGCGCGACCGCCGACGCGTCGCGACCCGGGTGCGGAGCACGCGAAGCCGCTGGCACGCTCGAGATGCTGCGCGCACGCCAAAAGGGCATGGACCCCGCCCTCTCCGATCTTCTCGACGACCCGGCCGTCACCGACGTGCTCATTAACGGCACCCATGCCTGGGTTGACAGGGGAGGGGGACTTGTGCGAGTCGACGCCGGCATTCGGGACGAGGCGGACGCCCGCCGCGCCGCGATACGCCTCGCGAGCGCCTGCGGGGCGCGCCTCGACGACGCCAGCCCCATCGCCGACGGCACCCTGCCGGGCGGTGTGCGCCTGCACGCTGTCCTCCCACCCGTATCAGGATCGGGGACCCTCATCTCCCTGCGCGTCCTCGGCACCCGTCGGCTGGGCGTCGCAGATCTCGAGGCCTGCGGGACACTGCCCGGTGCAGTGGGGATGCTCCTGCGAGCGCTCGTTGCCTCGCGGGCGAACGTCCTCGTGAGTGGGGCGACCGGCAGTGGCAAGACCACCCTCCTGAGCGCCGCCCTCTCCCTCGTCCCCTCCGGCGAACGCATCGTCTGCATCGAGGAGGTCGCCGAGGTCGCACCCGCCCACCCGCACTGCGTCCACCTCGTCGAACGCAAGCCAAACGTCGAAGGACGAGGAGGCGTCACCCTCTCTGACCTCGTGCGCGCGGCCATGCGCATGCGCCCCGACCGCCTCGTCCTCGGGGAATGTCGTGGTCCCGAAGTTCGCGACGTCCTGACGGCTCTCAACACGGGGCATGACGGAGGCTGGGCGACCATCCACGCGAACGGGGTGCGGGACGTGCCCGCGCGGCTTGCGGCGCTCGGGGCGCTCGCGGGTATGGGGGAGGGTGCCGTCGCGGCCCAGGCTTCCAGCGCCCTCGACGCCGTCCTCCACATGCGGCGCGACGCAGCCGGCCGCCGATGGGTGTCCGAGGTCGGGGTCCTCACGTACGCTCGTGGTCCACTTGAGTGCGCGGTCGCGCTCAGCGCTACCGCCGATGGCTGCGTCACCACGCACGAGGCCTGGACCTCCCTCGCCCGAAGGGTCGGGCTATGAGGGCGGGCTGGGATGCGTTCGTGGACTGCCTCGGCCTCGGCGAGGTGGCGGTGGTCAGCGTGTTCGGTATATGCCTATTTGCTGTGTTTTTACGCTGTTGTATGGCCGTATATCGGGGAGCGCACGAGAAGCGTATCGTGCGTGCGTGGATGCAGCCGCACAGCTCGCCCAATCCTGCCGATGGGGCCTCGGGGCGCAGACTCCGCTGCCTCGCGGGCCACGACAACAGGGCGAGGCACCGCGGTCGCGCCATGGGTTCGCCGACGACGCGTGAGCTCTCCCTCCTGGTCGCCGAGGTTGCGACGCGCCTGCGTGCGGGAGCCCCCACTGCTGCCGCCTGGGGCCTCGCGCTGGCGCGCATCGACGTGGGAGGAAGCGTCGGCCTGGATGAGCCCTACCCTCCTATCCTCGATGAATGGGCACGCGAGCTACCTCGCTGGAGCGTGCCGTTGCGCGCGCGATCCCCGGATGCAGACGCTGCCAGAACGGCCGCTGCGTCCATCGCCCTGGCCTGCCGTTTCAGCCACGGCCTCGGCGCACCCCTGGCAGACATCTTGGATGCCATCGGGGACAGCGTTGACGATGCGCAAGCCGTCGAAGAGGCTCGCCGCGTCGCCTCCGCCGGTCCCCTCATGTCCGCGCGCGTCCTCGCGGCCCTTCCCCTGGTCGGAATCGTGTCCGCCCTCGCGCTGGGTGCCTCACCATGGCATTTCTACACGGGCGCGACCGTTGGGAGGGTCTGCGCCCTGCTCGGAATACTCGCGTGGGTGGCGGGCATCGTCTCGTTCCGCAGGATCCTCGCGCGGGCCAGACAACCCGACGAGGATACCGATGCTGCTCTTACCTGCGACCTCACCTCCGCTGGGCTTGCATGCGGTGCGGCGATCCCGCGTGTTCTCGACGCGCTCGCATCGGCCAGCTCATGCGAGTCTCTCTCCTGGACGGCCCGCGCATTGCGGCTTGGGTCTACGTGGGGCGAGGCCTGGGAAGAGACCCCGGCATGGGCGCACCCGCTGCGAGACGCTCTCGAATCCGCCTGGACCAGTGGCAGCGCACCGGAAACGATGCTTGCGCGCAGTGCCTCGTGGGAGCGTCGAACCCGCCTGGCGGAGGCGAAGACGCGCGCAGAAGAGCTCAGCGTCCGACTCGTCGGACCTCTTGGCGCGTGTTTCCTCCCCGCGTTCCTCACACTCGGAATCGCGCCCCTCCTCGCCTCCCTCACCGGTGGTATCGGCATGTAGCTCTTATCCACAGGGGTCGCTGGGGCCCGCAAGTTATCCACAGGGCTGCCAATCCGCGTGGAACCGCAAAACTACGAGCGCGCACACTGGCCCTACGCGTCGGTAGGCGCGAGAGACGAAAGGACAGATCAATGACGATCATCGATAGAATCGACTGCGTGGTGACGCGAGCCCAGCTCATCGCGATGGCGGCCGTGCAGGATATGGGACGTGCCATGAGGGCCGGGTCCGGTGGGTTTAGTGCGGAGGGGCGAGATCCCGAGGAGGGTGCAACCACCGTCGAGTACGCAATCGGCACCATCGCTGCCGCCGGATTCGCGGGCCTGCTCATCGTGATCCTCAAATCGGACACCGTGCGGGCAGCCCTGGAGTCCATCATCCAGGAGGCGCTCAGCACCCGATGACAGCTCATGACAACGGCTATGTCACCGTCGAGCACGCCATTGGCTTCCTCGCGGTCACGGCCGTCATCGGCGTCATCGTCGCCGCCGCGCAGGCCGGGATGACCGGAGCCTCCCTGTGTCAGGCGGTGCGCGAGGGCGCGCGGGCCGCCTCCATCGGACAGGCCGACCCGCAGGGAGCGGCCTCAGCAGCCTATCCGCCCGGCTCCTATGCGGTCACTCGCTCGGATGGGTGGGTGAGCGTCACCGGCACTGCCCCCTACCGCGGGGCGGCCGGCTGGATCGGGGGCATCGCCCGTTGCACGGTGACGACCATCGACGAGGGGAACCTGCCGTGACGCTTGGACCGACAGTTGCGCGTGCAGCTGTGTCTCGACGTCGGCCTCTCGAGGATGGGTGTACCTGCGAACGTTCCGGGGAGGAAGGTTCTGGGACCATCAATTCCGTGGGGCTCATTGCCTTGGCCCTCGCCCTTGCGGTGGTCCTCGGCGGGGTTGGCGTCGCCCAACGCGAGAGGGTACGCCTGCAGGCCGTCGCCGACCTGGCGGCCCTGGCGGGGGCGGAGCAGTCCGCCACCGCCGCATGGGAGGACGTGGGGGAAAGGCCCTGCGGGGCAGCCTCCGCCGTCGCTGCAGCGAATGGTGTGGGTGTTCAGTCCTGCGAGGTGCGTGATTCTGACTGCCTGGTGGTACTCACGCAGCATGTTGAGATTGCTGGGATTTCAACGAACGTGAGCGCTCGGGCGCGTGCCGGACCGGGCGAGTGAAATTCACAGGAAATTGCCAGGTTTGTTCAATGGTTCCTACAGGTGGGGTCCGTACATTAATGGTTATCAAGCCAAGGGCGACACCCACAAAGGGTGAGCCAAGAAAGGGAGCGCATCGGAAGACTTGCACTGTGTTGATGGGATACTCGAAGGGGTCGGCCTTATGGCCGGCCCCTTCGAGTATCTACAGTGTGGGCTTCATGCCCCCGGCGCGCGCTCCTGCAAATAGGTGAGAAGCGTGATCGCGCCCTGTTTGGACAGGGGCTCGTTCCCGTTGCCGCACTTGGGGGACTGGACGCAGCGCGGGCACCCGGACTCGCAGTCGCAGGAGGAGACGGCCTCAAGGGTCGCGGCCACCCACGACCGCGCGCTGTGAAAGCCGGTGAGCACGTGCCCGGCGCCGCCTCGGAACGCGTCGTGGATAAAGACGGTGGGGGCGCCAGTGTCGTCGTGCAGCTCGGTGGACAGTCCGCCCAGGTCCCAGCGGTCGCAGGTCGCAACGATGGGCAGGATCCCGATCATCGCGTGCTCGGTCGCGTGCAGCGTGCCCGCCAGGTCCGCGGCCTCGATCCCCATCGCGGCCAGTGCCGCCGGGGTGAGGGTGAACCACGTGGACTTTGTGGGCAGCGTGTGGGTGGGCAGGAACAGCTCGATGTTACGAATGAACTCGAGCCCGGGCAGGCGCAGCAGGTCGTAGTCGGTGACCCGCGTCGACACGTTCGTCGGCCCGTGATGCCACGTGACCGTACCGTCCCCGCACACGTAGGTCTCCTCGATCGCGCACACCTCGACGCTCGTGTGGGTCGCCGAGCGCGTGCGCAGGGGAGTACGCACCTCCTCGACCAGGGCAACGCGGGCGTCGTCGGCCCGCGCGGGCGGGATGATGATCGACGAGGCCTGGGCCCCCTCCCGCTCCCCGCCCCCGAGGTGCTCGGTTCCCTGGGTGCCGCCCGGCGCCTCGGGCAGGAGGGCGCGCGGCCACCCCTGGGCGGCGGGGGCGGTGGGCGTGGTGAGGGAGTTGAGGGCGAGGACGTGGAAGGTGCGCCCCTGGTGAATGTAGATGGCACCGGGGAAGACGTGGGCGTCGGCGGAGGCCCGGTCGATCGTGCCGACGACGGTGCCGGTGGCGGCGTCGACGATCTGAACGTCGCCGGCGGCTCCGCGCAGGTCGGTGAGGTCGCTGGGGCGCTCGGGGCGAGTGGCGTCCCAGAAGAATCCTGAGGGCCTGCGCTTGAGGTATCCGTCGGCGACGAGACGCTCGGTAACGCCGCGCAGTTCCGCACCAAAGTAGGTGATATCGGACGGAGTGATCGGTATTTCGGCGGCCGCGGCGGCGACATGTGGGGCCAGCACCCACGGGTTGGAGGGGTCGATGACGGAGGCCTCGACCTCGCCGAGGATGTGCTCCGGGTGGCGCACCAGGTACGCGTCCAGCGGGTTGTCGGAAGCGATGAGTACGGACGTGCCCGGCGCTCCCGCGCGCCCGGCGCGGCCGATCTGCTGACGCAGGGACGCGCGCGTGCCCGGCCAGCCGACCGTGATCGTCGCGTCCAGCCCCGAGATGTCCAGGCCCATCTCGAGCGCCGACGTCGTGGCGAGCGCCCGCACGCCTCCCGTGCGGATCGCCTCCTCGAGCGCCCGGCGTTCCTCGGGCAGGTATCCGCCGCGATACGCGCCCACCCGTCCCGCGTTCGGGGAACCGTGTGCCGAGAGCCGGTCGCGCACCTGAGCGGCCACGGCCTCGGCCCCCGCGCGAGAACGCACGAAGGCGAGGAGGCGCGCCCCCTCCTCGACAAAAGCGGTGGCCAGGTTGGCGGCCTCGACCCCGGCGCTGCGCCGCACGATCGGGACCTTGAGGGTGGCAGTGCCGGGCGGCGCGTCGAGGGCCTCCAGGAAGGAGGAGATGTCGACCTCGGACTCGTCGGCCATGATCGCGCCCTGCCACAGGACCAGCTCGTGGGCGCCCGCCGGCGAGCCGTCCTCGGTGATGGCGACCGCGTCGCGCCCCGTGAGCGCGCGGCCCACAGCCGACGCGTCGCGCACGGTCGCGCTCAGCATGACGACGCGCGGATCCGCGCCCAGGTGGTGGGCGACGCGCAGCAGACGGCGCACGACCAGCGCAATGTGCGAGCCGGTCACGCCGCGCCAATGGTGGGCCTCGTCGATGACGATGAGGCGCAGCGACGCCAGGAAACGCGACCACCGCTGGTGCGACGGCAGCATCACGTAGTGCAAGAAATCAGGGTTCGACAGGATCAGGTCAGCGCCCGCGCGCGCCCACTCCTTCGCCTCGCGCGGCGTGTCCCCGTCTACGGTCGTCGCGCGCACGCGGCGCAGCCTCTCATCGACGGGGCCGGGGCTCTCTTCCGGGGCGGGCTTCCCTCGCGCATCGTCCGGTTTGTCGTCCTGGCCAAGCAGCGCCATGAGCGAGGCCAGCTGATCCGCTGCCAGAGCCTTTGTCGGAGCCAGGTACAGGGCGGTTGGGCGGCGGTGAATCGCGGAAATACGCGACGAATCCTCGGCCTCCACCAGGTCTGAGAGGATCGGTGTCCACGCGGCCAGCGACTTGCCTGAGCCGGTCCCCGTCGCGAGCACGACGTCGCGGCCCTCGCGCACAGCGTCCATGGCCTCGCGCTGATGAATCCACGGGCGCTCCACACCGCGCCGCGCCCACGCGTCCATGACTGCGGGGCTGACCCACTGCGGCCAATCCGCGATCCGCCCCGACCGTCCCGGCAGTGTCACGTGGCCGAGCAGCCGGTCGTCCCCCGCGCTCAGGCGCTCCAGAACATCGAGCAGGTGCGCGGGAGAAGGGGACGACAGGCCATCGCGTGCCTGATCGGGCGAGGAAGCCCCGGCCTCGTGCGATGAAGACGCCTGCGAAGAAGGTGGCAGGTCAGCGCTCATTTGCGCCCGGATTCACCGAGCCCCAGCGCCTCGGAAGCGGACTCCTTCACGTACTGGATCGCCGCGATACCCGTCGAAATACCCGACGAAATCGCGTCACGCAGCTGGACGTCCGACAGTCCGGCCTCCGTGTCCACCACGAAATCCGCGTACACGCCGAGCGTCCCCTCCGCAGAGGTCGCCGTGTACACCGTCGGGAAATACTTCTCGCGGTTCCAATTGTCGGCCGTCGCAAACAGTGCGGGCTCCGCGCTCTCGGCCGGCAGATCCGACTCCCACAGCGCGCGAATCGACAGGAAACGCCCCGACGTATCGAAAGACACCAGGAACGGAATATCGTCAAAAATCGCGCCCGCCGCACGACCCTTCTCGATCACGTCCAGCGCATAGCCCATCTCGCGCACAGCCTGAACGACCCGCTCAAAATCTGCGGGGTAGGGGGTCACCTCATCCTCGGGCACCACGTACGGAACGTTCACAGCGACACCTCCCGACCCTGGGAATCCCAATCCACGAACCCGGGCAACGTCACCTCAAGATCCGCGAAGAACCCCATGATCATCGACATGGACGTCTCAAAGAAATTATCCAGCTGAGCCTGCGTGAGCCCCGACATGACCACGACGTTGCACTCCGCGATCAGGCCGTACTGCGAGCCGTCCTCCAGGGGAGCCAGGTACGCCTTGGGACCCGTGCGCGTCGAATTGCAGGCCGCGACCTCGCGAGCCAACTCGCCGAACTGCTCCGGCGTGCGCGCAATCCCGCGCCACTGAGCGCGCAACTGCAGGATCTGAGGGTTCGTCGCGTTCCAGAAAAAAGCGGCATTCGGCGTCAAATACGCCAGCTCGCCCTCGTTGTAGTCGCCGAAACGCACGTCCCGAGAACGCAACAAATCCCGAATGCGATCGGTGCTGACAGGTGAAGATGTAGCCACTGACAACTCCCGCGTGAAACGTACAGAATCGGACACCCCCACTGTAACCGAGGCCTCTCTCCCGCGCGCGCCCACCTTGTCCGACAAGTCTTGACATGGGGCCTCCCGTCTCTCTTTGACGAGGTCGGGGCACGGGCTGCCCGGTCGCTTCCGCTGTGTGATTGGCTTCGATGTGCGCCAAACCCAAACTAATACACGCGCCCGCGTCTCACTCCACTACAGTGGATACGAAATATCGCATCGACACGAACGGAGGACACCATGGACGACCCCAACGCCGCCCTGCCCTCCGACCCAACCGTCGACGAGTCCTACACCAAAGGCTCGCGCCCCGTGCGCCCCCGCACGCGTACGTCGGCATCCACCGATGCCGCCGACCGCTCCTCCCGAGCGGAGCGTGCCGCCGCAACCCAGCGGCCCGCCCAAGGACGCACCCCCGGCCCGAGCCCTGTCGACATGCCGACGGCGAACGCGCCCCAGCCTCGTCGACTCCTGTCCGACTCCTGGTACCGGCTCAAGCTCGCCCGACGTCTCGGGGGCGTCACGATCTGCCTGCTGCTAACGATGCTCATCAGCCACGTGGCGCTCGCAACCGCGCCCGGGCAGGTCCTCGACACCATTCTCATGGAAGGCACGATGCGCTCGGCGAGCCGCTACGAGTCTTTCTCGATGCTCATCACCGGCATTGTGTCCGTGCCCGTCATGGTCGCGGCCGGCCTCGTTGTCGCCGTCGTCGCTGCCGCGCGACGTCGGCCCACGCTCGCCGGACGTGCTCTCGGCGCCGTCATCGGCGCGAACGTCACGACACAGATCCTCAAGGACTACATCCTCACCCGCCCCAACCTCGGAGTCACGACGGGGGCCGGAAACTCTCTGCCTTCCGGGCATACGACTGTCGCCGTGACCCTGTCGCTGGCCCTTATCGTGGTCGCACCCCAGTGGTTCCGCAGCCCGTCCGCGTGGATCGGGTGGGCGTGGACCTCGCTCATGGGCGTGTCCGTCATGATGGAAGGTTGGCACCGGCCTTCCGACGTCATCACCGCCGCCCTTATTGCTGGGGCGTGGGCCCTCGCGCTGTCGCCCATCGAGCGGCGTCCCCGGCACGGTGCGAAAGTCCAACGCGTCATGGTGTGGGCGAGCCTCGGGCTCATCGTCATCGCACTGTTGGCCACCGGAGCCGCCATGTGGGGCTTCAGTATGTCCGCCGCATCCCCTGGATCCGGGTACGGTTTCGAGGACTTCCTGCAGATCCGGCCCTGGCGCTCACGCGTCCTCGGCGTCGCAGCCGTCGCGTGGGTGAGCGCCGTGTGCGGCCTCATCATGCACGAGGTCGACCGCCTCGCGGGCGAGTAAATTCGGCTGTTGTCGCTTGTTCCCCCGACAGCTCTCCGGCTGCCGCGCGGCCTGCCCGCCCGCTCGCCGTCCATGCCCCGTGTTGTTGCTGTGTGGCACCGCTGGTGTTCCGGGCGCCGTCGGGCCCGGCCGCCCGCGAGATCGCCACACGCGAGCCTGCGGCTCGGAGTGGTCGATCTCGAAGCCCGCCCGTGCCCTCCGGACCCTCCGGCGCCCTCCACACCAGTGGTGCCTGGTCGCTGTGTGTGCCGGTGGGTGGCGACCCGCCCGCGAGCCGTCCGCGCTGTGAGCTTCGCTTGGCGCGTCGTCTCGAAGCCCGGCCAGGCCCCGCCGCCCCAGCAATTTCGCACGTAATTCCCCCGGGACTATTTCAAACATTGAATTCAGATCGTTGCAATTGCAACGTTTTTAGAGTTTGTTGAAACTTCGTCCAATCGAATTACGTGCGAGATTTCTGTGGAGCTGTCCCTGTCAGAGCAACAATCTCGCATGCAATTCCCTCGAATGTGTTTCATGATTTGAAGTGTAATCGTTGGAATTCTGCGGATTTCGCGTTGATGTGGGACCGGGCTGAGCGGGAATTGCATGCGGAATTGTGGGCGAGCAAAGGCGTCGTCGGTTTCATCTGGGCGCGTGAAGGAGCCAGCAAAGGTGTCTCTGGTTTCAAGGTTGCCCATGTACTCCTGAGTGGTAGTCCCACGGGTATCACTGGGCCCGGCAGGGCAGAGTTGTTTGCTCGAAGGCTCGTCAGCCCCATGACGTCCTGCAACTGGGCTGGTTCGATGGCCCGTCCCTGGCGTTGCGGGGCTTGGCCAGTGGATAATGGGGAGACGGGTGGTACGCCGTCGACGCCCGTACAACGCCACCTGCAGATCCGTCCCGAAAGGACCGACATGCCTCGTCCCGCATCAGCCGTCGTTACCTCCAAGCCCGCGCGCTTCGTCCTGGCCCTGCTGCGCATCGCTGTCGGCTTCGTGTTCCTGTGGTCGTTCCTGGATAAGACGTTCGGCCTGCACTATTCGACGGGCCCGTCGCGCGCGTGGATCAACGGCGGCACGCCCGCGCAGAGCTACCTGACGGGCGCCACGACCGGCAAGCCCCTGGCCTCCTTCTTTGAGTCGCTGGCCATGCCCGTGATGGATTGGCTGTTCATGCTCGGCCTGCTGGGTATCGGCCTGGCATTCCTGCTGGGTATTGGCACGCGCCTGGCCGCCGTCGCGGGCGTCGTCATGCTGGGCTTCATGTACGCGGCGGTCGCTCCGTGGGTGTGGGGCTCGCTCAATCCGGTCGTCAACGAGCACCTGGTCTACGCGCTCGTCCTGATCCTGATTCCGCTGACCAGCGCGGGCGACACGCTCGGCCTGGGCTCGTGGTGGAAGGGCCTGGGGCTCGTGAAGAAGCTGCCCTTCCTCATCTGATCCGCATCGATCGACGAGGCCGTGGCTGGGTTTTCCGGTCGCGGCCTCGCTGTGTTGGCGTCGGCTTTTGTGTCGTGGTTTCCCAACAATCTCGCATGCAATTCCCTCGCACATCTTTCAAACATTGAAATCAAGTCGTTAGTATTGCAACGTTTGTGGTGGTTGTTGAATTGTCAAGAAAACGAATTGCATGCGAAATTTCCGGGGCGAGACTGGGGTGAGGCTGGGGCGCGGGGAGTGCGGGACGGAGCCTCGCAACGGGACGTTGGTCCTCGGTAGATGTCGAAAAAGGGCGCGCGTGACGAGCGGAACTGCTCGCCGCGCGCGTCGCGCTTCTGACGCACGTATGACACTAGATATCGTGGTCACCGTTCGCATCAAGCACTACATCTAGTGATTGATGGTCGCATGTCCCTAGATCTAGGGGAACCTTACGCCGGGCGGAGGGAACCACCACCACCCACAGTGCCACGGCCTCGCCCCACGAGGGCGGAGGGTTTATGACGTGTCGATCATGCGACCGAACAGCAGTACCCGCCGCCCACCGAAGCGACGGTGGGCAAGAGGCGTCCGCCGCCCCACACAGTCCCACGACACCACACACATCTCCCACCCAGTGCCCAGCAGCCCGCAGCACACAACGGAATCACGACAGGACAAGGACCATGACCAGCTCGCCCCGCTACGACGTCGACGCCATCGCAACCGTGCAGGAGTACCTCGACCGCTCCGATTGGCGGGTGAACGCCAACGCGAACCAGGGGTATTCGCTCGGCGGCCTCATCCTGAATTCGGCGGGCAAGATCGTCGCCAACTACTGGCTCGAACACATCTACACCCCCGAGATCGGCGCGCCGCACCGCGAGGGCGACTACCACATCCACGACCTCGACATGTTCGCCGGATACTGCGCCGGGTGGTCCCTCAAGCGCCTCATCCAGGAGGGTTTCAACGGCGTGGGTGGCGCGATCGCCTCGGCCCCGCCCAAGCACTTCTCCTCGGCGTGCGGCCAGATCGTCAACTTCCTCGGCACCCTCCAGAACGAGTGGGCGGGCGCCCAGGCCTTCTCCTCCTTCGACACCTACATGGCACCCTTCGTGCGCCTGGACGACATGGAGTACGAGGAGGTCGTGCAGTGCATGCAGGAGCTCATCTACAACCTGAATGTGCCCTCGCGATGGGGCAGCCAGTGCCCCTTCACGAACCTGACCTTCGACTGGACGTGCCCGGACGACCTCGCGGACGAGCACCCCCTCATCGGCGACGAGGTCGTCGACTTCACCTACGGTGACCTGCAGCGGGAAATGAACCTCATCAACCGCGCGTTCATCGAGGTCATGACGGGCGGCGACGCGGACGGGCGCGTATTTACGTTCCCGATCCCGACCTACAACATCACGCCCGACTTCGACTGGGAGGGTGAGAACGTCGACGCCCTCTTCGACATGACCGCGAAGTACGGCCTGCCCTACTTCCAGAACTTCATCAACTCCGACCTGGACCCGCACATGATCCGCTCGATGTGCTGCCGCCTCCAGCTCGACCTGCGCGAGCTCCTCAAGCGCGGCAACGGTCTCTTCGGGTCGGCCGAGCTGACCGGATCGATCGGCGTGGTCACGCTCAACATGGCGCGCCTCGGCTACCTGTACAAGGGGGACGAGGAGGGCCTCGTCGCGCGCATGGACGAGCTCATCGACCTGGCCTCGAAGTCCCTCGAGATCAAGCGCGAGACCATTCAGTACCACATGGACCACGGCCTGTTCCCCTACTCGCAGCGCTACCTGGGCACGCTCGATAACCACTTCTCGACGATCGGCGTCAACGGCATGAACGAGATGGTGCGCAACTTCAGCGACGACGCCTACGACCTGACGGATCCGCGCGGCTTCGACATGTGCGTGCGCGTTCTGGATCGAGTGCGCGAGCGCATGGTCCAGCTCCAGGAGGCCACCGGCCACATGTACAACCTGGAGGCGACCCCTGCGGAGGGCACGACCTACCGCTTCGCGAAGGAGGACCGTAAGCGCTTCGCCGACATCATCCAGGCGGGCACGCCCGACGAGCCCTACTACACGAACTCCTCGCAGCTTCCCGTGGGCTACACGGACGACCCGTTCCAGGCCCTCGAGGACCAGGAGGTGCTGCAGGGCAAGTACACGGGCGGCACGGTCCTGCACCTGTACATGGGTGAGCGCGTCTCCTCGGGCGAGGCCTGCAAGGAGATGGTGCGCCGCTCGCTGACGGCCTTCAAGGTCCCCTACATCACGATCACGCCGACCTTCTCGATCTGCCCGGTCCACGGCTACCTGGCCGGTGAGCACTTCACCTGCGAGAAGTGCGCGGCCGCCCACCCCCACGCGGAGCCGCAGGCCTGCGAGGTGTGGACGCGCGTCATGGGCTACTTCCGTCCGGTCCAGTCCTTCAACATCGGCAAGAAGGGCGAGTACCACGAGCGTCAGATGTTCTCCGAGAGCGCCGCGGATGCGCACGGTGAGCTCGTCAGCGCGTTCCCTCCCGCGGGGAGCCGCTGACGTGGGCGCCCGTCCCCATGACGGCGAGGCCGGGGCGACCCGGGAGGGCACGCTGAGCCTGGGCGTCCCCGGCCTCGCCCGGGGGCGGAATGCGCGCGAGTGGACGCCGGACGATCTGCAGATCGCGGGCCTCGTGCCGATGTCGACCGTGGACTGGCCGGGGAAGTTCGCGGCGTCCCTGTTCTTGCAGGGGTGTCCGTGGGCGTGCCCGTACTGTCACAACAGCGCGATTATCGACCCGCGCATTCCGGGCGTTGTCGCGTGGAGCGCGCTCGAGGACCTGCTGGCGCGTCGGCGCGGCCTCCTTGACGGCGTCGTTTTCTCCGGCGGCGAGGCGACCCGCCAGATCGCGCTCGGGGTGGCCATGGCCCGCGTGCGCGAACTCGGCTTCGGCGTCGGCCTGCACACCGCGGGCCCTTACCCGCGCCGCCTGGCGGACCTGCTGGGCGCGGGCCTCGTCGACTGGGTGGGCATCGATGTGAAGGCGACCCCGGGAAATTACGAGGCCGTGGCCGGCCGAAGCGGCGCGGGCGAGCGGGCGTGGGAGTCGCTGGGCGTCGTCCTGGCCCGCCCCGAGGTGGATCACGAGGTGCGCCTGACCGTCTACCCGGACGGTCCCGGTGACTGCTTCGAGGTGGCGGCGCGGGCCCGCGAGATGGGGGTGCGCTCCTTCGCCCTCCAGCAGGCCCGCGACATGGGCGCTCCCGACGGTTTCTCGGCGACGAGGCCGGGGTGGGACGACCAGGTGCGCTCGCTTGCGCGGGACATCGACATGCTGGGCTTTGACAGGTTTATCTTTCGTGGGGGCTCATAGAGCTTTTGTCAAGTGACAGCGCCGCATGTTGGGAAAAAATATGGTGAAGGTTTCACTTGTGACCACTGATCGCGGTATTGTGTAACAACCTCGTGACCATGAAGTCTGGAGTTTCGATGGCTGAAGAGCTGCACTTCGACAATCCTGCGGCGGCTGCCCAGGACCCGTCGACCGACGCCGAAGCGCTGCGCCAGCTGGCGTACCGCTACCCCGAGCTGCGCCCGGCTGTGGCCGCGCATCCGCACGCCTATCGCGGGCTGCTCGACTGGTTGCACCAGTTCAATGATCCGCAGGTCAACGCGGCCCTCGAGGCCCGCGACGACTACGACGGCTACATCGACTCCAACGGCTACCTTGTCATGCACGGAGATGTGTCCGGCGCGGTCGCCGGTTCCTCGATCCGCACCTCCGAATCCGGCATGTACGTCCTCGGTCAGGGCGGCGTGAACTCCTATTCGCAGGTCGAGCGCACGACCCCCTACTCGGCGGTCGTCGGCGGGAATGCTCCCGTCCCGCAGGTGGGTGCTCGCGAGCAGGTGGTCGCCCAGGTGCAGCGTCATTCCATCATGGGCAGCACGGGAACACAGGATCCCGAGGCAACTGCCGTCTACCCGAGCGCATCCTCCGGCTCGTCTTACCCCAGCGCGTCGGGTACCCCGGCGCGGCCCCAGTCCACGCCGCAGGCCTACCAGGGTGCTGGCGCCTCCTACCAGGGTGCTGGCGCGTCCTACCAGGGTGCTGGCGCGTCCTACCAGGTGCAGTCCACCGCCTCGCAGGAAGCAGCCCCGCAGGAAGCCAAGGAACGCCGTGGCTTCCCGTTCATGGCTGTCGTCCTCGGCATCCTCGCCATCACCGCTGCGGTCCTCCTCGCCTTCGTCATCTATGTGTTTACGCGCGGATACGAGGGACCCGCGGCCGGATCGAACCCGAGCTCCTCGTCGTCCTCCGCGTCGGACCCGACCCCGTCGGCAAGCGCCACGACCGAGGAACCCGTGAAGTACCCGGCGCCCGCCGGTGCGATCACCGTGGACTCCTTCTCCTCGCCGTCCGGCAACATCACCTGCTCTTTCACCGCTGACGGCGTCAGCTGCGGCATCGGCGAGTCCGATTGGGCCGAGGACGGCTATGCCTCCTGCTCCGGCAGCAAGGTCGGCGTCCTGAGCGCCTCGAAGGACAAGGCGGGCCAGTCCTGTGAGAGTGCCGCACCCTCCGGCGGAAACGCGCTCGCCTACGGAGCCGCAGCCGCCAAGGGCGACTTCGCGTGCCACTCCACGCAGGACGGCATCAGCTGCTGGAATACGAAGACCGGCCAGTCTTTCGCGCTGGCTCGCGGCGGCTGGATGACCGGCACGACCGGTGAGATCGGCCCCGAGAAGTTCACGTGGAACGACTAAAGCCACGCGCATAAGGAGGCGGGCCCGAGGATATCCTCGGGCCCGCCCCTGTCATCTGCGGAAGCCTACTGCGCCTGGGTGCGGCCGTCCGGTGGGGTGTGCGACGGCGTCACGTTCGGGGTTTCTTGGGTACCGATTGGATTGACGCATGTGCGTACTGTGTGCAGGTTATGTTTCCAAAGCGACAGACTGTGAGGGCGCTGCGGGGCCTGAGAATCACTCGTGTTCTACTAACCACGTATGTACACGTGCCAAAGGAGGCAATCATGACTCATCGGAGAGTCAGCAGAACGATATTTCGCGTCACGCGTGGCTTGTTGAAGCTCGTTGTTGTCGTCGTAGCATGCGCCCTGGTGGGAGTGGTCCATGTTATCCTCCCCGGTTTCAGTCGCATGGCAGACTCGATGCTTGGATACACCGATGGGTGGGACGCGTCGGCTGTCAATACGGACGGCCTCGACCTCGACTACAGCAAGGCCGATTACGACTCGAACAGTATCAAGGATGCTGAAAAGGACCTCGATGAACAGATCAGCGCGGAAGGATACGTACTGCTGCGCAACGAGGGAGGTGCGCTGCCCCTCCCTCAAGGGACAACCGTTTCGCTCTTCTCCGAGGCGTCGAAAACTTTTGCTGCTTCGCAGAACATGATGACGATGGTGACTGGCTCCGGAAGTGGGTCTTACGACAAGATCAACTCAGGGCTCGAAAATGCTGGGCTGTCGGTGAACAAGACGCTCCAGGACATGTATCAGCACGGTGCGTGCAAGGACTACGCCATGGGACCGGGATCTGTCAGTTTCGGTGACGCTGAGAACTTCAGGATCAACGAATGCCCCCTGGCGGTCATGCAGGAATCCGGCGCTCTCGACAGTGCGCAGGGGACAACCCCTCTGTTCATCATGAAACGAGTTGCCGGTGAGGGACGCGACATGCCCCGGTCTATGTACAATCATGCATCCACGCCCGAGGATCAGCAGCGTTCCTACCTGGAACCAGACTCGACAGAGCGTGAGATCCTCTCATACCTGAATGACAACTTCGATAACACGATCCTGGTTGTGAACACCGCATCCGCGCTCCAACTGGACTGGCTCGCAGACTACCCGCATATTCGAGCTGTCATCTCCATGCCTTCTGCGGGAACGGAGGGCATGAACTCCTTTGCACGCATTCTCACGGGTGCCATCAATCCCTCTGGGCGCACGGTTGACACCTGGTCCGGTGACATTGCCGCCTCGCCGGTTGCACAGAACTTCGGTGACTACCAGTATGTCGATTCTGAAGGGGCCTTCACGAAGTACAATTACGTGTCCTACGCAGAGGGGATCTACGTCGGGTACCGCTACTACGAGACACGCTACGAGGACTTCATCCTCGGCCAGGGTAATCCGGGGACTTTCGACTATGAGCGTGAGGTTGTCTATCCCTTCGGTCATGGTCTGTCGTACACGACTTTCCAGTGGTCCAGCCCGTCATTGGAGGATCATGGAGATCGGCTCACCGCTACCGTGACTGTCACGAATACTGGTGACGTGTCCGGTAAGGATGTTGTGGAGTTGTATGCTCAGCAGCCCTACACGGATGCGAACCGTGCGAACGGCATTGAGAAGTCGTCAGTTGACCTGGTCGGTTACGCGAAGACCGCTGAGCTTGCCCCTGGACAATCGCAGACAGTAACGATCTCCTTTGAGCGCGCCCAACTGACATCGTACGACTCAGCAGTCGCACAGACCTACGTGCTTGATCCGGGCACCTACTACGTGACCCCGGCCCGCGATGCGCACGCCGCAGTGAACAACATCCTGGCCGCAAAGGGAAAGACCCAGGCGGATGGAATGGATGCTGCCGGTGACGCAACGATGGCACTCACTTGGGAACCCGGGCTCACCCAGCCTGATACGACAACCTACGCAACCGACCCCGACACCGGTGTGACAATCACAAACCAGTTTGACGACGCGCGAGGTGATATCACCTACCTGACGCGTGCGGACTGGATGGGTACCTTCCCCTCGCCAGATGGCATCCCCTCCGGGCAAATTTCCACGTGGGGCAACGAAATCAATGGAACGGACCAATCCGGAAACCCCGTATCCTACACCTACACCAAGATCGCGGACTCTGCCCTCCTCGCCGCCCTTGACGGAACCGACTCCGGTAACCCAGCCCCGGTCTCATCCACGCAGGTGCCGGTGTATGGAGCGGATAACGGTGTGACCCTCGCTGACCTGCGCGGCGCACCGTACGACGATCCGCGCTGGGAAGCGCTCCTCGATCAACTCACACCCGAGGATTACGACCTGTCTATAGCCCGTGCGGGCTACGGCTCAGAATCCCTCAGTTCCGTCGGTAAACCGTTCTCCATGGACGCAGATACCGCGGCAGGTCTCATCTACGGTGGAACCGGATGGATGTTCCCGACCCCCGTCACTGTCGCGCAGACGTGGAACCAGGAATTGGCCTTGGAATATGGGACGATGATCGGTAACGAAGCGCTGCTGGGTGGTGCTAACGGATGGTACGCGCCGTCCATGAACATTCACCGATCCCCGTACTCGGGTCGCAACGGTGAATACTATTCGGAAGACCCCTTCCTGTCGGGTGTCGTCGCTCGCGCCGAGGTGCGTGGGGCAACGGAGAAGGGCATGTTCACTACGATCAAGCACTTCGCCCTCAACGATCAAGAAAACCACAGGGGTGACCGCGAAGGCCAGTATTCCATCGCCACGTGGTCGAACGAACAAGCGATCCGACAGATCTACCTGCAGCCCTTCAATATGGTCATGAAGGAAGGGAATGTCACCGAGGCGTACACGTCATGCAGGAATGGTGTTTGTGAGCAAAGCACAGTGCAGATGCCCGTCGCGACCGGCATTATGACGGGCTTCAACCGCATCGGTGCGACGTGGACCGGTGGTTCATACGCGCTGCTCACCAAGGTTGTACGCGATGAATGGGGTTTCAACGGGTGGATCCTCACCGACAACGCAAACACGGCAACGTTCATGGGGGCCAGGCAGATGCTCGAAGCCGGGGGAGACTCCAAACTGACGACGCTGGACCAGAGCGCTATGTGGACATTCGACAAGGATGATCCGACCGAGTATGCGCTGGGACGCCAGGCGATGCATCACCTTCTGTTCACGGTGGCGAACTCCCATGCGATGGATGGATCGATGCCCGGCGCGACGCTGAAGACGCACGCGCGCCCAACGACGATCGTGATATGGACGGTTACCTCTGTGGCGACGATTGTCATCCTGCTTGCTGGGTGGACATCTTGGCGAAACCACCTGAAGTACCAGGCTGAGCGCAAGCAACGTCGAGAAGCCGAACAGGTGTAGGTATACGTACCGCAAAACGGAGGGTGGGCCCGAGGAAATCCTCGGGCCCACCCTCTCTGACTGAGTCGACGAGGCCTGGGTGCGGCCGTCCTGCGGGACGCCGTCTAGTGCCGCGCGGCGGCCCCGGCCTCGTTCCTGCCCCTGCCCTACGCCTTCTCGATGGGGCCCAGGATCAGGTTCGCCCACGCGGCGTGCAGGGACTCCTGATCCGAGGGCTGGAAGAGGCCGGCGAGCGCATCACGGTACAGGCGTGAGAGCTCGTGCGTGTTGTAGTAGGCGCTGCCGCCGCACGCGCGCATCGCCTGCTCGACGGCGCGCAGCGTGGCCTCGGCGGCCGCGTTCTTCGCGGCGGACAGCTGTGGCATCCAGGAGCGACCGCGGTCCACGCCCTCGTCGATGTCGCGGGCGAGCTCGCGGATCTGCGGACCGACCGCGTTCATGATGAGGGCGGCCTCGGCGATACGCCAGCGGATGTCCGGGTCGTTGGAGTAGGTCGTCTGGTTCTTCACCGAGCGGCGCTTCGCCACGTGCTCGGCGGCTACCTCGACGGCGCGCTCGCCCACGCCCTGGTAGGTGGCGGCCAGCAGGATCTCGAAGTGGGAGAAGATGCCGAAGATGACGGGATCGGCGCTCGGTCCCGGATCCGTGATCGTCAGGATGCGCTCCTCGGGTACGGTGACGCCCTCGAGCAGTGTCGTCATGGACTGGGTGGCGCGCATACCGAGTGTGTTCCAGTCGTCCTTGATCGAGTAGCCCTCGTCGTCGCGGTGGACGATACCGAACACGGACTTGGGTCCCTCCTCGGTCTCCGCGCGCCCGAAGATGAGCAGGCGCGTCCACACGGGGGACAGGGAGGTGAAGATCTTGGTGCCCTCGAAGGAGTAGCCGCCGTCTGCTGTCGCGGTCGCGCGCGTCGTCGAGCCGAAGAGCACGAGGTCGTTGCCCGGCTCGGAGATGCCGAAGCCAAAGACCTCGCCGGTGGCGGCGTCGCGCAGGATCTGCTCGCCGCGCGCGTTGCCGTGGGCGACCAGGTAGCGTCCCAGGCCGACGATGATCTGGTGCATGTTGATGCCCAGCGCGGTGCCGGGCGCTGCCTTGGCCAGCGCGGTCTGTTCGGCGGCGATCTCGGTCAGGCTCAGACCCGCGCCTCCGAACTCGGTGGGGACGAACGCCGCCAGGTACCCGGCCTCGCGCAGGTCGGCGAGGTCGGCCTCGGGGTAGGTGTTCGTGGCGTCGGCGTCGGCGGCACGCTCGTGGATGCGGGCAAGGAGGTCGGAGTCCAGGAAGCTCATCGCGGTCCTCTTTCGGGTTGGACAGGGGTCGAGGCCGGGGTGCCTCGCGCGCGTCGGTGCCCATGGAGGGGTGGTGGCGCGCGATATGATCCCCGTTGCTAAGGGTGACCTTACTGTAGCTCTGGGGGTGGGGTGGGGGCGAGATGTAATGTGCCTGACGGGGCGTTGTCTGGCCGCGGGCCGCTCCGATTCGATAGGCTGGACACTGTGAGTACTCCGAACGCGCCCCGCACTGCCCTCACCCCTCGCCAGCGATTCCTGCGCGAGCGCCAGCAGCGTCAAAACATGACGTTCGCTGTCATTGGTGTCGTGATGTTAGCGGCCGCGGTGGTGGCCTCCCTCGTGTTTACGGGCATTATCCCCGTTCCTTTCGGTAACGACTTCTCGGTCAAGATCAAGTATGCCGAGACCGGTGACATTCCCTGCCCGACAGCGAACACGAAGCCCGTCGCCCCCGATCAGGTGTCCGTCTTGGTCATCAACACGACGCAGCACCAGGGCCTGGCCTCCAAGGCAACGGAGATGCTCACAGGTGCCGGATTCCAGACGCAGGAGCCCGCGAACTCAGACGTCGAGTACACGGGTAAGGTGCGCATTACCGCCGGTCCGAACGCCGTGGATAACGCGTACTCGGTGGCGCGTTTCTTCCCCGGTGCACACGTGCGTCTCACTGACGCGCAGGATTCCACCGTGACGGTCGAGCTCGGAACCTTCTACGACGACGCGATGAGCGCCGAGGACGTGCAGCGAGTCCTGAAGTCCACGGACCCCGTGGAACAGCCCGCGAAGTGCCGCCCGATGTCAGGTACGCAGCAGGACTGACACGCAGCGATAAATGGGAAGGCCGCCCCTCGGGGCGGCCTTTTCATATTGGGTCCGGCGCTGCGCCAGCGGAGTGCGGGTGAGGGGGCGTCTGCTCAGCGGCTGGCGAGCGGACCGGCCGGCCCCCGGCCTCGAATGTTCTCTAGGAGTGCCTCGCCGTCCGAGCCGTACCAGACGGGGATGGACTCGGGGACGGTCCACAGGGCGTCGGGCACCATGGCCTCGAAGCTGCCGTGTGCCATGAACTGCTCGATCTCGGAGAGGGAGCGGATCGCGATGCCCGCGACGCACTGCGGGAACTCGCGGGCGAACTCCGCGTAGATTTCCGGGTCGTGCTGTCCGTCGTCGCCGACGAGGAGCCAGCGCATGTGCGGGAACATACGGGCCAGACGGCGCAGCTCGCGGCGCTTGTGCTCCGGTCCCGAGCGGAACCATCCCGTATTCGACGGGCCGAAGTCCGTCATGAGAAAGCCGCCGGCCGGGTAGCCGGAGCGCTCCAGGAAGGAACGCACCGTCGGCACGACGTTCCACGCGCCGGTGGACAGATACATGATGGGGGAGTGGGTGCCCTCGGGAACGCCCTCCGACGAGGCCGACGACGTCGTCAGTGTTGTCAGCAGGCGCGCCATGCCGGGGACGGCCTCGCGTGAGGACACTCGGTCCAGGAAGGCATGTCTCGCGGCCGTGACCAGGCGCGGCAGCATCGACACCATGACGGTGTCGTCGATGTCGGAGACCACGCCGAAGTGCTCGTAGTCGGACACGATGCGCACTCGCACGGAGGCGGGTCGGCCGGCGCGGATGCGGCCCTTGCGGGGGCGCTCGTACATCGCCGAGGCCGGGGCGGGCAGCGGCGTCGCGGTGCGCAGGGTGGTGGCGAGCTTGGCGGCCGTCTCCTCGGACATGCCGAGTGCGCGAACGTCGCCCGCGTGTAAGACCTGGATGGTCGCGTCGTGCCAGCCCGGCTCGAGGCCGTGGCCCAAGACCGTGATGTCGACAAAGCCGCCGCGATCCGCGAAGGCGAGTCGGCGTGCGTTTCCGACAGTGATGAGCACGGGCTGACGGGGGACCTGCGCGTTGAAGAATTGGCGCCAGCCGCGCCGCGTCTGCAGCCAGGAACGGCCGTCGTCACCGCGCGCCATGAGGACGCGGCCGAGGATGCGGGCGCTGCGCTCCGATCCGATGCCGCCGAATCCGACCACGCCCGGGTAGTACCAGCCCTGCGACATGGCGGCGACCAGCAGAGACGACGCGAATTCGCCCACGCCGGCCGTGATGGCGAGCGCGAGCGAAGGTGATTCGTCGTCGATGAGAGGCGGTCGGAGGCGCATGAGGGCAATCATAGGGCTTCGCGGCCCCAGTGGCGCAAGGATCGGGGATTTTGGGTGCGAGTGGCCATGGTAGTCTGACCGTGGAATAAAAGGGTGCGAAGATGCATGTGACAGGTCTTTCCCAGCGTGGGGTATCGTCGCTGTAACTGGAGGGGAAACCATGCGACTATTGCTGCAATTAGGCATCGTCGTCTGTCGATTCATTAAACGTGGACCGGGTGCCATTGTCGGGCTCGCTCTCCTGCTTGCGTGCGGGGTCGGCTTGGCATCCTGGTATCGAGACCTGCCTGTGACTGAGCCTCAGACTCCCGAGACGCTCGCGCGCGAGTACGTTGATCTGATCTTCACGGGTCGCTACGCGGAGGCTGAGGAGTACGCGAAAGTCGAGTCGCGCACGTGTTCTCGTGGTGACTGCTTTCTCGATCCATCGCTCGCCACGCCCATTGAATATCCGCAGCTGGTCGAGCTGACGGTCAAGCCAAGAAGCGCGGAGCGGAACAACGAGAGCTATGAGGTGCTCGTTCGATACACCCTTGGGGGAAGGGAATCGTGGGGCAGCTTTACCATCGTTAAACAGCCTCAGCACTACCCGACCCCGGGAGTGCGAACGGTGGGCGGATGGATGATTCGTGAGCCCTGGCAGAGTCAATCAATAATCAGGATCGATCATGCCTTTGCGTCCGCGAGTGTTGGCGACCTTGAGGTCTATCGGGGGCATGGCATTGGTTCGGGGCGGAGGAGCTACTCGTGGGAGTCCACCACGGTGCGAGGATATCCTGCCATGTACGACCTCAACCTCACGAAGATTGCCGACCGCTGGCTTGTGCTGATGCGCGATCGAAATAATCAGGAGGTGGATTTTGGCGATTATGATTCTGTCCCCTTCTCTTTGGGGGAGGAAATGTTAATCGAAGCGGTCATGGCACCCGAGGACTACGACGAGCTGTACGTCCAGGTTGAGCGCGAGCTCCGTGCCTGTCTGCGTGGCGAGCCGTCCCCTGTGTGCACTCGCCAACTGTCCGGGAAGGGTGAGGAAGGGGCTGTGCTGACGGTCGTTACCGATCTTCGGAACCGCCCGAGTCTTGACTCTGTGACCGAGGAGGACACCCTCCCGGTGGAGGTGACATTCCCCGATGGGCGCACGGAGCTTGTTCGGGTGAAGTGGCGATACTCGCAAGACTCGACGGGCACGGTGAGCATCACGTTGGAAACTGATCTCCCCCCCGTGGGAGAAGGAGAGAAGGGGATGACGATGAGGCTGATGCGCTATGTCAAACGTGGGCCGGGAGCGTTTGTGGGACTGGCACTCCTGCTGGTCCTCGGGGTCTTGGGATGTACCGCGTATGGGGACTCTCTGCGTTCTCAGATCACGCCTGAACAGGCCGTGCGAGCCTACGTCCAGCTGATCATCGACGGGAAGTACTCGGAGGCTGAAAAGGTCATTCCCGCCCGGGACAAGCAGTGTAACGGAAGGTTGTGCAGGGTTGTCGACGACATCTCGGAGCTGCGCGTTGAAGCCCCGCAGCTGCTGGATGTGACGGTGAGCAAGAATGCGGGGAGAGGAACGTCAGGTGCATTGCGAAGGTCCGCCTGCTCGTGGGAGGTGTCGAGCAGGAGTACCAGTTAAGCCTCACTCGTGATGAGAGCGAGGGATCCCCCGTGACGGGATGGTGGCACCTAGATGGGGCACTATACGGAGAGTCAACGGTTGTTCTCGACTCGGTATTCGCGACGGCGACGTTCGGAGACGACTACGAGTTCGCGCAAGTGGGTCCCACGGCCCCCAGGGGGTCACAGTGGCGCATTAATCGATCGGCCTACCCCGGGGTGTACGAGCTTCGCGTCTTCCCGCTCGCTCATCACTGGCGCCATGTTCTGAGCGACACTCAGGGCAATGAGTGGTGGTCCGGGGAATCGGATAGCATCCCCGTTTCCCTCGGTGGAAACTATCAGCTGAGCGCTGTTTTGTCGGAGCGTGACTACAACGATGTTCACGTGGATGCCGAGCAGGAAATTCAGCGGTGTGTGCGCGGCGAGGAATCTCGCGTGTGCCTGCAGCGCCTGCGTGGGCACAGCGCCGAGGGCATGAGGGTGTCCTTCGATGATTCATCCGAGGACGTCGCCGTCTGGAAATCCCCGATTGATCTGCACAAGACCGAGGTGACGGTAGCCTACGCGGATGGGACGTCGAGAGAATTTACCCTCTGGTGGCGCTTCGTGGCCGATGGAGACGACGTGCACGTTACCTACACGTCTGGCCTCTATCAGCGAGCCCTGCCGGTCGATGGCTCGGGTTCGACGATGAACGAAAGGTTGTTCTGATTCATCGGTGCCGCCGGTGTTCGCGAAGTGCGAGCGCCGGCGGCACTGTCATGCGCCGATTAGTCGAGGGGGAGCTCGGGCGTCGGGGCGGCCGTATTCTTACGTAGCGCGGGCAGGCCGATCAGCATGAGGACGACCATCGCCCATCCCGCGCTGGCCATGGTGAACAGGCCGCCGCGCGCGCCGATAGCGTCGATCGCGGGTCCCGCGACCGCGGTTCCCAGGGAGACACCCAGGCTGATCGAGGTGGACATCCAGGTGAGGCCCTCGGTGAGCTTCGCGGGGGGAGACGGAATTCTGGATGATGACGTTGACGTTCGTCATCGTGGGGGCGCAGGTAAGGCCCGTGATGAGGATGACGATGGCCATCGTCCAGACGTTGAAGGCCACGGGGAAGAGGCTCATGCCGATCGCCATCGCGATCACGCCGATCACGAAGAGCTGCCAGGTGGGTCGCCTCCATGTGCGTGCGCCGTACACGAGGGCGGCCGTCAGCGAGCCGATGGAGAAGAGGGCGAGGAGGATGCCGCCGAGCGCGGGGGTGCCCAGCTCCTCGGTGAAGCTGACCATCGACACTTCCATCGCGCCGAACGTCGTGCCCATGCCGATGTAGGTCGCCGCCATGACGAGGACGACGGGCTTGCGGATGACGGACTCGCGCGGGGCGCTCGGATCGTGGGGGATGATCGCGGGCTCGGAGTCACGGCGTGACAGGAACAGAAGCCGCCCACTGCCAGGCTCGCGATCGAGATGATGAGGCCGGTCGCGGGGTGCACCGCGGTGCCCAGGACGGTGGAGAGCACGGGGCCCACGATGTAGACGAACTCGTCGACGGCGGATTCGAGGGCGTAGGCGGTCGTCAGCTGGCCCGGCTTGTGCAGGATCGTCGACCAGCGCGAGCGCACGAGTGCGCCGGGTGCGCCCCACGTGGCGCCCGCGAGGGCGGCCGGGATGAAGAGCGTCCACGCGGGGGCGTGCATGATGACGGCGGCGACCAGCGCGGACATCGACAGGACCGAGATCGTCCACGCGGGGCCCATGACGCGCAGCTGCCCGTGGCGGTCGACGCGGCGCGCGAGGATGGGCGCGCAGAGTGCCATGACGATGATGCTGACCGCGGCAACGGCGCCGGCCAGCGTGTAGTTGCCGTACTCGGCGCGCACCATGAGGATCGTTGACAGTCCCACCATCGACATGGGCATGCGCAGAATAAGGCCAGCCGCGGAGAATTTCCAGGACTGGCGGTAACGCAGAATGTCGAGATAGGTGCCTAGCATCCATCCATTCTATCACCGGGGCAGTGTCCCGAAAGGCAAGCGAAATGGGGCGTACGTAACCATTCGGACCTTCCGTGAAGGGAGGGCACGCCGCGAAAAAAGCCACGGCCTCGTCGAAAGGGGACGAGGCCGTGGCGGGTATCGGGCAAAGGTCTAGTCGGTCACCTCGAAGACGCCGAGCTGTCCCTTTTCCGCCAGGGAGAGCGCGTGGTTGACGAATGCGTAGTGGCCGGCCTCGAGCGGCGTGAACTCGACGAATCCGCCCTCGGCGGCGCCCAGCGTGAGGACCTGTCCCCAGCCGCCCCCGCTCCCGCCGCCGCGGATCACGTAGGCGCCCTCGCGCCACACGGTGTCGAATTGGGTGCCCACCACGTGGAAGGTGGTCGCCAGGTTCGGGCCCGCGTCCATGACCCACACGCGCACGCGCTCGTTGGTCTTGATCTGGATCGGGTGCGCCTTGTACTGGAAGGGCACGCCGTTGAAGGCCATCGCGTTGGGCTGCAGGGCCGACAGGAGCGAGGCATCTGCGGGCTGACCGTCCGCGCCCAGGTAGAGCTCGGAGGCGACCATGACGTACTCGTGGTCGACCTTGTCCAGGTCGGTCGGGTCGATGATGACGGCCCCGAACATGCCGTTTGCAATGTGCATCGACATGGGTGCGGTCGAGCAGTGGTAGAGCCAAATGCCCGCGTTCTTCGCGACGAAGGTGTACTCGAGGGTCTGCCCGGGCTCGATCGAACGCATGACGTTGTCGGGGGCGACGAGGCCCGCGTGGAAGTCCAGCGAGTGGCTCATCGTCCCGTTGTTCACGAGCGTGATGTGGAAGGTGTCGCCGATGTGTCCGCGCAGGATCGGGCCGGGAGCGTCCCCGTTGAAGGTCCACGACTCGCGCGTCAGCGAGCTCGTGACGTTCACGGTCTGCTCGGTGACCGTGAACGTGTAGTGACGCTCGGTCTCGTTCGTGGCCGGCGGCAGCAGCGGGTCGCGCGCGTCGATGGTCGCCGCGTAGTCGGTGAGGGCCGTCGGGGTGGCGGGACCGGCGGCGGCGTCCTGGCCGTGGTCGTGCCCGTGGTGGGCGTGGCTATCCGAGGCCGAGGTCCCCGAGGAGGACGAGGTCGCGCCCGTGGCCTGCACGTGCAGGGTCATGCCCATCTCGCGGTGACCCGGCAGGGAGCACCAGCCCTCGACGTCGCCGGAGATGACGCCGAGGTCGAGTTCCTTCGTCTCGCCCGACGCGAGCGACCCGGAGGTCACGCCCGTCTCGAACACCAGGTCGTGGCGCTGGTCCCCCGAGTTCGTGAAGTCGATGATGAGACGGTCACCGACCGGCACCTCGATGTGGTTCGGCGTGAAGGCCATGCCGTCGACGCCCACGGACACGCGGGTCGTGTGTCCGGTCGGCATCACGGACGAGGCCGTGGTTCCCGTCCCCGTTCCCGTGCCCTGCGTCGTGGGCGCGGACGGGTTGGACAGAAAGATAGCCAGCGCGAGCGCCACGACGGAGACGACGCCGACGATCGCTCCGGCCGTGCGGCTCACCGGCGAGTGGTCGCCCGTCGGGCTCATGCGCAGCTTCGGCGTTTCTTTCGACGCGGACGCCTTCGGGTTCTCGCCTCCCGACGAGGGCGAAGCGGATAGGTTCAGGTCAGCCACGGCGGCCTCCTTGCGTGGTGGGGGATGAAGAGGCGGCGCGCTTGGCGCGCGCCTGGGCCACGCCGCCGCGGCCCAAGAGGACGATGTCGACGACGTAGGTGGCCAGCAGGACCACCCACGCGGCGATGGTGAGGCGTTCGGCGGAGGTTCCGCCCAGGGAAGCGACGGCGAGCGCAAGGATTGCGGCCACGTTGCGAGCCGCCTCCCGGATGGGGGCCCCGGCCTCGAGCACGCTGACGCCGACGCGCACCGCGGACGGGCCGCCGCCGATAACGACGGGCATCAGGTAGGTGAGCGCGCCGACGAAGAGCTGGCCCAGCCCGGCCGCGCCCAGGATCGGCATCCATGCGAGGAACGCCGAGCGTAGGCCGGTCGCGTCCGCCGCCTCAAAGGCGCGCAGGGACGCAGCGGCGCCCGCGACGAGGATCCATGCGGCGCCCAGCATGAGGGACCACGCGCCGTACTCCGCCGGCCCCTTTGTCAGCGCCACGCGCACCAGTGGAACGCCCACGCCCAGGGCGGCCGCGCCCACGACGATGAGGAGACCCACGGAAGTCACGCGCATCGACCCGGCCACAGCGCCCGTGCCGGCGACGAGAAGCGCGGCCACCCACATGGGCAGGGCGCTCGTCGCGAAGGACACGGCTCGCGGATCCATGCGCGTACGCATCGCGGTCGGCCCCAGCGTCACCAGGGTCCCGCCCATCGTCAAGCCCACCCATCCGGCGACACCCGCCAGTGCGTGGGCGACCGTCAGGCGGTCCCGGGCCTCGGCCAACCACGCGGGTGCGTCCGCGTCGAACATCGCCGCCGTGACGAAACCGGCCAGCGTCGCGCCAACCACCAGGAAGAACGCCGCCGCGATGTAGTAGCGGATGATGACCGCGAAACGCGAGGCCAGGCGCTCGCGGGAGGCGGTGAGCAGCGCCCACCCGTGCCAGGCCGCGATCGCGCCGACAACGGTCGCGCCCGTGACGGTTGCGTGCCACAAGCCCGACCACATGCCGCCGATGAGCAGCAGCAGGGAGAGATTAAACGCTGTGATGCGCACGGTGTTGTCGCGCCCCGCGCGTCGGTCGTCTGGCGCCAGGTGGGCGAGCGCGCGCGTGAAGTACCAGGACCACTGGAAGATACCGTTCGACAGGACGCCGAGGGTCACCAGGTGGATCATCGTCCACAGGTTCTGCGGGATGCGGCCTCGGGCGACGATCGTGATCGCCGCAGCGACGGCTGCCGCGCACATCCAGACGGTGGTCGCGCGGTCGGTGCGGGGAACGCGGGGCTTGTTCATCGTGCCTCCCGAGCGTTTGCGCGCGCCCGGCGAATCGTCACCGTCAGCGTCGTGGCGACGAAGAGGAGCATGCCGACAACCCCGAGGGTGCCGCCCAGGCGCCACGGGTGGGCGGCCTCGCGTGCGCCCGCGAGGAGGCGCAGGAGGAGGGAGACCTGCAGGAACGCGAAGGGGACCCACATAGCGGGGTGGTAGGGGACTTCGCGTCGGGCGACCGCCGGGATGATGACGGGCGCGTGGGCGAGCAGCATCGAGACGACGAAGCCGATCGTGATCGCGTGGACGCCGGCGTCGTAGCCGTATCCGTCGAAGGCGGGCGGCGCAATAATCCACATCAGCGCGGGCACGAGCGCCCACGCGTATCCGCTCAGCATGCACACGGCCGCCAGGCGCGGCAGGCCCTTCATGCGCACGGTGCCGCGCGCGACGTCGTGCCACGCGGTGTCGGCCATGAGGACACCCAGGCTCAGGCCGATCAGCGGATAACCGATCGTCGGGGAGTAGAGCGCGACGGTCAGGCCCACCATGAGCGCGGCGCTCTCGGCGGTGATGCGCCGCTCGGTGGAGCCGGACGCGAAGGCGAGGCGAGCCAGTTCGACGCGCTCGCCGACGATCGTGACGATCAGGAAGGCCAGCCACCAGGGCACCGCGCGCGGCGTCTCGAGGCCTCGCCACCACAGGAGGATGCCGCCCAGGCCAATGAGTGCGCCCATCAGCTGGATGAGGACCGCGTGGGTGGCCTGACGGCGCGCCCACACGTAGCAGTAGATCGCCGTCAGTAGGGCCATGCCGAGGGTGATGAGGAAGCCGGGCATCATCCGCTCGGGCGCGAACCCGCTTAGGTGTGCGGCGAGGTAGCGGGGGATCGGGAGGTTCGCGAGCGCCACGCGCACCCCCTCGTTCAGGGAGATGACGACCGCGCTGATGCCGCCGGCTCCGGTGAGCAGGGGGGCGGCGTACGCCCACGCGCGACGCCCGTCGGATTGCAGGGCGACCGCGCGCTCGAGGCAGATCGCGGTGCCCAGGAACCCGTAGATCATGAGGAGTCCGTGCACGGTCCCCAGGCTTGTCGAGGCCACGGGCGCGATAGCTCCCAGGCGCACGAGGGAGGCGTCCAGTCCCGCCAGAAGCGCAACGCCCGCGAGGAGCAGGAATGCGAGGCGGCCGACGGGCAGCCGGGGGATGGGTGGCCTCACCGTCGTTGTCGACGAGGCCTGGGCCGGTGTATCCGGTCCCGCGGGGTGCGCGGGTGGGCGGGATGCCTCGCTCATGTGGGCTCCTGGAGGTGGTGGGCGTGAGTCGGCTCCGGTGGGGGCGACAGTGCCAAGGTAGCCGCCCTGCCAGCAATTTTCTAGGGGTGCGGGCGGTAAAAATATGTGATGCCACAACGGGCTTGTGGTGATGCTGTGTCGATGAATGGGTGCGCTATAGGTTTCCGTCCGGTAATATTGTCAAGGTCACGCATCTATGATCACAGGAGTGGACGATGAGCGATCTTTCTTTTGTTGCCGGTGAGTTCCCGCGCCTAGCTTCGACGGCGCGCGAGGCCGCAGAGGCGGTCCGTTCGGCGCGCCCAGAGGGTGGGGCCAGTGCTTTCGCTTCGGCGATGCCCGGAACGAATCTGTCGTCGAAGATGCAGGGCGTCGAAGACAAGTTCGCGGACCAGGCAACCAAGACGGGCACGAGCCTGGACGAGCACGCCGAATCCCTCCTGGCAGCCGAGCGCGATTTCATCGCCGCCGAGGAAGAGAACACGAAGCTCATTGGCTCCATTATCGAGGGCCACAGCTACGGCGGTGGTCTGTCGGGCCATAGCATTGGCGGAAAGGTGACATTAATACGATCGGTGGTGAGCCCCTCACCGGCCACAGCAAGGGCTCCGGTCTGTCGGGCCACAGCATTGGCGGAAAGGGTGACATTAATACGATCGGTGGTGAGCCTCTCACCGGCCACAGCTATGGCGCGTCTCGTGGTGCTGAACAGCTCGATGACGTCGTGAACCTCGGGCAGCCGAGGGGGCACAGCAAAGGTGCGACGGCGCATGATGAGTGGTGGCGCGAGAGGGGTATTCGCGCGGACGGCCCTGATCTCCGATCCGGTAATCCTAGCCCCGTAAAAGATGCCGCCGAAAGTGTGGTCAGGGGTGCGCAGGAGGTTGCATCTGACGTGGCCAGGGGTGCGCAGGAGGTTGCATCTGATGTAGCCAGGGGTGCGCAGGTGGCCGCCGAGAGCGTGGTCAGGGGCGCCAAGGAGGCCGTTGAGGGGCTGCGTGAGGCAGCAGAGAATATTGACCCGACGCAGATTGCCGGCCCGATGATGGGGCCGCCATCGTGGCTGGATGACATCAAGCGCAAGTGACGAGCCGTGGCGGACGCTCAGGCTGGCGCGTGCCGTATCGGGCGCGCAGGCGGAGATGAATGGACATGAGGAGGTCTTGCGCTAGCTTCCTCGTCCTCGCCGTCGCAATCGTGTGCGCGGGATGCGTGTCCCTCTTTGGCGCTGACGGTTTAAACCCCGAACAGCGAGGAGATCTCAAGCGGGCCGCGTCGCTGGAGTCCATCGAGACGTTCGGGCGCGACATTGAGCCGGCGATCATTCGTGCGCGCGACACGTTGATGACGCGTGAAAACTACAGGAGCTATAGCAGCAACGATTACATCTATCGTGTCGATGTTGGTGATCAGGTTCTGTTCTCGATGGTGTCGCGTACGTACAATTTCGAAGAGCACGATCCTGCCCGGGTGCGCGCAGCGTTTGATGCCGAGCTGAGGCCCCTCGGTTTCGATTTCCGTGAACACGTCTATGAGGACGATGGCCGTGGCAGTGACACGGTCCTCGCCTGGACGAGTGAACGATACGGAGTGACCGTACACATCATGGTGTCGGGTATTGGGTTGACAATGATGGACTATTACACGGGTGATCTGCGCAGCGACGGAACGTCCGCTAATCCACAGGAGCTGGCGGATATCCCCGGACGCGTGCCGGACTGGTTCGCCGACGCGGCTGCAGGCACGCAGTCGTGACGAGATCCAACTCAGCAACCTGCTAGACGACGAGGGGGGCGGCGCTCGATTGAGCGCCGCCCCCCCTCGCAACCCGCGTGTGACTAGGGAACTTGCTCCTCGAAGATGTTTCCGACAAGTGCATGGACGTCGATGCACTTGGGATCGGGGCGATGTCTGCCTTCGGCATAAGCAAGTCGAGCTGCGGCCAAGTCTGCAAGGCGGATAGCTTGGATAACAATGACGCGACGCAGCCCTGCGGAGACTTCTCCGCGTTCGTGAGCGACGGCAGCGACACGAGCGAGTGTTTCCGCACGACGCGCAATCCGCACGTCCGGGTGCTCACGATCTTCACGGTACTCGTCGGGAATCAAGTTGAAGCGATGAGACTGCGGTAAATCAACGAGAGGAGAAATAGGCGGAATCTTCTCATTGAGGATTGCATGGTAGCTCGACTCTTCGATGGCGTGGACGTACACGGAGTACTCCAACGAATCGAATGCCGCACTTCTCTCTTTCCTATCGGAATAGAGGTCGAGCAGATAATCCGCCGGAAAGAACTCAACTTCCGCGACTTCAAACGGATCCAAAATTCTGTAGGCGAGAGTGTCGCTGCGCTGACCTCTGAGATGCCGACCAATTCGAGTTCCAAAGTCTTCCGTTGTTTGACCAACGTAGATTGGCTCACCGTCGAAGTCGTAAAACGCATACACTCCGACACACTTACCCAGTCGTGTATTGGTCGTCGGCTCAACGAAGCTCAGAGCTGCGGATAGGCGTGCGCGGAATAGCTGCACGAAACGCGTAGGCATTGTGCGCTTGAGAGGTGGCTTCGTCTCAGAATCTGTTGAACCGTACGAAGCGATTCCTGTGCTAGCCATGTGCGACCACCTCCAGGGATGGGGAACCCTGGTCGAATTCCTGGCGGACTAGGGGCATGAGGTAGTTCTTCCCTAGCCAGGCAACGACAGGGACGGCAACTGCGTCACCAAAACCAAAACGAATCTGGTTATCCGTCGCATCGCCGAACTTGTAGTGGGGGATACCCATGAGGGAGGCATACTCGTGGGGAGTCATCCAGCGCACAGCAACGTTGCCCTTGCCCGCCTTGACGACAGCCTGCCGTGAGGAACCGCCTCGCGCAGTTCGCAAACAGCCGGCGATATCATCGGGTCGGATTTCCCAAACTGGTTTTCCCTGACGTGTACGCCGGTAAGCGGTGCGATATGTGACCCGCGTTGATGTGCGCAGAGACTCGAGCCTAGCTGCCTGAACTGGAGACAGTGAGTCAAGAAAATCTGCTGTGCGGCTCGCGTTCCACCAGTGTGGATCGTCTTTGGGTAGACGATCTGCAAGCGCGGTGAAGCCTTCAGTGAGCAGTGGAGGAACAGCTGGGAGGGGAGCTCGGTGAGTGATGAGAGTGGGATCCGAATGTATCCACTCAAGCCATTCGGGACGCAGATCTGAGGGAGTGTCATCCGAGTCGGGTGGAGTTAGGGCCCCCACGAGGAACATACGTGGCCGTGACTGCGGAATGAAATGCCTGGCGTCAATAGACAGAGCATCGACGGAATATCCCAGTGAATTAAAAGCGCGGATTGCTGCAGTAAGATCATCACCGGAATGCGAGGAAGCTAGGCCAGTGACGTTTTCAAGGACTGCGACGGGAGGGCGACTATCGCCCATCTCTTCGAGAATCCGCATAAAGTGCCAAAACGTTCCTGATTGTCTTCCGCCAAGACCATCTCGATTCCCAGCCAGGGACAGGTCAGTGCAGGGTGAGGAAGCCCAGGCGATCGCACTGTCCGTTGGTAAATCGCTGCCATTGATGTCGGCGATGTCACCAACGTGATAGTCGGTGTCTGAGCCGTATTGAGAGCGGTATAGCTGATGCTTTTTGGCTTCGTAATCATTAGCCCAGGCGACCGAAAATCCAGCTTGTTCAAGCCCCGCTCGAGCGAGACCAATACCTGCGAAAAACTCCAGCGCGGTTGGACTTTTGCCTGAAATTAAGCGAATAGCTGCTGTCATGGTAGTCCTTCCTGATCTGGGTCTTCCAAGGGTACATCGGCCCATGCACATCTGCGGTAAACGCGTGGGGGCGGCGCTCAATCGAGCGCCGCCCCCCTTCGCAACCCGCGTCAGCGGGCAGCGTCAGAGCGTCAGCCGTTCAGGGCGTCGGACACGACCTGCTTGGCGGCCTCCTGGACCTGCGCCAGGTGCTCGGCACCCTTGAAGGACTCGCCGTAGATCTTGTAGACGTCCTCGGTGCCCGACGGGCGAGCCGCGAACCACGCGGACTCGGTCGTCACCTTCAGGCCGCCGATGGGCGCGTCGTTGCCGGGCGCGCGCACCAGCTTCGCGACGATCGGGTCGCCGACGAGCTCAGTCGCGGTCACGTCGTCCGCGGACAGGGCCGCGAGCTTCGCCTTCTCCTCGCGGGAGGCGGCCGCATCGATACGGGCGTAGGCGGAGGCACCGAAGCGCTCGACCTGCTCCTCGTGCAGCTGCGACGGGGTCTTGCCGGTCACGGCCAGGATCTCCGAGGCGAGCAGCGCCAGGATGATGCCGTCCTTGTCGGTCGACCACACGGTGCCGTCCTTGCGCAGGAACGAGGCTCCCGCGCTCTCCTCACCGCCAAAACCGACGGTGCCGGACAGCAGGCCGGGCACGAAGTACTTGAAGCCCACGGGCACCTCGATGAGGTCGCGGCCCATGGCGGCCACGACGCGGTCGATGAGCGCGGAGGACACGAGGGTCTTGCCCACGGCCGCGTCGGCGTTCCAGCCGGGGCGGTGCGTGAACAGGTACTCGATGGCGACGGCCAGGAAGTGGTTCGGGTTCATCAGGCCGTCGGGGGTGACGATGCCGTGACGGTCCGAATCCGCGTCGTTGCCGGTCGCGATGTCGTAGGGGGTGTTGCCCTCGGCGTCGGGGGTCATGGCCTCGCGCAGGGATGCCATCGCGTAGGGCGAGGAGCAGTCCATGCGGATCTTGCCGTCCCAGTCCAGGGTCATGAACGGCCACGCCGGGTCGACCTCGGGGTTGACGACGGTCAGGTCGAGGCCGTAGTGCTCGCCGATGGCCGCCCAGTAGTCGATGGACGCGCCGCCGAGCGGATCGGCGCCGATGCGCACGCCCGCCTTGCGGATGGCTTCGATGTCGATGACCTGGTCGAGCTGAGAAACGTAGTAGTCCAGGTAGTCGAAGGGCTTGATGTTCGGGTCGTGCAGCAGCTCGGAGCCGGTGACGCGGGGGACGTTCTTCCATTCTCCCGAGTCGAGGAGCTCGTTGGCGCGCGCCGCGATCCAGCCGGTCGCGTCGGTGTCGGCGGGGCCGCCGTGAGGCGGGTTGTACTTGAAGCCGCCGTCGCGCGGGGGGTTGTGGCTGGGGGTGACGACGATGCCGTCGGCCAGGCCGTCGCCCTCGGTGCGCAGGTTACCCGGGGCGCCGTTTGCGCCGAGGATGGCGACGGACACGGCGGGGGTGGGCGTGTAGGAGCCGCGCGAGTCGATGCGCGTGTCGATGCCGGCGGCCGCGAGGACCTCCAGGGCGGTGCGCCACGCGGGTTCGCTCAGGGCGTGCGTGTCACGGCCAATGAACAGCGGACCGTTGAAGCCCTGGGAGGCGCGGTATTCGATGATCGCCGCGGTGATGGCGATGATGTGCGCCTCGTTGAACTTGGAGTCCAGCGAGGAGCCGCGGTGGCCCGAAGTGCCGAACGCGACGCGCTGTCCGACGTCGGTCGGGTCGGGGATGATGTCGTAGTAGGCGGAGATGACATCGTCGACGTTGATGAGGTCTTCTGGAAGGGCACGTGTGCCAGCTCGATCATGCATAGGGACAGTGTTGCACGTTACGCCCGTTTGTGGGTAATACCGTCCCACGGCGTGGACTAATGCCTTATTTTCTCTTGTTCGAGGCCTTGGCTGGCCGTCTGGAAAAGGCCAGGTGAGAGCGCGCCGCGCCCCGGCCTCGTCCGTGGGGGACAGAGGGGTGTATGCGCGTTTTCCCAAAAATGGCACCGAGCGACTATCCTATGAGATGTCGGTCACCGAAGACCGTGACTGTGTTGTCAGGAGGAACATCGTGGGATGGTTTGATTCCATCGAACATAACCGTTGGCTGAGCGGCCACATGCAGGCCCTCATCGAAGAGGCAGAAGGCGCGATCGTCGCGACTGGTTTCGCGCACCTCGATGCCGATGGAAAGCCCGACCCGACTCGATCGATCGATCTGGCCGTCACGGGTCGCATGGCCTACGTGTTCTCGCTCGGTGCGCTCATGGGCCTGCCCGGCACGCGCCGCTACGCCGACCATGCCGTCAAGGCGCTCACCAACTACTTCACCGACCCTGTCAATGGCGGCATGTGGTTCGCGATCAAGCCCGAGCCCGACGCCGACGGTCGCGGCGTGCCGTGGGACGAGGACGCGCGCGTGAAGTCGCAGTACCACACGGTGTACGCGCTGCTGGGCGTCGCCGCCGCGACGGTCGCAAATCGCCCCGGAGCCCACGAGCTGCTCAACCGCATGCTCGAGGAGCAGAAGGAGCTGTGGGCCGACGACTACGGCCTCGTGTGGGATGAGTATGACGAGGCGTTTAACGAGCCCGTACCCGTCCATACCCTCGGGACCCTCATCCACACGATCGAGGCTTACATGGCTGCCGCCGAGGCGACGACCGAGCCCGAATGGCTCGACCGCGCCGAGAAGATGACGGCCTTCGCCTACAAGATTGCCTCCAAGAACGGCTGGCGTATCCCCGAGTTCTTCGACGAGAAGTGGGAACCCAGCCCCGAGGCCGGCAAGCTCCTCAACGACGGGCGCCGCTACTACGACGGCTACGTGACCGGCCACTCCATGCAGCTTGCGCGCTTCGCGCTGCAGGTGCGCGCGGGCCTGCGCTCGATGGGCTGGACCGTGCCCGACTACCTCCTCGAGATGGGAACCGAGCTCTTCGAGCGCGCCCGCGTCGACGGCTGGCGTCGCACCGACGGCAACCCCGGCTTCTCCACCGGCGTCAACGACGAGGGCGACCCCGTGCCCGGCGAGGACGAGCACCAGCAGTGGGTTGTCTGCGAGGGTGTGTGCGCCACCGTCGCCGTGCGCCGTGCCATGCTGGACGACGGGGCCCGCGTCTCCGACGTCGAGCACTTCGAGCACTGCTACCGCTCCTTCGTCGACTACATCCACGACTACCTCATCAGCCAGCCCGGTCGATGGGTGCGTCGCCTTGGTCCCCGCAATGAGAACGTCCAGCCCGCCAAGTCGTCGCGCTGGGACGTCTACCATGCCGTCCAGGCGACGCTCGCGATCCGCCTGCCGCTGTGGCCGCCGACGGCCCCCGCTCTCTCGCGCGGCCTCCTCGATCGCCCCGAGGAACCGGCCCCCGACAAGAAGTCCTGGAACTTCTTCGGGCTGCGCGGCTGACGCATCGGATGTCTGATGGGCTCGGGCCCGGGGATGCGAGGGTCGCATCCTCGGGCCTGGTCCTGTAGGATGTTCCGCGTCTGGAGGGCTGTCTGAGTGGCCGAAAGAGACGGTCTTGAAAACCGTTGTGTCAGCAATGGCACCGGGGGTTCGAATCCCTCGCCCTCCGCCGAGCCGGCCGCCCACGGGCGTCGCGGCGGGTGCACGTTCGCGCTCGCGGCGAAAATGCCCTAAAGTAGTCGGCACTGGAGACGTCGCATAGTCCGGTCGAGTGCGCCTCCCTGCTAAGGAGGTAGGGGTGCATAGCCCCTCGCGGGTTCAAATCCCGCCGTCTCCGCGCACAACCCCCGTGCTTCCCTCGAAGCGCGGGGGTTTTCGTATTCTCTGCAGCGCGTGGGCTGGTGTGGCCGTGCGTGTGCAGGGGTCATGGCCTCATGGTTTAAATGAGTGGGATGCGTCACTAAGTCGGGTCTTCGATAACCCTTTCATTCTCGTCGGTTCGGTCATAATTTAGGGATCATTAAATGCGCCTTTGTATGATTAGTTAATAATCCATTGGTGCTGCTCAGTTCCATATGCTGACCAAGAGTTCAGAGAAGTCGTTATGTGAGCGTTATGCCTGGAATATCAACGAAATACACCGTTGTAGTTGTGGTTCAGGCGATAGGGGCGAACCGTAGTGGTCGCATCTGCTCTTTCACTAGGGTGGGATTCAAGTCCTGTCCACTTTCTCTCCATAGAAGGAGAAGTCGATGTCTCGACCGCGTCCGTTCCGCGCCCGTGTGGGCGTTGCGGGTGCTGCCAGTCTGGCCGCTCTCTCGCTTCTCGTCACGTCGCTGACACCCCTCGCCATGCGAGCCAGCGCCGCCGACGAAAGCACGCAATCGCCCGACGTAGCAACCTCTCAGGAAGCTGCCACGGCCTCGTCCGATACTGAGGTGGCCGCCGAGCCTGCCGCCGAGGCCGGGGTCGAAGCCCCCGCCGCCGAGGCTGGCGCGGAAGCTCCCGCCGCCGATGCTGAGGCTCCCGCTGCCGAGGTTGCCCCCGAGGATCAGCCCCGCACGCGCCGCGCCCGCGCAGTTGCGGAAGACCAGGCGACCCTGGCGATGACCGTCGTCAACGACGAGGAGACCCTGCGTATCCGGGCCCTTCAGACCACGACGATTAACTTCTCCTGCTCCTCGGTCACCACCCCCTGTAAGGGCGGTGTTATCGAGGTGTGGCTGCCCGGGCCTGTCACTCCCGCCGGCGTGCAACTGAGCGACAGCTTCTATACGGGTGTTCCGGTCAGCAGCGACGTCGTTGCCAAGACGACCAACATGACCGTCAGGGGCGAGCCGAAGATGCAGCTCTACCGCTTCACGCTCAAGGATACGGTCCCCGCCGGTACCTCGGCGCGCATCCAGATCCCGTGGCGTTACACGGGTACCGATGCGCCCAACAACTCCACGACGACCCAGCGCGTCGTCTTCTCGGCCACCAACGCCGATCCAGTCGAACAGTCCCTGACCACGAAGTGGACAGCCGACACTGACATCGCCATCGCAAAGACCGGCCCCACCCGCCCCCAGGACTATCCGCCCATCGGAGACGAGGTTACCTACACCGTCCGCGCCGGCTACCAGCAGAATGACACGACTGAACCGAATAAGGTCGGCTCTCGCTGGGGCGGTTCCGCCAGTGACGGAAGCTATGGAGGTCTCGGCTTCGTTGGTGTGCGCGACATTACCGTCGTCGACCAGCTGCCCGCGCAGGCAGTATTCGTTCGAGCATCTAACAGTGGCGTCTACGACCCGGCAACCCATACCGTCACTTGGAAATGGGAGAAATGGGGATTCCAGTCGGTCATCGACTCGACCGTGACTGTGAAGTACCCCGACGGTTCTGTTGCTCCCACCGATACGGTAACGAACAAAGCGTCCATCACGGCCTCGGTTCAGAACGAGGACAGGACGATGACGAAGAACACCGAGTTCACGCACGGCTTCGCCGAGCGCAAGTCTGTTGGCACCATCGCAAAGAGCGGTGGCAGCTCCAACTACAGCGTGCGCAAGGGATCGACGCCATGGCGCCTGTACGGCACGAACACTGGCAATACGACGCTGCACTTCCACTGGGAAGATACCCTGCCGTGCACCTGGTCCACCCAGGAGGCCAAGGCCGCCGGCGATGCCTGCGATAAGCCCTCTTCGGTCGGCCCCTACCACTTCGCTATCTACTCCAGGTCCGGTACTGAGACCAGCAGTGGATGGACGGTCGAGTACTGGACCAACAAGGGCAACCACAAGGTCGAGAATTTCACGGCATCGAAGATGTTCACCCTGCCCGACGGCGAGTGGATCACCCGCTACACGGTCGACACCGACGCTCTGCCTGGACACTCGCCGAGCGTGTCCCTGCACGGTCGTATCTCAGAAGACGTCCCCTACACGGAACCCGCCGACTTCGCGTCTCGTTACGATCCGGCGCTGCCTCCGGAAAAGCACTACAACTACGAGGCCTCTGAGGAGTACGTACGTATTCAGAACTGCGCATCCGGCACGGTGACCGATAACGGTAAGGTCATTGCCTCCAATGACAACATGTGCGCGTGGATGCGTGTGCGCACCGATTTCCCCGGCGTGCAGGCCTACAAGGTCGTGCGCACCAATCCCGTGATCGTGGGCAAGCCCGCCACCTTCTTCATCAACGGAGCCGTTCGCACCAAGACTGACGGTGGCGTCCCGACTCCCTTCACGATCGTGGACCTCCTGCCTGAGGGCTTCGACGTCGATGACGCTTCGGCGATCGTCCCCGAGAATCGCTCTCCGCTGAAGAATCCCGACGGCACCCCCTACGACCTGAGCAAGGTCCAGGTGTCGATTGAGAAGGACTACAACGGGTCGGGTCGTACCCTCATCCGCTGGGTGGTCCCGGACCCGGTCGAGGGCAGCCTGTACTCGACCTTCAATGTCAACGTGCTCGCGACCGCTCCGGCCGGTAAGAACACGAACGACGCCATGGCGTTCATGCCCGGCGACGGTGCGAAGGCGACCACCGAGGATAAGAGCCTGCGCAACACCAACTACTGCATCGGTAGCCGCGCGGTCGACACCTTCGACGTGAACAAGAACGGCTCGACCACCGACTACGTGTGTAACGCCGCAGTCAACTTCAACGTGGCCACGACCCCCTCGATGGCCATCGCGAAGGAAGTCAAGGGCAACAAGAACCCCGACTTCGTTCCGGCCGGCGAGGTCGCCGAGATCGACCCGGGTGCCGACGGCGCCTACCGTTTCACGATCTCCAACGCGGGTAACACCCCGCTGACCAAGGTCGTGGCCTACGACATCCTGCCTTACGTGGGTGACGTGGGTGTTGGCCCCGCCTCCTCGCAGGCTCGTGACTCTCGTTGGAAGCCGAACCTGAACTCCACGGCGTGGGCGTTCGAGTCGGTGAAGGAGAAGCCGGGTCGCGATCCCGAGATCACGCCGGTTCCGGCCTCGGACATCACGGTCCAGTACTCGACGGTTCCCAACCCCTGCCGCGGTGAAGTGATGAGCGCCGGTGGCGCCATGAATGACGCTCCCGCAGGTTGTACCCCCAACGCGTGGGGCGGTGCTCCCGCCGACCTGACGACGATTACCGGTTTCCGCCTGGTGATGAACCGCGATATCGAAGTCGGTGAGAAGATCCGCTTCGTCGCGACCATGACCTCTCCGGTCAACGCCAACCTCATCGCCTGGAACTCCGTGGCCATGTCCGGCGGCTCCATGCTGAACGGCAAGGTGTCCTACCTGCTGCCCAACGAGGCTCCCAAGGTCGGCATCAACGTCTCCTCCGACGTCGAACTGACCAAGACGGTTGCTCGGGCGAAGATGAATGGTGATGAGCCGGTTTGTGACGCCAATGGTGTCATCGAGACGGTTGAGTCTGACGAGGTCATCATGCCGGGTGACTACATGCTGTACAAGGTGAACCTGAAGGCCAAGGGCCCGGCGGTCGCCTCGGGCATGAACGTTGCCGACGCTCTGCCTTCTGGTGTGGAGTACGTGTCTTCCGAGACGCGTGTCTGCCAGGATGGTGCGACGAACCCGTGCACGGGCCCGGTCTATGCGACCGCTTCCTACGATGCGGCGGCTGGTAAGTGGACCGCGATGGAGTCCGGCATTCTCGACACCAACCTCAACGTTGGTGGTACCGAGACGCTGTACGTCCTCGTGAAGGTCAAGCCCGCAACCGAGGGTTCGACCATTACGAACACGGCGACGCTGGGTGAGTTCGATCAGATCGACTCCAACCCGGATAACAACAAGGACAGCGCGACCTTCAAGGTGGGTGGCACCCTGTCGGGCATGATCTATAACGACAAGGACGCGACCTGGTTCAACGATTCGCCCGTCCTCGACAAGCCTTTCGAGGGTGTGACGGTTCGTCTGTTGGATGCTGATGGCAACCCGGTGAAGGATTCGTCCGGTGCCGACATCACCACGAAGACCGACGCTGAGGGTAAGTACACCTTTACTCGCCTGCCCCTGGGTTCGTACAAGGTCGAGGTCGTTCCGGGTGAGGCGAAGGTTGACGGCACTGACGTGAACCTGGCTGATTACAAGCAGACCTACGGCTACGGCTCGTCGACCAAGCGCAGCGAGGTCGGCAAGGGCAAGCTCGTGACGCCGACCGCGATTGAGCTGACCGCTGCTGCTCCCAATGCCACGAAGATTGACTTCGCGTTCGTGAAGCCCGCTTCGGTCGGTAACTTCGTGTGGTTCGACGCGAACAAGGACGGTATTCAGGATGCGGATGAGGTCGGCGTTGCCGGCGTCACCGTCACCCTGACCGACGGCGCTGGCAACCCGGTCATCGACCTGGACGGCAACCCCGTCAAGCCGGTGACCACGGACGCCAACGGCAAGTACGAGTTCACTAACCTGATGCCGAACGTTGAGCGCATCGTTGCGAATGCGGGCGAGGAGAACTACAAGGTCACCTTCACTCCTCCCGCCGGCTACTCCGCGACCAAGTCCTACGCGGCTGTGGATGGCGAAAAGGACTCCAACGGCACCGAGAGCGACGTTACGCTCACCGAGGGTCAGGACGACATGACCGTTGATCTTGGTTTGATTGCTGATGGCATGATTGGTGACACTCTGTTCTGGGATGTCGACAATAACGGTGGTTCTGCGCCTTCGGGTGCGGACAAGCCGTTGGCTGGCGTGACTGTGAAGCTGACGTACACGACGCCTGCGGGTGTGGAGAAGACGCTGACGACGGTGACGGATGAGAACGGTAAGTATTCGTTTAAGGATCTGGCTCCCGGCGATTATGTGGTGACTGTTGATAAGGCTTCTCTTGCGACTGTGTGTCCTGAGTGCACTGCTCAGACTCATGCTCCGTCGGGTGATCTGACGGCCTCGGAGGGCCAGGAGCTGTCGCTGACTTCGAAGGTGACGCTGAGCCCGGGTGCGATGACGAATAATGCTCAGGATTGGGCGTTCACCGGCGTCGCTAACACGGCGATTGTCAAGGCGATTGCTGATCCGGTGGAGGTTCCGGCGGGTGGCTTCACCCCCCCGGCACGTCGGTGACGTACACGCTGACGGTGACGAATGAGGGCCCGAGCCCGGCGACCGGTGTGGTTGCGCAGGATAAGCTCCCGTCTGGTGTGACTTTCGTGTCCGCGCAGGGTGACGGCACTTACGATGCTGCTTCTGGTAAGTGGGACCTGAGCGGTGAGGTGATTGAGAAGGGTGCGACGCGCACTCTGCGTATCACTGTCACGATTGATGCTTCTGCTGCTGGTTCGGTTGTGACTAACACGGCCACGATTGAGAAGCAGGATCAGATCGGTGATAAGAAGCCGGACAACACTTCGTCCGTGCCGCTGACTGCTGGTTACACGATTGCTGGCAAGCTGTACAACGATGCGGATGCCTCGTTTAGCTCCAGTGACTCCGAGGCCCCGTATGCGGGTGTGACGGTTGCGTTGCTGAAGAAGGATGGCACCCCTGTCCTGGATAAGGATGGCAACCCGGTCACGGCTGTGACGGACGCTGCGGGTAAGTACTCCTTTGTGGGTCTGCCGCTGGGCGAGTACACGGTGAGCGTTGTTGATCCGACGTCTGGTCCTCTGGCGGGCACCAAGCCCACTGAGGCCTACACCGGCCGTTACAAGACGACCGCGGACGTGACGATCAAGGCTGAAACCGGTTCGGTTATCGATGTGAACTTCGGTTTCGTCAAGCCCGCCTCTGTTGGTGACTACGCGTGGATGGACGTGGACCGTGACGGTGTCCAGGACGCCGATGAGCCGGCTTTGCCGGGCGTGACGGTGACGCTGACCTACGAGGACGGTTCTGCTGTGACGGATGCGTCGGGTAACCCGGTTGCGGCTGTGACGACGGATGCGAACGGTAAGTACGTGTTCGAGAACCTGCTGCCCGGCGGCTACAAGGTGTCCTTCCAGGCGCCCGCTGGCTTTGATGCAACAACCTCGGAGGCTGGAGATGACCGCGCTGCGGATTCGAATGGTGCGTCGGCTTCGGTCACCCTGGTTCAGGGACAGACGGATGACACGATTGACTTCGGTGCCGTTGGTACCGGTGTGATTGGTGATCAGCTGTTTGTTGATGTCAACCAGAACGGTGGCAATGCCCCCGATGCTGGTGATAAGCCGTTGGCTAACGTGAAGGTGACGTTGGTGTGGACTGGTCCGGGTGGAATCACCCGCACCTACGAGACCACGACTGATGCGGATGGCACGTACAAGTTTGAGAACCTGCTGCCCGGCGACTACAAGGTGAGTATCGATCCTGAGACTCTCCAGAGTGCCGAACCGCTGCTCGACGTTCTTACCCACTCCCCTGCTGGAGATGTTGAGAACAAGACCGTGGTGTCTGATGAGGTGAAGGCCGAGGCGGAGAAGCTGGCTCAGGCGTTCAAGCTGACGGCTAGCGTGACGCTGACGGGTGAGAAGAACCAGAATCTTGATCAGGATTGGGGCTTTGGTATCTCCGCGGATACTGCGATTATGAAGGCGATCACTGATCCGGATGAGGCTGCTCAGGAGTCCTTCGAGTTCACTCCGGGCGCGAAGGTGACGTACACGTTGACGCTGACCAATAACGGTCCGGGCTCGGCCACTGGCGTGAAGGCCTCTGATGAGCTTCCCTCTGGTGTTTCCTTCGTGGAGGCCCAGGGTGATGGCTCGTATGATGCGGCCACTGGTGTGTGGGATCTGTCTGGCCTGACCCTGGCCAAGGGTGATGTCAAGAAGATCGCGATCACGGTTGAGGTCACTGGTGATGGTGCGGGCAAGCTGGTCACCAACGTTGCTCGTATTACTCACCAGGATCAGGCAGGCGATGATCCGACGAATAATGAGTCGTCGGCGTCGTTCAAGGGTGGTTTCAACCTGGGTGGCACGATCTACCGTGACTCGGATGCGTCGTACTCCAAGAGTGATTCCGAGCAGCGCTTTAAGGGCGTGACCGTTGCTCTGCTGAACGAGGATGGCACCCCGGTGCTCGATGCCAACGGTGATCCGATGACTGCGACCACGGATGAGAAGGGTGCCTACCAGTTTGTGGGTCTGGCTCCTGCCTCGTACCGCGTCGTGATCGTGGATCCCGATAAGGGTGATCTGGCTGGTCTGATCCCGACCCAGGCCTACACGGGTAAGGGTGCGACCGAAGCTGCGGTGACGATTACGGATGCGTCGGTGCAGGGCGTGGACTTTGGTCTGGTTGCTCCCGCCACGATCGGTGACCGCGTGTGGAATGACGCCGATGGTAACGGTGCGGATAACGGCGAGAGCGGCGTGCCGAACGTGACCGTGATCCTCAAGGACGCCAACGGCGTGGAGGTGGGTCGTACCACCACCGACGCGAACGGTAACTACCGTTTCGCTGGCCTGGTTCCGGGTACCTACACGGTCGATATTGAGGTTCCTGCCGGTTTCAATGCGGCGACGACCTCGATGACGGTCACGGTGGGTGAAGGTGAGGAGAAGCTGGATGTGGACTTCCCGCTCACCCTGATCCCCTCTCCGACCCCGGCTACCACGGTTGCCAAGGTGCTGGCTCGTACCGGCTCGGACGCGTCCGTCCTGGGTGGTATGGCGGCCATGGCAGCTATCGCTGGCTTCGCGGCTTTGGCGGGTAAGCGCCGCCGCGACCGCGAGGACGCCTAACCCCACGGGCATACACCCCACTCACACGGGGTAAGCCCACCTAGGTGAGGGGGCGCGAGACCAACACATGGTCCCGCGCCCCCTCCCTCTTTGTGCGTGTGCCGGCTTGGCTTTATTGAAAGCCATTATTACTGGTCAGGTGGATAAAGGACATTTCCCACGTTTTCGCAGTAATTATGCGAAATGGGATTAATTATTATGATCTTCGACACTCGTATTACAGGCATTGTCGCTTGCAACTTCTGTAGCTGTGGTCATAATTCAACTTTGGCAGCGTTTGTGTTGACATGATTGCTACATGATCGACAGGCGTTGCCCCGCATACCCACCCCACGACCCCGCCCAGGCCTCGTCAATGAACGAGGAGCTCCAGAGCGTGTGGAACGCGCGGCGCGGGGCGCAGATGAGGGTGGGAACAACTAGGCTTGGAGGGTGACCACAGCTCTGTATCGCCGGTATCGCCCCGACACCTTTGATCAGGTGATCGGCCAGGAACACGTGACGGAGCCGCTCAAGGCGGCGCTGCGCGCGAATCGCGTGACGCACGCGTACCTGTTCTCCGGGCCGCGCGGATGCGGCAAGACCACCTCGGCGCGCATCCTCGCGCGCTGCCTGAACTGCGCGCAGGGCCCCACGGACACCCCGTGCGGCCAGTGTGAATCGTGCCGCGAGCTGGCCACAGGCGGCCCCGGCTCGCTCGACGTGGTCGAGATCGACGCGGCCTCGCACGGTGGCGTTGACGACGCCCGCGACCTGCGCGAGCGCGCTACCTTCGCGCCGGTGCGCGACCGCTACAAGATCTTCATTATCGACGAGGCCCACATGGTCACGAACCAGGGCTTCAATGCGCTGCTCAAGCTCGTCGAGGAGCCGCCCGAGCACGTCAAGTTCGTCTTCGCGACGACGGAACCCGAGCGCGTCATCGGCACGATTCGTTCGCGTACCCACCACTACCCGTTCCGCCTGGTGCCGCCGGACGTCCTCGGCCCCTATCTGACGGGCCTGTGCGCCGAGGAGCACATCGGAGTGGGCGAGGGCGTCCTGACCCTCGTCATGCGTGCGGGCGGCGGATCGGTGCGTGACACCCTGTCGGTGCTCGACCAGCTGATGGCCGGCGCGATCGACGGGCAGGTCACCTACCAGACGGCCGTCGCGTTGCTGGGTTACACGGACTCCGCCCTGCTGGACGAATCCGTCGACGCCCTCGCGGGTGGCGATGGTGCCGCGGCCTTCCGCGTCGTTGAGCGCATGGTCGAGTCCGGCCACGACCCGCGCCGCTTCGTCGAGGACCTCCTGCAACGTCTGCGCGACCTCCTCATCATCGCGGTCGCCGGTGATGGCGCGCGCGACGTCCTGGCGGATACCCCCGCACGACCAGTTCGAGCGCATGCAGCGCCAGGCGCAGAACTGGGGGCCGCATGGCCTGTCCCGCGCCGCCGACCTGACCGACGAGGCCCTGCGAGCCATGACGGGCGCGACCTCGCCTCGCCTGCAGCTCGAGCTGCTGGTCGGCCGTATCCTCGTTCCCGCACCCGCTGCGGCGCCCGCACAGGGTCCCGTACAGGGCACGGTCGGCATGACCGGTGGGGGAGCGCCGCGCGAGGCGTCCGCACCATCGTCGTCCGAGGGAGCGTCGGGCCGTTTCGGCGCCCGCGAGGCCCGCGAGGCCCTGGCCCGCAAGAAGCAGGAGCGCGCTGAGGCCTCGGCCCCCGCTCCTCAGGTGCCCGCATCGTCTGCCGCGCCTGCTCCGCAGGGCATGCCCGCGTGGGGGAGTGGCCCGGACTGGTCCGCTCAGAAGCCTGCGGCCCCGGAGTCGAACTCCGCTCCCGCGCAGGGCGCGCGACGGGAGGCTCCGCTCCGCGAGGCCGCCCACGAAAGCTCACCCGCCCGCGAGGCCACGCCCGCCCAGGCCGAGCCGCGCCCCGCCGCCGCTTCGCAGCAGAGCCACGAATCAGCCGCGCCGCAGCGCTCGGAGGCACCCGCCCGCGCAGAGGCCCCGGCCTCCGGCCGCGACGCAGACATGCTGCGCGGTCGCTGGAACGAGGTCGTCGAGCGCCTGTCCTCCATCAGCCGCGTCACGTGGTCGATGGTCGGCGGCAACGCCCAGCTCGGTGCCGTCGACGGCTCCCAGGTGGTCCTCCTCTTCCCCGTCGAGGCCATGGTCAACGCCTTCTCTCGCGCGGCCCCCGCGCGGCCGACGTCGAAAAGGCCATCAACGAGGTCACCGGCCTGACCGTGAGCGTGTCCGCGCAGGTCGGGCAGGCTTCAGGCGGACCCGCGACGACCGGCCCGTCGGCGCAGGCCTCGCATCGCGGGCCTGCCGCGCAGCCGTCCCAGCCCGGAGGCTGGGTCTCGGAGCCGCCCCCTTTTGATGAGGCCGCCGCGCAGGCGGCACCCCAGGGCGACCTCGAACCCGAATTCGTGCCGGAGGAGGCCCCCGCCCAGGAGGCGCTCGCGCGTACTCAGGCGGAGCCGCGGTCCGCGCCCGAACTCCAGGTAGCGCCGGAGCCGGTCGACACCGGTTGGCCCGAACCCGTGCGCCCGCCGGAGCCCGCGCAAACCGGTTGGCCCGAACCCGCTCGCGCCCCCGAACCCGCTCCTGAGCCGGAGCCGGTGGAATCCGGGTGGCCCCAGCCCGCGACGGTGACGCCGATCCGACGCGACGAGCCGATCGCGCCCGCAGCGGCACCGATCGCCCAGGTTGAGGATCACCGGCCCGCCGAGCGTCCCGCGATGCCCGAACGCGCTGCCCGCGCGCTCGCCCAGGCTTCCGCCGATACGCCCGAGGCCGCCCAGGCCTCGTCCCCGAACGGCGACGCGGTCCCGCGTAAGCGCTCCTTCACGGTCTTCCGCTACCCGGGCGACCCGGAGCCCACCGATCAGCAGGCGGAGGAAGCCACGCAGCCCGAGTCGGCCTCGTCCCCCGTCTTCGACGACGCTCCCATCGAGCCCGCAGCTCACACGCCGTCGACCCCGACCGGCTGGGGCGACCCGGTTGTGATCCCGGGCGGCGCGTCCGTTAACTTCGACGACGGCGCGGACTCGTGGACCCCGCCCGAGTCCTCGGCCCCCGCCGATGTGACCCCGATCAGCGCTGCACCGAGCGCCCCGACGCAGGCCCCGGCCTGGCTGGCCGCAGCCCCCGAGCCAGCCCAGGACCCCGCACCCGAATTCAGCACGCCGCAACCCCAGCGCGACGCCAGCCACGAGCCCAGCACACCCCTGAGCGGACGCGCCGCCGCCGAGGCCGCCCTGCGTGAAAAAGCGCAGCGCGAGGCGGCCGTCGTCTCGCCCCGCACCCACGCGGCCGACGACGACAGCGCCAGCATCGACGACGAAAACATCGAAACCTCGCAGACGATCGGCCTGGCAGCGGTCCTGGAGATCCTCGGCGGACGAGTCATCGAAGAGAAGATGACCGAGGGAGGATACTGACATGTACGACGGCGCCCTGGCCGACCTCATCGACCAGTTCGGACAGCTGCCGGGCATCGGCCCGAAGTCCGCGCAGCGCATGGCCATGCACGTCCTGGATGCGGAACCCGAGGACGTTGCGCGCCTCGTCGACGCGATCAACGCCGTGCGCGGGCGCGTGCGCCACTGCGACATCTGCGGCAACCTCACGGAAGAGGACGAGTGCTCCATCTGCCGCGACGTGCGCCGCGACCCCAGCGCGATCTGCGTCGTCCAGGAACCCAGGACATCCAGGCGATCGAGGGCGCGCGCGTCTTCCGCGGTCGCTACCACGTCCTCGGCGGCGTCATCGACCCGATCCACGGGGTTGGGCCCGACCAGCTGAACATCGCCTCGCTGATGAGTCGCCTCGCGGACGGCTCGGTCACCGAGGTCATCCTGGCGACCAACCCGAACGTCGAAGGCGAGGCGACGGCCGCCTACCTGGCGCGCATGCTCTCCACGATGGGGGTCGAGACCTCGCGCCTGGCGATGGGGCTGCCCATGGGCGGCGACCTGGAGTACGCCGACTCGGTGACGCTGGGCCGCGCACTCGAGGGACGCCGCCGCCTCTGAGCCTTTATCGGCGAGGCCGCGACCTGCGGCGTTCGTCGCGCTGCGGGCCGCGCGTCCCCCTGTTGGTGACGCACGTGTGACACAATCGTAGGGTCCATGCTGCGACAGACGAGGAGTCCATGATGGCGACCCAGGCGAGCTCAGACGCGCCCCGAGTTCTGGTTGTTGACGACGAGGCGATGCTGGCGGACCTGCTCTCGCAGGCCCTGCGCCACGAGGGCTGGGAGACGGCCACGGCGAAGGACGGGCTGGACGCGCTGTCGAAGGCGACGAGCTTTCACCCGGACGTCGTGATTCTCGACGTGCAGATGCCGCGCATGGATGGCCTGGAGACGCTGGAGCGCCTGCGCGCTCGCGACCCGGAGCTGCCGGTCCTGTTCCTCACGGCACGCGACGCGGTCGCCGATCGCGTGCAGGGCTTGCGAGCGGGCGCGGACGACTACGTGACGAAGCCCTTCGACCTGGACGAGGTGGCGGCCCGCGTCGAGGCGCTGCTGCGCCGCGCCGGGCGCACCCAGCAGGCGGCGTCGACGGTGCTGCAGGTTGCCGATCTGACCCTCGATATGGACTCTCACGATGTGTGCCGTGGCGGGGAAGAAATCACGTTAACGAACACTGAGTTCGAATTGCTCCGGTATCTCATGGAAAACGTTGGAATCGTGCTGTCCAAGCAGAAGATTCTGGACGCCGTGTGGAGCTACGACTTCGGCGGCCAGGTCAACGTCGTCGAGCTGTACATCTCCTACCTGCGCAAGAAGATCGACGCGGATCGCCCGGCCCTCATCCGCACGGTGCGCGGCGCCGGATACATCATGCGGGAGCCCCAGTGATGCGCCGTCGTTCCCTCGCCGGGCGGCTGTCGCGCGCGCTGGCCGCGTGCGTCGCCCTCGCCCTCATCGTCATGGTCGCCGCGTCCACCCTGGTCATGCGCTCCTGGATGCTCGGCAACATGGACTCGGAGCTGCACCGCCTCTCCCAGCGCGCGGGCGAACACCTGGATGTCGAGGACGCGCCGGGCGATGAGGTGGACGCGGACGACGACTCCGACGACGACTCCGACGAGGGCCCCCCGCGCGGTCCAGCAGTCGGGCGTGCGCGTGCCTCGTCCCGGTGGACCTGTTGTCCCCGGCGGGCCCAAGGGGCCGGGGTTTGGCGGTTCCGGCATCGCCGAGGGCACCCTTCAGTACGTGAGTGAGGATGGGCAGGCGGCCGGTGCGGTTGTCTCCAACTTCTCGGTGACCTACCTGAATGAGCCCGCGTTGGAGATCCTGGCGCATGTGCCCACCGATGGCGCCCCGCACACCGTGCACCTCAAAGAGTTGGGCACGTTCCGAGTGACTTCCCAGGTCGTCAATGACAAGACCGTTCTCGTCGGCGTGCAGATGGACAGCGTCGATGACGTGGTCATGATGCTTGTCGCGGTCGAGGTCGGCCTGTCCCTCGTCGTCGCGATTGCCGCCGGGTTCGCCGGTCGGGCGTGGGTGCGCCGCGAGCTGCGTCCCCTCGGTGTTGTGCGCGCGGCAGCCGCTGACATTGCGAGCCGCGATCTGGCCGACGATGCCGAGGATCTGACCCGCGTCGGCGAGGAGGCTACCTCCGGACCGGTCGAGGTCGCGGACGTCGCGGGGGCCCTGAACTCGATGATCGACGCGGTCGAAGACGGCATGGAGCGCCGCGCCCGCAGCGAGGCGAAGCTGCGCCAGTTCGTCGCCGACGCCTCGCACGAGCTGCGCACGCCCCTGGCCTCCGTGCAGGGCTACGCGCAGCTCGCGCGTCGCGACATCGACGAGGACTCCCGGACCCAGGCGCTCGAGCGCATCTCCTCGGAGGGGGCGCGGATGGCGTCCCTCGTGGAGGAGATGCTGACGCTGGCGCGTCTGGACGGAGACCGCGCCCTCAAACGCGAGAATGTGGACGTTATCCCGCTGATACTGGACGCCCTGTCAGACGCGCACGTGGTCGCCCCCGACCACGCGTGGGAGCTCGGCGAGGCGGCGGATGCGCCCGTCCTCGGCGACGAGGCGGCCCTGCGCCAGATCCTCACGAACCTCCTCGCGAATGCTCGCGTGCACACGCCCGCTGGCACACGCGTGACCGTCTCGCTGACCCGCGCGCCCCAGGGGGTGGAACCTGCGAAGGGCGCCCCGGCCTCGTCCATGGTGACCCTGCGCGTCGCGGACGACGGTCCCGGCATCCCGGCCGAGATCCGCGACCGCGTGTTCGACCGTTTCGTGCGCGGCGACTCCTCGCGTACGCGCGACGGCCGCGGCTCCTCGGGCCTGGGAATGTCGATCGTCGAGTCGCTCGCCCGTGCGATGGGTGGGTCCGTGCGGCTGGTCGACTCTGAGAAGGGCACCGTCATCGACGTGACATTGCCCGCCGCCTGAGCGCGCCTGCGTGTGGGCGCGGCATTCGGTGCTGACCAGGAGCGTTGCAATTCCGGGCAATAAAGGGCTGTGTGGCCTGGGTCGCCCCGGCGCGTCCCATGTCACCTGCGCCCACATGCCGGTCTTTCGCGGCGCGATGCCTGGCGGGCCGTAGGATTGTTGTGGTGGCGTGCGCCACCCGAATGCGTGCGAATCGGCATGTACAGATAGAAATGAGGCTCTAGTGGCACTGATCGTGCAAAAGTACGGCGGTTCTTCCGTCGCCGACACCGAAGCCATGAAGCGCGTCGCCCAGCGCATCGTGGACACGCACAACGCGGGACACCGCGTCGTTGTCGTCGTATCGGCGATGGGTGACACGACGGACGACCTGCTCGACTCGGCCGCAGCCCTCACGGACACCCCGCCCGAGCGCGAGATGGACATCCTCCTGTCGGCCGGCGAGCGCATCTCGATGGCCCTCCTCGCGATGGCCGTCAACGAACTCGGCGTCGAAGCCCGCGCCTACACCGGCGCGCAGGCCGGCATCCAGACCGACAGCCGCTTCGGCGCCGCACAGATCGTCGGCATGGTCCCCGAGCGCGTCGCCCGCGCCGTCAAGGACGGCCAGGTCGCCATCGTCGCTAAGCTTCCAGGGGCATCTCCAAGGACGACGACGTGACGACGCTGGGCCGCGGAGGCTCCGACACGACCGCCGTCGCCCTCGCCGCCGCCCTCCACGCCGACGTGTGCGAAATCTACACCGACGTCGACGGCCTCTTCTCCGCCGACCCGCGCATCGTCCCCAAGGCCCACCGCCTGCGCACCCTCACCCAGGAAGAAACCCTGGAAATGGCTGCGCACGGCGCCAAGATCCTCCACCTGCGCGCCGTCGAATTCGCGCGCCGCTACGGGGTCCCCCTGCACGTGCGCTCCTCGTTCTCCGAAAAGAACGGCACCTGGATCTCCGACTCCCCCCGCAAACCCTGAACTCAAGGGCCTCGTGCCCGACGCAGCCCTGAAGTCTCCCGAGGAAAACGCCATGGAAAAGCCCGTCATCTCCGGTATCGCTCACGACCGCTCCCAGGACAAGATCACCGTCACCGACGTGCCGAACAGCCCCGGCGTCGCCGCCCGCGTCTTCGCCGTCGTCGCCGAGGTCGGCGCCAACATCGACATGATCGTCCAGAACCTGCCGATCTCCGACCCCACGAAGGCCAACATCACCTTCACCCTGCCCGAAGGCGACGCGCAGAAGGCCCTCGACGCCCTCGAGGCCCACCGCGACGAGATCGGCTTCAACGAGCTGCGCTACAACCCCAACATCGGCAAGCTCAGCCTCGTCGGCGTCGGCATGCGCACCAACCCCGGCGTCTCCGCGCGCCTCTTCAGCGCCCTGTCCGACGCGGGTATCAACATCGACCTGATCTCCACCTCCGAGATCCGCATCTCCGTCGTCACCCGCCTCGACGACCTCGACCGCGCCGTGAAGGCCGTCCACACCGCCTTCGGCCTCGACGCCTCCGAAACCGAAGCCGTCGTCTACGGTGGCACCGGCCGCTGATCGTTCATCGACGAGGCACGGGCCGGTTCCGCTCATCCGAGCGGTTCCGGCGCTCCCGAAGTTTCCGAGAGTGCGCCCCGGCCTCGTCCCCATAGATTTCACCCAGCGTTCGCCCCGTCGTATGGGCGCGCGCACCAACACAAGGAGAACACCATGAGTGGATTCAACGTCGCCGTCGTCGGCGCCACCGGCCAGGTCGGCCGAGTCATGCGCACCCTGCTGGAGGAGCGGGGCTTCCCGGTCGAGACGATCCGATTCTTCTCGTCCGCGCGCTCCGCGGGCCAGACCCTGACCTTCAAGGGCCAGGACATCGTCGTCGAGGACGTCGCGACGGCCGACTACTCCGGCATCGACATTGCCGTGTTCTCCGCGGGTGCCACCGCCTCGCGCGAGTACGCCCCCAAGTTCGCGGCCGCCGGCGCGGTCGTCGTCGACAACTCCTCCGCGTGGCGCAAGGACCCCGAGGTCCCGCTCGTCGTGTCCGAGGTCAACCCCGACGACGTCGACAACCGCCCCAAAGGGCATCATCGCGAACCCCAACTGCACCACCATGGCTGCGATGCCTGTCCTCAAGCCCCTCGTCGAGGCGACCGGCGGCATCAAGCGCCTCTTCGTGTCCTCCTACCAGGCCGTCTCCGGGTCGGGCCGCGCCGGCGTCGCCGAGCTGACCAGCCAGATCGAGGTCGGCGTCAAGCAGGACCTCGCGGGCCTGGCCCTCGACGGCCGCGCCGTCACCCTGCCCGAGCCCGGCGTATACGTCGCGCCCATCGCCTTCGACGTCGTGCCGCTCGCCGGCTCCATCGTCGACGACGGCTCCGAGGAAACCGACGAGGAGCAGAAGCTGCGCAACGAGTCGCGCCGCATCCTGCACACCCCGGACCTCGCCGTGTCCGGCACCTGCGTGCGCGTCCCCGTCTACACCGGCCACACCCTCACCATCCACGCCGAGTTCGTCGAGCGACATCACGCCCGACCAGGCGCGTGCCCTGCTGGCCGAGGCTCCCCGGCGTGCGCGTCGTCGACGTCCCGACCCCGCTCGAGGGCCGCTAAGCCGCGAGCGAGGTCCTCGTCGGCCGTATCCGTCACGACCAGGCCGTCGACGGCAACCGTGGCCTCGTCCTGGTCGTCTCCGGCGACAACCTGCGCAAGGGCGCTGCCCTGAACGCGGTCCAGGTCGCCGAGGTGGTGGCTGCTCGCCTGCGCTGAGTGCTCCACTGGCTGCGTGAACGCGCGGTGGCCCGTTGGGCTGCCGCGCGTTTGCGTGCGTGGGTTGCCTGGTTGGTTGCTTGTGGGCGCCGCTGGTGTTCCGGGCGCCGGAGGGCCCGGCCGCTGTGTGTGCCGGTGGGCGGCGGCCCGCCCGCGAGCCGTCCGCGCTGCGAGCCTTCGGCTCGGCGCGTCGTCTCGAAGCCCGGCCAGGCCCGCCGCCGCCCACCGGCACCGCGGCAGGTCCCTCCGCGCCCTCCGCACCAGTGGGGCTTGTGGTTCTGGTGTGCCCGGCCAGGCCCCGCCGCCGCCCAGTAATTTCGCACGTAATTCCCCTGTGACTACTTCAAACATTGAATTCAGGTCGTTGGAATTACAACGTTTTCGGCCGTTGTAGAAAGTTCGCGCAATCGAATTACGTGCGACTTTTTCTGGGGATCTGGCCCTGGCTCCACCCGCGGGTACCGCAGCAGAGCCTCGGCGTCGGCCTCACAGTTTCGCATGCAATTCCTTCGCGAGTGTTTCAAGGTTTGAAGTCTGATCGTTGGAATTCTGCGGATTCTAACGTTCTGTGGGGGTGTGCTGTGTTGGAATTGCATGCGGAATTGGGGGAGTTCCCTTTTCCGTGGTTGAGCTTGTTGCTCAGGGGCATTGCACTACTTGGGTAGGCATTGCACTGCTTAGTTGCCAGTGCAATGCTGTGCTATCTGGTGCATTGGTGCTGTATCTAGTGCACTGCTTCGTCGCGATGAAACCGGTGACACCTTTGCGGGCCCGAGTGAGCGCTGGCTTGAAACCGGCGACACCCTCGCGCGGGGAAAATGTTGGTTTTTCGGGCGTTGAGGGCTCGCAATGGTGCTGGCGGTTTCATTGGTCAGCTTGGGAAGGCGCGCAGTGGTGTCGTCGGTTTCAACAACTTGCTACCGAAGGCGAGCATTGGTGCCGGCAGTTTCACGTGGACAATGTGAGTGCGTCGTCATGGCCTTGAACGTTTAGTTTTCGAGTAGTTGTCGTGCTGGGCGAGTTCTTTCGCGCTTGCTGGCGCTCCGGCCAGGTGTGCGATCCCTACGGCACCCTCCACGCCGGAAGTGGTGGGGGGTTGCACTACATGAAGCCGTCGTACAGCGTGTCGCCGGCGTGTCGGACCCCCCGTGTAGTGCAATTCCCCCATCGGGTGGCGGTCAGGTCGCAACTCGAGGTAGTGCGGCACCCAAAGTGCAGACCACCTCGGAGAAAAGTGCTGAAAATGGGCAGTTGTGGTAGAGGTGGACTAGGCTTTGAGCATGTGGCCTCTGACATGGCGCATATGCGCAGGTGTCCTGGCATTGAGTGAACTATTCGGCTGGACACGCAATGTGTAGAGTCCGGTTTTATTCCCAGCTAATTCTACAATGTAGCTGTGTTTGACAAACTTCTTTCGCGCTTCGTTCGGGCATCTAATGGCTCTGCTATCGGTCCGTGGGATCAACGTCGTGTCGGCAACTTTAGATTATGGATCGAAAATCGTGAGCACCTTCGTATTGACCACATAAAACGTGGGCTTAAAGAAGAAACCTTGGCAAAATGTAGTTTTCGTGTTTGCGGCAGCCAAGTTACCGTCACTCGATTGAAGGTTGCTCATTGTGCCCGTCGTGTTGGCTGGGGGACAGAGCTTATCCTCGAGCTGCGTCGGAGGTTTCCGGATCATCAGATTGGTGTCTCTGGGATTGAGATTGACCCTAACGGGATCGCGTTCTGGAAGAAGCTGTCTGATGAGGGTCTCGTTGTGGCTAGTGAACTAGCTGATTGCGAGAAGGTGCTCGAAATGCACCGATAGGCACCGGCATCTTTCCGTCGGGAAAGTTGGCAGCCTTCCGTTCGAGCAACCGATGCTGCGCGGATGCTGAAGGCTGAATATGATCGACTGTCGTCAGTAGCTCAGAGTTGAGTGCTTTTTGTCATCATGCGAGCCTCTGAGGCTCCGGATGAAGAAGGTACTTCTCGGGGTCTGGCTTCATAGTTGCCGCGTGAGGTTGGTGTGCCGGGCGTGTGTGCGGCAGTTCAGTGCAGGCCAGCCAGCCATAACAAAACCGCCCGGCGCGCGGCCGGGCGGGGGTGGAGCGGGCGACGGGAATCGAACCCGCCTCTGAAGCTTGGGAAGCTTCCATTCTACCGATGAACTACGCCCGCAATTCATCGTCCCGAAGGAATCGACCCGTCGATCATATCGTCACGCCGGATGGCCGCGCAACCGGCGTTGGCTGGGCACCGTGCGGGAGTGTAGCGCGGAGGGTGTGGTGGCGAATCGCGGTAGAGGTCTGGGGAGAGCCTGGGTGGCAGGGCAGCCAGGCACCCTGGTGCCGCACCATCGACACGCGGACACGCCCGATACACTGAGGTTGCCTGACTGATTGGAGTTCCCATGCCTCGTCCCGTGGTGGCGGCCGCGATCGTTGATTCCCTGAGCGAGCCCACGATCCTGCTCGCCTGCTCGCGCGCCTACCCGCAGGATCTGCGAGGCCAGTTCGAGCTGCCCGGTGGCAAGGTCGAGGAAGGCGAGGACCCAACAGTCGCCCTCGAGCGAGAGATTGCGGAAGAACTCGGCGCCCACCTCATCATCGGCGAGCGCGTGTGCCCGGAGCAGGGGCAGTGGTGGCCGGTTCTGGGTGGGCGCGTGATGGGCGTGTGGCTCGCTGAGGTTGCACCGAACTCGCAAGAGCCGCGCGCGGGCGACGACCACATGGAGGCTCGGTGGGTGCCCTCGCGAACCTCGCCGCACTGCCGTGGATCGTCGCTGACCCTGCCGATCGTCGAGGCTGTGGTCGCACGCTGCGCTCGCTGACGTCTGCACGCTCTCCCATTTGACGACACATAGGGGCAGAGTGTCAGAATAGGCGTATGCCGAAGATTATTGGCGAGTCTCTCGCCTCCCACCGAGAGCTCACTCGCGCGCGCCTTTTCGAGGCCCTGGGGTCGTTGATGGGCGAGCAGTCCTTCGAGTCGATCACCATGAGTCAGATCGCTGAACGTGCAGGCGTTGGGCGCACCGCGGTCTACAACCATTTCGCGGACAAAGAGGTGCTGCTGCTCGCCTACATGCGCGAGGTGACGAGCGAGTTCGCGCGCATCCTGACGCAGCGCCTCGATGCCGAGCCCGACCCGCTCATGCGCCTGCGAATCTACGTTCGCTCCCACCTGCAGATGATTGGCCGTTACCACGTGAAGGCCGGCATGGGCCTGCGCCGCCAGATGTCCGGCCAGGGCGCCTCGCATCTGCACGATCATGCGGGGATCGTCGGAGAGCTCCTCATTGGGATCCTCGACGAGGCCATGGAGCGCGGGCTGATCGTCGAGCAGAACACGCTGGGCGCGGTGCACCTGATTCATGCGACGCTGCAGGGGCAGCGCCTCCCCAGGGATCCGGAGCATCGCGAGTCGGCGCTCACCCTGGTCGAGACTTTCATTTTGCGAGGCCTGGGCGCCTCGGAGGAGAATGTGCGTCAGGTCACGGCATCTCCTCTTCCTTCGGGGGAATAGAGGACTCGCCGCGCCCGTTGAATAAGACAGTTCAAGCGAGTCCCCACGGGCCCGCCCCAACGACCGTCGGATGAGTAAGCGATAATAGGGAGAATCATGGCTACCGTTACCCCTCACGCAGGAGAACTTCGAGCAGACCGTGTCCCGTCAGCGGCATCGTCCTGGTGGATTTCTGGGCGACCTGGTGCGGCCCGTGCCGTCAGTTCGGCCCCATCTTCGAAGAGGCCTCGAGAAGTACCCGGACATCGTGTTCGGCAAGATCGACACCGATGATCAGCAGCAGCTGGCGATGGCCGCGCAGATCACCTCGATCCCGACCCTGATGGTCTTCCGCGACGGCATCGTCGTGTTCCGTCAGTCCGGCGCTCTGCCGCTGTCCGCTCGAGGATCTGATCTCTCAGGTCCAGAACCTCGACATGGATGAGGTGTGCGTAAGCGAGATCGCCGAGATGGAGGCGAAGGAATCCGCCGAGTGATCAGCTCGTGAGTAAGGCCCCGAGGCAACGCGCCTTGGGGGGCCTTTTCATGTGCGATGGCGGCGTGCTCGCACGGGTGTCGCGCTGGGAGATGGGTGATGAGTGCGTAGGCTGCGCCGCTCGGAAGGTGTTTAGCGCGTAGCTTGTGCCGGTCGGCGGGTGATCAGTTCGCGGTCGGCGTGGTTTGCCCACCATGAAGAGATGCTCGCCGACGATCTCGAAGCCGTGGCGGGCGTAGAAGCGTTGCGCCCCGTGGTTTTCGCTCCATACGCCGATCCACAGGGTGCGAGGCCCGTCGCGTTCGAGCCGCTCAGAGCGCCGTCTCGAGGGAGGAGGTGCCGCGGCCACCGCCCTGGTGCCCCTGCAGGGATGTAGAGGCGCTGAATCTCCCCGTCGCCCGGTGCGACGTCGGGGTGGGAGCAGGTTCGCGGGGCATGCGGTCGCGTAGCCGATCGGGGCCTCGTCAGTCGCGTCCTCGAAGAGGAGCCACGTCGCCCGGTTGGGATCCTCGAGTTCTGCGTGCAGGACGTCGGGCGCGTAGAGCCTCGTTGAGGAAGGCCTCGAGGTCAGCGGGATCGTAGAGGTGCTCGAAGGTCTGCGTGAAGCAGGTGCGCGAGAGGGCGGAGAGTGCCTCGGCGTCTGCAGGGGGTAGCGCGGCGGATCGTGGCTGCCTTTCGTCGGTTCGCCTTCCATCGTAAAGGCAGGGACGGCGCGCCGCCCATCCGAGTGGGACCGTCCTGAGAAAACCCTGAAAGGTCGGGGGATGGCGTTGCTGCATGAATGAGGCGCACCTTACAATTGGGCAGCCCCGTTCATCGAAGGAGACCCACGTGGCACACAAGACCCGCACCGCCCAGGTGCTCGACATTGTCAAAGGTTCTCGCCTGGGTAGTCATCGCCGTGGCCTTGGTGAAGTTCGCGTTCTTTCCTGCCGCGCAGGAGGATCAAAGGCGCCGACGGCATGGACCCGGGCGGCAACTTCGGGCAGATGACGATCGAGGTGGGCCGCGCCGACATCACGAATACCGTGAGTGTCACGGGTACGATCGAGGCCGACGAGCCGGTGGTGGCCCGCGCGACCCTGGACGGCAACGTCGTGCGCACCTTCGTTAACGACGGCGACAAGATTGCCAAGGGCGACGCCATCGTGCAGATCCGCAAGGAGTTCCCCGGTGAGACCCGCCAGGTCACCGACGAGGAAGGCAATGTGAGCGTCGAGACCTCCGAGCCGACCTACAAGTACCCGAGACCGTTGTGTCCCCCGGCGATGGCACGGTGTCGACGGGGGTACTCGTCGGCCAGCAGTTCGCGATCGGTGACACGGTCGCGACCGTCGCGCCCGCGACTTTCTCTGCGGTGGCCGCCCTCAGCGCGGACCAGATGTACCGCCTCCAGGGACGCCCCGTCGACCGCGACCGTCACCATTAAGAACGGCCCCGCGCCCTTCGAGTGCTCGGGCGTCAAGCTGGTGAGCCCGACTGGCAAGGCGCAGGACCCGAAGTCGAACACCGGGTCCGATAACGGCGCCTCGTCCTCGACGGATCTGAAGGCCCGCTGCGCGATCCCCTCCGACCAGACGGTGTTCGCCGGCCTGCAGGTCACCCTCGAGATGACGGCGGGTTCGGCGACGGGGAGTTCTCGCAGTGCCGATCTCCGCGGTCGAGGCCGCTACGATCCGGCACCGTCTACCGCCGACCTCGGGCCCTCAAGCCTGAAAAGCGTGCGGTGACCCTGCCGTATCACGGACGGCAAGATGGTCGAGGTCAAGGAGGGGCTGACGGAGGGAGAGGAGATCCTCGAGTTCACCCCGACCTCGAACAAGGACAACCAGGACGGCCAGACCGGCCCCTACGGTGGCATGGACTCCGGCATGGTCGGAGGCCCGGGCGGCGCGGCGGGCACGCAATGAGTCTCGTGTGCCTGCGGGATGTGACCCGCACGGTGACCCTGCCTGACGGGGAGGATCTGCACATTCTGCGCGGCGTCAACCTGGACGTCGCACGGGGCGAGCACGTTTCCATCGTGGGCCGCTCGGGTACGGGCAGGTCACGATGCTCAACATTATCGGCCTGCTGGATACCCCCACCTCGGGCATGTACGAGCTGGACGGCGTGGACACCACGCGCCTGGGCGAGGGGCGCCGCGCTCGCATGCGCGGAGAAGACTTCGGCTTCGTGTTCCAGCAATTCAACATCTTTTCGGCGCGCACGGCCGCCGAAAATGTCGAGGTTCCCCTCCTGTACGCCCCCGGCCCGCAGCTGCTGCGCAGGCGCTCGATCGCCATCGACATGCTTGAGCGCGTGGGCCTGGCGGATCGCGCGGACTCCTACCCGGGAGATGAGCGGCGGCGAGCAGCAGCGCATCGCGATCGCGCGCGCGCCTCGTGCGCCGCCGCGCGTCATCCTCGCCGACGAGCCGACGGGCGCCCTCGGGCCCGGACACGGGCCGCGTCGTCATGGCCTCCTCGAGGAGGTCGCCCGCGAGTCCAACGCCGCGCTCATCGTCATCACGCACGACATGGCCGTGGCCGCGCGGGCTGCAGCGCGCTACGAACTCTACGACGGCACGCTGCACGGTGGGGATCCTTCCTCGCTTCACGCACCGCGCGGAGGCCGGGCACGGCGGCGACGAGGCCGGGGCCGAGCGGGTGGGCACAAGAACCCGCTGTGGCTGAACCTCCCGCTCCCGCCCGCCGAGGGCGACCCGGAAGCTGAGGCAGGCCTCGGCCCCGCGATGTCGGAGGAGCGAGCAGTGAACGCCGTTAGTCAGATCCTGGGTGCGCTCATCGAGGCCTGGGGCGAGGTCAGGTCCAGAAGGCGCGGGTCGTCCACTCTCCCTCGTGGGCGTGGTCGCGGCTGTGGCCGCCATGACGATCGTCATCGCGCGCTGGGCGACCTGCTCCTGCAGTCCTCGCGCGGGTGGCGGAGCTCTACGAGGGCGCTCCGTCACCCTGCGCCTGACCCCAGCTCTTCAGAACGCCTCGCAAGGACCGGCGGTCGGCGGCCCCTCTCGGGATGCGTCCGATCCCGCCTCGGCCACCGGCGCGCAGACGGCGAGCGACCCGACGAAAAAGGACACCATCGGCGAGGCCATGGGCACCCTGGCCGAACGCACGGACATTCACTACTGGTCGCGCTTTTCTGGCGGGGGTGGTGAGATCGTCGAAACCCGCCAGGCCAGGGCCAGTGGACAATTCCGCGGCTGTCCTGACGAAGATCGGCGACATGGTTGACGGTGTCGCGTTCAGGGCGTGGACCCCTCTATGCGGTCATCTACCGCACCCGCATGCTCGCCGGACGCTGGGTCGAGGCAGCGACGCCGACCACAGCGCCTGATTCCCGTCGTCATTTCGCAGACTCTCTGGGAGCAGCTGGGGCGCGCCCTATCGATCAGATGCCGATCGTCCTGCATACGAGCGACGGCGTCGCGGTGCGCGTCGTCAGCGTCAGCAAGTCGAAGCTCCTTCCGACATGCCGCACCGTGTTCGCGCGTACGACGCGGCGCGCGTCTCCTTCCCGCAGATGACCTCCCGGGCTGCGATCGCCTGGGTGGGCACCGAGAACGCCACCAGGCCCGCGGGACCCTGCCGCGCGCCTGGCCTCGATCCTCGGCGAGGCTGGAAGGTCTCCGTCTCAGCGGCGAGCACGAGGACATCGGGGAGGAGCAGCTGGGTACCATCTCCAACGTCATCATGGTCATCGGTGGCATCATCGTGTTCCTGGGCGCCCTGGGCCTGCTGAATGTCGCGATCGTGACCGTGCGCCAGCGTGTGCGCGAGATCGGTATCCGTCGGGCCGTCGGCGCCTCCGCGGCGCGTCTTCTTCGCGGTCTTTATAGGTCGGTTGTCGCGACATTCGTCGCAGAGCGTCATCGGCGTGGGCATCGCGGTCGTTGTCGTGCGCTTCCTGCCCCTCGAGGCGCTGGGCGTCACGCTCGGTGACACCCGGCGTTCCCGCCAGCGACGCCATCGCGGGCGTTGCCATCTCCACGAGCATCGGCCCTGTGCGGCATCATCGGCGCTCGCGGCCGTGCGTATCAAGCCGATCGACGCGATCACTACTGATTCGTGTGAGCGGGGCCGATGGCTCCCCTCCCGGGAGCGCTGGCACTCGGGTGAAGGGTCTGCGCCGTTCCGCCCTATATGGGTCATCGAGGAGGGTGGCTCGATTCGTGTCCTGGTCGTAGACGATCATCTCTTTGATGGGGGCGCGGTAGACGCGGGTGGGCTGGTAGCGATCCCCGCCGTCCGATGCGGGCGACGTCGAGCTTTTGCCCGGCGCTTGGTGAGGCCTTCCTTGCCCTCGAAGTGTGCCGTGCGCAGTGCTTTCATGATGCGGCCTCGCGCCCTGGCGGTCGGTGCCCGCGGCCAGGGCTGGGGCGTGGGGCGCTTCTCGTCGCTTGTAGTAGGCGGCGGCTGCGCGCAGTTGTCGTGGATCGATGCACTGATCGCACGATGGGCTCAACTGGCTGCATGCCAGGCGCCGAATTCCATAGAGCGACAAACTCACCTCCGGCTGCTTCGTGCCCATTTTTCTGGAAAGTGCTCGGCGCGCGGGTGACCTGCCTGCTCGAGGGGTTGAGTGGGAGGAAACTCCGTCCGTCCAGAAATCCTGACCAGCACGACGACGCGTTTGTGTCGAGGACCGGCACCGGACCCCCGATGCCCGAATGCCAGCAACGCACTGGCGGTGTAGAGTGCCCACCCCGGCTTGGGAGGGTCAGATCCTTCATGGTGAGAAGACCTCGCTTACGCCGTGTTCTCGATGATCGTCGCGGCGCAGGCTTTGAGGCGCAGGGCGCGCGACGGAGTATCGCGGTTTGCCCAGGCAACAGCCAGTGTCGCCGATGAGTGCGGCCGCGGGTCAGCGGGAGTAGACCAGCGTTCCATCCATTCGAGCAGATCGGCTGGACCCTCCGAGATGGGGTTTGTTGGCTCATGATCTCAAAATTGACAGTGCCCCAGTCAGAAGGACGTCGGCTGCGCATTGGCAGGTCGCTTGTGGCATCGCGAGCCAATGGGGCGGGTCGCAGTGGAGTGCGCGTGTGGCCTCCGCGTTGGATTTATGAACGCTGGTCAGTCTATGGAATAAAAACTTCATTGCTGTGACGGAGGAATTTATCTGTGAGCTGGTGCATAAAATCCAGGAGGGAATGTTGTACAAAATCGGAAGGGTCCGCTAGTCTGACCATGTTTTTTGAAAAAACACTTGCCGCAGGCCCCATCAACACATAGGGAGACCATATGTCCTCCAGCAGCCCTCTTTCAACGCCCGCACAGATATAAGTCCCGCGTGGTCATGGCCTCTCAACCTGTTCCTCAGCGGCTTCGGCGTGGCGGTGGGTCTTCCTCGGCTACACACCAGTACATCTACAGCTCGTCATCTCATCGCGATCACGGTGCGCTGAAGCTGCAGTTCTCGGCTTCATCTCGACGTCATCAGCGCCGCTCAACTTCGATGTGGTGGGCCGCTCACTGAGTGCCATGGCCGTCGTGACCTTCACTGGGCAAAGTGGATCGACGAAGGACGCCAGCGGCGTTCCCACCGTCTGAAGTTGTGCCTGTGCGCATGGCGCGCGCTAACAACGTCACGCGCGAGCAGCGGCTGCATGCCGAGCCGCGTTCATCACGATGTGGTGTGGCGAGTGTCCGGGGGTAATCCGATTCGAGATGGGCGCTTCCGCGCCTGATCCTGTGCGCGCTAAGGCTGTCGTCAGCAGTACGGCCGTCCGCGGCGACAGTCGAAAGGCTCTACGTGACGGCGCCCGACCGCAGGTCACCCCATTCACCCCTGGGGATCCTGCGAAGGTTACCGTCCCCAGGTTCCCTCGGCCGATTTCTCCGATTCGATGCTCCCGCCGTCGAGGGCTGCCGCTGAGATTCCGAGCGCCGAGGTTCCCACCTGCTGAACCGCTGCTGAGATCCCCGGTGCCCGGGTTCCCACGCTGAACCCGCCGCCGAGGTCAGCGCCGGGTTCCACCTGCTGAACCCGCCGCTGAGATTCCGCCCGAGGCACCGGGCTTCAGGCCTCGGCCCCCTCTTTTGACGAGGCCATGGCGACGGCTCGACCGGCCACGGCACGGCCGCCGATTGCAGCCTCCGCTTAGCCCGGCCCCGACGCCGCCGCGAGCGCGGCGCCCTACGGCGCTCGGGACGAGTGCTGGCCAGCGGCTTCGCGCAGCCCGGTTTCCGAGCAGGCCGCCTACGCGGCGGGCCAGCAGAGCTGCAGCCAGCGTTGCCACTCTCGGCCCGCGTGCAGGTCAGCCGGTCGTCGCTGGCCCACGCAAACGCGAGTGGCTGGTTGCCCTGATCAGGCTTCTTCTTCGGCGGCTTCGGCGTCCACAACTTCTACCTGGGCTACACCAACCCGAGCCATCATTCAGCAGATTCTGACGCGATCACCCTCATCGGTGCGCCCATCACCGGCGTGTGGGTCCTCGTCGAGGCGTCATCCACGATCCTCATGCGTTCCGGCGGCTCGTACGGCTATGACTAGCTGCAGGGACAGCCCTGCAAGTGACCCCGCTGGGGGCTGTTGTCGCGGCGCTGAGTAGCCGACAATCGAGTCATGCTGCTCAGTGACAGCGACATCACGGCCTCCCTGGACTCGGCGTATCAGCTCGACCCGCTGGACCGCGACTTGCGTTCGGTAAGCCCGCATTGTTGACGTGCGCCTGGATCGCCTGTTCCGCCTCTTCGATAGCCACCGCTGCCCGGTGATCGACCCCGCGGCGGACCAGTCGGACCTCACCACCCTGGTGGATGCGGGCCCCGACCAGCCTTTCGTGCTGCACCCGGCGAGTTCGTCCTGGGCGCCACATACGAGCTCCGTGACCCTGGGTGATGACATCGCTGCCGCGCGCCTGGAAGGCAAATCGTCGCTGGGACGCCTCGGCCTGCTCACCCACTCTCGACCGTAAAGCTTCATCGATCCGGTTTCTCCCGCCACGTGATGACCCTCGAGCTGTCGAACACGGCGAGCGATGCCGATCCTGCTGGCCTGCCGGCGTAGAAAGATCGGACAGCGCAACGCTTCTTCGACCTAGATCCTCCCCGGCTGGAGCACCCATACGGCTCTCAGCTGCAGGCTCTCACTATCAGGAGTCCATGGCGTGGCCCGACGCCGTCCTCTCGTGCCGAGGCGCTTCACAGTGCACGCGCATCGATGCAGTGACACTCTATGTCGGCCATTCCCTCCTCCTCCGCCGTCCGGAGGCTTGAGCGCATGCGCGCCAGGCGCGCGCCGAGCGTGCGGCCGCGAGCAGAGCTATCCGCCGCCCGAGCCCGCAGACCTGCGGCTCCGCGCAGAACCTTCCGATCTGCAGGCTCCTCCTGCGCCGGAGCCGCCCGTGCCGACGCCCGTCATGGGGATCGCAGGCGGGCAGCGCCCCGCAGAGTTGCCCGGGCGCTAACGCAGCGGGCGGTGGTAAGCATTCCGCCGGTCGCGCCCTCCCCGACGCGCGCACGGGTGTTGTCAGGGTGTCGCTCTGCCGGGTGCATGACGCCGCGCGAGCCGGAGTCCTCGATAGGGACGAGGCCCCAGGCCTTACTCGCCGGTGAGAACGTTCTCAAGACGATATGGCCGCCGCCCCCATTCTTTCGCCGATCCGACGCCGATGGGCGTGACTGGATAATCCACTTGCAGCAACGTCGGCCTGACGACTGATGATGACCTCGACGGACGCGGCGCTTTCAGATCGACGCGCCGACGGCGGCGGTGACGAAGCGACCGGGCCACGCCATCGATTGCCGCCGCCAGCAGGCTGAGACGAACCGCGGGCGTCATCGACCTCGAGGACGCGCGCAGCCATCTACCTCTTCCTCGTTTCGGACGCGGTCGGCCCCGCCGAGCGCAGAGCCCTCGCGATGATCTCCGTAGCTGGGACGAGGCCGGATGGATCGCGCCCGGGACGCACTGCGAGCTCTCCTCGGACGCGGGCTGGAGGGCCCGTGGACGCTGGACCAGCACCGACGCGCACGGCGTTGGGCACCGCCTCACTGTCCAACGCGTGGGTGCTGCGCTGCCCGCAGGCCCATGCGCCGCCAGCAGGGTGGCGGACGATGGGCGGAGGTGGGACGAGGCGTTCCCCGACGGTGTGCCCACAGGCCTGGAGTATCGCGATGCTCGAGGGCGCTGCGCCGCGCGGCGACACGCCTCGCCGGTGGTCTGCGCATCGTAAACTGGCAGCTGCGATGATGGTCCCCGACGCCGACTCGGCCGTGAATCTGACCGGTGTACTCGCCGCGCTGGGTCGCCGAGGGACCACTGCTCTCCGCGATGCGTGAGCGCGCGGGATTTCGAGGCTAGATGAGAGGACGCGCGCGACGGCACGCCCGAGGCCCGACCCGCGCTCGGCCCCGCGCGGGTCGAGCAGATCAGCTGAAGGCCGAGCTGGGGCCGGTGCTGCGAGGACAGTGCCCTCCAAAGATCGCCAAAGGCCCGCGAGGGAGCTCGAGGGCCCAGCGTGACAACCGCGGGTCGTCGACGGTTGCGCCCTCGCCAGCCCGATCGGCCTGCGCTCCGAGACGCGATGATTGAGTCCCGCGCGTGCACGCCGCCGCGCGTCACTGCGCTGGAGGCCGTGGACGGCCGAACCATCATCGAATACACCAGGTTCGCGCTGCCCACCTCCGCGCCGACGCCCGGCGCGGGCCTCGAATGACACCGCACCGCTTGCCTCTGAAGCGCCACTGCGCTCCACGGATGATGAAGGCCGCCGGAATGATCGCGACCCTGGTGGGTGGCAACGTCATCGACGAGACGGCTTCCTCGTCGGCCTCGAAGAAGATCTCACCGGAGGGCGGAGGTAGACCGCGTGGAGTCGTCCGCGCGCCCTGAGTGCGTCTTGCTTACTGCCCGCGCTTGGCGGATTCGAGCAACGCATGACGGCCACGTCGCGCACCTCCGAGCTTTCCACCCGACGAGGCCGTGGTCTCCCTCGGCGCTGTGATTGTCGGCGTCGGCCGAGGCGAGATCCGGCGGACGTCGCCGAGGCGGATCCGAGCATCTGGGAGCGAGGGGCGGGCCGTCGCGACGACGTCCCGCGCCCGTGGCCGCGACGCACTCGACGATGCGGGCATCCGCGATGCGGGTCCGCGCGTCTCACTCGAACCAGGCGTGCGCGCCGCCGCGCCGCAGCACATCGCGCGGTCGCGGTTGCGCGCGGCCATCTCGACGAGCTCCACGTTCCGGCAGAGCCCACGAGCTCGCGGCAGCGCGCTCATAGACGCAGTTGTGGCGGCAGGAAGCACGCGTCGTGGTAGGTGACCTTCGAAGTTGCGCCACGACCGAGGAAGGCGTTGCCCGCGGGCTGTGCCCCGGCCTCGTCCGTGGTGTCCTCACCCGTGGGGCAGCGGAAACAGATGTGAATGAGTGGGGGCCACCGGCGTGAGCAGGCCGTCGCGCACCAGGCGGTTGAGGGAGCTGCGTGTGGGTGGACGACGTCCGAAGGGAGCCGCCAGCTCCGGGTACTCGCCCGCGATCGTGTTGAAAGCGGTGCGCGCAGGAGACCACGATCTTCACGCTGAGCCTCGCCCAGGCGTGTCGATCGCCTGGGCGGCCAGCATCTGGAAGAGTGCCTCGTTGTAGGCGCGGCCGAGGCCGGGTCGCCCGTGCTGGGACTCGCGGCCGAGGACCCGCAGAAGGACACGCCCGCCACGTGTGCGGCAGCTCGGCGACGGCGGCGCTGGTCTTCTTCGCCACCACCGTGTCGTCCGTAGGCGCCCGCTTTAGCCACGCAGAATCAATTGAGTCAACCTCACGGGCGTCCTCGATGTCCTCTCGCCGACGACGGGGATGTCGAAGTCCAACGTCTTTGCCCACTCCATGCGCGCTTGCGGGCGGGCTGGATTACAGCAAGAGGTTCGCCTTGGATTCCATGCCGCGGAACGCGCAGCGGCCCAACTCGCGGGGAACGCGCCCTCCATGAGGACACAGGTGGCGGCGCAGGTCGAGGATGTGGTCGATGTGCTCGATGTCGACGGGGCACTGCTCGACGCAGGCTCCGCAGTTCGATGCAATCCGCAGGACACTAACTTCGGAGACGACCTCGGGGACCAGCGCAGTGGCCGCGAGACGCCCTCGGGGCCGGTCGCGCCCGATTCGAGACGGGCGCGGACCTGCCAGGTCGAAAAAGAGAGGTGAGGCGAAGGCGGGCACGCCCTTGTTGTCGAGGAGGACCTCGCCCTCCTCGAGCTTCTGGTGGCCTCCTCCTGCTCACGACGATCTGCACGTTGGAGGCCGGACTCCATGTGTGGTCGCGCAGGCCCGCGTGATGAGCAGCTTAGCGGGGGAGAGGGAAGCTCTGCGTGTTCCACGCAGGGCACAGCTCCTGGCGGCGGCCGCACTCGGTGCACAGTGCGGGTCAGGCGGGCCTTCCACGAAGTCCTCGATCGTTACTCCCGCCGAGACGGTGTCCTCGAGGGACGTCGTCGAAGTCGTCCTCGCTGGTCACGGAAAAGCTTGCCGTCGATCAGCATGTGGTCGGCCGGTCCGCGAGGGACTTCGTGCCGTCGGCGTTGCAGCGCGTGTACGGTTGAGGATCGCGACGAAGCGGTGCAGGCCACGCCCATGCCCGTCTGGATGCCGACGACCGTCAGCCAGGTCATGGAGTGTTGAGGACCTTGGGGGCGCTGACCAGCGCACGATCGCGTTCGCCAGCAGGGCGGTCGAGGGAGGAGGCGGCGGCCGCGAAGACGCGCGCCGGAAGCCAGGCGGTGAGCGGGAGGGTGCAGGGCGGTCGCGTGGGCCTCAAGGCCGGGCGTCACGCTGAAGAGCGCGTATTCGAGGCCGCGCAGGGGCACGACGCACGCGCACACGATTGAGAATGACCCGCTCGACGAAGGCGGCGCCTGCCAGCGGGTCGAACCCAGGAGACGGGAGGCCAGGCCGCGCGGGGAGGACGTCGCGGGTGCTGCTTGGTCGACGAGGCAGAAGGGTGCCTTCCGGGTCGGCGCGGCAGCTAGCGACGTCCGGGATCGTCATTCGGAGGAGGCCGCCTCCACCCGGCGGTGCTGCGCCCGGCGCTGGCTGGCGCACGATCGTGAGGAGGATGATGCCCGCCAGGCCGCACGCGGGCCTCGGTCAGCCACTCCCACGGCGCGAAATGGCCGAGGAGGGCAGCGAAGGTCTGCACGCGCAGCTGCGCGTGGCCCGTGACGAGGTCAGGAAGAGGATCCGGGAAGGACACCATGACCAGCCGGTGGGCCGCCTTGATCCACGGGCGTCCGCCAGACCTCGCGGTGGGTGAGGGGCGCGGAGACTGACACCCACGCTCTCGCTTGCCGACGGGGCCGAGGCGCCCCGGGTCGGGCGTGCCCGCCGAGACCGTGCGCCACATGTGGGTCAGGCCTCGCGCGAACGACAGGACGGCCAGGGCGCTCACCAGCAGGGCGAGTCCCCACATGATGGCGCTCAGCGTCGGATTGGCCACGTTTCCTCCCTCCAGAGGTGCTGCACTCCATTGTGTCATCTCGACACTGGAGAGACCGATTCTGCCCGCAAAAGCGTGCGCAATTACCGCGCTGCGCGGCGGGGCTGGCCGACGAATGTGCCCACCACAACGTGGATATATGCCACCACGAGGGAGTATGGGAGGTGAGCGATGCTTCCGTCTCGCAGCCAGACATAACACTGTCCGACCAGGAAATCTTCGGAGACGATCACCCGCATGATCACTGCGGGGTCTTCGGAGTATGGGCCCCGGGCGAGGACGTTTCCCACCTGACCTACTTCTCCCTCTACGCCTTGCAACACCGCGGCCAACAGAGCGCGGGTATTGCGACGTCGAGATGGCAAGCAGAGATCCTCGTGTATAAGGATCAGGGCCTCGTCTCGCAGGTGTTCTCCGAGCAGCTGCAGGGCCTGCGCGGCGCTCCGCTCCTGGGCCCGTCCGCTACGCGACGACCGGCGCGGACGTGTGAAAGCGCAACGCCCAGCCGACGCTGGGCCCCACACGGCACGCTCGCCCTGGCACAACGGCAACCTCACTGTGCTTACGGTCGAGCTGCGCGGGCTGGCCCGTCGAGATCGCCGACGACGGCGAGGACGCTCGAACGCGGGCGCCCTCCACCGACACCTCCCTCGTGACCGCGCTGCTGGGCGCGCGCCGACCGCATTCGGGCCGACCCTTCATCGCGTCCCCGTCCGGTGACGCGCCTTCCGGGACCGATGGGGACGAGCCGCGGCCTCGTCGGCTGCTGACAGCCTCGAGCCCGCGCCTCGTCGGCGCTGCCCTGGTACCGCGCATCGGGGCGCGTGCTCCCTGGTCTTCATGGATGAGCACACGCTGTACGCCGCGCGCGACCCGCACGGCTACCGCCCGCTCGTGACAGCCGCCTGGCCTCCGGCTGGGTTGTCGCCTCCGGACCGCCGCCCTGGACGCAGTGGCGCGACCTTTGTGCGCGAGGTCGAACGGCGAACTCATCTCCCATCGACGCGTCGGGCGTGCGCTCGCGCCGCTTCGCCGTGCGCCGCTCCAACACCTGCGTGCTTCGAGTACGTGTGCCACTGGCCCGCGACACGACGAGTCGGCGGACTGCGGATCGTGGCCGCGCGCCTACGGGATGGGTGCCGCCCTCGCGCGCGAAAACCCCATCGAGGCGGACCTGGTGATCCCCACGCCCGACTCGGGCACGCCCGCCGCGATTGGCTGCGCGCAGGAATCCAGCATCGCTTCGCGCCTCGGCGAAGAACAGCGTGCGTGGGCCGCACCTACATCCAGCCCACGCGGTCACTGCGTCAGCTGGGCCATCACGCCTCAAAGCTCAGCGCTTTGCGCGGGGTCATCGAGAGGCAAGCGCCTGGTCGTCATCGACGACTCGATCGTGCGCGGTAACACGCAGCGCGCGCTCGTCAGATGCTGCGCGGGGCCGGGGCCGCCGAGGTGCGCGTCACGCATCTCGTCCCCGCCGGTGCTGTGGCCGGTGCTTCTTCGGCTATCGATTTCCCGACGCGCGCCGAGGCTCATCGCGCCTCGATCCATGAGCGTCGAACAGGTGCGCGATTCCATCGGTGCCGACTCCCTGGCCTACCTGTCGATCGACGGCATGGTTGGTGCCACCGGACAGGGCAGCGTCCTGTGCATCGGCTGCTTCACGGGCGACTACCCGGACGATCCCCGCCGGGACAGCCGATGCCCGGAACCAAGCCACCTGCTTAACCTCACGCCCGCGACGCTACCTGGGCGCCGCGGCGCTATTCAACGACCACCTGGGCGCGGCCTCGTCGAGCGCCATCCGCGAGGCTACCACCCGCGCCGGCTTTCTGGACTACGCGACCGCTGGCGTCGATTTTCACCGCTGCGGGCGACCGCGCCGTCGAGACTGATGAAGAGCGCGGTGGCCGCGACCACGACTCCACCGTTCTGGGCGCGACCGGCGGATTCGCTGGCGTGGTCGACAGCGGCTGCTGAGCATGGAGAAGCCGCTGCTCGCGATGACCTCCACGGACGGCGTGGGCGCGAAGATCGCGATCGCGCAGGCCATGGACGTGCACGACACGATCGGCGGACCTGGTCGGTATGGTCGTGTCGACGACATCGACCGTGATCGGCGCGCGCGCCGGTCACACTCATGACCGACTACATTGCCTGCCGGGCACGGCGTGGTCGGAAGCTTATCGCCGCCATCGTCACCACGGCAGTGCGCGCGCGCCTGCGAGCCACGGGGACGCCCACCTCGTGACGGCGAGACCGCCGAGCGCAGGTAGTCCTCGCCAGGCCCGACGGCTACGACATCGCGGGCGCCGCGACCGGCGTCGTGGACGCCTCCAAGCTGCGCTGGGCGAGGCGGCGTGACGGGCGGCGACGTCGTCATCGCCATGGCCTCTTCAGACGGCCTGCACTCCAGCAGCTACTCGCTGAAGATGCGCTCGTCGTCTCCGCGTGGAGTGCCTCGCGCTGGGTCCACGTGGCCGGTTCGGCCGCACCCTCGGCGAAGGCTCATCGAGCCCCACGCGTCTGTACACGCGCCTGTGCGCACGACCTGGTCGAGCGCTTCCGGCGTCGCGATTCACGCGCCTACTCGCACGTCACCGGCGGCTACGGCCGTGCAAACCTGTCGCGCGTCCTGCCTGTCGGCGCGGTGGCGACGGTTGACTCGCTCGACGTGGACCCGTGCCCGCCCAGAGCAATTTCGACTGCGTGCGCCGCGGCGCGGCGCGTCACCTGGGTCGGCATGGAGGACTCCTGGGCCTGGGCGTCGCGCGAAAGTGCATGCCGTCTCTCGGCCTCACGTGGCCTCCGAGGTCCCTGTCCGCCATCAACGGGCCGGGGTGGCCGCGCGTGGGTCCCTGGGCTCCGTCACGTCGGTAGGCGCCGACGGAACCGTGGTAAAGCTTCGGTCGGTCGCCCCAGCCTCGGCGCTAGCTCCTCGGCGTGCGCCTCATCTCCGGCACGAAGGGCGTCCGGGCGGGGCGCCGTGCTGCCTGCACGGCGAGTACCGCGTGGGCTGAGCTGAGCAGAGCGGCGCGCCTGTGTTGAGAGCGTTGCCGCGCGGCCGAGGGTCGAGCCTGCGGAGCCTCGGCCCCTTATCGATGCGGGTACGACGTCGCCAGGCGCGCGCGGTGCCGAGGCCTGCGGGCGCGCGCGCGCGTCCAGACATGGTGCTGCGGGTACGCCAAAGCGGCGGACCGGTTCCCGGTCCCGCCGTGTGGCTGAAACCGTTACTAGTGGAGGACCCACACCCGTCCAGGAAGGACTCATCGAGGCTGCTTCGGATCGATGTCGTCTCTTCGCGGAGCATCTCCGGCAGAAGTCCGGCGTATTTCGGTAGAGGTCGTCGTCGATCGCATCGTCCTCTTCAGGCTCGTCCCGTAAGCACGCGTGCCAGGTGCAGGTCCTCATCCGCCAGCTCAGCGCTGGTGCGTTTAGGTCGGTGTCGGGGCTGAAATCGCTGCAGCTTCCGAGGCGACTTTCATCTGCTTAGCCTTTGTTGGCCGCGCACGCATGTGGCGTCGACCCCCTCCCGCGTCGTTCGGGTCCGCGAAAGCGGTCCTCGTCGTTCAAAATGCTTTCGTGGGACCATCATAGCTGACGCGCCTTGACCTCACCTTGGATTGGGTTTTGCGCGCTCGGCGGAGCGTTGCGATGGGCGCTTGGATGCCCACAGAAACCGGGAAATAGAACCGGCGCAACCCTCGCAAGCGTCGTGGCCGGAGTTACACTCGGTTCCAGCGTCGTTGATGCTTGCGGGCTGCGGTCGGGTCGGACGTGAGGGCCTCGAGGCAGTGCGCGCGGCGGCCTCGCGGGCAGCCTCGGCGTGCCTCGCGACGGCGTGAGCGACGCGATGGGCGGAGCGCCAGCAGGACGATCACGCCGATAGCGCCGACCGCGGACAGGGCGACGATGCCGACCTTCTTGATGGCGCTCGGCGTTTACCGTAAGCGGCGTCCTGCAGGGTCAGCGACGCGGACTCGTGAGGGGACGCCGACAGCGCCGTGGCCTCAGTCGGCGCTTCGCCTCCTGGGCGAGGGCGGCGGGCTGGACAGCCGCGCGTGACCGCAGCTGACCGTCGTCATGGCGGCCCGGTTCGGCGCGCTGACGCTCGAGGTCGGCCGTGATCTGGGCTTCCGTGCGCGGCTCGGCGGTGACGGCCTGCGCCGATGAGTCACGCATTGCGCCAGGTCGAGGTTGGTGCTCACTTTGCCCAGTCCCTTCTCGATGGCTTCCTTATTGGTACGCGGCGACGGACGCAGCGGTCCGGGCGGTGCTCCTCGCGCGCTCTTGAGGGGCGGGGAGCCGACCAGGGCGAGGATCAGGACGGTCAGCGCGAGGATCGCGACGACGGGTCAGCGACGCCCGCCCGCGCAGACGACAGGCGCAGGCGCGATCTCCCGATGGTGTGGAAGATCATCCCAGCGGGTGAGAGGCGAAGACCGCGGCGACCAGGAGGAGGGCGATGCCCACTTACCGCTCTTGGATGCGAAGGCGCGCAGCTTCGCCTTGTTCAGCTCGATCTCCGCCGCGGATGATCGCGGAGAGCTGCCCGTCACGGGGCGCGAAGAGGCGCCGATGCTGCGGGCGGGCCTCGCGCCTGCGGCCTGTGCGGTGTCGGCGGGCGGCGGCGGGTGCTGCCCGGGCTGGGGGTGGGCTGAGTCGCCTTGGATGCTCCTGCGCGTTCCGGGTGAACGAGGCGATGCCTCGCCTCGATACGCCCCTAGTGTCTCATGAAGGAGGTCGGCTCGCGGTGAGCCGTTACGTTACTCCTCGCGGGGCGATCGAGCCCAGGAGGTCCGGAGAGGATCTTGCGGGCGCGAACGGCCAGGTCAGAGACCTCGGGCTCGGCCACAGCCGGGTCCTCGGCTTCGACGACAGGGATGCCTCGCTGCGCGGTTTCCCGTGCGGGGCTCAGGCGAGACCTGGAGGACCTCGGTCGCCTGGGTTGCCCGGGCGGGCGCTGCACTCTCGCACGCGCGCGGTCGCGGCGTCCAGCAGGGCGGGCGGCCTCGGCGGGGTCCTGCGTGCGTCTGCATCCTCAGGTTCAAGGTCCTGCTGCGCGTTCGCGGTCTGTGCCCCGGCACTCGTCCGGTCGTGCCAAGGGTGCCACGCGCCGGGGCAGCACGGCCTGGGTGGAGATGACCTCGTCGAAGGGCGGGCACTTGGGCGAGATCCGGGCCAAAGAGAAGGGCCTTCGGGTCACTCGGGGTTGGCCTCGAGGGGAGGCGGCGACCAGTCGCGGCGGACGGGTTGGGGCGTCGAGGGCGACGCGGCCGTTCGTCAGCAGAGATTGCGCGGTCCGAGGCGGCGGCGACCTCCACGGACGGGGGTGGCGATGACGACCGCGCAGCCCGCGTTTGCGAGGGAACGCAGGGTGGCTCGAGCTCGGTGCGGGCGGCCGGGGCAGGGAGATGGGGTCTTCGACGAGGAAGACCTCGGCGCCGGACACGATCGCGCGGGCGATGAGGGCCTGACGCGCTCCCATTCGGAGAGCTCGGAGGGACGCGTCGACGCGCTGGGCGAGGCCCGTGATCTGCAGGGGCGCCCCGACGAGGTTGTCCCAGTCGGCGACGGAGCCCGTCGCGGACGGGGGCGCGAGGATGTTCTGGCGGATCGTCAGGGACCTCGTCGAGCGGGAATCCGCGCGGATCAGCGCGACCGAGCCGATGCGGCCCGCGAGGCGCGCGGCCAGCGAGCGCGAGGCGCGGCGACGATCCGGCGGCGAGCTGCGGCTCCTCGAGGCCCGCGAGGATCGGAAGAGGGCGCAGGCACGGCGGCCCGTCGGGTCCAGGATTGCGCTCGGCGTGCGCGCGCGGAAGCCCAGGTCGATACCCCGAGGAGGACCGCGCCGGTCACGTGGTCCGTGTGGGTGATGCCAGACCGGCGACCTGGACGCGGCCGCCGCGGCCCTTCGCGGAGAAGGAACGGCGCGAGCGGTACCAGGGGCGCGGCTCGGTGGGCGGCAGGTGCACGGGGGCGGCAACGACGGGTCGTTGCGGGTGGCGCTGTTGGCGTTCGTTGCTGCGCTGTTGCCCTGTGGTGTTGAAGCTGTTGGCGGGCGTGAGCTCCTGGGCGGGCTGCTCCGGGCTCGGCCTGCAGGAGCAGAGCGCGGTCTCCGCGCGCGATGTCGCTGACGGTCTCCGCGGCGGTCTCTGTTGCTCCGGCAGCGTCGGTGGTGAGCGCGGCGGTGGCCTCGGCCTCGTCGGTTGTGACAAAGGGGTGCGAGGACACGAGGGTCTCCTGCAGGTCCTGTCCGCCGTCGTCGGCGAGCGTTTCTGCGGGGTGTCGGCGGTGGGGGCGTCGGCCTCGTGGGTGGTGCCGCTGAGGATCTCCTCGAACGACGAGGGCGCTGCGCTGGGCGGGCGCCTCGTCGGAGGTGATGGGCGGGGGTCGAGGCGGCTCGCTCGGCGCCGGTGCGCGCGGCGTCGGCCGTCACGTCGGCCAGCTCACTCGCTGTCCGAGCCATGCAGGTTTTCACGCGGGTCATTCGACATGCCCCATTGTTTCAGGATCGCGCCCCATGTGTCGCAGTGGCGCGGGAAGTGGGTGAAGTGGCCTGCCGAAAAGTCCCGCGGATGTGGCTGCATCTCTGAGACTGGGAGGTGAGGCTGTAAGCGATTGATTCCTAGTAAGAGCCGACTCGTTAGCGGCTCCGAATGCTCACTGCATCGCAGTAACACAGGTCCTTCTCCACGAAAGGGCCCGGTAATTTAAAAGCGTACGCAAATGCATGTGCGGTGTGACACTATGTGTCCTATGACTACTTCCTCAGAAAAACATTCCGAGTATCCGCTACCGCGTTGGCATCGACGTCGGCCTTCGTTCAATCGGCTTCTGCGCGATCGAGGTGGATGATGAAGATCATCCGATCCAGATTCTGAACTCCGTCGTGCACGTGCATGATGCAGGAACTGGTGGACCGGGTGAAACCGACGAGCCTGCGGAAGCGATCGGGCATCGCCGCGCGAGCGCGTCGTAGAGGGCGTGCTCAGAAAAAGCGCTTAAAGAGGCTTGATGCTCTCCTGGAAGATCTCGGGTGGGGAGTCGCTATCTAATGAAATGCTGGAGTCCCACGCGCCTTGGCACGTACGTAAGCGCCTCTTGAATGGATACATCACCGATGAGGTTGAGCGCCGGCAATGCCTGTCGATCGCGGCGGCGCATGTTGCGCGCCACCGTGGGTGGCGTAACCCTATAGCAGGTTGACACCCTCATGCTGGAGCATGAGCCCAGCGATCGCATGCGCGGCCTAAATAATAGAGTTGAGGAGCAAAACGGGACTTTGCTTTTCGGATCAAGCGACACAGGAGCTCATAGCGACACTGCTGGAGCATGACAGAGGCGTGACTGTTCGCGGCTTTGTGCGTAAAGGTGGCAAGGCGACAAAAGAGCTTGGCGTATTGCAGGGAAAGTACATGCAGTATGATCTCGTAGCCGAACTTCGTCAAATTTGCGTCAAGCAGAAAGTGTCGGATGAAGTCTTCAAGCAGCTAGTGTCAACGATCTTCTACTCGAAGGAGCCGCAGGCTGATAAGAAGAATCAGCGTAAGCGAGTTGGTATCGATGAGCTGCAGCTTGCGGTAGATCCTCAAGCTGTGGGAGCTACAGGCCGAACGTGCTCATCCGGCATTCAGAAATTCAAAATCGTTGCGACGCTCGCAAATATGCGTATTCAAGAAGATGGGGTCGGGGCGTGCTCCTCAGGCCTGATGAGTTGCGTGCTGTTACTGCCTATCTTCTCGATGAGTGGAGTTGGAATACCTACATGGGAGGAAGTGGCAGGTCAACTTGGGTGTGCCCCGTCATCGGCTGCACGCGGAGCCTCGAAAGCTTCACTCGAGACCGGCGGTGTGGACTTGAGATATCCACCCGCTGACGAGACAACTGCACGAGTCGCAGAGTCTGAGATTGACTGGTTGGTTGACTGGTGGATGCCAAGCAGATGATGAATCTCGTGGTCATATGATCGACGAGATTTCCAACGGTTGTGGATCGGAAACAAACGATATTGAAGATGAAGAGGTCATTGAACTCATATCTAGTGCCACCGCGGAAGATGCGGCAAAGCTGGAGCTGCTTGCAAAGAAGCTGCCGTCGGGTAGGGCCGCGTACTCTTTAAAAGACTCTCCGTGAGGTAACGTCCTCGATCCTAGAGACAGGTGATGACCTCTCTCGGGTAATCGAGCGCCTGTACAGGTGGGAGCCTGGGTGGGCACCGACTCCCGCGCCTATCGAAGACCCGGTTGGAAATCCGAGTGTTGACCGTGTAGTCAAACAAGTTGCTCGATGGCTCAAGTTTGCCGAAAAGCGATGGGGAATCCCGCAAACAGTGAATATTGAACATACGCGCGAAGGGCTGAAGTCCGCTTCCCTCCTTGAAGAAGAAAAAGAAAATAGAATGAAATACGAGGAGCGTCGCGAAGAGCGCTATGAAAAATGTATGCGCAATTGGGGATTAGTGGCCCATTTTAGGCGAAGTGAGCAGACGAGATACGAAAATCCTATATTTACCAAGACTGTGCTTGCCTCTATTGTGGTTGTAAAAATCGGCTTCAAACTTTTTGAAATCGATCATATTATCCCGCGTGTTGATGCTTCTTCAGATAGTCGAGAGAAAAATCTGGCTGCAGTGTGTCATAACTGTAATAATTGCCAAAGGTGGGATGCCTTTTGGACAATGGGTGAAACTTAATGACTGTCAAATGGAGTGAGTCTCGAAGAAGCTATCCAAGAGAGTGAAGAGATGGGATAAAAATCGAGTTGGTTTAACTCGAGAGGCAATGCGCAAGAGGAAAGACGAAGTAATTGGCCGACTCAAGGCGGAGAGCCCTATGAAGAGTTTGATGGGCGTTCGAGTGGAATCAGTGGCCTGGATGGCTATCGAGATTGAAAAAGCGCATTGAGGTCACTTTAACTCAGAGTTGTGCAACCGGTAAGGTAGTGAAGGTAAAATGCCTATAGTGGGCGTCTGACGGCATGTGCGAGGCGTGCTGCTCGTGTTGATAAGCGGGTTCGTCTGATTCGTCTGAAGGGTGAGAATGGCCATCATAAGAATAGATTCGATCGGCGTAACCATGCAATGGATGCGCTCGTCATTGCATTGATGACTCCAGCAATTACTCGGACCATTGCTGTTCGTGAAGATCGTCGGGAAGCATAGCAGTTGACACATGCTTTCGAGTCGTGGAAAAAAACTATCTTGGCTCGGAAGAGAGGATGCAGGAGCCGTTGGGGATCTTGGATTGGTGACGTTGAGTATGCATGTGATCGATTGAGATGAACTCATTGATGCCAACAAGGTCCCGGTCACTGAGAACCTTCGACTCCGGAACTCAGGAAAGCTGCATGCCGATCAGCCAGAAAGCCTGAAGAAGGCAAGAAAGGGATCAAACGTTCTCGCCCACAACGCTATGTTCTTGGTGATGCGCTTCCGGCCGAGATTATTAACCGCGTCACTGATCCTGGTTTATGGACTGCTCTTGTACGTGCGCGGGGGTTTGACGACCAACTAGGGTTTACCAGCAGATCCAGCCAGGAGCCTAAGCCTTCGCGGATCGCGAATCTCTGCTCGATTTCCCGATCAACTACTTTCCCAACCGATTCACCTGCTCTCGCTGTTCAAGGAGGATATGTTGGTCTGGAGTTCCATCATGCTCGCCTCGTATCGGATCATGGGGCCGAAGGAGAAAAATAGCGTATGCGTTGCTTCGAGTCTGTGCAATTGATCTGTGCGGCATTGACCGTTCGAATCTATTTTCGGTCGAACTGAAGGAATCGAGCATAAGTATGCGGACAGCAGATCCCAAACTGAAGGAAAGCTATGAAGGGAAGAAACGCTACTCAGATTGGTTGGCTCGTCTTGGGGAGACGAGATTCAGATCGATCCTTCGAAGTTTCCTAAGCAATCTATCAGGGAAGTTCCTCGATGAATGTGGTCTATCTCGAGCTGGAGAGTTTCGGCATTAAATACTCCGTCAAAAATCACTCTCAAGCCACGGCTGCTTTCGAATGAGCCGCTGCTCAAAGATAGGAATGGGGGGCGTAAGACTGATCTCGTAGCTTCTGAGTGTGTCGAGAAGATTATGAAGAAGACAGGGCTGGGTTGTGGAAATTAATGCCTTGCTCAAGTCGGGTTCGATTCGTGTTATCCGGCGCAATGCTCTCGGTGAGGTTCGCACATCGCCAAAGTCCAGTCTTCCCATTAGTCTGGACTTGAGGTAGTGACATGAACTCGCAGTGGCGCGTGATTGACCTGTGTGGTTTTCGAAGGCGTGCTTCGATCGACGCGTGGTGGGGTGGAGGTGTGCCCTGAAGAGGAGTATCAACGACTATTCCCGTCGCTGAGGTTGCTGTTGTCCTCGTGGGCATGAAGGTCAACCGAGCGCCGCTGTTCTGCATCGTTTCGCCGAGGCTGATGTCGCCGTCCTCTTCTGTGATTGGAGGGGTATCCCGGAGGGCGGCTGCTACTCGTGGTCAGACCATGGCCGAGTAGCAGCCCGCCACCGAGCGCAGGCGGAGGTCTCCCTCCCGCGTAAGAAAAATGCATGGGCGCGTCTGGTTCGCGCAAAGATTGAGGGACAAGCCTCGGTTCTGGAGAACCTCAAGATTCGAGGCAGTGGGGAACTACTCGCGCTCGCGGATCAGGTTCGTTCGGGCGACCCAGGAAACGTTGAGGCGCAAGCTGCTCGCCTGTATTGGTCTCGTGCTCTGGGTAAGGGTGTCGGGCGTCAGCCCGCTGCAGGCCAACTGATCGGTGCGAATGCCTGCCTGGACTATGGATATTCTGTGCTTCGGGGGCATTTGATGCGCGCTGTTCTGGCGGCGGGGCTGGCGCCTGCACTCGGAGTCTTCCACCGAGGTCGAGGCAACGCCTTCGCTCTTGCCGACGATTTGATCGAGCCTTTTAGACCGGCGATCGATGAGGTTGCCCTGCAGCTCCCGCCCACGGCATCTCCTTCGGATCGCCCGGTGAAGCAACTTCTAGTGGTGGCTGCCTCGCAGCGCTTTGATGGAGACGGACATGGTGTCCCGGGCCGTCGCCGAGGGCTCTGGCTCAGGCTTTCGGTCGCTATGTGGAGGGCGATGTCGATCGTCTTAATGTGTTGTCGTGGCAGGGGCCATCGGCCGTGTGCGCGGGAGATTGACATGGCGGATGATGCGATGTGGTGCCTGGTGATGTTCGATCTCCCGGTGGAGACGAAGAAGCAGCGGCGCGAGGGCAACCCCGTTTCCGCAATGACCTTCTGGACTGGGGCTTCTGCATGGTGCAGTTCAGCGTGTACGTGAAGTATTGGCCGACCGGTGGGCAGGATCATGCGACGCTGCGGGCGATCAAGACTCATCTGCCGGAGGGTGGGCAGGTGCGGGTGCTGGCGTTGACTGACAGGCAGTGGTCGACGGGGCTCCGTTTTGAGAACGCGAAGCCTCGGAAGGAGCGTGGCTCGCCTGAGCAGCTCCTGATTTTCTAACGAAGATCCCCTGGTTTTCCGCTATTTTTCAGGGAAAACTAGGGGATCTCAGTATATCAAAGGGGATTGGTGATTGATTCCCAGCCCAGTGTGAGACATGCCGTGATTGGGTTCAGTATATCAAAGGGGATTGGTGATTGATTCCCAGCGTACCAATGTAGACCTGCGACTGATCGCCAGTATATCAAAGGGGATTGGTGATTGATTCCCAGCAGAGGGCTGATTAACCCTCGACCGACATCAGTATATCAAAGGGGATTGGTGATTGATTCCCAGCTGTCCGACGAGGGCGAGGCCAGTCCCCGCAGTATATCAAAGGGGATTGGTGATTGATTCCCAGCCGTCCACCATGGGAGGCGCATCGATGCTCAGTATATCAAAGGGATTGGTGATTGATTCCCAGCTTGGCTTGTTGCCGATGCGGATGACGACAGTATATCAAAGGGGATTGGTGATTGATTCCCAGCACATCCTCATGTTCGTGGCGGTAGCCATCAGTATATCAAAGGGGATTGGTGATTGATTCCCAGCTCCAAGTCGACGCGCATTTGCGCGTCAGCAGTATATCAAAGGGGATTGGTGATTGATTCCCAGCGGCGTGAAGCGCAGGCCGTCGACGGTTTCAGTATATCAAAGGGGATTGGTGATTGATTCTCAGCTGGGGCCAGGAGGGCGCGCTGCGACCCAGTATATCAAAGGGGATTGGTGATTGATTCCCAGCTGCTCAGGCCGTTCGTAGGTCACGCAAGCAGTATATCAAAGGGGATTGGTGATTGATTCCAGCAACGAGGGATTAGGGCAAAAGGTTGGTCCCAGTATATCAAAGGGGATTGGTGATTGATTCCCAGCCGGTGTAACCGGAGGCGGTGGTCGCGTCCAGTATATCAAAGGGATTGGTGATTGATTCCCAGCTCCGGGTTGGCCGTCGTGGCCAGAACACAGTATATCAAAGCGATTGGTGATTGATTCCCAGCTGGCACGCTTGGTTTTCGGGGCACCTAGCAGTATATCAAAGGGGATTGGTGATTGATTCCCCAGCATCGTGAGTGTTCGCATCACTTCGGGAACAGTATATCAAAGGGGATTGGTGATTGATTCCCAGCGCCTGCCTATGGGTGTCGAGGGCGCTCACAGTATATCAAAGGGGATTGGTGATTGATTCCCAGCCACGTACCGCGTGAAGTCGGAGAATAGCCAGTATATCAAAGGGGATTGGTGATTGATTCCCAGCCGGACTCGGTGCCCTCGAGGACGATCAGCAGTATATCAAAGGGGATTGGTGATTGATTCCCAGCTCAAGAAATGAGTACCGTCGACCGGGATCAGTATATCAAGGGGATTGATGATTGATTCCCAGCTTCAACGCCTCGATGCGAGTAGTTGTGTCAGTATATCAAAGGGGATTGGTGATTGATTCCCAGCTCGCGTTGAGCCAGGGGGTCGAGGTGGCCAGTATATCAAAGGGGATTGGTGATTGATTCCCAGCGCCTCCTCTGCGTTACGAGCAACGAGGCCAGTATATCAAAGGGATTGGTGATTGATTCCCAGCCTCCAGGTCGTCGGGTCGGTGACGGATGCAGTATATCAAAGGGGATTGGTGATTGATTCCCAGCTGAGACGTCGAAGACGACAGATCGATCCCAGTATATCAAAGAGATTGGTGATTGATTCCCAGCAACGTGATGCCGACGTGGACGCAATCGTCAGTATATCAAAGGGATTGGTGATTGATTCCCAGCCTCTGTCTGCAAGAGGCTTCCGCAGCGCCAGTATATCAAAGGGGATTGGTGATTGATTCCCAGCTCACGCATGAGGCAGTGTCCGTGCCAGACAGTATATCAAAGGGGATTGGTGATTGATTCCCCAGCGTCGCATGCTCGTGCGCGTACACCTCGCCAGTATATCAAAGGGGATTGGTGATTGATTCCCAGCGCGGCCACAACCGGGACACGCACGATGACAGTATATCAAAGGGGATTGGTGATTGATTCCCCAGCAGGCGAGGCACTGTCTATGTCGATGTGGTCAGTATATCAAAGGGGATTGGTGATTGATTCCCAGCGGTGTTATCGAATGGCACAGGGGCGGCACAGTATATCAAAGGGGATTGGTGATTGATTCCCAGCTGATACTGTCACACTTGAAGCGGTGTACAGTATATCAAAGGGGATTGGTGATTGATTCCCAGCGTCTGGCCGTAGCCGGAGGAGAAGCTGACAGTATATCAAAGGGGATTGGTGATTGATTCCCAGCGACATCGTCGCCGACGGTACCGGGCCGACAGTATATCAAAGGGGATTGGTGATTGATTCCCAGCGTAGTCGATGACGCCAGCTAAAGCAGGTCACAGTATATCAAAGGGGATTGGTGATTGATTCCCAGCAAAGTAGAACGGACTCTTATTATCCTCTCAGTATATCAAAGGGGATTGGTGATTGATTCCCAGCTCTCCTTGCGAAGAGCCTCAAGCTCTTCCAGTATATCAAAGGGGATTGGTGATTGATTCCCAGCGCCTGTAGGGGCACGAGTGCCCGAGTAGACAGTATATCAAAGGGGATTGGTGATTGATTCCCAGCGACGTGGTCTGCGACATGGTGCGGTACGCAGTATATCAAAGGGGATTGGTGATTGATTCCCAGCTCGCCGACGTAGTTCGGGCAATTGTACGTCAGTATATCAAAGGGGATTGGTGATTGATTCCCAGCCGGTGGCGTCGAGGATGTCGCCTGCGGCCAGTATATCAAAGGGGATTGGTGATTGATTCCCAGCTCTGTTCGCCGAGGCCGCGTACACCGGTCAGTATATCAAAGGGGATTGGTGATTGATTCCCAGCAGCGCCTACGTCGACCAGGTGTGGGGCCCGCAGTATATCAAAAGGGGATTGGTGATTGATTCCCAGCGCCTAGAGGGACGCCCTCGCCGCGCACTCCAGTATATCAAAGGGGATTGGTGATTGATTCCCAGCAGCGCCTACGTCGACCAGGTGTGGGCCGCAGTATATCAAAGGGGATTGGTGATTGATTCCCAGCGCGAACTTCACGCCCGCATCGCCGTAAAGCAGTATATCAAAGGGGATTGGTGATTGATTCCCAGCCAACGTGCTTGCGGTAGACTCCTTGCAGCAGTATATCAAAGGGGATTGGTGATTGATTCCCAGCCCGTACAGTTGCTCCCTGTGGTCAATCTCGAGTATATCAAAGGGATTGGTGATTGATTCCCAGCTGAGTTCTATTCGGACTCGCTGACCGAACAGTATATCAAAGGGGATTGTGATTGATTCTGGCCCGTGGTCGATCAGGTGGTCAGTGCGCCCAGTATATCAAAGGGGATTGGTGATTGATTCCCAGCTCGAGATTGGCGTCGAGCATGAGCTGCCCAGTATATCAAAGGGATTGGTGATTGATTCCCAGCCCTAAGGCCATTGACGCCGAGGTCGACGACAGTATATCAAAGGGGATTGGTGATTGATTCCCAGCTCAGCGAGCTTCCCTAGCGCCTCCACGCCAGTATATCAAAGGGGATTGGTGATGATCCCAGCGAGGTGTACGCGCAGTTCTGGCTCAGTCAGTATATCAAAGGGATTGGTGATTGATTCCCAGCGCCCAAGAAGCAGGTCATTCATCGTCATCAGTATATCAAAGGGGATTGGTGATTGATTCCCAGCATCACCGATGAGACCAACGCCCTGCACGCAGTATATCAAAGGGGATTGGTGATTGATTCCCAGCCCCGAACCTCAACGAAGGAGACACAGACAGTATATCAAAGGGGATTGGTGATTGATTCCCAGCGCTCCACCAGACGGTGCGGGTCAGGCTTCAGTATATCAAAGGGGATTGGTGATTGATTCCCAGCGTGTAATTCGTCCCGAGCGGACGACCCTCAGTATATCAAAGGGGATTGGTGATTGATTCCCAGCGGGCCGTCCATAGCCGGGGCGCAACTGACAGTATATCAAAGGGGATTGGTGATTGATTCCCAGCTCAATGCATGCGCGGTCGTGCGCGTATTCAGTATATCAAAGGGGATTGGTGATTGATTCCCAGCCCGTAGATGGTCGCGCCGGATCCGTCGGCAGTATATCAAAGGGGATTGGTGATTGATTCCCAGCAGCTGCTGGATCGTCTTACGGACAGGCTCAGTATATCAAAGGGGATTGGTGATTGATTCCCAGCTCCTGGAAGATATGCCGGTGAATGGCCTCAGTATATCAAAGGGGATTGGTGATTGATTCCCAGCTTGAGTAGAGATGAGCCGTGATCAGGAATTGAGCGTAGAAAAGCTCCTGAGAATAGTTCAGGAGCGAAGGAAAGCGAGAGGACCAATGGCAGTAAGGGGTCTTTACAGCCTGAAGCTGAAGGCAGTCCCGCACCCGAAGCTGCTGGAGTAGCTTCCTTTGAACGTTCTGTTACCAGACGTCCTACGGTATCCTCTCGCAGCATGAATATTAGTCTTTAGGTCGGTTTTGGTCAATAGGGGCATGTGAACAACGATCTCCTGCTGAAACTGTTTTGATCAGTGTTTTCGCCGTGAGTGGGGACGTGCCCCGATGAGAAACCGGCAATCGACTTGAGCATAGAAAAAGCTCCTGAACATAGTTCAGGAGCAAGGGGGCGAGAGGACTTCTTGGTACATGGGGTCTTTACAGCCTGAAGCTGAAGGCAGTCCCGCACCCGAAGTCGCTGAAGCGGCTTCCTTTGAACGCTCTGTTACCAGACGTCCTACCGTATCCTCTCGCTGCGTCGATACTAGTCTCAAGGTTGGTTTCGGTCAAGAAAGACATGTGAACAACTATCTCCTGCTGACACTGGCTTGATCGAAGTTTTTCCCTGTGAGCAGGGATGAGGCGTTCTCGAAATAGTGCTAGGGTGTGTACGAGGGTGGCAGCCAGCTCACCAGGGAGTGATCCCCGGGCAGGTGAGCCACCCTCGTTGTTTTCTCTTTGGAGTGGTTGAATCCGCGTGCGTCCGCGTCGCCTTGCGACGCCGCGTCCTCCTCGTCGAGCTGTCGGAATCGACCATGGGGTTACGCAGCAAGGCTATACTGGCCCGGACAAAGGAGTTCTCATGCCAGATACGCACCTGCAGGCCCTGTCGAACGCGCAAACGATCCGCGAATCCCAAGGGGCGCAGCATCATTGCCTTCCCCGACACATACTGCGTGATTGACGTCGAGACCACGGGGCGCAGCCCCCAGTGGGACCACATCATCGAAGTTGCGGCACTCAAAGTCTCGGACGGCCAGGAGGTCGGGCGCTTCAGCTCGCTGATCCAGCCGCCGAGCATGCCGGGCGGAGCCTTCGTCGACGACTTTATTGCGGCGCTGACGGGCATTACCGACGTGATGCTCGCGGGTGCGCCGTTTGCTCCCGACGTGCTCGAGGAGTTCGCTGCCTTCGTTGGGGATGCGCCCGTCGTTGGCCACTGCGTCAGCTTCGACGTCAACTTCCTCTACGATTCCTTCGACCGCTACCTGGACCGGCCGTTCTCGAACGACTACATCGACACCCTGCGTATCGCGCGCAAGCTGCACCCGGAGATGTCTCACCATCGCCTGGCAGACCTCGTCGAGCTCTTCGATGTCACCCACAACGATGCGCATCGCGCCATGGGTGACGTCGAGGCAACCGCCGAGTGCTTCGCACGCCTGAAGGATGAAGCCCTCGAACGTCACGGCAGCGAAGAAGAGTTTCAGAAAGCGTTCCGTGTAGTTGGCGGCAGTCACGCCGTGAAGGCCGCCGACATTCAGGGCGACGCTCAGAAAATCGACGAGGACAGCCCGATCTTCGGGTGCGCCTGCGTCTTCACAGGAAAGCTCGAAATTCACGCGAGCCGAAGCCATGCAGATCGTCGCCGACCTGGGCGGCATCAACCAGGACGGCGTCACCAAGACGACTCGCTATCTGATCCTCGGCAACAACGACTACTGCGCGAGCATCAAAGACGGCAAGAGCAACAAACAGAAAAAGGCCGAAAAGTGGGCCCTCAAGGGCACGGGAATCGAAATCCTCCCCGAGAGCGTCTTCTACGACATGCTCGGTGAGGAACTTCTGAGGGATCACTAAGGATTCCAGGACCACCTGGGAGATTCCCGGCCTCGTACCCACAGGTCGGGATTCATTGCGCCCTCACCCGCGGACGGTGGGAACAGGCCCTTGCGCTATTTAGCATCCCTGCCGTATCCTGCTCGGCTACCCAAAACGAGGAAGAAAGAGAGAGAGTGAGGACATGAGCGCGGCACAGGTGACGCAGCAGGGCACTGGTGAGGCGACGGAGATGCAGAAGGAAGCAAGCGAGGCGATGGCGACGCGGCAGGGCGCACGTGGGGCGGCGAAGACGCGGATTCGCGCGCGCATCACGCACGTGGGCAGCGAGTACCGCAAGGCCGTCACCTCGGGCACCTGCGAGCTCTGCATCACCGACTGGAGCGCCCGCATCCGCGACATCTCCTTCGAACTCACGGACGTCAACACCGGCGCCACGTGGCAGACGACCATCCCGACCCTCCACGTCGGCCGGTGGAATGATATCTGGGAGATCCGCCTCGACCCCTTCCACCTCTCCAAAGCCCTCGCCCACGTCACCCTCGTCGTCGACATGGATCGCCTGAATGATAAAGACGGCCGCGCCCTCATTGCTCTCGGCATCCTTGAGGCCGTCGAAGCCTGTACCCGCGCCTCCGAGATGGTCGAGCGTCTCGATGGCTCCTACATCCACGACGACGACTGGGATGAAGAACAATTCATCCTCGAGCCCTGGCGCATCGCGGGTGACTCCGACGAAGGCTAGAAGTCCTTTCGTTGCAGCTCGGGCGGCCCCTAGCGGCTGCGCGAAAAGCGAAGCGAGAATGCGTTGAAAAACGATCATCCAAACGCACCCGCGAGAACACGATGCCTGTTACGCTAATCACTGTTTCTTCCGGGTGCTTTCTCTCTCTGTTGAAACGTTCTGTGTAAACGGACGCGCCCACGCGACCGCTCGCCGCCGGTCTCCACCTCACTCTCCTGGCGATCACGAGCACGCGTGGGCGCGTTCGCGTATGACTGTGCCCCGACCTCGTCGATACGAGGCCGGGGCACAGCGCGTCAGATGCGTACCCTCGCGCGGAGGGCGGGACGGTCAGGCTCCGCGTCGGCGAGCTGCCACCGCCAGCGCGCCCAGCAGGCCCAGCATGCCGGCGCCAGCGAGGATGCCAGCCATGTCGGCGCCCGTGCGAGCCAGCTGCTTCGGCGCGGGGGCCGACGGAGTGGGCGGCGTGGCCGGGGAGTGGACGGGCTTGGTGTCGAGGGAGCCGATGGGGTCGGCGTGGCCGAAGGGGTCGGGGTGGTCGACGGAGTCGCTCGGGCGTCACCGACGGCGTAGGCGTCGAGGGTTGCGGTCGGCGTCGGAGTCGGAGTCAGGGGTTGCGGTCGGCGTCGGAGTCGGAGACGGGGTCGCGGACGGGGTCGGGCTCGGCTCCGGCGTGGGAGTTGCGGAAGGAGTCGGCTCCGGCGTCGGCGTCACCGACGGGGTGGGCGTCGGATTTGCGTCGCCGTTCGCGTCGCCCGAGCCGTCCGAGTGAATGTCCACTCCGCCCGTGTACAGCTTCGCATTGATGAGCGCATCGTTGTGGAAGGTGATGCCGTTGCGAACCGTGGCCAGTTGTTGATCGTGGCCTCGTACTGCAGGACGTAGGTGCCGTTGTTCGTCAGGCGCGGGAACGTCGCGGTGAACCCGGTGCCGTCGGCGCTGGCCTCCATCGTGAAGGTGCCGTCGCCGATCGACGCGCCGGCCTTGAGGGCGGGCGCCTGATCGGCCTGGTACTCAGCGTCGTTGTTGTAGTAGTAGAGCTTCTCCGACCCGGGCACCAGCGAGTAGCCGCCGGAGCTCATATCGAAGGTGTCAGCGATCTCGACCTCGGTCGCACCCTCGGGCAGCTGGGATCCCTTGATGTCGATCTCCCAGATGATCCGCGAGGAGTCGCCTTCCTTGGGCAGGCCCCACTTCTGGGTGTTGGGCAGGGTGCGCTCATACGTGCCGGAGATCGAGCCGCCGGGCAGGTCCACGATGACGGCGGTGCCGTTGACCGGGAAGGACACTGTCGACGAGGTCGTGGCGTGCACCGCCTTCGTGCGCACGGTGCCGTGGCCGATGATGCTGTGATGGTCCCTTGCGTACTCGCCGAAGGTGCAGGTCATGGACACGCCCTCACCCGTGGGGACGGAGCAGTCGACGACGGGGACCTTGTCCTCGTTGAGCATGCTGAAGTTCAGCGTCGAGCTGCCCGAGTCCGAGATAATCTTGAGCTCGGGGGGAATCTGAATGGTGAACGTGTCGCCGGGCGCGACGTCCTTGCCGGTCGTGTCGATGTCGAAGGACATGGTCATGACGTGGATGCCGACGGTGGGCGCGGTGGTTTCATTGTCCTCGCGCGCCAGCGAAATTTTGCTGACGACGCCGACGGAGGCAGCGAAGGTGGGCGCGATAGCGATGAACGCGGCCAGCAGGCCGGCGACGATCATCCCGACAGCGAGCGGGAAAATGCGCCCGATACTGCGTGGGTGCACGTGAGTCTCCATTCGTTATGGATGGGGGCCGAGGCCGTGGCGTGCTCGTTGGGGTGGCCACCCATCCGCTGTGGTTAGCAAGTAATGATGCTGATGGGAAGGCTACGCCTGTCTGTCATGGGCTGCGCGTTTAATGTCGCCTATTTGTCCACGTTATGGAGGGTTTGTTTTGGTCGTCTAGCAATTCATTGGACATTAAGCTGGTTGGAAATGTGAGCATTTGAGCGATGTTCTGGTTGTGCGGTAATTAATTGACTGGCGTTACTATTTTTTGTCGCCCAGTCATGTGTGTGACGAAGCGCATATGAGCTGCTTCGCTTATGGGGTGTGGCGCAGGGCCTCGCGGTCTCCAGAAATTTCGCATGCAATTCCCGTGAGCATATTTCAAATTATGTAATCCGATCGTTGATATTCTGCGGTTTTCGGGGTTGGGTCGATTCGTGCCGTGAGGGAATTGCATGCGAAATTTGCTGGTCGCACGCATGTGGGGCCGCATGTGGGGCCGCATGCGGGGCGGCCGGGGTGTGGTGCTGTGAGGCGACTACCTCGAGCAAAAGGGGAATTCCGCCTCGTCGCGGGCAAAACAAAAACCCCGAAGCGAATGCTTCGGGGACTTGCTGGTGGCTCCGACCGGCGTCGATCCGGTGACCTTTCGATTTTCAGTCGAACGCTCTACCAACTGAGCTACAGAGCCAAGACCTGAACCAAAAGGTCTGGTCGGCGACCCCGACGGGACTTGAACCCGCGACCTCCGCCGTGACAGGGCGGCGCGCTAACCAACTGCGCTACGGGGCCTTACAACAGGTAAGACCTATTGAATTGTTCCAATCACGATTGCGACCGGTGGTACCCCCAACGGGATTCGAACCCGTGTCGCCGCCGTGAAAGGGCGGTGTCCTAGGCCGCTAGACGATGGGGGCCTGCTTGGCCGTCGAACTGGCGTCCGAAGACGGGAGATAGTTTAGGCAGAACGCGAGCGGAACGTCAAAAACGAAATCCAGTGACAGCTGACACATTACCGAAAAAAACGTTGCAATTGTGCGGAATTCCCAGGAATTCATCAGCTCCCCGACCTAGGCTTGATGCATGACTATGACACCAGCACTCGGTGCCCTTGCCCGAGGCCTCGGACGCCCTCGCGCGCGTGGTCGCCGACCCGCAATCCGGGGCAGAGGCCGCCGTGGCCACGACCATCGACCTCACCCTCCTCATCCTCGGCCCGATCGTCGGGGCCTTCGTGGGTATCGTCGTCTCGGTCCTCCTCTCCGCCCTGGCGCGCAAGGCGCTCTCGAAGGCGGCCACGGCCTCGTCGATCCTGGCACGCGTGCGCCGCCCGGGGCACTTCACCTTCGCGGCCTGGGGAGCGTGGGCGGGACTCGGCATCGCGCTGATCAACCCCCACCTGTCCGAATGGAACGGCACGTCGATCACGACGTTCCTCATGCACGTGCTGCTCATCCTCGCCCTCGCCTGCCTGACCTGGATGGCCTACGCCGCGGCGTGGGTCTTCGAGGACGCCGCCAAGGTGCGCCAGGATTCTGACCAGGGACGCTCGCGCCGCTTCGAGACCCAGGCTCAAGTGCTGCGCCGCCTCACCCAGTCGATCATCGTCGTTGTGGGCATCGTTGCGATCATCGGTACCTTCGAGGTCGCCCGCCAGGCCATGACCACCGTCCTGGCCTCCCGTAAAGCGTCATCTCGGTGATCTTCGGTCTCGCTGCCCAGCAGACCCTCGGCAACGTCTTCGTAAGCCTGCAGCTGGCCTTCACCGACGCGATCCGCGTGGGTGACGTTGTCGTCGCCGGCGAGAAGAAGGAAACCGGCTCCGTCGAGGAAATCACGCTCTCCTACGTGGTCGTGCGCATCTGGGACGAGCGCCGCCTCATCATCCCGTCGCGCTACTTCACGCAGACACCCTTCGAGAACTGGACGCGCCGCGCCGCCGCCCAGCTCGGCACCGTTGAGCTCAAACTCGACTGGTCCGCGCCCGTGACCCTCATCCGCGCCAAGGTCGAGCAGCTCCTGACCGCCACCGACCTGTGGGACGGGCGCACGTGGGGCGTGCAAATCACCGACTCCGACGAGTACACGGTCACCGTGCGCGTCCTCGTCTCCGCGAAGAACTCCGGCCACCTCTCCGACCTGCGCGCGTATATGCGCGAGCAGCTCATCTCGTGGATCGTCGCCGAAGAGCCGTGGGCACGCCCGCCCAGCGCATCGAGCCGCGCCAGACCGTCACCGTCGAGCAGGACGCGAGCCGCGAACGCATCGCGCGCCTGGCCGCCGAGCTCGCCGGGATCTCCGGTACGAACGAGGCCGTGGCCGCCACGGGCACGTCGGCTTCCCACGCGGGTACGCCCGCGTCGGCCGGTGAGCAGTCCGGCGCCGCGACGGGTGGCGCCGCATCCGCGATCTCCGCGTCCGGCTCCGCGCCCGCCGCTCCCAGGGACCCCCGCCCACGCTGCGCGCATGGTCGCCGCCCGCCGCAAGGCCAAGCACGCCCGCCGCCGCGCCGTGGCCGACCGCCAGCGCGAACTCGCCGAGGGCGGCCCCAGCGCCTCCCGCGACGAAACCCAGGTGATCTCCAAGAGCGCTCTGCGCAAGATCATCGAGGCCGCCGGCAACGCGAACCCGCAGCTCACCCAGACCCTCACCGCGACCTCCATCGGCCGAGGCGAGGCGCTTCTTCTCCGGCTCCGCCGAGGCCGAGGAACGCGCCGCCGCCCTCGAGGGCCCGGGTGAAGAGGTCTATGCCGAGCGCGAGGCCGAGGCCCGCCGCGCCCAGGAGCGCCGCGAGGGCCCACAAGCGCCGTGAAGCCGAGGCCCTCGACCCCGAGGCCACCCTCGCCCTGGCGGCCGTCGGCGTCGAGCCGGTCGTTGCCGACAACGAGGCGCCCGAAGGCGAGTCGCCCGAGGCTGCTCAGGATGCGGCAGCCGATTCTGCGGAGGTTGCGAGTGCCGACGCCGAGCGCGCGGACGAGGGCGACCGTGGAGGACGCCGCGGCCGATTCTGTCGAAGCGACCGAAGATGCCGCTGCGGCCGATTCTGCCGACACGGCCGCCGACGAGAAGCACGAAACCGACCCTGACGCTGCCGATTCCCAGGCCGATGAGCGGTCTGTCGATGCCGCTTCCGCCGAGGAGAATGCCGCCGACGCTCAGCCTGCCCCGCGCAGGGCGAGGCACCCGCCGACGCGGCAATCGACGCTGGCGCATCCGCCGATTCCGGCGACTCGCGCGCCGCCGAATCACAGGAGGACAGCGCTCCCGCCGAGGACGCTGAGCGTGAGGGCGCGCCCGCCCCCGACGCGCCCGAGGAGATGGGCGGCGAGGAGGCCCAGGCCTCGTCGGACGTCGAAGTGTCCCCGGACGAGCAGGAAACCACGCCGATCCCCGCGCGTGAAACATCCGTGAAACATCCCGTGCAGGTGCCCCCGCCCGTGCGCACCGGCCGACCCGTTATGACCGACACGGTCCAGGCGATCGCCCCCGCGCTCGTGCCGCCGCCCGCGCCGACCCCCGCCGAGATGGCCGCATCGCGCGCGCCCGAGGACGAGGCCGACGAACCCGCCGTCCACCCCGGCTGGTACGCGGTCGCGGAGGAGGCGCGCCTGACGCGAAACACGCCCCACGCCCACGGTGAAGCCCGCGCGCGTGTCGATCATGGACTTCTTCCCGGCCGTCGCCCCCACCGGCGCCGAGGCTGACATGCTACGCACCGTCACCGGTCAGATCCCGGTCGTCGAGCACCGTGCTCCGCAGGCCGAGGATGCCGAGGCTGCGGTGGTGGAAAAAGTCCGCGACGGACGAGGACGCGACGGACGAGGCCGTGGCGCCCGAGAGCGCGGCCGCGGAGAGTCGACCCCCGAGGCCGAGGCTCCCGAGGTTGATGCTGCGCAGAAGGACGCCGTCGCCGACGAGGCTGCCGACGCCGAGGCGACCGTCGTCATGGATCCCGTGGAGGCCGCAGAGGCCGGGGCGCTCAATTCCGACGCCACGCAGGTCTTGCCTGCGGTCGACGAGCCCGAGGACGAGACCCTCGTGATGCCTGCGACGGCTGACGAGGACGCCGCGCCCCTGGACTCCGCGACCGAGGTTGTCGCAGCGGAAGAGGAAGCCCCGGCGAAGAAGGAGACCGCCAAGAAGGCGGCTTCCGCTAAGGCCGGCGCGAAGAAGGCTCCCGCGAAGAAGACAGCCGCCAAGAAGGCCTCGACCGCGAAGAAGGGCACCAAAAAGTCCTCCGCCGCGGCCACGAAGACCGTGAAGGACGAGGGAGCCGACAAGGCGAGCGACGCGACCCCCGTCAAGGACGTGAAGGCCCCCGCCAAGAAGGCCGCCACGAAGAAGACCTCCGCCAAGAAGGGCACCGCCAAGAAGGCGGCTCCCAAGAAGGCGGCGGCGAAGAAGACCTCCAACGCAGGGTCCGCCACCAATGAGTGATGGGGACAGGTGAACGGGCCACGGCCTCGTCACTGAGGCCAGCGCGAGGAAAACGGACCGCCCGCGCCCACGCACAGATGTGCACGGGTGCGGGCGGTCCTCGACAATAGAGGCATGACCGCTCCCGATCCCACCGCCCACAGCGAGACGCCTGACCAGCAGACTGCGCCGGGCCCACAGTCCGCCCCTGTGCCTCAGGATTCTCCTGGAGGACGCGTCGGCGGCGCCGTCCACGCAGTCCTTGCTGCCGAGACCATTTTCGGGGCCATCGGCATCGCTCTGGCCGGAACGATCCTCGGCATCGCCGCTCCCGACACCATCGCGTGGATGATCCTGATCCCCGCGGCGATCGTCCTCATCGCGCGCACGAGGCCCTGGCGGCAGAGCCTCGGCGTGCGCGGGCTCGGCATCGCCGTGATCGTGGGGGTTTTGTTTGCTCTGTACGGTAGCAGCATGTTCACGGCGATCAACCATCTGCAGGTGGGTACCGCCGTGGCGATCTCGATGACCGTCGGTCTGCTGATCGGCCTGATTCACGGGCAGGGGAAACGTCGTTTCCTCAGCCCGGCTCTTGCCCTCGCGGGATGCGTCGTGTTTGCATACCAGGCGCTCCCGGGCACCGTCGATGGCAAGGTGATGCAGTCGAGCATGATGGTGAGCCTATGGGCTGGTGTTCTTCTGCTCGCCATGGTGATGGTGAAGGGTGTCACGTCGCATCTCGGCTACGACTACGGGGCGGTATCCGGGGTGGGTTTCGTGATTGCTGCACTGGGATTCGGTCTGCGGGATGCCACCATTCATGAGATTCCCGCCCTGAATGGACGCTTTATCGCGGTCATCATCGCGGTCAGCTGCCTGATGTTCGTCAGGCCCACCGTGCTGCGCCGCATCGTCGATCAACGGGCAGATGCGCGAACCCAAGCTCGATACAACGTTTTCTTTCCCGCGGTCGCGATGGTTGCCGGCGTCGTCCTGCTCGGACAGGTTCCCAGCCTCCTCGACCTTCTCGGTCTCGCGCTCATCACCGGCGCGCTCTGGATCATGTCGGGCGTGACGATCGTTCCACGGCGATTCTTTCGCAAACGCGGGTCCGGAGAGGTGACCGCGGACTGAGCCCCCGCCTCGTCCATGGATCCGCACGAGGAGAGCGGCCGCACGCGTGCGAGGGCGCGGGCGGCGCGGGACAATAGATCCATGAACGCAACTGATCCCGCTGCCCGCACCGACGCCGAGTGGAAGAAACTCCTGAGCCCCATGCGCTACCACGTGCTGCGCGAGGTCGGCACCGAGCGCCCCTTCACCGGTGAGCTCCTCGACGAGGCGCGCGTCGGCACCTACTCGTGCGCGGCCTGCGGATCCAAGCTCTTTGACTCCGACGCGAAATTCGACTCCTCCTGCGGGTGGCCCTCCTTCTTCCAGGCCCACGACGGCGCGACCGTCGAGAGCGTCGACACCAGCCACGGCATGATCCGCACCGAGGTGCGCTGCGCGACCTGCGACTCCCACCTCGGCCACGTTTTCCCCGACGCGCCCGACCAGCCCACCGGCATGCGCTACTGCATGAACTCGGCGGCCCTCACTTTCGCGCCCGCGCAGTGAACGCGCCCGCCCGGCGCCCCGTCACCGACCGCATCCCGCCTCAGCTCTATATCGTCGGCTCCGGCCTCATCCAGTACGTGGGCGCGGCGCTCGCGGTTATTGCCTTCGTGTCCGTCGAACCCGCCTCCGTCGCCTGGTGGCGCGTCCTGACCGGCGCGGTCGTTCTCCTTGCCTGGAAACGCCCGTGGCGCGGCGGCCTCACGCGCTCCGACCTGGCTATTTCCGCGCTCTTTGGCGTCATCATCCTGACGATGAACTCCTCCTTCTACGAGTCGATCGCGCGCATCCCCCCTGGGGACCGCCGTATCCATCGAGTTTATCGGCCCCGTCGCCGTCGCCGTCATCAGGGGCCGCGGCTGGCAGCCGCGCATCGCTGCGGCCCTCGCGTTCGCCGGGGTGGCGTGCATCGGCGGGCTCGCCCTCGACCTGAGCGTGCCGAGCGTGCGCGTCGGCGTCGCCTGGATCCTCCTCGCGGCCCTCGCCTGGTCGGCCTACATCGTCGTCGGGCAGAAGGCCTCGACCACGCGCGATGGGGTGACGAACCTGGCGCTCGGATGCGCGTGGGGCACCCTGTTCTTCGCGCCCTTCCTTGGGCCGGGCGCGATGGCGGCCCTGGCCTCGTGGAAGCTGATGGCGATCGTCGTCGGTGTGGGCCTGCTGTCCACCGCGATTCCCTACACCTTCGAGGCGCTCGCGATGCGGCGCCTGGCGGCGTCGACCTTCGCGTTGTTCGCCGCGATCCTGCCGGCCACATCCGCCCTGGTCGGTGCCGTCATGCTGCGCCAGATCCCCGGCGTCTTCGAGCTGATCGGCCTGGTTCTCGTGTCGGTCGCGGTCTGGCTGGCCTCGCGCGAGTAAGGGCCGAGTGGTGGGCGTTTTGCGGGTCGGGCAGCGCCATCCCAACTGATAGTCGTGGCCGGGCCATGAAAGATGGTGCCTTCCGCTGAATTCATCGCGATGAGGTGCCCGATCCGGATAGGTTGTGACGATCTGGATAGGTTGTGACGATCTGGATAGGTTATTAACCTATCCGGATGCGCGTTACCTATCCGGATGCGCGTTACCTATCCGGAAGTGCGCAACCTATCCAGAACATGCCGGTGCGCCGGGCGCGGGTGGTACCGAGTCATGGTGGATGGGGTGCTGACGCCTCGTCAGTCGAGGCTGAGGTGGCGCGGCGTGTGTTTGCCGCCGCGGGCGATCACCCAGAACGCGAACCACGCGCCGGCCGAGCCCACGATCATGACGAGCACCATCGGCACGGCACTGTCGCCGCCCGAGGTCGCCAGGGGAGCGGCGATACCGTTCGCGATCGACTGGAACACACCCATCACGGACGAGGCCGTGCCTGCGTGCTCGCGTGCCTCGCTCATGGCCTGCGCGCCCGAGTTGCCGAAAATAAACGCGTTCGCCGTCATGATGAGCGCGAAGCCCACGCACGTGAGGATCAGCGGCAGGTTGAGGAGGAAGGTCGAGATCGCCAGCGTCACCACGCCGGTCGCGGCGATCGTGAGGCCCGCGATGATGAGCGTGCGCGGCGTGAAGTGCGAGATCAGGCGCACGTTGACCAGCGCGAAGCCGGTTGACAGCAGCGCGTTAAACGCGAACACCCACGCGAAAGCCATGGGGGACAGGCCCAGCGGCCCCTGCAGCACGTAGGTGGCGTTCGAAATGTAGCCGAACATGCAGAAGCTCGAGAAGGCGTTGGTCAGCATGAAGCCCACGAAGGGGCGGATGCGCACAACCTGGACGAGGCCGTGGAAGAACCGCGGAATACCGCCGGGGTGGCGGCGCTCCTCGGGCAGGGACTCGGGCACGACGAACCACGCGAGGGACGCCATGAGCAGCGTGAAGGCGGCGAGCGCCCAGAAGACGACCCTCCACGTCGCGTGCGTGATGATGAACGCGCCGAGGACCGGGGCGAGCATCGGAGCGAAGCCGACGATCGCCTGGAGGAGACTCATCGCGCGAGCCAGCGTCTTGCCGTGCGCGACGTCGACGAGGATCGCGCGGCCAACCGAGGAGTCGACGCCGCCGCCGAGGCCCTGGAAGACTCGGCCCACGAGGAGCACCCAGATGCCCGGCGTAAACACGCAGATCATGGAGCCGACGAGGGTGATGATGCCGCCCGCGACGATGGGGCGGCGGCGCCCGATCTGGTCCGAGATGGCTCCGCCCAGGACCTGGCCGGACGCGTAGCCCACGAAGAAGGTAGTGAGCGTGAACCCGAGCATCGTCGAGTTCGTCGCCAGGTCCTCCGTGATCTGCGGGAACGCAGCCGAGTACATGTCGGTGGCCATCGGCGGCACGGCGTTCTGCACGGCCAGCGTGATCAGCAGGGCAACCGTGAGCGCCCCGCCGACGATGCCGCCGCGGTCCCGGGTGTCGTTAGTCGTCATGGTGCGATTGTGCACCCTTGGGGATGCAAAATAGGCGACTCGGTCGATTATTTGATGCATCTCGCACGTCGCAGGGGCTGACGTGCGTACATGTGCACTGGTGGGCAGTGCTCCTGACGCGCAAACGCCTCGACCGAGCTCACTCCTCGTCCGCGCGCTCCTCCAGCGCATCCGCCGCGGCCTCGATGTCCTCGCGCGTCGGGCACGTCGCCCTGCCGGGCGTGGCCGTGGCGAGGGCGCGTGCGCACACCGCGAGCCGGATCGCCCGTTCGATGGGCAGGCCCCTGGCGAGAGACGCCGCGAAGACTCCGGAAAACACGTGCCTGGCCTCGAGTGGGTCCTCGGCCCCGAAGGGCGGTGCGGGGCAGTGCGTGACCGTCGGCCAACTCAAGTCCTCTCCGCCGTAATTAGGCCTGGAGAAGTGGGCCCCCTCCGGCCCCGAGGGAACGAGCGCGTGGCAATCGAAGAGCCTGGCGGCCTCGAAAGCTGCGCCGTGGAACGTACGGCTGACATCGAAGGCGCTGCGGTCGCCGGTCATGCGAGTGCCCATCCCCGCGACCTCATCCTGGCCAATAACGAAGACGGTGTTGTCGAAGGGAATGCCAGAAGGCATCTGCGCTCGGGAAGATGTGTCGAGGACGAGGCGCACATGCTCGGGCAAGCGCAGGAGTGCCTCGCGAGCGGCATCATCGTTTCCCAGGTCCCCATAGTCGTATCCGTACGCGCCCGCAAACTCGCCGTCGTAGTAGAGCACGTCGGCCGGGCCCATCGTCTGGGTGAACTCAGCCCACGCATGGGTTGGCACCGCGCACTTGTCTATCATCGCCCTGACGACGAGGCGTTGCCCCGCGTCGTCGGTGATCGTCACTCGGTAGCCGTTGTCCATTCCCGGGATGCGCGGCCCCGCGTTGATGATGCCCTCTCGTCGCAGGATTTCCTCGATGAGCGAGGCGTGGGGGCCTTCGCCGATCGGGCCGAGGGAGACGGCCTCGAGCCCCATGCGTCGAGCAGCGCGCAGAACCTCGATGCCTCCGATTAGCTCCATTCCCTCGTCGGTGGCCCACACATCCCCACCCGACTCGGGGAAGGAAGACACATGTAGCGACTGGTTGAGCACGAGCTGGCCCATGTAGGCGACGCGCCCCACGGGAGCCTCTCCGCGCGCGGGACCGAGCGGAGTCGGCGGCGACACCTGCGTGAACAGAGTCCGTCGTGTCATTCGGGTGGAGTTGGGATCCTCGAACGGGGAAGGGGCGTTGGGCGACTCCCAGGCCGCCGTGGCACCCTCGTCGGACGCATTATCGTCGCCGGCTGCGTCATCCACGGGCGCGGGGCGGCGCGCGACGAGGCGCTCAGCGAGCGATGTCAGGTCGAGGTCGTTGACCTCCTCGACCTGCATCCACGAGCCGCGCCGCAATTCGTGATGCCCCTTCGCCTCGCCGCAGAGAGCGCCGACGATCGCACTCATGAGGCTGGTGTCGCCTCCTATCCGCGTGATCCCGTAGCGCGAGAGCCAGTGTGCGAGGTACGTGCTCAGTCCGAAACACAGCGGGACCATGCGCGTGGGTTCCGGGGAGGAGCCGAATTGCTCGGTCAGGATCTGCGTGGGCGTCGTTGCCACCTGCATGGCGATGTTCATCGCCCGGCGGGTTGCCGCCACGACGTCTGGCTCTGGACTCCAGCTGCCGCGCGGTTTCAGGGACTCCACGAGGTGGAGGGCCTCCCACAGGCGGTTGTACCTCGTCGATAGCCTCTCCTGAGCCCCGTCCACCTGGAGGGAGACGCCCGCGGCGAGCAGGGCCGCCGCCTGGAACTCCTGCTGGGTGAGGCATTCCCCTCCGCACGCCTCCCATACGGCCTGCGCGAAGGCCTCGGGATCGGCCGTCGAGGTCGCGATGCCAACGGGAATGGCGCGCACAAGCTGACGCCACCCCATCGGGACAGTGCCTGCGCGGTCCCGGATGGTCGCCCCCGCCTCGTCACCGAGAAGGGTCGAGGCCGCCGCCAGGATGTCGCGCGTCACCTCCGTGATCGTTCCCTCGGGAACGCCGGGCTTGGTGGGGTGGACGACGTCACGATCCCACCATGTCGGCGGTGGGCCGTAGGTGCTCTCGATCTCGTCGGGGGCCATGCCGCGGGTGGGCAACCCGGCCGCGTCACCGATCGCGCAGGCCAACAGCACCGCGCGGGCACGTTCAGAGCGTGTGTCCATGTTGCATTCTCCTATTCCGCAGCAGTGTCCGCGGCGAGTGCGTCCGCCGCGGCCTCGATGTCCTCGCGCGTCGGGCACGAGGCCGGACCTGGCATGGTCGAGGCCAGGGCGCCAGCGCAATTCGCCAGAAGGATGCACCGCTCGAGGGTTTGCCCCTGTGCGAGGGCGGCCGCTAACACGCCATAGCGTGCGTGCTGGGACCCCAATCGATCCGTCGGTTCGACGGTCGGCGCTGGGAACCGGGTGATGTACGAAACTTCTGAGGTCTTGGCGCGCAGTGGGCGCGCGAGGTAGGACTCGTCTGTCTCTGTGTCGATTAGTGTGTAGCGGCCAAACATGTCTTCGACGAAACCGGCGGCGCGCTCCGGGTCCTGGCTGGCATCAAAAGCCGAACGATCGCACACGATAGGCTCGCACAGGCCCTGCACTCCCCGCTGATGCAGCACCATGATCACGTTGTCTTTGGGAAGACGTGCAGGCCCGGCCTCACGCCTCGACGAGTCCAGGACGACGCGCACGTGCTCCGGCAGGTGAACGAGTGCGTTCTCGGCAGCGGAGAGAACCTCCCGAGAACGCCTCACTGCGCCGTCGACGAACAGGACGTCGGAGGGGCCCAGCGTGCGGATCGCCTCGTCCCACGCGTGCTTGGGAACATTCTCGATGAATGAGATCTTCGAGCGGTGGAAGTCTCCGATAACGTTCGACACGTATCCGTTATCGCACCCCCTCACACGCGGACCTGCGTCGATGATCCCCTCCCGAGCCAGTGCCTCGGCGATGATCGATGCGCGCGGCCCCTCACCGATTGGGCTGAGGCTCACGACCTCGACGCCCATGGCTCGGGCGGCTCGCATGGCCGTCAAACAAATGTCAATCTGGACGCCCTCACGGGTAGCCCACTCGTCCCCGCTGGGCAGAGGTTCGTCCGCGGACTGTCGGTCGTACCTGAGCGTTAGCTCGTTCATGAAGACGACGCGACCTGCGGGCGCATCGCCCCTGGCCGGACCGAGCGGAGTCGGCTTGCTCTCCGGCTCGAAGGGGGCAGCTCGAGTGAGAATCGTCGACCCGGGGGCTTCGAAGGAAGACCAGCCGCCGTTCGAAGAGTCTGAAGCCGAGTGTCCGACGGCTCGCCGTAGCCAGCTCTCGGGGGTGGGAGGACGCAGCTCGAGCAGCTGCCCGGTGACCCCGAGCAGATCGAGTTGAGAGTACCGCTCCACCCATTCCATCGAGCTGTAAGAGAAGTAACGACCGGGTGGAGAGAAATTGAACAGAAGCTCCGAAATGATGCGCAGCAACCTCGGCTCCCCGCACAACTTACCCAACTTGGAGGTGGACATCGAACCGTAGCGGTTACCAGAGACAAGGAAGGCCGATGGGATGAGGAGAGACGACGGGGTATGGTCGGAGAGTTTGTGAGTCAACGGGCTGATGGGCGAGAAGCCGTTGACCTGCACAGAGTTGGCTTGGAAGTTCAATGCTAGCCGCGTTGCCGTCAGGACATCGGGACCGTCCTCTGGCTCACCGCGCGGTGTCATGTCTGAGACGATCTGGACAGCCTCAACGAGGTGAATGTTGCGAGGTTCGATGGATAAGGACACCGCCGTCGCGAGAAGCGCAGCCGCCTGAAATTCGTTCCGAGTCGTGCATCCGCACGCCGCCCACACGGTGTCTGCGAGGGCCTCGGGGTCAAGTGTCGACATCGCAATACCGATGGGTACCGCGCACAAGAGGCGATCGAGCGCACTCGCGGCGGGGGCGTGCCACTCGCCTGAACGAATAGCGTGGGCACCACCCGGGCCTCGCGTCAGCTGCGTGGCCACGGCCATGGCCTGCCTCGTCGCCTCCGATACCGTCTTCGTCGGCGCTTCCGGGTTAACAGGGTTGGCCATATCCGCGCGGACGAGGGCTGCCATTGCCGCGATTGCGCGGGGGAGTCGTGGATCCATTCTCGTTTCTCCTTGTCAGGCCTGATCGCGGGCCACAAGCTTGTCGGCCGCAGCCTCGAGCGAATCGCGGGTGGGCAGCGAAGTTGGCGTGGTGAGTGCGGCCGCGCAATTCGCTAGCAGGATGCCCCGCTTGACCGGTATACCGAGCGCGAGGCAGGCCGCCAACGTTGCGGAATGAATGCCCGAGGTCTCCAGGTTCTGGTTCTTGGCGAGCGGGGGGTGCCGGTGATTGAACGACGCGAGGTCGGATGAAGCGGGCTTCGTCGTGGGTGGGGCGGGCGTAGTACACCTGGCCATCGTCTGCGCGCAGCACGACATAGCGCATCGTCAGCATGGCGAGGGCCGCTGCCTGATCCCGGGGCTCGTCGTCTTCCTCGTAGAAGGGGAACGGAGGATAGTTGTCGTTGAAATGCCGGAAAAAGCCGCTGAAGCCGGGCCGTTGGGAGGCGCGCAGTGACACGATGACATTGTCGAGGGGGAAGGCCCTCGAGGAAGCCCTCGTGAGAGGATGCATCGAAGACGACGCGAGCGTGATCGGGCAGGCCTGTCACAGCCTTGCGCAGGGCCCGCGTCATCGGTTGTTGGGCGAGCAGCGCGCCGTCGATGCACAGGACATCGGAGGGGCTCATCGATTGGATGGCTTCCGCCCACACCCGTGTGGCGTCTTCGGGTAGTGGGCTCTTTGTTGCAACGGTCAGCCGCCAGCCGTTGTCGCCGGTAAAGATCAGTTGGTAGCCGTTGTCAGCCCCCGAGAATCGGGGACCGGCATCGATGATGCCCTCGCGAGCTAAGGCCTGCGAAATGGCCTCGGCATTGGGCCCTTCTCCGATCGGGCAGAGCGAGACGACCTCGGCTCCCATGCGTCGCGCCGCGACCAGTGCGCGGAACATGCCGCCCGTGGACTGGCCCAGTTCTTCGGCCCACACGTGCTCGCCGAAACTCGGGTACGTCTCGGAATGCATGGCCTGGTCGTGGAGCAGCTCGCCGAGAACAAGCACGCGCCCGGTCTGAGGTCCGCCTCGGCGTGCGCCGAGCGGAGTGGGCGGGGTGGCAGGCTCAAAGTAGCGTTGACGCGTGTGCAGGCTCGATGAGCTGTCCTCGAACGAGGCCGGGGCTGAGGGGGTGACCGGTGGCGTGGATGCGCCCGGGGCGAGAGCGTCGCGGGGGTAAGGCGCGCGTGTGGCGAGCAGATTGTGTGCGCGATCCGCCAGGTTCAGCGGGCACGCCTCCTCAACCCGGGACAACCCGTAGGGGCGCAGGAAGCTCGCGCCTCGAACCGCTCCGACCAGCGCGCCGACGATGGACAGGATCGTGTGCGCCTGGGCGCCGAGACGCAGGGGAGAGGATAGGAGACGGCGATCCTGGTAGCGTGCGGCCAGGGCAAAAGCAGTCGGCACGATCTGGGCGGGAGAACTGCCGAACCCGATCTGCTTGCTGAGCCGCTCGAGAGAGAAGCCGATGTAGTCGTTGACGTCGCTTGCGATGTTCAATGCCCTGCGCGTCGCGGCCACGACGTCAGGCTCAGGGCTCCACTCGCCGTGAGCCTCCGCCGACGACACGACGTCGACGGCTCGCACGAGAGCGTCCTCCACGCGGAAGTTCGGACTGTCTAGGCCGATCGACACCGCGGCGGCAACCAGAGCCGTCGCCTGGAAGTCCTGGCGCGTGGGCTCCCGTTTCTGGCTGTTGTTCCACACGGCGTCCGCGAAGGCTTGGGGACTGCTTATCGAGGTGGCGATGCCGAGCTGGACGGCTCCGAGCATCAGGCCATACAAGTGATCAACGGGTGTCGTGAAGCAGGGGAACGTCGGCTGCTTCGTGGACTCGGTGGCCGCCATCAGAGAGAGAATGCTCTCGCTGAGGGGCACCGACTGACTGCCCTTATCGACCGTCGCGTCCACCTCGAGTGCCTGACCGTAGAAAAGGCCTGCCATCGCCCCGTGGGCACGATCAAAGCGCGGATCCATGTCAGTTTCCCGACTCGCTCAGCGCGTCCGCCGCGGCCTCGATGTCCTCGCGCGTCGGGCACGAGGCCGGACCGGGTACGGTCGAGGCCAGGGCACCCGCGCAGTTGGCGAGGACAAGGCCTCGCTCAAGTGGGATACCAAGGGCAAGTGATGCCGCCAGGACGCCGGTGTGGGCGTCGCCGGCCCCATTCGTGTCGACGGCGTCGATGGTCGGGGTTGGGATGTGCGCGGCTGATGTTTCGCTATCGGGGCTGGCAGAGCGAGCAAAATAAGCGCCGGATGCTCCGAGGCGAATCAACGTGTCGCGCCCCAGTGTCTGCGCGAGGCGGCAACTGAGAGAGTCAAAAGGCAGTAGCCGTCAAGTCGCGACTGCTTGGCGATTGCCCTCGCCTCGACGCTGTTCATCGAGATGATCGTGTGGTGCGTGGGCAAGCTCTCCGGGATCCCGATGACGGGAGAGACATCCAGGAGCACACGCACACCCTCGGGCAAGACGCGTAACGCAGCCTCCGCGGCCTCGCGGTTCGCGGGGTGGTCCATGAGGTATCCGTCGATGTACAGCACGTCGCCCGGGTTCATCGTCCGCACGAAGTCCGCCCACGCGGTCTCGGGCGTCATCGTCTCAGCGCCCTTCGTCGAGATGAAGGTGCGTTCGGCGTCGTGACCAATCATGGCGACGCAGAATCCGTTGTCCACGCCGTCCACGCGTGGTCCGGCATCGACGATTCCCTCGTGAGCGAGGGCGGCCTCGATCATCGACGCGTGGGGTCCGGTGCCAATCGGGCTGAGGGAGATGGCCTTGGCTCCCATCCGGCGCGCCGCCACGAGCGCGTTGAAGCCACCGCCCACGTGTGTGCCCCCGTCACGCGCCCATTCGGAGCCGCCGCCGTGAATCGGACGCGCCCCCTGAAGGACACGGTCCACGAGGATCTGCCCCATGAGGACGACTCGGCCCGCCCCGGGATCGGAGGACGAGGCTGGGGCCGGCACCTCGGGGACGTCGGCCTCGCTCGCACCCTCAGTCTCGGGGGACGTGGGTGCGCTCGCGGCAGGC
>CAKAHQ010000006.1 GCA_916439125.1 uncultured Actinomyces sp. | reverse complement strand
GCGGCAGGGCGGCGCCGATGGCGGCGACTGTGCCGACGATCTCGGGCCGGGCCGAAGCCGTGGCAGCATCGACGCAGGACTGCGCGGACGCGGAGGTCGCACCATCACAGTGCAATCGCAGGTGTTCTCGCGCCTCGCGTAGCTGCCCCTCATCCAGCGCCGCGTGCAGGGTGAGGCTGCGCTCACCGACCTCACCATCCGTGGTGATGACGACGACGAGGACGCGACCGGGAGCCAAACCGATAACCTCGAGGTGCTTGAGAACGCGTACGCGCGCCCCAGGGTACTGCACAAGTGCCACCTGATGAGTGACCTGGGCGAGCAGGCGCACGGAACGCTCCACGACGTCATCGATGTCGACGGACTCCGACAGGAACGTCTCGAGGGCGTGGCGCTCAGGCCCACTCATGGGCTTGAGTTCGGCGAGGCGGTCAACGAACACGCGGTAGCCACGGTCAGTCGGGACGCGCCCGGCGGAGGTGTGAGGCTGGTAGATGAGGCCGGCTTCCTCCAGCACCGCCATGTCATTGCGGATCGTCGCCGATGAGACGCCGAGGCCTCCGGCGGCGATGGCCTTGGAGCCGACGGGTTCACGGGTAGCCACGTACTGGGTGACGATGGCACGCAGAACATCGAGCCTGCGATTCTGTGCACTGTTGCGCGTCATGCCACCTCCTCCCGTTCTGGCACTCTTACTTCCTGAGTGCCAATGCTACTCCTCGCAGCCAATCGGGGGCGACATGAGGGCCTCGCCAGGTGTGCGCCCTGCGCGAACCTCACACAGAAGCGCCGTCGTCCTACTGCGCCCAGGGCACGGTGACAAAGTCGATGAGTTCCTCAACACGGCCGAGCAGGGCGGGTTCAAGGTCGCGGTAGGTACGCACAGTGGACAGGATCCGCTTCCACCCCAGGGCGATGTCGCGCTGGTCGGCGTGCGGCCACCCGAGAGCCTCGAGGGTTCCGTGCTTGATATCGATGCCGCGCGGGACATCGGGCCAGCGTTCCAGGCCAACGCGGGCAGGCTTGACGGCCTGCCAGATGTCGACGAACGGATGTCCAAGGACGAGGACCGCTCCCGACCAGCGTGCCGACACGGCCTCGGCGATTCGAGATTCCTTCGATCCGGGCACCATATGGTCGACGAGGATGCCCGCGCGCGCCGTATCGGTCGGCCCGAACACCTCCAGGATGGCCTCGAGATTATCGACTCCCTCAAGCAACTGAACGGCGATACCCGCCTCGGCCAGGTCCTCGCCCCAGACATGCTGCACGAGCTCGGCGTCGTGACGCCCCTCCACCCATATGCGCGAGCGCTTTGCGACCTTGGGACCGCTCGAGGCAGGGGCAAACGAACCGGAGTTCGTGATACGACGTCCCGATGCGCTGACTTGCGTGCTCGACGAGGCCTGGGCTGGAGCCGGGCTGGGAGGCAGCGCCTCGATGGGACGCCCCTCCAGCCAGAAACCGGGGCCCAGAGGGAAAGACCGACGAACGCCACGCCGATCCTCAAGCTCCACAAGGTGAATGCCGCCGGACTTCTCGACCCGCGTCACGGCTCCGACCCATCCGGAGGCGACGTCCTCGAGGACCATACCAATCTCAACATGGACGGCCTGCGAGCGCGGACGCCTCGCCCCGGGCCCGTCACGATGCGGGTCATGGGCGAAAATGTTGCGGCCGTAGGGGTCTGTGCTATTCACCCGGCATACTCTAGCGGCACGAGAATCAGTGCAGGCTCACGACACGAATGAGCATCGCCACGAGGGCAGCCACAATCCACGAAGACACCGAGCCGATGAGGAACTCCTCTGCCTTTTCTCCCGTCGAATCCTGCGAGATTTCAGGGAAACGGATGACGCCCTTGGCAGCAACGACGGCAGCGATAGCAACCTCCGCACCCGCGCCAGCCAGAACGATAATCAGAAGGCGCTCGAGCGGGCCAATCCAGCGACCTCCGCGCAATGCCGTCACTTCTTCATCCACTTGTGCGCCCAGGACCGGTAGAGCGCCGGAGATCACGGGCGCCTCAACAACCTCCGAGTCTGTCTCACCGTCGTCGCCCTCCTCGAGCGTCACGTCAGGCATCGCCGGAAGAACAGGCGCGTTGATCCACCCGGGCACCGGATCGGAGGCACGACCGCGCGCGCACTGCAGGATCGCGGTAATCAGGTGATTGACCGGTCCCGTCACCAGGAAGAGAACCGCGATAATGAGGTCGATGGGGCGCCCAGAACGCAGCGAGAGCAACGGGAAGTTCAGCGGATCCAGGCTCAGCAGAGCAACAAAGCCGACTGACGCCAACGCCCACCGCGCGAGCACGCCGCGCGCGGAAGGATCGACGAGGTCCCACGCAAACCACACCAACGCGAGGGTCGCCCCGATCGCGTTCGCGAGGGCACTCACGCCCAGGATGAACCACGAGTAGCAGATCACCGCCAACAGCAGCGTCAGGAAAATCGACAGACGTCGCGACCAGCGCCGCGGGTCAGAAGTGAGAAGAACGGTTAACTCCGAGGCGGCGATGCCCAGGAGAAGGACTTCATGCACGTGCGGCCTCCGCGATGATGAGTGAGGACTGGATCAACCCCGCCCCCGTGCCCCGGGCGAAGTCAGAAATAGCCTGCTGCGACAGCTTTCTGCCCGGGCGATCTCCACCTGGGTCTTACCGAGCAGCAGCGCAGCCGTAATTCGACGATGACGCGCGGAGAGCTTGAGGATCGCATGATCACGCAGGCTCAGTAGGGCATTAATGCAGGTCTGGCAGTGGCGCGGGAACGCAGACTCGACCGAGGCGTGCGCCATGAACCAGGTGCGGATGAAGGGGTTCGAAGAATCCTGAACGTCATGCGCACGGTTGATCGCGGCACGAGCCGCCCACCAAGCGGACCCATCCTGAAGCTGAGCGGACTCCGATCCTCGCGAGCGCGCGGGAGCCTGCCGATGAACACCCGAAGAGAACTCTTCAATCCGACCCGCGCCGATGCCAAAGCGAAGCTGGAGCTGCGGGGGAAGGAGGAGTTGCGCGCGCAAAGTGAGAAGCAGTGCATCCTCGAGCGTGTAGGCGACCGCCTGGAATTCATCACCGACCGTCGGGTACGGAGCCTGCAGCAGCGCGAGCCCCTCGCTCGCATCCCCAAGAGCGGCTTCATAGATTCCCTGGGCCTCTGCACGATTGGTCAGCGTACGAGAGCCCACGATGTCAGCAATGACAGCGTACCGAAGAGTCACAATACCACACTTTTCCTTGTATACGGCTCTTCACAAGCCCCCTCATGGAGGAACCCTGCAAATTACTCGGCTTCACATGACACATCAAGGCAAACATACTTCAACCATGATGTCAACAGTATTGCGATGTAACACCAGCTTGTCACATAGCACACGCCGACCAACTGTCAAACAGCTAACAACCATTGCCGCAGTTAAGCTTGTACCAATACAAATACAAGTTACTTCGCGGAACTGGCTATCACAGAAGAGTGTTTACCACCAGATGCATATTCCGCTGCACAGGTGCCAACTTCTCATCAGTAGCCCATGATTTCGCGGGTCACATAGTCCGCCAGCAGGCGTCCGCGCAGCGTGAGGAGGACACGCCCAGACAGCGCCGCTGCCCCATCGATGAGGCCCTCAGCAATAAGCGCAGCAATGCGGTCACCAGACGATACTCCTGCCGCGCCGGGCGCTGACAGACCCGGCAATCCCTTGATCGCGATCCCCTCAGAGGTGCGCACCCCCAGCATGACGCGCTCCAGTTCGCGCGCATCCGCATCGAGGATCTCGCCAGCGTAGGCAGGCGACTGTTCAGCCCCCACGCGCCCCGCATAGGCTCCAGGATTCTTGACATTCCACCAGCGCATACGCCCCATGTGGGAGTGAGCACCCGGCCCAAAGCCCCACCAGTCCCAGTCTCGCCAGTAGGCAAGGTTGTGGGCAGAGGCGTGTTCACAGTGGGTCGACGGCAACCCCGAAGCATGGTCAGCCTCGGTTGCGCGCGCAAAGTTTGAGATCTCATACCAGGCGTATCCGGCCTCGCCGAGGAGAGAGTCGGCGAGCTCATACTTGGCAGCTTCATCATCTGGGTCCGGGGTCGGCAGTTCTCCCCTGGCCACCTGCGCGCCCATCTTCGTCCCCTCCTCGACGACGAGAGCGTATGCACTGATGTGATCGGTCTCGTACGACAGGGCAGCTCGCAGCGACGTCTCCCAGTCAGCCAGGCTCTCCCCTGGCGTCCCATAGATGAGATCCACCGAGGTCGACAGGCCCGCCTCCTTCGCCCACTCCACAACGAGGGGGACTCGCTCGGGCGTATGGGTGCGATCCAGGGTCGCGAGGATCGCGGGCACGGCGGACTGCATGCCGAAAGACACTCGCGTAAATCCAGCGTCAGCTAGCTGCTCGAGCCCGTCGCGCGTCACCGTATCGGGATTAGCCTCGAGGGTCACTTCCGCCCCTGGGGCGATACCGATGCGTTCGCGCAAACCCGTGAGAATCGCGATCAGCTCTGCTGTATCCAGCATCGTCGGAGTGCCACCGCCAAAGAACACCGTACGAGCCTCGCGCGCTGGTAGCCCAGCCTCCGACATCACGCGGGCTGCCAGGGAAGCCTCAGCGAGAACGGAGGGAGCGTAGTCCCCCACCTGTGCCCCCGGCCCGAAGCCGACCGTGTAGGTGTTGAAATCGCAGTACCCACAGCGCACGCGACAAAAGGGCACGTGCACATACAGAGACAGGGGGCGGCCTCGATCAGCCTCAACGAGGGCGGGGTCCAGCGAGCCGTCAGGCGACCAACGCTCACCCTCAGGCTGGGCGGGGCTCACGAGTGCGCTCCAGCCGTCACGATGTCAGCCACGCGGACGACGAATGCCGACAATGTCGTGGGCATGACGGCCCGCATCAATGCCTCGGGTCTCAAAGTGCGTGACGACGCGGCCCACGAAGCGCGGAGCGAATCCACCGCGCTCAGGCTGCGGATCCTCCGGATCCGGACGCTGCCCCGCGTGCGGGTTCTCGAAAAGCTCGCACGCTTCGATAACATCGCGCATCTGCCAGGCGTAGTCGTCCCAGTCGGTAGCCAGGCGCCACACTCCCCCATCGCGCAGCAGGCGCGCGACCTCACGCGCAAAGGAATCGGAGACGAGGCGACGCTTGCGATGCCGAGCCTTACGCCACGGGTCGGGGAAGAAGGTCCAGACCTCGTCCAGGCACGCGTCCTCAAGCATGATCGGCAGCGCCTGGGCAGCGTCGGCCTCGATGACACGAATGTTGTCCACACCGGCCTCGACCGCCTTGGAGACGAGCTTGGCGATACCCGGAACCCAGACCTCGAGGGCCAGGAAGTTACGCTCAGGATGAGCGGCCGCCGCGGCGACGATCTGTTCGCCCGTGCCCGAGCCGATCTCGAGGGTCACCGGGGCACTGCGCCCAAAGAGCTCAGTCAGATCGAGCGTGAAGTCCTGCGCGACCGTCGTGTAGCCGACGCCGCGACGCGGCTCCACCACGTAGCGGTGCGCGTGGGCCTCCCACGTGCGCGCGAGGTTCGCGGGCAGCTCGCGCGTACGCCGCGTGAACGACTTCGTGCGGCTCATGAAGACCGTGCCCTCGGGAGCCTCACCCGGGCGACGGTCCGCGCACTGGCCGACGGGAGCATGAGCCTCCACGGCCTCGTCCATATGATCCTCGCTCATTTCTTGCCCGTCGGAACGTCGGAGGTCAGGGCGGCGATGAAGGCTTCCTGCGGCACGTCGACGCGGCCGATGGACTTCATGCGCTTCTTACCTTCCTTCTGCTTCTCGAGCAGCTTGCGCTTACGGCTGATATCGCCGCCGTAGCACTTGGCGAGCATGTCCTTGCGCAGGGCCTTGATGGTCTCACGGGCAATGACGCGTGCGCCGACCGCAGCCTGGACCGGAATCTCGAACTGCTGGCGAGGAATGAGTTCCTTCAGGCGCTTCGTCATGCGCTGGCCGTAGTTGTAGGCGCCGTCGCGGTGAACGATCGCGCTGAACGCGTCGACGCGGTCGCCGTTGAGCAGGATGTCGACCTTGACGAGGTCGGCGCTCTGCTCGCCGCTCTCCTGGTAGTCCAGCGAGGCGTAGCCGCGCGTGCGGGACTTGAGCTGATCGAAGAAGTCGAAGACGATCTCGGCGAGGGGCAGCTGGTAGTGCAGCTCCACGCGGTCCTCGCTCAGGTAGTCCATGCCCTGCATCGAGCCGCGGCGCTCCTGGCACAGCTCCATGATGGTGCCCGTGAACTCGGTGGGCGTCAGGATGGTCGCGTTGACGACGGGCTCGCGCACCTCGGAAATCTTTCCTTCGGGGAACTCGCTCGGGTTGTCGACGCGCACCTCGGTGCCATCCTCCGTCACGACGCGGTAGACGACGTTCGGAGCGGTCGCGATGAGGTCGAGGTTGAACTCGCGCTCCAGGCGCTCGCGGATGATCTCCAGGTGGAGCAGGCCGAGGAAGCCGCAGCGGAAGCCGAAGCCGAGGGCCGCGGAGGATTCGGGCTCGAAGGTCAGCGCCGCGTCGTTGAGCTGGAGGCGCTCGAGGGCGTCGCGCAGGTCCGGGAAGTCCGATCCGTCGACCGGGTAGATGCCGGAGAAGACCATCGGGTTCGGGTCGCGGTAGCCCTCGAGAGCCTCGGTTGCGCCGCGCACCTGGCTGGTGACGGTGTCGCCGACGCGGGACTGACGCACGTCCTTCACGCCCGTGATCAGGTATCCAACCTCGCCGGCGCCGATGCCCTCTTCAGGCTTCGGCTCGGGCGAGATGACGCCCAACTCCAGGAGCTCGTGGGTGGCGCCCGTGGACATCATGCGCACGCGCTGACGGGTCGACAGCACGCCGTCGACGACACGCACGTAGGTGACGACGCCGCGGTACGTGTCGTACACGGAGTCGAAAATCATCGCGCGCGTCGGGGCGTCGGGGGCTCCCTCGGGAGCGGGGAACGACCTCGACGATGCGGTCGAGGAGGTCCTCGACGCCCTCGCCGGTCTTGCCGGAGACCTTCAGGACCTCGCTCTCGTCGCAGCCGATGAGCTGAGCGACCTCGTGCGCATACTTCTCGGGCTGGGCGCCCGGCAGGTCGATCTTGTTGAGGACCGGGATGATCGCGAGGTCGTTCTCGAGAGCCAGGTACAGGTTCGCGAGCGTCTGGGCCTCGATGCCCTGCGCAGCGTCGATGAGGAGGACCGCACCCTCGCACGCGGCCAGGGAGCGGGAGACCTCGTACGTGAAGTCCACGTGACCGGGCGTGTCGATCATGTTGAGCGCGTAGGGGGTGCCCTCGTGTGCCCACGGCATGCGCACCGCCTGGCTCTTGATCGTGATGCCGCGTTCGCGCTCGATGTCCATACGATCGAGGTACTGGTCGCGCATCTCGCGCGCCTCGACAACGCCGGTCAGCTGGAGCATGCGATCCGCGAGCGTCGACTTCCCATGATCGATATGGGCGATGATGCAGAAGTTACGGATCTGCCCCTGCGGGGTGTGGGCCGGGCGAATCTGCGCCTGCTGCGCGGGCGTGGGGATGGGCACGTGAACCTCCGTGAAGTCGTTAACCTCCTTATCGTCCCATTGTCGTAGGCCTTTGTGCCAGTTCAGGCGCGGGAAGTCGCGCACAGTGGCCGCGCGTCACACCTCGTCACCATCGCCCATCTCGGCCTGCGCGACGATGGAGACGGCCTCCGTGAAGTCGCAGTCCTCCCAGTCGTCGGGGTGATCGTCGCGAAGTTTGCGTGCGATCCTCTCTGCGCGTTCGTCATCCCCACGCATGGTTGCCAGGGTGAGCAAGATGGTGCGGATGCGCGCCGTCAGCGGGTCACGATCTCCCAGGTATCGCCGACAATCTTCGGCCAACACGGTCCACAGGTCCTCGCCCGCCTCCCGGTCCCCTCCCATCCACGTATTGCGCGCGATTTCGTTTCGCAGGCGCAGCACCCGCCAATCGCCGCGTTCGACGACCGTGAGCAATACGTCCATGTTGCGCTCGTAGAGCTCGATCGCTTCTACGTAGTGGCGATCCGCAGACAGAACCTCAGCGAGGTTATCGCGAACGGTCAGCAGCGTCATGTCATCCTCGTCCCGTGCTCCTTCCATGTCTGCAAGAAGTTCGCGGTAGACGCGCGCAGCCCTGCTCCACTTACCCGTGTTTTTCCAAGGCATCGCAGAATTGTTGCGGATAGCGAATACGATCTGAGGATCGAGGCCCGGGCGGGCTTTCACGTCGGCGACCAGGGCAGAAAAACGGCGAGCCGCCATGTCATTGAAGCCCAGAATCGAGAGCCAGTACGCCTCGGAGTTACGGAGCATCAAGACAAGGGGATGGTCACGTTCCAGCACTGTGGCGCCGAGCCTGGCAGCTTCCCCCGCCACGCGACGACACCGGTCATACGATCCCTGAGCGGCATACCAGTCGATGCGCAGCTTCGCTGCCTCGAGACGAAGCTCAATCGAGACTTCCTGGTCGTCATATACCAGCTCTGCGCGTTCGATGGCTTTCTCCAGTCCTCCACCAGAAGCGCAGCGCACCGCCTCCATCAGGTGGGAGCGAGCGGCATCATCAGGAGAACCTGGGGCGGCAGTACACCTCCCAAACGCATCGAGATAGACCTTCGGACCATGAATCGTTGCAGTGGACATCGTCGTCACCTTTCTTCGTTGAGAGCTCATCTGCGAACACATCAAGAATGAAACTAACAACATCGCACTGTCACCCATAAAGACGGACCCTGTGGATAACCCACCCTCCCAAGGAGCCCCTGTGGATAGAACTAAAGGAACTACCCCTGCCGTATGCTGGTGCCATGAATTCATTCATCAGGGGCCTCATCAATTTCCTCCTCGGCGTTATTTCTGGAGCCGCAGAGGAAGCACAGTCGAACACCTCCAAGCCGAGCCAGCGTCAGCCGAGCAGCAAGCCGACGTCGTCAACCCCCAAGCCTCGCTCATCCTCGTCATCTCGACCGAACTCCGGTTCCCACCATCACTACGAGGACCCGGCGACCTCCAATCGCCCCCAGACGTCAATCCGCGAAGCCAGCATCGCCGACGCACTCGCCCACGCCTCGTACACGCCCGTGATGGATGGCGATGCCGACCCCGGCGAGGTCATCTGGACCTGGGTGCCCTACCAGGAAGACGCATCGGTCGGCAAGGATCGCCCGGCCGTCGTCATTGGCGCACAGGGCGAGGGTGTGTACATTCTCCAGCTGACCAGCAAGGACCACACGCGCGACGCCGCACAGGAGGCCGCTGCCGGACGCTACTGGCTCGACATCGGTGCCGAGACTGGGATTCCAAGGGCCGCCCCTCCGAAGTTCGCCTCGACCGCGCCCTGTGGGTCAAGGCCACCGACGTGCGCCGCGAGGGCGCCATCCTACCCAAGGCGACCTGGCAGCTCATCGTCGACGCGCTCGAGGAGCACTACCGCACACACGGCGACTGACGCTTCCAACACGTGACCGACCTTACGAGGCGCGAGAACGCCCAGGGCTATGACGAAAAGGCCCCGTCCTGGTATGATCGGTCGTTGGACTCCCGGCCTGGTCGGGCAGGGGGTCTGGTTAGGACCGTTTGCGGGTGTCCCCACGCCTAAGTCCCGGTCTTGACACAGCCCTCACCGACCCTGTCAGACATACATCAAGGAGAAATCCGACTGTGGCAAACATTAAGTCCCAGAAGAAGCGCATCCTCACCAACGAGAAGCGCCGCGTTCGTAACCAGTCCGTGAAGTCCGAGCTGAAGACCCTGGTCCGTCAGACCCGCGAGGCCGTTGAGGCCGGCGACAAGGACAAGGCTCTCGCCGCTCTGCGTATCGCTTCGCGCAAGCTGGACGTCGCCGTTTCCAAGGGCGTCATCCACAAGAACCAGGCCGCGAACCGCAAGTCCAAGCTTGCTCGTCGCGTCGCCTCGATCGCTGACTGATCAAACGCACGTTTGACATGAAGCGGGCCGCCCACCGGGCGGCCCGCTTTCGTATACCTGCTCCTCCGTACGCTTCTACGCGTGGTCGGCACACCTACGCCAACCACTCCCCCACGTTCCGACACCAGGCACACATAACGAAGCCCCGACCTCGTCAAACGAGGCCGGGGCAAACGTGATCGTTGAGCGCTTACTCGAGCTCGAAGGCGCCCGTGTAGAGCTGGTAGTACACGCCCTTCTGGGCGATCAGATCGTCGTGACTACCGCGCTCGATGATACGACCGTGGTCCAGGACCATGATCGCGTCCGAGTTGCGCACCGTGGACAGACGGTGGGCAATCACGAAGACCGTGCGCCCCTCCATGAGGTTGTCCATGCCCCGCTGCACGAGGGCCTCGGTACGCGTGTCGATCGAGGAGGTCGCCTCGTCGAGGATCATCGCCGGCGGGTCGGCCACGGCGGCGCGCGCAATCGACAGGAGCTGAGCCTGCCCCTGCGAGAGGTTCGAGCCGTTACCGGTCAGCATCGTGTCGTAACCCTCGGGCAGGCGACGGATGAAGGAGTCAGCGTTGGCCAGCTTCGCAGCGGCAATGCACTCCTCGTCCGTGGCGTCCAGGCGGCCGTAGCGGATGTTCTCCATGACCGTGCCCGTAAACAGCTTGACGTCCTGCAGGACGACGCCGAGGGAGCGACGCAGGTCCGGCTTGTGGATCTTGTTGATGTTGATGCCGTCGTAGCGGATCTTGCCGTCGGCGATGTCGTAGAAGCGGTTGATCAGGTTCGTAATCGTCGTCTTGCCGGCGCCCGTGGCGCCCACGAAGGCGATCTTCTGGCCGGGCTTTGCCCACAGGGAGATGTCGTGCAGGATCTGCTTCTCGCCGTCGTAGGAGAAGTCAACATCCTCCATGACCAGTTCGCCACGCAGGCGCGTGTAGGTGACGGTGCCGTCGGCCTTGTGGGGGTGGCGCCATGCCCAGATTCCCGTGCGATCCTCGGTCGGCTCGAGAGTGCCGTCGGGCAGCTCGCGCGCACGCACGAGGGTCACGTACCCCTTGTCCTCCTCGGGCTCCTGGTCGATGAGGGCAAACACGCGGCCCGCGCCCGCCATACCCATGGCGATCATGGGGACCTGCATGGACATCTGGCCGATCGTCTGCGAGAAGTTACGGACCATGCCCAGGAAGGACACGACCACACCGACCGTGATGACGTCGACGCCAAACAGGTGGATATTCGGCGTCTGCTCCAGGATCATGACGCCGCCAACGATCGCGATGACCACGTACATGATGTTGCCAATGTTGCCCAGGGCAGGCATCAGCACGTTGCCGTAGATGTTCGCCTTCTGCGAGGACTCGAAGAGCTTGTCGTTGTACTCGACGAACTCGGCCTTGGCGTCCTGCTCGTGGTTGAAGACCTGGACGACCTTCTGGCCGTCCATCATCTCTTCGATAAAGCCTTCTTCGTCGGCGAGAGCGGCCTGCTGAGCCTTCATGAAGCGGCCCGACAGCCCACCGAGCTTTCCGGTCAGGAAGGCCATGAGAACGCCCACGATAAGGACGACGAGGAAGAGCCACACGGAGTAGTAGAGCATCGTGCCGATCAGGACGATGATCGTGAGGCCCGACTGGATGAGCGTCGGGATGGACTGGCCGATCAGCTGGCGGATCGCGTCAGTGTCGTTGGTGAAGGTCGACATGATCGCGCCGTGCGGGTGCGTGTCGAAGAATCGCAGGGGCAGGCGCTCCATCGAGTCGAACATATCGTCTCGCATGTGCTTGAGCGTCCCCTGCGTCACGATCGCCATGGCGCGGGTGTAGATGAAGCTGGCGATGACGCCAGCACTGAAGATGATGCCCATCGTGACCACGAGGCGCACGAGGGTGCCTCGCACCGCGTCGAAGCCGCTCTCCAGGCCCGGGGTCACGACGTTGTCGACGATCTGCTGCATGAAGATCGAGCCGACGGCCGAGGCCACGGCTGCCGTAATGATGCACACGACCGTCAGGCTGATGCGCACCGGGTAGTGGTGGAACACGTAGGCCATGAGGCGGCCGAAGGGACGCTCGATGCCCTCGAGCTTGTCGTCGTCGTTGTCAACGGGACGACCGTGCGTGCGTGCCATGTCAGGCCACCTCGCTTTCGCTCGCGGCGTTCTGGGAATCGTAGATCTCTCGGTACTCCCCGCCCGCTGCCATCAGCTCCTCGTGGGTGCCGCGTTCCTTGATGCGACCGTCGTCGAGGACGATGATCTGGTCCGCGTGGCTCACCGAGGACAGGCGCTGGGCGATGATGATCGTCGTCGTACCCGGGATCTCACTTTCGAAGGCGTGACGAATGAGCGAATCAGTCTTCGTGTCCACTGCGGACGTCGAGTCGTCCAGGATGAGGATCTTCGGGTTCTTCAGTAGCGCTCGGGCGATGCACAGGCGCTGCTTCTGGCCGCCCGACACATTGGTACCGCCGCGGGAGATGACGTAGTCGTAGCCGCCGGGCAGCTGCTGGATGAACTCGTCGGCCTGCGCGAGCTTGCAGGCATGCTCAATCTGCTCGTCGGTCGCGTCCGGGTTGCCCCAGCGCATGTTGTCCTTGATCGTGCCGGAGAACAGGACGTTCTTCTGCAGGACCACGGAGACCGCGTCGCGCAGCGCACTCAGGTCATAGTCGCGCACGTCGCGCCCGCCGACCTTCACAGACCCCTCAGAGACGTCGTAGAGGCGGCAGATCAGCTGGATCAAAGAGGTCTTGGAGGAGCCCGTACCGCCCACGATGCCGAGCGTCGAGCCGGACTCGATACTCAGGTTGATATCGGAGAGCGCGTTCTCTTCGGCGCTCTCGGAGTACTTGAAGGACACGCCCTCGAAGACCACGGAGCCGTCCGCAACGTCCGTGGCCCCGTTCGCCGGGGAGGTCAGCGACGGGTCGTGGTTGAGGACCTCGGCGATACGGTTCGCGGACTCCGCGGCCATCGTCGCCATGACGAAGATGAAGGCCAGCATGAGCATGTGCACGAGGATCTGGATGCCGTAGGTGATGAGAGCGGTCAGGCCACCCTTCGTCAGGTCGGTACCGCCAGAGTTCACGATGATCGAGGCACCGAAGTAGTCGACGGCAATGATCGCGGCGAAGATGAAGAACATCATGACGGGGCTGTCGAGCGCGATGAGCTTCTCGGCGTTCGTGAAGTCCTTGCGCACGTCCTGCGAGGCGGCGCGGAACTTCGTGGTCTCGTGTTCCTCGGTGACGAAGGACTTGACCACGCGGATCGCTGCGACGTTCTCCTGCACGGAGTTGTTCAGGGCGTCGTACTTCTTAAAGATACGGCGGAAGATCGGGAAGGCGAGGAGCACGATGGCCACGAGAATGATGGCGAGAACCGGCACCATCCCGAGGAAGATGAGGGCCATCTGGACGTTGATGCGGAACGCCATGACGATGGAGAAGACGATCATGAGGGGCACGCGCACCGCGATGCGGATCATCATGCCGAAGGCGTTTTGCACGTTGGTGACGTCCGTCGTCATACGGGTGACCAGCGAGGACGTGGAGAAGCGGTCAATGTCCGCGAATGAGAAGTCCTGCACCTTGAAGAAGAGGTCCTGACGCAGGTTCTTCGCCAGACCCACCGAGGCGGTCGCCGAGAAGCGGGCCGCGAGGATGCCGCAGGCGAGCGACGCGAAGGCCAGTCCGGTGAGGATCAGGCCCAGGCGCATGACGGGGCTCAGGGACACACCGTCAAGCGCATCCACCAGCGAGACCATCATCAGCGGGATGAGGCACTCGAGGATCACTTCCCCGATGATGAATAGCGGGGTCAGGATCGCGGGTTTCTTGAACTCGCGCAGCCTCCCCATCAGCGTTCGAATGGTTGTCATTCTTCTCCTCTTCGTTCCCTACGGGCGTCTCATAGACGAGGCCGGGGCGCGCATTCAGCGCCCGCGCAGCCTGCAGATGGTGATTAGTGCTTTTTCGATGGCGCGTTGCGGGTCCCGCGACGCGCCCTTTGTTTCAGCGTCCGCCGTGGCGATGGCGCCGAAGGCTCCTGCCAGCGAGGCATCGGACCAGCCGCGCAGCTCGCGCCGGGCTCGGTCCACCTGCCAGGGAGCCATCTTGAGGGCGGATGCGGATCCGCCGATCGAGACCTTCGCCATGGCGCGGAACTTCATGGCCAAGGCAGTGACGAGCAGCTGGGGCGCGATACCGGTCGCAAAGGCGTGGCGCGCGAGCGTCAGGGCCTTCGCGGAATTTCCTGCAACGGCCGCGTCCGCGACGTCGTAGCCCGTGGCCTCGACGCGGCCAGCCTGGTAGCGTCGCACGTCCTCCAGGGTGATGCGTCCGCTGACGTCGGAGAGCAGCTGGGCCAGGGCGCCAGCCATCGAACGCGGGTCGTTACCCAGCGCATCGACGAGGGCCTGCTGGGCCTCGGTGTCCATCTGGCGGCGTGCGGCGCGCACGTCGGAGGCGATGAGTGCCAGCTTGTCGCGGTCGTTTTTTAGCGGCTCGGCGGGGATCACGGGCCATTTGGCTTTCGTGATCGTGTCGATGACCTTCTTGCCGCGGGCGTTACCGCCCGGGTGCGCCAGGAACATCCACACGTCGGGGGCAGGCGAAGCCGAGTATGCGATGAGGTCGTTCGCGAGGGCATCGCTCATCGTTTCCAGGTCCCGGATGATGACCATGCGGGATTCGCCGAAGAGCGAGGGCGACGCGATGACGTCAAGCTGTCCGGCCTGGTAGGTGGCCGCGTTGATATCGGTGCGCTCGAGGTTGGGGTCCGCTTCGTGGGCGAGGGCACGCAGCTGGTCGAGGGCGCGGTCGACGAGAAGGCCCTCGGGACCTTTGATCAACACGATGGGTGCCAGCGTGATCTGGGCTGGCGGCGCCGGGCGCGAACCGCGTGCTGCCACGTCTTCTGCCTTTCCGCTGAAACGGTAACTCTCTAAGTCTGCCACCGAGCGAGCTCATCTGCGTCCGTCTTTGCCATGGGCAGAAGCCAGTCGTGGCAGGTGTCACGCCAGTTTGACGAGGCAGCCCTCAGGAGAGATCTGCCGAACTCATGGACCTAGTCATCAATGATCGGGGATCCCCATCTCTTCCATGCCCGCCACACGATCCATCCGCCGGCGCAGCAGGCGTACACGCCCAAGACGGTCGAGGAGCCACCGGGCACGTGCACCCCGTTTCCGGGCAGTGATGCGCACATGCGCGCCGTGCCTGCGATCCACGCGGTCGCCCACGACGCAACGACAGCGCATGCCGAGGCGGCGCGAATACTCAGCGGGGAGACGAGCGCGCCCGTGAGTCCCGCAACGGTCGCAACCGGAACGGCAGGCTCGGCAAGAACGTTGGCAACGATGCCCCACACCGGCACATTCCCGGAGAGTGACACGATGAGCGGCGCGGTGGCCAGCTCCGCGAGCGCAGGCACGCACACCATCTCCGCCAGCCGACGCAGCGCTTTCCCGACACCCGTGTCTCCTCGGATTCGTCGGCGGCACCGCCGCACCAGCGCCGCCGAGGGGCCGACGACCGCGAGCGCGGCGAGCACCGACAGGGCGAATCCGTAGGAGCGTGCTGCCCAGGGGTCGATGAGCAGGGTGGCGATGACGACGGCGCACAGGGCGGCGATGGATTGGCCGTCGCGTCCGAGGATGAGTCCCAGGGCGGCGACGGCTGCGACGCAGACGGAGCGTACGACGGAGGGTTCTGGGCCGACGAGTGTGAGGATTGTGCCCAGGACGAGGATGGTGGCCCCGAGGCGTATGGGTTTTCGTGCGGGTATGACGAGGGTGACGGTGGCCAGGATGATGACGATGTGGGATCCGGAGACGGCGGTGAGGTGCGTGAGGGAGGTTTTCTTCATCGCGTCGGACAGGTCTGCGGGCATGCCTCGGTCGTCCCCGATCGCCATGCCGGGGACGAGGGAGCGCGTGTCTCTGGGTAGCTGTGCGCAGGCTCGGGCGAAGGCCCGGTGGGTGGAACGCACCCACGCGCTCACTCCCCCGGGCCGCTCGATCAGCTGGGCTCGCCGGACGCGTATCGTTCCTATCGATGGCGCGTCGGCGGCGAAGGTTGTATCGAGGCTCCCCCAGACCTCGAAGACGTCTCCTCGCGCCGCGTCCCGCCATCCGGGCGCGCGCACGAGCGCGGTGGCGCTCGAGGGGAGCCACACCTCCCCCACGGAGACGGCCTCGACGCGCACACGGGCGCTGCGTATCGCGGAGAACCCGGACGAGGCGGGGGCGGGGTCGCTCTGCAGGACGATGCGCGCGTGGATGGGGCCAGAGTCGAGTCGTGCCGGGTCGGCGTCGTAGTGCCTGCGGGCAGTGGATCCGACCGCGAGCGCGCAGGCGACGCATGCGAGGAGGAGCGCGAGTCCGAGGCGAGCGGACCTGGGTGGGGTGAGGGCGTGCCGGGGCGACCGTCGGCCTCGGTGTGAGCGTGCGTAGGAGGCGGCGCAGCTCAGCGAGGCTAGGACGCACACGCAGATCACCGCCCATGGCACAGGGTGGTCTGTCGCCCACCGGGTGGCTGCCCAGGTCGCGGCGGCTGCTGGTGCGAGGCGCAGGTCGATCATGCGGGGAGCGCATTGGGGATCGCTCATGCGCACACTCCTGGCCGGATCTTTTCGATGAGGGATGGGCCAATGCCGGGCACGTCGTCGAGCTCTTCGACGGAGGTCAGGCGTGGGTGTGTGGATCGATAGGAAATGATTCGCTGTGCGAGGGCCAGCCCAATGCCGGGCAGCGTCTGGAGCTCGGTCTCGGTGGCGGTGGCCAGTCGGACGCACGCCTGCGCGTCGGTGCCCGTCCCGGCAGACGCGGAAGGCGGTGACTCCCCCACGACGCCGACCCGTATCTGTTCCCCGTCGACAAGGATGCGGGCGAGGTTGATCGACTCCAGGTCGGCCTCGGGCGTTGCGCCTCCCGCCGCCGTGATGGCGTCGATGACGCGGGAGGATGATGGCAGGGTGAGCACCCCTGGGGACGCGACCGCACCGGAGACGTAGACGACGACATCGTCGGCGCGTTCCCCTGCGGATGCGGGTGCGGACGGGGACGGGCCTGCCGCGACGGACGCGCCTTCGCTTTCATCTCGCTCAGAGGAAGATTGGGCGAGGGCTTGGGAGTGCTCGCGTGTCGCTGCGTGCCTCCACACACCCACGACCGCGATGAGGACGACCACGACGATGAGAGCGGCTACGGTCGCCCCACTGGGCAGGAAGCGGGCGGCGGTCGGTTCGGCGGGTTCGTCATCCTCAGTGAGGGCGCTGTCGTACACGGCTTTCGTCAGCGCCGCCATGCGCCGACGAGCCAACCATCGTGACACGTTCATGCCCGCACGCTAGCGCCCACGAACAGCCACAGAAAAGCAGAAAGAGGACCCCTGTGGATAACTGCGATGCGCGCGCAGGGGTTGTGGACGAATCCCACACCCACCCCACCCCACATAACTCGCATGGGACCGCAGTCCCAAGGGATACTGTTCCGGTAACGTCGAAGTACAGTGGCGCACCGCGCCCAGAGCCGAAAGGCCACACCATGAGCGAGAACATCGAGGATCTCAAGGCGCAGCTCGCCGCAGCGGAAGCCGCGGCGAAGGCCGCCGAGGCAGAGGCGGCCCGCGCGAAGGCCGAAGCCCTGCGTCTCCAGCTTGAAGCAGCCGGCGCCCCGGCCGCAGACGCGCCTGCCGCCACCGCCGAGACTGAGACCGTGCAGGCGGAGGCCGCCCGCGCGACGGCCGATGCGCTGCGCACCCAGGTGGAGGCCGCCGAGGCCGCCCCGAGGCCCCCGCCGCCGAAGCGCCCGAGGCCGCCCCGGCCTCGTCCCCCGCCCCGAGCGGCGAACTGTCGGCTTTCGCCGCCCAGATCCAGGGCGCCTACTCCTGGGACGTCCCCGCTGTCACGATCGGTACGCTCATCGACAATGGCGCGCGCGTGCCCGGCGTGACCGCCAAGATGCCGCTTCCCATGTTCAACCGCCACCTCCTGGTCGCCGGCGCGACGGGCACGGGCAAGACCCGTACCCTCCAGCTCCTGGCCGAGGGCCTGTCCGCGAACGGTTCCTCGGTCCTCCTGTGCGACGTGAAGGGCGACCTGACGGGCCTGGCCGAGGCCGGCGTCAGCTCCGAGAAGCTCCTGAGCCGCACCGCGGCCAACGGTCAGGACTGGGCCTCGTCCCAGTTCCCAATCGAGCTGCTGAGCCTGGGTGGCGCGGATTCGCAGTTCCCGGGTGTGCCCGTGCGCGCCCAGATCTCCGACTTCGGCCCGATCCTGCTCGCCCGCGCCCTCTCGCTGAACACGACGCAGGAGCAGGCCCTCCAGCTGATCTTCGCGTGGGCGGACGCCCAGGCCCTTGAGCTCGTGGACCTGCCCGACCTGCGCGCCGTCATCTCCTTCCTGACCTCGGATGAGGGCAAGGACGAGCTGGCCACGATCGGCGGCGTCTCCAAGGCCACCGCCGGCGTCATCCTGCGTGCCCTGACCGCGCTCGAGTCCCAGGGCGGCGGCCAGTTCTTCGGCGCCCCCGGCTTCGACACGGCCGACCTCATGCGCATGGATTCCACCGGCCGCGGCATCATCTCCCTGCTGGGCGTCGGCGACATTTCTCGCGCCCGGCACTGGTCAGCGCCGTCATCATGTTCCTGCTCGCCAACCTCTTCTCCACCCTGCCCGAGGTCGGCGACGTCGAGCGCCCCAAGCTCGTGTTCTTCTTCGACGAGGCGCACCTGCTGTTTGCGGACGCCACCAAGGAGTTCGAGCGTCAGGTCGTCCAGACCGTGCGCCTCATCCGGTCCAAGGGCGTGGGTGTCGTCTTCGTGACGCAGACCCCCAAGGACATCCCCTCCGACGTCCTGGCCCAGCTCGGTTCGCGCATCCAGCACGGCCTGCGCGCCTCCACGCCGGATGACTTCAAGAAGCTCAAGGCCACGGTCCAGACCTTCCCGAAGACGTCCCTGGAACTCGACGAGGTCCTCACGACCCTGGGCACCGGCGAGGCCGTCGTGACCGTCCTGGATCCGAAGGGTAACCCCACCCCGGTCACGCCGGTCGGTATCTGGGCACCCGCCTCCGTCATGGGCCCCGCATCCGCCGACACGGTCGCGCGCATCAACCAGTCCAGCGTCATCATGGGCCGCTACCGCGACGCCGTGAACCCGGACTCGGCCGAGGAAAAGCTCGAGCGCCGCGCGGCCGAGGCCCAGGCCGCCCGCGAGGAAGCCCTCGCGCAGGAGGAGGCCGCCAAGGAGGCCGAGCGCGCGCAGAAGGAAGCTGAGAAGGAGGCCGAGCGCGCCGCCAAGGAAGCCGAGAAGGCCGCCGCCAAGGAAGAGGCCGCCCGCCAGAAGGAAATGGAGAAGCTGCGCCGCCAGGTCGAGAAGCAGCAGGAGAAGGAGGAGGCCGCTCGCCAGCGCGCCGCCGAACGTCGCACCCGCCAGGTCGAAAACGTCCTCGGGATCCGTCCTGCGCACCGCTGGCCGCGAGATCACGCGCTCCATCTTCGGCACGCGCAAGCGCTGAGACTTCCGATTTTTCGGCACGAGGCCGGGGCTGAGAACTCCTTTCGAGGGGACTCGGCCCCGGCCTCGTCTCACAGTGCGGCCATTGTGCCAAGAAACGGCAAAGTGGAGTAAGCTGCATCGCAATCGACCAATTTTGAGCGGGAGACCCTGATGCGTATCGGATTCATCGGAACGGGAGCCATGGCCCAGGCCATCGCTCGCGGTGCCGTCGCGTCCGGCGTCGATCCCGCGACCCTGGTCTTCTCCAACCGCACGGCCGCCAAGGCGTGCGACCTCGCCGACGAACTCGGCGCGACAGCCGCCTCCTCGAACGCCTCCCTGGCCCGCCAGGCCGACATCGTCATCCTGGCGGTCAAGCCCAAGGACCAGCGCGCGGTCATCAAGGAGATCTCCCCCATCGTGGTCGGTCGCACCGACGTCTGCGTCGTCTCCCTGGCGGCGGGACGCACCCTCGACCAGATCACCACTGACTTCGGCGCGGGCATCCCGCTCGTGCGCGTCATGCCGAACGTCGCGGCCACCGTCGGGCAGTCCATGACCGCCCTAACGGCCGCGCGCGCCACCGACGCACAGGTCGCAGCCGTCCGATCCCTCATGGATTCGGTGGGCCGCACCATCCTCATCGACGAGGACTATTTCCCCGTGTTCCAGGCCCTGGCCTCGTGCTCTCCGGCCTGGTATTTCCAGATTGTTGATTCTTTCGCCCGCGCTGGTCTCAAGCACGGCCTGTCCAAGGACACCGCCGTCGAGATCGCCGCGCAGGCGATGGCGGGAGCCGCTGCACTGCTCCTCGCTGAGCGCGAGGCGGGCACGATCCCCGCGCAACTCATTGATCGGGTGACGAGCCCCGGCGGCACCACAATCGCAGGATTGCTGGCCGCCGAGGAAGGTGGTTTGTCGACCGCACTGGTAGGTGCCGTCGACGCATCCATCCACGCCGACTCCCATCTCGGCTGACACCACCTGCCGCGCTGCGGCTTACCTCCCTCTTATTTTGCGCACCCGCGCACCCTCAACACAGGAACACACATGTTGCTCTTCAACGCAGTCGTGCTCTCCGTGCTCGTCATGCTGATCCTCAGCGTCGCACGCGTGCACGTCATCATCTCCCTCTTCATTGCCTCGCTTGTGGGCGGCCTGGTCGCCGGACTGGGCGTGTCCGGCACGATGGTCGCCTTCCAGGATGGCCTCGCCGGCGGCGCGAAGATCGCCCTGTCCTACGCCCTGCTCGGCGCGTTCGCCATGTCGGTCGCCCACTCCGGATTGCCGCGCCTGCTGGCCAACTGGATCATCAAGAAGCTGCGCAACGCTGACGACTCGAACTCTGCGCGCGTGGCCCGCTCCGCCAAGTGGGGCATCCTCGGCGGCGTCCTCGTCATGGGCGTGATGAGCCAGAACCTCATCCCGATTCACATCGCGTTCATCCCGCTGCTGGTGCCCCCGCTCATCGGCGTCATGAACGAGCTGAAGATGGACCGCCGATTGGTCGCCTGTGCGATCACCTTCGGCATCGTCACCACCTACATGTTCGTGCCGATCGGCTTTGGCCGCATCTTCCTGCACGACATTCTCTACAAGAACATCGAGGAAGCCGGCATGGCCGTCGAGGGCGTCGTCAACCCGATGGCCGCCATGGCGATCCCCGCTGCCTCAATGGCCGTGGGCTGTGCCATCGCCCTGCTCGTCTCCTACCGCAAGCCGCGCGAGTACGAACAGCGTGAGACCTCCTTCAGCGCCAACGACGACAAGCCCGTCAACATGGTGAAGGTATGGGCTGCCGTCGTGGCCCTCGTCGCCTGCTTCGTCATCCAGGCGGTCCTGACCAAGCTGGATTCCGAGGCCGACCCGCTCCTCGTGGGCGCCCTCGTGGGCCTGTGCATGATGCTCGGCATGCGCGTCGTTCCGTGGCAGCAGGCCGACGACGTGTTCAGCGGCGGCATGAAGATGATGAGCCTCATCGGCCTCATCATGATCACCGCCCAGGGCTATGCCTCGGTCCTGAAGGCCTCCGGTCAGATCGAGCCGCTCGTCGAGCAGACCTCCGCGATGTTCAACGGTTCGAAGTCCCTGGCCGCGGTCATCATGCTGGTGGTCGGCCTGATCATCACGATGGGCATCGGCTCGTCCTTCTCGACCCTGCCGATCATTTCGGCGATCTACGTGCCCCTGTGCATCGCGCTGGGCTTCTCCCCCATGGCCACGGTCGCCCTCATCGGCACCGCGGGCGCGCTGGGCGACGCCGGTTCTCCCGCGTCCGACTCGACGCTTGGCCCGACAGCCGGTCTCAACATCGATGGTCAGCACGACCACATGCGAGACACGGTCATCCCCGAGTTCATCCACTACAACATTCCGCTGTTGGTCGGTGGCTGGATCGCGGCGATGGTCCTCTGATTCCGTCGTTCTCCTTCACGAGGCCGGGGCTGGGTTGCACGAACGCGCGACCCGGCCCCGGCCTCGTTATACGCCCAGGTAGGTGGTCGCGACCTCGTGGAGGACCTCCGCGGTCGCTCGCACGTCCGCCAGGGCGATGTGTTCGTCGTGTGCGTGCAGCTGGGAGTAGACCTGTCCCAGGCTCGCCCCGCTGTCCACGGCTCCAAAACCGTACCCGATGCCCCCACGCCTGCGGGCCACGCGCAGGTCAGTGCCGCCGGGGAAGAGGACGGGCACGATGCTCGCGCCCGGGTAGCGCTTTGTCAGCGCCGCTTCGATGGTCCGGTACAGGTCGGTGTCGATCGACGAGGCCGTGGCTGCCTCACACAGGAGGCGCTCGATAGTCACGTGCTCGGCGAGGTCACCGAGGGCCGCCGCAATGGCGGCGTCCACGTCATCGTCGTCGACGCCGGGCAGCGTGCGGATATCCAGCTCGAGCGTGGCGTGTGAGGGCATGACGTTGATGGGGCCGCCCGAGTGGGCGACCGTCTGGGCGACGGTCACGTGGGAGATCGCGTGGGCGAAGGCCGCCAGATCCCCGAACTCGGAGTAGTCGCCCTCGTAGGTGCCGTGAATCAGGCTCGTTTCGGTCGTTTCATCGAACTCGAAGGCGCGCACAAAGCCCGCCCAGACCTCGTCCGTGGCGGTGGGCCAGCGGCCGGCGGACAGCGCCGCGCTCACCTGGGCGAGCCGCTCGACGGCGCTCGTGCGCCCCAGCGGAACCGAGCCGTGGCCGGCGTCGCCCCGAATGTGCAGGCGGCGCTGGGCGGCTCCCTTTTCGCCGACGACCACGACGACGCTGTCGCCTCCGCGGCGACCGCGAATGTGTGCTCCTCCCATTTCGGACAGAGCAGCGTCCCACGGGAGGGCGTCCGCCCTGTGCTCGCCGATCCACGGGACGCCGAGTCCTCCTCGGGCTTCCTCGTCAGCGGCGGCCACGAACACCAGGGAACGCGCGGGAGGATTGCCGTTCTGGGCGCGGCGGGCGACCTCGCGGGTCACGACGGCCATCGCGGCGGTCAGGTGGAGCATGTCGACCGTGCCGCGCCCCCACATGACATCATCCTCGATGTGCGCGCCGAAAGGATCGCGCGTCCACTTGGCCTCGTCGACGGGCACGACATCCGTGTGCCCGAGGAGGGTCAGCGGCGTGCCGGCGCTGAGCGGATCCGCGCCCTCGACCGTGACCACGAGGGAGGTGCGACCCGGGTGCGGGGTGATCCGTTCGATTGACACGGGCAGGTCCGCGAAGAAGTCCTCAAGGAGGTTGGCGGCGCGCTCCTCTCCGCCCGAATCCGCGGTCAAGTCGTTGACGCAGCCCAAGCGCACCAGGCGCCCCAACAGGTCGACGGTCTGCTCGCCCAGCGATTGCGCGCTCATGTTCTCCCCTTCCCAGCGGGGGCCTCGGCCCGGCTCCCCTGCCTGACACCACGGTATCCCCACGCGCTTCACTTCACCCGACCGCGCCACGAGAGGGACTTTTGTAACGACGCGTGTGAGCAACGCGCCGGGCGCTACAAGGCCCAGCATTGGACCGAATTGCCTGGGGAAACGTAGGCTAGTGGGGCAAACAGTCCACGACTCGGATGGAGACAACTCAATTATGGCCATGAACACCCGTGCGCAGGCGCCTCGCGTGCCCGACCGCGCCGCCCCCGAAGGCCTCGAAGCCAAGTGGGGTGAGGCCTGGGACAGCCAGGGCACCTACGCTTTTGACCGCGCCGCGACGCGCGAGCAGGTGTACTCGATCGACACTCCCCCGCCGACGGTATCCGGCTCCCTGCACATCGGCCATGTTTTCTCCTACACGCACACCGACGTCGTGGCCCGCTACCAGCGCATGATCGGCAAGTCCGTGTTCTACCCGATGGGTTGGGACGACAACGGCCTGCCCACCGAGCGCCGCGTGCAGAACTACTTCGGCGTGCGCGTGGATGCGACGCTGCCCTACGACCCCGACTTCGAGCCCCCGCACGTGGGCGGCGACGGCAAGTCGATCAAGGCTCGCGACCAGAAGCCGATTTCGCGTAAGAACTTCGTGGAGCTGTGCGAGCGCCTCACCCAGGAGGACGAGGCTCAGTTCGAGGCGCTGTGGCGCTACCTGGGTCTGAGCGTGGACTGGAAGCAGAACTACCAGACGATCGGCGCGCGTGCGCGCAAGGTCGCCCAGGCCGCGTTCCTGCGCAACCTGGCGCGCGGCGAGGCCTACCAGGCCGAGGCCCCGGGCCTGTGGGACGTCACCTTCCAGACGGCGGTCGCCCAGGCTGAGCTGGAGAGCCGCGAGTACCCGGGCTTCTACCACCGCCTGGCCTTCCACATCACGGACGCCGAGGCCGCCGCGAAGGCTGCCGCCGCGGGCGCGCCCGTCGAGGACGGCGTGGACGTGTGCATCGAGACGACGCGTCCCGAGCTGCTGGCCGCCTGCGTGGCCCTGATCGCTCACCCGGACGACGAGCGCTACAAGCCGCTGTTCGGCACGACGGTCGCCTCCCCCGTGTACGGCGTCGAGGTGCCGATCCTGCCTCACCCCGAGGCGGAGATGGACAAGGGCGCGGGCATCGCCATGTGCTGTACCTTCGGCGACACGACCGACATCGACTGGTGGCGTGACCTGGAGCTGCCGCTGCGCGCGATCCTGCGCAAGGACGGCCGCATCATCACCGAGACCCCCGAGTGGATCACGACCGATGCGGGCCGTGCGGCTTTCGAGGAGATCACCGGCAAGACGACGTTCTCCGCGCGCGAGGCCGTGGTGGCCGCCCTGCGTGAGTCGGGCGAGCTGAAGGGCGAGCCGACCAAGACGATGCGTCAGACCAACTTCTTCGAGAAGGGCGACAAGCCCCTCGAGATCGTCACCTCGCGCCAGTGGTACATCCGTAACGGTGGCCGCGCGTGGACGAACCCGGCCTCGGGAGCGGACCTGAACGAGGAGCTCATCGGCCGCGGCCGCGAGCTGGAGTTCCACCCCGACTTCATGCGCGTGCGCTACGAGAACTGGGTGAAGGGCCTGAAGGGCGACTGGCTGGTCTCCCGTCAGCGCTTCTTCGGCGTGCCGTTCCCGCTGTGGTACCGCGTGGACGCGGACGGCCAGGTCAACTACGACGACATCATCACCCCGTCCGAGGCCGCTCTGCCGGTCGACCCGTCGACGGACGTGCCGGAGGGCTACACGGAGGATCAGCGCGGCGTGGCCGGCGGCTTCGTGGGCGAGCTGGACATCATGGACACGTGGGCGACGTCCTCTCTGTCCCCGCAGCTGGCGTGTGGCTGGCTGGATGACGAGGACCTGTTCGCTCGCACGTACCCGATGGATCTGCGCCCGCAGGGCCAGGACATCATTCGTACGTGGCTGTTCTCCACCGTGGTGCGCGCGGACCTGGAGTTCGGCGCGCTGCCGTGGAAGCACGCGGGCCTGTCGGGCTGGATCCTGGATTCGGACCACAAGAAGATGTCGAAGTCCAAGGGCAACGTCGTGACCCCCGATGGGCATCCTGGAGAAGTACGGGTTCGGATGCCGTGCGTTACTGGGCGGCGTCGGCTCGCCTGGGCCTGGATGCGGCGTTCGACGAGCAGCAGATGAAGATTGGTCGCCGCCTGGCGATCAAGGTGCTCAACGCGTCGAAGTTCGCCCTGACGATGGGCGGCGAGGGCGCGGCGATCGATCTGGATCCGGCGCTGGTGACGGTGCCGCTGGATCGTTCGGTGCTGGCGGCGCTGGCCTCCGTCATCGACGAGGCCTCGGCTGCCCTGGCGTCCTACGAGCACTCTCGCGCGCTCGAGGTCACGGAGTCGTTCTTCTGGACGTTCTGCGACGACTACCTGGAGCTGGTCAAGGAGCGCGCCTACAACCGTGATGGCGCGTGGGACGAGGCCTCGGCCGCGTCTGCCCGTGCGGCTCTGGCGATCGTCATCGACAACGTCGTGCGCCTGCTGGCCCCCTACCTGCCGTACGTGACGGAAGAGGTGTGGAGCTGGTACCGCGAGGGCAAGCGTGCACACCGCTCCGTGGCCGGTCGCGTCGGACCTGGCTGGCGTCGAGGGCGATCCCTCGGTGCTCGAGGCCGCGTCCTCTGCTCTGATCGCGCTGCGTCGCGTGAAGTCTGAGGCGAAGGTGTCGCCGCGTACGCCGTTCCTGGCGGTGACGGTGCGCGCCCCGCAGGCTCAGGTGGAGGCCCTGAGTCCGTGAAGGGCGACCTGGAGGCCGCATCGAAGGCCGTGGGCGCCCTGACCGTGGCTGCCTCCGACGACGCTGAGGCCACCGAGGCCGTTGTCGAGTCCTTCGAGCTGGGCGAGGCTCCTGCGAAGCGCAAGGGCTGATCGTTAGGCTGCTGGGGGGCCGCCCGTGGGGAACCACGGGCGGCCCCCTTCGTTCATCAGGTGGCGGCGTAGCGCCGAATATCAAGGCGTCCATCACCACGCGTGCCGCAGATGTGCATGGGCGTTGTTAGGGTCTAGCCATGGCTATTCAAGACGCTCGACGAGTACCTCGAGACCATCCCGAACGACGACAATGGTGAGTTAGCCGATTCCTTCTTGGAAGAGTTCAGGCGTTACGCCGACAACCCCACGACCGGGCATCCGTTCGAGCAGCTCAACGAGCAACTCAAGCAGGCCGTGCGGGACTACGAGGCGAACCCGGACGATGTGTACACGCTCGACGAGGTGAAGGCCGAGCTTGGCCTGGACTAGTACCGACGCAGCTGTGCTTCGCCCAGCCACAGCGAACACAAGTACCCACCCCTAAAGACGCTCCCTCTCCCCCACCCTACGGGCGCGTAGGATAGGAGCAACAGCTGCGCCGCTGGGACCCGTCCCGCAGCGCACACCGCCCAGCGACCAGGGAGCAGACATGACCGCCGAAGAAACCCCGGCCTCGTCCAACGACGACGAGACGACGCAGGCGCAGACGACCACCGAAGCCCTCGAGTGGCACGCCCCCGTCCTGGTGCGCATCGACGAGCACACGACGATCCCCCACCTGCTCAAAGAACGCGTACAGCGCGGCGCCACCCGCCCGCTCATCCTGCGCAAGATCGGCATCGGCGACACGTGGCGCTCCATCACGGCGCGCGAGTTCTACGACGAGGTCCACGCGCTCGCCGCCGGCCTCATCGCGCGGGGCCTCGAACCCGGCGACAGGGTCGCGATCATGAGCCGCACCCGCTACGAGTGGACGCTCCTCGACTTCGCGTGCTGGGCGGCCGGCCTCGTCCCCGTGCCCATCTACGAGACCAGCTCCATCGACCAGGTCGCCCACGTCCTCGTCGACGCGGACGTCCACCTCATCATCACCGAGACCGTGTCCATGGCGGAGATCGTGCGCGCCGCCGCCGAGAGAGAAAACCGGGACAACACGCACGTCCTCTCGCTGGATTCGGAGGCCATCGAGACCCTCATCGCGGAGGGGGCGGCCACCCCGCGCGAGCGCGTCCTCGCCCGCTCCGAAGCCCTCACCAAGGACGACATCGCCACCATCGTCTACACGTCGGGCACGACGGGCACACCCAAGGGCACGGTCCTGAGCCACGAGAACTTCACGAACCTGTGCCTCAACGCCCACGCGTGGATGCCGGAGATCGCGGCGGGCAAGAACTCGCGCTTGCTCCTCTTCCTGCCCCTCGCCCACGTGTTCGCACGTTTCCTGCAGGTCTTCCAGATCAGCGGCAACGGCGTCCTCGGCCACGCCTCCAACATCAAGAACCTGCTGGGCGACCTGGCATCCTTCCGTCCGAGCTACCTCCTGGTGGTCCCGCGCGTCCTGGAGAAGATCTACAACTCGGCGGATACGAAGGCGTCCGGCCCCAAGCGCAAGATCTTCCGCTGGGCGGCCACGGTCGCGATCGCCTACTCCCAGGCCCTGGACACGGAAGAGGGCCCGACCGCGTCCCTCAAGGCCCAGCACGCGCTGGCGGACAAGCTCGTCTACCAGCAGATCATCCGCCTGGTGGGCGGCAACGCGGACTACATCGTCTCGGGCGGCGCACCCCTGGCCCCCTGGCTCGCGCACTTCTACCGCGGCGTCGGCATCCCCGTCCTGGAGGGCTACGGCCTGACCGAGACGGTCGGCCCTGTCTCCGTCAACACGCCCCGCCTGTCCAAGATCGGCACCGTGGGACCGGCCCTGCCGCCCATGTCCTTCAAGATCAGCGACGAGGGCGAAATCCTCCTCAAGGGCTCGAGCGTCTTCCAGCGCTACCACAACGACCCCGAGGCCACGGCCGCCTGTTTCACCGAGGACGGCTGGTTCCGCACGGGCGACCTGGGGTCCCTGGACCGCGATGGATACGTGTCCATCACAGGCCGCGCGAAAGAGATTATCGTGACGGCGGGCGGCAAGAACGTCGCCCCGGCCGCCCTCGAAAACCCGATGCGCTCTCACCCGCTCATCTCCCAGGTCCTGGTCGTGGGCGACCAGAGGCCGTTCATCGCCGCGCTCATCACGCTGGACGCGGAGATGCTGCCCGATTGGCTCGCCGCCCACTCGCTGCCCCCGATGAGCGTGGCGGAGGCGGCCACGAACGTCGAGGTCCTGGCCTCGCTGGAGAAGGCGGTGGCCTCGGCGAACGAGCACGTCTCACGCGCCGAGTCGATCCGCAAGATCAAGGTCCTCACGACCGACTTCACGGAGGCGAACGGCCTGCTGACCCCCTCGCTGAAGGTCAAGCGCCTGGAGGCCACGCGCCGCCTCGCACCCGTCATCGACGAGATCTACGGCGGCCCCGTGCAGGACTGACGCGCCCATGAACGAGGCCGTGGCCGGCTCGCGCTCCCCCGCTCGGTATCGGGGTTGGCGAGCCGGCCACGGCTTTTGTGGGTGGGCAACCTACTGCGAGGCGAGCGCCGCTGTGGGCGGCGTGCGGGCCGCTCGGATCGCGGGGTAGAGCCCGGCGACGGCGCCGATGAGGAGAGTCGCGCCGAGGCCTGCGGCGATCACCCACCAGTGCAGGGTGGGCGGCCAGCCGTACGCGTAACACATGCCCCAAGTGACACCGGCACCAATCAGGCATCCGGCGAGTCCTCCGAGGAAGGACAGGAGCAGGGCTTCGGCCAGGAACTGCACGGTGATGTGTCCCCTCTTCGCGCCCAGAGAGCGGCGCAGGCCGATCTCCTTGCGGCGTTCCAGGACCGAGATGATCATCGTGTTGGCCACGCCGATGCCGCCGACGAGCAGGGCGATCGAGCCGACTCCGGCGAGCAGCGTCGTGAGCGTCTGGTCGGCCGCGTTCTGGGCGGCCAGCGCGTCGGAGGGGCGCGAGACCTTCAGGCCGGTGGCACCCTGCGGGGCGAGCGTGGGTCCGAGGAGCCCGCGGACGTTCTCCACCTGGTCCTCGCTGGAGCGCTCGTAGATCGTCGTGGGCGTCTTGCCCGCGTCGAAGTACGTGCCCGCGGCGGGCACTCCGATGAGGGCGGCGTTATCGAGTTCCTCGGCCAAGGGAGCTGGGTCCATGATGCCCAGGACGGTGAAGGACATGCCGCCCAGCCATACCTGGGTGCCCGGCTCGACGACGCCGAGCAGCTGCGCGGCCTTCGAGCCCAGGACGACGCCCGGGTACTTCGCGGTGGCGTCGTTGAGCCACGCGCCCTTCTTCATGGTCCCGGAGACGACCTTCAGGAGGTTCGTGTCGGCCGCCATCGCGATGATGCCGCCGGTCGCGTTCGGGTCGGACAGGCGCGAGCGGTACACGGAGACGCCGCTCAGCGTCGACGTCGAGGCCGCGTCGGTGACGCCCGGGATCATGAGGGTGCGGCCCACGGAATCCTCGGGCAGGATGAGGTCCGTTCCCGACAGGTCCGCGCCGCTGCGCGCGGTCAGCATGTTGGTGCCCAGCGCCCGCAGCTGTTCTTGCAGGCGGGCCTGCGAGGAGGCCGAGACGCCGACGACGCCGACCATGGCCGCGATGCCGATCGCGATGCCCAGGGCCGAGAGGATGGCTCGCATGGGGCGAGCGCGCAGGCCCGTCAGGCCAAGGCGCGCGACGTCCGAGAGGCGCAGCGCGGAGCGGCCGGTACCCGTATTCTTCTTACTCGCCATGGCCACCTCCCGGGTGTGCGGAGTCGGAGACGATCTCGCCATCGCGGATGGCGATCTGCCTGGGCAGCGAAGCTGCCAGGTCATTGTCATGGGTGATCACGATGATGGTCGTGCCGGCCTCGTTAAGCTCTCGCAGGAGGGCGACGATGGACGCACCCGAGCGGGAGTCGAGGTTACCGGTGGGCTCGTCGGCCAGCAGCAGGGCCGGGTGCCCGATGATGGCACGAGCGATGGCGACGCGCTGGCGTTCGCCGCCCGACATCTGGTGGGGCTTGTGGTCCATGCGGTGCCCGAGGCCCACACGGGTCAGGGCCTCACGCGCGGCCTCGCGGCGCTTCGCGCGCGGCACGCCCCGGTAGAGCAGACCGTCCGCGACGTTGTCGAGGGCGGACACGCCGGCCGTCAGGTGGAACTGCTGGAAGACGAAGCCGATCAGCGAGGAGCGCACTCCCGACAGCTCGGTGTCGCGCAGGGAGGACACATCCGTGCCGTTGATGCACACGCTGCCCGAGGTGGGCCGATCAAGCGTTCCAATGAGGTTGAGCAGGGTCGATTTTCCGGAGCCGGACGGCCCAACGATGGCGACGAATTCGCCCTCGTCGACGGCCAGGGACACTCCGTTACAGGCGTGCACGGGCGGGCTGCCGAAGGACCGGTGCACGTCGGTCAGTTGCAGGATGTGGCTCATCGGTTGGGCACCACCACGCGCTGGCCTTCGGCGATCTCGTCGCCGCTCACTTCGACGCGGTCTCCCGCGAACAGGCCGACGGTGACGGGAACCCGGCGAATCTCGCCCTTCTCATCCACGACCTCGACGCCGAACTGGTCGGTGCTCAGGGCTACGAGCGCGCCGAGGGGCACGGACAGCACGCCGGTGCGGGTCTCGGAGGTCAGGCCCAGGGAGACCGAGGCCTCCTGGAGCCCTTCGAGGGCGGAGGTGTCATCGGGGGTGACGGTGATCGGAATGATCCGTTCCTTGGTCGTCTCCTTGGATCCCTCCTCGCCGGCCTTCTCGCGCGGCGGCTCGACGGAGCTGATCGTTCCGGTCGTCGTCGTGGCGGAGCCGGGCAGGCGCACGGTCACGGAGTTTCCGACGACGCCGAGGGCCTGGTCGGAGAGCTTCAGGTTCGCGGAGATGACCTGACGCGAGGACGAAGCCGTGAACAGTTCCGTCTCCATCGTGGCGTTGTCGCCGACGCGGGCTTTGAGCGCACCGATGCGCAGGTCCTCGGGGGCGAAGAGGACGGTGCCCAGCGGCAGTGAGCCGCTCTGGGGCAGGGTGAGGGCCTTCTGCCACTTCTTGATCGCCGCGATGGTGTTCCAGTCGAAGTGGGCGTTGGGGGTGGCCTCAAAGTAGCCGAGCTCGGACAGCGCGGTCTCCAGCTGGGTGACGTCCTCGCCGTCGCTCATGCCCTCCTCGAACGCGCGCCAGGCGGGGGTAGAGCCGTGGAGCAGGTAGGTGTTGTTGCCGGCGACCGTGTACACGTGCGATCCCTGAGTGAGGGACGTGCCGGGCGTGGGCAGGGCGGTGACGACGCCTTCGAAGGCGCTCTTGAGGGTGTAGGAGTCGGCGTAGTGGAGGGTTCCCTGGACGGTGGTCTCCCCCACCAGGTCGCCCTTCGTGACGGTCGCCGTCGCACCATCAAAGGACTGGGGGGCTTGGGCGTCGGCGTTGGTGCCCGAGCAGGCGGACAGGGTCAGCGCGCCGATCGCCAGGATCGCGAGCGCCGCTGGGCGTGGGGTTCGCGGACGCTTCACTTGGCGGCCCCTGACTGCTGGAAGCACTTGTTGAGCACGTCCTCGGGGATGTCCTTGACGCTGATGCCTTCGCCGGGCTGCGGGTCCTTGACGTCGTATCCGGCCTCACGCAGGCACTGCGCTGCCTTGACCATGGCCTCGCGCGCGGCGGGGTCGTTGGCGACGTTGTCCTCGCCGGTCATGCCGGAGACCTTCATCATGCACTCGTTGAGCGCGTTGTTGAAGGCGTCGGAGGTGTCCTTGAGGTTGTCGGGCGTCAGGCGGTGTCGGGCACATCGAAGCCCTTCTCGCGCATGCACTGAGCGAACACCAGGTTGGGGTCGTTGCTGGCCGCGTTGGTGGACGCCGCGCTCGGGCTCTTGCTGCTGGACGCGGACGAGCTGGACGATCCGGTCGATCCGCATGCGCTGAGGGCCGCCGCCAGGGTGATGGCGATGACGGCAAGGGCGCGCGTCTGTGCGCGATTCTTCATCGAAAACTCCTTGAGGACTGCTTATCGGCAATGGTTCTCACTGCCTGAATAGATTACAGTCCACAACCCTGAAAGCTACCTGAAAACTATCGGGGAGCCTGCGCAGAATTTCATCAGACAACCCTGAGAGCGTAAAACGAGGCGGGGGACGCTCGCACATCCCCCGCCTCTCACCCGATCCTCCTCCCTATCGGGCGCTTATTCGGTCAGTCCTCAGTAGCCTCGGAGCGCGTCAGGCTTTGCTGAAGAATAGACACGATCTCCCCATGCTTAACCTCGGTCAGGGTAACCTTGCGAGCAAAGACGATGAACGCCAGGATGATGACCACAAGGGGAGCATAGAAGGCCGCAGTCTTGAAGGTCTCAATGTTTCCGGTTGTCAGCAGGGCAGGGTCGACGTCGTTGGTCATAGCTGCCGCGATGGCAACAAATCCGACGATGGAGTTCGAGAGGGCGCCGGCGATCTTATCGAGCATCGGACGCACCGAGAGGGTGACAGCCTCATTGCGCTTGCCGGTCTTCCACTGGCCATACTCGACAGAGTCAGTAATGGTAAGGATCGCCGTCATCTGGATGCAAGTGGCAGGCAGATAGAAGAGAACCAGGGCGACAAAAACGACGAACAGGTTCGACGAGAAGAGAATGAACAGAATGTAGGCGCTGGCCATGAGCACCATGCCACCGAGGTAGAGGTAGCGACGCGGCACGCGGCGATTAACCGCTGGATACAGGGGCGTGACCACCAGGCCAATGACGAAGGCGATAATACCGACAACCGAGTAGATGTCAGGCTTCTGAAGCACGAACTTGAACAGGTAGATCATGAAGCCTGTCGTCGCAACGTTCGCGATCGAGTAGAGAACGTAGGACAGCGAGGCCCACAGCAGCTGATCATTACGCGCGATCGCCTGGAACGCCTGCAGAGGGTTGGACTTATCGGACGGATCACGCAGGGCACTCTCCTCCTCGCGAGTACCAAACGCGACAGCCAAGCAGGTGACGATGCCGAGGAGAGCGATGACTGCACCGAAGCCCGTCCATCCTTCCTGGCTCTCAGAACCAGCTCCCGCAAGAGCACCGAAGAAGCCAACCACGGGAACGACGATCGCGGTGACGCCGTTGTAGCCGATGGAGCCCGTGAATGTTCCGAGAGCGGTGTACACACTTCGCTCCTGCGAGGAGGAGGACAGGGCAGGGATCATGCCCCAGTATGAGATGTCACGCAGGGAGTACAGGATGTCAAGGACCACGAAGACGATGATGAAACAACAATGAACACTCCTTTGTTCACGTTGACGAGGCCGAAGAGTCCGGTGAAGATCGCAAAAAGGAGGATGGATGATCCAACGCCACCAATGACTTGCCAGGGCTTGAATCGCCCGAAGCGCGAGGTTGTATTGTCCACCAAGTTCCCAAGCAGTGGATCAATGAAGATCTCGGCGATCCGAATAATGAAGACGAGGGCGGTGATGATCGCAATCATCGCCTTGGCCTCGGAGTCCTCGTAGTCGCGGAACAGTGTCTGCGCCGCATAGTAGGTGACAAAGAATGTTGAGAGCGCGTTGTAATACGCAGCCTGCCCCAGATTACCGATCGCGTAGCAGATTCGCGACACCCAGCTCTTCTGCACGTTTTCTTGGTGTGCCATGGTCCCTCTCCTTCGAAGCAACTCTTGCTCGGACACCTCTAAGGTAACGTATTTACTTGAGAATGCCAACGATATTTAGATCACACCAATATCTCTCAGTAACCACATTGCATTCGTGTGTTCAACGGGCTACTCTGACCTCAGAGCACGATCGCTCCACCGCAACGTCGCACTTCCGGAAGGTCACCATGTTCCACACACCCACCACCTCCACCCCCACATCAGCGTGGCTTAGCGATCCGCAGATCTTTGCTGTCAATCGACTTCCCGCGCACAGCGCACACCGCACGAACGCCCCAACACAGAGTCTTGACGGAACCTGGGAGGTAGCCGTTACGTCAAGCTCGCGCGTCGCTCTTGACTCCCCCACCACCACATTCGACCAGGAAGCAGTCCACACCCTTCCCGTTCCCTCAACCCTCGAAGCTGAGGGGCTATGGCCTCCGGCGTACGTCAACATTCAGATGCCGTGGGACGGCCACGAGAACCCTCAGGCCCCCAACGCCCCAGAAGAGTGCCGAGTTGCGCTCTACCGGCGCACCTTCACCCTGCATGATTCCCTCCAGGAGTCTTTGAGCAAGCAAGGACACGCACGCCTACGCTTCGAGGGTTTTGCGACGGCTCTCTACATCTGGGTGGACGGCATCTTCGTCGGATACTGCGAGGATGGGTACACGGCGAGCGAGTTTGATATCACGTCAGCACTGACGCACTCCCAGGACCACGAGATTGTCGTCGCCTGCTACGAGCATTCCAGCGCCTCGTGGCTGGAAGGACAGGACTCCTGGCGGTTCCATGGCCTCTTCCGCTCCGTTTCACTGGTAGCTCTGCCTGCCTGCCACGTCGCCCACCTCGCAACCAACGCTGACTACGACGCGAACTCTGGCATGGGAATACTCAATGTCACGGTCGACCTCAAGGGAACCAAGGCCGACAGTACCACGAGCGCCCAGCTCACCAATTCGAGCGGCACTGTTGTGTGGAGTGAACACGTGCCCGCAAACGATCCAAGCATCACGCTTCGGGCTGAACTAGACGGCGCACGCCCGTGGACGGCGGAGGATCCGGCCCTGTATACGCTAAGCCTCACGATTCACGACGCCGATGGAAACGATTGCGAGACCGTGACTCAGCGCGTGGGCTTCCGCCGCTTCGAAATCCTCGACTCTGTCTTCATGCTCAACGGCCAGCGCCTCATTTTCCGCGGTGTCAACCGCCACGAGTTCAATCCCTGCACGGGCCGAACGATGTCGATGGAGGACATGGTGACGGACGTGCGCCTGTGCAAGCAGCTCAACATCAATGCAATCCGCACAAGCCATTACCCCAATGACACCCGTTTCCTAGACCTGTGCGATGAGTACGGCCTGTACGTCATTGACGAGGCGAACCTGGAGACACACGGATCATGGTGCACGCCGGGCGACATCCCCACCCCAGCCACGGCGATCCCGGGATCAAAGATGGAGTGGGAGGGCGCCTGCGTGGATCGCGTCGAGTCGATGTTGCACCAGGATCTCAATCACGCCTCCGTGTTGATGTGGTCGCTGGGTAACGAGTCTTTTGGCGGCGAGGTTTTCCGCTCTATGTACCGGCGCTGTCATGAGCTGGACAATTCCCGCCCTGTCCATTACGAGGGTGTCACGTGGGATCGAGAGTTCGACGATGCCTCCGATATTGAGTCACGCATGTACGCGCTGCCTGACGCGATCGAGGAGTACCTGCGTGATAACCCGGCGAAGCCCTATCTGTCGTGCGAGTACATGCATGCGATGGGTAATTCTGTTGGTGGCCTTAGCCACTACACGGACCTGGAGCACTACCCCGCGTATGGTGGCGGCTTCATCTGGGACCTGATCGACCAGGCTCTCTACCATGAGCCGACCGCTGGCTCGGATGGCGAGTTCCTGGCATACGGCGGCGATTTCGAGGATCGCCCCTGTGACTGGGAGTTCTCCTGTGATGGCATCCTATTCGCCGACCGCACACCCAAGCCCTCAGCCATGGCGGTCAAACAGCTCTACTCCCCCGTCACTCTCACGCCAAGCATCGACGGAATCCTTATCGATGCTGTTGTCCTTCCGGCGCCGCTTGCTAACCTGTGTGTGCGTGCCCGGATCCTTGCTGCCGGCGTGGTTGTCTGGGAGAAGGAGGTCGCGGCAACAGGCATCTCCCGTGGGCGCAGCACCGTCAGTGTGGGATGGCCGTCTGAACTGCTAGCCGACACAAAACAAGAGATCGTGTTGGAGGCAGCACTTGTCATCTCCTCCGACACCGCGTGGTGCAAGGCTGAGCACATTGTCTCCGTGGGCCAGACAGTGTTCTCCCACCCCGAGCAGGCCGACACGACACCCAGTGGCCACGCCACATTCACCGTGGGCCGTTGGAACATTGGTATGCGTGAGGGCGAGAACGAGGCTTTGCTGTCGCGTACCGCGGGTGGCATCGTCCAGTGGCGTCGCGGCGACAAGGCCATGGTCCTCTTCCCGCCCAAGCTGACAACCTTCCGACCACTAACGGACAATGATCGAGGCTGTGGGCACGCTTTCGACCGCGCATGCTGGACGACGGCTGGAGCCTACGCACGATGCGTGAACACCACCGTCGAAGAGACCGGCGAAGGTGTCATCGTTACCTACGACTACCGTCTTGCAGGCATTGCAGATGTCACCGTGCCTGTGCGCTACGAGCTGCGCACCGACGGCACGATTCGTCTAACGGCAACCTACCCGGGTGCGCATGATCTCCCAACGATGCCATGCTTCGGGCTCGAGTGGGCGCTCCCCTCGTCGATTGACCGCCTGACTTTCTATGGCCTCGGCCCCGTCGAGGCCTACGCGGACCGCCTGGCCGGAGCGACCCTGGGCGTGTGGTCCCAGAGCGCAGCCGAAGGGCTGGCCCCCTACGCGGTACCGCAGGAGTGCGGCTTCCACCCCGGCATCCGCTGGTGCGAGGTAACGGACGACGACGGACACGGCCTGCGTGTTCAGGCACACGGCGATCTCGGGGTCTCGCTCCTGCCCTACTCCTCCGCGCACATCGAAAACGCTCGACACTGGTGGGAGCTACCGGATCCCTCCCAGCGGCCCGCGACCTACCTACGTCTGCTCACTGCACAGATGGGTGTCGGCGGTGACGATTCGTGGGGGTCGCCGGTGCATGACGAGTACCAGATTGATGCGACCGAGAAGCAGGTCCTGGACGTGACATTGTCTCTCATGTGAGAGACATTCAGCGGCGGCGGGTGTGAGGCAACTCCCCCGCCGCCGCCTTATGCGTTCACGCCTGAGCGCTATGCGGTGGCGCCGTGCGCGGGAATAAAGCTCTGTCGCACAACAAGGCGGGTGGACAGTAGAACGTGATGCTTATGCATGAAACGGCCCACGATCCCGTCCGAGAGGAGCATGAGCGCGGTCTCGGCCAACTCGGAGCGATCGATCGCATAGGAGCTGAGCGTGGGAGCCGTGTACTCGCAGACCTGAAGATTGTCGATGGAGACGACGGCAATCTGATCGGGTATACGGAGCCCACGGGCAGCGAGCACCTGAATAACACCAACCGCCAGCGGATCAGCCGCGACAAGGACAGCGTCGGGCAGATCATCCCTGCACGCATCAAGTAGTGCTTCGGCCTGACTACGTCCATTCTCCACAGCGAAGGGACCGGAGGCACAGACGTAGCCATCAGTGGGCATGTCGAGGAGGTGCGCCCACTCGTTGAAGGCGACGGTACGCGGGTCTTGCGCGAAGACATGAGAGCCCATCATGTGCCCAGCGCCGCCGATAAAGGCGATACGCTGACGTCCCTGTTCACGCAGCGCATAGATCGCGTCAATGACCGTTTGCTGCAGGTCGGGGCGCACAGAATGAAAGAGCGCCGGCGCGGGGTTGATGTCGATAAACACGCCGTGCGAGAGCGCCTCATACAAACGGTCGAGGTCGTCTTGCGCTATCGGCGCTGGACCGATGGACACAAAACCAGAGAACTCGTCCGCAGCATCGATGAGCGCGTCCACGGTCGGGAAGAACGCGAGGCTCATCATGTTCTCCACCGCACGCTCTCGCAGTGCCTCACGCACGTCGGAAAAATAGGAGTCCTGGGGTCCGTTCGTGGGATCGAAGTTCTCAAGCACCGCGATGGTCTGAGGGACGCCGGCGCGCGATGTGCGCAGCGCGTAGCCGAGCTCGTTGGCTACTTGGATGACACGGTGGCGGGTCGATTCCTTCGCGGTAAAACTGGGGTCTCCGGAGAGGATGCGAGACACCGTCGCCTTCGAGTAACCCGTCGCCTTGGCAATATCACCGAGATTGACCATCGATCCCCCTCCCAAAAACTCCCTGTGTTCAGCTTATACAGTCTAGCTGACTCACAGCTCGCCCAGCGGGATCAACGCCGCATCAGTCAGGCGCACAAGTGACGAGGCCGGGGCTTGGCCCTCCCCCAGCGCGCAGTTTACAGGCACGAACCCTCGTCGTACTCGGCCTTAATGTCCTCGTGGTGGCGGATGACCTCGCGGACCATGAAGCCCAGGAACTTCTCGGCGAAATCGGGGTCGAGGCCGGAGGAAGCCGCAAGGGTACGCAGGCGCTCAACCTGGCGAGCCTCGCGATCCGGGTCGGCGGGAGGCAGGTCCAGGCGGGCCTTGATATGCCCGACGCGCTGGGTGCAGCGGAAACGCTCAGCGAGGATGTGCACGAGGGCGGCGTCGATGTTGTCGATCGTTGCGCGAGCCTCCGCCAGCTCGGCGGGGATACCGCTCACGCCCGCATCCGCCGAAGCGGCCACCAAGGCCTCGTCACGCTGTGCCATTGTTCCTCCCCTAAGGTCTCAACTGACCTCAGTGTAGCGGGCGGACTCAGGCGCTGCGCTTGCCTTCCGAGGAACGCTCCGGGTACAGCTCGGCCTCACCCACGCCCTCGACCAGGTCGCGGGTGATGACCACGCGGGCAACGTCGTCGCGGCTGGGCAGGTCGAACATGAGGTCCGACAGGGTCTGTTCCATGATCGAGGACAGGCCGCGGGCACCCGTCTTGCGTTCGTTAGCGCGCGCCGCGATGGCAAGGAGCGCCTCGTGCGTGAACTCCAGGTCCATGCCGTCCAGCTCGAAGAGGTGCTGGTACTGGCGCACGAGCGAGTTCGACGGCTCGGTGAGGACGCGCACGAGGTCCTCCTCCGTGAGCTCCTTCGTGGAGGTCAGGATGGGCAGACGGCCGATGAACTCGGGGATCATGCCGAACTTGTGCAGGTCCTCGGCGGACACAGCCTCGTAGAGGTCTCCCATCTCGGAGGTGCTCTTCAGCTCGGAGCCGAAGCCCGTCGAGCGGCGGCCCAGGCGACCCTTCACGATGTCCTCGATGCCCGCAAAGGCGCCGGCGGCAATGAAGAGGATGCCGGAGGTGTCGATCTCCAGGAACTGCTGATGGGGGTGCTTACGTCCGCCAGTGGGAGGCACGGAGGCGACCGTCCCCTCAATGATCTTCAGGAGGGCCTGCTGCACGCCCTCGCCCGACACGTCGCGGGTAATGGAGGCGTTCTCAGCCTTGCGGCCGATCTTGTCGATCTCGTCGACGTAGATAATGCCCTTCTCAGCCTTCTTGATGTCGCCGTCGGCCTCCTGGATGAGGCGCAGGAGAATGTTCTCCACGTCCTCACCCACATAACCAGCCTCGGTCAGGGCGGTCGCATCCACGATCGCGAAAGGCACGTCGAGGAGACGGGCGAGGCAGCGCGCCAGGTGGGTCTTACCCGTGCCCGTGGGGCCCAGCAGGAGGATGTTGGACTTGGTGCCCAGCATGTCCTCAGCGTTGCCGGCCTCGCGCGAACGCACGCGCTTGTAGTGGTTGTACACGGCCACCGACAGGGCGCGCTTGGCACGGTCCTGGCCGATCACCCACGTGTTCAAGAATTCGTTGATTTCGCGCGGCTTTGGCAGCGGCGTCGTCGACGAGGAGGGCTGCTGCGAACCGAGTTCCTCCTCGATGATCTCGTTGCACAGCTCAATGCACTCGTCGCAGATATACGCGCCGGAGCCACCGATGAGCTTACGCACCTGCTTCTGGCTCTTCCCACAGAAGGAGCACTTGAGCAGTTCCGCGCCATCAGTCAGACGAGCCACGAGACCTCCAAGGTGTTGAACGTTTTGCCGTTCGGTCGGATATGCTTTCGCACTTACTAGCAAATAACGTAGTGCACGCGCAGGTATATTCCCGCGTAGCCACGCCTATTGTTATGAAAAGTTCACCCGTAGCCGACAATTGTCAGCGCGACAACCGTCTGACCAGGCACATAGCAACGAGGCCGTGGCACCCCACACACATCAGCGCGGGAAGGCCACGGCCTCGTCAGTGACGAAAAGGCGTCACAGAGCCTTACGAGACTCCAGCACCTGGTCGATCAGGCCGTACTCGGCGGCCTGCGGGGCGGTGAGGATCTTGTCGCGCTCGATGTCGCGGCGCACCTGCTCCACCGGCTTGCCCGAGTGCTTCGAGATGGTGTCCTCGAGCCACACACGCATGCGGTCGATCTCGTCGGCGACGATCTGGATGTCCGAGGCCTGGCCCTGCATGCCCTCCATCGCCGGCTGGTGGATGAGGACGCGGGCGTTGGGCAGCGCCAGGCGCTTGCCGGGCGAGCCTGCGGCCAGCAGCACGGCGGCGGCCGAGGCCGCCTGACCCAGGCACACCGTCTGGATCTGCGGCTTGATGTACTGCATCGTGTCGTAGATGGCGGTCAGCGCCGTGAAGGAGCCACCGGGCGAGTTGATGTACATGGTGATCAGCGAATCAGGATCCTGGGACTCCAGGACCAGCAGCTGCGCCATAACATCGTCCGCGCTGGCGTCGTCCACCTGCACGCCCAGGAACACGATGCGGTCCTCGAACAGCTTCGTGTAGGGGTTCTGGCGGCGGAAACCGTAGGCCGTGCGCTCCTCGAAGTCGGGCAGCACGTAGCGGGCCTGCGGCATCTGGCGGGCGACCGCCTCAAAGTAGGGCTGGGTGCTCATCAGTTCTCTCCTCGCGTTCCAATCTCCTGCGGGGTGTCGATCACGCGGTCGACGAAGCCATACTCGAGGGCTTCCTGCGCCGTGAACCAGTGGTCGCGATCGCCGTCAGCCTCCACCTGCTCGACGGTCTTACCCGTGCGAGACGCGGTGATGGCAGCGAGTTCCTTCTTCATGCCCAGGATCAGGTCCGCGTTAATGCGAATCTCCGTCGCGGAGCCGCCCGCGCCACCCAGGGGCTGGTGCAGCAGAACGCGGGTGTGGGGCGTGATGTAGCGCTTGCCGGGGGCACCCGCGGTGAGCAGGAACTGGCCCATCGACGCGGCCAGGCCCATGCCGACCGTCACGACGTCCGGCTTGATGTACTGCATCGTGTCGTAGATGGCCATGCCGGCCGTCACCGAGCCGCCAGGCGAGTTGATGTACAGGTAGATGTCGCGGTCCGGGTCCTCGGCCGCGAGCAGCAGCAGCTGCGCGCAGATCGCGTTCGCATTCTCATCGCGAACCTCGCCGCCCAGCCAAATGATGCGCTCCTTGAGCAGGCGCTGGTAGACCGAGTCGCCCAGTCCCAGCTGCGAGCCTTCGCCGGCAGCCCCGGTATTGTGCACGCTCACGCGTACCTCCTCGTCTGTTCGCGGGCCCAGTCGGCCCCATTGGTGTCAACCGTACCCGCTGTGCGCCCGCTCGTGCGCGCGCCGGGCCGTCGTTTCGCTGTCGGCACATGCGCTGAGCACGCGCTCGACACATGCACTGAGGGGGCGGGGCTCGCGCCCCACCCCCTCAGCTGAGAGTTAGTCACTCGTCAGCGGGTACACCCGCCGCGGTTCACTCCTGCTCGTCGGCAACCTCGGTGATGATCTCCGCGCCCTCTTCGGTGGCGGGATCGGTGCCGAAGAACTTGCTCAGGTCGACGTCGGCGCCGTTGGTGTCCTTGACGGTGACGACCTTCAGGGCCTCGATGAGGGCCTTGGAGCGACCCAGGTCGGCCACGACGTTGGCCATCTGCTGGGAGGAGGAGAACAGCTGGTTGATGTCGATGCCGAAGTTCTGCGACATCTGGATCGCGTAGTCGATCAGCTCCTGCTGGGAGACCTGCACGTCGAACTTCTTGGCCAGGGCCTCGGAGAGCAGCTCGGTGCGGATTTCCTTCTCAACGGCCTCGCGGGCTTCCTTCTTGGCCTTGGGCTTGGCGTCCTCGCCGACGCGGTGCTCGACCTGGTGGTCGACCGCGGACTCGGGCAGGACGATCTCGACCTTGTCGAGGAGGATGTCAATGAGGGCGTCGCGCGCGGCGAGGGCCTGCTGGGACTCCTTGGACTGGGCGGCCTGCTTCTTCAGGTCTTCCTTGAGCTCGTCGATGGTGTCGAACTCGGAGACCATCTGAGCGAAGTCGTCGTCAGCCTTGGGCAGCTCGCGGGTCTTCATGGCCTTGATGGTGATGGTCACCTCGGCCTCTTCACCCTCGTGCTCGCCACCCTTCAGCTTGGAGGTGAAGGTGACCTCTTCACCGGCCTTGGTGCCGCGCAGGGCGGTGTCCTGGCCGTCGAGCATGGAGCCGGAGCCGATCTCGTAGGAGACGTCGGAGGCGGAGTCAACCTGCTTGCCGTCGATGGTGGCGACCAGGTCGATGGTCGCGAAGTCGCCGGTCTTGGCCTTGCGGTTGATGGTCTTGAGGGTGGCGAAGCGGCCGCGCAGGTCCTCGAGTTCCTTCTCGACGTCCTCTTCGGTGACCTCGGTGGGCTCGACCTCGACGACGAGCTTCTCGTCGATCTCGGGCAGCTCGAAGGCGGGGACGACGTCAACCTCGGCGGTGAAGACGAGCTGGCCACCCTGGGCGCCGGTCACGTTGGGGATCTCGGTGACGTCGACGGTGGGCTGAGCCATGGGGCGCAGGTCGTTCTCGTTGACGGCGTCGGAGTAGTAGCCGGGCAGGACCTGGTTGACGACCTGCTCGATGACGGCGGCGCGGCCGAAGCGCTGGTCGATGATGCGCGGAGGCACGTGGCCCTTACGGAAGCCGGGGATGTTGACCTGTCCGGCGATCTCCTTGTACGCCTTGTCCATTTCGGACTTCAGTTCCTCGAAGGGAACCTCAACGGTCAGACGAACCTTGGTGGGCTCGAGGGTTTCAACGGTGCTCTTCACGTGCGTACGCTCCGTAGTCTACAAATCGGGGGAACGCCCATTTCGGGCGCATAACAACTCGCTTAGTGTACGCCACGGCCCCGTTAATGTCCTCATTCGCGGGCGGTAAGTGGGCATATCCACCCCTCTACGGGCGCTTCGAGTGCGCAACGCCACATGGGCACGTGTCCCTCTCCCCCATTCACGAGGCGGGGGCCGCCCACGCTGCCGGGTGCACTCAGGGGGCGAGGTAGTGGGAGCGCCCTCGCACGACGGCTGCCAAGCGGGCGCGGGGGACATCGGCGACGAGGCGCACGGCGGCGGTGATCTCGCGGTGGATGGCTCGGGCTTCGGCGTCGTCTGTCGCGGTGAAGCGTGCGGTGACGCGAGGCTGGCCGGAGGCGATGGCGATGTCCCAGGATTCGAGCCGGGTGACGGATCGCGCGGCGGCCTCGACTTCTTCGGGGGCCCGTCCGGGTGCCAGAGTCGTGACCGTCATGATGGTGCGATAGGACGGCATGGACTCCCCCGGGTTCGTATGAAAAAACCGCGGCGCTATGGCCGCGGTCGGTCGGGGTGACAGGATTTGAACCTGCGACCCTCTGCTCCCAAAGCAGATGCGCTACCAAGCTGCGCTACACCCCGTTGGACTGGTGTCCGGTGCCCCATCATACGGGAGGCGCGTGTAAATGTCGCGCACGTGGACAATACCCGCTAGGATCTTCGTGTCCCCTTCGGGGGTACGCGGATGTAGCTCAATGGTAGAGCCTCTGCCTTCCAAGCAGATCACGCGGGTTCGATTCCCGTCATCCGCTCCAGCACTGGGAAAGCCCCGGGCCACTCGGCCCGGGGCTTTCCTGTTAGTCGCTCACACTCACGCGCTCTCGGGGAACGTCGAGGTGTCGATGACGTAGCGGTAGCGTACGTGGGAGGCAACGATGTTGTCGTAGGCCTCCGTGATGTCCTCACCGCTAATCATCTCGACCTGCGGGATGACGCCGTGTTCGGCGCAGAAGTCGAGCATCTCCTGAGTTTCGGCGATGCCGCCGATCTGGGAGCCCGCGAAGGACTTGCCGCCGTTGACGAAGGCGCGCAGCGGCAGGGAGACGGGCTCGGTGGGCAGGCCCACGTCGACGAAGACGCCGTAGGGGCGCAGGGCAGCCATGTAGCCGGCGTAGTCCAGGCCGTCGGCGGAGACGGTGCACAGGATGAGGTCGAAGGAGCCGCGCAGGGACTCGAGCACACCTTCCTCGCTGGTGGCGTAGAAGTGGTCGGCGCCGAAGCGGCGGGCATCGGCTTCCTTGGAGCGGCCGTGGGAGATGACGGAGACGTCCGCACCCATGGCCTTGCCGATCTGCACGCCCACGTGTCCGAGGCCGCCCATGCCGAGGATGGCGACGCGCGAGCCGGGGCCCACGTTGTAATGCTTGAGCGGCGAGTAGGTGGTGATACCGGCGCACAGGAGGGGCGCGCAGGCGGAGAAGTCGAGGGATTCCGGCACATGCAGCGCGAAGTCCTCGCGCACGGTGAAGCCGCGAGAGTAGCCGCCGGTCGTCGGGTTACCCTCGGCGTCGGCGCGGTAGGTCCACAGGGTGCCGGGCGTCGAGGTGCACCACTGCTCATAGTCAGATTCGCACATCTCGCACGTGCCACAGGAGCCGACCATGCAGCCCACGCCCACACGGTCCCCCACCTTGAACGTGGTGACGCCGGGGCCGACCTTGGCGACGGTGCCGACAAACTCGTGGCCGGGCACGAGCGGGTAGGACACGGGGCCCCACTCGCCGCGGGCGGCGTGGATGTCGGAGTGGCAGATGCCCGCGTAGGCGACGTCGAAGTAGATCTCCCCCTCGCCGGGTTCGCGAATGTCGATCTGCAGGGGGTGGAACTGGGTGGTGGCATCGTCACAGCCGTAGGCGATCACGCTAGGCATGAGAACTCCTTTGTCCGGTCAATTGGATTGCTACAAGCATACTCCACAAACAAAAACCCCGGCGCATAAGCGCCGGGGCAATGGGGTGGCTGACGGGACTCGAACCCGCGACGTCCTGGACCACAACCAGGTGCTCTACCAACTGAACTACAGCCACCATCGCGTCGCCGTGAAGGCAACGGGAAGAGTTTAGCACTACCCACCCGAGCTTGAAAACTCGAGCACTGCCCTCACGGCGGTGGCGTGCATCACCAGTGGGCGCGAGCGGAGATCGCGTCGGCGAAATTGCCGAGCGCGCCCGGGGTGGCGCCCAGGTAGAGGTCGGCGTCCACGAGGGAGACCTCCATGACCAGGAAGGAGCCCTTGCCGTCGGGGACCAGGTCCACGCGGTTGAAGAGGAACTGCTCGTCGTGGCCCAGGCGCGAGCGCACGTAGCCGTGCAGGACCCGGCGGATCTCCTCGCCCCACTTCCACGCGACGGAGTCGGCGGCCTCGGCGGTCACCACGGCCTCGTGGACGGCAGGGTCGCTGACCGACGCGGGGTGCAGGGCGGAGCGCTTCTCGACGGCGTGGGAGACCAGGCCGTTGAAGAAGACAAGCGAGATCTCACCGTGCAGGTCGATCTCCTCGACGTAGCGCTGAATCATGACGGAACGGCCTTCGCCGAGCAGGCCCTGGACCTGGCGCATGGCGGCCTGGCGCTGGCGTGTGTCAACGGTCGTGTAGCGGCCGATGTCGCGCACGCCGGAGGACACGGCGGGCTTGACGACGAACTCGCCGAAGGCCGGAAAGCGCGTGTGAATCTGGTGCTTGGACAGGTTCTGCTCGGGCTCCAGCCAGTTCGTGGGAATCGTGGGCATGCCCAGGGCGGCCAGTTCCTTGAGGTAGTGCTTGTCCGTATTCCAGTTCAGCACGTCCGCGGAGTTCTGCACGCGACTCAGCTGCTTCGTCCACTCCAGGAACGCGGCGCGGTCGCTCGCGTAGTCGGACACGGAGCGCACGACGACCATGCCAGCCTCGGACCAGTCGACGTCGGGGTCGTTCCACACCTTGATCTGGGGGTCGCACCCGCGCGCCGCCAGCTCGTCGAGCAAACCTTCCTCGCCTTTGAAGAGGTTGGGCATGGACTTGCAGGTCACTAGGGTGACTTTGGGATGGGCCGTCATAGTGTTCTTTCTGTCGTGGGGATGAAGGACGAACGAGGTCGTGGCTGGGAACTCACCGCAGGCCGAGCGGGCGCTGCGCGGCCTCGGTCAGCAGTTCGGTCAGCAGATCCGGGTAGGACAGGCCCGCGGCGGCCCACATCTGCGGGTACATCGAGATGGGCGTGAAACCGGGCATCGTGTTGACTTCATTGATGATGACGGTGTCGGTCGCCTCGTCGAGGAAGAAGTCGACGCGCGCCAGGCCCTCGCACTCGAGGGCGTCGAAGGCACGCCACGCGGTCTCGCGGATACGATCGGCGTATTCGGGGGTGACGTCGGCCGGGCAGGACAGGCCGACGACGTCGTCCACGTACTTGTGCTCGTAGTCGTAGAACTCGCCCTCGGGGACGACGATCTCACCCAGGGGCGCGGTGCCGCTGCGCCAGTCGGAGCGCGAGCCGAGCACGCCGCACTCGACCTCGCGGCCGGAGATGGAGGCCTCGACGATGATGCGCGGGTCGTGGTTCGCGGCCTCCTTAATGGCCACAGGCAGGTCCTCGCGGCAGGTGACGCGCGAGATGCCGACCGAAGAACCGGCGCGGCAGGGCTTGACGAAGACGGGGAAGCCCAGGCGCTCGATGCGGTCCATGCAGGCGGTGGCGTCGGCGTCCCACTGTCGCGCCGTGACCAGCTCCCACTGGCCCACGTCGATGCCGGCGGCGGCCAGGACTGTCTTGGTGAGGTGCTTGTCCATGGACACGGCCGAGGAGGTCACGCCGCAGCCCACGTAGCGCACGCCGGCCATCTCAAAGAGGCCCTGGATGGTGCCGTCCTCGCCGTAGGGGCCGTGCAGGAGCGGGAACACGATGTCCACGTGGCCCAGGTCCTCCACGCCGACGACGCGCGAGTCCGGGGCGTCCGGGTCGCCCTCGTAGGTGAGCTCGACGAGGTTACCCTCGCCAGGGGTGAGCGCAACACGGGTCGATTCGGCGGTGACGGACTGGCCCTTCCCATCCTTGAATTCCAGCGCCGACGGGTCATCGGCGACACGCACCCACTGGCCGTCGCGCGTGATCCCCAGCGGGATCACGTCCCACTTGGTGCGGTCGATAGCGGTCAGGATGCCGGCGGCCGTCGAGCACGAGATCTCATGCTCGGAGGAGCGCCCACCGAAGACAATGAGGACGCGAGGACGAGAAATTGCAGTCATGGGTCCAAGACTACCGCGCGGGAGGCGTTCGGTGCCCGCGTGCGCGGCGTTTAGACCAGCTCGATCTTCCAGCCGTCCATCTTCTGCGGGCGCGACAGCAGCATGCGGCCCATGTCCTCGATACTCGCGCGTCCCTCGACGACCTCAACGACGGCGCCCGTAATCGGCATGTCGACGCCGACGGACGCGGCGACCTGGAGGATCGGCGAGGCCGACGCAACGCCCTCGACGACGCCCGGGGACAGAGCGAGGGCCTCGGCCAGTCCCATACCGGAGCCCAGGCGGTGGCCGAGGGAGAAGTTACGCGACAGGCGCGAGGAGCAGGTGGCGACAAGGTCGCCGATGCCGGACAGGCCCGCAAAGGTTGCGGGATCGGCGCCGAGCGCGGTGCCCAGGCGCGTCATCTCCGCCAAGCCGCGCGTGATGAGAGTCGAGCGAGTGTTGATGCCCAGGCCCATGCCCTCGGCCGCACCGATCGCGACCGCGATGACGTTCTTCGTGGCGCCCGCCATCTCCGTGCCGACGACGTCAGTGGACACGTAGGGGCGGAAGTAGGAGTTGTGGCAGGCCTTCGCGATCTCCTTGGCCAGCTCCACGTCGGTTGCAGCCACGACCGTCGCCGTGGGCTGGCGCTCCGCGATCTCACGCGAGAGGTTCGGGCCGGACAGGACGGCGATGCGATCACTGGGTGCGCCCGAGGCCTCGGCGATGATCTCATCGACGCGCTTGAGGGAGCCGAGCTCCAGGCCCTTGGCCAGGGACAGCAGGGCGACGTCGGGGGCGAAGGACTCGCGTGCGGCGCTCAGGGTGGCGCGCACGGCCTTGACGGGCACGGCCACGACAACGAGCTCACGGCCAGCGACGGCCTCGGCGATGTCCGTGGTCGCGCTGATGCGCTCCGAGAGGGCAATCCCCGGAAGGTAGGTGGGGTTCTCTCCCCCGTTGATGAACGAGATCGTGTCGGCGTTACGCCCCCACATCGTCACGCTCACGCCCGCGTCGGCGAGCACCTGCGCGAACGTTGTTCCCCACGCGCCCGTTCCCAGGACCGCTGCTGTTGTCATACTAATCGAGACCTCCTTGTCGCAGCCATTCTACTAGGATTGAAACAGCCGACCCGCACCAGGAGGAACTGTGTCTCACCGTCGAGTCCTCGCCGCGAGCGCGGCCACCTCTCTGCTCCTATTGGGTGCGTGCGCGCCCGGAGCCCCAACGGACGCACCTCAGTCAGCCGAGGCCTCGCCGAGCGCCTCCTCCCCCGCGGCGTCTGCGACCGCGAGCGCGGCGCCCGAGACAACGCCGACGCCAGAGCCTGGTCTGGATGCAACCAAGCCGATCAACGCCGACAACTGGATGTCGAGCGTGGAGGGGTTGCCTCCGGTGCGCTCGGAGGACCCGGCGAAGGCTCTATCGCTGACGGGGATTCGCGCGGCGACGCACGAGGGTTTCACGCGGGTCGTGCTCGATTTTTCGGGCGAGGGCACGCCGGGTGTGTGGCGTGCAGCGTGGACGGATGAGGCCGTGGAACAGGGCCGAGGCCTGCCCATCCAGGTCGAGGGCGAGGCTGTCCTGGACCTCATCATCGGTGGCACGCCGATGACGGCGAGCGAGAATCCCTACCCGGGCGGAACGCACACGCGCGCCGGAGATCTGGACGTCGTCTCGGACGGCACCTTCGAGGACAACACGCACGTCGTCATTGGGGCGCCGACCATGCGCCAATTCCAGATCGGATTCTTGTCCGACCCGGTGCGCATGGTCATCGATATCCGCGATTAGCCCTTCTTGCGGGCCTTCTTCGCCTTCTTGGCCTTCTTTGCAAGCTCTTCTTCCCACCAGGGACCGGCCTGCGTGGTGGGGTCCCACACCTGCTCGGGGACGGGCAGTCCACGCAGCTTACCCACGCCCGCGCGCACGGCATCGCTGATGCGCTTGGTCGCCTCGTTAACGGCCTCGTGATCCTGTGAGCCTGCGGGGCTCATGAGGTCTGACAGGTCGACGGGCTCGCCGAAGTGGTAGGCGACGGGACGCCCCGGGCGCATGTCCATTCCCTTGGCGTTGTAGGGAGCCATGATGTCCTGTGGGCCCCACTGCGAGACGGGAATGACGGGCACGCCCGTGTCGAGGGCCAGTCGGGCGGCGCCGGACTTGAACTCCATGGGCCACTGGTCGGGGTCACGCGTGAGAGTGCCCTCGGGGAAGATGCCGACGACCTCGTCGGCTTTCAGGGCCTCGCGGGTGGGTGCCAGGACGGCCGAGGGGTTGGAGTCGCGGTTGACGGGGATCAGGCCCATTCCCTTGATGATCCAGCCGAACACCGGCACGGAGAACATCGACTTCTTCGCCAGGAAGCGCACGGCGGTGTCGCGCTTCATGAAGTACCAGCACAGGCACAGCGGGTCCACGTTGGACAAGTGGTTGGGCACCAGGAGGAAGCCACCCTCGGCGGGCAGATTCTCTTCGCCCGTCACAGTGAACTTGATCCAGGGGGTCATGATGGGCGTCAGGACACCCTTGGCGAAAGCGTAAAAGCCGGAGACAGCACTCATAGCTTTATTCTACGGGGACCACTCCCCCCGTGCGCTGGCCCGAACAGACCTCACACGAGGACGGAAACAACCCCGGGGGCGACGTCCACCGTAAAGGGGATCGACGCAATGCGGTCCCCATCCGCCATGGCAATCATGCCTGCGGGGGCGGCGAAGGAGACGACGCGGGCGCTTTCCACCTCAATAGCCGGGTGTGCCTTCGCGCGGCCGGCGACGACGCGGGCGAGCACGGGCAGAGCGCGAGACAGCGACAGGGGGCCGACGTGGCACACCTCGAGGATACCGTCGCTCATGTCCGAGGATTCCACCAGGGTGATGCCGCCGCCGAAACGCCCGGAGTTGGACACCGAGGCAATCCAGCCGCTCATGTTGCGCTCGACCCCGTCCACGGTCGCCACGATCTCGGTGGGTTCGTGCGAGGCCAGGGCCGCGAAGGCCCCGTAGCCGTAGGCCAGCGGGCCCGAGGTCAGCGACGATTCGTTGGCCAGGATGTTCGCGCGCGCGTCCAGGCCGATCGAGACGATGCCGAGAGCCAGGCGCACGCCGTCGCGCGAGCGCACCCACATGCCATCCAGGGGACGCACCCGAGAGGCCAGCCACTCCGAGGAGTCGGCCCCGGCCTCGTCGGAAGAAAAACCCAGAGGAGCCAGGGAACGAGCACGCACCAGCGGGTCCGTGCCGATCCCCAGCGCACGACACAGGTCATTGCCGCGCCCGCCCGGCATGGGAACGAAGATCGCGTCGGACTCGTGACACCCGCGCGCCACGGCACCCAGGTACCCGTCTCCGCCCAGGGCCGCGACGAAGGAGCCGGACGCGACCTCACCAGCGATTGCCGCCGGGTCGTCGCCGGGCGTCGTCAGGCGAACCGCGACCTCCCAGCCGCCGCCGCGCAGGATGCGCACGATGCGCGGCCCCAGGCGCACGCTGCGCCCGCCCGCCGACATCGACGAGACAAGCAACAAAATGCTGCGGCGCACGCCCGACGCGGCCATGATCTCAGGCGTCCAGGTAGCGCACGCGAGCGTCCAGCTGGTGGAGCTTGCGCGTGAAGTGCTCGTAGCCGCGCGAAATCACGTCGATGCCCGACACGGTGGACGTGCCCGACGCGGCCAGAGCCGCAATCAGGTGGGAGAAACCACCGCGCAGGTCCGGAACCTCGATATCCGCGCTGTGCAGCGGGGTCGGGCCCGAGATGACCGCCGAATGGTAGTAGTTCTTCTGGCCAAAGCGGCAGGGCGTCCCACCCAGGCACTCGCGGTAGACCTGGATGTTCGCGCCCATCTTGCGCAGTGCCTCAGTGAAGCCGAAACGGTTCTCGTACACGGTCTCGTGCACGATCGACAGGCCCTCGGCCTGGGTGAGTGCCACGACGAGGGGCTGCTGCCAGTCCGTCATGAAGCCCGGGTGCACGGCCGTCTCCAGGGCGATCGAGTGCAGCGGCTCGCCCGGGTGGTAGAAGCGGATGCCATCGGCGTCGATATCGAAGGCGCCACCCACCTTGCGGAAGGTGTTGAGGAACGTCGTCATGTCGGGCTGGTGAGCGCCGCGCACGTAGATGTCGCCGCGGGTGGCCAGGGCGGCCGCGGCCCACGAGGCAGCCTCAATGCGGTCCGGCAGGGCCGTGTGGCGGTAGCCGCTGAGCTTGGCGACACCCTCGATGCGGATCGTACGATCCGTGTCCACAGAGATGATCGCACCCATCTTCTGCAGGACGTTGATGAGGTCGAGGATCTCCGGCTCGATAGCCGCGCCCTTCAGGGTCGTGATGCCCTCGTTACGCACGGCCGTGAGCAGCGTCTGCTCGGTCGCGCCCACGGACGGGAAGGGCAGCTCGATGATCGCGCCGTGCAGGCCGGTGGCGGGGCGCTTGATGTGCACGCCGTCGGGCTGCTTGTCGACGATCGCGCCGAACTTGCGCAGCGTCTCCAGGTGGAAGTCGATGGGACGACCACCGATCGCGCAGCCGCCCAGCTCGGGGATGAAGGCCTCGCCCAGCTGGTGCAGCAGCGGGCCGCAGAACAGGATCGGGATGCGCGAGGCACCCGCGAGCGTGTCGATGTCAGAGCGCGAGGCAATCTTGACGTTGGAGGGATCCATGCGCAGCGTGCCACGATCCTGATCGAAATCGATCTGAACGCCGTGCAGGCTGAGCAGGTCCGAGACCACATCGGTGTCGCGGATGAGCGGCACGTTGTAGAGCTCGGAGGGGGTGTCGGCGAGCAGCGACGCAACCATCGCCTTGGGGACGAAGTTTTTCGCTCCGCGCACCGTGATCTCACCGCGCAGCGGATGGCCGCCCTCAACCTGAAGGATCGATGACATGAGTGCTCCTCACTATGACGTAACTGGCCCCTACTCTAGCTATGTAGGGGCCAGTATGCGCAGTGCTTTCAGCTGCGAGCCGACACAACTTCTTCCTTGGGCAAGAATTTCGCCGGGAGCGTGCGCGGCTTGAAGGACGGGCGCGCGGCCTCGTAAGCCGCGATCTCGTCCTCATGACGCAGGGTCAGGGCGATGTCGTCCAGGCCCTCCATGAGGGTCCAGCGCACGTAGTCGTCAATCTGGAAGGTGCCCGAGATCGCACCGGCGCGCCACGTCTTGTCCTCGAGGGAGACGGTCACCTCGGTGCCGGGCTCGGCCTCGAGGAGCTTCCACAGGGACTCGCAGTCCTCCTGGGAGATGATGCCGGTGACCAGGCCCTGCTTGCCCGAGTTTCCGCGGAAAATATCGGCGAACTTGGGGGCCAGGACGACGCGGAAGCCGTAGTCCTTGAGCGCCCACACGGCGTGCTCACGCGAGGAGCCGGTGCCGAAGTCGGGACCCGCGATCAGGACGGAGCCGTTCTTGTAGGCATCCTGATTGAGGACGAACTCCGGGTCGCCACGCCAGGCGGCGAAGAGGGCATCCTCGAAGCCCGTGCGGGTCACGCGCTTGAGGTAGACGGCGGGGATGATCTGGTCAGTATCGACGTTGGAGCGGCGCAGCGGGACGCCGATGCCGGTGTGGGTGATGAACTTTTCCATGGGTGGGTTGAGTCTTTTCTTCCGTGGGGGACGAGGCCGGGGCCCTCCCCCGCTGTCGGGTGGCGGAGGGCGGGCCTCAGAGGTCGGCCGGGGAGGACAGGGTGCCGCGCACGGCGGTGGCGGCCGCGACGAGCGGGGACACCAGGTGCGTGCGGCTGCCCTTGCCCTGGCGGCCTTCGAAGTTGCGGTTGGAGGTGGAGGCCGAGCGGTCTCCCGCGTTCATCGTGTCGGGGTTCATGCCCAGGCACATGGAGCAACCGGCGTTGCGCCATTCGGCGCCGAACTCGGTGAAGATCTTGTCGAGGCCCTCGGCCTCGGCCTGGAGGCGCACACGGGCGGAGCCGGGCACGACCATGACGCGCACGCCCTCAGCCTTGCGGCGGCCCTTGAAGATGCCGGCGGCGGCGCGCAGGTCTTCGATGCGGCCGTTGGTGCAGCTGCCGATGAAGACGGTGTTCACGGCGATGTCGCGCATCGGGGTGCCGGCCTTGAGGTCCATGTACTCCAGGGCGCGCTCGGCGGCCGCGCGGGCCGTCTCGTCGGTGAAGTCCTCGGGGGCGGGGACGGTCGCGGACAGCGGCACGCCCTGACCGGGGTTGGTACCCCAGGTAACGAAGGGCTCGATATCGGCGGCCTCGAGGATGACCTCGGCGTCGAAGACGGCGTCCTCGTCGGAGGCGAGGGAGGACCAGTATTCGACGGCGCGGTCCCAGTCCTCGCCCTCGGGGGCGTGGGGGCGGCCCTTGATGTAGTCGAAGGTCGTCTGATCGGGGGCGATCATGCCGGCGCGGGCGCCCGCCTCGATCGACATGTTGCAAATCGTCATACGGCCCTCCATGGAGAGCTCTCGGATGGCCTGGCCGCGGTACTCCAGGACGTAGCCCTGGCCGCCGCCGGTACCGATCTTCGCGATGACGGCGAGGATGATGTCCTTGGCCGTCGACCCCTCGGGAAGGGAGCCGTTGACGGTGATCGCCATGGTCTTGAAGGGGGCCATCGGCAGCGTCTGGGTGGCGAGCACGTGCTCGACCTGGCTGGTGCCGATACCAAAGGCCAGTGCGCCGAATGCGCCGTGGGTGGAGGTGTGGGAGTCGCCGCACACGATCGTCATGCCGGGCTGGGTGAGGCCCAGCTGGGGGCCAACCACGTGGACGATGCCCTGGTCAGCGTCACCCAGGGAGTGCAGGCGCACGCCAAACTCCTCGGCGTTCTTACGCAGGGTGTCGATCTGGGTGCGGCTCGTGATGTCCGCAATCGGCTGGTCGATGTTGATCGTCGGCGTGTTGTGGTCCTCGGTCGCGATCGTCAGGTCGGGGCGACGCACCTGGCGTCCTGCGAGGCGCAGGCCCTCGAAAGCCTGGGGGCTCGTCACTTCGTGCACGAGGTGGAGGTCGATGTAGAGCAGGTCGGGGGCACCGTTCTCCCCCTTGGACACGATGTGGTCGCGCCACACCTTTTCTGCCATCGTTCCGCTCATTGTTCCTCCTCTGGTCTCCGCTTTGGAGACACGGTGTCATTCATGCTTCGCAATCAATGGAACCGCCTCATCGGCCGAGCGACCCGCTGATCTCACGTCTCGGACGCCGCTTTGACCTGTTTCACTATCCGACAATTTGCCATCTCAAAAGCTGAGATATTAAATAGTTGTATGGAAGAGCAAACATCCAGTGGCGTTGGCGTTCTCGATAAGGCTGCGTTGGTTCTCAGCGCTCTTGAGGCAGGGACCCGCCACCCTCGCCCAACTCGTTTCCAGCACGGGGCTTGCTCGCCCCACCGCCCATCGACTGGCCGTCGCTCTCGAATATCACCGCATGGTCGCCCGCGACATGCAGGGACGTTTTATCCTCGGCCCCCGCCTCCAGGAGCTCTCCTCCGCCGCCGGCGAAGACCGCCTCCTCCAGGCCTCCATGCCGGTCCTTCAGGCCCTGCGCGACCACACGAAGGAATCCTCCCAGCTCTTCCGCCGCCAGGGCGATTACCGCGTGTGCGTCGCCGCCTCCGAACGCGAGATGGGTCTGCGCGACTCGATCCCCGTGGGCGCCACCCTCTCGATGAGTGCCGGCTCCGCCGCCCAGGTTCTGCTGGCCTGGGAGGAGCCCGACCGCCTGCACCGCGGCCTGTACGGCGCCTCCTTCAACGCCACCATGCTCTCCGAGGTGCGCCGCCGCGGATGGGCCCAGTCCGTGGGTGAGCGCGAACCCGGTGTCGCCTCCGTGTCCGCCCCCGTGCGTGGCCCCTCCGGCCGAGTCCTGGCCGCCCTGTCCATCTCCGGCCCCATCGAGCGCATGGGTCGCCAGCCCGGACGCCAGCACGGCCCCTCCGTCATGGCGGCCGCCAACAGGCTCACGGAATTCCTCTCCACCGTCGAGGACGCCGCAGACCTGTAAGCCGCGGCCACAGACTCGATAAACGGGTGGGCCGGGACGATTGCATCGTCCCGGCCCACCCGTTTGCGTAACGATCCGCTAGGCGACCCAGCGGCCCGAACCATCAAAGGTGTAGGCGGTGCCGCCGATGACGACGCGTCCGGTCGCCATGGCGCCCGACGGGTGGCAGAAGTACCAGCTGCCGCCGTCCTTCACCCATCCGATCGCCATCTGGCCGGATTCCGTCAGGTAGTACCAGGTACCGCCCAGGTTCGCCCAGCCGGTGGCCATCGAGCCATTGCCGTTCAGGTAGAACCAGGCGCCGCCCAGGTTCACCCAGCCGCTGGCCATCGCACCACTGCTGTGCAGGTAGTACCAGGTGTCGCCATCCTTCAGCCAGCCAGTCGCCATGGCCCCCGTGTCGGGATCCAGGTAGTACCAGGTTCCGCCCACGGCGGTCCAGCCACTCGCCATCGCGCCGGACGGGGCGTAGTAGCGCCACGCGCCGTCCTCGACCTGCCAACCGGTCTTCATCCAACCGTTCGCATCGAAGGAGTACGTGACGCCGTCACGGACAACGCGCTCGTTGGCGGGGTAGCTCCCATCCGGGTAGCGCAGCCACCAGCGGCCATCCCCCGACGCGACCCACTGCGCGGCAGCCGGATCCGGCTCCGGGGTGACGGTGGGATCGATGCGCTCGCCCGCGGCCTGCGTGAAGACGGCAACCGTACGAGCGGGAACCGTCACGGAGCCCGTCTTCGCATCGAAGGACGCGCCCTTGACGGTCTCGTCCGAGCCGTTCGCCTGTGCATCGTGCAGCTTGAAGACGCGACCCGCCAGGCCATCGACCGCGGTGGTCACGGACTCGCCGCTCGCGTTGAAGACGACGAGAGCACCGTCGAGCTTCGCGTCGATGTCGTTCCCGGCCCCGGCCTCGTCGTTGATGAGCATGAGGATCGTACCGTCCACGGCGCCCTCACCCGAGTTGGGGAAGGTGACCTTGGAGCGGACCAGATCCGCGCTGCCCAGCGTGAACAGGCGCGAGGAGGAACGCACGCGCAGGAAGTCCATCGCGATTTCCGAGGAGGTGTCGATCTGCTCCGGGGTCGGCTTCAGAGCCGGGTTCTCCAGCAGCGGGCGCATGTGATCCCAGGCCGCGCCGTTCTTCGACTTGACCGGCAGGCCTCGACCGAAGCCGTTGTCGTGCATCGACCAGTCGATCGCGTTGAAGTGATCACCGGAGTTGTAGGAGTCGCGGTCCAGGGACTTCGAGCGCAGCATCTCCGTGCCCGAGGCCCAGAAGGAGGGCGACTGCGACAGGGCCACGGAGGCCTGGCTGATCAGCGACATGCGCACGCGGTTCTCCATCGGAGCATCCGCCGGCATCTTGTAGGTGACCAGGTCGAAGAGCGTCTCGTTGTCGTGGGCGTCCACGTAGTTGACGTTCTCCGCGGGCTGGGAGGCGAACCCGGCGCCCTGGCCGTTGTAGTCCAGCTGCGCGCCCGACACGGTCTTACCGTCGTAGGTGGTGAGCGTGTAGTCCTTCAGGTTGCCCGCCAGACCCAGCTTCACCAGGTCCACGCGGTGCAGGTAGTCGGCGCGGCGATCCGCATCGGAGCGGGTATCAAGGCCGTTGATGTCCGAGAATGCGCCCGAGCCAAAGCCCTGCAGCACGCGGTGGTCGTCGTCGAAGGGGCCGCCACCGTGCACGGCGTCACGCAGGCGGTCGTTAAACGCGCCGATGCCGGTGCCGTCCAGCTGGCCCTGCGTGGCCTGGGTGAACAGCGCATTGTTCGCGACCTCACCGAAGTTCCAGCCCTCGCCGTAGATGTACAGACGCGAGCCGTCCACGCCGTCCTTCTCCAGGGTGAGGGACGCCAGGGCAGCCTTCGCGCGCTTCATCTCCTCGGCCGGGTGGTGGCCCATGAGGTCGAAGCGGAAGCCGTCGACGTGGTAGTACTTCGCCCAGTGGATCATCGAGTCGATCATGAGGTGCTCGCTCATCGCGTTTTCGGTCGCGACGTTAGAGCAGCACGTCGAGGTCTCGACACCGCCGGTGGCGTTCAGACGCTGGTAGTAGCCGGGCACGACGCGGTCGAGCACGGAGTGTGCGGACTGCCCGGCTGCGGGCGTGTGGTTGTAGACCTGGTCGAGGACGACCTGCATGCCGATCGAGTGCAGACCACCCACCATGGAGCGGAATTCGCGCACGCGCCCACCGCCATTCTGCTGGGACGAGGTTGCGTAGGAGCCCTCGGGGGCCATCCAGTGCAGCGGGTCGTAGCCCCAGTTGTAGGCATCCTGGTCGGCAACGGCCGTGACCGCAGCCTGCTGCTCCTCGGAGGCCGGGCCGGCATCCTCGGGGATCGCGGGCGTCTTCTGGTCCGCGCGCTTCTCGGGAATGGTCGCGATGTCGAAGGTGGGCAGCAGGTGCACCGTGTTCATGCCGGCGCGCGACAGCTCGGCCAGGTGACGCATGCCGTTGGACTGGAACTGCGTGAAGGCCATGTAGGTGCCGCGCATGTCCTCGGGCACCGACGTGTCTGCGGCGGAGAAGTCGCGCACGTGCAGCTCGTAGATGGAGCGCTGGGCGTCGTCCTCGATGACGGGGGCCTTCGAGTCCGTCCACAGCGAGGGGGCAATCGACGGATTGTCCATGTTGACGGCGACGGAGCGCGTGGAGTCAACGGTCAGGGCCACCGAGTAGGGGTCGGTGACGAGGTTCGTCTCCACCTTGCCCGTTTCGGGCACGTAGACGCTGACCTCCCACAGGTACTGGGCGCCCTCGTGGATCTCACCGGCGGCATTGTCCACGGTCCAGCGGCCGTCATCGCCGCGCACGGCGGCGGTCCGCAGGCCATCACCCTGCACGTCGGCGTCGGAGCCGCGCGGGGTCGACGTGTTCCACGACAGCAGGGTCACGTTCTTAGCGGTGGGTGCCCACAGCGCGAACGTCGGGTTTCCTGCCTCGTTCCAGTTCACGCCGTACGAGGACTGGGTGGCCTTGGCCGCGTAGAAGGAGTCGAGGACGGGGGCGATCTGCACGCCGGTGAAGGCGTTGACGCTCTCTCCCGACTTCTGGGCGACCGCGATCTGGCCGGTGAGGGCCTCGCGGGCTCCGGCCTCGTCGAGGGAGGCCTTCAGGGCGATGTATCCGTTGAGGTTCGGGTGAGCCTTCGTCACATCGGCGGGCAGGTCACCCGCGACGGTCAGGGCGCTCGTCGAAGCGCCGGTGACGGCTCCATCCGCCAGGCCAGCGCCGCCCTCGGGGGCGGTCACCAGCTCATAGGAGAGCTTCGCGGAACCGTCGAGGACCTGGGCGCGGGTCACTCCCTGCGGCAGCAGCGAAGCCGGCCACGCGAGAATGTCCGAGGTCACCCAGTAGGCGCGCTGCTCACCAGCACCCGCGACCGGCGCGTCAGCGCTCGCGATGTCGACCTTGTGCGTCGCAGAATCGTAGGTGAAGGTCACGAGCTTGTTCGCTTTCGTTGCAAACTGGTAGTTGGCACCGCCAACGGCGCCGTCCTGCCCGTAATTCTCGTTGTCAGACCCACCGATGGCAACCTTGAACTCGTAGTCGCCCTCAGGCAACGCGGTCGTGGCGTAGGTGTAGGTCCCGTCCCCCGCAGGCTCCATGAGAGGCGCCAGGCATTCGGGCTTCCAGTTGTCCGTGCAGCCCAAAGACTTCTGGAAAGAACCCGGCAGCGTCACCATCTGGGCGGTCGCGGTATTCCAGACGCGATGCGTCGCGCGGTTGTAGAAGAAGGTGACGGACGTCGTTTCGGTCAGGGTGTAGGAGATGTTCGCTCCACCCGCTGCGCCCCCAGCACCGTAGGCCGTATCCCACGATCCGCCCTCTGCCACCTTGTACTGATACTCGCCGGCAGGCAGCGTGAACGTCGCACTGTACACGCCCGTCGCGTCGCGCGTCAGGGCCGCCTTGTCGCAGCCTGGTGCCCAGTCGGCGTCGCATCCCATTGCCATATTGTGGTTACCGGGGATTGTCACCAGCACGTCGTCGGCGGTACCGGCGGCCCCCGCCTCGGCAGTATTCACATCACTTCCCTGGTTTGACGTTTCCGTTCCGGGTGCGGCCCATGAGGCCGGAAGCACACCCCCCATCAACGCAATAGCCGCGCCAACGCTCAGCGTTCGGCGCAGGAATGTCCTGTTGAGTCGGTATGTCACGACAGACTCCCTCGTCCAAAAGCGGTCCCCTCCCATGGGGGCTGCTCCTAGGTTAGACACACTGAAACGGTTCCGAAACTTTTCTGCAAAGCACAAGTCAAAATGTGGACCGAGTGGTTAACAAAAAACCTCGCCACCGCTGAGGTGACGAGGTATTGGTACCCCCAACCGGATTTGAACCGGTGTTAACGCCGTGAGAGGGCGTCGTCCTAGGCCGCTAGACGATGGGGGCCTTGATTCAATTATGAATCCGTACCCCCAACCGGATTTGAACCGGTGTTAACGCCGTGAGAGGGCGTCGTCCTAGGCCGCTAGACGATGGGGGCCTTGCTGAAACTTACGCTTCAGACTGCTGGGGTACCAGGACTCGAACCTAGAATGGCTGAACCAGAATCAGCTGTGTTGCCAATTACACCATACCCCATTGGGTATCACCTGCTTCGCTTTCACGTCGCTGGCGACAGGAGATAACTGTAGCGGACCAACGCCCTCATGCCAAATCGAAGGCCAGTGGTCCCGATCACCCACCGCCTCTCCCCCACGAACGGGACACCTCCAAGCACGACGAAGCCCCGGCCTCGTCCGACATAACAGGGACGAGGCCGGGGCTAGGCGCAGCGATCAGGCCAGGGAAGCACGCAGGGCGCGCAGACGGGTCAGCGAGGAATCGCGGCCCAGGATCTCCATGGACTCGAACAGCGGCGGGGAGACCTGGCGGCCGGTCACGGCGACGCGCAGCGGGCCAAAAGCCAGGCGGGGCTTGACGCCCATCTCGTCGACGATGCGTGCACGCAGCGACTCCTCGAGGGCGGCGGTCGTGAACTCGGTCAGGCCCTCGACGGTCTCGATGGCGGCGTCCAGGACGTCCGCGGCGTTGTCCTTGAGCTTGGAGACGGCCTTCTCGTCCATCTCCAGGGCGTCGTCGGCGACGAAGAGGAAGCCGAGCATCCCCGTGGCCTCGCCGAGGAGCTGGATGCGCGTCTGGATGAGCGGGGCGGCCTCGGTGAGGATCTCGCGCTCACGATCGGTCAGCGCCTCGAAGGAGTCGGCCGAGACGACCTCGTCGCGGTGCAGGAAGGGCACCAGGCGGTTGCGGAAGTCCTCGCCGTCCAGCAGACGGATCTGCTCGGCGTTGATGGCGATGGCCTTCTTCTGGTCGAAGCGCGCCGGGTTCGGGTTCACGTCCGAAATGTCGAAGGCCTGGGCCATCTCCTCCATGGAGAAGATGTCGCGGTCCGCGGCGATCGACCAGCCCAGCAGGGCCAGGTAGTTGTTGAGACCCTCGGGGATCATGCCGGCGGCCTTGTGCAGCAAAAGGTTCGACTCGGGATCGCGCTTGGACAGCTTCTTGTTGCCCTCGCCCATGACGTAGGGCAGGTGGCCGAAGCGGGGCATGAACTTGGCGACTCCGATGGCCTCGAGAGCGCGGTACAGGACGATCTGGCGGGGCGTCGAGGAAAGCAGGTCCTCACCGCGCAGCACGTGGGTGATCTCCATGAGCGCGTCGTCGATCGGGTTCACCAGCGTGTAGAGCGGGTGGCCGTTGGCTCGCACGATGACGTAGTCCGGTACCGAGCCGGCCTTGAAGGTGATCTCACCGCGGATCAGGTCCGTGAACGTGATGTCCTCGTCGGGCATGCGCAGGCGCAGGACAGGCTGGCGGCCCTCGGCGCGGAAGGCGGCGATCTGCTCCTCCGTCAGGTTGCGGTCGAAGCCGTCGTAGCCAAGCTTGGGGTCCTCACCCTTGGCGCGGTGGCGCTCCTCGATCTCCTCGGGGGTCGAGTATGACTCGTAGGCGTAGCCAGCCTCGAGCAGGCGGGCGGCCACGTCACGGTAGATGTCCATGCGCTCGCTCTGACGGTAGGGGCCGTGCGGGCCTCCCTTACCGACGCCCTCATCCCAGTCGAGGCCCAACCACTGCAGGGACTCGATGATCTGGTCGAAGGACTCCTGGGAATCGCGGGCGGCATCCGTGTCTTCGATGCGGAAGACGAAGGTTCCTCCCGTGTGGCGGGCGTAGGCCCAGTTGAACAGGCACGTACGGACCATGCCGACGTGAGGGGTTCCTGTGGGCGAGGGGCAGAAGCGGACGCGAACGTCGGCACCGGTGGCAGTTGTTTCACTCATGATTCCTCCATCCTACTCCAGCGGTGGCTGTTGCATTTGCTTGATGGGTGGGCGCGCTGCGACGCGCGCCGGGGGCGCGGATACGCTGGTTGCATCACCGGGATCGGCCCGCGCCGCATCCACCGACTCATCCAGGAGGACACCGTGTCCGTTCGTCTTTTTTCCGACTCCCACCTCTACCGCACCGGCTCCCTGAAGTGGACGGGTATCACGACCGCGAGCGGTGAGCCGACGATCGGCGCGTGGGTGGCGGAAATGGACTTCGGGACGGCCCCCGAGGTAGCCGACGCGATGAAGGGCGCGATCGACGACGGCCTGCTCGGCTACCAGCCGACCTGGCTGGAGCCGCGCATCGCGGGCGCCACAGCCGAGTTCCAGAAGCGACGTTTTGGCTGGGACGTGGACGCCTCGCACGTGCGCCTCGTCGCCTCGGTCCTGCCCGCCCTCGAGGCGACCATCCAGCACCTCGTGCGCCCGGGCGCGCCGATCATCGTGCCCACGCCCGCCTACATGCCTTTCCTGACAATCCCCGGCAAGTTCGACCACCCCGTCATCGAGGTCCCCTCGCTGCGCGGCACGCGTGCGCTCGGGCGCGGCTGGGCGCTCGACCTGGAGGGGATCCGCGCCGGGCTCGAGGCCGGGGCAGGCCTCGTCATCCTGTGCAACCCGTGGAACCCGGTCGGCCGCGTCCTGCGTGAGGACGAGCTGCGCGCCCTGCATGACGTGGTCCGCGAGTACGACGCCCTCGTGTTCTCCGACGAGATCCACTCCTCCCTCGTGTTGGACGAGTCGATTCCGTTCGTTTCCTACGCGTCACTCGGCCCCTCGTTCGCCTCCCACACGGTGACGGCGACCGCCGCGTCGAAGGGCTGGAACATCGCTGGCCTGCCCTCCGCGCAGGTGATCCTGCCGGACGAGGCGCTGCGCGAGCGCTGGGACGTGTTCGCCGCGGACGTGCGCCACGACGCCAACGTCATCGGCACGGTCGGCGCGATCGCCGCCTACGAGCGGGGCGAGGCCTGGCAGCGCGAGGTCAAGGACCTGATCCGCTCCAACGTGGACCTCGTCGAGCGTGCTCTCGCGGATACACCGATCGACTTCGTGCGCCCCGAGGGCACGTACCTGACCTGGTGGGGCTTCGAGGGCGTGGACCTGGGGCCCCTCTCCCCCGCCGCGACGCTGCGCGAGCGCGCCCGCATCGCCGCCAACGAGGGCCGCACCCTGGGCGCCGACTACGCCTCGTGGGCGCGCATCAACCTGGCGTGCGCCCCCGACGTGGCCTCGCGGATCGTGGAGGGTGTCCTCGGCCTGCTCTGATCTTCTCTCGCACGAGACGAGGCCGTGGTCGGCAGCGGTGAATATCCACCTGCCGACCACGGCCTCGTTCGTGTCTGGTTCCGTGCTCAGGCGCCCAGGGCCGCCTCGATGCCAGCGACCACGGTCTGGCGAGCTGCAGAGGCCGCCTCGACGACGGCGGTTGGATCCGTCGGGGCGTCGGCAAAGGACAGGTCGGAGACGACCGACATGCCGGCGACGCGCACGCCCAGGGCATGCAGGGTGATGGCCTCCATGACGGTCGACATGCCGACGCAGTCGACACCCAGGCCCGCGAGGATGCGGGTCTCGGCCATCGTCTGGTACTCGGGACCGCGCAGGATCGCGTAAGTACCCTCGCGCTGGCACACACCGCGCAGCGCCTGCGTCATCTGGGCATCCCACACGGCCGACACGTCCAGGAAGAGCGGCCCATCGAACGGCGAGGTTCCACTGAAGTTCACGTGGTCGGTGATCGCCATGACGTCGCCCAGGTTCCAGGGCTTCAGGCAGCCGTTCGCGTTCGTGAGGACGGCGCGGCTGATCCCCGCCGCAACGGCGGCGCGGGCCAGGGCCGTGACGGGGCGGGGACCCAGCCCCTCGTAGAGGTGCGTGCGGCCCGTGGCCACGAGGACCATTCCCCCACACGCCTCGTAGGCGCGTAGCTCGCCGCCATGCCCGTCCGCAACCGGCGCGACGACGCCGGGGATGTCACCCAACGGCACGGTGGCCGCGGGGGCTCCCCAGGCCTCGTCGAGAGCCTCGGCCAAGCCGGAGCCGAGCACGACGAGCGCGTCCGGGCGTCCCGCAAGAGAGGTGAGGACCCGGGCGCCAGCCACGGCCTCGTCGTCAAGAAGAACGGCGGTGAAACGCGGGTCGACGCTCACTGCGCGCCCTCGTCCGCGCCCTGCGCGTAGGTGCGCGAGGGCAGCTTCTCCTGCGCGCGCACGCGGCCCGCGCTGGTCACCCAGTAGCCGACGAAGCCGACGACCATCGCCAGGAGGATGCCGATGTTGGCACCCGCCCAGTCACCCTCGCGCCCGCCCAGGGGGCCGAGGAGGTAGCCCTGCCAGGACAGCCAGGAGGCGCTCGCGTTAACGACGAGGCCCCAGCCCACCAGCGAGCCGACGATCAGGGAGGCGACCGCGCCCCAGTTCACCGAGCCGTAGCGGCCCGAGGGCGTGAAGAGCGACGGCTCGTCGTAGTCCTTGCGGCGCAGCGCGATGTCCGCCAGCATGACGCCGCCCCACGCGGCGATGACGACGCCCAGGGTCGTGAGGAACGCCGTGAAGGGGGTCAGGAAGGAATCCGCGAAGAACACGACAACGATCGTGCCGACCGTCATGATCGTGCCGTCAATCGCGGTGGCGACCGGGCGCGACACGGGCACACCCGTGGCCAGCAGCGACAGGCCCGAGGAGTAGATGTCCATGACGATGCCGCCGATAAGGCCCAGGATCGCGACCAGCGCGAAGGGGATGAGGAACCAGGTGGGCAGCAGCGTGGTGAGCGCGCCGATCGGGTCGCCGCCAATGGCCTCGGAGAGGGACTCGTCAGCCGATCCGACCAGGAGGATGCCGAAGAAGACGAGGATGACCGTGGGCAGCGCCGCGCCCACCGTCGTCCAGCCGACCACGCCCTTCGTCGAGGCGGCGCGCGGCAGGTAGCGCGAGTAGTCGGCGGCGGCGTTAATCCAGCCGAAGCCGAAGCCCACGAGGAGCATGCAGCCCGCACCGAGCACTGCGGTCAGGGGCGCCGAGGGACGCGAGGAGAGGACCGCGAAGTCGATCGTCGGGGCGACCAGGACCAGGTAGATGATCGTCAGGGCCGCGGTGGCCCAGGTGATCCACGTCTGGACCTTCATGATCGCCTCGAAACCGAGGATGCCCGAACCCGCCGCCAGGACGACGACGAGGATCAGCGCGATGATCTGGGCGGCAACGTGGTTCGTGAAGCCGAGCGCCCCCATCACCGTGGCCGTGGCCTGGACGGCCATGATCGCCAGGAAGGTCTCCCAGCCCACCGTCAGGATCCACGAGATCGCAGCCGAAATGCGGTTGCCGTTGAAGCCGAAGGCCGCGCGCGACAGGACCAGCGTCGGGGCGGAGCCGCGCTTACCGGCGATCGCGATGAGGCCGCAGACCAGGAAGGACAGGGCCACGCCCACCACGGACACGACGACCGCCTGGACGAGGGAGAGGCCAAAGCCGAGGATCCACGAGCCCCACGAGATGCCCAGGACTGAAATATTCGCCGCGAACCACGGCATGAACAGGTCGGAGGGTTTTCCTTTTCGATCGGATTCGGGGATGACGTCCAGACCGGCCATTTCGACGGCCAGCGCGCCCGAAGACTGGGGTTCGCTCACGGTGTGCTCCTATGTGACGGAGATATTGTCAGAACGACGTAATCCTATCACACAGGTCACACGATTAGGATCGGACGACAGGATTCGTCAGGCTTCCAATCCCCTCGATCTCGATCTCCACGCGGTCACCGGCGTGAACGACCTCGGCACCCGCAGGCGCTCCCAGTGGCGATCACGTCGCCGGGCAGCAGCGTCATCTGGTGAGACACATAGGACACCAGCTCGAAGGGGTTCCAGATCATGTGCGCGGTCGAAGAATCCTGTGCAATCTCACCGTTCAGATAGGAGCGGATCGCCAGGTTCGTGACGTCAAGGGCGGGGTCGACCGTGATCCACGGGCCCAGCGGGCACGCCGAGTCGAAAGACTTTCCGCGCGACCAGGGGCCGCCCGTCATCGCGTCGCGGGCGGTGGCATCGTTGGCGATCGTGTAGCCGAGGATCATCTGCGGCGCGTCCTCGACGCTCACGTCCTTAGCGAGGGACTTGATGACGATCGCGAGCTCGCCCTCGAAGGCCACCGCGTTCGACCACGCCGGGGATCGCGATCGGGATCGTCGGGGCCCACGACCGAGGTGTTCGCCTTCAGGAAAATCGGCGGCTCGGGGACGCTCGTCAGCCGGAATCGGGGTGTCCGAGTAGTTGTCGCCGATGCCCACGACCTTCGAGCGCGGGATCACCGGGGAGAGCAGGCGCACCTCGTCCAGCTCGTAGATCTGTCCGGAGGGTTCCACGGGCGAAAACAGCGGGTCACCCTTGAGCCCCACGATCCTCGTCGAGCCCTCCTCGAGGGCGCCGTAGACCGGGTTCGTACCATCGGAAAAACGTGCGATTCTCATGCCGGTAGCCTAACGCAGCCGCACGCGCGTTGCGGCGAGCATCGCCGACAGACGCGACGCCGGGTGCACGAGGCACGACATGTGACGGCGCACCCGGCGAGGTGATCGACGGTATTACTTCTTCTTCTGCTTGGGGCGCTTCCACACGCCACCCGGAACGTCGCCGGGCAGCAGCGGGTTCCTCTCGCCCACGAAGACGGGTTCCTCGATGCCGCCTCGACGCTGAGTCTCGTAGTCGCGCAGCGCACCCAGCACCCAGCGGGCCAGGAAGACCAGGGCCACCAGGTTCGTGATCGTCATGACCGCCATCGCGATATCGACGGCGTTCCACACAACGTCCAGAGTCAGCAGGGCGCCGATCGTCGCCGAGGCCACGCACACGACGCGCACGGTCCAGGTCGCCCAGCGGGCGTCACCGAAGACGAAGGACATATTCGTGTCGGAGTAGACGTAGGCGGCGATGATCGAGGAGTAGGCCAGGACGAAGATGAGGATCGCCATGGGCACGATCGTCCAGGCGCCGAGCTCGTGGGCCACGGCCAGGGTCGTCAGGTTCGAGGGGTTCACGTCCGCGCTGCCCCACACCTTCTCGCCCGCGATGAGGATGACGAAGGCGGTCGCGGTGCACACGACAATCGTGTCGATGAAGACACCCAGGGACTGGATGAGGCCCTGGCGCACAGGGTGGGATACGGTCGCGGTCGCGGCGGCGTTGGGAGCGGTGCCCTGGCCGGCCTCGTTGGAGAAGAGGCCGCGCTTGGTGCCGTTGATCATCGCGGCGATGATGCCGCCGCCCAGGCCGCCGACGGTGGCGTCCATGGAGAACGCTGAGGTGAAGATCTGGCCCAGAACGGTGCCGAACTGCGTGATGTTCACGAGGCAGACGATGGCGACCATGATGACGTAGATGGTCGCCATGATCGGGGCCATCCACTCGGTGACGCGGGCGACCGTGCGGATGCCGCCGAAGATGACCATCGCGGAGAAAGACGAAGATGAGGCCTGCGACCGTGAGCTGCGCGGCCGAGAAGCCGCCCGCGCCGGGCAGGGGCTCCTTGGCGGCCTCACCGAAGGCGCTCGTGAGCGTGCCCGCGATGGCGTTGGACTGCACGGAGGTGATGACGATGCCACAGGTGACGACGGTGATGACGGCGAAAGACGTTGGCGAGGACGCGGTTCTTCATGCCGCGCTTGATGTAGTAGGCGGGGCCGCCACGGAAGGAGCCGTCGGAGTGCTTCACCTTGAAGATCTGGGCCAGCGTCGCCTCGAAGAACGCGGTCGCCATGCCCACCAGGGCCACGACCCACATCCAGAAGATCGCGCCCGGACCACCGAACATGAGCGCCGCGGCCACACCGAACACGTTGCCGATGCCCACGCGCGCGGCCAGCGAGATCGCGAAAGCCTGGAAGGAGGAGATGCCGCCGTCGGCACCCTTGCGCGAGCCGAGGACCGTGCGCACCATCTCCGGGAACAGGCGCAGCTGCACGCCGCGAGAGACGACCGTCAGGACGAGGCCCACGCCGATCAGGATGACAATCGTCAGGTGCATCGTGATCCAGTCAGCGATCTCCTTTTCGATCACAGCTATCTGTTCCACAGGAACCTCCCGGGGTGTCAATGGGCGAGGCCGTGGATGGGTCGCGGGGCCTCGCGCGCTTCGCGGGCCGCACCCGCTCGTTGTCATGGGACCCGTTCATCTTGCCACAGGCCTGCTCGCCCAGCAGGCGACGTCTCGCCACGCGCATGGCGCGCTGTTCCCGCTCCTGGCACCCCGGCCTCATCGATGAGCTGCGGGAAGGGCCCGGCGGTGCGGGGACGCAGACGTGGGCGCACTCTGGGACAATGGGAGCATGAGCGCGACTTTGAACGAGATCCTGGACGACCTGGAGGACGAGGGCCGTCTGGGCGACGACGATGCCCTGTACGAGGCATTCGTGTCCTGGGCCGAGGGCACCGGGCGTCCGCTCTACCCCCACCAGGAGGAGGCCCTGGTGGAGATCCTGGCGGGCAACCACGTGATCGCGGCGACCCCCACGGGGTCGGGAAAGTCGATGATCGCGCTCGCCGCACACTTCACGTCGATGGCACACGGGGGTCGGTCCTACTACACGGCGCCCCTGAAGGCCCTGGTATCTGAAAAGTTCTTTGATCTGGTGTCCCTGTTCGGCGCGGACAACGTCGGCATGGTGACCGGCGACGTGTCCCTCAACGCCGACGCGCCCATCATCTGCTGCACGGCCGAGATTCTCGCGAATCAGTCGCTACGCGAGGGGCCCACGCTGGACGCGGACATGATCGTCATGGACGAGTTCCACTTCTACGGGGACCGGCAGCGCGGCTGGGCGTGGCAGGTGCCGCTCCTGGAGCTGAGGACCCCGCAGGTGGTCGCGATGAGCGCGACGCTGGGCGACACGACGCGTTTCGAGCGCGCGTGGAAAGAACGCACCGGGCGCGACGTGTCCCTCATCGACGACGCGCAGCGCCCCGTGCCCCTCGAGTTCGAGTACGTCGTGGACCGCCTGCCCGACACGGTCGAGCGGCTGCTGGGCGAGGGCCGCTGGCCCGTCTACATCGTGCATTTCTCCCAGCGTGACGCGGTCGCGACCGCGCAGTCTTTCGATCGTTCGTCGCTCATTTCTCCCGAGCAGAAGAAGGCGATCGCCGCTCAGCTGGCGGGCGTGTCGTTTACGAAGGGCTTCGGGCAGACCCTCAAGTCACTGCTCGCGCAGGGCATCGGCGTGCATCACGCGGGCATGCTGCCTCGCTACCGCCGCCTCGTCGAGCGCCTCACGCAGGCGGGCCTGCTGCCGATCGTGTGCGGCACGGACACCCTGGGGGTGGGCATCAACGTGCCGATCCGCACGGTTCTCATGACATCCCTGGTGAAGTACGACGGGCGCCGTATGCGCCACGTGAGCGCGCGCGAGTTCCACCAGATCGCAGGGCGCGCGGGCCGCGCCGGCTTCGACACGGTCGGTTTCGTGCGCGTCCTGGCCCCCGAGCACGAGGTCGATGCTGCCCGTGAGCGCGCACGCCTGAGCGCCGCACAGGAGGCCGCACGCGACGCCCGCGAGGCCAAGCGCGCCGCGAAGAAGTCGGCAAAGAAGCGCAAGGGGCCGGGCGAGGGCGAGATCTCGTGGACGCGCTCGACGTTCGAGCGCCTCGTGGATGCGGCTCCCGAGCAGCTGACGAGCCGTTTCGAGATGACGCACGCGATGGTCCTCAACGTACTGGCCGGTGCTCCCACGGCCGGGCGCGACCCGGGCGAGCACCTCGTGTGGCTGGCGCGCAACAACGACGATCCGCCCACGGATCGCAACCCGCACCTGCGCCGCCTGGGCGAGATCTACACATCGATGAAGCAGGCGGGCGTCGTCGAGCACGTGTCTTCTGCGCAGGCCTCGGCGTCGGGTGAGCCTCGCCTGCGTGCGGCCACCGACCTGCCGGACGACTTCGCGCTCAACCAGCCGCTCTCCCCCTTCGCGCTGGCGGCCCTCGAACTGCTGGACCCCGAGTCCTCGACCTTCGCCCTGGACGTCGTGTCGGTCATCGAGTCGGTCCTGGAGGATCCGCGCCCGCTCCTGTTCGCGCAGGAGAAGGCGGCGCGCGCCGAGGCCGTGGCCGCGATGAAGGCGCAGGGCATGGAGTACGACGAGCGCATGGCCGCCCTGGAGGAGGTCACGTGGCCGCGCCCGCTGGCCGATCTGCTGGGCGACGCGTTCGCGGTGTATCTGCACGCAAACCCGTGGATCGAGGATCAGGAGATTTCCCCGAAGTCGGTCGTGCGCGAGATGATCGAGAACGCGCTGACTTTCACGGGGATCGTGGGCCGTTACGACGTGGGCCGCTCCGAGGGCATCGTGCTGCGCTACCTGACGGACGCGTACCGCGCGCTGCGTCAGATCGTGCCGGACGAGCTCATGACGGACGAGCTGCGTTCCATCATTGCGTGGCTGTCGGCGCTGATCCGCGCGGTCGACTCCTCGCTGCTGGACGAGTGGGAGGCCATGTCCACGGGCCAGGCCCTCTCCCCCGCGTCCGAGGGCAACGGCACGGAGGGCGCGGAACTCGCGTTTGGCGCACGGGAGGACGGGACCGTTCCCTTTAGCGCGAACCGTCACGCGTTCCGCACGGCGATCCGCTCGGCCCTGTTCGAGCGCGTGGAGGCGATGAGCCGCGACAACGTCGAGGCCTTGGCGCGCCTAGACGAGGCCTCACGCACCCCGCTGGTCGCCCCGTGGGGCGAGGATGAGTGGGACGCGGTGCTCGAGCGTTACTGGGCGGAGCACGAGTGGATCGGCATCGATCAGCGGGCGCGCGCCCTGTCGCTGTGCTCCTTGAACGAGGCCCCGACCCGCGAGGACGTGCTGGAGCTGGCTCCCGCTGTGGTTTCTTCCGATTTCGAGCGCGCCCAGGCTGCGCGCATCGAGGCGATCGCTGACGCGGTCGATCAGGCTGCGGCCGGCACGTTCTGGCTGGCCACGCAGACCCTGTTCGACCCGGAGGAGGACATGGACTGGCGCATCGTCGCCCTCGTGGACGTGCCCGCCTCGGACGAGGCGAACCGCGTCGCCCTGGCGACGATCACGGTCGGGGCGCGGTAGGTCTCTCCAGCTTCGAAGCGCAGCTGGGACGTCACGGGCCACCACGGCCTCGTTGATGTGGCAATTCGGATGAGTCGGGTGGGAGCGACGCCGAAAGTCGTGGTCCCCGCCGTCCGAGTTATCCTCGCCGCGCGGGCCTCTCGCCGATTTCCTGCTGGAGCCGCACAAGGTATCCGTCGGGGTCCTGGATGAGGAACTGCCGGACGCCGATCTCTACATCGCCCGCCCGGTACCACTTCTCTTCGGGTTCGACGAAGATCGGCCATCCTGCCTCTGTGATGCGCTGCAACGTGCCGTCCAGATTGTCGACCTGAACCTCGAAGTTGATACCCCGACCAAGGGGGAACTCAAGGGGACCTGTCGCCCACGTCCTACCCTGGTCGATCTGGTCAAGCATCAGGTGCGCGTTACCCAACACAAGGTAGCCGAATCCTTCCTCAGGCCGCTCATAGCGAAGGGAAAAACCGATGAGGTCGCACCAAAAACGGCGCGATGCCTCGTAATCGGTGACGACAAGTTCAGGGACAAGCCCGGGCTCGTTGCTCATGGTTTCACTCTAGCGGCCTCGGACGAGACCGTGTCCGGGAGATGCACAGACCGTCAGCGCGGGGACGCCTTGCGGATCAGCCAGTCCGCGCCCGCGAAGAGCGCCATGAAGAGCAGGGCGCCGATCAGGATCGCCACGATGTTGATGGCGACCTGCGCGTAGCCGATGCGCCAGACGTTCACGAAGCCGTATGGGTACTGGTGCGTGAAGGTGCCTCGCACGAGCGTGTACGCCACCCACGC
>CAKAHQ010000005.1 GCA_916439125.1 uncultured Actinomyces sp. | reverse complement strand
AGATCAGTGTCCCGGCCAGCTGCGGATCGACGTCAGTGCGGCGACAGCGTAGCGGTCCCACACGCGCCCACCAATGCGCACGGCTACCTCAAGGACAAGCACCGACCACGCGAGGCTCACAACGTAGGCGACCCAGTCCGGCACGAAGCCAAAGGACGCCAGCACGAGCAGCACGTACGACGGGATCTGCAGAACCGCGGTACCCGCGAAGCCCACAAGCTGGAGCAGCATCGTCATCAGGAAGGAACCGGTACCCTTCGTCGCAAGTGGGGACGTGCCCGGAGGCTGCACCGGGTAGACCCAACGCGCGTTCACGACGAGGGTTGTCGCAGTGGCACCCGCGAAGAGGACGACGCCCATCACCTGGTGGAACACGAAATCGGAGGCACTTGCTCCACTGACGGCATCGTGAATGAGGTAGCCGATGACCTGGGGAACCAACACGATGAGTGAACCAACGAGGCGCCCCCGACGTTCCTCGCGACCACTCATGCCCGACGACACCACGATCCAGGCTCCCGTCGAGTCGTATTGCATGAGCGCGCCGGTCGTCAGGCCCGTCGTGATGGGCACCAGGTAGAGGAACATACCCGCCGAGAACGCAAACGACTGCCCCTCAGCAACCAGCCGCCCCATAAAGATCGCAATAACCGGGAACAGCAGCGCAAGCACCATGTTCATGTTCAGGCGCGTATCGACGATCCAGTAGCGCAGCGTCCGCGCAGCCAACGACGCGCTGCGCACCCCGAGGCCCAGCCGCGTGAACAGGTCGACGCTGCGCAGGCCAGCGGCTCGCGACTGCGCGGAACGTCGACCCCGCGCTTCCTCTTCGAGGGACTCGTCGATGAGATGACGCCCCTCGTCGATGGCCCTCTGCGCGTCGGCGCTGATCTCACCGGCGTAGCCACTCATGACGGGGCGCAGGACGGCCAGCCAAGCGCGCCAACCGACGACCGCGGTCACGACCGTGATGAGGACACGGATCGCCGCGGCCACCCATGCGCCCTCGAGAAGAGATGCGATGACGCCGAAGGGCGCACCGAAGGGCGTCCACATCGCGACGTTCAGACCCGCCTGGAAGGCCTCGAGCGAGAAGTTCTGCGTCAGCACAGACATCCAGTAGCCCATGGGGGTGAGCACCACCATGAAAACGACGGCACCCAAGGCAGTGACAGCATCCTTCTTGCTCGAGCTATCGAGACGCACAGCGAACCAGGTCCCGACCGCGCGCGCCCACAGCACCGCCAGAGGCAGCGTCACGACGCCCGCGGCAAACCAGCCGAGCGCCTCAATCCACTGGGCGCGCCACAGCGCGAACCAGACGGGCAGAAAGAGGATCATGGCGGACAGCAAACCGCCGGGACCGACCAGCGTCGCTGCCGCTAGCCCCGCCCCGAGGCGCTTGCTGGGCCCCACGTAGGGCGACAGACGCACGGGATCGAGAGAGTTGTCCATCGAGGCGAAGATGATCGGGAGGATCAGCCACAGCAGGAAGATGAAGGGTCCGACGATCGGCATCACCGGTGTGGCCAAGTAGGACTCGTCGGAGCGCGCGAGGAAGGCGGTGCCCACGAGAGCGGAGGTGTAGATTCCGCCGAAGTACAGGACGCCGAGGACTGCGAGAACGAGGACGACCGTCTGCTTGCGGACGGTGTTCCAGATGATGCGGAGCTTGAGGCGAATCAGTTGCCCAACCACGACAGGCCTTCCTCGGAGTGGACGCCGCCGACCAGGGAGGTGAAGCGCTCCCCCAGGTCGCCGCCCTGGGCGACCTCATCGGTGGTTCCGGCGACGAGCACGCGCCCCTTGTCGATGATGGCCACGTGCGTGCACAGCTGCTGGACGGTGGCCATCACGTGCGAGGACAGGATGACGGTGCCGCCGCGCTTTGTGTAGTCGGTGAGGATCTGGCGGATGTTGGCCGCGGAGACAGGGTCGACGGCCTCGAAAGGCTCATCGAGGACAAGGACTCGCGGGGAGTGAATGAGGGCGGCGGCCAGCGCGATTTTCTTCGTCATGCCCGCCGAGTAATCGCTGATCAGTTTCTTCCCGGCCTCGGCCAGGTCGAGGGCCGCGAGGAGCTCGTGGGCGCGCTCGCGGGCGACGGAGGCCTCCAGGCCGTGGAGCATGCCCACGTGGACGAGGAAGTCAGGGCCGGAGAGGCGGTCGAGGAGGCGCATCCCGTCAGGCATGACGCCGAGGAGGGCACGTGCCTCCTGGGTTCGCGCCCACACGTCGACGCCGTGCACGTAGGCGGTGCCACGGTCGGGGGTGAGCAGACCTGTGGCCATGGTCAGCGTCGTGGTCTTTCCGGCGCCGTTAGGACCGACGATCCCATAGAAGGATCCGGTGGGGATGTCGAGGGATAGGTCGGCAACGGCGATGAGGTTGCCATAAATCTTGACGAGGCCTCGGATCGCCAGTGCGACATCTTCCCCGACGGGGGCGGCGGGTGCCACGGAAGCGGCAGGCTGCGAATCGGACACGAGATACTCCTTCACGCATTGAAATACCTCTCCATTGTACGAGCGGTACAAGCCAATGCCGCGAAGCAAGTCTCAGATAACGACCCTCCCCCGGGCCGATAGCCTCGTCAGCGGGAGCTGACGATGACGGTCAAGCCCTGATCCGGCTCGTACGTCCAGGTCGCCTTGTAGGAGCCCCACTCCTCCGACTGAGTGCCGTCGATCGCGCGGGTCGCGTACATCCGCTCGCGCACCGCCGCGGGGGGTGCCAAGCTTGCCGAGCACGCACTGGAAGATCGGTGTCGTCAGGCTATCCCCACTGTCAGAGAAGGCTTCGAGGGTCAACGAGGTCTCATCGCTGGCCAAGCGGGCGTGTACACCCCGCGCGTGACAAGAGTCGACGGCGTTCACAAAACCGGAAGCAGCCGCGGACCGCGCAACGTACAGACCACCAACCACGGATGCGACGACGAGGAGCGCGGAGATGAAGCCGAGGAGGAACATGACGAGGCCATGGTGGCGCTGCCCATGACGTGCCGAACGCTCGCGGCGCTCCAGCCGCGACTCAATCTGGCCAGCACGGCGAGCCTGCGCCTCACGGCGAGATGCACCTCCAACATGGGATGCCTGCATGCTCCCCCGCTCCGGGGACGAGGCCTCAGCAAGCACATGCTGCTGCCCACCATCTCGTTGCGTCGGCGCGCCCACAACGCGCATGGTTGTGCGATGCCAGTCGCGGTGAACAGCAACGCCGGGGCGCTGATCCCCCTCAAAAGGCACCCCTGCCTCGTCCCGGTGCGCGTATTCGCGCTCAGGAACGGGAGGTTGCGCAACACCCCCAGGCTGTGCGGGAACATCGCCGCGCGCAACAGCTTTTTGCTGCGCTACCGTGACAGCGTCCTTCGAGGGACGAGAATCTGTCGCCGCACCAGGCACGGCGGAGGCCTTGCGCCGAACCACCGCAACCTCGGCGGTGACAACCTGCTCAGCGGGAGAGGACTCGGGCGCACGGGACATCGTGGGCAGGCTGGGCTGATTGCGCAGACGCGCGGGTACGGCGTCTGCCGGATACTCCTGCGTCACCTGCCCCGCACCGATTCGATACGCGTCAGGCGTCCTGGCCCCCATAACTCCTCCATTAGTAACTAGCTGTCAGTTTCTTGACAATCATACGTACTAGTTACCGGAAAAGCAACGGGATTAGTCGATACCGAGGGCCTTGCGCAGGCGAGCAACGTGGCCCGTCGCCTTGACGTTGTACTGGGCCAGGGCGACCGTACCATCGGGGTTCACGACCACGGTCGAGCGAATAATGCCCACGTAGGTGCGGCCGTAGTTCTTCTTTTCACCCCACGCGCCATACGCCTCGAGAATCTCGTGATCCGGGTCGGAGGCCAGCGGGAAGGTCAGCGACTGCTTCTCGGTGAAGCGCTCGAGAGCGGCCATCGAGTCGGCGGACACGCCGATCACCGAGTAGCCGGCACCCTGGAGCGAGGCCAGGGAATCGCGAAAGTCACAGGCCTCCTTCGTGCAGCCGGGCGTGGAGGCCTTCGGGTAGAAGTAGACGACGACGCCGCGCGACGAGGCGGCGAAGAGGTCCGACAGGGACAGAGTTCCCTGAGTGGTCTCGGCGGTGAAGTCGGGGGCCTTGCAGCCAATTTCCAAAGCGCTCATGACCTCAGTCTATCGACCGGAACCTCCCCGGGGCGACCGGGCAGGGGCAACTGTGCGCGAGATGGGACTCGAACCCACACGTCAAAGACACTGGAACCTAAATCCAGCGCGTCTGCCAATTCCGCCACTCGCGCGCGCACCCCAGTCTAACCGATGTGCCGCGGAGCGTCTGCATGCCCTCGCCCACGTCTCTCGACGGCGCGCACGCCCGAGACCTTCAGCGCCCGGTTGAGTCGATTGTCCCCTCGCCGAGGACACGGGTTCCGCGGTACACGACCATCGACTGGCCGCGCGCGACACCGCGCGCACTACTCGCGAGCACGACACTGATGGTTCCGGCGTCCAGGTCGCGCGTCAGCGAGGCGACGGGCACGGGGGTGCCGTGCGCGCGCAGCTGCACGAAGAGGTCGGTCGCGTCGGAGCCGTCGTCATCGGAGGCGAGCCAGACGGCGTCCGTGGCCGTGATGCGCGAGATGGACAGGAGCTCAGACGCCCCAACGACGACCTGGTTGGTCTCCGGCCTCGTCTCGAGGACGTAGCGGGGCCGCCCATCTGGTGCGGGCGCGCCGATGCCGAGGCCCTTGCGCTGGCCGACGGTGTAGTTCCAGTAGCCCTCGTGGCGGCCGAGCACCTCGCCGTCGGGGGTGACGATCTCACCCTCGGAGGCGCCCAGGTGAGCGCGTAGGAAGCCCTGCGTGTCACCGTCGGGGATGAAGCAGATGTCGTAGGAGTCGGGCTTGTTGGACACGCCCAGGCCGAGGCGCTCGGCCTCGGAGCGCACCCACGCCTTGTTGGGGGCATCCCCCAGCGGCAGGACGACGCGGGAGAGTTCCTCGGAGCCCATGACGGCCAGCACGTAGGACTGGTCCTTGAGATTGTCGGCGCCTCGGTGCAGCTCGGGGCCGGCCTCCCCATCGACGATGGCGGCGTAGTGGCCGGTGCACACGGCATCGAAGCCGAGCGCCCGGGCACGGCTGGCGAGCTCGCGGAACTTCACGAACTCGTTGCAGCGCACGCAGGGGTTGGGGGTGCGCCCGGCCTTGTACTGGGCGACGAAGTCGGTGATGACGGTCTGCTCGAATTCCTGGGCGAGGTCCCACACGTAGAAGGGGATGCCGATGATTTCGGCGGCGCGCGCCGCGTCCCCGGCGTCCTCGATCGAGCAGCATCCTCGCGAGCCGATGCGACACTCCTGGGGCTGGGAGGACAGCGCCATGTGGACGCCGACGACGTCGTGCCCGGCCTCGACGGCCTTTGCGGCGGCGACGGCGGAGTCCACGCCGCCGGACAGTGCTGCCAGAACTCGCATCTAGCGTCCCTCGTTTCGTTCGTTGCGCACGTGGGCGACGCCGTCCAGGGCGGCACCCGCGCGGATAGCCACGGGCAGGGCGGCCAGGAACGCGTCGATATCGTCGGGCGTCGTCTCGTGGCCGAGCGAGACGCGCAGGACGCCGAGCGCCTGCTCCTCGCTGCGTCCCATCGCCATGACGATCTCGGAGGGGCGCGTGACCCCAGCGTGACAGGCGGACCCGGCGGACACGGCGATCCCGGCCATGTCGAAGGCCATGAGGACGGCCTCGGGGCGGGCGGTGGGCAGGGACAGGTGGATAATCGCGCTCGACGAGGCCGACTCCCCCACGGTCGGATGCGTTCCCTCCGGCAGGTGGGACAGCAGGTGCGCGCGCAGGTCGGCCGCGCGGGCGGCGAAAGCGGCACGCTCGGCGACGACCTCGGTAAGGGCAGCACCGAGAGCGCAGGCGCCCGCGACGTCGGGCGTGCCCGAGCGAATCGAGCGCTCGTGGCCACCGCCGGGTCGGTCGGTCGCCATGGGGATGCCACGCCGGGCGAGGAGAACGCCGATGCCAGCGGGGGCACCGACCTTGTGTCCGCCCACGCTCATGAGATCCAGGCCAAGTTCCGCAAACGACACATCCAGCGTGGGGATGGCTTGGGCGGCGTCGCAGTGCACGAGACCTCCGCTCGAGTGCACGAGCTCAGCGAAGTGTGCGACCGGCTGAATCGTGCCGATCTCGGAGGACACGAGGGTCATGGATCCGAGCGCAAGGCGACCGTCCCACGAGGCGGGCACGTCGTCGCCGGAAACACCGGGCAGGATGGACACGCCGCCCGCATCCACGGGTAGAACCTCCCATGAAAAGCCCTCGCGAGAGGCGACCTCGTGCTGATGGGCAACCGCGTCATGTTCGAGGCCCGAGACGACGATCAGGTCGCGCGCGCCGTCGCGGCCACGCACACCTCGGGCCGCAGCCATCACGCCGAGGGCGTCCGATTCGGTGGCACCCGACGTGAAAATGACCTCGTGGATGTCTGCGCCGAGGGCTGCTGCGACCTGCTCGCGCGCGTCGTTGAGCATGCGACGGGCCCGCCGCCCTCCGAAGTGGAGGGCGGCGGGATTGCCGGGGTGTGCGGCCAGGTCACGCTGGGCGCGGGTCCACGCCTCGAGGGCGCACTCGCGCAGCGGCGTGGTGGCCGCGTGGTCGAGATAGACGCTCACGCCTGGGAGCGCGCCTCCTCGATGGCGGCCAGGGCTGCGGGCACGACCTCAGTGACGTCGCCGACGACGCCGAAGTCCGCGATCTCGAAGATCGGGGCGTCCGGGTCGTCGCACACGGCGACGATGTGGGCGGAGGACTGCATACCCACCGTGTGGTGGATCGCGCCGGAGACGCCCAGGCCGATGTACAGGTTCGGGGTGACGGTCAGGCCGGTCTGGCCGATCTGCTCGGATCGCGGGGCCCAGCCCTCGTCGCAGGCGACGCGCGTCGCACCCACGGCACCACCGAGCACCTGAGCAACGGAGCGCACCAGCTCGAAGTCACCATCGACGCCGCGTCCACCGCACACGACGGTGGAGGCGTCAGTCAGGGACACGCCTTCCTCCTCGTCGGGCACGGACGAGACGACCTGAATCGAGGAGGCCTCGGGGCTCAGCTCGACGGCCAGCGCCTGCGGGGCGAGGTCGACGGGAGAGGCCACCGGGGCCTCGTCGATGACGCCGGAGGCGATGCCGACGATCGGGGTCTGTCCCTCGAGGACGATGCGCATCGACCAGGAGCCGCCCAGAGCGGTCTTGCCGATCTGGAGGACGCCGCCGTCGAAGCCGACGGAGGAGGCGCCGGAGACCACGCCGGCCTCGGTAAGGGCGCCGACGCGGCCAGCAATCTCACGACCGCGGTAGTCCGAGCACAGGAGCACCAGGCCAAAGCTGCCACTCGCCAGCGCGGACACAAGCGCGTCGGAGGCGACGACCGAGGAACGCGCGGCGTCACCCAGGTCGGCGTGCAGCAGCTGGGTGGCGCCCAGCTCGGACAACGCAGCCACGTCGGGCGTGGCGGCCAGGGACAGGGCGACGACGTCGGCGGAGGTCAGGGACGCGGCCAGCGTCACGGCCTGTCGGGCCAGGGGCGTCAGGTGATCGCCCACCTGGTCGGCCAGAACGAGAATCGGAGAACTCATTTGCTGTGTCATGTCACTTCACCACCGAAAGGATGTAGTCAGCCAGAGCACGCCCGCCCTCGCCGGCGTCCTGAATGATCGTGCCGGAGCCGTCGCGGGTCTTCTCCTCGCCGTGGGTGACGGCGGTCAGCGCGCGGCGCATGACCAGGGCCTCGCCACCCGGAACCTCGACGAGGTCGTCGATGCCCCACTGGTCCAGCGGCTTCTTGCGGGCGGCCTTCATGGCGGCGAAGGCCGGGTAACGCGGCTCGTTGATCTGGTCGGTGACGGAGACGACGGCGGGCAGCGCGGCGCGCACGGTCTCGGTGTAGCCGTCGACGGCGCGTTCGATCGTAAGGACACCGTCCTCGACGTTCAGGGAGCGGGCCAGGCCCAGCAGCGGCATGTGGGCCTTGGCGGCCAGGGCTGCGGGCAGCATGGAGGTCATCGCATCCAGCGAGGCCATGCCGGTGATCACGAGATCAACGGGGCCGCACTCCTGCGCAATCTTCGCGATCGCGACGGAGAGCACGGAGGCGGTCGTGATGACGTCGGAGCCCTCCAGGAACTCATCGGAGACGATGAAGGCGCGGTCGGCACCCATCTGCAGGGCGCGCATGAGGGAGTCCTCAGCGTCCTCGGGGCCCATCGTCAGCGCGACGACCTCGGCCTCGCGACCCGCGTCCTCTTCGGATTCCTTGAGCTGAACGGCTGCCTCGATGGCATTCTCGTCCAGTTCGTTGAGCACATCGTCCTCACCGCGCACCAGGCGGCCGCCCTCAAAACGGCGTTCGGACTGCATGTCGGGGACATGCTTCACACACACGACAATTCTCATGACTTCTAGCGTGCCACATTCTGCGCAGCACGCCCATATATATGAGGGTTGCCTCACCAGCGCGTGCCACTGTTCATACCCTCAGCTGGCCCCTAATCCGACCGCTGAATTAACGGTCACGTATGATGGGTGATGGCTGCATCTATCAGGCTATGGTGCTGCCAATAAACTCTCAGAAAGAGGCACTTTTATATGTCCGAGCGTTCCGGCTCGTCCAGCGTCCCCACCGTGCGCGTGACCGAACCTAATCCCGTTCCCACCCGTCTGGGGGTTTTCCCGTCGGGCGACGGTCTCGATGTCGCCGTGGTCGCCAGGGGCGCTGCCGGCGTGGATCTGTGCATCTTCGACGAGGCCGGTGCTGAGACCCGCTCGTACTGCTCGGCCCGAAGACCGGTATCTGGCATGGTCACATCCCCGGTTACGGTGCGGGCACCCGCTACGGTTTCCGCGTGCACGGCACGTGGGACCCGGACGGGGGTAAGTTCTACAACTCGCATAAGCTCCTCCTCGACCCCTACGGCCGAGGCATCGACGGCGTCGTGGACATGAAGCCTGCGGTCTACGCGCACAGCGTCGACGACGAGCTGTACCCCTCCGAGTACCCCCTGCGCCGCTCCCCCATCGACTCCGCACCGTACATGCCGCGCTCGGTGGTCGTCGAGCCCTCCTTCCCGATCACGCCCCAGCCCCGCGTTCCGTGGGAGACCACCGTCATCTACGAGATCCACGTCAAAGGTTTCACGAAGAACATGCCCGGCGTGCCCGCGGAGCTGCGCGGCACCTACGCGGGCCTGGCCCACCCGGCCTCGGTGTCCTATCTGAAGGACCTGGGCGTCACCGCCGTCGAGCTGCTCCCCGTCCACGCTAAGTGCGACGAGCCCTTCCTCACTGAACGAGGCCTGACGAACTACTGGGGCTACTCGACTCTCTCCTTCTTCGCCCCCGAGCCCTCCTACGCGACCGAGGCCTCGCGCGAACGCGGCGCCCAGGCGGTTGTCGACGAGTTCCGAGGCATGGTCTCCCTCCTGCACCAGGCTGGCATTGAGGTCATCCTCGATGTCGTCTACAACCACACGTGCGAGGGCGGCGACGCCGGCCCCTCCCTGTCCTGGCGCGGCCTGGACTCCGACATGTACTACCGCCACACCACCTCGCGTCCGGTCCAGACGATCGACGTGACGGGCACGGGCAACACCGTCAACATGGACCATCCGAAGACCATTCAGATGGTGCTGGATTCGCTACGCTACTGGGTGCGCGAGATGGGCGTGGACGGCTTCCGCTTCGATCTGGCGGCCACGCTGGGCCGTTTTTCGACGGGCTTCAGCCCGATGCACCCCCCTCCTCATCGCAATGGCCACAGACGACCTCCTGGCCCACGCGAAGCTGATCGCCGAGCCGTGGGACGTGGGCCCGGGCGGCTGGCAGACCGGCAACTTCCCGGTCCCCTTCTCCGAGTGGAACGACCACTACCGCGGCGCCCTGCGTAACTTCTGGTTGGCGGACGTGCGCGCCCAGGCCTCGGGCCACATCGTTTCCGGCCCGAACGACCTGGCGACCCGCCTGTCGGGCTCCCAGGATGTCTTCGAACACGGCCTGGGCCGTCTTCGCGGCCCGCGCGCCTCGATCAACTTCGTGACCGCCCACGACGGCTTCACCCTCGCGGACCTGACGGCCTACGACCGTAAGCACAACACGGCGAACCTGGAGAACAACCGCGACGGCTCGGACGATAACCGCTCGTGGAACCACGGAGTCGAGGGAACGCTGGCTGTCAACGCCACCCACCCCAACGAGATGACGCCCTACGCGATCCTGTCCAACATGACGATCGCCGACCTGCGTGCGCGTTCTCAGCGCAACATCCTGGCGACGATGTTCGTCTCATCGGGCACGCCCATGCTGACGGGCGGCGACGAGTTCGGCCGCACCCAGTACGGCAACAACAACGCCTACTGCCAGGACGATCCGATCTCCTGGGTCGACTGGGACCTGGCCGAGCGCCAGCTCGAGCAGATCAACACGGTGTCTTGGCTGATCGCGCTGCGTAAGGCGCACCCTGTCCTGCGTCCCGACCGTTTCGCGACCGGCACCCCCTACGGCGGGGACACGATCGCCGACCTGTCCTGGTACACCGCGCAGGGCACCCCGATGCCTGACTACGGCTGGACGGATGCGCGTCACCGCACCTTCCAGATGCTGCGCTCGGGCGTCAAGTGGGGCGACCGCGACGCGCTCATCATCATCAACGCAAACCTAGACGGCGCTGAGGTTACCCTGCCCGAGGGTCACGACCTGGACTGGCTGGTCGCCTACTCGACCGTGTGGGCGACACCCTCCGAGGGCGGCATCGGCGAGACACGTGACCCGGGGGTTCTCTCCCTCGAGGTCGAGCACGTCGCCCCGCGCTCCACGCTGTCGATTGAACCGCTGTCCGTGACGATTTTGCTCTCCGACGTCGCGTTCCAGCCCGAACGCTGAGCACCACAAGTTTCATTCATTTCCACCCACTCGTTAGGATTGACGCATGACTCGCAGTGAAGATGCCCTGGAAACCGCAACCTCCGATGCCTCGCTGGCCCGCTCGAAGGCCCGCAGCGCCGAGATCGACCTGGCGATCGACCAGGACCCCTCGCGTTTCCGCATCCTCACTGGCGACCGTCCGACCGGGCACCTGCACCTGGGCCACTACTTCGGCACGCTGCGTAACCGCGTGCTGCTGCAGAACCGTGGGGTTGAGACCTGGGTTCTGGTCGCCGACTACCAGGTGATCACCGACCGTGACGGCGTGGGCCCGATCCGTGAGCGCGTCCTCGGCCTCGTCGCCGACTACCTGGCCGCGGGCATCGACCCCGAGCGCTCCACGATCTTCAACCACTCGGCAGTTCCGGCCCTCAACCAGCTGATGCTGCCCTTCCTCTCCCTGGTCACCGAGTCGGAGCTGCACCGCAACCCGACCGTGAAGGCCGAGCTCGAGGCGACCGAGGGCCGCGCGATGACGGGCCTCATGCTCACCTACCCGGTCCACCAGGCCGCCGATATCCTCTTCTGCAAGGCGAACATCGTGCCCGTGGGCCAGGACCAGCTCCCCCACCTCGAGCAGGCTCGCCTGATCGCCCAGCGCTTCGACAAGCGCTACGGCCGCGCCACCCCCGAGCGCCCCGTGTTCCCCCGCCCCGAGGCCCTCCTCTCCGAGGTCCCGCTGCTGCTGGGCACGGACGGCCAGAAGATGTCGAAGTCGCGCGGCAACACGATCGAACTGCGTATGACCGCCGACGAGACCGCAAAGATCCTCAAGAAGGCAAAGACCGACGCCGAGCGTCGCATCACCTTCGATCCCGAGGGGCGCCCCGAGGTCTCCAACCTCCTCATGCTGGCCTCCCTGGCCACGGGCGAGGCCCCCGAGGCGATCGCGGACCGCATCGGGGACTCGGGTGCAGGCATGCTCAAGTCCCTCGTCACCGAGTCCCTCAACGAGATGCTCGCTCCCCTGCGCGAGCGCCGCGCCGAGCTCATCGCGAACGAGGACTACCTGCTGTCCATCCTGCATGCCGGCAACGAGCGCGCGAACGAACAGGCCAACCAGACCCTGTCCGAGGTGCGCACGGCCATGCAGATGATCTACTGATCCCACACCTTCCTGGAGATACTCGTGGCATACAACCAGTTCCCGGAGCATCCCGACGACTCCGTCGGCGCATGGATGCTCACGCTCTTCGTCGCCGGCATCCCGGTGGTCGGCTTCATCTACATGCTCGTGCTTGCCCTTGGTTCGGGCGGCTCGCCTGCGAAGCGTAACTTCGCGCGCGCCATGTTTATCTGGCAGATCATCGGCGTCGTCGCGACGATTTTGATCTTCGTGCTGTTCGGCGGCGCCCTGTTCGCCGGACTGCAGAACAGCAGCAGCTGAGCACGACGATCCTCACGACTTCCCTCGGTGGGTGGTATCCGAACGTTGGGTACCACCCACCGTTATTAAAAGTGGTTGACGACACATTTGCGCGGATATAGCATGGTCGGTGTCACCAGCGTTGGTGACACCAATTCTTCTCATAACGAGAAGCCCGCCTTAGTCCAGCACATCATGCTAGGCAGGCTCAACGGCGAGCTGATCGCGAACATCAAGCCGGGCGCAAGGAATCCTTGCCCATCTTTGGAGCAACCGTGAAAAAATCAGCCACTTTCATCATCACAAGTATCGTTTTGACGCTGCTTGTCGGTTGTTCCAACTCGTCCACAACAACCGAAACACAGGCGAACCAAGGCAGTGCGTCAGCAGAAACAACACCGCCGGGGCACGAACTCCTGTCCAGTACCGGCGTCACCAAGGACATCACACACTGGACCCTGGCCACCGATCCGCTTCTCGACCCGTACCTGTCTGACCTCGAGCTAGAAGCCTCCGGCAAGGTCGTCAAACTATGCATGGATCAGCACGGCTTTACAGACTATCCAGCTCCTCGCTCTGCCGATATGCCATACGCGGATACGAGTCCCAACGGCATCAGCACGATCTTCACAACAACGACCGCAGCAAAGTACGGCTACCGTCATGCACCGCTACCCGGTTACACCGTGATAGATGCTTCACCGCAGGAGGACCCACGGCCCGGCTACCTCGAAGCCATCCAAGAGTGTCAAGATCTTGGACTTCGAGCCGTGCGCCCACAGATGGCCGATCAGAATTCCCACGGTCGTTCGTCGGACACAAACCGAACAGATAGTTCCCAGACAAAAGATTCATGGTCGTACCAGTTCGATACGCTGGAGGTCGATCACAACGATCCTGCGCTCGCTGCCGCAGCATCACAATGGAAAGCCTGCCTCCAAGAGGCAGAGCCGTCCACTGTTCTGCCAGACCATCCCTGGAACATGCAGTTTGCCGAGATGCCGCAGGTGCTGCAGGAACGCTTCGACTGGCAACCAACGGGCGAGGCAGGGAGCGAGGAAATTGCTTTTGCCACGCACGATGCTGCATGCCGCGAGTCATCTGGCTGGACAGCGACGCTCTACGACCTCGAATGGGACCAACACGCACGTTTTGCTGCTGAGCACCAAACGGACATTGAGGCAGAGGTCGCCACTCACCAGGAATCTCTCGACCGTTTTCGGCAGATCATCGCACATCCCGAGAACTACCTGTCATGACACGTAAAACCCTTGTCCGTGGAGCCGTATACCTGCTGGTCCTCTTACTCGCAGTCGGCGGGACCTGGTGGGCTGCCTCGCGTTTCGTGTCACAACGCCAGCGGGAGGCAGCCGCGAGCGCACCGCCACCATCAGATGTACTGGTTGAGGTTGTGCGCGGGGACCTATCCGACACGTCATCGTATGTTGGGAAAGTGCAGGCTTCTTCTGCTTCCCACGTTCAGCTTCCGACTCCAAAGGATGGAACTGTTGTTGTGACGGCAACCCCGCTGGGAGCAGGCGCAACGATTGAGGATACCTCACCCGTCATCTATCTCAATGGCCGCCCCATCATCGCCTTTCACGGAGCCTTTCCACTGTACCGTGATCTACGTGAGGGTGACAGCGGCCCGGACGTCTCAATGATTCAGCAGGCACTCGTGGATGCGCGATATCCCGTCAATGTATCGGGTTCCTTCGATTCACTAACGGCGGGAGCGATCATCGACATTTATCAACGAATTGGCCTTCGCGCTCCCATGACTGCGACGCCAACTAATGAAAATGCTACGAGCAAGGGCTCAGTGGATTCCACAGAGTCGCCGACGGTCGTCACCCTCCTTAAGTCTGAAGCACTCGTATTTTCACCTAACATCACGACGCTTGCTTCTGTTCCCCCGGTAGGCGCGACGGGTGGTGAAACCCCCCTGGCCCTTGAGGTGAACGGAAGCGGTATGACTGTGACAGCTACCGTGGATGCAGCACAAGGCGCGCGGCTCAGCGTTGGGATGTGCGGAGAAATTCATACACCGTCGTTGTCGATACCGACCTGTATTACCTCAATTGCTCCGGTCGAGCAGTCAGGGATGGATGACAAGGCAAACCAAGGCACAACAACACGTTTGTCTGTGTTGCATTCAGTCAGTACGACCGATGCTGAGACTCTCAAGGAACTGCGCGAGGTGCCCATCGATATCAATCTGAGCGATCCACTCTCCGATGTCCTTCTCGTTCCCCAAGCCGCGCTCATTCAATACGACGGTACACACACAAGTATCTTGGTGAAGGGCGAAAACGGGCTCGTTTCTCTGAGCATTGATTCATCCACGTGCATCGGCGGCTTGTGTGCCGTAACGTCGTCGGATCCCCAACTGGTAGAGGGCGCACGCGTCAAGGTCGATAACGAATGACAACGCTCGAGTTATCCCATGTGTATAAGCGGGTAACATCCCCCGTCGAACGGGCCATACTATCCGACATATCCCTACGGATTGAGCCAGGCGATTTCGCCTGCATCAGGGGAAAGTCAGGAGCCGGCAAATCAACACTGCTCAATATTCTTGGCCTCCTGGATAGCAGTTTCGAAGGTGGCTATCTACTCGATGGCCGATCGGTATCAGAAATGAGCGTCCGCGAGTTCGGGGAAGCCCGCGCTCAGATTTTCGGTTTCATCTTTCAATCGTTTCACCTGTTCCCCGACCGTAGCGTGCTCGAGAATGTCCTCCTCGGTAATCTGTATGTCGCTTCCTCTCCCACGCAGCGGCAACAGAAAGCCCTTGACGCACTCGCTTTTGTTGGCTTAGAAGAACGGGCGCACCAACTCGTATCAACGCTGTCAGGAGGGGAACAGCAGCGCATCGCGATCGCACGAACAGTCGCTGCGGACCACGACATCATCATCGCAGATGAACCCACAGGTAACCTTGACTCCCAATCAGCGCAGCGAGTCTTATCTTTGCTCCAGGAGCTCAACAAGGCAGGTAAGACTATTATCCTCGTGACCCACGATGACGAGGTCGCGTCTCTCGCGCGCACAACCATCACACTCTCTGACGGACACACCGTCGATCCCTGGTCTCCCAGCACTGCGATTGCGCCACCGACCGCTGAGGCAGTGTCACTATCTTCCGCGCAGGTGGGGGGGATGGCAGCGCATCTGGCGGACAATGATCGACGCGTATGTCGGACATAGTGCTCGAGCACGCAGACGCCTTTTCACGGGTTGCACCTGCGTCGCTGTCGCGATCTCCACTTTCTGACCTGCTACATGATCACGGCCTCATTCCAGGTGACTGACGCTTTCAACACCCAGGCAAACCGGAGAGTCATTCTCTATTCCCCGCAGGGCACAAATATTGACGTATCCCCTTACATCGACGCCGATGCGTTGAACAGGGTACGTGCTGTCGCAGGCGTAGAAAACGTCACGGTCCTATCCACGAGAGGACAGGTAACAGTCAGCTCCATGCCATCCTCCCCGCAATCCGTTGCCCCCACACAGGCACTCATTGTCGGCGCGACGCTGGATGCGCATTGCGCAGACATCATGAGGTTTCACCCTGCGCCTGTATGCCATCTCGAACCCGGTCAGGTCCTTGTGGGTTCCAGGCTCGCAGATACGCTCGATGTAGGACCGGCATCGCTTCACCCAACCCTGTGGGTGGAGGGACGCAAGTTCGTTGTCGCGGGCATCATTGATGATGCTGAGGGACTCTCCTCTTTGATCGATTCGCTGGTGGTCAGCGAAACGGATGCTTCCTCATTCCCAGCCTCCTACGTCAGCGCTATCGTGCGAGTCCGTCCCGGAGCTGCTTCACAAGTTGCGCACCAGGCTCCATTTGCGTGGGCTCCAGCAACCCACGAGAGCATCCAAGTTGATGCACCGCCCGAACCTCGCACGCTTCGAGGAAACGTCGAGGGCGTGGTCCGTCATGCGTTGACGACAACCTCAATTGTCATCGATGTACTCACAGTGGTACTCGTGTGCGGATTGGCCCTCCTTCAGGTGCGAAAACGCCGATGGGAGATCGGATTACGGCGAGCGATCGGCGCACGTTCATCAGATATCGCCTTGCTACTCATCGGTGAGATCCTCCCATCGTCGCTCATCGGCGGCGTCGTGGGTGTATGCGTCGGTCTGATGGCACTGAATGTAGTGACTCTCGTCCGTGAGTGGATCCCTGTTTTCGATATGGCAACTATCGGTGCTTATCTGGCTGGTTCCGCTCTTGTCGGTCTTGTCGGCGCGTTGTATCCCACCATCATCGCCTGCCGTATCGACCCTATTGACGCGCTACGCTCAACCGAATGAAGTGCCACTACCCCTATGAACAGTGACGCCTCTCGGAGGGCAGTTCCTGGACATCCAGGCCTACCCTCCGTCATTTCGTTTGAAATTCCGCCCTTTCGGCCGACAGTTGAATTCTTGACAGAACATATGGACATCGCCTCCAAAGCCGAGGCGTGGGCCTCACTTTCACGGGCGCGCATCCATAGGCTACTGTGGGTCTCGTGAGCGAGAAACTGTTGCCCCGTATCCCGATCATCGAAGTGTTCCCCGTCATCGAAGACGGCACGCTTCCCGCCAAGGCGACCGAAGGCGAGCCTTTCCCCATTCGTGCGACCGTGTTCCGCGAAGGACACGACGCATTCGCCGCCGAGGCCGTCCTGCTGCGCCCGGACGGAGGTGAATACTCCCGCACGCGCATGGTGGACATCGCCCCCGGTCTCGACCGGTACGAGGCCTGGGTGGTCGCCGACGCCCCCGGCGCGTGGTCTTTCCGCGTGGACTCCTGGTCGGATCCCTACGCGACGTGGCGCCACGACGCGACCGTAAAGGTCGGTGCCGGCGTCGACGTCGAGCTCATGCTCGAAGAGGGCGCCCTCCTCATGGAGCGCGCGGCCGAAGGCACCGCCTACGGCAACCCCTCCCAGAAGCGTCCCCCGGCCTCGGACATTGACGTCCTGACCGACGCAGCGCGCCGCCTGCGCGACACCAGCCATTCCGCCCAGCAGCGCCTCTCCGCTGGCATCTCCTCGCGAGTCCGCCTCATCTTCCGCGACCACCCGCTGCGTGACCTGCTGGATTCCTCCCGCGTCTACCCGCTCGACGTGGCCCGCACGAAGGCCCTGGCGGGCGCGTGGTACGAGATCTTCCCGCGCTCCGCGGGCGCCTTCCAGCGCCCCGACGGCACATGGGTCTCCGGCACGCTCGCGGGCGCCGCCAACGAACTGCCGCGCATCGCCGGCATGGGCTTCGACGTCGTCTACCTGACCCCGATCCACCCAATCGGCACGACGCACCGCAAGGGCAAGAACAACTCCCTGGAGGCCGCCCCCGGTGACCCGGGTTCGCCCTACGGCATCGGCTCCCCCGAGGGCGGCCACGACGCCATCCACCCCGAGCTCGGCGACTTCGCCGACTTCGACCGCTTCGTTGAGCGCGCCCGAGGCCTCGGCCTGGAAGTCGCTCTCGACCTGGCCCTCCAGTGCTCCCCCGACCACCCGTGGGTGAAGGAACATCCCGAGTGGTTCACGACGCGCGCCGACGGCACCATCGCCTACGCGGAGAACCCGCCGAAGAAGTACCAGGACATCTACCCCCTGAACTTCGACAACGACCCGGAGGGCATCTACCATGCCGTGCGCGACGTCATCGAGCTGTGGATCAACCACGGCGTGACGATCTTCCGCGTCGACAACCCGCACACGAAGCCCATCCCCTTCTGGGAGCGCCTGCTCGCCGACATCAAGGCGCAGTACCCGGGCACGCTCTTCCTGGCCGAGGCCTTCACGCGCCCCGCCATGATGCGCACGCTCGGCGCGATCGGCTTCGACCAGTCCTACACGTACTTCGCGTGGAGGACCGCCAAGGAGGAAATCGAAGAGTACCTGCGCGAGGTCTCCGAAGAGACGGCGCACCTCATGCGCCCGCCTTCTGGCCCACGACGCACGACATCCTCACCCCGCAGATGTGGGACGGCGGCACCGCGATCTTCGCGATCCGCGCGATGCTCGCCGCCCTGGGTGCGCCCACGTGGGGCATCTACTCCGGCTACGAATTCGTAGAGAACGAGCCGCGCGGCACCTACCAGGAGCCCAACGACAACGAGAAGTACGAGTTCCGCCCGCGCCGCTGGGAGGACGCCGAGCCGATCGGCATCTCGCGCCTGTTCACGCTGCTCAACGCCGCGCGAGCCAAGCACCCCGCGCTGCGCCAGCTCCACCAGATCCGCATCCACCCGACCTCCTCGGATCGCCTCATCGCGTTCTCCCGTCAGATGCCCGGCAAGTTCACGTCGGACGGCAAACCCGACACCGTGATCTGCGTGATCTCCCTGGATCCGCACCACGGCGTAGACGCCTCGGTTGAGCTCGATCTGGAGGCGATGGGCCTGGCAACCCCGGGTGGTCACATTACGGTCGTCGACGAGCTCGACGGACGCTCCTACGTGTGGGGCTCGTCCAACTGGGTGTCGCTGTCCCCCGTGACGCGCCTGGGCCACGTCTTCAAGGTCGAGCCCGCGCACTCCTCGCCCTGGGCACAGGCCTAACGAGGCTCGTGCGCCCGGCGCTACCACGTCATACCGCCGGGCGCACGACACCCCTCCATAACCCCCGCCAATATGAGACCCGGCTCCCTTTTTTGCCGGTCAGACGTTAGACTTATCAACACCAGTGAACTGAGCGGTTCACCCTTCTGGAGTAAGGAACATCCATGAGCTTCGAACTTACGCCGATCCCGGTCAATGACGACATTCTCGACGCCGTTGCCTCAGGCTCCTACTACTCGCCCCACTCTGTGCTGGGCGCCCACCTCGGTGACGACGGTGTCACCATCCGAGTCGTCGCGCACCTGGCCGACGCGGTCGACATCATCACGCCCACCGGCGCCTACGCTGCGACGCACGAGCGCGGCGGCATCTGGGTCGCGGCCCTGCCCGGCAAGGAGATCACCGCCTACCGCGTGTCCGTCACCTATGGCGAGGACACAATCGTGCGCGACGATCCCTACCGTTACCTGCCGACCCTGGGCGAGATGGACACCTACCTGATCTCCGAGGGCCGCCACGAGGACCTGTGGAAGGTTCTGGGCGCGCACGTGAAGACCTACACCGACGAGCTGGGTGAGACCACCGGTACCGCCTTCGCCGTGTGGGCCCCCAACGCCCGCGCCGTGCGCGTCGTCGGCGAGTTCAACTACTGGGACGGCACGCAGACCTCGATGCGTTCGCTGGGTTCGTCCGGCGTGTGGGAGATTTTCGTTCCCGAGGTCGGGGTTGGCGCCCGCTACAAGTTCGAGATCCAGGGCCCCGGCGGCAACTGGTTCGAGAAGGCCGACCCGATGGCCCGCGCCACCGAGATTCCCCCGGCCACTGCCTCGGTCGTCACCGACTACTTCCACGAGTGGAGCGACCAGGAGTGGATGCAGGCGCGCCGTGAGCGCAACGTTCACGATGGCCCCATGTCCATCTACGAGGTCCACGCGGGCTCCTGGCGTCAGGGCCTGGGCTACCGCGAACTGGCCGACGAGCTGGTCCCCTACGTCAAGCAGATGGGCTTCACGCACGTGGAGTTCATGCCGCTGGCCGAGCACCCCTTCGGCGGCTCGTGGGGCTACCAGGTGACCTCCTACTACGCGCCCTCCTCGCGCTACGGAACCCCGGACGACTTCCGCTACCTGGTGGACGCTTTCCACCGCGAGGGTATCGGCGTCATCCTGGACTGGGTCCCCGCCCACTTCCCCAAGGACGACTTCGCACTGGCCCGCTTCGACGGCACCCCGCTGTACGAGGATCCCGGACCCGCTGCGCGGCGAGCACCCCGACTGGGGCACCTACGTCTTCAACTTCGGCCGCCGCGAGGTGCGCAACTTCCTGGTCGCCAACGCCCTGTACTGGCTCGAGGACTTCCACATCGACGGCCTGCGCGTCGACGCCGTGGCCTCGATGCTGTACCTGGATTACTCGCGCAAGGACGGCCAGTGGCGTCCCAACCAGTACGGTGGCCGCGAGAACCTGGAGGCCATCGAGTTCATCCAGGAAGCCAACGCGACCGCGTACCGTCGTCACCCCGGCATCATCATGATCGCCGAGGAGTCCACGGCGTGGCCCGGCGTGACCGCCCCGACGTCCGGCGGCGGCCTCGGCTACGGCATGAAGTGGAACATGGGCTGGATGAACGACACCCTGCGCTACCTCAGCGAGGATCCGGTCAACCGCCGCTGGCACCACGGCGAGCTCACCTTCTCGCTGGTCTACGCCTTCTCCGAGAACTACGTGCTGCCGCTGTCGCACGACGAGGTTGTGCACGGCAAGGGCTCGCTGATTTCGAAGATGCCCGGCGACAAGTGGCAGCGCCTGGCGGGCCTGCGTTCCCTGTACGCCTACCAGTGGAGCCACCCGGGCAAGCAGCTCCTCTTCATGGGCCAGGAGATCGGCCAGGAGCAGGAGTGGAACGAGTCCTACTCCCTCGACTGGTGGCTGCTGGACCAGGAGGGCCACGCCGGCGTCGCGGCTCTGGTGGAGCGCCTCAACAAGATCTACGCCTCTTCCCCCGCCATGTGGGACGACGACTACACGGGCTTCGAGTGGATCGACGCCTCGGACGGCGACCACAACCTCATCTCCTACCTGCGTAAGGGCTCGGACGATGCGGGCAACCGCGAGGTCGTCGTGTGCATCTCGAACTTCGCCGGCAACCCGCACGAGGGCTACCGCGTGGGCCTGCCCTTCGGCGGCGAGTGGGTCGAGATCCTGAACACCGACTCCGAGGAGTTCGGCGGCTCGGGCGTCGTCAACGTCGGCACGATCATCGCCGAGGACACCCCGTGGAACGGTCGTCCGGTCTCCGCGTCGCTGCGCGTCCCGCCGCTGGGCGCCGTGTGGCTGGTGCCCGCCTCGCAGGTGCGCTGACGCCGTAGGCTGATACGGGTGAGGCCGGAGCAGGGATTCCTGCTCCGGCCTTCACATTGCCTAGTCGTTGTAGCTACAGCACACGGCGATGCATGCGGGCGGCGTTTAGAAGCCAGCCCTCCCCCGATCGATCTGCCCTTGCAGCTTGATCAGTTCGCGCCTGGCCTCCGGGTCGGTCTCGCGGTTGATCTTCTTCGTCAATTCGTTGTGCGTGGAATGCCATCCGTACCACACGACAACCGCAACGAAGACGACTGCGACAATGATCCACGCTGCCATAATGACGGCCCCTTTCCGCAACTGTGCGTTTGCACGACGGTATCACATGAGGAGCATTGCAAGGCGCGTGCGGGCCTTGGAGACCTCGGGAGACGAGCCTGCAACCCGGAAGAGGTCCAGGAGACGCAGGCGCAGCGCGTCGCGCTCCTCGTCATCCTTCGTAGCGGCCAACAGATCGAGCAGCACGTCGAAGGCTCCAGCGGCGTCACCCGCAGCAAACAGAGCATCAGCACGGGCGGCAGGGTCATCCGTGTTCTGTTCGCCGTAGGCTCGCGCCGCGAAACGCACGCGGGACAGATGAGACTTCGCGGCCTCGTCGCGGGGATTCAGCTCGATAACCTTCTCCCAGCCGGCGATGGCCTCGTCGAGGTTACCGGCGTCCTCGGCGGCCAGGGGTGCCTCGTGCTCGGGCGGGGTCGGGGCGACCGTGTCTTCCGCGGCCACGGCGATGCGTGCCGTGATGCCCATCTGCGCGGCGGCCTCGAGCACCTGCGTCACGATGGGAAGCACCTGTTCCTTCGCGGCAGCGCCCTGGAACAGTGGAACGGGACGCCCGCCGACGAGGGCGACGACCGTGGGCACGCCCTGGATTTGGAATGCCTGGGCGATCGCGGGAGCCTGGTCGATGTCGACCTCGACCAGCTGGAACGCTCCGGCGTTCTCACGGGTGATCTCCTCGAGCATGGCCAGCGTCGGCTTGGATTCGAGCGAGCGCGGAGACCACATGACCATGATGACCGGCACGGCCTGGGAGGTGGACATGACGTCCTGGAAGTTCTCCTCGTCCGTGGTGGTGATGAGCGGGATGTGCAGGCCCTCCCCCGCCGCGGACGCGGAAGCCTCCGGGGCGGTGGGCGCGCTCGAACGTGCCGACAGATCGACGGCTCCATGCGAGTCTGCGGGCATAGGCGTCGCCTCAGATGCGGGGCGAGGGTCAGGCGTGGTCATGGTGTCCTCTTCGTCAATACAGTTGGTGCTAGGAACGATGATATGCGTCGTCCCCGCGACTCTAAGCCACGGGGACGACCTGTGCGCTGTGGGTGAAAATCAGCCCGGGCTCGAGGAAGGATCGAGGGTCACGGACACAATCGTGTATTCGCCGCCGACAACCTGCGGGGTTCCGCCCGCAGTCTTCGAGGGGATGCGCATGAGGACGGTGGCAATGTATTCCGCGGTCGCAGTTCCTTCCACAGTCGTGCCACCCGAGCTCATGGTCGCGGTCTTTCCACCCAGGTTCATGGTCGCACCCGCGACCGTGCGCTGGTAGGTCAGCGTGTACTTGAAGTTGGCGGCCACGAGAGCCGAGCCATCCTGCAGCACCAGGCCGGAGATCGGGTAGTCCGTCGCGGTTGCCGCAGCGGTCACGTTGCCGGCAGCGCTCACCGACGAGTTCAGGTCACTCACACCGGAGAGGTATGTCTTCGTGAAGTCGTCAGCGGGGAACTGCGACGTGTCCTGGGTGCCCGAGTTCAGCATCGTAATGTACTGCGCGAGAGCCGCCTGCGGGCTCACGACGAATCCCTCAGAATCACCGGTCACGTAGGCCGAGCCGGTGCCCACGGGAGGCAGGGTCAGCTGCGTGCCACCCAGCAGACGAGCGTAGTTCGTCAGCTGATAATCCGAACGTGCCGAGTCCTGAACAAACACCTGTAGAACGGGCAGGGCGGTCGTGGAGGACGCGGAGATGTTAAAGATTGCGCGCGGCCACGAATCGGAGTTCGTAATCGCCAGGGACGCCGGGGTGAAGTCCAGGGCCTGGGGGTCTGCCCAGAGGCCGTGGCCAGCGCGTACTGCGCGGTGCGATAGTCCAGCGCGCCCTGGGTGACGCGACCCGACAGGTCGGCTGCATTGAGCGACGCATCAGCCTTCGTCATGGCCTGCCCGGTTGCGTCGAGAACGGAGGAGATGCGCTCGAGGTCCAGATTCGCGGCGCTCTGCACCTCATCACCCGACTGGGCGACGATCTCGTTCGAGCAGGCGCTGAGCCCCAGCGTCGAGGCCATCAGCAGGGCGGCAGTCGCCACTGCAACGGTCTTTCTCTTCATCACTTGCCTTCCTGACGGTCCTTGAGCCAACCGGACATGATCGAGGTCCAGCCTCCGGTCTTCGACGCGTCGTCGTCGGGTGCCGAGGTCGGAGCAGCCGACTCGGCGGCGCGAGGACGCGTGATCGGGATCAGGCCCGTGTTGAATTCCTGGCCATCGACGACGACGGTCTGCTCACCGTTGTTACGCGCCTCGCGCAGGGCGCGCCGCGAGGGCAGCGTACGTCCGCCTCGGATACCGGACAGGTCGATGACACCGGTGTCGGTCGTAGCGCGCTCCGGCGGATCCTGATCGATCGGGCCATTGTCGAGGCCGTGGCGTCCACGGCGCTCGAAGGTGTCCGTCAGCGGGTCGGGAACGTAATCGTCCTGAGGCACCTCGTTGCTTGCGGCCTCATCGGAGCTGTCGGCGGCCTCGGTCGCACCGTCGTTTTCGGACGGGGCAGCTTCACCGGCGGCTTCTTCTTCGGACGAGGCCCCGTCGGCGGCTTCTTCCTCGGCGGGCGCATTCTCGGCGGACTCATCGGCTGCGGGCGTGTAGACCACAGCACCCCACTGAGCCTTCTCCTCGACGGGCATCGCTTCGGCGGCGTCGGTGGAAGAGTCGTTCGGCACCGTGGCCTCGTCGGCCGCCGGAGGCTCCTCAACGGGAGCGGGGGCCGGGGCAGAGTCACGAGCGGCAGCCACGCGTTCAGCGACGGCCGCAGAGTTGATCGAGGAGGTCTCGAGGGAGTCAGCCTTACGGCGCTCTTCGATGCGGGCCTCGCGGATCTTGCGCAGGCGCAGGAGCTGCCAACGGGTGAGGAACAGGGCGAGGGCGATCAGCGCGAAGACGCAGGCGGCGAGGAACGCAATGATGGCGAGCGTGTTGGTCTGCTCGACCTTCCAGGTCAGGGTCAAGGTGAGGTCATCGGGACCAGCCGCGGAGGCGGCAAGCGCGGAACGACCGGACGGCACGTTCTCCAGGTCCAGGCTCACGGTACCCTCACCGCTGGCCTGCTTAAACCACATGTCGGAGGAGGCAAGCTGCGTCACCAGATCGGCGGAGGTCGGATCCGCCAGGGGCTGGGCGCCCGACTGGACGCCGGACTGGGCACCCGATTGGGCAGGCGTGGAGGGAGCGGCAGGGGTGGTCTGACCGGTCGACACCGCAGCGTGGGACTCGGCCTTCAGCTTCGTGCGATCCGACTCGACGCCGATGACCTCGGTGTAGGCGGCGTCGCCGATCCAACCCTTGACGTCCTGCGTGGTGCCGATGCTCAGCGTCACGGGTGCACCAGACTTCGACGTCGCGGTGACCGTCACGTCGTCCTTCACAATCGACAGCACGTTGCCGCGCGTCATGATCAGATCGGTCGCAGACACGACCGACGAGACCTGATGCGTCGGCGGCCGCAGCACGGTCACACCGAGCAGCCCGACGAGCACGCATACGAGAGCCACAACGCCCATCGACGATGCCGCCACGTATCGCTTAAAGAGTTCCACGGTTGCTCCTCACGTCCAACACCCACACTGCGGGCATTCTTCAGGCTCCACTTTACGTGCTAACCCCGTTGACGGCCGAATTCGCACGCGGGGCAGTGATGCATCACATCCGTACGTCACAGTGGACGCAGGCGTCGACGCCAGCACTCCGAGTGCCAGTGACGACGACCATCCACACCCTGAGGCAAGCCAAAAGGCGCTTCTTCGGGCCACGCGACGACATGCGCCGTCCCCGCAGGAATCGGACGCAAGCATGCCGGGCAGGTGTAGTCCTTCGCCGAACCGGGAAGGCGGCGCACCTGATAATCGCCACCGTCGGGGCCGCGTTCCGTACGCGGCACGGAGGCAAGACGGTCCATCTGCAATGGACGTGCCTCGCCCCACGGTCGTTTCTTGCTTCGCTTGCCTCTCACGCAACCACAGTGCCACGTCGCCAGACGCGGCGCACGGCGAGGTCAGAGTCGACCTCGACAATGTCGGCCTTCTTGCCGGGCGCAAGGGAGCCGATGGAGTCGTCGCCCAGGATCGTGGCGCCCTGGACGGAGGCCATGTACACCGCGTCGACGAGCGGGATCCCACCCTTGGTGACGGCGACGCGCACGCAGTCCATGAGGTGTGCCGTACCGCCGGCGATGGCGTTTCCCTGCGCGAGGCGCGCAACGCCATCCTTGACGATGACGTCCTGAGGGCCGAGCGTGTACTGCCCGTCGGCCATGCCGGCGGCCGCCATCGCGTCGGTGATGAGGACGACGTGCTCACGGCCCACCAGCTCGTACACGTCGCGCACGAGCGAAGGATCGACGTGGATGGAGTCGCAGATCAGCTCCGCGACAGCTCCGCCGCGAGCGGCATCCGAGAGGAACTCGGCGATCGGACCGGTGTCGCGGTGGTGCAGCGGGCGCATGCCGTTGAACAGGTGGGTGATCGTCGCGCGGGGGCCACGCTTGGTCTCCACCTGCGCGAAACGCTCACGCGAGTAGGCCAGGGCCTCGCGGGCCTTCACGGAGTTGGAATCGGTGTGTCCCCACGACGGCAGCGCTCCCCCATCGATGAGGGCTTCGGCAACCGAGCCGGGTCCGTAGGCGCCCGGCTTCTCGGGGGCAAGCGTCATGGACAGCGCGTAGCCCTGGCAGTCCTCGATGAGGGTGCGCGTCAGGTCCGCGTCGGGATCGACGATAAACGTCGGGTCCTGGGCTCCGCAGCGCTCGTGGGAGACGAAGGGGCCCTCGAAGTGGATACCGGCGAGCTCGTCGGCCTTCGCCAGCTCGGCCAGGGTCTTTGCGCGCGCACGCAGCACCTCGGCGGAGGCTGTGACGCAGGATGCGACCAGGGAGGTCGTACCGTGACGGCGATGCTCGAGGACCGCAACGAGGGCTTCCTCCGCGGTCTCGGCGTTGGGGAAGGACTCTCCGCCGCCGCCGTGACAGTGCACATCGACGAGGCCGGGCAGGTAGGTCGCATCGCTGGCCTCGGGCGCCTCGCCCTCGTACTCGGAAACGGGACACACACGGGTAATAGTGGCGCCGTCGAACTCGATAATTCCATCCTCAACGACGGTATCTTCGAGAACCAGACGGCCACGCAACACAGAAGTAGTCATGCGTTAATTGTGGCACACCTGACACTTCACTGCTGTGTCTCGGACAACCATTTCTCCCAGTCGTCACACGCACGCGCAGCAGGTCGTTGCCGCGACTCGTATCCCTTCACCATCACGATCTCGCGCCCCGGTGCTCTCACGGCCACCACTCGACCACCCTCGACGACGATTGGACGGAACATGCCGTTCTTCGCCGGACAGATCAACGCCTCCCCGGCCTCGTCCGTCAGGCAGGAACGGTCCCTGTAGCCGACATGTAACTCATCAAACGAAGGAAGAGCGTGCATCGCCTCCGCCTCAGCGCGGAAGTCTTCCACGAGATCTGCGAGATCTGCGCGAGCCAGACCGGCTCCATATTCTGCAAGAGGAAGACCGACACTCTCCCCCGCCACACGCGCTCCGGCCAACGCTCGACGCGCTTCGGTGAGAGTCAGCCCGGTCCATCTAGCCAGGTCGGCCTCGTCGATGGGACCGTGCCCCCAGGCGTAACGCGCTGCTAGGACCGCGAGGGCTTCTTCATGCCCGGGCTCTCCCTTCGCGACCCCGGGAGCGGCCGGAAGTGAGCGCGCATCGACAATCAGGTGTTCGCCCGCGCGCACAGGCCCCGCGGTCAGCACACCATCCAGATGGAGGCGCATGATGAGGTGGCGACGCCGTAGCCCATCCTGCGCGGAAGAAGTCGTCACCGTATCGATCCCCCTACTACCCCACGCCTCGACAAGCTCAACGCGGCTCACTCCCAGGGGTGAGGTCTCCAGCAGGTCACACGCAACCTGCGCCGCACGTTCGACGAGAGCATCAGTGAGGCCCACAGAAAGCGCCTGGCGTTCCCACGCCGCACGCCGGTGGCGCAGCAAGCGGCGCAGCCAATGGTGGTCACGGGCGCTCGTGACGTGAACGGTACCGCGCATCGGCCAGGAACGAACCAGCTCACCTCGCGCGAACGACTCCTCGACGCGAGCGCGCGACACTCCCGTGCAGCGCACGCCAATCGCCCACGGGATCGCGCTCGCCTGCTGACCTTGCAGTGCCGCCAGATTCTCAACGGCATCCAGCGGTGAACGCGCCGCGGTAGCAGGGACGAGTCCCTGGGCGATAATTCTCCCCAGGCTCACCCTCAGGGATGCGTCCATCAGAACAGTCGAGACTCGGGGTCATCCACCCCGCGCATCGCGTCGTAGTCCAGGACCACGCAGCGGATACCGCGATCTTCGGCAAGAGTGCGCGCCTGCTTCGTGATCTCCTGCGCCGCGAAAATACCGGTCACGTCGCCCAGAAGCGCATCGCGCCCCAGCAGCGACAGGTAGCGCGTGAGCTGTTCGACGCCATCGATGCCGCCCCGGCGCTTCACTTCGATCGCCACGTGGTTGCCGTCAGCGTCGCGCACCATAAGGTCCACCGGGCCCACGGGCGTGGGGAACTCACGCCGCACCAGCTCCCAGCCCTCGCCGAGGATCTGGGGCACCTGCTCCGCGAGGAGCTCCTGCAGGTGCGCCTCCACGCCGTCCTTCACGAGGCCGGGGTCGACCCCCAGGTCCTCGGTAACGTCCGCGATCACGTCGTGGATGCGGATGATCAGCTTGTCGTCAGTCTTGTCGGCCTGAACCGTCCAGACCTGCTCGACGCCCTCCTCGTCCTCACCAGGCTCCCCCATGGAAACCGTGCAGGGAGCCGTCATCCAGTTAAGCGGCTTATAGGAACCGCCCTCGGAATGGATGAGGACGGAGCCGTCACCTTTGAGCATGATGACGCGCTTGGCAGGGTCCAGGTGGGCGCTCAGACGACCGGAATAATCAACGGTGCAGGTAGCAATAACAATACGCACCCCGTGAGCTTACCAATCCTGCTCACACGAGGCGCGGAGGACCGGACTCCACCCAGGAGACCAATCCGTTATATGTCAGGCGTTCCACGGCGACCTCGTAACGATGGTCACCGTACGCCAGGCGCACCTCGACGACGGAACCGTCGGCCGAGTGCGCGATCGGCGCAGAGACTTCCATACCCCGACGCGGAATCGAATACACCGGCTTGAAAGTAAAACCCACCAGCCGATACCAGGACAGCTCCTCGACGCCGTACACGCCGATACCAGCCGTCCAGCCAGAGTGAACGTCCGGGCGCGACCAACAGCGGAAAGCACCCAGACGCGAAACGATCCTGCGGGCGCGCACATTCATGTACACCCACAGGATCGCCCCGACACACGCGAGGAGAACCGCACACCAGATCACAATCGTCATCAGGCTCATGAGGTCCTCCTCGCGTTGCGTCGAATTACTGTTCTGCCACTGTAGCGTGGTCGGCCACGACCGTTACGAAATCCGAGTCGACTGAGGCGAATCCCCCAGTGACCTGGAAGGACACGACCTCGTCCGCACGCGACACAGTCACAGTCCCCTCGCTCAGCTGAGCGAGGAGGGGCTGACGCCCCGGCAGCACGCCGAGGCTTCCGTCGACCGTCGGAAACTGGACGGAAGCAGCCGCGCCGTGCCACAGGCGTCCCTCGTGGGAGACGACCTCGACCTGCAAGGACTTACCCGATGCCATCAGGCTTCCTTGGCCAGCTCGTGAGCGTTGCGCTCCAGGTCGTCGATACCACCGCAGTTGTAGAAGGCCTGCTCCGGAACGTCGTCGTAGTAGCCCTCGGCGATGCGCTTGAACGCCTCGATGGTCTCCGACAGCGGCACGGTCGAACCGGGCACGCCCGTGAACTTCTCGGCCATGTACATGTTCTGCGACAGGAACTGCTCGATGCGGCGTGCACGCGCAACGGTGACCTTGTCGTCCTCGCTCAGCTCGTCGACGCCGAGGATGGCGATGATGTCCTGCAGTTCCTTGTTCTTCTGCAGGATGGCCTTGACGTGCGTGGCGACGTCGTAGTGCTCGCGACCGACGAGGGCCGGGTCGAGGATACGCGAGGTCGAGGCCAGCGGATCCACGGCGGGGTAAATACCCTTGGCCGCGATCTCACGGGAGAGCTCGGTCGTCGCATCCAGGTGAGCGAAGGTCGTCGCCGGAGCCGGGTCGGTGTAGTCATCGGCGGGAACGTAGATCGCCTGCAGCGAGGTGATCGAGTGGCCGCCAGCCGAGGTGATGCGCTCCTGGAGCAGACCCATCTCGTCAGCCAGGTTGGGCTGGTAACCCACAGCGGAGGGCATACGGCCCAGCAGCGTGGAGACCTCGGAGCCCGCCTGGGTGAAGCGGAAGATGTTGTCGATGAACAGGAGGACGTCCTGGTGCTGGACATCGCGGAAGTACTCCGCCATGGTCAGGCCCGTCAGGGCGATGCGCAGACGCGTGCCCGGCGGCTCATCCATCTGGCCGAAGACGAGGGCGGTCTTGTCGAAGACGCCCGCCTCTTCCATTTCGCCGATGAGGTCGTTGCCCTCGCGGGTACGCTCGCCGACGCCGGCGAACACGGAGACGCCGCCGTGGTCCTGAGCCACGCGCTGGATCATCTCCTGGATGAGGACGGTCTTACCGACGCCCGCACCGCCGAAGAGACCAATCTTGCCGCCCTGCACGTAGGGGGTCAGCAGGTCGATGACCTTGATGCCGGTCTCGAACATCTTGGTGCGCGCCTCGAGCTGGTCGAAGGCCGGGGGCTGACGGTGGATCGGCCAGCGCTCTTTGACCTCGAGGGTCTCACCCTCTTCGAGGTTCAGCACGTCGCCGGTCACGTTGAACACGTGGCCCTTGGTGACGTCGCCGACCGGCACGGTGATCGGGGCGCCGGTGTCGGTGACGGGGGCACCACGCACGAGGCCGTCGGTCGGCTTCAGCGCGATGGTACGCACGAGGTTGTCACCGAGGTGCTGGGCGACCTCGAGGGTCATTGTGAAGGTCGACTCGCCCTCGCCCTGGCCCGCGAGATTCACCTCGACGGTCAGCGCGTTGTACAGCGGCGGGATGCGGTCCGGGGGAAACTCGACATCGACGACAGGGCCGACGACGCGTGCGACGCGTCCCTCGGCGATTGCATGTGTATCAGTCATGGTGTTACTCCGTGTCTCGAAGGGCTTAGCTCGCGTTAAGAGCGTCGGCCCCGCCCACGATTTCGGTGATTTCCTGGGTAATTTCCGCCTGGCGGGCCGAGTTCGCCAGACGCGTGTACTTGGTGATGAGCTCGTTCGCGTTGTCCGTCGCGGTGTGCATAGCGCGCTGGCGCGATGCAAGCTCGGACGCTGCCGACTGAAGGAGCACGTTGTGGATACGCGCCTCCACGTACAGGGGAAGAAGCGTGTCCAGAACAGCTTCCGCAGACGGAATAAACTCGTATTCCGGCTGGGCCAAGGACGGATCGTCCGCGAAGCCGCGTTCGGTGGCGCGCTCCTCGTCTGATTCGGGGGCGTCCACAACCGTCAGCGGCAGCATCTGGCGCACCTCGGGGACCTGACTCATGACGGTCTTGAAGCGCGTGTACACGAGGTGCAGGGCGCCGACACCCGTATCGGGGTCCTTGTCCAAGAAACGTTCGAGCAGCACGTTCGCCATCTCACGCGCGGTCTCGGGGGACGGAGAATCCGACTCCCCTTCCCACTCGCGTTCGATGTCAACGCCGCGGAAGCGGAAGTACGCCGAGGCCCTGCGACCGAAGGTGTAGACAACGGGCTCGTAGCCGTCCTCACGCAGGTCCGCGATGAGCTTCTCCGACTCGCGCAGGATGGTCGCCGAGTAGGCTCCGGCCATACCGCGATCCGATGCCACGACCAGGATGGCCACGCGATTGGTGTCTTCGCGTTCCTCGGTCAGCGGGTGGTCGAGGTCCGTGTGGACCGCGACCGCCGCGACCGCCTGGGTCAGGGCCTTTTCATAAGGCCCCGCCTCGGTGGCAGCGCGCCGCGCCGCGCCAATGCGAGACGCAGCGATCATCTCCATGGCGCGGAAGACCTTCGCGAGCGTCGTCGTCGAGGCGATACGCTGCTTATAGATCCTCTGCTGTCCACCCATCGCTTAGGCCTTCTCGCTCGTGCGACCGCGCGAGATTTCCTCGCGGGTGCGCTCAGCCACGACCTCGCCGTCCTCGAGTCCGGCGGCGCCACGTCCGGCGCTGATCCACTGGTGGTGGAACTCCTCGACGGCGTTCCTGAGCGCCTCCTCCGTCTCGGAGGTCAGGTCGCCGGTCGCCGCGATCGTGTCGAGCACGGTGGAGTTAGCGTGCAGGTGGTCGAGCAGGCCGCGCTCGAAGCGCAGGACGTCCTCAACCTCGATGTCATCGAGGTAGCCCTTGGTGCCCATCCAGATCGAGGCGACCTGGTCTTCCATCGCGTAAGGCGTGGACTGAGGCTGCTTGAGCAGCTCCATGAGGCGCTCACCGCGGGTCAGCTGACGACGAGTCGCCGCATCCAGGTCGGAGGCGAACATGGCGAAGGCAGCCATCGAGCGGTACTGCGCGAGCGTCAGCTTGAGCGTACCGGCGACCTTCTTCATGGCCTTGGGCTGGGCCGCGCCACCAACACGGGACACTGAGATACCCACGTCAACGGCGGGACGCTGGTTCGAGTTGAACAGGTCGGACTGCAGGAAGATCTGGCCGTCGGTGATCGAAATGACGTTAGTCGGGATGTAGGCCGACACGTCGTTCGCCTTGGTCTCGATGATCGGCAGGCCTGTCATCGAACCGCCGCCCAGGGCGTCCGACAGCTTCGCGCAACGCTCCAGCAGGCGGGAGTGCAAGTAGAAGACGTCGCCGGGGTAGGCTTCGCGGCCCGGCGGGCGACGCAGCAGCAGCGAGACCGCACGGTAGGCCTCGGCCTGCTTGGACAGGTCGTCGAAGACGATGAGGACGTGCTTACCCTGGTACATCCAGTGCTGGCCGATGGCCGAACCCGTGTAGGGGGCCATGTACTTGTAGCCGGCGGGATCCGAGGCCGGGGAGGCCACGATGGTCGTGTACTCCATGGCACCGGCGTCCTCAAGGGTGGAGCGCACCGAAGCGATGGTCGAGCCCTTCTGGCCGATCGCCACGTAGATGCAACGCACCTGCTTGTTCGGGTCGCCGCTCTTCCAGTTCTCACGCTGGTTGAGGATCGTATCGAGGGCGATCGCGGTCTTGCCGGTCTTGCGGTCACCGATGATGAGCTGACGCTGGCCGCGGCCAACCGGGATCATCGAGTCGATAGCCTTCAGGCCGGTGGCGAGGGGCTCGTGGACGCTCTTACGCGCCATAACGCCGGGGGCCTGCAGTTCGAGCGCGCGGCGCCCGTCCAGGTCCGTGATCTCGCCGAGGCCGTCAATCGGGCGGCCGAGCGGGTCAACCGTGCGGCCCAGGTAGCCGTCACCGACGGGAACCGAGAGAACCTCGCCCGTGCGGTGCACGACCTGGCCCTCTTCGATACCGCCGAAGTCACCGAGGACGACGGCACCGATCTCGCGCTGGTCGAGGTTCATGGCCAGGCCCAGCGTCCCGTCCTCGAAACGCAGCAGCTCGTTCGCCATGGTGCCGGGCAGGCCCTCGACGTGCGCGATACCATCGGCCGTTTCGATGACGTGACCCACCTCTTCGGTGGCCACGTCCGCCGGACGGTAGGACTCCATAAAGGAGTCCAGTGCTCCGCGGATTTCCTCCGGGGAGATGCTGAGGTCAGCCATGAGGATTCCTAACTAGGTAAAAGAAAATTAATGTGTGTACGAGAAGTGCTAGCTGGCGATCGCGTCGCGCGCTGCACTGATGCGGCTGGCCAACGAGGCGTCGATCGCGGTCATGCCCGCGCGCAGGCGGAAGCCGCCCACAACCTCGGGATCAATCGAGATCGCCAGGTCGACAGGCGTGCCGTAGCGCTTCGAGAGGATGGAACGAAGGCGCTCGACCTGAGCCTCACTCATCGGGGTCGCCGTGGCGACCGTGACGAAGAGACGGTCCTGCATAGTCGCTGCCCACTGCGCGTAGCGACGCAGGTTGTGCAGCAGACGACCGTGGTTCGAGCGTCCGACCGCCCGACGCACGAGGCGCATTGTCCAGATGCTGACATGCGCGGCGAAGAGCTTCGACGCGACATCGCCGCGCTCGTGTGCGTCACCCTTGGACTTATCCGACAGGCGCACGCGGACCTCGCGCTGGTGTGCCAGGAAGTAGCGCACCTGGAACAGCTCCTCGCGAACCTGCTCGAGAGCTCCCTGGGCACCGGCGGCATTGAGCACGCCAAGGATGCCGAGCACCTCGAGCGTGTCCGCCACATCCGCCGGATGACGCCAGTGGTCGGCGACGACCGCATTCACGACGGACAGCGTCGCAGCGCTCACGTGCGAAGCGAACGCGCTGGAGGCGAGCCCCTGCTTATCTGCGACCGACCGCGCCGGGTCGGTCGCTGCACGCGCGAGACGAGTGTTCTCCTTGAACAGGTCGGCCAGGCCGAAAAAATCCTCGGCAACCCGCATTGGGTCAGTGCCGGGCGTGGCCAGGGCCGCCGCCAGCTCCTTCGCAAAGGGGACGGACTCGATCGTTCGCATCTGTGTCATCGCTTCTCCTCGACCCGGGCGCTGTCGGCCTCGAGCTCGTCAAGGAAGCGATCGACCACGCGAGAAGTCAGGGCCGTGTCGGTGAGGTGCTCACCGATGATCTTCTCTGCCAGCTCGGAGGCGAGCAGACCCACCTCGGAACGCAGGGAGATCTGCGCAGCCTGCTTCTCGGCGAGGATCTGACGCTCGGAGGCCTCGAGAATACGGTTGGCCTCGCTGGTTGCCTCGTGACGCGCGGCGGCCACGATGGCCTTCGCTTCGTCGTTGGCGCGCTCACGGATGGTGTGCGCTTCAGCGTGAGCCTCGCGAATGATCTCCTCGCGCTTGAGCGCCGCGGCAGCCTGATCGGCCTTCGCTTGCTCGGCGGCGCCGAGGCCCTCCTCGATCTTCGCGGCGCGCTCGTCCATCGTCTTGTAGATGCGAGGCAGCGCGTAGCGTCCGACGAGGAGCAGGACGATAAGCAGAACGAGAGCCGACCAGAAAATCTCGTACAGCGGCGGTAGGATGACGGCGAGGCCGCCGACCTCCTGGTCCGACGCGGCGACAATCTGGTGCATGGCGATCACTTAACGATGAGCGGCAGAACGAAGCCGATGAGGCCGAGGGCCTCGACCATGCCGGCGCCGATGATCATGTTGGTGAAGAGACGGCCGGCAACCTCGGGCTGACGGGCGGTCGCTTCCTGGGTCTTGCCGACCATGAGGCCAATGCCGAGGCCGGGGCCCAGGGTGGCGAGGCCGTAGCCGATGTAGGCGAATGCTGCGGTTCCCATAGTGGTTTCCTTCTGTTAGTAACGCCGGGTGGCGTTGGGGGTCAGTGATGTTCGACGGAAAGCTTGATGTACACGGTCGACAGGATCGTGAAGATGTACGCCTGCAGGAAGGCAACGAAGACCTCGAAGCCCGTCATGACGAACATGGCGGCACCGGTCAGGCTGGCGGCTGCGGACAGGGCCGAAAGCTCGTGCAGCATCACGGCGGTACCGAAGTAAGTCATACCCAGCAGGAGGTGGCCCGAGATCATGTTGCACAGAAGACGTAGGGTCAGCGTGACGGGGCGAACGACGAAGTTCGACAGGAACTCGATGGGCGTGATGAGCACGTACATCGGGATCGGCAGGCCGGAGGGGAAGAGCTGGGCGGAGAAGAAACCGCCGACGCCCTGCTTGGCGATGCCGGCTCCGATGAAGGTCACGTAGGTGATGAGCGCGAAGACCATCGGGACGGCGACGACCGACGAGGCCGCGATGTTGATGCCGGGGATAATACCGGCGATGTTCATGGCGAGGACGCCGAAGAACAGGAAGCCGATGAAGCCGGAGAACTTGCGGCCGGTCTTGGGGCCGAGCATGTCGAGAGCGACGTTGTCACGCACGTAACCGGCGAGCCCCTCGATGACCATCTGTCCGCGGGTCGGCACCAGCTTGGGCTTGCGCGCGACTGCAACGAGAATCAGCGAGATGAGCAGGCCCATGATGACGCGGGCGAGCGTCAGGCGGTTGAACTCGAAGAACGTTCCCTCGCCGAAAATCACGGTCGGGAAAAAATCCTCGAGGGCCGGCTGGTGGGGGTGCTGCGTGAACGCGGGGTAGGCGGTGAGTGCGATAACGATGAGAAGGATCGCGAGGCTCACCCAATACCAACGCGGCTTGGACGCGGTGCGGCGAGCAGGCGCGTGATCGGACACTGAATGTGCCTCCTTCATCTCAACTCCATTGGCTTGTGTCTGCTGCCGGGGCAACTGGACCATTCTATACAGAGAAGGGGCCGCCCAGCGCGCGCAAGGGTTACTGAGTGTCGCTCGGCGCGTCCACGTTCATCGTGCGCTTGCGTATCATGACCATCATCTCGACGGTCGAGGACACAATAATCGCAATGATTGTGGCGATTGCGGCCACCCGGACGTCCATGCCCAGGGCGCGCGGAACATACAGTCCGATGGCGAGCAGAGCGATCTTCGCCGCGTATCCGCCGGTCACCCATCCGATGAAGTGGGAGGGCGAGCGCAGAGCGCGCGAGGTGAAGAACCACTGCGCGCCGCAGATGATGACGACCATGACAACAGCGAGCAGGTAGCTCATGCGGAAACCTCTTCGTGGGCGGGGTCTTCCTTGGGGAATTCACGGGTGGTGACAGCCACACCGATTGCTGCCGCAATGATGGCGACGAGAGCGACGCTCCACCACTCGAACACGAGGAGCCCGACCGCGGGGATGCACACGATGGCGGTCCACATCCACAAAATGGCGACGACGCCGCGGTGGGAGTGGCCCGCGACGAGCAGACGGTCATGGAAGTGGGAGCGGTCGGCAACGAAGGGGCTCTTGCCTCGGCTCATGCGTCGAATCGAGGTGACGACAAGGTCGAGGACGGGCATAAAGATGACCGACAGCGGCAGGATGAGCGGCAGCGCAGACACGATCATCTGCTGGCGTCCGAGCAGCGAGGGATCGATCTTGCCGGTGACGATGATGCCGGCGGCAGCCAGGACGAGGCCCATGGTCTCCGCTCCCCCGCCCATCATGATCGAGGAGGGGTGGAAGTTGAACCAGAGGAAGCCTGCGCACACTCCGAGCAGCGCAATCACGATGAGGCTAGCGGTCGTCGCGTAGGAGGCCGCACCCATGAGCCGGGTGATGATGTAGGAGTAGAAGAAAAAGGATCCTGCTCCGATAGCGATCATGCCGGAGGCAAGCCCATCCAGACCGTCAATAAAGTTGACGGCGTTCATGATGCCGACGATGAAGAAAACGGAGACGAAGAGCCACAGTCGGGAGGATCCGAGCGTCAGGCCGAAAATCGGGAACGAGGCCAGCTGCACCCCGCCAAAAGCCATGCCACCCGCGATCAGCACCTGACCGCCGAGCTTGGCCATCCAGTCCAGTTCGATGATGTCATCGATGATGCCGAGGATGCACATGGCGCCGGCACCGGCCATGACGGCCCACGGGACCGTGGTGGTAAAGAGTGGCGCCATGTAGGGGATCCGCGAAGCAAGCAGCATCGTGACGATCAGTGCGATCGTCATGGCGACGCCGCCGAGGCGCGGAATCGGTGTCTGCTGGATGTCACGCCCACGCACCGGCGGCAAGATGTTGAACCGCAGGCACGCCCAGCGCACGGCCGGGGTGAGCAGGATCGTCAGGGCCATCGCGATGGCCCCCAGCAGCAGGTAGACCTTCACGAAGCGGCCCCTTCGACGGGGGCGATGGGCACGCCGGCGACGGCGCTGAGCTCATCGAGGGAGATGGTCCCGAGGCGGAGCGCCCGGGGCACATCGTGCGCGAAGTCAACGATCGACGAGGCCGTGGATCCCTGGGTGGGGCCACCGTCGAGGTAGGCGGACACGAGTGTTCCGAAGTATCCGACGGCCTGCTCGACCGAGGTCGCGGGAGGCTGACCGGTCAGGTTCGCGGAGGTGACCGCCATTGGTCCGAAGTCATGCAGGAGGCGCAGGAGGGCGCTCTGGTTCGGCATGCGCACGCCGATGGTGCCGCCGGTTTCACCCAGGTCCCACCCGAGGTCGGGGCTGGCGCGCAGGATGAGGGTGAGTCCGCCGGGCCAGAAGGCACGCGCACAAGCGCGGGCGGCCTCGGGTACATCGACGCACAGCGAGTCGATCGCGTCGACGGAAGCGACGAGCACGGGTGGGGGCATCTGTCGTCCGCGGCCCTTGGCGGCCAGGACTGCGGCGACGGCCTCGGGGTTGGCAGCGTCCGCGCCAATGCCGTAGACGGTGTCCGTGGGTACGACGAGAAGATGGCCGTCGCGCAGCTCCCGCTGGGCGCGCGCCAGGTCATCCTCGCTCAGGCAAGGAACGGCGCTCAGGATCGTCTCTGTACTCATCGTGTTCATTGTGTCACGGATGCGGTGGGCCTCGTCGATTCGGGCGCGCGGGCCCTCAGGAAACGACGCCTGCCAGCCAGGTCGGGCAGCGTTGCGATGTCCGTCATTCCGAGCTGCGCGGCGATCGCAGCGATGGCTTCTTCCTGCGTGGGCGAGTGTTCCATCAGCAGCACACCACCGGGGCGCAGGAGGGTGAGGGCGCGACGCGCGACGCGCGCGGGGATCTCGGTCCCGTCCGGGCTTCCCCCGTACAGGGCGACGTGGGGGTCGGCGCTGGCCTCGGGCTGCGTGGGCATCTCATCGGCGGGAACGTAGGGCGGGTTGGTGACGACGACGTCGACCATCCCGTCCAGGTGCGCGAGCGTGGCTGGATCCGTCGCGTCGCCTCGCTCCAAGTGAAGGCAGGGAACGCCCACGGCGTCGCGGTTCTGACAGGCCAGGGCGAAGGGCTCGGCTTCCTTCTCGACAGCCCATACCTCCGTGCGGGTGGTCTCGACGGCTACTGCCAGCCCGATCGCACCGGAGCCGGCGCACAGATCGACGACGCGGGCCTCGCCGCGGCTGGCGACGACCGACATGGCCTCGTCAATCGCTAGGCCGGCAAGTACCTCGGTCTCCGGGCGCACGACGAACACACCGGGTCGGGCGGCCAGGGTCAAGCCACGGAAGAACATGCGACTCGTGACGTGCTGAAGGGGAATGCGCAGGGCCCTCTCCCCCACCGCCGAGCGCAGTTTCTCCGCCTGCTCCTCGTTCAAGTCCTCCGGAAGATCCCACTGGGACGAGGCGTCACACGCCCACTCGAGCAGCTCACGCACGTCCGCATCGACCGAGTCGATGCCAGCGTTCGCCAAGCGCTCACGAGCCCACGCGCGCGCACCCGTCACAGACCAGGTTCCCATAGCCCCTCCCATCATGACTGCGCGGCGGCGGCCAGGCGCTCGGCCTCATCAGCTTCCTGCAACGAAGCGATCACTGCGTCGAGCGCGCCGGACAGGACCGCGTCCAAGTTGTGTGCCTTGAAGCCCGTGCGGTGATCCGCGATGCGGTTCTCCGGAAAATTATACGTGCGGATGCGTTCCGAGCGATCCACGGTGCGCACCTGAGAGAGGCGCTGGGCCGAGGCCTCGGCTTCCTTCTTCGCCCGTGCCTCCGCGGCCAGGCGCGAGGCCAGCACGCGCAGCGCGGCCTCCTTGTTCTGCAGCTGCGACTTCTCATTCTGCATCGACACGACGATGCCCGAGGGGATGTGTGTGATGCGCACAGCGGAGTCTGTCGTGTTGACCGACTGGCCGCCGGGGCCACTCGACCGGTAGACGTCGATACGCAGATCGTTCGGATCGATGACGATCTCCTCGTCGTCCTCGATCTCCGGCATGACGAAAACGCCTGCGGCGCTCGTGTGGATACGGCCCTGCGACTCGGTGACGGGCACGCGCTGGACGCGGTGCACGCCACCCTCGTACTTCAGGTGTGCCCACACGCCCTCGTCGGGAGCGGGGGTGCCCTTAGCTCGGATCGCGAGCGTGATGTCCTTGAAACCGCCGAGCTCCGTGTGCGTCGCACTCATCTCGGTGACGCTCCAGCCGTGCGCCTCCGCATAGCGGGCATACATGCGTGCCAGATCGGAGGCGAACAGCGCGGATTCTTCGCCGCCTTCTCCCGCTTTGATCTCAAGGATGACGTCCATCGCATCCTCGGGGTCGCGGGGGGCCAGGATCTTGACGAGTGCCTCGTGGGCGGCATTTTCCTCTTCTTCGAGGGCGGGGATCTCGTCAGCGAAGGAGCGGTCTTCGGCGGCCAGCTCTCGGGCGGCCTCGAGGTCTCCCGAGGCGGAGGCAAGCCGATCGGCGGCGGCCTTGACGCGGCCAAGCTCGGCGTAGCGTCGACCGACTCGGCGCATCAGCTGCGGGTCCGCCAGTGTCTGGGGATCCGCCATCTGTGCCTCGACCTGCTCATATTCCTGCAGCAGGGGGCCCAGGGCGCCGAGTTCATCAGTCGCGGCCACGATTCACCACTTCCTTCGTTCCATACAGTTGACAAAGCGGCGGCGCCGTCGGCCATAGGGGCCAACGACACCGCCGTTGAGCGAGCCGCTCACCCTCACTTGGAGGGGCGCACGCGCTTGCCGTAGCGAGCCTCGAACTTGGCGACGCGGCCGCCGGTGTCGAGGATCTTCTGCTTGCCCGTGTAGAACGGGTGGCAGGCCGAGCACACGTCCACGCGCATCTCACCGGAGGTGATGGTGGAACGGGTGTGGAACGTGTTGCCGCACGTGCAGGTCACGACGGTGTCCACGTATTCGGGGTGAATACCCTTCTTCATGGAGTTTCTCCTGGATCGTTTGGTGCCCCGGGTCCGGACATGCAGCGTCCCCCGCATCTGGCGGGGACTCGCCTTCCAGCGCACCAAGAAGCGCCTGGGGCATGCCGGTGAACCGGTAAGCCGACACGACATTATCGCACACGCCCCCACCCCCTTCAACGACGGAGTGCCACCTCGGGCGTGAGATCGGCTATGGGCGAACGAGAGGCTCACATCCACGAATCCACGGGGTAGAGGTGTACGCGGGGTGCGGCGCTCAGAGTGTGCGCCTGCTCGGACCGACGTTTGCGGCCGACGTCAGGTAATTCGCCCGCGAGGAGCCGTAGCGCGAGGTCCCGTCCCACACGAGGTAGCGGTGGAGGTACGCGGGAGGCACGTAGAGCTGCGCGCCGAACGCCGTGAAGAGCGCGGTGGAATGGGCCGCACTCCCCTTGAGGTTGATACCCGCACTATTCGCCGTCAGGCGGATCGCCTGGGCGGGGTTGTACGTATACGTCACGCCGGCGATCCGGTACGCGCCAAGGTAGCGGGTCTCGTTGGCGCGCAGCTTCTCCCCCGCACCCTTCCTCCAGCGCTTGTAACGCTTCTTCCCAATCATGGACGTGTCGGCGCCGAGAGCCGTCTCGATGAGGCGCACCAGGCGCACCCTGGCCTCATCGGCGATCCGGTCGAGCTGCGTCAACGCCTCGGCGGGATCCATCTGCGCACGCTCAAGACTCGCCCCCAGGTCGTTCGCGACCAGGCGTTGCTCACTGAGCCACGCCGTGAGGGACGCCGCCATGCTCAGGACCGACGGCTCGCGGCTTCGCCGTTGGACGCTCTCCGTGAGGGTCTCGACGACGGTCAGGTCCTCGTACACCGGACCCAGCTCGTTGTCCCACACCGCGCGCCAGGCAGGAGCCAGCGCGAAGAGATCGCACGCGGCCATCAACGCGACGTGCGCGTCCATCAGGCCGTGGAAATCCCCCACGATCGTCTCCGTTTCCCGAGCCGTCGCGGCGCTCATCGAAGCGAGGAACGGAATCGAAGCCTCCGCAGCGATACGAGCGCGCAGACTGTCGCGCTCGGCCCGAGCGGCCTCGAGGCGCGCAGTCAGGCCTCGGTCGTAGCGCCCGGCCCCAAGGAGTGGGCAGAAGGCACGCTCGACCTCGAGGTGACGCTTCTCAAGCGCTTCCCATTCCTCGGCCACACGCCGTATGTTGTCGCGCGCCAGGCGTCGCAACATCCAGCCCCGCGCCCAGACGACGATCCCCATGAACGAGGTGACCCACGCATACCAGGTGGGCCACACGAGACTCTGCGGGACATCGACGGCGGACGTCACGGCAAACCACGCGGGAGTCACGAGGAACAGGAGCAGGCCGGCCACGATGCGCAGAACACCACGCAGGCTGCGCCACGATGTGTTCGGGCGTTCGGGGGCTTGATTGAGCGCGTCGACGGCTAGCGATGTCATGGCTCCACTCTGGCACGGATGGCACTCAATTGCCGGGTATCGCTCCACGTCTCAGAAGGACGAGGACGAGCCTGATCCTGAGAAGCCACCCGAGGACGAACCGTAATCTGCGCTGGATGTACTCGACGAGGTACTGGTGTCATAGGTCACGTAATCATCGAAGTACAGCGGTCGCACGTAAATGTAGCTGTTGTAGTCCTCAAAATAACCCGATGTGTTGGCCTGGTATGCGCCCAGATTGACTCCGGCAGAGTTCGCGGTCAATCGAATCGTCGACGCGGGGTTATATTCGTGAGTCTCTCCCTTGCTGAGGTACGAGCCGTGGTAGAACATCTCGCTTGCATCCACAACTTCAGACGGCGGGCTCTGCCACCTGGCGTAACGTTGCCTGCCTTCCGCCGTCGTGTCGGCCGCCAGCGCCGTTGTCACCACGTCGGCCAGGCGTGAGCGGCACTCGTTCGCAATCCGGTCGAGTTCTTCGAGAGCCTGAACCGGGGTTAGTTCCGCGCGTTGGAGGCGATCTCCAAGGCCGATGAGCAGCTCGCGTTGCGCGTTGGTCCAATCGAACAGCGAGGTCGTTGCTCCGTGCACCTGCGGATTCTTGACGCGGTTACGCACCTTCACCCCGACGTTGTCGACAGCCAGCAGATCTTCGAAGACCGGGCCAACTTCGTTGTCCCACACGGTGCGCCAGCCGGGCGCCAACGCAAAAAAGTCGCCCGCAGCCAAGATTGCGTGGTCTGCGTCCGCCAACGCACGCAGGTCCTCAAGAATCAGATCCGTCTCGTCCGAGGCTCGCGCGCTCAGCATTCCGAGAGGGCTCGTCGTTTGCGCCTCCGCGATTCGGGTACGCACTCGCTCGTATTCGGCTCGCGCACACTCGTAGCGCGCGGACAACCCCGTCGTGTAGTGCCCAGCATCGAGCAGCGCCACAAATGCGCGCTCGACATCACCGCGGCGACGTTCCAGAGCCGCCCATTCATCAGCGAGCTTCTGCGCGTTTCGCTGAGCCTTGCGCCGCAGGCTCTGCCCGCGCGCGAGAATCCCGATTCCGCCGAGGGTAGCGACCCATCCCTTCCATCCGGGCCACTGCACGTGATTCTCAAGGCTCATGCCCTCCGCATTGGGCATAACAGCTGCCGCCTCAGTGACCGCGGCAACCACACCCTGGCTCCAACGCCCGTTGCGGAAATCGCCCTTCGCCGCATTCTGAATGCTCTCCTGGATCGACAGGACCGGGGCGATGTCCTCACCGAAGTAGGTGCCGACCTGTCGGTGCGTGGGAGACACCGCGAGAATGAAATAGCCGTCGGCCCATTTGTAGCCATTGCGCGCAATCCACTCCGGGTGCTTCGCGCGTGCGTACTTGAGTGTTGCCTCGTCCAAGTTGTCGTCGGTCAAGTTGTCGGTGGACAGGACGACGAGGTGGGTGGGCCGCAGGAAGCCGATCCCCTCGAGGACAACGCTCAGGGGGCGGCCGTCGATACTCTGAAAGCTATGGGTCTCGTCGTGAATTTCCACGACGGGCGCGATCAGGTTGGACGCCTGCGCCGTCGGCTTACTGTATTCGTAGTACGACACTGCGAACCACACGGGCATCACCAGGAGTAGGAGCGCCCCCACCACGACGCGCAGAAAACCGCGCGCGCTGAGGCTCGTGATCCGGGAGGCGCGCCCCTCAGGACCGGTGTTCGTTGCATCGCTCGTAGAAGATGTCATACATTCACTCTGACACGACGGTCAGGGTCACGCTTGGCGGCGCAGTTGGTTTCGAGACAGGAAGACGGGACGAGCGGCCCCTGTCTCTCGCTCAGTCCGATGAGGAGCCGCCGCCTGCCTCGTCCACGTCGCCAGTCAGGTATCGATCGAGATACATCGGCAGGAGGTAGATGGGCGTGCGGCCAGCGCTCAGGACACCGGTCGCCGGAGCTGGCAGTCCTTCCAGGTCAACGCCTGCGGAGTTTGCAGTTAGTCGGATCGTGGCCGCCGGGTTGTACTCGATGTCAGTGTCCGCGTCCTGGCTCCAATAGGCTGCGTCGTACTCCGCGTTCGCCGCGGTGAGCCTGATGCCCGCGTTCTTCCATCGCGTGTAGCGTTGCCGTCCGCGCGACGAGGCATCGGTTGCGAGAGTCGCTTCGATGAGCTCGGCGGCGCTCGCTCGCGCCTCGTTGGTCATCCGGTCAAGTTCTTCGAGGGCCGCAGCGGGAGCGATCTGCCCGCCCTCAAGGCGCGTCCCGAGGTCGTTCACCGCGTCCTTGTGGTCTCCCACCTGCTCCCTGAAGGCCTCAATCTCCGCCAGAATACCCGGCTCCGTGTTGACACTTTCGAGGGTGTCTGCGACGTCGTCGAGTATGTCCAGGTCTTCGATGATCGGGCCAACCTCGGTCTTCCACACGTCATGCCAGCCGGGCGCGAAGCCAAAAAAGTCGCGCGCCGCCATGATCGCGGTATCCGCGTCCGCCAGGCGTTCCATCTGCGCAAGGATCTCATCCTCCGCGCCGCCCGATGCCTCGCTCAGCGACGCGAAGAACCCCGGTGACCTGTGCTCGGCAATCCGAGCGCTGAGCCTGGCACGTTCAGCTTGGGCAAGCTCGTAGCGTGCAGTCAGTGCGCTCTCGTAGTGCCCGGCACCGACGAGCGTGGAAAACACGCGCTCAACCTCTGCCCGCTGGCCCTCCAAGGCCGCCCATTTCTCGGCGATCTCCGCCATTTTCTGACGCCCCGAGCGCCGTAGACCGGCGCCACGCCACAGCACGCCGATTCCGCACAGCGCCATGACCCAGCCGGTCCAATTCGGCCAGCCCACCGATTCTCCCATCCCCTGATGGGAGTGGGCGTAGACGGCGATTCCCAGCTGAAGGGAGGCCGGCAGTACGAGAAGGAGACCAAGAACGAGGCGGAGAAATCCGCGCACAGCACTCCAGGACCGGCGCAAGGCTTCCTGTGTCGCCTGCGCATTGACCATATTCGGTGTCGCGTTCACCATGTCCCAAGTCTGACACAGGCCCTCATCAGTTGTCCGGTATGTAGGCGCGCACCGAAAAGAAAGCGGGGCGAGTGGCTCTCGCCACTCGCCCCGTTCTCACCCGCCGATCACTCGGAGGGCGTCGTCTTCTGGATAAGCATGAGGAACTCAGCGTTGGACTGGGTTTCCTTGAGCTTGTCGAGAACCAGCTCGAGGCCCTGCTGCTGATCGAGGGTCCCCAGGACGCGGCGCAGCCTCCACATAATGCGCAGCTCCTCGGGCTTGAAGAGCAGCTCCTCGCGACGGGTGCCCGACGCGTTGAGGTCGATCGCGGGGAAGATGCGGCGCTCGGCGAGCTGACGCGACAGACGCAGCTCCATGTTGCCGGTGCCCTTGAACTCCTCGAAGATGACCTCATCCATCTTCGAGCCCGTCTCCACCAGCGCGGAAGCGATGATCGTCAGAGAGCCGCCCTCGGAGATGTTGCGGGCGGCACCGAAGAACTTCTTGGGCGGGTACAGCGCGGACGCGTCCACACCACCGGAGAGAATGCGGCCCGAGGCGGGTGCGGCCAGGTTGTAGGCGCGCGACAGACGCGTGAGCGAGTCGAGGAGGACGACGACATCCTGGCCCAGTTCGACGAGGCGCTTGGCGCGCTCGATCGCGAGCTCGGCGACGGTCGTGTGGTCCGATGCGGGACGGTCGAAGGTGGAGGCGATGACCTCACCCTTGACGATCGAACGCATGTCGGTGACCTCTTCGGGGCGCTCGTCCACCAGGACGACCATGAGGTGCACCTCGGGGTTGTTCAGCTCGATGGCCTTGGCCATCTGCTGAATGACCATCGTCTTACCGGCCTTGGGCGGGGAGACGATGAGGCCACGCTGACCCTTGCCGACGGGGGCGACAAGGTCGATGACGCGCGGCGTGTAGGCCTTGGGCGAGGTCTCCATGCGCAGCTGCTCGGAGGGGTAGACCGGGGTCAGCTTGCCGAATTCGCGGCGGGCCTGGGCCTGCTCGATCGTCATGCCGTTGACGGAGTCGACGCGCACGAGCGCGTTGTACTTCTGGCGCTGGCGCTCGCCCTCGCGGGGCAGGCGCACGGCACCGGCGACGGCGTCACCGGCACGCAGGCCCCAGCGGCGCACGTTACCGAGCGTCACGTAGACGTCGTTCGGGCCGGGCAGGTAGCCGGAGGTGCGTACGAAGGCGTGGTTCTCCTGGATGTCGAGGATGCCGGCGATCGGTGCAAGGTTGTCCTCGGCGCCGCGCGCGGGGCGGGCCTCTGAGTTCTCGCGGCCCTCGCCACGGTTCTCGCGGCCTTCGCTGCGCTTCTCGCGGTTCTCACGGTCGCGGCGACCGCGACGGCCGCGCTCACGGCGGGGGCGACGGCCCTCGGTGTCGTCACCGTCGGGCAGCTCGATGTTCAGGACGGTCTCGACAACCGCCGTGTCGGGCTCCGGGGTGGGCTCGGTGCGCTCGGCGGCGGGCAGGGGCAGGTCGAGCGTGACGTGCGCGGGCTCGACGGCACCCTGGCTCACCGCGCGGCGGCGGCGCGAGCGACGCGGGGCATCGGCGGGCGCGTCGGAGGCGGGAGCCTGCTCGGCCGGCTTGTCGGCGGCCGGCTTCTCAGCCTTGTCGGCCTTCTTCTTGGACGAGGCAGGGGCGTCCTCACGGGGACCCTTTTCCTGCGGGGTCGAGGCGCCGGCGCCGTTGCTCAGCAGCTCGATCAGCTGGGACTTACGAAGCTGGGAGATGCCCTTGAGGCCGCGGGATGCGGCCAGAGCCTTCAGCTCAGGCAGCTTCATCGCCGACAGCGACGCGGTCGTCTCGGCGGAGGTTTCGTTGCTCACGAAGTGATCCTTACTGGAATGCGCCCACAGCGGGCGAGGTGATTGCTCAAGCACACGAAAAAGCTTGATCAGGAAGATGCGCGAAAGAGGCACATCGCGAAGGCCGAAGTCGAACATTCGTCTCGACCTGGAAAAAATATAGCAAGACCGCCAGCCCGCTGTCGATCAGACGGCACGGCTGGCGGTGCTTGCGCAGAAACTCACAGCGCGTGAAACGCTCAGAATTCCACCTTAGAGAGGCTTCCGCGGGTGATCTGCACACCCTGTGGGGCCACCCCCATCGGGACGACTCGCCACCCGGCAGCTGCTGCATCCCGGCGAATATCGGCGCCGACCGACTCCAGGGAGAGAACCGTCGGGCCCGCGCCGGAGACGACGGCGGCAAAGCCCGCGCCGCGCAGCCAGTCGACGAGCGCGAGGGAGGGCTCCATCGCGGCCCGACGCTGCTCCTGATGCAGGCGGTCGCGCGTGGCCTCCATGAGGAGAACGTGCAGGTCCGCTCCCCCGCTCGCCTGGGCATTGCCCGAGAGCACGGCGGCCAGCAGGGCGCCGCGAGCGACATTGAAGCTCGCGTCGCCGTGGGGCACGGTTGCGGGCAGCGCGGCACGCGCGGCGGCGGTACGCAGCTCGAAGTCCGGAATGAAGGCGACCGGGCTAATGCCATCGGGTGGGGTCAGGCGCACGCTGCCGACCTCGGAGGTCTCCTCGTTCATCCATGACACGGTCGCACCGCCGAAGACGGCGGGAGCCACGTTGTCGGGGTGCCCTCCATCTGGGAGCCGATCTCGAGGATCTCTTGGCGGCCGAGAACGTCCGCGTCGCCGATGAGGGCGCGCGCCAGCGTCACGCCAGCGACGATGGCGCTCGCAGAGGAACCCAGGCCTCGAGAATGGGGAATGCGATTCGTGCAGTGCATGCGCACGCCCACCTGGGGCGCGCCGACGCGGTCGAGCGCGAGGCGCAGCGCGCGCACAACGAGGTTATCCTCGCCCTGTTCAACATTTCCGGCCCCTTCCCCCTCAACGACGACCGAGGTCGCCCCCGTCGTCGCATGGACCGACACCTCGTCCCACAGGTCCAGGGCCAGGCCCATGGAGTCGAATCCGGGGCCGAGGTTCGCACTGGTCGCGGGAACTTTCACCGCGACGAAGTCATCACGCAGGCGCACGTCACTCACCCTCAACACGGATCGTGGAGGTCACCTCTCGCACCGCATCGGAGACGGACAGCGCGCGGGCGACGGCGCGCAGATCGGCCTCGCGGGCACGGTGGCTGGTCACGACAATGACACAGGCGCCGGGCACCTCGTCGTTGCGCTGGTGCACGGACTGGATGGAGACGCCGTGGCGGGCGAAGATGCCGGCGACATCGGACAGGACGCCGAGGCGATCCTCAACCTGGAGCCGGATCTGGTAGCGGGTGTGTGTCGAACCGGGATCGAGGATCGGGAGGTGGGCGTAGACCGATTCGCGCGGGGCGTGACCACCGAAGGCGCGGTGGTGCGCCGCCGCGACGAGGTCGGAGAGGACGGCCGAGGCCGTGGGAGCGCCGCCCGCACCCTGGCCGTAGAACATGAGGCGACCCGCAGCCTCGCCCTCGACAAGGATCGCGTTGAAGGCGCCGTCGACGGAGGCGAGAGGATGATCGGAGGGGACCTGCGCGGGGTGGACGCGCATGGCAACGCCCTCGCGGCCGTCCTCGCCGATGCGGCGCTCGGCGATCGCCAGGAGCTTGATGGTGTGGCCGACGCGCGCGGCCTCCTCCATGTCTTCCTTGGTGATGCTCGAGATACCCTCGACGGCGACGTCGTCAATGCCGACGCGGGTATGGAAGGCAAGAGAGGCCAGGATGGAGCACTTGGCGGCGGCGTCGAAGCCCTCGACGTCGGCGGTGGGGTCGGCCTCGGCGAAGCCAAGGTCCTGTGCCTGCTTGAGGGCCTCCTCGTAGCTCAGGCCCTTCGTGCTCATGGCGTCCAGAATGAAGTTGGTCGTGCCGTTGACGATGCCCATGACGGTCGTGATGCGGTCGCCGGCGAGGGACTCACGCAGGCCGTAGACGACGGGGACGGCGCCAGCGACGGCGGCCTCGTAGTAGAGGTCAGCACCATTGGATGCGGCGGCCTCGTACAGCTCGGGGCCGTGCGCGGCCAGCAGGGCCTTGTTGCCCGTGACGACCGAGATGCCCTGGTTGAGGGCGCGCAGCACGAGGGTACGCGCGGGTTCAATGCCGCCGATCAGCTCGACGACGAGGTCCATGTTGTCGATCGCCTCGGCCGGGTCGGTCGTCAGCAACTCGCGGTCGATCGGAGCGTCACGCGGGGCATCCACATTGCGGACGAGGACGCGGCGCACCTCCATTTCAGCGCCCGAGCGAGCGGCGAAATCCTCGCGACTTGACTGAAGAATGCGAATGACCTGGCTACCGACGGTTCCGGCTCCAAGAACGCCAACTCCGAGGACAGGACGGGGTGCAGACATAGGACTTTTTCTCCTTTGTGGGACGGGCACTGATACCAGTGTAGGCGGTCAAAGCCTCTCCCTTCTCTTAAGGACCTTGGTCCCACAATTTGACCGACAGAGACTTTGGACCCATATCCTGAGACGGAGAACATAGACCGGCGGTCGATATGGGTTGTGGAGACCCCCCAAGCCGTAGGACAATGGGCCTAAGCGTTGGAATCCGACGCACATGGGAGTTTTGCTCCTGACATACCGTCCCCACAACGGGATACGGACATCCGAGAAGAGGAAGAATGACGACAGCAGACCAGAAGGCCTGGGAAGGTTTCGTAAAGGGTAACTGGTGCGATGAGGTCGACGTGCGTGACTTCATCCAGCTGAACTACACCCCGTACGAGGGCGACGCCTCGTTCCTGGCAGGGCCGACCGAGAAGACCCTGCGCGTGTGGAACACTCTCGAAGAGAAGTACCTCTCCGAAGAGCGCAAGGTGCGCATCCTCGACATCGACACGGACACCCCCGCTGACATCGATGCCTTCAAGCCGGGCTACATCTGCGAGGACGATGACGTGATCGTCGGCCTGCAGACCGACGCCCCCCTCAAGCGTGCGATGATGCCGAACGGCGGCTGGCGTATGGTCGAGACGGCCATCCACGAGGCCGGCATGGAGTACAACCCCGAGGTGAAGAAGATCTTCACCCAGTACCGCAAGACCCACAACGACGCGGTCTTCGACATCTACACGCCGCGTATTCGTGCTGCTCGTTCCTCCCACATCATCACCGGCCTGCCGGACGCCTACGGCCGCGGCCGCATCATCGGCGACTACCGCCGCGTGGCCCTCTACGGCGTTGACCACCTCATCGCCGAGAAGGAAAAGGAAAAGGATCGCTACATCGACCAGCCCTTCTCCGAGCACTGGGCGCGTTACCGCGAGGAGCACTCCGAGCAGATCAAGGCCCTCAAGAAGCTGAAGAACCTGGCGCAGTCCTACGGCTACGACATCTCCGGCCCGGCCACCAACGCGCACGAGGCCGTGCAGTGGACCTACTTCGGTTACCTGGCCTCCGTGAAGTCCCAGGACGGCGCCGCCATGTCGATCGGCCGCCTGTCCGGCTTCTTCGATGTCTACTTCGAGCGCGATCTGAAGAACGGCACGCTGGACGAGTCTGGCGCCCAGGAGATCATCGACGCCCTCGTCATCAAGCTGCGCATCACCCGCTTCCTGCGCACCATCGCCTACGACCAGATCTTCTCGGGCGACCCCTACTGGGCCACCTGGTCGGACGCCGGCTTCGGCGACGACGGCCGTACGCTGGTCACCAAGACCTCCTTCCGTCTGCTCCAGACGCTGGTCAACCTCGGCCCGGCCCCCGAGCCGAACATCACCATCTTCTGGGACGAGAACCTGCCCCGCGGCTACAAGGAGTTCTGCGCCCTCATCTCGATCGACACCTCGTCGATCCAGTACGAGTCCGATCCGCAGATCCGCGCCCACTGGGGCGACGACGCCGCCATCGCGTGCTGCGTCTCCCCCATGAAGGTCGGCAAGCAGATGCAGTTCTTCGGCGCTCGCGTGAACGCCGCCAAGGCCCTGCTCTACGCCATCAACGGTGGCCGCGACGAGATGAGCGGCAAGCAGGTCATGGAAGGCTACGAGCCCGTCCAGGGTGACGGCCCGCTCGACTTCGATGACGTGTGGAAGCGCTACGAGGAGATGCTGGACTGGGTCGTTGGCACCTACGTCGAGGCCCTCAACATCATCCACTACTGCCACGATCGCTACGCCTACGAGGCCATCGAGATGGCGCTGCACGACGCCGAGATCATTCGCACCATGGGCTGCGGCATCGCCGGTCTGTCCATCGTTGCCGACTCGCTGGCCGCCATCAAGTACGCGAAGGTCTACCCGATCCGCGACGAGACCGGCCTGGTCGTCGACTACCGCACCGAGGGCGACTTCCCGACCTACGGCAACGACGATGACCGCGCCGACGACATCGCCGCGACCGTCGTCCACACCGTCATGGACAAGATCCGCGCCATCCCCATGTACCGCGACGCGATCCCGACCCAGTCGGTCCTGACGATCACCTCGAACGTCGTCTACGGCAAGGCCACCGGTTCCTTCCCGTCGGGCCACCAGAAGGGCACCCCCTTCGCCCCCGGCGCGAACCCGGAGAACGGCATCGACACGCACGGCATGGTCGCCTCCATGCTGTCGGTCGGCAAGCTGGACTACAACGACGCCCTCGACGGCATCTCGCTGACGAACACGATCACCCCGCAGGGCCTGGGCCGCTCCAAGGAAGAGCAGATCCAGAACCTGGTCGGCATCCTCGACGCCGGCTTCGTTCCGGACGATTCCTGCGCCTACGACGGCACCAAGGGCTACTGATCCACCATCGGCGGGGATCGATGCGTGGCCCGTGTTGATCCCCGCCACCCACCACTCGTGGGTGAGTCGCACCGCGACCCATCCAAGCCGGCACCGCCGGAGTCTCACAAAAGGAGAAATGTTATGGCAACCAAGACCTACGAAGAGCGCCTCGCCGCACATGAAGGCCGCCCGCGAAGAGCGCGGCGACAAGGAAGGCCTCTACCACGCGAACATCAACGTCCTCGAGGAGTCCACGCTGAAGGACGCCATGGAGCACCCCGAGAAGTACCCGAACCTGACCGTTCGCGTTTCCGGCTACGCCGTTAACTTCGTCAAGCTCACCCGTGAGCAGCAGCTGGACGTTCTGTCCCGCACCTTCCACCACTCGGCCTGATAGCTGATTGGAGTGGGGCGTCGGGCAACGCTCGGCGCCCCACTACTATGTCTGCCCACGTCGGCGCGCTCCGCTGACGCCCCCGGCCTCGTTCCCATCACGGCCACCGCTCCCACTCAACCGCGAAGAAGGAATCATGTCGCAGTCCCTCGCTCTTCCCACGTTCCGTGAGCAGGATTTCCAAGCTCCCCAATCCCGTACCGTCGGCGCTGGCGTCGAGGGTCTGGAGGAGATCACGGATCTGGAGCGCTCCGAGCGCCTGCGCCGCATGCGTGAGGGCACGCTGGGTTCCATTCACTCCTGGGAGCTCGTCACCGCCGTTGACGGCCCCGGCACGCGCATGACGGTCTTCCTCAACGGCTGCCCGCTGCGCTGCCTGTACTGTCACAACCCCGACACGTTCCTCATGAAGGACGGCGCTCCTGTGTCCGACACGGAGCTGCTCTCCCGCATTGCCCGCTACCGCCGTATTTTCCGCACGACGAAGGGCGGCATCACCCTGTCCGGTGGCGAGGTCCTCATGCAGCCGCAGTTCGCCAAACGTATCCTTTTGGGTGCCAAGGAGATGGGCGTGCACACCTGCATCGACACCTCCGGTTTCCTCGGCGCGAACTGCGACGACGAGATGCTCGATGCCATTGATCTCGTGCTCCTGGACGTCAAGAGCGGCAACGAGGAGACCTACAAGAAGGCGACGGGACGTTCCCTGGCGCCTACGATCGAGTTCGGCGACCGCATCGCGGCGCGCGGTGGCGCCACCCGCATGTGGATCCGCTTCGTGCTGGTTCCGGGTCTGACCGACGACCCGGAGAACGTCCGTCAGGTCGGCGAGATCGTCTCGCGATGGAAGGACGTCATCGATCGTGTCGAGGTCCTCCCCTTCCACCAGCTGGGCAAGGACAAGTGGCACTCGCTGGGCCTGGAGTACCACCTGGAGGACACGAAGGCTCCCACGCCCGAGGCCACCGAGGAGGTCCGCAACTACTTCCGTTCGCTGGGCTTCCTGGTCCACTGACGCGAACGCACCGGGACCCCGGGAGGAAGCGGCTTAGGCTCGCTCCCCCGGGGTCCACGTGTGTCCGCAGGCGCCCCATCCGCGCTCGGCGATGGCCCGCTGGGCCTCGTCGGCGTAGGGTGCCTCGAGGCGGTCGACGTAGAGGGTGCCCTGCAGGTGGTCGTATTCGTGCTGGAAGATGCGCGCGAGCCAGCCCGCGGGCGCTGACCTCGATGGCGTTGCCGTCCGACGTCGTAGCCGCGCAGGACCGCACCGAGCGCGCGGCGCAGGGGGTAGCCGTAGCCGGGGCACGGACAGGCAGCCCTCGGACTCGCGCATCATGTCGGGTTCCTCGGGCAGGATTGCGCCCGCTCCTTCTGCGTCCCACACGAGGTCGAGCGTGGGGATTGACGACGACGCCACTCAGCGCCGTGTTGAAGCCGCGCGCGGGCCCCTCGTCGAGCTGGAGGACGTCGCGGTAGTAGGAATCGAAGGATCCGGCGCCTCCGTACCTCCACACGAAGACCTGGGAGCCAACGCCCACCTGGGGTGCGGCGAGGCCGACGCCGGGCGCGGCGTGCATCGTCTCGATCATGTCGGCGACGAGGTCACTCAGCTCCGAATCGAAGGACTCGATCGGGGCCGCGACCTGATGCAGGACCGGTTCGCCGGTGATGCAGATCGGCAGGATGCTCATGTGTGATCTCCCGTGTGCGCGATGACTCCGACACCCGCCGCTTCAATCGCGCGCGGTGTCGTGGGGTCTAGGTCTTTGATGACGCGGGCGGGGTTGCCGACCGCAATGGAATTGGCGGGGATGTCTCGGGTGACGACGGCACCAGCTCCGATGATCGAGTTTTCGCCGATGGTGACGCCCGGGCACACGACGACGGAGCCACCCAGCCACACGTTGTCCTCAAGGGTGATTGGTGCTGAGGACTCCCATTTCGCGCGACGAGGCCCGGGCTCGGTCGGGTGGATCGCCGTGTAGAGCGAGCAGTTGGGGCCGATGAGGACGTCGGCGCCGATGACGACCGGGGCGACGTCGAGCACGGTCAGGCCGTAGTTGGCCCAGGAACCGTCTCCGATGGAGATGTTGTACCCGTAGTCGACGCGAAGCGGAGGCCGGATGTCGACGCCCTCCCCCACCTGGCCGAGCACCTGGTCGAGCAGGTAGCGGGCGATGTCAGGGTCGCTGGGGTGCGCCTGCTCGTAGAGGCTCAGGAGGCGTACCGCGCGCTTCGCTGATGCGGCGAGTTCATCGTCCGCGACGTAGTAGTCGCCGTCGCTCATGCGCTGCGCGGGCGTGCGCTCGTCGTCGCGAAATCGGGGGTCGTCGAAGTTCGTTCCCGGGGAGATGGTCATGCGACCAGGGTAGTCGAGGCCCTCTCGAGGCGGGGGGCGCGGCGCGCGTCCAGGTGGCCGAGGAGGGCGCGCAGCTGGGAGATGTCGGCGGCGGGGTCCTCGGGGTGCCACTGCACGCCGATGAGGGGGGCGTCGATTGACTCGATGGCCTCGATCGTGCCGTCGGGGGCCTGCGCACTGACCTGGAGGCCCTGCGCGAGGCGATCCACGCGCTGGTGGTGCGCGGACGAGATGATTAGCTCGGAGTCGGTGAGGACGGGGGCCAGGGCGCGCTCGAGGTTAGTTCCCTCGCCGACGCGCACGCTGTGGCGGATGAAGCGGTGGTCGGACAGGATCCGGTTGTTCGTGTGGGTGCCGTGGGCGCCCTCGATGTGCTGCTCGAGCGTGCCACCCAGCGCCGTGTTGATGATCTGCATGCCACGGCAGATGCCCAGGAGCGGGGTACCCGTGCGCACGGCGTAGTCGACGAGGGAGATCTGCCCGCGGTCGGCGCGGTACCAGTGACGCCCCTCGGCCTCGTAGCCCTGGGAGGCGCCGTACAGGCTGGGATGGACGTCCTCGCCACCCATGATGACGATCGCGTCGGCGTGCTGGGCACGCAGAGCGGCACCCTCGGCGCCATCCTCCTGCGCGTACTCGCGGATGACATTCCAGTTCGGCAGCGCAGCCTCAAGGAGACGATCCCACAGGCGCATGCAGATGTTGTTGTATGCCTCGTCCCCCGGGCGTGCCGGCAGGACGTTGGAAATCAACAACGTCGGCTTCGTGTGGTTCGTCATGGTCCCTATCATGTCAGCACTGGGCAGCGAGCGCGCAGCGCGTTCACGGGGTGGCCAATTGTGACAGCTTGTATCCACCCTGCGCACACCGTGAGAATAGCGCTCCCCCACGGACGACGAGGCCGGGGCCGATCCGCGCGTTCACGCCCTCTCAGCCCCGGCCTCGTTCGTCGGTGTTCAGTTCTCGGACACGAAGCGATCCACGCGGGCGAGCAGCTCGGCCTTCTCGTCATCTGAGATCCAGGCGATCTCGATGGAGTTGCGGGCGATGCGCTCCAGGTCCGCGCGGCCCAGGTCGAACGCTCGGCCAGCGCGAGGTAGTTGTCCCCGACGTATCCACCGAAGTAGGCGGGGTCATCGGAGTTGACGCTCACCTTGACGCCCGCGGCGGTCAGCTCGACGATCTCCTTGCCCTTCATTTCCTCGGTGACGAAGGAGTTGGACAGGGGGCACGAGGTCAGGCCGATGCCGTGGTCGCGCGCGTAAGCGACCAGCTCGGGGTCCTCGACGATGTTGGTGCCGTGGTCGAGACGCTCGGCGCCCAGCTCGGTGAGGGCCGCGCGGATGTTGTCGATCGAGCCGACCTGGTCGATGTCGCAGTGCATCGTCACGTGCAGGCCAGCCTCGCGGGCCAGGGCAAACACGTCGGCGAACTTCGTGGGCGGGTTGTCGCGCTCGTCGGAGTCAAGACCGACGCCGATGAACATGTCCTTGTAGGGCAGGGCCGCCTGGAGGGTCTCGAGCGCGGACTGCGCACTCATATCGCGCAGGAAGCACAGGATGAGGTCGGCGGACAGGCCGGCCTCGCGCGCCTCGACGACGGCGCGGTGATAGCCGCGGATGACCGTCTCGATGGCGATGCCGCGCGAGGTGTGGGCCTGCGGGTCGAAGAAGCACTCGGCGCGCACGACACCGTTGGCGCGGGCGCGCTCGAAGTACGCGGCAGCCAGGTCGTGGAAGTCGTCCTCGTCCTGGAGGACGTCCATGGCCGGGTAGTAGACCGCCAGGAAAGGACGTGAGGTCGTTGAACTGGTAGGTGGCCTGGACCTCCTCGACCGTGGACTGGCCGATATCGACGCCGTTCTTGCGGGCCAGGGCCAGCTTCAGGTCGGGCTCGAGGGTGCCTTCCAGGTGCAGGTGCAGCTCGGCCTTGGGCAGTCCGAAGGCGAAGTCGCGGGTCACGTCGGTACTCATGTGTCCTCCACAGATAACGGGGCGGGTGTCGCGGAACAATTGTCCCACTCCACCCGCCCCGTGCTGAAGGAGGTCACATAGCGAACGGTCCCGACGCGACGGCCACCGTTCACTCAGTCAGACCGTCTGCCTCAGGCCAGCGCCCCCATCGGGTCCCAGGCCGGCAGGTGCAGCGGCTCCTCGGTGATGACCGCGCGCAGGTCCGCGGGCAGGTCGTCCACGTGCACGGCCACCTCAAACACGTTGGCGTCGAACCAGGCGGCGTCCATCGTGAAGAAGCCCTTCTCGCCGGGCTCCTCGCCCCAGGAGTTTCTCCACGCGGAAGCGGCGGGCGTTGCCCTCGTCGTCGATGTCGACGCCGGTGAAGAGCATCGCGTGGTTCATCGCGGACTCGCCCGTGTTGACGCGCTGCTCCTTCGAGGTGGAGAAGTCCACGCCGAAGAGGTTGTCGAAGTCGTAGAGGCCGTCCACGAAGAGGCCGGAGGCTCGGTCGGACTGCTGGCCGCAGTCAGCGCCAAACCAGACGGCGCGGCCCGAGGCCAGGATGGAGGCCGTGATCTCGCGGATCTGCTCGACGGGGGTGTTCACGTAGAGGATCGGGCGACCGCCCACGACGTTGCCCATGTGGTCGACCGTCAGGGTGTGGCCCTTGGGGTGCTCGGCGCGCGGGTCGTCGACGAGGCACACGTACTGCGTGAGGTCCACGTCCACGTAGCGGGAGTAGAACTCGCGCGGGGTGAGCACGCCGTCGCGGTGGAACTCGCCCTTGTCGTCGCGCCACTCCCACTCGAAGGAGGCCGGGGGCTCACCCAGGCAGATGACGAGGATGCGCCACACGTCGGCCAGCGCGGCTTCCTTGACCTCGAGGATCTCCTCCTCGGAGGCTCCGGCCTCAACGAGGGAGCGCAGCTCGAGGGCGGTGCGGCGCAGGACGACCTTGAGGCGGTCGTTCATGGGGAGCGGTGTGGCCGGAGGACTCGGTCTCGGGCATCGCGACCTTGGGGACGAGGCCGTGCTTGAGGTACAGGGACACCGCCATGTCCCACTGGCCACCGTCGGAGAGGACGTCGCCGAGCAGGAACTGCAGGAGGCGGCCGTCGAGTTCCTCGGTCTTCGCGGTGGCGATGACATCGGTGAGGAAGAAGTTGGCACGCTCGAACTTGTCCCAGAACAGCACGTAGTTCTGCGAGAACTCAAAGTCCTTGAGGCCCAGGCGGGTGCGCGCGGTCGAGCGCAGCAGGTTCAGGGAGGAGAAGAGCCAGCAGCGGCCGGACTTCTTCTGCGACGTCACCTTCCAGTCGTCCACCTTGTGGGACACGACCGTGGGGGTGGCGACCACCTTGGCGCGGTCGAAGGCGACGGGCTCCACACCGGCGTGGGAGACGGCGTTGCGGGCGACCGCGCGGGCGGAGTCTGAGGATGCGTGCAGGGAGGCGACGAATTCGTCGGTGATCTCGTGTGCCATGGGCCGAGGCGTTCCTTTCAATTGAGAGTCATTCTCTATAAGGATACGCGCCCACAGTGATCTGGACGACTCAAGTCCGTTTACAATAAGTGTTGTCCATGTTCAGTGATTGCGAAGGAGCATCAATGTTGGATCGGGGCGCATCGGGGCGCGAGATCGTTCTACAGGCCGGAGACTACGAGGCGCGGATCGTCACCGTGGGCGCCGGCTTGGCGGGGCTGCGCTACCGCGGACACGACCTGGTCGTCCCCCACGGCGTCAGTGAGTGCCCCCTGGGCTACCTCGGCAAGGTGCTCATGCCGTGGCCGAACCGCGTCGCAGGCGGCTCCTATTCGTGGGAGGGCACGTCCTACGACCTACCGGTGGACGAGCCCACGTTCGGAACATCGCTGCACGGTTTCGTCGCCTTCCAGGAGTGGGAGATCACCGAGGCCGACGCCTCCTCGGTCCTGCTGCACACCCTGATCGCGGCGCGCTACTCCTATCCGTGGACGCTGGCGGTGTCCGCTCGCTACAGCCTGGACGCGAAGACGGGTCTCACCGTCGAGCTGTCGGCGACGAACATCGGAGAGGGCACCGCCCCCTACGGCGTCGGCTTCCACCCCTACCTGGCCGTCGACGGGCTACCGGCAGACGAGCTGGAGCTCGAGAACCCCGCCGCCATCATCTACGAGGCCAACGCATCCATGATCCCGGTGGCCGCCCACGACGTGGCCTCCTTCGGGCTGGACTTCCGCTCCCCCACCATCATCGGCACCTCCCGCCTGGACCACGCCTTCGCCGGCCTGCCCGAGGGGCACCTGGGACCGTGACGCTGCGCGACCCCGCTTCGGGCGTGGGCGTGTCCCTGGCGTCTGACGCGCGCTGGCTGCAGGTCTACTCGGCGGATTACATCGGCCGTGTGGGCGTGGCCGTCGAGCCGATGAGCTGCCC
>CAKAHQ010000004.1 GCA_916439125.1 uncultured Actinomyces sp. | reverse complement strand
GTCGTACAGGGCGTCGACATCGATCTCGATGGCAGCGTCCAGGAAGCGGTCGATGAGGAGCGGGCCGCGCGAGAACAGCAGCTCGGAGTCGTGGCTTGCGAGATATTCGCGGAGCGCCGGCTCGTCGTTAATGATCGCCATGCCGCGTCCGCCCAGCACGAAGGAGGGGCGAACGAGAACCGGGTAGCCGACCTGCTCGGCCACGGCGATAACCTGCTCGGGCGTGTGTGCAGTGTCGTGCGCGGGAGCCGGGCACTGCGCAGCCTCAAGAACCTTGCCGAACTCCTCTCGGTCCTCGGCCAGGTCGATGGCGCGCGGGCTGGTGCCCAGGATCGGCACCCCGGCGCGCTCGAGGTCGGCTGCCAGCGACAGTGGAGTCTGGCCGCCGAGCTGGACGATCATGCCCTTGACAGGGCCAGCCGCGCACTCGGCGCGGTAGATCTCCAGGACGTCCTCGAGCGTGAGGGGCTCGAAGTAGAGGCGGTCGGAGATGTCGTAGTCGGTCGACACCGTCTCGGGGTTGCAGTTGACCATGATGGTCTCGTAGTGCTTGCGCAGCGACATGGCTGCGTGCACGCACGAGTAGTCGAACTCGATGCCCTGACCGATGCGGTTGGGACCAGCGCCCAGGATGATGACGGCTTCGCGCTCGCGTGGACGGACCTCGTTCTCCTGGTCGTAGGTCGAGTAGTGGTACGGCGTGCGGGCCGCGAACTCGGCGGCGCAGGTGTCGACCGTCTTGAAGACGGGGCGAATTCCAAACGCGCCGCGCACCTCGCGCACCGTGTCCTCGGACAGGCCGCGCATCGCAGCGATCTGCCGGTCGGAGAAACCGTGGCGCTTCGCCTCGGCGAGGACGTCGCCCGTGAGTGCCTCGGCTTCGCGAATGCGGGTCGCGACCTCGTCGAGGAGGAACATCTGGTCGAGGAACCACGGGTCGATCTTCGTCGACTCGAAGAGCTCCTCGAGCGTCGCGCCACCGCGAATAGCCTGCTGGACCTGGACGAGACGTCCCTCGGTGCCAACTGCGGCGGCCTCAACTAGGGCGCGGGTTTCTTCGGGGGTGGGCGCCTCCCCGTCCCAGTGGAACTGCACACCGCCCTTATCGATCGAGCGCAGGGCCTTCTGCAGCGCCTCCGTGTAGGAGCGACCGATTGCCATGGCCTCGCCGACGGCCTTCATCGAGGTGGTGAGGGTCGGGTCGGCGGCCGGGAACTTTTCGAAGGTGAAGCGCGGGACCTTAACGACGACGTAGTCGAGCGTCGGCTCGAACGAGGCCGGGGTCGAGCCCGTGATGTCGTTCGGGATCTCGTCGAGCGTGTAGCCGGTGGCGAGGCGTGCGGCGATCTTCGCGATCGGGAAGCCCGTCGCCTTCGAGGCCAGCGCGGACGAACGCGACACGCGCGGGTTCATCTCGATGACAATAATGCGGCCCGTCTCGGGGTGAATAGCGAACTGGATGTTACAGCCGCCGGTGTCCACGCCCACGGCGCGGATGACGGCGATCCCGATGTCGCGCAGACGCTGCATCTCGCGGTCGGTGAGGGTCAACGCTGGAGCGACCGTGATCGAGTCACCCGTGTGCACGCCGACCGGGTCAACGTTCTCGATCGAACACACGACGACGACGTTGTCCGCCTTGTCGCGCATGAGCTCGAGCTCGTATTCCTTCCAGCCGAGGATCGACTCCTCGAGGAGAACCTCGGTCGTGATCGAAGCGGCCAGGCCCTGGCCGGCGATGCGCTCGAGGTCTTCGGGGGTGTAAGCAAAACCGGAGCCGAGGCCGCCCATCGTGAAGGAGGGGCGAACGACGAGGGGGTATCCGAGCTCAGCGGCGGCCGCGTGGCACTCCTCCATCGTGTGGGCGATGAAGGAACGTGCGACCTCGGCACCGGAGCGCTCGACGATTTCCTTGAACTCCTCGCGGTCCTCACCGGCGCGGATCGCGTCGATGGATGCGCCGATAAGCTCGACGTTGAATCGCTCAAGAACACCCATTTCGGACAGCGCGACGGCCGTGTTCAGCGCCGTCTGGCCGCCCAGCGTGGGAAGCAGTGCGTCGGGGCGTTCCTTTTCAATAATCGAGGCCACGACCTCCGGGGTGATCGGCTCGACGTACGTGGCGTCGGCGATGCCGGGGTCGGTCATGATGGTTGCCGGGTTGGAGTTGACGAGGATGACGCGCAGGCCCTCCTCCTTCAGCACGCGGCATGCCTGCGTGCCTGAGTAGTCGAACTCGCACGCCTGGCCGATGACAATGGGGCCCGATCCGATGACGAGGACGGACGACAGATCGTTCCTGCGGGGCATCAGTGGGTCTCCTTAGCGGCAGTCATCAGGGAAATAAAGCGATCGAAGAGCAGCTCGCCGTCGTGCGGGCCCGCAGCTGCCTCGGGGTGGTACTGAACGGAGAAGGCGGGAATGTCCAGGGCACGCAGACCCTCGACGACGCCGTCATTGAGGCCGACGTGCGAGACTTCGACGCGCCCGTAGCGGCCCGACTCGAAGGGAGCGACTGAGGGCTCCCCCACCGGAGCGTCCACTGCGAAGCCGTGGTTGTGAGCGGTGATCTCGACGCGGCCCGTGGCCACATCCTGCACCGGCTGGTTGATGCCGCGGTGACCATAGTCCAGCTTGTAGGTGCCGTAGCCGAGGGCACGGCCGAAGAGCTGGTGACCGAAGCAAATCCCGAAGTACGGAATGCCCGCGTCCAAAACGGCGCGCAGCACGCCGATCTCGCGGTCGGCCGTCGATGGGTCACCGGGGCCGTTGGAGAAGAAGACGCCGTCCGGCTTGAGCGCCTCGATGTCGGCGAAGGACACGGTGGAGGGCACCACGTAGACGCGCGCTCCACGCGCGGCCAGGTGGTACGGCGTGCGCGACTTGATACCCAGGTCAACGGCGACGACGCGCGCGATGGGTTCCTTGCCCTCGAAGTCCCCGAGGGGCTCTACCACGTAGGTCTCGTCCGTCGATACCTCGGCGGCCAGCGCCTGGCCGCTCATTACCGGCGACTCGGCGACGATACGCACGAGGGAGGCCACGGCCTCGTCCCCCAGGTACTGCGCGCCCACGGGCAGCGCGTCACCCGAGAAGATGCCGGCGCGCATCGCTCCGCGCTCGCGGATGTGGCGGGTGATCGCACGCGTGTCGACGTCCGCGATACCGACGATGCCCTGAGAGATCAGCTCGTCCTCCAGCTCGCGGCGCGAGCGCCAGTTGGAGGCGCGGCGGGCAGCGTCGCGCACGACGAAGCCCGCGACCCAGATGCGCGAGGACTCGGGATCCTCGTCGTTGACACCGGTGTTGCCGATGTGCGGGGCCGTCATGACGACGATCTGGCGGTGGTACGACGGGTCGGTGAGCGTCTCCTGGTAGCCGGTCATGCCGGTCGAGAAAACGATCTCGCCGAGCGTGCGGCCCTTAGCGCCCCATGCGCGGCCCTTGAAAACGGTGCCGTCCTCCAGGACGAGCAGAGCGATATCGGACGTGGTCATCGGTCCTCCTTGGCAATCGGGGTGGCGTCGACGACCGTCGGGACGCCGTTGTAGATCGTGTAGCGCACCTGTCCGGGCAGTTCCATGCCACGGAAGGGGCAGTTCGTGGAGCGCGTCCACTGCTTGGAGGGGTCAACCGTCACGCGCACCGTTGCATCGACGAGGGTGACGTGTGCGGGGGCGCCGACGACCAGGCCCTGACCCTGCGATTCCACGCGGCCGATCTGGGCGGGAACCGTCGACATCACGCGAGCAACGTCCGCCCAGTCCATGCGGCCCGTGTTCACCATCGTCTCGATGATGATCGGCAGCGCCGTCTCCAGGCCGGTCATGCCGAACGCGCCGGCCTGCCACTCGCAGTCCTTCATTTCGAGGGGATGCGGAGCGTGGTCGGTACCGATGCAGTCGATCGTGCCGTCGGCCAGACCCTCGCGCACCGCCTCGACGTCCTCGGCACGGCGCAGCGGCGGGTTCACCTTGTAGAGCGGGTCGTAGGTGGCGGCCAGCTGCTCGGTGAGGAGCAGGTGGTGAGGCGTGGCCTCGGCCGTGATATCCACGCCCTGTGCCTTACCCCAGCGCACGAGGTCAACCGAACCCGCGGTTGACAGGTGACACACGTGGAGGCGCGAGCCGACGTGCTTGGCAAGCAGGATGTCGCGGGCGATGATTGCCTCTTCGGCGACGGCCGGCCAACCGGCCAGACCGAGCTCGCCGGACAGCGTCGACTCGTTCATCTGAGCGCCCTCGGTAAGGGCCGGATCCTGGCTGTGCTGGGCGATCACGCCGCCGAAGCCCTTGACGTATTCGAGGGCGCGGCGCATGAGGACGGGATCGGACACGCACTTGCCGTCGTCGGAGAACACGCGAACCTTCGAGCGCGAACGGGCCATCGAGCCGAGCGATGCGAGCTGCTTGCCTTCCAGGCCCTTGGTAACGGCACCGACGGGACGCACCTCGACCCAGTCGGCCTCCTCGCCCAGGCGCAGCACCTGGTCGACGATGGCTGCCGTGTCCTGCGTGGGCGTCGTGTTGGCCATCGCGTGGACAGCGGTGTAGCCGCCGACTGCAGCCGCACGCGTGCCGGTGAAGACGGTCTCGGCGTCCTCCCCACCGGGCTGGCGCAGGTGGGTGTGGATGTCGACGAGGCCGGGCAGGGCGATGAGGCCCTCAGCGTCGATGAGACGCGGGTCCCGCACGGCGTTGCGGGCGTCGGCACCAATCGCGACGATGGTGCCACCGGACAGCGCAATGTCGGTGGGCTCGCCGCCGAGCAGCGAGGCGCCGGTGATCAGGATGTCACGGGTCTGTTCAGTCATTGCTGTGTCCTTCCGATGCGAGAAGCAGGTAGAGGGCGGCCATGCGGATGCACACACCGTTCGACACCTGCTCGACGATGACAGATTGGTCTGAGTCGGCTGCCTCGGCGCAGATTTCGAGGCCTCGGTTCATCGGGCCGGGATGCATGACGACAGCGTTGGGCGCCAGTGTGGCGAAGCGTGCGGGGGGTGAGGCCATACTCCGCGTGGTAGGCGCCGGGCGACGGGAAGAAACCACCGCCTGCGCTCGACATGCGCTCGCGCTGCACGCGCAGCATCATGACCGCGTCGGGCTTGGCCGCCAGGGCCTCATCGAAGTTGTACGAGGTGTCGCAGTTCCAGCTCTCCACCCCGATCGGCAGGAGCGTCGGGGGCGCCACGAGGGTGACGCGGGCACCCAGGAGCGTCAGGAGATCGACGTTGGAGCGCGCCACGCGCGAGTGGAGGACGTCGCCGACGATGACCACGTGTGCGCCATCGAGGCCGGAGCCGGGGACGGGCATTCCATCGTCGCCGAGCGACGGTGCGTAGTGACGGCGCAGGGTCATCGCGTCGAGGAGTGCCTGCGTCGGATGCTGATGGGTACCGTCACCCGCGTTGAGGACCGGCAGATTCATCCAGCCGGCGTGCGCGAGACGGTGAGCGGCGCCCGACGAGGAGTGGCGCACGATGACCGCGTCCGCGCCCATAGCCTCCAGCGTGAGTGCGGTGTCCTTGAGTGACTCGCCCTTGGAGACCGAGGAGCCGCGGGACTGGAAGTTAATGACGTCGGCGCTCAGGCGCTTGGCGGCGGTCTCAAAGGAGATGCGGGTGCGCGTCGAATCCTCGAAAGAGGTTGACGACGGTCTTGCCCTGAAGCGTCGGAAGCTTCTTGACGCCGTGGCGCTGAGTGGCGGCCATCTGCTCCGCCGTGTCGAGGATCAGAATCGCCTCCTCGCGCGTCAAGTCACGGATCGAAATGAGATGGCTCAGGCTCATCGTTTACAGGCCTTTCCCCAGAAGGACGCCATCGTGCCCGTCTGTTTCGTCGAGCAGAATGGTGACGATTTCGTCGCGGGAGGTCGGCAGGTTCTTGCCGACGTAGTCCGGGCGAATCGGAAGCTCGCGGTGGCCACGGTCAACGAGGACTGCGAGCTGAACGGCCGCAGGGCGACCGATACGAGTAAGAGCATCGAGCGCAGCCTTGATGGTGCGGCCGGTGTACAGCACATCGTCAACGAGGACGACGGTCTTGCCGTTGATACCGGTACGCGGAACCAGCGTCTCTTTCGGAGCCCTCAGGGGCTGAGAGGCCAGGTCGTCGCGATACATCGTGGTGTCGATAATCGCGAGTTCCGCGTAGGTGCCGGAGACTTCACGAATCCGATTGACGAGGCGGCGTGCCAACGTTGCGCCACGGGTGGGGATACCGGCGATCACCAGATTATCGCTGCCGCCGTTTCGTTCGACGATCTCGTAGGCGATGCGCGTCAGGGAGCGTGCGACGTCGCCAACTCCCAATACTTCTTTGCCGCGCGATGCGCGATCTGCGTGCACTTCGGCCACGCTTACTCCTTCCCCGCCTCACGGGACGGTCATTAAAGGATCTGTCGTACATCCATCCTACGCTCCTCGTCAGGAGCCGGTGTGACGCCTCCACGTGTGAAACCCCACGTGAGTGGCGTTAGACTGCAGGAATGAGCCAGCAGTCGAAGCAGTCCACCCCCGGGCAAGGGACCGGTGTGACGCCGCTGGCGCACGACCGTCCGGTGTCTGGACACCGCGTGACGCTCGACGATATTGCTCTCGCTGCCGGAACATCGATCGCGACCGTGTCGCGAGCCCTCGCGGGATCTCCGCGCGTCGCCGCCCCAACGCGCGAACGAATCGAAAGTGGCCGAGCAGCTCGGCTACCGGGCAAATATCGCGGCGTCACTCCTCGCTTCGACGCGGCCGCAGATCCTCGGCCTCGTCTGTTCCCTCAGTCAAGAACTGCATGTTCGCTACCGTGCTGAGGCCCTCCGATACGCTGAGGATCGCGGCTTTCGTGTCATCGTGGAGTCAATCGATACCTCGCGCGATGTTGACCGAGCCTGGGAGTCGGTTCTGCAGCTGCGCGCCCAGGCCGTCATTGCTGTCGACTCGACCTGTATTTCGACGCGATTTACGAACACACCGACTGTTCTCATTGGACAGCACGCGCCTCGTCGGGACATCGATCTCGTGACGAGCTCCAACGAACGCGGTATGGGGCAAGCTATCGCTCTCCTCGCCCAACGTGGGAGGCGACGTATTGCCTTCCTTGAAGGGCCTCCCGGACCCTCCGCGCGAGCGCGCAAAGCGGCTTTTACGCAGGCGTGCTGCACTCACGAGGTCGATGCGTTCACTGTGCCAGGCGGTGACAACGTCGACGCTGGCTTCCTTGCTGTCCGAGCGGGTGTCCCTGCAGGCGTCGATGCGCTTGTTTGCTACAACGACCAGTGCGCGCACGGCGCGATACTTGCTCTCCTCGGGGATGGCCTCGTTCCAGGGCGCGATATGTTGGTTGTTGGCTGCGATAACTCGGCGATCGCTTCGTCGCGCGCGCTCTCTCTGACGTCGATCGACCGTGCGCCGTCGCGCGTTGCGAGCCTCGCTGTCGATCAGGCGATCGCACGAGCACTCGGCGACAGTGGCAGCCCGGCTCGTCAGCGTGTGGACACGGAACTCGTCGTGCGGGCGAGCACGGGATAGCCGCGCGGAACGAGCTGACCATGAGCCCGTCCCGCGCGACCGTCCGCGCTTACTGCACCGAGGACATCAGACACTCAACGAGCGTGGCGTGAACGTTGGGGGTGCCGAGGAGAATCGATCCCTTGTAGCGCACGTCGAGCGAAGTTCCGTCCAAGCGCGTCGCGAGCACACCGCACTCGGTGGCGATGAGCGTCGCCGCAGCGATGTCCCACGGGGAGACCCACATGTGGACGAACGCTCCGGCCCGGCCAACTGCTACCTCGACGCATTCGAGCGCTGCGGAGCCGTAGCGCCGATGGCCACGGCTGTCCTGAAGTGCGCGGGCAAGCCGAGGTAGCGCGAGAATCTCTTTGATGTCGGTAATGATAATGGCGTCACGATAGGAGGCCGCATCCCTCGTCTGGGCCAGAGGCGTCCCATCGACCCACGCTCCTTGGCCTCGGATCGCGTGATAGATGTGGCCGGCGACAACGTCCGCGACCACGCCAAGGACTGGAATTCCGTCCTCGCACAAGGCCAAGGACACCGCATAATCGCGATGAGTTTCCACGTAGTTCATCGTGCCGTCGATCGGATCAAGGACCCAGACGAGTCCGGCGAAAGAGTCAACGGCGTGCCCCTCCTCCCCCCAGCAGTGGCAAGCCTGTCGCAGCGTGAAGGTGGGAGGCAATATCCGCTTCGATCGCTTTATCGACGGCGGTCACGAGATCGTTACGATTTGCTTTCGTGTGAACCTCAAGCTCGACGGGTGGGTGAAGTGCAATGTTCATTCCCCTGCGAACAGCCTCAATAGCCGCATTGAGCAGTTGTTCCATATCAACGGTCATGCTCACGATTCCTCCTTTGCTTGGCTGAATTCACGGTCAGCACGCAGGTTCCGCTCTTCAAAGAACGCGACCATGATCAGACAGGTGAGCCAACCGCTGCGGATGCAAACAGCACGGTGAACGTCGATGACCAGCCGTGGAGGTGCCATCCGAGGATCGTCACGCCGTCCTTGGTCGGGTCAGCAATGCGGCCGAGAAGAACCTTGGCCATCGAATCGCCAAAGACGTAGCCGAACGCTCGAGGTACTGCGTTGACGACCACGGTCGCGGTCTTCGGTGCAAAACCGATGACGCAGATGCCAATCAAGGTCACGGGGCCGAAGATGAGGAAGCCAATCATAAAGAGAGCTCCGTAGACGACAGGGGCTGTCGTCGCATGTGCGTAGACAAAGAGCGGGATGACCACAGCGCCCATGCCGATAGCGGCGCTCAGGGCGCGCCGACCGCCCATCTTATCGGAGAAGTATCCCCACAGAAGAGAGCCAGCGAGTCCGCCGAGTTCCAGGGCGATGGTCGTGTTCACCGCGAGGTAGTCGGAGAAACCAAGCTCCTGACGTGTGTAGAGCACGTTCCAGTTGTCGATACCGATGCGCACGCAGTACGCGGCAACATTAGCGATGCACAGGAACCAGACGGCAGGATTCTTAACAACGTAATCCAGCAGGATCCGCCCCTTGGAGACGGAGCTCGTGACCGCATCGGCCTTCGACTCGGGTTCACCAAAGATCGCCTCGGGCGTGTTCCAGCCGTGCTCCTGGGGATCGTCCTTGCCGAAGAACCAGCCCCATATGCCGATCGGAATGCAGATCACGGCGGGGACGATGAACATGCCGATGACAGATCCGTTAAACAGCGTGTTCGCGCCCCAGAGAGCAAGAGCGCCCGCCACCATCGCGCCGATGTTGTGCGAGGCATTCCACCAGCCGATGAAGCGACCGCGCAGGGCACGGGGCGTCCATCGGTTCATCGTCGAGTTGCAGCAGGGGCCGCCGGGAGCCTGGAAAAGGCCGTTGAGTGACCACAGGAGAATCATCCAACCATATGGGCTCTGGAACCACGCGAGCACGAGGCCGATGAGGATCGACGTGACACCCGAGGCGAGCAGCAGGGCGGAAATGACCTTCTTGGTGTTCTTGCCATCAATGAAAAACCCGAGAATGAGTCCGCCGAAGCCGTAGGTCAGCGAAAAGGCAAAGCCGATCGTGCCGAGTTGAGTTGTCGTCAGCCCGACCTGTTCAACGAGGAATGGCTGCGCGGACTTGAAGTTTGTGCGCAGCAGGTAGAAGCCGCCGTACACAATGACGAGCACGGCGTACGTCTTGAGGAACTCCATGAGCCACTTTTTGCGTTGCTGCTCGAGCGTCAGGGATGTGGGTGGAGATGTACGAATATCGAAAGGCGGGATAGATGCGTCATTGCTGTCTCTCCAGTGTTGTCGGTGTACGCGGGCGATGATGGCGACGGTGCCATCGGCGTAACGCCACCAGAATACAAGCGCTTACATTCAGTGTCAAGACTCACTTGCGCATGAAAATGGTCGGTTATGAACTGGTGTTAAACGGTGAAATGTAGGGTATTTGGTCGACAGTGAGGGCGATGTGCGTCGAACGCATCGCATCCTGCTTGTTAGCCGTGTAAGCCTGTGGATGCATGATGGTAAAACATACCCGGTAGGGGTATTCTATGATACCCCTACCGGGTATTTCATCTTCGATAGCAATACGTAGTCCTGTTGGCGCTGCAATGAAAGGGGCAAACCCGGTAAAATTCAATGAGCGCCGACGGCGCTTCAGATACTTCACTATAGAAAGGCCACGCCATGACGATCGAACAGCTTCCCCACCCCGAGGTCCACGGTGGCGGCTGTGGCTGCGGTGAACACGATGTTGCCGTGCCGACCATTGATGCGACCGCCATCCCCCACCGTCTGCGTCATGCGGCTGTGCTCGGCGCTGCCCAGTCGATGAACGCCGGTGAGTCCTTCATCATTCGCGCTCCGCACCTGCCTCGTCCGCTGCTTGCTCAGATCGCACAGCTGCCCGGCGAGTGGACTTTTGAGGTCATCGTCGACGGCCCCGAATCCTGGGACGTGCGAACGACTCGCCTGTCTCTGTGACAAAGCCTCATGACATGGTGAAGGCCGACTCTCGCATGAGAGTCGGCCTTCACCATCAATATGGAGCGAGCGCTCAGTACTCCTCGAGGAGCTCGTCGAGCTCGTCTTCGACGCTGCCGCCATCCAGCGGCTTGGCACCAGCAGGCAGAGCGCGCGCGGGCGCTTCCTGTGCGGGCAGCTCATCGTCGGACGACGACTCGGCCTCATCGGAAAGCGCGGACTTCCTCTTCCTCGGAGCTGCGACGCGACCACGCGGGGGACGCAAGATCCTTGCGGATCGCGTCGAGAACCGCGTTCACGAACGACGGCGACGTGTCGGTCGAGATCGAGCGAACAATCGAAATTGCCTCGTCGATGACGATGATCGGCGAGACCTCGTCGTTCTCGAGCATCTCCCACACCGCCACGCGCATCACCGCGAGGTCGACGGCGGCAATGCGATCCAGGCCGGGCACGCGGGCGTGCGCAGAGATCAACGAGTCGATGCGACGCAGGTTATCCGCCACTCCCCCGATGATCTGGATCGAGAACTCCGGGAGCGGAGTCTGCGCCGCGGTGATGACGCGGCGCTCGCGCAGGAGGTCACGCAGCACGTCGGGGTTGGACCCCATGCCGCGCTGGTCGGCCTCGTAAACGACGTCGGCCGCGCGCTTGCGGGCCTTGGTGCGCGAGGTGAAGCGGTGCTGCTTCGACATTACTCGGTCACGCGACCCGAGTACGAGCCGTCGCGGGTGTCAACCTTGACGCGGGTGCCTTCCTCCATGAAGAGGGGAACCTGGATCTCGTAGCCGGTCTCGAGCGTCGCGGGCTTGGTGCCGGCGGAAGAACGGTCGCCCTGCAGGCCGGGCTCCGTGTGCGTGATCGTCAGAACGACGGTGGCGGGCAGCTCGACGAACAGGACGGTGCCGTCGTGCTGGGAGACGATAACGTTCTGGTTCTCGACCATGAAGTTGCGGGCGTCGCCCACGGTCTCGGCGGGAACATTGATCTGCTCGTAGGTGGACTGATCCATGAAGACGTAGTCGGTACCGTCCTGGTACAGGTACGTCATGTCGCGACGGTCGACGGTCGCGGTCTCGATCTTCAGGCCCGCGTTGAAGGTCTTGTCGACGGTCTTGCCGGACAGGACGTTCTTGATCTTGGTGCGCACGAAGGCCGGGCCCTTGCCGGGCTTGACGTGCTGGAATTCGACAACCTGCCAGAGCTGGCCGTCGATCACCATAACCAGGCCGTTCTTCAGATCATTGGTCGTTGCCACAGGGGTACCTCACTTGAGAAGGAATCAGTAATCAGGGGCCAGTTTACACGCGCGCGCGACCAAATCCGCGACTTCTTGCGGGGTGCGACCACTGGTATCCACTGTTGTGTCGGCCACGGAGGCGTATGCGTCGCGCGCTTGTTTCATCAGCTGGGTGAGCATCGCGCGGGGTGCACCCAGGCCGACCGAGCGCGGAGCACCGAGGCCTTCTCGGCGTGATACCGCGGAAAGATCGGCGCTGAGCTCGATGATGAAGGCGCCGTTTGCGCGCGCCCGATTGATTGATGAGGCAGTGGCTGGGTCGAGCGGTTGAGAGGCCCCAAGCGTGACAATGCCCTCGTCGATGCTGAGGAGACGCTCGGCTTCTTCGCGTGCTGTGGTGGCCAAGCGCGGATCACGTCCGACCACGAGCGTGCGCATAGGTGCGCCCAGGCGTTCCTCGACAGCCTCGTCCACTTCGTAGAGCGGCAGTTGGTGGCGGCGGGAAAGCTCGCGTCCAACGGTAGTTTTGCCGGCTCCGGTCACTCCGATGAGCACGATGAAGCTCATGCGCGTATGCCAATCTGCGAGGCGGGGGCCTGCAGCTCCTGCGGATCGACGGAGACTGTCGCTGGGTGTGCGATGCCCTCTAGGAGGGCGAAACGCAGGATTCCGCGCCGTACCTTCTTGTCGGAGAGCATGATGTGGGTGAGCTCGTCGAGAGTGCTTCCCCCGTAGCGTGTCGGCAGCCCGACGCGTGAGAAAAGCTGGTCGTGGCGAGCAACATCGTCAGCGCTGAGCAGCCCTCGGGCTTGAGCCAGACGCGCCGCGAAGCAGCAGCCGACGGCCACCGCATCGCCATGGCGCCAGGTGTAGTCGTTCGCGCGCTCGATGGCGTGCGCGAGCGTGTGTCCGTAGTTGAGGATTTCGCGCAGGCCCCCCTCAGTCAGATCGGCCGACACGACGCGAGCCTTGACGGCGATAGCGCGGGTGGTGATCTCAGCGAGCTGCGGGCTGTTCGATCGCAGAAGTTCGCTCGGTTCCGTCTCCTCGACGATGCGCAGGATCTCCGGGTCCGCGATGAAACCGCACTTAATGACCTCGGCTGCACCAGCCGCCAGGTCGGGTGCGGGCAGGCTCTCAAGAAGATCCATATCGGCAACCACGGAGGTTGCCGGATAGAACGAACCGACGAGGTTCTTTCCGACGGATGTGTTGATTCCCGTCTTACCACCAACGGCTGCGTCAACCATGGCGAGCAGCGTCGTCGGAACATTGATGAGCGTGATGCCCCTCAGCCATGTTGCTGCAACGAAACCGGCCATGTCGGTGGTTGCCCCACCGCCCATGGCGATGATCGCGTCTTTACGCCCAAGCTGGAGATGACCGCACTCGTCCCACAGGGAGGCAACGACCTCGATCGACTTGCCGGCCTCGGCATCGGGATGATCGACAGTCGCCGCCTCGATTCCCTGTTCACGCAGGTACTGCGCCAGGGCCTCGGCACGGTGAGCGAGGGGACGCGCATGAATGATGAGCGCCTTGGTCGCAGCCTCATCGAGAGCCTCGCGGATCGGCTCGAAGCCGAGCCCGTGTCCGACCGTAATAGTCGAGGGGTGTTCTCCGGTGACGCGGATAATCGTGCTCATGCGTGCTCCAACTGCTGGGCGATAGCGGTAACAACATCGCCGACAGGACCGGGCCCAGATTCAACGACGATGGTGGCGACTGCGCGATAATGAGGCTCGCGCTCGGTGCGCAGGCGCGCGAGGGTCCCGGACGGATCCTGAGCCAGCAGCGGCCGATGGTTCTTTGAGGCGGTGCGACGAACGAGCTCATCATGGGGCGCGTCAATGTAGACGACGGTGCGCCCGGACAGAAGGTTCCGAACGGCGGGAGTCGCTGCAGCTCCCCCGCCCAACGAGACGACGGCCTCGTGCGTGAGGGCCTCGGCGACCGCTTCGGTCTCCATCACGCGGAAAGCTGCTTCTCCGTCGGTGGCGAAAATATCAGCGATCGGACGGCCTTCTCGCTCAACGACGAGGGCGTCTGTATCGATATGGTCAACGCCCAACCGCTCGGCAAGCAGGCGCCCAACCTTGGACTTACCTGCGCCTGGCAGACCCACGAGGACGATGGGGCCCTGAGCACTCATGCGCGCTCCCCCACCACCGCGAGATAAGCCTCGAGATTCCTGCGCATCTCACCAACCGATCGACCGCCCGCGTGATCAGACAGGGCATCCGCGAGCACGAGGGCCACCTCGGCCTCGGCAATCACGGCCCCGGGTACGACCTGGCAGGTGTCGGAGCGCTGGTGCAAGCCCACCGCTTCCTGACCCGTTGCGAGGTCGACGCTACGCAGCGCATGCGGAACCGTCGAGATCGGCTTAAATGCAGCGCGCGCGATGATCGGCGCACCGTTGGACGTACCTCCTTCGATGCCTCCGGCGTGGTTGGAGGCGCGCGTCAGGTGACCATCCGCGCCCCGCACGATCTCGTCGTGAGCAGCGGAGCCGAGCAGAGCGGCCTGCACGAAACCGTCCCCGATCTCAACGCCCTTGACGGACTGTATCGACATGAGTGCGGCGGCCAGCCGCGCATCGAGGCGCTCGCGTGCGGTCACGTGAGTGCCCAAGCCGATGGGGACGTCGTATGCGATCACTTCGGCGACGCCGCCGATCGTGTCACCCGCCTGCTTGGCGGCATCGACGGCTGCTTCGAAGCGGGCGTTATCCTCCGGATCGAGTGTGCGCATCGAGGCCTCGCACAGTGCAGCCTCGTCCGCAGGCGTAGGAGTCGACGAGGCAGCGGCACGCTCCGCACCGACGGAGACGACATGAGACACGAGACGCACGCCGGCGACCTGCTCCAGGAGGGCTTCTGCGAGTACGCCGAGTGCGACGCGCGCGGCGGTCTCACGTGCGCTCGCACGCTCGAGGATGGGGCGAGCCTCGGGCACATCGTAAGAAAGCATGCCGGGCAGATCCGCGTGTCCCGGACGCGGCCTTGTCAGCGGTCGATTTCGCGCGATCTCGCGTTCGTCGCCCGTTCCAGCATCGATGAGAAGAGCGGAGGGATCGACGGGATCCGCACTCATGACCGTTTCCCACTTGGGCCATTCGGAATTATCAATACGAATCGCAACCGGCGCCCCAGTCGTCACTCCGTGACGGACCCCGGCGAGAATTGAGACCTCGTCAGCCTCGAACTTCTGGCGCGCGCCACGGCCATACCCGAGGCGACGACGCGCGAGCCCACGGCGCAGGTCCTCCGTCGTCACATGCAACCCGGAAGGCACACCCTCGATCGTTGCAAGCAGTGCGGGTCCATGCGATTCACCGGCGGTCATCCATCTCAGCATGTCTTCCAGTGTCCCACACGCCGCAATGCTCACACCCGTCGGCTCTCACGGAGTGAACGATCACGACTGCGAAGCGTTAGTCCCCGTGGGAGAGCTGCCAGGCTCGGTGCCGAGAATATCGATAACGACGCACAGCGTGTCATCGCCTGCCGCGAGATCCGGCGGAATCGTGATTGCCAGGCGCGATCCAACCTTCTGGTCGACGAGTGTGTTCGCGAGGCCCTTCATTGCCGTGTTGAGGTTGACGACGGCGGGCACGCCGGTTTCCCAGGTGGACACGCGAACAACGCCATCCGTCCAACCGACAACAGTGAATTGCGCGACGACACGGTCACCCTCGTGAACCTGGACGCCGTCCCCCTTGATAAGAGCCTGGGTAGTGACGCCGCCGGGCAGCGTCGAGATATGACTAATGAGCGGCCCTTCCGGGCTCATCTCGACGCTCATCGGGCCGACGGTGGCATCGACCGACGTGCCTGTGGCGATCGAAGGCAGAATGTCGACGACATCGATCTCCATCGCATTGGGCGAGCCATCACCCATCGTGATGGTGCGGAACGCGAGGATTCGCGATCCCTCGCGCTTGCCGGTGACCAGCATGGCAAGGTCCGAATTGATCTCATCGGAGCCGACGATTCCGAGGCTCATCTGTGGTCGGCCGGACTCGGAAAGCATGCGTCCGCTGCTTGCGTCGAACGCCGTGATGGCAACGAGTACGGGAGAGCCTTCGGTGATCTCTCGCCCGCTACCCTCTTCGATGACACGAGCCTTGAAACCGTCGATCTCCACTGGAGCCTTGATGTCGATCGTGGGCGTAGCTCCCACACGACCAGACACGGCGACACGGTCGAAGAGCGGAATCGTGGTCGACTGAGCCGCAGCCTCGGGAGCGAGTGCGGCCTCATCGGCCGGCGCGGGCTTGAACGCCCACCATGTGAGGCCAGCGCCAGCGACGAGCAGAACGAGAGCCAGGGCGATGCGCAGGAACAGACCACCGCGAGAGGAACCCCGTGAACGTGAAGCCCTCGCGGCGGCGCGTTGCGACGACCCCTTCACGCGACGTGTGCTGGGCGAATCGGAAGACGAGGACTCGGTGCTCATGCGGGAATCGTAGGAGACGAAGCGTCGATCTGCGCGATGAGGGCATCAACCCGAGGGTCGGTGGTGGCCAACGGATCCTGCAAGGACAGCGGAATCGTCTGCGATTCGTCGAGACGCACGTGCACCCAGTCGACGCTCAGATCGGCACGCGCCTCCTCTGCGGCGGCGATAATGCGTCCACGCAAGCTCGCGCGAGTTGTCGCCGGTGCGACAGTCTGCGCCCGGCGAACACCTTCGACGGTCGTCAGGCGTCGCATGAGGCCGGCGTTTTCCATCCGCTCGCGCAGGCCATCCGCCGTGATTTCCGAGTATGACAACTCGAGCCGAGCCACGCGAGGATCGGCCAGGCTCGCTCCGCTGCGCGCGCAATAGGACGTGAGCAGCTTGCGCTTAATGGCAATGTCGAGCTCGGTGTCGATGCCGCTCCAGTCGCCGCTGGCAATGGCATCGATACCCCTGCCCCACAGGTCGACGACATAGGCGCGCATGGGGTCGAGGTCAGCGACGGGAATCCGCGTCAGCACGCGGTCGCGGATCTCGCGCTGCATGGCCACGGCGGTCGTCATCCGTCCGTTTGCCAGTTCAATGGTGGCCGATCCTGTCAGGTCTGCGTTGATCTCCCGGATGGCACGCATAGGATCGGCAAGGGCCAGGTCTTCAATCTGAAGTCCATCCTCGATCGCGTGGATGAGGAGCTCCGTCATGCCGACCTTCAAGACGGTGGTGGGTTCGGCGACGTTCGTGTCGCCGACGATCACGTGCATGCGGCGGTATGCACCGGAGTCAGCCAGTGCCTCGTCGCGGGTGTTGATGATGGGGCGCGAGCGTGTCGTCGCGGACGAGACGGCATCCCACATCTGATCAGCGCGCTGGGAGAACTGCAAACGTGGAGTGGCCGCAGCGGTGTTGATCCAGCCGTTGCCCACCAGGATCTGACGGGTCACGAAGAACGCGACGAGGGCGTCTGCGACATGGCGAAAGTCGCGGCGTCGGTGCAGGAGATAGTTTTCGTGGCAGCCGTAGGAGTTGCCCTGCGAATCCAGGTTGTTACGGAAGAGATGCAGACGCAGATCCGTGCCAAGCTCTGACAAGGCCTCGTCGGCCTGGGTTGCCAGGTCGGCGAGCATGTTCGAACCCGCTCGATCCTGCTCGAGCATGTCTTCCAGCCGATCACACTCAGCGGTCGCGTACTCGGGGTGCGCGCCCACATCAAGATACAGGCGGCCACCGTTACGCAGGAAGAGATTCGACGAACGTCCCTGGTGCAGGAGCGGCTCGAAGAGCTGACGCGCAGCGTGCTCGGCATCCATCGGCTTGGCACCGCTGGGGGACGCGGCCGTCAGCCCGTACTCCGTCTCGATGCCGAAAACTCGACGCCTCACGTCACTGGCCACCCTTCTGCACGAATCCCTGCACGAAAGCTTCGGTGTTGGTCTCGAGCACGGAGTCGATCTCGTCCAGGAGAGAATCGATCGACGAGGTACGCGCCTGAACCTGCCCCGCGGCCTCGGTGACGTCGTCTTCGGGGGTGGGACCACCTGCAAAAATCTGATTCGACATAGTTCTTCCTACTTTCTTTCTGCGTTCATCGGGTCGATGTGTCGCGTGCGTCGGCGATTGGGAAACGGATGAGATCCCCTTCGCCGGGATCAAAGACGAGGGATGACCACGAGGCCTTCACGAGGTCGGGGCGGCTGGCGACCGCCCAGCCGCGCACATGGGCACGCGTGTTAGTTGGAGCAACGTCGGCTGCGCGCTCCACCTCCTCATCGGAGACGAGGCGCGTCACCATACCCGCTGCGGCGAGGCGGTAGACGAGGCCGTGGCTGGGACGGAGATCCGACCACTGCAGGTCGATGGCGGCCAAACGCGGATCGTTCCACTCAAGGCCCGCGCGTTCCTTTTGACGCTTGACGAGCTGGTACTTGCCGACCCACTCGACGTCACTCGCAACCGAGAAGAGGTCGGCTCGCATGCGGTCGAGGACGGATTGCCACAGGGTGAGAATCTCCTGATCCGCAGCTGTGGGCGTCGTCCCCGTCTCCTCGAAGGTATCCACAACGAGGTCGAGGTAGATCTGCTGAAGCTCGGCCGCCGTGTATGCGCCCCCAGCAGTGGTCACTTTGTAGTCGAGGTCCGGGTGATGGGAGACATTCCAGGTCTCCTGAACCGGATCGTCCATCACCAGTGAATCCCAGCGCAGGTCGGTGCCCTGCTCGATCGCCCACAGAACGAGCGACGTCGTACCGAAACGCAGGAAGGCGGATACGTCGAACATGTTGCCGTCGCCGCCGATCACGTGCAAGCGGCGGAACTGTGCTGGATTCGCATGCGGCTCGTCGCGGGTGTTGATGATCGGGCGGTTGAACGTTGTCTCCAGCCCGACCTCGTTTTCGACGAAGTCGGCGCGCTGCGACATCTGGAACCCGGGCACTTCGCTCTTTTGGCCACGACCGACACGGCCAGCGCCGCAGATGACTGGGCGGGTCACCATGAAGGGCGTGAGGCCTCGGACGATCGCGTCGAGATCGGTGATGCGCGGCATCTGATAGTTCTCGTGTGTGCCGTAGGCCGCGCCCTTACCGTCGGTGTTGTTCTTGACGAGAACGATGGGTTCTTCGCCCTGCTCCTCGAGACGCGCCATGACGCGCTGGGCGATGACTTCGCCCGCGCGATCCCACATAAGCGCATCGCGTGCTCCGAGCGTTTCGGGTGCGGAATACTCGGGATGAGCGTGATCAACGTACAGGCGTGCGCCGTTGGTCAAAACCGCTGTCGTCGCCGCCGGAAGTGCGAGCTCCTCGGCGGTGGGTCGAGCGACCCGCTCGGATCCGCCCGAGGGTGCAAGATGGTAGGGGTCATCGGTGAGCAAGGACGGGTCCACTGCGGCGCGGGACATACGCATGCCACGCAGATCGTTGAGGGGGTCCTCGCCCGTGTAGTCCCAGCGCACGACACCGGCGCCCTCGGCGGGCGTGCCGAGGCGGCTCATCTCGCCGTAGGTGGTCACAACCTTCGTCGACAGAGCGATGGGATTTGCCCACGCATCCCCGGGACGATAGACACCGTATTCGGTCTCGGTACCGATAATGCGTTCGCTGCTCATTTCACCGCTCCAATCGGCTTCACGCTAACAATCTCGGGAGCCAGGCCGCTGGTGCGCGCCCAGTCTTCGGGCGAGGAGGTGGCCGCGAGCTCGAGTGACTCGTTCATCTCCTCGTGGACTCCGCGCAGCAGATGATCCATGCTCAGACCACAAGATGCGCCCGTCAGCGCGTCCTTGATCGCATACTTTTTGGCTCGTTCGACGATGCCGGCGATGAGAGCACCGGAGACGAGGTCGGACAGGTAGATCCGCTTGTGGTCGCCGTTCACGAGGGTCGCAAGGAACAGCGCAGTCGTCTCGTTGCGGGCGTAGAGCGCGTCGACCGCGCGTACGCTCATCCCAGCCACGGCCTCGTCAATACCGCCGAAACGCTCGATTTCGGACGCGTGAATCGGCACCTGCGGGGTGAGGTACTTCGAGAAGATATCGAGGGCACCTGCGCGGTCGGGACGATCCACACGGATGCGCACGTCGAGGCGCCCCGGTCGCAGAACGGCCGGGTCGATCATGTCCGCGCGGTTGGAGGCGCCGATGATCACGACGTTGTCGAGGGATTCAACGCCGTCCATCTCGGCGAGAAGCTGCGGAACGATCATCGTTTCGACATCAGAGGACACACCCGTGCCACGCGTGCGGAACAGGGCTTCCATCTCATCGAAGAAAATGACGACGGGAGTGTCACCGGCTGCGAGCGTGCGTGCACGGGCAAAGATGGCGCGAATCTGGCGCTCAGTTTCGCCGACGAACTTGTTGAGCAGTTCGGGTCCCTTGATGGACAGGAAGAACGTCGAGGCACCTCCGCGCTTGGACAGGGAGTTGGCCACTGCCTTCGCGATGAGGGTCTTTCCAGATCCGGGAGGCCCATACAGCAGAATTCCCTTGGGTGGACGCAGACCAAACTGACGGTAGAGCTCCGGATGGTTAAAGGGCATCTCGATCGAGTCGCGCACCTGTGCGATCTGTTCGTCGAGGCCGCCAATGGCCTCGTAGGTAACGTCGGGAACCTCGGGGGTGAGGAGCTGCTCGACGTCCTCCCGCACGATTCGCTCGAATGCGATACCAGCGCGCGCATCCACGACGAGAGAATCGCCGGGACGCAGGTTACCGTGACGCAGCGGACCGGCAAGCTCCAGCAGGGTCTCAGCACCGCCTTCCGTCGCAACGAGCACACGGTCGGTACCGACCAGCTCCAAGACGGACACGACCTGTCCGCTGCGCGGAAAATCGTCGCCAGCGACGGCGATCGACGTGTCGTCGAGGCGGACCCACTGTCCATAGGACAGGTCCGTCACGTCAAGCTTGGGAGAGACCGCAACGCGCATGCGCTTGCCGCCCGATACGACCTCAATCTGACGCGCGGTGGGGAATGCCCGCACGAACGTTGCGAGAGTCTGCGGCGGACGTGAGACGTCCGCGAGCTCGCCCTGCAGACGAATGAGCTCGGTACGAGCCGTCGTCAAAGCGCTGGTGAGACGGCCGTTTTTTTCTTCGAGCGAGACCAGGCGCCGTTCGAGAGCCGCGCGATCATGAGTCTCATTCATCGGTCTGCGCCTCGCGTCCTTCCGACGCCCAGGTATCTGCCTGAGCAACGACGTCGCGGCGCACCTTGCGCACCTTCTTCTCGGAGTTCACGCGCTGACCGACCTTTTCGAGGGACCATTCCTGTTCATCGTCCCACGCACCGCCTTGGCCTTCCGCAGCCTTCGCCGGACGCGTCGAACGTTCCTGGGGCGTGACGCCAGGCGCGAGGAGACGAGTGATGACGAGGAATCCGGTGTGAGCGACCATCCGGTGCTCGGGGCGCACGGCGAGGCCGTCGAGGTGCCATTCGCGGCGCATATCCTCCCACGCGATGGGATCAGTGAAGCGCTCGGAGGCACGCAGGTCCTCAACGAGGCGCGACATCTGCGTGACGGTAGCGACGTAGCAGACAAGGACGCCGCCGGGGATGAGTGCGTGCGTGATCGCCTCGATGTTCTCCCAGGGAGCCAGCATGTCCAGCACGATGCGATCAACGCTGCCTTCCTCGGCAGACCACAGCACCTCGTCGACGTCGCCGACACGCAGATCCCACGCGGGATGACGACGGCCAAACCATAGGTCGACGTTGGCGGCGGCAATGTCGGCAAAATCCTGGCGACGTTCGACGGAGATGAGACGGCCCTGCGGGCCAACCGCATCGAGGAGCGCCATGGACAGGGCGCCCGAGCCAGCACCTGCCTCGACGACGGTCGCACCGGGGAAGATGTCACCCATGTGGGTGATAACGCCGGCATCCTTCGGATAGACGACCGCGGCGCCGCGGGGCATTGACATGACGTAGTCGACCTGGAGCGGACGCAGAATCTGGAACTGGCGTCCTTCTTCCGTGACGATCACCTGGCCATCGGGATGTCCAATGACGTCGTTATGGTTGAATCCGCCGCGGTTGGACTGGAACCGACCGCCGCGAACGAGAATCACTTGGTGAAAGCGTCCTTTGGGGTCACGAACCTGAACGCGGTCGCCCTCGGAAAGGAGGCCTCGGCGGGTGGGCTGGCCAAAATCGGTGGCCGACATTGAAGTATTACGCTGAATAGACATTACGTAAAGGATACCGCTTGCTCCCAGCTGCGCCCATGGCAGGACACAGATGAGGGCGGAAGGGGTTAGCGTGGTATTCATGACAGAGCTGATCGCCCCCTCGCCTGACGCCCGCACGTGGGAACCCGCACTATCCGCGTCGCGCGCCAAAGAGTACGAGCGTTGCCCGCTCCAGTACCGTCTTCATGTCCTCGACGGCTATCGGGAGCCGGAGACCCGCGCAAAAGCGCTGGGGACAGTCGTGCACGCGGTTCTGGAGGAGCTGTTCGCCCTCGAGCCGCAGGAGCGCACGCGCGAGAACGCACGCGCGCAGGTCACGCCGCAGTATGAGGCGTTGGCGACAAAGAATCCCGAGGTCTCACGCCTGTTCTCAGACGAAGCGGACCTGCAGGCGTGGCTTGATGATGCGCGATCACTCATTGATGGATACTTCGCGATCGAGGCGCCCCAGTGGATTGCGCCGGCGGCGCGTGAGCAGCGGGTGACGACGACGACCGAGCGCGGGGTGCGGTTGCTGGGTTTCATCGACCGTGTCGATCAGGCCCCCGACGGACGTCTGCGCGTCGTGGACTATAAGACCGGGAAGGCACCCGGTCCACGCTATGTCGGCGAGGCCCTCTATCAAATGCGTTTCTACGCTCTGCTGCTTGCACGCACACAGGTATTGCCCTCGCGAATGCAGTTGGTCTACTTGCGAGCTGGGCAAGTGATCACGCTGGACCCGACGGCCGAAGAAATCCATGATTTTGAGCGCCAGATCGATCAGCTGTGGGATCGTATTGAACGCGATATTGAGCAGGATTCGTTTGCGCCGCGCAAAAATCCGCTGTGCAATTGGTGCGGCGTACGTTCGCTGTGCCCGGTATTCGGTGGGACCACTCCCCCGATGCCGCCGCAACACGCGCAGTGGCTAGCGCGCACTCGGCTAGGCTAGAAGCATGGAACTGAAGCAATGTGGACATAGCGGGCTGTACGTGTCCGCGCTCGGATTGGGCACCCTGACGTGGGGGCGCGATACCGATGGGCCCGAGGCCCACGACATGCTCAAGACTTTCGTCGAAGCTGGCGGAAACCTGGTCGAGTGCTCGCCCACTCACGGTGACGGAATTGCCGTCGACGTCCTCTCAGATGCTCTGTCGACTGTTGGTCGCCACCGCGTCGCTCTCGCGTGGAGGGGCGCAGTGCGGCGTGCCGGGGAAGGTGCGTGGGTGAGCGCCGCGGGCCGTGGAGATCTTCTGCGGAGCCTTGATGACGCGCTTGCCCGGCTCGACACGGATTACGTCGATATGTGGCTCGTCGAGCCGCGTCCGGAAGTCCCACTCGAGGAGACGCTCGAGGCGGCGACGCTGGCTTACCGCAGCGGCCGTGCCCGTTACGTGGGATTATCGCGCGCATCCGAATGGGAACTCGCCGAGGCCGTGACGCGCGGTGTATTGGGCGCCTCCGCTCCCATCTCAGTCGTTGAGGTAGCGTTCTCACTGGCGAATACCTCCGCGGCGCTGACAGTTGCAGAGCTGTCGAACAGAGGCGTCGGCGTCATCGCTGCTTCGCCTCTGGCGGGAGGCGCGCTGACCGGCAAATATCGTCACACCACTCCAGCGGATTCGCGTGCAGCATCACCGCATTTGCGTCACATGGTCGAACCCTATCTGGGGGGACAGGCACGCACCGTTATCGAGGCGGCGTCGCGTGCGGGTGCCGGTCTGGAGCGCTCGACCGGCGACGTTGCGTTGGCGTGGGTACGCGACTTCCCCGGCGTGAGTGCCGCGCTCGTTGGTCCTCGTACCTGCCGACAGTTGGAAACTCTCCTCGATTTTTCAGATCCGTTGCCGGAGCCAATCCGCCAGGTGCTGACGGAGGTCGCCGTGCTGTAGCCGGATCTCCTGCAAAGAGCCTGGCCATCACGAATTCTTGGGGATGCGATGACTGGCGCAGTCGCTCGATCTGGAGGGTCGGCATAGGGGTGGGCCCGAACCAACCGGTTCGGGCCCACCCCTGCGTCTAAAACCGAAAAGATTAATCAGTCGTCGACTTCGATGAAATCGTCGTCGTCTTCTTCCTCGGTCTCCTCCTCATCCTCGTAGTCGTCCTCGTCCTCGTCAGAATCATCGAGGATGTCGAAGGGCAATTCGACCCCGAGCTGGGTAAAGAGAATGTCGTCGTAGGTGAAGAAGGCGTCGCGCAGCGCCAGCTCAGCTGCTTCGAGCGCGGCGTCGTCGGCCTCGTCTCCATCGCGGGCGATGTCGAAGTGGTTCTCGAAGGCGTTCAGCAGGCGCGTCAGCGCGCGGCGAGGATCTCCATTCATGGCACTCATTCTACCGTGAGACGGCGCACTTTATCAGGGGAGGTTGAGCTGCGAACGAATGACGGACACCATGAGGTCAGTTCCCTTGATTTCGGCGGTCTGATCGGCACCGAGAATGCGGGTCTGGCCGTCCGCATCAAGCAGCTGCGACGCGCCCATGTTCGGACCGAGGGGCAAGATGACCCATTCCTTCGTCGGCTGGTAGATGGCGTCGGGCGTCTCTCCCTCAATCTGCGCAGTGATGTTTGCGATGACGACGCGCGCCTGCTGGCGAGCTGCGTCGGCGCGCTTGGATTCGCGCACGTCCGTCAGATCACCCACGGCGTAGACGTTCGGGTGGTCGACGACCTGCATGGTGCCGTCCACACGAATGGTGCCGTTTGGGTTCATGACGGATTCGTAATCGGAGCCGATCAGGAAGCCGGTGTTGGCCCGCGCACCGTAGCACTGGAACCACAGGTCCGCCTCGATTACCTCGCCGTTCTTGGTTTCGACCATGAAGTGACCCAGATCCCCGACGTTCTGCGGGGGCAGGTAGGCCAGCTCAGAGCCGGTCACGACACGCACACCGAGGGTGCTCAGCTGCTCGCTGATCTCGTTGCGCAGCGCGTCGGTGTAGCCGGGGGTGCCCAGAATCTGATCGGAGGCCTCGACGATCGTGATGTCCAGGCCCGGGAAGGCGTTGGCGAGCTCTCCGGTCAGCTCGATGCCGACGGTGCCACCGCCGACGATCATGACCGAGCGGGCGCGGCCGAGGTTCTCGTGGAGCTGCTCGAGGCGCGCCTTGGCCACGGACGAACGATAGGAGGAGTACTTCGCGGGGAACGGATAGCTCGATCCGGTCGCGAACACGACGTAGTCGGCCTCGATCGGGTCGTGGCCGAAGACGTGAACGGTCGTGCCGTCGACACGTGAGACGGTGCCGCGCACGACCTCGCCGCGGTGCAGGAGGTTCGTGTAGGGCATGAAGATCGCGTGTTCCCACACGGTGTCGACCGCGGCGCGCAGAGCCGCTGCGTGGTGGACGAACTGGTCCTTCTGTTCGATGAGAACGACGTCCGCGAGGGGATCAAGCCCCTTGGCGACCGTGACGCCTCCGTAACCTCCGCCGATGACTGCGACGCGTGCCATGTCTTTCCTCCTTATGAGTGGACCGCGTCTATTGTGTCACCTGGCGGGCACGAATGCGCGTGGTAGGGACTTAAGTCCGATCCGCATCGTCGTCAGTCCCGCTCGAGGCCCAGGCCGCGCGCAACATTCGGCGGGAAGAAGTTGGGCCCCTTGAGCACCTTTCCGTCCTCACGCAGCTTGACGGAGCCATCCGGCATGAGCTTGGACAGGTTCGATGCCTGCACCTCAGCGAGCACGGAGTCGAGGTCCATTCCCGACTCGATCGCCATGCCGTAGATAACGTAGATGAGGTCTGCGAGCGCATCGGCCGCTTCGATGACGTCGCGTTCGCCGTCGTCCGCCGCGACAGCCTCGGCGGTCGCCGCCTCGATAATGGCGCGGGCCCGCTTGCCATAGACGGCACCCATCAGCTCCGCGAATTCCTCGGCAATGAGGCTCATGCGCATGCCGAGACGATCGTAGGACAGCGTCGGATCGTCGAACGATCGAATCGGCATCGAGTAGGTGCGGTGGAACTCCTTGACGAGCTCCATTGGGCTAGGCGCTCCCCCGGTGATGTTCGAGGCAGTGGTGTCCTTCTCGGTCATGCAAGATCCTTTCGAGACTGCTCCCAGGCGGTGGCCAGGATGTTGGTAAATGCGGTTGTCGTCTGATGTCCGTCGACGAGGAATTGGGCATTAAACACGTAGGTTGGAACGGAGGTGACACCCATATGCATCGCCATCTGGAAGTCAGAATAAACGCGGGAAGCCCATTCTTCCTCGCCGACGGCCAGTGCGGCGAGTTCCGGTGGCATACCAACGTCCTGCGCACATCCGATGAGAACCTCGGGGTGTGATACGTCGAGCCCCATTTCGAAGTGAGCTCGCATGATCGCCTCGGCCACCTTCACGTGCAGAGACGACGGGCCAGCGACCGTATCTGCGTCAATGTCCGCGTCGTGAGCGGCAGCGATCACGCGGTGCGCGCGCGAGCTCGGAGCGATAACGAGGTTATCGAAATCGAAGCGGATTCCCTCGCGCGCACCCAGGGCCTGCATGCGTTCGTCAGCCTCGCGTACTTCTTCGAGCGTTGCGGCACCGGCCTCGACGAGGGCGACAATGCGCGGCTTGTCGACGGCCACGTCCAGGTCGGGGTCGAGGAGGAATGCGTGCAGGAAGATCTCAACGTTGTCGCGATGGTCGAATTGTTCGAGAGCAGCACGCAAATGCCGCAGCCCCAGGTAACTCCAGGGATCACAGGTGTCGAGCCACATGTCAATACGCACGGCGTCTCCTCGTCGGTGATATGGAAAACCCCGGAGCCTTTCGGCCCCGGGGCATCTCGTGCGCGGAGGGGGACTTGAACCCCCACCCTCGTAAAATGAGGACTAGCACCTCAAGCTAGCGCGTCTGCCTATTCCGCCACCCGCGCAGGTGAGCGATGCGAACCGTTGCGATCCGCAAGCGAGTAGAAGCTTAACACGATGTGGGCGACATGTGCCAATCGAAACTAGGAGTCTTTTCCGCCGCCGCGCAGACGCGCATCGAGAGTCGCAAAAACCTTTGCAATTGCGTCGATATCGGCGTCCGTCATGCCGTCCAGAAGGTACTCACTGACGGTCTGCTGATGCAGTTCTGTGGCAGCAAGCACAGTTTCTATGCCCTGAGTGGTCAGGCACGCGTCATATCCGCGGCGATCAGTCTCGGAAGGAATGCGCTCTACCCATCCATCTCGTGACAGGTTCGAAACGAGGTAGGTGACACGCGACGGCGAATAGACGACGCGATCAGCCAACTCCCCCATGCGCAGGCGGTGGCCGGGAGCCTCCCAGAGCGCCAAGAGAATGTTGTAGTCAGGCATAGAGACGCCGTAGGTGCGCTTGAGGCGCGTCTCGAGAATGCCCTGTAGGCGCCCGGACGCCTCGAAGAAGACTCGCCATGCGGCAGCGCGCGCGCTATTGGCTTCGACGATTGGTGTCAGTCGTACTCGTGATTCCATGTCTCCCTCCTCGTGGTCGTGTCGGATGCTTCTCTCGGGATAATAGGGCATAGTGACTAAGAAAGCACCAACAACACGGGGGAACCACGTGTCTTTATCCATTTCTGTTGTCCTTTTTGACGTAGACGGAACAATTGTTGATTCCGCTCCAGCTGTGATGAACGCTTTCCGTGGCGCACTGTCAGACTACGATTTACCGATCCCCGACGATCAGCGCCTTCGCACGTATGTTGGCCCTCCGCTGTGGTATTCCTTCAGCGACCTGGGCTACGAGGGTGAGCTTCTGGCTAACCTGGTGAGCGGCTATCGCGCCCGATACCAAGCCCACTATCTCGATCCCGAGCCCTTCCCCGGCGTCATTGAATTGCTGCACGACCTTCATCGCGCGGGTATTCCGCTGGCGACCGCAACGTCGAAGCAGGCCCCGATGGCGCTTGCGCAGATGGAGCACCTCGGATTATCCGAAGTTTTTGACGTGATCGCAGGTGCCACCCCCGATCCCGCATCGAGTAAAGCAACCGTTATTCGCGAGGCCTTGACACGCTTGGAGGCCCGCGGCGTCGACACCTCTCACCCCGTGATCATTGGCGATTCGATCTGGGATGTGCGCGGCGCACAAGAAGCCGGAATCCCGGTGATCGGCGTTGGCTGGGGCTACGCAACCGAGGATGGCCTCGACGAGGCGGATGCCGTGTGCCAGACGGTCGAGGAGCTGCGTTCCTTCATACTCGATGGGGTGGCAAGGCACGCACGCTAACGAAAATCTCGTGATTTCACCTCGACGGGGAGCGCAACGGGCGTGATCTTGAAGGCCTGAATATTGATCGCGCCGTCTCCCCACTCGAGCGTTCCGCGGACAAGCAGTGCGTTCGACTCCAGGCACACGCGCCGGAATTTTGTCCACGCACCCACCGATACGGAGATATTGACGAACCCCGTCTCGTCCTCGAGGGACAGAAAAGTAATTCCTGCGCCCGTGTGGGGGCGCTGGCGGTGGGTCACCGCTCCGGCGACATCGACGATGCACCCAGCGAGGTGATGCCCCAGTTCACCGGCGCGCAGGACAGACTCAGGCAACGAGTCGCGCACGTACGTGAAAGGGTGCGTCCCCGGGGTCAGCCCGGTCGACGCGACGTCTGAGCGCATGCGCTCAGCCTCCGACAGCGAGGGCAGATCGGGCACGGTGGATCCCACCTCCGTGCCGGGAAGGAAAGGCTGCCACTGGCCCGCCCGAGCGGAGGGTTGCGCGAGTGCCCCGGCTGCCCATGCTCCCTCGCGCCGCCCCACTCCTAGGCATTCGAGAGCTCCGGCCATCGCGAGCTTTTCCATGTTGGAGGAGCTCACGTGTGCACGGCGAGCCAGGTCCGCCTGGCTCGTGAACGCTCCCTCGCGCCGGGCTGCGACAATGCGCTCGGCGGCTGCCCCTAGGCCTCGCACCTGCGAAAGGCCGATGCGCACCGCGAGGTCGCTATCGACATCGAGGGGGACGACACCGCGCGTTGGAAGTGACTGCGCGCGTCCCTCGCGGTACGCCTCCCCGGTGTCTGCGCCCTCCATGCGCTGCACACTCGCGTCGACGAGAGAGTCGTTGACCGACGGCCCGACGACGCGTACCCCGTGCCTGCGCGCGTCCTGCACGAGGGTTGCAGGAGAGTAGAAGCCCATTGGCTGCGAAGCTAAAATCGCGGCGTAAAAGTGCTCGGGGGCGTGAACCTTTAGCCAGGATGATGCGTAGACGATGTGTGCGAACGAAAAGGAATGAGATTCGGGAAACCCAAAGTCTGCGAAGCCCTTGAGCTGCTCAAAAATGCGCTCGCGTGTGGGCGCATCGATCCCCCGTTCCTCCATGCCAGCCATGAGGTCCCCCTTGAGGGCCTCCATGCGTTCTGGACTGCGCTTGGCCCCCATCGCGCGACGCAGCTGATCGGCGCGCGCACCAGACAAACCTGCGGCATCCGTCGCAATGCGCATGAGTTGCTCCTGAAAGAGTGGAACGCCGAGCGTCTGCCGCAGCGCTGGCTCGAGGAGCGGGTGCAGATAGGTAACCTCCTCGCGTCCTGATCGGCGCCGCAAATAGGGGTTGACTGAGCGTCCCTGGATCGGCCCCGGTCTGATGAGAGCGACCTCCACGACGATGTCATAGAAGCAACGCGGCTTCAGCCTCGGGAGTGTGTTCATCTGTGCGCGCGACTCCACCTGAAATACGCCGACCGTATCGGCCGCGCATAGCAGGTCATACACGCGCGGGTCTTCCTCCGGTAACGTATGCAGGCCCACAGGCTGATCGCGACGTCCGTGCACCTGTCGTTGCGCCCAGCCACGCAGGTGCGGATTAACGTAATCCTCCCGCGCGTCAGATGCTCGCAGCTCGTCGAAGGCGATGCGCAGCGCTGTGAGCATGCCAAGCGACAGCAGGTCGAACTTCACGAGTCCCGCATCCGCGCAGTCCTCCTTATCCCACTGGAGGACTGTGCGCCCGGGCATAGATGCCCAGCCAACCGGGCAAATTCGTGACACCGGTTGATCGGTGAGCACCATGCCTCCCGAGTGGATTCCCATGTGTCGAGGCAGTCGCGATAGCGCGCGGGCCGCTTCTCTCACAAGTTCGGGGGCCTCTCCCCTGCCCTGAGACCAGGCCGTGGCCGTACCTGCGGGGTAGCCTAGAGCCCGTGCAGCGTCGCGGATTGCCGAGCGCGGGCGATACGTGATGACGTTCGCGACTTGAGCCGCGCGATCCCTCCCAAACGTGTCGTACACGTACTGGATGACCTCTTCTCGTCGGCAGGCTTCGATGTCGACGTCGATGTCGGGTGGGCCCGAGCGCGCATCCGACAGGAAGCGCTCAAACAAAAGATTGTGGCGCACCGCGTCCACTGCCGTGATCCCCAAGCAGTAGCACACCGCGGAGTTGGCGGCACTACCCCGCCCCTGGCACAGGATGCCGTTGCGGGCGCAAAAGTCAACGATGTCTTTGACAATGAGGAAGTAGCCCGCAAAGCCGAGACGCTCGATGATCCCCAGCTCGTGATCGATCGTCTCCCACGCCCGGGGATGCTGCGCACGAGATCCATAGCGCTCGCGGGCCCCCTCGTAGGCACAGTGTGCAAGCCACGTGTTCGGAGTGTGCCCGTCGGGGACACGGGTCCGGGGTAGGCGCGGGGCGACAAGACGTAGGTCGAAAGCGCACGAGGCAGCGACCTCACAAGCATTATCGAGCGACTGCGGGTAAGCCCCGTGCAGCCTCGCCATCTCGGCGGGCGAGCGCAGGAAGGAACGGTGGGCGCCCAGGTGGGCTTCCGCCTCGTCTAAGGACACGCCGAGCCTGGTGGCCGTAAGGATGTCACCGAGCGCCTGCTGTGAGGGCGAGGACATGCGCGCTCCCGTTGTCGCCACAAGTCGAGTTCCGCACGCACGCGCAAGGTCCGCCAGCGTGTCTGCAACCTCGTCTTCGTCCCCGCGCGACGCCTGCCATTCGACGAGGACATGGTCGCGCCCAAACGCATCCACGAGGCCGTCGAGGACACGGCGCGCGGACGCCGTACCACCCGCTCGTAGAGCACGTATGAGTGGGCCCCGCCTGCCGCCGGTGAGGACGATGAGGTCTCCTCCAGCTCCACTGAGATCAACGAGGCTGTAGCGGGGGTTGCGCTCGCCTGGCGCGCAGAGCGCTCGCTTACTCATGGCTCCCACGAGATTCGCGTAGCCGCTGGGACTGGCGGCCAAGATCGGCAGGCGTATCCCCGGTTCGTCTGCTCCGGAAGCGAGTCCCCAGCCCGGAGCAGATGAGCCGGGAACAAATGTTCCACAAGCATTCGATGCGAGCGTCAGCTCGGCCCCGTAGACGATGGGCAGGCCAGCTTCGCGGGCGGCCATGGTCGTCTGGACCGTCGAGAACATACCGTCAACGTCGAGAATAGCGAGAGCATCGAGGCCCAGGCGCGCAGCTTCTTCCACCATCCGCGCGGGTTCATCGGTCCCGTCCAGGAAAGTGAAAGCGCTGTGCGCGTGCAATTCTGCGTAGCGTCGTTCCGTGGTCACCCACCTATTATATCGAACAGGTGTTCGATTCAATTGTTGGTGACGATGAGTGCTCGCAAGGCCGCGCGCATCGAACAGGCGCCCCGGTCACGGACACACAAGCCGTATGCTGGAGGCATGGACTCCATGCTCGCAGCGTCGCTCCGCTCCCCCGGCGAACTGGTCGTCGACAAACGCCCCGTCCCGACACTTGGCCCCCGCGATGTTCTTCTCACGGTTGAAGCAACAACCCTGTGTGGCACGGACCTGCGCATCGCGACGGGACAGAAGACCAACGGCGTCACCCCCGGAGTCGTTCTCGGCCACGAAATTGCTGCTCGCGTCTGGCGCATCGGAGACGAACTCACTGCAGGTGTTGACGTTCCCGCGCCGGGGACGCAGGTCGGCCTCGCGCCGGAAATTGCCTGCGGCCACTGCGCCCCCTGCACCAGCGGGCGCTCCAACGTGTGTGCGAACATGCGCCTGTTCGGGACTGGGGTTGACGGAGGCCTCGCGGACCTCATCGTCGTCCCTGAAGAAGCTTTCGCGTGCATCACTCCCGTCACTGCCGAGATCTCTGCACCTCATCTCGCTCTCGCGGAGCCGCTCTCGTGCTGCATGCGCGCAACGACGCGCCTACCGATCGATGCGTCGTCGCGCGTTCTCATTATCGGGACCGGCCCGATCGGCCTCATCCATTGCGCGCTCGCGGTTGACGCCGGGGCGAGAGTCATGGCGTGTGGCAGGCAGGCGCGGCTCGAGCCCGCGCGGGCGATGGGAGCTGAGTTGACGACCGCAGCCCAAGGCGACGATCTTGTGCGCAACGTCCTCGCGTGGAGCGATGGCGCCGGAGCGGACGTCGTCATCATCGCGGTCGGAGCCCCAGACCTCGTCTCCGTTGCCGCTCAGTGTGCACGCATCGGCGGCCACATTTCCTTCTTCGCTGGCTTCCCCGCCGGCGCGATGGCCGATATCGACCCCAACCTTGTTCACTACCGCGAGCTCACCATCAGCGGCAGCGCCAACGCGACCCTCGATGACTACGCGGCGGCGGTTGATGCCCTCTCGAGCGGACGCATCGACCTGTCACCGCTCATCACGCACGAGTATGAGCTGTCCAACGTCAGCGACGCCCTCGACGCCGTGCGCACTCGCGCTGGCCTGAAGGTCGCCGTACGCCCCGCTGGCGTGAACGCCAGTTAGTCGAGAAGACCGCGCAGGTCCGCCTCACTCAGGCGCGCTCCCGTTCCGGTCCCATTCATGACGGATGAAATGAGCTGTCGCTTGCGGTCCTGAAGCTCCACGACCTTCGCTTCGATCGTATCCGTCGCGACCATCCGATAGACGTTGACCTTCTTCGTCTGGCCGATGCGATGCGCACGGTCGATCGCCTGTTCCTCAGCGGCAGGATTCCACCAGGGATCCATGACGTACACATAATCCGCCTCGGTGAGGGTCAGGCCAGAGCCTCCGGCCTTCAGCGAGATGAGGAATACTTGGGCATCGCCCGAGCGGAACTTTTCGATGACCTCAGCGCGACCACGCGTCGACCCATCGAGCTGCACGACGGATATTCCGCGGCGCGTCAGCATGTGTCGGATGCGTTCCAGGAACGAAGTGAACTGGCTAAACACCAACGCCTGATGTCCGAGTGGCACGATCTCGTCCAGGCGATCCGCCAGGTACTCGATTTTTGCCGACCCCACGTGCGCATACGACTCCTCGACGAGAGCCGGATCAAGCGCTAGCTGCCGCAGCCTCGTAATCGACGCAAGCACACTCATTCGGTTCGCATCCACGTCTCGCAGCAGGTCGAGAATCCGCGCGCGCTCGCGGGCCAGATACTGGTCGTAGATATGGCGGTGTTCCTTGCCTAAATCGACGCGCACAATGTCGACGATCTTATCGGGCAGATCCGGAGCGACCTCCTCCTTCGTGCGCCGCAGTACGAAGGGCGCAACATAGGCCGTCAGACGCCCGAGCATCGCCGGATCCGCACCGTTTTCGATGGGCCTGCGCACCTGCTGCTGGAATGTCTCCCACGGGGGCAGGAGGCCGGGGCACGTCAAGGAAAGCAACGACCACAGGTCTCCCAGCGAATTTTCGATGGGGGTACCCGACACCGCCAACTTCCAGGGCGACTCAAGATCGCGAAGCGCTCGGTAGGTTGCGGTGCGAGGGTTTTTCACCGCTTGCGCTTCATCGATGACAACTCCACCGAGGTGCACCTGGTTCCACTGCTCCGCCTCCAGGCGGGCAAGCGTGTAGGAGGTAACGACGATATCCGCATCGGCAACCTCCTCACCGATCGTTGTCCCACGGCGCGTAGCCGTTTCCGTCACCGCGCGCACGCGTAGGTGCGGTGTGAAGGTGCGTGCCTGGTCTATCCACACGCCGACGACGGAGGTCGGCGCCACGACGAGAACGGGCGAGGGATCGCCAGCGGGTGCATGCGCTCGCAGCGCTGCCACGGCCGACAGATCTGAACGGTTTTACCCAGGCCCATGTCATCAGCCAGAATTCCACCGATGCCGCCGGACAGGCGAGCCGTCAACCACGCGTGCCCGCGCCGCTGATACGGGCGCAGGATCGAACTCAGCGATGGCACCGGCGGCACACCTCTATCCGCGGAGCCGTCGCGCAGCGGAGCAATCCGCGTCCTCCACGCGTCGCTGATGCTCACGTGGTCGGAAGCGCTCGCGAATAGATCGACGACGCCGACCTGCATCGGCGTGAGCCTGACCCCCTCGCCGTCCCACCCCGCCAGGGTGCGCGCCTCTTCGAGCAACGTCGCCAAGGATCGAATACGTTCGCCGTCGAGGCGTACCCACGTTCCCTCGACCTCGACGTAATCCTGCCCGCCTGCAATCGCTTCAAGCGCATCGCGAACGCTGATCGTGACGCGTCCGAGGCGCAGGCGCACGTTGAGGTCAAACCAGTCACGCTGGGCTGGATCAACGCTCACATCGACATCGAAGCCGTCTTCTCGTACGTCAATGGCACGCACATCCTCCGCAACGTCCCACACGAGGCCATCGATACCCTCGGAATCCACAACCGCCTCCAAAAACGCGGGAACACGCCACGGAGACAGCCTCCCCGTCGTCGGAGGGGCGGTCCACAGGGCGGAGTCCAACCCACGTCCCCACAACTCGACGCGACCCACGATCTCGGCCACGGCCTCGTCCTCCGCGCAGTGGGCCACGGGAGTGCGCGAGCGTGACTCACCCTGACGATACTCGGCCCACCAGCGCACAACGACAGATTCCCCGTCGCGTCGCACCGTGCCCACGAGCGACACGTCCGGGCGAGCCTGAGCGTCAAAACTGCCATCGGAGGAAGCCACCGAAAAACGCCTGACGAGGGCGGGCAGCCACGTGCCGCGAAACTGTGCGACATCTGCGGCAGGAACGTGCAGGCCTCGATCGAGAGGAAAGCCGTCGAGCGTTCCCACCCCCTCAATGCGCGCGATTCCGCGCCCTCCATCCAGCAACAGCACACTCGCGTCGCGGTCGATACGCGGCCTCGTGAGCACCTCGTCTCCATTACGCGCGACGACTCTGACGTCAAGGCCGTCGGAACCTGAGCGCACATCGATGTCCGCGTCCCAGGTCGTGTGCGAGAGCACCACCAACTCACCGGCGTCGGGCGAGGCGTAGAGCTCAACCCCGGCCCGAACCAGGCGTGCCAGCCACGCGTAGGCATGCTCGCCCAGCGAACTGAGCGTCACCTCCGTGCGCGAGTGCCAGGAACGCGATTCACGCGACAGTCGGTACCCCTCGCGCATGAGAGAGACATGCGTGGGGTCTAAGCCATCCGTCACTGACGCCCACTGCGTCGCCGTCAGATCGAGCCACGAAGCCCTCTTCGTCGTCCACCCAGATGAGGAGCTTCGGCGCAACGGGATGAGAGATGGCTCGACCCCGGGATCATGCGCATCAACGACGAGGGCCAACGGCTCGCCCAGGCGGTCGCGGTCGGAGCCCAGCATCTGCTCGAGGACACGGCTCCACTCAGGCACCGAGCGCTGCTTGTTGCGGGCATCCTCGCGTCCGACAATGAGCGTCGCGACCGTATGGGGACAGTCACTGCGCAGCGGGCATGCACACGCGAGGGAGGGACGCACAGTGCCCTGTGCGACGCGCACACGATAGGTCAGCCCAGCTTCCTTCACACGTGCTTCAGCCTGTTCCCCATCCTCGCTCCAGGAGAACTCTCGAACCGCGCCTGCGCGCGCTAAACGCAGGCCATTTGCCCACGCCGCCGGGCCGACGAGGGCCATCATGTCATCGTCCGACATCGAGGCCAGCGTGTGTGACAGGGATACCATCCTTTCAGTCTACGGCACCCGTCCACACACGGCACCGGCTCACTGGGTCAGTCCTTCCAAGGCCCACTCCCCTCCTTTCCAGACCAGGAGCACATCCCGACCATCCTCGAGCACAGCCCTCATGTAGGCCCGAGGACGTTCCTGCGCCCACCAGCGCCCTCCCACCGGCCAGGGGCCCTCCACGCGCGCGATAGCGACTCGGCGTCCCTTCCTCGGTGCAGATCGCGCAGAGTCGTACTCGCTCACAAGATAAGCGGGAGCTGCGCTCAGGGCTCCCCTCTGATCAACACGTACATCGTCGAATGCGCCCGATGCGCCGACGACCCTCACGCGAGCAGGGGCATCGAAAAGAGTTGCCGGAGACTGAGCAACACCACCTTCCCATGCTCCTTCACGCGAACGCAGGCGAGGCTCACTCCCCCATCTGGCCATCACAACGCGACTGCGCGGGTCATAACCTCCCTGCACGCGCGGAACCAGGAGCGCATCCGGACCCGCTAGCCCCTGGATGCGCACGACGCTGCGCGAGACATCGCGCTCGCGATCTGACCGCCCCCACAGCGCCGTCATACTCTGCCCCACTCGAGGATCGCATGCGGTGAGGCGAATGCAGGTCACCACGCCACTGGGGCCCTCAACGCCAGACGTCCATCCCGCAAGTGTCCAGCGCACGCGCAGGGCAACGTCATCAGGTGCGCTCAAGTCGCACCCGCACCACGTGCGAGTACGCTGCCCGCCTCCGGCATCCTCCACATCGATGCGCAGCGTCTGAGAGACAAGACCTCCCTGCCCCAGCCTCAGCGTCAGATCTCGTGCGATGCGTTGGACAGGAACCATCATCGTGTCGATGGACTCCCCTCCCGCCTCAATGACACGTTCCACCGTGATGTCGGACTGAATGCGCGCGGCAGGTGCGATCCCACTGTCGCCTCCGGAGGCGAGGTTCCAGAGCGCTTCACCGACATCCCCAAAACGTTCACACACACGACCACGACCCAGCGCAAGAAAATCCGCACAGGTGTTGATGCCCAGGCCCTGCAACAGATCAAGAGTGTCAGCCGCCCTGTCTGTCATCACGGCAGGAACGGCCCATATCGCATCACGTAACGGTATGCGTCCGAGGAACGATTGGTTATCTTCGCAGGGGACAATGCGCCCCTCGCGTGCGGCCGCCAGGGACGCGACTGGCCCATCGGCAATGCCGACAAAGCATTCAACCCCGACGGCCTCTTCGATCGCCGACACCAATGCCGAGGCGGCGGCTTCCTCACTCCCATGCCAGCGAGCAGGACCTCGCACCCGACATCTGGCCAGCCCTGGGCGCACGCACTCCACACCGGCCGCCACCGAGTCAAAGGCATCGATAACCGCGCTAAATGCCCGGGCCTCGCGGTCGGGATCGCGCGGCAGGCAGAGGAGATCGGGGCATAAGTACGTCGCTTCCCGAATGCTCATGCCGCTCCTGACTCCGGCACTCCGAGCAGCAAAACTGGCGACCTCGATGCGATCAGCGTGCACAACGGCTCCGGCTCCACCCGGCGGCAGGTCGACCACGAGGCAGTGGACAGGCCAGTCGGGCACCCACACCACCATGTCGCGCACCTAGACCACCACTCGCATCCGTCGATGCTCCGCAGCGACGCGCGAAAGCCCCGGCCAGAGACGCAGCGTCACGATGGTGCGCCCCAGTGAGCGGGCCCGCGCCGCCAGAGTCCGCTGCTGCGCTCCGGACAGTTCAGGAACATCGAGACAGACGACGTCACAAGCATCGACTAGAAGGGCACACAGGTCCCCCACCTGATGATCCTTGTGTGCGTTCAACACAAGAACGCGATCGAGGTCCATCCCCTGCTGCCCTGCCCACTCCCAGCCAATATCACCGACCCCGCAGAAGCCGATCCAACCACCGGACGGGCATGCCTCCATCAGCAAACGAATGAGCTCAGATCTGTTCGACGGCCCCAAAAGGATCGGAGAGGTGCCAGCGCGTATCTGCTCGATGTCGTCGCGCACCCGCAGGCCCACCGCCTGTTCAGCACGGTTCAGTACGTCGCGCGCCGCAAGTAACCGAGCATGCGCGTCGGTCATCACTCCCCCTTCCCACAGTAGAACATGTGTTCGATAGGGGAAGTGTAGAACCACGCTCACACATCTGCGTCTCGAACGCCGTTTGAGCGCGGATAAGTCACAATGGAGACACGAAGAAAAGGAGCACGCATGAACATCGACCAGCGTCCCCACGCCCCCACCCCCTACGAAGGCCTGAATGTTCCCACGTTCACGCTGACATCGAACACTCTCACCGACGGCGCTCCGATGCCCGAATCGGCGACGGCCGAGGCAGGCTCCCTCTCCCCCGATCTCACGTGGCACGGGTTCCCGGAGGAAACGGCGAGCTTCATGCTGACTTGTTTCGATCCGGACGCCCCAATCCCCTCAGGATGGTGGCACTGGACGATCCTCGACATCCCATCATCCATGACCCACCTGGAGGCGGGCGCGGGTGCATCCGACCTCATGCTGGACGGACCGGCTTTCCATTTGCGCGGCGACGCAGGTGAAGCGTCCTACTTCGGAGCCGCTCCCCCCGCCGGCGACCGTCCTCACCGCTACGTGTTCACGGTGCACGCCCTCGACACTGATTCGCTGGGGCTCGACGACGACGCGACCCCGGCCATGGCCTCGTTCGTGGCACTCGAGCATACGATCGCACGCGCATCCCTGACCGTTACCCACCAGGCCTGAGGACCATGCTGCACATTATTTTTTGGGAGCCGGAAATCCCTGGAAACACGGGAGCCGCGATTCGCCTGTCCGCATGCACGGGTTCCATGCTGCACCTCGTCAAGCCTTTAGGCTTCGACATGGACGATGCAAAACTTCGCCGTGCGGGCCTGGACTACCACGACCTTGCACACGTGAAGGTTCACGACTCCCTGGACGAGGCGCTCGCCGAAGTTCCGGGACGCGTCTGGGCACTCACGGGCCACGCAGCCACCATGTACTCCGACGTCGCCTACGCCGACGGAGACGGCCTACTGTTCGGACGCGAGTCGGTAGGACTGTCCGAAGACGCGATGCATCATCCGCGCGTGGAGGATCGCGTGCGCATTCAGATGGTTGATGGGGTACGCTCCCTCAACTTGGCAAACTCTGCATCGATCGTCCTGTACGAAGCATGGCGCCAACTCGGGTTCCCGTGTGGCGTCTAAGCCGGATAGGCAACAGAAACGAGGCCCGGAGCGAATCACTGCTCCGGGCCTCGTTTATTGCGCGTCATCACTCAGTCAGGCCGCACCTCAGCCTGCTTTCCATGGCGAGGACGGGCGCTCAACCTGCTCAGCGAGAGAAACGATCCTGCGCGGGTTCGAGCGCCACATCCAGATCAAGCCGATGATCGACACGACGAGGGGCAGATAGTAGAAGTCCATACCAAAGCCGGTCCAGGCGGAGCGGGCGGAATTCAGCTCATCGAGACCGAGCGAAGCAACCCACAAAATGACCGGAATGGCGATCGACAGGGCAATCGTCACCCAACCAACCACACGCATCCGTCGCCCGTTATGGGTCAGCGCAGTGGCCGCGATGAGATAGTCAATGCCCGCGAGGAGCGCAACGATACGCGGACCCCAGGGTTGTCCCTGCGCATGAAAAAGGTCGATGATTGCCATCACGAGAATCCAGGCTCCGAGGAGCCAAAACATGGCGATAATAATGCGGCCGAGGCCCAGGGACGGCGGGCGCTGATCGCGCGCACCGACGGCCTCGTTCGTCGTGTCATGTCCGTGCACAGGTCTGATCCTACCGACAGCATTGTCGCGGCGCATCGCATGAGCGATGGGTGCCGCGAGCAACTATGCCGTGTGGCCTGAAGCACCGCGATGGAACACCGAGCTTCAGGACAGCGTTGCACAAACGTGGGACAATGGGCCTATAAGGACCGTGAGGCCCGCCATGAAACAACCATCTGAGCTTCGGCTCATCAGCGAGGAGTTTTAAACCTTGAGCGAATCGACCTACGACATCGTCATTCTGGGTGCGGGTTCCGGCGGCTACGCGACCGCCCTGCGCGCTGCGCAGCTCGGCATGAAGGTCGCCCTCATCGACGGCGATAAGGTGGGTGGCACCTGCCTGCACCGCGGCTGCATCCCCACGAAGGCTTACCTGCACGCCGCAGAGACGGCCGAGGCTATTCGTGAGTCCGCCAAGTTCGGCGTCTCCTCGACCTTCAACGGCATCGACATGGCGCAGGTTGGCAAGTACCGCGACTCGGTCATCTCCGGCCTCTACAAGGGCCTGCAGGGCCTGCTCAAGTCGCGCAACGTCGAGGTCATCTCCGGTTGGGGCCGCCTCGCCGACGCGAACACCATCGAGGTGAACGGCCAGCGCATCACCGGCCGCAACATCGTTCTGGCGACCGGCTCCTACTCGCGCTCGATCCCCGGCCTCGAAATCGGCGGCCGCGTGATCTCCTCCGACCAGGCCCTCCAGATGGACTGGGTCCCCTCCTCGGCGGTGATCCTCGGCGGCGGCGTCATCGGCCTGGAGTTCGCGTCCGTGTGGCGCAGCTTCGGCGCCGAGGTCACGATCATTGAGGCCCTGCCCCACCTCGCCAACAACGAGGACGAGGCCATCTCCAAGCAGCTCGAGCGCGCCTACCGTAAGCGCGGCATCAAGTTCCACACGAACACCCGCTTCGCCTCGGCCACGCAGAACGAGCAGGGCGTGCACGTCACGACCGAAGACGGCAAGGCCTTCGACGCCGACGTCCTTCTGGTCGCTGTCGGACGCGGCCCCGTGACCGAGGGGTTGGGCTACGAACAGGCCGGCATCACGCTGGATCGCGGCTTCGTTATCACCAACGATCGCCTGCACACCGGCGTCGGCAACATCTACGCGGTCGGCGATATCGTCCCCGGCCTCCAGCTGGCACACCGCGGCTTCATGCAGGGCATCTTCGTCGCCGAAGAGATCGCCGGCCTGAACCCGACCATGCAGGCTGATATCAACATTCCTCGCGTGACGTTCTGCGAGCCGGAGATCGCCTCCGTCGGCATGACCGAGAAGCAGGCGCGCGAAAAGTTTGGAGACCAGGTGCGCACCGTCGAGTACAACCTCGCCGGAAACGGAAAGTCGTCTATCCTGGCCACATCGGGCATCATCAAGCTGGTCTCGGTTGAGGGCGGTCCTATCGTGGGCTTCCACGGTATCGGCGCGCGCATCGGCGAACAGATTGGTGAGGGCGAGCTCATGGTGAACTGGGAGGCGTACCCCTCTGACGTCGCTTCCCTGATCCACGCACACCCCAGCCAGAACGAGTCGCTCGGCGAAGCGGCTATGGCGCTGGCAGGCAAGCCGCTCCACGTCCACAACTGACCGAAATTTTTTAATAGGAGAACACACATGGCAACTTCAGTGACCATGCCCGCTCTGGGCGAGTCCGTCACCGAGGGCACCGTCACCACGTGGCTCAAGCAGGTCGGCGACACCGTCGAGCTCGACGAGCCCATCGTTGAGGTGTCCACGGACAAGGTCGACTCCGAGGTCCCCTCCCCCGTGGCCGGCGTCCTGCTGGAGATCCTGGTCCCCGAGGACGAGACCGTCGAGGTCGGCACCGAAATCGCTCGCATTGGCGACGCGTCCGAGGCATCGGCAGCCCCTGCTGCTGCACCCGCGGCCGCTCCCGTCGAGGCTCCCGCTGCATCTGCTGCAGCTCCCGCTGAGACCGCTGCCGCCCCTGCCGCTGCTCCCGCACAGGGCACCGAGGTGCGCATGCCCGCTCTCGGCGAGTCCGTCACCGAGGGCACCGTCACCACGTGGCTCAAGTCCGTGGGCGACGCCGTTGACGCCGACGAGCCGTTGCTCGAGGTGTCCACGGACAAGGTTGACTCCGAGGTCCCCTCCCCCGTCGCCGGTTTCCTGGCTGAGATCCGCGTTCCCGAGGACGAGACCGTCGAGGTCGGCACCGTCGTCGCGATCATTTCTTCGTCGGCTCCCTCTGCTGCTCCCGTCGCCGAGGCAGCTGCCCCGGCCGCTCCGGTGGCGCCTGCTGCTCCCGCAGCACCGGTCGCTCCGGCGGCACCTGCTGCTCCCGCAGCACCGGCCGCTCCGGTCGACCCGTTCCCGAACGCGTCGACGCTGGCCGAGGCAGCTTCCGCTGCTCCCGTCGTTGAAACACCCGTTGCCGTGACCGGCTCCGCCTACGTCACCCCGATCGTTCGCAAGCTCGCCCGCGAGCTTGGCGTCGATCTGGCGACCGTGTCGGGCACCGGTGTTGGCGGCCGTATCCGCCGCGAGGACATCGAGGCTGCCGCCGCTGCCGCCCGCGCTGCCGTTGCCGCTCCCGCCGCACCGGCTGCCCCTGCCGCTCCCGCAGCACCGGCCACCGCTGTTCGCGAGCCTTCGCCGCTGCGTGGAACGACCGAGAAGATGTCGCGCCTGCGTCAGACGATCGCCCGTCGCATGGTCGAATCGCTCCAGACTTCGGCTCAGCTGACCACGGTTATCGAGGTCGACGTCACGAAGGTTGCAGCTATGCGCGCACGTTCGAAGGACGCCTTCCTGGCCAAGCACGGCACCAAGCTGACGTTCCTGCCCTTCTTCGTGAAGGCCGCGACCGAGGCACTCGCCTACCACCCGAAGATCAACGCGACCATCAACGACAAGGAGGTCACGTACTTCGACTACGAGCACGTGGGTATCGCCGTTGACACGCCGCGCGGTCTGCTGGTTCCCGTCATCAAGAACGCCGGGGACAAGGACATTGCTGGTATTGCAGCATCGATCAACGATCTGGCTGCTCGCACTCGCGACTCGAAGATTGGCCCCGACGAGCTCTCCGGCGGGACGTTCACGGTGACGAACACCGGTTCGGGTGGTGCGCTCTTCGATACGCCGGTCCTCAACATGCCGGAGAGCGCGATCTTGGGCGTCGGCACGATCGTGAAGCGTCCGGTCGTGATGAAGGGCGCCGACGGCGCTGACGTCATCGCGATTCGCTCGATGGTCTACCTGGCGCTGTCCTACGACCACCGCCTGATTGACGGTGCCGACGCGTCGCGCTTCCTCATGGACGTGAAGAAGCGCCTGGAGGAGGGCGCGTTCGAGGCCGACCTCGGACTCTGATCCTCACCGAACGCTGATGGGGTGGGCCTCGCATGAGGCCCACCCCATCACTATGTTCCAGCTACCCTGCACTACGCGAGCCCGAGCCGCTCTGTTGACCGCTGGTCTGCGCAGGTTCGGCGTTCACTACTTTGCCTGATACCGGATCAACTCGGATGAGGAGTTCTGTCGCTGTGGGAGTGTCATGCGTGTCGCATCCGTCTGCGCGGCACGTCTGCGACGACTCAACGATGAGCGTTGCCCCTACGTCGATTGCCCCTTGCTCACAGGAGATCACAGCGACGTTCTCAATCGTTGACGAGAGTATCGGTACTCGCACGCCTTCGGAGAGCATCGTTTCAATCCGCTGTGTGTCTTGCGCGAGAAGCTCGCCGCCGAGGACGGAGCCGAGCGCTGAGACATCACCATCCATCACGGCACGGTCACGCGTGGCGATTGCATGACTAATCGTGTCAGCCAGGGCATTGGGCTCACACATGCTCGAGGATGTCGGCGTCCCCTCGCTGGACGCAGTCTCGTGTGATCGTGGGGATGCCTCGACTCCTGCCTGAGTACCCCTGCCCCACACTCCATACGCCATGATCGACAGGCCTACAGCGATCGCTACGACACCTCCGGCGAGAACGCTCACTCTCCACGATCGTCCGACGCGCGGCGTGGAGCGGCGCCGAGCGACGGAATCACATTCGGCGTCGTGAGCACGGGCCGCATCGTCAGTCAGTGTGTCTTCTCGCAACGCAGCAGCCCGCAACTCAGCAATGACGCGCCCGGGATCGACGGGTTCACGCGTGATGACGTGCTCCTCTGGTTCGCAGACCATGGGCGTGACAGCTGTGCCACTCGTCGATGATTCATCAAACCCGAGCGTCGCGAGCTCCTCGTTCATATCCAACAGCGAAGCGATCTGTCGAAGGCAACGACGGTCCGCCTCCCTGCCCGTGGCCTCGAGACTCCAGCCCGGCGTGCCTTCACCGTCACCGATCTCGTCGATGAGATCGATGATGACAGCGCGGCCTTCGGGCGTGATGATGATGTTCGCTGGGGTCAGATCTCCGTGTGCAATTCCGGCGCCATGCAGGGCGCTGACCCCAGCCGCAATACCGTGCAGGATCTGACGCCGTGTAGCTATCGGCCGCAGGTCGGGTGATCCAAGCTCAGCGTCCAATGCCCGTCCGGGGACATAGTCTTGAACAATCGCCCATCGACCATCGTCCGAGCGCACGACGTCGCGCAGAGCCACCACATGCCGCGACGTAATCGAGGCCCACGACTTCCAGCGTGAGAGGCACCGCTCGCCCTCACTCGGGGAGCGTAGCGCAACCAAAGCGTCACCGGCTTCGGTCCGCGTCTTCCACAACGGACCGGTGCTACCGATGTGAAAGACTTGTCCGATCTCATAACCGCCTATGTTCATGCTCTTATTGTCCGAAGCTAGATAATGTGATGCAACTCATGTTACAAAGTGCCTGGTCGGGCGGGTGGACTTTCGATCATCAATTGCACGTACAATAATGAGGTTATGAGTGAATCGAATCCCCCCCGGCAAGAGGCGCTTCTACCAGAACGTCCTCGACGCGTACCGACTGACCAAACGCACCTACCCGGCACTTCCGTGGATGCTCCTCGGAACGGCCGCAGCGGTGATTGCCATCTTCATGCTGGTGGCTTGGCTAACCAACATGTCATGGATCGGCTGGCTCCTCGTCGGCATCATGGGAGCATTCACCGCAGCCCTTGCACTTTGAGCCTTTTGGCGCGCCGAGCACTCTATTCCCAGGTTGAAGAGACCGCTGGCGCCGTCAAGGTTGCACTGTCGCAGATTCAGCGCGGCTGGGTCATCCCCGAGCAGCCCGTCGCTTACACCCGCGAGCAGGACCTCGTCTGGCGCATCGTGGGCCGCGCCGGCATTGTCCTCATTTCCGAAGGCCCGTCGTCTCGCGTGCGTCCACTTCTACAGGCTGAAACAAAGCGTGTCACAAAGGTGATGCGCAACGTGCCCGTTCACCAGATTCAGGTCGGACGCGACGAGGGTCAGGTTGCCCTGAAGGACCTTCAGCGCGAGCTGCGCAAGCTCAAGAACGTCCTGACTCCCGAGGAAGTTCCCCAGGTGTCCGCGCGCATCAACGCTCTCCGATCGGGCGAGCCTCCCATTCCGAAGGGCATTGATCCGCTCCGCGCCAAGCCGTCACGCCGCGCACTTCGCGGCAACTGAGCAACTGTTACAAGTGGGCAAGCACTGAGTGCTTGCCCACTTGTGCATCCACAATGCGAGACCCATTCGACATGCATAGTATGCATCTGGTTGCATATCCAACACAGACACACCGCTGAAACACGGATACTGAGGAACATAATCATGCACGCCAAGAAGATTCTCGCCACGCTCACTCTGGCCAGTGCCGCGACCACAATGGCCGCATGCGCAGACCCCGCGACGAACACGAGTACCGCAGACGCGACGACGGGGGCAGCCACATCAACTACCTCACACTACGACGTCTCATCGATCCCGACCGTCGACGAAATTGCAGCGCTCGTTCCCGACGACATTAAGAAGCGGGGCACCTTGCGTAACGGAGCCTCTACCGGATACGCGCCTGCCGAATACATGGATACTGATGGGCAGACTCCCATTGGCTATGACATTGACATTAACAAGGCGCTCGCCAAGGTCATGGGTCTCAATGCTGGAGAAACGAAGCACTCCGAATTCCCCACGATCATCCCCGCTCTCGGCACAAAGTTCGACGTGGGCATCTCATCGTTCACCATTACCTCTGAGCGTGAGCAGAAGGTCAACATGGTGTCCTACCTGAACGTCGGATCCGCATGGGGCGTCGCTGCTGGCAATCCGAAGAATTTTGACCCCTCTAACCCGTGCGGCGCGACCATTGCGGTTCAGACCGGCACGGCTCAGGAAGAATATGCGGCCGCGCTCTCTGACGAGTGTGTTGCAGCCGGCAAGGACAAGATCACCGTCATGCCTCACGAGCTCCAGACGGACATTGCCACCAAGCTGATCGGCGGCCAGTACGACGCAACCCTCGCGGACTCGACAGTCATTGGCTACACGAGCTCGCAGTCTGCCGGCAAGATTGAGCAGCTTGGCGATACGTTTGAGTCAGCCCCTCAGGGCGTGGCGGTCGCGAAGGATGACGCGCAGCTTGCTGAGGCGGTCCAGAAGGCTATGCAGTACCTGATGGACAACGGCTACCTCAATGACATTCTGGCATCCTACGGCGCCGAGAATGCAGCGCTGACGACAGCTGCACTCAACCCGACCGTCGACTGATTCGTAGCACGCTACGCATAATATGCATTTAGATGCATATGGGTGCATAATGGTAGCAATCACGGGCCACGGCCCACTCCCATCGGAAGGCAGATCATGACCATCTCGAAGGCACACGCCCTCATCGTCCTCGCAGCCGCAGCTGCTCTCCCCCTCGCCGCCTGCGCGGATCCGACGTCGACCAGCTCGTCGACCAGCGGATCGACGAGCACCTCGGCCGCGGCAACCACGGCCTCGTACGACGTGTCGAAGATCCCGACCGTCGATGAAATCGCTGCCCTGGTTCCCGACGAGGTCAAGGAGCGAGGCACGCTGCGTAACGGCGCCTCCGCCGACTATGCGCCCGCGGAGTTCCTCGGTGACGATTCGCAGACCCCTCAGGGCTACGATGTGGACATCAACAAGGCGCTCGCCAAGGTCATGGGTCTGAAGGAGGGAACCACGAACCACGCTGAGTTCCCAACCATTATTCCGGCGCTGGGCACAAAGTTCGACGTGGGTATCTCCTCCTTCACGATCACCTCCGAACGCGAGGAGCAGGCAAACCTCATCTCCTACGTTGAGGTGGGCTCCGCCTACGGCGTCGCTGCTGGCAACCGGAAGAATTTCGATCCGACCGACCCGTGTGGCAAGACGATCGGCGTTCAGACCGGCACTGCGCAGGAAGACTACGCCACTGAGCTGTCGGAGAAGTGCGTTGCCGACGGCAAGGACAAGATCACGATCATGCCGCACGACCTGCAGACTGACATCGCCACCAAGGTGATCGGCGGCCAGTACGATGCCACCCTGGCTGACTCGACGGTGATCGGCTACACCGCCTCTCTGTCGGGCGGCAAGATCGAGCAGGTCGGCGACGTCGTCGAGTCCGCCCCCCAGGGGGTGGCCGTCAACAAGAACGACGAGCAGCTGACGCAGGCCGTCCAGAAGGCGATGCAGTACCTGATGGACAACGGCTACCTGAAGGACATTCTGGCAACGTACGGTGCACAGAACGCCGCACTGACCACCGCCGAGCTGAACCCGGCGACGAACGACTGAGGATCTCATGGCAACCATCAAAGACGGCGTTGAGCTGATCGACGCGAAGCCGGTTCCCCGCCCGGGGAGGTGGGCGAGCGCAATCGTCGCGGCAATCCTTGCCGCAATGGCAGCCCACGCGCTGGTAACGAACGCAAACTTCCAGTGGCAGGTCGTGTTCCAGTGGCTATTCTCGCGTTCGATCATGCAGGGCGTGCTCTTCACGATCATTCTGACGGTCCTCGCGATGGTTGTTGGCACCGCCCTGGCCATCACGATGGCCATCATGCGTCAGTCCATCAACCCGGTTTTGCGCTGGGTCGCGATGGCCTACATCTGGTTCTTCCGTGGGACGCCTATCTACACGCAGCTGATTTTCTGGTCGCTGCTTCCCACCCTTTATCCGACGCTCTCTTTCGGCGTACCCTTCCTCGGTTCGCTGTGGGGCTGGGAACTCTCGTTTGACACGGCAACGTACTTCACGCCGTTTTGGATGGCGTTCATCGGCCTCGGCCTCAACGAGGGCGCGTACCTCGCAGAGATTATGCGTGCCGGCCTGCTGAGCGTCTCCAAGGGCCAGTGGGAGGCCGCCACAGCGCTGGGAATGCCGCGCGGAACGATCTTCCGCCGCATTATCCTGCCTCAGGCGATGCGCGTCATCGTGCCACCGATCGGCAACGAGACGATCTCGATGCTGAAGACGACCTCGCTCGTATCGGCAATTCCCTTCACCCTCGAGCTGACATTTATCGCGCGTCAGCGCGGACAGGCGACGTTTGCACCGGTACCGCTCCTCATCGCCGCGGCGATCTGGTACCTCGTCATCACGAGTCTCCTGATGTGGATTCAGTCCTTCATCGAGAAGTACTACGGCAAGGGCTTCGAACGCCGCGACAACGCCGGCGCACACTCCCCCGCAGCGTCGTCTTCTTCCAACGACGATGACGAGGCCACGGCCACCAAGCTCAAGTTTTTGGATGTGACACCATGACGACCACGACGCCCATGGTCTCCGTGCGCGGAGTCCACAAGTTCTTCGGCGACCTGCACGTCCTGCGGGGTATCGACCTTGATATCGCTTCCGGCGAGGTCTGCGTCATCCTCGGCCCCTCGGGTTCGGGCAAGTCGACGCTCCTGCGCTGCCTGAACATGCTTGAGGACATCAGCGCCGGCCGCGTCTTCGTGGACGGTGAGCTACTTGGCTACCGCGAGGATGAGGCCGGCGTGCTGCACGAGCGCCACGACAAGGAGATCGCAGCTCAACGCTCTCGGATTGGCATGGTGTTCCAGCGCTTCAACCTCTTCCCGCATAAGACGGCACTGGAGAACGTCATGGAGGCACCCGTTCAGGTCCTCAAGCGTTCGAAGAGCGAGGCGCGCGCCCAGGCGCTTGAGCTTCTCGATCGAGTGGGGCTCGCCGATCGCGCGGACCACTACCCCGCTGAGCTTTCCGGCGGTCAGCAGCAGCGCGTCGCAATTGCCCGCGCGCTGGCGATGGATCCGGAGATCATGCTCTTCGACGAGCCGACTTCTGCGCTCGACCCCGAGCTGGTCGGTGAGGTGCTCCAGGTCATGCAGGACCTAGCCGCATCCGGCATGACGATGGCGGTGGTCACGCATGAGATCGGATTCGCCCGCGAGGTCGCCGACCAGGTCGTCTTCATGGACGGCGGCGTCATCGTCGAGGCCGGAGCACCCTCCGAGGTTATCGATAACCCGAAGTCTGAGCGTACCAAGGAGTTCTTCTCCAAGGTTCTGTGAGCTTCTGACGACGAGGCCGGGGCTGGGTTTTCCCAGTCCCGGCCTCGTCGTACCTCTCGCGAGTCGACCGGGGTGTCGTCGTCAGGTGAGGGTAACGAGATCCAGGTAGCTGTCGTCCCACAGGTCCTCATCGGCGTCGGGCAACAGCAGGACGCGCTCGGGGTTCAGGGCTGTCACGGCACCGGGGTCGTGTGTCACGAGGATGACGGCTCCCTCGTAGTCACGCAGGGCCGCGAGGATCTCCTCGCGCGAGGCTGGATCCAAGTTGTTGGTCGGCTCGTCGAGGAGAAGGACGTTGGCACCTGAAACGACGAGTGTTGCTAACGCGAGTCGGGTCTTCTCACCGCCAGACAGCACGGACACGGGCTTTTCGACGTCGTCTCCCTGGAATAGGAATTGACCGAGGATGTTCCGTACGTGTGTGTCATCAAGGGTCGGCGCTGCCTCGGCCATGTTCTCACGGATCGTGCGGCTGTCGTCGAGGGTCTCGTGTTCCTGTGCGTAGTAGCCGAGCTTGAGCCCGTGACCGGGCACAACGCGTCCCGAGTCGGGTTCTTCGATGCCGGAGAGCAGACGCAGGAGCGTCGTCTTACCGGCACCGTTCAGACCGAGGACGACCACTTTGGAGCCGCGGTCGATCGCGAGATCGACGCCGGTGAACACTTCAAGCGACCCGTAGGACTTGGACAGTCCCTCGGCGGTGAGAGGCACACGCCCCGAAGGCAGGGGATCCGGGAAGCGCAGGCGCGCAACCTTCTCCTGAGCAACCTCGGTGCCCGCCTGGGCAAAAAGCTCCTCGGCGCGGCGCAGCATCTGCTGAGCGGCGACAGCCTTCGTGGCCTTCGCCCGCATCTTCTCACCCTGCGCCTTAAGGTGCTCTGCCTTCTTCAGGGCGTTCGCGCGCTCTTTGCGGCGACGGCGTTCGTCCTCCTCGCGCTGCTTAAGATAGGCGGACCATCCCAGGTGATAGATGTCCATATGGGCTCGGTTTGCATCCAGGTAGAACACCTGGTTGACGGTGTCGCCAAGCAGCTTGACATCGTGGGAGATGATCATGACGCCGCCGGGGAATGTCTTGATCCAGTCGCGCAGCCACACGATCGAGTCGTGATCGAGGTGGTTCGTGGGTTCGTCGAGGAGCAGCACATCGGCGTTCGAAAACAGCACGCGTGCGAGCTCGACACGGCGGCGCTGGCCGCCCGACAGCGTGTCGAGAGTCTGGTCCAGGACACGGTCTTCGAGGCCGAGAGAGTGGGCGATCTGAGCGGCCTCGGCATTGGCCGCCCATCCACCGGAGTTGGTGAACTGCTGGTCGAGCTTGACGTAGCGTTCCATCGCGCGCTGCTGACGAGCGCCCTCGGTCGTGGACATCTCGTGTTCGGCCTTGCGGATGCGCGCGATGATGGAGTCGATTCCGCGCACCGAAATAATACGATCGCGCGCCTTCATCTGTGGGTCACCAACGTGCGTATCCTGCGCGAGGTAGCCAACGGTGCCGTTGGAGGTAATCGTCCCCGTGTATTCGGCAGCGCCACCGCGATCAGCTTCGCCTGCGAGAAGACGCATTGTCGTCGTCTTACCGGCACCATTACGGCCGACGAGACCGATGCACATGCCTTTATCGATCCGGAAGCTCGCATGGTTGACGAGCTCACGGGCCCCAATGCGCAATGAGAAATCCTGGACGTTAATCACCCTCCAAGAGTAGAGGGAGGGGTGCCTGTGGGCGAATCAACCCACGCCGGAACGTCCCCGATGCGCGCTACGGCACGACAAGCAGGCACAATGGATGCTGAGTATTACCGTTTTTTTATTCACCCAGCGAGGTTTTCACACCATGTCCGCCAACCCCATTCCGTCTGGATCGGCGCGCCCCACGCGCGCCCTCGACATCGTCTCCGTTGCCTTTGTTGCGCTGCTACTCATCTCCAATATCGCCGCAACCAAGGCGTTCATGCTCGGCACGTCCACGCACTATCTCATCTTCGACGGAGGCGCGATCCTCTTCCCGCTGACGTACATCATCGGCGATGTGCTCTCAGAAGTGTACGGATTCGCACGCGCGCGGCGCGTCATCATCATGGGTTTTGTTGCTTCGCTTCTGGCGTCCCTGACGTTCTTTATCGTTCAGTACCTGCCTCCCGCCCCCGATTACGAGAATCAGGATGCCTTCGCGGCTGTTCTCGGCGTCGTGTGGCGCGCGGTTCTGGCATCGCTCGTTGGCTACCTGGCTGGTCAGCTCCTCAACTCCTACGTGCTCGTGTGGATTCGCCGCCGCTGGGGTGCGAAGCACCTGTGGGCTCGACTCATCGGCTCGACGATCGTCGGCGAGGCCGCAGACACCATTCTCTTCTGCACGATTCTCTTCTACGGCGAGATGACGCTGGGCAACTTCATCAACTACACCGTCACCGGCTACTTCTACAAGGTGCTGCTCGAGGTTATCCTCCTGCCCCTCACCTACCCGGTCATCGCCGCCATCCGTCGCACCGAGGGACTGCAGAAGGACGAGGTCTTCAACTGATGAATGAGAACTGGCTGTCCACGCCCGATCCCGAGCAGCTCACGCCTTTCGACGCACCGGCCTCGTCAGGTGGGCACTCCCCCGACCGCGGTTTCACGATCGGACAGCGACTCGATGCACACGGTGGTCTCGGGCGCACCGGCGTGGTTCATACCGCGCACGGTGACATCCGCACCCCGGCTTTCATTCCGGTCGGGACGAAGGCGAACGTCAAGGCGCTCACTCCCGAGATGGTTCGAGGCCTGGGTGCGCAGGCAGTTCTCGCCAACGCCTACCACCTGTACCTGCAGCCCGGTTCTGACATCGTTGACGAGGCAGGCGGCTTCGGTCAGTTCATGAACTGGTCTGGTCCCACCTACACCGATTCGGGCGGCTTCCAGGTGTTGTCGCTGGGTGCCGGCTTCAAGAAGGTTCTCTCCCAGGAGTTCTCCGGCAAAGCTGACCCGACCGATCCAGCCGTCCAGATGCAGGCCATCAAAGCCTCCAACGCGGTGGTCGACGACGACGGCGTCATCTTCTCCAGCCACATCGACGGCACGAAGCATCGCTTCAACCCCGAGGTGTCGATGGGGATTCAGCACCAGCTTGGCAGCGACATCATGTTTGCTTTTGACGAGCTCACGAGCCTCCTGCACCCGCGCTCCTACCAGGAAGAGTCGCTTGAGCGCACGCACGCGTGGGCAGCCCGATGCCTCGCCGAGCACAAGCGCCTCACCGACGAACGCTCCCACAAGCCCTATCAGCAGCTGTGGGGCGTCATTCAGGGTGCGCAGTGGGAGGACCTTCGCCGATCAGCCGCACGCACGATGGCCAACATGGAAGTGGACGGCCAGCGCTTTGACGGATTTGGCGTCGGCGGTGCTCTTGAAAAGGAAAATCTCGGCACCATCGTGTCGTGGGTGTGCGAGGAGCTGGGCGAGGATCGTCCACGTCATCTGCTCGGTATTTCCGAGCCGGAGGATCTCTTTGCGGGTGTGGCCGCAGGGGCGGACACCTTCGACTGCGTCAACCCGTCGCGCGTGGCACGTAATGCAGCTATCTACACCCCCGATGGGCGTTCAACATTACGAATGCCCGCTTCAAGAGGGATTTCACGCCGCTCGTTGAGGGCTGCGGATGCTACACCTGCACCCACTACACACGCGCTTACCTCCATCATCTCTTCAAGGCCAAAGAGATTCTGTCGGCGACGCTGGCCACGATTCACAACGAGTGGTTTACCCTGCGTCTTGTCGACGGCATCCGCGCCTCGATTGAGGAGGGCTGTTTTGATGAGTTCCGTTCCGATATGCTCGGCCGTTACGAGGCCGGGCGCCGCCGCTGAAAGTGTGGAGCAACCATGAGTTTCAATGACAATATCCGATTGGATCCCTCGCGCGTTGGTACGTCCGGCGCAGGGCGGAAGATCGCAGGTGCGGGCGGTGGCTCGCTGCTCGGTGTTCTCTTGATCCTCGGGTTCTCCTACTTCACCGGTATCGATCTGACGAGCCTCCTGTCGTCGTCACCCCAGACTTCTCCCTCGTCTGGATCATCGGTGGACGTCTCCTCATGCCAGACGGGCGCGGATGCGAACCAGCGCGTCGAGTGCCGTATGGTGGCGACCGCACAATCCCTCGACGCGGTATGGAAGACACAGCTCTCCGCTCAAAACACTGGCGTGACCTACGAGCTTCCCGACTTCCAGATCTTCTCGGATTCGGTGTCGACCGCGTGCGGTAGCGCTACGAGCGCGGTTGGTCCGTTCTACTGCCCCGGAGACTCCACCGTCTACCTGGATCTCGGTTTCTTCAACGACATGGTCTCCCAGTACGGTGCCTCCGATTCGGTGCTCGCACAGGAGTACGTTGTGGCCCACGAGTGGGGGCATCACATCCAGAATCTTCAGGGTGTTTTCCGCGTCCACGACACGCGTGAGACGGGCGCACAGGGCGCCGGCGTCCGCAGCGAGCTGCAGGCGGACTGCTACGCGGGGGTGTGGATGCATTGGGCATCGAATACTCCCGATCCCTCGACGGGGACGCCCTATCTGAAGACACCCACCGCCGATCAGGTGCTGGGAGCGCTCCAAACCGCCGAAGCCATCGGTGACGATCGTTTGCAGAGCAAGTACCAGGGCACCTCCAATCCGGAAAGCTGGACGCACGGTAGCGCCGAGCAGCGTGCGACGTGGCTGCAGCGTGGCCTCGACACGGGCGATATCTCGACCTGCGACACCTGGAGTGCGTCTCGGGTGTGAGTAATTCTGCAGCTCGGTACAATTGAGTGCGCCGATTCGCAGGAGGAAGACATGACACGCAGCATCGTTGAGCAAGCTCACGACATGTACGACGCGGTCCCCTACGAGGTGCCCGTTCCAGACAAGTCCCTCTACAGCCTGTTAGATGATGCTGCGCGCCTGTACCCGGATCGGGTCGCCATTGATTACTTTGGCGCGACGACCACCTACTCGCAGGTTCGTGATCAGGTGCTGAAGGCCGCGCGTGTCCTGCACGAGGCCGGGGTGCGCTCAGGGGACACTGTCGCCATCGCGCTTCCCAACTGCCCGCAGGCCTTTGTCGCTTTCTATGCCTGCATGCGTATCGGAGCTGTTGCCGCGCAGCACAATCCGCTAGCGCCCGCTGCGGAGGTTGCGGGGCAGCTGGCCCGCCATGGCGCCGAGGTCGCCATCGTCTGGGAAAAGTGCGTTGATGCGTATCCCCTCGACGTCCTTGATACCGTGTTCACGGTGGACATTTCGCATGGGATGCCCACCTCGCAGCGCTTCCTGCTCACACTCCCCATCGCTCGGGCACGTGAGACGCGTGAACAGCTGCGTGGGCCAGTTCCGTCGGGGACACGATCGTGGGACCGCGCTGTTACCTCGTCGACTCCGATTGCGCCATCCCATCCGCTGCCGTCGGTGAGTGAGCGCGCCGTCATCCTGCATACCTCGGGCACCAACGGCGTTCCCAAGTCGGCTCCCCTCACGCACAGCAACATCGGTGTCAACGTCAATCAGTGCATGTTCTGGGTGTGGAAGCTACACGAGGGCGCTGAGACGTTCTTCTCTCTGCTCCCCTACTTCCATGCGTTTGGGCTGACCTTCTTCCTGTGCGCTGCGGTCCGTAAGGCGGCGACGCAGGTCCTTCTGCCTAAGTTTGATGCACAGATGGCTCTCGACGCGCATAAACGCCGTCCGGTGTCTTTCTTCGTCGGCGTCCCGCCGATGTTTGATCGCATCCTGCGCCAGGCGCGCAAGACGCACACGGACATCTCCTCCATCCGTTACTCGGTGGCGGGCGCGATGCCTCTGTCGACTGCGCTTGCCGAGCAGTGGGAAGAAGCCACCGGCGGCATGATTGTCGAAGGCTATGGCCTGTCCGAAACCGCTCCGGTTCTCACGGGCGCACCCCTGTCCGACAAGCGCCGCCATGGAGTGCTCGGGGTGCCGTTCCCGTCAACGCAGCTGCGCCTCGTCTCCCTCGAGGATGACACCGTGGACGTTGAGGACGGGCAGGCCGGCGAGATCATTGTACGCGGGCCCCAGGTCTTCGAAGGATACCTCGATGCTCCGGACGAGAGTGCGCGCGTCTTCACCTCCGAGGGCTGGTTCAAGACCGGCGACATTGGAGTGAACAACGACGGGTTCATCACGATGGCGGACCGTAAGAAGGAGCTGATTCTTTCCGGCGGTTTCAACGTGTACCCGTCACAGGTGGAGGCAGCAATTCGTTCCCATCCGGCCGTCGCCGACGTCGCTGTTGTTGGCGTCCCTCTGTCCGATGCGACCGAAGAGGTCGCCGCAGCGGTCATCATGGAAGACGGCAGCGCGCCACTCACGCTCGAGGAGGTGCGCGCCTGGGCCGAGAAGACGATCGCCCACTACGCACTCCCCCGTCAGCTGGTCATCATCGCCGAGCTTCCCCGCAACCAGATGGGCAAGATCCTGCGCCGCAAGGTTGCTCAGGTCGTGCGCGAGAGGCTCGGACGCTGACTCTGTCTCGGCCGACTGCCGCCGAACGCTTCGCGCCTAGGCGGGCCACCAGATACGCACCAGGGGCAGGAGTGCCCGTGTTTCTTCATCCACCCGGTCGTACACGTCGGTGTACAGCCGCACGAAGTCGTCCAGGTCGATCAGGCGCACCGGAATATTCGAGCGATCAGCCTCCAGGCGCGCATCGCGGGTGAAGCCTCCCGTCGAGACGTAAAGGCCTCGGTCTCCGGGGCGCAGCCCGCCGATGAACGAACGAATTTCTGGCGTTCCCATCGCATTCTTGCGGTGTTTGACCTCAGCGACGATGTGCGGCGATTCGAGGCCGAGTGCGTCCGGCGTTGCGATCACGTCGCGACCGCCATCCGCTCCTCGTGCCGTGATGCGCGAGTAGTATCCCATCGCGCGCAGCAGGCCAGCGGTGAGCGCTTCCATCTGATCCCACTCGAGGTCAAGAACGCGGTCCTTGATGCGTTCGATACCGTCTTCCGCCGATGCAGCCCGAGCATCATCATCGAGGCCAACAGGCGGCGTCTCGTCCACACGTGAGGTTTCGACCACCTGGACGTCACCGCCAGAGCAATGGACCTGTGGCGATCCTCCCCATCCCCGAACGCCTGCCGCACGGGCGAGCTCGGTCGCCACCTCCTCGGAAATTCGGAAGATTGTGGTGCCGGCACCGAGGCGTGCGCGGGCACCCGTGGGCAGCGCATCACGGCTCGCTGCCCCGTACCACTGGACGGGACGCACGTAAGATACTTCGTCATCGGTGGACTCGTACCAGTCCCCGGTCACGCGGCCAATCAGGTACTCGCGAGTGCCGGGATCATAGGTCACGACGCGGGTGCCCTCCGTCATATCCGCCAGGAAATGGTGCACCTGGGAGGCCGCAGAAATCACCGATGCGGCCGACTCTGTGGGATGAGCGAGCGCGTGTGCGTCGCGGAGCTGTTCGTAGCTCATACCGCGAACATCCCGGCCGCCAAAAGTCCAGCGGATCGCGACGATACCCGTGTCTCTCCACAGCTGTGCGTATATTCCGCCGTGGCCAGCCCGGACCATCCACACGCTCATGGCTACGCCTCACCTTCTCTTGCTCCAATGTCGCCACGGTCACGTTACCGCGAATATGTAGAGGGCGCAGACGATAGGCGCTCGGATAGGGCAGTCCCTGCATAGATGCGTGTCCCCGGTGCCGAGGGGCACCGGGGACACGCATCATGTCAATTGTCAGACGTTGAAGCCAATCGCGCGCAGCTGCTCACGGCCGTCCGGCGTGATGCGATCCGGACCCCACGGCGGCATCCAGACCCAGTTGATCTGGACCTCGTCGGTGACCCCAGACAGGATCGTCTGTGCCTGACGCTCGATCACATCGGTGAGCGGGCATGCCGCGGATGTCAGCGTCATATCGAGACGCACCTGGTTCTCTGAGCCAATAACGACGCCGTAGACGAGGCCGAGATCGACGATGTTGATGCCGAGCTCGGGGTCGATGACGTCCTTGAGGGCCTCCAGCACGTTTTCTGCGGCAAGCGTTCCCTGCTCGACGACGTCGGTGCCGTCGATCTGGCGAGTGGGCACCTCGGCGCTCGGAGTTTCCGGCTGGGCGGGCGCGCCGAAGCGTTGCTCGACTGGCTCAGACTGAGCCATCGGGTTACTCATTCCTGTTCCTTTACTGATCGGCGGGCTCGCCCGCGGTGGAGATATCGATACCAGACTTTGCCATCGCGTCGCGCAGCGCGTACCACCCCAGGAGGGCGCACTTGACGCGGTTCGCGAATTGGGAGGTGGATTCCAGAGCGGCCGCGTCCCCCAGGTCGTCGAGAATTTCATCGTCGACGCCGAGGTTGCGCGAGTGCATCATGACTTCCATGTCTCGGTAGAGACGACCGATTTCCTCGGCAGACTTGCCTTCGGTCAGGTCGGTCATCATGGACAGCGAAGCGCGCGAGATCGAGCAGCCGTCGCCGTCCCACTGGAGGGCAGCGAGGTGGTCGCCGTCGAGCGTGACTCCGAGGGTGACCTCGTCACCGCACGTGGGGTTGACCTGGTGCGAGGACGCGTCCATGCCCGACGGATCGCCCGCGCCGTGCTTCTCACGAGCGTGATCCAGGATCACCTGCTGATACAACTGTTCAAGACTGCCCATGGTTTCCTTTCGTACCCAGCGATTGCTAGCAATTCTACTGACCGAAGAAGCCGCGCACCTTCGACAGGCCATCGACGAGTCGTTCGATTTCCTCACCGGTAGTGGTCGGCGCGACCGACGCGCGAGCGGAGGAGCGCACTCGGAAGAAGGTGTGCAGGGGAATCGCGCAGTGGTGTCCAACGCGCACCGCGACATCGACGGAGTCCATAAACTGGCCGACGTCGTGCGGGTGAACCCCATCCACCGCGAAAGCAACGACGCCGATGCGGTCAACGTCGGAGTCCGGGCCAAGCACTGTGATCCCGTCAATCGATGAGATGCCATCGAGCATCATGCGGGTCAATGCGTGCTCGTGTGCCGCCACTCGGTCCATGCCAAGAGTCGATAGGTAGCGCAGCGCCTCCGCCCATGCGGCGATCTGAGCAACCGGCTGCGATCCGGCCTCGAATCGTTCGGGCGGCGCCATGAAGGTTGATTCCTCCATGGTGACCCACTCGATCATGGAACCACCGGTGAGAACGGGCGGCATAGCAGCGAGGAGCGAACGGCGTCCCCAGAGCGCGCCAGCGCCCGTGGGGCCCAACATCTTGTGGGATGAAAACACGGCGAAGTCCACGTCGAGCGTCGACAGATCCAGAGGCATGTGGGCGCTGGACTGACAAGTGTCGAGGAGAATCAGAGCGCCGACGGAGCGAGCCGCCGCCGTCACTGCAGCGACGGGCGAGACGGCACCGGTCACGTTCGACACGTGGGTGAACGCCACCAGGCGGGTGTTCGGTGTGATGACGGAGAGAGTCTCCAGGTCGATCCGGCCGTCGGGCGTCAGGTCGAGCCACGCGAGCTCGGCACCCGTGCGCTCACACAGCTGCTGCCACGGGACGATGTTCGCGTGATGCTCGGCGCGGGTACAGACGATGCGGTCTCCCGGGCCCACGCGCAGAGCGGCAGACTCCGCGCCTCCCATCCCCTGCGACGCATGTCCGACGGAGAGAGCGACCAGGTTGATCGCCTCGGTCGCGTTCTTCGTCCACACGATCTCGTCGGGGGCGACGCCCACGAACGAGGCCAGGACCCCCCTCGCACTTTCAAAAGCGTCGGTCGCCTCATCACCGAGGAGGTGCGTACCGCGGTGGACCGCGCCGTTACTGCGGCGGTAGAAGTCGGCCTCGGCGTCGATGACGCTCGCGGGCTTCTGGGAGGTCGCAGACGCGTCGAGGTACGCAATCGGAGCGCCGCCGCGCCCGACGCGAGTCAGAATCGGAAAATCGATGCGAATCGCGTCGAGCTCGGCGGCGGTGAAATCCTTTGACACAGTGATCAGAGACCCAGGTACTTGTCGTAACCGTTCTCTTCGAGCTCGTCAGCCAGCTCGGGGCCGCCCTGGGCGGCAACGCGGCCGTCGACGAACACGTGAACGTGGCTGGGCTTGATGTAGCGCAGAATGCGGGTGTAGTGCGTGATGAGCATGACGCCGCAGCCGGTCTCACCGTGGACGCGGTTGACGCCCTCGGACACGATGCGCAGAGCGTCAACGTCGAGGCCGGAATCGGTCTCGTCGAGGACGGCGAAGGAGGGCTTGAGGAGCTCCATCTGGAGGATCTCGAGACGCTTCTTCTCGCCACCGGAGAAGCCGACGTTGACATCACGCTCGGCGAAGTCGGAGTCCATGCGCAGGTTCTCCATGGAGCTCTTCATGTCCTTCACCCACGAGCGCAGAGCCGGAGCCTGACCGTCAATGGCGGTCTTGGCGGTGCGCAGGAAGTTGGAGACGGACACGCCAGCGACCTCGACGGGGTACTGCATGGCCAGGAACAGGCCTGCCTTGGCTCGCTCGTCGACGCTCATCTCGGTGATGAGCTGGTCGTCGAGCCATGCCTCACCCGAGGTGATCTCGTAGTCCGGATGACCGGCCAGAGCGTAGGCCATAGTGGACTTGCCGGAGCCGTTGGGGCCCATGATGGCGTGGATTTCGCCGGAGTTGATCGTCAGGTTAACGCCCTTGAGGATTTCCTTGGGGCCCTCGGCGGTCTCGACGGAGACGTGCAGATCCTTAATACGCAGAGTCGACATATGTATTCCTTACAGCTCAGTTGTTACGGGACTTGGCCAGCTCGGCCTCGACGGTTGCCATGAGGTGGTCAACCACCTCGGGGACGCCAATCTGATTGATCAGTTCGGCGAAGAAGCCGCGCACGACCAGGCGGCGTGCCTCGTGCTCAGGAACACCACGGCTCATCAGGTAGAACAGCTGCTCGTCGTCGAAACGACCGGTTGCGGACGCGTGTCCCGCCCCCTCGATTTCGCCATTCTCAATCTCAAGGTTGGGAACCGAGTCAGCTTTAGCGCCCTCGGTGAGCACCAGGTTGCGGTTCAGCTCGTAGGTGTCGGTGCCGTCAGCGGCCTCGCGGATGAGGCAGTCGCCGATCCATACCGAGTGCGCATCCTTGCCCTGCAGGGCGCCCTTGTAGGTAACGCGAGAGAAGCACTTGGGCTGAGAGTGGTCGACGAACACGCGGTGCTCCAGGTGCTGGCCGCCGTCGACGAAGTAGATGCCCAGCATATTGAGCTCGGCACCGGGGCCACGGAAGTCCGTGTCGGCGCACACGCGCACGAGGTCGCCGCCGAAAGTCACCACGATGTGGGTGAGCTTGGAGTCGCGGCCCAGGGCGAGGCGCTGGTTCGACGCGTGCAGGGCGGTGTCGTCCCATTCCTGCAGAGACACGACGGTCAGGTTGGCGCTGTCGCCGGTCTCGACCTCGACGGTCTGGTTGAGCGCAGCCTGCGCGGAGCCGGTGTGCGACAGGATGACGGTCGCCTTGGAGAAAGCGCCGGCGCGGATCACGAGGTGCTGCGCGCGGGTGCCTTCGACATCCGCGACGTTAATGCGCACGGGCGCATCGAGCTCGGCCTCGGCCGGGATCTCGACGACGGTCGCCTGCTCGAAGCCGTTCCAGGCAACGACCGCCGTGCGGTCGCCGGGGGCCAGGACGGTTCCAAGACGCTTGTCCTCGCGCGACACGGTTTCGACGACGACGGGAGCCGGCGCATCAACCGTCACGGGAGCGTCGCCGGCGTCGTAATTGGCAGGCTCGAACAGGCGCTCGATGCGACGCATCGGGGTAAAACGCCAGTCCTCCTCGCGGCCGTGAGGCACCGCGATATCGTTCAGGTCGAACGAGGTCGGACGGTCCGCGCGCGACGGGTGAGCCTTCTCGGCATCGGCCCCGTGCGAGTGGGCCTTGTTCATGGTGTCGACAATAGTGTTGGGGGTCGTCATCAGCCGACGGATCCTTCCATCTGCAGTTCAATGAGGCGGTTAAGCTCGAGGGCGTACTCCATCGGCAGCTCCTTGGCGATCGGCTCGACGAAGCCTCGAACGATCATCGCCATGGCCTCGTTCTCGTCGAGGCCTCGGCTCATCAGGTAGAAGAGCTGGTCGGCGCTCACCTTGGTGACGGTAGCCTCGTGGCCCATCTCGACGTCGTCGGTGCGCACATCGACGTAGGGGTAGGTGTCGGTACGCGAGATCTTGTCGACGAGCAGGGCGTCACACAGAACGTTCGACTTGGAGTGGCGGGCACGAGCGTTCACCTGGACGAGGCCACGGTACGACGTGCGGCCGCCGCCGCGCGAGACCGACTTGGACACGATCGACGAGGACGTGTGAGGCGCCATATGCACCATCTTCGCGCCGGTGTCCTGCTGCTGGCCGGGGCCTGCAAAGCCGATGGACAGGGTTTCACCGCGGGCGTGCTCACCCATGAGGAAGCAGGCCGGGTACTTCATGGTGATCGCCGCGCCCATGTTGCCGTCGACCCATTCCATGGTGCCGCCCTCTTCGACGATCGCACGCTGGGTGACGAGGTTGAGAACGTTCGTCGACCAGTTCTGGATGGTCGTGTAGCGCACGCGGGCATCCTTCTTCACGAAGATCTCGATGACGCCGGAGTGCAGGGAGTTCTCGTCGTAGATGGGGGCGGTGCAGCCCTCGACGTAGTGCACGTAGGAGCCCTCGTCGGCGATGATGAGCGTTCGCTCGAACTGACCCATGGCGGAGGTGTTAATGCGGAAGTACGCCTGCAGCGGGATCGTCACGTGGACGCCCTTGGGGACGTACACGAAGGAGCCACCGGACCAGGCGGCCGTGTTCAGCGCGGAGAACTTGTTGTCGCCGGCGGGAACGCACTTGCCGAAGTACTCCTCGAAAATCTCGGGGTATTCGCGCAGGCCGGTGTCGGTATCGGTGAAGATGACGCCCTGGCGCTCCAGGTCTTCCTGGATCTGCTGGTAGACGACCTCGGACTCGTACTGGGCCGCGACGCCGGAAACCAGACGCGACTTTTCGGCCTCGGGGATGCCGAGGCGGTCGTAGGTGTCGCGGATTTCCTCGGGGAGATCTTCCCAGTCGTTGACCTGGCGATCGGTGGGGCGCACGTAGTACTTGAATGCATCGAAGTCCACGTGAGACAGGTCCGGGCCCCACGCGGGCATCGGCTTGCGCTCGAACAGCTCGAGCGCCTTCAGGCGACGCTCACGCATCCACTGCGGTTCGTCTTTCACGTCAGAGATGAAGCGGACGATTTCTTCGTTAATGCCGGTGGGGACGTCCTTGGAGTAATCGTCGGAGTCGTGCCAACCGTACTCGTAACCGCCGATCGACTCGATGATCTCGTCATCGGTCATACGACGATCGTCAGCGCCCGAGGCGGGTGCCTGCGTCATTGTTGTATCAACCTCTCGTTCTTAACTGTGTGCTACTTGCGTCGCACGTTCCGCGCTCCGGGGCGGATCACGGGCATACCCACGGGAATGTGGGTCGTGCACACGTGTCCGCCGCCTGCAAGCGTGGAGAGTCTTTGCACGTGGACGTCGAGAAGCTTGCCAAAGGCAAGCGTCTCGGCATCGCACAGTTGCGGGAAATCTCCCGCGACATTTTGAATCGGGCAATGGCCCTGGCACAGCTGGACGGCGAGCGTTCCGCCTCCGATGTCGCGGACGGTGGCCGCGTAGCCGTCCTGCGTGAGCGCGTCGGCGAGGGCCTGCGCGCGAACGCGCGGATCGGTCCCTGCATCACGGACGATCGGGGCGTATCGACGCTCGATCTCGCGCGAACGTGCTGCCGCGAAAGATTCAACTGCCTCTTCTCCCCCGAGCTGCCCAAGATACCCCAGCGCCTTGGAAGCGAGATCGGAGTAGCCGTCGGCCAGGTGAATGTGCGCACGCTCTGTCGCCACGTAGTGACGGGCAGGTCGCCCACGCCCGCGCTTCGAGGGGGCACCGGGTTCGTGCTCGGCGATCTCCTTGGACTCGAGCAGCAACGTGATGTGGCGCCGAACGGCAGCGGTCGTCAGCCCTAAGACCTTCGCAATCGACGAGGCCGTGACCGGCCCCTTTTCGACGATGAGATCGAGCACTTGCTGTCGGGTTGTGGCGTCTGATTCTTCTGCCACGTGTCCTCCGCTCCGACGCTCCATTACTGCGCCTCTGTGTGCTTTTCTCTGGGAATGAGTGTACGCCAATTTAGATAAATAGGCGTTGCGAAAAGCGTATCGGAGTGTCGGACAGCCCACACGTCGAGGGACTTAGGGCCTACGCTCGGATGTCTACCGCATCCACGGGGCGTCGGCAGGGCGCAAGCCCTCCCAATTGCGACCTCGAGCCGCATGCGCCGCGAGGATGCCGATCACGGCAGATGGGCTGTGCAGGCGCCCATCCAACACCATATCGAGGGCCTGGGACAGCGGCACCCACGCGTACTCCATCGTCGCTTCCTCGTCTTCGCGATCGAAGACCGTGCCAGTGGCTTCGAGCTCACGTGCAAGGAAGACACGCAGCGGCTCGTTCGTGCCGCCTGGAGAGGTCAGGAAGTCGACCAGCACATCCCAGCGTCCAGCCTTCATGTCGGCTTCCTCAGCCAACTCTCGCTCGGCAGCAAGAAGGGGATCTTCGCCGGGAATGTCGAGCAGGCCCGCGGGAATCTCCCAAAGGGTCGCCTGGACCGGGTGACGGTACTGGCGCTCCATCAGGATCTCTTCAGCGCCGGCCTCCCCACGCATTGCGACAACGGCCACGGCTCCGGGATGACGGGTGTACTGGCGAACGACGGGCTCCTGCCCCTCAACGACGACAACGTGGTCCTCGACCATGTCGACGATGCGACCGCTCCACACGATTTCGCTCGCTGCAACCTCGTGGGGGCTCGGCTGATCCGCGATGGCTGCGGCCTGGGCGCTAGACAGGAAATGCATGAGGCTCACTCTCGTTCAACTCGTCGGTGTGGATCGAGTATAGGCCCTCGCCTCCAGGTACGCGAAGGCGTTGCCCAACGGCGCACGCTTGTGACAGCAAACGGCCCCGCTCACCCATTCATTGGGCGGCAGGGCCGCGTGCTCTCACGCTGATGGTGGACTACTTCGTCGGCGGAATCACCGACTGTGCGCCGTTTCCGACGCCGAATGCGCGCGCGGTCGTCGCGGGACTCGCCAACGCGAGAGCAGTATCGACAGTTGCAAGAGTCGTGCCGACCGAGTCAACAGTCGTCACAATGGTACCGCTCGCGCGCACCTGGCTCACCATCGCCTCGCGCGTCGAGGCGTCGCCCACGAGAACGCCCGAGGTCGAACCGACAGCCTGAGCCAGGCCGACCCACGCGTCCGAGTTCGATGTCACCGCAGCAGGCGTCGCACCGGTGCCAACAACGGACTGCGCACGCGGGCCGACGGCCACGATCGACGTTGCGGTGCCAGAAGGATCCTCGTCGATCGTCATAATCGGGGTCGAATCGTCCGTGAGAATCTGACGCAGGAGATCAGTCTCCGCACCCGTCGAGGTCAGCACCTGGACGATCGAGTATCCAACGACGCCGTCAGCGCTAGCGGTCTTGGCCGCGGGCGAGGCGAGGTGAGACGCAAGCGTTGTGGACAGCGTCGTGCGGTACTGATTCATCGACGTGGACTGCCAGTTGTCGCTCAGAGTGACGCGTCCGACAACACTCGCGCCGGCGTCAGTGAGCGTCGAGCGCAAAGCACTCACATCGTCGTCAGATGCACCGGGCAGCACGACGAGAGCAACCTTCGCTCCAGCCAGGGAGCCCGACAGCGCCGACGAAGCGAGAGCCTTGAGGCCAGCTGCCTCGGCGTCGGCCTGGGCACTGACCTGAGGATCGGTGGCTGTGGTGCTCGACGACGTACTCACTCCGGCCTGGATGCGGCTCTGGAGCGGACCGGCGCCCAGAACGACGCCGACCGCAAGCGCGATGAAGATCCCGATGATCGAGACGACGTGGTAACGGAAGTTAATCATTGGGTTCCTCCAGCGGAGTGCATCAGCGAGACGAAGAAAGAAGTGACCGGGTGCAGGAGGTCGTTGCCCCACGGGGTGGACCACAGCGCGACACCCATCAATGCGATAGCGACCAAGGCGAGGAGCACGAGGGTCCAGCCACGCGGACGCGGACGGAAGGTGGCTGCCACTGCCTGCGCACCGATAAGGCGCGAGCCGACCGCAAGACGCGAGAAGAAAGCGGGGGCAACAAGCGCACGCCCCGCATCAACGAGCTCGGCCTCCCCATAGGAAACACCCGCCGTCACGACGGCTGGGGCACCCGAATGCGCCGCGACGACGAGCGCCGCGTCGAGGGATGTGCCGGCCATCGCCACCTGCTCGTAAACGACACCCATGCGATCCAGACGCTGGGAGCCCGGCGCAAGGCCATCGCCGCCAACCCGCACGATGAATGCACGCGCGCGTCGAATAGCCTTCTCACTCATCAGCTCCGCGTCACCCACGACGAGGTCGAGGCTGAGACGGGCTTTCAGCGCAACGTCAGCGCCGGCATCGACAGCGATCACGAACGGAGCTGTCTCGGAGCGCCACCGGGCGAGCGCTTTGAGTTCAGCGGCGGCCTCAGTCGACCCAGTCACGAGAAGAACCGGCCGCTTGCCCAAGCCATCAATCGAAGGAACGCCCTCGCCGCGCAGGACGGTCGCCCCATCCTTCGCCAGGTAGTCCTCGACGGAGCCCCCGAATCCGGCGAATAGCGTGCGCGAGTCCGCGACATCAACATCCAGGTCGTCGGCGGATACGGCCCTGCCCGTTGCGATAATTCCCCCGTCGACGAGCACCTTGCCGCCCGTCACCGTGACGTCCTGGCCTTCACGCAGTGACATGATGTCCTGGCCGAGGTCGTCAACCAGGGTGATACCCGCGTCCAGAATGAGGCGGGGGCCGAGAGCTGCGACACGGCCGGTCAGCGATGGCTGCGCATTGAGGACCGCAGTGGGTGCGGCCTCAACCAGCGCAGCTGCGCTGTCACGGTCCAAATCGGCAACGTTGATGACGGCGATCTCGCCACGTTCTAAACGTGTCGCCAGGTGCTTGGGCCGGTCATCAACGCGTACGCGTCCCGACCGAGCCTTTGATTCCTTTGAAAGTGTTTCACTCATCCCTGCGATTGTGACACGGCAGAAGCCAAGACTTGCGAAGCGTGGCGGCGCGCCGCAGCCGAGTGCGGATCCCCACCCATCATGCGAGTCAGTTCGGCTTCGCGCTCATCACCACGCACCTCGCGCACGTTGGTCGTGCCGTCGTTCTTTTCAATGACGAGGTGCTGATCTCCAAACGCGGCGACCTGAGCCAGGTGAGTCACAACAATCACTTGTCGCGACGAGGCGAGCCGCTTGAGGCGCGCGCCGACCTCGGTCGCGGTCTGTCCCCCGATGCCCGCGTCGATCTCGTCAAAGATAAACGTGGACGAGGCCTCGGTCCGCCCGAGCATCAGCTCAAGGGCGAGCATGACGCGCGAGAGCTCGCCACCAGAGGCCCCCTGACCGAGAGGACGGGCAGGAGCATGCGGATGCGGCTGCAGCCGGAAGACGACGGTCTCGCACCCATTGGATGTTGGCTTCGTGGGCTCACAGTCGATATGCAGGGTCGCGTCAGGCATCGACAGCGCGTGAAGCTCCTCGTTCACACCCGCAGCCAACTCTTGAGCGAGGCGAGCGCGCGACTGCGTCACTAGGCGCCCGCACTCGAGCACGCGGTCCTGTGCAGCTGCAAGTTCACGCTCGACGGTTGCCGGATCCGAGCCGGGCGACGACAGCTCGTCAACGCGGGCGCGCGCTTCGTCAAGCCACACAATCAGCCCGTCGATATCCGCTGCCCGGCCGCGCTGTGCGTCCTTAATGGCTGCGCGTCGCGCGTGAATCTGGGCGAGCCTCTCCGGGTCCGCGTCAAGACGCGACACATACGACGAAACATCATCGGCGAGTGCTTCCAGTTCGAGCACCTGGTTGCGTGCCCGCCCCACGAACTCAGCCAAGGCCTCGTCAAAACGTGCTGCATCGTCAAGTTGCGCGTACGAGTGACGGGCTGCCTCAACAGCCCCCGCATAATCGCCACGATCATCGCCCTTCAGGTAGCCAAGTGCCACACCGACGAGGGCTCGAAGATCCTCCACGTTCGTGAGACGTGCTGCCTCACGAACGAGATCTTCTTCCTCACCGCTCACGGGGTCCAGTTCCTCGATCTGGCGAATTGCCGCTCGAAGATCCTCAAGTTCCTCAGCTCGTTCGCTCGCGTCGCCACGCAGCGAATCGAGACGATGTTTCACCTCAACCGCACGACGAAAAGCTGAGCGGTATTCCTCAAGCAGTGCACCGTGTGCCGGGCCGCCAAATTGGTCCAGTGCGCGGCGCTGCGCAGACTCCCCAGTCAGACGAATTTGATCGGACTGACCGTGGATGGTCACCATAGAGCCAACGATGTCCGCCAGAACCGAGGCAGGTACCGGACGCGAGCCGAGGTGCGCACGCGATCGCCCTGCGGCGCGCACGGATCGTCCAACGATCAGCTCATCACCTTCGACAAAGCCTCCGGCGTCTTCGACACGCGTGGCAATATCGGGCGTCACCGAAAAAATGCCGTCGACCGAGAGGCGCTCCTCGCCACTGCGAACGAGCGCAGCGTCGGCACGCGCACCCAGCAGCAGCTGGAGGCTCGACAGCACCATCGTCTTACCCGCACCGGTCTCGCCCGTAACGACCACGAGCCCCGGTCCGAAATCAACGTGGGCGTTGGCGATAACACCGAGGTGGGAGATATCGAGAGACTCAATCACCGCGCAGCGTCCCTCCATCCGCGCACAGGCAAGTTGAATTTACGCACGAGACGCGCCGAGAAAGGCGTGTCGTCCACGCGCACGAGCTGCACGGGCGCCGACCCCACGCGAGCGCGAACGACAGCCCCTGCCGGAACCGTCATGCGACGCAGGCCATCGCACCACATCTCGGGGGGCGTCCACATGTCGTCGAGAACCACGATCTCGACGCACGCGGACGGTCCTACGACGAGAGGACGAGTGAAAAGACCGTGCGCCGCCAGAGGGGCAACGACGATCGCCTCCGTATCTGGCCACACCACCGGTCCACCCGCAGAAAACGAGTAGGCGGTGGAGCCGGTCGGCGTGGACAGAATCATGCCGTCCGCCCCGTACGTTGACACTTCCTGGCCATCGACGACGAGAGCAAAATGGACGGGGTGCGCCACGTCGGTGTGCATGACAACCGCTTCGTTGAGGGCCCAGTCGTCGGCCTTCGATCCGTCGGGACGTTCCATCGTGACATCAAGTGTCATACGTCGTTCGACCGAAAAATCGCCATCGGCAATCTTGCGCGCGAGATCACCCGTGCCCTTATCACCGAGTTCCGTCAGGAATCCCATGTGGCCAGCGTTGATACCGAGAAGGGGGACGTCCAGAGCACGCGCACTCGAGGCCGCAACGAGGAACGTCCCGTCACCGCCAATCGACAGCACCATATCGATGCCTCCGAGTGACGCGTCGTCGACGACCTCGATACCGCGCTCATTGAGAGCCTCGGTGAGGCTCACAGCGCTTGTCATCGCATTGGGACGATGACGATGACGCACCATCAAGACACGGGTCATGAGTGTCCTCCAGCGGGACCAGCCTGAACTGCCTGACGAATGTATTCGGTCAAGGCAGACGGGGCGATAGGTTCGGGGTGGTTGCGGCGCATGTGCACGAAATACTCGACGTTGCCGCTAGGGCCGGGAAGTGGCGAGGCTGCGATGGCAGCGATATCGAGGCCCAGCTCCATCGCGCATCGGGCAACCGTTTCGACCGTTTCCACGTGGTGCTCGGGATTGCGCACCACTCCCCCGTGGCCGAGTCGTTCCTTTCCGATCTCGAACTGCGGCTTCACCATCAGCAGGAAGTCAGCGTCGGGCGCTGCTGCGGCGACGAGAGCCGGAAGAACAAGCGTCAAAGAAATGAACGACATATCCCCCACGACCAGCTCGGGGGCGGGAGCAACGGACGCGGGATCGAGAGTACGCACGTTCGTGCGATCATGAACCTCGACGCGGGGATCGGATTGCAGCTTCCAGGCAAGCTGCCCGTATCCCACGTCCACGGCAACGACGGAAGCCGCACCGCGTCGCAGCAGCACGTCTGTAAAGCCACCTGTTGATGCGCCGGCGTCGAGAGCTCGACGGCCTTCGATCAGCGGTGCCTTATCACCAAGCGCGTCGAGGGCACCCGCTAGTTTATGGGCGCCGCGCGAGACGTATTCGGGATCATCAGATTCTTCGACGATTATCGCCTGGGCGGGATCCATCTGCCGGGCAGGCTTCAAGACGATCTGCCCATCCAGCTTGACGCGCCCATCTTCAATCATCTGAGCGGCTGCCGAACGCGATTTCGCTAGACCGCGGCGAACAAGTTCCGAATCAATGCGACGAAGTTTCATGCGTCACTCCGATCCTCATGAGGCACGCGGATATGCCCGCCGGGTACGTTCGCGTCGGCTGGGACATCGGCAGACAGGGCCCGGCGTAGATCGGACTCGATGGCCCGCAACGTCTCGATTTGCACTGACGCTGCGAGCTCATCGAAACCGACAAGCCGGGCTTCCGTCTGTTCGTGAAGGGCCATCAGGCCTCGTCGTCCATATCGGCCGTCGCCTCAAGGAGCTGCTCGAGTTCCTCCTCACCGGGAAGGAACGCGGGTGTCTGTGCCCCCGGCTCCGGGAGGTTGTCCGCGTCCGCGGCAACATCGAAGAAATCGTCGTCATCCTCGGGCTCAGTGGACGGCTCGGGAGCCGTCACAATGCCCGCCGGGTCGTCGTTGCTCACAACGGTGATCTCGGGGCAAGAGGGGGCGGAACCAGCCGCATCCGCGTACTCCCATGCAGCTGCAGCGAGTGCGCGGTACGAGTCGATCGTGATGGTCACGGGCTCGGTGAGCTCGACGTCGTCAAGCGTCAGGACGCCAGAGCGCTCCACCTTCGCCACCTGCGAGAGACCGCACGTCCAGGTACCGTCGCGATGATGCTTCGGAGCCGGGTGTGCCTCGAGGAGGCCGCGCATGTCGATCGCGAGGTAGCTCGGACGCTGACCGCGAGGCGCGCGAATGACGTCACGAGCCATGTGGACACCAGTCAGAACGTGCATAGCGGGGACACCAGCGGCAACCGCACCCATGATGTCGGTCTCGAGGCGATCACCCACAGCGAGCGGGTTGCCCGCGCCGACGAGTTCGCTCGCACGACGGTAGATGCCGGGCTCAGGCTTGCCGCCAGCGGTCGGACGCTTGCGCGTCGCATGCTGGATCGCACGCACGAGAGAGCCATTGCCCAGCGCCTGACCGCGCTCGACGGGAAGCGTCGCGTCAAGGTTGGACGCGTAGAATGCCGCGCCACGCTCGATAGCGAATGCGCCCTCGGAGAGAAGCGCCCAGTTCACCTGCTTGTCGAGGCCCTGCACGACAGCTGCAGGCTCATCGTCCGCGCTGTCAACGAGGACGAATCCGCGCTCTTCCAGGGCCAGGCGCAGGCCAGCGCCACCGATCACGAGGACCTTGGAACCTTCCGCAAGCTCCTCGGCCATGATCGCGGCGATATCCATCGCGGACGTCATGACCATGTCAGCGGTAGCCTCAAAGTCCATGCTGTTGAGCTTGTCGGTGACCTGTGCGGGCGTGCGCATCGCATTGTTGGTGACGAACGCCGAGGCCATACCAAGTCCGCGCGCCTCGATGACGGAGGCAGCCGCGTGCTCGATGCGCTCGTCCCCCGACCAGGCGGTGCCGTCAAGGTCAAGCAGCGCGCAGTCATAGTCCTCAGCCAGAGCGTTGCCGGTGCCGCGCAGCGGAGACCGCTTGCCGTCGACATCCGCGTCCTGGTACAGGGCCACGTCGATAATCTCAGCGTCTTCGGCAATGACGGGCATAGCAGCGATGACCTCAGCAGCCTCGTCATCGCGGCCAAGCTCGGTGAGACGCTCGGCCTTGACCTCCATGAGGCGACGACGCAGCTCGTCGTCCACCGACGAGGGCAGCGCAGCGAGAGCATCGTCAACAATCACGAGGCCCACGTCGGACTGTCCGAGGTCCGCACGGGCGCCGGAGGAGACGAGCACAAGCTCGACCTGCTCGGCAAGATCAAGGGACGAGGCATCGGTAGCGTCGATAATCTCAACGGCCTTCTCGGGGTGGCCGAGGCCTCGTTCGGCATCAGCCTCAACCGCACGCAGGGAGGAATCGCCGCGCATACGGCGCACAGCGCGCACCTCACGCAGCGCTTCCTCGTAGCGTCCGGATGCGTAAGCAGTCAGCGCAGCGGCCTCACGCACGACGTCGACGCGTCCGGCGCGGGAAACTGCGGCCTGTGCGTGCTGGTACGCGGCTTCGGGATCAAGATCGATCAGCTGGCCCGCCATCACGAGGTGCCGAGCAACAATGTCGCGATTGGGGCCCGACAGAGTCGTGAGCGCGCGCAGTGCATCTCGATCCAGTTCATCGGCGCTGACGCCGGCGGGAATCATCGGCTCATTGCCGTTAGGCGAGACGTACTCGTCCGTCGAGGAGTAGGACTTGTAAGAAGCATCCTTCCTGCGGTCGTCACGGAAGTTGCCTCGGCGATCATCGCGCTGCTGGAACCCACCGCGGCGATCGTCACGACGCTGATAACCCCCACGATCCCCACGACGATCATCGCGACCACCGAAATCACGGCGATCATTATCGCGACGCTGGAAGTCGCGACGATCACCATCGCGACGATCATCGCGGAAACCACCACGACGATCATCATCACGACGCTGGAAGTTGCCACGGCGATCATCGCGCTGCTGGAACCCACCGCGACCGCGGTCCTCGAAACCACCGCGTCGGTCATCACGACGCTGATAACCCCCACGATCCCCACGACGATCATCGCGACCACCGAAATCACGGCGATCATCATCACGACGCTGGAAGTCGCGACGATCACCATCGCGACGATCATCGCGGAAACCACCACGACGATCATCATCACGACGCTGGAAGTTGCCACGGCGATCATCGCGCTGCTGGAACCCACCGCGACCGCGGTCCTCGAAACCACCGCGTCGGTCATCACGACGCTGATAACCCCCACGATCCCCACGACGATCATCGCGACCACCGAAATCACGGCGATCATCATCACGACGCTGGAAGTCGCGACGATCACCATCGCGACGATCATCGCGGAAACCACCACGACGCTGGAAGTTGCCACGCTCGCCGCGGTCAGTGCGTTCGCCGTTACGGTCACGCCACTGAGGCTGGCGCTTCTGGTATCCACCACGGCCAAATTCGCCGCGTCCTCGAGTCTCTTCTGCCATGGTGTCTATCCTCTATTCCTGCGCCGCTTGGCGCTCTTGTCTGCGGTGCGCAATGCGCGTTCAACCACCCAATACTAGACGACAGGTGGCACCAAAGCGGCGCGGAGCCGCAAAAACGAGAGGGACGGCACGCAATGCGGGCCGTCCCTCTCGGTGACGTGTGTTGTGGCGGTGTCCTACTCTCCCACAACCTGGCGGTTGCAGTACCATTGGCGCTGCCGGGCTTAGCTTCCAGGTTCGGAATGGAGGCTGGGCGTTTCCCCGGTGCTATGACCACCACAAGATTTGGTGTTCAACACTCTCCCCGCACGCTGCTTGTTGGTGGGGGTGTGGGTTGATCGTGGTTTGTATAGTGGTTGCGGCGTGTTGTTCACGGTTTTTGTTTCACCCAAGGGCACTTGCGTGTTTGGGTTGTTGTTTAGTGTTGGCCCATTAGTACCAGTCGGCTCACGAGCACATTGCTGTGCTTCCACCTCTGGCCTATCAACCCGCTAGTCTGGCGGGGGCCTCTCACCCCACGGAGGGGGCGTGGAAACCTCATCTTGAAGCAGGCTTCCCGCTTAGATGCTTTCAGCGGTTATCCCTTCCGAACGTAGCCAACCAGCCATGCACCTGGCGGTACAACTGGCACACCAGAGGTTCGTCCATCCCGGTCCTCTCGTACTAGGGACGGCCCTTCTCAAGTTTCCTGCGCGCACAGAGGATAGGGACCGAACTGTCTCACGACGTTCTGAACCCAGCTCGCGTACCGCTTTAATGGGCGAACAGCCCAACCCTTGGGACCAACTCCAGCCCCAGGATGCGACGAGCCGACATCGAGGTGCCAAACCATGCCGTCGATATGGACTCTTGGGCAAGATCAGCCTGTTATCCCCGGGGTACCTTTTATCCGTTGAGCGACCACGCACCCACGTGCCATGGCCGGATCACTAGTTCCTGCTTTCGCACCTGCTCGACCCGTCGGTCTCACAGTCAAGCTCCCTTGTACACTTGCACTCGCCACCTGATTACCAACCAGGCTGAGGGAACCTTTGAGCGCCTCCGTTACATTTTAGGAGGCAACCGCCCCAGTTAAACTACCCACCAGGCACTGTCCCCAACCCGGATCACGGGTCTAGTTGAGGTGACCGCTTGAACCAGAATGGTATTTCAACGACGACTCCACCACCGCTGGCGCGGCAGCTTCACAGTCTCCCACCTATCCTACACAAGTCCAAGCGAACACCAATACCAAGCTATAGTAAAGGTCCCGGGGTCTTTCCGTCCTTCTGCGCGAAACGAGCATCTTTACTCGTACTGCAATTTCACCGAGTTCGCGGTTGAGACAGCGGAGAAGTCGTTACGCCATTCGTGCAGGTCGGAACTTACCCGACAAGGAATTTCGCTACCTTAGGATGGTTATAGTTACCACCGCCGTTTACTGGGGCTTAAATTCACCGCTTCACACCCACAAAGGGGTGTTGACGGTTCCTCTTAACCTTCCAGCACCGGGCAGGCGTCAGTGCGTATACATCGCCTTACGGCTTCGCACGCACCTGTGTTTTTGATAAACAGTCGCTTCTCCCTATTCTCTGCGACCCCACAACCCCACCAACACGCACGGCGTTGGGAAGTGACGGGGTCCTCCTTATCCCGAAGTTACGGAGGAATTTTGCCGAGTTCCTTAACCACGATTCACTCGAACGCCTCGGTATACTCTACCTGACCACCTGAGTCGGTTTAGGGTACGGGCGCGTTATGCCCTCACGTCGAGGCTTTTCTCGGCAGCTTAGGATCACCACAAGTCCACACACGCGTGTGTCCCTCATCAGTTCTCACCCTTAGTGTCCCCCGGATTTGCCTGGGGGACGGGCCACAACCTTAAATACGCACAACCATCGGCGCACTGCAGCTACCTGTCTGCGTCACCCCTGTTAACACGCTTGCCTACAATCACCGGGGCCCCAAGACCCACACACACCCAAAAACCCGAAGGCTTAAGAGTGGCGTGAGCAAGTTGGTTAGCACAATGACTTCAGCATGGGCGGTCATAACGCGGTACCAGAATATCAACTGGTTGTCCATCGACTACGCCTGTCGGCCTCGCCTTAGGACCCGACTAACCCAGGGCGGATAAACCTAGCCCTGGAACCCTTAGTCAATCGGCGCTGCGGATTCTCACCGCAGATTCGTTACTCATGCCTGCATTCTCACTCCCACACAATCCACCAGAAGTTCCCTCCAGGCTTCACCTCGTGCAGGACGCTCCCCTACCCAACAACACACCGACATCCAGTTCCTGGTGCCAGCTCCATGCGTTGTTGCCACAGCTTCGGCGGTACGCTTGAGCCCCGCTACATTGTCGGCGCAGAACCACTTGACCAGTGAGCTATTACGCACTCTTTCAAGGATGGCTGCTTCTAAGCCAACCTCCTGGTTGTCACCGCGACTCCACATCCTTTCCCACTTAGCGTACGCTTAGGGGCCTTAGCTGATGATCTGGGCTGTTTCCCTCTCGACTACGAAGCTTATCCCCCGCAGTCTCACTGCCGCGCTACACCTAATGGCATTCGGAGTTTGGCTGACGTCAGTAACCCATAGGGCCCATCGGCCATCCAGTAGCTCTACCTCCACCAGGGACCACGCGACGCTGCACCTAAATGCATTTCGGGGAGAACCAGCTATCACGGAGTTTGATTGGCCTTTCACCCCTACCCACAGTTCATCCCCCAGGTTTTCAACCCTGGTGGGTTCGGTCCTCCACACAGTCTTACCTCTGCTTCAACCTGACCATGGGTAGATCACCCCGCTTCGGGTCTAGAACACGCGACAAACGCCATATTTCAGACTCGCTTTCGCTACGCATACCCCACACGGGTTAAGCACGCCACGTATCACTAACTCGCAGGCTCATTCTTCAAAAGGCACGCCATCACCCCACAAGGCTCTGACGGCTTACAGGCACACGGTTTCAGGTACTATTTCACTCCCCTCCCGGGGTACTTTTCACCATTCCCTCACGGTACTATGCACTATCGGTCATCAAGTAGTATTTAGGCTTACCAAGTGGTCTTGGCAGATTCACACGAGATTTCACGAGTCCCGCGCTACTCGGGTACCACATCCACACCACACAACACCAGTCCATCTACACGACTCTCACGCTCTACGGTCAGACTTCCCAGACTGTTCAACTCCCAGCATCACATGGCGCGACCCTCCGGCAGAAGAGTCCAACATGGCCCCACAACACCAAACACGCAACGGCCGCCGCCTCTCACACGCATCTGGTTTAGCCTCCTCCGCTTTCGCTCGCCACTACTCACGGAATATCTTTTCCTGCGGGTACTGAGATGTTTCACTTCCCCGCGTTCCCCCCATCACCCTATACACGTTCAGATGATGGTAACCCAGCACAACCCAGGTTAGGTTCCCCCATTCGGACACCCTCGGATAATAACGCTCGCTCGCCAGCTCCCCGAGGCATATCGCAGGCCGCAACGTCCTTCATCAGCTCTTGATGCCAAGGCATCCACCGAATGCCCAATAAAACTAAACAAAACACAAAAAACAGTACAGAACAAATATGCTCGCAACCACTATACAAATCACAAACAACCCACCACACACAACCCACACCCAGTAAAATCCCTGGCTGGTTGTGCGGGCAACCACCACCACACAGGCGGCGGACGCTCACACGGTGTTGAACGTGAACCCGACAGTGTGCTTGTCTCGCCATCAAACCTTTTTATGCCCAACCCAAAAACGCACCCACACCCACCACCCACTGTCGGGCAGTAAACACATGCAGGCACAAGAAAAACAACCCGAACACCCAACCCCAACAGGGCCACGCTAGCTTGTTTCCCCACAAACTGGGCTCCCTAGAAAGGAGGTGATCCAGCCGCACCTTCCGGTACGGCTACCTTGTTACGACTTCGTCCCAATCGCCAATCCCACCTTCGACCACTCCCCCCCATAAACGCGGTTAGGCCATGGGCTTCGGGTGTTACCAACTTTCGTGACGTGACGGGCGGTGTGTACAAGGCCCGAGAACGTATTCACCGCAGCGTTGCTGATCTGCGATTACTAGCGACTCCACCTTCATGGGGTCGAGTTGCAGACCCCAATCCGAACTGAGACTGGCTTTTAAAGGGATTCGCTCCACCTCACGAGTATCGCAACCCTCTGTACCAACCATTGTAGCATGCGTGAAGCCCAAGACATAAGGGGCATGATGATTTGACGTCATCCCCACCTTCCTCCGAGTTAACCCCGGCAGTCCCCCACGAGTCCCCACCATCACGTGCTGGCAACATAGGGGCAAGGGTTGCGCTCGTTGCGGGACTTAACCCAACATCTCACGACACGAGCTGACGACAACCATGCACCACCTGCACACGACCAACTAAATGCCACCACATCTCTGCAGTGTCGCCGTGCATGTCAAGCCTTGGTAAGGTTCTTCGCGTTGCATCGAATTAATCCGCATGCTCCGCCGCTTGTGCGGGCCCCCGTCAATTCCTTTGAGTTTTAGCCTTGCGGCCGTACTCCCCAGGCGGGGCACTTAAAGCGTTAGCTACGGCGCAGAAACCACGGGTGGCCCCCACACCTAGTGCCCAACGTTTACAGCGTGGACTACCAGGGTATCTAATCCTGTTCGCTCCCCACGCTTTCGCTCCTCAGCGTCAGTAACGGCCCAGAGACCCGCCTTCGCCACCGGTGTTCTTCCTGATATCTGCGCATTCCACCGCTACACCAGGAGTTCCAGTCTCCCCTACCGCACTCAAGTCAGCCCGTACCCACCGCACGCCCCCAGTTAAGCCAGAGGATTTCACGGCAGACGCGACCAACCGCCTACAAGCCCTTTACGCCCAATAATTCCGGACAACGCTCGCGCCCTACGTATTACCGCGGCTGCTGGCACGTAGTTAGCCGGCGCTTCTTTACCCACTACCCTCACCACAACCAAACGTTGCGGCTTGACCATGAGCGAAAGAGGTTTACAACCCGAAGGCCGTCATCCCTCACGCGGCGTCGCTGCATCAGGCTTTCGCCCATTGTGCAATATTCCCCACTGCTGCCTCCCGTAGGAGTCTGGGCCGTATCTCAGTCCCAATGTGACCGGTCACCCTCTCAGGCCGGCTACCCGTCAAAGCCTTGGTAGGCCATCACCCCACCAACAAGCTGATAGGCCGCGAGCCCATCCCCCACCAGAAAAAACCTTTCCACCAACCCCCATGCGAAGGCCAGTGAATATCCAGTATTAGCACCCGTTTCCGGGCGTTATCCCAAAGAAGGGGGCAGGTTACTCACGTGTTACTCACCCGTTCGCCACTCATCCACCCAGCAAGCTGGGCTTCAGCGTTCGACTTGCATGTGTTAAGCACGCCGCCAGCGTTCGTCCTGAGCCAGGATCAAACTCTCCGAACAAAAACAAAAACGTTAAAGCCCAGAAAAACCAACCAAACAAAAACCGTCCAGCCAGCAATCCCAACCAAAAACACTCAAAAACAAAAAACAGGCATAAAAAAACAAACAAACACACTATCGAGTTCACAAACAACACCCACACACCCCAGACAACCAAGCCACAAAACCCAGCCACCCAAGCAGTGAACCACCACCACAAACTCACTCACAAGCTCGCGGCGACAGG
>CAKAHQ010000003.1 GCA_916439125.1 uncultured Actinomyces sp. | reverse complement strand
GGATGTACGAGGCCGGGGTTGCCCATTGGGGTGCCCCGGCCTCGTCCCTTTTTGCCCGAGATGCTGCTGCCTGGTCCCGGGGGGGGCACCGCTGATGATGAGCGGTGCCACGCGACCCTGACCAGGCGTTCGTCGCATCGGGGTGCGCTGGATTCATGAAAAACTCGGCATAGCTTGTAGACAAGAACGCATTTACTCGGTAATGTGATGCTCGTAACCTGACCATCGATGGAGAGGAATCTTCCATGCGTATCCCGTCAATGTCGCGTTCTCTCGTGGCAGCGGCTGCCCTTGGCGCCGCTGCTCTTCCCGTGCTCCTGCCTTCGCCCACGTATGCTGCTGACGCCGCGGGACCGGCGACCTGCTACCTCGCCGACGAGAACGACACCATCATCGAGCCTCGCCAAGAATACGTCCCTCATGAGGGTGCTGGTACGCTACCCGTGCAGCCCAGCCCGATCGTTCCAGGAGAATACACGCTCGAAGTAAGCGCTCCTGCCTTGAACTTCGATCCGGATCAGCCTGACATGCACTTCGTGTGCCAGGTCTTCTACTCGCCCTTGGGTAACGTACGTCTCGTTGATGCCGATGGCACCGTGCTGGCGACGCAGCGTTATGGCAACGATCAGAATGACCCGTCGCGCGCCGCCGTCACGGCGCTCCCGGCGTTGCCCGAGGGGTACGAAATCGTCCCGGGCCAGACGATCCGAGGCTACGACGCTGCCGCTCGCACGGTTGATCCGAATGATCCCGCGAACGCACGTGCTGTTGGGGCCGACACGGACATCCTGATCCGCAAGATCACCGCGCAGCCCACGCCGGCACCTACTCCTTCCACGCCGTCTACCCCGTCTACTCCATCAACCCCCGCAACACCTGTCCCTCAGACGCCTTCCACCCCGTCACCTCACACTCCCGCGACTCCCACTCCTCAGACTCCCACGGTCGTGACCCCCACGGTTCCCACGAGTCCCGCCCCGAGCAAGCCTGCTCGCTCTGCAGGACTTGCGCGCACGGGTAGTGATGCATCGGCTCTTGTGGCAGTTGGCGTTCTGCTAGCGGGGCTGGGTGCGGGCGTCATTGCCTTCAGGAAGGCGCGTGCCTGATGTGTCGGAGCAGCTGTGCTGCTGGCTGTCGCACGTGCTCTTGCCGTCATTCGATATGGGCACGATCCACTTTTAGTAAGTGAAGGATGAGGCCGGGGTTACCCACGAGGGGTGCCCCGGCCTTGTTGTTCACGGTTGGGATTGTGTGCTGACCGCTGTGCTGCGTGATCGTTTGGCGTTGCATGAGGAATGGTGGAGGGGAGGGGTCGAGGATCGCAGAGAAGGTGTTGTCCGGGTGCTTCGTGTGGTTGAACGGTGGACTAGCCGGATAGGTTGTTCGTACGCGGATAGGTTATTGACATGCGGATAGGTTAGTAACCTATCCGCATGCGAGTTACCTATCCGTATGTGCGTAACCTATCCGCATGCGCGTGTATGGATGTTGCCTCAAGTCGCTGCGCGCTATCCCTCGAATCCCAGCATGAAAGCTTCTGCCCAGATGTGAAATAGCGGGTTAACGTGCGCATCGGGTGGTTTGCACCGCCGCCAGCTAGGCGAAGCTGTCGGGAGCTCATGACGCGCGGTGCTGGTGAGCGAGATAAAAAGGCAAGGACGTTTTGGCCTTTCACCCAAATAAGGCGGGGTGCCGGCGATTCACCGGCACCCCGCCCATGACTATGACACGCGAATTAAGAGCGCTTCCTCCGCATTGCCGCGGCGCCGATAGTGCCCGTCACGGCAGCGAGCACCAGCACATCGCCGGTGAGAGCACCGGTCTTGGCGAGCTGCGTTGCAGGCGCAGGAGGAGCCGAGGGCGTCACCGTCGTCGGCGTAGGGGTCGGACCAGGCTTGAAGGACAGTCGCGTCACATCGGGATGCGCCTCGGTGGTCGTGTACTTCAGGGGGTGTTTCATGAGCGGAGCTTCATCCCATCCGGCAGATGGGCCGGTCATGGGGGGCCTCCATCCGGCGGAAAAAGGGGTGCTTGTAGGGGGACATGCGGGCGCCGGGGGATCAAATACTGTTCCAAGAACAGGGCGAGGTTCGGCCGGTTCGACGGCGTCGTAGTCGCCCATAGTCGGAGGGCATGCGGGTGAAGGCCACCCGGGTATCACCATGGCACCGAGTTGCTTCTCAACATCAACCGAGATAATGCCCTGCGTGAGGTGGTCGATCTGGTAATCCGTATCGGCAGTTGCAGATTCAGTGAAGGCAACCTTTCAACGGTGATCACCGCTTCGCCGTGAAGCGCCGCCATCGCGTTCTTGAGGGCTTCGATGGTGGTGATCTGATCGGGGTTATCGAAGTCAACGGTAACCGTTGCGGTCTGTCCGTTAACTGCCACTGTGCTCGCTGAAAAGCCCTGGGGAAGCCCAGTCACCGAGATGGCCGAGGGATCAGAAAACTTCAGCTGCGAAGGAAGAGTGATCTGCGTTGTGAAGCCCAAGTGAGCATTCTTCAGTGCAATATCGTCGAAAGCGTTGGGCGTCTCGTCGTACTTCTGGAGGACATCAGCAATGCGTCCACCTCGAAGGTTGTTCAAGTGAACGACGTTCTCAATGGTCAGAAGAGAATCTTTGCTCTCGGCGTAGATCTTTTCCCTTTGAGTCGGAGTGTTGCCCTCCAGGCCGACCTTAAAATCCGTGTCGATTGTCGGGTCGTCGCCGTTGACCGGAAGGGAGCCAAACACCTTCTTGTACTTGTAAATTCCGGTCATGCGATCCGAAGACAACTCCCAAGTGGAGAATTCGTAGTCGGGAATTCCCGCGGCATGAAAGAAGTTCGGACCGGTCTTCGGGGGCTGTAAGTCGTGGCCGTCCTCTTCGTCAACCCAGCGCGTTGTGCGGGTTGGTGCGGACGCGAAGCAGTCGGTAGGCGACTGTGCGAGTGCCAGGGTCTTTGTATCGAAGTTAAAGACCTGGGCGGGGGTGGTCGATGATGCGAAGAAGTTGAACTGACCCGTAACGGTAATCTGTTCGCTGGCCAGTTGAGTCGCTTCCGCGGGGTCGATTGTGCCAACGGCATAGGGGACCTGGACCTTGATCGTATGCTGATCGGGGTTGGCTTTCTCTGCATCGTAGATATCGAGCAGCTGCTGCCAGTTCAGATCCCTGAGGTGGATGTTCGCAGTGACCTGTGTGCGCTCAGCGCCCGGGGAGAACGAGGTGTAGGCGAGCATTGACGAGGTGGATTTCGCGCGAGACGTTCCCAACGTGACTGCCTCAGGGACACTCACGGTCAGCGTGATATCGGAGGTGTCGTTGCTGCCGGAGTCATGAGGGGAGAGCCCCTGTGCAGCCGCAGCGCGGATTTCTGCCTCGTGGCCTGCCAGAAGCGTAGTGATCGGAATGTCCAGCACGACGGTACCGTGATAGGTCGTGATCACAGGGGTCGTATTGCACACCGTCGTGCTTGTTGATGAGACGTATTGTGAGAGGGAGAAGGGCTGGGCATCGGCTTGTGCGCTGCGTGGCGCAAACATTGATACCGTACCTGCAGCGACAAGAGCCAAACCAGCACCCGCAGCTAGAACTCTCCGGCTTTTCCTCATGATGTTCCCCAGTCGTAGGCGAGCGTATGAAACGCTATGAGTCATGATTGCTCAGTATACACATTGTCGGTAAGTGCATCGCATATTGTGAGCTCATCTTTGGTTTGACTGTTGTATCAGGCGCGGTCGGGGCGCTGGGGGTTCAAGGAGAGTTGTTCATTCGCGCGCAGTTACCGCCCGATCGGAGGTTGCCGCGAGGCCTGCTGGGCCTGGCTGGGCTTCGAGCCGACGCGCCGAGCGAAGCTCGTGGCGCGGGCGGTGAGCGGGCGGGCAGGCCTCGCGGCAGCCGGAGATCTGGCGGGGCTGCGGCGTTGGCTGGAGATCTGGCGGGGCTGCGGCGGTGGCTGGAGATCTGGCGGGGCTGTGGCGGTGGCTGGAGATCTGGCGGGGCTGTGGCAGGCCGGAGATCTGGCGGGCTACGGCCAACACCGGAAGAACAAACGGGGGTGCGGGTACGAAAAACCGGCGACCCGAAGGCCGCCGGTTGTTTGTGCGTCATGGGGGACTTGAACCCTCAACCCGCTGATTAAGAGTCAGCTGCTCTGCCAATTGAGCTAATGACGCGGGGTACTTTCACCAGCCGGAGCCAGGAAAGCTGTGCGTCATGGGGGACTTGAACCCTCAACCCGCTGATTAAGAGTCAGCTGCTCTGCCAATTGAGCTAATGACGCGGGGGTTTTGCAACCGAGAGATAAATATACAGGCGCGATTCGTCCCGCGCAAGTCAATGAGGGCTGTCGTGGCCTATGTCGCACGCTCGCCGGGCGTGACTCACACGGGCACCTACAATGGGGCTTCAGACGAAAGGGGAACGCCATGTCGGACGCGTCGAGCGCCTATTCCGCTGTCGTGGAGGACATCCTCAAGCTCGTGTGGAGCGCCGAGGAAGCCGGCCGCGACGGCGTCAAACCTAAGGATGTCTCCGAGCACATGGGAGTCGTCCCCTCGACCGCGACCGAAAACATCCAGCGCCTGGCTCGGCAGGGCCTCGTCACGCACGAGCGCTACGGCCGCGTGCGACTGACCCCGCAGGGGCGCGCCGTCGCCTTGGGCATGGTACGCCGCCACCGTCTGCTCGAAACCTACCTGCACGAGGCCCTCGGCTTTTCCTGGGATGAGGTCCACGAAGAGGCCGAGATCCTGGAACACGCAGTCTCCGATCGCCTTCTCGACCGCCTCGATCGCGTGCTTGGCTACCCGAGTCGCGACCCGCACGGGGATCCGATTCCGCGCGCCGACGGAACCAGCGATGACGTTGCAGGAAGTCCGCTTGACGCTCTCGACGTCACCGCAGGGGGAGTCATCGAGCGGCTGCCAGACCGTGACCCCGATGCGCTGCGCGCCTGGGAGGAGGCGGGCCTCGTGCCCGATGCCCACATCACCGTCGTCGCATCGGACTCCGCTGGGGTGATGGTCCTCCTCGACGATGGGCAGATGCTCCTCCTCGACCCCGCCCAGGCCTCGGGCATCGTCGTCCGCGACTGAGCTGCCCCAACGCGACCCGACTCCCATCGACGAGGCCCGGAAACGATCCAGCCCGCCTGACCGAAGTGGGCAAGCGGGCTGGGAGCGCCCGTCAGTGGGCGCACAGGTGGGGGAGCGCAGGCCTCAGGCGAGCAGTGCGGAGGTCATTGACGGCGGAACGTGCGCGGCGTGACCTGCCGCCAGAAGAGCCTCGCGCAGAGTCGTGATCGCGCTATCGAGGTCTTCGTCGCTGGCAGGGGCAGCGTTCGAGAGCAGCACGTCGGACTCGTCGCGCAGGGGAATCACGTGCAGGTGGGTGTGGGGGACCTCGAAGCCCGCAATGACGAGGCCCGCTCGAGCCACGCCGAAAGCCGACTTTTGGGCGAGGCCGATCGCGCGTGCAACCTTCATGAGGTGCGCTGCCACGTCGGAGGGGGCGTCGGTCCACGCCTCGTAGGGGGTGCGAGGGACGACGAGGACGTGTCCGGGCGAGGTGGGCTCGATCGTTGCGAAGGCGACGCACAGGTCGTCGGCCCACACGAAGCGACCGGACCAGGCGCCGGAGATGATGTTTTCAAAGACGGTGCTCATGCGACTATTGTCACCCATTCGCGCCTGCTTCGGTAGGTGAGCGCATCCGGCGGGGTTGGCGGGCGTGAACTACCCTGGTGGGGAGTATTGTTACGCGACCCATCGTTAAGCGAGGAACGCACAGATGAGCGAAAATCCGCAGAGTGCCCCGGCCCAGCGCTACACCGCTGAGCTCGCAGGTCAGATCGAGACGAAGTGGCAGGACCGCTGGGAGGAGCTGGGCACGTTCTACGCGGACAACCCCACGGGCGACCTGGCTGGCCCGCTGGCCTCCCACAACCCCTTCTTCATCCTCGACATGTTCCCCTACCCCTCGGGTAAGGGCCTGCACGTGGGACACCCGCTGGGCTACATCGCGACCGACACGCTCGCGCGCTACCGCCGCATGAAGGGCGACAACGTCCTGTACACGATGGGCTACGACGCCTTCGGCCTGCCCGCCGAGCAGTACGCCGTCCAGACCGGCCAGCACCCGGCCATCACCACGAACCAGAACATCGCAAACATGCGCCGCCAGCTGCGCCGCATGGGCCTGTCCCACGACTCGCGCCGCTCCTTCGCCACGACCGACATCGAGTACGTGCACTGGACGCAGTGGATCTTCCTGCAGGTCTTCAACTCGTGGTTCGATCCCGAGGCGACGGCTCCCGACGGCTCCCAGGGCGCGGCCCGCCCGATCACCGAGCTGATCGCCAAGCTTGAGGCCGGTGAGATTCGCCCCGAGGACGGCTCCGATTACAACTCCCTGGACCGTGCAGCCCAGGCGAAGGTCGTCGACTCCTTCCGTCTCGCCTACGTTTCCGAGGCCCCCGTCAACTGGTGCCCGGGCCTGGGCACGGTCCTGGCCAACGAAGAGGTCACCGCGGACGGTCGCTCCGAGCGTGGCAACTACCCGGTTTTTAAGCGCAACCTGCGCCAGTGGATGATGCGCATTACCGCCTACGGTAAGCGCCTGGCCGACGACCTCGACACGATCGACTGGCCCGAAAAGGTGCGCACCATGCAGCGCAACTGGATCGGCCGCTCCGAGGGTGCGACCGTGCGCTTCGACGTGCCCGGCGCGCGCGAGGCCGGCGCTTGCCTCGACTCCCTGGACGTTTACACGACGCGCCCCGACACGCTGTTCGGCGCGACCTTCATGGTCGTCGCGCCCGAGCACCCGATCCTCGGTGGTACCGTCGGCGGCGACGCCGGTGACGAGGCTGCCCTCACCCTGCCCGCCTCCTGGCCCGAGGGCACGAAGGACGCGTGGACGGGTGGCGCCGCCACCCCCAAGGAGGCCGTGAGCGCCTACCGCGCCCAGGCCGCCGCGAAGTCCGAGGCTGAGCGCGCCGACGAGGCGCGCACCAAGACCGGTGTGTTCACCGGCCTGTTCGGTATCGACCCGGTCAACGGCCGCCCCGTCCCGATCTTCGTCGCCGACTACGTCCTGTGGGGCTACGGCACCGGCGCCATCATGGCCGTGCCCGCCCACGACGACCGCGACTGGGCGTTCGCCCGCGCCTACGACCTCGACATCGTGCGCACGATCGGGCCGGCCGACGACCCCTACGGCCCCGATCTCGAGGCCGGCGCGTACACGGGTGACGGCGTGGCCGTCGACTCCGCGAACGACGAGATCGACCTGAACGGCCTGGCCAAGGACGAGGCCAAGGCCGCCATGATCGAGTGGCTGGTCGCCAAGGGACTGGGCCACGGCACCGTCACCTACCGCCTGCGCGACTGGCTCTTCAGCCGCCAGCGCTACTGGGGCGAGCCCTTCCCGATCGTGTGGGATGAGGATGGCGTCGCGCACGCCCTGCCCGAGGACATGCTCCCCGTCGAGCTGCCCGAGGTCAGCGACTACAGCCCGCGCACCTTCGACGCGGACGACGCCGACTCCTCGCCCGAGGCCCCGCTGGGTCGCGCCGAGGACTGGGTGAACGTCACGCTCGACCTGGGCGATGGCCCCAAGACCTACCGCCGCGAGACCAACACGATGCCCCAGTGGGCGGGCTCGTGCTGGTACGAGATGCGCTACACCGATCCGACGAACTCCGAGCGTTTCGCCGGCGAGGAGAACCTTGCCTACTGGATGGGTCCGCGCGAGGGCAAGGTCAGCGGCGGCACCGACATGTACGTCGGCGGCGTCGAGCACGCGGTCCTGCACCTGCTCTACGCCCGCTTCTGGCAGAAGGTCCTCTTCGACCTGGGCCACGTGCCGGACTCCGAGCCCTACCACACGCTCTTCAACCAGGGCTACGTCCAGGCCTACGCCTACACCGACGCACGCGGCCAGTACGTGCCCGCCGACGAGGTTGAGGGTGACGAGACGACCGGCTTCACTTACAAGGGTGAGCCCGTCAACCGTGAGTACGGCAAGATGGGCAAGTCCCTGAAGAACATCGTCACGCCCGACGAGATGTACGACGCCTACGGTGCCGACGTCTTCCGCGTGTACGAGATGAGCATGGGCCCCCTCGACCTGTCGCGCCCGTGGGAGACCCGCGCCGTCGTCGGTTCCCAGCGATTCCTGCAGCGCCTGTGGCGCAACGCCGTCGACGAAGAGACCGGCCAGCTCACGGTCACCGACGAGCCCGCGGACGACAAGACGCGTCGCCTCGTGGCCCGCACGATCGCCGAGGTCACCGAAGAGTACGAGAATCTGCGCATCAACACCGCGATCTCCAAGCTCATCGTCCTCAACAACCACCTGACCAGCCTGGACGCTGTCCCGCGCGACGCCATCGAGCCCCTGATCCTCATGCTCGCCCCGGTCGCCCCGCACCTGTGCGAGGAGCTGTGGAGCCGCCTGGGCCACGAGGCTTCCCTGGCCCGCGAGCCCTTCCCGGTCGTCGAGGATTCCTCGCTGCTGGTCGAGGACACGGTCACGGCCGTCATCCAGGTCAACGGCAAGGTTAAGGCCCGCATCGAGGTCGCTCCCTCCATCTCCGAGGAAGACCTCATCGCGGCCGCCCTGGCCGAGGCCCCTATCGTCAAGGCCCTCGGCGGGGCAGATCCCCTCAAGGTGATCGCCCGTGCGCCGAAGCTGGTCAACGTCGTCGTTAAGAAGTGAGGTCGCATGCCTGAAGGCGATGCAGTCCGTCGCCTAGCCGGTACCCTCGACGAGCTTTTCGTCGGGGGTATCGTCTCGGCCTCGTCCCCGCAGGGGCGCTTCGCGTCCTCCGCCGCCCTCCTGGATGGGTGGGTCATGCAGCGGGTGCGCGTGCACGGCAAACACATGTTTATCGGGTTCGTCCCGCCCATCGAAGGTGAGACGTACGAGGCCGGGGTGGCCCTCCTGGAGGGTGCCGCGGCCGGCAGTGGGGAGCCGATCCTGCCCGAGGATGCTCCGTGGCCGGACCGGTGGGTGCATATCCACCTGGGCCTGTACGGCTGGTGGCGCTTCAACGGCGACGAGACCGTCGTCGACGAGGGGCACGGCGTCGCTCACCGCATCCCCAACGTTCCGAAGGGGGAGTGGAACGGCCACTCCGAGACCCGCTGGGGCGAGGGCTTTGGCGAGGTCAAGGCGGGGGAATGGGAGCCGCCGGAGCCGGTCGGTGCCGTGCGCCTGCGCATGTTCAACGACCATGCCGTCGCTGATCTGGTGGGTCCCAACCGCTGCGACCTCATCAAGGATGAGGAACGCATCAAGGCGGAGTCGAAGCTGGGGCCGGATCCCCTGGACGCCGGGGCCCGTTCCGATGTCGAGGCCATGGAGCGTTTCGCTCAGGTCGCTCACTCCAAGAAGCGCGCGATCGGTGAGATCGTCATGGACCAGTCGATCATCGCGGGCGTGGGCAACATCTACCGCGCTGACGCCCTGTTCCTCGCGGGCATCTCACCTCACCGCAAGGGTGCCAACATCTCCCTCAAGCGCTTGCGCGAGCTGTGGGTCCTCATCTGCGACCTGATGAACCGCGGCCTGGCCGCTGGCCGCCTGGACACGATGGACCCGGAGGAGGCCCCCAACCCGCCGATTGAGGGTGACGAGGAGGCCTCGCGCTGGTACGTGTACCACCGCACGGACCGCCCGTGCCTGCGCTGCTCGACGCCGATCCGCGAGGCGCTCATGCAGAACCGACGCCTCTTCTGGTGTCCGTCCTGCCAGCGCTGAGCGCGCGAAAGGCCGTCAGGGGAGTGCGGGCCGCCAGGCTCGCACTCCTCGCCGTTTGTTAGGCGATCTCTTCGAATCCAAGGACCGAGTAGAGTTCGCGGGCTCCGCCGTGGCGCGTATCCAGGCGCAGAGCGAGGGAGTCGAATCCCCACTGTGAGCAGCGCGCGGCGACCTCGGAGACGAGGGCCGTCGCGATGCCGCGCCTGCGGTAGTCGGGGGCGACGATCAGGTCCACCACGAAGGGGCCGTCCGGCGCGTCATCCCACGGGGATTCGCGAACGACGAGGATCGCTCCGACGAGCGTTCCCCCATCCCACGCGCCAATGAACGAGTCTTCGGTGGTCGCCCCGAAAGCGCCCTCAAACGTCAGGCGTAGTTCTTCGGAGGTTTCCAAGAGCGCCTCGGGCGTGACGTCGTCGTCGTACGCCTCGAGGGTGAGCACCGCAAGAGCGGGGATGTCGAATGTTGTGAGCGTGGCGATCTCAATACCCTGAGGCCGATTCGCCGCTGACAACGCGTCCAGGGGGGCATGTAGAGTTTGAGCTTCCATAAACCAACTATAGGTGAGGATGCTCACTTTGTCACGGATCTTGAACAGATTCTCACAGACCGCATCTGACGAGGGTGAATACCCTCAGATGTAGAGGGCCGGCTCCTCGAAGAAGCAGTTGGGATCGACGATGAGGTCGCGGTCGCGCGTGTCCTTTTCGGGCTTGGGGAGCAGGCGTGCGGGTACGCCGATAGCCACGTTGCCGCAGGGCACGTCCTTGACGACGACGGCGTTCGCGCCGATCTTGACGCCCGCGCCCACGGTGATGGGGCCCAGGACCTTCGCGCCCGCGCCAATCATGACGTGATCGCCGACGGTGGGGTGGCGCTTACCGGGAATCATGGCGACGCCGCCGAGGGTGACGCCGTGGAAGATGACGACGTCGTTGCCGACCTCGGCCGTCTGGCCGATGACGACGCCAGTCGCGTGGTCGATGAAGACGCGGCGGCCGATCGTGGCCTCGGGGTGAATGTCCACGCCGGTGACCGCGCGGGCCATGGAGGATAGGACGCGCGCGGGGGTGTGGGCACCGTGAGACCACAGGGCGTGGGAGACGCGGTGGGTCCACAGGGCGTGCACGCCCGGGTACGTCAGTGCGATCTCCAGGGCGGAGGTGGCCGCGGGGTCGCGGCGCCGCGCCGTCACGAGGTCCTCGTGGAAGAGTCCGAGCGTCTTGGTGGGCAGGGCGCGCGACAGGGTCTTCGACAGGGCGCGTACGGTGAGCTTCACGGTTCCTCCTGGATGGTTGACTCAGACGGAAACGCACAGGTGGCCCCGGATATTCCATCCGGGGCCACCTTAGCGTGTCAAGCGGGAAAGATCAGTCTTCGAGGCCCGCGAACAGCGCGGTCGAGAGGTAACGCTCACCCGTGTCGGGAAGGAGCGTGACGATCTTCTTGCCGACCAGCTCGGGGCGAGCGGCGACGGCGGCCGTACCCGCCAGGGCGGCGCCCGAGGAGATGCCCACGAGCAGGCCCTCTTCGGCGGCCGCGCGGCGAGCGAACTCGAGTGCCTGAGCGGTCTCGACGGAGATGACCTCGTCCACGATGCCCGCGTCGAAGGTCTCGGGCACGAAGTTGGGCATGAGGCCCTGGATGCCGTGCGGGCCGGGGGTGCCGCCGGTCAGCAGGGGAGACTCGGTGGGCTGAATGGCGATGATGCGCACGTTCGGGTTCTTCTCCTTGAGGACCTTCGCGACGCCCGAGATGGTACCACCCGTGCCCACGCCGGCGACGAACACGTCGACCTGGCCGTCGGTGTCCGCCCAGATCTCCTCGCCCGTGTGCGCCACGTGGGCGGCCGGGTTGGCGGGGTTGGTGAACTGGGAGGCGATGATGGCGCCGGGACGCTCGGAGGCGATGCGCTCGGCCTCGGCGACGGCCGCGGAGACGCCGCCCTTGGGGTCGGTGAGGACCAGCTCGGCGCCGAAGGCGCGCACGATGGCGCGGCGCTCGACGGACATCGAGGCGGGCATGACGATGACGACCTTGTAGCCGCGAGCCGCGCCCACCATCGACAGGGCGATACCCGTGTTACCGGAGGTGGCCTCGACGATCGTTCCGCCGGGGGCCAGGGCGCCCGAGGCCTCGGCCGCGTCGATGATCGAACGGGCGATGCGATCCTTCACGGAGGCGGCGGGGTTGAAGGCCTCGACCTTGGCGACCACGTCGACGCCGTCGCCGGCAACGTGGTTAATACGGACGAGGGGGGTGCCGCCGATCAGATCGGCGACGGTGGAGGCGATGCGAGCCATGAGGGGTCCTTCCTAAGCAGGTGTACCCCTGAATTGTCATCCCGCGCTTGGAGCCTCGTCTAGTTCAATCCGCCGTGTTTCCACGTAGCGAAACTTTGCAACACCGGACGAGGCCTGCGCCAGGCATGCGTCAATGGAGTCTCGGTCGCTCGGATCGATGGCAATGCGTAGCGTGACGTCCGCGCCCCAGATCGTGTCGATGACCGCGGCTCCTCGCGCGCGAAGCTCGGCTTCAATGCGACCCGCGTCCCCTGGGTTCAGCTGGGTTTCGAGGACGTCGCGCCCGACGAGGTAGGCGATGGGGGCGCGGGCGACGGACTCGGAGACTGAGGTGGAGTAGGCCCGCACGAGGCCACCCCCGCCCAGGAGGATTCCGCCGAAGTAGCGGGTGACGACCGCCGTCGCGTTCCACGTGTCGGAGGCGCGCAGGGCCTCCAGCATCGGGGTCCCGGCCGTGCCCGAGGGTTCGCCGTCGTCCGAGGAATGTTGCAGCGGTGCGGCATCCGGCGGGTCGATCAGGTATGCGGAGCAGTTATGGCGGGCCTGCGGGTGCTCGGCTTTAACCGCATCGATGAGCTCGCGTGCCTCCTCGGGGGTGTCCGTCCTAGCTAGCGTCGTAATGAATCGGGAACGCTTGATCTCAATCTCGTGGGTGAGGAGCGTGCCGGAGGCGAGCGTACGAAGAGCGGACATGCGCTCAGTCTAAGGGAGAGAACCCGCCCTCAGTCTGTAACCAGGATCGCAGGCGCGCAGGCTCTCGCGATGTGCTTCAGAGTCTGGTCCGTGGTAGTCTTGTCGGGTTGTCGCCGTGCGCCCGCGTGGCGCACCGATCAGAATAGTCGTCGAGAAAGAAGAGGAGCGGTAAGACATGGCAGTTCCCAAGCGCAAGATGTCCCGTGCGAACACCCGCACCCGCCGGTCTACCTGGAAGGCTGATCTTACCGAGCTGAACACCGTCAAGGTTGCCGGCCGTGAGATCCGCGTGCCCCGCCGCCTGGCCAAGGCCTACAAGAACGGCCTCCTGGACGTCGAGGGCTGACCTCGCATCCACGCACGGGCCCGGGACTTGTCGTCCCGGGCCTTTGTCATGCCCACAATTCCTGAATACGCGCCCTTGACCCCAACGGTCGTCGGCGCGCGCCCGATTCCAGTACCCGAAAAGGAACGCACATGAGCCTGCCGATGTCTCTGCCCGCCGCGAGCGGGGGAGTGGGCCACGGCCTCGTCGCCGCGTCGAGCACGAGTGGCACCGAGGGAGCCATCGTCTCCCTCTTCCTGATCGCCGCCGCTGCGGCCATCGCACCCCTGCTGTCCTCGCTCACACACAAGCGCGTGCCCGACGTCGTCTGGCTGCTGATCTTCGGCGCCATCATCGGGCCGAACGTTCTGGGGCTCGCATCCCTCACCGAGCCGATTTCCGTGTTCCGCGAGGTTGGCATGGGCATGCTCTTCCTCATCGCGGGCACCGAGATCGATGTGGAAGAGGTGCACGGACGGGCGGGGAGGCGTTCGCTGCTCACGTGGCTGGCATGCTTTGGCATCGGCCTGGCCGTCTCCTGGGTGGCGGTTGCCGCGTCGGGTACGACGGGCGTCGCCACCGCTACGTACATCGCGCTGGCGATCGCGCTGACCTCGACGGCGATGGGCACCCTGCTGCCCATCCTCATGGAGGCCGGCGTCATGGGGACGACGATCGGCAAGGCCGTCCTCGTCCACGGTGCCGTCGGCGAGCTCGCACCCATCATCGCCATGTCGCTGCTGCTGTCCGCGCGTAGCCCGTGGGCCGCGGCGATCGTTCTGTTGCTCTTCGCGTTGGCAACGGTCATCGCGGTTGCCATCCCGACGCGCTTCATCCTGAAGCATCCCGCGTTCGGGCGGACGATCCTCCACGGGGCGCAGACCTCGCAAAAGACGCTCATGCGCGTCGTCATGCTGGTTCTCACCGGCCTCATGGCGCTGTCCGCGGTCATGGAATTGGACATGGTGCTCGGCGCGTTTGCGGCCGGCATCATCGTGCGCGCGCTGGCGCCCGGCAACTTCACGATGGTCGAAGGCGAGCTGCGCACACTCGGCTTCTCCTTCCTCATCCCGCTGTTCTTCGTCACCTCGGGCATGAACATCTCGCTGAGCGCCGTCGTGGGCTACCCCTTCCTGCTCGTCGCCTTCGTCGGCGCAATCCTTGTGGTGCGCGGCGTGCCCATCGTCCTTTTGGAACGCTTCCACGGATCGATTGAGCGTGTCGGCTGGATGGACGCGACGCGCATCGGCCTGTACGGTGCGACCGGCCTGCCGATCATCGTCGCCGTCACCGAGCTGGGTGTCGAGACGGGTGTCTTGCCCTCGTGGCTCGCCTCCCTGCTTGTCGTCGCTGGCGCGATGTCCGTGCTGCTGTTCCCGCTGCTCGCCTTCCTGCTGGGGCGCGCTGGTGGAAAGGCGCGCTAACCTCCGCTAGTCTTACAGGCGGCGCACCGCGCCACGCCTCCGTAGCTCAATGGATAGAGCAAGGGCCTTCTAATCCCGAGGTTGCAGGTTCGAGTCCTGTCGGAGGCGCCAGTTTGTGATGCGGGTGCTCGCCACGAAGCAACGTTGTTGATCGTAATGTGGCCGCCCGAAAAGAGGAAGCGTGGCATAATGGGGGGAGCCGAACAGTTGCCGCTGTTCGACTCCCCGGCTTCCGGGATAGTCTTAGCTACCCATCAGGGTGCTCAGCAGGAATGCAATCGCCCAGATCAGCTGCGGCAGTGTCGTAATCACCGCTACAGCGATCTGGGCTTTCTACTTCCTGTCAAGGCCTCGCCGCCGTCGAGGCGGACGATGGTCTTTCGCCATTGCCCAGTCACCTCCTCTCGACGGAACCGCTCCCCGGCAGGAATGCAGGTGTCCCGGGGCGGTGCCGTGGAGGCATCCCCATCGTCCCACTGTGCACAGTCATTTCTGGCTCGTTCCTGAGACGGGCGCTGTCACAAACTCCCGTTACGTGGACCCCTCCTGCGCCACCTGCACGAAGGCGGACATACTGGGAGCATGAACGCACGAACGAACATCACCCGTCGCATGTGCGGGTCTATTCGTGCCCGAATGTGCAGCTGACGCCGACGTCCGCTATTCCTTAGGCTCGCGCTCCACCACCGCACCGCGCCAACGCGCACCCACGTGGAAGCCAGCCGCCATCCGAGAGTTACACTGTGCCCTTCTCAGACGACGCCTACGCCTGTCCCTGCACCCACGACCACGAGCCCACGCTCCTGTCCTTCGAGGTTATGCCCCCGCGCAAGCCCTCCCTGGAAGAACCCTTCTGGAACACGGTTGATCAGCTGCTGCGTGTGCGCCCCGATTTCATGTCCGTCACCTACGGCGCGGGCGGTAAGGACCGCTCTAACGCCCGCTCGACGGTCCGCCGCCTCGTGCGTGACACCCCGATCCAGCCGATCGCGCACCTGACCTGCGTGGGTAACTCGACCGAAGAAGTTGTCTCCACCGTCTACGACTACCTGGACTCGGGCGTGCGCACCTTCCTGGCGTTGCGCGGAGACCCGCCGGTGGGACAGGAAGACTGGGAGCCCGGCCCGGGCGGTGTCGCCAGTGCCACCGAGCTCATCCACCTGATCCGCACAGTCGAAAAGCGCCGCTGCGACGCCCACCCGGGCGAGGCCCTGCGCTCCGCCTTCAAGCCCCTGACGATCGCCGTCGCCGCCTTCCCCGCGGGCAATCCCGCCGCCGGGACCACTCCCGCGCAGGAAGTCGAGCGCCTCCTCGTCAAGCAGGCCGCGGGTGCCTCCTTCGCTATCACGCAGCTTTTCTGGGACGCCGACGTCTACGCCTCCTTCGTTGAGCGCGCCCGCCGCGCCGGCGTCACCATCCCGATCGTGCCCGGCCTGCTGCCGGCCACCGACCCGGCCCGCCTGCGCCGCGTCCAGGACCTCACCGGCATCGAGGTCCCCGAATACCTGCTGACCACGCTCGCCGACTACCCCCACCAGGAGGCGCGCGACGAGTTCGGCGCCGTCTTCGGCTCGCGGCTCATCCACTCCGTCCTGGAGGCGGGCGCTCCCGGCGTCCACCTCTACACCTTCAACCGCTCCAAGCCCGTCTTGGACATCCTGGCCCTCATGGGAGTCAAGCCTGACCCGCTGCGGTCCCAGGCCTCGGCCCCCGATACCCGCGCCTGAGCGCACCACCATCCACCCTGCGGCAGGGTGCGGGTTTCCCGCGCACGCCGAACGAGTAGCACACCCAAGGAGAAAACCATGTCCGCTGCGACCCCGCAGTTCCCCACCGCCACGATCCTGGCCTATCCCCGTATTGGACGTAATCGTGAGCTCAAGCGCGCCCTCGAGGCCCGCTGGGCCGGCCGCATCACCGAGGCCGAGCTGATCCAGGCTGCCAACGATCTGCGCAAGGAGAACCTTGCGCGCCTCGTCGAGCTTGGTCTGAACCCCTCCGACGCGTCCCTGGCCGACGCTCCCTCCCTGTACGACCACGTCCTGGACGCCACGATCCTCCTGGGTGCCATCCCGCCGCGCTTCGCCGGCCGCGAGGGCCTCGACCTCTACTTCGCGCTCGCCCGCGGTGATGACAAGGTCGGCCCCGAAGAGATGACGAAGTGGTTCGACACGAACTACCACTACCTTGTCCCCGAGATCGGCCCCGACACGCCCCTGCGCTTCGCCGACGATACGATCACCCGCCGCTTCACAGACGCCCGCGAGTGGGGCTACGTGACCCGTCCCGTCCTGGTCGGCCCCGTCACCTACCTGGCCCTGGCCAAGGCCGACCCGTCCACCCCGGACTTCGACCCGCTCACCCGCATCGACGAGGCCGTGGCCGCGTACGAGGAGGCGCTGGCCTCCCTGCACGCCGCGGGTGCCCCGTGGGTCCAGCTCGATGAGCCGGCCCTCACCTCCGACAACCTCTCGCGCACCCGCGTCGAGCTGGGCGATCTGGCCGCCCGCGTCTACGAGCGTCTGGCCGCCGCCACCGAGCGTCCCCAGATCCTGCTCACTACCCCCTACGGCGATGCCTCCCACGCGGTGGGCGCCCTGGCCAAGACTGGCGTCGAGGCCCTCCACGTCGACACGCTGCGCGGCTCGCTGCCGCAGGGCGCCGACCTGGCCGGCGTCACCCTCGTCGTCGGTGCGGTCGACGGCCGCTACATCTGGCGCGCCGACCTGGCCCAGCTGCGCGACACACTGAAGGCCGCTCAGGCCCTGGGCGCAGCCCGCGTCACCGTCGCCACCTCCAACTCCCTCCAGCACGTGCCCCACGACACCGCGCTGGAAACCTGGGACGATGCGACCCTCAACGAGAACCTGCACGCATGGCTCGCCTTCGCCGACCAGAAGGTTCTCGAAGTCGTCACCCTCGCCCGCGGCCTGGATGAGGGCTGGGAAGCCATCGACGCCGAGGTTGCCGAGGCCACCCGCGTCCTCGAACAGCGCGCCGCCGCCCCCGGCGTCGTGCGCCCCGAGGTCCGCAGCCGCACAGCCGCCCTGACCGACGCCGACCGCGCCCGCGAGCCCTACCTCGAGCGCGAGGCCGCTCAGACCGAGCGCCTGCACCTGCCCCCGCTGCCCACCACGACGATCGGCTCGTTCCCGCAGACCACCGAGATCCGCAAGGCTCGCGCCGCCAACGCGCGCGGCGAACTCTCCGACGCGGACTACGAGGCACGCATGCGCGAGGAGATCGCCTCGGTCATCACCCTCCAGGAGGAGCTGGGACTCGACATGCTCGTCCACGGCGAGGCTGAGCGTAACGACATGGTCCAGTACTTCGCCGAGCTGCTCGATGGCTTCGCGGCCACGCGCAACGGCTGGGTGCAGTCCTACGGCTCGCGCTGCACGCGTCCCTCCATCCTGTGGGGCGACGTCTCGCGCCCCGCGCCCATGACCGTCGGCTGGACCAGCTACGCCCAGTCGCTCACCGACAAGCCCGTCAAGGGCATGCTCACCGGCCCCGTCACGATCATCGCGTGGTCCTTCCCGCGCAACGACCTGCCGCTCGGTGAAATCGCCGACCAGATCGGCCTGGCCCTGCGCGACGAGGTGTCCGACCTCGAGGCCGCCGGCATCGCCGCGATCCAGGTCGACGAGCCCGCCCTGCGTGAGCTGCTGCCCCTGGACGTCGACCGCCACGCCGACTACCTGAACTGGTCCGTGGGATCCTTCCGCCTGGCCACCTCCTCGGTGCGCCCAGACACCCAGATCCACACGCACCTGTGCTACTCCGAATTCGGCCAGATCATCGACGCCATCAAGGGCCTGGACGCTGACGTGACGTCCATCGAGGCGGCGCGCTCCAAGATGGAGGTCGTCCCCGAGCTCGCCGAGGCCGGCTTCGACCACGGCATCGGCCCCGGCGTGTGGGACATCCACGCACCCCGAGTCCCCGGCACCGAGGAGCTCGCCGAGCTCATCGGCCTGGCCGCCGATGCTGTACCGGTCTCGCGCCTGTGGGTCAACCCCGACTGCGGCCTCAAGACCCGCGGCTACGAGGAAACGAAGGCGTCGCTGGACAACCTTGTCTCTGCTACTCGACAAGTGCGTGCCCAGCGCGGCCTGGAGAGCTGAGCGTTCTTCTAGGCGATAGGTGAGGGGCGGGCCCGATGGGTCCCGCCCCTCACCGTTTGTGTCTGTGCGGGCGCGCGAATGCGCGGGAGAGAGCGGGCACCTGTGCCCACGAATGTAACAGCGACAGAATGTGACGGCGGATTGGGCAGCGGGTTCACACTGTCCGAACTGTCGTGTTATCGGCGTTATTGCAACGATTAATGGCTGTCGTCAGGGTGGTCGGCTGCGAATAAAGGCTGCCCGCCCCGCGATCACACCCTGTTACACAGTCTCATTGTGCGGACGCCGTGTTGCTCGGACGGAAAGCGTCCGACAGACTTAATGCCATGACGACCTTCGCGAACCCCATGTGCTGCCCCTGCGGTGGCATGATGTCGCGAATGTGTATGTGATTGACGCCCCAGATACCCCTGTCAATCACCGCCGCAGTGATATACCCACGCCGATAGTGGGAGTGCGGCCCCGAAGAATCGGATACACCCATGACCCTCGTCAACACCCCTGCCGCCTCCGTCCGCGCCGCCAACGACACCCCCACCTCCTACGAGGAATTCCTCGACGTTCTGGCCGGCCTGCGACTGAGCTCCTCCCGCATCGACATTGACATCGACCGCGGCCAGGTCACTCTCGACGGACGCGACGCCGGCCTGTCTGCCAAGGAACACGATCTCCTGGCCCACCTCGCCGCCAACGCCGACCGCTCCGTCACCCGCGACGAACTCTTCGCCTCCGTGTGGGCCGACTCTGAACTCGGCTCCGACTCCCGCACCGTCGACGCTCACATCCGCCGCCTGCGCAAGAAGCTCTCCATCCTGCCCGACCTCATCTCCACGGTCCGCGGCGAAGGCTACCGCTTCAACTCCACCCCCTCCGTGCGCGTTCGCGTCACCCGCCCCGTCACCCTCGCCGCCTGACACCCCTCGCGGCGGACCCCGCCGGCGCCCCCTGCCGCGCCACCGCGCGCATCGGCCCAGCGGCCACCCAAGGCGGCTCCCAGCCCAGCCACCCGCACGGGCCGGATAAAAGGGGAGAGGGGCCACGGCCTCGTTCCCGAAACCGCGCCCCCTCTCAGGCGTATGTACCGACTCCCTTAGATCACGAGTCGCGTGATCTCCGAATCCAGCGGAAGCTCCTCCACGTGCAGGGGCGAGGCCTCCATGCGGTGTCGAAGCCCGTCGATGTCATCCGGGTTCGACAAATCGATGCCCACCAGAGCGGGTCCAAGCTCGCGGTTGTTCTTCTTCGTGTACTCGAAGTGCACGATATCGTCCGCAGGACCCAGCACATCCGACAGGAAGACGCGCAGCATGCCCGGCTGCTGCGGGAAGGTCACGAGGAAGTAATGACGCAGGCCCTCATGGCGCAGCGAACGCTCCATGACCTCGGCGTAGCGCGTCAGGTCGTTGTTACCACCCGACACGACGCACACGATCGCGCCGTCCGAGCGACCCAGCAGTGCCTTGCGATCAGCCGGATCGGTCAAATACACGTGCGCGGCCGTGGACGCGAGCGCGCCAGCAGGCTCGGCAATGACGCCGTCGGACTGGTAGAGCTCCAGCATCTCCGTGCACACCGCGCCCTCGGGGACGACCAGCACGGAATCAACGAACTGCGAGGCAATGTGGAAGGGGAGCGAACCCGCGCGGCCCACCGCCGTGCCATCCACGAAAGGATCGACCTTCGCCAGGGACATCGGCTGCCCCGCCTCGAGAGCAGCGTGCATCGACGCCGCACCTGCGGGCTCCACACCGATGATCTTCACCTCCGGACGGTTCGCGCGCAGCCACGTCGCGATACCCGCGATGAGGCCACCGCCGCCCACGGGGACCAGGATCGCAGCCGTGTCCGCGGGCATCTGCTCCTCGAGTTCGACACCGATCGTGCCCTGACCGGCGATCGTGAAGGGATCGTCGTAGGGGTGAACGTAGGTGCGGCCCGTCGCGCGCGCGGCCTCCTGCGCCAGCGCGTTCGCGCGGTCGAACGTGCCATCCACGATGACCTGCTCGACCCACTGCCCACCAATCGTCGCGATACGGCGACGCTTCTGGCGAGGCGTGTTCGACGGCAGGTAAATCGTGCCGCGCACGCCCAGGTGGGCACACGCGTACGCCAGGCCCTGTGCGTGGTTACCTGCCGACGCACACACGACCCCGCGTTCGCGCTCGGCGGGGGACAGGAGCGACATGCGCGCGTAGGCGCCGCGCACCTTGAAGGAGCGACACTTCTGCTGATCCTCACGCTTGAGCAGAATATCCACGCCGGCCTCAGTGGACAGACGCTCAGAACGATCCAGGTTCGTGCGAACGGCGACCCCCTCCAGGGCGGTGGCTGCCTGACGGATGTCCTTCGGCGTGGTCACGTGAGAACTAGCGGTCATGGGAACTCCTTCCAATACCCTTCTAGTGTAGTAGTGGCCACCGCCCCCAAGTCCCACCCAACCGTATGACCCAGAGCGCACTAACATAGAAGGCGTGAAAACTTTGAAAGACCCCCTGGTCTGGATTGACTGCGAAATGACCGGCCTGGACGTCTCACGCGACGCCCTCATTGAGGTGGCCGTGGTCGTGACTGACGGCGACCTCACGATTGTCGACCCCGGCATGGACGTGCTGATCACGCCGTCCGCCGAAGCCCTCGACAACATGAACGACTTCGTGCGTAACATGCACACTTCCTCCGGCCTGCTCGATGACCTGCAGACGTCGGCTGTCTCCATGGAAGAGGCAACCGAGCAGGTCCTGTCCTACATCAAGCGCTTCGTGCCCCAGCAGGGCAAGGCGCTCCTGGCGGGCAACTCGGTGGGCACCGACAAGATGTTCCTCGAGGCGAACATGCCCTCCGTCATCGACCACCTGCACTACCGCCTGGTGGACGTGTCTTCCATCAAGGAACTGGCCAAGCGCTGGTACCGCGCTGCCTTCGCCGAGTCGCCCGACAAGCACGGCGGCCACCGCGCGCTGGCGGACATCCTGGAATCCATCCAGGAGCTCGAGTACTACCGCCGCGTGCTGTTCCCGGCCGAACCAGTGACCACCGAACGCGCGCGTGAGGTGGCTCGTGAGGTCGTCGCCCTGGGCATTCCCGCTATGGGTGAGGCCGCCGAGGCCTGATTTCATTCGTGACGCCAAGCGGCGGCATCCCTACAGGGGTGTCGCCGCTTCGCTGTTGAGAGAGCGCTGCGTGGGTAGGTACAGCGCACGTTCACAGGGACGCGTGCGAGGCGCTCGTTATCCACAGGGGGACGAGGCGAACGCGCGTCATCCACAGGGTGCACTGCGGCGCTTGAAGTGGTGCGGCGTGTGGGGCTTTCCTGGATGCATCCGGCCAACGCCGGCCAGAACGGACAAAGGATGCAACGATGCAGGACATATCGACGACCCTCAAGGGCCGTATCGGATCAGAACCGATGATGAAGCACGTCAAAGGCGACGTCTGCGTGACGACCTTCCGGCTTGCGATTACGAGATGGCGCTTTACGAGCGACGTGCGCACGGGCAACGCCTCCTATGTGGAGGACGGCGCCTACTGGTACACGGTGGAAACCTGGGACACGCTGGCCTCCAATGTGTTCCGCAGCTGCCGCAAGGGCGATCCTGTTGTCGTGGTTGCTCGACCCGTCCCAAACGGTTGGATTGACGGCAATGGGCAGATCAGGTCGTCAATCGTCTACCGCGCCTCCTCAGTAGGCCACGACCTGGCCCGCGGAACCTCCCAGTTCACGAAGAACGGCTCGCACTCGACCGATGAGCCGGCAGGTGGGACGCAGGGGGATCCCTATTCGACGAGGCAGGGGCCGGGATCGGCGGTCATGGCTCAGGGCGGGGAACACCAGGGGGACCTGGGCGCCGATGTGCACGCTCATGCGGTCATGCCGAGTGATGGAACGGACCTCCTGCCGGATGATGCGGCCCCCTCCCAGGGTGAGCCGACGCCCCACGCTCCGACTGGCGCAGTGGGCGGAGAACTCTCCCCGCTCCCCACGCTCGACAAACACGAAAGGTCCGAGGAAGATCCCTCGGACCCGGGTAGGAACTCGTCGTCATGCTTCGACTATTCAGCGCTGGAACGCGGACACGCCGATGCCACGAAAAACGATGCGTTCGAGTCTATTGATGGCGACGCGGACGAGCCGCCCGATGCCGCCTAGACGGATGCGTCCACGATCGCGACCTGCGCGATGGCGCACTCCCCGTCGTGGCTGATGGAGACGAGTGCTCGCCACGTGGAAGGTGCTCCGAGCGACTCCTCGCAGGCAGCCGCGACGTCTCCGTGCAGCGCGAGAGCGGGACGGTTCCACTCGTCGTGGATCACCTCAATCTCGCGCCAGTCGACGGCGTCGGCTCCGATGAGTGGAGGGGAGCCAAAAAGGGCACACGACCAGGCCTTGATAAAAGCTTCCTTCGCGGCCCACAGGCCGCCCGCGTGACGGGCTACGGCCTCGTCATAGCGGGCGGAACCGGGCTGCGTGCCTGAGGTAGCGGCGGCGCGGGCGCGGACCCGGCGGGCCTCCCTGGGCGTGAGAACGCCGTTCAAGAAGGCCGAGCCCGGCTTCCTCACCTGAGCGGCAAACTCAGGGAGGGAGACCAGGTCAACGCCGAGTCCGCGCATCGCTCACTTGCCTTCCGGCAGGTGGTAGAAGCCGTCCTCGCCGAGGCGGGCGTTCGGATCCAGCAGGATCGCAGCCTCGACCTCGTGCGCGTCACCGGCAACGCCAGCAGCCGGGTCGTCGGGCAGGCGACGGCCCTCGACCGAGGTGAACAGCGGGGCGTGGCCCAGCATGCCCATCTCGATGTGACGCTGGCCGTTGCGCAGGCGACGATCCGACGCCGCGCGCCACGCCTCGAGGCGCTCGCGTCCGGCTTCGCGCTCCACGATGGCCTCGAAGGCGGCCGGGTTGACCAGCGCCAGGAATCCGGAGACGTGACCGAAGCCGAGCGAGGTCGCGAACGCCGCACGCACCGGTCCACGAGAGGACAGGTTGAGCGGGGAACGCAGCCACACGAGCGGGCTGTACTTCTCCATCGCGTCGTCGACGCAGTCCAGCGCGACGTTGGCGGGGATCAGACCCGTGCGGAACACGTCGATGATGCCGCCCACCTGGAACACGCAGGCGCCGCCCTTCGCGTGACCCGTGAGGGTCTTCTGCGAGATGACGAGCAGCGGGTTTCCGGGGGTGCGGCCCAGCGCCATGCCGACGCGGGTGTGCAGATCCGACTCGTTGGGGTCATTGGCGTTCGTGGATGTGTCGTGCTTGGACACGAAGGCCACGTCGTCGATGCCCACGCCGAGCTCGCCGAGGTTGCGGGCGATGACCGAGTTGCGTCCGCCGCGTGCCACCGCGAGAGCACCCAGGCCGGGTGCCGGAATCGAGGTGTGCGCGCCGTCGCTGAAGGTCTGCGTGTGCGCCACGACAGCCAGGACCGGCAGGTTCATATCGAGCGCCACCGACGCGCGAGTCAGCAGCACGGTGCCGCCACCCTGCGCCTCGACGAAGCCGCCGCGGCGGCGGTCGTTAGCGCGCGAGACGAAGCGCGAGGAGATACCGCGAGCGAGCAGCTCGTTGGAGTTCGCCGTCGCGTTCATCGCGCCGAAGCCGACGATCGACTCGACCTGGATGTCATCGATCGCGCCGGCCACGACGAAGTCCGCCTTGCCGGCCTTGATCTTGTCGAGGCCCTCCTCGATGGACACCGCGGCGGTCGCGCAAGCGCCGACCGGGTTGATCATCGAGCCGTAGCCGCCCACGTAGGACTGCATGGTGTGTGCAGCCACGACGTTGGGCAGGGTCTCCTGCAGGATGTCCTGCGGGTAATCCTCGCCCAGGAAGCGGTCGACAAAGAGCTTGTGCATCGAGCGCATGCCACCGAAGCCGGTGCCCTGCGTGGAGGCCACGGTTGCCGGGTGGACGACGCGCAGCAGCTCGGCGGGGCTGAAGCCGGCAGACACGAACGCGTCCACGGCGGAGACCAGGTTCCACACGGCGATCGGGTCGATCGAATCCAGCATCGAGGCCGGGATGCCCCAGCGTGCCGGATCGAAGTCCGTCGGGAACAGGCCGCCGATGCGGCGGTTCAGCGTCGCGCGACGCGGCACGCGCACCTGGGCGCCGGACTTGCGGGTCACCTGCCACTCGCCGAACGCGGTCTGCTCAATGACAGTGAACTGCGGGTCGGCCTCGGCGTAGGAGCGAGCCTCGGCCTCATCCTCGACCGTGAACGTGATGTCGCGGTCCAGGAAGACCATCGCGGACTCGGGCGTGTAGCCGTCGTGCAGCGGGCCATCGTCGTGGAAGAAACGCACGCCGGAGCGGGCCACGACCTCGTCGCGGTAGCGTTCGAAGATCTCCGACTCGGGCACCAGCTGGTCGTCCTTGTCGTACCAGCCGCCCACCGGGGTGTCCGACCAGGTCAGCAGGCCGGTCATCCACGCCAGCTCGAGCACGCCCGCGGGGGTGAGCTCGACGGAGCCGTCGGTGTGGATACCGAGCTCGGCCTGCACGCGGGTACGAGCGCTGCCCCACGGGCCGACCTCGCCGTGACCGACGATGACGACCGTGTCGGCCAGCGACGCGGTGGTGTTGCCCCACTGCGAGGGCTCGACGTGCGGCACGGTGACCTGCGAGGGCGAGGGCAGTGCGGAGACGGTCGCGACCGGCTCGGCGACGGATGCCTCGGGAGTGGCGGCCTCGGCCTGAGCGCGCAGGGCGCGCAGGTCGATGGAGGAGTCCAGGCCGCCGGTCAGGTCGGCGTCCACCGGGGCGGTGGCAGCCTGCGCGCGAACCTCGGCGCTCGACAGGTTGAGCAGTTGCTCGGCCATTTCCTCGGTCGACCAGGTGCGAACACCCGCGGACTCGACGGCGGCGACCATCGGGTCGTTGCCACCCATGAGGCCGGTGCCACGCACCCAGCCGATACGCGGGTGAGCGATCGAGACGCGCGAGCCCCAGATCGGCTCGGACGCCCAACGGGTTGCGATGGCGTCGAAGGAGGCCTTCGCCTCAGCGTACGCGCCGTCGCCGCCGAAGATGCCGCGGTTCGGGGAACCGGGCAGCACGACGTGCAGGCGGTGGTCGGCGTGCGTGTCGGAACCGATCGCGCACAGGCCGGCGATGGAACGCTCGACGCTCCACAGCAGCAGGCGCATCTGGTTCTCAGAGGCCGGGCCGGCGTCGGCCAGCGTGCCGGAAACGCGAGGAGCGGCAAACGGGTAGAACAGCGTCGGCACCAGGGCTTCCTTGGTCACCTTCACGTCGGCACCCACGGACTTGGTCTGCTCGGTGCCGATCCACTCCACGAGCGCGTCCACGTCGCGGTAGGAGGCCAGGTTCGCGGGAACCAGCCACAGCTTCGCGCCGCCCGCGGCGTGCGTGCGGTACAGCTCCTTGGCGAAAGCCAGGCGCGAGGCGGAGATCGACGAGGAGGTCGCGATGACCGTTGCGCCACCGGCGAGCAGGCCACCCACGACCGCGCCACCGATGGATGCGGGGGTCATGCCAGTGACCACGGCGACGTCGTTCGCGTAGGGCAGGTCCTCAGAAGAAGACAGAGCGTCGGATGCGATCTGCTCGAGGCGAGTGGCGCGGTCGTGATCGCCCTCAGCGTGCAGGCGCTCTGCCCAGTACGATGCCTGGTCGGCCACTGCGCGGCCGGTGCCCACGAAGGACGCGCCCTCTGCGAGCGTGCCTTCGGCGACGTAGCGGGCGACGTCCTCACGGGCGGAGGCCCAGCGGTCATCCAGCAGGACGGCGCGTGCGGCGTCGAAGCGAGGCTCGACCAGGTCGACCCAGCCCGAACCCAACTCGGCGGCGACCGCGTCGATGACGTGCGCGTCGTCGTTGGAGTCTTCGCCGGTGGGAGCGGGGGCGTTCAGGCCCAGCTCGGACAGGATCGTGCGAGCGGCCTTCGCTAGGACGCCGTCCTCACCCGTCACGGACGCGGCGTAGGCGTCCAGCGCGGCGGAGTCGACAACGCCGCCACCGCCAGCACCACCGGCGCTCGGCAGGGACACCGCGATGCCTTCGCGAGCCGCGACGGCGGCCACGGCAGCATCGATGAGGGCATCGACGCCGGCGGCGTTCGTCGGGGCATCCAGGGGAAGGGTCGCCAGGTCACCGTCGCGGGTCGAGGCGCCCTCGCGGGTGCCCAGGACGATCTCGGCGGTGACGTGCTGGGCCCAGCCGGCTCCGAGCTGCCACGTGCCGGTCACGCGGTCGGCGATGTGGCCGGCCTTGACGCCGGCGGCGCCGAACAGCTTGCGGGTACGCTCCTTGACGGCCTCGGCCAGGACCGGACCGAAGGGCTTGTAGCCCTTGGCAGCCTTGTCGACCGTCGCAGACAGCGTGGCCACGTCGGCCTCGCCGGCGCCGTCGATCGAGTTCAGGCCCAGCTCGGAGGACATGTCCATGAGCAGCTGGTTGCGGCGCGAGGACACGCCGTTGGTCAGCGATTCGGTCGTGTCGGTGGCGCCGACCTCGTCGATGCGGATCTTCGCGGACAGGGCCAGCAGGGCGACGATGGCGGAGGACGCCGTGAAAGGCAGGTCCGCAACGTCTGCGCCCGAGGGCCGCCGGTCGGGGCAGCGGGGGGCGGGGGCCGGAGCGGCCTCGGCGGCGGGGGCTGCCGGGGCGGGCGCGGGAGCGGCCTCGGCGGCGGGGGCCGCCGGGGTGATCTCCTCGTCCTCGTCGTCCTCGATCACGGCGACGTCGGTCGCGTAGACGCGGGGCTCGTCGCGCTGGACGTTGAACACGTCGACGCGAGAGAGCGCGAACTCGGGGGCGAGCAGGGTGCGGGAAGCCAGGTTGGCCAGGGTCGGGGCGGCACCGAGGCCAACCTCGATGACCTGATCGACTCCCAGGCCGGCAACGCCGGGGGCAGCCTCTTCGGTCGAGAGCAGCACGCGCTGCGTCTCGATCCAACGCACCGGGGAAGCGAACTGCCAGCACAGCAGCTCGATGAGCAACGTGCGGGTCAGGACACCCGGGTTGGCCAGTGCGGCGTCCCACGCGCCTTCCGTCTCGAGGAGCTCACGCACCGTCTCGGAGGGAACCACGTCGAGGATGGACTGAGCGAACTCGCGGGTCAGCTCGAAGGGACGCGCCACCAGGTTGGGGATGTAGCGGCCCACGAGCTTCGCGGGATCGATCTCGGCGGGGATACGCTCGTCGAGCTTCGTGCGGAAGTCCGCCACGCCGCTGCGCAGGACAGTGGAGTGGAAGGGCACGTCGATGCCGGGAACGTACATGAAGGGACGCTTGCCACCGTGCTCGGCGGCGCGCTTGGTGGCGTCCTCCTCAAGGGCCTTCAGGCCTGCAACCGTACCGGCGACCGCGTACTGCTGGCCAGCCAGGTTGAAGTTGACGATCTGGAGGAACTCACCCGATGCCTGCGCGATCGAGGCGACGTACTCCACGACGTGAGCGTCGTCGATGCCGAACTGGTTCGGGCGCAGCGCACCCATGCGGTAGTTCGAACGGCCCTTCTCGTCGCGGGGCACGAGCGAGTGCATCGTGGAACCGCGCTGGAAGACCAGATCGAGGACGATTTCGAGCGGGAAGACCTCGGCGTATGCGGCCAGCGCGTCATACTCGCCCAGCGAGTGACCGGCGAACGCAGCACCCGGAACCAGGACGCCCTCTTCGCGCATGCGGGCCGTCTGGCCGATCGCGAGCGTTGCGAGAGCAACCTGCGTGAACTGCGTGAGGTTCAGGACGCCCTCGGGGTGACGGTAAGTCACGCCGCGCGCCACGATCTCGGTCGGGTTGTCGCGCACGATCGCCAGGATGGAGAAGCCCATCGCGGAGCGGGTGTGCGCGTCGGCACGGCGCCAGACCTCGTCCACGGCCTTGGACTTGGTGCGCTCGTCCAGGCCCATGCCGGCGCTCTGGATGCCCTGGCCGGGGTAGACGTAGGCGACCTTCGGGGCGAAGGTGTAGGCCGACGCACGCGAGACGACCTGCTTGTTGATGCGGCAGGTGACCTCGAGGGACAGGCCGCCACCGACGACGCGACCCACGCGCTCGACGGTGATCTCAACCTCGTCGTTCAGGTCGACGGTGCCGTACATGTAGTACGTCCAGCCGGCGATCTGAGCGCCGCCCTGATCGCCGACGACGGCCTCGGCCGCGTGCTGAGCGGTGGCCGACAGCCACATGCCGTGCACGAGAGGTGCGTCCATGCCGGCGACCTTGGCGGCCGCGTAGGACGTGTGGATCGGGTTGTAGTCGCCCGACACGATCGCAAACGGCGTCATGTCGTCGGGAGCCTTGACGCTCACACGGCGCAGCACCGAGCGCGGAGTGTCCACGACCTCGACGTTTGCACCGCCGAAGGGCGCGGCCTCGGAGGGGGCGCGGTTGCCGGTGGCGCGGCCGCGGATCGCGAAGCGCTCCTGGGTGGAGCCCACGTACTCGCCGTTTGAGGTCAGCTCGAGGGCGACCGTCACGATGCGGCCGGAGGAGGACTCGTCGACGGCGGCCACGTGGCTGGTCACGTCGATCGTCGTGATACCGCGCTCAAGCATCTGCTCGGGCGTGTACTCCAGCGTGATCGAGTGATCGAGGTGGACGGCGTTGAGCAGGCCCTCAATGACCGGGTAGTCGTTGTGGATGGCCGAACCCAGGGCTGCGTAGATCGCGGGCCAGGCGGGGCCGAGCAGGGCGTCGGGAGCCCAGGCAGCCAGCTCGTAGTCGGCGGGCAGAGCAGCGCCCGTGGCCTCGGCGTGGTCGAAGCCCAGGGTGGGGGCCAGCGTGAAGGAGTAGTGGGCCTCACCAAAGACGGACTTCTCTGAGGGGACCATCACCGGCAGTGCGTCCACGGTGTCGCCGGCGACGGACACGGAGGTCACGCCGGCGGTGGCTGCGAGCATCGCGTACATGTGCTGGGGCAGCTTGGCCTCGTCGATGACGGGGACCGCGCCATCTTCGCCGGACAGGACCAGCGGGAAGACCAGCTCGCGCACCGCGTGCTTCTCGGCGCCGCGCGGGTCGTTATCCCACGCCGTATCCAGGTGGATCACCATGTCCACGCCGGTGTCGGTCGGGTTCAGGGAGACGCGCTCCTCGTCGAGGATGGAGGCCGGGTTGGTCATGAGGTGACCGGTCCACGAGATGAAGGGGACCTTGCGCAGCCATTCCTCGCGGGTGGCGGCGGGCTTGCCGTTACCCAGACGCGAGGCGACGGGGGTCGCGACCGTGCCCGAGGCAGCCAGACGCTCGGCTGCGGCGGCCTCGAAGCGGCCCAGGAGGGAGGCGACGGGCTCGTCGACTCGATCGATGCCGGCCACGGAGACGGGGCCGGGGATGATACGGACCTGGTCGGCGGTGTAGCGCTCGTCCTGAGCCTGCCACAGGCAGTCCTGGCCCCACCAGCGGATGAGATCGTCGTCCAGGATCGGGACGAAGGGCATCGGCTTGGGGTAGGAGCGGCACAGGGCAGGGAACCAGGCGGCGTCGATCGGGGTGACGTGCGTGGTTGCGGCGTTCGGGTAGGCTGCCATCAGGCGGTCGGCAGCGGCGTGGGCGTCAGCGACGTCCTCGACGGTCGGGAACAGGGTCTCGACCTCGCCGTGATCCACGGGGGCCAGACGCGCCTCGACGCGCTGGAGCAGGTCGTGGTAGCGGATCTGCCACGTGGGATCGACCCACGGGTAGGACAGGTCGGCGAAGCGACGCACCCAGGCCTCGTAGGTCATCTCTTCGAGGTCGCCGAAGTAGGGCTTGGCCGTGTGGGAGAGGATCTCGACGATTTCGTCCTTGCGGGCGCGCACTTGGGCACCGTCGGAGCCGATCTCGGCGATGATGCGAGCGGCAGCGGCCGCCGCGTTGGAGACCTCGTGCATGTCGGCACGCAGGTGGGACAGGCCGGAGGTCATACCGCCGCGGGTCTCGCCCTCGCCGACCCAGCCGCCCAGGTCGTCGTTGTCGGGCACACCGGGCGTGGCGACGAGGAGTTCCTTGACGGCCTTGGTGGTGTGCGCTTCCTTCGTGGTCATCGCGGCGGTGCCTACGAGGACGCCGTCGACAGGCATGGGCGGGCGACCGTAGCGGGCCGACCACTCGCCGGTGAGGAAGTCAGCGGCGCGCTCGGGGGTGCCGATGCCGCCGCCCACGGTCAGGACGATGTTGGACTGGGCACGCAGCTGAGCGTAGGTGGCCAGCAGCAGGTCGGACAGATCCTCCCAGGAGTGGTGGCCGCCGGAGTGGCCGTCCTCGACCTGGACGATGACCTTGATCGGGTCGGCTTCGCGGGCGATGGCGATGACCTTACGGATCTGGTCAACCGTGCCGGGCTTGAAGGCCACGTATGGGAAGCCGTCGGCGCGCAGCTGCTCGATGAGGGCGAGGGCTTCGTCCTGCTCGGGGATACCCGCGGAGACGACGACGCCGTCGATGGGGGCGCCGGACGCGCGCGAACGCGACACAATGCGAGCCTGGCCGAACTGGAGGTTCCACAGGTAGCGGTCCAGGAACATGGAGTTGAACTCGGCCGTGTGGCCGGGGCGCAGCTGGGCGCGCAGACCCGCCAGGTTCTCGTTGTAGACCTCTTCGGTGACCTGGCCGCCACCGGCCATCTCGGCCCAGAAACCGGCGTTCGCGGCAGCCGCGACGATCTCGGGGTCCACGGTCGTGGGGGTCATGCCGGCCAGCAGGACGGGGGAGCGGCCGGTCAGACGCGAGAAGGCGGTGTCGACGACGGTCTTGCCGTTGGGAAGGGTCACGAGGCCGGGGCGCAGGTGCGACCAGTCGGTGCCGGGCTCGGGGGCCCAGCCGGGGGTAGCAGCCTTGTCACGGTCCGCGGCGGTACCAGCGGCGACGACGCCAACGCCGGTACCCTCGACGAGGGCGCGGGTCATGCGCACCGTCGTGGCGCCCGGACCCATGTCGATGATCCAGCGCGCGCCGGACTCGGTGGCCGCGTGGATCTGCGCCGGCCAATCCACGGGCGTCGTGAGGACGGCGGAGGCCAGGGAGTGGGCCATCTCGGCGTCGATACCGCACTGGGCGGCCCACTCATCCACGAGGGCGAGGGCGTCGGCGAGCATGGGGGAGTGGAAGGGCACGTAGACCGGCAGGTACTCGCACACGGGGCTCAGTGGGCGTCCGCCGCGCTCGTGAGCGTCGTGAGCTGCCTTGTCCTTGGCGGCGGCTCGCTCGATGGCCGCAACCAGAGACGCCAGGTCGTTGGGGGCACCCGAGACCACGTGGGTGTCGGTGTCGTTACGCAGAGCGATCGACAGAGGGTGCGAGGTCGACGGCAGAGAGGAAACGATGCTCTCCAGGAGTGCGTCGGACACGCCGCGCACGGACACCATGTAGGTCGCGTCCCCGGCGTGCGGGGCGCGAGCGCGCCGGGTGATACGAGCGGCGGCCGCGCCGATCAGACGGGCGAGGGCGAACACGGAAGCGGCGCGGGCCTCGTCCCCGGCGATCCACGCACGGGCGATCTCAACGCCGAGCACACCCTGAGAGTGTCCCTCAAACGCGGTGGGCTGGTTACCCACGATGTTCAGTCCAGCGCGCGTGAGGTCGATGAGCGCACCCAGCTGGGCGGCAACGATACCCGGAACTGACAGAGCCGCCTCGTCAGGGCCGCCCACCTCGCGAGTCACGGCCGCGTCGCCGGCCTCTGCCGGAATAGCGAAAGGCAGGGAAGCAACCGACTGGGTGGCCAGCGAACGGCGCACGGGGGAGAGCACCTGGTCCGAGGACTTGATGACCCCGGCGACGATCGCCGCAATCTCGGGATCATGAGCGATCTCGTCGAGGGCAGCGCGCCACGGGGTGGCCTGACCGGCAAAAGTCAGCGCGTAGGGGGTCTCATTCAGAGAGGACACAAACGACATGTTCTTACTTTCCTTCGGGGACAATTCTTCTCAAACGACGCCGGTCACAGGGGACCGTTGTCGTGACGCTTGACGTGGGGTGCACGCTGGTCCTTCGTGGCCAGCAGGTGCAGCGAATCGATGATGGTCTGGCGGGTATCGGCGGGAGCGATGATTCCGTCGAGCTGACCCGAGGACACCGACACCTCGGGATTGACGGTCTCCTCCTCGTAGCGGGCCACAAGCTCGGCCTTCGTCTCCTCGAAGGTTCCGTTCTCGCGGGCGGCAGCAAGCTCGCGGCGGTACATGATCGAGGCAGCGCCCTCGGCGCCCATGACGGCAATCTGCGCGTCGGGCCACGCGAACGCGAGGTCCGCGCCGATCGACTTCGAGCCCATGACGATATAGGCGCCGCCGTAGGCCTTACGCAAGATGACGGTCACCATCGGCACGGTCGCGTTCGCGTAGGCAACAATCACCTTCGCGCCGCGGCGGATAATGCCCGCCTGCTCCTGCTCGGTGCCCGGACGGTAGCCGGGAACATCCACGAAGGTGACAATCGGCAGGCCAAACGCATCGCAGAAACGCACAAAACGTGCAGCTTTCTCCGAGGCATCCACGTCGAGCGTGCCCGCATCGTTCATCGGCTGGTTCGCCACGATGCCCACCGACTGGCCATCGACGCACGCAAAACCGATCGTCACGTTGGGAGCAAACAGGTCCTGAATCTCCACGTACTCGCCGTGGTCCACGAGGGAACGCACCACGTCGCGCACGTCGTAGGGCTGACGCACGGACGTCGGCACCAGGTCGGCAACAGCGCGTGCAGCAGCCTCGTCTTCGGGATTAGGCATGTACTCGTACTTGGGGGGAGCAACCTCGCACGAGGACGGCAGGTAGTCCAGGAGCGAACGAACGTAGTCGATCGCCTCTTCCTCCGTGTCGGCCATGTGGTGGGCGACGCCGGACTGGAAGTTGTGGATCGGCGCGCCACCGAGCTCATCGAGCGTGACCTTTTCGCCGGTCGTCGCCGCGACGACGTCCGGGCCCGTCACGAACATGTGCGAGTTTTCGCGCGTCATGACGATGAAGTCGGTGAGGGCCGGCTGATACACAGCGCCACCGGCGCAGGGACCCAGGATGATCGAAATCTGGGGAACCAGACCCGAGGCCTCGCACGTCTTCTTGAAGATACGACCGTACTGAGCCAGCGCGACGACGCCCTCCTGGATGCGGGCGCCGCCCGAATCCTGAATGCCGACGATCGGAATGCGCATGCGGATCCCCCGGTCGATCAGGTCGACGATCTTGTCGCCCTCGACCTTGCCCAGGGTTCCACCCAGCACCGAGAAGTCCTGCGCGTAGGCGGCGACCATGCGCCCCTGCACGCGGCCGTAGCCGGCGGCGACGGCCGAACCGATGCGGCCTGCTCGCACCGATCCGCCGATGAACTGGCCGACCTCGTGCCATACGCCGTCATCAAAGAAGAGCGAGAGGCGTTCGCGGGCGGTGAGCTTCTTCTTCGCGTGCTGGCGCTGGGCGGCCTTTTCTTCGGCAGCCTGAGCGATAGCGTCCTGGGCCTGGATGAACCCGTCACGGGTGAGCGGGCTGGGGGTGCTCATTGTGCCTCCTCTTCAGTGGCGATGTGGGCGATGCGGGTACCGGCGGTCACGGTGTCGCCCTGCTTGATCGACAGGGATGTGACGGTGCCCGCGCGCGGGGCCAGCAGCGGCTTCTCCATCTTCATGGCCTCGAGGACGGCCACGAGCTGGCCCTCCTCCACCTGGTCTCCCTCGGAGACAGCCAGCGCGACGACGATCGCCTGCATGGGAGCAACGATGTCGCCGGGGGCGCCCTGGTGGGGGCCAGCCTGGACGGCGGAGGCGCCCGCGCGACGCGGGGCCGAGCGCAGAGGCTGGGGCGGACGCGGGGCCGCGGCGGCCGGGGCACTGAACATGCCCGCCGGCAGGGTCAGCGACACGCGGCGCCCATCCAGCTCGATGATGTAGGTCTGACGGGGCAGGTCGGCCGTCGACGAGGCCTCGGCGGGCACGGCCAGATCCGAGTAGTCGTGCTGGGGCATGAACGTCGTCTCGAACCATCGCGTGGAGACGTTGAAGCCGCCCACGCCGCAGAAGTCGGGATCGTTGATGATGTCCTGGTACACGGGAACCGGAGTGGCCACGCCCTGCACTGAGAACTCGGCCAGCGCGCGACGCGACCGGGCGAGTGCCTGCTCGCGGTCCGCGCCCGTCACGATGATCTTGGCGATCATGGAATCAAACGCCGTCTGCACGGAGTCGCCCTGATCGATGCCCAGCTCCAGGCGGATACCCGGGCCCAGAGGCCAGTGCACCTCATCTAGGCGGCCAGCCGTGGGGGTCAGGTCCTTCGACGGGTCCTCGGACGTCACACGGAACTCGAAGGAGTGGCCACGAGGCTCCGGGGGAGTGGTGAGCGGCAGTCCCTGCGCGATACGAATCTGCTCGCGCACAAGGTCAATGCCCGTGACTTCCTCGGACACGGGGTGCTCGACCTGCAGACGCGGGTTGACCTCGAGGAACCAGATGTTGCCATCCGGCTCGAGCAGGAACTCCACCGTGCCCACGCCCACGTAGTCGACGTGCTCGAACAGCGCGCGCGACGCGTTCACGAGCGTCTCGTGCGCCCCCTCGGGCAGGAAGGGGGCTGGGGCCTCTTCGACCAGCTTCTGGTTGCGACGCTGCACCGAGCAGTCACGGGTCGAGATGACGTGGAAGTTGCCCAGCGCATCACGCGCCGACTGCGTCTCCACGTGACGAGCGACCTCGACGAAACGCTCGACGAAGTGAGCGCCCAGGTCGGCGGCGTCCGTGTGACGCGCGAAGAACAGGTCGAGGTCAGCCTGCGAGCGGATGATGCTGATGCCTCGTCCGCCGCCGCCGTCGGCGCGCTTGAGCACCACGGGGTACCCAGCTGAGGCGATGAATTCCTCGACCTCCTCGCGCGAGGTCACGGGCTCGGAGACGCCCGGGACCGGAGCTACGCCGCACGCCTCGGCAACGCGGCGGGCTTTGATCTTGTCGCCCAGAGCATCGATGACGGAAGACGCGGGACCGAGCCACGCGATACCGGCATCCTCGACGGCGCGTGCAAACTCGGAGTTCTCCGACAGAAAGCCGTAGCCGGGATGAATCGCATCCGCACCCGTCTCCAGTGCGATTGCGAGGATCTTCTCACCGTTCAGATATGTCGACGCCGCGTCGTCGCCACCCAGGGACAGGGCCTCGTCGGCCTCGCGCGTATGAGGTGCCGCCATATCCTGGTCGGCGTAAACCGCGATCGTCGCAATGCCCATATCGGTGGCCGTGCGGCACACGCGCAGAGCGATTTCGCCACGGTTGGCGACGAGGATTCGATTAATTGTTCGCACGCTTCTCCTTGGTGTCGTGAACGGTTGTCAGAGGAATTCCGGTAGCCAGGACATCCCCGGCATTAATGTCGTGAGTGCGCCCGTCGTCCGTGCGCACGAGAAGCGAGCCGGTCGACGTGAGAGAGATCGCCACTCCTTCCAGCGCCACGCGCCCGGTGGGATCGGTCGGCTCTGCCAGAGCGATGCGCTGCCCGATGAGCGGTTGGGCCACCGTGGCCTCGTCCGCGAGGCCGGAGTCGGCGGCGTTTCCGTTGGCAATCAGGGAACGGATACGCTCATCGAGTCCGCGCAGCACGTCGGCGAGGACTGAACGAATGACGGAATCGGTGTCCTGTGCGGCCTCGTCGTCACCTTCTGCGTACAGGGAGGTTGCTTGCGCGGTGGCGAGGTTATCGGGGCGCTGGGCGATGTTGATGCCGTAGCCGAGGATGACCGCCGTTGTAAAGGGGGACGAGGCCGGGGCGAGCTGAGCGAGGATGCCGCAGATCTTGCGCGTGCCGTCAACGAGGACATCGTTGGGCCACTTGAGAGTGACGATACGGCCGAGAGGTTGCAACCGCGTTGAGAGTGCGTCACGAATAGACAGTGCGCACGCATGGACGAGCCATCCGAGTTGATCGGAGGGCAGGGATGCGGGGAGGGCGACGATGGTCGATGCGAGGAGGGCTTGGCCGTCGGGCGCGACCCATGTGCGTCCAAGGCGACCGCGTCCCGCGCTCTGCTGATCGGCGATGATCGTCGTCAGATGCGGGGTGGGCGTCGCGGTATCGGCGAGGAGGCTGATAGCGAGGTCGTTTGTCGAGGGGGGTGGAATCCACGTGGTAGATGAGCGCACTCGTGCCGTCGACTGTGATGCGTTCGGGCATATTCATCACTGTCCCTCCCTCCGGGCCGTGCTGTTTGACAGTGGAGACACTCGTCCCCCGGTACTTAAAAGTTTGTCTTAAAAATCAAACCTACGCATGCGTTTCATAAAAATTGGAACAGTTTTCGGCAAATCACTACGCATCCGTAACCAACGCGTAACCCTTGTGGGAGGCGGAAGGCGCGAATCCCGCGAAATCATGCCCTGAGATGAGGATCACCGACGGTAGCGTCCCAGTGGGTGGCTCGCTGCCCCATGTTGGGTCGGTACCATAGGTGTGAACACGCGTGCGCGAGCGCGCTCCAAATCACCCGAACGGAGTAACGTGGCGGAGTTTATTTATCAGATGATCAAGGCTCGCAAGGCCATCGGTGACAAGGTCATCCTCGACGATGTCACCATGAGCTTCTTCCCGGGCGCCAAGATCGGCATGGTCGGCCCCAACGGCGCCGGTAAGTCCTCGATCCTGAAGATCATGGCGGGCCTGGATGAGCCCAGCAACGGCGAGGCTCGTTTGACCCCCGGCTACACGGTCGGCATCCTCATGCAGGAGCCGGTCCTCGACGAGACGAAGACCGTCATTGAGAACGTCCGCTTGGGCGCCGCCGACATCTTCGGCAAGCTCGCTCGCTTCAACGAGATCTCCGAGGAGATGGCGAATCCCGACGCGGACTTTGATGCCCTCATGGAGGAAATGGGCAAGCTGCAGACCGAGATCGACGCTGCCAATGCATGGGATATTGACTCTCAGCTCGAGCAGGCGATGGATGCTCTGCGCTGCCCGCCGCCGGATCAGCCTGTGTCCGTCCTCTCCGGTGGTGAGCGCCGCCGCGTGGCGCTGTGCAAGCTCCTCATCGAGGCACCCGACCTGCTGCTGCTGGACGAGCCTACGAACCACCTCGACGCCGAGAGCGTGCTCTGGCTGGAGAAGCACCTCGCGTCCTACCCGGGCGCGGTCATCGCCGTCACCCACGATCGCTACTTCCTCGATCATGTCGCCGGCTGGATCGCCGAGGTCGATCGTGGTCACCTCTACCCCTACGAGGGCAACTACTCCACCTACCTGGAGACCAAGGAAAAGCGACTGTCCGTTCAGGGGCAGAAGGATGCCAAGCTGGCCAAGCGTCTGAAGGAAGAGCTCGAGTGGGTTCGCTCTAATGCGAAGGGTCGTCAGGCAAAGTCGAAGGCCCGTCTGGCGCGCTACGAGGAGATGGCTGCTGAGGCAGAGCGCACGCGCAAGCTCGACTTCGAGGAAATTCAGATTCCGCCGGGCCCGCGCCTGGGCAGCGTCGTCATCGAGGCGAAGGACCTCCAGAAGGGCTTTGGCGATCGCTCGCTCATCAACGGTCTGTCCTTCTCCCTGCCGCGTAACGGCATTGTCGGCGTCATCGGCCCGAACGGCGTTGGTAAGACCACGCTGTTTAAGACGATTGTCGGTCTCGAGCCTCTCGATGGCGGCGAGCTGACGATCGGTGAGACCGTCAAGATCAGCTACGTTGACCAGTCGCGCGCCGGCATCGACCCGGACAAGACCCTGTGGGAGGTTGTCTCGGACGGCCTGGACTTTATCCAGGTTGGCAATGTCGAGATGCCCTCGCGTGCCTACGTCTCCGCCTTTGGTTTCAAGGGTCCGGACCAGCAGAAGCCGGCCGGTGTCCTGTCCGGTGGTGAGCGCAACCGCCTGAACTTGGCTCTCACCCTCAAGCAGGGCGGCAACCTCCTCCTGCTGGATGAGCCGACCAACGACCTCGACGTTGAGACGCTTGGTTCGCTGGAAAATGCCCTCTTGGCCTTCCCCGGCTGCGCCGTTGTCGTTACCCACGACCGTTGGTTCCTCGACCGGGTCGCCACCCACATCCTCGCGTGGGAGGGTACCGAAGAGGCTCCTGACAACTGGTACTGGTTCGAAGGCAACTTCGAGCGTACGAGAAGAACAAGGTGGCCCGCCTCGGCGAGGCTGCCGCGAACCCTCACCGCGTGACGCACCGCAAGCTGACGCGCGACTGATTCGCAGCGTATAAGGGGGAGGACCCGGCGGTCCTCCCCCTTATCGTGTCTATTGGTGGATTCAGTGCGTGGTGTCGCGTCGTGGGTGTCAGTGTGAGTCAATAGTTTGACAGAGCGGCGGATTGTATCCCTGTGTTGTGGGATGCGCTCCTGTTGGCGGTCGTTCGATCGCGAATTGCTCATGTTATGGATCCCACTTGCCTTTTGCGCAGGTCACATTTAGTATGTGATACGAATCGCAAACTGCCGACGGCGCGAAAGGGGCTCCGATGGCGATTGAACAAACGCTCATCGACGCGCTGGGTGGACGCCTCAATATCGTCGAGGTTGAACCCTGCACAATGCGTATCCGTATTCAGGTGAAATCTCAGCGAGACGTCGATGAGGCCGCGCTGCGCGTGGACGGCGTATTGGCCGTCGTGCGTTCCGGCGACGTTGTTCAGATCGTGTGCGGAGCACAGTCCGATGATGTGGCTGCTGCGATGATCTCACTCCTTGAGAGCGTGGCCCATGACACGCCTGCGGAGTCTTTGTCGCAGCGCGTCCACGCTAATATTTAGAGTGTCATCAGCCCGCAACGTAGAAGGCTTTTTCGTGGATATTCACGCACCCGCATCTGACAACATCGATGAGCTGCGCCGTGTCGCCGATGCTAATGGCGTAGCCACCGGATTCTGGGACTGGTACGGGAATTGGGTGGGCGTGAGTGCGTCTACTCTCCTGAAGGTCCTTGGCGCTCTCGGACTTCCCCTCGATGAATCTTCCACGGTGGGGGACGTGCACGAGGCTCTGCGTCTGACCGACGAGCGCGAGTGGCGCCGTACCCTGCCTCCGACGATCGTCGCCCGCCAGGGTGGCGGCTATATGTTCCCAGTGCACGTGCCGGATGGCTCGTGGGTGAACGTTCAGTGGGTGCTGGAGGACGGCCGTAAGGGCTCGTGTGATCAGGTGGATCGCTACATCGCTCCGCGCATGATCGACGGTGAGCTTGTCGGACGTGCGACCTTTGACGTGCCGCACTGGCTGCCGCTCGGATGGCACCGCCTCGTGGCGACTGTCGAGGGTGGACACGTGGAGTCCGCGACCCTCATCATCGTGCCGAACACGCTGTCTCTGCCGCTCCTGGAGTCCTCGCGCCGCGTGTGGGGAGTCAACGCTCAGCTGTACTCGACGCGCTCGGCCTCCTCGTGGGGTATTGGTGACGCCGCCGATCTGGCTGACCTGGCTACCGTGTGTGCGGACAAGGGTGCCGATTTCCTGCTCATCAACCCTGTCCACGCATCGCAGCCGGTGTCTCCGCTGGAGACCTCTCCCTACCTGCCGGTGTCGCGCCGTTGGCTCAACCCGATCTACATTCGTCCCGAGAGCATTGAGGAGTACGCCTCCCTGCCCCAGGCCTCGCGCGCGGTCATCGAGCAACTGAGCGACGAGACTCGCCAGTTCGCCATCCGCGAGGACCTGATCGACCGTGATCGCTCGTGGGAGGCCAAGCGCAAGGCCCTCGAGGTTATCTTCGCTGCTCCGCGTTCCTACCATCGCCAGAGCCAGCTGGATCGCTTCATCGAGCGAGGCGGTTCGGAGCTGTCGAACTATGCGCTGTGGTGCGCCCTCGTCGAGCGAGAGGGCACGATCGAACTGCCCGAGGACCTTGCTCGTTCGTCTGCGCCTCGCGTCGAGCTTGAGCGCCTCGAGCTGGCCGAGCGTGTTGACTTCTACCAGTGGTGCCAGTGGGTTGCCGCCGAACAGCTCGAGCACGCCCAGCATGTGGCGCGTGAGGTCGGCATGGAGATCGGCATCATGGCTGACCTGGCCGTCGGCGTACACGGCTACGGTTCCGAAAAGTGGAGCCGTCCCGAGCTCTTCGCCTCCGGCATGAGTGTCGGCGCCCCGCCGGACGTCTACTCGCAGCAGGGACAGAACTGGTCGCAGCCGCCGTGGTCACCCCGCAGCCTCGCGGAATCGGGCTACCTGCCGCTGCGTGACATGGTCCGCGCCGCGCTGGCCAACGCCGGCGCCGTTCGCATCGACCACATCCTGGGTATGTTCCGCCTCTGGTGGATCCCGGATGGGTGCGCTGCCACCGAAGGTACGTACGTGTACTACGATCACGAGGCCATGATGGGCGTCATCCTGCTGGAAGCCCAGCGTGCGGGTGCCGTCGTCATCGGCGAGGACCTCGGCGTTGTGGAGCCGTGGGTTCGCGATTACCTGCGCGAGCGTGGCGTCCTCGGCACCTCCGTTGTGTGGTTCGAAAAGGAGGGTGGCGGTTGGCCGCTGCGCCCCGAGCACTACCGTGATCGCGCACTGGCGGCCGTCAACATCCATGACTTGCCGCCCACGCTCGGCTATATCCGCGGCATTCAGACGATGCTGCGTTCCGAGCTTGGCCTGCTGACGGACGACATCGAGACGGTGCGCGCCGGCGATCGTCTGGAACTCGAACAGATGGGCGCGCGACTGCACGAGTACGGCTGTATCGACGGCGCGGAGCCCAGCGAGCGCGAGACCGTTGAGGGCCTGTACCGCTACGTCGCGAAGACACCGTCGAAGCTGGTGGTCGCCTCTCTCGTGGATGCGGTCGGGGATGTGCGCCCGCAGAACATGCCGGGCACGGGTGCTGACCTGTACCCGAACTGGTGTGTGCCGCTATGCGACTCCGACGGTGAAGAAGTTGCGATCGACGACCTGCCCACTAATGAGCGCCTGACTTCTCTGTTCGCGCTGCTGCGCGGGTCCGTCCGCTGACAGACGACAATAGGTCGATGCATGAACCCCGCGGCCCCGAAGGGCCGCGGGGTTCATGCATATGAGCGGGGATCAGTCTCCATCGGGGAGGGAAAATAGCGGATCGAGAACCCCCACTGTGTGCAGTGCTTCATCGAACTCGGGAGAGACTGGCTCTCCGGGTGGGGTGACGACGATGACCGGCACGCAGGGGGATAGCCCGGCCCCTCGGGCGGGGCCGAGATCCCAGTGGATGAGGGGGGTGCCCGCGTCGACGATATCGCCCTCCTCGACGAGGGGAGCAAAGCCTCGGCCGCGCAGGCCGACGGTGTCGATACCCAGATGAATGAGGATCGAGAGCCCGCGCGTCGAGGTGATAATTGCCGCGTGCGATTTGAGCTTGGTGACCACTCCGTTGATGGGGGAGTGAACGGTCACGCACGTGACATCGGCTTCCGGCAGGAGCGCGCGTCCATCCCCGACGACGCCACTGGCGAAGACGGGATCCGGTACCTCGGCCAGTGGCAGGACGTGCGCGCTGAACGGTGCGCGGACGAGGAAGCTCACCGGCTGGCGTGCATCTGCTCGACGAGGTCCTCGGAATCGGGGCCCATAACGACCTGCACGGCGTCGCCGACGATGACGACGTCGAAGGCTCCGGCTTCGCGCAGCTTGGCCTCGTCGATGAGGTCGGTGTTGGCTGCGTCCAGGCGGATGCGCGTAATGCACGCCTCGAGATTGGAGATGTTGTCCCAGCCGCCCAGGGCCTCGATGATGGTCGTTGCGGTGTCCATGGTGTCCTCCTTGGCTCAATGACCGAAACCGCTGCGGTTTGCCTCACACTTATGGTATCGCGACCGTGCGCGGAAGGGCACACTTGCAGCCACCGAGCGCGTCACATTATGAGATGGTCGGGGAGGCACTGGAGCCTCGGATACGGGCAGCCGGGGTGAAGGCCATGGCGATGCCAGCGGCGACGGCGAGCGCCGTGAAGAGATACATCGCAGCCTCGATCCCGGTGTGGGAGGCAACGATGCCGGAAGCGAATGAGCCGAGGGGCATGACGCCCCAGACCGCGAAACGAAAGATCGCGTTCATGCGGCCGAGCATGTCGGGCGGACAGATTTCCTGGCGCAGGCTCATCTGCGTGACGTTGTAGATCGTCAGGAAGTAGGAGGAGATGACGCCGGCGGCAGCAATGATCCATGCGGCTGCAGCTGGAGCATGCACGGAGGCTGGCTGGACCGCGAGAATCGCGACGCCCACGATGTTGGTTAAAACGATGCAGCGCCCGATGCCCAGGCGTGAGATCCACGCAGGTCGCGTGAGCGCACCGAGGATGCCGCCGATCGCGCCCGCGCTGAGGAGGAGCCCGAGCTGTGTCGCGCTCATGCCGAGGGTGCGTAGTACGAGGATGGGCAGGAGCACCTGAATGCCCGCTCCGGCGAATGCGGCGCACGCGATGCAGGAGAAGAGCGGGAAGAGGAGGCGTTGCCCGCGTACGAACGATAGCCCCTCGAGGATCTGGGTGCGAAGGGGCGCGTCGGAGTGGGCTGGGCGAGGCTCGGGGGTGCGGATGCGCCAGATCGCCCATGTCGAGCAGACGTACGTGGACGCCGTGAGCAGGTATGCCAGGGGTGGAGCGATGGTGCCGAGCAGCCATCCGCCCAGTCCGGGGCCACCTGCGCGTCCCACCTGATAGGAGGCCTCGAGTCGCCCGTTCGCCGCCCCGATGTAGCGCTTCGAGGCGATCATGGGAACGTAGGACTGATAGGCGACGTCGAAGAACACGGTTGACAGACCCAGGAGCGCCGCGACGACCATGAGGTGGGTGAGGGGCAACGAGGAGAACACGTAGGCGATCGGGATCGATACGAGGGCCGCGATGCGTGCGAGGTTTGCGACGATCATGACGCGGCGCTTGCGCCACCCGTCTACCCACGCGCCCGCCGGCAGGCCAACGAGGAGGAACGCGAGGGTCTGCAGTCCCGACAGAACCCCGATCTGGGTCTCGCTCGCGTGCAGCACGGTGATCGCGATGGCCGAGGTGGCCAGTGTGCCGACCTGGAAGCCCACCTGCGCGGCGGTTTGCCCCGCCCACAGGTGCATGAAGGCGGAGTTACGGGTGAGGGGATGGTGCAGCCAGCGCCGCAGTGACCCGCTCACCGTGCATCGCCGAGGCCTCGGCCCCCAAATCGCTCGTCTGCCGTCAGGTCGGCGGCGCGCAGAGCCCATGCCAGGCCGTCTTCGGAGATGGAGGGGGCGACGATGTCCGCGACCTCGACGAGGGCCGCGCAGTCGTCTCCGATGCTGACGCCGAGGCCGGCCGTTTCCACGGCCTCGACGTCGTTGTTGGAGTCGCCAAGCGCGACGGTATGAGAGAGCGGAATGCCCACGTGCTCGCATATTGCACGAATGCCGACTGCTTTCGACAGATGCGCGGGAACAACCTCGAAGGGGACGTAGCCTGCGGCGCCCACGGAGCCGATGATCGCACGATAGCCGTCCGGTAGCGCTGCGGTGACCCGTTCCATCGATGCCTTTTCCCGGGGCACGTAGGCCGTCACTTTCGTAAAGGCCCCGCCGTCGATGTCCACGATGAAGGGAGTGATCGACCGAGCGTATTCGATCCAGTCCTCGGGATGCTTGCCCGCGCGGGGGACGAAGAAATCGAGGTAGCCATCGCTGGGCCCCATCTGGTCGGGACCCTGCCAGATGTAGAAGGCGTCGAGTTCCTTCCAGAGAGTAGTCAACGCATCGACGTGCTCGCGGGGCATGCGCTCGTCGACGAGGACACTGTTCCCGACGGAGGCGTATCCTCCGGCTCCGCCGACGAGCCCCTCGAAACCGACCTCCCAAAAGCGCGGGTAGACCTCTGGCGCGGATCGTCCCGTGCATGCGAAGAGTCGGTGGCCTCGCGCCCGGACCTGGTCGAGAGCTTCGAGCGCCGAGTCCGGGATTCGCTGGCGGGAATCGCACAGGGTTCCGTCGATGTCGACGAAGACGGCGCGGGGATATGCGGCCTCGTTTTCGCAGCGCGGGGGGACCTCGGTGTCAGTCATGGAACTATTCTATCCCAGTACGAAAACGGCCCCACTCGTGCAGAATACGCCGCGCAAACGACAAATCGTGCGCTCGGTCGATCGACAGGAGTGCCCGTGGCCCACACTGGAATCATCGACAACACCCGCGATGGAGCACGAAAGGCAGTTCACGACGATGGAACACGCAGCACTGACGGACGCCAACGATCTCACCCTCCTGCAAGCCGCGGCGCTCCTCTCGGGATCGAGCGCCTGGGACTCTCGCCCGATCCCCGCGGCGAATGTCCCCTCCTTCGTCATGAGCGACGGTCCCCATGGTGTTCGTCGCCAGCTCGGGGATGCCGACCACCTGGGCATCGCTGAGTCCGAGAAAGCGACGTGCTTCCCGACGGCCTCCGCTGTTGCTGCCACATGGAACCCCGAGCTTGCGCGTGATATGGGCGAGGCACTGGGGTTGGAGGCACGTGGCCTCGGCGTCGACGTTCTGCTCGGTCCCGGCCTCAACATCAAGCGCTCGCCGCTGTGCGGACGCAACTTTGAGTACCTTTCCGAGGACCCGATCCTTTCCGGACGCATGGCCGCCGGCCTCGTCGAAGGAATCCAATCCACGGGTACCGCTGCCTGCCCCAAGCACTTCGCGGTCAACTCTCAGGAACTGCGCCGCATGGCCTCGGACTCCATCGTGGATGAGCGCACGATGCGCGAAATCTACCTGACCGGCTTCGAGGTCGTCTGCCGAGCGGCTCAGCCGCGGGCGATCATGAGCTCCTACAACCTCGTCAATGGCACCTACGCGCACGAAAACAAGCATCTGCTGACCGACATCCTGCGCACCGAGTGGGGTTTCGACGGCATGGTCATCTCGGACTGGGGTGGTTCGAACAGCGCCGTCGAGGCCGCGCGCGCCGGCGGCAGCCTTGAGATGCCCGCCCCCGGTCTGGCGGGTGCCCGCCAGATCGTCGCGGCCGTCGAGGTCGGGGAATTGGACGCGGCCGACGTCTACGCGCGCGCCCAGGAGGTCCTGAACATCGCGGCCGCGAGCGCCGGGCTGTCCGCGCCCAGGCCCTACGACCTCGAGGATCACCACGAGCTGGCGACGCGCATCGCCGCCGAGGCGATCACGCTTCTGCGCAATGAGAACGATCTCCTGCCCCTGAGCGCCGGGACCAGCGTCGCCCTCATCGGCGACCTCGCCGATACGCCGCGCTTCCAGGGATCGGGCTCCTCCCAGGTCAACCCCACGCGCGTGGAGGCCCCGCGTGAACTGCTTGAAGCCGGGGGAGAGGCAGCTCGAGGCCTCATTCTCAAGGGATATGCGAGCGGGTATGAGCGCCACGGCGGTACGAGCGACGCTCTCATTGCCGAGGCCGTGGCCCTCGCCGAGCGCGCCGACGTGGCGCTTGTCTACGTGGGTCTCGACGAGCTGGCCGAATCCGAGGGCCTGGACCGCCCCCACATGCGCCTGCCCGAGGGGCAGGATCGACTTATCGAGGCCGTCCTCGCAGCCAACCCTCGCACCGTCGTCGTCCTGACCGGTGGCGCCAGCGTCGAGATACCGTGGGTATCGTCCGTGCCCGCGCTCATCAATGGCTACCTCACCGGGCAGGGAGGAGCCGCCGCGATGCTCGACGTCCTCACCGGCGCCGTCAACCCTTCGGGACGCCTAGCCGAAACCTATGCCCTCTCCTACGAGGACCATCCGACCGCTGCCTGGTACCCGGCGACCGGCCCGCTCTCGTACTACCGCGAAGGCCCCTTTGTCGGATACCGCTACTTCACGACGGCGGGCATCGACGTTGCCTTCCCCTTCGGCTACGGCCTGTCGTACTCGAGCTTCGAATACTCCGACCTCGCCGTGAACGAGGAGGGAGCGAGCCTGACGATTACCAACACCTCTGCGCGCGATGGTGCCGAGGTCGTCCAGCTCTACGTAAGCGCCCCCGGCGGCGTGTTCGGCCCCGCCCGCGAGCTCAAGGGCTTCGCCAAGGTCGAGGTGGCCGCCGGAGCATCAGTAAGCGTGACGATTCCCTTCGACCGCTACACGTTCCGACACTGGGAGACCTCGCGTGGTGCGTGGGAGACCGAGGCGGGAACGTGGACCATCCACGTGGGATGCAACGTCTCCGACACACCGCTGAGTGCCACCCTCGAGGTTGACGGGACCACGCCCTCGCCGATCGACCCGGCCCTCGGTCACTACCTGAATGCAGACGTCGCGCACGTCACCAACGGCGAGTTCGCCGTCCTGCTGGGACGGACAATCCCGACCGCTCACCCCGTGGACGACCTCGTCGCCTCCGACCCGCTCTCCGAGATGACGCGCGCCAAGACCTGGCTCGCCCGCGTCGCCGGACGGGGGCTCCACGCCCTCAAAGCGAAGGCGGACCAGAAGGGAACCCCGGATCTCAACATCCTCTTCGTCCTCAACATGCCTTTCCGAGCCATCGCGAAGATGAGCAACGGCGCGGCAAGCCCCGACATGGTGGACGCGCTCCTCCTGGCCGTCAACGGGCACCCTCTGCGTGGCCTCACCCGCGCTGCCCTCGGATTCCTCTCCAACGCGCACGCCAACAGGGCTACCCAGCGCGAACTCGACCAGACCCGATGACGCGGCCCCGGCCTCGTTCGACACACTGACGTAAAGGACAACTCATGCAGGCATTCAAGCGCTGGTGGAACGCCTTCGAAGACAAGCACACCACGGCCGCCCAGTTCATCGTCTTCTTCATCCTCTCCAACGGCATCACGGTGCTGCAGCTGGTCCTCATGCCGGCATTTAAGGCGGCATTCGCGCACACGAGCCTCGTTGACACGGCATTCCAGTTCCTGCCCGTCGGCGTCTCGAACGGGCACACGGTATTCCTCTTCGACTACCCGGCCGGCTCCATGTCGGTGGGCGGAGGGGGGCGGCCTCGCGTACTTCCTCGCCGTCGAGATTACGCTGCTGATCGCTCAGGTCATCAACTTCTTCGCCCAGCGCAACGTCACCTTCAAGTCCAACTCGTCGGTGGGGAAGGCGGCCTTCTGGTACGCGGTCGCCTACGTCGTCATCACGATCGCGGCGGCAGCCCTCCAGGTCCTCTACAAGGACCCGATCTACGCGTGGGCGATCAGTGCGATGGGCGCGGGCGGCGAAACCTTCGCCGACATCATCACGATGATCATTAACGCAGCCATCTCCTTCTGGGTGTTCTTCCCCATCTTTAAAGTGATCTTCAAGCAGGAACCCTCGCAGGAAGACGCGCAGGTCAGCGCAGCACAGTAGACTACTGGGAGACTTCACGAGAGGAGACTCCATGAGCGCGCCGCTGCTGACGGTGATCGTGCCCGCCTACAACTCCGAGGACTACCTCGATCGGGCGCTGACCACGCTCGTCGGATACGGCGACGAACTCGAGGCGATCATCGTCAACGATGGTTCAAAGGACCGCACCGCCCAGATCGCCGACGAATGGGCGGCGCGCTACCCCTCCGTCAAGGTCATCCACCAGGAGAACAAGGGGCACGGTGGAGCCGTCAACGCCGGCCTCGCCGCCGCCACTGGCACGCACGTGCGCGTCGTCGATTCCGACGACTGGCTGGACCGACGCGCCACGAACGCCGTTCTCGATGTCCTGCGTGAGGAACGCGAGGCCGGGCGCGACCTGGACCTGCTCGTCACCAACTACGTCTACGACAAGCAGGGTAAGTCGGTCAAGGCCGTTATTCGCTACCGCAACGTCCTGCCGCGCGGCCGTACTTTCGGTTGGGCCGACCTGCGTCGATGCCGCTACGACCAGTACCTCATGATGCACGCCCTGACGATGCGTACCGAGGTCGTTCGTGCCTCCGGCCTGGTCATGCCCGAGCACACGTTCTACGTGGACTACCTCTATTCGTTCGTGCCGCTGCCCTATATTTCCACGATCCGTTACCTGGACGTGGACCTCTACCACTACTTCATTGGGCGCGACGACCAGTCCGTCAACGAGAAGGTCATGATCACGCGCCTCGATCAGCTGGCCCGAGTGAACGAGGCGATGACCCGTGCGCTGCCTCCGCGCGCCGAGGTCGAGGACAAGCTGTGGCGCTACATGGTCCACTACCTGCGCATCAATGCTGTCGTCTGCTCGGTGATGGCTCAGCTGTCGGGCACACCCGAGCACCTGGCTCTGAAAGAACAGATCTGGGAGACCATGGACCAGATCAATCCCGAGGCCACGGAACGCCTGCGCCAGGACCTGCTCGCCGGCCTCGTGCGCCACGCGTCCCCGACGCTTGTGCGCGGCGGCTACAAGGTCGCGGCGGCGGTCCTCGGCTTCAACTAAGGGACGCCGTCAGTGTCCGGCGAGTACCAGCTCCGTCCGGTGGACGGTGAGACGCTTGCCGATGAGCGGGTATTCCACGTCCTCGTCGCGGCTCTGCCATGCAAATCCGAGCTTTTCTGAGACCCGTCGCGAGGCGTCGTTTCCGTCGAAGTACTTCAGGACGATCATCTGGACACCCAGCTCGCGCGCGCGCTCGATGATGGCGTGCCCCGCCTCCGTCGCGTATCCGTTGCCCCAGTAGGGTGCGCCGATCCAGTATCCGATGTCAGCGACGGTTGCCTTGGGGGAGTCTGTGTCAATGCGCAGCGCGATCGAGCCCACGATGTCACCGGTCGATCCGAGCGTCACAGCGTAGCTGTCGCGTGCCGCCAGGACGGTCGACAGCGCCTCGTGGGCATCGTCGATGTACTCGAAGGGTTTCCATCCGCACAGCATCCCGATGCGGGGATCGCGGGCCAGCTCGTAGAGCTCCGGTGCGTCCATATCGTTCCAGGGCCGTAGGCGCAGGCGGGGGGTGTCTATGATCGTCATTCGTCCTCCTGGGCATTCGTGGACGGGAGAAGCACCGTCAGCGTGAACCAGTGGTCTGCCACGTCCGTCACCGCCTGGCCGCCGTACTTGCGGGCTGTCCACTGGATGGATTTGACTCCCCAACCGTGTCGGACGGTGTCGGGCTTGATCGTCGTGAGGCGCCCACCGGCGTCCGTGTTGAGGCGGCCGTCGAACCAGTTGTCGACTCGGATGACCACCATCTGTCCCTGACGGAACAGTGCCAGTTTGATGAGGCGCTTGGCGGGGTCGTCGACGCGCCGCGAGGCCTCGATCGCGTTATCGAGGGCGTTGCCGAAGAGGGTAGCGATGTCCATCGATGACATGGATCCCAGCAGAGCGCCGTCGGCGACCGCCGTGAAGTTGATGCCGGCCGCCGCGCACGCACGGCCCTTCGTCGTCAGGATGACGTCGAGGACCGCATTGCCGCTGTGGTACTGCTGTCCGATCTGCTCGATCGAGGACTCGAGCTCGGCAAAGGATGCGGCGGCGCGTCCCGGGTCTAGCTCCGCGCGAATTGCCTCCACCTGGTGCTTGAGGTCGTGGTGAGCGCGCGCCACCTGCTCCATGTCCTCCTTGGCTGCCAGATACTGGTGGTGCTGGGCATCCAGGGAGGCCTGGATGGATGCGAGTTCGCGTTCGGTTGCGCTCTGCTGGATGCGCTCGAACTGTGCGAAGAGGATCGCGTAGCCGGCCAGGTCCACGAGGGTGCGGATGTAGAAGACCTCCAACCCCGCGCGCCCGGAAAACGGGGTGGCCGTTGAGACGAAGCTGAGGTTGGACAGAGCAAAGATCGCGATGCCGATCAACACGCCAGAGGCGAGGTCTGAGACTCGCAGAATGGGCAGCGCCCCCTGGCGGCAGACGCGCCGTTCGAAGAAGTAGACGACGGCCAAACAGATCGCCGCAATCGCGGCAAAACCTCCGAACGACAACGGGTGCCAGTAGGGCTTGTCGGCGTGGGAGTAGACGATGACCTGCCAGCGAGGGACGCTGCGAGCTCAGCCACGATGAACGCGCGCGCACTCATGTGCGTCACCCAGCGCCAGTCCAGCGCGGTTCCCACGCGGATCACGCACCACATGAGTGCGTATGCCATCATCATGCCCGGCACCCACAGGGACAGGGGGGCGCGGCCGAGCAGTTCCTGGGCGCCGACGAGCACCACGAGGCCACCGACGGCCGCAGCGGCGAGCCGCCAGCGGGGGATAGCGGCGTTCGGGTTCAGGGCGTTCGACGACGCCGAGCGTGCGACGACGAAGACATACACGAGGGCGGCGCCCCATTCGGCCAGGGCGGTGAACAGGCGCGGGATGTCCGGCAGGGACTCGAACACGTCAGTGGATCCCGCCCGCGAAGCTCGCCAGAGCCGTCATGAACGCCTTCTTACGAGGCCGGGAAATGCGCAGGCTATCCCCGCCCGTCATGAGGCACTCCTGGTCGGCGACGCCGCGCACGTGCGCGAGGTTCACGAGGTAGCAGGAGTTCGACCGGAAAAAGTCGTGGCCGGAGAGCTGTTCCTCCATGGCCTTCAGTGAGGAAGTGATCGAGTACGTGTCGGAGACCGTGTGCACGTCCAGGCGGTGCTTAATCGACTCGACGTAGACGATGTCCGCGACGTCGATGCGGTGGGTCGACGTGCCCGACTGCAGGAGGACCGAGGCGCCGCGCCGTTTAGACACGGCCTCGAGGCAGCGTGAGAGTTCCTGCGAGAACGCGAACCAGGGCAGAGGCTTCATGAGGTAGGAGAGTGCCCCCACCTGATAGCCGTGGATAGCGAACTGCGCAGCGGACGTGATGAACACGAGGACGACCTCCTGATCGACCTCGCGGATCGCGCGCGCCGCGGTCATGCCATCCACGTGGGTCATCTGGATGTCCATGAGGATGATGTCGTACACCGGCTTGTAGTCGCCGATGATGGCTCCGCCGTCCTCGAAGTAGGTGACCTCGAAGGGCACGTTGTTTTCTTCGCTGTAGCGCGCGAGGTAGTCGGCGAGGAGCTGGCGTGAGACGGCCTCGTCCTCGACGACGGCGATGCGCACCATGATCCTGCCCTCCCTCAGGTACCTGCAGATGGGAACAAGAATAAGCGAGCGCAGCCGCGCCGTTCGCGCAAGTCCACACCCCGGCCTCGTCGATCACATGCGGACGCACCCGCAGGTGGGGGCCGCTACGATTGTCCTGACTACCGTGAAAGGGGAGTAGCGTGGATCTGCTTGTTGTCGGTTCAGGCTTTTTCGGCTTGACGTTCGCCCGCGAGGCCGCGGAGCGTTTCGGTATGGACGTGACCGTCATTGAGCGTCGCGATCACATCGGAGGCAACGCCTACTCGTCGATCGACGAGGCCACTGGCGTCGAAGTGCACCGCTACGGCACCCACCTCTTCCACACGTCGAACGAGCGCGTGTGGTCCTACGTCAACCGCTTCACGGCCTTCAACGACTACCGCCACCGTGTCTATGCCAACTACCGGGGAGTTGTCTACCCGCTCCCCATCAACCTGGGCACGATCAACAGTTCTTCGGAGCCGCCTACTCGCCGGCGCAGGCGCGCGCGCTCATTGAGCAGCAGGCCGCCGAGATTACGGGCGAACCCGGCAACCTCGAGGAGAAGGCCATCAGCTTGATCGGCCGCCCCCTCTACGACGCGTTCATCGCGGGATACACGGCCAAGCAGTGGCAGACGGATCCGCGCGAGCTCGCAGCCTCCATCATCACGCGCCTGCCCGTGCGCTTCACCTACGAGAACCGCTACTTCCAGGACCGCTACGAGGGCCTGCCTCTCAACGGCTACGGTGCGTGGATCGCGAACATGGTCGATCACCCGCGTATCACCGTGCACACGGGCGTGGACTTCTTCGATGCTTCCTCGCCGTTCTCGAAGGCCGCGACCGTCGGCCAGGTCCCTGTTGTCTACACGGGTGCGATCGACCGCTACTTCGACTACGAGGCCGGCGAGCTCGGCTGGCGCACCCTCGACTTCGAGACCGAGGTCGTGGACGTGCCCGACTACCAGGGCTGCTCCGTCATGAACTACTCGGACCGCGACGTGCCCTTCACGCGTATCCACGAGTTCGCGCACCTGCACCCCGAACGTGATCGCGCCGGCGCGACCAACACGATCATCCAGCGCGAATACTCGCGCTTCGCCCGCCCCGGCGACGAGCCCTACTATCCGATCGCCTCGCCGTCGGATCGCTCGACGCTCGCCGCCTACCGTGACATGGCGGCGGGGGAGAAGAACGTGCTCTTCGGCGGTCGACTGGGCTCCTACCAATACCTGGACATGCACATGGCAATCGCATCGGCCCTCACCAAGGTCGACGAGGCCGTCGCCTCCTGGCGCTGACGGGTCTCCTCTTCGCATGGCGTCGATTCTTTGGTCGGTCCTCTCGATCGCCCTCATCATCGGCGTCGGTTGGATCGCTCGCCGAGCGGGTGCGCTCGGTTCCGAGGCGGCGGGCTCTCTCGCGTCGGTGACGTACTGGGTGGCATCGCCGGCCATGCTCTTCCACGCGATCGTCTCAACGGGGACGTCTGGCGTATTCGGGGCTCCGCTCGCCGTGGCAGCCGCCTCGGGTGTGGGCACAGCGCTCCTCTTCGTGGCCGTCGCCCGTCTGGTCTTGCACCTCACGCGGGGTGAGACCACCTTGGGGGCCATGGCCTCGTCCCTCAATAACGGCGCGTATATCGGCATCCCGATCGCGGTCTACGTGCTGGGGGACGCTTCTGCGGTTGTGCCCATCCTGGTGTTTCAGCTCGGTTTTTTCACGCCGATGTTCTTCGTGTTGGCGGATCTGGCCGGATCTGGTCAGCGCCCGTCTGCGCGCGGCATCGTGACGGTCATCGCGCGCAATCCTATGGTCATTGCGGCGGCGTGCGGTTTCCTCTTTTCCGCGGCCGGGTGGTCGATGCCGACGCTCCTCGAGGTGTCCACGTCCATGTTGGGGGCGGCCGCGCCCCCGATGATCCTGCTGTCCTTCGGTGCTGCCCTTGTGGACCGCCGCACGGCGTCCGGCGATGCGGGGGTGCCAGCCATCGCGTGCGCCACCGTCGCTAAGCTCGCCCTCCAGCCCGCGATCGCGTGCGGCGTCGGGATGCTACTCGGATTGACCGGTCCGCCGCTCATGTCGGTGACCATCATGGCGGCGCTGCCCTCGGCGCAAAACGCGTACATTGCGGCCACGCGTGCAGGAGCGGGGGAGCGCATCGCGCAGGGAACGGTCCTCGTGACGACCTTTGCATCGCTGCCCGTCGTCGTTGGTATTGCGGCGATTTTTCATGCGTGTGGGGTTGTTTCCTAACTCGGGTTTATTGGCATGAGCTCTGTTCTCGGGGTGTCCAAGCGGACTCCGGTCAGCAAAGAACCCGTCAAAAAGAGGCCAAAAACACGTTCTGTATCGTGGACTCTGGGAGACTTCCCGGTGTAACAGCCCTAGTCTGGCTGGGAATTATCCCGTATAGACACGATTGCAAGGAACTCACTTCATGTCATCCTCCGCATCCAAATCCGCGCCTCGCGCGCGTGACTCGTGGAGCGGCCAGACAGGCTTCCTCCTGGCAGCCATCGGCTCGGCCATCGGCCTGGGCAACATCTGGCGTTTCCCCGGCGTCTCCTACTCCAACGGAGGCGGCGCCTTCCTGGTCCCGTACCTGGTTGCCCTGATCTTCGTCGGCATCCCCATGCTCTGGCTCGACTACGCGGTCGGCCACAAGTTCCGCGGTTCACCGCCGTGGGCGCTGCGCAAGATCCTCGGAGGCGGCGAGTTCGTCGGCTGGTTCCAGACGTTCGTCTGCTTCGTCATCATGGTCTACTACGGTGCGGTCCTCGCGTGGGGCGTGCAGTACACCATCTACTCCGTGAACGAGGCCTGGGGCTCCGACCCGACGACCTTCTTCACCGACTCTTTCTTGCAGGTTGTTCCCGGCGACACCTTCTCGTGGGCGCCCGCATGGTCGGTGGCGATTCCTCTCGCTCTCGTGTGGATTCTCGTGCTCTTCGTCATTGGCCGTGGCCTGTCCAAGGGCGTCGAGGCGGCGAACAAGATCTTCCTGCCGCTCCTCGTCATCCTCTTCCTCGCGCTCGTCGTTCGAGCGCTGTTCCTGCCGGGCGCCGTCGAAGGCCTCAACGCCTTCTTCACGCCGAACTGGAGCGCGCTTGCTGATCCCAAGGTGTGGCTGGCCGCATTTGCGCAGATCTTCTACTCGCTGTCCGTGGGCTTTGGAATCATGCTGACCTACGCCTCGTACCTCAAGCCCAAGTCGAACCTGACCGGAACCGCGCTCGTCGCAGGCTTCGCGAACTCGTCCTTCGAAATCCTCGCGGGTATCGGCGTCTTCAGCGCCATCGGTTTCATGGCGCACCAGGGCGGCGTGAGCGTCTCCGAGGTTGAGGGCCTGACCGGCCCGATCCTCTCCTTCGTGACGTTCCCGAAGATTATCTCGATGATGCCCGGCGGGCCCCTCTTCGGCGTGCTCTTCTTCTCGTCCCTCGTCCTTGCTGGCGTCACGTCCCTGCTGTCCCTGCTCCAGGTCGTCTCCGGCGGCCTGCAGGACAAGTTCGGCTGGTCGCCCGCCCGCTCGGCTCTCGTTCTTGGTGTCCCCGCGACCGTTATTTCGCTGGTCCTCTTCGGTACCCGCTCGGGCCTGAACAACCTCGACATCGTCGACAACTTCATCAACTCGATCGGCGTCGTGTCCTCGGCGATCATGTTCGCCGTGCTGTGCGCGGTCGCTGGCCCCCGCCTCGGGGTTCTCCGCGCACACATCAACTCGGTGTCCAGCGTGAAGGTCCCCAAGCTGTGGGAGCCCCTCGTTGGCATCGTTATCCCGGTCGTCCTCTTCGTCATGATGGCTATGTCCATCGTCGACCTGCTGACGAAGGGCTACGGGGAGTACCCGAATGGCTACGTGCTCCTCTTCGGTTGGGGCTCCGTGGCGGTCGCTGTCGTTGCGTCCCTGATTTTCACGTTCATCCCGTGGAAGCACCGTCCGCTGGACACCCACGCGGCGGTCGCTCAGATCCTCGCTGACGACGCCGAAGACACCGCTTCGATCGAAGGAGGCGCCAAGTGACCGCTCCCGCTATCGCTCTGATGATCCTGACGATCCTGCTCGTCTGGGGCGGCCTCGTCGCCTCGGTCGTCCTGCTGCAGGTCCTCTCGGTGCCCACCGACGAGGAGACCGAGGCCGCGCAGCGCGCTATCGAAGATACGCAAGCTGCGAAGCAGTAGGGTGGCATCGTGAAGCTCGTTGCCTTTGATCTCGATGACACCCTGGCGCCCTCGAAGTCGCCGTTGCCCGCCCGCATGGATGTGGCCCTGCGTTCGCTGTTGGACCACGTGGAGGTGTGCATCATCTCCGGCGGCCAGATGGGCCAGTTCCGCACCCAGGTGCTGGACAACCTGCACGCCACGGACGAGGAACTCTCTCGCCTGCACCTGATGCCCACCTGCGGCACGCGCTACTACCGCTATGAGGGTGGCGCGTGGGTCGAGCGTTACGCGCACGACCTGGAGCCCGAGGTGGCCGCCCGCGCGATCGCTTCGCTCGAGCGTCACGCGCGTGAGCTCGGCCTATGGGAGTCCAACCCGTGGGGCAACATCATCGAGGACCGCGGCTCGCAGATCACCTTCTCCGCGCTGGGTCAGGAGGCTCCGCTCGACGCGAAGCGCGCCTGGGATCCGGATGGCACTAAGAAGGCTGCTCTGCGCGACGCCGTGCAGCCCGACGTGCCCGAGCTCGATGTTCGCGGCGGTGGCTCGACCTCGGTCGACATCACCACCCGTGGCATCGACAAGGCGTTCGGCATGGGCAAGCTCGTCGAAGAGACGGGCATCCCTGCTTCCGAGATGCTCTTCATCGGCGACCGCCTGGATCCGGAAGGCAATGACTACCCCGTCAAGGCCGCCGGTTACGCGACGCGCGCCGTGTCCGGGTGGGAAGAATGCGTGGACGTCATCGACGAGATCGTGGCATCCATGAGCTGACCCGTCGGGTGACATATTGACGAGGCCGGGGCTGGGTTTCCAGCTCCGGCCTCGTTGAGTGCGGCTGCGGGCCTCCGGCGACTGCGTGGCCGCGGTGTGATGCCGTGGCGCGTTAGCGCGCGCCGACGCCCCTGGTCGCCCAGAAGACGACGGCGGATGCGGCTGCGACGTTGAGCGAGTCGACCCCGTGGTCCATGGGGATCTTGACGGTGTAGTCAGAGGCCGCGATGGTGCGCTGCCCCAGGCCGTCGCCTTCGGTACCCATCACCATTGCGAGGCGAGCGTCCGGCCCCTGGAGGGCGGGTAGTGCAGCGAAGTCGTCGAGAGACACCGAGTCATCCGACAGGGCCAGTGAAGCGACGGTGAAGCCCGCCTTCTGGAGGACGGCGATGTCGCCCGGCCAGGACTCGAGGCGGGTCCATGGAACCTGGAAGACGGTTCCCATGGAGACTCGCACGGATCGCCGGTAGAGGGGATCAGCGCACTGGGGAGTCACGAGGACGGCGTCCACTCCGAGAGCGGCCGCACTGCGGAACGCGGCGCCGACGTTCGTATGGTCGACGAGGTTTTCCAAGACGACGATGCGACGCGCCGGGGCGCCGCCGTGAGCGGTTGCGAGCAGCTCGTCAAGGCTGGGAAGGATGGGACGCTGCATGGCGGCCAGGGCGCCGCGATGCAGGTGGAAACCCGTCATCTGCTCTAACACGTCCTCGTCGGCCACGAAGACCGGGATGTCCGCGCCGTCGGGAGTACCGGTGGCGGTCTCGATCAGCTCTGTCAGGGTGGGCAGCCAACGCCTCGACATGAGGAAGGAGCGCGGGTGATGCCCCGCGCGGATCGCACGCTCGATGACGTTCGCGGATTCGGCCATGTACAGGCCGCGTTCCGGTTCGATCTTCGAACGAAGTTTGACGTCTTTCAGGCGCGTGTAGTCGTCCAGGCGCGAATCTGCGCTCAGATCCGCGCTGGTGAGCTCGATAATCACGGCGGTCCCTTACGCGTGCTGAAGCGCACGCGATACTTCGCCGGGCCAAGATGGGCCCTCGAAGATGAACGCGGAGAACGCTTCGACCAGGTCCGCACCCGCGCTGATCATGCGCAGCGCATCTTCGGGAGAGGAGATACCACCCGTGCCGATGAGGATCTGCTCGTCGTCGAGGTGACGGGCCACCAGAGAGACGACCTCGAGCGCGCGAGGCAGAAGCGGAGCGCCGGAGACTCCGCCCTCACCCAGGTCGTGATTAATCGTCGTGTTCGTGGCGACGACACCCGCCAGGCCGAGTTCCTTCGTCAGCTCGACGACAGCGATCACGTCCTCGTCGGCCAAGTCGGGAGCGATCTTGACGAAGAGCGGCATGACACGATCGGGGGCGCCTGCCTCGCACCCGCGGCGGGCGGCCTGCAGGATCGGGCGCAAGTGATCGACGGACTGCAGGTCGCGCAGGCCGGGCGTGTTGGGAGAGGAGACGTTGACGACGACAAAGTCGACCCAGTGGGCGAGCGTCTTCGCGCAGTACTCGTAGTCCGCGGGGGCGTCTTCCTCAGACGTCACCTTGTTCTTGCCGATGTTGGCGCCGACGATCGCGGCGCGGCCCGCAGGAGTCGAGCGCAGCTCGCGCAGCTTCTCGGCGGCTGCGTCCGCTCCGGCGTTGTTGAAACCCATACGGTTACGCAGGCCGCGCTCCTCCATGAGACGCCACAGGCGAGGCGCGTCGTTGCCGGGCTGTGGACGGGGAGTCACGGTGCCAATCTCGACGAAGGCGTAGCCGAGGGCGCACATGCCGAGCACGGCTTCGGCATCCTTGTCCATGCCAGCCGCCAGACCCAGGCGCGAGGGCAGGTGGCGCTGCCCCAGCATCAGGGGGACCTCGACGCCTCCGACCACTCGCGTGGGTGCGTGAGTCGGGTCCAGGTGGCCCAGCGTGGCGCGCATGAGTCCGCGCGTCGGGGCGAATCGTCCGGCCAAGGAAATCGCTCCCAGGCCCCAGTGATGTGCAACCTCCGGGTCTGAATACGAGATGAAGTGTGTGAAAGCCCAGTTGTACGCGCGTCGGATCATGCCTCCTAGGATAGTTGATCAGTCCCACCATGCCCACCACCACCGAGTGGATGATCCATCTCGAATAAGCACGCGCATCTCATCGGGAGGGATCGCGTCCTCGCCGAGGCCAAGGACCGAGGCGAGGGTCAGCCAGTGCTGATAGCTCGGATAGCGATCCTCGTCGACGGGAGATCCAGTGTGAGCGACGATCGCGGACTCCGGGACAAGAACCGTGTCGATGCTGACGCGTTCGTCCCGGCGAGGTGCGCGAATGACGTATCCCTCGAGGGTGAGTCCGTCCACGCGGGAGGCGGCGCGCAGCAGGTCAATGATGCGAGGCGCGTTGTTTTGGCGGTCGTCGCGGGCTTTTTTCGGCAGCAACGAAGCGAGCCGATGGGCGTCAGTGCCCGAGAGGTCAGCGAAACGTGCGTAGTCGCCCAGATCCCACCCTTCGCACAGGTAGGGAGCCACCAGGGCGGAGATACCGCGATCGTCGAGCCATCGAGGTGGGCCGTATAGGCCATCGGGAACGAGCGCTTCCTCCTCACGTTCAGCAGAACTGGTGGTGGGTAGTGTTGGCGTTGTGTGCATGGTGCATCCTTGTCTCCGTGCCGAGGCCTCGATGCCCCGACACGGACAGGATCGCTCCCGTGAATACGCCACAGCCAGCGCCACGACAACCCCTGTGGATAAGGGGGCAGCCGCGAGAAGCCCTGTGGATACAACACGTCGGCCCCGCACCCATGTGGATGGGGCGGGGCCGACGAAAAAAGGACTACTTCGGGAACTGACCGCGGTCGACCTGCGGGCGCGGCGAACGCCAGCGGCGCGGCATGATCATGCGGGAGAAGGTGTAGTAACCGGTGCCCGAGGGAATATCTTCGCGGGGGTGGGCCTCGGTGAAGAGGCGTTTGACCTTGCGCCACACGAGGATGGCCTCAACAGCGGTGATAATGAAAGAGCCGTACATGAGGGCGGTCGACCCGTACAGGGCGTACACCTGAAGGTGCAGTGGAATCGAGCTGGTGAACATCTGGGTCACCATGAGAAGCACCAACGAGACCATCATGCAGGCGAGGATCCACTCGGAGAAGGAGTGGCGCGCATCCACGTAGTCGCGCACGAAGCGCCGCGCGGCGCCCTTGTCGCGGGCAGGCAGGTACTTTTCCTCACCGGTGATCATCGCGCGCTGTTCGGCGTCGAAACGCGCGTTACGGGCGGCGCGGGCGGCGCGCTTGGCCTCCTTGCGGTCCTTGGGGACCAGGGGGCGGATGCGGGCGGCCTCGGCTGCCTTACGCTTTGGCGTGGGGCGGCCTTTCTTGCCGTCGGGCGTCGTGGAGACGGGCTCGATATTCATCGAGGTCTCGTCGCTGTTGTTCTTGCTTCGTCCAAACACGCTTCAAGGCTAGCGGATAGCCCACCCGCCTCGCACTCCCATGGTCTACCCTGGTCGTATGGCTGATACTTCACATGCACTGTCCACGTCCGTTTTGAAGGAGCGCCTGGAGGCTGCCTTCCCGTCCCTGCTGGAGGAGCTCACGCAGCTCGTCGCTATCCCGTCGGTGTCGTCGGATCCCGCGCATGCGGCCGACGTGGAGCGCAGCGCTGAGCACATCCGTGAGCGTTTCGCCGCCCTCGGCCTTCAGGCCAAGGTGCTGCGTGAGACCGCGGAAGATGGCACCGAGGGCAAGCCCGCCCTCGTCGCTCACACGCCTCACATCGAGGGCGCGCCGACCGTCCTGCTGTACGCGCACCACGACGTGCAGCCTGTGGGCGAGCTCGACCGCTGGAGCATGGATCCCTACAAGGCCGAGGTGCGCGGCGACCGCATCTACGGCCGCGGCTCCTCCGATGACGGCGCTGGCATCACGGTCCACCTGGGTTCGCTGTCGATCCTGGGCGAGGACCTGCCCGTCAACGTCGTCGTGTTCATTGAGGGCGAGGAAGAGATCGGTTCTCCCTCGTTCACGGCGTTCCTCGACGCCCACAAGGATGAGCTTGCCGCCGACGTTATCGTCGTGACGGACTCGTCGAACTGGAAGGTCGGCGAGCCCGCCGTCACCTCGACGCTGCGCGGCAACGCGATTGTGACCGTCGACGTGACCGTCGCCGACCACGCGGTGCACTCGGGCGCTTTCGGCGGCCCGCTGCTCGACTCCGTCGCCATTTCTTCGATGCTCATCGCCTCGCTCTTCGATGAAAAGGGTGACGTCGCGGTTCCTGGCCTGGGCGGCTCGGATGACGCGGACGTTGATTGGCCGGAAGAGGAGCTGCGCGCCGCGGCTGGCATGGTCGAGGGCCTTCAGCTGGCGGGCTCGGGCGACATCGCTGCTCGTATGTGGACCAAGCCGTCGATCTCGGTCATCGGTTTCGACGCTCGCCCGGTCTCCAACGCCTCGAACACGATCGCCCCGCACACGCGCTTCCGCCTGTCGATGCGTACGGTGCCGGGCGTGGATCCCGCCGAGGCCCAGGCCAAGCTCGTCGACTACCTGCTCTCCCACGCCCCCTTCGGTGCGCGCGTCGAGGTCACGGCCGAGGATGCTGGTGCCGGCTACCAGGCCGACATGGATTCCCCCGTGACGAAGGCTCTGCACGAGTCTCTTACCGAGGCCTGGGGTGTTCCCTCGGTCAACATCGGTGTGGGTGGCTCGATCCCGTTCATCTCGGACTTCCAGCGCATCTTCCCCAGCGCTCAGGTCGTCGTCACCGGTGTCGAAGACCCGATGACGAACGCCCACTCTGAGGACGAGTCGCAGTCGATTTCGGATCTGAAGGCTGCGATTCTCGCTGAGGCTCTGCTGCTGACGCGCGTGGCGTCCCTGTGAGTCGTGTCGTTATCGCCGGTCGGTGGGACGGGGGGAGTTCCCGCCCTGCCGACCGGCGAGGCACTTGACGCCATCCGCCGGGGCGTCCTCGTCGGCGCCTCGGACCCGGTGGTGGTGACGGTTCCGTGTGGAACCGGTCCGACCTTCGACGAGGCCGTGGCCGCGTTGGACTCCCAGGCCTCGTTCGTGCGCGTGCCCACCGACGCCTCGTCGTCGCGCGAGGCGGGCGAGCGCGTGGCCGATTCACTTCGCAACGGTTCCGCCGTGATTGTCGAGGGCGGGCATAATTCCTCTCCAGATTGCGGTGTGGGCTTCCTTGAAGGCCTCCTGGGTGCCCCTGGCATCGACCCACGGCAACCGGAGGCACTCGCCGATGCCCTGACGCGCGCGCAGGCTCTCGTGAGCGATGCCGCGTGGATCTCGTGTGCGCGGCGTCGACCGCACGCCCACTACTCGGGCTTGACTCGGTCCTCGCCGTCGCGCCGGATCTGGAGCCAATTGAGGATCAGGACACGGCTCTCACCGCCGCGCTCACGCAGGCGTTTGCCCATCGCCCGCTTGGTCGTCACCAGCTCCTCGATGGATCGGACGTCCACCCTGCGCGCCAGCGTGGTTCCGGCGCCGGAGGCGGTGTCGGAGCCGTCATCGCGGCCATCGGTGGGCGCATCGTCGCCACGGGTAATCTACTGTCGCAGCTACTGGGCCTGGAAACAGCTCTTGACGGCGTCGACCTCGTGATTGTCGCCGAGCCCGAACTGGCCTCGCCGGTGCTCGCCGAGTCGACCCTCGACTGCATCACCCGGGCGGCTTCGACGCACGCGCTGCCGGTCGTCGCCATCACCCACAGATCCAGCTTGTCGCACTTCGAGAAGGCCGAATGGGGGCTTCACGGTGTCTTCGAGACGGAGGGATCCGTCACGCTCGAAGACGCTGGACGCCGCGTCGCCCGTACCTGGTTACGCTAAGCGCGCATTCCAGCCATGGCGCGGTGCGCCTGCGGGGGAGTAGTGTGTCAAGGGAATACGTCTATTCGTCACGAAAAGGAGCATCATGTCCGAGTCCGCAACTCAGGCTCCCACCCACGAGGTCATTCTGACCGACGTCGCAGCCGCGAAGGTCAAGAGCCTCCTCGAGCAGGAGGGTCGCGACGACCTGCGCCTGCGCATCGCCGTTCAGCCCGGTGGCTGCTCCGGCCTCATCTACCAGCTGTACTTCGACGATCGCACGCTCGACGGCGACGCGATTCGTTCCTTCGACGGCGTTGAGGTCGTCGTCGATCGCATGAGCGTCCCCTACCTGAGCGGCGCCACGATTGACTTCGCCGACACCATCGAGCGTCAGGGCTTCACGATCGACAACCCGAACGCCCAGAACACCTGCGCCTGCGGCGAATCCTTCCACTGAGCCGAAAGAACACCATTCCATGATGTCCTCTCTGCGCCGTTTCGGCGCCCTCGCTGGCGCCGCCGCGCTCGTCTTCGGACTCGCGGCGTGCACCGACGCCTCCTCGTCCTCCGCCCCCGCTGAGATTGATTACTCCGCCTGTTCGACGGATGATTCCGCCGACCAGAATGCGAACGTCGACCGCAGCGGCACAGGTAACTTCCCGGCCGTTTCCGGCGAGGAGACTCCCGTCATTGCCGCTGGTAGCGGCTCAGAGCCGACCTCGAAGGTGCTCGTCAAGACCCTCAAGCAGGGTGATGGTGCGGTCGTGTGCCCCGGTGCGACGATCAAGGCGAACTACGTCGGTGCCCTGTGGAACGGCACGGTCTTCGATTCGTCGTTCGAGCGTGGCGATGCTATCGAGTTCTCCCTCAACCAGGTGGTGAAGGGTTGGACCTACGGTCTCGCGCACACGCATGTGGGTGACCGCGTCGAGCTGGTGATTCCGGCTTCACTCGGCTACGGCGGCCAGGCCCGCGGCAATATTCCCGCGAACTCGACTCTCGTGTTCGTCGTGGACATTGTGGGTGTGGCGACTGACAACCTTGCCGATGACGCAGTCCTGAGCAGTGGCGTGGCCACGGGCGAGGAACTGCCTGCCGGCATCACGGTCACTGGGGAGCCCGGCGTTGAGCCGACCCTGACGATCGACGAGAGCGTCGCAGCCCCCACCGAGCAGAAGATCTACACGATCTACAAGGGTTCGGGCGAGGCGCTCACGGACGACCAGACCGTGCTGTACAAGCAGGTGGTTGGTGGTTTCGGTGCCAGCGGTCAGACGCAGTCCTCGTGGAGCCAGGCTCCCAATAAGGCTCCCGTGCATGATGCCGAGCTCACGGGTGTGACCATCGGTTCTCGCCTCCTCATCGTGGCACCGATTCCGGGCGCGGAAGCGCAGTCCGGTCAGGAAGCGACACCCAATCGTGCCACCATCTTCGTCGTCGACATCGTGGGTACGTCCTCGATGCAGTGATCTCGCGCCGACTGAGGTAAACGTCAGCGGGCGGCTCCCAGTGTGGGAGCCGCCCGCTACCCGTTAGAATGGGATCATCGCGTCGATTTGGCCGACATATGCAAGGAGAGCTTCCATGAGTGAAGAAACCGTTCAAATCCTGGTTTTCAGCGACGACAAGGATAAGCGAAGCGCCGTCATCAACGGCGTTGGGCTGCGTGCGTCCAAGGACACGCCTCGCATCGAATGGGTCGAGGCCGCCACGGGCTTCGGCGTTCGCGATGCTTTCGATCAGCAGGATTTTGCGATGCTGATCCTCGATGCTGAGTCGAAGAAGGAGGGCGGCATGTCGGTCGCCCAGGATCTGCGTGAGACCCGTGACGGCGTTCCCCCGATCGTCTTCCTCACCGCCCGGCCCCAGGACGAGTGGCTGGCCACCTGGGCCGGAGCCGCCGCTGTCGTGGCCGATCCGATCGACCCGATCATTCTTCAGGAGACCGTCGCCGACGTGCTGCGTGGAGCCAAGTGATGGCCACGCAGGAGTGGGGGCCGATCATCGGTGCCCTCACCACGGGCGAGAGCCTCGACTACGGCCAGTCGTACTGGCTGATGGACCAGGTGATGAGCGGCGACCTCGGCGAGGCGCGTCTCGCGTCCTTCCTGACTGCGATGGCCATCAAGGGCGCCACGGTCGAGGAGATCCACGGCTTGGCCGATGGCATGCAGGATCACGCGGCACACGTCGACCTGCCCAGCCGCGCGCTCGACATCGTGGGCACGGGTGGCGACGGATACAAGACCGTCAACATCTCGACGATGTCCGCGATCGTGCTCGCCGCGATGGGGATCCCGCTGGTCAAGCACGGCAACCGTGCCTCCACCTCGAAGTCGGGTTCCGCGGACGTGATCGAGGCGCTCGGCGTCAACCTCGACCTCGACGCTGACGCGCTGCGTCGTGTCTTTGACGAGGTTGGCATCGCGTTCTTGTTTGCGAACAAGATGCATCCCTCAATGCGCTTCGCGGCTCCCGTGCGCCGCGCCCTCGGCTTCCCCACGGCGTTTAACGTCCTGGGGCCGCTGACGAACCCGGCGCGCGTCCAGGCGTGCGCGATCGGCGCGTCGCGTGAGGAGAACGCGCGTCTCATGGCGGGCGTCTACGCGTCGCGTGGCCTCAGCGCACTCGTGTTCCGCGGCACCAACTCCGGCCTCGACGAGCTGACGACAACCGACGCGAACCAGGTGTGGATCGTCTCGGGTGGCACCGTCACGCCGACTGAATTCGACGCGCGCGAGTCCCTGGGCATGGCCTCCGCTTCGATCGAGGACCTCGCCGGTGGCGAGGCGTCCGAGAACGCGGCCGTCGCCCGCGACGTGTTGTCGGGTGGCGGCGCGGACGCTATTCGTGACGCCGTCGCCCTCAACGTCGGTGCCGGCATCCTTGCTTGGGAGGGCCTGGAGAACCCGGTGACGGAAGTGGACTTCGAGCAGCGTATGCGCGGCGCCGTTGAACGAGCCCTGGTGGCGCTGGCCGATGGCGTGGGTGCCCGACTCGTTGAGCGTTGGGTGGCTGTCTCGAATGCATGAGATGCCCCCGCGTTAGACGCGGGGAGACAGGAGCTGCTGGGCGGTTGCGTGGGCTAAAAGCTCGCGCAGCCGCCCGTCTCGTAGCGGGCTGGCCATGGGCTGAGACCAGGGCAGAGGCCCAGTCCATTCGACGAGGCGAGTCCCCCTCTCGGCATAGTTCCGTGCACAGGAGAGCGGTTTCGGCCCACGACGCTGCGGCGGCGGCCATCCCATCCGTCTCGACGGGCTGCGTGGAGGTCAGGACGTCGATCCACGGAGAAGGATCGGATCGTGGGGGAATGACGACGGAGCTCAGATGACGGCCGTGGGATGCAACGTGAAGGATCCAGCCCGCCTCTGTGCCGTCGCGGCGCGTGCCCCACACAATGCGTGGGGCAGCCAAGATCGGTCGCATCGTCGAACGCTCGACTCCTGCCATGTAAGCGGCAAGCTCGTCGCGCACGCTCGCGGCCGCTTCGAACAGGCCCTGGGTGGAGAGTTTTTCCATGAGGGCGGTGAGCGCGAGGGGAACCGTGAGCGCCGAAGCGGCGACGGCCTCGTTAAGTATCGCGTGTGCGCTGTCGGAATCGGACTGAGCCACCACCCGTTCGATTGCCCCGGAAGCTCGCAAGGCATGCGCACGCGTGCCGAAAGGGCCGAGGGCGCGGGGTAGGTCGTCAAGCGTGACGGACGAAACGACGCGGGGGCGGCCGGCCTCGGCGATGACCCAGTGCTGGGATCCCTGACGCCTCGACGCGGAGTTGTAAGGCGGCGCGAGGCCTTGATGTCGCGCAGCTCCCGGATCCGCGCCTCGAGAATCGATGCGGTCGGATACGGGCGCACACCCGCGACCAGGGACACCATGCGCTGCACCTTCTGCCGCTTCTCACCCTTGGTGTAGTAGCTGCCCACGCGCGATCGCAGCGACGAGGCCGACCCCACGTAGAGCGTATCGCCCGCGGTGTCGATGAAGTGATACACCCCGGGGGAAGTCGGTAGATCCGCGACGAAAGCCGGCGTGGACGGCCGACGCGAAGGAGCTTGCTCGGTGAGCGCGATGAGGTCTTCGACGTCGGTTGCCCCCGCCCCTGCGAGCAGGTCAATGAAGCCAAGAAGGATCTCAGCTGTCGCGCGAGCGTCTCCGAGCGCCCGGTGTTCGGGAACGGTGGCTGTACCGAAGTAGGACGCGATAGTGCCCAGCTTATGGTTGCGCACGAGCGGGCGGGGTAGGGCGAGGCGAGCCAGGGCGAGCGTGTCGACGACGCGGACCCGAGGCCAGGGAAGCGAGCTCGCGCGTGCGCCGCGGCGCAAGAATCCGACGTCGAAGGTCGCATTGTGCGCGACGAGAACGGGAGATCCTTCGCAGCCGAGGCCAGACCAGTCCATGAATCGCCCCAGAACAACGGCGATAGGGTCCGCGCCTGCCACCATCGCCGGCGTGATACCCGTCAGCGAGGTGATGAAGGGAGGAATGGGACGCGAGGGTTTGACGAGGGAGGAAAACTCGTCCGCAACCGCACCGTCGCGCACTCGCACAGCGCCGATCTCCGTAATTTCGGCACCCGCGCCCAGGCCTGTCGTCTCGAGGTCGACGACGATCCAATGGCCGCTCGGGGCCGGGGTGCCGACCGCGTCCAGGCTCGGCTGAAGCTCAACGGACGAGGCCCTCGACAGAGCATCCGAAACAACCGATCGGGCGAAGGGGCGGGCCGACTCACCGGGCGCTATGGTTTCCCCACAATCGCGCACGGGAGTTCGTTTCGTCATAGAGTTGATACTAATTCGTTCGCGCGCTCGCGTGCCCGTCGAGACTTCAGGAGTGACAGTGGCGTTCTATCAGGCTCTCAAGGCGACCGGCAGCCCCGTTCTGAAGGCGGCCTATCACCCGTGGATCCGCGGCAAAGAGAACATTCCTGCCGAGGGGCCCGCCATCCTCGCATCCAACCACAACGCCGTGTGGGACTCCGTCTTCCTGCCGATGATGCTCGACCGTGAGGTCGTTTTCATGGGAAAGGCCGACTACTTTACAGGCACCGGTCTCAAGGGATGGATGACGAAGGAGTTCATGCGCGCAGTCGGAACCATCCCCGTGGACCGCACCGGAGGTCGTGCGTCCGAGGCCGCGCTCAATGCGGGCTTGAAGCGCCTGCGCGAGGGCGAACTCTTCGGCATCTACCCCGAGGGCACGCGCAGTCCCGACGGACGCCTCTACCGCGGCAAGACCGGCGTCGCCCGCCTCGCTCTGCTGTCCGGCGCCCCCGTTATTCCCGTTGCCATGATCGGAACCCATGCGGCGCAGCCTATTGGCCAGAAGATCCCCTCGCGCACAAACATCGGCATGGTGATCGGCGAGCCCCTGGACTTCTCGCGCTACCGCGGCCTCGACAAGGACCGCTACGTGCTGCGGGCCATCACCGACGAGATCATGTACAACCTGATGCTCCTGTCTGGCCAGGAATACGTCGATCTGTACGCTGCTGATGTGAAGGCGCAGCTCGCCGCCGAGGGAGCTTTCGAGGGACCGGTTCCCTCCAACGGTCGTCCCGCACCCGGTGGTCGCACCGCCCCCGAGGTGCCCGTTCCGACCGCTCCCGAGGAAGAGGGCAGCGAGGACGAGAAGGCATCGGACAAGGAGTAACAGGGCCGGGCCGTCAACCGGTGGTTGGTGCTTGCAGGCGCGTTTCGTGGGACGGGCGTCCTTGGCGAAACGTGATGTGAGACGGGTAGAATGAACTGTGCCCTGCGCACGCGCGCGGGCCCGTACCTAACCAACCTGAGAAAGGTGACATTCATGTCGGTCCGTCGTGTTGCCCTGCTGACCGCAGGTGGCTTCGCCCCGTGCCTGTCCTCCGCCGTCGGTGGACTCATCGAGCGCTACAACGAAATTGATCCCACGGTTGAGATCATCGCTTACCAGAACGGCTACCACGGCCTGCTCACGGGCAACTACGTGCTGGTGGACGAGGAAGCGCGCAAGCACGCCGCCGTCCTGCACCGCTTCGGCGGCTCCCCGATCGGTAACTCCCGCGTCAAGCTGACGAACAAGAAGAACCTGGTCGAGCGTGGCCTCGTGTCCGAGGATGAGGATCCGCTGCAGAAGGCTGCCGAGCAGCTGCGCGCCGACGGCGTCGACGTCCTGCACACCATCGGTGGCGACGACACCAACACGACCGCAGCCGATCTGGCCGCCTACCTCGAGGAGCACGACTACCACCTGACCGTCGTGGGCCTGCCCAAGACGATCGACAACGACGTTGTGCCGATCCGCCAGTCCCTGGGTGCGTGGACCGCCGCTGAAGAGGTCTCCGAGTACTCCCAGAACGTCATCGGCGAGCACCGCTCCAACCCGCGCATGCTCATCATCCACGAGATCATGGGCCGCCACTGCGGTTGGCTGACCGCCGCCGGTTCGAAGTGCTACCACGACTGGCTGAAGACCCAGGAGTGGGTGCCCTCGATCGGCCTGTCACAGGAGCGTTGGGACATCCACGCCATCTTCCTGCCCGAGATGAAGATCGACCTGGACGCCGAGGCCGCGCGCCTCAAGGCGATCATGGACGAGCAGGGCAACGTCAACATCTTCCTGTCCGAGGGCGCCGGCGTCCCCGAGATCATCGCGGAGATCGAGGCTGCCGGTGGCGAGGTCCAGCGTGACCCCTTCGGCCACGTCAAGCTCGACACCATCAACCCTGGCCAGTGGTTCGCCAAGCAGTTCGCCGAGAAGATCGACGCCGAGAAGGTCATGGTTCAGAAGTCGGGCTACTTCTCGCGTTCCTCGCGCGCCAACGCCGACGACCTGCGCCTCATCAAGTCCATGACCGATCTCGCCGTCGAGTGCGCCTTCAAGGGCGAGTCCGGCGTTATCGGCCACGACGAGGAAGATGGCGATCGCCTGAAGGCCATCCCGTTCCCGCGCATCGCGGGCGGTAAGCCCTTCGACATCTCCCAGCCCTGGTTCCTCGAGATGATGGCCGAGATCGGCCAGAGTGTCGAGCCTGCCGGCGAGTGAGTCGCTTCGCGTGATTCCTTCGATCACTCCCGGACGCGGCGGCGAGCCTGTGCGTAAGCCTCGCTCCCGCCGCGTCCCCGAGCGCCTGTGGTCGCCCGAGTCTGGGGAGCTCGCTCCCTGGGACACGTGGCGCGGCCTGGACGCTGCCCAACAGCCTTCCTACGCGGACGCGCAACACCTTAGTGATGTGACGGCGCAGCTGCGCCGTCAGCCGCCGCTCGTGTTCGCCGGGGAGGTTGACGACCTGCGCACGTGGATGGGTGCGGCTGCCCGCGGCGAGGCCTTCGTCCTCATGGGCGGGGACTGCGCCGAAACATTTGCCGAGGCGACGGCGGATCACGTGCGCCTGAAGATTCAGACGCTGCTCCAGATGGCGGTCGTCCTGACCTACGGCGCGTCGCTGCCGGTTATTAAGGTCGGACGTATCGCTGGCCAGTACGCTAAGCCGCGTTCTTCGGATATGGAAACGCGCGACGGTGTGACGCTGCCCAGCTACCGTGGCGACGCCGTGAACTCTTTCGAGTTCACGCCCGAGGCACGCGAACCCGACCCGCAGCGCCTGCTGTCGCTGTACAACCACGCGGCCTCGACGCTGAACCTGATCCGCGCCTTCACGAAGGGTGGCTACGCCGACCTGCGCCAGGTGCACCGCTGGAATCAGGGTTTCATGTCGAATCCGGCCTACGCACGCTACGAGTCGCTGGCCGAGGACATCCACCGGGCGATTAAGTTCATGGGAGCCGCTGGCGTCGACTTTGAGACGCTGCGCGACGTTGACCTGTATTCGTCCCACGAGGCGCTGCTGCTCGAGTACGAGTCAGCCATGACGCGCATCGATTCGCGGACGGGCGAGCCCTACAACACGTCCGCTCACTTCCTGTGGGCGGGGGAGAGGACGCGCGAGGAGGAGGGAGCTCACATCGAGCTGCTGTCGCGTGTTCGTAACCCGATTGGGGTCAAGCTTGGCCCGTCGACCACGCCGGATCAGATGCTCGCACTCATTGATCGCCTCAACCCGGACGGTGAGGAGGGGCGCCTGTCGTTCATTACGCGCATGGGTGCCGGTCGTATCCGTGAGGCGCTTCCGCCGCTGTTGGAAGCCGCACGCGAGGATGGTCGCCCGATCACGTGGATGACGGATCCGATGCACGGCAACACGATCACGTCGTCGACCGGCTACAAGACGCGTCGCTTTGAGACGGTCATGGACGAGGTCCGTGGATTCTTCGAGGCCCATGAGGCCACGGGAACGGTGCCGGGTGGCCTGCATATCGAGCTCACCGGCGACGATGTCACCGAGGTGATTGGCGGCAGTGAGCACATCGACGATGAGTCGTTGCGCGACCGCTACGAGACGCTCGTGGACCCGCGTTTGAACCACCAGCAGAGCCTGGAGATGGCCTTCCAGGTCGCCCAGTACCTGGCGAAGGGTTCCTCCGCGGAGGAGAACTGATCGGATAAGAATCCCGGCCTCGTCTGTCATGGACGAGGCCGGGATTCTTACGTCAGCGCTGCGGGCGGACGTGACGTCAGACGATCGTGATCGTGACGACGCTTCCCTTTTTCAGCATTGTTCCACCGGCGGGATCGGTCTGTCGGACGGTGCCGAAGAAGCCGCCGAGAATGGCTTCCTCCTGGACGGTGAAGCCGGCGTTTTCGAGGATGGTACGCGCTTCCTGGCGCTGGCGCCCCACGACCTCGGGCACGGCGACCTTTTCGGGGCCTTTGGAAACGGTGTAGGCGACGGTGTCGCCGCGGTGCAGAATAGTTCCCTCATTGGTCTGCTGAGAGATGATCTGTCCTTCGGCGACCGTGTCGGAGAAGGCTTCGGTCGGCGTCGCAACAAGGCCAAGTGCCTCGATGGCGGTCTTCGCGGCGTCGGCGCTCATCCCGCCCAGCGAGGGGACCGTCAGGGGCTCTCGGCCCTTGGACAGTACGACGTCGACAGCCGTGTCGTGGGGCACCGACGTTCCGGACGCTACGGACTGGGAGATGACCTGTCCCTGCGGCACGTCCTCAGAGTAGGCGTCGGTGATTGCTCCGAGAGCCAGGCCGGCTTCCGTGAGCGCCTTTTTCGCGTCATCCTGACTCTTGCCGGCAACGTCGGGCACGTTCTTCATGTCCACTCCCTTGGACACGTAGAGCTGGACCTCAGCCCGCTTGTGGACGGGTTCGCCGCCCTCCGGATCGGAACGGGTGATCGATCCGGACGCGACGTCGTCCGAAAACTCCTCCTCGACGGTGGATGCCAGGCCCATTGCATTCAGCTCAGCCTGCACCTCTGCCAGAGGACGACCGTCGGTAGCGGGCATGGTCAGGTAGGAGCCTGGGCCATACTCGGTCCACCACCAGCTGCCGCCAATACCTGCCGCCGCGAGCAGGAGGACGACGAGGCTCACCCACAGGGCCGCGCGCTTATAGGTCTTGGTTGACGTGTTCTCTGAAGCCTCGGGCAGTGGGGACGAGGTGTGGACCGTCGCGAGCGTTGACGGTGCGGGGAGCGGCAGCGGACGCGTGAACTGGGCGGAGATGAGCTCGGTGTTGAGTGCGCTCGTTTCCGAGGCGCCCGGCCGGTCAGCCGGCGCGACGTCGGCGCGGCGGTTGGCCAGCTCCGACGGAATTGCGGCAGCAGCGCGAGTGACGAGGTCGATCGCGTCCGACGCGTCGGCGGGGCGCGAAGCGGGGTCACGGGCGGTCAGGGCGGCGACGAGATCGTCAATTCTCTCGTGGAATCCAGGGCTGTGCCTCCGATGGGCTCGGCACGTCGTCGGAGACGTGATGCGACGCGATCTGCAGAGGTGACTCACCCGCCCAAGGAACGGAGCCCGTCAGCATTTCGTAGAGCATGATGCCGACCGAATAAATGTCTGAGCGTGCGTCAGCCTGAGCGGTTGTCGCGATCTCCGGGGCGATGTACGCAACCGTTCCGAGCATGTTGCCCGTCGAAGACATGGAGACTTCGGAGGCAGCTCGTGCCAGACCAAAGTCGGTCACTTTCGCCGGACCGTCGGTCGGAACAAGAATGTTCTCGGGCTTGATGTCGCGGTGAATAACGCCGACGCGGTGGGCGGCGCGCAGCGCCTCAAGAATGTCGGTGGTGTAGCGCAGCGCCTGCGGGATCGTGAAGGCACCCTGCGCACGCAGCAGCTGGCGTAGGTTCGTGCCGTCGATGAGCTCCATGACGAGGAATCCCTGGCCCGTGACCACGCCCTGGTCAAACACGGAGACGACGCCGGGATGAACGATGCGCGCGGCGGAGCGTGCTTCGCGGCGGAAGCGTGCGACGAAATCCTGGGAGTCCGCCAGGTGCGGGTGCATGACCTTCAGGCAACGGGGCGATCGAGGCGTTCATCCTGCGCGATGTAGACGGTGGCCATGCCGCCACGCGCCAGCCTGCGCGTCACCCGGTACCGTTCGTCGACGAGGAGTCCGATCAACGGGTCCGTCTGGTCGAATGTCTGTTCATCGCTCACTTGCTCGATTCTATGGGAGTTTTCGCGAAATCACTGGAAGCGCCCACCTCGGTGCGGCGCATCAATGGGGTAGTCTTGCGCTCATGACCAGTGTTGATATCACCGTGCTCTCCACCGAAGAGGTCTGCCGTCTCCTCGGGATCGAGGAACGCCGCCTCAAGCAGCTGATCCGTGATCGTGTGCTCATCGAAGCGCGCGATGCCAGCGGAGCGCGCGGCGTCCCGCAGGAGGTTATCGTCAAGGGCGATAATGGATGGGAGCCTCTGCCGTTCCTGCAGGGCACGCTGACCCTGCTTGCCGATGACGGCTTCACAGCCGAGGAAGCAGCGGCGTGGCTATACACCGTGCAGGACGAGCTGGGCGAGCGCCCGATCGATGCGCTGACGTCGGGCCGTCATCACCGTGTGAATCGAATCGCCTCGACGCTGGCCTTCTGAGGCTAGCCCTTCTTTTCAGGCCCGCCTGGCGGTCAAGATCGAGCACAGTTCGCGCAGCATAGCGCGAGCATCCTCGTCGAAGGTGCTGGCCTCAAGGGCGGCTTCTCCGTCAGCCACGAGGCGTGCAATCTCAGCCTCGTGCGCTGCGCGCCCGTTGCGCGCCACGATGTCGGTAGCAGTCGCGATCTGCTCTGCCGAGGCCTCGACGACACCAAGAACATCCGTCAGCGCGCGGCGCTCGGCGGGGGAGGATGCCTCCCAGGTGAGTGCGAGCAGGGCGGTGCGCTTTCCTTCACGCAGATCATCGCCTGCGGGTTTCCCGGTGACGGTGGGGTCTCCGAAGACGCCCAGGTCGTCGTCGCGCAGCTGGAACGCCAAGCCCCACGGGGTGAGGATCGTCTCGAGGACGTCCAATAGCTCGGCGACACCGTCAAACGTGGATGCTCCGCAGATCGCGCCAAGAATAGCGGGGTGAACGACCGAGTAGTGTGCCGACTTGTGTAGTGCGACCTCGAGGGAATCGCTCGTGCTCAACGCATCCGTGCGCTGCGGGTCCAGAGGGGTCTGTTCGGCGGTGATATCCAGGTACTGGCCGAGCGCGACCTCCGCGTGCATGTCCGCGAAGCGCCTCGCGAAGGCGCGTGCGCAGTCCTCCCGCAGGGTGAGCGCCTGTTCATCCGCCGCGGCAGTCGCCGCTGAAAAGAGGAAATCCCCGACCAAGATGGCGGCGTGACGGCCGAAGTCTGTTGATGACCCGATCCACGACGAGGATGCGTGATGATGGGCTAGTGTCCTGTGTGGGGTGGGCATCCCGCGTCGCTCGTCCGCCTTATCGATGATGTCGTCGTGGACGAGAGCACTGGCCTGGTAGAGCTCGAGTGATGCACTGAGGTGGGGGAGCGACACCTGGTCGAGCGCGGTGCCGGAACTGAGCGCGTAGCCCACGTGAGCCATGAGGGCACGGAAACGCTTCCCTCCGGATACGGAAGCGAGGACCGCGCGTGAGAATTCCTCGGATCGGTCGGAAGCTCCGGCGCGGGCGAGGAGATGTGCGAGGCTGGTGGCCGTCGCCTCGTCGATTGATGGACGCAGCGTTGCGAAACTGTCGCTCAGAGTCATAGGCCCACTCTAACCGAGGTTCGAGTGCGTGCGTGATCCCAAGGCGGGGGATCCTCACACCTACCGTCAGGAAAACTAAACGGCAAGGCACTAGACTTGGCGCTGGTATGCCGATTTGCAATCGGCTCCGTTGTGCATGCCCATCAATGAAAGGGACCCGTGTGAGTGCATCTCGCGCTTCGGCAAAGGACTCCGCGACGACTGAGGAAACCACGGAGGTGAAGACCCCCGCGAAGAAGACCACGCGCGCCAAGAAGGCTGCCGCCGCGGTCGACGCGGCGAGCGCTCCCGCCGAGGAGAAGAAGTCTGCCGCGAAGAAGACGCCGGCGAAGAAAGCTCCCGCGAAGAAGACAACCAAGAAGGACGCCGACGCCGCGGTCGCCGAGGAGAAGGCTCCCGCGAAGAAGGCCCCGGCCAAGAAGACCGCTCCCAAGAAGACGACGAAGAAGGACGCTGAAGCCGCGGTCGCCGAGGAGAAGGCTCCCCACGAAGAAGGCCGCTGCCAAGAAGACAACGAAGAAGGCCGACGCCGAGGAGAAAGTCGCCAAGAAGCCTCGCGGGCGCAAGAAGAAGGAAGAAGAGCTCGTCGAAGAGGTCGTTTCCGAGATTGAGGACACCGAGGACGTGGAGTTCGAACCCACGGGTGAAGACCTCGAGGATCCGGAGCTTGAGGCTGACACCGACGACGAGGAAGTGGCTGACGCTGAGGAAGATTCCGAGGAAGAAGATGCCAAGGTCTCCGAGGGTGCTGCTCTGCGCGAGCGGACCAACGCCGGCATTCACGTGAAGGGCGGCTTCGTCGTCTCCGACTCTGACGAGACCGACGAGCCTATCCAGCAGGTGACGGTTGCTGGTGCAACCGCGGACCCGGTCAAGGACTATCTCAAGCAGATCGGCAAGGTCTCGCTGCTAAACGCTGAGCAGGAAGTTGACCTGGCGCGCCGTATCGAGGCCGGCCTGTACGCCGAGTACAAGCTGAAGAACCAGGCCGATGAGATGACCAGCCGCGAACGTCGTGAACTGCACTTCCTGGCGCAGGACGGTCAGCAGGCGAAGAACCACCTGCTTGAGGCGAACCTTCGACTCGTTGTCTCGCTTGCCAAGCGCTACACCGGTCGCGGTATGCAGTTCCTGGACCTGATCCAGGAAGGTAACCTGGGCCTTATTCGCGCTGTCGAAAAGTTCGATTACACGAAGGGCTACAAGTTCTCGACCTACGCCACGTGGTGGATTCGTCAGGCAATCACCCGCGCGATGGCGGACCAGGCTCGCACGATCCGCATCCCTGTGCACATGGTCGAGGTTATCAACAAGCTTGCGCGCGTCCAGCGCCAGATGCTCCAGGACCTGGGTCGCGAACCCACTCCCGAGGAACTGGCAAAGGAACTCGACATGACCGCCGAGAAGGTCGTCGAAGTTCAGAAGTATGGTCGCGAGCCGATTTCGCTGCACACTCCTCTCGGCGAGGACGGCGACTCCGAGTTCGGTGACCTCATTGAGGACTCCGAGGCCATCGTGCCCGCGGACGCCGTGTCCTTTACCCTGCTGCAGGAGCAGCTCCACCACGTGCTCGATACGCTGTCGGAGCGTGAGGCGGGTGTCGTGTCCATGCGCTTTGGCCTGGGCGACGGTCAGCCGAAGACTCTCGACGAGATCGGCAAGGTCTACGGCGTGACGCGCGAGCGCATCCGCCAGATCGAGTCCAAGACGATGTCGAAGCTGCGTCACCCGTCGCGCTCGCAGGTGCTGCGCGACTACCTCGACTGACGCGCTATTGCTATCCATGGGGGCCAGGAACGACCGTTCCTGGCCCCCATGACAACATCGTCACAATGCGTGTGTGTTCGGGTGGCACCGTCGCGTAGTGAGGCTTCAGTAGGGCAGGATGATCTCATGCTTGAGGGTGCACTGATTCTTGTTTTGACTGTCGTTCTGGTTCTCGTCGTCGCTGCGGGCGTCGTCGCGGTGCTGGCGCTGTCTCGCCGTAGTGCCGACGAATGGAAGGGCGTTATCAAGCGCGAGAGCGAAGAGATCGCGGTTGAGGTCAAGACTAACCACTCGCTCCCCAAGCGTGCGGCCACGTCGCCGGATGGGCCCGTTGTTCCGCGCACTGCGTCCCTGCAGTCGTTGCTCCAGGGGGCCGAGTCGAAGAGCGCATACTTCGACGCTGATCGTCTCCCCGGCGTTGATCGCCTCGAAACTGTGACCGACCGCGTCAGTGAGCGTCTTGACCGCGGACGTCGCCATGCTGATGGCGGCGCACAGGCGACGCAGGAGTCGACGCAGGCCTAAGTGCGTGATGCCGCACTCAGGTTTCCTGTGAAGAGCGTCCATAGGGGATAATGGCCCTATGGACGCTTTTATTTCCTCCCTTCAGTCGCCGTGGGCGGTTGTTATCGCCCTGGCGGTCGCCGTGCTCATCGGTGTGCTTATTCGCGTCGCCGTGACTTCACGGCGCCGTTCTTCCGATGACGTGACCCCTCAGCCACAGGTTCAGGCCCCGGCTGGTGCTCCGTCTGAGGCTCCCGCCGAGACACCGAGTGATGACACGGACCAGCCTCGTGCGGGTCCGATCGATGTTGCTGAGTCCACCCCTGAGGAAAGCGCCCCGGTTGTCGCGGCGCCCACCTCGTCGATCGAACGTCCCGAACCCGTGCGCGGCCGCATGGAGCGCCTGCGTGAACGTCTGGCTTCCTCGGGCTCGCTGGGACGCGCGATTCTCGGCGTACTGAGCCGCGGACAGCTCGGCGCTGCCGACTGGGAGGAGATTGAGGAATCCCTCCTCATCGCCGACCTTGGCCTCGAGGCCACGGACACGCTGATGGAGGCGCTCAAGCGCCGCGTCGCCGTCGAGTCCGTGACCGACGAAGCTCGTATTCGAGAGATCCTCCGCGAGGAACTTCTCGCTCTCGTCGGCCCCGATATGGACCGCTCTGTCAACCTTGAACGCCCGGAGGTCGATGGCGCCACCAAGCCCGCCGTCGTCCTCATGGTCGGTGTGAACGGCACCGGAAAGACCACGACCGTCGGCAAGCTCGCACGTATCCTCGTCGCGGAAGACAAGTCCGTGATCCTGGGCGCGGCCGATACCTTCCGTGCCGCCGCCGCCGACCAGCTGGCGACGTGGGGTGAGCGCGTGGGCGTGGACGTCGTGCGCAGCGACCGCGAGGGTGCCGACCCGGCCTCTGTCGCCTTCGAGGCCGTGCGTGAGGGCGTCGAGCGTGACGTCGACGTGGTCCTCGTCGATACCGCGGGCCGCCTGCAGAACAAGTCCACGCTGATGGATGAGCTTGGCAAGATCAAGCGCGTCATGACGAAGCAGGCACCGGTCTCCGAGGTCCTTCTGGTGCTTGATGCCACCACCGGCCAGAACGGCATGAAGCAGGCCGAGGTCTTTGCTGAGGCCACCGGCGTGACCGGCATCGTTTTGACCAAGCTCGACGGCTCCGCCAAGGGCGGCATCGTCGTGTCCGTCCAGCGTGCGCTGGGCGTTCCGGTGAAGTTCGTCGGCCTCGGTGAGGGTGCCGACGATCTCGCCCCCTTCGATCCGCAGAGCTTCGTCGACGCAATTGTGGGTTCCGCGCAGGGCTGAACCCCGCCACCATGACGCGTACCTCGGCCCCGGTGAGACGACTCCCGGGGCCGAGGTGCGCTAACCTGTGCCTAGTACAGCCGCCATCTTGGGAGTAAACACGTGTTTGGAAACCTGTCAGATCGCCTGACCCAGTCCTTCCGTAGCCTGCGCAGCCGCGGCGTCCTGACCGAGTCGGACGTCGATCACGCGATTTCCGACATTCGCCGCGCCCTCATCGACGCCGACGTCGCACTCCCCGTCGTTCGCCAGTTCACCACGCAGGTGCGCGAAAAGGCCTACGGCGCGGCCCGCTCCAAGGCCCTCAACCCGGGTCAGCAGGTTGTCTCCATTGTGCACGAGGAGCTTGTCGAGATCCTCGGTGGTGCCACGCGCGAACTGACGTTCGCCGAGTCCGGCCCGACCGTCTTCATGCTCGCGGGTCTGCAGGGTGCTGGTAAGACCACGCTGGCCGGAAAGCTGGGTAAGTGGCTGCGCGAGGAAGGCAAGACCGTCCTCCTCGTCGCCTCCGACCTCCAGCGCCCCAACGCCGTCCAGCAGCTCCAGGTCGTCGGCGAGCGTGCCGGCGTCAAGGTCTGGGCACCCGAGCCCGGTAACGGCGTGGGCAATCCCGTCGAGGTCGCGCGTAGCGGCGTCGAGTTCGCCCGCCAGAGCGGCATCAACGTGGTCATCGTCGATACGGCCGGCCGCCTGGGCGTCGACCAGGAGATGATGGAGCAGGCGATCGCCATCCGCGACGCCGTGAACCCCCACGAGATCATGTTCGTCCTCGACGCCATGGTCGGTCAGGACGCGGTCTCCACCTCTACGGCCTTCCGCGATGGCGTCGGCTTCACCGGCGTTGTCCTGTCCAAGCTCGATGGCGATGCGCGCGGTGGTGCCGCACTGTCCGTGCGCGGGGTGACCGGCGCGCCGATCCTGTTCGCGTCGACGGGCGAGGCCTCGACGACTTTGAGCGCTTCCACGCCGATCGTATGGCGGGCCGCATCCTCGACATGGGTGACATCCTCACCCTCATCGAGCAGGCCGAAAAGAAGATGGACGCCGAGGAGGCGGAGAAGGTCGCGGCCAAGGCGATGGCCGGCCAGCTGACTCTCGCGGACTTCCTGAGCCAGCTCCAGCAGATCAAGAAGCTTGGCTCGATGAAGAAGATGCTCGGCATGATTCCGGGTGCCGCGCAGATGCGCGAGCAGATCGAGAACTTCGACGAGCGCGAGGTCGACCGCGTTGAGGCCATCGTCCGCTCGATGACCCCCGCCGAACGCGAGGACGTGTCGATCCTCAACGGCTCGCGTCGTGCACGTATCGCTCGCGGTTCCGGCACGACTGTCACCGAGGTGAACCAGCTCGTGCAGCGCTTCGAGGCCGCGCGCGAAATGATGGCACAGATGGGCCAGATGGGAGGCGGCGTGCCCGGCATGGGCGCACTGCCCGGTCGCGGTGGCAAGGCCAAGCAGAAGGCCAACGCCCGCAAGGCTCAGGCCCAGCGCGCTCGCATGAAGAAGAGCGCGCGCTCGGGTAACCCCGCGAAGCGCCGCCAGCAGGAACTCGAAGCCATGCTGCCCCCGTCCGAGCGCAGCGCGCCCCAGGGCTCGTCCTTCGGTGTCGCCCAGGAGGCCCCCGCTCCGCGTCCGACGATCGACGATCTGCCGGACGACGTCAAGCGTATGCTTGGCCAGCTCTGAGGCATGGAGTTCTCCGGCCTCGCCCTGTGGGCGGATAGCGCGTCTGAGCGCCCCCAGTGGGTGCATGGCGCGTGGCGCGTGGACGGGGGAGTCATCCGCCGTGTGAGCGACGAACCAAGCGCGCCGTCGGTGGGATTCATCGTGCCCGGCATGGTGGATACGCACTGCCACATTGGCTACTCGGACACCGGTTCGGTGGACGAGGCCGAGATGGTGGAGCAGGCTCGGGTGACTCTTGCGAGTGGCGTGACTGTGGTGCGCGACTGCGGCGTGCCGGTCGATAACTCGTCGGCGGCTCGCGCAACCGGGCTCCACCTGATCCGCTGCGGTCGCCACGTTGCGCGCCCGAAGCGCTACATGCGCGACCTGCCGCTTGACGTTGAGAATCAGAACGAGCTGCCCGAGGTACTCGCATCGATGGCGCATTCCTCCGACGGGTGGGTCAAGATCGTCGGAGACTGGATCGACCGCAGCCGCGGTGCAGACTCCGACCTCATGCCTCTGTGGGACCCCGCCGTCCTGAACGATGCGGTCGCCGCCGTGCACGAGGCCGGGGCGCGGATCGCTGTGCACGCCTTCTCGCATGGAGTCATTGACTCGCTCATCGAGGCCGGCGTCGACGATATCGAGCACGGTAGCGGTATCGATGCGGATCAGGCCAGTGAGATCGCCGCTCGCGGTATCGCGGTGACGCCGACGCTGCGACAGGTTGAGCTCTTCAAGGAGTTTGCGGCTCAGGCGGGGGGAGAAGTACCCCGTCTACGCGGCCACCATGCAAGGGATGTACGACACGCGGCGCGAACACTTCCAGATGCTCGTTGACTCCGGCGTCCAGCTCCTGATGGGCACTGACTCGGGTGGCTACCAAGATCACGGAACTATCGCCGGCGAGATCGACCTGTGGCTCCAGTGGGGTGCACCCCGCGACTTCACCATCGACGCAGCTACGTGGGTGAGTCAGCGCTACCTCGGCTACCCCGGCCTCGTCGAGGGAGGCCCAGCCGATTTCCTACTCGTGGACGAAAACCCGAGGGGGAACCCGCTGGCGCTTGCAACGCCCGCGCATGTATTCCTCGACGGAGTGAGCGTGTGGGAGCGTCCTTCCACCTGATGTGCACGCAGTGATCGATTTAACCGATTCGAGCGACGCGGCGCACGTCCCTGACTTGGGATATGGGCGCGAAATATGGCATAATCGCTAGCTGTACCCGGCGGTTCGTAGACCCTCTCACTGCGTGCCGTCGTGTCCCGGTCCAATGCGACCCCTGTGTTTCCCACCTCGGGACGCAAAGGTCCACACCAATCTGAAATGGAGAGACCACTCAAGTGGCAGTTCGAATTCGCCTGAAGCGCGTGGGTAAGATCCACGCCGCCCAGTACCGTGTTGTCGTTGTCGATTCGCGCAAGAAGCGTGACGGCCGCGTCATCGAAGAGGTCGGCTACTACGATCCTCAGCCCAACCCGTCGATCATCCGCATCGACTCCGAGCGCGCCCAGTACTGGCTCGGCGTTGGCGCTCAGCCCTCTGACCAGGTCCGCAACCTGCTGGTCCTGACCGGTGACATCGCCAAGTTCAACGGCAAGGCCGACGCGGTTTCCCGCGTCGTCGTCTCCGAGTCCGACAAGGCCGCCCAGGCCGAGCAGGCCATCAAGGACGCCGAGGCTGCAGCCGAGAAGTCCAAGGCCGCAGCTTCCGCCAAGAAGGCCGAGGAAGAGGCCGCCGCTGCCGCAGCCGCTGCTGAGGTCGAGGCTGCCGAGCAGGCTTCCGAAGAAGCCGCCGGAGAGGATGCCTGAGCATGCTCGCCGACGCGTTGGAGCACCTGGTCAGCGGCATCGTTGACCACCCCGAAGATGTCGAGGTGACGCCTCGTTCCATGCGACGTGGCCAGCTTCTTGAGGTTCGCGTGAACCCTGAGGATCTGGGTCGCGTCATCGGACGCGGCGGTCGGACGGCTCGCGCGCTGCGCACCGTCATGGGTGCGCTGTCCACGCGTGGCACTGTCCGCGTTGACGTCGTCGACACGGATCGCGAGTAAGACTCGCACACGTCGCGAAGGGGTCCGGTATCGCCGGGCCCCTTCGTTGTATCCTTCGGGGGAGTCCCCGTTTATCGTCAGGAGAACACATGCAGCTCACAGCCGCTATCGTCGGCCCCGCCCACGGATTGCGTGGGGAGGTCATCGTGGACGTGCGCAGCGACGACCCGGAGGTCCTGGCACCGGGCGCCCGCCTGGATGTTGCAGGGCAGAAACGTCAGCTGACGGTGCGTTTCGTGCGTATGCACAAGGATCGCGTGCTGGCCTCGTTTGACGAGTGCAGCACGCGCGAGGAGGCCGAGGCCCTGCGCGGTGCGCGTCTGCTTGTGGACGCCCATCCGGAAGAGGATGCTTGGTATCCCCACGAACTCAAGGGACTCGAGGCGCGCACGCCTTCTGGTGACGTCCTCGGAACGGTGAGTGGGCTCACGCCCGGGGCGGCACAGGATCTCCTGCTCGTTGCAACCGATCGAGGCACCGTCATGGTGCCTTTCGTGACGGCACTCGTGCCGACGGTCGACGTTGAGGGCGGTGTCGTCATCATTGATGCCCCTCCGGGGCTTTTTGACGACGAGGCAGTCTCGGAGCGCGAGGATCACTAAGCTCGTGCGTTTCGACCTCATCTCTATTTTCCCTGACTATTTCGCGCCACTGCGCCTGTCCCTCATGGGCAAAGCGGAGGATGCCGGGCTTGTGCAGCTGCAGGCGCACGACCTGCGCGAGTGGGCGACCGGCAAGCATCGCAGCGTCGATGACACTCCATATGGTGGCGGCGCTGGCATGGTGATGCGCGCGGATGTGTGGGCGCGTGCCCTTGACGAGGTCCTCGCCATCCCGCTCGCGGAGCGTGACGGCAATGGAACCCCGGCCTCGTCTCGGCGTATTCTCGCGATTCCGACACCCTCGGGAACACCGCTGACTCAGGCACGAGTGGAGGAACTCGCGCACGCCGATCAGATCGTCGTCGCTTGCGGGCGCTACGAGGGCATCGATGCGCGCGTTGCCGAGCACTACCGTGGCGCCGGTGTTGAGGTCGTCGAGTTCTCTATTGGCGACTATGTCCTCAACGGCGGCGAGGTTGCCGCGATGGTCTTGACTGAGGCCGTTGCGCGCCTCCTCGAGGGTTTTATGGGCAACCCGGACTCTCTTGTTGAAGAGTCGCACTCGGGCGCGGGACTTCTTGAGTACCCCGTGTACACCAAGCCGCGTGAGTTTCGCTCGCTCGAGATCCCCGAGGTGCTCCTTGGCGGCAATCATGCGGCGATTGAACGCTGGCGTCGTGACCGAGCGATCGAGAAGACCGTGCGGGTGCGTCCCGATCTTGCGCTGTCGCTCGACGCCGCTTCCCTGACGGGTGAGGACCGTGCGATGCTGGCACGCTGCGGTGTTGCCTACCCGCGAGCTGGCGCGGCGGAACGGCTCGATGTGCGACAGGCTGAACTTGAGGATGTCATCGCAGTCAGTGAGCTTGCAGCGCGCACGTTCCCGGATGCTTGTCCGGAGAACCTGCCCCAGGAAGCGATTGCGGAGCATATCGCCACGCAGCTCAGCGCCGACGTGTTTGACGCTCTCATTTCCGACCCCGAGCGGCACCGCCTGTTCGTCGCCGAGGTATGGGGCGGCCTCGTCGGTTACGTGCTCACCCACGTCGGCCCCGATGCGCTACCGAGCGACCTCGTACGTCCCGGACGCGTCGATGAGGGGAGCGCGTACCTGTCGAAGTGCTACGTGGACGCGGCGTGGCGGGGGAGCGGTGTTGCGGATGCGCTGATCGAGCGTGCTGTCGCCGATGCCCGCGACATGGGGCATGAGGCCGTTGTCCTGGGCACAAACCGAGGCAATAAGAACGCGCAGGCTTTCTACAAGCGCCACGGCTTCCGCAAGCGTTCGACGCGAACCTTCGACGTCGGTGGAGTGACCAACTATGACGTCGTCATGGTGCGTGATCTCACCGCGTAAGGAGCTCTCGCGCTAGCCCCAGCGTGCTTTGCTGTGGGATAATAACCGAGATTGTGCGCGGTTCATCCTGCCGCAGGGGGACACCAAGGCGCACAATCACACGTCAAATGAGCGGGTTCGACCCGCCCAACCAGGCGCTTCCGACCTGCGGCAGATGCGTCAAGGAGAAGAAATGCAGAAGCTGGACGCCGTTGATGCGGCTTCGCTGCGCGATGACATCCCCTCGTTCCGAGCCGGCGACACCCTCAAGGTGCACGTCAAGGTCATCGAAGGCAACCGCTCTCGTATCCAGGTCTTCCAGGGCGTCGTGATCGCGCGTCGCGGCCACGGTGTGTCCTCCACGTTCACCATCCGCAAGGTCTCCTTCGGTGTGGGCGTCGAGCGTACCTTCCCTGTGCACGCCCCCACGATCGACCACATCGAGGTCGTCACCAAGGGCGACGTGCGCCGCGCCAAGCTCTACTACCTGCGTGAGCGTCATGGCAAGGCCGCGAAGATCAAGGAGCACCGTTCCGGCAAGGCCGAGTGAGGCCAGCCGGGCGCAAGCCTTGGCATTTTTCACGGAAAGGCCCGACACCGCGCGCCGGTGTCGGGCCTCGCCGTATCCTGGGATGGTTGACACAACGACAAGGAGATTGCATGACCCCGACTGCAGGTTCGACGCTCGGACCGCTGCACTCGCCGTCGCTTCGGGATCGTGACCGCGCGGAGGCCCGTGCAAGGCGTAACCCGCTCGTGTGGTTGCGTGAGATCCTCGTCATCATCGTTGTGGCTCTTATTATTTCCTCGCTGCTGCGCGCATTCATCGTTCAGGTCTTCTGGATTCCCTCTCCGTCGATGCACAACACGCTCGTCGAAGATGACCGCATCGCTGTGTCGCGCATCGATGCCTTGACATCGAACGTTCAGCGCGGCGACGTCGTTGTTTTTGACGACACGCTCGGCTGGCTGGGCGGCTCACAAACGACATCGCCCTCGATTCTGCGTCAGCTTGGGGAGTTTACCGGCTTCGTTCCGGGCGGCGGCGAACAGACCCTCGTCAAGCGCGTCATCGGCGTCGGTGGCGACCATGTGACCTGCACGAGCGCGAACGGAAAGGTGAGCGTCAACGGGGTTGAACTTGACGAAACATACGTTCCCGATGGCCAGGTGCCCTGCGGTGAACGTACCTTCGACGTGGTCGTTCCCGAGGGACACCTGTGGGTGATGGGTGACAATCGTTCGAATTCCGCTGACTCGCGTTATCACATGGGTTCTGGGCAGTCGCCCTACGTCCCGGTGTCGTCGGTTGTGGGTACCGTTCAGGCCGTCATCTGGCCGACTTCCCGGTGGACAACCGACATCGCTCACCACGAAGTTTTTGCCTCCGTTCCCGCCGCCTCATGACGACCGCGTCGCGTGACCTCGAGGTCTCCCTGGCGCAGCGGTGGGGGATCGTCGCTGGCATGGATGAGGTGGGGCGCGGGGCTCTCGCAGGCCCGGTCGCCGTGGGCGTGGCGCTTATCGGTGTCGATGCCGCACCCGTCCCGGAAGGACTCACCGACTCCAAGGCGCTGACGGCGCGTCGACGCGAGGCACTCGTCGAGCCCGTCCGCTCGTGGACGCTCGCCTCATCCGTCGGTTACGCCTCGCCGCAGGAAATTGATCAGTGGGGTATTATCGCGGCCCTGCGTCTGGCTGGGCGCCGCGCACTTGCCGACGTTGCCAGCGATGGCCTCGTGCCCGGTGGCGTGCTCCTGGATGGTTCGCACAACTGGCTGTCCGCTCCCGATGATCTATTCGGCTTGGTTGACGGACCGGAGGATCCCTTTGGGCGTGAGCTGCCCGTCCATATGCAGGTCAAGGCCGATGCGTCGTGCGCAGTCGTCGCTGCGGCGTCGGTCCTTGCGAAGGTCGCACGCGATCACCTCATGCAAGAAATCGACGATCCCGGATACGGATGGGCGTCGAACAAGGGGTATGGTTCGGCCGCGCATACCCGAGCCATCGCGGAGCTCGGCGTGTCGGATCAGCATCGACGCTCGTGGAAGATGCCGACGCGGGCCACAAAGTAGGGCGCGCCGGGGTGGCGTTGCCCAGCGCGGCGCTCGGCCCGGCATGATGGTGGCGTGAGCGAAGAAATCGAAGGATACGAAAACAACCTGGAGTTGGAACTCTTCAAGGAGTACCGCGACGTCATCGGGTTGTTCAAGTACGTCGTGGAAACCGAAAGGCGTTTCTACCTGTGCAACCACGTTGACGTGCAGGCACGCCCGGTCGGTGGCGACGTGTTCTTCGAACTGACGCTCAGTGACGCGTGGGTGTGGGACATCTATCGCTCGTCGCGCTTCGTGCGTTCGGTGCGCGTCATCACCTACAAGGATGTGAACGTCGAGGAACTGTCCAAGCCGGAGCTTGACATCCCCTAAACTCTCGGTGACACCGCCGCGCGCGGTTATCCACAGGCCATAGTGCGAGCCGCTCCCTATCCACAGGGGGCGGTTTTCGCGTTGTGCGTGTGTCCTTGGTTGACGCACTGTGGGTGCGGAGGTGATCCATGATGGAATGCTCAACACGGCCCGATCGTCGGGTTTTGGGCTCGTCCGGGGAGTATACGGCGCGCCTACTGCTGGAAGAGGAAGGCCTGACCCTTCTCGACGCGAACTGGCGCGATGGTCGGCGCGGGGAACTGGACATCATCGCTCGCGATGATACGGATCCACGCCATTCGTGGACCGTCGTGGTGGAGGTACGCACCAGAGTTGGGCGCAGTCGGGGCAGTGCGCTTGCGTCGATTGACCACCGCAAGGTCGCCAAGCTTCGGGCGCTGACGGGTTCGTGGTGTCGTGCGCACGGTCCACTGTCCTCCCGGGTCCGTATCGACGTTGTTGCCATCACCGTGGACGCGCACACGCTCCGTGGGTGGCCGGGGTCCCTGGACGAGGCCGTGGATCTTCGCGCATTGGGTGCGCAGGTCACGTGGTTGCGGGGTGTGCAATGAGCGGGCCCGGGCTTGCGCGCACGTATTCCATGAGCGTCGTCGGAATCGAGGGGCACCTGGTCGACGTGGAGACATATGCGGGATCTGGCCTCGTCGCGTTCACCCTCGTCGGGCTGCTTGATACGTCCGTGCGCGAGGCGCGCGATCGTGTACGGGCAGCGTTCGAGTCGTGTGGATTGGATGTGCTGGACCAGCGCATCACCGTTAATCTGTCGCCCGCCGGTATCCCGAAGTCCGGATCGGCGTTCGATCTGTCGATTGCCGCGTCCGTCGCTCTGGCTACCGGTCTGGTGTCGCCAGCTGCGTTCGAGGACGCCGTTATCGTCGGGGAACTTGGGCTCGATGGTGGCATACAGCCCGTTCGTGGCGTGTTGCCCGCCGTTCTGGCGGCTCGGTCGCGAGGGGTCCGTCGGGTGATTGTGCCCTCTGCCTGCGCGCAAGAGGCCAGGCTGGTGAGCGGCATCGAGGTGCTCGACTTTGCGCACTTCGCGGACTTGGTTGCATGGGCTGGGGGAGACGCGGTCAAAGCGCCGTTCCACGGCCGCTTGGGAGTTCGACGTGAGGGTGTGGGCGCAGAGGATCGCATCCCGCTCGATATGGCAGATGTCCGTGGGCAGCCCGAGGCCGTGGCGGCGCTCGAGGTTGCGGCTGCGGGTGGGCATCATGTGTTTCTACTGGGAGAGCCGGGCTCTGGAAAGACGATGCTCGCCTCGCGCTTACCCACGATTCTTCCCGATCTGGATGCGGACACCGCTCTCGTGACAACGTCACTGCATTCGGTGGCGGGTTTGCTGCCGTCCGGTATGTCGCTGATGACCCGGCCTCCCTTCCAGGCACCGCACCATTCCGTGACGATGCCAGCCCTCATCGGCGGCGGAACCCGCATGCTTGTGCCGGGGGCGGCATCACTCGCTCACGGAGGGATTCTGTTTCTCGACGAAGCCGCAGAATTTGCTCCCTCCGTTCTCGATTCTCTGCGTGAGCCACTCGAATCTGGGGTTGTTCATCTTCACCGCTCGGGTGTTCAGGCGCGCTATCCCGCGTCGTTCCAGCTCGTGATGGCATCGAATCCGTGCCCGTGCGGAGGTGGGAATGGTGGCCGACGTTGCACCTGTTCGTCCGTGAACAGAAGGCGGTACCTGGCGCGGCTGTCGGGCCCACTTCTGGATCGAATGGACATCCGCATCGATGTGCATACGCCGACCCGGGTGGACATGGCAGCGACGAAGCTGCGCGATTCTGCCTCGATTCGTGATCGCGTCATTGAGGCGCGCGCGAGGGCGCGCAGGCGGCTCGAGGAAACACCCTGGAGTGTGAACGCGCAACTTCCCGGGGCGTGGCTGCGCCACCACTCCGGCATTGATACCTCACTCATCACTCAACTGGATCGGCTGGTGGACTCTGGGAACTCCTCGATGCGAGGCGTTGATCGGATGCTGCGTCTGTCGTGGACGCTCGCTGATCTTGACGGCGCACCGCGCCCCACGTGTGAACACATCGTTACAGCACAGCAGCTGCGAAATGGAGCAGATCAGTATGAATGAGAGAGAGCTGTGGGAAGCCGCCTGGTGGTCCGCAGTCGCCGAACCGGGCGACCCGTGCGCCCGCGTCGTTCGGAGGATCTTCGGTGATCGGGGCGCGCGAGAATGGCTACAGTCGCGATGGGCGGGAGTGCCCGAGCAACTTGCGGTGCACCAGCGGATCGACTGGCGCACGCAGTGGAACAGGTGGCGCGAGCGTGCGCTGTCGGTCGATATCGATGCTGACCTGGACCGCGTTGCACGCAGCGGAGGAGGATTCCTGGTCCCCAGCGATCCGCGTTGGCCCGAACAACTCGCTTGCCTGGGAGAAGACGAACCGATGGGTCTATGGTTTCGAGGCGCTCTTCCTGAGACTCCGCGAGCAGGGGAGTATCTCTCCATTGTCGGCGCTCGAGCCTCCACGGGAGCAGGCAATAGATGTGCCCGAAACATGGCGGCATTCGTCGCCTCCGCTGGAGTGACAATTGTCTCCGGTGGCGCGATTGGCATCGATATCGAGGCCCATCGGGGAGCGTTGTCTGCGCGTGGACGCACACTTTGCATTCTTGCTGGTGGGGTCTCCAATCCGTACCCGGCCTGTCATGGAGCCGACTTTCGAAGCGTGATTGACAGTGGTGGTGCCCTGATTTCCGAGGTTCCTCCCACCGCAAGGCCAGCGAAATGGCGGTTCCTGACGCGGAATAGGCTGATCGCTGCGTGGAGCGGAGCAACCGTGGTTGTCGAGGCCGGCGCACGTTCTGGAGCCCTTGCGACGGCGCGTCGTGCAATGGAGTATGGACGTGAGTTGGGTGCCGTGCCCGGGGCGGTGGATGCACCCATGGCGGTTGGATGCCTGGAGCTCGCGCGCAACGGAGCTACGATCATCCGTGACGGCCGGGACGCGCTCGAGCTCCTCCGTCCCGTGAGCGTGGAAGGCACTGAACCTCTCTTTGGGATGCCTGTCGAAGAAGACCTTGGCGTTGCCGCTTTGGAACCGACGCAGCGGCGGGTGTGGGAGGCGCTGCCGAGGAGTGCTCCCTTGTCTGTCGACTCGATCTGCGTCGCCGCGGGCTTAGCGCGCGAGGAGGTCACGCGCGCGCTGATGGACCTGTCCGTCGCTGGCTTAGTGGTGGGATCGACGCGTGGCTGGGCTCGAGCGAGCGGAGGCAGACCGTAGGATAGCGGCATGACACAGACTGTGGGGGAGCGCTGGGGAGAGTACCTGCGCCTTGGGCGACGGATGAGTCCCCACACTATCTCCGCGTATCTCGCGGATCTGCGCTCCTTGCTCGATTTCCTGTCGCTTCGCCAGGACGCCACGGAGGAACAGCTGCGCGATGCGCTGACTCAGCGCGCCATTCGTTCGTGGCTCGCTCAGACGCTTGCGGACGGTGGGGCTCGTTCGACGATTGCCCGCCACACAGCCGCCATTCGCAATTTCACCGCGTGGGCTCTTCGCGAGGGGATCCTGCCCAGTGACCCGGCCGCTTTGCTGTCCTCTCCGCGCGCCGACCAGCGGCTTCCCTCGCCTCTTGATGAATCGGATGCTCGGATGCTCCTCAACGCCGCCCGGGACGAGGCAACGGCGGGTGGCGCGTCCCAGATTCGCAACTGGGCGATACTCGAGCTGACGTACGCCTGCGGACTGCGCGTCTCAGAAGTCTGCGCTCTCGATGTATCGTCGTTGAATCGCGAGGCCCTTACCGTGCGCGTCGTCGGCAAAGGAAACAAAGAACGAGTGGTTCCCTACGGCCCTCCCGCAGCCGATGCGCTCGATCATTGGCTCGTGCGAGGCCGTCCCCAGTTGGCCGGGGAACGGAGCGGACAGGCTCTCTTCCTCGGAGATAGGGGTGGACGTATCGATCCGCGCATTGTGCGTTCGATGGTGCACAAGATGGCGGCACACGCCGGTGTACACGATGTTGCGCCCCACGGGCTGAGGCACTCGACGGCGACGCACCTGCTGCAGGGAGGTGCCGACCTTCGCGCGGTGCAAGAAATGCTGGGGCATTCGTCGCTGTCAACTACCCAGCGCTACACCCACGTGGATACCGCTCGGCTCAGCGCGATCTACCAGCGGGCACACCCGCGCGCGTAAGCGCTCTGATCTGGAGGTGTTGGTGCTGCTTCCGATGATTCTCGCATCCCTCCCAGCTACTCCCTGCAACAGTGCGTTCGTCATGGCGTGCCATCCCACGGCAGCAGCCGCGGATGCCCGAGCGTCATGCGTATCGGATCGATGTATGTGCGCCGAGCGTAGAATTATGGAATATATTCAAACAATTTGTTACTTACTGATGGCAATACCTGTCGAGAGGCTATCTTCAACCCAAACAAACCGTGTTACTTTTCATACCTATGGTATAACAGTGTGTAGTTGCCGCTCGAATTGATGACATCTTCATGTCTGCTCAGATGAGTGTGTCGTGAATCCTAGTGGCCGGCGAATAATCTGCGCATAGAGTTCGATGGTTGGAGTTGTCATGATACAACGAATGGGTATCCGCTGCTCGGGGTGTGGAGTAGTATTTACTCTTCGGCTCGGATTAAACGTGTCAAAGCGAGCGGCCTTCTATGTTCTTTGTCCTACCTGTGATTTACCAATTCAGGGAGAGCTTAATGGAAATTCAATTGAGAATGTCAAGCTTAATATCGGTGGAGACCGTGCGGATCTCAAACAAGAAGCGCCTGTAACCACAGCTGATTTGAATGCTCCGGTTCTCGTGACCGCAGATTCGATGCGAGGTGATTATGTTGGTGGAATGACAAACCTTACTTTAAGTTATCTGTGTGATGATCGATGTGTGGACTACATTGGCGTAGCAAACCGTGGAATCTTCTTTCTTGAGCACAAGTGGCCTGATGTTAAACGGGCCATCAGGTACTACCTTCAGTCGGATAGCAAGCGCTTTTCAGCTGCTGCAAAACAGACGGATATGATCTTGCAAGGCGTCGGTTTTGAAACAACGCATGAAAGAGCAAGTCAACTGTACACATTAGTGGGAGCAACGACTACGACTCTCATGAATCCTTCAGATGGGGGTGCGGTATTCCTGCATCGTTTCGGCCTTAAACATACTGCAGCGTTGCAGAGGGTGAGTTACCGCACATATGTACGTCAAACACTTTCAGTTGGAAATCTGCTCGAAGTAGAGCGTCGCCAACTTGAAGAATTGATTCACTTCATCGATCAGGCGGAGTCGTGGCGTATGGGCATGTTGCCTCGGTATATACGTTCTGACGTTGATCTTGAAGATCTTGATTGGCGTGTTCTTCGCGATGAGTTTGCTCTACTTCGCGACTTGTATGTGCAAGGTTTTGAAACAGTTTGTCGGGGACTCGCTCCCCTTGTTGCGGCACAGAATGTCATTAAGCGCTGTGATCCAAACGATTTTGGGGATGTCTTGCCCGAGGGGGTGCATAAGCGAAAGGAATTGCCTCCTGCAAATGTTTCGAAGTATGAGAAATTGTCGAATGCATATAAGCTTGCATATCTCAAAGAGATTCCCGGTATATCTTATTTAGAAACGCTCATGGACCGGTCCTTGCGGAATGCAATTGGACATTCTTCTGCTCGGCATGATTTGCATACTGGCCGTATCGTCACAGATAAGCTTCCAAAGGGTATTTCATATCTTGACTTCATGGGGAAAGTGGCGGATATATTTGAAGCGCTAGCTCTTATTGCTCAAGTTACGCGTGCTATGCGTATTGCATCTTCTCCTGATTTCTCGTAAGGAATTGCGTATGTGGTCTGGTTTGGTCGAAGTGTTTATGCTTTGTGGAATAATAGGAGTATTGTATTTGATCATATTTTGATCGTTTTGTTGTGAATCTAATACTGCTATTAACCTGTTCTTAAGTATTCATGCGCAATCAATGTGAAGCTCCCATGTGTTGGTAATGCTTCTGCACTTAAGCGATGTAGGTTGCCGTAACGTTGTAGCTTTCTAGGTGCTGCTCAGAGTTTTCTGTCGGTAGCTTTAGCTTGGAGGCTGAGCAGGAGCATCTGCACTCGTCATGGCGTGCCATCCCACGGCAGCAGCCGCGGATGCCCGAGCGTCATGCGTATCGGGTTGATGTACGTTCGTCGCCCAGTTTTCGCTCCCCAGTGCAGCGTCTGAGAGTCTCCTTCGACGGTTCCGATGATGTCGCCTTTCTCTACGTGCTCGCCGACGGCAACGGTGGGGGTGATGGGAAGGTACGTCGACCAGATGTCCCGTCCTCCGACGCTGTGACGGATTGAGACAACACCGCTGCCCGCAACCGGTCCAGCGACGGTCACCGTTCCCGCGGAGCAGGCGTAGACCGGGGAGCCTGCCGGATACTGCAGTGTGACTCCACGACGCCCGGGCAGCCAATCGTGGGCAGGTGGTGCGAATCCTGCGACGACGGGCACCGGTGTGCCCGTGGGCCACTGCCAGCGCTCGTCGCGTGGTGTTGCGCTTACGCGCGCAGCATCAGGGACAAGCAGTGTGAGAACGGCTAACAAGATGAGCGCCGCCGCGAAGAAACGGGTGCGTGAAGGCTGTGGTGGAGTCATGACAACAGCGTCGAAGTTGCAGCCCGTGACGTCCAGCTGATGCGTAGCCCCTGTGGATATGGGTGACCTAGACAATGGTCCTGTGGATAACGCGCGGTCGACACCAGTACCCGACTGTCAGCCACAGCCTCGTCGAAGAAGCATCCAGTAGGCAACGTCTCATCCGCCTGGTTTCGGACATTTGCGCACTTGTGGGGTAAGATAGCCGGGCACTTGCTCTGTGCAGGTGACTTCGCGTGCCATTATCGCGACCCACGGGAAACCGCCAGGGGAGCGAGGCGCGGCGGCTTCGGTCCTTTCGGGGATGGTCGCCGGTCATGGCACCAGGGTGCGCAACGCGCATAGCAAACCGATAACCCCGGGGGAAACCCCACTGATCACTCGCGACTTGCGGGGAAAGGACGAACCATGGCAGTCGTTACCATGCGTCAGCTCCTCGAGTCCGGTGTCCACTTCGGCCACCAGACTCGCCGTTGGAACCCGAAGATGAAGCGCTTCATCCTCACCGAGCGCAACGGCATCTACATCATCGACCTGCAGCAGACCATTGCTGACATCGACATCGCTTTCGACTTCGTGAAGCAGACCGTCGCCCACGGTGGCACCCTGCTCTTCGTCGGCACCAAGAAGCAGGCCCAGGAAGCCGTGGCCGAGCAGGCCCAGCGCGTCGGCATGCCCTACGTGAACCACCGTTGGCTCGGCGGCATGCTCACCAACTTCTCGACCGTTGCCGCCCGTCTGCAGCGCCTGAAGGAACTCGAGCAGATCGACTTCGACGACGTGGCCTCCTCCGGTCACACCAAGAAGGAACTGCTCATGATGCGCCGCGAGAAGGACAAGCTCTCGCGCACCCTGGGCGGCATCCGCGACATGACCAAGGTTCCCTCGGCCGTGTGGATCGTCGACCCCAAGAAGGAGCACCTCGCGGTCTCCGAGGCGCGCAAGCTGCGCATCCCGATCGTCGCTATCCTCGACACCAACGCCGATCCGGACGAGGTCGACTACCGTATCCCCGGCAACGATGACGCCATCCGCGCCGTCGCGCTGCTGACCCGCGTGATCGCCGACGCCGTCGCCGAGGGCCTCATCGCCCGCTCCGACGTGCGCAAGGGCAAGGGCGAAGAGACCGCCGCTGAGCCGCTGGCCGAGTGGGAGCGTGAGCTCCTCGAGGGCGAGGTCAAGGCCGACGAGGCTGCCGCCGCTGAGGTCGCCGAAGAGTCGACCACCAAGCAGGACTGAACTTTTTACTGAGAGGAATCATCCGATGGCGAATTTCACCGCTGCAGATGTGAAGGCGCTGCGTGAGCAGACCGGCGCCGGCATGATGGATGTCAAGAAGGCTCTGACCGAGGCCGACGGCGACGCCGAGAAGGCTCTCGAGATCATCCGCCTGAAGGGCCTGAAGTCCCTGTCCAAGCGCGAGGGCCGCCAGGCCTCCGCCGGCCTGCTGGCCGCGCAGACCGACGGCACCGTCGGCGTGCTGGTCGAGGTCAACTCCGAGACCGACTTCGTCGCCAAGAACCAGAAGTTCATCGACTTCTCCAACGAGGTTCTGGCCGCCGCCGTCGCTTCTGGCGCCGCCGACCTGGACGCGCTGCTCGCCTCCCCCATGGGGGAGGGCACCGTCAAGGACCGCCTGGACGCCTTCGCCGCCATCATCGGCGAGAAGCTGCAGGTTGGCCGTATCGTGCGTGTTGAGGGCGAGAACGTTGACCTCTACCTGCACCAGACCAACCCCGACCTGCCCCCGCAGGTTGGCGTCTTCGTCGTCACCGACGCCGCTGGCAAGTCCGTTGCCCACGACATCGCGATGCACGTTGCCGCTTACATGCCCGCCTACCTCGATCGCGATTCGGTTCCGGCCGACGTGCTCGACAAGGAGCGCGCTACCCTCGAGAAGATCACGCTTGAGGAAGGCAAGCCCGCCAACATCGTTCCCAAGATCGTTGAGGGCCGCCTGAACGCGTTCTACAAGGACAACTGCCTCGTTGACCAGGCCTTCGCGCGTGACCCCTCGAAGTCCGTTGCTCAGGTCCTCAAGGAGGTCGGCGCCAAGGTCACCAACTTCGTGCGCGTGCACGTCGGTGCCTGATCTGGCCACCTCGTCAGCTTGCTGACAAATGGGAGCGGTCCCGCCGAACGGCGGGGCCGCTTCCCTTTTACCAGGTAGTATGGTTCTTAACCGTTCCGCCCTTCCCGGGCCGTTACAAAGGAGAAGCGTCATGTCGACGAACCGCCGCGTTTTGCTCAAGCTGTCCGGAGAGGCATTCGGAGGTGGATCGATTGGCCTGGACCCCAAGGTCGTCCGCAACATTGCGGAGCAGGTCGCGACGGCAGTGCGCGAGGGCGTGCAGGTTGCGATCGTCGTGGGCGGCGGCAACTTCTTCCGCGGCGCTCAGCTTGCGCGAGAGGGCCTCGAGCGTTCGCGAGCAGACTACATGGGCATGCTCGGTACCGTGATGAACGCTCTGGCACTCCAGGACTTCATCGACCAGTCGGGTGTCCCAGCCCGCGTGCAGACCGCGATCACGATGGCGCAGGTTGCCGAGCCCTACCTGCCGCTTCGAGCGATTCGTCACCTGGAAAAGGGCCGCGTGGTCGTCTTCGGTGCAGGTGCCGGTCTTCCGTACTTCTCCACGGACACCGTTTCAGCACAGCGCGCCCTTGAGATTCACTGCGACGAACTCCTCGTTGCCAAGAACGGCGTGGATGGCGTGTACGACGACGATCCGAACAAGAACCCCGATGCCCACCGATTCGACACGCTGACGTACTCGGAGGCTCTGCGCCGCGATCTGAAGGTGATCGACGGATCTGCGCTGGCGCTGTGCCGCGACAACGGGCTGACCACCCGCATCTTCGGCATGGGCGGCGACGGTGCGGTCACCCGCGCGCTGATGGGCGATGAAATCGGTACCCTAGTGACGGCGTGATATAACCTTCACAGACCACTGACTTATAAGGAGCACATAGTGATCGACGATATTCTCCTCGAAGCCGAGGAAAAGATGGACAAGGCCGTGGACGCGGCCAGCCACGAGTTTGCGAACATTCGCACCGGACGTGCGACCTCCTCGATGTTTGAGCAGCTGATGGTTGACTACTACGGCGCCCCTACGCCGATGCAGCAGCTTGCGAGCTTCCAGATTCCCGAGGCCCGTACTGTCCTCATCTCGCCCTTCGACCGCACCGCGACGCAGGAGATCATCCGCACGCTGCGCGAGTCCGACCTCGGCGTTAACCCGACCGACGACGGCAACGTTGTGCGCGTCGTTCTGCCCGCACTGACGGAGGAACGCCGCAAGGAATACGTCAAGCAGGCCAAGAGCAAGGCCGAGGACGGTCGCGTGTCCGTGCGTGGCGTGCGCCGTAAGGCCAAGGATCAGCTCGACCGCCTGAAGAAGGATGGCGAGGCCTCCGAGGACGACGTCGATCGCGCTGAGAAGTCGCTGGACGCCATGACCAAGGCTCACACCGAGCAGATCGACAAGATGCTCGCCACGAAGGAAGCGAACTGCTGACGATCTGATGGCGTCAACTGATCGTTCGATTCTTGCCCGAGTCTTTTCCCCGGGGCCCACTCGCGACAATCATCCCGCGAGTGGGTCGACGGGGAAGGCCGGGCGTAACCTGCCGCAGGCAATTACCACAGCGGTTGTCCTGATTGCCGCAGTTGCGGTACCGCTGTTTACGTCGCTGCCTGCGTTCGTTGGCGTCATCGCGTTTGTGTGCCTCGTTGGTATTTGGGAGCTGGCGGGTGCGTTTGCGCGCATGGGCGTCACCCTGACGGTCACGCCGCTGTACGTCGGCTCCATCGGCATGGTGACCTGCGCGTGGTGGCTTGGCAGCGAAGGTATGCTTTTCGCTCTGTACATCACGGTGTTTGTGTGTGCGGCGTGGCGTTTGCTCGATCATCGTCAGGAATCGCGCATGAGTGACGTCGTATCCTCGACGTTTGCGGCCGTGTACGTTCCCTTCCTCGCGTCTTTCGTTGTCCTGATGCTCGCGGCATGGCATAACCCGTGGGTGTTCGTCGTCTTCGAGCTGATGGTGATTGCCAACGACACGGGTGGCTGGGCTGCCGGTGTCATGTTCGGCAAGCACCCGATGGCTCCCGCTCTGTCTCCGAAGAAGTCGTGGGAGGGCTTCGCCGGTTCCGCGATGACCGCGATGGCTGTCGGCTCGATCGGTCTGTGGCTGCTCGGTGCCGCCTGGTGGTGGGGCCTCATCGCCGGTATCGGCATTGCTTTCGTGGGGACGATGGGGGACCTGACAGAGTCGCTGATCAAGCGCGAGGCAGGTCTGAAAGACATGTCGCAGATCCTGCCTGGGCACGGCGGCGTTCTCGACCGAGTGGACGCGCTGCTCATGAGCGCGCCGGTTGCCTACTTTATTTTCGCGTGGGCGCTGCCGGGTATTTCTTGGGAGTCTAGCCATTGAGTCAATCGACGAAGGAACCTCGCGGGTCTCACGAACGTACGGCGACGAGCCTGGCTGACCTTCAGCGCCGTAGCTCGCGCCGTGAGGTACGCCCGACGGACCAGCCGCCGGAGGGCGCGACGCACAAGGACGCAAAGCCGGTTCTGTCGTTCACTGCGAAGCGGCGGGGTAAGGCGCCGTCGCACCTCGCTGATCTGGACGCGGCAGGCCGCAAGCAGGTGCTGAAGGATCTTGGCCTGCCGGGTTTCCGTGCCGATCAGCTGTCGCGTCACTACTTCACGCATTTCGAAGCGGATCCCGCGAAGATGAGCGATATCCCAGTGGGAATGCGCGACGCTGTGTCGGAGGCGCTCCTTCCCGACCTCGTCACGAAGGTGGTCTCTCTCGAGGCTGACGGCGGTCGCACGATTAAGGATCTGTGGCGGCTGTACGACGGCGCGCAGGTTGAGTCTGTTCTCATGCGCTACCCGCAGCGCACCACCCTGTGCGTGTCCTCGCAGGCGGGATGCGGTATGGCGTGTCCGTTCTGCGCGACTGGTCAGATGGGCCTGACGCGTAACCTGTCGACCGCCGAGATCGTCGATCAGGTGCGCGAGGCCCAGGCCTCGTGCCGTGACGGTAAGCTGGCGGGCGGGCCGACGACCCTGTCGAACGTTGTTTTTATGGGCATGGGTGAGCCTCTCGCCAACTACAAGACCGTTGTCGCTGCCCTGCATCGCCTGATCGATCCGGCACCCGAGGGCTTCGGCATGAGCGCTCGCAACATCACCGTCTCCACTGTTGGCCTGGTTCCGGCGATCAAGAAGTTGGCGGGGGGAGGGCATGCCTGTGACCCTCGCGGTCTCGCTGCACGCCCCCGACGATGATTTGCGTGACGAACTGATTCCGATCAACTCGCGATGGAAGGTCGGCGAGCTCCTGGATGCTGCTCGTGCCTACTTCCTGGCCACGGGGCGACGTGTGTCGATCGAGTACGCACTGATCAAGGACATGAACGATCAGGAATGGCGCGCGCAGCTGTTGGCCGACGAGCTGAATAAACGAGGCCACGGTTGGGTGCACGTCAACCCGATTCCTCTCAACCCCACGCCGGGTTCTATTTGGACAGCGTCCACGCGCAGCGCTCAGGAGGCATTCGTCAAGCGCCTGCGTGACAACGGCATTGCGACGTCGATTCGCGATACGCGCGGTTCGGATATCGATGGGGCGTGCGGCCAGCTGGCCACAGCGGTTGCCGAGGGTAAGCGACCTGTCAGGGAGGCGCGCGCGTGATCAGGACAGAGTTTTCTCGCAGTTTCTTGCGCATGGGATACGACGTGAGCGAGGTCCTGACCTTTCTCGCGGACGTCGAGCGCACGCTGACGGGCCAGGAGACGGACCCCGAGAGGGTCGTGACCGCTCAGAAGGCTCTGGACGTGGAGTTTTCTGTGAAGCTGCGCGGCTTCAATGACGAGGAGGTCGACGTGGAGATCGACCGTCTCATTGAGATGTTGCGTCACGCCGAGCGCAGGCGGGTGACGCGGCATGAGAATAGTGCTGGCAGTGACGTTCACGCTGCGAGGCTCCCAGGTGTGGAGCCGACTCCCGCTTCCTCTGAGTATGCTGATTTCGGCACGCCTGAGGCCGTCGATCAGATTCTTCGTTCCATGACACAGGATAAGGAGTAGTCATGACTGAGTTTCCTAGGGTTGGTGTCTTCTCGAAGGGCTACGACTGCGCACAGGTCGATGCTTTCTTTGAGGATGCGCGTCGCGCCTACGAGGGTGGCGTCCCTCCGGAGCAGTTCAGCTCTGAGCAGGTGCGTCTGGCGACGTTTGAGCTGAAGAGCCGCGGCTACGACATCGAAGCCGTCGATGGGGCGATGAACCGTCTGGAAGCAGCGTTCGTCAACCGTGATCGTGCGGATTCTGTCGCTGCCGAGGGCGAGGCCGCGTGGTATGACCGCGTGGCGGACCGTGCGACGACGCTGTACCCGCGCCTGCAGCGTCCGCGCGGTGAGCGCTTCTCGCACCCGACCTCGGGCCGTGGTTACGCGTGCGACGAGGTTGATGACCTTCTCGACCGGATTGCCGCTTACTTCGACGAGGCGGGGGAGCTGACCGCTGAGGAGATTCGTACCGCGACCTTCCGCCCCAAGCGGGGGAAGAAGGCCTACGCGGAAGGCCCGGTCGACGCGTACTTGGGCCGTGCGATCGAGATCCTGCTCGCGGTCGACTGATGCCCGTGTTGGTGGAGGAACATACGTCGACAATTCCCGTCGTGCTGCTGGGGTCGACGGGTTCGATCGGTACCCAGGCGCGTGAGTGATCGAAGCGCACAGCGGGCGTTTCGACGTGATCGGTGTGAGCGCGGGCGGTGCATCTATTACTGAGCTTGCCGCGCAGATCGTCGCTCTGAATCCCACGTACGTGGGTGTGGCTCGCGACGTGCGCGAGGAGCTGGCGGCTGCCGTCGCGTCGTTGGGCGGTACATGCCCCGAGGTATTCGTCGGTGAAGATGCGTCGGTTGAGGTCGTATGTGCGTCGGTGGAACGTGCAACGCAGTTGTACCCGAGCGCGACGCCGGTGGTGCTCAACGGCATCACTGGGGGAGTGGGCCTATCGTCGACGCTTGCGGCTCTGCAGTGCGGTGCTCGTTTGGCGTTGGCGAACAAGGAGTCTCTCGTTGTTGGCGGCGCCCTTGTGAAGAACGCCATGCGTTTCCCGGGGCAGATCGTCCCCGTGGACTCCGAACATTCGGCGATCGCTCAGGCCCTGGCCTCGGGCGTGCACGAGCGTGGCCTGACCTCTCCGGTTGTGTCGGGGCGTTCCGAGGTCGCCGACCTCGTGCTGACGGCGTCGGGGGGTCCGTTCCGTGGTCGCAGGCGCGAACAGCTGCGGGGAGTTCGTGCGGAGCAGGCGCTCGCGCACCCGACGTGGCAGATGGGTCCCGTCGTCACGATCAACTCGTCGACCCTGATCAACAAGGGCCTGGAACTCATCGAAGCGCACCTGCTCTTTGACGTGGCACCCGAACACATTGTCGCGACCGTTCACCCGCAGTCCATTGTGCATTCGATGGTGACGTGGTGCGATGGAGCGACGACGCTTCAGGCGTCGCCCCCGGATATGCGTCTGCCGATCGCGCTTGGTTTGACATGGCCGGAGCGCCTGGATGACGTGGAGAACCCTCTGACCTGGGCAACCGCCTCCGAATGGACGTTCGAGCCGGTTGATAACGAGACGTTCCCCGCCATCGACCTCGCGCGCTTCGCGGTCGCCGCGTCGGCGACACACCCCGCGGTGCTCAACGCCGCGAACGAGGTGCTGGTTGATGCCTTCATCGCGGGGGAGGTCCCGTGGCTGGCGATTGTCGACACGGTCTCGACGGTCGTGCACGAGCACGAGGGAGTTGCCGATCCCTCGTTGGAAGATATTGTGGCCGCGCAGCGCTGGGCTGATCAGCGCGCACGCGAGATTGTTCGCGTCGGCCAGTGGAAGGATATGTGAGCGTGGGCTCTCTCGTCGGTATCGTCGTTGTCGTTATCGGAATTTTGGCGTCTGTCGCCCTTCACGAGGTGGGGCACATGGTCCCCGCGAAGAAATTCGGTGTCCTCGTTCCCGATTACGCGGTGGGCTTTGGGCCTGCGCTGTGGAAGAAGAAGATCGGCGACACGACGTACGCCCTGCGCGCAATTTTGTTGGGTGGCTACGTGAAGATCGTCGGCATGTATGCACCCGCGCGCCCGGGCACGCGCCTCGTGGGCCGCGGCGGTAAGCCGACTCTCGCTCAGGAGGCGCGCGAGGCCTCGGCGGAGGAGATCCCGGAAGGGCAGGAGCATCGCGCGTTCTACCGTCTCAGTGCTCCGAAGAAGATCACCGTCATGCTCGGTGGTCCGATGATGAATCTGCTCATCTGCTTCGTGCTTTCCGCCATCGCCATGATGGGTATTGGCGCCCCGACGGCGTCACGCACGATTGCGGAAGTGCCGACGACGGTGATGAGCGCGTCGGGGGAGGTGTCCTCTCCCGCGTACGAGGCCGGGGTTCGTCCCGGGGATACGGTCGTCGCGTGGAACGGGCAGCCTGTGGCCACTTTTGCTGACCTGCAGCGCGCTGTGGGAGCCACCCAGGAGGGTGAGTCCGCTGTGCTGACGGTCGAGCGCGATGGTGGCACCGTTGACCTGACGGTGTCTCCGGTGACGGGATCTCAGGGGGCGCGCATTGTCGGCGTGACCGCCGGTTACGAGTATGTGTCGGCCTCACTGTCTGACGTGGCCGCTGCCAACTGGCAGATGTTTACCGGGACGACGGCGGTCGTGACGCGGCTGCCGCAGGCGGTGTGGCAGGTGGGCCGCTCCGTGTTTACCGACGAAAAGCGGGACTCTTCGGGTGTTGTGTCCGTGGTGGGCGTCGGCCGCCTGGCCGGTGAGGTCACGGGCGATGCTCAGGCGTTGGGCCTGCAGGATACTCGTCAGGTTGTTGCGGTCTTGCTGAGCCTGCTGGCCTCGCTCAACATGGCCTTGTTCGTTTTTAACCTCATTCCGCTGCCGCCCCTGGACGGCGGGCACATTGTCGGTGCTGTGTATGAGGGGGTGCGACGCATGATTGCTCGCGTGCGCGGGGCGCAGGATCCCGGTCCTGCGGACACCGCTCGCCTGGTACCTCTGACGTGGGCGGTGGGCGGTCTGCTGGTCGCCATGAGCGTCATTTTGATTGTGGCGGATATCGTCAAGCCGGTGTCGCTGGGCTGACGACCCGGTATTGAGATGGGCGGATGAGCCGCCGACGAAAGCGACTCTGACCACGCGTGCGTGGTCCGTGTGGGAAGGATGCGCACAGTGCGCGATAATGAATCGGTGAGTGAAATCAACCTTGGTATGCCCGAAGTCGCGGCGTCGCCGTTCCCGCGCAAGCAGACGCGTCGGATCATGGTGGGTGACGTGCCCGTGGGCGGGGGTGCCCGCGTGTCCGTTCAGTCCATGACGACCACGAAGACGCACGATATTGGCGCGACGCTGCAGCAGATCGCTGAGCTGACGGCCGCTGGCTGCGACATTGTGCGTGTGGCGTGTCCGACGGATAAGGACGCGGACGCGCTGCCGATCATCGCCAAGCAGTCGCGGATCCCGGTAATCGCTGACATCCACTTCAAGCCGAAGTACGTGTTTCAGGCGATCGAGGCCGGCTGTGGCGCGGTTCGCGTGAACCCGGGCAACATCCGCAAGTTCGATGACCAGGTGAAGGACATCTGCAAGGCGGCCTCCGACCATGGAGTCTCGCTGCGCATTGGCGTCAACGCCGGTTCTCTGGATCCGCGTCTGCTCAAGAAGTACGGTCGCGCGACACCCGAGGCCCTGGTCGAGTCCGCGATCTGGGAAGCATCCCTGTTCGAGGAGAACGACTTCCATGATTTCAAGATCTCGGTCAAGCACCACGACGTGCTGACGATGATCCAGGCCTACCGCATGCTGTCTGAAGCGGGGGACTGGCCCCTGCACCTCGGTGTGACCGAGGCCAGCCCCGCGTTCCAGGGCACCATCAAGTCCGTGTCCGCCTTCTCCATTCTGCTGGCTGAGGGCATCGGCGACACGATCCGCGTCTCTCTTTCCGCGCCTCCCGTTGAGGAGATCAAGGTGGGCACGAAGATGCTGGAGTTCATGGGCCTGCGCGAGAAGACGCTCGAGATCGTCTCGTGCCCGTCCTGTGGTCGCGCGCAGGTGGACGTGTGGACGCTTGCCGAAGACGTGACCGAGGGCCTCAAGGACCTGACTGTTCCGCTGCGAGTCGCCGTCATGGGATGCGTTGTCAACGGCCCTGGCGAGGCGCGCGAGGCGGACCTGGGTGTCGCATCCGGCAACGGCAAGGGCCAGATCTTCATCCGCGGCGAGGTCGTCGAGACTGTTCCCGAGGATCAGATCGTTGAGACCTTGATCCGCCGCGCAAACGCCCTCGCCGAGGAGCTTGGCCTCGAGCCGGGTTCCGGCAGCGTCGAGGTCGCCCCGATTACCGCCCCGGACGTCAAGCTCCCGGGTATCGACTTGTGAGCTATTCGTAAGGAACACCTGATGCGTATTCGCACTCTTGCCTGTCTGTCTCTCGTCGCCGGTGCGTGCGCCGTTGCGGCAACCGGTTTTCCTCGCCGCATTGGCCTGACGGCCTCGCAGGCGGACGTGTCGCTGCCCGGTGATCTCATTCTTCCCGGAGCTAACGTCGTCGTCGATCGCGGTATCGCGATTGACGCGCCCGCGTCGGTTGTCTGGGACGTGCTCGGTCACGTCTTTGAGCCCGAGGACGAGTCCACGATCATTGACATCGCGGACGAGGACCACATCCTGATGCGCGTCGCGCCTCCGGCAGCCCCGGAGGGTGCCGAGGCCTCGGGCACCTGCGTTATTGCCCTCCTGCCGCTCTCGCCCTCGCGCACGCTCCTGCACATTCGTGAGCGCCATGTGGCCGAGGGACGTGGCCGTGCGCTCGCGTGGGCGGGCGTTGCCGCCGAGTCACTGTCGTCGCTGTCCATGCTGCGCGATCTTCGTGATGCGTGTGTCGGTGGCCTCGTTGATGCTTGATTAATCTCGTTCCCACCGTTTCGGTTGGACAGCAATCCCCGTTGATGTTGTAGTATCGGCTAGTACGCAACGCCAACGGGGATGTTGCTTTGTCCGAAGGGGGACGCTGTGTCCAACTCCATCGCTCTGATCGCACTCGTCGGTCTCGCTATCGCTCTCGTGTGGGCGTGGGCCTGGTTCGGCGTCGGTGCCAGCGCGCGCCGTGTCTCGGTGCGTCTCGAGCTCGGTGGTGGACACGCGGCCGGTGAGATGGGGCGCGTTGTGTGGCCCCTGATGCCGCTACTGTCCCTCCTGTGGTTCCTGACCGCGGATCTGATGGTGCGCGAGGCGCGTGGTCTCGACACGCTTGGTTCGCTCGGCCTCGTCATCGGTGTGCTCGCCCTGATGGGTGCTGCCGCTGTTCAGGCTCTCTACTTCGGTGGCCTTCCCGCGTGGGCATACCCGGGTTGGATGGCTCGCCGCTACTACGCGTCGCACCCGGGTGCCCGTGAGCGCGAGCTCGGCGCGTGCGCGGTTATCTGAGGACATTGCTGACGCCTTGATGAGGGGCTCCACGGCTGTGCCGGTGGCCCCAGGGGCTTTGCGTGCCGTACTCTTGGAGCATGCTTCGAAATCTCTCGACTTTCTTCCTGCGAACCCTGCGCGAAGACCCGGCTGACGCCGAGGTTAATTCGCACAAGCTCCTGGTGCGTGCCGGCTATATCCGCCGCTCCGCCCCCGGCATCTACACGTGGCTGCCCCTCGGCCTGCGCACCCTGCGCAAGATCGAGGACATCGTCCGCGAGGAGATGGACGCGATGGGCGCTCAGGAAGTTCACTTCCCGGGCCTAATCCCCGCCGAACCCTACAAGGCGACGAACCGCTGGGAAGAGTACGGCCCGACGCTGTTCAAGCTCAACGACCGTAAGGGCGGCGACTACCTTCTGGCCCCCACGCACGAGGAAATGTTCACCCTGCTGGTGAAGGACATGTACTCCTCGTACAAGGATCTGCCCGCCACGCTGTACCAGATTCAGACGAAGTACCGCGACGAGGCCCGCCCGCGCGCCGGCCTGATCCGCGGTCGCGAGTTCGTGATGAAGGATTCCTACTCCTTCGACATTGACGACGAGGGCCTGAACGCCTCCTACCAGGCCGAGCGCGACACCTACGAGCGCATCTTCCAGCGCCTGGGCCTGCGCTACGTCATCGTCTCTGCGATGAGTGGCGCGATGGGCGGCTCGCGTTCCGAGGAGTTCCTGCACCCCTCGCCGATCGGCGAGGACACCTTCGTGGCGTCCCCGGGTGGCTACGCCGCTAACGCCGAGGCCGTGACGACCCCCGTGCCCGAGGCTCAGGACGCGTCCGGCGTGCCCGCCCCTATCGAGGTTCCGACCCCCGACGCGCCGACGATCGAGTCGCTCGTTGACCTGCTTAACGAGCAGTATCCGCGCGAGGACCGCCAGTGGACCGCAGCCGACACGCTCAAGAACGTTGTTGTCACGCTGACGCACCCGGACGGTGAGCGCGAGCTCCTCGTGGTGGGCATCCCCGGCGACCGCGATGTCGACATGAAGCGCCTGGAGGCCTCCGTGGCCCCCGCCGAGGTTGACATGGCGTCGGATTCCGACTTCGAGCCGCACCCCGAGCTGGTGCGCGGCTACATCGGCCCCACGGTTCTCGGACCGAACTCGCCTAAGCGAGTCGTGGACGAGGATGGCAACGCCTCCGGTTCCGTGCGCTACCTGGTGGACCCGCGCGTCGTCGAGGGCACCGCCTGGGTGACGGGTGCGAACGCCGAGCAGCGTCACGTCCTGAACCTGGTCATGGGCCGTGACTTCACCGCTGACGGCACGATCGAGGCCGCAGAGGTGCGCGAGGGCGACCTGGCTCCCGACGGCTCGGGCCCCCTCCACCTGGAGCGCGGCATCGAGATCGGCCACATCTTCCAGCTGGGCCGCAAGTACGCCAAGGCCCTGGGCCTGACCGTCCTCGACGAGAACGGTAAGACCCAGGTCGTCACCATGGGTTCGTACGGCATCGGCGTTACCCGCGTGATGGCGGCGCTGGCCGAGGCCAACTGTGATGACAAGGGCCTGAGCTGGCCCGCGCAGATTGCTCCCTTCGATGTGCATGTCCTGGCCACCGGCAAGGGCGACGAGGTCTTCGAGACCGCGCAGTCTCTGGGCGAGCAGCTCGACGCGGCCGGCCTGGACGTTCTCGTCGACGATCGTCGTAAGGTGAGTGCCGGCGTGAAGTTCAAGGATTACGAGCTCGTGGGCGTGCCCTTCGGCCTGGTTGTCGGTCGTTCGCTGGCCGACGGCGAGGTGGAAATCCGCGTGCGTGCCACCGGTGAGACCATCGTCGTGCCCGTCGAGGAAGCTGTCACGCGCCTGCGTGAGCTCCACGCTGCAGCCCTGAAGGGGGAATGACATGGCTATTCGTCCCATCCGCATCATCGGTGACCCCGTCCTACGCACTGTCTGTGATCCCATCACGGAGATCACGCCGAACGTGAAGGCACTCGTGGAGGATCTGCTCGAGGGCGTCGACATGGACGGCCGTGCTGGCCTGGCCGCCAACCAGATCGGCGTCAGCCTGCGCGCGTTCTCCTGGAACATCGACGGCGAGATCGGCTACGTGCTGAACCCCCGCATCGTCGCGCTGAGCGAGGACGAGTACCAGGACGGCGACGAGGGCTGCCTGTCGGTCCCCGAGCTGTGGTACCCGACCGAGCGTGCCTGGTACGCGCGCTGCGAGGGCACGGACTTGGACGGCAAGAAGGTCGTCGTCGAGGGCGAGGAGCTCATGGCGCGCTGCATCCAGCACGAGTGCGACCACCTCGATGGCCACATCTACATCGACCGTCTGGATCGTCCGACTCGCAAGAAGGCGCTGCGCGACATCCGCAACGCTGGTTTCTGAGCATCTGGGATCGTGCAGGCGTGGACGCGCCGGGGAATGGAGTGCATTCCCCGGCGCGTTCGACTATCCTGTAACCACATCGTGTGCGCCGTCTCGGCGCAGATCATTGCGACTCACGGCAGGTTAGGGCGTAGGGGAAGACGATCCTGACAAAGCCAACAGGAGGAACAATGAGAGGGTCATACACCCGCGGTGTACTTTTCGTGCACTCAACACCGCCCGCTCTGTGCCCGCACATCGAGTGGGCGCTGGGCACCGCGCTCGGCCAGGAGGTTCACCTCCAGTGGTCGGACCAGGAAGCGGCGCCGGGCATGGTTCGCTGCGAGTTTTCGTGGGTCGGACCGGTAGGCTCGGGCGCCCGTTTGGCATCCGCGCTGCGCGGCTGGGAGCACCTGCGTTACGAGGTGACGGAGGAGGCCACGGCCTCGAGCGATGGCGGTCGCTGGTGCCATACGCCCTCCCTCGGTATCTTCCACTCCCAGATGGACACCATCGGAAACGTCGTCGTGCCCGAGGATCGCATCCGTGCGGCCCTGGAGTCTGCCACGACGTACGAGGAGCTGCGTGAGGGTCTCGACCTCGCTCTCGGCCAGGCCTGGGATGACGAACTTGAGTCCTTCCGCCACGCCGGTGCCGGTGCTCCCGTGCGTTGGCTCAACAACCGGGTTGGCTGATGGGCTCCATTGCCGACCTGCTCGGTGACCAGCTGCGTGCAGGCTTAGCGCAGCTGGTCGACCCCGATGCGTCCGACGAGGTGCCCGGCGCGGCCCCTGCCTCGTCCGAAAACGCCGTCGAGACCGCCCAGGATCGTGCCCGCGAGGCAGCGATGGAGGCCGTGCTCGACGAGGCGGAGCTCGATCCCGCGGATGCGCGAGGAGAGCTCACGCTGCGCGGTGATCTGGATATGGATGATGTGTCCCTCTACGCCGTCATTGCGCGCGTGGAGCGCGAGGTGAAGGTGACGCTGAATGACGCTCAGATCGAGCAGTGGGTGACGCTCGCGGATCTGCTCGACGCTGTTTCTGACGCCGCGTCCAATCACTAGCGAAAGACCTTGTCAGCGGAGCTTCAACGACGCTTCCAATGTTCGTAAAGTGCCGGAATTTCGGGCCAACAGGGCCTACCATGGAGGCGCACCCGCCGGAATGAACCGGCTGGCGAACAGACGGAAGGAACAACGTTGACCCGCACCGAAGAAGATCTGCTCGGCACCCGCGAAGTACCCAAGGACGCGTACTGGGGCATCCACACGCTGCGAGCTATCGAGAACTATCAGATCTCGGGTCGCACGATCAACGAGGCGCCCGAGCTGATCCGTGCGTTCGCGCAGGTGAAGAAGGCCTGCGCCATGGCGAATATGCAGCTCAAGGCCATGAAGCCCTCCAAGGCCGAGGCGATCATCGCCGCCTGCGACGAGATCATCGAGAACGGCCGCTGCATGGACCAGTTCCCCGTCGACCAGTTCCAGGGCGGTGCCGGCACCTCCGTCAACATGAATGCGAACGAGGTCATTGCGAACCTGGCGCTCGAGATCCTGGGGGAGGAGAAGGGCCGCTACGACATCATCAACCCCAACGATCACGTCAACCGCTCCCAGTCGACGAACGACGCATACCCGACTGCTTTCCGTATCGCCCTGTGGCGCAAGGTTAACCGCCTGCGCAAGGCCATCGACGAGCTTGCCGACTCCTTCGACGAGAAGGGCGCCGAGTTCCGTCACATTCTGACGATGGGCCGCACGCAGCTGCAGGACGCCGTCCCGATGTCTCTCGGCAGCGAGTTCTCCGCTTTCGCGCACACGCTGCGCGAGGAGGACGAGCGCCTCGTCAACAATGCCGAGCTGCTCCTGGAGACCAACCTCGGCGCAACCGCCATCGGTACCGGCCTGAACACCCCGGACGGCTACCAGCAGGTCGTCGTGCGCCACCTGCGTCGCATCACGGGTGCGCGCGTCGTCGGCTCGCCGAACCTCCTTGAGGCCACGTCCGATACGGGTGCCTACGTGTCCATGCACGCCACGATCAAGCGCAGCGCCGTCAAGCTCTCCAAGGTCTGCAACGACCTGCGTCTGCTGGCTTCCGGCCCCCGCGCCGGCCTCAACGAGATCAACCTGCCCAAGATGGCCGCGGGCTCCTCGATCATGCCCGCCAAGGTCAACCCCGTCATCCCCGAGGTCGTCAACCAGGTGTGCTTCAAGGTCATCGGCAACGACCAGACCGTCACCATGGCGGCCGAGGCCGGCCAGCTCCAGCTCAACGTCATGGAGCCCGTCATCGCGCAGGCGCTCATCGAGTCCATCAACCTCCTCGTCAACGCCTGCGACACGCTGCGCGAGCGCTGCATCACCGGCATCACGGCTAACGAAGAGGTGTGCCGTGGCTACGTGGAGAACTCCATCGGCATCGTCACCTACTTCAACGACGTGATTGGACACCACCTGGGCGACGTCGTCGGCAAGCGCGCCGCTGCCGAGGGCAAGACAGTCCGCGAAGTCATCCACGACATGGAGCTCCTGTCGGAGGAAGAAGTCGAGCGCATCCTCTCGCCCGAGAACCTCGCGAATCCGAAGTACGCGGGCACCGAGGAAGACTGAGCGACTCTTTTCATAGACGAGGCCGGGGACCCCGCGTGTGGATCCCCGGCCTTCGTTGCGTGCGGGCGTCCCTAGGGGAGCGGAGACTCCTTGAAGGAGCGCACGAAAGTGCCAAAACGCTCCACCCTGTCCGAGAAGTACCGGTAGATGCGCCTGCGAGCGTCGCCCACGTATTCGACGGTGCGCAGGTCCTCGTAGCGGAAGCGACCGCGATCATCGATGAGCGCGGAGTCGACCAGGCGCCCGGTGATCTCGCAGCGGAAGTGCGTGTAAGTGCCGTCATCCGTGGCCTCGAGGACACGGCACAGCAGGCTCATCTGGGAGCCGTCGAGCACGGGGATGCCGTCGTGATCGCTCGAAGGCACTTGCGCGTCGTGGAGCTTGTCGCCGCCCGAGACTGTTCCCGCGTACTCGAAGAGACCCATGGCCTCGGCACCGAACAGATTGAGGGAGCACATGCCGGAGCGCTTGATCGCGCGGGCAGCGTGCGTGGTGGTGTCGCAGCCGATCATGACCATCTGCCCCAGCGAGTATGAGGAGGAACCCGTCGTAATGCCGACGCCGACGGCCTCGTCCGGGTAGGCCAGGATGTAGACGGGAAAGCCGTAGTAGAACTTCTCGGTTTCGTAGGGAACGTGCATGGGTCTATTGTCTGCCGGATAGGGCGGGCAGGCAGTGCAGATCCCATTGCTTGGCGCACACGACGAGGCCGGGGAACCCACGTGGGGATCCCCGGCCTCGTTCTCATGACCGCTGGGCGCCGCGATGGAGGAGCGCGGGCCTAGCGACGATCACTCCTCGCCAGCGTGGTCATTGCCCTGGATCGAGTAGTTGAACAGGTCGTACTTCTCGATCGCCTGCTGGACGACGGACGGGTCAACCTGACCCTTGTCGGCCAGGGCAGCGAGCGTGCGCACGACCATCGACTCGGCGTCGATGTGGTACCAACGACGGGCTGCGCGACGGGTGTCGGAGAAGCCGAAGCCATCCGCGCCGAGCACGTGGTAGTCACCGGGGACCCACTGGCGGATCTGGTCGGGCAGCATACGGTCGAAGTCGGAGGAGGCCACGAAAGGACCCTCGCGACCCGCAAGCTTCGTCGACACGTAGGGCGTGCGGCGCGGCTCGGTGGGGTGCAGGTAGTTGTGCTCCTCGGCGTCCAGGCCGTCGCGACGCAGCTCGTTCCACGAGGTCACGGACCACACGGCGGCGTCCACGCCCCAGTCGCGGGCCAGCAGCTCGCGGGCCTCGCGTGCCCACGGCACGCCCACGCCGGAGGCGAGCAGCTGAGCCTTGGGACCACCGAAGTTCTGGTGCTCATCGAGGTTGTAGATACCCTTGACGATGCCCTCGACGTCCACGTTCTCTGGCTCGGCCGGCTGGTGGATCGGCTCGTTGTACACGGTGATGTAGTACATGACGTTCGGATCGCGGTCACCTGCGTCGCCGTACATGCGCTCGAGACCGTCGGCCATGATGTGGCGGATTTCGTAGGCGTAGGCCGGGTCGTAGGAGACGAACGCGTGGTTGGTGGCAGCCAGGACTTGTGAGTGTCCGTCCATGTGCTGCAGGCCCTCACCCGCAAGCGTCGTACGACCGGCGGTCGCGCCGATGACGAAGCCCTTGGCCAGCTGGTCGCCCGCGGCCCAGAACTGGTCGCCGGTGCGCTGGAAGCCGAACATCGAGTAGAAGATGTAGATCGGCACCATCGGCAGGTCGTGCGTGGCGTACGCCGTGCCGACGACCTGGAAGGCGGCCGACGAGCCGGCCTCGGTAATGCCCGTGTGCAGGATGCGGCCCTGCTCGGACTCGCGGTAGGACAGCATCATGTCCGCGTCGACGGGCGTGTAGGACTGGCCGGTCGTGTTGAAGATCTTCGCCGACGGGAAGATCGCGTCCAGACCGAAGGTACGGGCCTCGTCGGGGATGATCGGCACGAAGTACTTGCCGACCTCCTTGTCCTTGAGGAGGTCCTTGATGAGGCGCACGAGAGCCATGGTCGTGGCGACCTCAAGCTTGCCGGAGCCCTTAGACAGCGCTTCGAAGGGACGCGTGGGCAGGGCGGGAAGCTTCGGCTGGCGATCGGCGCGGCGCTCGGGCACCCAACCGCCGAGGATCTCGCGGCGCTCCTTCATGTACTGCAGGGCCGGGTGATCGGCCGGCGGCATGTAGTACGGGGGCTTGTAGGGATCGCGCTCGAGCTCCTCGTCCGTGATCGGGATCTGCAGGCGATCGCGCAGCTGCTTGGCGTCCTCGAGCGTCAGCTTCTTCATCTGGTGCGTCGAGTTGCGGCCGGCGAAGTGTGTGCCCAGGGCGTAGCCCTTAATGGTGTGCGCGAGGACGACGGTCGGCTGGCCGGTGTGGTCCATGGCGGCCTTGTAGGCGGCGTAGACCTTGCGGTAGTCGTGGCCGCCGCGCTTGAGCTCCCAGAGCTGCTCATCGGTCCAGTTCTTGACCATTTCCTTGGTGCGCGGGTCGCGGCCGAAGAAGTGCTCACGCACGTAGGCGCCGTCGTTCGCGCGGAAGGTCTGGTAGTCGCCGTCCAGGGTCTCGTTCATGACGTGGACGAGGGCGTCGTCCTTGTCGGCGGCAAGCAGCTGGTCCCAGCCGCGGCCCCAGATGACCTTGATGACGTTCCAGCCGGCGCCCTTGAAGAAGGCCTCGAGCTCCTGGATGATCTTGCCGTTGCCGCGCACCGGTCCGTCGAGACGCTGCAGGTTGCAGTTGATGACGAAGGTCAGGTTGTCCAGGCGCTGCTGGGCGGCGAGCTGGAGCATGCCGCGGGACTCGGGCTCGTCCATCTCACCGTCGCCGATGAAGGCCCACGTGTGCTGCTGCGACGTGTCCTTGATGCCGTTCATGTGCAGGTAGCGGTCGAACCAGGCCTGGTAGATGGCCTCGGCGGGACCCAGGCCGAGCGAGACCGTGGGGAACTCCCAGAACTCCTCGAGCTGGCGCGGGTGCGGGTACGAGGGCAGGCCGTGCTCCGTGGAGACCTGCTGACGGAAGCCATCCATCTGCTCCTCCGAGAGACGTCCCTCGAGGAACGCACGAGCGTAGGGGCCGGGGGAGGCGTGGCCCTGGAAGAACACGTGGTCGCCGCCGCCGGGGTGGTCCTTGCCGCGGAAGAAGTGGTTGAGGCCGACCTCGTAGAGGGTGGCAACCGAGGCGTAGGACGAGATATGTCCGCCCACCTTGACGCCGGGGCGCTGTGCGCGCGTCACCTGGACGGCGGCGTTCCAGCGGATCCAGCGGCGGTATTCGCGCTCCATGGCTTCGTCGCCGGGGAAGTACGGCTCCTGGTCAACGGGGATGGTGTTGACGTAGGGGGTCGTGTATTCCTGGGGGAGCTGAACGCCGTTGCGGCGTGCTTCGTCCAGCATGTGCAGCAGGATGTAGCGTGCGCGGGGGCCGCCCTTTTCGTTGATGAGCCCGGACAGGGACTCAACCCATTCGGCGGTCTCCTGGGGATCGTTGTCGGGAACCTGAGGAATCAGGCCGTTGACGACGACGGGGTGGGACTCGTGGAGTTGGCTCACGGTGTACCTTCTCGCTTGACTCGGTGCTGCTTGCGCAGCCTGCGTGAGCGGTGTCCTCTGGCGACACCGCACATATCGGGACCATTGTCCCACTAATGGCAGACCTTTGCGAGTGTTTGCCTCGGCTTGTGACTATGACGTGCGCATCACCGCTTGGTAGGCGTTCCGCGTCGAATGAATCCGCAGCTCAGGCGGGGGAGCGTTCGTGGGAGTGTTTCATCGTGGACTATCCCTTGCATTCCAGTAGCTCCAATGCCCTAGGATGAAGGCGTGAACGTTGATATGACACTGAGCGCCAGCTCTTTGATGGGCGGTGCTGCGTGATGGCAGTGAGCCTGGGTTTTGCGTCCGATGCGATCGTGCAGGAGTTCTACGCCGATGATGACGTGGATCAGGCCGTGCGCGAAGCGATTGAAGGGGAGACGGGGCATCCGATCGTTGACGTCGATTACGCGGACGTCGTGGACGGAGCGATCGTCTGGTGGCGCGCGGATGACGCCGAGGAAGAGGACCTCGCGGACGTCCTCGTGGACGCAATGTCGAACCTGGACGACGGCGGTCTGATCTGGGTGCTGATTCCCAAGCCGGGCCGTCCCAACTCCGTGCGCGTGGGTGACGTGGAGGAGGCCGCGGAGATCGCGGGCCTGCACGCGACGACGTCGACGGCGCTGGGAGACAACTGGGCGGGCGTGCGCCTGACCGCGCGTCCGCGTTCGCGCCGCTAGTTTTTCGACGAGGCCTGGGCGGGCCAGCGCTGGTCTGTGCTGTGACGCTCTGCCTCGAACGTGACCGTACGCGTCGCTTCTGGTAAATTGGCGCGTGCGTGGGGCCTTTAGCTCAGTTGGCTAGAGCGTCTGGTTTACACCCAGAAGGTCATCGGTTCGAGCCCGGTAGGGCCCACAAAACGGTTGGGGCCGGAAGCGACAGCTTCCGGCCCCAACGTATCTTTCGGCGGCGCGCGCTACTCGGAGGGTGTCTCCTTCTCCTGTTCTAGCTTTTCCTTGGCTGTATCAAGATGTTCGCAGACTGTTACCGTCAGCGCGTGCTCACTCCCCAATGTGATCACACACGTCTCAAGTAACTCCTTCAAATGATTTATGCATTCCCCAGTTCGGTTGCTTTCCAAGTATGCGTTTGCAAGAGCGAAACGCGATGATAATGTATTAATGTGTTTCGATCCGTAAATACGTCGATAGTCTCTATATAGATTGTCGAAATATTGTATTGCCAGCTCGAAGTAACCTATATCTAGAACTAGGTTTGCGAGATGCTGGTAATTCTCGAGTGTGTCAAGGTGGTCCGGTCCTAGACTGTCAGTGCAGTCGTTGCAAAGCTTACGAAGGTGATGCAAAGCTTCTTGATGTTACCGGCTTCGTGATAGGCTGATGCAAGATTGCGACGAGCTCGTTGGGTGCGCATACTAGTTGTGCCGCTAGAATGTTGAAGCTCGTCAACAATGACTTGGAAGTGATGAATGGCCGTGTCGTAGTGCTTCGCCCTGAGGTGTGATTCCGCAAGATTATATCGCGCATGCTGAGTGTCGTCATTATTTGAATGGCGTTTCCTTAAGATGTCCTCAAATTCGGATATGGCACTGTCAATATCGGACATATCGAGGTACGCATTAGCCAAATTGTTCTGGAGTTCGAGAGTATGGTAATGTGTTGCGCCATTGGTTCGTTCACTAGAGTTAAGTGCCTCTGTTAACAAACTGATAATGTCGCTATTATGCCCTCCTGTTTTGTATGTATCTACGAGGTTGTTGATTACTTCATGAGTTAGGATATGATCCGGGCCGAGTGCTATCTGGCAGTCATATAACAATTTTCTGAATTGCCGGATTGCGTCATCAATGTAACCACCTGTGTGATATGTGAAAGCAAGTCTGCAGCGCGCGTTCAGAGTGTCGACATCATTTCGGCCCATAGTTTGAGTGAGGTTATCGACAAGAATTTGATAGTGATTTAGGGCACTGTCAATTAAACCGGAACGTGAATGTGCATCTGCGAGCTGCTGTTGAGTGGAGAGTGTCTCGATATGTGTGGTGCCGAGCGAGTTCAAGTCATTATCCAGGGCATTTCATAAAGTTCTATGGTTCTCTCGTGGTGCCCAGCCAGGAAGTATGCGTCTGCCAAGTTGCTACGCGTATTTCTTGTTTCAATATGGTTGGCGCCTAGGGTCTGAATATAATGATCAAGCGTCTCTGAATATAGGCGAATTGCTTCAATGATGTATCCATTTTTGTAATATGCTTCAGCGAGATTGTTGCGCGCGCATAATATGGTTAGATTGTCAATTCCTAACAGGCTTTGTATAATTCCAAGAGCGTGTGTGAGTGTTATTGTATGGTGTGCAGTATGTCGATCATATGCAAAGGCTAGTAGCTCGAACAGAGCGCTCTGTAGCTCATCGTGCCTAAAGAGGGAATAGGAGTGAGGCTGCTGGCTCATAGCCGAAAGTTGCGAAGTAATCGCTATTGCCCTATCTCTGTGTGTGGTGATGGTCTCGGCGCCTGAAGAGTCTTTATAATGCTGGATAAGGAAGTTGACGCAAGTACGCTCAGCTATGGTGCTTTCGTTAGGTGTTAAGTGTGTGCGTAGTGCTAGTGCTTGGAGTCGATGAATGAAAGCAACTTCGCCATCAGCTGATTCGGAAATTATCGAAAAGTCAAAAAGGAGTGAGTAGGCTTTTCTAGAGTGAAAGCTACTAAACTTTAACCATTTACTTGGTATGCCAGATTCTGCGAGGAAGCAGAGGACTGTGAGTATTTTCTTGGCTTCAATTTGTATCGTGACATCGCTCAAGCGATCTAAGGTTGTTGTGACGGCAAAGTTTAGTGCCGTTATGGTTCCTGTGGTGTATTCAGTTCCTTCAATGGCTTCAAGGAGTTGGTCGACGTTGTGTAACTGTATATCGTTGAAGTAGTCTTCAAGGTTTGATAGTAGTGGGCGCACGTTGTTCCTGCCTGTGCTATCGCTAATGGCAAGTCGCCCAAGTAATTTGCAACGTTATTTGCCGCTTCTCGATTCGCATCCTTCGTAATGTCCTGAAGTAGTTTGATCGAATCGCTGCGTGTAAAGTTTTTGATTATATATTCATTCCAGTTTGCCTGGTGTCGCCAGCCGTTCCTGTTCCTAGTCGTTGCGAGTATATGTATGCCTGGTCCGCTTGGAAGTAGTCTGGATAAGTCGTCGATGTTTGAACATTATCAAAGATAAAGATGCAGTTGGAGTAATCTCTTGTCCGCAGTTCTGACAATACCTGATTGACTCTAACAGTTCTGTCTTCGAAGAATCCTGTCATCACGTTGAGTACCGATTCTCCAAGTGCTATCATATCGTTCGTAATTGCGTTGTAGGATGAGGCGTTAATCCATGCGACTAGCGACCACCCATCGGATTCACATCTGTCTGCTATCGCGGCGGCAAGGCGTGTCTTTCCGCTTCCTGCGTGTCCGATTAATACGTTGAAGCTTGGGAAGTTTATCGTACTCGGATTCAAAATACGATCCTGTAGTGTTTGGCCATCAATTTCAGGGTATCGTTCGATCCAGTGTCTCAGCGGTCGTGGGCGGCTGCCCCAAACATTATTGTTAAGTTTCTTTGGACAACTTTTAGTGCTCGTGTCTATGTGAGCTGTGCGCAATGATTCAATATCGTTGTGGAGTTGTTCATGTTGTTTACTGTGAGCTTCTGCTGTCGATACAATGATGCTTTTGATATTTCTTACTTCTATGATAACTTCGTACAGCTGTTCGAGCGCGGCCTTAAGTGTAGTCATGTTGTAGCGTGGAGAATTTGGGGCCAATACTAGGTATTCGTCGGCAATGCAGCGCAGGAGGTTGTCGAGGTAGTGCTCCTCTTCTGGTGTGAAGTTCACTCTTACCTGTTTCGATTTCCAGAACGTAGGCGTGGAATGCTTCGGGCTTTGTGATTGCCTCACATAATGCATCCTCGTCATCGAGAAGCTTTCTTATTGTTTCATTGGTCGCGGTCTCAAGGCTGCCAATGAATAGATCAATACTCTTCAAATCAAGGCCGGATACAACAAGGCCATCTTCGATAATTTCGAACTCGTTCTTGATCGTGCTTCTGAGCGCTCCGCTCATCTGCGCTTCCGCACTCCCGAACGTTTCGTCTTTGAGACTGCATGCGAGCTGGTAGAGCTCTTGCCCACCTTCTATTGCGTCAGCGACGAAGCCGAAGCCGGCTACTTTCACAAGAGACTTGACAATGCTTGTTGAGATGTTGACTGCTGCCCTCAATGTGCTCATGGACACAGTGTACAGAGTTGTTGCATGGCAAGTGGTGATACTCAACGAAGCATAGAAGTGGGGCCGGAAGCTCTTGCTTCCGGCCCCATGCGGTGTATGTTTGCCTGTTTGTCAGTGTGCCTTGATGAAGCGCTTGAAGGTACTCATGAGCGCGCCGTCAGCACTCGACGCGCGTCAGTCCTCTTGAGTGTGCTCCTCGACGACGTCTTCACCAACGACGAGCTTGCCGGATGCGCCAGCACCGAGCTGCTCCAGGGCGAGGCGGCCCACCATCTGCTGGTTCGTCGTCGTGCGCTGCGAACGCGCACCCGACAGGAAGCTGAAGAACCAATTCACCAGGGTGCCCACCTGCGACTTGAAGCCGACGATGTAGAGCAGGTGCAGGAAACACCAGGCAACCCACGCGACGAAGCCGGTCAGCTTCGTGTTACCCATCTTGACGACCGCCTTAAAACGCGCGATCGTCGCCATCGACCCCTTATCGAAGTAGGAGAACTCCGTGGCCTTCGGCTTACGGCCCGCAAGGCGAGCGGCGATCGTGTCGGCAGCGAAGCGCGCAGACTGAATCGCGCCCTGCGCGACGCCGGGGACGCCCGGGAAAGCCATCATGTCGCCCAGTACGAAGATCTCGGGGTGGCCGGGCAGGGTGAGGTCCTTGTTGACGGTGACGCGCCCCGCGCGGTCCACCTCGGCGCCCGTGGCCTCGCCGAGCGCGCGGCCCAGCGGGCTTGCGGCGACGCCGGCGGCCCACACCTTGCACACGGACTCGATCCGCTCTTCCTCGCCCGACTTGTACTTGATGGTGACGCCCTCGGAGTCCACGCCGGTGACGAAGGCGTTCATCTTCATCTCGACGCCAAGCTTGGCGAGGGCCTCTTCGGTCTTGAGGCCGAGTTCCTCGCCGAACGGGGGGGAGAGGATGCTCCGCGCCGTCCACCAGGATGACGCGCGCCTTGGTCGGGTCGATGTTGCGGAACTCGCCCTTGAGCGTGTGAGAGGCGAGCTCGCGGATCTGTCCGGCCATCTCGACGCCGGTCGGGCCGGCGCCCACGACGACGAAGGTCAGGAGCTTGTCGACCAAAGTTGGGTCGGTCTCGATCTCGGCCAGCTCGAAGGCGCCAAAAATGCGTGCGCGCAGCTCGAGGGCGTCGTCGATCGTCTTCATGCCCGGCGCGAAGACCGCGAAGTGGTCGTTGCCGAAGTAGGACTGGCCGGCACCCGCCGCGACGATCAGCGTGTCGTATTCGGTCTGCTCGTGCTTGTTGTGGTTGCGCCACTTGACGGTGCGAGTCTCGACGTCGATCTCCTCGACGAGGGCCTGCAGAACCGTCACGTTCTTCTGACCGCGCAGGATCTCGCGCGTGGTGGGGGCGATGTCGCCCTCGGAGAGAGAATGCCCGTGGCCACCTGGTACAGCAGGGGCTGGAAGAGGTGGTGCGATGTGCGGGCCAGGATGGTGATGGCGGCGTCGGCGTTCTTCAGTCGACGAGCTGCTGTCAGGCCTGCGAAGCCGGAACCGATGATGACAATGCGGTGGCGGGACATAAGACTCTCCTTCAATTAAGCAAGGCTAATCTTACCTAAATATGGTGCTCGCACTTTGTGAGGTCTGGCGCACCTGGGCCCAACGGCCTCACGCGTCGAAGAGGTGCGCTGCCGCGACCGGATCGGGCTTGCCCGTCGTCGTGGTCGGGAGCGCGTCGACGACCAGGACACGACGCACCTTCTCCCACGGCGCGAGGGAATCGCGCAGGGCCTCGGACAGTGCGTTGGCGCTTAACGACGAGGCCTGGGCGCGGCCCTGCGGAGAAGCCACGATCAGCGCGGCGACGATCTGCCCCCAGCGTTCATCCGGCAGTCCCACGACAAGCGCATCCGATACCACGTCCAGCGAGCGTAGAGCCCGCTCGACCGTTGGGGGCGCGACGAGCTCGCCGGCCGTGTTGATCATGCGGTGGGCGCGTCCCACCATGTGCAGCCAGCCGTGGGCATCCCGAGTGGCAAGGTCGCCGGTGCGCAGCCACTCCTCGCCGCTCACGACGCCGGGCCCGCGGACCCAGATTTCGCCCATCTCGTCTGTGTCGGCTTCGCGCTTGTCGGTGGCCATGACGCGCAGGTCCACGTAGGGGAAGGGAACTCCCAGCGATCCGGCTGGAGCTAAAGAATCGGGTGTGGCAACCGTACCCGCCCCGGAGGTCTCGGTCATGCCCCACACGTGAATGGGGGACAGGCCGATCGCGTGCATCGCCTCCGCGAGGTCCGCCGTCATCGCGTCGCCGCCGATGAGGGGGGCGCACCCATGACGACAGGTTCCCGCCGCCGCGCTCGTGTTCGTCGAGTATTGCGCGCACGATCGCGGGCACGGCGAACATCATGGTGATCCCGTATCGCTCGATCGCGTCGATGACGGCACGCGCGTCGAAGGAACCAGGGAAACCGAGCGTGACCAGGGTGCCGCCGTGCGTCCACACGTCCATCGACGTGCCGTTGAAGCCGCCGATGTGGCTCGCGGGCGCGCACACTCCCACGACCGACGACGTCGGCGCGTAATCGAAGCCCTCCCGGAAATTCGTCGACCCCCACCACATGACCTCGTGGGTGAGCTCGACGGGACGCGGGTTGCCCGTGGATCCGGACGTAAACAAGATGGCTGCGAGCTCGGTCCCGCAGCGCGCGGGAGCCTTCTCGATGGGCGCAGCGCGATCCACCCACGCCGACAGATCCGCAAACGACGCGACCTGTGCTCCCGCGCCGGACAGAGCAGGAGCGTGGGCGGAAGAGGCCTCGTCGAGAAACACCCACGAGACGCCCGCCTGCTCGCACATCGAGACGAGCGCAGCTGACGGTATGCGCGGGGAGAGCGGAACCGTCACCGCGCGCAGCCACGAGGCCGCCACGGCAACGATGTAGTGCCACGGCGAGTTCGCACCGATGACGGCGATGCGCGTGCCCTCGCCGATACCGGCCTCCTCGAAGGCGGCGGCGAGGCGGGCGACCGTGTGCGCCGCCTCGCGCACGCACCACTCCTCGCCGGTCGCCGCGTCCACCAGGGACAGTCGGTTCGGATGGCGACGCGCCGCCGCTAGGAGCGCTCGCGCGGGCGAATAGTCGGGGATCACGAGGCCGAGGCGGCCGTCGCGGCCATCGCCGCGTGACGCTCCGAGCGCTCCTTCAGGCGTGCCAGGACGGAGCCAGCCTCCTGCAGCGTCGACCCGGAGTTCTCAATGTGGCGCAGCTGCTCGGGGATCTCGAAGCCACGGGCACGCATGCCCTTGGCCCACAGCAGACCCGCGCGGTACGAGGAACGCACGAGGGGGCCGGCCATGACGCCCGCGAAGCCAAGCTCCTCGGCCTCGGCGGCCAGCTCGACGAACTCTTCGGGGTGGACCCAGCGGTCGATCGGGTGGTGCAGGGGAGAGGGACGCAGGTACTGCGTGAGGGTCAGCAGGTCACAGCCCGACGCGTGCAGGTCGCGCATGGCGGCGCTGATCTCCTCGCGCGTCTCGCCCATGCCCAGAATCAGGTTCGACTTGGTGACCATGCCGCCGTCGTGGGCGCGCTTAATCATGGCGAGCGAGCGGTCGTAGTTGAAGGCGGGGCGGATCTTCTTGAAGATGCGCGGCACCGTTTCGAGGTTGTGCGCGAAGACCTGCGGACCCGCCTCGATGACCATGTCGATCGACTCGGCCTGACCGCGGAAGTCGTCCACGAGGAGCTCCACGCCCGTGCCCGGGTTGAGCTCGTGGATGAGGCGGCACGTCTCGGCATAGAGCCACGCCGCGCCGTCGGGCAGATCGTCTCGGGTCACGCCCGTGATCGTCACGTAGCGCAGGTCGAGGTCGCGCACGGACTCGGCGATACGACGCGGCTCATCCTTGTCGTACTCCGTGGGACGGCCCGTCGCGATATCGCAGAAGTCGCAGCGGCGCGTGCACAGGGCACCGCCGAGCAGGAAGGTCGCCTCGCGGTCCTGCCAGCACTCGTAGATGTTGGGGCAGCCGGCCTCGGCGCACACCGTGTGCAAGCCCTTCGCGTGCGAGAGCGAGCGCATGTCCTGGTAGTTCTCGCCGGCCTTGGCGGTCGTGCGGATCCACTCGGGCTTCTTCTCGATAGGAGTTTGCGAGTTACGCACCTCGATGCGCAGGAGCTTGCGTCCTTCGGGATCGGGCAGGGTACTCATAGCGTTGACCTCGTCGTGTAGGAAACGGAAGTGGGAGTGGTCGCCAGGCAGGGGGAGATGTGCTCCACCATGCGCGGGAGAAGTTCGGATGCGGCGTCGGAGACGGTCGTGTGGATGCCTTCCCACGACAGGGAGGTCACGTCGGCGTCCGTCAGGCCGCAGGGAATGATGCCCTCGAAGGCGTGGGCCGGGTCGATATCGACGTTGAGAGCGATGCCGTGCAGGGTCGCTCCGCGCGCCACCTTCAGGCCGATCGCGCAGATCTTGCGGTCGCGGCGCCCCTCTTCGGTCAGCCACACGCCCGCGCGGCCCTCGACGCGGTGCACGGGCAGGCCCCAGACCCCGCGCACGGTGTCGATCACCGAGGCCTCGACCGCGCGGATCCACTGCACGAGGTCGACGGGCTCGCGCAGACGAACGACGGGGTAGACGACGACCTGTCCAGGGCCGTGCCACGTCGCGGAACCAGCGCGGTCGGTGCGAATGACGGGAACAGTCGTGGAGGGAATGTCCTCAGGCTTCGTGTGGCGTCCCGCCGTCCAGGTCGGCGTGAATTGAGAAACGATGAGCGTGTCCTCGCCGCCGGCGAGGACCTCCTCGTGCAGGGAGCGCTGGAGCGCGTCAACCTGCGTGTAATCGACCAACCCCTGGTCGAGTAGGCTCAAAATCTGCACCCTGTGATCATAGTCGCGGGCAGGGTCCCTTGCTAGATGGGGGTCCGGTATGCTTGACGTATGCAGTCTTCGTCTCACCTCAACGGCCCGACGACCACGGCCGATACGCCCGCATCGAAGTGGACTGTCGGCGACGTGATGGCCCTCATGGAGGCCTGGTATCCGGCGGCAACGGCTCAGTCGTGGGACCGCGTTGGGCTCATCGTCGGCGACCCCTCCGCTCCCGTGCGTTCGATCCTTCTCGCGCTTGATCCCACCGCGGCTATCGCCGAACAGGCTGTCGCGGGTCCCGACGGGGACGGCGTTTCCTACGACATGGTGATCACTCACCACCCACTCCTCCTGCGCGGCGCATCCTTCCTGCCGGTGACGGATCCCAAGGGCGGTGTCATCACGACTCTCATCCGCTCCGGTATTGCCCTGTTCAACGCGCACACCAACGCGGATGTGGCCTGCGACGGCGTCGCGACGGCGCTCGCCGATCTGATCGGCCTGCGCGATACCGCGCCGCTGGAGCCGTGCGGCACCGACGCCGAGGGACACGAGATCGGCCTGGGACGCGTCGGCACGGTCGACGAGACCACGCTCAGCGCCTTCGCAGACCACGTGGCCTCCGTCCTGCCTGCGGGACCCTCCGGTCTCTTTGTTGGTGGCGACGAGACTGCCACGGTGCAGCGCGTAGCAGTTCTGGGTGGCGCGGGGGATAGCGCGCTCGAAGCGGCCCGCGCCGCTGGAGTTGACGTGTACCTCACGGCGGACCTTCGCCACCACCCCGCCTCCGAGCACCTTGAGGGCGGAGCTCCCGCGCTTCTGTGCGGCTCCCACTGGGCGACGGAATCCCCGTGGCTCCCCGTCCTCGCACGCAAGATACGCGAGGCCGCTCGCTGCGCCGATGTGGAACTTCGCGTGGAAGTCTCTACGATTGTCACCGAGCCATGGACCAGCCACCGAGTCACTCAGGGAGAACTAGCGTGAAAGCATCGCACACCGACCAGCTCGAGCTTCTCGAGCTCCAGAAGCTCGATCAGAAGGAGTCGGCGCTGCGCCACAAGCGCGATTCTCACCCCGCGCATGCGACGGTTCGCGAGTTCGCCGGCCGCGTTGCCGACCTCCAGCGCGCCGCGATCAGCCAGAGTGCCGTTATCGCGGACACGATGCGCGAAGTCACCCGCATTGAGGATGAGATCGCGAAGGTCACGGAGCGCCGGAAGCGCCAGCAGAGCCGCATCGACAACAACCAGGTGCCCCTGCGCGATATCTCGGCGATGGAACACGAGATCGCTCAGATGGACCGCCGCCTGGCCAAGCTCGAGGACGATCAGGTGGAGGCCGAGGAGCGCGTCGAGGCCGCCCGCGCGGCTCAGGACCAGATGAAGGCCGAGGCCCAGGCCATTGCCGCCGACATCGAGGCCCTGAAGGCTCAGTTCGAGGCCGACGTCGCCGACTCTGACGACGAGCTGCGCCGCGTCATCGCCGCGCGTCGCGAGCTTGCGGAGCGCCTGCCCGCCGCCCTGATCGAGGAATACGAGGATGCTCGCCGCCGCAACGGCGCTCTCGCCGTCATCGAGGTCCGCGACGGCTACGGAATCGGTGTTGCCGCCGACCTGAGCCCGATGGAGCTCGAGCGCATCCGCCTCACGCCCGCCGACGAACTCTACCTGACCGAAGACACGGCGCAGATCGTCGTGCGCACTGCGGCGAACACGCCGCGCTGAGGCTCAGGCCTCGATAGCGAAACAGTCCGCCAGGTAGAAGCCCTGCCTGCTCTTCGTGACCGTCACCCGCACCTGGGTGGCGGTCACGGGCTTGTCCAGGGTGACAATGCGGCGGTAGCCCACGCAGTGCACGCGTGCGATTTCCTGCTCGTTATCGCCGTCGACGCGGGCAGTCACCACGGCCTCGTCGATGCGCTGCCCCTGCGCGATGTCCTCCTCGAGGACGATGGCGCCGACCGCGTGCGGCTCGTCAAAGCGCAAGGTCGCGGCGTCGCCTTCGTCCTCGCGGGATGCCTCGATGCGACGCGAGCGGAAGTCAGCGATTTTCTCGCCCAGGCGGGCCAGGACCTCGACGTCGGCGTCCGCGAGGAGACCATCGCGGTTTGGCGGAACGTTGAGGAGGAAGGTGGCGTTGCCGCCGACCGAGCCCTTCCAGATGGAGAACAGCTCTTCGACGGTGCGTACCTGGGAGTCTTCGATGTCGTGGTGGAACCAGCCCTTGCGGGTCGAGGTGTTGACCTCGGCGGGGTACCAGGCGAGGGGACCGGAGTAGTCGGCCAGTGCCTCGCGTGAGCCCAGCTCCTCGTCGCCGGAAGCTACCTGGCGCGAAAACTCGCCGTCGTCGGCCTTCTGTGACTTCTCGGCGGTGCGTTCGGCCTCGCGCAGGGAGGCGGGAACGACCGACCACTCGTTGGCTCGCACAGAGCCCGCCTCGTTGCCGCACCAGCGCACATCCGGGCCGCACACCGAGATGACGGCCTCGGGGGCCAGCGCGCGAACCGTGTCGTAGATGCGCTGCCAGTCGTAGACCTGCACCTTGCCATTGGGGCCCTCGCCGCATGCGCCGTCCAGCCACACTGAGAAGACAGGGCCGTAGTGGGTGAGCAGCTCGATGAGCTGGTTGATGTAGAAGTCGTTGTAGGCCTCGCCCTGACCGTAGGTCGGCTCGGTCATGTCCCAGGGGGACAGGTACACGCCGAACTTGAGGCCGTGACGCGCGGCCGCGTCGGACACCTCGCGCACGAGGTCACCGCGCCCGCCCTTCCATGGCGAAGACTCCACCGAGTGCTTCGTGTAGGCCGACGGCCACAGGCAAAAACCGTCGTGGTGCTTGCAGGTCAGGATCACGCCGGTCATGCCGGCGCTAACGAGGGCGCGCATCCACTGATCGACATCGACGCTGCCCGGGTTGAACAGGGCTGGATCCTCGTGGCCCTCGCCCCACTCGCGGTCCGTCATCGTGTTCATGCCGAAGTGGATGAACGCGTACATCTCCATTTTCTGCCACTGGAGCTGACGGTGGGTGGGCCGAATATTGGCCAGGTAGTCCTCGTTGATCATGCCTATGGTTTCCGTTTAATGGCCGATGCGTTGGCCGGTCCTGCACCTTGCAGGTTCCGGAAAAAGGATAGCCTACCGCTCAGTGCGTGACCAACGTGACTGTGCGTGTCGATCCGCCCTTTTTCGTCGGTTTTTCGGGGCCATATTCCACGTCGGTGACGCGGTGTTCGTGTCCCTTCGCATCCCCCAGTGACAGTGAGTATGCGGCCTCCTCTAGGGCCTTCTCCGCTGCCGATGTTTCCTCGGCGCGAAAGCCGTCTGAGGCGAGTAGGAGGCCGGTGATGGCACCGCGCCAGCGCTTCGCGTCGTGCGAGATCACCGTGCGCTTGCCGTTAGCCTCGCGCTCGACGCGTAGCTCCCAGACGCGCGCCCACGGGGCCTTGCACGCGGCGCGATACGGGCCGGATCGCCCATCGATAATGATGCGTTCCGATGCCTCGGCGGACAGGCCTCATCGAGTCGTGGCGCCCACCAGGTCGACAGGACACCGAGGTCAGGCAGGGACACGCCCATCGCGAGACGATGGTCCGGAATTAAGTCGCTAGGGGAGAGGACGCCAAAGAGCCCAGAAAAGATCGACACGTGCGCTGCTCCAGCACTGGTCCACGCCCCCGGTGCGCACTCCTCGATCGCTTCGTAGAGCACTCCGGTAAACAGCGACGAGGCCGGGGCGCAGGGAGCGGAATCAAGTGCGGTGTTCACGGACAGGTCGATGCGTGCGCCAACCTTGAGAACGGCTGCTGCTGCGGGACCGTCCCCGAGAGCGGTGAGAGTCTCGCACACGGTGCGGCGGCTCGTTGCGAGGCTCGGGCGGGACAGTGCGTTGACATCGAGAGACGGGCCCTGCGCAGGCGCGTTCTTTCCCTCCGACGGGGGCAACCAGATCAGCATGGTGTCCACCCTATCGCGGGGGCGCGACCATGCGCGCTATGATCGATGCGGATCTGCCGGCTGGGCGGCCGCGCGCGGAAACGCTCGAGGAACGTCCGGGCTCCACAGGGCAGGGTGATGGCTAACAGCCACCCGGGGTAACCCGCGGGACAGTGCCACAGAAAACAAACCACCGGCGCGCATGCGTCGGTAAGGGTGAAAAGGTGAGGTAAGAGCTCACCAGCGGCGCGGGTGACCGCGTCGGCTAGGTAAACCCCACCCGGAGCAAGACCGAGCAGCAGGCAGGGCGGCCCGTCCAATGCCTGCGGGTAGGTTGCTGGAGGCCGTCGGTAACGACGGTCCTAGATAGATGGTCGCCACCGTACGACCGGTAACGGCGTGCGTGACAGAACCCGGCGTATAGGCCGACAGATGCCAGAAGGACCCCGACTCGCGTCGGGGTCCTTCTGCGTGCTCGGTGGGCTCTCGATCAGGCGCTGTGCTGCGCCGCGTAGTAGGCGGCGCCGACGATGCCCGCGGTGTTGAGCAGCTTTGCGGGGATCATCGGGGTCTTCAGGTTAAGGAGCGGCATGAACTTCTCGTGGTTCTCCGACACGCCGCCGCCGACCACGAAGAGGTCGGGGTTGAGGAGGAACTCGACGTGACCGTAGTAGCGCTGGAGGCGCTGTGCCCACTGCTCCCAGTCGAGGCCCTGGAGGGTCTTCTGGCCCGAGGAGGCGTTCTTTTCCGCGTCGGTGCCGTCGATCTCGAGGTGGCCGAGCTCGGTGTTGGTGAGGAGAGTGCCGTTGACGATGATCGCCGAGCCGATTCCGGTGCCCTGGGTGGTGAATACGATGACTCCGTCGCGGCCCTTGGCCGCACCGTAGGCGACCTCGGCGATACCCGCCGCGTCCGCGTCGTTCAGTGCGACAACGGAGCGGCCCAGGTAGCGCTCCATGAGCTCGTCGACGTCGACGTTGACCCACGACTGGTCGAGGTTCGCCATGTAGGGAATGACGCCGTCAAAGACGGGGGCGGGGAATGTCACGCCGATCGGAACGCCGATCTTGACGTCAAGCTGGTCGATGACCTCGCGGCACACCGCAGCGACAGCGTCGGGCGTCGCGGGGTTGGGGGTGGGGATTCGAACCTGATTGCCAATGTACTCGCCGGTTTCCAGATCAACGAGCGCGCCCTTGACGCCCGATCCGCCGATATCGATGCCGCATGCGACCTGAGCCATAACCCCTCCTCGGGTGATGAAATTCTGTTGTCCGCGGGCCCCTGAAGCCCCCGTACCCGAATTGTATGGGATGTCACGACGAATAGCGAGGCCCGCCTCAGACTGTGAGAGTCGAAGGCGGGCCTCGAAGAATCCGTGTCACGGAAGGGTGAGAATCTCAGCCCCATCCTCGGTGACGACGATCGTGTGCTCGAACTGGGCCGTGCGGGAACGATCAGCAGTGACGATCGTCCAGTCGTCGTCCCACTGCTCCCACTCGACCGTGCCGAGGGTCAGCATCGGCTCGATCGTGAAGACCATGCCGGGTTCCATGACCGTGTCGTAGGCTGGGGCAGCGTCGTAGTGGGGGATGATCAGGCCGGAGTGGAAGGCCTCGCCGACTCCGTGTCCGGTGTAGTCGCGCACCACGCCGTAGTCGAAACGCTTCGCGTAGGCCTCGATGACGCGACCGATCACGTTGATCTCGCGGCCTGGGCCGACGGCCTTGATGCCGCGCATCATGGCGTTCTTCGTGCGCTCGATGAGCAGGTGCGACTCCTCGTCGACGGTGCCGACCTCGAACATCGCGCACGTGTCTCCGTGAACGCCGTCCTTGTAGGCGGTGATGTCGATGTTGATGATGTCGCCGTCTTCGAGCGGACGATCGTCCGGAATGCCGTGGCAGATGACCTCGTTAATCGAGGAACAGATGGACTTGGGGAAGCCCATGTAACCCAGACACGAGGGGTATGCGTCGTGGGCGATGAGGTACTCGTGTCCGATGCGGTCGAGCTCCTCCGTGGTGACACCGGGTGCGATGGCCGCGCCGACGGCCTCGATGGCGCCCGCCGCGATACGTCCGGCCTCGCGGATCTTCGCGATAGTCTCGGGGCTCTTGATCTCCGAGGCAGTGACGCGCTCGGGACCGTCGTGGAACATGTATTCGGGACGCTCGATGTGCTCGGGGACCGCGCGCATTGGTGAGATGTGTCCCGGCTTTAGCGTGCCGAGGGGTGCACGACGAGCGAGTGCGGATGCTTCCATGTGTATTCCTCTTCTCAGCGGGTGGCGTCAGTCGTTCTTGTAGTTATCGGGTCCGGGGAAGGAACGCTCGCGCACGGCCTCCACGTAGTCGGATGCGGCCGCGCGGAGGGCCTGCCCGAGCTGGCCGAACTTTCGCACGAAAGAGGGGGTCCAGTCGGAGTATCCAGCCATGTCGGACCAGACGAGCACCTGGCCGTCCGTGTTGGGACCCGCGCCAATACCAATGGTCGGGATGCTCAGGCTCTGTGTCAGTTCGGTGGCAATCGACGCGGGCACCATTTCGAAAACGACGGCGAAGGCACCGGCTTTTTCGACGGCTTCGGCGTCTTGGCGAAGCGCATCGGCACCGGCTCCGCGGCCCTGCATGCGAGGCCCGCCCAGAGTGTTTTCCGACTGGGGCGTGTAGCCCAGGTGTGCACACACGGGGATACCAGCCGAGACGAGGCCCGCAATGATGTGGGCGCGGCTCTGACCGCCCTCAAGCTTCACTGCGTGTGCTCCTGCCTTCATGAGGCGGGTTGCGGAGGCAAAGGCGTGCTCGAGCGTGTCCTCGTAGGTGCCGAAGGGCAAATCGGCCACGATCATGGCGCGCGAGGTCGAACGAGCAACGGCGGCAGTGGCGCGCTCCATGTCTTCCAGGGTGACGGGCAGCGTCGAGCTGTGGCCAAGAATCACGTTGCCGAGCGAATCGCCGACGAGCAGCATGTCCACGCCCGCGGCCTCAAGGATGGGCGCGGTGAGCGCATCGTAGGCGGTGAGCATCGTCAGGGGAATGCCCTCGGCTTTCGCGCGGGCGATGTGCTGGACGCGCACGCGCTTGGCGGAAAAGAGGGAGGACGCCTGGGACGAGGCCGTGGCCGCGTTCTCCGGTTGCGTAATGTGAGACACGGGATTCCTTCGGTGAGCTGTTGGAGCGCGCGAGAGCGCATTCACGTCTTACAGGGTAGCGCGCCCGTGGATCCGGTGAGCTGTGAGGATAGGCGAACGGGTAGGATAGTGGGCGGTGCGCGTGATGCGCGCAGGAATGACCCCAGATGGAAAGAAGAAGGAAGCAGGACATGGCTGGCAATGCCCCTGACCTTGATCCTCTTGACGAGGCAGCCGTCAACGCCGTTCGCGAGGCCGGCCTCGCCGATATCGAAGCCGCGGATTCGCTCGATGCTCTCAAGGCCGTCCGAGCTGCGATCCTCGGTGATCAGGCACCCCTTGTCACGGCGAATCGAACAATCGGCTCGCTTGAACCAGCGCAGCGCGGTCTCGCCGGTAAGAATCTCGGCCAGGCGCGTAAGGCCCTGACCGAAGCGCTCGAGGCGCGCAAGGCTGTCCTCGCCGCTGAGCATGAGGCTCGTATGCTCGTTGAGGAATCCGTGGACGTGACGCTGCCGACTGCGCGTCGCGCGGCGGGAGCTCGCCACCCCCTCGAGACCCTGATGGAAGAGGTTGCCGACTTCTTCGTGGCGATGGGCTGGGATATCGCCGAGGGGCCGGAGATCGAGCACGAGTGGTTCAACTTTGACTCCCTGAACTTCGACATCGATCACCCTGCGCGACAGATGCAGGACACGCTCTACATCGACGGCCGCAGTGTCGGCGCCGAGACCGAGGACGGCGCGCACCTGGTGATGCGCACTCACACTTCTCCGGTTCAGTCGCATGCGATGCTGTCGCGCGGCGTGCCGCTCTACGTTGCTTGCCCCGGCAAGGTCTTCCGCTCCGATGCGCTTGACGCGACCCACACGCCCGTGTTCCACCAGGTGGAGGGCCTCGCCGTCGATAAGGGCCTGACAATGGCTCACCTGAAGGGCGTTCTCGACCACTTTGCCAAGGCCATGTTCGGCCCCGAGGCGAAGACCCGTCTGCGTCCCTCGTACTTCCCGTTCACCGAGCCCAGCGCCGAGATGGACCTGTGGTTCCCCCAGAAGAAGGGCGGCCCCGGCTGGATCGAGTGGGGCGGCTGCGGCATGGTCAACCCGAACGTGCTGCGCGCCAACGGCATCGACCCTGAGGTCTACTCGGGCTTTGCGTTCGGCATGGGTATCGAGCGCACGCTGATGCTGCGTCACGGCATCGCCGACATGCATGACATCGTTGAGGGAGACGTTCGTTTCTCCCAGCAGTTCGGAGTGAATGGAAGGGGTAACTGACATGCCTATGGTTCCGCTGAGCTGGCTGTCCGACCACGTTGACGTTCCCGAGGGCACGGACGCCGAGGCGCTTGCCGCCGCCCTCGTGAAGGTCGGCCTTGAAGAGGAAGAGATTCACCCGGCGCGAGTCACCGGCCCGCTCGTGGTGGGTCGCGTCCTCACCCGCGTGGAGGAGACCGCCTCGAACGGCAAGATCGTGAACTACTGCCGCGTAGATGTCGGTGAGCACAACGACGCCCCTGGCACCGGAAAGGAGCCCTCGGATCTGCCGAGCCGCGGCATCATCTGCGGTGCGCACAACTTCGACGTCGATGACCTCGTTGTCGTGTCCCTGCCGGGCGCGATCCTGCCCGGCGACTTCCAGATCGCCGCGCGCAAGACCTACGGTCACGTCTCTGACGGCATGATCTGCTCCGCGCGCGAACTCGGACTGGGGGAGGACCACGACGGCATTATCGTGCTGCCGAAGTACTTCCCGGACCGTGAGATTCCTGCTGTTGGTACGGACATTGTCTCCTGGCTGGGGCTGGGCGAAGAGGTCCTCGAGATCAACGTGACTCCGGACCGCGGCTACTGCTTCTCGATGCGTGGTATCGCTCGCGAGTACTCGCACTCAACGGGCGCTCCCTTCCGTGACCCCGGCCTGCCCGGCGTGATCGCAGCCGAGCCGCCGACGGCGAACTCCGACGGTTTCCCGGTCGTCTTCTCCGACGACGCTCCGATCCGCGGTCGCGTTGGTGTGGACCGTTTCGTTGCGCGTATCGTGCGTGGCACGAACCCCAACGCTCCGACTCCCCGCTGGATGGTCGAGCGTCTCGAGGCCGCGGGCATGCGCTCGCTGTCTCTGGCCGTCGACATCACGAACTACGTCATGCTTGACCTCGGTCAGCCGATGCACGCCTACGATCTGGGCGACCTGGCCGCCCCGATCGTCGTGCGCCGCGCTCGCGCGGGCGAGACGCTGGTGACCCTGGACGAGGAAAAGCGTGAACTCGACCCGCAGGATCTGCTCATCACCGACTCTCCCGAGGGCGAAGGTTCGCGCATCATCGGCATTGCCGGTGTCATGGGCGGAGCCTACTCCGAGGTCGCAGAGGGGACGACCGACGTGCTGTTCGAGGCCGCTCACTTCGATTCTGTGTCGGTCGCCCGTAGCTCGCGCAGGCACAAGCTGCACTCGGAGGCCGCGAAGCGCTTTGAGCGCGGCACGGACCCGCAGCTTCCCGCGGTGGCTGCCCAGCGTGCCGTTGAGCTCCTCGTCGAGTACGGCGGCGGCACGGTCGATGCGGGCGTCACGGACGTGGATCAGCGCGGTGAGGCCGTCGTTATCTCGCTGCCCGTCGGCGAGGTGGAGCGCCTGACGGGCGTGGCCCACAGCCCCGAGCGCATCGCCGAGCTGTTGCGCACGGTCGGTTGCGTCGTCGAAGGCCCCGACAATGGCGCGTTTACGGTGACGGCTCCCTCGTGGCGTCCCGACCTCACACTCCCGGCTGATCTGGTCGAGGAAGTCGCGCGCCTCGACGGCTACGACAACATTCCCGTGGTTATGCCGACCGCACCGGCTGGCCATGGCCTGACGACCGCGCAGAAGGCTCGTCGCCTGGCCGCTGCTGCGCTGGCCGATGGGGGACTGGTCGAGGTCGAGTCCTACCCGTTCGTGTCCGACACCTGGGATCGTCAGGGTATCCGCGCCGACGATCCGCGTCGCGAGGCCCTGCGCCTGCGCAACCCGATGGCGGATGACGCCCCCTGGCTGCGCACCACGGTGCTTGATACCCTCCTCGACGTCGCCGGCCGTAACGTGTCGCGCTCCAACGCGGACGTCGCGATCTTCGAGGTCGCCAAGGTTGCCCGTCCCGCGGGTACTGTGCCGGCGGACCTGCCCAGCGCCGAGGAACGTCCCTCCGACGAGGTGATCGCAGCGCTTGAGGCCGGTATCCCTGCTCAGCCCTGGCACATTGGCGGTGTCCTGACCGGCCAGGCTGTTCCGGCCGGTGTCCTGGCGAATGCACGCGCTTACGACTGGGCCGACGCCCTCGAGTACGTGCGTCGTGTGGCCTCGGGACTCGGGGTTCGTGTGGAGGTGACTCGTGCCTGGATGGATGAGGTGCCCGCGCACAAGGGTGCTCCGATGCCTGCTCCGGCGACGGATCCCGCTGCGGTTGCTCCGTTCCACCCCGGCCGTGTCGCGCGCGTCTTCGTGCGCGCTGGCCGTGACCTCATTGATGTGGCTCTTGCCGGCGAGCTGTCGCCCGCTGCGTGCCGCGCCTTCGGCCTGCCGTCTCGTTCATCCGCATTCGAGATCGACATGGATGCGCTGATCTCTCAGATGAGCGAGCAGCCCATCCAGGTCAAGGGTGTCTCAACGTTCCCGCTGGCCAAGGAGGACATCGCTCTCGTTGTGCCCTCCGATATTCCCGCGTCGCGCGTCGAGCAGATTGTGCGCCAGGGTGCGGGGCAGCTAGCCGAATCGGTAACGCTCTTCGACATCTACGAAGGCGATCAGGTGCCCGAGGGCTACCGTTCTCTCGCCTTTGCGTTGCGTCTGCGCGCGGCTGACCACACGCTGACCGCGAAGGAATCCTCGCAGGTGCGCGAGCAGGTTGTCGCGAAGGCATCGAAGGTCCTGGGGGCGTCGTTGCGCGCATAAGGCCCACGAAGCGACAGGCCGGTCGAATCGGCGGTGTGGCACCCCACTCATTTGGGGCGTTGTGCCCATCGATTCGACCGGTCTTCGCTTTACGATGTATACATGCACATCCTTGTTACTGCATCATCAAAGCACGGGGCGACGGATGAGGTCGCCGACGCCATCGCTAAGCGCCTCGAAGCGGCGGGTTTCACCGTCGATCGCGTCGCGCCTGCTGACGTGACCACGGTTGAACCTTACGACGCCGTGGTCGCCGGCTCTGCTGTCTACATTCTCCAGTGGATGCCCGAGGCGCACGACTTCATGGAGCGCTTCAAGGATGATCTGCGCGACAAGCCGGTGTGGGCCTTCTCCGTCGGCATGAATGGCGTGCCGAAGCACTCGGAGCAGGATGGTAATCGTGTCGGCCCGCTGCTCACCCACGTTAACTGCCGCGAGCTGCGCACCTTCCCGGGCCGTTACAAGCCTGAGCTTTTGTCGCTGCGTGAGCGTTCGGTCGCGCGTCTGGCTGGCGTTGTGGAGGGCGACTTCCGCGACTGGGAAGCGATCGAGGCGTGGGCCGACGGCATCGTGGCTGCGTTGAAGGCCTGAGAGTTGTGAGAGCAAGCGGGTAAGGGACATCCCTCGCCCGCTTGCTTATTTATATGCGCATCTGTGTATAATCATGCACATGAGTGCAACACCCGCGTTTCCGAGCACGAAGAGTGCGCGGCATGAGATGATCCGTGATCTTCTGGCGTCCGAGTCGATCGGTAGCCAGGAAGGACTGCGCGCTCGCCTGGCCGAGCGGGGGATTGATGTCACCCAGACGACACTGTCGCGTGATCTGATGGACCTGCGCGCGACGAAGATCCGCGATGTATCCGGTGCGCTTATCTACACGGTGCCCGACCACGACGGCGGTCTTACCCATGACGCTGAAGCTGCCAATGTCCGTCTGGCACGCTGGTGCCAGCTTCTCCTTGTCACCTCCGTGAAGGTGGGTAACCAGCTTGTTCTGCGCACCCAGGTGGGTGCAGCCAACCTCCTCGCATCATCGATCGATGCGGTGAGGCGCGAAGAAATCGCCGGAACGATCGCCGGCGACGACACAATTCTCGTGATCTGCCGCAGTGAGGAGGGCGCAGCCGACGTCGAACGCTCCCTTCTCGCGCTCGCTGAACCCGGCGCACTCCCCGACAACTAGCCCCGGCCTCGTTTCAGCGAGCGTACGCGGGCACCACATACCCAACAATTGGAAGGAACCCACATGTCGAGCAAAGATCGCGTCGTCCTGGCATATTCAGGCGGCCTGGACACCTCTGTGGCTATCGGATGGATCGGTGAACAGACCGGCCGTGAAGTAGTTGCCGTCGCCGTTGATGTTGGCCAGGGCGGAGAAGACCTGGAGGTCATTCGCCAGCGCGCCCTCGACTGTGGTGCCGTGGAAGCATACGTGGCCGACGCTCGCGACGAGTTCGCGAACGAATACTGCATGCCCGCTCTCAAGGCCAACGCTCTGTACGAGGGCAAGTACCCCCTCGTCTCCGCGCTGTCGCGTCCCGTCATCACCAAGCACCTCGTGAAGGCCGCGCGCGAGTTTGGCGCGACGACCGTTGCCCACGGCTGTACGGGCAAGGGCAATGACCAGGTCCGTTTCGAGGTCTCGATTACCTCGATGGCACCCGACATGGACTGCATCTCTCCGGTCCGTGACCTCGCTCTGACGCGTGACGTTGCGATCGACTACGCCGAGAAGCACAGCCTGCCGATTGAGACCACCAAGCACAACCCCTTCTCGATCGACCAGAACGTGTGGGGCCGTGCCATTGAGACCGGCTTCCTCGAAGACCTGTGGAACGCACCCACGAAGGACGTTTACAACTACACTGACGACCCGACCTACCCGCCGCTGCCCGACGAAGTCGTCATCACCTTCGACAAGGGCATCCCGGTCGCTATCGACGGCCGTCCCGTCACGCCGCTCGAGGCCATCCAGGAGATGAACCGCCGCGCCGGCGCTCAGGGCATCGGTCGTATCGACATGGTCGAGGACCGACTCGTCGGTATCAAGTCCCGCGAGATTTACGAGGCTCCCGGTGCCGTCGCGCTGATCGAGGCACACCAGGCCCTCGAGTCGGTCACGCTGGAGCGCATGCAGCGCCGCTACAAGCGTCAGCTGGAGCAGACCTGGGGTGAGCTCGTGTACGAGGCACAGTGGTACTCGCCGCTCAAGAAGTCGATGGACGCGTTCATCGAGCACACGCAGGAATACGTCTCCGGCGACATCCGCATGGTGCTCCACGGTGGACGCGCGACCGTCAACGGCCGCCGCTCCGAGTCTTCGCTCTACGACTTCAATCTTGCGACCTACGAGACCGGCGATACTTTCGACCAGTCGTCGTCGCGTGGCTTCATCGACATCTACGGCCTGCAGTCGAAGCTCGCGGCTGCCCGTGATGTGCGTTTCGGCGTGAACATGGGTTACTGAGCGCTTGGTTGAGGGCGTTCTCACAGAGAATGTCTCAGTTGGGTTTCAAGAGGCGGGAGCGGCGAGAAGGCCGCTCCCGCCTCGCTTACTGTTTCGTGTATGACGTATGAGGCGAGCGCCGTGAGCGAAGCTGTGGGGACCGATCGTGATGATGCCCTGCGCGCGCGCATGATGCGCTACACGGTTGCCGCGATGTTCTTTGTTGGCTTTGCTGGCAAGGGTATCCGCGGCATTTTCGGGGACATCGGTTCTCTTGTGCCGATGCTGATTCTGCTTGTGTCGTTCGTGGTGCTTTTCTGGACCTCGGGCCGGTCGCTGTTGCTGCGTCGCTTTCCGACCACCACGTGTTTGTTCGTCGCGTGGTGCGCACTGTCGTGCGTGTGGTCCGTGGCCCCTCTACAAAGCGCGCAATATGCGGTCTTATCGATAGCTCTGACACTGGTGTCGATCGCTGTGGCTGTCGCATTGCCGCTCACTGAACTCGTTGGCGCGTTGATCCTTGCCTTCCAGTGGATTATCGGCTCCTCGTTCGTTCTCGAGGCGCTCGTTGCTTTCTTTGGCCGAGGCCCGCTCGCTCCTCCCATCATGTGGGGGAGAGGGCTGCTACCTGCGTCCTATTACTGGGTCGACGGCTTGCTTCTCAAGGGTGGGCCGATTCAGGGCTTTCCCGGCAACAGGAATCCTCTTGCTTTCATCGCACTGCTTCTGGCGGTGTGCCTCGTTTTGCGATACATGCAGACAAAGCGCTCCCCGCTTAAGACGCTCGTATGGCTCGGTTTGTGCGGCGCGGTGTTGCTACTGACGCAGTCTGCGACGGTCGCTCTCTCGACGGTTGGCTGCTTCCTGGTCATCGCGGGCCTCGTCGTGCAGCGCAGAGTTCCGGAACGCCTGCGCTTGCGCGTTGTCGGCGGGTTTGCGGGAATAGGTGTTCTCACTGCAATCGCAGCATTCTTCTGTCGTCACATGATCGCCGACGCTTTCGGTCGTAGTCCCGATATGAGCGGGCGTTCCGTCATCTGGCACGCGGTGGCGCCCCTCGTCGCGCAGCACCCGATCGGCGGCTGGGGCTGGTTCATTGGGTGGCCCACGTGGATGGAACCTTTTGCATCGCTCGTGATCCGTCCGGATGGGACGCCGACGAACCAGGCACACAACGTGTACGTCGAAGCGGCGTTGACGACCGGCTTCGTGGGCGCAGCCATGATCACCGTCGCGATCGTCTGGACGCTGTATCGCGTTGTGAAGGTCGCGGTTGCCCACATTGACGACAATCTGTGGGACGTGATTCCCGCCGTCATTATCATCGCCATGTTTATTCAGTCTTTCACCGAATCACGGTTGCTCTTTGAAGGCAACTGGATGCTCTTCGTCATGATCGCGACGTGGGTGAAGGTGCGCGGCGAGGTGCCCGTTGTGTGGCCGTCGGCGGCCCGCCAGCATCTCGAATATTCTTAAGGCATACGAACAACATCGTTGTCACCGAGCCAGGAGGAAACTCATGTCGCAGTCCGAAACTCACGTCTCCCTGTGGGGTGGCCGTTTTTCTGGAGGGCCTTCGCAGGCACTGGCTGCGCTGAGCGTGTCGACGCACTTCGACTTCCGTCTGGCCCACGTGGATATCGCGGGCTCGCATGCCCACGCTGATGAGCTGCACCGTGTTGGCCTGTTGACCGACCAGGAATGCGCGGACATGCACGATGCTCTGGCGCGCCTGGACGCTGATGTTGCCTCCGGCGCGTTCGTGCCCGCGCCAGACGATGAAGATGTCCACACCGCGCTTGAGCGTGGCCTCATCGAGCGAGCCGGAGCGACGCTCGGTGGCAAGCTCCGCGCTGGCCGCTCCCGCAATGATCAGATCGCCACACTCATTCGCGTGTACTTGCGCGAGGAGGCCCGTCACCTGGCAGGTCGCGTTCTTGACATCGCTCAGGCTCTCGTCGGGCAGGCCGTGCGCGCCGGCGACGCAGTCATGCCGGGCCGCACCCACATGCAGCACGCGCAGCCCGTGCTCGTCGCTCATCACCTGATGGCGCACGTGTGGCCGCTGCTGCGCGACGTCGCGCGCCTGCGCGACTGGGACAAGCGCGCAGCCATCTCTCCGTACGGTTCCGGCGCGCTCGCCGGTAATACTCTCGGCATGGATCCCCGCCGCATCGCGGCTGCTCTCGGCTTCACCGACTCCGTCGAAAACTCGATTGACGGAACGGCTGCTCGCGACGTGGTCGCAGAGTTCGCCTTCGTGTGCGCCCAGATCGGCATCGACATTTCGCGCCTGTCGGAGGAAATCGTCATCTGGAACACGAAGGAATTCGGCTACGTCACGCTGGACGACTCGTACTCCACGGGTTCGTCGATCATGCCCCAGAAGAAGAACCCCGACGTTGCGGAGCTGGCCCGCGGCAAGGCCGGCCGCCTCATCGGTGACCTGACCGGCCTGCTCGCGGTCCTCAAGGGCATCCCGCTCGCCTATGACCGCGATCTCCAGGAAGACAAGGAGCCGGTGTTCGATCAGATCGACACCCTGGATGTCCTGTGCCCGGCTGTTGCTGGCATGATCGACACGATGACGATTCATCTCGACCGTCTCGAGGAGCTAGCTCCGCAGGGCTTCTCGCTTGCCACCGACATCGCTGAGTGGCTCGTCAAGCAGGGCGTTCCGTTCCGCGACGCTCACGAGATCTCGGGCGCGTGCGTGCGCCTCGCCGAGGCCAGGGGAGTGGAGCTCGCGGACCTGACGGACGAGGAGCTTGCCCAGGCCTCGTCGGCCCTGACCCCCGAGGTTCGCGCTGTGCTGACCGTGGAAGGTTCCGTGAGCGCACGCCGTGGGCGCGGAGGCACCGCCCCGGAGCGCGTGCGCGAGCAGATCGCCGAGGCTGAGGCGGGCCTCGCTGACGCGCGCGAGTGGGCGGCCACGGCGCTGCGCTAACGCCGGTACTCGCAAGCCGATACACTAAGACCGTATTGACCCGTCGAATCCGCAAGGAAGGACAACTTTCGTGACAGACATTCTGGACGAACTGCAGTGGCGTGGGCTGCTCGCGCAGCACACCGACCTCGAGGCGCTCCGTGAGCACCTGGCCGCCGGACCTGTCACCTTTTATTGCGGCTATGACCCGACGGCGCCCTCCCTGCACCACGGACACCTGGTTCAGCTGATCGTGATGCGTCACCTGCAGCTCGCCGGCCACCGTCCGCTCGCTCTCGTGGGCGGCGCCACCGGTCAGATTGGCGACCCGCGTCAGAGCGGCGAGCGTCAGCTTCAGTCGACCGAGGTCGTCAAGGGGTGGGCAGATCGCCTGCATTCGCAGATCTCGAAGTTCCTGGACTTCGAGGGCCCCGCTGCCGCCACGATGGTGAACAACCTGGATTGGACCCAGGAGATGAGCGCTATCGACCTGCTGCGCACTATCGGCAAGTACTTCCGCGTGGGCACCATGCTCAATAAGGACATCGTTGCCCGCCGTATTGCCTCGGACGAGGGCATCTCCTACACCGAGTTCTCCTACCAGGTGCTCCAGGCCAACGACTTCCTCGAGCTCTACCGCCGCAACGGCTGCACGCTCGAGACCGGCGGCAACGATCAGTGGGGCAACATGGTGGGCGGCGTCGACCTGATCCGTAAGGTTGAGGGCGTCGATACCCACGTCATGACCACGCCGATTATCACCAAGGCCGACGGAACGAAGTTCGGTAAGTCTGAGGGGGGTGCCATCTGGCTCGACCCGGAGATGATGACCCCCTACGCCTTCTACCAGTTCTGGCTCCAGGTCGCGGACGACGACGTGGTGCGTTTCCTGAAGATCTTCACGTTCAAGTCGCGTGAAGAGATCGAGGCGTTGGCCGTTGAGGTTGCCGAGCGTCCGCACCAGCGTGCCGCGCAGAAGGCGCTGGCCGCCTCCGTCACCGAGCTCGTGCACGGGGCCGACCAGCTTCAGCGCGTGCTCGCCGCGACCGACGCCCTGTGGGGCGGAGGCGATATCCGTGATCTCGACGAGGCAACGCTGGCCGCTGCCACCGCGGATCTACCACGCGCGTCCCTCACCATCGGCGAGTCGACCGTGGCCGATGCGCTCGTTGCCCTCGGCTTTGAGAAGGGCAAGACTGCGGCACGCCGAACGATCTCCTCCGGCGGAGCCTCCATCAACAACATCAAGGTCGAGGATCCCGAGGCTGTTCTGCGCGAAGAAGACGTCCTTGCAGGTGGACTGGCTCTCATTCGTAAGGGGCGTAAGAACCTCGCCGTGCTTGAACTGAACTGATCGCTTCGAACAAGAGGGCATCCGACAATTGTCGGATGCCC
>CAKAHQ010000002.1 GCA_916439125.1 uncultured Actinomyces sp. | reverse complement strand
ACTCGATAGTGTGTTTGTTTGTTTTTTTATGCCTGTTTTTGGTTTTTGAGTGTTTTTGGTTGGGATTGCTGGCCAGGCGGTTTTGTTTGGTTGGTTTTTCTGGGCTTTAACGTTTTTGTTTTTGTTCGGAGAGTTTGATCCTGGCTCAGGACGAACGCTGGCGGCGTGCTTAACACATGCAAGTCGAACGCTGAAGCCCAGCTTGCTGGGTGGATGAGTGGCGAACGGGTGAGTAACACGTGAGTAACCTGCCCCCTTCTTTGGGATAACGCCCGGAAACGGGTGCTAATACTGGATATTCACTGGCCTTCGCATGGGGGTTGGTGGAAAGGTTTTTTCTGGTGGGGGATGGGCTCGCGGCCTATCAGCTTGTTGGTGGGGTGATGGCCTCACCAAGGCTTTTGACAGGGTAGTAAGCCTGAGAGGGTGACCGGTCACATTGGGACTGAGATACGGCCCAGACTCCTACAGGGAGGCAGCAGTGGGGAATATTGCACAATGGGCGAAAGCCTGATGCAGCGACGCCGCGTGAGGGATGACGGCCTTCGGGTTGTAAACCTCTTTTCGCTCATGGTCAAGCCGCAACAGTGGTTGTGGTGAGGGTAGTGGGTAAAGCGCTAAGCTAACTACGTGCCAGCAGCCGCGGTAATACGTAGGGCGCGAGCGTTGTCCGGAATTATTGGGCGTAAAGGGGCTTGTAGGCGGTTGGTCGCGTCTGCCGTGAAAATCCTCTGGCTTAACTGGGGGCGTGCGGTGGGTACGGGCTGACTTGAGTGCGGTAGGGGAGACTGGAACTCCTGGTGTAGCGGTGGAATGCGCAGATATCAGGAAGAACACCGGTGGCGAAGGCGGGTCTCTGGGCCGTTACTGACGCTGAGGAGCGAAAGCGTGGGGAGCGAACAGGATTAGATACCCTGGTAGTCCACGCTGTAAACGTTGGGCACTAGGTGTGGGGGCCACCCGTGGTTTTCTGCGCCGTAGCTAACGCTTTAAGTGCCCCGCCTGGGGAGTACGGCCGCAAGGCTAAAACTCAAAAGGAATTGACGGGGGCCCGCACAAGCGGCGGAGCATGCGGATTAATTCGATGCAACGCGAAGAACCTTACCAAGGCTTGACATGCACGGCGACACTGCAGAGATGTGGTGGCATTTAGTTGGTCGTGTGCAGGTGGTGCATGGTTGTCGTCAGCTCGTGTCGTGAGATGTTGGGTTAAGTCCCGCAACGAGCGCAACCCTTGCCCTATGTTGCCAGCACGTGATGGTGGGGACTCGTGGGGGACTGCCGGGGTTAACTCGGAGGAAGGTGGGGATGACGTCAAATCATCATGCCCCTTATGTCTTGGGCTTCACGCATGCTACAATGGTTGGTACAGAGGGTTGCGATATCGTGAGGTGGAGCGAATCCCTTAAAGCCAGTCTCAGTTCGGATTGGGGTCTGCAACTCGACCCCATGAAGGTGGAGTCGCTAGTAATCGCAGATCAGCAACGCTGCGGTGAATACGTTCTCGGGCCTTGTACACACCGCCCGTCACGTCACGAAAGTTGGTAACACCCGAAGCCCATGGCCTAACCGTTTATCGGGGGGAGTGGTCGAAGGTGGGATTGGCGATTGGGACGAAGTCGTAACAAGGTAGCCGTACCGGAAGGTGCGGCTGGATCACCTCCTTTCTAGGGAGCCCAGTTTGTGGGGAACAAGCAGCGTGGCCTGTTGGGTTGTGTTGGTTGTTTTCTTGTGCCTGCATGTGTTTACTGCCCGACAGTGGGTGGTGGGTGTGGGTGCGTTTTTGGGTTGGGCATAAAAGTTTGATGGCAGACAAGCACACTGTCGGGTTCACGTTCAACACCGTGTGAGCGTCCGCCACTTCGTGTGGTGGTTGCCCGCACAGCCAGCCAGCGGCTTGATGTTGTTGGTGTGGGTTGTGTGTGGTGGGTTGTTTGTGATTTGTATAGTGGTTGCGAGCATATTTGTTCTGTACTGTTTTTTGTGTTTTGTTTAGTTTTATTGGGCATTCGGTGGATGCCTTGGCATCAAGAGCTGATGAAGGACGTTGCGGCCTGCGATATGCCTCGGGGAGCTGGCGAGCGAGCGTTATTATCCGAGGGTGTCCGAATGGGGGAACCTAACCTGGGTTGTGCTGGGTTACCATCATCTGAACGTGTATAGGGTGATGGGGGGAACGCGGGGAAGTGAAACATCTCAGTACCCGCAGGAAAAGATATTCCGTGAGTAGTGGCGAGCGAAAGCGGAGGAGGCTAAACCAGATGCGTGTGAGAGGCGGCGGCCGTTGCGTGTTTGGTGTTGTGGGGCCATGTTGGACTCTTCTGCCGGAGGGTCGCGCCATGTGATGCTGGGAGTTGAACAGTCTGGGAAGTCTGACCGTAGAGCGTGAGAGTCGTGTAGATGGACTGGTGTTGTGTGGTGTGGGTGTGGTACCCGAGTAGCGCGGGACTCGTGAAATCTCGTGTGAATCTGCCAAGACCACTTGGTAAGCCTAAATACTACTTGATGACCGATAGTGCATAGTACCGTGAGGGAATGGTGAAAAGTACCCCGGGAGGGGAGTGAAATAGTACCTGAAACCGTGTGCCTGTAAGCCGTCAGAGCCTTGTGGGGTGATGGCGTGCCTTTTGAAGAATGAGCCTGCGAGTTAGTGATACGTGGCGTGCTTAACCCGTGTGGGGTATGCGTAGCGAAAGCGAGTCTGAAATATGGCGTTTGTCGCGTGTTCTAGACCCGAAGCGGGGTGATCTACCCATGGTCAGGTTGAAGCAGAGGTAAGACTGTGTGGAGGACCGAACCCACCAGGGTTGAAAACCTGGGGGATGAACTGTGGGTAGGGGTGAAAGGCCAATCAAACTCCGTGATAGCTGGTTCTCCCCGAAATGCATTTAGGTGCAGCGTCGCGTGGTCCCTGGTGGAGGTAGAGCTACTGGATGGCCGATGGGCCCTATGGGTTACTGACGTCAGCCAAACTCCGAATGCCATTAGGTGTAGCGCGGCAGTGAGACTGCGGGGGATAAGCTTCGTAGTCGAGAGGGAAACAGCCCAGATCATCAGCTAAGGCCCCTAAGCGTACGCTAAGTGGGAAAGGATGTGGAGTCGCGGTGACAACCAGGAGGTTGGCTTAGAAGCAGCCATCCTTGAAAGAGTGCGTAATAGCTCACTGGTCAAGTGGTTCTGCGCCGACAATGTAGCGGGGCTCAAGCGTACCGCCGAAGCTGTGGCAACAACGCATGGAGCTGGCACCAGGAACTGGATGTCGGTGTGTTGTTGGGTAGGGGAGCGTCCTGCACGAGGTGAAGCCTGGAGGGGAACTTCTGGTGGATTGTGTGGGAGTGAGAATGCAGGCATGAGTAACGAATCTGCGGTGAGAATCCGCAGCGCCGATTGACTAAGGGTTCCAGGGCTAGGTTTATCCGCCCTGGGTTAGTCGGGTCCTAAGGCGAGGCCGACAGGCGTAGTCGATGGACAACCAGTTGATATTCTGGTACCGCGTTATGACCGCCCATGCTGAAGTCATTGTGCTAACCAACTTGCTCACGCCACTCTTAAGCCTTCGGGTTTTTGGGTGTGTGTGGGTCTTGGGGCCCCGGTGATTGTAGGCAAGCGTGTTAACAGGGGTGACGCAGACAGGTAGCTGCAGTGCGCCGATGGTTGTGCGTATTTAAGGTTGTGGCCCGTCCCCCAGGCAAATCCGGGGGACACTAAGGGTGAGAACTGATGAGGGACACACGCGTGTGTGGACTTGTGGTGATCCTAAGCTGCCGAGAAAAGCCTCGACGTGAGGGCATAACGCGCCCGTACCCTAAACCGACTCAGGTGGTCAGGTAGAGTATACCGAGGCGTTCGAGTGAATCGTGGTTAAGGAACTCGGCAAAATTCCTCCGTAACTTCGGGATAAGGAGGACCCCGTAACTTCCCAACGCCGTGCGTGTTGGTGGGGTTGTGGGGTCGCAGAGAATAGGGAGAAGCGACTGTTTATCAAACACAGGTGCGTGCGAAGCCGTAAGGCGATGTATACGCACTGACGCCTGCCCGGTGCTGGAAGGTTAAGAGGAACCGTCAACACCCCTTTGTGGGTGTGAAGCGGTGAATTTAAGCCCCAGTAAACGGCGGTGGTAACTATAACCATCCTAAGGTAGCGAAATTCCTTGTCGGGTAAGTTCCGACCTGCACGAATGGCGTAACGACTTCTCCGCTGTCTCAACCGCGAACTCGGTGAAATTGCAGTACGAGTAAAGATGCTCGTTTCGCGCAGAAGGACGGAAAGACCCCGGGACCTTTACTATAGCTTGGTATTGGTGTTCGCTTGGACTTGTGTAGGATAGGGTGGGAGACTGTGAAGCTGCCGCGCCAGCGGTGGTGGAGTCGTCGTTGAAATACCATTCTGGTTCAAGCGGTCACCTCAACCTAGACCCGTGATCCGGGTTGGGGACAGTGCCTGGTGGGTAGTTTAACTGGGGCGGTTGCCTCCTAAAATGTAACGGAGGCGCTCAAAGGTTCCCTCAGCCTGGTTGGTAATCAGGTGGCGAGTGCAAGTGTACAAGGGAGCTTGACTGTGAGACCGACGGGTCGAGCAGGTGCGAAAGCAGGAACTAGTGATCCGGCCATGGCACGTGGGTGCGTGGTCGCTCAACGGATAAAAGGTACCCCGGGGATAACAGGCTGATCTTGCCCAAGAGTCCATATCGACGGCATGGTTTGGCACCTCGATGTCGGCTCGTCGCATCCTGGGGCTGGAGTTGGTCCCAAGGGTTGGGCTGTTCGCCCATTAAAGCGGTACGCGAGCTGGGTTCAGAACGTCGTGAGACAGTTCGGTCCCTATCCTCTGTGCGCGCAGGAAACTTGAGAAGGGCCGTCCCTAGTACGAGAGGACCGGGATGGACGAACCTCTGGTGTGCCAGTTGTACCGCCAGGTGCATGGCTGGTTGGCTACGTTCGGAAGGGATAACCGCTGAAAGCATCTAAGCGGGAAGCCTGCTTCAAGATGAGGTTTCCACGCCCCCTCCGTGGGGTGAGAGGCCCCCGCCAGACTAGCGGGTTGATAGGCCAGAGGTGGAAGCACAGCAATGTGCTCGTGAGCCGACTGGTACTAATGGGCCAACACTAAACAACAACCCAAACACGCAAGTGCCCTTGGGTGAAACAAAAACCGTGAACAACACGCCGCAACCACTATACAAACCACGATCAACCCACACCCCCACCAACAAGCAGCGTGCGGGGAGAGTGTTGAACACCAAATCTTGTGGTGGTCATAGCACCGGGGAAACGCCCAGCCTCCATTCCGAACCTGGAAGCTAAGCCCGGCAGCGCCAATGGTACTGCAACCGCCAGGTTGTGGGAGAGTAGGACACCGCCACAACACACCTACAACGAAGGGCCTCACCCCAACGGGTGAGGCCCTTCGCGCATTTGTCCCACAGCTCCCAGCGTTAACCGCGCACGCGAGTCAAAGGACACGCATCGCTGTGACACCATGGGACTTGTGTCCTAAACGATAGCGATTGTTCTTGTCTCGAGCTTTCCCGCGATCTATAGTAGTTGATGTTTCAATAATACTTCGAAAGGAAACGTTATGGCTTCCGTTGCAATCGTCCTTGGTTCCATTCGTCCCGGCCGCGCCGGCGAGCAGGTTGTTCGCTGGATCGAGGACCAGGCCCGTCAACTTGACGGTGTTCAGACCGTCTTCTTTGACTTGCGCGACTACAACCTCCCTCTCTTCGCGGAGGAGATGTCCCCGTCGATGAAGGCCCCCGAGCTGGCCGAGGCCGTTCGCCTTCGCGCAAACCTCGAGGCCAACGACGCCGTGCTGTTCGTGACTCCCGAGTACAACCACTCGGTCTCCGGCGCTCTCAAGAACGCTATCGACTACCTGCCCCCGGCCACCCTGAAGGACAAGCCTGTCGGCCTCGTCGGCTACTCCTGGCATGGCGCGGTCAAGCCGCTCGAGCACCTGCGCGAGATCATGGCGAGCTTCGGTGCAGCTACGCGCGACCAGCAGGTTGGTATCAACCTCGGCTCTGACTTCCAGGATGGCGTTTTCACGCCCTCCGATGAGCTCAATGGCCAGATCCGTGAGCTGCTTGCCTCTCTCGCCTGATAGGCGGTTCTGGAGCGTTGTTTGCTCAGTCGTCTTGATGTCTCTGTGAGGGGTGTGAGTGGCTTTGGTGCGCAGCGTCACAGGAGGCTCGGTGCGGCAGGATCGGTCCGTCGATAAGGGTGTGGCCCGGCAGATACCTGCCGGGCCACACCCGTTCTATTTGCCTTTCGGTCGACGCCGCTAAATCCACGAGGGCAGCCACATGTGAGACCGCCAGAAGGTGTAATCCACGACGTCTGCGCGCCACAGTGGCAAGAAATACATTGCGCATATCAGGATGGCGAGTGTGAGGACTGCGGCCAGCGTCCAACCCGTGACTTCGGTGCGCCGGGGCAGGGGAGCGGTGAAGGGCTGCCCGTTCGCCGTGACCCATCCTGATAGTAGTGCGATCATCCATGCGACGGATAGGGCGACAAAAGGTGCGAAGACGACGGTGTAGAAGGTGAAGATCGTTCGGTGTGCGTAGGCGAGCCACGGCATGTACAGCGCGATGTATCCGAGCACAACGATGCCCGTGCGCCAATTGCGGTAGTACATCGTCGCCCATAGGACGAGGATCAGTGCACCAATCCCGATCCACCACAAGAGTGGGTTTCCGAGAGCGACGATGTCGGTCGCGCACTGCCCGGATGTGCAGCCGGTAACTTCTGGCCCAGACTGCCAGTGGAATGAGGTTGCTCGATACTGTGCAAGCCAGGTGTAGGGGCTTGACTGGTAGGTATGCGGGGTGCTCAGGCCATTGTGGAATGTCCACATCTCCTTGTGGTAGAGCCATAGGTCGGCGAGGGAACCGGCGAATCCGGAAATTCCTGAACGTCCGTGACCGTGGGCTCCGGGGTGGGCAAACCATCCGAACCATGACGCAATGTAGGTGAGCACCGCCGTGGGGACCATGAGAATGAACGCCCACCATATGTCGGCGAGAAGAGCTCCGCGAATGGGGGAGGGGTGTCCGGCTCGCCAGCGGCATGTGATTTCTCGGATCGCGACGAAAATGCCAAGGAAAGCAAGAGCGTAGATTCCGGACCACTTCACTGAGCAAGCGAGTCCAGTGAGAATGCCAGCCGCGAGTAGCCATGGCCGGTTGCCTGCATTTGGGCCGACTGCAAAGGGCTGGCGATCGTGACCGACAAGGAAGGCGCGCAGGTCATTCCAGCCGTGCCGAGGAGCGCACAGGCCATCCCACTCCTGGAGCTTTGCAAGCAGGCGCGGCTGGGATGTCTCTTGGTCCTTCACGACGCATAGGAAAGCGGCCAGGGTGAACATGGTGAGGAATCCGTCGAGGATGGATGTGCGGCTCATGACGATAGCCATGCCGTCGGTCGCGAGGAAAAGGCCTGACAGGAGCGTGAGCGCCGGCGAGTGGAAAAGGTTCTGGGCGAGGCGGCACAAGAGGATAACTGTGATGATGCCGCAGATTGCCGCGGCGATACGCCAGCCAACGGGGTCTGCCTGGCCGAAGACCTTCATGCCCAGAGCGATGAGCCATTTTCCCGTGGGAGGGTGGACGGGGTATCCGCCAACCGCTGACAAGCCGGAGGTGTCGCCGTTGACGAAAGCGGCGTCGACGTCCTTGGCCCACGTCCCCTCGTAACCGAACGTGAGAAGAGACCAAGCGTCCTTCACGTAGTATGTCTCGTCGAAGATGAGCGTGCGGACATTGTCGAGGCCGGGGAGGCGGATGATCGCCGCGACGATTGCGGCAATCGCGGTTGCGACCCATCCGGCGGCGGGAGTGTTGAGGCGATCAGTCCAGCGCGGATTTCGTGGGGTCCTCAGAGTGTCCCAGGAGGGCGACTCTGAGGAGTCGATACCTGCTTCTTCGGTGGGCTGTTCCTCGGTCGTAGCCTCGGCCGTTGGCTCCTGCTCGAGGATGTCCGAGGCCTCGTCGATCGTGTCGTTGTGTGCGTTCGCTGTATCCATCGCATCCGAGTCTAGCGGCCCGATCGTGCTGAAAGGAGCGTGGCGCACATCCGCTCTCGCACTTGGGGAGAATGTTCAGTCTGCGCCTCTTGAGAATTATTCTCTTTTCTGGCTATAATTTCGTGTACCCGAAAATTGCACAGGAGCAATGATGTCTTTCTCACCAACGCGCAGCTTGGCAGCTGCTGCAGGCCTGGCCATGGCGACCGCCTCGCTGGCTGCGTGCGCACCCTCCTCCTCGGCCCACGGCCTCGCGGTCGTCGCCACGACCACCCAAGTCTGCGACTACGTCACCCAGATCGCGGCGCGGTCCGCCGATATCTCCCTCGACAAGACCGACGCCGCCGGAAAGAGCAGCCACGTGGGTGCCCCCGCTGACGGTGCGGCTCTCACCATGAGCCTGACCTGCCTGCTCGCCCCCAACGCATCCGCGCACGAGCATGAGATGACCCCGGCGCAGACCTCGGCGCTCGCGCAGGCCGACGTCATGGCGGTCTCCGGCGTCGACCTCGAGCACTTCCTCGACGACGCGGTTGTCTCCTCCGGCTTCAAGGGACGCATGATCGTCACCTCGGGTGTCCTGACAGCCGCCGACATCGACAACCCGGGCACCCCCGACCCCGAGGGCGCCTACACGATCGATCGTGGAAGCGAGCGCGTCGACGTTGCCCCGTGGCCGTTCCCGCCGGAGGAAGCGGGCGAGGAGCCCGAATTCCGCTTCGACCCGCACGTGTGGACCTCTCCGAAGGGCGCGCGCGTCCAGATCGCTAACCTCGGCGCGGGTCTCGCGGCTGCGGCCCCCGACGCTGCCTCGTCGATCAACGCGGCCACGGCCTCGTACCTGGAGGACATCGACGCGCTCGATCAGTGGACCGCCGAGGCCATCAAGACCGTGCCCGAGGGGCAGCGCGTCCTCTTTACCTCCCACGATGCCTTCGGCTACTTCTCGAGGGACTACGGGCATCCGATTCATCGGTGCGGCCCTGTCCGACTTCAACGAACAGCAGGACGCCACCGCCGACCACATCGCCAAGGCCGTCGAGGCCGTCAAGGAATCCGGCGCGGTCGCGCTCTTCGCCGAAAACTCCAACAACTCCAAGTCCATCGAGGCGATTGCCCGCGCGGCTGGCGTGACCCCCATCGTGGGTGAGGACGCCATGTACGGCGACTCGCTGGGGCCCGACGGCTCCGAGGGAGCCACCTACGTCGGCTCGATCATCCACAACGTGCGCGCCGTGACGCAGGCGTGGGGCGGCACCGTCCCGGACCTGCCCGAGCGCCTGAAGGACCAGTGATGGCACGGCTCGTCTCCTTTCAAGACGCGGCGCTGGGGTATGGGAATACCCCGGCGCTGACCGGCCTGACCCTCGATGTGTTCGGGGGCCAGGCCCTCGCCCTTGTCGGACCCAACGGCGGCGGTAAGACCACCCTCATGCGAGGTATTGTTGGCGGCTGCTCGGTCCTCTCCGGGACCGTCGAGGTGGACGCAACCCGCATCGGGCCTCGTGCCGCAAAGTGCCGACCTGGACCTCACGTTCCCCGTGAGCGCCGCCGAGGTCGTCACCATGGGGCTCATCGCCGAGGCCGGCTGGGGCAGGCGCATCAACGCCGACATGCGCGCTCGGGTGAGCGCCGCCCTCGAGCGCGTGAACCTCTCCGACCGGGCCTCCCACCGCTTCGGGACGCTCAGTGGCGGACAGCGCCAGCGTGTCCTCGTCGCACGCGCCCTCGTTGCACGCCCCGAGCTGGTCATGATGGACGAGCCCTTCAATGGCCTGGACGCACCCAGCCGCGACATCATCACGGGCCTCATCGCCGACCTGACCGCGGACGGCGTCGGCGTCATCGTGTCCACGCATGACCTGTCCCTCGCGCGCGACGTGTGTTCCCAGGCGTGCGTGCTCGCCTCCCGCCTCGTCGCCCTGGGGCCCACCGACGAGGCCCTCGCGCCGAAGGTCCTGGCTCGCGCATACGGATCGAGCGCCGACGAGGCGATTGCGGCCCTGTCATGATCGCCCCCTACCTGCTGCGCCCTCTCATCGTCCTTGGCCTGCTCGCGCTCGCGGTGGGACCGGCGTCGACGCTCGTCAACCTGCGTCGCGCCGAGTTCAGCGCCGAAACGATGGTCCACGGAGTCTTTCCCGGCATTGTCGTCGGCATGGCGGTTGGCGGGCGCGAAGCGATCATCCCGGGCGGCGCAGTGTGCGCGGCTCTTATTGCGGCAGCGCTCACCGTGGCCTCTCGCAAACAGCGTCACTCCGAGGCGACGACCGCAGTCCTGCTCACCGCCTTCTTCTCCCTCGGCATCGTGATCTCCCTGCGCATCGGCGACATGTCCGGTCAGCTTGAATCCCTCATGTTCGGCCGTCTCCTGGATATCACCCCGTCGCGCATGGCAACGAGCGCCCTCGTCCTCGTGGTCGCAGCCGCCCTGCTCGCCCTCACCTGGCGCGCACAGGTCGCGGTAGCCTTCGATCGCGAGGCCGCGCGCGTGAGCGGCATCCCGGTCACCTGGATCGACATCGCGTTCAACGCGGCGCTCGGCGCGATCGTGGTCGCGGCGTCGACGGCCGTCGGGGTCCTCCTCGTCGTTGGATATCTTGTCGTGCCCGGGGCCTTCGGTCGGCTTCTCGCGTCGGGCCCGCGGGCGATGGTTCTGCTGGCCGGTGCCTGCGCGCTCGTCGGTGGATGGGCTGGCTTCGGCGTCTCTCTCCTGCGTGCGCCGCGACCGCTGTCTCCGCAGGCGTGCGTCGCCATGGGCGTCCTCGTCTGTTTTGCCGCTGCGCTGGCGCTGCGCGAGATCCGCGCCCGGCGCGCACGCGCGGTCACCGCCACGCGTGAAACGTTGCGTGAAACAACCGTGAACGTTGAGGGAGGGCAGGCCTCATGATCGCCAGCCTCCTCCTGTACCCCGCGCTGCACGTGACGATCATCGGGGCCCTGGGCGGCCTCGTCGGCGCCTTCGCCTACCTGGACCGACGCATTTTCTTTGCCGAATCCGTCACGCACGGGACGTTCCCGGGCGCTGTCCTCGGCGTCGTCATCGCAGCCGCCCTCGGATTCGGACACTCCGGCATGTCGGCGGCGCTCTACGTCGGCGCGTTCCTCGGGACCATCCCGCTCGTCGCCCTCATGCGCTGGCTCGCCACGATCCCCGGCATCTCCAGCCAAGGCGCGGCCGGCATCGTGCTGACCGCGGGTTTTGCTTCCGGTTACTTCCTGGCGACCTGGTTCAAGCCCCTGCCCCTCGCGGTCAACTCCTTCCTGACTGGCTCTGTCATGACCGTCTCCCCGGCTGACGTCGCCTGGGCGGCGGTCGTCTTCGCGGTCGCCCTGCTGGTCGTGATGATGGGCGGGCGCCACCTGATCGCCCACTGCTTCGACCCCGTCAACCCCGCTGCGGCCTCGCGCGCCGGGCGTCACGAGCTCGTCATCCTTGGACTCATCCTCGCGTCGGTCACCGTGGCGATCCCCGCGGTCGGAACGATCCTGTCGATCGCGCTCATTGCCGCGCCGGCCGCTGCCCTCGCGCCGCTCGTGCGCAGCTCTCGTGCCTTCCTCGTCGGCTGCCCTCTGCTCGGAGCGTTCCTCGGGATTGTCGGCCTCGCGATCGCCGTCCCCGCGAAGCTCAGCGCAGGCGGAACCATCGCGCTCCTGTGCGCCGCGTGCGTCCTGGCCTCGCGCGTCCCCCAATGGTGGGCGGGCGTGAAGCGGACGCGCCGTGCGAGCGCCGGGAACCAGTGAGACGATACGGGCATGGAAGCAGCGACCGACACGACCAACGCCCCCGAGGCTGCCTCGACGCCCAAGGACGCTCGCGCGCAGGATGCCTACCGCCAGGAGGCGGGGACCATCCTGCTGGCAGCCACCCCGATCGGGGACGTGCGTGACGCCTCGCCCCGCGTTGTCGCCGCGCTTCAAGGAGCGGACATCGTCGCCGCCGAGGACACGCGCCGCGCGCTCGCCCTGGCCTCGCGCCTGGGCATCAAGCTGGGTGGCCGCCTCGTCGCCCTGCACGACCACAACGAGGCCGAAAAGGCCGAGGGTATCGTCGAGGCCGCCAGGGGAGGTGCGCGCGTCGTCTTCGTCTCCGACGCGGGTATGCCCACGGTCTCCGATCCCGGTTTCCGGCTGGCGCGTGCCGCCATCGACGCGGGTGTTCCCCTGTCCGTCCTGCCCGGTCCCTCCGCGCTGCTCGTCGCCCTCGCCCTCTCCGGCCTGCCCTCGGATCGCTTCGCCTTCGAGGGGTTCCTGCCGCGCAAGGACGGGGATGCCACGCGCTACCTGCAGGACCTCGCGACCGACCCGCACACGCTCATCTTCTTCGAATCGCCCCGGCGCGCAGCCGCCACGCTGACGCGCATGGCCGAGGTCTTCGGTGCAGACCGCGCCGCCGCGCTGTGCCGCGAACTCACGAAGGACTACGAGGAAGTGCGCCGCGGCACGCTCGGTGAGCTCGCGGAAGGGGCCGAGGACGTCCTCGGCGAGGTGACGATCGTCGTCGCCGGATACGCGCGAAGCGCGCGCGCCGAAGACCACGTCGGTGCCGTCCTCGCGCTCGCGGCGGAAGGCATGCGCCTCAAGGACGCCGCAGCCGAGGTGGCCGCGGCGACGGGCGCGCGCAAGAACGACCTCTACAAGGCCGCCCTCGCCGCGCGATAAAAACGAGGCCGGGGAGCCTCAGACGATCTCGACGTGCTCCGACGTCATCCACTGACGGGCCGACGCGCCCAGCTCCTCGGTCACGGGGGCGGTCAGCTCGCGCAGGACACGCGTCGGGAATCCGGCGTGAACAGCATCCACAGCCGTGCACGCGACGCAGTGCGACTCGGCCAGGCCCACGACGTCCACGTCCGTGATGCCGGCGTCGCGCAGCGCCTCCTCCAGCGTCTTCCCATCCTCGGTGGTTCCCTCGAAGCCTGAGTAGGCGGCCTTGTACTGGCCCTTCTTAACCGTCACGTCCGCGTTCACGTGCGCGAGCGCCGGGTGCAGCTCGGCCTCGGCCGTGCCCGCGACGCCGTGCGGGGGCCACGTGTCCACGAAATCGGGGGTCTCGGAGAAGTGAGCGCCCGGATCGATGTGCCAATCCTGCGTGGTGACGATCAGCTGGTACTCGTCGCGGTGCGCGTCCACGTAGGCGGCCACGGCCTCGGCGATGGCGTTGCCGCCCGTCACTGGGAGAGCACCACCTTCGCAGAACGTGGGCTGAACGTCGACAATGATGAGTGCGCGGGCCATGAAACCTCCCTGATAAATCAGTAATTTCCCCAAGCGTATCACCCGGGTCACATCGGTTGAAAGACTGTTTCAATATCCTCGATATGCGGCCGGTTGCCCGTTTATGACACCGACGCAGTATTGTTAGGGGCTATGAGTCGTATTCTGTCCGCCGTCGCATGGCCCTACGCCAACGGCCCCCGTCATATTGGCCACGTTGCGGGATTCGGTGTCCCCTCCGACGTTTTCTCCCGGTACATGCGAATGGCCGGCCACGACGTCCTCATGGTGTCCGGCACCGATGAACACGGCACCCCCATCCTGGTGGCCGCCGACGGTGCCGGCGTGAGCGCCCGCGAACTCGCAGACCAGAACAACCGCCTCATCGTCGAGGACCTCGTGGCCCTGGGCCTGTCCTACGACCTCTTCACCCGCACGACCGCCGGCAACCACTACCGCGTCGTCCAGGACATGTTCGCCACCGTGCGCGACAACGGCTACATGATCGAGCAGGTCACGCGCGCCGCGATCTCCCCGTCCACCGGCCGCACCCTGCCCGACCGCTACATCGAGGGCACCTGCCCGATCTGTGGGGCCGAAGGAGCGCGCGGTGACCAGTGTGACAACTGCGGCAACCAGATGGACCCGACCGAGCTCATCAACCCGCACTCGCGCATCAACGGCGAGACCCCCAACTTCGTGGAGTCCACCCACTACTTCCTCGATCTGCCCGCCCTGGCTGATGCCCTGTCCGCCTGGCTCGACGAGCGCGAGAAGTCCGGCACCTGGCGTCCCAATGTCATCAAGTTCTCCCAGAACTTCCTCGAGGACATCCGTCCCCGCGCCATGACGCGCGACATCGACTGGGGCATCCCGATCCCCGGCTGGGAAGACCAGCCCACCAAGCGCCTCTACGTGTGGTTCGACGCCGTCATCGGCTACCTGAGCGCCTCCATCGAGTGGGCGCGCCGCACCGGTGACCCCGAGGCGTGGCGCAAGTGGTGGAACGACCCCGAGGCCCTGTCCTACTACTTCATGGGCAAGGACAATATCGTCTTCCACTCCCAGATCTGGCCCGCCGAGCTGCTTGGCTACAACGGCCAGGGCGCGAAGGGCGGCACCCCCGGTGACCTGGGCGTCCTCAACCTGCCCACCGAGGTCGTCTCCTCCGAGTTTCTCACGATGGAGGGCAAGAAGTTCTCCTCCTCGCACGGCATCGTCATCTACGTGCGCGACTTCCTCTCGCGCTACCAGGCCGACGCCCTGCGCTACTTCATCAGCGCCGCCGGCCCCGAGACCTCGGACTCCGACTTCACGTGGGCCGAGTTCGTGCGCCGCACCAACGGCGAGCTCGTCGCCGGCTGGGGCAACCTGGTCAACCGCACCGCCTCCATGATCGCCAAGAAGTTCGGCGAGATCCCCACCCCCGGTGAGCTCGAGGACATCGACCGCGCCCTCCTGGACGCCGTCGAGGCCGGTTTTCGAGACCGTCGGCAACCTGATCCGCCACCACCGCCAGAAGGCGGCGCTGTCCGAGGCCATGCGCCTGGTCGGCGAGGCGAATAAGTACGTGACCGACACCGAGCCCTTCAAGCTGAAGGCCCCGGAGCAGCAGGAGCGCCTCGCGACGGTCCTGTGGACCCTGGCCCAGGCGGTCGCGGACCTCAACCTCATGCTCTCCCCGTTCCTGCCCCACGCGGCCAACGACATCGACCGCGTCATGGGTGGCGCTGGCGAGATTGCACCGATGCCCTACATCGAGGACGTCGAGGAGCTCGACCCGCAGGTCCTGCCCGCCGACTTCGAGGGCCGTGACGGCTACCCGATCATCACCGGCGACTACACGAAGGTTCCGACCTGGGAGCGCCACCCGATCACGGTCGGCACCCCGATCGCCAAGCCCACGCCGGTGTTCGTGAAGCTGGACGAGTCCATTGTCGAGGAGGAGCTTGCCCGATACGCGGACGCTCACCCCGACGATGTGACGGGTGCCTGATCTGGGTTTTTCGTTGATCTGTCGCGTTTTGTGGCAGGTGTGACGCACGTTTGACAGCGCGCGGGCGGGACGGATGTGTCCCGCCCGCGCGCTCGTCTATCTCGGGGTGTTACCGTGAGGTCATGGCCGAAGATTTTCTCGCGTCCGCCCTCGCAGCCGAGGCCTCGTCGCGCGCCCCGCAAGATCCCGACTACCCGCTCTTTCATGTCGCACCCCCGGTGGGCCGACTGAATGACCCGAACGGCCTCATTGAGATCGATGGGACCTACCACGCGTTCTTCCAGTACACGCCCGAGCACCCGCGCCGGCTCGTCTACTGGGGACACGCCACCTCCACCGATCTGACCCGCTGGGACTACCACGCCCCCGCGATTCTGCCCGACACCCACCAGGACGCCAACGGCGCCTACTCGGGCACGGCCATCGAGGTCGGCGACCATGTCGAGCTGTGGTACACCGGCAACTACAAGGACCCCCAGACGGGGGAGCGCGAGGCCACCCAGTGCGTCGTCACTACGACCGACATGGTCACCTTCGACAAGCAGGTGCCCCCGATCATCGGCCGCCAGCCCGAAGGGTACACTGCCCACTTCCGTGACCCGCAGGTGTGGCGCGACGCGGACGGCTCCTACCGGATGCTGCTCGGCGTCCAGCGCGAGAATCTCACGGGCGCTGCACTGCTCTACCGCTCCACAGACCTGCGCGTCTGGGAGTGCGAGGGTGAGATGACCTTCCCCGACGCCGGCGGCACCTTCGACGCGTTTGGCTACATGTGGGAGTGCCCGAACCTCGTGCGCCTGACGGACGAGGAGACCGGCCGAGCCTACGACGTGCTCATCTTCTGCCCCCAGGGTATTTCGCCCGAGCGCGAGGGCTTCGAGAACATCTTCCCGTGCGTCGCCATCGTCGGAGAGCTCGTGGGCACCGAGCTGCGTGGTGCCGACGGCTCCTTCGAGGAGCTCGACCGCGGCACCGAGTTCTACGCGCCTCAGATCATGGCCCGCTCCGCGTCCTCCTCGCCGGAGGCGCCGACCCTCCTCTTCGGATGGGCGGGCAATGCGAGCGAGGATGACCAGCCTTCCATTGAGACCGGAGGCTGGGTGCACTGCTTCACCGCCCCGCGCGCCCTCACCCTGCGCGGCGGCCGCGTCATCGCCCGCCCGTACCTGCCGGGCCTGCCCCTGGCTCCCGCCACGCTCGAGGGAACCCCCGGGGACGAGGCCGGGGCGCGCGTTGCGGAGCTCGCTGGGTCACGCTCGTGGAGGCTTGCCTTCGAGGCCTCCTACGAGGGGGCCCTGTCCGTGCGCATCGGCGAGGAGTCGGGCCTTGAGGTTGTCCTCGAGGACGGGCGCCTCACCGTCGACCTGACGGGCACGCGCTACCCCCACGGTGGCCGCCGCATCGTCACCTTGGAGCCGGGGGAGGCCAGCCGCGTTGAGATTCTCCACGACCGCTCGATCACCGAGATCTACCTGGGCGACGGCTCGCGCGTCTTCACGACCCGCAGCTTCCTGAACGGCGAGGGTACCGGAGTGACGCTCGTGGGCGCCGCCTCCGTGAGCGCCGTGAGCGCCGCGCGCGCCGACTAAACGACCCGCGCGCGAGGCCGTGGCTGCTCACAGTGGCCACGGCCTCGTCGTATGTGTGCGGTCTCTCATGCTCTGACCTGAGACGATACCTCTCGTGCCTTGCGTTCGCGGCTCGTTCGCCCGTAGTATGTCAATCGATTGCTACACACCGCCCAGCGCGGCGTAACAATGGCGTTGCGCGTGGGGTTTTGAGAAAGGAATGTGGTCGGCAATGGATCACGCCAAGGTGGCAGGAGAGGTCGTCGAAGCAGTCGGCGGCGCATCCAACATCAGCGCAGCAGCACACTGCGCAACCCGTCTCCGCCTGGTGATCGCGGACGAGTCCAAGATCAACCAGCAGGCCCTCGATGACAACGAAGATCTGAAGGGCACATTCGCCGCCGGCGGCATGTTCCAGATCATCGTCGGACCCGGCGATGTTGACCAGGTCTACGCCAAGATGGTCGCAAACCACGGCGTGCGCGAGGTCTCCAAGGATGAGGCCAAGGAAGAAGCAGAAAAGGGCGGAAACTTGTTCTCGCGCTTCATCAAGATGATCGCGGACATCTTCGTTCCGATCCTCCCGGCGCTGGTCGCCGGCGGTCTGATGATGGCCATCAACAACGTCATGACCGCTGAGGGCCTCTTCGGCGAGCAGTCCCTCACCACCATGTACCCGGCGATCGCGGATTACGCTGCCCTCATCAATATGGTCTCCTCCGCGGCCTTCGCCTCGCTGCCGGTTCTCGTTGGCTTCTCCGCGGCGAAGCGTTTCGGTGGCAACGTCTACCTCGGTGCCGCGATCGGCGCGGCCATGGTCTCCTCCGACCTGCTCAACGCCTGGAATACGGGCGCGGCGCTCGCGGGTGAAGCGAAGGTGGAATACTGGCACATCTTCGGCATGGATGTCGCCAAGATCGGTTACCAGGCCCAGGTCATCCCGACGCTGGCTGTCACCTACGTCATGTGCCTCATCGAGAAGAACCTGCACAAGGTCCTCAAGGGCACCGCGGACTTCCTGCTCACCCCGCTCATCACGATGCTGGTCACCGGCTTCCTGGCCTTCACGATCATCGGCCCCGTCACCCGCGTGGCTGCCGAGTACCTCACCTGGGGCATTAACTGGACCTACTCGACCCTCGGCGTTGTCGGTGGTCTGCTCTTCGGCCTCGTCTACAGCCCGATTGTCGTGACCGGCCTGCACCAGTCCTTCCCCGCCATTGAAATCCCGCTGCTGCCCGTCAACGGCGGCGTCGGCGACTTCATCTTCCCCGTCGCCTCCATGGCGAACGTCGCGCAGGGCGCGGCTGCGCTGGCCATCTTCTTCAAGACCAAGGACGCCAAGCTCAAGGGTCTGGCCGGCGCCGGTGGCGCCTCCGCCGTCTTCGGCATCACCGAGCCCGCCATCTTCGGTGTCAACCTGCGTCTGCGCTGGCCCTTCTTCTGCGCCATGGCCGCTGCCGCCATCGGCTCCGCGGGCGTCGCCCTGCTGAACGTGCGCGGTCAGGCCCTGGGTGCCGCCGGCTTCGTCGGCTTCGTGTCGATCATGCCGAAGTCGATCCCCGCGTACCTGGCCCTCGAGGTCCTCGTCTTCGTCCTCTCCTTCGGCTTCACCTTCGCCTACGCCATGACGCGCGGCAAGGCCGACATGGAGGGCCGCGCGCCCGCCGCCAAGGCTGCCGCTCCCGTGGCCGCTGCCGTGGCGACCCCCGCCGCTCCGGCTCCCGCGGCGCCCCGGCTCCCGCGGCCGCCCCGGCCCCGTCCTTCAGCGACGAGGCGCTGGCTGACCTCTCCGTCGCCTCGCCTCTCGCGGGCACCGTGGTTCCGCTCGAGCAGGTCAAGGATGAGTCCTTCGCCAAGGGCATGCTCGGCCCCGGCATCGGTATCGAGCCCGCCGACGGCCTCGTCGTCGCGCCCTTCGATGGCACCGTGACCGTCGCCTTCCCGACCGGCCACGCCTACGGCCTCAAGTCCGCCTCCGGCGTCCAGGTCCTCATCCACGTTGGCATGGACACCGTCAAGCTGGACGGCAAGGGCTTCACGCCTCGCGTCGCCAAGGGCGACGTCGTGCGCCGCGGCGACGTCCTCGCCGAGGTTGACCTCGACGTCATCCGCGAGGCCGGCTACGAGACCATCACGCCCGTCGTCGTGACGAACAAGAAGAAGCTCGGCGCGGTCACCCCGGTCGCCAGCGGCGAGATCCAGCGCGGCGACGCGCTGCTCGACGTGGCCCCCAAGGAGGCCTGAGCCTTCCGGGAGTCATTCCTGACGTAACGGGTGGGCGGCATCAGCAGTGCGCTGGTGCCGCCCACCGTTTGTCTGCTCTCGTGGCTGCGCTGGCGTCCTCCATCTGTGCGTGGCCACAGGGAGTGGTTTCCCAACAATGTCGCATGCAATTCCCCTGTCAACCTTTTAAGCATTGAAATAAGGGTGTTGCAATTCCAACGTTTGTGGGTCTGTCTAAAAGTTCGGGTAGTCGAATTGCATGCGACTTTTTTGGGGGGCTGCTGGCAGGCGACGTTGGCGCTACTCACAAGGACAGGGATCGCCCGGGAATCAGCGTGCCCGAGAACTCGACCGTCTGAGCGGGGGGCGCCCCGGCCTCGTCGGACGAGGAACGTGAAGCCTCGCCCTCGATCTGGTCGAGGAGGATCGCCACAGCAGCCCGGGCGATGTCCTCAATGGGCTGGCGGATCGTCGCCAAGTGGGGGAGGGCGCGGCGCATCGTCTCCGTGCCGTCGAAACCGATGATGGACAGGTCAGTGGGCACCGACAGATTGCGCGTGCGTGCCCACTCGAGGACCTCGGCGGCTGCCAGATCGTCGGTCGCGAAAACACCGTCGACGGGGGCAGTGGCGCGGGCCTCGTCCAGGGCGTCGCGCACCATCGCGAATCTCTGCGGCGTCGGCGTATCGAAGGGCACGGTGACCACATGCGGGGTCAGACCCGCGCGCTCGACCTCGGCGTGGTAACCGGCCTCGCGCAGATTGCGCGGACCCGAACGGGAGGTGAGCAGCAGGGGATGGCGGCACCCGCCCTCGATGAGTGCGCGCGTCGCCATGGCGCCCGCCTCCTCGTTCGCGCAGCGCACGTTCGGGATGAACGGGCTCAGCTCGCGGTCGATCGTCACGAGCGGCATGCGGATCGTGTCGTACTCGGACAGGCCCTCGTTGTGGGCGCCCGAAATGATGCCGTCCACGCGGTTTCCCACGAGGAGTGACAGGTACTCGCGCTCGCGGTCCGCACGGCCCATGGAATTACAAATGAGGATGCGATACCCGGCATCGGCGAGGGCGTTTTCGACCTCGACGGCCAGCTCGCCGAAGAATGGGAGGGAAACGGCGGGAACAATGAGGCCGACCGTCTGCGTGCGCTTGCCGTGCAGGGCGCGGGCCAGCGAGTTTGGGCGATAACCGAGCTTGTCGATCGCGTCGGCGACATTCTTCTTTGTCTTCTCCGACAGGTAACCGCGGTTGTTGAGAACGCGCGACACGGTCGTCAGGCTCACTCCGGCCAGCTCGGCGACGTCGGCCAGCGTGGGTTCGCGTGAACTCATGCGTGCTCTCCTTCCTTCCCTCGGTACTTCTCCAGTGTAGTTGGTGAGGTGGAGGGGAGTCTCGCGTCACGTCGGCGAGGCCGGAGCTGGGTGCTGCGTAGTGGCATCTTCTCGGTCGGTGGAGAAGCCTGTTGTCGCATGGTTTTTCGGCATTTATAAGGGTGATGTATCCCATGTCACTGTCCGTGATATCGGGTTTTGCCTGGGTATCTAAGCCCGTTACCATGGGCCCTACGGGCACCTGTGTCTCACGATGGACATACCCGCATTTGAAAGGAACGATCATGATTTCCCGCACTGTTGCAATTGGTTCCTCCGTTGGCCTCCACGCACGTCCCGCTTCCGTCCTCGCCGAGGCCGTTGATGACTCCGGCGTCGAGGTCACCATCGCTTTCGATGGTGAGGAGGCCGACGCCGCGTCGCTCCTCGAAATCATGACCCTGGGCGCCAAGCACGGCGACGTCGTTACCCTGTCCACCGAGGATGATTCCGCGGGCGCGGTGCTCGACTCGCTCGTCGAGCTGCTCTCGCGCGATCTCGATCAGGAGTGAGCTGATGGCGACGCACGACGTCCTGCACGGCATCGGCGTCTCTGCCGGTACGGCTGCAGCTCCCGCCGCGATCGTCCAGCCCGCCCCCGGCGTTGACACGAAGGAGCCGGGCAGCATCGACGCTGCCGCCGACGGCGCGCGTGTCCGCGAAGCCCTCGCAGCCGTGTCCGCTCGTCTGAGCGAGCGCGCCGCGAAAGCTCCGGAGGAGACGAAGGCGATCCTCAAGGCCACCGCACAGCTCGCGGGTGACCGCGGTCTGGCCAAGGCCGTTGATAAGAAGCTGAAGAAGGGCCTCGGTGTCACCCAGGCCGTTCACGATGCCGTTGAGGACTACGCGCAGATGCTGCGTGGCCTGGGCGGATACATGGCCGAGCGCGCGACCGACCTGTACGACGTGCGCGACCGTGCGATCTGCGAGCTGCGCGGCCTGCCCGAACCCGGCGTGCCGGCCTTCGACGGCCCCGTCGTCCTCGTGGCGCGCGACCTGGCTCCCGCAGAGACTGCGACCCTGAACCCGGAGACCGTCCTCGGCATCATCACCGAGGTCGGCGGTCCTACCTCGCACACGGCGATCCTGGCCGCCCAGCTGGGCATTCCGGCGATCGTCAAGGCCGAGGGCATCATGGCTGTCGAGGAAGGCACGATGCTGGCCCTCGATGGCGGTGTCGGCGAGGTCATCGTCGCCCCCACCGATGCCGAGGTGGACCTGCTCAAGGAGCGCTCGCGTCGCCGCGCGCTCGCCCTGGCCGGCTCGACCGGCGAGGGTGCGACGTACGACGGCTACCGCGTCAAGCTCCTGGCCAACATCGGCACGGTTGATGACGCGATCAAGTCGTCGAAGGTCGACCTCGAGGGTTCTGGCCTGTTCCGCACGGAGTTCCTGTTCCTGGAGCGCTCGGAGGCCCCGACGCTGGAGGAGCAGACCGACACCTACACGAAGGTCCTCCGGGCCTTCGGGTCGCGTCGAGTCGTCGTGCGTACGCTCGACGCGGGCGCCGACAAGCCGCTGAGCTTCGCGGACCTGGGTGCCGAGGAGAACCCCGCCCTGGGCGTGCGCGGCCTGCGCCTGTGCCAGGTGCGCGAGGACCTCATCGACACGCAGCTGCAGGCTCTGGCCGCCGCCCATAAGGCGACGGGCGCGGAGCTGTGGGTCATGGCCCCCATGGTGTCGACCGCTGACGAAGCTAAGTGGTTCGCCGACAAGGCGCGAGGCTACGGCCTGCCCAAGGTCGGCATCATGATCGAGGTGCCCGCGGCCGCTCTGCGCGCCGAGCAGCTCCTGTCGATCGTGGACTTCGCCTCCATCGGCACGAACGACCTGACCCAGTACACGATGGCCGCCGACCGTCTGGACGGCAACCTGGCGCCTCTCCTGGATCCGTGGCAGCCCGCGGTCCTGGAGATGATCCGCCACGCCTGCAACGGCGGTCGTGCGACGGGTAAGCCGATTGGCGTGTGTGGCGAGGCGGGCGGCGACCCGCTGCTGGCCCTGGTCCTCACGGGCCTGGGTGTTGCCTCCCTGTCGATGGCACCGTCGAAGGTCAAGTCCGTGCGCGCCGCCCTGCGCATGCACGACCTGGCGACCTGCCAGCAGATGGCCGCCTACGCGGTGGATGCTCCCAACGCGAAGGAAGGCCGCGAGAACGTCCTGAAGCTGGTTGCTCCGGCGATGCTGGATCTGCTCTGATCCGACGCTTCTGACATGCAACGGGGTGGGCCCGGGAACCAATCGGTTCCCGGGCCCACCCCGTTTGTGTGCGTGTTCTACGGCCGCGTCAGTCCCTGCGGATTGCGTCGGCTGGGTTGGGGGCGGCTGGTGTGCCTGCGCCCTGCTTCGGTGTCTTGGTGGATCGACCCGAGAAGAGCGCGGTGAGGATCAGGATGATGCCTAGGAGCGCGATCGCGCTGATACCGAGGACCGGCAGATTGAAGTTCGTGATGTAGGCTTCGGCGATCAGGAAAGCGCCGACCATGCACACCAGGAGTGCCCACACGAACGAACCGACGCGCACGCCCCTGCGGGGGGCCTCGGGCAGCGGGTAGGTGGCGCCGAGGCCAGTTTGCGCACTCCACGTCTGGGTGCCCGGGGTGGGGGAGGCGCCCGCCCTCGCCTCAGCGCCGGCGGCTGCCCCGGCCTCGTGCCCCCGAGGAGTCGACTCGCCCGTGGAGGCCGGATCGAAGGCGGTGCGTCCGCCCGTGCCTACAGAGCCGGCAGGAGAGCCCGCCTGCACATGCGGCCCCTGCGCGCCCGCTGGGCCCGCCTGGCTCTCAGAACCAGCGTCTGCCCGAAAGGGATCGGTGGGCATCTGGGCCGTCGGAGCCTCGCGGAAGACTGCGAGGGGATCCGAGGACAGGTCTGGCGACGAGGTCGGCATCTCCATGGTCGAGTCCTGACCCGCGCCGACGGAGGGTGCGGGGGTCGTCGGCAGCGGCGTCGTCTCGTCGAATTCGGGCAGCTGGGTGGTGCGGTCGTCGTTGGACGTAGTCATGGTCGTATGCCTTCCTCAGTTACCCGACTGGGAGCCGGTGGGAGTAGGGGACGGGGTGGGGGTTGCACTCGGGGTGGCGCTCGGAGTCGCCGAGGGCGTGGCGGAGGGGGCTGCAGGTGCGGAATTCCACGTGCCCGAGGCATCGGGGGACTGCACGATCGTCAGCGTGTCGATGTCCGCGTTGTCGGTGATAAGAATCGTGATGCCGCCGAGCGAGGGCTTTCCCCACGCGGGGGAGGAGACGGTCACGCCGGAGCAGTCGTCCAGGGGCTCGGCCCAGCCGTTGTCCTTCATGTTGGTGGTCAGATCGTCGATGCTGGACTGGCACACGATCTGCACGGGCTGGCCCTCGGCCACCTGAATGGTGAGCCTGCTCCAGGCCTCCCAGTCGACCGTGATGGTCTTGGTGGTACCGACGGGGGCGCCGGTCAGGTCGAGCGTGGTCGAGCTGGTCGGGTTGCCTCCACTGACCTTGTCGACCGTCCAGTCGAGCGTCGTCTGGTTGCCGGTGACGCCCACGTGAGTGTTGATGAGGAAATCGGTTGGGTGAGATGCCTGGGAGCCAACGAGGCCTGTGGGGAGTGCCATCACCATGCCGATGACCGACAGGGCAGTGAGCCAGCCGGCGCTGCGATCGCGCAGGGCGGCGATCGCGAGGGAGAGACCGACGATGAGCAGGCACACGCCGCCGCCGATCGTGATGACGCGAGCAATCGTCTGGCCTTGCGTCTCCCCCGTGATGAAGGGGATGGTGATCCCCTTGTCAGCCCAGTAGAGTCCGGCGAAAACGGCGGCCACGACGAGGACCAGCAGGCCCGTGATCGCGAGGTTGACGCGCCCGGAGACGGTGCGCGGACGATGCGTCGGCGCGGGCGGAACGTTCCAGCGACGAGGCTGGGGCGTGCTCGGGGGAGGCGTCCAGCCGGGGTGGGGCTGAGTGGGGCGAGCCGCAGCGGGGGTAGGGGCCTGCCTGCGGGCTAGCTGCGTTGGTGGGGGAGGACTGGAAGTCGCTCGGCACACCGTAGGCGGGGAAACCCGCGGGGGCTTGCTCAGGCTTGGTGCCGGGATCAGCAGCCCCTGCTCCGTCAGCGGCCGGAGTGGCTTGCCCAAAAGGGACAGAGGCATCCGTCGCATTCTGGGTAGGACCACCCGAAGGTGCGCCGTACTGCGGGGTCCCGTACTGGGGGCGCGGCTTGCTCGGGCCTTGCGATCCAGAACGCGCGATGCCCGCGACGATGGCCACGATTGCGGCTATGCCGGCTGCCATCACGATCAGCCTGAACCAGCCGATTCCCAGGACGCTGAAGAAGCCGATATCGGACAACAACGACGAAACGGAAGCGAGAACCATCAAAGCGCCGCCGATAACGGCCACGTCGAAGCGCCCTTCGAGGGTCTCTTCCACGTGAATGCGACCGTCCTCAGCCTCGGGCAGGAGCAGCCAGGCGAGCCCGTAGGCGAGGGGCACAACCGGGATGAAGAATGCGCCGACCGCCACGAGGACGCGTACGAGCGACAGGTCCCATCCCTGGCGGGCGGAGATACCCGAGCAGACGCCTCCGATGACGCGGGGTTTAGCTCGGTACCATCCTGAGCCTCGGATGGAATCAAAGAAACCACTGCGGGGCGGGCGCTGCTCATAGCCAGCGTTGGGGTCCGGTGTGCCAGTGGACCAACTCATCATGCACTTCCTCTCGATGGGATCCACGCGGCGTGGATCGATACCACTACTCAACCAAAGAGACTGGGCACCCCGATAGTAGGGGACCCCCTGAACGGCCCCTGATTGTGGTGGGGGTGTCCCGGGGGCTGCCCCGGAGACGTGCCACAATGGAAGCGTGAGCAGACCCGTGAACTCCCCGCACCCGGGGTGGACTCCGCCGATTCCGGCGCCGCCCAGTAGGCCGCCTCTCGTGCGCGCGACCGCCTCGAGCCCGGACATGCCGGCCCCCTGGATGGCCGGTGTGTGCTCGGGCCTAGCCGTGCACCTTGGGCTGCCGGTCTCGCTCGTGCGCGTCATGTTCATCTGCCTCACCGCCTTCGGCGTGGGCATAGGCGTCTACCTGTGGCTGTGGGTGACGGTCCCCGAGGATTCCCCGGAGCGAGGCGGGGAGGGGACGCTCAGCCCCGGCCTCGTCCGACTGCGCGAGGAACGCGCCGCCCAGGTGTCGCGTAACCGCATGATTGTCATGGGCGTGACACTGATCGTCGGAGCGATCATCGGCACGATCCTGAACGCGACGAACACGCTGGACTGGCGAGACATGGGGGCCATCGTCTCGATCATCTCGGGTATCGCGCTTGTGTGGAGCCAGAGCCGCAACGTGAGTTCCTGGCGGTCGTTGCGCTTCATCGGGGCTGTGTTCGGCGGTATCGTGCTGCTCAGCCTCGGCGTCGTCATGGTGGCCTCGCGCGACAATCCGCCGGTGATCCTGCTGCGCGGTGGCCTCATCGGTGCCGCCCTGGTCGCGGGCGTGCTCTTTGCTTTCGTTCCCATGTGGCTGCGCACGACGAAGGATCTGTCCCAGGCCCAGGCGCAGCGCGTGCGCGAATCCGAGCGCGCCGACATCGCCGCCCACCTGCATGACTCCGTGCTCCAAGCCCTCACCCTGATCCGCGCGTCCGCCGAGGACCCTGCCCGTGTGCGTGCCATCGCCCTCACCGAGGAACGCGAGCTGCGAGCCTGGCTCTACACGGGGCACGCGCAGGCAGCCGACTCCCTCGACGCCGCCGTTACCGAGGCGGTTGTGGGTGTCGAGAGCCGCTACGGTGTGCCGATCAGCGTCGTCGTCGTGGGCGACATGCGCCCGGGACCCGGCGAGCTCGCACTCGTCGCCGCCCTTGCCGAGGCCTGTCAAAACGCCGTGCGCCACGGCGCCCCGCCCGTCTCCGTCTACCTCGAGGTGCGCCCCCGAGCCGTTGAAGCCTTCATCAAAGACAACGGCGAAGGATTCGACCCCGCCACCATCGCGGCCGACCGCCACGGCGTGCGCGACTCTATCGTCGGACGCATGCGCCGAGCCGGGGGTAACGCCACGATCAGGCGTCTCGCCCGCGGAACCGAAGTTGCTCTGAGCGCGCCGCGCTCCGATATGCTGGAAGAAACAGCGCCCAACGGGAGGACACAGTGACCATCCGCATCCTCGTCATCGACGATCACCCCATGGTTCGGGCAGGCGTGCGCGCCGAGCTCGAAAACTCAGGGGCCGACCTCGAGGTCGTCGGTGACGCCTCCGACGTCGAGGGCGCCATCGCCGCCTGTCGTGCGCTCACCCCGGACGTCGCCCTCCTCGACGTGCACCTGCCCGGCGGAAACGGCGGAGGCGGGGCCGAAGTGGCCAGTACGTGCCGCGACATCGAGGGCCTGCACTTCCTGGCGCTGTCCGTCTCGGACGCCGCCGAGGACGTCGTCCAGGTCATCCGTGCGGGTGCCCGCGGATACGTCACCAAGTCAATCTCCACCCCCGATCTCGTCGAGGCCATCGGCCGCGTCGCCGCCGGGGACGCCGCCTTCAGCCCGCGCCTGGCCGGCTTCGTACTCGACGCCTTCGGGACCGGCGAGGTCTCCACGACCGACACCGAGTTGGACCTGCTGTCCGCGCGCGAGCAGGAGGTCATGCGCCTCATCGCCCGCGGCTACACGTACAAGGAAGTCGCCCACGACCTGTTCATCTCCATCAAGACCGTCGAAACCCACGTGAGCGCGGTCCTGCGCAAGCTCCAGCTCTCCAACCGCAACGAGCTGACGCGCTGGGCGATGCAGCGACACATCGTGTGAGGTCGGACCCCTTTCGTGCGTCCCACCCATAGCGCGCGGCCCATGCGTGCCTACAATGGAATCCCGAGAGCGTGACAGCGCCTGACCGCCCCGCACGGACGGCCCCTAACATTTCCGCGACCTCGGAGGATGCATGCACCGCATCGGTTTTGATAGTGATCAGTACGTTGAGATGCAGTCTCGACACATTGCCCAGCGACGAAGCGAATTCGGCGGCAAGCTGTATTTGGAGTTCGGTGGCAAGCTGATCGACGACATGCACGCCTCGCGCGTTCTGCCCGGTTTCACGCCCGACAACAAGGTGCGTATGCTGCGCGAACTGGCGGACGAGGTCGAGATCATCGTCGCCGTTAACGCCAAGGACTTCGCGCGCCGCAAGGTCCGCGCAGACATGGGAACCACCTACGACGACGAGGTTCTGCGCCAGATCGACGAGTTCCGCGAGCGCGGCCTGTACGTCGGGTCCGTCGTCATCACGCAGTGGACGGACGACAACAAGGCAGCCGCCGAGGTGAAGGAGCGCTTCGAGAAGCTCGGCATCCGCGTCTACCGCCACTTCCCGATCCCCGGCTACCCCTCGGACGTCGAGCGCATCGTCTCGGACGAGGGCTACGGCGCCAACGAGTACGTGGAGACCAGCCGCAACCTCGTGGTCGTGACGGCTCCCGGCCCGGGCTCCGGCAAGATGGCGACCTGCCTGTCGCAGCTGTACCACGACCACAAGCGCGGGATCGAGTCGGGGTACGCGAAGTGGGAGACCTTCCCGATCTGGAACATTCCGCTGGATCACCCGGTCAACATCGCCTACGAGGCGGCCACCGCCGACCTCGACGACGTCAACATGATTGATCCCTTCCACCTGGAGGCGTACGGGATCAAGACGGTCAACTACAACCGCGACGTCGAAATCTTCCCGGTCCTGAACCGCCTCTTCGAGAAGATCCTCGGATCCTCCCCCTACAAGAGCCCTACGGATATGGGCGTCAACATGGCGGGCCACTGCATCGTCGACGACGAGGCCTGCAGGGAGGCCTCGCGCCAGGAGATCATTCGCCGCTACTACAAGGCCCTCGTGACCGAGAAGAAGGAAATGAGCGAGCCCGTGCAGTCGGCGCGCATCTCCCTGCTGATGAGCCGCGTGGGTGTGGGGCGCATGGACCGCCCGGTCGTGCGTCCGGCCCTCGAACTGGCCGAGGCCACGGGCGAGCCGGCCGCCGCGATCGAGCTGCCCGACGGCCAGATCGTCACGGGCAAGACGTCGGCGCTGCTGGGCTGCTCGTCGGCGATGCTGCTCAACGCCCTCAAGAAGCTCGCGGATCTGCCCGACGAGGTCCAGCTCCTGGCTCCTCAGTCCATCGAGCCGATCCAGCGCCTCAAGACCCGCGACCTGGGCTCGCGCAACCCGCGCCTGCACACCGACGAGGTCCTCATCGCGCTCGCGGTCAGCGCCAACGGCGACGACAACGCGCGCCGCGCCCTGGATAAGCTCAGCTCGCTGCGCGACTGCGACGTGCACGAGTCGGTCATCCTGGGCCCCGTAGACGAGGGCATCTTCCGCTCGCTCGGCATCCAGGTGACGACCGAGCCGGTGTACGCGACGAAGTCGCTGTACCGCAAGAAGTAATCGCTTCGACGAGGCCGGGGTTTCTATCGCGTATCAGCGCGGGGAGGCCCCGGCCTCGTCGTATGCCGCCTTTCGTGGTTGGCGCCACCCGGGGCGGGGGTCGCAGGTGAGGGTGGGGCGGTTTACCCTTGGAGGCGATGAGTGACTCGACTTCTTTGCCTGACCTTGGTTTCCTGATCGGCCCCGACGGGGGGTTTTCAGGACGACTACGTGCCGCCGGAGGTGCCCGCCTTTGACGTGGAGGACGCCTTGGGCTCCGACGCGTGGCCGGAGATCGCCGTGCCGGGTGGGGCATCGGGTGCGCCGTCGGCGTGGGAGCCTCCCGCTTCTTCGGGTGGTTTTTCGTCGGGCTGGGAGCGTCCCTCGCGCCCGGGTGTGGACCCCGAGTCGCTGACGCGCGGCCTCAATGATCGTCAGCGCGAGGCCGTGACGCACGCGGGCTCGCCGCTGCTGATCCTGGCGGGCGCGGGCTCTGGCAAGACGCGTGTCCTCACGCACCGCATCGCCTACCTGCTGGCCACGGGTCGCGCGCGGGCGGGCGAGATCTGGCGATTACCTTCACGAACAAGGCGGCGGCCGAGATGCGTGAGCGCGCGGGCGCCCTCGTGGGTGACGACGCGCGCCGCATGTGGGTGTCGACCTTCCACTCGGCGTGCGTGCGCCTCCTGCGCTACGAGCACGAGGCGGCCGGGCTGTCCTCGTCCTTCACGATCTACGACACCCAGGATTCCCAGCGCCTCATCCAGATGGTCCTCAAGGCTATGGACGTGGACATTAAGCGCTTCACGCCAAAGATGGTGGCGGCGCGCATTTCGGACGCGAAGAACGAGCTGATCGGCCCGGCTCGCTACGCGGAGACGGCGGGCAAAGGACCCGGTCTCGCGTATCGTCGCGGACGCCTACGTCGAGTACGATAAGCGCATGCGCGCCTCGAACGCGCTGGACTTCGACGATCTCATCATGCGCACGGTTGACCTGCTGCGCGAGAACCCGCTGATCGCCGAGCACTACCACCGGCGCTTCCGCCACATCCTCGTGGACGAATACCAGGACACGAACCACGCGCAGTACGTCCTCGTACGCGCCCTCGTGGGGGATGGCAAGGATGGCGTGGAGCCCGCCGAGCTGACGGTCGTGGGCGACTCCGACCAGTCGATTTACGCCTTCCGAGGCGCCACGATCCGCAACATCGAGGAGTTCGAGCGCGACTTCACGGGTGCGCGCACGATCCTGCTCGAGCAGAACTACCGCTCCACGCAGAACATCCTGTCGGCCGCGAACGCTGTCATCGCCCGCAACACGGGGCGCCGCGCGAAGAACCTGTGGACGGCCTCGGGTGACGGCGCGCTCATCACCCTGGACGCTGCCGATTCCGAGCACGACGAGGCCCGCTTCGTTGTTGGCGAGATTGACCGCCTCACGGATTCTGGCGTCGAATGGGGCGACATCGCGGTCTTCTACCGCACGAACGCTCAGTCCCGCGCGCTGGAGGAACTCCTCGTGCGCCAGGGCATCCCGTACCGCGTCGTCGGCGGCACCCGCTTCTACGAGCGCCGCGAAATCAAGGACGCCCTCGCGTACCTGCAGGTCATCTCCAACCCCGACGACACGGTCGCGGCCCGCCGCGTCCTCAACGTCCCCAAGCGCGGCATCGGCGCGAAGGCCGAAGAAGCGATCGCCGCGCACGCCGCCCACTACGGCATTTCCTTCGGTGCGGCGCTGCGCCACCTGTGGCTGCGCGCCGGCTGCCCCGCGGGTGAGGGCGAGGGGATCGACGTTGACGCGCTCGCACGCTCCGCGTCCCAGGACGAGGCCTCGGCTGATTCTTCCGAGTCTGCTTCCTCGGATGGAGCGGCGGGGGAGAATCCCGGTGCGGGCGAGACTGCGGATGAGAGCGTGGCTGCGGTCCCGGCCTCGTCCCCTGCCGAGAGCGCGGCCGAGACGGCTCCCGAGGTCCTCGGGATCACCCCGCGCGCCGCGAAGTCGGCGGCCGCGTTCTGGGGACTCATCGAAACCCTGCGCGCCGCGGAGGCTCGAGGCGCGTCGCAGGCCGACATCCTCGAGGAAGTCTTGGACCGCACCGGCTACCTGGCGGAACTGCGCCGCAGCGAGGACCCGCAGGACGCCTCGCGCGTGGAAAACCTCGCGGAACTGCACTCCGTCGCGGGAGCCTTCGCGGCCGACGCTCCCGGCGGAACCCTCGCGGACTTCCTCGAGCGCGTCGCCCTCGTCGCCGACTCGGACCAGGTGCCCGCAGAGGGCGAGCGCGGCGGGCAGGTCACCCTCATGACCGTCCACACCGCGAAGGGCCTCGAATTCCCGGTCGTGTTCGTCACCGGCATGGAGGACGGCACCTTCCCGCACCAGCGCAGCCTCGGCGACGAAAGCGAGCTGGAGGAAGAACGCCGACTGGCGTACGTGGCCATCACGCGTGCGCGCGAACGCCTGTATCTGACGCGCGCGGCCGTGCGCAGCGCCTGGGGCACCCCGCAGGAGATGCCGCCCTCACGGTTCCTCGACGACATTCCCGCCGAGCTTCTCGACGTGCGCCGCGCGGCGACGTCGGGCGAGCGCATGCGAGCGTCGTACGGCGGCTCCTACGGGTCCGGGTCGTACGGCTCGGGTTCCTACGGGCGCTCCCGTCGCTCCGAGGGACGCGACCCGTGGGGTGATGCCGACACGGGTGCCTTCGGCTCCGGACGCGGCGGCGCCTCCGCGCAGCCCGCGGGTGTTCGCAAGGTGACCCGCATGGGCGTGGCTCCCGCCGCCAAGGCCGCCGAGGATAAGCCGGTGCTCTCCCTCAAGGTCGGCGACCGCATCAAGCATGCGACCCTGGGCGCCGGAACCGTCACCGGCATCGAAGGCGAGGGGCCGCGCACCGTGGCCCGCATCCGCTTCGGCCTGGGCGAGAAGCGCCTGCTTGTGCGCATGGCTCCGATGGAGAAGATTTCGTAGCTTTTCCTGCTGGGCCGGGCTGCTTTGTGTGCCCTGCTGGGCCGGGCTGCGCCGTGGGCGGCGGCCCGCCCGCGAGCCGCCCATGCTGCGTGTTGTTGCTTGTGGCGCCGCTGGTGTTCTGGGCGCCGTCGGGCCCGGCCGCCCGCGAGATCGCCACACGCGAGCTTCGCTCGGAGTGGTCGATCTCGAAGCCCGCCCGTGCCCTCCGGACCCTCCGGCGCCCTTCACACCAGTGGGGCCTGGTGTGCTGACGTGTGCTTGTGAGTCGGCTCGAAGCCCGGCCAGGCCTCGCCGCCGCCCACGGGCACCGCAGCCAGGCCCCGCCTCGAAGCCCGGCCAGGCCTCGCCGCCGCCCACGGGCACCGCAGCCTGGTCCTCCGGTCCCTCCGGCGCCCTTCACACCAGTGAAACCCGTTGTGTTGATGAGGATCCACATCATTGCTGAGCCCGCACCCAATTTCGCATGCAATTCCCCCGCAACTCTTTCAAATTCTGAAATCAGATCGTTGGAATTGCAACGTTTTTAGACATTGTTGAAACTTCATCCAATCGAATTGCATGCGAAAGTTATCTGGAGGTCGTGTCGCCGCCGCCCATGGGCATCGCAGCCTGGTCCTCCTGTCCCTGCGGTGCCCTCCGCGCCGGTGAGGCCTGGTGTGCTGTGATGGCTAGCCCCGTCTCTGCCTCGCATGCGGTACAAAGTTCGCCATGCGCGGCTTCTTGCTGGCGAAAACGGTAGAAAGTTCGCCATGCGTGGCTTGTTGGTGGCGATAGCGGTACAAAGTTCGCCCTGCATGCGAAAAACCTGCCAAATTGGGCCATTTTGGGCGAGCAGGGCGAGTTTTGTACCGGTAGCGGTCCGTCGTGGTTTCTTGGTGGGCGAGTGTTGTGTCGCGTCGGCACCGTCCGAGTCTCCGGTTGCTGGCCTCCCGCTACCCATGGGCGCCACAGCAGGCCCTGCGCCCCTCCGGTGCCCTCCTATCAGATGGTGGCGCGCGTTCTGGATAGGAAGCTCGGTTTGGATAGGAACGGCGCTTCTGGATAGCTCATTAACCTATCCAGAAAGCAATAACCTATCCAGATTGTTATTCCCTATCCATTTTGGTGATGCTCGGGGCTCCGGAGCCCTCCGTGCCGACGGTGGTGGGGGTTTTGCACTACACGAAGCCATCTGGGGGCGTGTCATCGGCGTGTCGGACCCTCATGTAGTGCAATTCCCCCGTTTGGTGGTGTCGAAGCTGTAGCTGGCGCTGATGTTGTCCCAAAAAGCAGACCAGCTCGGCGAAAAACGCCGAAAATGGGCCGTTGCGGGCGAGGTGGTCTGCATTTTGGGCTAAACGGTGTTGGTCAGGGTGTGCGTGCACGCCGCGGTCCGGGCAGCTGGGCCCCTCGATGACGGTGGTAACCCTTCGATACGCAGCTACACCCACCTAGTGGACGCTGGCCACGGCCGCCCCACGGGCCCCAGCAACCCGCCCCGCAACGCAAAGCGTTGATAAAGGGAAGCGGGCCTCCGGTCAAGGCCGTGACAAGCCTTGATAATGGGAGGAAATGGCGCGTTTATGCCGGTCACACGTTAGAATTATTGCGCTGACCACACCACGTTCAACGGAGGGAATAAGGTGGATCTCTACGAGTACCAGGCCCGGCAGATGTTCAAGGAGCACGGCGTGCCCGTGCTCGACTACCGCCTGGCGTCAACCCCCGAAGAGGCGCGCGAGGGTGCGCGCGAGCTGCTGGCAGACGGTGCGTCGCTGCTGGTCGTCAAGGCGCAGGTGAAGACCGGCGGCCGCGGCAAGGCCGGCGGCGTCAAGCTCGCCCACACCGCCGACGAAGCCTACGAGAAAGCTGAGGCGATCCTCGGCCTCGACATCAAGGGCCACATCGTCAAGAAGGTCATGATCGCTGTCGGCGCGGACATTGCCGCCGAATACTACTTCTCGATCCTGCTGGATCGCTCGAACCGCCACCACCTGGCGATGTGCTCGCGCGAAGGCGGCATGGACATCGAGACCCTTGCGAAGGAACGCCCCGAGGCCCTGGCCCGCGTCCCCCTCGACCCCACCGTCGGCATCGACGCCGAGGTTGCCCGCCACATTGCGAAGGAAGCGGGCTTCGACGAGGAAACGGCCGAGGCCATCGCCCCCGTCCTCGAAACCCTGTGGACCGTCTACCGCGATGAGGATGCGACCCTGGTCGAGGTCAACCCGCTGGTCTCCAGCCCCGACGGCTCCGTGTGGGCGGTCGACGGCAAGGTCACCCTCGATGACAACGCGCGATTCCGCCACCCTGGCCACGCTGAGCTCGTGGACGTGGCCGCGCAGGATCCGCGCGAGGCAGCAGCGAAGGCAGCCGGGCTCAACTACGTGCGCCTGGAGGGCCAGGTCGGCATCATCGGTAACGGCGCGGGCCTGGTTATGTCGACCCTCGACGTGGTCGCGATGGCCGGCGAGGAGTTCGGCGGAATGAAGCCCGCGAACTTCCTCGACATCGGTGGCGGTGCGTCGGCCGAGGTCATGGCGAAGGGCCTGGATATCATCCTCGGAGACGAGCAGGTTCGCTCCGTGTTCGTCAACGTCTTTGGCGGCATCACCGCGTGCGACCAGGTCGCCCGAGGCATCATCGGCGCGCTCGAGACGCTGGGCGACGCGGCCTCGAAGCCGCTCGTCGTGCGCCTCGACGGTAACAAGGTCGAGGAGGGCCGCGCGATTCTTGCCGAGGCTGCGCACCCGCTCGTCCACATGGAAGAAACGATGGACGGCGCGGCCCGGCGTGCAGCTGAGCTCGCAGCCCAGGAACCGTCGAAGTAACGACCCGAGAACCGCAGGAGAACACTATGACTATCTTCGTCAACTCTGACACCCGGGTCATCGTCCAGGGCATGACCGGCGCCGAGGGCCGCAAGCACACCCAGCGCATGCTGAGCGCCGGCACGGCCATCGTGGGCGGCACGAACCCGCGCAAGGCCGGTACGACCGTTACCTTCGACGTGCAGGGCTACGGCCCGGGCGCCGACAAGGTGACCGACGGCCAGGTCGAGGTCCCCGTCTTCGGAACTGTCGCCGAGGCCCGCGAGGCCACCGGCGCGAACGCCTCCGTCATCTTCGTGCCCCCGGCCTTCGCGAAGGGCGCCGCCCTCGAGGCTATCGATGCGGGCATCGAGACGATCGTCCTCATCACCGAGGGCATTCCCGTCCAGGATTCCACGATTGTCGTCGAGCGGGCGCTCGCGGCGGGCGTGCGCCTGATCGGCCCGAACTGCCCCGGCATCATCTCGCCCGGGCAGGCGAACCTGGGTATCACCCCGGCGGACATCACGGGACCGGGCCGCCTTGGCCTCGTCTCCAAGTCGGGTACGCTGACCTACCAGCTCATGTACGAGCTGCGCGATTTCGGCTTCACGACGTGCCTGGGTATCGGCGGCGACCCGGTTGTGGGCACCACCCACATCGACGCGCTGGCGGCTTTTGAGGCTGACCCGGACACCGACCTCGTCATCATGATCGGTGAGATTGGTGGTGACGCCGAGGAGCGTGCGGCCGCCTGGATCCAGGAGAACATGACCAAGCCCGTCGTCGCCTACATCGCGGGCTTCACCGCCCCCGAGGGTAAGACCATGGGCCACGCGGGCGCGATCGTGTCCGGCTCGTCCGGTACGGCTGCCGCGAAGGCGGAGGCGCTCGAGGCCGTGGGCGTGCGCGTGGGTCGCACCCCTTCGCAGACGGCGCAGATCGCGCGCGAGATCCTCTCGCGCTAACGTCACAGCACAAATCGGCCCGGGGTCGGCGCGCAGCGTCGCGGCCCCGGGCCGATTCTGACACTATGGGCCTGTGAGCGAGCGCATCAGAGAAGTACCCAGCCCCCGGCGAACCACGACCACGTACGTGCCGGATCGGGCGACGATCCGTGTGGCCGTCCCGCAGGGGTGGGCGCGCGGTGTGCTCGCGGGTGTCGAGGCGGCCTTCGCGGGTTGGGGTCTGATCACGGTGTTCACGATGATCGCCTACCTGACGCTGCGTTCGAACTCGTGGATGAATGACACGACGCCGCGCGATGCTCTCGGCCTGGGTGGTGACCTATGGGCCGCCGTCATTGGCGGAACGTCGGTGGTTGGGGGAGTGCATTACCGCGCGATTCCGACGCTGGTGGGCGCCCTGCTGATCGTGCTGGTGCGGCTCCTGCTGCGTAACACGGCTGGTTTCCCGCGCAGCGCGGCGCTGTTCGCGGTGCCTGGTTTTCTTCTCACCTCCTGGCTGCTGGCGGGCGCGTCGGGCATCTATTCGCACTGGTGGACGGGCACGCTCGGCGCGATTCTGATTCCGCTGATCGGATCGGTGTGGTTCGTTGCGTCGGGGTATTCGCGCGACAATGAGGCCCCGCCGATGCAGCACTGGATTTCGGGTGGCCTGAAGCTCGGAGGCCTGTCGGTCCTCGCGCTCGTTGCTGCGTCTGCGGTGGCGTCGGTGATTGCGCTCGTGGCGGGGTGGAGCCGCATGGCTGGGATCCAGGAGATTCTGGGTGCTGCCTCGGGCGCGGATACCGCTTTTATCGTGGGGGCTCAGCTGCTTTTTGCGCCCACGGTCATGGCGTGGGCTGCCTCCTGGTGGTCGGGCGCGGGTTTCCTGACGGCGACGGATTCGCTGCATTCTCCGGTGGTGGCGGGCACCGGCCCGATTCCGCCGATTCCGCTCCTTGGAGCCGTCCCGGAGACGGCCCCCGGCATGTGGGTGATTCTTGTGCCGATCATGCTGGGCATTGGCCTTGGTGTTGTCGCGTCGCGGTCGTTCCGTCGTGAGCACCTGCTGCACCAGACTGCCCAGGGTGTCCTGTCCTCGGTGATCGTCGCCTCGGTGACGGCCCTGTGGATGTGGAGCGCGACGATGAGCATGGGCTCCGTGCGCCTGTCGTCGATGGGCCCGCGCGTGGGGTGGGTGACGCTCGCTCTCGTGCTCGAGATTGCCCTGCCTGCCTTGATCATCGCCCTGGCGAGCCACCCGACGACTCGCGCCCTCCTCGGCGAGGGTGCCGGTCGCGTGCGCAACGAGGGTGAGGCCCTGCGCCGCCGCGCCGCCGAGCGTGCGTCCCGCGTGGGAACCACTGCCTCGGCGGCTGACGAGGCCTGGGCTGAGGCTTCCGAACCCGAGGAGCCCGGCGACATGGAAGCAAGCGCCGACGAGGCCGGGGTTGAGGATCTCGAAGCGGTGGTCGACGCGGACGCACAGGCCGCGGACGTGGAAGAGGCTTCCGAGGATGCCGCGGACATCGAACCGGTCCAGGCCGAAGGTGACGAGGAAGACCCCGGGACGAGGGCGACGCGGCGCGAGGGCCTGAACTAGACTGGGAGACGCCGCGACTGGCGAGGGTGGATGACCACCGGGGAGCGGCCGCATTTCCCGCGAGGCGTCGCCCGCCTGGGCGCCTGGGTTTGGTCTCAACCTGGAGGAACTATGTCCGTCTCCCTGGACAACCTGGAACCCATCGACGTGCGCCCCATCAAGCGGGCCCTGATTTCCGTGTACGACAAGACTGGCCTGGAGGATCTTGCCCGCGCGCTCGGCGAGGCCGGCGTGGAGATCGTCTCCACCGGCTCCACGGCAGCCCGCATCGCGGACGCCGGCGTGGCTGTCACCCCGGTCGACGACGTGACCGGCTTCCCCGAGGTGCTTGAGGGGCGCGTGAAGACCCTGCACCCCTTCATTCATTCCGGCATCCTGGCCGACCAGCGTAAGGCCGCCCACCGTGAGCAGATCGCCCAGCTGGGCATCAAGGCATTCGACCTGGTCGTGTGCAACCTGTACCCGTTCCAGGACACGGTTGCGTCGGGCGCGTCTTTTGACGAGTGCGTCGAGCAGATCGACATCGGCGGCCCGTCCATGGTGCGCGCCGCCGCGAAGAATCATCCGTCGGTCGCGGTCGTGACCTCCCCGGAGCGTTACGCGGATGTGGCTGAGGCCGTGGCGGGAGAGGGTTTCACCCTCGAGCAGCGGCGTGTGCTGGCCGCCGAGGCCTTCGCTCACACGGCGACCTACGACCTGGCGATCGCCGGTTGGCTGGCCGACGAGCTGGATCTCGAGGACGTGCGTGAGACCCTCGACGATGCCGCCGAGACCCACCTGGACGCCTCCGACGCGGCCTTCCTGGAGTCCCTGGGTTACCAGACCGAGGAAGACTACGTGGTGGAGGTCCCCGAGGAGGAGGGGCAGGCCTCGGGCATGCCCGTGTTCGTCGCCGACGCCTTCGAGCGCGTGGAGTCGCTGCGCTACGGCGAGAATCCGCACCAGGGCGCTGCCGTGTACCGCGAGATCGATGAGTCCTTCGAGGATGAGGAGGCCGACGACGAGGCCTTGGTCCCGGGCATCGCGAACGCGCGCCAGCTGCACGGCAAGGCCATGAGCTACAACAACTACACGGATGGCGACGCCGCCCTGCGCGCCGCCTACGATCACGAGCGCCCCTGCGTCGCGATCATCAAGCATGCGAACCCCTGCGGTATCGCGGTGGCCGATGACGTGGCCGAGGCGCACCGCCTCGCGCACGCCTGCGACCCCGTGTCGGCGTTTGGCGGCGTGATCGCCGTGAACCGTCCGGTGAGCGTGGAGCTGGCTCGCCAGATCGTCCCGATCTTCACCGAGGTCGTGCTGGCCCCCGATTACGAGGAGGGCGCGCTCGAGGTGCTGAGCGCGAAGAAGAACCTGCGCGTCCTGCAGGTTGAGCCCCCGGCTCGCGGCTCGTACGAGTTCAAGCAGATCAGCGGCGGCCTGCTGGTCCAGGAGCGCGACGACATCGACGCGCCCGGTGATTTCCCCGAGAACTGGACGCTCGCGGCCGGCGCTCCCGCCGACGAGGCGACGCTGGCGGACCTGGAGTTCGCGTGGCGCACGGTGCGCGCAGTTCGTTCGAATGCGATCCTGCTGGTCAAGGACGGCGCCTCGGTGGGCGTTGGCATGGGCCAGGTGAACCGCGTGGACTCCTGCAAGCTGGCGGTCGAGCGTGCGAACACGCTGGGCTCGCGCTCGACGGGTGACGCGGCGGCGTCCACCGTGGACAGCGCGGGCGGTGCTCGCGCGTCCGAGGTTGTGGCCGAGGCTCCCGAGCAGCGTTCCGTTGGCGCGGTCGCCGCGTCGGATGCGTTCTTCCCCTTCGCGGACGGACTGCAGGTGCTCATCGACGCGGGCGTGAAGGCTGTCGTCCAGCCCGGCGGATCGGTGCGTGACCAGGAGTCGATTGATGCGGCGAACGCCGCGGGCATCACGATGTACCTGACGGGAACGCGCCACTTCGCGCACTGATCATTCCCGCTCATGGGCTCCAGGGGGCGAGCGCCGGTGTGGCGCTCGCCCCCTGAGATTTGCCTCCGTGTGCTTGACAGGGAACGGCGGGCAGCATATCGTTCAATTGTTGAATAAATGGCTGTTAGTCCTGTTGAAAGGTGCCTTATGACGACTCTGACCGCTTCCCCCGTCGCCGCGCGCGAGAACCGTGTTCTCGCCGACCGCCTCGGTGGCACGATCGTTCGCGAGATCGCCCTGATCGCCGCCGGAACGGTTGCCATGATCGCGCTGGCCCGCATTTCGGTCCCGCTGCCCTTCACGCCCGTGCCGGTCTCGCTCGGCACGCTGGGCGCCCTCTCGGTCGGCACGACCCTTGGCGCGCGCCGAGGCCTCATCTCCGTCGCCGCCTACGCCCTCCTCGGCGTCGCCGGTGCCCCGGTCTTCACCGGCACGAACGTCGGCTGGGCCTTCGCCTCCTTCGGCTACATCCTCGGCTACCTCCTCGTCGCCGCGATCGCCGGCCTGGCCGCCCAGCGCGGCGCTGACCGCCGCATCCTGACCATGGCGCCGACCGCCGTCGTCTCCCTGTTCTCCGTGTACATCCTGGGCCTGGCCTGGATGATCCCCTTCGCGCACATGACCTTTGAGCAGGGTCTGGCCAAGGGCTTCATTCCCTTCATCATCGGTGACCTGGTCAAGGCCGCCGTGGCCACCGGAGCCTTCCCGGTGCTGCGCTCCATCTTCCGCTGAGCCGCGCGCTCCAGCGTCACGCGAGTCGGCCTCGTCCCCACCCGGGGGCGGGGCCGTCGCCGTATCCGGCGTGCGCAGTGGTGACATGCGTAATGGAGTGCGACGGGGTGGGGCGCGCGCGGGTACCATTGGCAGGGTGAACGCTTCTGACATGCACCCCGTCCTCGTCGTCGACTTCGGCGCGCAGTATGCCCAGCTGATCGCGCGCCGCGTGCGCGAGGCTAACGTCTACTCCGAGATCGTCCCCCACACCATGAGCGTGGCGGACATGCTCGCCAAGGAGCCTGCCGCCATCATCCTGTCCGGCGGCCCGTCCTCCGTGTACGAGGAGGGTGCCCCCTCCGTCGATCCCGCGATTTTCGAGGCCGGTGTGCCCGTCCTGGGCATCTGCTACGGATTCCAGACCATGGCCCACGCCCTCGGCGGCACCGTCGGTCGCACGGGCACCCGCGAGTACGGGCACACCGAGGCCACCGTGGCCGGTGACTCCTGCCTGTTCAGCGGCACCCCCGACGACCAGATCGTGTGGATGAGCCACGGCGACGCCGTCCAGGGCGCGCCCGAGGGCTTCACCGTCACCGCCTCCACCGCAGAGACCCCCGTCGCGGCCTTCGAGTCGCGCGAGCGTCGCCTCTACGGCCTGCAGTGGCACCCCGAGGTGGGCCACTCCCAGTTCGGCCAGGACGCGCTGAAGAACTTCCTGTACAAGGGTGCCGGCCTGGAACCCACGTGGACCGCCGGTTCCATCGTGGACGAGCAGGTTGAGAAGATCCGCGAGCAGGTCGGCGACGCGCAGGTCATCTGCGCCCTGTCGGGCGGCGTGGACTCTTCCGTGGCTGCGGCCCTCGTGCACAAGGCCGTCGGCGATCAGCTGACCTGTTTCTTCATCGATCACGGCCTGCTGCGCGCGGGCGAGCGCGAGCAGGTCGAGAACGACTACGCGCGCGGCATGGGCATCCGCGTCATCACTTGCGACGAGTCCGAGCGCTTCCTGTCTGCCCTGGCCGGCGTCACCGAGCCCGAGGCGAAGCGTAAGATCATCGGCCGCGAGTTCATCCGTTCCTTCGAGGCCGCCCAGAAACAGGTCATCGAAGAGGTCGGCGCCGCAGGCGGCGAGGTGAAGTTCCTCGTCCAGGGCACCCTGTACCCCGACGTCGTCGAGTCCGGCGGCGGCGAGGGCGCGGCCAACATCAAGAGCCACCACAACGTGGGCGGCCTGCCCGAGGACATGACCTTCGAGCTGGTCGAGCCCCTGCGTACCCTGTTCAAGGATGAGGTGCGTGCGGTCGGCCGTGAGCTGGGCCTGCCTGACTACCTGGTGAACCGTCAGCCCTTCCCGGGTCCCGGCCTGGGTATCCGCATCATTGGAGAGGTTACGCGCGAGCGCCTGGACATCCTGCGCGCCGCCGACCTGATCGCCCGCGAGGAGCTCACGGCGGCCGGCCTGGATCAGGAGATCTGGCAGTGCCCGGTCGTCCTGCTCGCCGACGTTCGTTCCGTGGGCGTCCAGGGTGACGGCCGCACCTACGGCCACCCGATCGTGCTGCGCCCCGTGTCCTCCGAGGATGCGATGACGGCTGACTGGACGCGCCTGCCCTACGACGTCCTGGCCCGCATCTCCACGCGCATCACCAACTCGGTGCCCGAGGTCAACCGCGTCGTCCTCGACGTGACCTCCAAGCCCCCGGCCACCATCGAGTGGGAGTAATACTTTCCGCGTTGGTTTAAAAGCGTGGGCCCGGGAGCACTCTGGTGAGTGTTCCCGGGTCCAATTCTCTTGTTCAAGCTCTCTTGTGGAAGTTTGAGGCTCAATCACCCAAAAGCGTACATCCATGCTTAATATGCGGTAATATTCCGCATAGATGTACGAGCTAAAAAGAGGCGATTATGACCTTAATTGAGATTGCGAAAGGGCAGAACGGCTACGTGTCTGCATCGCAGGCCACTGAAGCTGGCATTCCCAGAAGGAAGCTCACTGAGGCAGTTGATAAAGGAGAGCTTGTTCAAGCTGGACGCGGCCTCTACGCTCTTCCGGAGACATGGGAGGACCCATACTTCGTTGCCCAGCACCGATTCTCGCGCGGTGTATTTTCCGATGACACGGCGCTCTTCCTGCATGGTATGACCGACCGTGCGCCCTTTTCGCTCACCATGACCTTTCCTAGAACTTACAATGCCACACCCGCCAGAGAGCTGGGGATAGTCTGCCGTTCCTGTGCTGATGAGGTGCTCGAGCTAGGGTTGGTAGAACTGACTACCCAGTACGGCAACGCCGTCAGGGCATACGTCTTGGAGAGAACGCTTTGTGACCTGGTCAGGGGGCAGCGTATGGTCGATTCGCAGGTAGTTACCCCGGCGATGCAGACCTATGTCAGAAGCCCAAAGAGAGATTTAGCGAAGCTCATCGAGTACGCACGCAAGCTCGGCGTCGAGAGGAAGATCCGGAACTACCTGGAGGTGCTGCTGTGAGGACAAGGAATACAATGCAGCTTAAGGTGCGCGTGAATAGCATGGCCAAGGAGGCGGGTATCCCTGCGCAAGCGCTCATGCAGAGCTACCTCCTCGAGAGGATGCTCGAACGCCTCTCGAGATCGAAGTGGAGGAATAACGTCATTATCAAGGGAGGCGTGCTCATCTCCTCCCTTGTCGGCGTAAGGTCAAGGACCACAATGGACCTGGATACGACGGTCAGAGGGTTCGCCCTTACTCACGAATCCGCAGAAAGAGCGTTCCGTGACATTGCAGCGGTGCAAGCAGACGATGACTGGAAGTTCGAGTTCGACAGGACAGAGGACATTCGGGAGACCGATGAGTACACGGGTATTCGTGTGCACCTGAAGGGGATCTACGCGCCCATGGTGATCCCACTGACAGTGGACGTTACCACTGGTGACCGGATTACGCCGGACGCGGTGGAATATAGCTACCCGCTCCTCTTTGATGAGGGTGTTATCAGCCTCATGGCCTACCCGATTGAGACGGTGCTTGCGGAGAAACTTGAGACCGTGGTATCCCGCGGCGTTGCCAACACCCGCCCGCGAGACTTCTATGACATCCATGTCCTGCTGGGAGTCAAAAGAAGTGATGTCGATATGGGAATGTTGAAAAACGCTTTGGTGTCGACGTGCGAGAAAAGGAATAGTCAAGCCGCCATTGAGCGCTGGGCAGAGGTGCTCGACGATGTTGCCGGCGACGCAGTCATGCAAGCGCAGTGGGTGAAGTATGTGAGGAAGAATCCGTTCGCAAAAGGAATTTCGTTTCAAGAGTGCTGTAAGACGGCAAAGGCCGTTCTCGAAGAGTTGACCAACATTGGCAGTTAAGCTCTGCGGCGAATAGTAGAAGAACTGAAATGGCAAGGTGTTTGACTTAGCGTTCGTCTGGGTTAATGGTGTGGCGCGTTGTGTTCCAAGGGGCAAATGTGAATGGCAATGAAATTAAGAATGAAGCGTCGGCCGGAATGAAACAGCTGGCTGAAGAAATTAACGAGCATATCGAATCTATTCGAGGATACATTCAAATTGATCGACAAGAGATATTGCTAATGGTCGTTAGCGATATCACGACATTCAGTAATCCTATCCCTGAAGGTGATGTCCTCTTCTACAGGCAAGATGATGTGCCGTCCCGCCCCGTCGAATACCTGCAAAGTCTCATCGCTGCAACGGATAACACAATCTGTGCCCATGTCTCTGATGAAGATATTGACCGACTGGCGCATAGGTATGTTTATGACCAAGAAATACTGTTTTTTAAGTCGCTAAAATACTTGTCGTACCGGTACTGGGAGCTCGGAGATGACAGTGAAATAAGTCAGCTGGCCTTCGAAGCTCAATTAATGCATATGGTTAGAGGGAATAGATATCGCTTCCTTCAGATTGATTATCTTCGGCCACTTGTGCTCGCTCACGATGATGAATTTCAAAAATTGTTCGGTGTGACGGCAAATGAAGTGGTCGCTGGATATGAAAAAATTCAAATAGCGTTGTTAAACGGCCGACTTGAAGGCCTGGATGCTTTGAGGAAGCTTTGTGACAAGGCAAGATTGGCTGACGACTTCGATATTTCGGGTATTCCTGACGAGGATGTGAAAGCAGTTGGAGACGCGTTCTCCGTGAGCTTATTCAATGTCGCTAGGATTACTGGTTGGCCCGAGGCTTTTATCGATGCCCTGTCGTTGCTCCGGGTGAGGCTTGTTTCTTCGAAGAAGGAGAAATGCAGTATTGGCCGATAGTTACGCTTCCGATCGTAGTTCGGCCATTCATCAAGATAGGCGGAGACAGCTACTGCTTCGACTACTACTCGCTTACCGATAATTTCTATAGGGCAATCCAGAAATTAATTCTGCGTACCGATTTCGACTATTCAGAGCGATGGCAGCAAAGGCAAAAAGAGGCTAGTGAAAGAATGGTCGAATCGGTTTTCAAGGAGATGCTTCCAGGGTGCTCCACGCACAGGGATAACTACTACGGCAGCAAGAAGCATCGAAGTGAAAACGACCTTCTGATTAGGTATAGAGATGCGTTGTTGGTGATCGAAGTTAAAGCTGGTAGCTTTACTGATGCTCCGCCGGTGTCGGGTTACGCTTCGCACGTCAACCGCTATAAAGAGCTGATAGGAAAAGCAAATAGTCAATGTGCTCAGATGAGAGATTATATTCGCCGTTCCAACACTAAATTGGTCCTCTACGACGAGCACATGCAGCCGAAGCAAATACTTGATATCTCGGACATCAAGAGCATCTTCTGCCTCTCCGTAACGGTAGACAACATTAACACTTATGCGGCTTGTGCAGAGAAACTTGGTTTTTTAGACCTTGAAGAAGGCGTGTCTTGCATCGCAATCGACGACCTCATGACTTTCAGGGAATACTTTGATAATCCGCTAGAATTCCTCCACTTCCTCAAACAGAGAGAAATTGCGGCCCTCAATGAGAGGCTCATCCTCAAAGACGAACTCGACCACCTTGGTATGTACATTGCGCATAATTGTTATTCGCTAGAAGTTGACAGCGTCGCGAAAGATAAGACCATTTATGTCTCAGGTTACAGAGAGGAATTGGACGAATATTTCGAGCGGCTTGGCACTTTTTCGCCCCAGCTTCGGAAGCCTCGGCAAAGTATGCCTAAGCGCTTTCGTGAAATAATTGACGTGTTGCTCAGCTCTGGCAATCCTCAAGCTGTTCACGTTTCCTCGTACCTGCTTGATTTCTCCAGCGAAGCACGTGAGCAACTATCTGACGGCATTGAAATGTCCCTGGAGAGACAAGCCATAACTGGCAGACAGGTCGTTCTTTCCTTCTCAGGCACCGGGAATTCACTTCGTCTGACGTGTTTCGTGTTTCAAGATGAATTGTCTGACGTCATGTCTGATCAAGAAATGTTCGACTATGTTGCAACCATCCTTCTTGCGAACGGAGAAGACGAACGCATGTTGTTGTCGTTTAGATTCGATACGAGCCTAGCCCTCCAAACGGTTGATATGCGAACAATCACCCTTTCTCAGATCCCTTCATCTCGTTTTGGCGAACTGAGAAGACGCGGCGAGCGAATGGGTGATTTTCGAGTCGCCAAGTATGTAGAACAGTATGGAAGAATCGCGAGGAATCAACCCTGTCCATGCGGAAGTGGAATGAAGTACGGGAGATGCCATGGGCGAGGCAAATAGTTAGCGCTCGGAACGGGGCGCTTCGTTGTCAGAGAATCTATATTTGACCGCCAAGTACCACAATGAACCAACAGATCTATGTGTAGATCATAGCGCGTGTTGAGCTCGCGGACCCTTGAGTAGAGTAGCGTTCATTGTAATGTACCCGCCTGGCCGTTCAAGGAGGAACCCACATGAATTTACTTGAATACATGCGCTCGCAAAACAACATGACGCAGGCCGAATGGGAGCGCACGTTTGAGGACGAGGCCCGGGAGATCATCGTCCTACTCGCCGGCGGTGGCGGGGCCGGCAAGAGGAACGGATTCTGGGACGTCTCGCACTACTTCATTGCGTATGTGGACTGCCAGACCGGCGCACTGCACACGGGTGACGGCCGGATCGTCTATCCCGTCAGTGACGAGGAACATGATGCCGGAGGAATCCTCGATCGCTTCCGTCGGGAGGCGGTGTACCGCCTCAAGGCGCGTAAGGAGGTCCCGCACGAGGTTCCCGAGGGCGTGACCGCCTCCTCGCAGAACCAATTCCTGATCGTTGAGGTCCTGGAAGAGGATCCCCCCGTGCCCCGCCCTGGAAGAGGTGCTGGCCGAATACCGCAGGCCGGTCGTGGTGACCGACGAGGTGCTCGGAGAACTCACCCTCGACAAGGATCTCGACACGTTCGAAGGGGAGGTACTGTGGCGCGGCGAGCAGATCTGCCTGTCGCTCGAGGTTGATGCGGCGGACGAGGAAACCTGGGTCGATGCCAGGCGGGCGATGACGGTGATGCTGGCGGAGCAGGATCGCTGGGACCGCGACATGCGCGCGAGCGCCGCACGTGAGCTCACCGACCTCGCGTGCGAATGGCGCGAATCTGCCGACGAGGAGGTCCCGGAGATTACCGAAGAGAGCTTCGCTCGCCGGATCGAGCTGCGCAGCATCGCGATGGACGCCGACGGTTCATTTTCCGCCTACTTCGACGATGACGACATGTTCTTTGGGCACTGTGTCACCGCGTACGGAACTCTGACGGAGGGGGTGACCGCGGCGAACATGGAGGGATAGGCGTCCTATGCGTTGGTCGGGGCGGTGCTGTCCACTCGACGCAGAAGCACGTACAGCCAGATAGCTGCGACAAGGTCTGCGATGGGAACGGCGTGCATCTTCCTGAGTCTTTTTACTGTTGCTGATGGGATTGTCTGTTCGGACAGTAGGCGTTTTGTTGCAGCAAACCCATGGAAGGATGACACGAGCATCAAGCAGTAGACTCCCGCGTCCAGGGGGAGGATGAGGAAGATCATCAGGAAGCCGCTGACGTTGCCGTTGGAGCTATCTAGCGGAACGATGATCGTGAGAATGAGCATGATGAGGAAAATGGGGAGGAGAGCAAGCTTGATGATGAGTCCCCAAAAAGCGAGTGTGCGTGGAGTGACCTTGTCTTGAGAGTGGAGCACTGTCAGTGCGCTGAAGTAGGACGCGATCAGCAGTGCGACGATCCACGGGCCTGGCGAGAGCAGCGGCTGGATGGGGAGGTTGAGGTCGAAACGCCACCCTGCGTAGACCATGGCGATGAAGAAGAGGGGTGCGGCGATGCGTGCGACTCTGTCCATGAGCAGCTTTCTTCATAGGGCTTCATTGGCTCGCGATGACTATAACATCGCTGTCGTGTAATGAGGCCTACCCCGTCAAGCAGGGTAGGCCTCGTTATGTGCGCCTGGTGTCGCTACCGAAACAGTCGTGCGTTTGGCTCAGTGCGCGGTAGTGGGACTACTTCTGGCCCTCCACGTCGGGCACGTATGCGAGGAACCCGGCCAAGACCTCGTCGTTGTGCTCGAAGAACGGCTTCCCCTTGTCGAGGGAATCGATCTGGGCCATGTCCTCGTCGGTCAGCGCGAAATCGAACAGGTCGATGTTCTGAGCGATGTGCGATGGCGTCTTCGAGCCCGGGATCACGATGTGTCCCTGCTGGATGTGCCAACGCAGCAGCACCTGGGCGGGGGACTTGCCATGCTTCTCGGCGAGTTCCTGGACGAGGGACTCGGACATGATCGAGTCGTTGCCGCGCCCGCCCAGCGGGTACCACGCCTGCAGCGCGATGTTGTGCTCCTTGAGGAGTTCCTTGAGCTCCGTCTGCGGGAAGTAGGGGTGGCACTCGACCTGGTTGATCGTGGGGACAACCTCGCACTCGTCGAGGATGCGCTGCGTCTGGGCAACGTCGAAGTTTGACAGGCCGATCGCACGAATCTTGCCTTCCTTATGCGCCTTCTCGAGGATGCGGTATCCCGCGACCGTGTCGCCGGCGGGCTGGTGCAGGATCATCAGGTCGATGTAGTCCGTGCCCAGACGCTCGAGCGTCTCGTCGACGGCGGTGGGACGCTCGAAGAACGACGGCCAGAGTTTCGTCTCGAGGAAGATCTCCTCGCGCGCCTTCGAGGACGCGCGCATTCCGCGCCCGACGGCGCGCTCGTTCACGTAGACGTTCGCCGTGTCGATCAGCGTGTAGCCGTTGTCGAGCGCGTAGGTGACCGCCGACTGGGCATCGTCCGGCTCGAGCAGGTAGGTGCCGAGGCCGACCTGGGGGATTGTGACGCCGTTGTTCAGGGTGATGTGGTCCATGTGAACTCCTTCGTTCTCATCAGAGGCGTGCGCTGGAACGGCGATGCGGTAGCCGAACTGCGCAGTCGCCTCTGACTGTCAGCCTATGCCCCTCCGGGGGGCCGTGTGTGTCGGCGGTTGCATGTGGACGTGTGAGATAGGGTGAGTTGATGAAAGAAGGGGACTCGCGCGCGTCCTCGACGCGGACGAGGCCGTGGATCGCTCCCGGCTCGTCGGCCCCATGAGTGCCGAGGCCCTGTGCCGCTACGTGCTGCGCGCCGTCTTCGCCTCCCTCATGGCGGGCGGCGAATGTGAGACGCTGTTCGCCCTCCTCGATGCCGCCCTGTACGACGACACCACAGAAGAAAAGGACGCTAAGAAATGAGTCGATTCCGTATCAAGAAGCAGTCCCTGATCGCCGTCGCCGGCATCGTCTGGCTGCTCGCCGGCATGAACGTCGCGATCCTCGGCGTGCGTGCGGTGATCGACGTGCGCGATCTCGCGGCCCTTATCCTCCTGGCGCTCGCGGGCGGCGCGGTCGCCATCTTCTGCGCGTTCCATCCCATGTTCAGCAAGCTCGTTCAGAAGAATGCCCAGCGCATTGCCGACCTGGAGGGGGAGCGCCACCACGTCGTCCGCTTCTTCGATCGCAAGAGCTACATGATGATGGCGATCATGATGTCGTTTGGTATCGGCATGCGTGCCGCAGGGCTCTTCCCCGACTGGTTTATCGCCTTCTTCTACACCGGCCTCGGCCTCGCCCTGAGCCTCGCAGGCGCCAGCTACATCGCGCGCGGCGTGCGCGGTCGCGCCTGGGCGTTCCACGGGACCGACTGAACCCGATGCGCTCTCCCAGCCAAGGCCTCGTCAATGGACGAGGCCTCCTGCCGTTTAGTAGTCAACCATCCTTGGATGCCGCGCGATTACCGCCAGTGGCGGTATAATTGTGGCGGTAATGGGGGTGGTCATGGCCTACGAACCGTCGTTTGAACGCACCGACGCGATCGATGCGTTGTGCATGGAGATCGCTGAGCTTGTCGGCATGCTGTCGCCTCAAGCGCCACTGTCGACCAGCCCGACACTGCGTCGCGAGCTGCGGATCCAGACGATTTATTCCTCCCTCGTCATCGAAGGCAACAAGCTTGATGAGCGCGCGGTGAGCGCGATCATTGACGGCAAGCGGGTTCTCGGAGACCGGCGCGACATCCTCGAAGTCGAAAACGCGCGCGCCGCCTATGACCTTATTCCTGAGCTCGATCCTCATTTGTTGGAGGATTTGCTGCGCGTTCACCGCGTGATGATGGGTGGCCTCGTCCCCGATGCTGGGCGCTTTCGGTCGGGCAATGTCGGCGTGTTCAACGGAGATACCCTCATCCATGCGGGGACTCCGGCCGCCTACGTTCCCGAGGTCATGGGAGGCCTCTTCGAGTGGCTGCGTACGACGCGTATGCACCCGCTGCTCGCTTCGTGTGTCTTTCACTTCGAGTTCGAGTTCTGTCATCCCTTCTCTGATGGGAATGGGCGGACGGGACGTCTCTGGCAGACTCTGCTCCTGTCTAGGTGGCGTTCGGAGTTGGCGTGGTTGCCCGTTGAGTCCGCGATCAGGAGACGGCAGGCGGACTATTACGAGGCCTTGGCCCGCTCGGGTGCGACCGGTTCGTGCGAGAGTTTTGTGGAGTTTATGCTCGAGGCGATTCGGGAATCGATTCTTCCGTATGCGAAGCCGTCGAGCTCGCAGGATATGGCTCGAGCCCGTGCGCTTGCTTTCCTTAGGGATAACCCACAGTCCACTGTCACTCAGCTTTCGCAATATCTTGGGTGCTCGAAGCGGAGTGCCGAGCGCATAGTCGCACAACTGAAAGACGAAGGCGCGCTTGAGCGTCAGGGGAGTCCCCGTTCGGGCGTGTGGGTTGTCCGCGGCCCCGGACGCTAGGTGCGTGATTAATAGTCCACTTATTGGTGTGGAGACTCCACTACTTCTCTACCAGCCCCTGCGATGGGGGAGACAAGGAATCCGACGATGAGGTACGCCGAAACGGTGCTGTTACAGGGTGGGGTGGAACTCCTCGTGCGGAATGCCGTCGCGTCGGATGCCCGTGCGCTGCGTGACATTATGCAGCGCACGCATTCCGAGACTGACTACCTGCTGTCATATCCGGACGAGCAAGGCTCTGATGATGAACAAGAGGCTCGCTCGCTGGTGGAAACGGAGCGCAGTGACAATGAGGTCGAGCTCGTCGCCGTTGTCGATGGGAAGATTGTGGGCAGTGCTGGAGTCGCGGCGGTGGGCGGCAGGCGCAAGGTGGCTCACCGGGCGCGTTTCGGGATCAGCGTGCTCCAGGAATACTGGGGGATGGGGATCGGCCGAGTGCTCATGGAGGCGAGTATCGACTGTGTGCGTCGGGCGGGCTACACCCAGCTCGAGCTCGAGGTAGTGGCTGACAATCAACGCGCGGTGTCCCTCTACCGGCGCGCGGGGTTCGAGGAGTATGGGCGCAACCCACGAGGCTACCGGTCCGCGACTTCGGGCTACCAGGAGCTCGTGCACATGAGGCTGGAGTTGTAGCCTCGAAGGGGCGCTGGTCTAGTTGGTCTGCTTGGCCTCGCCTTCCTTGTCTTCCTTGTCTTCCTTGGCCTCCGGGGTGCGCCTGCGCCAATAGGCGTAGTCTTCATAGATGTACTTGTGTTCCCACACAGGATTACTCGGGCCCCAATCGGACATTGGGCAGTCCGTGGTGACGTCGTCGGCCAGCTCGAGGATGACGTCGACGAGCTCGAGCCTGTCAACGAACCTGTCGGGGATCGCATTGAAACCGATTCGTGCTCCGACGAGCATTCCCGCGATCGCCGCAGTTGTGCTGGAGTTGCCTCCGTGGTTGGCAGCGAAAGTCATCGCTCCCGCGATGTCGTTCTCGTAGCGTAGTGCGCAGAGGATGCCAATTGCCAGGGCCTCGTTGGAGACCCACCCCTCGCCGAGGGCGTGGATGGCATCCAGGTCGCTTGAGGCTGAGGTAGCAAGCGGCCTGGCGGACCAGATGGAGGACAACAGTTCGTGCACGGCCTTGCGGGAATCGGGGAAGGACTTGTCCAGAGCCTTCAGTGTTTCGTTGACGGCCTCGGCGATGGAGAGCTCCTGGTGAATGATGAGTGAGATGATGAGGGCTAGTACCCCCGATGCCACCCAGGCAACTTCGTTGCCGTGCGTGAGGGCCGCCGTGTTTGCCGCCAAGTCGAGAATATAGGCGGGGTCGTCGGAGTAGGACAGGCCGATGGGGACGGCCCACAGCAGGCATCCGGAGCCTTTGGAATCATTGACGGGTTCGTCCATCGAGCCGAACTTGTCGGAACTAAAGACCCTCATGGAGGTGGGAGAAGGGGCGCGCTTCGCGGACAGGGCAGGGTAGGCGTTAATCCATCCGCACCGGGCTCGGCGTGGCTGCTTCTCTGTCTGGAGCCGATACCAGTCCATGTAGAAAGCGTCGAAATACTGGTACACAGGGGCCATGATCCCGCGGAGCGCTCCTCGCGTGTGAGCGAAGAGGATCCCATTTGCGCTGAGCAGCATGAGCTGCGTGTCCGCGGTGAAGTGCGCGGTTCCGTTCTCGTCCAAGTCGTAGGCGGTGATCCCGCGCAGGCCGTAGCGTTCGACGATAGCGGCCTCTGATAGCACTTTAACCGGGTAGCCCAGCGCGTCTCCAGCGGCGCAGCCGATCATTGCCCCTCGGATGCGATCTCGCTTGTCCATGAATGCCTCCTCGCGTGGGTTCGGACGGTGACCACGCTTAGCTTACCGGCGCTGCACGTGTTCCGGCGTCGACTGTCTGACGTTGCGCGCGGATGAACTCGGGGCACGCGTCATTGGGCTCCGTCCCCAGGATGCTAAGGAAAGAAACCCCTGCCATCAGGTTTCAGCCGTTCATAGATATCATGAGCCCATGACGATCATGCTTGTGCCCCTGACTGACACCGAGCGTCCTGCGCTGATCGCGGACTTTCAGGAATCTTTCGAGCACTTCCAGGGCAACCCGCAGGGATCCTTCGTGGGGGAGCGTCTCGCCGCGCGTGAGCAGCATCCGTCTGGTCCCAGCGAGGGCAGTGCAACGGCGCAGCCGATTCTCCCACTGTCCGACATTGAGGAGTCCCTGAATGCGCCGGGAGCGCTCGCCTATCGCATCCTTGAGGACGGCGAGGTCGTGGGCAACGTCATCCTTACCGTCGTCGGGCATCGAGGCGAGGTTCTCCTTTTCGCGATGAAGGCCTCGGTTCATTCCAGGGGAGTGGGGACGCGCGCCTGGTTCGCCATCGAGGCCGCCCACCCGCAGGTGAGGGAATGGACCCTGGAGACGCCCTATTTCGAGGTGCGCAACATCCACTTCTACGTCAACAAGTGCGGCTTCCACATCGTCGAGTTCTTCAACGAACGTCACCCCGACCCGTCGCATCCCCGTGGGGCGGGCGAGCCGATGGGCGAGGCCGACTACATGTTCCGCTTCGTCAAACGCGTGAACCGGTAGAGGTGTCGTCGATCAGCCGACGTCCTCGACCTTATTGGTGTTCAGGGTCGCTCTTCCTCGCGTCGATGCCTGGGCGCGCTGCGGGCGCGCGGTTGTGAGCGGCGTACCCTTGGATCGTGAAGGTTCTCGTCGTTCCCATGGTTGCCCGCTCGCGGATGGGTGGACCGTGGTCGCGCGCGCAGCGCGTCGCACGTGCGTTCCAGGACGCTGGCCATGAGGCCGTGCTCGCGTGGGGAGACGACGGCAACTGCGTTGATCCCATTGCTCCCGCGCTTGAGATTCCGGTGCCCTCACCTCTCGGCCTTCCCGAGGCCATTGCGCGACACACCTTCCCCCTGGCCTCGCGCCTCGGCCTCATGGGTCGCAAGCCTGTGCGCAGCTTCGAGGAGGTCCTCTGGCTGACCGGTGCCCTCGATGAGCGCTACACGCGCGCCGCCGTCGACGCGCTCCGCACCCACATGCGTGCCATGCGCCCCGACGTCGTCTACTCGGAATTCAACCTCGCCGCCGTCATTGCCGCCCGCGCCGAGGGCATCCCATGCGTGGGCAGCGCCTCGCAGCCGACGACCACCGCCTACGCCTCCAACCCTCGTAAATCGGCAGGAATTCTACGCCTGCTGCGCGAGATGGGCATGCCTGCCCCGGCCTCGTCCCTGACGATCCTCGAGGGGATGCGGCGCCGCTTCATCCCGAGCTGCCCGACCCTGGAACCGCGCCCCGGGGAGCGGGCCGTCTACTGTGGGTTCCTGGACGAGCCGCCCGCCCTGACAGCGACGCCTCGCGATTGCGCCCTCGTCTACCTCGGCGCGGGCAGCGTCCCCGTGGGCGTAGCCGTGCGCGCCGGGCGAGAACTCGCCGAGGCCCTCGGATGCGACGTCTTCGTCGCGGGCGTGTCCGAGGCCGTCCAAGCAGTGGGGGACCACGAGGTGACCTGTGCGCCCCGCTTCGACGTCGCTGAGCTCCTGCCGCGCGCCCGCGTTTTCGTGCACCACGGCGGGCAAAACTCGATGATCGATGCTCTGTCCTACGAAGTTCCCCAGGTGATAGTCCCGGGGCGCGTCTTTGAGCGCCAATTCAACGCCGAGGCCGTGGAAAACGCGCGCTGCGGCCTGACCGTGCGCGCTTCCCAGCCGGCGCTCATCGCACGCGCTGCCCGCACCCTCGTCGACGAGCCCGCCCTGACCTCGGGAATCCGAGGGGTGCGCGCGGAGCTGTCCTCGCTCGGCGGAGCCGCGCGCGTTGTGCGCGAGGTCGAGGAGCTGGTCGGTTAGCCTCAGTGCCAGCCGCGCAGGATCGCCTCCAGGCCCCGCTCAAACTGGGCGTTGAAGTCGTAGTGGCCGTCCAGGAGATCCTCGATGAGTGGGCGCAGCGCCTGCGCGTCCTCGGGGTCGAGCGCGGCGCTCGCGGCCGACAGGTCGGCGGGCTGCTCGGGGGAGCCGCCCACGGGCGGAACGACCTCGGCGGCGACGAATGCCGTTGTGTAGATCGACACCGCGTTGACCAGCCCCAGCATGTCCGCATTTGGCGTGAAACCGCGCCGGGCCAGCGTCACGAACACGCGCGCCAGTAGCGACAGCTGCTCGGGCGTCGACATCGGGTGCGTGAGTAGCAGCATGACCGCGCCCGGGTGGGAGCGCAGTGTTGATGCCAGGCAGTGCGCGTAGGCGCGCATGTAGGTCAGCAGGGGCGAGGCGGGGGCGCCTTCGGTCGGTTCCGGCGCCTCGTGCGTGGGCGTCGAAGCTGAATCGATCGCCCCTGCGTCCACGCGGTGCAGGAACGACTCGAACGTGAGGCGCCAGACCTGCTCGGCAATGCCCTCCAGGAGCGCCGCCTTGTCGGGGAAATGACGATAAAAAGCGGCCTGGGAGACGCCGAGACGCTTTCCCAAGGATCGCAGAGACAAAGCGGAGAGCCCCTCCTCGTCGACCACATCGAGCGCGGTCGACAAGATGATCTCTCGCGATAGCGCGCGCTGGCGTGACGACGGCATGGACTCTCCGCTTCGGTGGACGTTACTCCCTGTGATACCGGAACTGTACCAGTGCCAGCCCCGCGATCACCGCGAAGAAACCCCACAGGACGCCGATCCGCGTCCCGACGTCGGCAAGGGTCGCCCCGTCCAGGCTCACCTCGTGAATTGCTGTGATCGCCCAGTATGCGGGGGACAGGCGCGCGGCGTGCTGCGCCCAATCGGGGAACGAGGAGACCGTGGAGAAGGAGCCGCCGATGCCGGCCGCCAGCATGCCGATAATGTTCGACAGTGACAGAGCTGCGTCGCGGCTGCGTGACCACAGCGCGAGCGCGACGCCGAGCGCCGACAGAACCGCAGAGAAACTGAGGAGAATCGCGGCCAGCGCGACGAGGGACCCGGTCGGCCGATAGCCGAAAATGAGAGCGCCGAGCGCGAGGACAACCGCGATCTGAACGGTCTGCATGAGGAAGGCGACCAGCGCCTTGCCCGTCAGAATAGACGCGCGCGAGGTGGGGGAGGCCTCGAGGTGCTCCCACGTGCCCCACGAACGCTCGTTGAAGAACGAGCTGATGATGTTCTGCACGGCCAGGAACGAGAAGAGGATCGCGATTGACGGAACCGCCTGCTCGGCGCCCGTGACGCCCGTGTAGCCGTCGGCCAGGAGCATCGACTTGAACGCCGGCATCATGAAGGGGATCAAGACGAGGGGGATCACCGTCAGGATGAGCGTGGGCGCCGGGTCGGTGAGCTGCAGGCGGATGTTCAGTCGGGTCATTGCCCCGAGTTGCTTAAGCTGCGACATGGTCACTCTCCTTGATGATCTGCAGGTACGCGTTGTGCAGGCTCGCCTGCATGATGCGCACGTCCGTCAGGCGCGCGCCTTCGAGGGAAGGCGAGGCCAAGGCTTCGCCGATCCGCGAACCTGGGTCGGCCTCGTCCCCGATGAGTTGGAGACGCCTGTCGTCGGCGCTCCACCCGTCGATCGAGGGGATGGGGCGATCGAACTCGAGCGTGACCTCGGCGCGCGCGTGGTGAGAGACGATCTCTTCGAGCGTGCCGCTCGCGACGATGCGCCCCTCGTTCAGGATCGCGATGTCGGAGCCAAGCTCCTCGAACTCGGCGAGGTAGTGCGAGGTGTAGATGACGGCCGCTCCGTCGTCGGCGAGCTGACGGACTGCGCGCAGGATCTGGGTGCGCGCCTCCACGTCCGCGCCGACGGTCGGCTCGTCCATGAACACCAGGCGCGGGCGGTGCATGATCGCCATTCCCGCGTGGAGCCTGCGCTGCTGTCCGCCCGACAGGTGCGAGGCGCGCTGCCCTCGCTTCTCTGTGAGGCCGAGGAGCTCCATGACCTCGCCCGCGCGGGAGGTAGCCTCGCGTCGGCCGAGTCCGTGCAGCTCGCCGAAGGCTGCCAGATTCTGGGCGACGCTCAGGTCGGGGTAGATGCCCAGCTCCTGGGGTGCGTACCCGATCAGTCGTGCGGCCTCGGCGGATGCGGTGCGGTGGCCGCAGATGGATGCGGTCCCCGAGTCGGCGCGGAGCAGTCCGCACAGGATCGTGATGAGCGTGGACTTGCCCGCTCCGTTTCGTCCGAGTAGTCCGAGGACCTGACCGGGTTCGACGCGCAGGTCGACCCCTCGCAGGACCTCGTGAGTGCCGTAGCTCTTGCGGATTCCCCGGGCGTCCAGGCCCGGAGTGTGTGGATGTGACACGGTGATTCTCCCATCGGTTAACGCTGTTAACTTTGTGTCACGAGTAAGGTTAACAGTGTTAACTTGTGGGTGCAAGGTGGTGTTTCGTGCCGGGGAAAACTGCTGATTTGCTGCGTTTTTCTGACAATCTGTCGCTGCGTGGGGGAGGCAAGCGGCCCTACACTGTCTGCGCGAGGCCTGAAGGAGGACTGAAAGTGCCAGGTATGGATACCTACGACGCGATCATGCTGCTGTCCTACGGTGGCCCGAACGGTCCGGACGACGTCTGCCGTTCATGCGCAACGCGACGCGCGGTCGCGGAATCCCGGATGAGCGTCTGCTTCAGGTCGCCGCGCACTACAAGCGCTTCGGCGGTGTCTCGCCCATCAATGCCTGCAACCAGCGCCTGATCGCTGACCTGTCCGCGGAGCTCGGCAGGCGCGGGCACGACGTTCCCGTCGGGTGGGGAAATCGCAACTGGCATCCCTTTGTCGCCGAAGGACTTGACGAGCTTGCCCAGGCGGGTGCCCGGCGCATCCTCGTCCTGCCCACCTCCGCCTACGCCTCGTACTCGGGATGCCGCCAGTATCGCGAAGACCTCGCCGAGGCCTCGGAGGCCCTGCGCGACAAGTGGGGGACGATCGCACTGGGCGCCGAGGATAGCGCCGACAATCCCAACGCCGACATCATCCTGGACAAGGTCCGTCCCTATTACTCGACCCCCGGCATGGCGAGCGCGCAGATCGCATCCATCCGGCGCGCGTGGGAGGCGCTCGCGGCGCGCGGCGTCGATACCTCCGGGATTCGCCTCATCTTCGTCACCCACTCCATCCCAGTGAGCATGGAGGCAGGGTCCTCGCCCTTCCCCTTCCGTCCCTCAACTGACGAGGCCGCGGCGGCCTCGGGCGGTCACGTCGAGCAGCAGGGGAGTGCGGCGTCGTCGGAAGCGGGAACCCCTGCAACCGAAATCAGCTACGTCGCCCAGCACCACGCCCTCATCCAAGCGATCATGCCGGAGCTGAGGCGCATCCTCGGGCGTGCGGATCTGGGCTACGACCTCGTGTATTGCTCCCGGTCGGGACCCCCGCAGGCCCGCTGGCTCGAACCCGATATCAACGATTTCCTCGAGGAGATCGCGGCCGACGCGAACCCGCTGACCGGCACTGTCGTCGTCCCCATCGGCTTCATTTGCGACCACATGGAGGTCGTTTACGACCTCGATACCGAGGCGAAGGAGACCGCTGCGCGCCTGGGGATCCCCTACGAGCGTGCAGACACCGTCGCGACGGATCCGGCCTTCGTGTCCTCCCTGGTCGACGTGCTCGAAGAGCGCGCCGCTCAGGCGCGAGGCGAGCGGCCCGTACCAGTTACCGTGACGGGCACCGGCCCCTTCCACACCGTCTGCCCGAGCGACTGCTGCCTCTCCCCGGCACGCCCCGGCCACGCCTCGTCCGCTGGTGCCAGCGCCCACCCCGGCGCCGCACACGCCCCTCATTCTTCCGGCGCGCCCGCCCGAGCCGCCGGTCAATCAGCCACAACCCAGGAGGACTCTATGTCTACCCCGCATCCCCACGCCGTCGTGCCGCCCCAGCAGAACCCGGAGAACCCGGGACATCCCGCGGGAGTGCCGGACCGTGTCGGTGAGCACGCCGCGCGCCACCAGGCCCGCCACGCGGGCACCGAGGCGACGCCCCACTCGCACGCTGCGCACGCCCGTGCCACCGATCCGCGCGACGCGACGGACGTCGACTTCGACCAGGTCAACAACAAGCAGCACTACGCCCTCTACTCCGTGTTCGCGCTCGGCGAGTCCCTGCCCGCCGACGACGGCGAGCGCGGCCGTATTATCGCCGAGTCCCTGGACTACGTGAAGGGCGCGGGCGCGGAAATTCGCGGCTTCTACGACGTGTCCGGCTTCCGCGCCGAGGCAGACCTGATGGTGTGGTGGCTCGACGACGATCCCGAGGTCCTGCAGGACGCCTACCATCGCCTGCGCGCCAGCGCGCTCGGCAAGTTCCTGGATCCCGTGTGGTCGTGCATGGGCCTGCACACCCCCGCCGAATTCAACAAGCGCCACATCCCCGCCTGCTTCGGCGGCGTCGCGCCCCGCGACTGGGCGATGGTCTACCCCTTCGTGCGCTCCTACGACTGGTATCTCAAGGCCCCCGAAGAGCGCGCTCGCATCATGGCCGAACACGGACGCAACGGCTTCGCGCAGTACCCGGACGTCAAGGGCTCGACCCTGTCCGCCTTCGGCTTCTCCGACTACGAGTGGGTGCTCGCCTTCGAAGCGGACAGCCTGGACCGTCTGGAGGGCGTCATGCACGCCCAGCGCTACACCGAGGCGCGTCTCTACGTGCGCGAAGACACCCCGTTCTTCACGGGTCCGCGCGTGAGCCTCGGCGAGTGGGCGGAGCGCCAGCCCCGCGCATAACGGCCCCGCTTATCTGTCAGCTCGCCCCGGCCTCGTCCCTGAGAAAAGGAACGAGGCCGGGGCGGTCAGTTAGTTCACTGGAAGTCCCCAATGCGAACGATGGTCTTACCCTGCGAGCCGCCGGCGCGCACCTTGGCCAGGGCCTCGTTGATCTGGTCGAGGGTGAAGGTCGCGTCGATGGACGCGGTCAGTGGGCGCTCAGCCGGGAACAGGGAAGCGATGCTCTCCAACTGCGCGCCGTCCTCGTGAACGAAGATGAAATCGTAGGTCTGCTTCTTGCGCGAGGCCATCGCGTCGTACTTGCGGCCCGCGAGGGACAGGAGGAAGCGCTTGTACCAGGGAAGACCCATGCGCCCGGCGAAACGGCCGTTGGGCATGCCGCGCAGAGACACGAGGTGGCCGCCCTCCTTCAGGATCTTGAACTCGGTCGGCAGCTCGCGGTCGCCCAGCGTATCGAGCACCAGATCCACCTCGGACAGGACGTCCGCGTAGCTCTGCTTCTTGTAGTCGATGAAGATGTCCGCGCCGAGAGCGCGCACCCGCTCCTCGTTCTCTCCGTTGCCATTCGTAGCGACCGTCAGGCCCAGGCTCTTGGCGAGGGGAATCGCCATCGCACCGAGGGATCCGGTGCCGCCCGAAATGAACACCGTCTGGCCGGGCTTAGCGTCCATCAGCTCAAAGGACTGCATGGCGGTGAGAGCCGTCAGCGGCACGGTCGCCGCTTCCTCCAATGACAGGTAATCGGGGACGTGAGCCAGCGCGCCGGGCGTCCACGGCCGCAAACTCGGCGAACGCGCCGATCTTCCCCAACGGCATACGTCCGTAGACGCGGTCACCGGGTTCGAAACCGGTCACGTTCGTGCCTACCTTCTCGACGACGCCGGAAAACTCGTTACCCATGACCAGGGGGAGCGCGTAGGGGGTGATCAGCTTGACCTCGCCGCGCATGATCATGTTGTCCAGCGGGTTAACCGCCGCGGTGTGGATCTTGACGAGCACTTCGTCCGAGGCGGGGGTGGGGGTGGGGATCTCGCGTACCTCGAGGTTGGTGGCGTTCTTGTCGTAGCGGGTGAGGATAGCTGCCTTCATGATGGTCCTTCGGTTCGTGGGGAGTCGGCGTGGGTCAGAGATGTGAGCGCATCTGAGCGATGCAGTCGGCCAGGGTGGTCTGTGCGAGTTCGCGTTCGACGGCTCGTTCTGCTTGTGAAACACGTCGGCGAGCGTCGGGCGGATGTGTGCCCCGACGATGCACTCGTCGTTCGGGTTCTCGTGAATGTCGAAAAGCTGGATCTGATCCGTGTCGGTGACGGCGCAGTAGACGTCGCGCAGGGAGATCTCCTGGGCGGGCTTGGTGAGCGTGAAGCCGCCCGCCGCGCGGCTGGATTCGATGAATCCCGCCTTCGCTAGGGGAGCCGTCAGCTTGCGGATGTAGCTGGCGTTGGTGCCCACACTCGCCGCGATGGCGGTCGAGTTGATGGGGGACTCCGCCTCGGAAATGAGGATGAGCGCGTGAATCGCGGAAGAGAATCGAGTGTCCATCACCGTGCCCGTTTCTGTATCAGATACAGATACAGTATGTGGTGGGTCGGCATCCGTCAATGGATAGGGGCGTGACGTGCGTGTCTTTGGCACGCTCGGAGGTGGTGCCCTATGCGGGAGGGAACAGCAGCGGCAAGCTATGCGCGACCTGGTTACCGACCGAGGCCATGGAATGGCTTTCACCCTCGTCGATCCACATCTGCAGGTTTTCCTCGGTCATGAGGTCCGGATAGTCCTCGCGGAGCTCATCAATCTGCGGGGTCATGTCCCACAGGGCTGGGTCCTGCGAGCCGACCGACGCGAGAATGAGGAAGTCGCGTGGCCCGTAGTGGGCGCGCTCGACCCCGGCGGTCACCAGTTCGGCGATGCGAGGGGAGTCGGCCTCCTCTTCGCGCCCGATCCAGGACTCGCCCGCCATTGGCATGTAGCCGTAGAAATACTGCGGGCGCAGGGCAAACACGTCCCATGTGGTCGTCGCACCCATCGAGAAACCGCCGAACGCGCGGTGGCGGCGCGAGGCACGCAACGATTCGTCCGAGGTGTACCCGCGTGCGTACGTCGTGTAGCGTGACTCGACCGCCTCGATGAGCGTGTCGATCTCGGTCGTCGCGAAGAAGCGATTGAGCGCGTAGTCGTCCTCGTAGTCGTCCGTCGCGAAGGATCGATTCGGATAGTAGGTCGCGAACACCACCAGTGTCGGTGTGGCCTTGCCGGCGGTCTCCAGCTCATCGATGACCGGCGCGACGCCATCGGCGAGGCCAGCCGCGTTGCCCCACCAGCCATGCGTCAGGTAGAGGACGTTCGCGGGATTGTCTGCGGAGTAGGACGCGGGAACGTACACGTACGCCTGCTTCGTGTATGTCGTTCCCTCGTAGCTCTGCTCGTAGGTGATCGTGTCGATCGTGCCGTGCAGCGACTTGGCCGTGTCCATGAGGGAGGCGACGCCCTCGGCTAGTGGGTCTTCGTCTTCTTCGTAATCTTCATAGGCAATGGCCGTGGGGTCCTTCTGTCCGTGGCCCGAACGATTGAGCGCGAACGACGTGGCCCCCGCGAGGGTAAGCAGGCACAGCACGATGATGGCGGTGATGCGGAACCTATTGGTTTGCCGTACGAGTCGTGTTGTCACTGGCTGCGCCTCGGCCCGTTCGTCGCCATGCGTTCTGCTGTCCTCATGCGCTCCACTGTATGCCCGCCCGCTGCGTCGCTACCAATCGGTGTGTCTATCGCTACTCATCGGTGTGTCTGTGGATAGTTGCTGGCGTGGCAGGTTTTGCGCTGCGTTTCTCCTCCAATTCCGCATGCAATTCCCCCGCCGGTCTTTCATGATTTGAATTGTAATCGTTGGAATTCCGGGGTTTGTGGGGGTTCGGTGAAACGGTCGATTGGGGAATTGCATGCGGAATTTGGGAGAGGAACGCTTATAAGCCCGCATAAGGGGCCGGTGCTGCGTGGGAAACTCCGCATCCCGTGGCGTGTGAGCTGCCAGTCGCCGAGGGTCGTGCGCTCGCGGGGTGGGCATACCCTGGGTTTATGACACCTGAGATCACCGACCCGGCCGTCCGTGCAATCGCCGAGGAGATCGCCGCAGACCCGGCCAATGCCTCGTTCACGAAGCGAGGCGTGAAGCCGCTGTTCTACGCGGGACCCGAGTGCCGCATCATGATCGTCGGTCAGGCGCCCGGGCGCGTCGCCGAAGAGACCGGCATCGTGTGGAACGACCGCAGCGGCGACCGTCTGCGTGACTGGATGGGCGTCGATAGGGACACCTTCTATGAGTCCGGGAAGCTCGCGATCGTCCCTATGGATTTCTACTTTCCGGGCACAGGAAAGAGTGGCGACCTGCCTCCGCGCAAGGACTTCGCCGACACGTGGCACCCGCGCCTGCTCGAACTCATGCCGAAGCTCGAGATGACGATCCTTGTCGGTGCGTACGCCACCAGGCGCTACCTTGGTCTGAAGTCTTCGGCCTCGCTGACCGACGTGGTGCGCGACTACAAGCGCTACCTGCCCACGTATTTTCCGCTGGTCCACCCCTCGCCGCGCAACCAGATGTGGATGAAGAAGAACCCCTGGTTCGCCGCCGACGTGCTGCCCGATCTGAAAGCGCGCGTCGCCTCCCTGCTCGACTGACGAGGCCCGGGCGGGGTATGGCGCTCCGCCTCGGCTCGCCGGTGGCACACTGGTCCCATGGACGATCTGCGCATCCCTCCCGGCCCGGGCTGCCCGCGTGGCCTCGTCGTGCCCGCGGGGGAGCTGGTCGAGCGCTTCTCTCATGCGTCGGGCCCTGGAGGGCAGGGAGTCAACACCGCGGACTCGCGGGTGCAGCTGAGCCTGGACCTCGCTGCGACAGTCGCGCTGAATGACGAGCAGCGCGAGCGCGCCCTGCGAGAGCTAGGGGATCGCCTCACCGGAACCGTCCTCACGATCACGGCCGCCGAGACTCGCTCCCAGCGCCGCAATCGCGCCGCCGCGCGCGAACGCCTCGCAGAGGTTCTACGCGCGGCCCTCGTCCCACCCATCCCTCGCCGTGCCACGAAGCCGACGCGCGCGTCCAAGCTGCGCCGCCTCGCCGACAAGAAGAGGCGCTCGGAACTCAAGGCCCGCAGGCGTCGCCCGGACGCGGACTAAGAAGAACGAGGCCGGGGCTGCCTATGCCCACTCGCTCCCGTCGGTGCGCCAGCCGATAAACACCCAGGTGACGGGTAGAGGGTAGTCCAGGACCCAGTGTTCCCCTGCCTGTCCCGAGGCGGTAGCCGCGTCCTTGCGAACGACATGCTGGGCCGCGTACGCGTCGAAAAGCCGCTGCTCGCGCGCGGTGAATGGCTCCGGGCCGGCCAGGCGACGAAGGTCCGCGCGGGCCTCGTCGAAGGAAGAAAAATGCATCGGACGGAAGGTCCGTGTAGTCGCGAAAACCGGGATCCGCCCCAGGGATGTGAGCGCGCGGGTCACGTCGCGGACGATGCGCGCTCTCCCCGCTGCGCGTCCCAGGTAGGTGAGCAGGCGCGGGTCGCGGGAGGGGAGCAGGCTGTCGGGCACGACGACCGCCGCGCGTGATCGGGCCGCTGCGTCAAGCTTGCGCACGCAAGCGGGCACGTCCCCGCTCATGAGGGAGCGTGACGCGAAGGCGACGTCCACGCTGTTCTCACCCAGGCCCGCCTCCTCCCAGTCGTCCTCCCAGGCAAGCAGGTGGGAGGTGATTGGCAGATTTTCTGCTGCCGTGCGCTCGTCGAGGATGGCCAGCATGGCCTCGGCGAAGTCGCAGCCGTGGACGCGGTGCCCGGCGCGGGCGAGGGGGATGGCGAGCGTGCCCGTCGCGCACCCCATGTCGAGGATCTCCTCGCCCGCCTCGAGCGCGAGTAGATCCAGGAGCCAGCGCTCGTAGTCGCTGGTCGCGTCTCTCGTGAACGTCGCGGCCCGCTTGTTCCAATAGGCCTGTGAGTCCCGGTTGATTGTTCTCGCCTGCTCTCCGTGCGTGGCCGGCATTATGCGATGCCCTCACTTTCGTATCGGGAAGCCTGGCAGCATCGCCTGGCGAAAGTCAGGATAGTCCTTCAGTTCCAGCGAGAAAAGATCTTCAGGAGGAAACGGGAATCATCCGGCCAAGCGCGTGGAATAATGGCCCAATGACTTTTTCTGCCACGCTGCCGAATTTCTCCAGTGACTACCAGGAAGGCGCGCACGCCCGGGTGCTCGATGCCCTCGTCGCCACCAACATGGAACAGTCGAGCGGCTACGGCACCGACGAGCACTGCGAGCGCGCCCGCGACCTGATCCGCGAGGCCTGCCAGGCCCCCGACGCCGACGTGTACTTCCTGGTCGGCGGCACGCAGACGAATGCGACTGTCATTGATGCGATCCTCCTGCCCTGGCAGGGCGTCATCGCCCCCAACACCGGCCACATCAACATGCACGAGGCTGGCATCGTCGAGCGCGGCGGCCACAAGATCCTCGATACCCCCGCCGTCGAAGGCAAGATCAACGCCGCGGACGTTGAACGCATCTGCTCGGCGTGGGAGGGCGACGGCGCGCGTGACCACATGATCGCCCCCGCCCTCGTCTATATTTCGCAGCCCACCGAGTACGGCACCCTCTACTCCCTGCAGGAGCTCGAGGAGCTCTCCGCCGTGTGCCGCGAGCGCGACCTCAAGCTCTTCGTCGACGGCGCGCGCCTCGCCTACGCGCTGGCCTCGCCCGCTAACGATGTGACGCTGGCCGACCTGGCGCGCCTGACCGACGTCTTCTACATCGGCGGCACCAAGTGCGGCTCCCTCTTCGGCGAGGCCGTGGTGATCCCCGAGCGCGGATCGATCCGCCAGTTCGTCACCCAGATGAAGCAGCACGGCGCGCTCCTGGCGAAGGGGCGCCTCCTGGGCGTGCAGTTCGAGGCGCTCTTCGAGGACGGCCTCTACCTGACGATCGGCGAGCCCGCCGTCACAGCGACCGCGCGCATCCGCGAGGCCCTCAAGCGCGCCGGCTACGTCGTCACCATGGACTCGCCGACCAACCTGACCTTCGTTGCGCTGGATCAGGCCGGGCATGATCGCCTGTCGGACAAGGTGCGCTACAGCATCTGGGAGACCCTGCCCGATGGGCGTTACCTCGCGCGCATCGGAACCTCGTGGGCCACGCCCGAGGAGGACGTGGTGGCCTTCGAGCAGGCCCTGGCCCGGTAAGGCCAGTATTTCTGCATGCTCTGGTGGTGTGCGCTCTCAAAGTCTTCATTATGATGTCAATCTGATAGCATGTCGCTATCGATATGCTGATTGTGGAGGTGTTGCATGGCGACCGCTACGGTGACTGTTCGACTCGATGCTGAGGATAAGGCCGCGATGGAGCGTGCCTGCAAAGAAATGGGTCTCTCTATGAATACCGCGTTCACGATCTTTGCGAAGAAGGTGGCGCGGGAACAGCGGATTCCCTTCGTTTTGGAGGTTGATGGATTCTACTCGCGTTCCAACCTTGCTCATCTTGACCGCGGTATTTCGGAGCTGGAGGCTGGGCGTGGTATCTCGCGAGAGCTGATCGAGGATGCGTGACCTTGTCTGGGCCTCCGAGGCTTGGGGGGACTATCTGTGGTGGCAGGCTCAGGATCGAAAGACACTGAAGCGCATCAACGCACTACTGCGTGACATTGCCAGGAACGGGCAAGATACTGGAATTGGTAAGGCTGAACCGTTGAAGGGGCGTTACGCGGGGTGGTGGTCACGCCGCATTGATGCGGCAAATCGTCTTGTCTATCGCGTGCGTGATAATCGAGTTGAGATCATTTCATGTCGCACTCACTACGGGGATCACTAGCTGGCAAATCGATGGCCGTCCAGTGGGTGGGCCGGGTGGATCGGGGAGCGAAGCCGGGTTAGCCTGGGCGCATGACACTCGCCGCTGAGACGAACGACTTTTCTGCCCTGACCGCCTCGCGCCGCTCTACGCGCGCCTTTACAGACCGGGAGATCCACGCCGAGGCCCTCGACGCGATCCTCGCCGACGCGACGACCGCGCCGTCCTGGTCCAACACGCGCGCCTTCCGCGTCGCCCTGGCCACGGGCGAGCGTGCCCATCGCCTGCGCGAACACTACGGCCGTCTCTTCGACGAGGAGATCGCCGCCCATGCCCGCAAGGCTGAGGATCCCACCGTTGAGATCCCCGTTCCGGATGGCGACTTCCCCGTGCGCAAGCGTTACCCGGACGAGGTGCGACCCGCCCAGATCGAGGTCGCGAAGCTCCTCTACGGCATCCACGGCATCGAGCGCGCCGACATCGAGGGGCGCAACCGCGTGAACCGTCGCAACGTGATGGCCTTCGATGCTCCCGTCATGGGCTTTGTCTTCGTGCACGAGGACATGCTGCCGTGGAGCGCCATGGACGCCAGCCTCATGCTCCAGACCCTGTTCCTGTCCGCCAAGTCGCGCGGCATCGACTCTTGCCCGGTCGGCATCCTCGCCACGTGGCGCGAGCCCGTCGAAGCCGAGTTTGAGATCCCCGAGGGCTACCGGTTCATCACCGGTTTTGCGCTCGGTTACGCGGATCCCGAGGCTCCGATCAACGCGATGCAGGCGCCGCGCCCGCCGATCCAGCTCCTCGAAGGAAAGTAGAGTAAAAGGTCCTTTACCTTTTCGTGAACAATGCCGCATAGCGGGGTGCGCTCACAGCCGAGCGTCTACCGTGGAACGAGGCCCCGGCCTCGTGAAACGTTCGCAATCGGAAGGACCCTATGTCCAAGAAGTACCTCTCTGTTGCCTTCGCCTACGTGGGAGTCATCATCGGCGCGGGCCTGGCGAGTGGCCAGGACCTGCTCCAGTATTTCCTCTCCTTCGGCGCGAAGGGCCTGATCGGCATCGCGGTCCTGGGCGTCCTCAACGTCGTCTTCGGCGTCGTTGCGCTCCAGCTGGGCTCCTACTACCGATCCGGCCATCACGACGAGGTCTTCGAACGCATCACCCACCCGGCGCTGCGCCGCGTCATCGACGTCGTGCTCGTCTTCGCAGGCTTCGCGATGGGCTTCGTGATGCTCGCGGGCGCCGGCGCGAACCTCGAGCAGCAGTTTGGCCTGCCTGCGTGGGCAGGTAGCGCCCTATGCGCGGTGCTCGTGATCCTCACGGCCTTCATGGACTTCGACCGCATCATGAAGGTGATCGGCGTCTTTACGCCCATGATCATCGTTGCCATCACGATCCTCACAATCTACTCGCTGGCCACCCCGCACCCGGACGTCGCCGAGCTCAACGCCGCCGCCACCCAGGTCACCCCGGCGCTGCCCAACCTGTGGCTCTCCACGATCAACTACTTCGCCCTGTGCGTCGTCAACGGCATCGCGATGGCCTTCGTGCTCGGCGGCTCGGTGCTGCGCATCGGCGAGGCCCGCCGCGCCGGGCGCATCGGCGGAACCATCATCGCTCTCGTCATCGGCGCGGACGCCCTGTGCCTGTACCTGAACATGGATCGCGTCTGGGACGTGAACGTTCCCGCCCTCGAGATCGCGCGCTCTATCCACCCGGCCTTCGCCTTCGTCTACACGCTGATCATTTTCGCGCTCATCTACAACACGGTCTTTTCTCTCTTCTACTCGACGGCGCGCCGCTTCTCGGGCGGCTCGACGGCGCGCATGCGCATCGTCCTCGTCGGTGTCGTCGCCGTGGGCTACGCGGCCTCGCTCATGGGCTTCAAGAAGCTGATCGGCGGCATGTACCCGATCATCGGCTGGCTGGGCGTCGCCCTCCTCGTCGTCCTTGCGGTCGGCTGGCTGCGCGAGCGCTCCGCCGTCCTGCGCGAGGAGAACCTGCGCCGCAAGCTCATCCGCGTCCTCGTGCGCAAGCACGCCGACGACCTGGAGTACACGGACGAGCACCGCGCCCAGGCCCGCACCCTCGCCCAGGCCTCGGTCGTTGACGGGGCCGAGCTGCGCCGCGAGGCCGACTCGATCGCCGAGCAGATCGCCGACACTCAGGATGACGCCGCCGCCTACGCGCGCGAGGCTCTGCCCGTTGACGAGGCCCTGGTCGAGCAGGCGATTGAGGCAGACCGGGCGAACGGCTGAGTCAGCTGACCGACGAGGCCGTGGCCGCCTCGTGCGCAAGCAGCCAGGCTTTCGCGTCCACCCCCGCCGCGTAGCCACCCGCGCCGGTGGCTGCCACGACCCGGTGGCAGGGGCGGATCAGGAGCAGGGGATTACGCCCCACCGCTCCGCCAATCGCCTGGGCCGACGCGGGCACACCTGCGTCCCGCAGCGTGGCCGCGAGATGCCCGTACGTGTGCGTCGCGCCGTAGGGGATAGCGTCCATCGCCGCCCACACGCGCCTCTGGAAGTCCGTGCCCTCAGGCGCGAGGGGGACGCAAGCGGGGTAGGGGGCCTCGCCCGTGAAGTATCCGTCGAGCCACGCCGCCGCCGCGCCCAGAGCTCGCGCGTCGGCCTCGTCCCACCCGGCCTCGGCGAGGACAACCTCCCGGGAATCGGGCGAGGTCAGGTTGAGCGCGGAGCGCGCCGAGGCCTCGTCGATGCCGTAGGGAGAACCGAAAAAGCGTTGCCCGGCCACCCACAAGCCGACGAGCGCACCGCCCCGCGCGGCCAGCGTGAGGCTACCGATGGGGGAGTCGTAGGTGGCGAGTGCCGGATCAGAACTGCTCGGGGTGATCTCGATAGGCATACGCCCACACTGTCACGGCGACAGTCACAGCGCGAGTCCAGGCATCGCGGACGGCGCTCAGTTCTTCACCCTCGAAGCCCTCCGCAAGGAGACGGTGTCCGACCTCCACAGTGGGCGCGATAAAGGCGAGCACGTAGCGTAGCGGCACGAACGGCGTCGAGTCCGCCCCATCCGCCGCGTTCTTCGCCGCAGACATATGCCGTGCTCCGATCAAGTACTGGTAGTCCAACCACGCCTGGTCACGCTCGCGCGTGCACATGTCGATGATCCACTGGGCGAAGCGCGGCTTTGACGCCTGCGCGTACTCGGGGTTTGGCTGCCCGTCCGGGTGCGCGGAATGTGCTGCCAGATACGTCTTTTGAGCCAGAATTCCGCGCCACGTGTCGACCATTTCCATAGCGTGTGGCGCCAGGATGGGTTCTGCTCGTGAGAGCAGCTCTGCGTCACCGGGCTGGACGTGTGCGGCGGCCTCGATCTGGCGTAGATCCTCGAGTGTGAGCGGGGATGTGGGGACGGCATCGGTGCCGTAGGTGTACCCCGACGAGTGGTTGTAAGCGGTCATGAGAACCTCCTTGAAACGATGCGTCGATTGTACAACGTGCTCTGATCGTGTGGGTCTGTTTGACATTCGGGGATGGTGTCGAGGCCATGCGGGCGGGGCGTGGTACGCCGCGCGAGTTCGCGGCGCGCGTAGCCGCTGTAGTGAGATGGCAACGGCGCTGGTGGGGTTGCTCGCAATACAATTGACCTATGGAACCCCTTCTTATCGCCGTGGCCGGAATGCTCATCATCGTGGCATGCCAATTCGTCGCGCCCAAGGTGCGCGTGGCAGCCCCCCTGATCCTGCTGGTCGTCGGCCTGGTGATCGGGTTCCTGCCGCAGGTGGGGGCCATCGAGATTGAGCCGAACATCATCCTCGAGATGGTGCTGCCGCCCCTGCTGTTCTCGGCGGCCGTGCGTATGCCGACCATGGACTTCCGGCGCGAGATGCAGGCCGTCGCGATGCTCGCGATTCCCCTCGTGTTCCTGTCCGCCTTCGCGGTCGGCTTCGTCATCAACTGGCTGGTCCCCGCGATCTCCCTGCCCTGGGGCGTCGCGCTGGGCGCGGTCCTGTCGCCGACCGACGCGGTCGCCATCTCGATCGCGAAACGCTCGGGCGTCTCCCACCGCATCATCACGGTCCTCGAGGGCGAGGGGCTCTTCAACGACGCGACCTCGCTGGTCCTGCTCTCCGCAGCGATGAGCGCGGGCCTAGCCGCCGACGAACACGCCCTCAACCCGGGCCTGCTCATCGGCAAGGTGGCCATCGCCCTCGGTATCGCCGCCGGCATCGGATGGGTCGTCGGCGAGGTCGGCGTGCGTCTGCGCGCCCTCATCAAGGAGCCCTCGGCCGACACGGTTTTCTCCTTCGCGATGCCCTTCATCGCATCGGTTCCCGCCGAGCACCTGGGAGGCTCCGGCCTCGTTGCGGCCGTCGTCGCCGGCCTGGTCGTCTCGCGCCGACGCGCCGCCACGATCTCCGCGGCGAACAGGCGATTCTCCCAGCAGAACTGGCAGACCATGACGCTCGTCTTGGAGAGCGGGATCTTCCTGACGATGGGCCTGCAGGCCTTCGGCATCGTTGAGGAGACCGCCGCGTTCTCCGGCGGCTTGGCCTTCGCCGCGTTCCTCGCCGTTATCCTCGGCGCGCTCATCATGGTCATGCGAGCCATCTTCATCGCCATCATGCTCGCCTGGCTGGACCACCGCCGTACCCACCGTCAACGCCGCTACGAAGTTGAGAACTCGCGAATCGCGCGCTTCGAGAAACGCATGAACAAGGCCTGCGAAGTCGACGCCGACATGCTCGAGGCCCGCGACCTGAGCCCCGAGCACTGGGAGAACGCGCTTAACCACTATCGTCGCCGCCTCAAGCGGCGCGCGCGCCGCAACGCGATGCGCGGATCGGACTTGGATTACTTCGCGAATGAGCCGCTGGGGCCGCGCGAGGGCAGCGTCATCGTGTGGGCGGGCATGCGAGGCGCGATCACCCTGGCCGCCGCGCAAACTATCTCGACGCATGCGCCGATGCGCGCGCTGCTGCTCACGATCGCCCTGTTCATCGCGGCGGGTGCCCTCGTCATCCAGGGCCTGACCCTCCCCGGACTCATTCGCATCGTCAAGCCCCAGATGGCCACGGGCGATATCTCCGAGGAGGAGCGCGCCAAGCTCCTGAAGGTGATGGGCTCCGCGCTGGTGGACACCGCCCTCGCCCAGGCGATCCACGAGGTCGACGGACACACCCTGCTGTCGGCCGGCGTCTCGCGCACCCTCTCACGCATCGGTCACGCGGTCTCCGTTGAGGATGAAGCTGCGAGTGCTCGCATTGCCCGTACGGCCGACCGCGTTCTCACCGACATCCTGCAGGACACGACCGCCCAGTTTGCGGCCACCCGCGATGGGCTGTGCCCCGATTGCGCGGATGACGATCTCGAGGCCGCCCCCACCCAGGACGCGGCTTCCGCGAGCGAGACGGACGACGACGGTCACGGCACCGTCGACATGAGCGAGGAGGAGGTTGAGCGCTCCTTCACGCGCGACCAGATCCGTGAACTCGCTCTGGAGGCCATCCACGCCCAGCGCGACGCCCTCCTGCAGGCCCGCGACGAGGGAATCTTCTCCTCGGCGGCCCTGGAAGGGGCCCTCGCCCGACTCGACAACGAGGAAATCCTGCTGGTCTCCAGCCGCGGCGTTGACAACTGATCATCGCTGTCTCGTCGTTAACGTAGCGTGCAGCTTCTGTCAGACGGCATGAGAATCGGGCCGCACCCCGTGAAGGGAGCGGCCCGATCAACACATGAACGAGGAGTGCGCGTCAGTCCATCGTCACTCGCGAGGTGTACGCCGGGTCGTCCGTCACCGAGTTGAGTGCCTCCTCCAGGCGCTGCGGGCTCACGATCCCGTCGCGCGCCAGGACCCGGTAGGTCTGGTCGGCCTCGTGCGTGAGCATGTTCGTCACCGTGAAACCGTTTCGCTCGTAGAACGCCAGGCGTCGCACGCGCTGCTGGTAGTTCCCGGCCTCGCGCACGACCGGCTCGATCTCGAGCAACTGCGGAACGTCGCCGTAGCGCTCGCGGAAGTGGGTGAGGATACGCGTGCCGTAGCCCGCGCTGCGCGTGCGCCCGTCCACCGCGAGGAATCCCAGGTAGAACAGGTCGGGGAATACGAAGGAGAAGGTCAGGGCGACCACGTTGCCGGCCCCGTCCTCGCCCGCGGGCAGGGATGGATCGATCCACGCGAGGAAGGAGACCTCCTCCAGCTGGGCGCTTGTCAGCAGCTCGGGAAGGGGGATCTGCTCCTCGGGCGGGAACGAACGCTCGTAGATTTCCTTGATTTTGTCGGTGATCGGCCCCTCGTTGGGCACGGGAATCTGGGTGAGGTCGGTCATGGGACCAGTCTAGCCGCTCGGTCTCGCGTGCCCCTGCAGGCCGTTCGTTGAACGAGGCCCGGGCTGGGTTTCGGGGATCGTGATGTGATGTGGCAGATACGTATTCAGGGGCTTGTCAGGGGACGATCAGGGGTCAGTCAGTGAACAGCAGCGGTCTTGTGCGGTGATCGCTCGCCTAGACTTGTCTGCGGAATCAACAGCAGATGTGAGGATGAAGCGTGCTAGAGCTCAAGGAGATCGTCAAGGCCTACCAGACCGCCAACCTCGTGCAGGTGGCGCTCAACAAGGTCTCCGTGGCGTTTCGCGACAACGAGTTTGTGGCCGTGCTGGGCCAGTCCGGCTCCGGTAAGACGACGATGCTCAATGTCATCGGCGGCCTCGACCGCTTCCAGAGCGGCGACCTGGTCATCGACGGCATTTCGACGAAGGACTACAAGGCCCGCGACTGGGACGCCTACCGCAACAACCGCATCGGCTTCGTCTTCCAGGCCTATAACCTGATCCCGCACCAGTCCGTCCTGGCCAACGTCGAGCTAGCCCTGACCCTGTCGGGCGTCTCGCGCTCCGAGCGCCGCAAGCGCGCCCTCGACGCCCTCGAGCGTGTCGGCCTGAAGGACCACGTCCACAAGAAGCCCTCGCAGATGTCGGGTGGCCAGATGCAGCGCGTCGCCATCGCGCGCGCCCTCATCAACGACCCCGAGATCCTGCTGGCCGACGAGCCCACCGGCGCCCTCGACTCCAAGACGAGCGTGCAGGTCATGGACCTGCTGCGCGACGTGGCCCGCGACCGCCTCGTCATCATGGTGACGCACAACCCCGAGTTGGCCCACCAGTACGCGACCCGCATCGTCGAGCTGGCCGACGGGTGCATCGTCGCCGACTCGGATCCTTTCGTGCCGGCCGCCGAAGATCGCCGCGAGGCTAAGCCCGCGCGCCGCACCTCGATGGGCTTCTTGACGGCCCTGTCCCTGTCGGCCAACAACCTGATGACGAAGAAGGGCCGCACCCTCATGACCTCCTTCGCGGGGTCCATCGGCATCATCGGTATCGCCGCGATCCTCGCGCTGGCCAACGGAACCAATGCCTATATCGCCAAAACCGAAGAGGAAACGCTGGGCGCGTATCCGCTGACGATCCAGAAAACGGGCATCGACATGACAGCCGCGCTGTCCGTGTCGGCCTCGGACTCCAAAGACTCTCAGCCCGCGCCCGACGGCAAGGTCGGCGTCTCTAAGCTGCGCACCTTCGCCGATACGATCCGCGACGCGAAGACCAACGACCTGGCCTCCCTCAAGACCTACCTGGACAACAACGGCGGCGGCATCAACACAATGGTTAACGCGATCGAGTACGACTACGACATCGTCCCGCAGATCTACCAGTCCGACACGTCTAAGGCGACCGTGCAGGTCAGCCCCGACCAGTCGATGAAGCAGATGGAAGCCGGTTTCGGTTCCGGGGCCTTCGGGTCGATGATGGAGACGAACGCCTTCTATCAGATGCCCGCGACCTCCTCGCTGTACACCTCCGCGTACGACGTTGTTGCCGGCTCCTGGCCGAGCGGTGCGAACCAGGTCGTCCTGGTCCTTGACGAGGACGGCAACATTCCCAACCTCTTCGAGTACACGCTCGGCCTGAAGGACCACAAGGAATTCGACGACCTGATGCGCCAGTACTACCAGGGTGCCCTGGGGGATAAGAAGCAGTCCGGGGCGCAGTCGGGCGCGCAGTCTGGGGCCAGTACCGCGACCTACGACTACTCCGCGATCCTGGGCACGACCTTCCGCCGCGTCAACGCCTTCGACAAGTACACGTGGGACGACACCTACAAGGTGTGGACGGACCGCTCATCCGACGCGGACTACATGAAGAAGCTCGTGAACGGCGGCCAGGAGCTGACGATCTCCGGCATCGTCAAGCCCAACTCTGACAAGGGCGGTGCCCTGCGCCAGGGCATCGCCTACACGCCCGCCCTGACCTACCAGATCATCGAGGAGGCGACGGCCAGCCCGATCGTCAAGGCTCAGCGCGCCAAGCCCGACGTCGATGTGTTCACCGGCAAGACCTTCAAGGAGCTGGCGGACAACCAGAAGAGCCAGTCCGGCGGCTTCGACATGTCCTCCCTGTTCACGGTGGACGAGTCCAAGCTTTCCGCCGCCTTCCAGATCGACCCCAGCAAGATGCAGATGGACCTGTCGGGCATGGACTTTTCCGGCATGGACCTGTCCGGTCTCGATTTTTCCACCCTCGACATGTCGGGCATGGACCTGTCAAATATTGACCTGTCGGCCCTCGCCGCGCAGTCCGGTGCCCAGTCCGGCATGGCCTTCGACCTGTCCGGCCTCGACTTTGGGGAGCTGAGCAAGGACCTGCCGCAGCTGGCCAACGTCGACTTCCAGACGATCATCCGCTCGGCCCTGGCCGACGGAGCCGTCAAGGATGGTGCGGCCGACTACCTGAGCGCACAGGCATCCCAAATCGCCCAGGCTTCCAGGACTACGCCCGCGAGCAGATCGAGGCGGGCGGCACGACCGACTTCGCGACCCTGGCCTCGGCGTACTTCTCTCAGCCCGAGGTGCTCGAGCAGCTGCGAGCGGCCGTCTCCTCGGACCAGGTCGTCGACTCCGACAAGCTCGCCGCGAACCTGACGAAGGCTCTCGGGGACGACCCGGCCCTCGCCCAGATCGGTACCGATGTCTCCACTCAGGTCATGAACGCGATCTCCGCGCAGATCGCCGCCCAGCTGGGCTCCACCCTCACGCAGGGCGTGAGCGCCGTCATCGGCCAGGTCATGCAGGAGGCCATGACGAATGCGATGACCTCGATGATGACGCAGCTGTCGACCGCGATTGGTGACCAGATCGGCTCCACCATGGAGCAGTTCGCGACCAACATGTCGAGCGCTTTCTCCATGGATCCGCAGGCCTTCGCCGAGGCCTTCCAATCCAACGTGGACGAGAAGTCCCTCGCGGCCCTCATGGCGACCATGTTCTCCACGAACGTGCCGACTCTGGACACGAACCTGAGGAACCTGGGGTGGGCGGACATCGCCTCCCCGTCGAACATCTCGATCTACCCCAAGTCCTTCGCGGACAAGGACAAGGTGAAGGCAGCGCTGGACGCCTACAACGCCGACAATAAGGCGGCGGGCGCGACAGACAAGGTCGTCACCTACTCCGACGTCATGGGCGCGCTCATGAGCTCGGTGACCAAGATCGTCGACATCATCTCCTGGCTGCTCATCGCCTTCGTGTCGATCTCTCTCGTGGTCTCCTCGATCATGATTTCGATCATCACCTACATTTCGGTGCTCGAGCGTCGCAAGGAGATCGGTATTCTGCGTTCGATCGGCGCCTCGAAGGGTGACGTGTCCCGCGTGTTTAACGCCGAGACCGTCATCGAAGGCCTCTTGGCGGGCCTGATCGGCGTGGGCGTCACCTACGGGCTGTGTGCGGTTGCGAACGGCATCGCATACTCCTCCTTCAAGGTGGAGAACATCGCCCAGCTCTCGCCGCTCACGGCCCTGACCCTCATCGCGGTGTCCGTCGGCCTGACCGTTATCGCGGGCGTCATCCCGGCCTCGCGCGCCTCGCGTCAGGATCCGGTCGAAGCCTTGCGCTCCGAGTGACGCACGCGGCCTCGTCCCTTTCGGGGCGAGGCCGTGGCTCGCTTCCAGGGTGCGCGCGGCTGCGCTAACCTGGACGTAACGCTTGTTTGAGTAGCCGCGAAGAAAGAGGAATCATGCCCACTCCCGAGAAGCTTGCCACCGACGCCACCGTCGCCATCATGCTGGCCGACGGCTTCGAAGAGGTCGAGGCCCTGGCCGTCGCCGACGTCCTGTACCGCGCCGGGGTGCGCTCCGACCTGATCTCCGTGACCGACGCCCGCCACGTGACCAGCTCGCACGGCATCCGCGTCGTTGCCGACCTCATGCTCGAGGACGTGGACCTGTCCACCTACACCCTCCTCTTCCTGCCCGGCGGCATGCCCGGCACCCTGGGTCTGAAGGCCACGCCCGCGATCCAGGCCGAGGTGCTGCGCCGCTCCGACGCGTCTCAGCCCATCGCAGCGATCTGTGCGGCCCCCCTCGATCCTGTCCGAGCTCGGCGTCCTCGACGGCCGCCACGCGACCGCGAACCCCGCGTTCGTCAAGGCCATCGCCGAGGGCGGTGCGATCGTCCACGAGAACCCGGTCGTCGTCGACGAGTTCATCATCACCAGCCGCGGTGCCGGCACCTCCCTGGAGCTCGGCCTCGAGATCGTGCGCTACCTTCTCGGCGACGAGGTCGTTGACGAGGTCGCCCGCGGCGTCGTGCTCGCCCGCTGACGAGCACCCGCCTCGTTCATTATCCTTCCCGAAAGGTCGCGACCCTCGCATGAGCCCGCGTAAGCCTCGTCCCTGGCCCGACGCGCCCGCGCCCCTGGCGGCGCCCGTGGTGGACAACCACACGCACCTGCCCACCCACGTCGGCGAAATCCCTCGGCGCGAGGGCGTGGCGCTCAGCCTCGAGGAGCAGCTGGAGCGTGCCCGCGAGGTCGGCGTGACTCGGATGATTTCGAGCGCCTGCGAGCTGCCCGACTTCGATCCGATGATCGAGCTGGCGCGCGCTCACGAGGGCGTGCGCGTCGCGATCGCGATCCACCCCAACGACGCGGCCCTGCACGCCGGCTGCACGGACCCCTCGCCCGACGGTCTGGTCCCGAAGGTGCGCGACTACCACGTGCCCCTCGACGAGGCCCTGGCCGCCGTCGAGGCTCGCCTGGGCGACCCGATGGTCGTCGCGGTGGGGGAGAGCGGCCTGGACTATTTCCGCACCGCCGACCCGGGCCGCGAGGCGCAGAAGGAATCCTTCCGCGCGCACATCGACATGGCGCAGCGCGCCGGCCTCCCCCTGCAGATCCACGACCGCGACGCCCACGAGGACACCCTCGCGATTCTTGACGAGCGCGCGAGCGCGGACCAGCGCATCGTCTTCCACTGCTACTCGGGGGACGCGGAGATGGCACGCCGCCTCGCCGAGCGCGGATGGTACGCATCCTTCGCCGGCCCCATCACCTACCCCGCGAACTCCGACCTGCGCGCAGCTCTCGCGGTCCTGCCGCGCGAGCTTGTCCTCGTGGAGACCGACGCCCCCTATCTGACGCCCGTCCCGTGGCGCGGCTGCCCCAACGCCTCCTACGTCATGGCGCACACGGTGCGTTTCATCGCGGACCAGTGGGGCGTTAGCGAGGCGGCGGCGTGCGACCAACTGCGGGCGAACACCGAGGCGGTCTACGGTACCTGGTGAGGTTTTCGTTCCTCCCGATAGGGGGGAGCGCTGGTGTCTGCGTGGTGTTGTGACGGTGTTCTCTGACTGGTGAATTGCGTCAAAGTGGTCGCGCAACGGTAACAAATTGGTTACGGTGGGTGTGTCAGTCCGATTCGGGCTACTCGTCTGAACTATTCGCGCGCCGCGTGGCAAGCGTTGATGAGGCCCTCGAAACGGAACCTACGAACTCTGGAGACACGTGAGCGTTCAGCCCTCCCGTACAACCGTCATTTCCGTTGCAGCCGCGACGGCCCTTCTGGTGGCCGGCACCGCTGCCGCTGCCGTCGGAACTTCCTATCGTCACGTGACCGTCGAGGTTGACGGCGTCCCCCACGATGTGTCCGGCTTCTTCACGACCGCGGGCGACGCCCTGAGCACGGCCGGCGTCTCCGTCGGCGCTCACGACCTCGTCGCCCCCGCCTCCGACCAGCGCGTCGCGAGCGGCGACACCGTCGTCGTGCGCACCGCCACCGAATACGATGTGACGGTCGACGGAAACCAGACCACCGCGTGGTCCACCGCTCCGTCTATCTCCGGCGTGCTCGCGGCCCTGCCGGCGTCTGCCTCGTCCATGGCGGCCGACCGCTCCTACACCCGCGCCGAAATGCCCGTCGCCGAGACCGGTGAAACCATCCACGTCATCGCCGACGGCACCACGACCGACATCGTTGCCTCGTCCTCCGAGGGCACGACCGCGATCCTCGAGAAGGCTGGCGTGAGCGCCGGTCCGATCGACCGCGTCACCCTGGAAAACAAGGACGGCGAGACCACCCTGCGCGTGGCTCGCGTCGTGCGCGGCACCGTGTCCACCACGACCGAGATTCCCTACGAGACCGAAGAGCGTGAGGACGCCGAGGCCGAAGAGGGTACCGAGAAGACCGTGCAGGAAGGCGTGGCCGGCTCTGAGGTGACCGAGGCCTACCAGGAGACCATCGACGGGAACGTCACCGTCTCCGCCGTCCTGTCCACGACCCGCACCGAGCCCACCAAGCGCGTCGTTTCCAAGGGTACGAAGGCCAAGAAGACTGAGGATGCCTCGGCCTCGTCGTCCTCCGGTGCTGCTTCCTCCGGTTCCTCCTCGTCCGGTTCGTCCGCCGCCGCGCCTGCCGCGGTCTCCGGTGACGACGCTGCGATTTGGGCGGCCATCGCTCAGTGTGAGTCCGGCGGTAACCCGTCGATCAACACGGGCAACGGCTACTACGGCATGTACCAGTTCTCGCTGCCGACCTGGCGTTCCGTCGGCGGCTCCGGCCTGCCTTCCGACGCCTCCGTCGAGGAGCAGACCATGCGTGCGCGCATGCTTCAGCAGCGTTCCGGTTGGGGCCAGTGGGGCTGCGCCTACAGGCTCGGCCTCGTCTGACGTGACATTGCCCGCTGGCATGCCAGGACTCTGGCGTGCCAGCGAGCGCTCACGCTAAGCTGACCAGCAATACCAATAGCGAGTAACTGGAGAATTGTGAGCCATCATCTGAACACCTCCCTGAGTGCGTCCGCCGCCAGCGCCCTGCACGTCCTCGGTGGCCGTCTGCGCTCCTTTGCCCCCTCTCCGCGCGTCGTCCTGGGTGTTGCAGCCCTGACCTCGGCGGGTGTTCTCGGCATCGCCGGTGTCGGCGTCGCCTCCTCGCACACCTCTGTCATGCTCGAGGTCAACGGAGTGTCCCGTCCCGTGACCTCGTGGGGTAACACCGTCGGTGACGCCCTCAAGGTTGCCGGTGTGAGCATCGGCAGCTACGACCTCGTGCAGCCCGGCCCGGCTGAGGCCGTGCGTGACGGTGACACGATTGTCGTACGCACCTCCAAGGCCTACACGGTGAAGGTCGACGGCCAGACTCGCACCCTGTGGACCACCGCCTCCTCGGCGGATAGCATCCTCGCGGACGCTGCGCCGCTGGGCTCGGCTGTCTCCCTTGCCGCGGATCGCTCCTCGTCCCGTGACGAGTTGACCCCGCTCGTGTCGCGCGCTCGTAACGTCGCAGTCACGGTGGACGGCTCGACCCGCGAGGTCGCCGCGCGCCCCGGTCAGGACGCGCGCGCCATCCTCGAAGCGGCCGGCGTGTCCGTTCACCCTCTGGACCGCGTGACCGTCTCGAACGGCCCCAATGGCGAACTGACCATCAACGTGAGCCGCGTGACCCGCGGCGAGGCGACGACCACCGTCGAAATCCCCTTCAGTGAGACGACGGCGACCAGCTCCGACCTGTTCGTGGGCGAGTCCCAGGTGACCACGGCTGGCATCAACGGCGTGACCACGTGGACTGTGTGGCAGGAAAAGAACGGCGACGAGGTCCTGACCTCCGTGCCGATCACCGAGCACTCGACCTCGCAGCCCGTGACCCAGGTGCGCAGCGAGGGAACGAAGGAGGCCACCCCGGCCGCCCTTGTTGCCGCCGGCATTGATCCCAAGGCCACTCTCGAGGAGAAGACCGAGGCGGACGGCACGACCTCCGTGCGCTACCGTGCGAAGCTTGGCACGATCTCCACGAAGGAAGAAATCGCCGCGATCGCAGCCGACACGAAGAACGCGGACGCTGCTACCGCCGCTGCCGCCGCCGCTGCCGCTGCTGCCGCCGGCGCCGTCCCCACGAACTACTCCGGTGAGGATCCGCGTTCGCTGGCCAAACCCCTCGTCGCAGCCCAGGGCTGGGGCGACAGCGAGTACCAGTGCCTGGTCCTCCTGTGGAACCGCGAGTCGCAGTGGAACCCCTACGCTGAGAACGCCTCGTCGGGCGCCTACGGCATCCCACAGTCGCTGCCGGGCTCCAAGATGGCCTCGGCCGGCGCTGACTGGCGTACCAACCCGATCACCCAGATCAACTGGGGTATCGGCTACATCAAGGGTCGCTACGGCACGCCCTGCTCCGCATGGGCGCACTCCAACGCGGTGGGCTGGTATTAAGCCTGAGAGCTTGTGAGGGCCGGGTCTGACAACGAAGGTTGTCGGGCCCGGCCTTTTCCTGTGGTCTCATGCGTGCTCCAGCCACAATTTCGCACGTAATTTCCTGCCGTGTTTTTCAAGATTTGAAATCGTATCGTTGAAAACATGCGGTTTTGAGCCGTGGCTAAAAACTGAACAAGTTAAATTACGTGCGAGATTCTTGGGGAAGGTGACAGTCTGGCGCGCCGTTGGTATGTGGATAGGTTGTGAAGATGTGGATAGGTAACGAACATCTGGATAGGTAACGAACATCCGGATAGGGTTATGAGCATCCGGATAGCTTATTAACCTATCCGGATATGGCTAACCTATCCGGAAGCGTACAACCCTATCCGGATGTGCGTGACCTATCTGCGTGGCGCCGCTGTTGTATCACCTTGACACTTACCATACAATTCCCATGAAGGTTACCTAATATTCATCGTGATTGTGTCAGTGAGGGTCATCATGGGTTTTTCCGGCGTTGCTCGAGTGGTTGCATCGTTGGCGATTGCAGGAGCAGGATTCGCGGGTGGCATGAAGGCTGCCCCCGTACTCGGCTTTGGGTCCACGCAGGATCAGGGTGCGGAACCTGTCGTCACCGTTGACACGACTCTTGTGAAAAACTCTTTCGCGGACATTGGTGAACTCGCCACCGAGACCTACAACTTCACCCAGGTGGGGAAATACTCTGAGGAGGGAACCAAGGTGTTCGGCATGGAAGTGCCGGGCACGGGCGCCCATTACCTCATCACTATTCGGGTGAGGTGAAGGCCGGGGTGGCCGATGTGAGCCAGATTCAGGTCGAGGTTGACGAGGCAGGTCACGTCGTGACGGTGACCGTGCCTGCCGTCGAAGTTCTCTCCGCCTCCATCGACCCTGCCTCCGTCGAGACCTACGACCAGTCTTTCTCCATCGTCAACCAGATCGAGGTCGGAGACGTCACCACCTTCCTGGCGGAACGGGAGACCGCTGCCGCAGACGAGGCCATCTCCAAGGGACTGCTCGACAAGGCGCAGGGGCGTGTGGAAGACATTGTGAAGAAGCAAGTCAACGCTGTTCTTGGCGAGCAGGCCAGCAAGTACGAGGTGCGCGTCGTTCTGCCGCCTCCTCCCGCTCAGTGACGCTTCGAGCCTCACAGATGGCCGAGCCTCACAGCGCTGCTTGCCCCGGCCTCGTCGGCCCCGTGCACTAGACTTGCCAGCGTGAGCCGATCCTCCAGCCCCCGAAACCAGCGCGACACGCGCAGCCGCCTCGACCCGACCCTGCCCGAGGGAGCCGTGCCCTCCGAGACGGGCCTGCTCGGTCCCCTCGAAGTCAAGGCTATCTCCGAGGCGCTCGGCATCCGCCCCACCAAGGTGCTCGGCCAGAACTTCGTGCATGACGCGGGCACGGTGCGCAAGATCGTCGCAGCCGGAGGCGTCGAAGAGGGCGACGAGGTCGTCGAGGTCGGCCCCGGCCTCGGCTCCCTGACCCTGGCACTCCTGGAAGTCGGCGCGCGCGTGCGTGCCGTCGAGATCGACCCGCCCCTGGCCGCCGCGCTGCCTGAGACGGTGCGTGCCCGCATGAGCGAGGCCGCCGACCGCTTCCACGTCGTCACCATGGATGCCACGCAAATCAGCGGCGTCGATGACTTCGGTGTGGACTGGCCCGCCCCCACGAAGCTCGTCGCGAACCTGCCGTACAACGTGGCAGTGCCGGTTCTGCTCAACATGCTCGAGGCCTTTCCCTCCATCCAGGGAGTTGTCGTCATGGTCCAGGCCGAGGTCGCGGACCGCCTGGCCGCCGGCCCCGGATCGCGCACCTACGGCGTGCCCTCCGTGAAGGCCTCCTGGTACGGCTCGGTTGAGCGCGCTGGGACGATCGGCCGCTCCGTGTTCTGGCCCGTGCCCGGCGTCGATAGCGCCCTCGTTCGCCTCACGCGCTTGGAGAGCCCGCGCGGCGACGACGAGCTGCGCCGCGCCACCTTCGAGGTCACCGACGTGGCCTTCGGCCAGCGCCGCAAGACCCTGCGTGCGGCCCTCAAGAACTGGGCGGGCGGCCCCGAGGCCTCCGAGGCCCTCCTGTCCGCCGCCGGCATTGACCCGACGCGCCGCGGCGAGACCCTCTCGATCGACGAGTTTGTTGAACTGGGACGCGCCGTCATCGAGGCCCGCGCAAACGGTACCCTCGCGGCGTCGACCGCAGCCCGCTGACGGCCGCCGGTCACACAATCGGCAGGAAGAAGGAACGCCATGCGTGAAGTGCGCGCCAGTGCGCCCGGAAAAGTCAACCTGACCCTGCGCGTCGGCGCGCCCACGCCCGACGGCTACCACCCCCTCGTCACGGTCTTCGAGGCCCTCAATCTGCGCGAGACTGTCACCGTGCGCACCTCCAAGACGCCCGGCGTGCGCGTCGAGACGATCGCGTACCTGCCCGACGGCAGCGTCGACGAGGCCACGACCCGCACCATGGCGGACGTGGACCCGGCCACCCACCTGGCTGTGCGCGCCGCGCGCGTCCTCCAGCGCCTCGCTGCCGCGGGCCCCTGGGCGTCCACCGCCGCGGGCTTGAGCATCCGCGTCGACAAGCGCGTCCCCGTCGCCGGCGGCATGGCGGGCGGGTCCGCCGACGCGGCCGCCGCCCTGGTGGCCTGCAACGAGCTGTGGGAGCTCGGCCTGGGTGCCGAGCAACTCCAGGCCATCGGTCGCTCGCTGGGCGCCGACGTGCCCGCCTGCCTGGCGGGCGGCATTGCGCTGGGAACCGGGCGCGGGGACCACATGAGCGTCCTACGCGAGGGGGACGAGGAGGGCCGCCACCACTGGGTCATGCTCCTGTCCCGCGAGGGCCTGTCCACCCCCGAGGTGTTCCGCGAGTTCGACCGTGTCGATGCGGCGGGTGTGCCCGCCCTGGCCGAACCCAGGCCCGAGGAGGTCGCCGCCCTGTGCGGGGAACCCGAGGAACTGCGCCACTGCCTCGTCAATGATCTGCAGGCGCCCGCCCTGCGCCTACGCCCCGAGCTGGCCGAGACCATCGGTGCTGCGAAGGACGAGGGAGCACTGGCCGTCACGCTGTCCGGATCCGGCCCGACCGTCGCGGCCCTCGCGCGCGACGCCGAGCACGCCCGCGCGCTCGCGGCAACCTTGAGCGACGCGCCCACGGTCGCGCGCGCAATCCCCACCCACGGGCCCGCGTGCGGCGCCCGCATCGAATCGACGGAGGCCATCTGATGGCGCACCTGCTCGGAACCCAAAACGTCGGCGCCCTCGCGGGGTCGCGCAAGCTCCTCGAAGGGGTCACGGTCGGCCTCGACGACGGCAGCCGCGTCGGCATCCTCGGCCCTAACGGCGCCGGAAAGTCCACGCTCCTGCGCATCGTCGCCGGCACGCAGGAACCCGATGGGGGAGTGGTGACCCGACGCGACGGCGTGCGCGTCGCCGTCCTCACCCAGGCGGACACCCTCGACCCCGAGGACACCGTGATCCAGGCCGTTCACCCCGGCATGGAGGAGTACGAGTGGGCCTCCGACCCCGCCGTGCGAGACATTCATGCCGGGCTCCTCGCCGACATCAATCCCGCCGCCCTCGTCGGTACCCTGTCGGGCGGACAGCGCCGCCGCGTCGCGCTCGCCCGCGTCCTCGCGGCCACCGCGGACATCGTGTGCCTGGATGAGCCCACCAACCACCTCGATGTCGAGGGCGTGGCGTGGCTGGCCGCACACCTGAACGCCCGCTTCGCCCGCCCCGGCGCGTCGGGCGCGCTCCTGGCCGTCACCCACGACCGCTGGTTCCTCGACGCCGTGTGCGAGCACATCTGGGAGGTCGTCCCCGGCGTCGACCCGGGCGGCGACCGCGCGCAGATCGCCGGGCACGTCGAAATCTACGACGGCTCCTACGCCGCCTACACCCTCGCCCGCGCCGAACGCATGCGCCAGGCGGACGTGGCCGCCGCCAAGCGCGCCAACCTGCTCACCAAGGAGCTCGCGTGGCTGCGCCGCGGGGGCGCCCGCCCGCACCTCGAAGCCTAAGTTCCACATCGCCGCCGCCGAGGCCCTCATCGCCGACGTGCCGCCCCCGCGCGACACCGTCGAGCTGGTGAAGATGGCGACCGCGCGCCTGGGCAAGGACGTCATCGACCTCGAGGACGTCTCCGTGTCGTTCACGCGCCCTGACGGCTCGCGCCTGAGCATCCTCGAGGGCGTCACCTGGCGCCTGGCCCCCGCCGAGCGCGTCGGTATCGTCGGCGTCAACGGCGCCGGTAAGACGACGATTCTGAACCTGCTGCGCGGCGACCTCGAGCCCACCTCGGGGCGCGTCAAGCGCGGAAAGACCGTCCAGGTCGCCACCCTCTCTCAGGACACGCACGAGCTCGACGCCCTGGCCGACATGCGCGTCGTCGAGGCCGTCGCCGACGTTGCCCAGACCGTCGTCGTGGACGGCAAGGAGGTCAGCGCCTCGCAGATGACGGAGCGCATGGGCTTCACGCGTGCCCGCGCCTATACGCGCATCAGCGAGATCTCGGGCGGTGAGCGCCGCCGCCTCCAGCTCATGCGCCTGCTCATGAGCCAGCCGAACGTGCTGCTCCTCGACGAGCCCACGAACGACCTCGACACCGACACCCTGGCCTCGATGGAGGACCTGCTCGACACCTTCCCGGGCACCCTCGTCGTCGTCTCCCACGACCGCTACCTCCTCGAGCGCGTCACCGACCACCAGGTCGCCCTCCTCGGCGACGGCCAGGTCCGCGCGCTGCCCGGTGGCGTCGAGCAGTACCTCGACATGCGCGCCTCCGGCAACCTCGGGGCGTTTGGTTCGTCCTCTCGCGCCGACGAGGCCGGCTCCGCCTCCCGCTCTGCCGCTCCCTCCGCGGATGCTTCCTCGGGCGAGGAGAGCGCGGGGCAGGGGAGCGCTCGCGGCGGCGTGAGTGACGCTGCGGCGCGGCGCGCGGCCAAGAAGGAAGTGGCCCGCATCGAACGCAAGCTGGAGCGCCTGCGCGCCGAGGCCTCATCCCTGGAAGCGAAGCTGGAGAAGCTGTCGATCCAGGTGGCCTCGGATCCGTCTGCGGTGTCCGAGCTGACGAAGGTCTCGGCGGCCCACCAGGACGTCCTGGCCGAGATGGACGAGCTGGAGGAGGCCTGGCTCGAGGCAGCCGATTTGCTCGAGTGAGCGAAGGCGTGAGTAGCTGTGCCGTTTACTCAAACGAGTCGTGTGGGCGGTACTCGCTGTGCTCATCAGCTATCGAATGTGACTGGCAATCGGGAGGAAGACAGTGCTGCACGCATTGGGACGATTCTTTAAGAGAGGTGCATCCGGGGAAGGGGATGACCCGATGGCCTTCCTGGACGAGTATGCGGCGGTCATGAACCGGCACGCTCGGGTTAAGGTGCGTAATGGTTTCAAATGGGGGCGTACGGGCCTTTCGATTGACAATGCGTTTAGTGAGAGTGCGGTGTTGTGGTTGGAGGATGGTCACTACTGTTTCGATGAAGAGGAACGCGGTCAGGTGAGAACGCAGGGTTTTTTCAATTCGGCGTCGATGGAGCTCACTCAAAAGGTGATGGTCAACTACACGGCTTCAATCCTGCGCCACTCTCTGGGCCTGCAGACGTTGGGTGTGCCGATCAGGGGCGATGAGTTGCCTGTCGGTTGGGTGCTTGAAGAGAGGCCGACGTGGCGATACGTTGCCCTTGACGGACCGAATGGTGAGCATTTGGAGTTCTCCTCTATGAGCGAGCGTTACTGCGTGTCCCTCGCCTGGCTCTACGATGTGTCTCCGTCTGAACTGTTGCATGCGTACATGCTTCCCGATGGCGGGCCGTTGCTTCGTCGCTGGCTCGGGCGCCCGTATCTGCGGTGAGGGCGGTTGCTTCAGGGGCCATCGTTGTTAGCTGGCGGGCTCCTGGGGAGAGGGAGAATGCAATGCTGAATGCTTTCAGTTGCTTTTTTGGCAGGATGGGCACAGGGAAGAAATGATCCGATGGACTTCATGGATGAGTATGCGGAAGTGATGAATAAGTACGCTGAGGTAGAGGTGTATAACGGTTTTAAGAGGGGGTATACGGGTCTATCGATTACGTATAGTTTTACTTCGCGGGATATGTTGTGGTTGGAGGATGGCGTCTATTGTTTTGATCAGGAGGAGCGTGGGAAGGTTCGGAGGGGAGGGGTGTTCAATTCTCCTTCGATCGATTTGACGCAGAAGGTGATGCTGAACTACACGGTGTCAATCTTGCGGCACGCACTCGGGTTTGAGAGGCTTGGCTTACCGATAGAGGAAGACGAATTGCCGAGTGGATGGTCCTTGGAGAGGAATAGGTATCTGGAATACGTGTCTCTTAAGGGGCCTGATGATGTCAAGCTAGAGTTCAATACGGGTGAAGCGCGCTACTGTGTTCCGTTAGCGTGGCTTTACGACGTTTCTCCGTCTGAGCTGCTGCACGCATACATGCTGCCCTATGGCGGTACTCTGCTTCGTCGCTGGCTCGGGCGTCCGTATATTCGATGATGAGTTCAGTGACTATGGCGAGATCATGCTGAAGTGGGCCAGCATACGTGTTGGAGAGAAGGTGTGGTGTTGCAGACGAGAAGATCCGTAGTTCCTACCCCAGAGGAGGAAGACAGTGCTGAACGCATTGGGACGATTCTTTAAGAGAGGTGCATCCGGGGAAGGGAATGACCCGATGGCCTTCCTGGACGAGTATGCGACGGTCATGAACCGGCGCGCTCGGGTTAAGGTGCGTAACGGTTTCAAATGGGGGCGTGCCAGTCTTTCGGTTGATGTTGGGATCGACGGACTGCTGCTGTGGTTGGACGACGGTCGATACTGCTTTGACGAAGAAGAGCGAGGACAGGTGAGAAAGCGGGGTGCTTTCAATTCGGCGTCGATTGAGCTGACTCAGAAGGTGATGGTCAACTACACGGTGTCGATCTTGCGTCATAGTTTGGGCCTCCCAGTGCTGGGTGTTCCGACCAAAGCTGACGAACTCCCGCCCGGTTGGGTGCTTCAAGAAACTCCCACGTGGAGTTACGTTGCTCTTGATGGGCCTGATGGTGAGCACTTGGACTTTGAGGCCTCGGGGGCGCGTTACTGCGTGGCTCTCGCCTGGCTCTACGACGTGACTCCCTCCGAGCTGCTCAATGCGTACATGATTCCCGACGGCGGGCCGTTGCTTCGTCAGTGGCTGGGATACCCGTACCTGAGGTAACGGTGAGCGTCTCCGGCGCGGCGTCGCTGATGTGTCGCGTCGGCGGCAAGCGCCTTGCGCGCACTAACGGCCGAGGCCTCGTCGCCTCGCCCTCAATCTCTGCCACGCTATCGGAATCTCATATTTATAATTACAGTGCAAATATTGATTGTCGGTCTAATGTGCAGTATTCCGCGGTTCTTGACTGAGAAAATTTCCGAGCAACTCTTTGACAATGGTCAGATTCCGCTACTATGTGCCCGTGTTCCCTCCAAGAAGTGGAACCTAGGAGCGAAGCGGCGCTTCGAGCGCCCTTCAGGGCATGAAAAGAGGCTTGAGAGTTACATGAAACGCGGACCAATTATCGCCGGAGCAGGCCTGCTCGGCGTCATCGCGCTGGTGCCCGCACTGGTCCCCAGTGCGGTCGCGGCCGACGAACAGTACGGCGCGACCGTCCCCTACACGCGATACGAGGCCGAGGAGGCGAGCCGCTCTGACGGGACGACGCTTGAGCGCTCCGACGACCTCGAATCGACGGCTATCGAGGCCTCGGGCCAGTCCTACGTGGCGCTGAAGGACCAGGATTCCTCCCTGGATTTCACTGCGACGTCCGCAGCCAACGCCCTCGACCTGCGCTTCACCCTGCCCGATCACAAGTCGGGTCAGGTGCAGGTCTACATCAATAACGATCTTGCTGCGACCCTCACCCTGTCTTCCGAGACCGCCTGGCAGTATGTCTACAAAGAGAGCGTCTATGATGAGCCGACCCTGGCGCCTGGTACCGCCCACAAGCGTTTCCGCTTTGATGAGGTGCACACGCTGCTCAATGGCCAGATCCAGCAGGGCGACCATGTGCGCATCGTCAAGGTCGATCAGAACGATACCGAGTACGGCATCGACTTCATCGAGCTCGAGCAGGCCGCACCGGCCATCGAGCGCCCCGAAGGTGCCGTGAGCATCGCCGACTACAACAGTGCGAAACCCGGCGATGGCGTTGCTGACGATGATGCCCTCATCTCGGCGATGGATGCGGCGGCGAACACCTCCTCCAAGGTGGTCTACCTTCCCGCAGGCACGTGGGAATTCTCCCGCAAGATCGGCATCGATCACCCTGGCCTGACGTTCCAGGGCGCGGGCCTGTGGTACACCAACATCTTCTTCACCTCCGATCAGAGAGAGGGTGGAGGCATCGTCTTTAATCCAGGTGCGAGCAATGAGACGCTGACCGACTTCTACATGTCCTCGAACCTGAAGTCTCGCTTCGGTGAAGGAGCTCAGTACAAGGGCTTTGCCGGCGCGGCCGGTGGCAACACCCGAGTCTCCAACGTGTGGGTCGAGCACTTCGAGTGCGGCTTCTGGATGGGCGACTATCGCGAGCATAAGTTCATGACGTACACCGACGGGATGGTCATCGAGAACTCCCGCATTCGCAACAACTTCGCCGACGGCGTCAACTTCGTGCAGGCACCAAGAACTCCACGGTCCGGAACTCCTCCGTGCGTGGCAACGGTGACGATAGCCTCGCCTCCTGGGCGAGTAACGATCTGCGCTCCCAGAGCGATGCCGATGCTTCGAAGTTCAACTCGTTCATCGGCAACACCATCGAGCTGGGATGGCGAGCGGGAGGCATAGGCCTGTTTGGCGGCGAGGGGCACGTCGTCAAGGACAACCTCATTGTCAATAACTTCTCCGGAGCGGGCATCCGTATCAGCACCGTCTTCGAAGGTCGCAACTTCACGTACAACCACGCGGGCATGACGATCACCCATAACAAGCTCGTCCGCACGGGCACGACCGATGACTTCTATGGCAAGAAGCGGGGCGCGATCGACTTTGAGGAAGACCTGGAAGTGGGGCAGGTTCTCAACGTCTCCGTGACGGATAACCTCATCGTGCGCCCCTACGTCGAAGAGATCAGCGCGAACTTCGATCTCGATTCTGAGACTCTGAGGAAGCGTGGCATCACGCTGCGCGATAACAAGCGCGACGACGAGGCCATGGACACTGCGCAGGCGACAATCGTCAACCATGTGCTGGTGGGGGATCAGGTCGTGCGCACCGTCCCCGAGACGGAGAACTACAGCCTCTACTGGTATCAGCGCGACGAGCGCGGCGCTCATGGCACGATCAACCGCTACTGGGTCTCCAAGGCGGACGGCGTGGCCATCACGGCTGACATGGAGTACTCCGTTGAGGGCGGCAAGCGCGTCTACAACGTGACGCTCGCTGACCTGCCCCAGTACCTGCCGACGTCGACTGACTTCTCCGGCTCCTACGACTACGTCGCCGATTTGGAGCGCTCGCAGCCCGCAGATGACGGCACGACGATCGTGATTCGTTTCTGGTCCGCGAAGTGATCGCTTTCTGACTGACGTCTCCGTTCCGCAATCGCCCGCGCTGCCCCTCGGTGGCGCGGGCGATTGCGTGCGTGAGAGCCGATCAGGGTAGGTGTGCCATACCCGCGCAGCGCAGGCTCACCTATCCGAATTACGCAAAAGAAATGCCGCATTTATTTGCGTAATTAGTGATGGTGTGAATGCGAAAATAGCCCCTGAACGGCGCGCGAGCACCCTTGGAATTTCAACGAAAACTCGCCACGTTTTGGATGTGTTGCAAAAAGGCGTATCACTGGAGTCAACAGCGCGGCCACCCCGGTCGCGACCGGCTACATTCAGGCCCCACGGGGCCACGTTGAAAAGGACACTCCAATGGCAGATATGCCCCGCATCCTCGACTGCTCCGTCACCGACTGCTCCTACAACAAGGAGAAGAACTGCGGAGCCGCCGCTATCACCGTCGGCTACTCGACCTCCTGCACGACCTTCATCCCGCTGACCGTCAAGGGCGGCCTCGCCAAGGCCGAGACCTTCGTCGGCGCCTGCCAGAAGGCCGACTGCACCCACAACAACGCCCTCGAGTGCACCGCCGCCTCCATCTCGGTCGGTGCGGGCACCGCGGACTGCCTCTCCTACGAGGCGCGCTGAGTCTCACTCATTAACGAGGCCGTGGCTGGGATTACCCGCCACGGCCTCGTCGTATCTGCCACAGATTACCTCAGCGTCCCTCGCCCGAGCGCACCCGCAGCGTGGGGTGGGGGCGCAGGCCGCGCTGGCCGTTCCAGATGAGGTTGACGACGTGGGCGGCGACCTCGTCCTTCTTCATGCGGCGATCGTCCAGCCACCACTGGCCGACCTGCGCGATGAGGCCGACGAGCATCTGCGCGTACAGGGGAGACCAGGTGGTGTCGAAGTCCGAGCGCTTGAACTGCTCGGCGATGATGTGCTCGACGCTGGTCGCCACGTCGCCCATCACGGAGGAGAAGGAACCCGCCGTGCGGTCCGAGGGGGCGTCGCGCACGAGCACGCGGAAGCCGTCCGTGTTGCGCTCGATGTAGTCGAGCAGGCCGAGGGTCGCGTTCTCCAGGATCAGGCGCGGGCGCTCGGAGGACTCCAGGGACGACTGGAGGGAAGAGATGAGCGCCTGCACCTCGCGGTCGACGACGACCGCGTACAGGCCCTCCTTGCCTCCGAAATGCTCGTAGACCACAGGCTTGGAGACCTTCGCCCGGGCGGCGATCTCCTCGACGCTGGTCGCGCCGAAGCCCTTCTCTGCGAACAGGGAACGTCCCACGGCCACCAGCTGCTCGCGGCGCGCGAAGCCGCTCATTCGTGTCCTCTTCTCAGCCATGCCCCCAGTATCACACGAGGCATGGGTTGTCCTACGTCCAGACCAAGCCGCGGGCGCGGGGTCGCGTTTGAAAGCGCGCGCGGGGTGCAGGTATCATCACAGTGGACGCATTCCGCCTTGGTGTAACGGCAGCACAGAGGTTTTTGGTGCCTTTAGTCTAGGTTCGAATCCTAGGGGCGGAGCGACCGGTCCCGATGGGACCGCAGACCCCGAGGAGGAACATGTCTCGCCCCGCCGCCGTCATCGTCCTGGCCGCAGGTCAGGGAACGCGCATGAAATCTGCTCTCCCGAAGGTCGTTCACCCCCTGTCTGGCCTGTCCATGATCGGACACGCCCTGCGTGCCGCCCACGGCCTCGACCCCCAGCATCTGGTCGCCGTCGTGCGCCACCAGCGCGAGGTCGTGGCCGCCGAGATCGAGCGTGTGCTGCCCAGCGCCATCATCGCCGACCAGGACGAGATCCCCGGCACCGGCCGCGCCGTCCAGTGTGGCCTCGAGGCTCTCGATCAGGCCGTCGACCCCGTCTCCGGCACCGTCGTCGTCACCTACGGCGACGTTCCCCTCCTGTCCACGGATACCCTGGCCGAGCTGGTCGCCACCCACGAGGGTGCGGGCCACGCGGTCACCGTCCTGACCTCGCGCGTCGAGGATCCGACCGGCTATGGACGCATCATCCGCGACGTCTCGGGCACGGTCACCGCGATCGTCGAGCAGCGCGACGCCACCCCCGAGCAGGCCGCGATCAACGAGATCAACGCAGGCATCTATGCCTTCGACGCGGACTTCCTGCGCACCTCCCTGGCTTCCCTGGGTACCGACAACGATCAGGGCGAGGTCTACCTGACCGATGTCCTCGCGGCCGCTGCCCCCGCTGGGCGCACCGCGGGCGCCCTCGAGCTCACCGATCACTGGCAGAGCGCGGGCGCGAACGACCGCGTCCAGCTGGCCGAACTCGGCGCCGAGATGAACCGCCGCATCTGCGAGGCCCACATGCGCGCCGGCGTGACGATCGTCGACCCAGCCTCCACCTGGATCGACGTCGACGTGAGCATCGGCGCCGACACCACCATCTACCCCGGTACCTGCCTGCGGGGGACAAGCGCCGTTGGGACCGGCTGTGAAATCGGTCCTAGCGCCACGCTGATTGATGCGGAAATCGGGGACCGCAGTGTGGTTCCCACCGCATGGATCGGCCAGGGCTGCGTCGCAGCCGATACGATGGTCACGCCATACAGCACCATCGGCACATTGATCGCGGCGCCTCGCGCCTGATCCAACACAAGGAGAGACAACCGCATGAGCGGACTGGTGACCACCGGAGAGAAGAACCTCGTCCTCGTTTCTGGACGAGCTCACATGGACCTGGCTCACGCCGTGGGCGAGGAAATCGGATGTGGGGTCTCGCCGGTGACGGCCTACGACTTCGCCTCCGGCGAGATTTACGTGCGCTTCAACGAGTCCGTTCGCGGCGCCGACGTGTTCGTCCTGCAGTCCATCGAGGGCGACATCAACAAGTGGATCATGGAGCAGCTCATCATGATTGATGCTGCCAAGCGCGCCTCCGCGAAGCGCATCACCGTGGTCGCTCCTTTCTACCCCTACTCGCGTCAGGACAAGAAGCACCAGGGCCGCGAGCCTATCTCCGCTCGCCTCATGGCTGACCTGTACCGCGCTGCCGGAGCCGACCGCATCATGAGCGTCGACCTGCACGCCTCGCAGGAGCAGGGCTTCTTCGACGGCCCGGTCGACCACCTCTTCGCCATGCCGGTCCTCGTGGAATACGTGCGCGGCCGCGTCGACCTGGCCAACACCGCCATCGTCTCTCCCGACGCCGGCCGCATCCGCGTCGCCGAGAAGTGGTCGAAGAAGCTGGGCGGCGCGCCCCTGGCCTTCGTCCACAAGACCCGCGACACCACCCGCCCGAACGTCGCCGTCGCGAACCGCGTCGTCGGTGAGGTCGCCGGCAAGGAATGCGTCCTGGTGGACGACATGATCGACACGGCCGGCACGATCACCGAGGCGATCAACGTCCTCAACAATGCCGGTGCCAAGAAGGTTATCGTCGTTGCCACCCACGGCATCCTCTCCGACCCCGCCGCGAAGCGTCTCTCCGAGTCCGGCGCCGCCGAGGTTGTCGTCACCGACACGCTGCCGATCCCCGCTGAGAAGCGCTTCGAGCAGCTCACCGTCCTCTCCATCGCGCCGCTCCTGGCTCGCGCGATCCACGAGGTCTTCGAAGACGGTTCGGTCACATCGCTCTTTAACTGAGCGCCTCCCGCTTCACATCCGCCCTCGCCGTGAGGTAACCTATTGGGGTTGCTCCGGCGAGGGCGGATCCGTATCCGCCGTTATCGACAGGGCCTGAATTGAAATGCCACGCGTTTCCTTCACTCTGCCGACACCGACGCCGGACCTGAGAAACGAAGGAAAGACACATGAGCGACAACCCCGTCCTGCTTGCTGAAGAGCGTTCCGAGTTCGGTAAGGGCGCTGCCCGCCGCGCCCGCCGCGCCGGCAAGGTCCCCACGGTCCTCTACGGCCACGGCGCCGAGCCCCGTCACCTGGACGTTCCCGGTCACGACCTGTTCCTCATCGTTCGCGGCACCAAGAACGCGCTCGTTGAGCTGAAGATCGAGGGCAAGACCCAGCTGGCCCTCGTCAAGGACGTTCAGGTTCACCCCGTGCGTCGCGACATCCTGCACGCCGACTTCCTGGCCGTCAAGGCCGGCGAGAAGGTCGACGTTGAGGTCCCCGTCGTCGTTGTCGGCGAGGCTGCCCCCGGCACCGTTCACTCGCTCGAGGAGTTCACCATCCTGGTGAAGGCCGCCGCCACCTCCATCCCCGAGAGCCTCGAGGTTTCCGTCGAGGGTCTCGAGGCCGGCTCCGCCGTGCACGTCTCTGACCTGAAGCTGCCCGCCGGCGTTGAGGTCGAGCTCGATCCCGAGACGGTCATCGTTGCCGTTCAGGAAGCCGCCGCTGAAGAGGCTGAGGAAGCCACTGAAGAGGCCGCTGAAGAGGCTGCCGCCGAGTGATACTCGCGTAGCACACGCTTTCCACGAGGGGGCGAGGCTGATGCCTCGCCCCCTCGTCGTATCTGCGATACTTGGGGCATGAGTGACCTCCACGTGATCATCCCCGCCGGCGGCGCCGGCACCCGCCTGTGGCCGCTGTCGCGGCGCCGCCGCCCTAAGTTCCTCCTCGACCTGGCGGGCACGGGCCGCACCCTCCTGCAGGGCACGGTTGACCGCCTGGAGGAGTCGGCCTCGTCGGTGAGCATCGTGACCGGCCAGGCGCACCGCGACGGAGTGCTCGCCCAGCTGCCCGAGTTCGCTGCCTCGGAGAGCCGCACGCTCCTCATCGAGCCGTCGGGCCGCGACTCCATGGCCGCGATCGGCCTCGCCGCCTACGTCGTGCGCGAACGCTTCGGGGACGACGCGATCGTCGGGTCCTTTGCGGCCGACCATCTGATTGCCCGCCCCGAGCTGCTGCGTGCCGCTGTCGAGACCGCGATTGGCGCCGCCCGCGACGGCTACGTCGTGACGATCGGCCTGACGCCCACCGAGGCCTCGACCGCCTACGGGTACATCGCGCCCGGTCCGGCCCTCACCGACGGCTCCGGGGAAGCCGACGCTGAGCGCGGTGCCCGCCGGGTCGCCGAGTTCGTGGAGAAGCCGGACGCCGACACCGCCGCCCGCTACGTGTCGCAGGGCTACCTGTGGAACGCGGGCATGTTCATCGTGTCGGCGGGCGTGCTCGCCTCCCACCTGGCCCGCCTGCTGCCCGACATGCACGCGCGCCTGGAGACCATTGCGCGCGCGTGGGGTACCCCCGAGTTTGACGAGGTGCTGGCGCAGAACTGGCCGCACCTGACGAAGATCGCCATCGACCACGCGATCGCGGAACCCGTTGCTGCCGACGGGGGAGTGGCCGTTGTTCCCGCCGACGCTGAGCTGGGCTGGACGGACCTGGGCGACTTCGAGGCCCTGACCGGCATCGTCGCGCAGGACGGCCACCTGGGCGAGGCGCTGCGCGTCGAATCGGATGGCGCGGCAGTCTTCGGTTCCCTCGCGCAAGACGGTGCGGGACCCGTTGTCGCACTCGTCGGCGTGCCCGACGTGGCCGTCGCTCTGACCCCCGACGCGATCCTCGTGACACGTCGCGACCGCGCGCAGTCGGTGAAGGCCGTCGTTGATCAGCTCGCCGAGCAGGGCCGCTCTGACCTGCTCTGACAAGCCGTCACCGAGCGCTTGGAAGGGCCTCCCGGACGGGGGCTCGGCCTCGCCAAGCCCCGTTCGCTCTCGGGTGAGGTGCGCCGCCTCGCCCGCCGCCTACAGGCGTGAGGCTGGTAGCGTGATGGGCAGCAACAAGCCCCGACGAAAGGCATCACACGTGAACAAGCGGACCATCGCCGCTCTCGCAACCACCGTGACTGCGGCCTCCTTGGCCCTTGGAGCTTGCTCGACGACGCCTGCCGCCGCCCCCGCAGACAGCGCGAAGGTATGCGCCGCCGTCTCGGGGGTTCATGGCGACACCGCCACGGATCCTGTCGCAGTTGCCCTCGCGAATGCAGCTAATGACGCTTCTGTCGCTTACGAGGCTGCCAGCGGTGTGGAATCCCCGGCATCGCTCGTGGCTTCGGGCTGTACGCTGATCGTGGGCACGGACTCGACCATGGCCACCTCGGTCTCCGAGGCTGCGCGCAACAACTCGAAGGTGCGCTTTGCCCTCGTGGGCGCGTCCTTCGTGGATAGCAAGGGCGGTGCAACCTCCCTGAAGAACGGCTCCGTCGTCGACGTGGACGCCTCGCAGGCCGCCTACCTGGCCGGATACGCCGCTGCGGGCATGACGACCACGGGCACCCTCGCCGTCATCGGCGGGGCGGCTGAGAACGTCACCAACTCGCAGATGTCTGCGTTCTCGCAGGGCGTGGACGCCTACAACCTGGCGAACGGCACGTCGATCAGCGTGCTCGGCTGGAACCCCGTGACCAGTGGCGGCACGTACGCGGGCAGCGCCGACGAAGTGCGTGCCGCGACCGCCGACTTCATTGCTCAGGGCGCGGATATCATCGCTCCCTTCGCCGGTGAGGCGAACGAGGGTGCCGCGCGCGCCGTTACCGAGGCCGCCAACCCGATGGTTCGCCTCGTGTGGTCGGGCCTGACGAAGGCCGACCTGAAGGGTCTGACCCGCGACGAGGCGCAGTCCGCGGACAGCGTCCCGATGTCCGGCCAGTCTGGCGCGGCGGTGTCGCAGCAGGTGGACACCCAGTCCTTCGCGGACGCGTTCAGCTACATCCAGATCTCAGACGAGGTCCGCTCCGCCATCGGCGCTCCCGTGCTGACCGGCATCGTCGTCGACTACAAGGAGGCGATGGGCACCCTCATCGCCCAGGCGAGCGCGGGTGAGAAGGCCTCCGTCGTGCCGGTGTCTCTGGCCTCGGGCGGCGTGATCCTCACGGGATTCGGCGCCTACACGCCGATGCTCTCCTCCGACCTGAAGCTGGGCCTGTCCGACATGGCCGGCCAGATCGAGACGGGCGGTATGGTTATCTCCACGCCTTTCGACGTGTGAGCTGACTGCGCACACGATTGTGCCCCGGGGATGCGTCCCCGGGGCACAACTTATACGTTCGTGAGAAAAGGCCTAGATGGCCAGGTCGAGTGGGAGATCCGCGATGTCGCGCAGCCTTTGACCGGTAACGAGTGTGTCGAGAGTCTTGATCGCTTCCTCGTTTCCTGATGCCTGGGTTGCTGCGATGAGTTCAGGAAGAGCGAAGTGATAGACAGTGTCGATGTCGCCGGTTCCTAGCGCGAGTGAAGAGAGCCTCGATGGTGTCGGTTCACCGGTAACAACCACGATATGCGGCGTGCGGCCCTTCCTGTTTCTGATCAGATTCAGAGCTTCTGAACGTGCGTTCTGCGCTCTGTCTGATCGGAGCGTCCACTTGCATGAAACGACGGCATGAATGATCGGTGAAGACTGATTGTGAGCTAGCAGTGGGGAATATGACGCAACCCCGTCAACGACGATTCCAGAATCACTCAGCTCCCGCTGACCAATTGGCTGGCGCACGACGAGAACATCTGGAGAAATATCGTAGGAATTGCCGAGGATCGCGGCAAGCGCCGGCTTCTCGATAATGGCAGCAGCCAATTCGTCAAGATGACGATAGGGCTCGTACTGGGAGAGAGAATGCCCCCTGCGCGAGCTGCCAACGTTTAAAATGTTCCAGCGACCAGGACGTAGTGAAGAGAGCGCAGGGAACGTCTCACTGAGGAAGGCGCCGACGGCCTCCTCAAAGTTCTGTCCGGAACGCTGTCCATTCAGTTTCTCGCCGCCTTGAGGCGCGCCTAATGCGCGCGCGATGTCTAAAGCTAGTTCGCATGACAGCTTTTGTGACTTGTCAGCGTTGCTTGCGATATCAGCTGAGTCGACGGACAGTGTGTGTGAACTGATGAGATGACGGTGGAATAACCTCCGTGCGCGAGAAAGATCCAGACTCATGCGACTGCCTCACCTGTCTTGTCTGCGGCAGTCAAGACCGACGCAATTTGCAGGCCGACAGCTCGCGCAACGGGTGGGGGAAACGCATTTCCAACCTGACGATACGCGTGTGTCTTCGCTCCGGTAATTGCCCAGTCGTCCGGGAACCCCTGGATGCGAGCAGCCATGCGGACAGTCAGACGAGGATCACCCGAAAAGTCAGGATCGGGAGCCTCTGGTGCGATTGTTGATCCGTTGACACCAAGTTCGGCCCACGCGCGGCGTGCGCGGGTCGGTCCTAAATCAGGGCCTCCGTGCTTCTTTGAACCGCCGACGAGCGTCGGAGCAATACGGTTGGCCCGAGCTGCCCAGGCCTGTGCACCCTTCCACCCGCGTGCAGCCATGAGATCGGCCAAGGTTTCTCCCACCGTTGGGGCAGGAAGCTGCTGAGGCGTGGGATAGTTAAAAGAAACTGACACGTCATCGCGGAAACCAACAGCAATGACGCGCGGACGAAGCTGAGGGACACCAAAATCTGAGGCCTGCAGAAGTTTCCACTGAAGGGAATAGCCGATCTCCGCCAAGTGCTCCTCAACGCCCTTGCGATATTCCTGAAACTTGGGATCGAGGAGCCCACGAACATTCTCAATCATGATGGCACGCGGGCGGACGACACGGACGAGTTCAATCATTGCGGGGAACAGATCGCGTTCATCGTCAGCGCCGAGTTGCTTTCCGGCGTACGAGAATGGCGGACATGGAACACCCCCTGCGACCAGATCGACGCCGCGGTATTCGTGCGCGTGTTCCTTAATCCACGGAACGACATCCCCCTCGATGACATTCCAGTGTGGGCGGTTTTCGCGAAGGGTATTACAGGCATGATGATCGATTTCAACGACGGCGAGGTGATCGAACCCTGCCTGCTCAAGGCCGAGGGCCTGGCCACCAGCACCGGCACAGATCTCAATCGATGTCAGAGCCATGTTCCACCTTCCGCCACTGTGTCTACCGGATGATTGTAGGGGAATGGCAGATGCGGGGAGCAGGTCGAAGCGCCGAACTTTCTCGGTCGCAGGGGTGTTCTCACTCATACGAGCAGGCTACGATCAGCCATGCTCATCTGCGTCTCGCTGATGATCGTGAGAATGAAACTAGCTTTCTCCCAGCACGGCTAGCGCCGCGCCCGTGCACAGGCATCCGCGTCGAGTACGAAGGCTGGGTCTACGCAGTACAGGCCGGTGCCTGTGGGGACGGCCGGGGAGGTCGTGAGTGCGTCGGCCAGTGCGGTGCGGACCCGCTCATCGGGTAGAGAGGTGGTGAGGGTACGTCCATCCGCGGAAATGCTCAGCGAGAGAGCGGCGCCCTCCTCGACGACCGGTATGCTCAGGCGCTCCAGCAGGGTCGTTAGCAGGCCCGAGGCCTCGGTGATCGACACGGAGGCCACGCGCGGGCCGGAAGGCTCCAGCGATCCGATGCGCGAGGCGCAGCGGTCCACGTACGCGCCGATCATTCCGTCGCCCACGGACTCCCAGCCTCCCTGTGAACGGGGAAGTGATGCCTCGTCGCCGCACGCGGCCACGGCCTCGTCGATGAGGGCCAACTCAGCCTCGGGGGCAAGAGCGCCCTCGCGCGAGCGGTCGATCGCGCGTCCGCCCAGGTAGATGAGCGCCTCGCCCGACGCGCTCACGTACACGGCGCCGTCCGCCATCACCATGCGCACCGAAAATGCCGTCAGGGGAGCGGGGAGCGCGCGCGGCATGAGGAGGGCATGACCTCCGCTGGCCTCAATGATCGCAGCGCCGTCGCGTGCCAGGTCATGATTCTCAGGAGTCTCGTAGCCGATGATCAGGCGGAAACGCCCACCGGTACGCGCGGACAGGAAAGAAGCGATACCCGCAAACAGCAACGGGCTAGCACAGCGTGTCATGTGCTGAGGGTAACACTTCGGGTGGCCCGCGCAAAAACGGGTGTCAGGAACGAGGCCGGGGCTCGCTCCCGGGGAAACGGTGGAGGGACGCAGGTGGAGGAGTGCGCCGCTATCCTGGAGGCATCCACGAAGGAGGAATCATGCAGCTGACGAACCTGACGGACCCGGTCGAGCTCACGCGCCAGATGATCGACATTCCCTCGGTGTCGGGAGACGAAGGGCCTCTGGCTGACGCCGTCGAGGCGGCCCTGCGTGATGCCGGATTCGGAACGCTCCCGTCCCTGGAGATCCTGCGCGACGGGGACGCCGTGTGCGCGCGGACCCGGCTCGGTCTCGACCAATGTGTGGTCCTCGCTGGGCACCTTGATACCGTGCCCATCGCAGACAATGTTCCCGGTCGCTTTGAGGAGCGCGACGGGGCCACGGTCCTGTGGGGACGCGGCTCTGTTGACATGCTCGGTGGCTGCGCTGCGGCCCTCGCGCTCGCCTGCGAGGCCGGGGGTGCCATCCTCCGTTCCGGCGGCGAGGCCGCGCTGAGCGTGGACGTCACCTGGATCTTCTACGACCACGAGGAGGTCGCCTCCCATCTCAACGGCCTGGGGCGCGTCCGGCGCAACCACCCCGAGTGGCTCGCCGGCGACCTGGCGCTCCTGGGGGAGCCCACCGCCGCCCACGTGGAAGGCGGCTGCAACGGAACCCTGCGTGTTATCGCGCGCTTCCCAGGACGCGCCTCGCACTCGGCGCGCGCGTGGATGGGCGTCAATGCGATCCACGCGATGGCTCCCGTCATCGAGCGTATCGCCGCCTACGGCAATCCCGTCGTCACGGTCGATGGCCTCGAATTCCGCGAATCCCTCTCGGTCGTACGCGTCGAAGGCGGCATCGCCAACAACGTGATTCCCGAGGCCGCCTCGATGACCGTCAACTACCGCTTCGCCCCCTCGAAGCGCGCCGACGATGCCCTGGAGTGCGTGCGCGGCCTCTTCGAGGGCACGGGTGTCACGATTGAGGTTGATGACCTGTGCGAGGGGGCCAGGCCGGGAGCGGACTCTGACGTCGCCCAGTGCTTCCTGTCGGTCGCCCGCCAGGTCGCAGCATCGCGGGGCGAGGAGCTGAGGCTCAGTGCGAAGGTCGGCTGGACCGACGTTGCGCGCTTCAGCGAGGTCGGCGTGCCCGCCATGAACTTCGGCCCGGGTGACCCGCTGCTGGCGCACACACGCGACGAGCACACGCCGGTATCGGATATTGTCAGAGTGCACGATACGCTGCGCGCGTTCGTGCTCGCGCAGCCGGCACCGACGCTGGCACCACACAGGGAGGTATGACCATGACCAAGCCGACGAACACCTACCGCCGCGGATCCGTTGTCCTGCGAGGCGACCAGATCCCGCGCATGACTGCGGATGCATCGCTGCTCCAATCTGACCAGAGCGCCGACTGGAAGCACGAGGACCCGTGGCGCGTCCTGCGCATCCAGTCTGAGTTCGTCGAAGGGTTCGAGGCCCTCTCGGAGGTCGGTCCCGCGATCTCGGTCTTCGGGTCCGCCCGCACCCGCCCCGACGATCCCCTCTACGCGTGTGCGCAGCGCATCGGTGAGCTTCTCGTGCAGCGCGGCTACGCCGTCGTCACGGGTGGTGGTCCGGGCATGATGGAGGCTGCGAACCGGGGTGCCTGGGAGGCTGGGGGTACGTCCGTGGGCCTGGGTATCGAGCTTCCCCACGAACAGGGCATGAACCAGTGGGTGAACCTGGGCGTCAACTTCCGCTACTTCTTCGCCCGCAAGACGATGTTCGTCAAATACTCCCAGGGCTTCATCGTGATGCCCGGCGGTTTTGGGACCATGGACGAACTCTTCGAATCCGCGACGCTCGTGCAAACGGGGAAGATTCGTTCGTTCCCGTTGGTCCTCGTGGGCACGGACTACTGGTCGGGTCTGGTCGACTGGATTCGCTCCTCGATGGTCGAGGCCGGGATGATCTCTCCCGGTGACGTGGACCTGCTCCACGTCGTTGATGATCCGGAGGAAGCGGTTCGTCTCGCGACGGGTGCCTAGTGGATAGTTCTTCTTTCTGTGGGGGTCTTTATCGCTGAAAATGCTGCGAAATAGGGCCTAATTGATCGGATGGCCTATTTTCTTTTGATTTCTCTTTGCGAACTGTTAAGGAAAAATGGCGCTTATCCGGTAAAATAGGTCTGTTACCCCGCCTGAGGAGGCGCGGGCATAACTCTGAGAAGGAGTACTCTCATGGCAGCAATGAAGCCTCGCACGGGGGATGGACCCCTCGAAGTCAGCGCCGAAGGGCGCGGTATCGTCATGCGTATCCCCACGGAAGGGGGCGGCCGGCTCGTCATCGAGCTGAACGCGCAGGAGGCGGCGGAACTCGCTGAAGCTCTCGGCGCGGCCATCTGATCCATAAGAAAAGCGGCGGAACAGGAGATCCTGTTCCGCCGCTTCTGCGTGAATGGGGTGCTCAGCGCTTGACCGCAACCGCCAGGCCGTCGCCGACGGGCAGCAGCGCGGGCACGAACTCATCGGAGTCGCGCAGATAGTTGACGACCTCGCGGGCGACCACGGTGTGCGCGTCGCGACGCGCGGGATCTGCGACCTGATCGCGCCACAGGGCGTGCACAAAAGCGATCGTTCCGCCGGGGCGCAGGATGCGCACTGCGTGATCGAGGTACTGCGGAGTCTCTTCCAGGTCGCCATCCAGGACGACCATGTCGTAGCCGCGGGCAGCCATGCGCGGCAGCACGTCGAGGGCGCGCCCGGCGATGAGGCGCGTGCGGTGAGAGGACAGGCCGGCGGCGGCGAAGTTTCGGCGCGCGTGTCCCAGGAGTTCGGACTCGGAGTCAATCGTCGTCAGGACACCATCGGAGGCCATACCGTCAAGGATCCACAGGCCAGACACACCCGCACCGGTACCGATTTCAAGGACGGCACGAGCGCCGGACACGGCGGCGAGCATGCGCAGGGCCGCTCCCGTTCCGGGAGAGACAGGAGTGGCACCCATTTCGGTAGCAACAGCGCGCGCGGCAGTCAGCGCGTCGCTTTCTGCCACGTAATCCTCGGTGTATACCCACGTCTGGGCCTTGTCCGCCATCGCCGTATCCTCACTCGTGTTTGATCGCCGGGGTAAGGTGCGCGCACGCGCCACGCCCTCCCCAGGCATCAGGGTACAGGCGAGGATGCGCATGGGCGCGCTGGCGCTCCGAAAACACGCGAAAACCTCACCCGGCAAGCAGACGAAACCCCGGCCTCGTCGAGAGGGGCGAGGCCGGGGCGAAGCCGCGTGGGCTCAGTGCTGGATGGGGGAGACCCCGAGGGGGCGGCCCGCCAGGCCGCGGTTCGTCGAAGAGAGCTGCTTGGCGAGGGCCGTGAGCTCCTCGGCGGCCGGACCCGAGGCGACAGCGACGGGCTCGCCGCGGTCCCCGCCCTCGCGCAGCGCGATGTCGAGGGGTACCTGGGCCAGCAGCGGCACCGAGTATCCCAGCTGCGCGGTGAGGCGCTGCGAGACGGACTCGCCGCCGCCCGCGCCGAAGATCTCGAGGCGAGAGCCGTCGGGCTGAGGCAGGAAGGACATGTTTTCGACGACGCCGATGACCTTCTGGTTCGTCTGCGACGCGATGGAACCGGCGCGCTCGGCGACCTCGGCGGCTGCGACCTGCGGGGTGGTCACCACGAGAATCTCCGAGTTGGGCAGCAGCTGCGCGATCGAGATCGCGACGTCGCCCGTGCCCGGAGGCATGTCGATGAGCAGGATGTCCAGGTCGCCCCAGAACACGTCCGCGAGGAACTGCTGGAGGGCGCGGTGGAGCATGGGGCCGCGCCAGATGACGGCCTGGCCGTCGGGCACGAACATGCCGATCGAGATGACCTTGACGCCACCGGCGCCCACGGGCGGGATCATCATGCCGTCGATGACCTGCGGGTCGTGGTCCACGCCGAGCATGCGCGGGATCGAGAAGCCGTAGATGTCCGCGTCCATGACGCCGACCTTGAGGCCCAGCGCGGCGAGTGCGGCGGCCAGGTTCGCGGTCATGGAAGACTTGCCGACGCCGCCCTTACCGGAGGTGACGGCGATGACGCGAGTGAGGGAATCGGGGCGAGAGAAAGGAATCTCGCGCTCGGGACGACCGCCGTTGAGCTTCTCGCGCAGCGCCTTCTTCTGGGCCTCGTCCATGACGCCCATCTCGACGGAGACGTTCTCGACGCCGTCGATGGCGCTCACGCGCTCGGTGACGTCCTTGGTGATCTGGGTGCGCAGGGGGCATCCGGCGGTGGTGAGCAGGACCTTGACGGCGACGGAGGAACCGTTGATCGTGACCAGGTCGGGGGTCACCATGTTGAGGTCGGTGATGGGGCGGCGGATCTCGGGGTCGATGACCTGGCCGAGAGCCTCCATGACGGAATCAAGCGTGACTGGCATGGACTCCACTCTACTGGCCGGTGTGCCCATCTTCTAGGGGACGAAAGGCACCGTCGTCCTCGGCCTCAGCATCCGCCTCGTTCGACGAGGCGTTGGCCGCGTCTGCGGCGATCTCCGCACGCAGGTCCTCCAGCATGTCGCGCAGCTCGGAGCGCACGAAGTCGCGCGTGGCGACGTCCTGGAGCGCCAGGCGCAGGCCTGCGATCTCGCGGGCAAGGTACTCGGTGTCGGCGAGGTTACGCTCCGCGCGAAGTCGGTCCTGCTCGGCCACAACGCGGTCGCGGGCGTCCTGGCGGTTCTGCGCGAGCATAATCAGCGGGGCCGAGTACGAGGCCTGGGTTGAGAACGCGAGGTTCAGGAGGATGAAGGGGTAGGGGTCCCAGGCGGCTTTCTCGCTGATACCGGCGAGCATGAGGTTCGCGCCGATCCACGCGATGACGAAGATCGTCATGTAGAGGACGAAGCGGGGCGAGCCCATGAAACGGGCGGTGGCCTCGGCGAAGCGGCCGAAGCCGTCGCCGCCGCCCGACGAGCGGCGGAAGAACCACCGACGCTTGTCAATCGGGTTATCCAGGCGATCAGCCATCGATGCTCCTTGCCATCATGCGGTCGGTCACGTCGTCGTCGAAGTCTCGCCAGTCCTCGGGCAACAGCTCGTCGAGGACGTCGTCGACCGAGACGGCGCCGTGTAAGTGCCCATCCTCGTCGACGACGGGCAGGACCGTCAGGTTGTAGGTAGCCAGCAGACGCGTCACGGTCGCGATGTGCGCGTTGGGGTCCACGGACTCGATGTCGCGGTCCAGGATCGTGCCGAGCAGAGTCTGCGGGGGCTCGCGCAGTGCGCGCTGGATGTGCACCATACCCAGGTACTGGCCGGTCGGGGTCTCCTGGGGTGGGCGTGCGATGAAGGCGACGGTCGCGATCGAGGCCGGGATGTCCTCGCGTCGTACGGCAGCCAACATCTGGGCGACGGTGGCGTTGGGGCCGAAAATGACCGGCTCGGTGGTCATGAGCGAACCCGCCGTTGACTCGTCGTAGGTCATGAGTCGACGCACGTCCTCGGCCTCTTCGGGCTCCATGAGGGCCAGCAGGGACTGAGCCTTCGCGGTGGGCAGCTCGGCGACGAGGTCGGCCGCGTCGTCAGGCTGCATGACGTCCAGAACGTCGGCGGCACGGGCGGCTTCCAGTGCGGAGACGATCGCGATACGGTCGTCGTTACCCAGCTCCTCGAGCACGTCGGCGAGGCGCGCATCCGTCAGCTGCATGGCGACCGCCATCTTTCGATCCTGGGGGAGCGTGTGCATGAAGTCCGCCAGGTCCGCGGGGCGCATGTCCTCCGTGTACTGCACGAGCGCGGTCGCCGCCTGGTTCGAGTCGGTCTTGAGCAGGCCGGAGACCTCGGAGACGTCCACGGTGAGGGTCTCGCCGCTGCGCGTGAAACCGAGGGATGAGGTGCGCACGCGCTGAACGTGCAGCGTAGAGATCACCCAGTCCTTGGGGCGGCGCTGGCGCATCGCGACGTCGAGGATACGCACCTGGCCCGAGCCGTCGTTCATGGTGACGACGCGGTCGAAAAGCTCGGAGAGCACGAGCGTCTCGATGGGACGCTGCGTGAAGGAACGGATGTTGAGCAGGCCCGTCGTGATGACGGAACCGGACTCGATGGCGGTCACTCGAGTGAGCGGCAGGAAGACACGCTTACGCGGGCCGACCTCGACGACGAAGCCGATGACGTTGGCTTCGGATTTCAGCCGAAAGATGACAACGACATCGTGAATCTTGCCGACCTGGTCGCCCAAAGGGTCGAAAACACTGGTACCAGCGAGCTTTCCGATGTAGACGCGCCGACCCTTGGTGCCGAGTTCAATAGATGCAATGCTCACACAATCATCTTAGGCTGTTGACAAAGAAAGAGTAACGACGAGCCGGTCGCCGCATGAACAATGCGTTCCATGCCACCGAGGCCGTGACGAAGGAGAAAGTATGGCTGTCGTGATGGACCCGCAGATGCCGACGGGCACGGAGGTTGCCTCCTACCAGACCTATGCGCAGGCACGTGCGGCTGTCGATTTCCTGTCGGACAGCGGTTTCGACGTCTCGTCGATCACGATCGTGGGCACGGATCTCCACCTGGTTGAGCGGGTGACGGGACGTATGACGATTGCCCGCGCCTCGATGTCCGGCGCGTCGAGCGGTGCCCTGTGGGGAGCCCTCGCAGGCATGCTCATGTCCGCCGGACAGAACGCGGGCGGCACGGGCGCGTGGGTCGTGGGCGGCATCGTCGTCGGCGCGCTGGCGGGTATGGCGCTGTCCGCCCTGGCGTTCCTCATCCGGGGTCGCAGCCGCGACCTGGTCTCCTCCCAGCAGGTCGTTGCTCTGCGCTACGCGGTCCTGGCCTCGGCCGACATCGACCGCGCCTATCAGATCCTGCAGCGCACCCCCGGCAATCGGGCGCGCGTCGTGCGTCCCCGCACCGAGGAGCAGCGCCAGAAGAAGGATTCCGTCGGATTCTTCCCCGACGGCCGCCCCCGCTTCGGTGCGGCGACGAAGGACGGCGAGGTTCCGGCCGGAACGGCTGTCAGCGAGGAGAGCGAGGCGGTGTCCCCGACGACGCCTCAGGCCGTGGCGCCGGATGCTGGCGCGCCCGCGAGCGCCGAGGTAGCGAGCACGCCCCAGGCCCCCGCTCCCATCACTGTGAGCGCGCCCGAGAACGCGGCGTCCACACATGAGGACGCCCCGGCCTCGTCCCCCGAAAAGGACCAGACCGAGGCGTAACCTCAGCGTCTTCGCGTGGCTCAGCGGGCCTGAACGCTTGCGATCCACTCCTCGACGTCCGCGATCGTGCGCGGGATGTCCTCGGAGATGCGCGTGACCGTGCCGTCGGCGTTCACCACGACGTCGTCCTCAATGCGCACGCCGATGCCCCGGTATTCCTCGGGGATCAGCAGGTCATCGGCGCGGAAGTACAGGCCCGGCTCGATCGTGAAGACCATGCCCGGTTCCAGCAGCGCGCCCTGGTAGAGCTCGGCGCGTGCCTTCGCGCAGTCGTGCACGTCCAGGCCCAGGTGGTGGCTGGTGCCGTGCGGCATCCAGCGGCGGTGCTGCTGGCCCTCGGGTGCCAGGGATTCTTCCGGGGTGACGGGCAGGATACCCCACTCGTACAGGCGGGCGGCGATGACTTTCATGGCGGCGTCGTGCACGTCCTTGAAGCGGCAGCCCGGCTCGTTGGCGCGGGCCAGAGCGGCCTCGCAGGCGTCAAGGACCGCCTGGTAGACGCGGGCCTGGACCTCGGTGAAGCGGCCGTTGACGGGCAGTGTGCGCGTGATGTCGGCCGTGTAGAGGGAGTCGACCTCGACGCCCGCGTCGACGAGCACCAGGTCGCCCTCGCGGACTTCTCCGTCGTTGTCGATCCAGTGCAGGGTGTTCGCGTGGTTGCCCGAGGCCGCGATGGTCTCGTATCCCTCGCCGTTGCCCTCTTCTCGGGCGACCGCTCGGAATGCGCCCTCGATGACGCGCTCGCCGCGACGGTGGCCGACGGCGCGCGGCAGGACGCGGATGATGTCCTCGAAGCCGGCCTTGGTGACCTCGACCGCGTGAATCATCTCGTCGAGCTCGAACGCATCCTTGATGAGGCGGATTTCGGAGAGGTGCTCCTCGAGACGCTCGTCGTCCTCGCGGGCTTCCTCGCCTGCGGGCAGGGAGGCCTGGGTGCGCACCTCGTTGACCATCGCCTCGACGTTGGCGTCGACGCCGCGCACGATGCGCAGCTGCACGGTCCCGGCGTCCTTCGCCAGCACGTCGCGCAGGGTGTCGATGTGGCGGGTTTCCAGGCCGGTCTGCGCGCTCAGCTCTTCGAGCGAGGGGCGCGCGCCCACCCAGAATTCGCCGTAGCGGGCGTCCGCGTAAAACTCCTTGGAGGAACGCGAGGCGCGGGGCTTGAAGAAGAGCAGGGGAGTGTGGGTGCCGTCCTCGTTCGGCTCCAGCACCAGGACGGTGTCGGGCTCCTTCTCGCCGCCCAGGCCCGACAGGTGCGCGAAGGCCGAGTGCGCGCGGAAGCGGTAGTCGCAGTCGTTGGAGCGAACCTTGTAGGGGCCCGCGGGCACGACGAGGCGCTCACCCGGGAAGGGAGCGCCGGCCTTGAGGGTGCGGTCGTGCAGGAAGTCGGCGACGCGCTCGCGTGCGGGCAGTTCGGAGGGGCGAGGCCCCCATCCGGAGCCGATGAAATCGCGGAATGCGGAGGACTGGGGCTGACGGGAGCGGGTTTCGCCGCGATCGGCCATGGACTGGGAGGCTTCTTTACTCATGGTCACTATTCTACGGCTCCTCGGCCCCTCGGGCGGGTTTGATGGTCATGACAAACCCCGGCCTCGTATCCCTGTGGCGCGCGCTGCGCCGGGGACGAGGCCGGGGCCGTGTCGGGTGGAAGAGGATCAGTCCTGGAGGGTGAGCTCTCCCGCGATGGACAGGTCCATCCACCGCTTGAAGTCTGCGCCGCGCTTGCCCTGCGAGAGCAGGAAGACGGTCTTGGCGTACAGGGCTTCGAGCGTCATGTCGTGCGCGCCGATCGCGCCCAGCTGTGCCAGCGCGTTGCCGGCCTCGTAGTGGCCGAGCATGACTTCGGACTGGTAGCACTGGGAGGCGACGATGATCGGCACCTCGGCCTGCGCGAGCTCGGTCAGGACGTCCACGAGGCCGGGCTCGGAGGCGGGGATGTTACCCACGCCGAAGGTGCGCAGGATGACCGCGTCCGGGTGGGGTGTCGTCATGGCGCGCAGTCGCGCGGCGCTCATGCCGGGCACGACGTCGATGACGGCGACATCCTGGCGCGTGTACGGGCTGGGGTCCTGCCAGCCGGTGCCCGCGCTCGGAGCCCCGTACCAGCGCCACGGGGCGCCCGTGCGCGCCATGGGAGACACGGAGGGCGACTCGAAACCGCGGAACGCCCACGACGAGGTCTTGGTGGCGCGGTTGCCGGCCAGGAGCTTGTGCCCGAAGAACAGCATGACGCCTCGTGCTCGGTGCGAAATCGCGGCGCGAAGCGCCCCCGTGACGTTCGCCGACGCGTCCGAGCCGACGACGCCGAGCGGGTACTGAGACCCGGTCAGGACGACCGGCTTACCCATGCTTGCCAGCGCGTAGGACAGGGCCGCGGCCGAGTAAGCCATCGTGTCCGTGCCGTGCAGGACCAGGAAGGCATCGGCCTCGTCGGCGTGCGCGTTGATGTCGTCGATGATGGCCTGCCAGTCCTCGGGGGTAGCCTCCGAGGAGTCGATGAGCGGGTCCAGCGTCGACATCGTGATATTCGAGGCCAGCTCGATGCCCTCCAGCTGGGAGCCGAACCACCCCTGCAGGTCAGCGCCGGGACGCAGACCCTCGGGGGAGTCGACCATGCCGATGGTGCCACCGGCATACGTGACGTGAAGACGCACTGTTCGTCCTTTCTCAGTCGCCCGCCACCAGGGTTTCCTCGCCCTGCAGCGAGGCGGCGGCCTCGTCGGTCAGGTTCCCGACGCGCCCTCGCACGTAGTACCAGCCGGCGACCATGAGGACGACGACCACGGCGAAGAGCGCGAGGGTTGCGCGGCCTTCGAACGTCATGACGTTCGAGCCGACGACGATCGCGAAGAAGAGCAGCGCCAGGTAGTTGGTGTAGGGGGCGCCGGGCATGCGGAACTGCGGACGCTGCGCCTCGCCGCGCTTGACCTTGCGCAGGAACGCCAGGTGCGAGATGAGGATCATTGCCCAGGTGCCGGCGATGCCGATGCCCGCCAGGCTCATAACAATCTCGAATGCGTTCTTAGGGACAAGGGCATTGAGAACGACACCGAGCAGACCCAACGAGGCCGTGACGATGATGCCGCCGGCAGGGACGTTGTTCTTGTTGAGGCGGGCCGCGAAGCGCGGTCCCTCGCCCACGAGCGCCATCGAACGCAGCGTGCGACCGGTCGCGTACAGGCCCGCGTTGAGCGAGGACAGGGCGGCGGTCAGGACGACGACCTGCATGATGTCGCCCGCGTGGGGCACGCCGAGGCCGGAGAAGAAGGTCGTAAAGGGCGACACTTCACTCGAGTACGCGGTGTAAGGCAGGGCGAGGGCGAAGAGCACGACGGAACCGACGTAGAAGAAGAAGATGCGGATGACCATCGAGTTGATGGCCTTGGGCAGGATCTTCGCGGCGTCCTTCGCTTCGCCGGCCGCGACGCCCACCATCTCGGTGCCGCCGAAGGCGAAGACGACGCCCAGGGTGAGGGCAAAGACGACGGGAAGGGAAGCGGGCAACCAGCCGCCCGATTCGGCGATGTTGTGCACGCCGGCCGTGTACTCGCCGACGGCTGCCTGCGTGAGGATCGCCCAGATGGCGACGCCCATGAAGATGAGGATCGTCGCGACCTTGATCATCGCGAACCAGAACTCGGCCTCGCCGAAGGCCTTGACGCTCATCATGTTGAGGACGAACACGAGGGCCAGGGCGATGAGGGCGATGACCCACTGGTCGATCCACTCGAACTTCTTCCAGTGGTGCACGTAGACCGCCACGGCGGTGATGTCGGCCATGACGGTGACCGCCCAGTCCAGGAAGAAGAACCAGCCGGTGACGAACGCGCCCTTCTCACCCAGGAACTCGCGGGCGTAGGACACGAACGCGCCCGAGGAGGGGCGGCGCACCGCCAGTTCGCCGAGGGCGCGGACCATCAGGAACGCGAAGACACCACAGACCGCATAGGACAGTGCCAGCACAGGGCCGCCCTGGGCCAGACGGCCGCCCGCACCCAGGAACAGGCCGGTGCCGATCGAACCGCCGATGGCGATCATCTGGATGTGCCGGTTTTTCAGAGCCTTGTTGTACCCGGCGTCTCCCGCGTCAGTCGCGGTGGACACCTGGGTCTGATCCTTGTCAGACACGCGTGTACTCCAATCGGTGTTGAGGGAGGCCAAACGGCCGTGTACTGCCAGTTTCCTACAGTCGGCAGCCCGTCGCCGCAGGTGAGAGGTTAACCAAAAAGGGTGGTGCCGAGGCGGGAGAACGTGCAGACAAAACGGTCAAGACCGGGCAAATGGGGCTTTTGCGAGGCCTTGTGACGCTCTCGGGTGGTGTTCGCCCGCGCGGTTGTGTGATCGGATTAATGGGGTAGTCTCAAATGGTGAAGCGAATTGACCCCCACACTCATAGCGCGTATTCAGACGGGACGGATACGCCCGCGCAGCTCCTGGCTATTGCCGCTCAGGCCGGGCTGGATGCCATCGCGCTGACGGACCACGACACGACGACCGGATGGGACGAGGCCGCGGCCGCCGTCGCGGACACCGGCGTCAGCCTGATCCGGGGCGCCGAAATGTCGTGCTCGTCCTCGGGGATCACCGTGCACCTCCTGGCCTACCTCTTCGACCCGGCCAGCCCCGGCCTCGTCGATAATTTCCGACGCACGCGCGAGGATCGCGAGACGCGCGCCGCGCGCATGGTGGAGAACCTGTCTGCCGACTATCCGATTACGTTGGACGACGTGCTCGCCTTCGCGCCCGAGGGTGGCCCCGTGGGGCGCCCGCACATTGCGGACGCGCTCGTCGCCGCCGGTGCCTTCCCCGACCGCAGCGCCGCCTTCGTCAAGGCCCTGCATCCGTCGGGCCCCTACTACGTGCACCACTGGGCACCCGACCCGGTCGACGCCGTGCGATGCGTGCGGCAGGCCGGGGGAGTGCCTGTCCTGGCCCACCCCCGCGCTCGCAAGCGCCAGCGCCTGCTGCCCGAGGCCGTCATCGCCGACATGGCGGAGGCCGGCCTCTTCGGCATCGAGCGCGACCACCGCGACCACGCGCCCGAGGACCGCGCCGACGTCGAGCGCATCGCCCGCGAGATGGGCCTGGCGGTGTTCGGCTCCTCCGACTACCACGGGACGGGTAAGCCGAACCGCATCGGCGAAAACACGACGGACCCGCAGGTGATCGCCGAGGTCATCGCGCAGGGCTGCATTGAGGTGGTCGAGCCGTGAGCCTCTTCGACGTCACGCTCTTCGCGACCGCCTTCGCGACGCTGACGGTCATCATGGACCCGATTGGGACCGTGCCCGTCTTCCTGGGCCTCACCGCCCGTTACTCGCAGCCCAAGCAGCGCCGCGCGGCCATCCAGGCGACCTCCGTCTCCTTCGGTGTCATCCTGACCTTCGCGATCCTGGGCGGGCAGATCCTGCGCCTCCTGCATATTTCGATGGAGGCCCTCCAGCTCTCCGGCGGCGTGCTGCTCTTCCTGGTCGCCATGGAACTCCTCATGGGGACGGATGCGTCCTCTCCGGACACAGGGGACGAGGGCGTGAACGTCGCGCTCGTCCCGCTGGGTACGCCGCTGCTCGCAGGCCCCGGCTCGATCGTCGCCGTCATGGTGGCCGTCGGACAGGCTGGCACGAACGTGGGGTCGTGGATCGCTGTCATCCTCGCCGTCGTCCTGGCCCACCTGGTCATGTGGCTGACCATGCGTTTCTCCCTGATGCTGTCACGGCTCCTGGGGCCCGGCGGCATCATGCTGCTGACAAAGATCTCCGGTCTGCTGCTGGCGGCCATTGCGACGCAGCTCATCATGGAGGGAATCTTCCAGTTCATTGGGGCTGCGAAGCTCTCCTGACCTGGCGTTTTTCCATCGCGGCGGAGCCGATGAACGTCTCACGAAAGAGTGGAGTGCGACTCGCCAATTCGTGATTTTCGAGAATCTGTGCGTAATGGTCAGGAAATGTTGTAGGGTGGGCGAGAACGCCGTGACGCGCACGGCCCGCACTGGTCAGGGTCACGCATTCATCCCTCACCACATCCGTACCAGGAGAAACAATGAAGAAGACGACTTCGTCTCTGTTCGCCGCCACCGCGGCGCTCGGTCTGATCGCCGCTTCGGCCGGCGTTGCTTTCGCCGCCGAGACCCCCGTCACCGATCAGCCTTCGGCCCCGGCCACCGAGGCGCCCTCGGCCCCGGCCACTGACGCGCCCTCCACCGATGCCCCCGCCGATGAGACCCCGGCCCCCGAGCCCTCGGCCCCGGCCGACGACAACACGGGCTCGGACGACAACACCGGCGCTGACGACAACAACACCGGTGGCTCCGCTGAGATGCCGCCCGCTTCCGATGATTCTTCGGCCCCCGCCGCCGATCAGGGTGGCGCTGGTGCCGTTTCCGGCCCCGTCGGCAACGCTGGCGTGTCCACCCGCGGCCAGATCGCGACCGGCAACGGCCCGGCCCCCGTCTCCGCTCGTGGCGGCATCCGCAACACGAACGCTCCGGCCGGCACCCCCGCCGCCTCGAACCCGACGCTGGCGAACACCGGTTCTGCCGCGTCGATCGCCGCTGGCGCTGGCGTCATCGCGCTGGCCGGTGGCGTGACCCTCGTGGTTGCGCGCAAGCGTCACTGAGGCTTCTTCGCCTGACAGACAACGCGGGCCCGCTCGATTCGAGCGGGCCCGCGTTTTGTCTAGTTTGCGCTGATCGTCCCTTATTTGTGCACGAACGTGCAGTTAGAAACCGCGAATTTGCACCGAAAAATCATCGTTTCGCCTTGAAATGATGCGTGCATCACATGCACAATGGAGGTACCGAAAGTCACCATGAATTGAGCCCTCATGATGAACCGGTGATGGGAAGTGGCACCACTCATCAAGAGCGGTGCCACTTTCCTGTATATGCGTCCCTGCGGGAAGTGCCCCCGCAGGGACGCGCCCTGCGGGGGACAATCCGTCAGCGCTGGCGACGGCGCAGAGCCACAGCTCCCAGGCCTGCCAGTCCAGCCATGATGGCAGCACCGGCCATCATCGGGGTGTCAGCACCCGTGCGAGCGAGGTTGCCGCTCGGGGTCGGGGACGGGGCGGGAGCGGGGGTCGTCGGCTCGGGCGTCGGGGAATCCGATGGCGCCGGCGTGGTGGGCTCCTCGGTGGGAACCGTGCACTCGCTGTCCGTGCCGGTCAGCCAGTTGTGCAGGACGATCGGGGCCAGGATCGGGGAGCCCTCGAGGGTCTCGCCGGTCAGGATGCCGTTGATGTTGAAGGAGAAGGCGGAGTTAGCCGGCATGTGCTTGATCGTGACGGTGATGGTCTTGCCGTCCTCGCTGACCTTGATCTCGCCCAGACCCTCGACGGTGTTCGTGAAGCCGTTACCCTTGAGCGCGCCGGCACCGGGGTTGGAGATCGTGTTGATCGTGGAGGCGTCGAACTTCAGGCCCTGAACGGCCTTGATCGTCAGCGTCGCGTTGGTGAGATCTTTGTGGGTCGCACCGTACAGGCGCAGGGTGCGCGAGTCGCCGACCTTCGGATCGGTGCCGGTGGCGACGAACCAGCCGTCAGCGTTGGCCTCGCCCCACTTGGGCTCCTCAGAACCCCAGGAGCCCGCGTACTTGGAACGCTCGTTGATGTCGCGCGAGTAGGGGCTCCACACGGTGCGGTCCACGGTCGTGGCCTGGCACGGGGTGAGCTCGGGGGTCTCGGGCGTGGGCAGGTCGCCGCACACCTGGCCGTCGGCCGGGAACTGGGTGCCAACCAGGTTGGCGGTCGCGGCCGAGGACTCGGCGCCCTCGGGGAAAGTGCCCGTGAACTGGAAGACCGTGCCGGTGTTGGCGTCGAGGCCCTTGTTCAGCGTGATGGTCCAGATGTTCTTCGCGGCGTCAGTCAGGGTGGCCGTGAAGTCACCGTCATTCCACGTGTATTCGGCTTGACGCGGGCCCCAGGCCTGCATGTATGCGTTGAGGCCCGCGCGGGTCTCGATCTTGCCGATGAAGGTGGTGTTGGTCATGTCGTCCGGCAGGTCGACGGTGATCGTCGTGCCGGCGACCAGCTTGTTCTTTGTGGCCACGGGGAAGCGCCAGTTCTGCATGGATCCGGCGATCCAGTGGTTGGCCTCGAACATGCCCGGAGCCTTGTAGGTCTCGGTGTTGAAGTTCGTCGAGATCTTCGAGGTGTAGCCGTTGTTCGATCCGGTGGCGACCTTGTTGACGGAGCCGTCTGAGTTGCGGGTGATGTCGGCAGGATTCACCAGCTCGGGGTGGTGGGCCAGGATGTCCGTGTCGAGGATCGCCGCGGCGGTCCAGTCGGCGCGGCACGCGGTGGACTTGTCGCCGTTGGCGGTGCCGGGACCCGTGGGCTGGTTCTCGTCGGAGGGCGAGGCCATGGCGGGGCCTGCGATCAGGGCGGTCGCGAGCGTGGCGCTCAGAGCAGTTGCGATGGTCAACCTATGCATCGATTTCATCGTATTCCTCGTGTTGAAGGTGATTCATTCTCAAGAATACTGGCCGTGTGGGCTGTTGTTAGCCCGGTCAGCATTGGTTACACAAGAACCTCAGTCTATGAATGCTGACCGTGTCTCACGTTTGTGAAAAATCATTGAGGGGATATTTCGCAACTTGCTGCAGGTGGGGATTGGTTGCCGTTTGTAAATGCGCGCCAACCTGGGCCTTTAGTCATGGGCTGGATTTGACAGGTGGATTCCGTCACGTGCCCGGGGGTGGGGTTTCTCCCAGTGTTGTGTCAGAACAGGGAATTGGGCCACACACTCGCTACCCTCTAGAGGTGAAGCCGGCCCCGACCCGGGGTGCTCGCCCCTGCGGCGGGCACGGCGCAGTTACACAAAGGAAATCGTATGACGCTGGATCTGACGCAGTCGCTGCCCTCTCATGTGCGCGCGACCTCTGGACGCCCCGTTGAAGATTCGACCCTGATGGAAGTGTGGCAGGGGCTCTCCGCCGCAATCGTCGATCAGATCGCCGATAACTGGGCCGCCACCACGGAGCGTTACGCCAAGGGCCGTCAGGAACACTACTTCTCCGCCGAGTTCCTCATGGGCCGAGCCCTGCTCAACAACCTGTCGAACCTCGGCCTCGTTGAGAAGGCTCGCGAAGCTCTCGCTGCCTACGGCCTCGATCTCGGCCAGGTCCTCGAAGAGGAGCCGGATGCTGCCCTCGGTAACGGTGGCCTCGGCCGCCTCGCCGCCTGCTTCCTGGACTCCTGCGCCACCCTTGACCTGCCCGTGCGCGGCTACGGCATCCTGTACCGCTACGGCCTGTTCAAGCAGCTCTTCGACAACGGCTTCCAGACCGAGCACCCGGACCCGTGGATGGAAGAGGGCTACCCCTTCGTCATCCGCCGCGAAGAGCGCTCCCGCATCGTCTCCTACGCCGACCTGACCGTGCGCGCCGTTCCCTACGACATCGCGATCACCGGCTACGGCACCAAGAACGTGGGCACCCTGCGCCTGTGGAAGGCCGAGCCCATCGAGGAATTCGACTACGACGCCTTCAACTCCCAGCGCTTCACCGACGCCATCGTCGACCGTGAGCGCACCATGGACATCTCCCGCGTCCTGTACCCCAACGACACCACGTTCGAGGGCAAGGTCCTGCGCGTGCGTCAGCAGTACTTCTTCTGCTCCGCCTCCCTGCAGGAAATTGTCGCCAACTACGTGCGTCACCACGGCACCGACCTGACCGGCTTCGCCGAGTACAACGCCGTCCAGCTCAACGACACCCACCCGGTCCTCGCCATCCCCGAGCTCATGCGCATCCTCATGGACGAGCACGGCCTCGGCTGGGAAGAGGCCTGGAAGGTCGTCTCCAAGACCTTCGCGTACACGAACCACACGGTTCTGGCCGAGGCCCTCGAGACCTGGGACATCCACATCTTCGACCGCCTGTTCCCGCGCATCGCTGAGATCGTCCGCGAGATCGACCGTCGCTTCCGCATCGACATGGCCGAGCGCGGCCTCGACCAGGGCACCATCGACTACATGGCCCCCGTCGCCGGCAACACCGTGCGCATGGCCTGGATCGCCTGCTACGCGTCCTACTCCATCAACGGCGTCGCCGCCCTCCACACGGAGATCATCAAGCGCGACACCCTCAAGGAGTGGCACGCCATCTGGCCCGAGCGCTTCAACAACAAGACCAATGGCGTGACCCCGCGCCGCTGGCTCAAGCAGTGCAACCCCCGCCTGGCCGCCCTCCTCGACGAGGTCACCGGCTCCGACGCGTGGGTCCGCGACCTCACCGAGCTGTCCAAGTTCACCGAGGCCGGCACCGACGAGGTCCTCGAGCGCCTGGCCGAGATCAAGCATGCCAACAAGGTTGACTTCGCCGCGTGGGTCAAGGCGCGCGAGGGCGTCGAGATCGATCCCGACGCGATCTTCGACGTTCAGATCAAGCGTCTGCACGAGTACAAGCGCCAGCTGCTCAACGCCTTCTACGTCCTGGACCTGTACTTCCGCATGAAGGACGACCCGACGCTGGACACCCCCAACCGCGTGTTCATCTTCGGTGCGAAGGCCGCCCCCGGCTACATCCGCGCCAAGGCCATCATCAAGCTCATCAACGCCATCGCGGAGCTGGTGAACAACGATGAGGACATCAACGGCCGCATCAAGGTCGTCTTCGTCCACAACTACAACGTCTCGCCCGCCGAGCACATCATCCCCGCCGCCGACGTCTCCGAGCAAATCTCGATGGCCGGTAAGGAGGCCTCGGGCACGTCCAACATGAAGTTCATGATGAACGGCGCCCTCACCCTGGGCACCCTCGACGGCGCGAACGTCGAGATCCTTGAGGCCGTGGGCGACGAGAACGCCTACATCTTCGGCGCGACCGACGACGAGCTGCCCGAGCTGCGTCGCCACTACGACCCCCGTTGGCACTACGAGAACGTCCCCGGCCTCAAGCGCGTCATCGACGCCCTGACCGACGGCACGCTCGATGACTCCAACTCCGGCTGGTTCCACGACGTGCGCCACTCGATCCTCGAGGGTGGCTATGACCCGGCCGACGTGTACTACGTCCTGGGCGACTTCGCCGCGTACCGCGAGACCAAGGATCGTATGGCCGCCGACTACCGCGACCAGAAGGCCTGGAACCGCCGCGTGTGGGCGAATATCTCCCGCTCCGGCCGTTTCTCCTCGGACCGCACGATCTCTGACTACGCTCGCGAGGTCTGGCACATCGAGGGTGAGCCGATCGACTGACGCATTCGCGTGGGGAGGCCCGGAACCGCAAGGTTCCGGGCCTCTCTTGTTGTGCGAAGGTGTGTGGTTGTATCGGTCTGTGAGCCAACTGTATTAGTGGGTTGACACAGTTAGGTATCTGTGTCATTGTATTAGTGTATTAATACAGAAAGACAGGAGGGACACGTCGATGCGCATCGATGACACCCGCCCCATCTGGATCCAGCTGGCCGACAGCTTCCGCGCCCGTATCACCGACGGAACGTGGAAACCCGGTCAAAAGATCCCCTCCGTCCGCGACCTCGCCATCGAGGCCGGCACCAACCCCAACACCGTCCAGCGAGCCCTCGCCGCCCTCGACGACGAAGGCCTCACCGTCTCCAAACGGACGGCCGGACGATTCGTCGCCACCGACGACACGGCGCTCCACGCCCTCCGCCAGGAGGACGCGCGCGCCGCAGCAGACGCCTTCATCCGCGCCTGCCGAGCACTCGGCGTCGATGTTGACGGTGCCCACGGCCTCGTCGATGAACGCTGGAACGCGGACCTGTAAACCAGGAGGAAATACTCTCATGACCACCCAACCCACAGGCGCGAGCGCGGCTGTCCCCGGCCTCGTCCAGGTCACCGGCCTGACGAAGAGCTACCGAGCGACCCCAGCCCTGCGCGACTACAGCCTGAGCCTGGACTCCGGGCACATCGTCGGCCTCATGGGCCCCAACGGCTGTGGCAAGACCACGCTGCTCAAGATCCTCGCCGGAGTCCTCTCCGACTATGAGGGCGCCGTGACCATCGACGGGCACGCGCCCGGCGTCGCCACCAAGGAGATCGTCTCCTACCTGCCCGACGCCGACTTCCTCAACACCGAGTGGACGGCAGCGGATGCGATCCGCGTCTACTCCACGTTCTTCGCCGACTTCGACGCCGACAAGGCAGCCTCGATGGTCGACTTCTTCGGGCTGCCCACCGACCGACGCCTCGGCGAGATGAGCAAGGGCATGGGGGAGAAGCTCCAGATCAGCCTCGTCATGTCCCGGCGCGCCCGCGTGTTCCTCCTCGACGAACCCATCAGCGGCGTCGACCCCGCCACGCGCGACGTGATCCTCGAGGGCATCCTGCGCGAGTTCGACCCTGCCTCGCTGCTCATCATGTCCACCCACCTCATCTCCGACATTGAGCACTTCGTCGACTATGCGCTCTTCATGCAGGACGGACAGGTCCTCCTGCAAGGCGATGCTGACGACCTGCGCGCCTCCCACGGCGATTCCCTCGACGCCATCTTCCGGAAGGAGTACCGCTGATGTTCACCAAACTGCTTGCCTACGAGATTCGCTCGCGCTACCGCGCGGACGGGCGCTCCTTCGGGGCGTTTATCGCTGTTATCGCGGTTGCTGCGGGAATCGTCGCCGCGGGGCTGCCGGGGATCAGCGGCTCCACCGCTACCCTCGCCTACGCCCTGTGTGCGCTCACGCCGGTCGCGTGCGCGATCGCGGCGATGGCCGACTACTGGAAGACCCTGTACGGGCAGCGCGGCTACTTCACAATGAGCCTGCCGATCTCCGGCACGGCTATCTTCTGGGCGAAGATCACCCGGATGGCGATCGAGTGCCTCCTGGCCCTCGTCCTGGCCGTCGGCGGAATCCTTGCCGTCGCGTCGGCCGCCGCGTGGAGCGATGGCATTAGCCTCGCCGAGTACACGGCCGGGCCTCGTTCTCTCGTGGCCGGAGTTCCCACTTCCACCGTCGTTATCATGATTGTGGTTCAGGTGCTCGTGTGGTTGTCGTGGCTCGTGCAGGGTAGTGCCGTCATGTCCATCGGTGCGGAAGGGCGCTTCAATCACATGGGTTTCGGCGCGCCGATCATTGGTTTCGTCCTGCTGTACATCGTGAACCAGGTGCTTTCCACGGTTGGCACGTTCTTCCTTCCGCTGTCCGTCACGACTGATGGACACTTCTCCACCGAGATCATGTGGACCTCGTACCGTGCGACGATGGGAACCGAGGGGCAACCGAACGTCATCGGCATCGGTTCCTACATCCTCGTGCCTCTGTTCGCTCTGATCATGGGCCTGTGGGCCTCTCGCTCGATCGAGAAGCACACGTCCTTGCGCTGAGCGCATGACCCGCTGAGCGCCAGTCGGCGGTGGGATAGGATTTTGGTATCCGACCCACCGCCGACTCGTTGTGTGAGGAGCGCAGATGACCGCCGAGGGACCCCGCTTCGGGGCCACACCCCAGAACCCCGACCTGCTGCGGTGGATCGGCATTCAGGTCCTCCTTCTCGTCATCGCCTGGGTGATCGGCATGGTCGTGCGGCGCCTCCTGGCCTCGCGCATGACGATGTCCACGGCCTCGGCGACCCTCACCGGCCTGGGCGGCCTGTGGGGCGGCCTCCTGGTCGCAGGCTGGATCTTCTCCTCCTCCGACATGTGGCGCCCCGCGATGATCGGCGTGGCAGCGGCGGTGGCCCTCGTGGTCGTCATCGTCGTTTCCCTGATTGTCGCGTACCTGCATCCGCGCCCCGGCCTCGAGCCCATCGCCGAGGTCGCCAAGCGCGGCGAATCCGACTCCCTCGAATTCAAGTCGAGCGCCCGCTGGAACATGCGCGCCAGCAAGCGCGACGACGCCATGGAGACCGTCATTGCGAAGACGGTCGCCGCGTTCATGAACTCCGGCGGCGGCACCCTCCTCATCGGCGTGGACGACGACGGTCGCCTCATCGGGCTGGGCCCCGACTATGCGACCCTCAAGACCCCGGATGCCGACCGTTTCGAGCTGTGGATCCGCGACCTGTGGGGCCAGCGCCTGGGGACCAACGCGGCCGCGCTGCCCCTCCTCGACTTCGCTGAGGCCTCGGACCCCCAGGAGGGCTACGGGCCCCAGGAGGTGTGCCGGGTGACGATCCCGCCGTCCATGCGCCCCGTGTATCTGAAGGGCCCCAAGGGCAAGGGCGAGGCCGAGCTGTGGGTGCGCGTCGGCAACTCGACGCGGCGCCTTGAGGTCGCCGACGCCGTGCAGTACGTGGCCGCGCGCTGGCCCGAAACCGTGCGTGTCTCGACGCTAACCCGCGCGCGTCTGTTCTTCACGCTTCGTCGCCACCGCGACACTCCCACCCGCCTGCCGCGCGTCGTCGAGCGCGTGCTCACGGAGCGCGCGAAGCACGGTGTCGGGTCGTCTGAGGGGGAGTAGGGGCGCGGTGAGACTGGCGCCAGGAACTCAGAGAGGAGAGTAGGCATGCGCCTGCGCAAGACACTGCCCGCGGACATCGAGCAGATCATCGCATCCGGGGACGTCGAGGCCGTCGCGCGAGCGGTCGAGCGCTGCGAAGTCGGCGCGTACCTGCGGGGCTCTGCCTATGAGTCGCGGCTCATGCACTTCCCGGCCTCCGAGGAGATCACGGACTTCCTGCTCGCGCGGGGCGAGGAGATCAACTCGCGTGATCGGTACGAGCGTACCCCGATCCACGCGTGCGTTCGGTCGCGATGCCTCGACCAGATTCCGATGCTGATCGCTCGCGGAGGTGACATCAATGCGCGCGATACCTCCGACCAGACGGCGTTGTTTGGCGTCGTCGAGCGTTTCCCTGTTGCCGACGTGTCACGGATGATTTCGTGGGGCGCGGATCCGCTGGTTGTTGCTGATTCGAGGGTGTACGGGAAGGCGACGCTTGTCGAGAACGTGGTGTCCTGGCACAACTTCCTGGATGCCCCACGCGCGCTCGCGGTGATTCGGTTGCTTCTGTCCGTTGGTGCACCTGTCGGCGAGCGTGTGCCCATCGCGCTGCGGGCAATGGACCGGATGCGCTGCATGTTCATCACGCACGGTCTGCCGGAGCGGCTCTCTCAGGAGGAGTTCGACGAGGCCTCGGCTGCGTTGTCGGAGCTGTGCGCCCTGTTCGGGGTGGAGCAGTGTGAGGCTCAGCGCGCGCCTGTTGTGGGGGAGCGGCTGGAGCTGGATCCGTCCGTGCCTGCTCTGCGTCAGCACGGGGAATTATGGGATCTTCTTGTGCCCGACAGTGGTCAGTGCCAGACGCTGCAAGGCGAGGTCATTCGCATTGCGGGGCGGGTCGGCCATGAAGTGTATGACAACGGCGGCATCAACTGGGATCGTTCTTTTGGGGCGCTGCTGGACCAGTATCTGATTGTCGTGCGTTCAGGCCTGCCGATGCCGCCTGCCTCCGTGGCTCGGGCCGAGGCTGCCGTTGCCTCCCTGAAGGGCCGCTCCATGTCGCACCAGGCAGTCGACGACATCACGGAGCTGGCTGTGGAATGGGTGCGCTTGAACCCGGTCCTGGTGGAGTCGGATCTGCCCGACGTGGGGCGGTGAGTTGCTCGCACATGACAAGCTGCTTGTTTCTAGCTTGAATTACTAACCAAATTTTGGAGGTCTCTGTTGTTTGCTCATAACTTTCGCGTACGTTCGTGGAGTCAGATTAAGGCAATTAATTTCTATGTTAAGTCCGATAGAGGTTTGCGGTCAATGGTGCATTTAGTTCTTTTCGCTCTAATCTTAGTCGGCGTGAACTGTCTTGTTTACTGGCGGCATCTCCTGTGGCTTGCCTCTGAAGGGCGGGGGTATGTATCGTTGGCTTTTCTCACAGTGTTTCTATTTAGCGTGTTGCGCCCCTATTTTGTTATGCGCGCAAGCAGATTTTTTATCTTTTTAATTCAAGCTTATATTACATCGTATTTTCTTGTTGTCTTTTATGTTGTGTGGTCTTTTGTTCGACATGTTCCGCGAACGCTATTCCGTGAAATGGAGAACTTTGATGCTGTTTCGCTGGATGTTAGCTATGTTTCTCTTATTTTGATTGCTTTTGGCCTCTGTCTTCTAGTAGGTTTTTGTGTTGATGAGGGAAGGTTTGGGTTGATTCGACAGGTGACTGCTGGTCTCCTTGTAGTGGTAGGGATTCTTTTGCCAGATCTTCTTGGCTCATATAGGCAGCTTAATGCTATCGTTGCTCAATGTGGAGCGATTCTCACTTGTGAAGATGGAAATGCACATTTTGCTTTGATGGTGACTGAGGCTACTATTTCATCTTCCGCAGCTTTTGCGTTGCTCTATGTTTCTTGTTCTGCGACAGTGTCAAACTATGTGCGACGGTATCTTAAAGTTAGTGGTGAGGCGGAACACAATCTTGTGGATTGGTCTGATGAAAATAGCGAAGGGAGGTATGAGGCAATCAAATTTGTGTCTTCGAGAAGTTTTGATGGTGCTGAAAGCGGTGTTGGGCATGCTGCTATCTCTGTATCTACGGGGGAAGAATTGATTGGTGTGAGCGCTTCTGTGGATGGATATAGTTGTTCGGACAGTGCTGCTGCGCCTAGGCGACTGATGAGTGCTGTTGTCAGTGGCCTCGTCGCTGGCGCGTGTTTCTCGGTGGTGAACTGTCTCTTCAGTCGCCGCTGAGCTGCGTTGCCTCGTGTTTTAACTGGGAGTCGAGGTATCTCTCCGCGCCGCTACTTGTTGCTAAGTGGTGTTACACCACTTAGCGGGGTATTACACCAGCTCGGAGGTGGTGTAATGCTCCCTAACTGGTGTAATGCTCCCAAAGTGGTGCAGAGCTGTTAGCTGCGGCTCCGATGAGGGCTTGTTGGAGCTGTTATGGAGCAGCATTTCCGCGACGGGGCTTGTTGTGCATTCGCATTGCAATAGTTAGTACAGCGTTGCACTGGATAGTAGGCAGTGCAATGCTCTCCTATCTAGTGCATTGCTGCTGTATCTAGTGCGGCGCTGCGCGGCCTGGGGCTGTTGGACACCGGCATGTGCAGTGTCAGCGAGGCAACCCACGTGCAAGCCTGTTGCCGATGAGGTGCTACACCCGATCAGGTTGAGTCTTGCCACGCCCTGAGGCCCAAACAGGGGAGGGGCCCAAGCCTTTCGGCTCGGACCCCTCCTCATGTCGTATCAACGCAGCGCGCTATCGCCTCACTCGCCGCCCTTGCGGCGGCGGATGCGCTTGTGGGCGCGGGGCGCGCGCTCAGCACCAGCCGAAGCGGAACCAGCCGAAGCAGAACCAGCCGAACCGGAATCGGAGTGCTGCGAGTGCTCGCCGCGACCGCGGCCACGGGTGCCGCGGTCGGAGCGGCCGGCCTTGCCGGCGTTCAGCGTGCGATCCCCGTCCTGGGCGCCGCGACGCGAGCCGCGCGAACGCGACCCGTCGGAGGAAGAAGCCGAATCACCACGCGACGAACGCCCGCGGCCACCACGCGAGCCACCACGCGATCCGCCGGAACCCGAACGCGAGCCGCCACGGCCTCGTCCCTCGGAGCGGGGAGCGGAGCCGCCCAGGTCCTCGAGGACCTCGGCGTCCAGGCCGGCGCGCGTGCGCTTCGCGCGCGGCAGGCGACCGGTCGTGCCCTCCGGGATGTCCAGGTCGGTGAACAGGTGGGGGAAGGTGTGGTAGGTCTCGAGCGGATCCGGCACGCCCAGGCCCAGGGCCTTGGAGATGAGCGACCAGCGTGGAATGTCGTCCCAGTCGACGAAGGTGACGGCCGTGCCCGAGTTGCCCGCGCGGCCCGTGCGGCCGATGCGGTGGATGTAGATCTTCTCGTCTTCGGGGCACTGGTAGTTGATGACGTGCGTGACGTCGTCGACGTCGATGCCTCGCGCGGCGACGTCGGTGGCGACCAGGACGTCGACCTTGCCGTTACGGAAGGCGCGCAGAGCCTGCTCGCGAGCGCCCTGGCCCAGGTCGCCATGCAGCGAGCCGACCGCGAAGCCGCGGGCGGTCAGGTCCTCGCCCAGGCGGGCGGCGGTGCGCTTGGTACGGCAGAAGATGACGGTGCGGCCGCGCCCCTCCGCCTGGAGGATGCGGGCGACGACCTCGACCTTGTTCATGGCGTGAACACGGTAGATGACCTGCTTGACCGTGTTGACGGTCTGGTTCTGGTCGTCGGGATCCTGCGCGCGGATGTGGGTGGGCTGGACCATGAAGCGGCGGGCGAGGGCCACGACGGGGCCGGGCATGGTCGCGGAGAACAGCATGGTGTGGCGGTTCTCGGGGACTCGGCTGAGCAGCGTCTCGACGTCGGGCAGGAAGCCCAGGTCGAGCATCTCGTCGGCCTCGTCGAGGACGACGGTTTCGACGCCGGACAGGTGCAGGTGGCCCTTGCGCAGCAGGTCGATGAGGCGGCCGGGCGTGCCCACGACGATGTCGGCGCCACGCTCGAGAGCCTCGATCTGGGGCTCGAAGGCGACGCCGCCGTAGATTTCGACGATGCGGGTCGACAGGTACTTGGCGGCTTCGCGCAGGTCCTGGGCGACCTGCTTGGTGAGCTCGCGGGTCGGCAGGATGATGAGTGCCTGCGGCTTGTTCGGGTTGAGCAGGTCCTCGTAGCCCTCTTCGTCGGGCGCGATGACGTCCTCGAGCACGGGGATGCCGAAGCCGAGGGTCTTGCCGGTGCCGGTCTTGGCCTGGCCGATGATGTCGTGGCGCTCCAGCGCGGGGCCAAGCGTCAGGGCCTGGATGGGGAAGGGGTGCGTGATGCCCTTGTCTTCGAGGGCGTCGACGATCGGGTCGGTGACGCCGAAGTCCGCGAAGGACTTCTTGTCGAGATCCTCGCCCTTGCCGGAAATGTCCGGGGTGGCCTCTTCGACCTCGGGGGCTGCGGGCTTGATGTTGCCGAGGCGGACGACGCCTGCGGAGTATTCGACGGACGAGGCCGGGGCGGCCTTCTCGGTGGTGTCAACGTCGGTGGTGGGCACAGTTGCCTCAGTGCTCGTGTTGGTCACGATCTACCTTGTCTCCCGGGCTTTTCCGGGGTTGGGGTCGGTGCCGATCGCGCATTATCTGGCGCGGGGAAACTCGTCCGCGCGTAGGTGTTATGTCTCAAGAATGCGACCGGTCTTCCGGTGGTCACCTTTCAGTGTAATGGTGTGTGACGAGTTCGCGGGGGAGGGGCTGGTCACAGAGACAGGCACTAATCGGGAAGAACAGGGTCCCATGCGGCGGGCCGTGGAGCTTGTCAGGCACTATGCTGGAGTCATGGCACACGAGTTTGATTCCGTCCCCGCCGACGACGCCGAAGTCCTTGGTATTCTCGCCTATTCGTCGCTCGCGTTCATGACGCGCTTGGCGAAGGACGGCGAGCAGGCTCCCACGTTCGAGGCTCACGTGGAGCATGCGCGCATGGCGGCGCGCTGCTTCAAGCTCTACCAGCAGCTGGAGGTGTGGAGTGAGCACCGCGGCTTTGATCTGCTGGCGGCTGGTGATGCGTTCTCGGGCGCGTACGACGATCTGGATGCGCGCACGCGTCCCACGACGTTCGCGGAGCGGGCTGTCAAGACGTTCATTACCCGCGGCATGCTGGGTGACATGCTGATCCGCGTCGCGCAGGTGCACGGCCTGTTCGAGGGGATCGAGGACGTGTGGCCCTTCGAGCAAGGGCACTGGGTGCGCGCGCACCTGGGTCCGCAGATCGAGGCTGACGAGCAGCTGTCGGCGCGCCTGTCCCTGTGGGGTCGCCGCGTGGCGGGCGAGGCTCTCGGCCTCGTGCGCGCGACGCTGTTCACCTACCCGTCGCTGGCTGCGTCCCCGGAGAACGTCGACGAGATCACGGAGTACGTGATCAAGCGCCACGGGGAGCGCATGAAGGACATTCACCTGAAGGCCTGAGGCCACAGGTATAGACGAGGCCGGGGTTCCTCGGGCGGTATGGTGTCCGCTCGGGTTCCCCGGCCTCGTTTGTGTGGGCGCGAATCAGTGGATCGCGAAGCCGACGCGACGCTCGGTCTTGGCGGCGATCTGCACGTATGCGAGGGCGTGGGCGGGCACGAGGGTGCGCTGGCCCTTGGTATCGGTGAGGTCGAGGACGCCGTGGGCGGAGGCAAGGGCCTCGTTGACCTTGGCCATGAGCTCGTTTTCGCTCATGTCGACGTCGAGACCGAGCTGGCGCGTGTTGTCGCGGATGCCGATGAAGATCTCCATGGTGACTCCTTGCTGGTAAATGTCGTCATGGCCATCATATGTGCCGCAGATGCGGGTGGGGTCTGCGAGTATTGCGTTATGAGCGAAATTCAGGTCAGGTTGCGCAGCCGCAGCGCCGATTGGTGGCGTCTGCCGGAGCTGAACGCGCGCCAGCGTGCGGTCGTGGAGGCGGCGCGCTCGGGCGACGTGATTGCGCGCGGCGCGCCGTCGTCGGGACGGAGCACGTGTGCCCTGGCCGTGTTCGAGCAGGCGGCCTCCCGAGGCCGCTCCGCGCTGATTCTCGCTCCCGATCGCACGCGCGCCGACGTGCTGACCCCGCGCGCGCAGGCTCTTGGCCCGGACGCGGTGCGCCCGGTGCGTACCCCCGCCTCTTTCGCCTATCAGGTGGTGGCCACGTGGCGTACCCAGCGTGACGTGCCGTTGGAGGGCGTGGAGCTGGTGACGGGCGCGGCCCAGGACCAGATGCTCGCCGAGGCCCTGGAGTCCGTGGATGCCCCATGGCCCGAGGACATTGGACCGCAGATGCGCGCGATGCCGGCGTTCCGCGCGGAGCTGCGCAATTTGGTGGCCCGCGCGGGCGAGGCCGGGATGGGCGCCGCCGAGTTGTCCGAGGCCGGGGACCGGTTCGGCCGCCCGGAATGGCAGGGTGCGGGCGCGATTGTCGCGGCGCTGGAGGAGGGCCCCGAGCGTTCCCCGGAGTATCCGCGGACCCTGCGCGTGGACTTGTCGCGCATCCAGGCGCTCGCGGCCGACCTCATTGACGCGTGGGAGCAGGACGCGCCCTCCCATGGCGTGCAGGCGCCCTGCCCGGTGCCCGACGTGGTGATCGTCGATGACCTGCAGGATTGCACGCCTTCGACGCTGAGGCTGCTGGAGGCCTGCCGAGACGCCGGGCGCCCGCATCGTTGCTTTCTCGGATTCCGACGTGGCTGTGGCCGGGTATCGCGGCGGCGAGCCGCACCTGGACCGCAGGCTCGCATCCGCCCTCGGCGTCGAGATCGCCGAGCTCGGCCAGGTCTACGACATGTCCCGCGCCGTGCGCGAGTTGGCGCGCCAGGCTTGCGCGCGCATCGCACAGTCCGGCTCGCCCGCCCGACGCGAGGCTGGGGTTGCAGACGACGCACCTGCGGGCCGTCTGATGACTCACCTGGGTGCCACGCCCTCGCAGATGGGAGCCCTCATCGCGCGCGCCCTCAGGTCCCACCACCTGCACGACGGCATCGATTTCGGATCAGGTTGTTATCGTTCGCAGCTCCTCGATGGTCGTCGAAACGCGCCGCTACCTGGAGCGCGGCGGTGTGCCCGTCGCGGGAGGCAGTCGCGCCTTCGACTTCGCAACACAGCCGACCACGCGCCTGCTCCTGGACCTCGTGACCATGCCGACGGGCCAGAGCGACACGGACGCGGCCGTGCGCCGTGAACTCGCCGAACGCCTCCTGCCGTCGCCCCTCGTGCGCGCCGACGCGCTCGCGGTCCACCGGCTGCTGCGCCGCCTGAACGCCGCGCGTGCCCAGGCCGCGGAGGAGGCCGGAGAGGAGACCACGCCGATTCCTCTGACGATGGCCGACCTCGTCAGTGACCCGCAGACCTGGCGGCCCGACCTGGAGCAGGCTGAACAGATGGGCGGCAAGCGCGCTCGCGCCGCCGTAATGCTCGCACGTCCGCTTGAGACGGCCGTGCGCCTGTGGGAGCTGGGGATGAGCGGCAGCGCGCGCCCCCAGGAGCGCCTGTGGTCCCTGTGGGAGGCGTCCGGGGTGGCGGGCGAGTGGCGCTCTCGGGCCATCGCGTCGGACGAGTCGTCGGGCTGGTACGACGACCAACTCGACGCCGTCGTGGCCCTCCTGCGCGTTGCCGACGTGTGGGAGCAGCGCAACCCCGCCGGCTCGGCCGTACGCTTCGCCTCCGAGCTGCTGGCTGGCTCGGTCCCTATTGACACGATTTCGCGCGTGGGCGTGCGCCCGGGCGGTGTCGAGGTTCTTACCCCCGCGCAGGCGATGGGGCGCCACTGGCAGGTCGTCGTTCTCGCTGGCCTGCAGGATGGGGCATGGCCGAACCTGCGCCTGCGCGATCGGATCCTGCGCGCTGACCTCCTCGCGGACGTGGGCGCAGGCCGCGTCGCCGTGGGCGAGGACGGGCGCGAGGAACTCATCGACTCGACGCGCTCGGCCCGGCGCGCGGTGCTGGACGACGAATACCGCCTCTTCGTCGCGGCCCTGACGCGCGCGCGGTGCGTCGTGCATGCCGGCGCGGTGCGCTCGGAGGATGCCGCGCCTTCGGTGTTTTTGGATCTGGTGGCGCGTTTGGCGGGCACGCCTCGAGAGAACGACATTGTGCCGGTAGACCAGGTGGACGCGCCTCTGTCCCTATCTGGGCACATTGCGGACCTGCGAGCGCGTGCGGCCAGCCCCGATAACCCGGCAGACGCGCAGCTCGCCGCCACCCTGCTGGCCCTGATGGCGCGCGAAGACGTGCTTTCCGCGCAGCCGAAGCGGTGGCTGGGCGCGGGCGGTACGCCCACGACTGACGAGGAGTACGCGGGTGAGCTCACGCTGTCTCCCTCGCAATTCGAGCGCGCGCTGGCGTGCCCGCTGCGCTGGTTCCTGACCACCGTCGGTGCTGACGGCCCATCGAACGCAGCAGCCAGCCTCGGCACCCTTATTCACGCCGTCGCCGAGGAACACCCGCACGGCACACCGGAGGAACTCACCGAGGCCCTTGAGGCTCGCATCGAGGAGCTGGGCTACAACCTGGACACGTGGGCGGGGCGGCACTCGGATCGTCGTGCGCGCGCCATTGTCGAGAACCTGGCATCGTACCTCGTGGGCGTTCCCGGCAGGGTGGACGTCGAGCAGAAGGTTGAGGCGCAGGTTGAGGGTGTGACCATCCGAGGCCGGATGGACCGCCTCGAGTACGTCGACGAGGGCGTGCGCGTGACAGACCTGAAGACGGGGGGCAATCCGGATCCGTATCGAAAGGTTGATGAGAACGCGCAGCTCGCGGCTTACCAGCTGGCTCTTCTCGCCTCGGGTGAGGACGTTGCGGGCGCTCGTATCGCGCTGCTCGGCACGAAGAAGAAGCCTCAGACGTTCGATCAGAAGCCACTGCAGGGTGAGGCGCTTGCGCAGTGGCGCAACAAGGTTCGCGAGGTCGCTGAGTCCGCGCGAGGTCCCTACTTTGAGGCGCGTCCTTCGGATGCGGCCTGCGCGTACTGTTCTTTCGATCGGCTGTGCCCGGCACGCGAGCGCGGCCATAAGGTGGTGGAGTGATGTGGGAACGGACAGTGCGATGAATCTTGGCGCCCTGCAGATCCAGGCAATCGTCGATGCAACGAAGACTCCGACCCCGGAGCAGGTGCGTGTGGTCGAGGCTCCGCGCCGCCCGCTCCTCGTCGTTGCGGGCGCGGGGTCGGGCAAGACCGAGACCATGTCGATGCGGGTCCTCTGGCTCCTGGCGAACCACCCGGATCTGACCCCGTCGTCGATCCTCGGCCTCACCTTCACGCGCAAGGCGGCCGGCGAGCTGGGGGAGCGCCTGCGTGAACGCATCCGCCTGCTTTCACGCGAGATGCCGCAGCTGCGTGAGCGTCTCGACGAGGACCCGGTGTCGCTGACCTACAATTCCTTTGCGGAGCGCATCGTCTCCGAGCATGGCATGCGCATCGGGATCGACCCGGACTTTTCGATGCTCTCCGAGGCCGGGGCAATCGACCTCATGACGCAGATCGTTGAGTCGTGGCCCACCGACCTGGATGATGAGCTCAAGCCGCTGAGCGCGGTGGAAAAGGTCCTGCATCTGTCGGGCGAACTCGCCGAACATGGGTACACGGTGGAGAGTGCGCGCGAGGCCCTGGAGGAGCTGGGGCGCGAGCTCGAGCAGGTGGGCGAGACGAATGAGGAAGCGCGGAACCTGCTGCGTGCAAACCGTCGCCGTATCGCTTTCCTCGGTCCGATCGAGGCCTACCAGCAGCGCAAGCGTGACATGGGTGTCCTGGACTTTTCCGACCAACTGGTCCTGGCCACCCGTATTGTGCACGAGGCTCCGGCCGTGCGTTTGGCTCTGCGCGAGGAATTCCGCGCGGTCCTCCTCGACGAGTTCCAGGACACGTCGGTGATCCAGATGGACCTCCTCTCCACGCTGTTTAGCGACCACGCAGTGACTGCGGTGGGAGACCCGAATCAGGCGATTTACGGATGGAGGGGGGCCTCGGCCTCGTCCCTGGAGTCTTTCCTGGAGCGTTTCCAGACTGGCGCATCGGAAGAGGGACAGACACTCACCCTGTCCACGGCTTGGCGAAACGACGTGTCGATCCTGGACGCTGCGAACAGGGTGGCGGCACCCCTGCGGGAAGTGGCGTCCTATCAGCAGGGAAAGGATGCGCTCAAGGCGCAATCGCCCGTCCTGGTTCCCAGGGGTGGGGCGGGGCGCGGCACGGTGGACATCGCATATTCGCAGTCTTACGACGAGGCCTTGGCCGCGACCGTCGACTTTGTGCGGCGTGTACGCTCGCAGCCGACGAAGGATGGTAAGCGACGCACGGTTGCCGTCCTTAGTAGGCGGCGCAAGGACTTCCCTTTCATCGATGCCGCGCTGCGCGATGCTGGCATCCCCACGGAGATCGTGGGCCTGGGTGGTCTGCTCGATCAGCCTGCCGTGCAGGATGTGCGCGCCGCCTTGGAACTGGCATACGACGTGGAGGCATCCCCGTGGCTGGCTCGCCTGCTGGCTGGCATTGACATGGGTGCGGCCGACCTGATGGCGCTGGGTGACTGGGCGCGTTTCCTGGCACGTCAGGAGGGTGTTCACCCTCATCAGGCGATTCTCTTGGATGCGGTGGATTCCCCTCCGAAGCCCGGGTGGGCGGCCGAGGGGCGGCCCGCAATCAGCGAGGAGGCGGTGCGCCGCGTGCGTCTGCTGGGCGAACGGCTGCGTCAGGTGCGCGAGGGTGTGGGACGCTCGGTCACCGAGCAGGTCGAGCGCGCGATCCTCATCATGGGCACTTTGGACGACGTGATCGCGGACCCACTGTCGATGGGAGGCCGCGCCGCGCTCGACGAGTTCATCGCCGTGACCGCCGCATACGACAAGGACACACCGGGCGCGTCGCTCGGGTCGTTCCTCGCCTACCTGCGGGTGGCTGACGAACGAGAAAAAGGCTTGGAAGCGCCGCTAGGTGAACCCGACCCGCGCGCCGTACAGATTTTGACGGTTCACGGATCGAAGGGGCTCGAGTGGGACGGGGTCGTCGTCTTTGGTCTCAGCGACGGTGTTTTTCCCTCCCACGGGAAGGGCAAGAAGTCCGTGGCGTGGCAAGATGAACCGCCCTACGAAAAGGCTTGGCTGACGCAGGGGGGCGATCTGCCGCACCCGCTGCGCGGAGACTACGCGGACTTGCCTCCCTTCGAATTGGATGTCGAGGGCGCGAAGAAGCCGTCGGCAGCCTACGACAAGTGGGTGAAGGAAGAGTACGGGCGCGCAGTTGGCGTCTATGCGGAGCGCGAGGAGCGCCGACTGGCATACGTGGCGATGACGCGCGCGCGTAGTGCGCAGCTATTGGTGGGGTCATGGCTCTATCCCGGCAGTTCGTCACCGAAGTTCCCGGCGCGCTATCTGATGGAAGCAAGCGCCCAGCTCTTTGAGCACACGCCGGAACCGTCCGCCGGCACTATCGAATCTGTGGAGGATCCCGGAATGTGGGGCAGCGGCACCTGGCGCGATATGGGTGTTGCTCCTGCGATGGGGGGCGGGGCATGCTTGATAACGCCGGTCCCGGGCGTGGAAGACCGCGTGGAGCTGAGCAGCCCGACGGCTTCGGAGACCTTCCCGCCTGCGCCTGGCCCCTCGCGTCAGCGCGTTGCGGCTGCCGCTGCGGCAGTGCAGGCGCAGATCGATGCGATGCCTCAGGATCAGGACGTGTACGAGGCCTTGGCACAGCTGGGCGAGGACCCGGCGGTGCGCGATACGGTCGCCCTCATCGAGGAGTATCACCTGTCCCGGCAGACGCCCGTCCTCGATCTGTGGGCAGAGCGCGTTCCCGCGACCTCCGTGTCGGCTCTTCTTCAAGATGCTGATGAGTTTGCGCGTGACATGCGTCGGCCGATGCCGGCTCGTCCCAGCTCGTTCTCCGCGCTGGGCACGGTGTTTCACGCGTGGGTGGAGCGCGAGCTGCACCTCGCGAGCGCGGATCCGGCCTCGGAGAGCACTGAGAGCACCGGCGTGAGCGCGGGTGAGGACGCCGCGCTGGCCGGGGGTGATGACGGTGCGGACGAGGCTCTGCTGACGGATGGTGAGCGTGAGCGCCTTGAGCGCCTGCGCGCGAACTTCCGAACCTTTGTGTCTGAGGAACTCGCGGACTATCGGGCCGTCGCGATCGAGGAGGCCTTCTCGGTGGAGGTGGGCGGAGTGTCCGTCCAGGGGCGCATCGACGCCGTGTTCGAGCGCGTTGGCGGGAGTGGGCCCCGCTTCCTGGTCGTCGACTGGAAGAGTGGCCGCCCGGTGACCGCCACGACCAAGCCGGACAAGGTCGCGTACTTCGTGACTCAGCTGCGCCTGTACCAGCGCGCTTGGGCGACTCGCATGGGCGTGGATGCATCCGAGGTGGGCGCGATGGTCGCCTTCCTGGCAGGTCCCTCGCACCACACGCTCGAGAGCCTCGAGGCGATGCTCGGGGGGAGACGCCGCGTCGTTGGATGACGCGCTGCGGGATGTCCTGGACAATTAAAATCCCTGTTTAATCCAACTGAAGGGGTGACAGGCTGGCAAGAGTTTGTCAAAAACGGTTGAAAAGCCTGTCACCCGTGGGCTGTGAGGGCTTCACAGGTGAGTCGGGGTTAATCGCCAGGTGTGATGAACTTTAAATATAGCTTGTGTGTCCTGTTCGGGGGCTGGTATAGTTGTCCTGTCAATTTCAATGACGAGAGACGGCACACACGGGAACGTTCCCGGACACGCGTTACAGAGAGGCGACGCGTTTACTGGAACCCCGGTGCCCCTGACAAGGAAGGAGCGCAGCGTGCGCCCCACTATCTCCAAGTTCCTCGCACTCGGTGCAACTGCCTCGGCCTTCGCCCTGCTCGCAGGCGCGTGCGGCTCGGGAAGCGCGTCGTCCAGTGGTGGCTCTGGCTCCGACCAGGTCCACCAGATGTACACCTGGGTCTCCACGGACAACGACCGTGCTCAGTGGCAGTCCTTCGTGGACGCGGCCAAGGAGAAGGATCCCAACTTCACCCTGACCTTCGACGGCCCGGCCTTCAACGACTACTGGACCAAGGTCAAGACCCGCATGGTCGCCTCCGACGCGCCCTGCATCCTCACCACCCAGGCCGCCCGCGCGCAGGAGCTGTCCGGCCTGCTTGAGCCTCTCGACTCCTACATGGAAGCCGCCGGCATCAAGGCCTCCGACTACAACGCTGCGATGATGCAGGGCATGACGGTCGATGGCAAGGTTCTGGCCCTGCCCTACGACGCCGAGCCCGACGTCCTGTACTACAACCGTGAGATGTTCGAGAAGGCCGGCCTGGAAGCCCCCTCGACCTCCTACACGACCGAGCAGTTCCTCAAGGACGCCAAGGCCCTGACGGGTGACGGCAAGTACGGCATCGCCGTCAAGCCGCTCCTCCTGGGCAACGCCCCCGGCGACTTCGGTATCGCTTTTGGTGGCCAGGTATCCAAGGATGGCAAGAACACCCTGACGGATCCCAAGTTCGTTGAGGGCGTCCAGTTCGCCTTCGACCTGGTCCACAAGGAGCAGGTCGCGGTTGCCCCGAACGCTGCCGACAACGATGGTCCCGCGCAGACCGCCTTTACCTCCGGCACCGCCGCGATGATCGTGGATGGCCCGTGGATGTACGGCTCCTTCGAGAAGGAGCTGGGCGATAAGCTCGGTGTCGCCGTCATCCCGACCCCGACCGGCCAGCCTCGTGCGGTCATCCAGGGTTCCGGCTTCGGCATCTCGAAGTCCTGCCCGGACAAGCAGGCTGCGTTCAACGTCCTCAAGGAGCTCGTGACCCCCGAGGTCATCGGCACCGTTGCTGACAAGCAGGGCACCGTTCCCTCCGTCGAGTCCGCGATGGACAAGTGGGCCGCGAACAAGCCCGAGGACAGCGCTGCGGCCGTGCAGGCCCTGCTCGACAACGGCACCCCGCTGGTGACGACCACGACGTGGAACCAGATCAACACGTCCTTCCAGCAGTACTCGCCTGAGGGATTCCGCGGCACCAAGACCGCTCTGGATATCCTCACCGATCTGCAGAACTCCGCTGGCTGATCCCAGCTCACCATGAACGAGGCCGGGGACCGCTCGGTTCCCCGGCCTCGTTTCGTGGGTTTCTTTTCGTTAGCGCTAACGATGGCGTGAGCGGGACTGTGGAACCCACTGACATTCGACGGAAAGGTGTGCATAGCTCATGAGCGTTGACACTGTGAAACCCGGCCGCGAGGCGCCCTCGGGCGCGGCGGGCGCGGGGGAGGCGAAGGCCTCCAAGCGCGGCAAAGACTCCGCGCGCGCTGGGGGTCGGCGGGGCGATGGCCTGCGCGCCCTCGTCTACTTGTCGCCCGGAATGGCGGGCTTTGTTCTCTTCATCGTCCTGCCCCTGATCGCGTCCCTCGTGATCTCCTTCTTCGACTGGTCGATCTTCGGAGGCGGCCGCTTTATCGGAGTGGAAAACTACCGGCGCATGCTCAGCGGCGAGGACCCGGCGTTCTGGACGGTCATGCGCAACACCGTCGTGTTCGCCGCCTGCTACACGGCGCTGAACCTGGTGATCTCGATTGGCCTGAGCTACTGGCTCCAGCGCGTTCCCGAGTGGCTCAGCCGCGTCCTGCGCGTCATCTTCTTCATTCCAGTTGTCACGCCGATGGTCGGTAATGCGCTGATCTGGCGCCTCATGCTCTCCGACAACGGCGTGGTCAACTCGGTCCTGGCCATCTTCGGGATCGAGCACATCCCCTTCCTCAACCACCCGGCTCTCGCGATGGGTTCGCTGCTCATGATGAGCCTGTGGCAGGGTCTGGGCTACAACATTGTCGTCCTCACGGCAGGCCTCAACGGCCTGAACACCTCGGTTCTCGAGGCCGCGACGATCGACGGCTGCAACGGCGTCCAGCGCTTCTTCAAGGTTGTGTTCCCGATGATTTCCCCGACCGTCTTCTTCTGCACGGTCATGACGATCATCGGTGCCTTCAAGGTCTTCGCTCAGCCCTACTTCCTGACGCTGGGCGGCCCGGGCGAGGCGACTAACACGATCGTGCTGGCCCTGTACCGCAACGGTTTCTCTTTCGACAAGCTCGGCTACGCGTCCGCGATGGCGTGGGTGCTCTTCGTGATTGTCATGACGGTGACGGCCCTGCAGTTCGCTGGCCAGAAGAAGTGGGTGAACTACGATGCATAACAAGAAGCGTCTTTCCACGATTATTTCGGTCGTCCTCCTGAGCCTGATCGCGGTCGCTTTCATCTTCCCCTTCGTGTGGATGGTCGCGACCTCCCTCAAGCCCACGACCGAGGTCTTCAGCCTGAGCCCGACGGGCAGCCGAATCGCCTGGGATAACTATCCGTCGGCTCTCAACTCGATTCCGTTTGGCCGAGTCGTCCTCAACTCGTTCATCGTCTCGCTGGCAGGTGCGGCCCTCGTGGTCGTCGTGTCGGTCCTGTCCGCCTACGCGTTCGCGCGCCTGCGCTTCAAGGGCCGCGATCACCTGTTCATGCTGTTCCTGGGCACGCTGGTCTGCCCCAGGAGGTCCTCGTGATCCCGCTGTACATCGGTATGCAGCGCATGGGCCTGGTGAACTCCTACTTTGCCCTCATCGTGCCCTTCGCGTTCGGCGCTTTCGGCGCGTTCTTGATCCGTCAGTTCCTCATGTCCCTTCCCCTCGAGTTCGAGGAGGCGGCGCGCATCGACGGCTGCAGCGACTGGAAGATCCTGACGAAGATCCTGCTGCCCCTGCTCAAGGCTCCGATCACGGTGGTTGGCGTGTTTGCATTCATCGACTACTGGTCCGCGTTCCTGTGGCCCCTCATCGTGGTCAACGATTCGACGCTGGCGACGATCCCGCTGGGCCTGCAGATGTTCTCGGGTGAGCGCGGCACCGACTGGGGCCCGCTGATGGCCGCGGTGACGATGACGACGATCCCGTCGATCCTGCTGGTTGTTTTCCTGCAGAAGCAGCTGGAAAAGGGCGTCACCCTGGGTGCCTTCGGAGGACGATGACGACCATGAGCGAAATGATGAGCGATACCGAGCGCTGGAGTGCGCTGTCCCGCCCGACTCCGCAGTGGTTCGAGGACGCCCCCCTGGGTATCTTCGTCCACTGGGGTCCCTACTCGGTGCCCGCCTGGGCCGAGGACCACGGCGAGCTGGGCGTCGAGGATGACTGGGAGGCTTGGTTCACCCACAATTCATACGCGGAGTGGTACTTCAACACGATCCGCATTCCGGGTTCCCCGGCCGCGCAGCGCCACAAGGACCTGTACGGGTCGGCCTCGTACGATGCGTTCCTGGACGCGTGGGATCCTGACGCGTGGGATCCAGCTGAGTGGATGAGCCTGTTCCACCGCGCGGGCGCCGGCTACGCGGTGCTCACGACCAAGCACCACGACGGCGTGACCCTGTGGGATGCCCCCGAGACGGGTACGCGTAACACCGTGCGCCGAGGCCCGTGCACCGACCTCGTGGCCGGCTTCGCGGACGCCGCGCGCGACGAGGGCCTGCGAGTGGGCCTGTACTACTCGGGCGGCCTGGACTGGCACTACCGCCCCCACCGCCCGATCCTCTCCGAGGATGACTGTAAGGACCTGTGTCGCCCGAAAGATGCGGACTACGCGCGCTACTGCTTCGTGCACGTTCGCGACCTGATCGACCGCTACCAGCCCGACGTCATCTGGAATGACATCGAGTGGCCGGACGAGGGCAAGAACTTCGGCCCCTACGGCCTGGGCACGCTCTTCGAGTACTTCTACGCGGCGCGCCCCGAGGGCGTGACGAACGACCGCTACGGCGGCGTTCATGCGGACTACCTGACGAGCGAATACCAGCACATGGGCGACTCCGAGACGAGCGGCAAGCCGTGGGAGAACTGCCGAGGCGTCGGCCTGTCCTTCGGCTACAACCGTGCCGAGGGCGAGCACCAGTACCTCAGCGGCGCGGCCGCCGTCCGCCACCTGGTGGACGTGGTCTCGCGCGGCGGTCGCCTGCTGCTCAACGTGGGCCCGAAGGCCGATGGCACGATCCCGCGCGAGCAGCGCGAGTGCCTCGAGGGCCTAGGTGCGTGGAACGACCTGTACGGATCGGAGCTGCGCGGCGTACGCGCGCTGTCGCCTACGGACTTCGAGGCAGTCACCGCTCAGTCCTCGCAGGACGAGGCCTGGGTCCGCCTCCTCGTTCACGAGGACCACGTTGCCGTGGTGGCGGATGCCTCCGTCACTCAGGTGTCGGGTCTGCCGAGCGGATTCGACTACTCGCGTTCCGCGATCCTCACGCCGGGCGCGGCGTGCTCGTGGGATGGGCAGAGCCTGACCCTGCAGGCGGGGGAGCAACCTCCGAGCGATGCTCGCGGTGATGCTCTGCCGCTGGTCATCACAGCTCCTCGAGTGTGAGACGAGGTTGTCGGCGCGGGCATTGCTCGCGCCGACAACTTTTTTATACGAGCAGTGGCACTGTCGCCACGATGGTCGTCGCGATGACGAGGGTCATAGCCGGAGATTCCTGATCGGTGCGGGTGATATCGGTGAGAAAACACCCCAAGGAGACGGAAATGATAGGGCCCGCTGTACGATAGGGGCATCGGTATACGCGTGGGAGGAGGAACGCCATGAGCGCGCGAGTCGCCGTCAGTCAGCCAGTGCTCTCGTGGGCCCTCCAGCGCTCTGAGCGTACCTTCGAGGAAGCGCTGACGAAGTTCTCAAAACTTGGGGACTGGATGGATGGAAGCGGCCAGCCGACTCTTCACGATCTCGAGAAGTTTGCGGCTTACACCCACACGTCCCTCGGGGCGCTCATCATGCCTGAACCACCCGATGAGACACTGCCTATCGCCGATATGCGTACCCGTGAGAGTGCCGCTATTGAGCGTCCCTCCGGGAATCTTCTCGACACCATCGACCGCTATCAGCAGTTCCAGGATTGGTATCACGATTACGCCCTCGAACAGGGAGCGGAGAAACTTCCATTCCTAGGGTCTGCGAGCGCGCAGGATTCCCCGCGGGTTATTGCTCGCCGCGTACGCTCTCTCCTGCAACTCGATCACGTATCGGCGACCGGAACCCAGCAATGGCGCCACGATATCGTCGCAGCGCTTGAAGGCGTTGGTGTGCTTGTCATGAGGAGTGGCGTTGTCGGTGCGAGCAACACGAGGAAGCTCTCTACGCGGGAGTTTCGTGGATTTAGCCTTTACGACGATATTGCCCCCTTGATTTTCGTCAACGTTGCTGACGAGCCGTATAGCGCACAGAACTTTACCCTCCTACATGAGTTTGCCCACTTGCTTCTTGGACACAGTGCATTGTCTGGGGGTGATCGGTTGCTTGGTGGAGCCGGTGAAGAGGCATGGTGCAATCGCGTCGCTGCATGTGTGTTGCTGCCTGACGAGGCGCTGACGGCTTTCGACGATGCGACAACTGTGCTCGATTACCGTGCGGTTGCGCGTCGCTTTGGCGTGTCCGCCGAGGTTGCACTCCACAGACTGCACGGAGCTCAGCGGATTGGTGACGAGCATTACCGAGAGCTTCTCGAGGCGGTGCGCGCTGACTACGGTGACGAAAAGCGTCGCAATGGCGGCGGTAACTATTACAACACCCTCACCGCGCGTCTTGGGCGTTCATTTGCGACCGCGATTGTTACATCCACCCTGGAGGGGCGTACAGGATTCACGGAAAGTTTCCGTATGATCGGCACGCACAAGAGGGAAGTGTTCGACGAACTGGCGAGACATCTCCAGGTGGTGTGAGAGATGTACGTCCTCGACACGAACGTCTTCATCGATGCGGCAAATGCGTACTATGCGTTCGATCTGGCCCCCGGATATTGGGACTTTCTCGTCCGGCTATTCGCCTCTCAACACGCCGTGAGTATCAAGTCGGTGTACGACGAACTGGGTGACGCGGGCGACGGTGATCCTCTCAGGGACTGGGCGAAGCAGCATAAGCAACACTTTATCGCTCCCGACTCGCGTGTGGTGGCCTGCTACCAGCAGGTCATGACGTGGGCAAAAGACAACTATGAGCCGCCGGCAGTCAGCGAGTTTCAACGCGTTGCGGACTCCTGGATCGTTGCGCACGCACTGGCAAACGGGTGGGTGGTCGTCACGCATGAAAAGTCAGCACCTAGGTCGAAGAGACGGATCAAGATTCCGGATGCATGTGCCGCGCTTGGGGTGGAGTGTCTCAATCCCTTCATGATGCTTCGCCACAGGGGAATGAGTCTCGCTCTTTAGGTAGGAGAACGTGCCGAGCAAGGACTGCTCTCGAGCGTGCTGTAGCGGCGTGGCTGACAATCTTCTTATACGAGCAGCGGTACCGTCGCCACGATTGTCGTCGCGATGACGAGGGGCTCGAAGACGCGCAGGGGGATGCGGGCCGCCAGGAGGACCCCCGCCCACGCGCACGTGAGCACCACGGGGACCAACAGTCCGATGAGGGGCAGGTGCTCGAGGTGCAGCAGGCCCATGCCGATCGTGAAGGGCGCTTTGATGACGTTCACCGTGAAGAAGAACCAGGCGGTTGTCCCGAGAAACTCGGTGACGGAAAAGCGCGAGGCCAGGAAGTACATCGAAGTCACGGGTCCGCCCGCGTTCGCCGCCATTGTCGTGAATCCCGCGAGCGTCCCGTAGGCGGCTCGAGCGACGCGCCCCTGGCTGACGCGCGGAGGCCCCCAGTGACGCTGGGCGAGCGTCACGATGACGAGGAGCAGGAGGATCGCGCCAATTGCCCGGCGCATCTGGGTCTGCGTGCTGACAACGAGTAGGAGCGCACCGAGCCCCACGCCGGCCAGCACCGATGGAACGAGGCGTCTCAGGACCGCCGTATTCGCCTCTCGCCGGTACGCCCACAGGGCGATCGCGTCGCCGATGAGGATGAGGGCGAACAGCGGATAATGTGCGCGCTGGGGCATTTGAGGGGGTGGAAGCGAACGAGTCGCTTCCACCCCCAGATGATTCGCGCGGGAAGTTGAGGAACCGCGCGAAGCTGCTCACTGACCCAGCAGCGTGCCCTTCACGTAGTCGCGCGCGATGTGCGCGTACTCGAGCGGAGGGGCGATCTTTGGATCCTGCTCGGCTTCAACGAGGATCCAGTCTTTGTAGCCGTGCTCAACGAGGAAGGCGTAGGGCTCGGTGAAATCGATGGTGCCGTCGCCGGGGACCGTGAACATGCCGGCGAGGAAGGAATCGAGGAAAGAGCGCTTGGCCTGGCGGGACTCTTCCATCTTGGCGGGGCGCACGTCCTTGAAGTGCACGTGCTTGACGCGGTTGATTGCGCCGCGCAGCAGGCCCATGACGTCGCCGTCGCCCACGAACGCGTGGCCCGTGTCGAAGAGCAGGGAGACCTTGTCCGGATCGGTCAGCTCGAGCATGCGCAGCGTCTCATCCTTGGTCTGGACGACGGTGCCCAGGTGGTGGTGGTAGACCAGGTCAAGGCCGTACTCGTGGGCGATCTCGCCGAGCTTGTTGAGGCCCTCGGCCAGGACCGGCCACTCCTCGTCCTTGAGAACGGGCTTGTTCTCGAAGATGCAGATGTCGCGGATGCCCTGCACCGAGCCGGTCTGCTCGGAGACGACGACGCGGGTGGCGCCGAGGAACTGCAGGTACTCGCAGGTGGCACGGAAGTCCGGGATGACGGCCTCGACGCCGTCGCGGACGATGAAGCTGGAGAACCACTGGGCAACGATCTTCAGGCCCGCGGCGTCGGCCTTTTCCTTCGTCTCTTCCTTCGAGGGGTACCAGCCGGCGACCTCGGTGCCAGCGAAGCCGGCCTCGGCCAGGTCGTCGAACATGACGTCGATGGTGTTCCATTCGCCGACCTCGGGAATGTCGTCGTTACGCCACGCAATCGGGTGCATGCCCCAGGTGATGCCATTGGGGTCGTTGATCGCGGTGGCGGGATCGTAGACGTGAGTCATTGCAGCTCTCCTATGAGTCGCGGTGTTGCATTGGCCAGTGTGCCGGTAGTAGCAATTCTAGCAGAAAAATGAATGTTTGTCCAGACAAACTAATGGTAAAGGGGAGGACGGGGCACCGCAGCGCCCCCGCCCCATCGATCAGGAGAAGCGTTCCTCCATCTCCTTCTCGATCTCCTCCAGCGACTTGCCCGAGGTCTCGGGCATGATGCGGTAGAGGACGACGGCGACCACGAGGTTGATGATGCCGTAGACGGTGTAGGTGAGGCCACCGCCCAGGCCCTCGATCATGACCGGGAAGGTCCAGCCGACGATCGCGTTGACAACCCACAGGCAGAAGATGGCGGTGCCGTTCATGACGCCACGGACGTTGTTCGGGAAGATCTCACCCATCATGGTCCACACGATCGTGCCGTTCGAGGACTGAACGATCAGCATGAACACGGCCATGAGCGCGAGGATAACGTAGGCGGCCCACGCCGGGGGCGTCTGCTGCGCGTTCATGTAGGGGGCGATCATGAACTGGAAGACCGCAGCAATCGCGAGGAGGCAGATACCCACGCCGATGACGTCGGCAATGAGGATCTGGCGGCGGCGGAACTTCAGGATCAGCCAAATGCCGAGGGTGGAACCGATCACGGACATGACGCCGTTGGCGACCTGAGCGACGATCGCGGAGGAGGTGTCCATGCCCGCATACTGCAGGACCTTGGGCGCGTAGTACATGACGGTGTTGACGCCCGTCAGCTGGTTGGTCATGGCCAGGAAGATGCCGACGATCATGAGCTTACGCAGCCAGGGGGTGCGCCACACGTGGCCGAAGCCCTTGTGATCGCTGGAGATCTCGGCCTGGTGGACCGTCACGATGTCCTGGAGCTCGTCCACGATGGGGCCGTCGACGGCCTCGTTACGCACGCGCTTGAGAGCGCCGATCGCCTCGTAGAGACGGTCCTTGGCCACGTACCAGCGCGAGGACTCGGGCATCAGGCGGATGCCGATCCACAGGGCGATGGCGGGGATGGAGCACAGGACGATCATGTAACGCCACGTGTCACCGTTGCCTGCCGTGACGGTTAGCTGCGCGAGGAACTCGTGGTATTGCGCGGTGCCCAGGGTGCCACCGCGCGAGGCCTGCATGAGGGCCAGGGTGTCGAAGTTGATCGTCTGGCCGATGTACGCGGCGGGAAGCAGACCGGAAGGGTCGGCGGTGACGGTCAGCTCGGGGCCGCCGCGCATCGTGGCGATGAGCGCGTTGATTGAGAAGGCTAGGAGCTGGCCGGTGACGATCATCAACTGGTCGACGGCGACGATGGCACCGCGGATGCGCTTGGGAGCGGTCTCAGCCAGGTAGACCGGAACCGTGGCGGAAGCGCCACCAACGGCGAAGCCGAGGACTGCGCGGAAGATGTACATTACCCACACGTTGGGGGAGAGCGCGTTGCCGACGGCGCCGAAGAAGAACAGGATCGCCAGGAGCGTGATGTTGTGGCGACGGCCCCAGCGGTCGGACATGATGCCGCCGAACAGGGCGCCGAATGCTGCGCCGAGGAGGAGGACGCCGGAGATGCCGCCCTCTTCCAGCGGGGTCAGGCCGAGGCCGTGAGCGCCGAACGGCATGTACATGTAGGGCAGTGCACCGGAGATAACGCCCGTGTCGTAACCGAAGAGCAGGGAGCCGAGGGTAGCGACAGCGGCGATGGCGAAAACGCCACGGCGGGGCCCGGAGGCAGGCGTCTTCTCAACTGCGTCATGCAGCTGAGCAGGCGTCACCGTCGCGAGCGACAGGTTCTTTCTGGACATGGATTTCCCTAACTACGTTGTTGGAACAGAATAATCGTCGATCGAAGGTGGTGGGGGCCGAGACACGGGGGACTACGCAGCATTGATGCCCATCGGCTTGTCGATCCAGAAAGGCTTACCGGCCTCGATTGCGGCCAGAGCGATCTCGTGGTGCAAGAAGTTGGGGGAGACGATGGAGACCGCGTCAACCTCGGGATCCGCGAGCAGGTCACGGTAGTCTTCGTACTTGCGATCAAACCCGAGGGAGTCGAGAGCATCTTCGTGTGCGTGGGGGGGCAGTGGCCGCGGCGAGACGGGGTGAGACCTCAAGGTCGGGGAAGTGCTTCGTGACGTTGGCGTAGGCGCGCGAGTGAAGTCGGCCCATCCAACCCAAAGAGATGACACCGATGCCGAGAGGCATTCGTACTGTCAGAGGTTGCTCATTGCTACATTGTGGGGAAAGTGCGCATCAGCGCTGACAACGCACGTTACCATTTAACATGACAAACTCTGGCGTAAATTCTTTGTCCTGATAAGGGCGGGACAAGGGGTGACAAACGCGAACGGCTAGGATTCTCGCCGAGTGGAGGATTGGCGCACGATGAGGCGCGGAACAGTGCTCAGAGTCGCCGGCTCGTGAGATGGTGCTGAGAGTACCGACGAGACGGTCGCCTGAGCGAGCTTATGCGGATTCTGATTGATCGATGAGAGTTCGAAGCCGGGGCGTCGAGCCAGGTCGATGTCGTGGTAGCCGACGATGCCCAGGTCGGTCCCAAGGGTAAGGCCGTGGTGATAGGCGGCCGCCCCGGAATGTGGGTAGTAGCCGGGTTTATCTGCTATTTCGTGGATGTGGGTCCGCGTCGGGGGAGTCATGCGACCGCCACCGGACAGCGCTTGAGAGACGAGGCCTCGGGAGACACCCGCAGCTTTGGCGACGTCGGACTGTGTCACGGGACGCTCGCGTGCGGCCATGGGCACCTCCTTTACTCGCGCACTATACGAAAGTCCCGGTGGGGAGGGACCCCCCGCCGGGACTTTCGAGACGCTATCAGGCCAGCGACACGGGCTTGCCGGTCTTTGCCGACTTCGTGGCGGCCTCGGCCAGGCGCAGAGCCTCGATCGCGTCGTCGATGGACGGCGTGGGCTTGGTGCCCGCGACGACCGCGTCGATGAACGCGGTGAGCTCAATGCGGTAGGCGTCCGCGTAGCGCTGCAGGAAGAAGTCCAGGTACGGCTCGGCCGCATCCGTGACCTCGGCGTTGGACAGACGCACGGTGGTGGCGCGGATGTTGTCCGCGTTGAGGGTGCCCGTCGAGCCCTGGGCCTCCAGGCGCTGGTCGTAGCCTGCCGAGCACTTGCGGTTGTTGACGATGGTGGCGACGACTCCGGCGGCGTTCTTCAGGGTAACCACGGCGGCGTCGAAGTCGCCAGCTTCCCTGATCTCCTCGTTGAAGTTCTGGCCGAAGGCGTGCACCTCGACGATGTCGCCCAGGAAGAAGCGGGCCATGTCGAAGTCGTGGATGGTCATGTCGCGGAAGATGCCGCCGGAAACCTTCACGTACTCGGCCGGGGGGGCGGAGGGGTCGCGCGAGATGATGAGCAGGTTCTCCAGATCGCCGATCTTTCCCTCTTCAAGCTGGGCGTGAACCGCGGCGAAGGAAGGGTCGAAGCGGCGGTTGAAGCCGAACATAACGGGCACGGATACGGCGCCCAGCTCGTCACGGGCGGCCTCGACGTCCTTCATGTCCAGAGCGATCGGCTTCTCGCACAGCACGGCCTTGCCGGCCTTGGCGGCGGCGAGCAGGTGGGGGATGTGCAGCGGCGTGGGCGAGCCGATGACGACGGCGTCGACCCCCCTCGTCGGTGAAGACGGAGTCCACGTCGGTCGTGTGGCGGGTGCCGTAGACCTCGGCCAGCTTCTGCGCGGCATCGCCGAAAGGATCGGCAACGAGGGCGAGGGTGGCGCCGGGGTGTGCGGCGATGGTCTTGGCGTGGACGTGGCCAATGCGGCCGGCGCCGATAACGGCAATGTTGAGCATCTTTGCTTCTTTCTAGGTGAGGGGGTGCTGGAGAGCAGAAAAACCGTGACCGGCGGTGGCCCCACACGCGACGTGTGGGGCCACCGAGTGGATCACGGGGCGGGCATAATGACGTCGCGCACCAGGGCGTCGAGGTCAGCGTCTGCCTGCAGGAAGCCGCGCAGGGTCCTCGCGGTGGCGCCGAAGGTGTCGAACTCCTCCGGGGTCATGCCGTCGGGCTCGTAGGCGCGGACGAACTCGGGTATCGAGAGCAGCGTCTTCATGATGTCTTCGCGCACCGGGATGTCCATGCGCTCTTCCATCTTGTAGTCCGAGTCGTTGATGCGCTTGGCCCACTTGAACGGCGGGGAGATGACGACGTCGCCACCGACGAACTCGGACCAGTGCATGACGTTACGGAACGCGGCGCAGAGCATGCGGGCGCGCAGGCCGCGCTTGCGGAACTCCTGGTAGGCGCGCTTGAAGGCGGCAATGCCACACCACTCGAGGTGACCCGGATCCAGGAACATCTCGTCGCGCTCGGCGACCTCCTTGATCCAGTCGTCGAGGCGGCCCACCATGAGGGTGACGACCGGGCCCATCTGGGAGGTGTCCTTGCCCTCGGCCTCGCGGCGCTTGAGGCCGCGCTCGATGGCCTCGCCCGTGGTGACGGCCTGTGCGACGGAGAAAGAGACCGTCACGTTGACGGAGACGCCGCGGTAGGTGGCCTCTTCGATGGCCTCGACACCCACCGAGGTGGCGGGGATCTTCACGATGATGTTCTTAGCGAGGTTGTGGAATTCCTCGGCCTGGTCGGCCAGGGCCTTGGCGGAGCGGGCCAGGCGCGGGTCCGTCTGCATCGAGAGACGACCGTTGCGGCCGTTCTCGGCCTCGAAAATGGGCTCGAGGAGCTTGGCGGCCTCGAGGGACAGCTCGCGCACGACCTGCCAGCCGATCTCAGACTCGGTGGCGTCGGGCATTTCCTTGGCGAGCTCCGCAATGCGGGGCAGCCACACGTCGCGACGCTGGTTGATGCAGGTGTAAGCAATGGTCGGGTTGCAGGTAGCACCAACGCCGCCGAAGGAGATGGACTGCGCCAGCTCGCTGGGATCCGAGGAATCGTTCCACAGGGCGGTGGGGGTGTTACGCGCGGCGTCCAGAAGGGGGCCGGGGGTGTACTCGATGGACATGGCGGGAAGCACTCCTTTGTGATTGCTTTCGACTTTCTCCGTCGGAGATAAGTCTACGGCGAGCACCTACGCCTGTCAACAGTTTGTTAGGACAAAGTGTCAATGTCTTGTCACTGGGCGAAAAGGCTAGCCTCGAAGGAGTATCGCGATGCGCGGTAGATGTGGTTGCCGTACTCGACAATGCGTCCCGAGGGGTCGTATGTCGTGCGCTGTGTCGTCAACAGGGCGGCACCGCGGTGCTCGGACAGGAGCTTGGCTTCCTTTGTTGTCGCGCTGCGGGCGCCGATCACCTGGCGGGCCGAGGCCAGGGTGACTCCGCGCTCGCGCATCAGGTCGTAGAGGGAGGCGGACTCGAGCTCCTGCATGGTTGGTGCGATGTCCGTCGGGATGAAGTTGGTAAGCACGGCGATCGGCTCGTCGTTGGCAAAACGTGTGCGCTCAATGTGGACGATGAGTGTTCCCTCGGTGATCTTGAGGATGTCGGCTTCCTGAGCGTTGGCCGGGCGCGCCTCGTAGCGCTGGATCGTCGTGTGGACCTTGTGGCCGGCGTTGACGAGGTCGCGCATGAGGGAGGTGAGCTCCATGGGGCGGTGAACGTGGCGCGGGGACACGATCGTGCCGACGCCGCGGCGGCGCGTCAGGAGGCCGCGGTCAACGAGGCGCTGGAGCGCCTGTCGTGCCGTGGGGCGGGAGACATGCAGTCGCGCAGCCATCGACAGTTCGTCCTCCAGGCGCGTGTCCGCGGGCAGGGCGCCGGAGTTGATGAGCTGTGCGATGGGTTCTGAAATCTGGAAGTACAGCGGCACAGGGGAGGAACGATCCAGTGTGATGTCTGGAACGTAGGGGGTGTTCTCCGAGGTGGGCGATGCTTTGGACATGTCAAACCTTCGTGTGTGGCGCGACAGCGGTGCTAAATATTTAGGGTTACATAGTATCAGCGTTGATGTAAAGGGTGAGAGTGACGCGCTGTTACATATTGTACAGACAAAGTTTGACGATTGCCTGTTGATAGTGCATCCTTGGAACGAATGGTTTACGGGCCACCCCAATGGAGAGGAAGGAGGCGCCATGTCTCTCGAGCGCCGCTATGTCGACATTCTAACAATGGGTCGTTCCGGCATTGACATTTTTCCTCTCCAAGTTGGTGCCCACCTCGAAGATGTCGAAACCTTCGGAAAGTTCCTCGGTGGAAGCCCGACGAACGTAGCCGTCGCCGCCGCGCGCCTTGGGCATCGCTCCGGCGTCATCACCGGCGTGGGGGATGACCCCTTCGGTCGTTTCGTGACTCGAGAGCTGGAGCGCCTCGGCGTCTCCTCCGACCATGTCGTCACCGTGCGTGACTTCCACACCCCCGTGACTTTTGCTGAGCTTTTCCCGCCGGACTCCTTCCCGCTCTACTTCTATCGAGAGCCCAGCGCCCCGGACCTGGAGTTGGGGGAGGATCAGGTCGATTGGAACGCCGTCGAGCGCGCGGGAATCTTCTGGTTCACCGTGACCGGCCTGTCGCGCGACTCCTCCTTCGGCCTGCACCTGCGCGCCCTCGATCATCGCGACCGCTCCAATGGCGTGACGATCCTTGACCTCGACTACCGCTCCAATCTGTGGAGCGGCATGGCGCAGGCGCGTTCGCGCGTCGCAGCCGTCCTGTCCCGCGTGGACGTCGCCGTCGGTAACCGCCAGGAATGCGAGATGGCCGTCGGCGTCTCCGATCCCGAAGGCGCCGCCGACGCCCTCCTCGAACGGGGCGTCAAGCTGGCGATCGTTAAGCAAGGCCCCAAGGGAACCCTCGCCAAGACCGCCGACGAGCGCGTGTGGGTCGATGCCTGGGACGTGGACGTCGTCAACGGCCTCGGCGCGGGGGACGCCTTTGGAGGTGCGCTCATCCACGGCCTCGTCGAAGGATGGGACCTCGAGCGCACGATCCGTTACGCCTCGGCCGCTGGAGCCTACGTGTGTTTGCACATCGAATGCTCGACCGCTATGCCCACCCTCGAGCAGCTGCACGCCTTCGTCGAAACGGGGGTCCTCCCGTAACCCACCCGACTTGCCCCAGCCTCGTCCCCCTTTTCATTCAGCGGCACCGATGCCCAACTTTCAGGAGACTACGATGACTCTTCCCGACATTTACGTTCCCGCCGGCTCCTCCGGCCATGGCAATTTCACCGTCGATATTGACCCCCAGCGTGCCGGTTGGGCCTTCTCGGGCCTGCGCGTCCTCGTTCTCGCAGCCGGAGCCTCCCAGGTCGTCGAGACCGGCGAGTCAGAGCTCCTCGTCCTGCCCCTCGCCGGCGGCGCCACCGTCGAGGTCGACGGGCAGACCTTCGAGCTCGAGGGCCGCCGCGGCGTCTTCTCCGGCGTCACCGACTACCTGTACGTCGGACGCGGCAAGAGCCTGACCATCGCCTCGGCCGACGGTGGCCGCTTCGCCTTCCCCTCCGCGATTGCCACCCGCGACATCCCCGTCGCCTACTACCCCAAGAGCCAGGTCCGCGTCGACCTGCGCGGCGCCGGCGACTGCTCGCGCCAGGTCAACAACTACTCCCTGGCCGTCGAGGGCGTCACCACCTCCCACCTGCTGGCCTGCGAGGTCATCACCCCCGGCGGTAACTGGTCCTCCTACCCGGCCCACAAGCACGAGCAGGACTCCGAGGACGAGCGCGAGCTTGAAGAGATCTACTACTTCGAGATCGAAGACGGCCCCGAGGGCTCCAAGGGCTTTGGCCTGCACCGCACCTACGGCAGCCCCGGCCGCCCGATCGACCTGTGCTGCGAGGTCCACGACGGCGACGTCGCCCTCGTGCCCCACGGCTACCACGGCCCCTGCGTCGCGGCCCCCGGCTACGACATGTACTACCTGAACGTCATGGCCGGCCCGAACGAGGACCTCGTGTGGCTCGCCCCCGATGACCCGGCGCACCACTGGATCCGCGCAACCTGGGAAAACCAGGAAGTGGACCCCCGGCTGCCCATGAACAAGTAAGAAAGATCCGAGAGGACTACCCATGAGCAAAGAAGCCTACAAGGGAACCGTGCGCCTGACGGTCGCACAGGCAATCATTCGTTTCCTGTCCAACCAGTACACCGAGCGTGACGGCGTCGAGCGCCGACTCATCGCGGGCGCCTTCGGCATCTTCGGCCACGGTAACGTTGCCGGCATCGGTCAGGCCCTGCTGCAGAATGAGATCGCGCCCGCCGAGGGCGAGAACCCGATGCCCTACATCATGCCCCGCAACGAGCAGGGCGCCGTCCACGCGGCCACGGCATTCGCCAAGACGACGAACCGCCTGCAGACCTGGATGACGACCGCGTCGATCGGCCCCGGTTCGCTGAACATGGTGACCGGCGCCGCGACCGCGACGACCAACCGCCTGCCCGTCCTCATCTTCCCCTCCGACCAGTTCGCGACCCGCATCCCGGACCCGGTCCTCCAGCAGCTCGAGGATCCGACCTCGCTCGACGTGACCGTCAACGACGCGTTCCGTCCCGTCTCTCGCTTCTTCGACCGCATCAATCGTCCCGAGCAGCTGATCCCCTCGCTCCTGAACGGCATGCGCGTCCTCACTGACCCGGCTGAAACCGGTGCCGTGACGATCGCCCTGCCCCAGGACGTTCAGGCCGAGGCCTACGACTGGCCGGTCGAGTTCTTCGCCAAGCGCGTGTGGCACGTGCGCCGTCCCCCGGCCGAGCGCGCCGCCATTGAGCGCGCGGTCGCCAAGATTCGCGCCGCCAAGCGTCCCCTCATCATCGCCGGCGGCGGCACCATCTACTCCGAGGCCTCGGAGGAGCTGCGCGCGTTCGCTGCTGCTACCGGTATCCCGGTGGCCGACACGCAGGCCGGTAAGGGCGCCATCAACTGCGATCACCCCTGCTCCGTGGGCGGCGTCGGCTCCACCGGCGGCGACTCGGGCAACCACCTGGCCGACAAGGCCGACCTGATCATCGGTGTGGGCACGCGCTACTCCGACTTCACGACGGCCTCGAAGACGCAGTTCAAGAACCCCGACGTCTCCTTCGTCAACATCAATATCACGCCCTTCGACGCCGCCAAGCAGAGCGCCGAGATGGTCGTGGCCGATGCCCGCGAGGCGCTCGTTGCCCTGACCAAGGAGCTGGCCGACTACCGCGTCGACGAGTCCTACACCGCCGAGATCGCCGCCGAGCGCGAGGCCTGGGCCGCCAAGGTGGAGCAGTGCTACCACGTGGGCAACGCCCCGCTGCCCGCGCAGACCGAGGTCTTCGGCGCCCTCAACGAGCTGATGGGCGACGAGGACGTGGTCATCAACGCCGCCGGCTCGATGCCCGGCGACCTGCAGGCTCTGTGGCAGGCCAAGACCCCCGTCCAGTACCACGTTGAGTACGCCTTCTCCTGCATGGGCTACGAGGTCCCGGCCGCCATGGGCGTCAAGCTGGCGCGTCCGCAGTCCGAGGTCGTCTCGATCGTCGGCGACGGCACCTACCAGATGCTTCCGATGGAGCTGGCCACGGTCGCCCAGGAGGGTATCAAGGTCATCTACGTCCTGCTGCAGAACTACGGCTTCGCGTCGATCGGCGCCCTGTCCGAGTCGCGCGGCTCCCAGCGCTTCGGCACGAAGTACCGCCAGCGTGGGACCGGCTCGCACCTGGAGGATACGGACACGATCGCTGGCGTGGATATCGCGGCGAACGCTCGCTCGTGGGGCATCGACGTGCTCGAGGTTCACACGATCGAGGAGTTCAAGGAGGCCTACAAGGTGGCCGCCGCCTCGGATCGTGCGACCATGATCCACATCGAGACCGACCTGATGGGTCCCAACCCGCCCGGATCCTCCTGGTGGGACGTGGCGATCTCGGAGGTGTCCGTGCTCGAGTCGACGCAGCGTGCGTACGAGGACTACCAGAACGATCGCAAGCCGCAGCGCCACTACCTGTGATGCGCTGAGTGCGTGAGGGGCGGCCTCGGATTAGTCCGCGGCCGCCCCTTTTCCGTATGCCCTTGGTGCGTCAGTAGTCCCGGCGTGAAACGTTTCGTGAAACGGCGCGTTGGCTGGTGTGGGGAGTTGGTGATGGGGGAGCGTGTTCAATAGACGGGACAATCTGGGCCCTGTTGGCGCTGATGTTGTGGACGTTGCGACATTAGTCTGAGGAACGTGCTACTATTTGTCCTAACAAAGTTGTTTCGCCATTCGTGGATGAATGGGAAGAAAGGTAGAACCAATGACAATCAACCTGTGGGTCAACGGCGAAGAGTACGTCGCTCACTCCGAGAAGACCATCGGCGTCGAGAACCCCGCCACCGGCAAGGTCGTCGATCAGCTTGCTCTCGCCGACAAGCATTGCCTCGACCATGTCGTTGAGATCGCCCGCAACGCGCAGAAGGAATGGGGGCGCACCGCCCTGGCCAAGCGCGTGGACATCATGTTCAAGTTCCGCCAGCTCGTCATCGATCATCAGGATGAGATTGCCGATGCCATCGTGCGTGAGGGTGGCAAGACCCACGGCGACGCCCTCGGTGAGATCGCCCGCGGTCGCGAGACCATCGACTTCGCCTGTGGCATCAACGCCGCCCTCAAGGGTGAGTTCACCGACCAGGCCTCGACCGGCGTGGACGTGCACACCCTGCGCCAGCCCGTCGGCGTCGTCGCTGGCATCTGCCCCTTCAACTTCCCGGCCATGGTCCCCATGTGGATGCACCCGGTTGCCCTGGCCACCGGCAACGCCTTCATCCTCAAGGTTGCCTCGGTCGTCCCTAGTGCCTCGCTGATCATCGCCCGCCTCTACAAGGAGGCCGGTCTGCCCGACGGCCTGTTCAACGTCATCGCTGGCGACCGCCACCTGGTCACCGACATCCTCACCCACCCCGGCATCGATGCCATCTCCTTCGTCGGCTCCACCCCTGTCGCCCACATCGTGCAGGACACGGGCGTGGCCCATGGCAAGCGCGTCCAGGCCCTGGGTGGCGCGAACAACCATGCGATTGTCATGCCCGACGCGGATATTGAGTTCGCCGCGCAGCACATCAGCGCCAGCGCCTTCGGTGCAGCCGGCCAGCGCTGCATGGCCCTGCCCGTGATCGTCGCCGTCGGTGGTGTCGAGGAGAAGCTGGTCCCCGCGATCAAGGCTCGTGCCGAGAAGATCGTCGTCGGCCCCGGCACCGACCCGGCCTCCGAAATGGGTCCGGTCATCACCCGCTCCTCTCAGGAGCGCATCACCAAGTGGATCGACGAAGCCGAGGCAAAGGGCGCGAACATCGTCCTCGACGGCCGCGGCTACCGCCCCGAGGGTGAGGAATACGCGGACGGCTTCTGGCTGGCCCCCACCATCATCGACAATGTGGACCGCAACCTGAGCGTCTACTGCGAAGAGGTCTTCGGCCCGGTCCTGGTCGTCGTGCATGCCGATACCTATGAAGAGGCTATCGAGATCGTGAACTCCTCCGAGTTCGGCAATGGCTCCGCGATCTTCACCTCCGACGGCGATACCGCCCGCCACTTCGTCGTCGACGTCGAGGCTGGCATGGTCGGCGTCAACGTGCCGATCCCGGTTCCGGTCGCCTACTACTCCTTCGGCGGATGGAAGGAATCGCTGCTGGGTGACACTCACATCCACGGTCCCGAGGGTGTGCGCTTCTACACGAAGGCCAAGGTTGTCACGACCCGTTGGCCCAAGCGCGGCGAGAAGGTTGGCTACGTCGGCATGAACTTCCCGACGAACGGCTGAGTCTGACAGCTCTCTGAGTGGAGGGGTGGGCACACTGTGCCCACCCCTCCACTCTTTGTGTCTTTGTTAGAAGAAAACGTAATGTGGACGCCCGTTGAAAACATGGATACGCGGGTTATCGTCGTTGCAACAACGAAGTTTCAGCGCTCAATTGAATGTGTGTGTGGTCGAATCGTCGGTTGGGTGAGGCCTGTCTGGCGCGATAGACGCATCCGCGCCAGTGGATAGGTACGAAGCCTTTTCGATGAAGAAAGAGACAGTGATGTCATAAGCAATCAACATGGAGAATCCGCGTTACTCCAAACTCACCATCGGTGTATGTGTCGACCAGTGGGGCGTCTGGTTCCCCGAGGGCCCCAAGCAGATGGATCCCCGTCAGGCCTGGCAGGAAGTGGCGGAAGCTGGATTCTCAGTCACGCCAACGTCCTGGGACAGATGCTCCTCGACGAATGCGGGCTGAAGATGGTCCTGCACCCCCACGGCGACTCCCACATCGAAACCCCCGAAGAAATCGGCTGCATCTTCGACACCACCGACCCGACCTATGTCAACCTCTGCCTCGACTCTGGACGCGTCGTCTACGGCGGTGGCAGGGCCGGTGGTAGTAGCCGCCCGACTGGAGGGTGGTGCGAGGCCTGCTGGGTGGGTGGCTGCGGCGCCGGTGGGCGGTGGCAGGGCCCGGGCGGGCCTCGAGATCGAGCACTCCGAGCGGAGCTCGCGTGTGGCGATCTCGCGGGCGGGCCGCCGCCCACCGGCGCACAGAGCAGCCATAGACAACAAGATGCGTGCTCGCGCCGCACGGAGGTCTGGCGGCGGGGTGTCACGCGGACGGCGAGCGGGCGGGCAGGCCTC
>CAKAHQ010000001.1 GCA_916439125.1 uncultured Actinomyces sp. | reverse complement strand
CCCTCACGCGTCATCCTGCGCAACTTCGTGCGCCGCTTCCAGCGCTGAGCGCCCGCGCGCTTGACGCGCGGGCGACCGGCCCATGCCCCGGCTTTAGCTGGCCGGGGGAATGAGTCCGCGGCGGCGCGCCCGCTCCTTGGAGACGAGGAGAATCGTATAGAAGCAGAAGGCTACAAGTGCAGCGCCCATGGCGACGTTCCATGGCATGTTGTAGGGGTCGGGGCGGACTCCGTGGTCCGTGACGTCACCGACGATGACAGTGGCGGTACATACGAGGGAACAAGCCATCACCGCCCACTCGCAGGCCCGAAGTGCCCGGTGTGCGCCAGGAATGTGACGCGAATAGCCAGGGATGAAGACAGCGAGGAGCAACGCAGCGTCGGCGAGCCCGTAGTCGTTTAGGCGGTTGTCCTTCCCGAAGAAGGTGCCGCCGATTGAGTAGATGACCGTGCCGATCAACAGTGCGAGGAAGAAGTAGCGGAGGACCTTGTCGGCCCGCGAAAGCCCTGTGGTGTTGCCGATAAGGTTCTGCTCCATGGTGGACATAGCGATCACGACCTTGTGAACCAGAGATAGCGACCTTCGCTATTTCCTCATTATCCCCCCAGTGGTGGTGTTGTCAAGGCCTTTGGGCTTGATAATTGTCAGCGAGCCGCCTTGCTGGCAGCCTCCGCCGTCGCCACGGCCTCGAGGAGCCTGCGCACCGACGCCACGCGGGAAGCACGCTCGGAGCGCACCTGATCCGCATCCTCATCCCCGGCCTCGTCGATGCTGAAGGGGCCGGTGGCGCGTGCGTAAGTGTCAAGCGCGCACGAGGGCTCCTCCTCGCCGTGCGAGCACAGAGGCAGGCACCAGGCGGTCGCCTCTGCGACGTCCGGGAAGACACCCAGCACGTCGGCGACGCTCACATGCCCCAGCCCGAAGGAACGCACGCCGGGCGTATCCACGATCCAGCCGCCCTCGTCCAGCTCGAAGGCCTCCGAGGACGTGGAGGTGTGGCGTCCGCGTCCCGTCACCTCGTTGACGTGCCCCGTCGCGCGGCCCGCGCCCGGCACGAGCAGGTTGATGAGCGTGGACTTTCCGACCCCCGAGTGCCCCACCAGCACCGACCAGTGGCCGGCCAGCAGGTCCCGCAGCTCGGCGACGCCCGGATCGGCCTGGCCGGCCTCGGCGCTCGTGAGCACGACGCGCACGTCAAAGTCCTCGTAGGCGGCGATCAGCTCGTCTGCGCTGGCCAGGTCCGCCTTCGTCAGTACGAGGACGGGGTCGAGGCCCGCCTCGAAGGCGGCGACCAGGCAGCGGTCGATCATGCCGGTGCGCGGCGGCGGATCCGCCAGCGCCACGACGATGCACATCATGTCCGCGTTCGCGACGATCGCCTTCTCGCCGCGCTGATCCGGCGCGTCCTCGAGGGAACGGCGCAGCACCGAGGATCGTTCCTCGACGGCGACGATGCGCGCGAGTGTGTCGGGGCGCCCGGACAGGTCGCCGGTCAGGCGCACGCGGTCGCCCATGATGACGGAGCCTCGCCCCAGCTCGCGGGCGCGCACGGCGACCACGCGGGTGCCGTCAGCCTCCAGGCTCACCTGATAGCGGCCGCGGTCGATGCCGATGACGCGCCCCAGCGGCTTCGAGGACCAGTCCGGCCGGTCCTTCGTGCGGGGGCGCGAACCCTTGCCGGCGCGCACGCGCACGCGCGGGTCGTCGGTTCCGGTGTCGCGGCGGGCCATCACTGCTCCTCCTCGATCGACGAGGCCGGGGCAGCCTGGGTGCTTCCCTGACCGTGAGCGCTCACGAGCGAGGCCCACATGGTCTCGAAGGTGGGCAGGGTCTTGGAGGTGCAGGCGATGTCGTCGACCGTGATGCCGGGCGTGACGAGACCAAGAATTGCACCGAAGGTCGCCATGCGGTGATCCGCGTAGGAACGGATCTGCGCGGCGTGGAGTGGGCGCGGCGTGATGATCAGGCCGTCCTCGGTCTCCTCGGCCTGCCCGCCAGCGCGGTTGATCTCGGTGACCAGGGCCGCCAGGCGGTCGGTCTCGTGTCCGCGCAGGTGCGCGATCCCGCTCAGGTGTGAGGGAGTCGAGGCGTAGGCGCAGATCGCGGCCAGGGTCGGGGTGAGCTCTCCGACCTCGGCCATGGTCGCCTTGATGCCCGGGTAGTTGCCGGCGCCCGGACCGCTCAGGGTCAGGCCCTCCTCGTCCAGGGTGATGGTCGCGCCCATGTGACCGAGCAGCGCGCGCCAAGCATCGCCCGCCTGCGTCGTCGCCCCCGGCCACGCCGGGATGCGCACGCGCCCGCCCGTCACCATCGCGGCGGCCAGGAAGGGACCGGCGTTAGACAGGTCGGGCTCGACGGTGATGTCGCCGCCGAGGGGACGCGACGGGAAGATGTGCCAGGTGGACAGGTTCGCGCGGCCCTCGTCCACGACCTCCAGGTCGATGCCCGCGCCCGCGAGGGACGCCAGCGTCATCTCCACGTGCGGCATCGACGGGACGACGCCCGGAGCCGACACGAACAGGGGATCGCCGACCAGGGGAGAGACGAGCAGCAGGGCGGACAAGAACTGTGAGGAGGACGAGGAGTCCACCCAGGCCTGCGCGCCGAGCGGCGTGCGGATCGGACCCTGGATCGTGAAGGGCAGGTGCCCGCGCTCCCCGTGATACGTGACGGTCGCGCCCATGCGTACCAGGGCGTCCAGGAGTGGGCCGAGCGGGCGCGCGTAAGCCTGCTCATCCCCGTCGAAGATCGTCTCCTCGGGGGACAGTGCCGCCAGGGGAGGCAGGAAACGCATGACGGTGCCGGCCAGGCCGCACTCGATGCGACCGCCGCGCGGCGGAAGCTCCATCGGGGTGACGCGCAGCGTGCCCGCGCCCTCATCCTCGACGCGTGCGCCCATCACCTCCAGGGCAGCCGCGAACAGGCGAGTGTCGCGCGCATCCAGGGCACCGCGAATGATGGAGGGAGAATCGGCGACGGCAGCCAGGTAGAGGGCGCGCGCCGTGATTGACTTCGAGCCCGGCACCTCGACCGTGGCATCCACGGGGGAGGTGGCCAGGGGAGCGGGCCAGGGCGCGCTCACGAAGCGGTGCCGGTCAGACGCTCCACGACGGCGGCCTCGGCCGCGGCGATCGCGCGACGCTGATCGCGGCGCATCGCGTGGGCGACGAGGGCCGAGGGCTGACCGACGCGGTCCGTCGACGCGAGGAGGACGCCTGCGGTCAGGCCCGCCTTATTCAGCGTGCGGTAGCGACGGCGCTTGATCTGCTCTTTCGACAGGCGACGGGTCGTGCCCGGCAGGGGAGCATTCACGAGGGCCATGGGTGCGCCGATCGCGGCCAGGGTTAGGGCGGCCACGCGGGGCTTGCGGCCCAGCGCGAAACGCAGGCCGGCGACGAGAGTGACGGCACCGGTCACGCGGGTTGCGAGCGCCAGCTGCTCATCCGTGAGCCGCTCGACGCCGACCGCGTCGGTCGCCTTGTCGATGAGGGGACGCACGCCCGCGGCGCGCTCCACGTGGACGTAGGGATGCGTGAGGGCATCAACCCCATCGGCGATGAACGGGGCGGCGAGCAGGGGACGGGCAACAACGCGCAGCAGATTCATACCCCTATTGTTCGACACCTTTGCCCCCGGGGGAAGCCGAACGGCCCGGCTACTCCCAAACAACGGGATGAAAGTGGTGCAACGCACAGTTAATGGGGGTTGTGGAATAAAGAGGGGCGTGAGGCGTTGCCCTCAGTATGACCACCCATCGCCCACTCACAGTCGCGCCGCAAGCGTGCGCGACTACGCTGGGAGGCGATGGATACGACAACCCCCTCACCGACGCCGCAGGCACCCGAGCCTGCCCCGGCCTCGTCCACCCCGGACGGCGCCACGCTCGAGGCCCGCTTCATGGACGAAGCGATGCCCCTCATGAACCAACTCTTCGGCGCGGCCCTGGGTATGACCCGCAACCGAGCCGACGCCGAGGATCTGGTTCAGGAGACCTACCTCAAGGCCTACCAGAAGTTCCACCAGTATCAGCCCGGCACCAACATCAAGGCCTGGCTGTACCGGATCCTCACCAACACGTACATCACCAGCTACCGCAAGGCGCAGCGCTCGCCCAAGCGCGCCTCCAGCGACACCGTCGAGGACTGGCAGCTGGCCGACGCCGCCTCCCACTCGGAGGTCGGCCTCAAATCCGCGGAAGTCGAGGCGCTCGAGGCGCTTCCCTCCTCGCAGCTGCGCGACGCCCTCGATTCGCTCTCAGAGGAACACCGGATGGTTGTCCTCATGGCTGACGTTGAGGGTATGAGCTACAAGGAAATTGCCGAAGAACTAGGAGTTCCCATGGGGACCGTCATGAGCCGACTGAACCGGGCGCGCAAGAACCTGCGCTCCGCGCTGGCCGACGTCGCCGCGGAATACGGGATCGGAGGAGCCAAGTGACCACGCACATCACCTGCCAGGACGTCCAGGACGCCCTGTACGAACTGATCGACTGCGAGGAATGCGACCGTCGCAGCGGCCTCATCGACGCCGGATCCGTACCCGGGCCCGATGCCCGCGCCCGCGCCCTCATGATCAAGCACGTCGCCACCTGCGCGCACTGCACCGATGCCCTGGACGCGGAACGCCACGTGCGCGCCCTCATGCGCGGCTGCTACGAGACCGAGCAGGCCTCGGATGCGCTGCGTGCCCGCGTCGTCGCCTCGATCACCAGCGTGTCCGTCACCTGGCGCTAAGCGCGCTGCGGTAACGCGCGACCGCGTGGTGTTGCACGCGCTGACGAGGCCGGGGTTACTGCCCGTTTTTCGGTGACCTTCGTCGCCGCAAACGGCCTGTGCCTTGGTGGTTTGGGCCAATGTGTGCAAAAATGCTTCAGTCTAGACAACAAACCCAAGGAGAATGACATGTCGAAGCGGGGTCGTAAGCGTCGCGATCGTCGTAAGCACGGCGCGAACCACGGCAAGCGTCCTAACGCCTGAGCCGAATACGTTGCGCGCCCGGACCGGTTGGTCCGGGCGCGTTTTGTATGCGTGGGTGGTGGGTGCGTGCCGGGTGCGGTTGTGCGAGGCGCGCGTGACGTATGGGGTGTGCACCGTGTGGTGGGGTGCGCGTTGCTGGGATGTGCGTCCCTGCAGCGCCAGAAAACGGTGTGCGGTGCGGTATGCGTCGTTGGGTGTGTATTCCTGCAATGCCGGACAGCGGTGTGCGGTGGGCTCATAGCGGCCGATCGTGCTTGTGCTGCGCGTATGCGGATAGGTTGTGTGTGCTGGGGCGGTGCTGAGGACGCTCGCGGTGGCGTCGGTAATCCGTCTATAGGTGGTATCAATCCACCGGCCCTCGTTCTGGATAGGAACCACGCATCCGGATAGGAACCACGCATCCGGATAGGTTATTAAGGTATCCGGATGTTCGTCACCTATCCACGTGATGGCTGGGGGTGAGGCGTGCGTGGTGGCGCATCCGGATAGGAACCACGCATCCGGATAGGTTATTAAGGTATCCGGATGTTCGTCACCTATCCACGTGATGGCTGGGGGTGAGGCGTGCGTGGTGGCGCATACGGATAGGAACCACGCATCCGGATAGGAACCACGCATCTGGATAGGAACCACGCATCCGGATAGGTTATTAAGGTATCCGGATGTTCGTAACCTATCCGGATGTTCGTCACCTATCCGAGTGTTTGCGTCCCATGCGCGGGGTTCGTGAGTAGAAGCGACGCAACGGCCCATCGCAACGTTGTGTCGGTAGTTTCCACAGGAAACGACAGTCGGGAGCAGGATTGATCGGACCCAGGACTCGGCTCAACCTGATCCGCAGCTGTTCCCAATCGTTGTAGTCTGGCCAACTCACTCGGATGACCTGCCACCCGGCATCTCGAAGGTTCTGATCGCGCAACACCCACTCGCGCTTGGCCTGTTCGAGCTCGATGCGACTTTCCCCAAGTTTTGCAACCCCATCAAATTCGATGATGAGGTGCAAGTCTTCAATCAGGATGTCGATGTAGTAGTGATGGCCGCGTACTCCAATATGCACCTGCGTTTTAACCGTGAAGGGACAGATGGACCGTACCAGCCACAGAAGCGCAGCTTCGGCGGGATTGGCACAGCCCGGATCGATAGTCTTGAGGATCGCGTGAGCGCGTCGGTAGCCGCGCACGTGGCCAGCCCGCTCAAGTCGAGCGATCAGTTCAGTTCGTATCTCCTCGGCTCTCCGGCGGCACTCATCCTGATGAAACATCGAGAACTGGCTCCATATGTTGAGTGCCATACAACCGAGGACGAAGGACTCTAACGGCTCATCATGAAGCGCGCATCTCACGAGCGCATCGTAGGGGTGTTCTACGACCAAGCCGTCGATCCTGTTACGTTCTTCCGAAAGAGGTGGAAACTCAGAGCATGACACTGATGTCGCTGGAACCGTCGTGGAGCCGACGTGGCACGAAGGGAGAGAAGAAGTGCATCTTCGGTTGTCCCGGTAGATGGTAACGGGAGGGTTTTGGGACCAGCCGCGAATCCCCAACAGGCGTAAGCAGCTCTGTCCGACAAAGATGGAAGAGTGCTTGTGGGAGGCATCGACGGCATACATGCGTGCGCGAGCGACGGCCTCCCACACGTCCCAGGGGTTGGAATTTATGGAATCGAGGGGTAGCACTGCACAGATGCCACGCATGATGCGGACCAGCGTAGATGTTGGTTGTTCACGGGGTGAGTCTGCTGGAGGGGTGATGATGATGGAATCCTGCGTCATAGATGAAGTCTCGTACCATCATCAGCAGCGAGGAAAGCGCTAGACGGTGGCCTGTGGATACAACCGGTAGTGGATAGCCGCCCTGTGGATAACACCGTGCAAGCATCCGGATAGGAACGGCGCATTCGGGTAGGAACCACGCATCCGGATAGGAACCACGCATCTGGATAGGAACCACGCATCTGGATAGGTTATTAAGGTATCCGGATGTTCGTAACCTATCCGGATGTTCGTCACCTATCCGCGTAGTCGGTTCGTCCGACGCGCTAGCGCCAGGTTCCGGTGGCGAGCAGAAACGGCCTTCAGCCGCCGGCGCTTTCCGCCCACTGCCGCTTCCTCCGGTGGCTACGGAGAACATGCGCAGTGAGGAGTGATCCTCGCTCGCAGCGTATCCTGGTACCTGTTGGTGCGCGGGTGCGTCCCGATGCGAACAGAGACCGTTTGTTGATCCGCAAGAGCGAAAGAGGCTCCATGTCCCTCCAGATGCGCGTTTTTCACTTCTGTATGGGGCTTGTGCCTCCGTTGCTGCACAGTGAGGCAGCGACTGAGCAGATGGCGCTCCACGCCCCACAGCCCGCCCCGATGCCTGCACGTATGCGACGACGTTTCACGGCGACGTGCGACAGAGGCATAACCCGCGTGTTCCCGAAGCGGGGCCTGCGCTCGGGCGGTGTGCTCATCTATCTGCATGGTGGAGCGTATGCAGCCCCGATGGTCGCTGCTCAGTGGGTATCGTCGAGGGCCTCATCGACCGCACCGGGCTGCCAGTCATCATCCCCGACTATCCGCTCGCCCCCAACCACACTGCGGCGGAAGCGTTCGACTTCGTCCAGCCCATCATCGACGAGGCACAGGCCGAGTTCGGTCGCGTCATCATCTTCGGCGACTCGGCGGGTGGCGGACTGGCGCTGTCCCTCGCCATGCAGCGACGTGACGCGGGTGCGCGTCAGGTGGACGGCCTCGTCCTGTATGCACCGTGGGTGGATGTCACGATGACGAACCCGGCGATCGAGGAGGTGCAGCACCGCGACCGGGTTCTGCGTGTGCCCGGGCTGGCGTGGGCGGGCCGCGCGTGGGCTGGCGACCTGGATCCGGCCGACTGGCGCGTCAGCCCCCTGTACGGTGACCCGGCGGGCCTGCCGCCGATGCGCATCTTCCAGGGCGACGCGGACATCGTTGGTCCCGACGTGATCGAGTTCGCGCGCAAGTCGGCTCGCGCCGGCGTGGACGTGCGCCTGCGCGTGGAGCCGGATGGCTTCCACGTGTATGTCCTGGGCGTTCCCACCATTCCCGAGGCCGAGGCCGCCCTCGACCATAGCGCGCGCTTCATCTCGGGGATCCTCACCCAGGCGTGAGACGACCCGTTTCATGCCCCGTTTCACGCCTCGTTCATCGAGGACGACGGTTGCAGGCAACCCCGCGTCGCCCGGTGCCGATACGACTAGTCGAGGCTCGCACACCAGGGGTCGGCTGGGCGAGGGACGCGCGCGCAATGGCACACTACTGAGCGGTGGGAGGCGGCAGCCTCAGTCGATGCGCGCCTCGACGATGGACCACGTGTGGGGGTAGACCTCCATGGTCATGGAGGCGGACCCGGAGCGCCGAGCGCAGGCCTCGTAGAGAACTCCCGTGAGACCGCCGCGCGATGCGATGTCGCCCGCATTGTCTGTTGAGATGACCGTGGCGCGCTTGGTGCCGTCAGCGAGTGTCATCGTGAAGGTGTTGTCCCATCTGTTGTCGGGCGCACGATCAGTGCGTGTCTTCGAGTTTGACCCCGGCATCTGCTGGAAGCTGCACGAGGTGACAGTGACGGTGGTGGTGCCCTCCTTCAGGTCGTGGAAGGCGGGAAGGCCGCGGCTGATCGATTGGAATCCCACGAACAACGCGGTCGCACACAGGACGACAATGGCGAAGGAACGCTGGTTGTACTTCTCAATATCGATGTCGCGCTTGGCGCGCCGAACGCCGAGGTACGTGACCGCGCACGCGATGAGGAGCCCCGCGACGAGGACGAGCCCAACGCCGCAGGCCTGCACTTTCCACACGACGCGATCACGGCCGAAATCCGTGTGGTCTCCGATGAACCAGAAGAGGGAAATGGCAGCAATAACCAGAGCCATGAGGACGACCGCAATGGCGTTGACGACCTTCTTGAGGACGCCTGCGCCTGTCGAGCCTTGCGCGGGTGAGGACGCCCGACGAGGAGAGGAATCGGGGGTGCGTGACATGGGGTCCTTCTCGGGTCGCAGAGGTTGGGGACGAGGCCGGGGCACTAGCGCAGGCTTCCTGGGCGTGTCGGCCGAGCGATCAGTTGTTGATCCTCGCGCTCGCGACGACCCGCGAATGCGTGTAGTAACCGATGGTCATGGTTGCGTTGCCGGAGCGTAGGGCACAGGCCTCGTAGAGGACGGCAGTCACGTCTCCTTGCGTCGCAATCTCGTCCTTGCTGTCTGTCTCGACGGTCTGCGTATGGGTCGAGCCATCCTCAAACGTCATGATGAACTGGTTCCCATACACGGTCGAGGTGCCGCCGCGGTAGCGTGACCGACTCGTCTTGTACTGGTCGAAGCTGCATGACGTGACCGTGACGGTGCGTGGGCCGTCGACAATGTCGAGGATGGCGGGAATGCCGTTCGACAGGGCGTATAAGCACAGCCCGAGGCCTAAGAGAGATGCCATGACCTTGCCGAGCTGCCGTGTTTGTGCCAGTTTCTCGTCGCCCTGTGCGCTCGCCATGAGGGCATTGCGCCGTGCACCAGCATAGAGGGGGATCGTGGCGAGGGCGAAGACGAGCGCGACAGTGCACTTGATGAGGGTCCAGACGATCCGTTCCGTGCCGAAATCGAACATCTCACCGAAGAAATAGAAGACCATGCCGACGAGGAGGCCCACGAGCGTCAGGAGAATCCACCACCCCGCGTGCTTGTTCGGTGTCTGACGCTCACCGGAAAGATCCTCGGGAGAGGGGACGCTCTGAGAGGCCTCGTCGGCGTCGGACGACGCGGCATTCGCCTCCCCGTATGGGGATCCCTGGTATTCCCAGCCCTGGTACGACAGTGGCGGCATGGAAGGCTGAGCGTCGTGCCCTTGAGACTGCGGCGTCCACTGACCCTGCGCCGGATCGGGTGATTGATTCGCGGCCTGGCTGGGTGGCTGAGGCGGATCGTAGGGAGACGGATAAGGGTTCTGATTACTCATGGCTGCTACCTGTCGGACGGGTGCATGACGACGAGCCTAGGGCCTCTCCTCAGGATTGGGTGAGGTTCTGGGAGAATCCCGGTGTGCGGTTGCGACCAGGCACCGACTTGCTTGTCAGTCTTCACAGTACCGCTCGCGGCCTCGATGAGGGCGCGCATCTCACCCAGGTGTGAGCCGACCCGTTTCACGCGTCGTTTCACGGCCTCGCTGATTGAGGATAAGAAGCCGCCGAAGTGTACGTGCGGACGGAGAGACGGCGAGCCTCGTCAATCCAGCCTGGCGCCGCTAATCACCCAGGAACGGTAGTAGACGTCGAGTGTCATCGAGGTCTCCCCGTCATGCCTGACGCACGCTTCGAACAGAGGTTTCTCGATCTCAGCGGCATGCCCGAACTGGCGAAGCCAGATTACTGTTTGACGAGTGGTTCCGTCGGGAAGAGTCATCGTGAAGTCGCGGCTGAACGTTGGCCTGCCCCAGTAGTCTCCAAATTTAATCCGGTGCGTACGCATCTCGTGGGTGCAGGAGGACACGGTGACGGTGCGAGGCCCCGTCATGAGGTCAACGACGACGGGTGTTCCGTGGGCCAGAGCAATGTATGCGCTCGGAACGAGGAGGACGACCGACAACGCGAGGGCTGCGGGCCGCTTGCGACGGCCGGATGCCGATCCTGTCCGATGGGCCCGCCGAAAGCGGGGCAGCTGCCAGATGATCGCTGCCAGACACGCGAACATGATCCGGAACGCGACACTGTATGCCAACGCGAGCGACAGGATCCTGGTGAAGCCATAGGTCGTGGTGCCTACCCACAGGAAGATCGCCATAGACTCGCCGATGAATAAAGTGATGACAAGCGCGACGATAACGAGAGCCCTTCCCCTCGACGGGCCTTCTGGCGTGCGCGGGGGCGCGGGTGTCGCGAACACGTTCGTCGGTGACACCCGCGCCGCTGTGCTGGGGGCGAGCGGCTCCTGGGCCGTTGGGGGCTGAGAGGCGTAGGGGTAGAATTCGTCGCTCATAGGGGCCTTTTCAGATGGGGCAGACCTGGACGAGGCAGGGTACCGTGCGGGTCTACTCGCTCACCCGTACGTCCGCGAGGATCCATGTGAAGGGGTAGTAGTACACCGTGATCTTGTCCGGAGAACGATGCATGCAGGCTCTGAAGAGATCGGTGCCGACGCCCGGCTTACCCCCGATATCGTTTCTGCCGGAGGTTGTCAGCGTTGTCGTATGCGACGAGCCATCCTCGAAGGTGAGCTCGAAGATGTTGTCGTAGGAGGTGCGGTTCCCGTATCGACGAGTCTTCTGGCTGATCTGGTTCTCCGAGAATTGACACGAGGAGACTGCCTTGGGTTGGGGACCTACTGCGGCATCGATGACCGCGGGTACTCCGGTGACCAGCCCGTACAAGCACAGCGCGACTCCGGCGATGCCCGCAATGACACGCATACCCTGGCGTGCAGCCGGCTCCTCAACGTGAGCCTCGCCCTGAAGCTCTCGCCTCAGAAACTGTTTGAGCGCTCGGAGGGGAAAACAGAGAAATGCCGCGATCAGTGCGCCGATGGACTTGATGAGTGTCCAGACCAGGGCCTCGAGACCGCTTTGAAAGATCGCGTTGAAGACACCGCCGGACACAAAGAAGATCAGAAACAATGCTGCGAGCGAGAAACCCACAAAGAGAGCGAGAGGGCTTGCCTGTGCAGTCGGCATCGAGGCGGTGGCTCCTTGCCCGCCGGACGGCCTCGACGACGTAGGCACGGAAGCGTGGGGCGATGTGCCGTCGGTGGCGGGAGTCGTGCCGGCTCCGCTCGCAGAAAGCGGAGGGTCGACCTGGATAGGTTCGCCGGACGGGGCTGGGAGGGCGTCGGAGGGGTTCATGGTCTCTCTTGGTGGTCGGGATCGACGAGGCCGTGGCTAGGCAGGTGTGTCCTCCGCGGCGGGTATGTGCGCGGTGAGCGACCAGGCACCTACCTGCTCGTTAGTCTCAACAGTACCGTTCAGGCTCTCGGCGAGGGCCCGGATCTCACCCATGCGACGCGCGCCCAGGACGGATGCCTGAGCCGTCAGCGCGCTCATGGTGACCGTAAGATCCCCGTCCATCGCTGATCCCGACACAGTAACAGACGCGTTCTTGTCGAGTTCACCGATGTGGGAGAGGACCAGGTAGATGATCTCCGCACCCACGGCGTCGCGGTACTCGCTCAGCGGCGTGTGGGCGGTGAACAGGTTGATGATGGAAAAACCGGATTGCTGCGCGTAGCTAATCGCCCCGTCGATGGTCGCGAAGTTGCTTGGCGGGTCGGCGGGCGCTGGGCGCTCGCGGACGCTGGCCTGCGGATGCGCGTGCGTCGCGGAAGGGGCGGTGAGGCTCGTTGGCGTGTCGGTGGAGAGATCACCGGATCGGTGACGAGGGGGCGTCTTCCAATCCCTGTACAGGAATCGGATGCCGGCAACGGCCGCGGCTGAGACGAAACAATCAGATAGGAGGCCGCTGCGGTGACGACGGTCGGTGCCCATGAACCGGGCGAGGAGAAGTTGCCCATGACGATGGTGAGGGACATGAAGGCGCCGAGGATTCCAAAGACGAGGAGCTTGTCGCGCGTTGTGGTGATTTCTGGCTTGGGCATGTGAACCTCATTTCACCCGCGCGTCGACGATGATCCAGCTGTGGCTGTAGACATCGACGGTCAGGGAAGTCGCACCGGAACGAGCCTTGCAGGTCTCGTAGATGGTTTGGGAGACACCGCCGTGCTTGGCGAGGTCGTCGGAGCTCTCGGTCTCGAGCGTGAGTGTGCGCGTTGTCCCGTCCTCCAGGGTCATGGTGAAGTGATTGTCGTAGTAGTCGATGATCTTGCTGTGATTGTCCGATGGCTTGTAGTGCGCCTTCTGGGTGAGCTGACACGAGGTGACTTTCATCGTGTGTGGCCCCTCCGCGAAGTCCCGGATCACGGCGATTCCGTAGACGCCCGAGACGACGATGATGACGGTTCCGATAACGCCCACCGCAATCGAGACAACGGTGTAGAGCGTGCCGGACGACGTGTTTCCCTCGGCCTCGGCCCGGCGCTTGCGCCTGCGGAGGAAGGCAAACAGAACTGCGCACGCGATCGCAGCGACGAGGCCGATGACGCACCATGCGGCGACCCAGACGAGCCGCCAGTACCCGAAGTGCACGTACCTGCCAATAGAGGCGAAACCGAGGGCGATGGTGCCGAAGAAACCGATGACGACGAACGCGATTAGGTTTGCACGCGTCGAGAGCCGCGGCATGCTCCCGAGAAACGACGAGGCCTGGCCGCGGCCGGGGAAACCGCTCGAGGGAAAGGAGGGGGACTGGTTGCTCATAGTCTCACTGACATGTTTGGGATTGACGAGGCCGGGGTGCGTTCGGCTCACGCCTCACGGATGGCCTTAATGATCCCGCTGCGCGGGTAGACGTCAACGACGATAGAGGTCGTGAAAGGGCGGACGACACAGGCCTGATAGAGGGCATAGTAGGGGCTCGCCGGCTGTGCGAACTCGTCTTTCGTGTCCGTCCTGATCTCGAAGTGACGCGACTTTCCGTCGTCAAAATGGAGAGTAAAAGTGCTGTAGTAGCGTATGGTGCCGCGACGCCCTCGCTCGGTCTCAGTACGGAATCTTTCGCAGCTTGTGACGGCCCTCGTCTGGGCACCGGTGCGGGCGTCTTCGTAGCCTTCCGCGAAGGCCCCACCTCCCATGACGGTGCACGCGGTCGCGACCAACGCGATCATAGCAATGCAGAAAAATGCCTTGATGGCGGGGCCTGCGCGGCCAGGTTGATCCAGTTGTGCGCGCATCGTGCGCACGAGCATCGGAAGGAGCGACAAGAGACAGATGCCGAAGACAACGGCTGCGCCAGAGCCGACGAGTGAACAGACCAGCTGACGGACACCGAAGTTCCCGGCTAGAAAAAACGCGCCGAGCATGACGACCGCGGATCCGATGAGCGCGCAGGCCCATATGGTCATGCCGAGCTGTTGCCGAGCGTTGCCCGGACGTATCTCAGGGGAGAAACGCGAACGGCGCGGATACATGCTCAATTCCTCCTGCTCTTAGACGTCCGCCGGGGTCGCTCCCGTCCACTCGTACCAGCCCTGGTGCTGGACGATCCACGCCATGAGGGCGTAGCCGGCCTGGCCGGGCAGCGTCTGCCCGTCCCCGCCGCGCGCGAGGGAGGCGGCCATGTCCTCGAACCACTGGTCGTGCGCGACCAGCGGCGTATAGCAGTCAACGAAGGGGATTCCTCGGCGCGCGCACACTTCGGAGCACGAGGAGGACAGTGCCTTGAGGGACCCGGAGTCCACGCCAGCTAGTGGCGGGGGCCCCACGACGAAGCTGGGGATGCCCAGCGCGGTTGCCCGGTCGGTGATGTTGGCCAGGTTCAGGCGTGAGCGGGCCGTCGAAATACCCGCCGCGACGTCGCCCGGACCCACACCGATGACGAGGCCGTGGGGCTCGCCGTCGGCCAAGCGCGGCAGGACCTCGGCCTCCCAGCGCGCGGCCATCTGCTTCGTCGTCTCAGAGGGCACGGCAAGGGTCAGGAACGTGGCGGGCAGGTCGAAAGTCGAGTGCGCATTGACGCGACCGACCCAGCCCAGGCCGCGGGGATCGCCGACGCCCGCGACGAGCTCGTCTCCGATGAAGCAGATGCGCATGGTGTTCCTTTCCGGTGCCTCCTGCGCCCCCGGTGGGAGCGGCGGCCCTCGTTAGCCTTCGAAGGCCTGCGCAATAAGGGTAGCTGCTTGCTCCTTGTGAAGCGAGGCACGTCCCGCGGCGGTCGTCGCCGACTCGGGGCGGGACACCACGTGGACCGGGCGTCCCAGAGACGGGAAGAGGTTGAGCGCCAGGTGCGGCCACGCGCCCTGGTTACGAGGCTCGTCCTGCACCCAGGTCACCGACGCGTTCGGGTACTGGGCGAGGACCTCGGCAACCTCGGCCTCGGGCAGCGGGTAGAGCTGCTCCAGGCGAATGATCGCCGTCGACGTGTCGCCGCGGTGCTCGCGCTCCTTGACGAGGTCGTAATACAGGCGACCCGAGCACAGCAGGACGCGCGTCACCGATGACGGATCGGTGATGGTGTCATCGCCGATGACTGGCTGGAAGCCGCCCGAGGTGAACTCGTCGAGGTGCGAGGACGCGGCCGACAGGCGCAGCAGCTGCTTGGGCGTGAACGCGATAAGCGGCTTGCGCGGGCGCTTGTAGGCCTGCGTGCGCAGCATGTGGAAGTAGTTCGCCGGTGTGGAGGGCTGAACGATCCACATGTTGTCCTCGGCGGCGAGCTGCAGGTAGCGCTCGATGCGCGCGCTCGAGTGGTCGGGTCCCTGCCCCTCGTAGCCGTGGGGGAGGAGCATGACGAGCGAGGAACGCTGGCCCCACTTCTGCTCCGCTGAGCATACGAACTCGTCGATGACGGTTTGTGCGCCGTTCGCGAAGTCGCCGAACTGCGCCTCCCAGATCGTCAGGGTCTCCGGGCTCTCCAGCGAGTAGCCGTAGTCGAAGGCCAGCACGCCGTACTCGCTCAGCGGGGAGTTCCACACGTCGAAACGCGCCTGGTTTTCCGTGAGGAAGCGCAGCGGCGTGAACTCGCGCCCGTCGTTTGCGTCGTGCAGGATCGCGTGACGCTGGACGAAGGTCGCGCGGCCCACGTCCTCGCCGGACAGGCGCACGCCGGTGCCCTCCATGAGGAGCGTGCCGAAGGCCAGGAGCTCGGCGAAGCCCCAGTCGATTGGCTTGTTGCCCAGCGCCATCTCGAGTCGGCGCTCGCACAGCTGACGCAGCTTCGGGTGCGGCTCGAAGCCCTCCGGGAAGCGCGTGTGCGCGCGGCCGATGCGGCGCAGCTGCTTGGCGGGGGCAGCAGACGTCCAGCCGATCATCATGCCGATGCCGGGCATCTGGGACTCCGGCATGGTCCATTCCTCGTCGGGGGATTCCCCGGCCTCGCCCACGCCGACGGTGAGTGCTGGGTCGTGCGTGCGGCTGCCCGGGTTGATCTCGGACACCGAGGAGGCGCCGCCCGCGCGGGTCTCCTCGAGGATGCGCCCGAGCTCCGCCTCGTACTGGGCGATCGACTGGCGGGCCTCGTCCTCGGTGAGCTGGCCGCGACCCACGAGGCCGCGGATGTACACCGCGCGGGTGGAGGGGATGCGGTCGATGAGGGAGTACATGACGGGCTGGGTCATCGACGGGTCGTCGCCCTCGTTGTGACCGCGGCGGCGGTAGCACACCATGTCGATGATGACGTCCTTGTGGAAGGCATTGCGGTACTCGAAGGCCAGGTGCGCGCAGCGGATGACGGCTTCGGGGTCGTCCGCGTTGACGTGCAGGATCGGGACCTGCAGGCCCTTGGCCAGGTCCGTCGCGTAGCCGGTGGAGCGGCCCTGCGTCGGGCCTGTCGTGAAGCCGATCTGGTTGTTGACGATCACGTGGATCGTGCCGCCGGTCTTGTAGCCTTCGAGCTGGGAGAGGTTGAAGGTCTCCTGGACGACGCCCTGGCCGATGAAAGCCGCGTCGCCGTGGATGAGGATCGGGATGATCGGCAGGTCCGGGTCGCCCAGGTGCTCCTGCTTGGCGCGCACGATGCCCTCCAGGACACCGTCGGCGGCCTCCAGGTGCGAGGGGTTGGCGGCCATGTAGACCTTGGTGGCCAGGCCGTCGTCGAGGGAGTACACGCCCCACGTGCCCAGGTGATACTTGACGTCGCCCGATCCCTGGACGGAGTTGGGCATGTAGTTGCCTTCGAACTCGTCGAAGATTTGCGCGTAGGACTTGCCCGCGATGTTGGCCAGCACGTTGAGGCGTCCGCGGTGCGCCATGCCGATGGCGACCTCGTGGATGCCGGTGCGCGCCGAGTCCGCCAGGATGTGGTCGAGCAGCGGGATCAGGGACTCGCCGCCCTCGAGGGAGAAGCGCTTCTGGCCCATGAACTTCGTCTGGAGGAACTCCTCGAAGGCCTCGGCGCGGATGAGGGTGCCCAGGATGTGACGCTGTGCGTCGGGGGAGGGGGCTTCGTACGGGCGCTCGATGCGCTGCTGAACCCAGGCGCGCTGCTCGGGGTCCTGGATGTGCATGTATTCGATGCCGACCGTGCGCGTGTAGGTGTCGTGCAGGCGCGTGAGGATGTCGCGCAGCAGCATCTGGTCGGAGCCGCCGAAACCACCGGTGGGGAAGGGGCGATCCAGGTCCCACACGCTCAGGCCGTAGGACGACAGATCGAGGTCGGGGTGGCGACGCACGCGGTAGGCCAGCGGGTCGGTGTCGGCGGCGAGGTGGCCGCGCGAACGGTAGGCGTGGATGAGCTCCGCGATGCGCGCGGGCTTGCCCTTTTCGTGGTTCGGGTCGTAGTCGTAGTCCGCTTCCCACGTGTAGGGGCGCGCGGGGACGTGCATCGAGGTGAAGACGCGCTCGTAGAAGCCGTCGCGGCCCGAGAGCTTGGCGTCCACCAGGGCCAGCAGGCGGCCGGACGCCGCACCCTGGATGATGCGGTGGTCGTAGGTGGAGGAGAAGAACATGGTCTTGCCGATGCCGAGTGCGGCCAGGCGCTTGGGGGAGACGCCGCGGAATTCCGCCGGGTAGTCGGTGGCGCCCACGCCGATGATGAGGCCCTGGCCGACCATGAGGCGGGGCACGGAGGTGGTGGTACCGAGCGTGCCCGGGTTCGTCAGGGTCACGGAGGCGCCCTGGAAGTCAGCGGTGGTCAGCGTGGCCGTGCGGGCGCGCGCCACCAGGTCCTGGTAGGCGTCGACGAACTCGGCGAAGGTGAGGGTGTCGGCGTCGTGGATGACGGGGACCTTCAGGGAGTGGTTGCCCTGCGCGTCGGCCACGTCGATGGCCAGGCCGAAACCGATGTGCGCGAGCTGCTCGACGGCGGGCTTGCCGCCCTCGATCGTGTAGCGCACGTTCAGGTCGGGCATCTCGCACAGCGCCTCCACCAGGGCGTAGCCGATGAGGTGGGTAAAGGAGACCTTGCCGCCGACGGTGCGCGCCAGGTGCGCGTTGATGAGGGCGCGGTTTTCGATGAGGAGCTTGGCCGGGATCTGGCGCTGGGAGGTGGCCGTGGGGATAGAGAGTGAGGCCTCCATGTGCTTGGCGGTTGCGCGCGCCGCGGACTTGAGGATGTGGAGCTCGTCGTGCGAGGGTGCGCCCTGGAAGAGCGTGAAGGCCGCGCGGCCGTGCTGCTGGCGCGTGTAGGGGCTGGTGGCCTCGGCGACGGCGGCGGGTGGGGCAGGCGGCAGGTCCGAGCGGGTCACGGAGACGACGGGTGCATGCTCGGTGGCGGCCGCCTCGGGCCCGTCTTCCTCGATGTCGAGGGTCGGCGGGGTCACCGAGACGGGGGCGACGTGGTCAACTGGGGGTGTGGCATGGGCCGACGAGGCCGGGGCCGGCTCCGGCGTTGAGGGAGTGCCCTCGGGGATGTCGGGACGCTTGGCACGCAGCTGCGGGGGAGCGGACTCGGTGGAGAAATAGGCGCGCCAGGACGGATCCAGGAGCTGGGGGTCACGCTCGTAGAGGTCTCGCATCTTCGCGATGTACCACTGCGGATCGGGCTGGGAAGCGGTGGGAGTGGGCACGTATTCCTCCGTAAGTGTCATGCCGCGCGCATGGGCCGAATCCTGCGCGGTCATACCTCGTTAATTCTACCGCCGCGTGATGGTCTTCACGAAACCTGGTAGACCTTTGGCGTGTACTTCAAGGGTCTTTGGTCCGTTGAAGAATGATTGTTGGCACATGCGTCGTGGTGTGTGGAAATGCGCGCTGGGGGAGTGGGGCAGGCCCGCTAGACTGTAACCATCATGGACTGCGACACTGCCGGCTCTACTGCCGCTCTTTCTCACCCCTTTTCCGCGCGCGTACCCGCGACCCGCCCCGGCCTCGTCGAGGGGGCCACGCAATGACGACCGCCCTCATGCTTGTGCTTGGCATCGTCCTGACCGCCGGCACCTTCGTCTTCGTCTCCGCCGAGTTCTCGCTCGTCGCGGTCGATCAGGCGGTCCTCGATAAGAAGGCTGAGGAAGGGGACCGCGGAGCATCCTCTGTCCTGCGTGCGACCCGCACGCTGTCAACCCAGCTGTCGGGCGCGCAGGTGGGCATCACGCTGACCACGATCCTGCTCGGCTATACGACGCAGAGCGCGCTGGCGGACCTGTTGCAGGACCTGCTGGGATCGGTCGGCCTCGCGTGGGGCCTGGCGACCGGCATCGCGGCCTTCGCTGCCGCGACTTTCATCAACGTCTTCTCGATGCTCTTTGGAGAGCTGGTTCCGAAGAACCTCGCCCTGGCCCACCCCCTGGCCACGGCCGTGCGCGTCGTCCCCTTCCAGATGGCCTTCACCGCCATCGCCCGCCCCGTCATTTGGGTGCTGGGCGGGACGGCGAACTGGGTGCTCGCCCGCATGGGCATCGAGCCGCAAGAGGAGATCTCCTCGGCGCGCTCCGCCTCCGAGCTGGCTGCCCTCGTTGAGCACTCCGTCGAAGAAGGCACCTTCGACATGTCCACGGCCGACCTCTTCGTCAACACGATCCGCATGTCCACGCTCAGCGCCGCCGACGTCATGACCGACCGCGGTCGCCTGCACACCCTCAGTGAGGGTGACAGCGCCCAGGATGTGCTGGACCTGGCCCGCGAAACCGGACACTCCCGATTCCCCGTCATCGGCGACGACTCTGACGATATCCTCGGCCTGGTCTCGCTGCGCCGCGCGGTCGCCGTGCCCGCTGATCGTCGCGCCGAGGTCCCCGTCATCTCCTCGTCCCTCATGACCGACGCGCCCTCGGTTCCCGAGACCGTGCCGATCGGCCCCCTCATGGTCCAGCTGCGCGACGAGGGTCTGCAGATGGCCGTCGTCGTTGACGAGTACGGCGGCGTGTCGGGCATCGTCACTCTCGAGGACGTCGTCGAGGAGATCGTTGGTGAGGTCTCCGACGAGCATGACCAACGTCGCCTTGGCATCCGCCCGCGCCCCGACGGGACTTTCCTCGTTCCCGGCACGCTGCGCCCCGACGAGCTCGCGCGCCGCACGGACATCAACCTGCCCGAGGACGGCCCCTATGACACCATTGGCGGTCTCGTCATGAACGAGCTGGGCGAGATTCCGGTCGTTGGATCGTGCGTGAGCGTGGACGGCATCGGCATCGAGGTCACCCAGATGCAGGGACGTCGCGTCGCCCAGGTGGCGATCACGCCCGCCCCCGAGGCCGACGACGAGGAGGTGACGAAGTGAGCGTAGGAGTTGGTCTCGGTATCACCGTGGCCCTGCTGGCCGTCAACGCTTTCTTCGTCGCCGGCGAGTTCGCCGTCACCTCGACACGTCGCTCGCAGGTCGAGCCTCTCGCCGATGAGGGTGCGAGAGGAGCGACCGCCGCGCTGTACGCGCTGCAGCACGTGTCCCTCATGCTGGCGATCTGCCAGCTCGGCGTGACGGTCGCATCCACGACCCTGGGCGTCGTCGCCGAGCCTGCGATCGCCCACCTCGTCGAGTCGCCGCTCGAGCGCCTGGGCGCGCCCGAGGCGACCAGCCACGTCGTTGGCTTCGCCGCCGCCCTCGTCGTCGTTCTCTTCTGCCACGTCGTCTTCGGCGAGATGGTCCCGAAGAACATCTCGATCGCCGCCCCCGTGCGCATGCTGCTGATCCTTGCGCCCGTCCTCGTGCGCCTGGGCCACGTCCTGCGCCCAATTATCGAGGCCATGGATCGCTTCGCGAACTGGTTTGTGCGCCTGTCCGGTTACGAGCCGCGCTCGGAAATCTCGGCCTCCTACACGATCGAGGAGGTCGCATCGATCGTCGTCGCCTCGCAGGAGGAGGGCGTGCTGACCGACGAGCTGGGCCTGCTCAGCGGCACCCTGGAATTCTCCGAGGAGACGGCCGGGACCGCGATGGTCCCCCTCGATAAGCTCATCGTCCTGCCCGAGGGTGCCACCCCTGCCGACGTGGAAGAACAGGTCGCCCACACGGGCTACTCGCGCTTCCCGATTGCAGGCGACGACGGCTCGATTGTCGGCTACGTACACCTGAAGGACGTCCTGTACGCCACCGGCGAGGAGCGTGAACAGCCGATCACCCCGTGGCGCATCCGACGCCTCGAGGCCGTGTCCGCTGACGACCAGGTCGAAGACGCGCTGCGCCACATGCAGCGCACCGGCGTGCACTGCGCCCTCGTGCGCGATGCGGGAGCAGTCGTCGGCATCCTCTTCCTCGAAGACATCCTCGAGCTGCTGGTCGGCGAAGTCCGAGACGTTCTCCAACGCCCGTGACGAGCCGCGATCCGCAAGGTACATTAGATCGAGGTCAAAACTTCGTGACGAACACAGACAAGGGGGAGAGCGTGAGCGACAACGAGTGCCCGCTGCCGAAGCGGTCGCAGCTGCGCGCCGCGCGCTCCGAGAACGGGGACGATTCCCAGGAGAACCCGATCACCGCGGCGATCCCGGTTGGCGAAGAGACCGTTGCCCCTCCGCCGCTGCCTCCCGCCGCGAAGAAAACGGTGGCGGAACCCGAGGCCTCGGCAGAGTCGTCGGTCGAGACCGAGCCTGACACCGGCGAGCAGGCCCCGGCCTCGTCTCCCGAGACTGTGGCTCACATCGATGAGGAGGCCCCGGCCTCGTCGTCGAGCAAGCGACGCCGTAACGTCCACCCCGTCGGATACGCGCTGCGTGCGCTGCTCGTCCTCGGCCTCGCCGGCACGACGATCGCCGTGCCCATGACGGGGCGCGTCGGCTCCGACTCCTCCCTGACCGTGCCCGCGCGAGCCTTCGGTGCGTCGGTGGGCGGCCCCAGCTGGGCCGTGTCCTCCGCGCTGCCCCAGGCAACCGCCCTGGATGGCACCCTCACCGCGAACTCACGCGCCAAGGCGAAGGCCCCCGTCTCCATCACCGGCTGTGCGTCGGGCAATGGCGCGGACGGCAACCGCAACGTGCGAGTCGTCGCCGACACGATCTACTGGCCGCTCCCGCAGGGCACCTACACGGTGACCTCGCCCTTCACGATGCGTATTTCGCCCGTCTCCGGCCAGCTCCTCGCCCACGAGGGCATCGACATGGCCGCCCCGCTCGACACCCCCATCACCTCCGTGTACGGCGGCGTCGTCGAGGAGGTCGCGGAGAACTCGCGCTCGGGCGCCTACGTGCAGATCAAGCACACGAAGTCTGACGGCACCGTCTTCCACTCCGCCTACCTGCACCAGTACATGAACAAAATTAAGGTCAAGGTCGGCGACACCGTCACCGCCGGGCAGGTCATCGGCGCGGTCGGCAACAACGGCTGGTCGACGGGCCCGCACCTGCACTTCGAAATCCACGACTCCTCGGATACCCCCGTGGATCCGGACGCGTGGATGCAGACAAACAAAGCTGTTTATCTCGGACAGGAGTCTTGCTCATGATGCCCGTCACCATGCGTCAGGGGCCCATCGTCTTCGCCCACCGCGGCGGCAGCGAGGAGGCCCCCGAGAACACGATGAGCGCCTTTGCCTACGCCTACGAGGCCGGGATCCGCCACGTGGAGACCGACGCCCACGTCACCGCCGACGGCAAGGTCGTCATCTGCCACGACGAGACCGTGGACCGCTGCTACGACGGTACTGGTGTGATCGCCCAGATGACGTGGCGCGAGCTGTCCAAGCTGCGCCACCGCGACTCCGGGGAGCAGATGCCGCTGCTCGCCCAGGTCCTCGAAGCATTCCCGGACATGTACTTCAACATCGATGCGAAGGAGCCGGGCGTCGAAGGCCCCCTCCTCGATGTCATCGCCGACCACGGCGCGGCCGACCGCGTGCTCGTGGCCTCCTTCTCCGAGCCTCGCCTGCGCGCCGTGCGCGACATCGCCGCCTCGGACCCTGCGCGCGCGGTCGCCACGTCACTGGGCACCGAGGCCGTCGTGCGCCTGGTGGGCGCCGCGAAGAGCGCCACGAACCCCGCCTGGTGGCACGTGCCCGGCCCGCGCCAGGGGGCCATCGCCGCGCAGGTGCCCATGCACCAGGGCCCCATCCGCGTCGTCGACGAGCGCTTCGTGGCCACCGCCCACACCCTGGGCCTGGCCGTCCACGTGTGGACCATCAACACGGTGGCCGACGTGCTGCGCCTCCTCGAGGTCGGCGTCGACGGCATCATCACCGACCGCCCTGTCTTCCTGCGCGACTTCTTGGACCAGCGCGGCCTGTGGACCCAGCCTCCGGCTCCCGGTGCTGCCTCGGGCCCCAGGGACTGAGGTTATTGCTTGAATTGGCGGGCGCGCACCGGGGGGTGCGCGCCCGCCAATCCACCTGAACAAACGTGTTAATTGCCTCGTCGATGAGGCTCTGGGAAAACGAGTAGTAGAGGGAAACGCCGATGTGGGTACTGGGAGCTTTCATTCTCGGAACGTTGGGCCTCCTCATGTGGTACGTGAGAATGTTCTGTGACAACCCGACCGCCGAGCTGTGGCGGAGCGTGGGGAACGGGTATCAGCTGAACAGGATCCTTGGAACGGGGAGGGCCTCTCAGAACTGCGCTGCAGTGTCGTTTCCTGCAATCTCGACGGCAATCTTACTGATGGCCCCCGTGAAATGCGTCGAGGCACTTGGAGCACCTACATGGTTGATTGTCAGTCTTGTTGGCGTATCTATGCTTCTCATGATCGCTGCTTTCGTCGCTATCATCCCATTCAAGTACACCGATTGCTTTTATGAAGATTGGCAATATGCCAAGCGGCACGGGCTTCTGGACAACAATGGAAAGATCGACCGCGAGGCGTGGGAACGACACAAAGCTGAGAAACAACAGGAGAAGTGAGCGGCGTAAGAATCTTGTGCGAGCCGCCTTAGTCACGACCGGTGTGCCCGGTCATGGACTTGTCGGGCATACGCCGCCGTCGCTTCGGAACGCGGAGAGCTCGGGGATCTTGGCCAGGATGAGAGTATTCGCTTCATTGCCGTCGGAGAGGCAACAGAGGGGTATGTGCCGAACATTGTCCTCACTGAAACTGAGGTCATCAGCGGCAAAGGGGACAAAGAGATCCTCGATGACAGCGCGCGTCGCCTGGCTGAACCGCACCCGGGAAGCCGCCTCATCGATGACACCGTCGCGCCGTATCCCGCCGCGCGTACCCGCCTCATCACAGGTGTGTACGCCCTTAACGACACCTCGATGACCGTCTCGCAGCTCGTGTGGCTCACCCGGCATAGAAACGACGGGGACGAGGAACCCCGCCGATTCCTGTGGGAGGCGACATGCACGTGTCCGAGCCTCGCCTGCCCGCCGATCATCGAGGACTTCATGACAATGGCACGCACCCTGGAGGTGGAATCGTGACCGCCGAAGGAACCGCGGACTCGTCGCCGGAGGAGCTGGTCGTCTCCCTCGAACAGGCGAATGCGCTTATCAACCTTGTTGGCGCGAGAGAGGGGGACGGCGCTCTATCGAGTGCGATGCCGGTCAGCGGACTCATGAGCGCTGGCCTCGCCGACTCCACCGGCCTCATCGGTGACGCCGAGGCGATCCTGGGTCCGGCGCGTACGGTCGACTATCGTCTCGTGATCCGCGTCGTCTCCCCGAGGTGGACGATCGGCGTGTGAAGTGCGCGGATTTGGCCCTCGCGGCCGCGCTCGGTCGTCATGCGCGCCGAGAATGACGGCGCGCACTTCACCCAGGTTGATTACTGCGATGTCCCGCATATCCTCGCCGAGGAGACTCTCCTAGAGCCCGGGCCAACCATCGATGACGGCCCGCCGTCGATCTCCGCCGACTTCGTGCAGGCGGTGCGTGACGTGGACCTGGAGAGGGCGCAGTCAGCCCTGATTGATGTGGCCGCTCAAGGGCCAACGGACTCTCACTTCTCGCAGGACTGCTGGCACAAGCGCTGGAGCGTCGTGCTGTGCGTGCGGGAAGAGCGGACCCCGGATGGATGGAAGGAAGCCGGGCACCTCGAGTGCTTGATCACCGACCACATGCATGCGCAAATACACGCGCCCATCGATCCTCGCGCACTCGCCCTCATGCGGGAGCAGAATGCACCCACCATGGACGCTCCGCCGCGTACGGCGCTGTGGGGGTTCTTGATGGAGCTGCTCGCCAAGTAGTGCGGCCTGTGGACCCAGGCTCCGGCTCCCGGTTCTGTTTCGGGCCCCAGGGACTGAGGTTATTGCTTGAATTGGCGGGCGCGCACCGGTGGGTGAACGCCCGCCATTCTATTAACCTATTGGTTTGACTTTATCGCTGGGTGTGCGATACCTTGAAGCGTTATCACTTACTGTGTTGTGAGGAGAAATAGATGTGCGATTATATTACATGGCACGCGGACGAGGTTTCGCAGGGAATTGAGATCCTGGAAGGCGCCAGTGAGAGTCTTGCTGCCAATACGGTTGAGATTCCGAGCGGCTTTGGGCAAAACCAAGGGAATCTTACGGAAAAACTCATTCGTGTCAACGCGGTCATCGAAACCTTGTCATATTGTTCAGTTGCGATTGGGAAAGGACTCTCCGGAGCGTCGGAGGCATTTGCCGGCACCGACGCTGAGGTTTTGGAGGATCTGAAGGCGGTTGATAAATATCGAGAGGGAAAGGGATTCTGATGACTGCAGGGCCGTCACCTTGGGCTGTGCTGAGTTTTAAGATGGAGTGCGATTTTGATGTTTCTTCCATCAATGCATTCGCAACCGTATGTGAAATGCGGCAGTAATCATGAGGCGCGCCGACGATGATGCAATGCGCGCCCATAGTATCGTCGCTCATCAGACAGCTCAGCTGTGCCACGAGTGTGGTGAAGATCTGTGTAATGTATCGCAGACTGCTGGTGGGCTGGCGGAAATTTTTGACACATTGAAAAGTGCTTCAGAAGATCTTAGCTGGTGGGTAGACGCTGCTCAGAAAGAATATAAGCTTATTGCTGAAGAAGGCGACGGGATAGGATTGATCGCTTCGTATGCAGATGGCTTCGGTTCCGTCGAACTTCCGCCTGACAGGTACGACGAACTGGTCGACGCTTATGTTCATCTGCGTGCCCGGGCGGAAATTCAAAAGGATAAAGTGGATCGCGCGGAATATGTATTTTTCTTGGAGTTGAATAAGCTTCAGGTTGATACATATGAGCAGATTATTGCACCTGTTTTTGATGCTTTTAAACATCAATTTGTTCCGGACCCGCTTCATCCTTGGCTTAACGGCTTGAGCTATGTTGAGGGGCTGAAGAGCCTAGGGGCTTCTGCAGCAACTGCCTTTTACATGCAAACATACCATGGAACGTATATTGAGCCGGGTGACCTGGCATCACGTAACTGGTTTGAACGCTTGACAGCTCGGGGAGATTTTGAGAATTGGGAATGGCAGCCAAAGGGGGCCCATGCAAAGCTTCCATGGGGGCTTTCAAAGGTGGTTCCGGCTCTCGAGTATGGAGCCAGGCGCTTTGCCATTGTCGGCACTGTTTTGGATGGTCTGGGTGCTGCCCATGACAGCTACGAGATCGATAGTGTCAAGCATCGCGACTGGGGTGTCGGTCATAAGCTTGCTCGGGCTGTCGTGTCGGGCGCTGCAACTGCAGGCGGTTCTTTCGCAGGCGGAGAGATAGGGGCAGCTCTAGGAGCTGCTGGTGGAGCGGAATTCGGAGCGCCGGGAGTGCTCGTGGGCGGATTTGTCGGTGGAGTGTATGGGTCCTTGAAAGGCGCTCAAACGGGTGAGAAGTTTGGTGATTGGGTCAATGATAACGTTGTCGACTCGATTGCTGACTTGCTTGGTTAGGGCTGCTGCGTGAGTGGTCTGGAGTGAGTGGCGGCAGGATAATTAATCTATGTGTCAGTATTTCAATACTAGTTCTTTTGATTGTTTATCTCGTTGGTTGTCTGCTCATCAAATTTTCTAATTGATTCTATCCAGAGTGGCAATGCGTTGCGTAGTATGGCTTGCTGGATGAGATAGGCGAGGTAATATAATCCGTACGGAATTGCGATTTCGACGGGGAAAGGAGTCATATGAACGAGAATTTTAAAGTCTGTTTGCCTTCTGGATGGAGGCAGCTGTCGGAGGAGGAATGTGGTGCGCTCGGGATGCGTGCACAAAATGAGCGTATCAAGCTGATTGCGATCGCAGCCGTCGATGAGGCGAACTATGTCCCCAACTTGGTTATCGCTGACGAAGAGGTGCTCAATGGTCAAGCATATGAGGACATTTGCTGATAGTGCTCAGCGCTTGGAGCAGCTACTTCCCGGGTTCCTTCTCATCGATGACTTCGAGTGGCCGTTGACTCCGGCGAACGCGCGCCTCCGAACGGGTGTGTACATTCTTGAAGAGATGTCGCTGACTGTCACGCAGCTGGCGTGGCTTACTGACGACGCGAATGAAGACGATGCTTCCTCTCGGCGCGTTCTATGGACTGCAACATGCACATGCCCAAGCGCTGAATTTGCGACAGTTATTGACAGCTTCATGGAAATGGTACCCACGCTGGAGGTGGCATCGTGACCGTCGAAGAAAGCACTCCCATGTCTCCTGAAGAGCTTGTCGTTTCTGTTGAGCAGGCGGACGCGCTCATTGATCTCATCGGCATCGAAGCGGGATCCAGCCGCATGTCGAGCGTGGCGCTTGCCAGTGGACTTGTCGGCGCTGGCCTTGCAGGCATTAACGGGCTCACCGGTGACGCCGAAGCGATCCTGGGTCCCGCGCGCACTGTCGACTCACGCATTACCGTCCGTGTCGTCTCTCCGTGGGAAGGGGGCGAGATTCGAGAGGTCAGGATCTGGCCTTCCCAGCCGCGCTCAGTCGCGATGCGTACCGAGGTGGACGGCGTCCACTTTATGCAGGTCGATTACTGCGAAGTCCCCCATATTCTCGCCATGGAGAACCTCCTGGCGGCCGGGGCAAGCGTCGTTGATGGTCCACCCTTCATTCCTGCTGAGTTCTTGCAGGCGGTGCGCGCCTTGGACCTTGAGGGGGCACAAGCAGTTCTGATCGATTTGGCTGCTCACGGGCCCAGCAACTCTCATTTTTCGCAGGACTGCTGGTACAAGCGGTGGAGCTTTGTTCAGTGCGTGCGCGAAGATAACACCTCTGACGGGTGGAAGGAAAGCGGGCACGTCGAGTGCTTCGTCACCGATCACCTGCATGCGCTCATCCACGCGCCCCTCGATCCGGATGCGCTTGCCGATATGCAGGGGCAGGACGCGCCCACCCTGGACGTTCCGCCGCGCACTGCGCTGTGGGCTCTGATCATGGCGCTATTCGCTGGGTAGGACACCCACCTGTGCCGTCGGCATAGCAAAACGGGGGGCGGAGCCGCTTGGCTCCGCCCCCCCTCGACGCGTCCGTCAGGACCGCAGACTCACTCGTCGCCGCTGAAGTCGGCCACGGCCTCGTCCAGGCCCGCGCGGCGGATGCGCACGAGGGACAGGAACACCAAGCCGGCGGCCAAAGCGATGCCCAGGCCTCGAACCAGCCAGGACTCGCCCACGAAGATCATCGCCATGGCAGCCAAGGTCGGCACCAGGAGCGTGAACGCGTAGCCGATGTAGCGGCCAAACGACGGCATGGGCACGCCGTCGGACTCGGCGACCGACTTGACCATGAAGTTCGGGCCATTACCGATGTACGTAATCGCGCCACAGAACACGGCGCCCAGCGAAATCGGGATCAGGTAGTACTCGGGCACACCCGCGACCAGGGGGCCCTCGCCGCCGGAGGCCTTCGCCATCTCGAAGAACGTCATGTACGTGGGAGCGTTGTCCAGGATCGAGGACAGGCCGCCCGTGAACACGAAGTACGTCATACGGGTCAGCGGCAGCGACGGGGCGATCTGCTCCAGGTAGCGCAGCGCCGGCGCCATCGTCGAGAAAATGCCGATGAACAGGGTCGCAACCTCCATGATCGGCGCCCACGTGAACGCGTTCTCCTCGAAGCGCACCTTCTTGTCCGAGAGCTTGTAGGACAGGCCCGCGACCGTGAACATGATGATCTCGCGCCACGGTACGAAGCCGGTCCACGAGTGCACGTGGCCCTCGGCCAGCGCCTCGCCGTCCCAGGACGGAGCGAAAGCGACGGACAGGATGATGATCGCGAAGAACAGCAGGTTGATCTTGCCATGCAGGCTCAGGGGCTTGACCTCGCGGTCGTCGGCCTCGATGGAGGCGGTGTCCTCGGACGCGTAGCGGACGCGGTCGATCGAATAGTACGACAGGAGCAGCAGCGCCAGGACGAACAGCCATTCCTTCCACAGCGCGAACGTCCATGCGAAGGGCACGCCGTGCAGGTAACCGAGGAACAGCGGCGGGTCGCCAAGCGGAGTCAGTATGCCGCCACAGTTCGCCACAATGAAGATCGTGAACAACACCGTGTGCACGCGGTGCTTACGTTCCTTGTTGGTCTCCAAGAGCGGGCGGATGAGCAGCATGGCCGCGCCCGTCGTCCCAATGAACGAGGCCAGTAGGCCGCCGATCGCCAGGAAGATCGTGTTGTTACGCGGGGTCGCCTTGATGTCGCCAGCCAGGTGAATGCCGCCGGAGACCACGAACAGCGCGAAGAGCAGCGCGATGAACTGCACGTACTCCACGCCCGTGGCGATGAGCGGGCCGGTGCCCGCCCTCATGAACATCCAGACCGTCGTCGGCACGCCGAGAGCGAGCGCGACGGAGAGCTGGGAGCATTCCTTTTCCCACCAGTGCGAGGTCTTGGGGATGATAGGCAGAACTGCGATGCAGCCAAGCATCGCGATGAAGGGGAGCAGACTCCACCAGGGGTAGGTCATCGGCCAGTCCTTGATTGACGATAAATACGCTCACCATTTTATGGGGTAGGGGAGCGGGTGCGGAGCGTTCCGGGAGGTGGGAGTGGCCTCATCGACGAGGCCGGGGCGCGTTCGCGCGGGGGTTTCCGCTGGGTTGGATGCGGGCATTGTGAGCGTTCCGGATATGAGTGGCACCCCGAACAGGACTCGAACCTGCGACCTCTTGCACCGGAGGCAAGCGCTCTATCCGCTGAGCTATCGGGGCAGCTCGGTCAGTTTAGCAGGGTTTTATATAACCACGCGGGACGGTGATGTGTGCCATACTAGTGGGCGTTGCTTGTTTGAGAACTCTTCAGGAGGATCCCATGCGCGTTCATATCGGCACCGATCACGCCGGTTTCGAACTCAAGGAAAAGGTTGTCGCGCACCTGCGCGAGGCCGGTCACGATGTCGTCGACCACGGCGCCCACACGTACGATGCGCTCGACGACTACCCGCCGTTCTGCATCGAGGCCGCCCAGGCGGTCGTCGATGAGCCGGGCAGCCTCGGCATCGTCATCGGCGGCTCCGGCAATGGCGAGCAGATGGCCGCCAACTGCGTGGAAGGCGTGCGTGCCGCCCTCGTGTGGTCGGATGCGACCGCGCGTCTGGCCCGCGAGCACAACGACGCGAACGTCGTGGCCGTCGGCGCCCGCCAGCACAGCGAGGAAGAGGCTCTCGCCCTCATCGACGCGTTCCTTGAGACGCCCTTCAGCGGGGACGAGCGTCACCAGCGCCGCATCGACCTGATGAAGGACTACGAGCGCTCCGTGCGCGCCTGATAGCCTCAGGCGTTGGTGCATGCGCTCCTAGCGCTGATACATACGAGGCGGGGCCGGTGAATGATCACCGGCCCCGTTTTGTGTGCCTGGTTTGCATGCCGTCTTTCTGTTGCCTCCGCTGGCGTTGTTTCGCGCGATGTGTGTCGGGGTTGCGGCCTGATAGTGAAAGAGAAGCCACCCCAGCGCGTCACTGTGCGGCGTATTCGATGGCCTCCGTGAAAGAAACATCGCCCAGGCGTGTTGCTGTGCTGACTGTTTGGTGGCCTTGGTGAAAGAAACATCGCCCCGGCGTGTTGCTGTGTTGTGTGTGTGATGGCCTCCGTGAAAGAAAAACCGCCCCTGCTCGGCGAAATAGGGGCAAAAACAGTGATTTTTGCCGAGCAGGGGCGATTAATATTTCATGTCGACAGGCGCAATCCCGAGCAGGGGCGATATTTCTTTCGCAGCATCCCAATCGCCATGCGACATGGTGGAAATGAACGCCGTGTGAGCGCCAGCGTCAGCTTTCCGTGGTCCGAACAGATGGTCGCCATGAGGAGGACGAGCTCCGTGAGAGGAACATGCCGATGGCGGTGCAACACAAGTCGCCTTGCTTCTATCACTTACGCTCACGACGAGAGAAAATTCGCCCTGCTGTGGTTGGCTCTGACTGAAGCGTGACAATTTTCGCCCTGCATGCCGAAAATGGACCAAAATCGGCGTTTTTGCGGTGCATGGCGAGTTTTGTACCGGTTTGGGCATGCCAGCGTGCGTGCATGGCCAGTTTTGTACCGAAGGGCACCCATCAGCCTGCATGCAGGGCGAGTTTTGTACCGGATAGTGCCCGAAAGGGGCCACTGGGGGAGTGCTGCGAGGCCAAGGTCGTCGGCCTCGTCGCAGCCAGGTACTTTCGTATCGGGCCCGGTGGCGGGGCCCGCAATCCCAGCCCCTGCCTTGTGCTGACGTGCTTAGCCCTGGCCGGTGAGGGTGAGGTACACGAGGAACAGGTTGAGCGCGACGATGACGGCCGCGATGAGGAAGCCGGTGATACGCAGGGGACGATTGTTCGCGTAGCTGCCCATGACGTCGGGCGAGGCGGTGAGGCGCATGAGCGGGATGATCGCGAAGGGGATGCCGAAGGACAGGGCGACCTGCGAGACGACGAGCGCCCACGTGGGTTCGGCGCCCGCGCCCAGGATGATGAGCGCGGGGATCAGGGAGATGAGGCGGCGCGCCATGATGGGAACACGAATGTGGAGCAGGCCGTTCATGATCTCGCTTCCTGCGTAGGCGCCCACTGACGTGGAGGCCAGGCCCGAGGCCAGCAGGCCGACCGCAAACACGGTGCCGACGATGGGCCCGAGCGTGGAGGAGATCGCGGCGTGTGCGCCCTCGATGGTGTCGGTGCCGCTCTGGCCGGCCAGCGCCGCGGCCGCCAGGAGCAGCAGGCCGATGTTGACCAGACCCGCGATGCTCAGCGCCCAGTAGATGTCGATGCGGGTCGCCCGCAACAGGCGCGAGAGGTGTCCCGAGGAGTGTCGGGCATCGCCGGTGGAGGGGCCGAGCTCGTCGGCCTCGTGGTCGTTGACGAGGGAGGAGTGCAGGTAAACAGCGTGCGGCATGACGGTCGCGCCCAGCATGGACGCGGCCACGAGGACCGAGTCGGTGCCCTGGAAACGAGGGACGAGCCCGCCGAGCATGCCCGAGGGGCTGGGTGGTGCGACGAAGAGGCCCGCGAGGAATCCGAGCGTGATGATGATGAGCAGGCCGACGATGATCGTCTCGAACTGGCGCTGTCGCCCGCCGCCCTGAACGAGCAGCAGGGCCATCGACACGACGCCGACGATGACGCCGCCCCACAGGAGGGGGATGCCAAACAGGAGGTGGAGGGCGAGCGCACCGCCGATGACTTCGGCCAGGTCGGTCGCGGCCGCGACGATCTCGGCCTGCAACCAGAACGCGATGCGCCCGGGCTTGCCCATGCGCGCACCCAGCAGGGCGGGCAGGGACTGGCCGGTGACGAGGCCGAGCTTGGCGGAGAGGTACTGGATGACCATCGCGAAGATGTTTGAGGCCACGAGAACCCACACGAGCAGGTACCCGTAGCGCGCGCCCGCCGTGATGTTGGCGGCGACGTTTCCGGGGTCGACGTAGGCGACGGCCGCGACGAAGGCGGGGCCGAGGAGGGGGATGAGCTTGTGGCGATGCTCGGTGTCCGTGGCGGTCACGGGTGTTCCTCACTGCTGACGAAAACGTTCGCTTACCCGAAACTTTACTCGTCTCGAGGCCCGCGGGGTGGGTGAGAGGGGCGGAATGGGACGCGCATGTGGCCAGGTTTTCATTCACGGACCCGGGGAGAGTTCGCGGATAGGAGTAAAAACACCGTAGTCTAAAGGGGTGACTCCTGAAGAACTTGCTACTCTCATCCGCGCGACCCTGCTGGACGCTGCTGCCGCCGGTCGCATTTCGATCGACCCCTCGCTGGTCCCCGACCCCGTGACCGTGGAGCGCCCGCGTGTGCGCGAGCACGGTGACTGGGCGACCAACGTCGCGATGCAGCTCGGTAAGAAGGCCGGTATGGCGCCGCGCGAGTTCGCGCAGATCCTCGCAGACGACCTGTCTGCCGCCGACGGTATCGACTCCATCGAGGTCGCTGGCCCCGGCTTCATCAACATCCGCCTGGGCGCGGGTGCGGCCGGCGAGCTGGCTCGCACGATCGTCGAGGCCGGCGCCGCGTACGGCCGCAACGAGACCCTCGAGGGCCGCTCGATCAACCTCGAGTACGTGTCCGCGAACCCGACCGGCCCCGTGCACCTGGGTGGCGCCCGCTGGGCAGCCGTCGGCGACTCGCTCGCCCGCCTCATGGCCGCCTCCGGCGCCGCCGTGACCCGCGAGTACTACTTCAACGACCACGGCTCGCAGATCGACCGCTTCTCCCACTCCCTCTACGCCCGCGCCATGGGCCGCGAGGTCCCCGAGGATGGCTACGGCGGCCAGTACATCGCCGACATCGCCGACCAGGTCCGCGCCGACGCGCGCGCGGCCGGCGAGCCCGACCCGATCACCCTGCCTGAGGAAGAGGCCATCGAGGTCTTCCGCGCTCGCGGCGTCGAGCTGATGTTCGCGGAGATCAAGGAGCGCCTGCACTCCTTCCGCGCCGACTTCGATGTCTTCTTCCACGAGGACTCCCTGCACACTTCGGGCGCGGTCGCCGCGGCGATCGAGCGCCTGCGTGAGCGCGGCGAGATCTTCGACGAGGGCGGCGCAGTCTGGCTGCGCACGACCACCTACGGCGACGACAAGGATCGCGTCCTCATCAAGTCGGACGGCCAGGCCGCGTACTTCGCGGGCGACGTCGCCTACTACCTGAACAAGCGCGAGCGTGGCGCGGACGCCGCCATCTACCTGCTGGGCGCCGACCACCACGGCTACATCGGCCGCATGATGGCCATGTGCGCCGCGTTTGGCGATAAGCCGGGCGAGAACCTGCAGATCCTCATCGGTCAGCTCGTCAACCTCGTCAAGGACGGCGAGCCCGTGCGCATGTCCAAGCGCGCCGGCACGATCGTCACGCTCGACGACCTCGTCGACGCGGTCGGCGTGGACGCCGCGCGCTACGCCCTCGTGCGCGTGTCGATGGATACCCAGGTCGACATCGACCTGGACCTGCTCTCGCAGCACTCCAACGACAACCCGGTCTACTACGTGCAGTACGCCCACGTGCGTACCTGCAACGTCGCCCGCAATGCCGCCGAGCACGGCGTCACCCGCGACGCCGGCTTCGACCCGGCCGCCCTCGACTCCGAGGCCGACGAGGCCCTGCTGGCCGCCCTTGCTCAGTTCCCCGCGCAGGTTGCGCAGGCGACCGAGCTGCGCGAGCCGCACCGCATCGCCCGCTACCTCGAGTCCCTGGCTGCGACCTACCACGCCTGGTACGGCCAGTGCCGCGTGACGCCTCGCGGCGACGACCCGGTCGAGCCCGGCCACATCGCCCGCCTCTGGCTCAACGACGCGGTCACCCAGGTGCTGCGCACAGGCCTCGGCCTCCTCGGTGTGAGCGCCCCCGAGAGGATGTGACTCGGTGAGCGAGACGGCAAGCGTCGGCACCCTCACCTGCCCGACCCCCGATGAGCGCCCCGACCTGTGGCCGTGGAGTGCGAGCCGGGAGGACGGCGTGCTGCGCGTGGGAGGCGTCGACCTGACCAGCGTCGCCGCCGACTTCGGCACGCCCACCTTCGTGCTCGACGTCGAGGCCATGCGCGGCCGCGCCCGCGTGTGGGCCTCGGCGATGGCCGAGGAGTTCTGGGACGGCTACGGCATGAGCGGCGGCGACGCCTTCTATGCCGGCAAGGCCTTCCTGAGCGCCGACGTCGCGCGCCTCGTCGTGGCCGAGGGCCTGGGTATCGACACCGCCTCGCTCGGAGAGCTGAGCCTGGCCCTGCGCGCCGGGGTGGACCCCGACCGCATCGGCCTGCACGGCAACAACAAGTTGGACGCGGAGATCCGCCTCGCCCTCGAGGCCGGTATCCACCGCATCTTCATCGACTCGATGGACGAGGTTCACCAGATCGAGCGCATCGCCGCTGACCTCGGCGTCGTCGCGCCCGTCATGGTGCGCCTGAAGTCCGGCATTCACGCGGGTGGCAACGAGTACATCGCGACCGCCCACGAGGACCAGAAGTTCGGCCTGTCCCTGGCCACCGGCCAGGCGTACGAGGCCGTGGCCGCGATCAAGGATGCGGCGCACCTGGACTTCCGGGGCCTGCACAGCCACATCGGCTCCCAGATTTTTGGGACCGAGGCCTTCGCCGAGGCTGCGCGCATCGTCATCGATTTTGCGGCGCTCCTCAAGGCCGAGCTGGATCTCGACGTTCCCGCGATCGACCTGGGCGGCGGCGTGGGCATTGCCTACACCGGGCAGGATCCGATCCCGACCTCGCCGGTCGAGGTCGCCCGAGCCCTGGCGACCGTGGTGCGCGAGCGCTGCGCCCACCACGGTCTGCCGATCCCGCACGTGTCCGTCGAGCCCGGCCGCTCGATCGTCGGCCCGTCGATGGTCATGCTCTACCGCGTCGGCGTCGTCAAGGACATTTCCCTGGAAGACGGGGGGAGTGCGCCGCTACGTGGCGATCGACGGCGGCATGTCGGATAACATCCGCCCGGTCCTCTACGACGCGGCCTACACGGCGACGCTCGCGAACCGCGATCCCGCGCAGGCCTCGTCTCTGGCGCGCTGCCGCATCGTCGGCAAGCACTGCGAGAGCGGCGACATCATCATTCGCGACATCGACCTGCCGACCGACATTACCGGAGGCGACCTGCTGGCCGTTCCTGCCGTCGGCGCGTACGGCTACTCGATGGCCTCGAACTACAACATGCTGACGAAGCCGGGCGTGCTTGCGGTCGAGGACGGATCTGCCCGCTGGTTTATTCGTCCGCAGACGGTCGATCACCTGCTGGCCCTCGACGCCGGTCTGGAGTAAACCTCGGCCCGGAATAACCGCCGAGCTGGAATGAACGCTGGCCTGGAGTAAACAGAGTGCGAGACGGGGAGTGCCTTTGGCGCTCCCCGTTTTGCGTGTGCACCGTTGTGTGCCCCCCTTTTCGTGCTCCCCCAAATTTCGCATGCAATTCCCACGTGAGTATTTCATGATTTGAAATCTGATCGTTGGTATTCTGCGGTTTTTCGGGGGTTCCAAAAATTGGGGCAAGGGGAATTGCATGCGAAATTGGGGGAGGGCCCGCACAATGAGGAGTCAGGCTTAGGTAAGCCTAGGTTTTGTTGTTACTGACAAACTCTAGGATGATGGACGCAGCTGTGAATGCAGCCGAAATCCTGACAGTGACAATCGAAAGTCGAGGAATCATGCGCCGCACTGTCGCACGCATCGGCGTCGTCGCCGCTCTCGCCCTGTCCATGGGCGTGGCCGCGGTGAACGCGCCTTCCGCCCGAGCCGAGGAGCCCGGACTCGTCTCCGCTACCCGCGCCAACACCGACGAGATGAACTACGCGATCAACCTCGCGGGCACGAACCCCGAGGACCTCCAGCGGGCCCTCGCCCTCGTCCCCGGAGCCGGTGGTGCCGCCCTGGCCTCGTACCCGGAGATCGGGACCTTCTTCGCGCAGAGCGCCACGCCCTCGTTCGCGCCCGACCTGGCCGCCGCCCTGCGAGCGGCCGGCATCTCCATCCACTCGATCGGCCCGACCCGCGTCGCCCCCGTCCTCTACTACGAGCGCGTCGAGCTGCCCACCGACAAGAAGGATGAGGCCCCCGCCCCGCAGTCGGGCGCTGCGGGCGGCCTGAATTCCATGCGCGATGAGACCGCGAGCGCCGCTCCCGCTGGGGCGAACGAGGAGATCTTCAACTGGGGTGCCGTCGCCATGCACGCGCGCGAGGCCGAGGCTGTCAACGTCAAGCGTGCCCCGGTGACCGTCGCGGTCGTGGACTCCGGCGTCGAGGACACGCATCCGGATCTGGAGGGGCGCGTCGATACGTCGCGTTCGGTGAAGTGCTCGGTGAACGGCGTCGCCACGCAGGACTTCTATGGGTGGCGCGACGAGTTCTACCACGGCACGCACGTCGCGGGCATTATTGCCGCCAACCACAACGATATTGGTATCGACGGCATCGCCCCCCAGGCGACCATCGTCGCCATTCAGGCGACCAATGACAACCGCCTCATTTACCCCGAGTACGTGACGTGTGCGTTCATGTGGGCCGCGAGCCACGGGGTGGACGTCGTCAATAACTCCTACTCGATGGACCCGTGGGTCTACTGGAGCCCGACCGACCCGGAGCAGGCTGCGGGCCTCGAGGCGGCCACGCGGTCGATCAAGTACGCGCAGGACAAGGGGCTGGCCGTTATCGCGGCGGCCGGCAACGAGGGTGTCGATATCGACAATCCGTGGATCGACAACGGATCGCCGACCGACGTTCCCACGCCGACCAAGAATCGTGCGGTGGAAGGTAGTATCCGCGTTCCCTCCATGCTTGACGGCGTCGCCCAGGTGAGCGCGGTCGGTCAGGCGTACAACGTGAAGCCGGGCCTGTCCCTGGGCCGCGCCGAGTTCTCCAACTACGGTCACACGATTGATTTTGCCGCCCCGGGCGACCAGATCTACTCCACGGCCACGACGCTCTTCTACCGCAGCGGCTACGCGGTCGCCGACGGAACCTCCATGGCGACCCCGCACGTGTCGGGCGTCGCGGCCCTCATCAAGTCGGTGCACCCGGAGCTCACGGGCGCCCAGGTCATCAAGCTGATGGAGAGGCAGGCCCTGGCTAATTACGGACGCCTCAATGAGCCGATCGACGGCAGGGAGTACCGAGGCTACGGCTTCCTCGATGCGCTCGATGCGGTGACGGATGATCTGGGACGGTTCGACGAGGCCATGGGTGGCTCGTGGGTCAAGGATGCCACCGGCTGGTGGTACTGCTACGAGGACGGAACCTACCCGGCCTCGACCTCGATTCAGATCCGCGGGGAGACCTTCCGCTTCGATGCGCGCGGCTACATGGTGACCGGATGGGTGCTTGACGGTGGCCGGTGGTTCTACCACGAGACCTCGGGGGCCCAGGTATTGGGCTGGGCCAACGTGAATGGCACCTGGTACTACCTGGAACCCCCCACGGGTGCGATGGTGACCGGTTGGGCTTACGTCGATGATGCCTGGTACTACTTGAGCGCTTCGGGTGCGATGGTGACCGGTTGGGCTTACGTCGATGGTGCCTGGTACTACCTCACGCCCTCCGGCGCGATGGCAATTGGCTGGCTGAACGACGGTGGGTCCTGGTACTACCTGGACGCGTCCGGTGCGATGGTCACCGGCACTCGGCAGGTGGATGGTGTGACCTACACCTTCGGTCCGGACGGGCGCATGCAGTAATCGACCGTTCCCACGTGTCAAGGCGGGGCCGCACACCTGAGGGTGTGCGGCCCCGCCTTGCTGTCATGAGGGTGTGGGGGTGGCGGTCAGGGGAGTGGTTACTTGAAATTCTTGCCTCTGGCCAGGTGTTGACCAATTTAAGCGACGCTAAATTGTGGCGAGTGACAAACTAAAGCATGATAGTTCTGATGGGTACATTGTCGTACTCGCCAGACCCACAACTGAAAGTCGAGGAACCATGCGCCGCAATGTTGCACGCATCGGGCTCGTCGCCGCCCTCGCCCTGTCCATGGGCGTGGCCACAGCGACCGCCCCACCCACCCGGGCCGACGATCACACCGGCCTCATCGCGCCCGCCCGCGCAAGCGCCGGCCTGATGAACTACGCCATCAACCTCAGCCCGCAGGCCAGTGCCGAGGACCTCGCGCGTGCGACCTCGCTGGTCGCATCCGCCGGGGGCGTCACGCTGGCCTCCTACCCGGAGCTGGGGACGTTCTTTGCCCAGAGCGAGTCGGCCTCGTTCGCCCCGGACCTGGCCGCAGCCCTGGCGAAGGCCGGAATTTCCGTGCACTCGGTCGGCCCGACGCGCGTGGCCGCCGTGCCGGAGGGTGAGCGCCAGGCCGCCACGGAAACCCAGCCCGCCCCGCAGCCCAGCGAGGCGAGCCCGGCTCAGTCCGGAGCTCAATCGGGCGCTCAGTCCGGAGCGCAGTCGGGTGGACCGGCCTCCCTGCGCGGCCAGACCGCGACCGAGGCCGATAAGCCCGAGGAGGTCGTCAACTGGGGCGCCCAGGCGATGAGCGCTGCGGACGCGGCGGCCGTGCCGATTGCGCACGCGCCCGTCACCGTCGGCGTCATTGACACTGGCATCGACGACACGCACCCCGACTTGGTGGGCCGCGTCGACACCTCCCGTTCCGTCTCCTGCGGGCACAACGGCATTCCCTCTCAGGCCTACGGCTCCTGGCGTGACGACTACTTCCACGGCACGCACGTCGCGGGCATCATCGCCGCCAACCACAACGGCATCGGCATCGACGGCATCGCGCCGACCGCGACCCTCGTGTCCATCAAGGCCTCCAACGACGAGCAGCTCATGTACCCCGAGTACGTGACCTGCGGCTTCATGTGGGCCGCCAGCCACGGCGTTGACATCGTCAACAACTCCTACTCGATGGACCCGTGGGTCTACTGGAGCCCGAGCGATCCCGAGCAGGCCGCCGGCCTCGAGGCCGCGACCCGCGCCATCGCCTACGCGCAGGGCAAGGGGCTGGCCGTCATCGCCTCGGCGGGCAACGACGGCATGGACAACGACAACGTCACGACCGACAGCGGGTCGCCGACCGACCTCGACACCCCGATCAAGGACCGCCCCGTGAAGAACGGCGTGAAGGTCCCCGCCATGGTCGAGGGCGTCAGCCAGGTCAGCGCCGCCACGCGCACCAACGTCGAGACCAAGCCCGAGTGGGCGAACCTCAAGCGCGCCGACTTCTCCAACTACGGCAAGAGCGTCGACTTCACCGCTCCGGGGCAGACATCTATTCCACCGTTCCCACGTCGATCTTCGCCTCGGGTTACGCCAAGACCAGCGGCACCTCGATGGCCACGCCCCACATTACGGGTATTGCGGCGCTCATTAAATCGATCCACCCGGGCTTCCAGGGCAAGCAGATCACCGATCTCATGCGCAAGCAGGCCGCCATGGAATACACGCGCCTGGAGGCGCCTGAGGATGGCAAGGAGTTCCGCGGCTACGGTTTCATCAACGCGCTGACCACCATGCGCCGCGACCAGCCCCAGCCGACTGTCCAGACCCTGCAGTACCGGGTCGGCAAGGGTGAGTGGAAGGACGTGCACGGCGCGACTCTGCCGGCCGGTCCCGTCACCTTCTACGCCGAGGCCATCGCCCCGATCAGCCACCTGCACATGGACGTCGCCGGCCTGGCCGCCGTCGACCGCGACGGCTCGGGCAAGTACTTCGACACGGCCCTGGGCGCCTCGATCGAAAACGTGGACCTCAGCGCCCTGCTGCCCGAGGGCACGGATTCGGTGACCGCCCGCGTCCAGGTCAGCGCCACCGGCATCAACTTCGATCGCCAGGCCGATGACGACACGGGACGCGAGGCCGTCTTCACCGTCGCGCGAGACCCGAACGCCGCCGCGGGCCCGGCCCCCGCGCCCGATGCCGACGCGACTCCCGCGCCGTCGGGCCCCGCCAAGGCCGGCATCACCGCCCCCGCGCGCAGCAACGACCAGCTGCCCGCCAACTACGCGGTCAACCTGCCCAAGGGCACCGATAACGACACGTTCCAGCGCGCGGCGGCCCAGGCCTCGTTCCACGGTGGCCTGTTGCTGGCGCAGTACCCGGCCTTCGGCACGTTCTTCGTGCAGTCGGCATCGCCCACCTTCTCGCCCGACCTGGGCGCGGCGCTCGTGAAGGAGGGGATCAGCTACGACTCGATCGGCCCGACCCGCCAGGCGCCCGTCGGCGGTAACGAGGCCATGGTTCCCATCTCCTACGAGACGCGAGTCGCGGCGGACGCGGCGATTGCGGCTGCGCCCCGCTCCCAGGGAGCTCAGGCGGCGCAGGGTGACCAGGATGCTGCCCTCACCCCGGACCCGCAGACCGGCAACGGATGGCACCTCCAGGCCCTGCGCGCCCTCGAGGCGCAGGGCGTGGACGTCATGCGCGCGCCCGTCACGGTGGGCATCATGGACCAGTCCGTCGATGACACCGTGCCGGACCTGGTCGGACAGGTCGACCACGACAAGTCCGTGTCCTGCTCGTTTAACGGCATCCCAAACCGCGACCCCGCCGCGTGGCGCTGGGACGACGCGACCCACGGCACGCACGTGGCCGGCTCGATCGCCGCGAAGCACGATGGCGTAGGTGTGGACGGCGTGAACCCGACCCTGCGCATCGCCGCGATCAACGTGGCCTCGCGCAACGGCGGATTCTTCTACCCCGAGTACATCGTGTGCGGCTTCGTGTGGGCCGCCGAGCACGGCATCTCGGTCACCAACGGTTCATACTACGTGGATCCGTGGAAGGTACTGGCTCCCCAACGACCCCGAGCAGGCCGCGGGCCAGGAGGCCGTGCAGCGCGCGGTTGACTACGCGACCTCGAAGGACGTCATCAACGTGGTGGCCGCCGGTAACTTCTCGACCGACCTGGACAACCTGCCCACGACCGACGACTCGGCTCCCGGCGACACCTGGGGCGCGCACGAGCGCGACGTGACGGGCGCGGTCTACATGCCGCCGAAGCTGCGCGGCACGCTTTCGGTGTCCGCGCTGCAGCTGCCCGAGGGCGCCGATCCTGCGACCGGCGTGCTCGAGCCTGCGTCCTGGTCGAACTGGGGCGCGACGAGCGTCGACTTCGCTGCCCCCGGCGCGAAGATCTACGCGCCGCTGACGAGCTGGTACGGCAAGGCCTACGGCAACCTGTACGGCACGTCGCAGGCCTCGCCCCTGGCGGCCGCCGTCATCGCGACGCTGCGCCAGGTCCACCCGGAGATGAACGCCGAGCAGATCATTGCCCTGGCCAAGAAGCAGGCGGGGGATCCGGCGAACTGGGATCGCCTCAAGCCCGTCGAGGGCCGCGAGTACCGGGGCGCGGGCCTGCCCAACGCCCTGGATGCTGTCCTCAAGGATCAGGCGAAGCCCGTCATCGGCAGCGTCGAGTACTCCACCGATGGCGCCACGTGGCAGTCGCTAGCGGGGGGAGAGCGTCGCCGGACGCGTCTCCATCCGCGTGACCGTCACCGGTCCGGTGACCTCCGCGCGTCTCCTCGTCGGTGAGCGCGAAGTCGCGACCGGTGTGGGCAACGGTGCCTTCGAGGGCAACTCGGTGATGCTGCAGGCCGACGGGGTGGATGTGTCCCACCCGAACGGCACGGGACGCTTTGCAGGCGCCGCGACGGTCACGGTCGAGGCCATGGGCCGCAACAACGATGCACGCGCCGATGACGACGCGACGCTCCAGGTTCCCTTCACCGTCAGCCCTGACCAGGTCGGCCCGGACGAGGCCCGCTCGGGTCGCTGGGTGTCCGGTGCGTTCGGCTGGTGGTGGCGCTACGAGGACGGCACCTACCCGACCTCGACGCAGCTGCGCATCGATGGGGCGATCTACCGTTTCGACGCGCGCGGCTACATGGTGACCGGCTGGGTCAGCGAGGGCGGCCACTGGTTCTACTACGGTCCTTCCGGTGGCCAGGCCGCGGGCTGGGTGAGTGTGCGTGGAACCTGGTACTACCTGGATCCCATCAGCGGCGAGATGGCGAGTGGTTGGACCAAGGTGCGCGACACCTGGTACTACCTGGGTTCCTCGGGCGCGATGCGTACCGGCTGGATGCGTGACGGCTCCACCTGGTACTACCTGGCTGATTCTGGCGCGATGGCCATGGGCTGGGCGCGCATCGGATCCTCCTGGTACCACTTCGCCCCCTCTGGTGCCATGAGCACCGGCTGGGTGAAGGACGGCGGCTCCTGGTTCTACCTCTCCTCCTCCGGGGCGATGGTGACCGGGGCGCGCTGGATCGACGGCACGCGCTACGTGTTCGACGACGAGGGTCGCCTCCAGGAGTAGACGCCACGAGGCCGGGGTTTCTTCCCGGTTGAGATGGTGAGGGGCCGTGCACGTTTTCTCGTGCGCGGCCCCTCGCGTTGTGAAGAGACGCTTATCCCTTGCTCGCGGACGTGAAGCCCGCCTTCTCGGGCGTCGTGCCCAGGCGCGCGGCGATGAGCTCCTTGTCCTCCTCGGACGCGAGGTCACGGACCCACGAGGCGTAGGTGGCCTCGTCGGCGTGGACCTCCTGCGTGAGCGGGTTGCGCCGCTTGGAGATGATCGTGCGCACGTGCGCGGCGAACACCCACACGTTGGCCACCAGGGCGGCGGCCGAGAGGATGAGCATCGCCCAGGGATTGTGGGCACTGCGGTGGGCGAACATCGAATCGTGCATGAAGTGCGGGAACGTGAGCACCACGCCCGACCAGAGCGTGAGCGTGTACGCGCGGTACTGGATCCACGCGCCTCGCCCGAACTTCATGAGCGCCGGGATCGTGCACGAGGCCAGCAGCGCCACGCCCGAGTACCACGCGCGGTCCGCCAGGCAGTTGTACACGTAGGCGAGGTTCCACAGGTCGTAGGCGATAATCCACCCGATTGTCAGGTCGCCCCAGATGAGGGCGCGTTCCTTGCCCTTGGAGACGAAGATCCCGACCCACCCGGAGATCGCAAGCAGGTTCAAGATGCCTGCAATGCCGTTCATGATGTTCCACGGCCCGCCCCACGTGACCATCCCCTGCGAGGGATCCACCCCGTGAATCCCGTAGCACTGGAAGTCGCGCACCACGGCCTCGGCGATGTTCACGGCGAGGATCGCGGGCGGGATGATCAGGTACCAGCGGTTGTAGCGCAGCCTGGGGAAGATCTGCAGGGCGACGAGGCACAGGGACCCCGCCAGCGCCGAGTACTGTTTCACGATTGGGAACCAGCCCGCCGAGGCCGTCCCCGCCGTCGAGTGCGGCCACCAGAAGATCGTCAGGGCGATGGGCATGAGGACGAAGAGCGCGAGGATCACCCACATGTTGCGCTGGGCCAGCCACGCAGCGCCCGCGAGGAGCGCGATGACGAGGAGGAGCATCGCGTAGTCCCACCACTGGCCGACCTCGAAGAAAAAGAGCGTCGGGTAGTCCGGGGGAGTAATGCCGCCCATCAGCACTGCTCCTTCCCCCAATTGGGCAGGTAGGTGCGCTCCATCTTCTGGCGGATCTGCTCCTCCCAGGAGAAGGTGGGCTCACGCCAGCCGTCGAAGTAGGAGGCGTCGACCTCGCTTGCCCACGGGCTGTCCGCGCCCGTCGGCGGCCACGATGGGTCGTCGGTGACGGGCGGGCGGATCTCGGCGACGGCCGGGGCGGACCGTCCGTAGCGGAACCACTGGGTGAAGGTCTCCTCGAACAGGGGAGTGCCGTCGTAGCGCCCCGCAGGCGTGCCCGAGTTGAAGAAGCGCCCGCCCAGCATGCCGCGCATGAAGCGGCCCGTCAGGTGCTGCTTCTTCTTGAACTCGAGGACGCGCTTGACGTAGAGGTTCTGCGGGTGGGTCATGCACCCGCCGATGAACTCGATGTTGATCCAGTTCAGGGCCTTCATGGTGGGGGAGGCGGGCTCGTAGCCGATGCGCCAGTGGTTGATGAGGCGCGTGCGCCCACCCGACAGGGGCACCATGTAGAAGCACCAGGCGGCCGCGAAGTTCGTCATCCCGGGGAAGCGGAACGCGTAGGAGCCGGGTGCCTTGGGCGGGTTTTTCGTGTCTACCCACTGGACCATGTACTTGCCGGGCACGACGTCTGCCCACTCCATCGACATGCCGTGGAAGTCGAAGGCAGCGATGTCGCCAGGCACCATCGAGTCGGGCTGCTGGAACTCCTCCTGGATCTCGTAGGAGTTGAAGAAGGGCAGGCGCGCGAAGACTCGCTCGAGGAACTCCGAGGAGAAGGAACCGGACTTTTCCGCGCCGATCTGCTTGAAGAGGCGCCACACCGCGTAGGCAGGCGCGTCGATCGTGATCGCGTAGGTCGAGGAGTATCCGTTGTCGTAGTTGGAGTCGATGAGGTCGTCGCCCGGGTAGTGCCAGGCCTGCTCCTCGGGCGTGGCCTTGCCGCTCAGCTGGCTGAAGGCGTACATGCCTCCCAGGAGCGCGGATGTCCCGGCGAGGCCGGCGGCGCAGAGGGTGCGACGGGGTAGGCGTGTCATGGGTCCTCCTCCTTGAGGAATTGACGAGGGGCGCCCGCGCTGGCGCTGGCCCGCGTGGAGCCCCGGAACGATGGGGATTCGACGGTGAACCCCGCACACTAGGTTAGTGTTTCGGATTATGATAGCCGACAACTATTAGCCCGGTTGTGCGTTCAAAGGAGAATGCCGTGGACTCGCTTTTCCTGTGGGAGCTTGGGACTCCCAAGGTCTATCTCATCTGGCTGCTGGTGCTCGCCGCCCAGATCGTCGTCGCGGAAATCAATCGGAGGTGGAACTGGACGATCTTTGCCGTGTGGACCGTTGGGGGCGTCGCTCTTATGCCCTACGCCTGGATCCACGGGACGCCGATGGTGGGGTGGTTCCCGTTCGGCAAGTACGCGATCATGATCCTCACTGCCACCATGACGGGCACGGTACTCGTGTACGCGAAACGTAACCCGGTCAAGGCGCACAAGTATGCGATCTGGCTGGGTGTGGCCCTGTGGATCGGCCTGGCCGTCAACATCATGGAGGCGAACATCCGCGACCTGACGATCTGGTTCAACGCGGATGCGTACTACGCGTGCGGCGCCGACTGGCAGTGCCTGAAGGGCGTGAACGACGCGCACACGATCGACATGATCGCCGGCCTGCCCGAGGCCAGGGGAGTGAGCGCCGAGCTGCACTCCCAGCAGTGGTACCAGGAGGTCGCCGCCAACCTGGCCGAGCGCCACGTCGGCATCGACCCGGAGACGGGCTTCCGCACGATCGGCGGGTATTGGAACCTCCTGTCCGCTGCGGCTGGCCTGCTCAACATCATCACGATCACGGGCCTGGGCAAGATCATCGTGACTTCGCCCGGCAAGCGCTCCGTGCGAGGCCTCATCTGGGTGGACATGGTGTGGCCGTGGGTGATCGCCTACGACCTGTGGAACCACGCGTTCTTGTACAACTCGCTGGCCGACTACACGTGGTACTGCACGCTCGCCCTGCTGCTGGCCTGCACGATTCCCGCGTTCACGTGGGCGAAGGGCCAGTGGATCTGGTTCCGCTGCTTCACCCTGGTCTTCTGGATTTCGATGAACACCCTCCTGCCCGAGGTCTTGGTCCCTCCCTCGGACATCTTCAACTTCGCGACCATGGACCCGCGTGCGAACATCGCGTGCGTGGCCCTGGCGCTCGCGGCCAACGTCGCGCTCTTCGCCTACTGGCTGTACAAGATCGTGGTGTACAAGAGGAATTCGATCACGGGCGTCCTGTACTGCGAGCTGGCCGAGTTCCGCACCATCGTGCGTGAGCACTGCGACGACAAGGACAAGTATTTCCTCGTCGACCGCATCCCCGAGACGCCCGAGGAGCTGGGCTTCGAGCCCGACTCACCCACCCCGCCCGCTGATGGCTACCGCGCCTGGATGCCCTGGTGGAGGGGAGAGGATAGGCGGCACCCGTCGAAGAGGGGCGCGGGTTTGTGGTCGTAGGTGCTCTTCTACCCAATACTGACGAGGCCTCCTCGGTACACCCGGGGAGGCCTCGCTTGCTCGTGTGCTCAGTGTTGAGGTCCGCTTTGGAGCTGGAAACCTAGTAGGGGTGGATCCTCTCTGTCAGTAGGTCCGCAAGAGGCTAATCAGCTACTTCTTCAGTGACTCGTCCACGACGTGCTCGAACAGGCGTACCGTCTCTCGCAACGGCGGATAAATAGAATCGGTATGCACGCCTTCCTGACGAAGAATATCCCTCAGGGTGCGTTTAAACCGTTTTGGAACCCTGATGGAATAGCCGACAGCAGACCAGCGGTTGCGTTTTGCTTTGGTAATCTGTTCGAGGAACTTCAAATCTGCCCCAAATCGAATTGGCATCGAAGTAATATCGCGTAGCTCGGCAGCCAATAGTTTTGACTTTGTATGTGCTGGTTGTTTGTCGTAAATTGTTCGAACGCGGGGAAACACCTCGAAATCTGAGCACTCGCAGACTCTCTTTTGGCAGTGCGGACACTCGCTTGCCTGGAGCATGCTGGATCCCTGAAGTGACGGAACTCCTCCGACGAGAAAGAAGCCTCGTTGGGCGATCATTCGCGGGTCAGAGAATGGGAGTAAGATGGGCCATGTTCCAGCCAGCCATTCGTCGCACCATTCGTCTTCGTAAGTAAAGTGTGTGCGATAGTCCTGCCAGATGGGGAACTTTCTTCGCTCGTCGGTATTTTCATCTTTTGGGAATTTGCTCCATCTGTGTGGTTCTGTCTTAATGAGGAACATTCGCCCGTCTCTGTCGTCGTCGCTCTCGCAGGCGAAATAGAGAGCAACCTTCCAGTCCGAGGTGACGTCGATGAGGCGTGTTGGGGATCCGTGATGCTGGAGCAGTGTGAGCGTTTCGAGTGCTGTGAGTCCTCTCCCGATTCCCATCTTTCTTGCTTCATTGAGCAAGCTGAGTTCGGCCTGGAGCATCGCTTTCTCGTGAGCTTTTGGTGTCTTGAGTAAGAGCTTGTCGAAGCTCGCGTCAAGCAGTCGTCGATAGAGTGTTGAGGTGAAGGCGAAGCTGGAGTCCTTCTGTCCGCGAAAAAACCAAACGTCAGATTTGGAGTCCCCAAGTGGTTGTCCTACGTTGTCGTGCCGGTATATAGGCAGTTTGGCAATGATCTCTTGTACTTGCTCAAACCAAGCGCATGCCTCTTTCGCGGCTGAGTCATCGGACTCGTAATATTCGACGACGAGTTCGCGCTCGCTGAAGAACTTGTCTATGAATCTCCTCTTGATCGCTAGATCTTTCATAGTTGCCTCCCGGCGATCCTGTGTGAAGGGGGTGATGTGCCTATTACTTTGGGTTCGGCATTACTTGCGTGGTGTTCGTGCCGGGCATGTTGATAGATGTTTGTTGTAACGTGCCCTGGCGTTGACAACTCTGTTCCCTCCAGCACTCCAATGTGACTGTCGTCTCCGACCGTAACACAGCTGTTCGGATGGGTCATGCGAAACTGTCAAGTTGTCTGGCAAATCAAAAAATACAAGATAAATAGCGGAGACTCGTTGTTCTGACAATTAAATTAATCGCTCGGTATTTCAACTCTTCAAACTGTCTAATTGATTGGTGGGTTGGTTCCGGTTGGTCGACGGATGATGTGTGGAGAGGGGTGTGGGGGAGTGCTGTGGTTGTTGCCCATGTGTCAACCTCTCCATTCCTTCACCAAAAGGTCAAGAATTCTTAAATTGTGAAACGCGCTATGAGGTTAGTGACAAACCTTGAGACGATGGAGCAATGGCGTGCCGTCCGGAAAGCTCCGGAGACGCGTCCCCATCCGTACAGAAACGAGGAACAATGATGCATCAACGCTCATGGAAGACCCTCATCGCGGGAGGAGCGGCGCTCGCCGTCGGCGTCACGCTCACCGCGTTCGGCGCCCCCGCCCACGCGGCCGGCGTCCCGGGGATCACCTCCGAGGCTCGCGCCCAGGACGAGGTCATGAACTACGCGGTCAACCTGACCGCCGACGCCTCCCACTACGACTTCAACGCGGCCGTCTCCAAGGCCTCGGAAAACGGCGTGGTCCTGGCTCAGTACCCCGAATTCAACACCTTCTTCGTCCAGTCGGTGAAGGCCGCCTTCGCGCCGACGCTTGGCAAGAGCCTCGTCGACTCCGGCATCTCCTACCAGTCGATTGGCCCCACCCGCTACAAGACGGTCACCGGCTCCGAGGTGCGCACCGAGCAGCCGCAGACTACCGCGTCCGAGGCCAACGCCGTCGCTGACGCCGCGGGCACCCGCTCGACCGGCCTGTCCGCCGACTCCCAGCTCAACGACTTCACCCCCGACGAGGGCGACGCCAACGCCTGGGGCCTGGCCGCCGTCGGCGCGCTCGAGGCCCAGCAGGTCGACGTCTCCCTCGAGAAGGTCACCGTCGGCGTCATGGACACCGGCATCGACCCCGACCACAAGGACCTCAAGGAACACCTGGACGCCTCGCGTTCCGTGGGCTGCCAGATCAACGGCATCCCCAGCCAGGCCCCCGCGGACTGGAAGGATGACCACTACCACGGCACGCACGTCGCCGGCACCATCGCCGCCGCGCACAACGCCTACGGCGTGGACGGCGTCGCCCCCAGCGCCACGATCGTCGCGATCAAGACCTCGAACGAGGCCGGCTCCTTCTACCCCGAGTACGTGGCCTGCGCCTTCGACTGGGCTGCCGAGCACGACATCGACGTGACGAACTCCAGCTACTACATGGACCCCTACGCCTTCTGGATGCCCACCGAGGGCTCCCAGGCCGCGGGCCTCGAGGCTGCCTCGCGCGCGATCCGCTACGCGAAGAACCACGGCGTCGTCAACATCGCCGCCGAGGGTAACGACAACGACGACCACGACAACCCGACGATCGACAAGGCATCGCCCAACGACGTCGAGGGCGCCGCGGTCGAGCGCAACGTGGCCGGCGGCATCGACGTGCCCGCCATGGTCAACGACTCGGTCGTCTCCGTGGCCTCCGTCGCGCTGCCCACCGGCACCGATCCCTCCATCGCGAAGCTCGAGCGTTCCAAGTTCTCCAACTACGGCACGAACTCCGTGGACGTGGCCGCCCCCGGCTCGCGCATCTGGTCGACCCTGCCGACCTGGAAGAAGGATCCGCCCTTCGGTTACCTGTCGGGTACCTCGATGGCCTCCCCGCACGCTGCGGGCGTGGCCGCGCTGATCAAGCAGATCCACCCGGACTACACCCCCGACCAGACGATCGCCCTGCTCAAGAAGCAGGCCGGCTACACCTACGACCGCCTCGCTGCGCCCGAGGACGGTAAGGAATACCGCGGCGCTGGCCTCGTCAACGCCCTGGCCGCCGTCCTCAAGGACCAGCCGCAGCCCGTCCTCGGCAGCCTCGAGTACTCCCACGACGGCGCCACCGACTGGCGTCCGCTGGCCGACGCGTCTGTCTCGGGTACCGTCTACGTGCGCACCACGGTCTCCGGCCCCGTCACCAAGGCCTCTCTGAAGGTCGGCGACAAGGAAGCCGTGACCGGCACCGGCACTGGCGCCTTCGAGGGTAACGAGGTCACCCTCGTGGCCGGTCCCTACAACGCCACCGACCTGATCGGCGACGCCCCCCACGTTGATGTCACGGTTTCCGCCGAGGGCCGCAACAAGGACGCCCGCGCCGATGACGACGTCAAGGCCTCGATCCACTTCCACGTGGATGAATCTCTGCGTGACGGCGGCGCCTGGACCAACAGCGCCGATGGCTGGAAGTACTGCTACTCCGACGGCTACTGCGCCCGCAGCAAGTACGTCACCATCGATGGCTCCACCTACTACTTCAACGGCGACGCCGTGATGGCGACCGGCTGGGTCACCTTCGACGCCGCGTGGCACTGGATGACCCCGTCCGGCCGCATGGCGATGGGCTGGACCAAGGTCGACGGCTCCTGGTACTACCTCGATCCCGCCACCGGCGCCATGGCGACCGGCTGGGTTGACGTCGACGGCTCCTGGTACTTCCTGAACGCCTCGGGCGCGATGGCGACCGGCTGGGTCAACGTCAACGGCTCCTGGTACTACCTTTCCGGCAACGGCTCCATGGCCACCGGCTGGACCGCCGTGAACGGCAAGTGGTACTACCTGACCGGCAACGGCGCGATGGCGATCGGCTGGGTCAACGACGCCGGTACCTGGTACTACCTCGACGGCTCCGGCAAGATGGTCACCGGCTGGGTCTCCATCGACGGTAAGCGCTACCACTTCGCGTCCTCGGGCGCCTGGCTCGGCTGAGCCAGAAGGGGACGAGGCCTGGGCTGGGACGCTCCGGCCTCGATCCCCGCGCTGAGTGCCTGATGCCGAGCGCACCTGGTGCCCAGCGCAACTGAATACAACAGGGGCGGGTCCGAACGTATCGTTCGGACCCGCCCCGTTTGTTCCCTCACGCGTCCGGGAGGGATCCGGGCGCGCCCCCAATGATGCCCCGGGGCGCGTGGGGCCTCAGCCCAGGGAGTCGAAGAGGACCTGCAGGCCCTCGCCCATGGTCGGGTGCGCGATCGGCAGGAAGCGCAGCTGCTCGTAGGTCAGGCCGCCAGCCATGGCGACGTGCACGGCCGTGATGACCTCGGAGACGTTCGGGCCAATCAGCGTGGCGCCCAGGATCTGGTGCGTGTTCGCGTCGACGACGGCCTTCCAGAAGCCCTCGCCCGCGTAGCGCATCGTCTTGGCGCGCGGAATCGCGGCCGTGGGAACCTTGGCGATACGCACGTCGAGGCCGGCCTCGCGCGCCTCGCCCTCGGACAGGCCGATGCGGGCCAGCTCGGGGGTGGCAAACACGGCGTAGGGGATCGTGCGGCCCTTCGTGGTGGTCGTCGCATCGTCCAGGGACGCGCCGGTCAGCTGTGCGCGGATGATGCGGAAATCCGACCAGGACGCGTGCGTGAACATGGGGGTGCCCGCGCAGTCGCCGGCCGCCCACACGCCCTCAGCGGAGGTACGCAGGTGCTCATCGACCGCGACGAAACCGCGATCGGTCAGCTCAACCCCGGCCTCGTCCAGGCCGATGCCGTCCGTGTTGGGAACGCGACCCACGGCCACCAGGACCGCCTCGGCGGACACCGTCGAGCCGTCGGAGAGCGTCAGGGTCGTCGTGTTGCCCTCGCGCGAGGCGGACTCAGCGCGGCCGGGCACGATGCGCACGCCGGCGGCTTCCAGGCCAGCCTCGACGACGCGGGCGGCGTCCTCGTCCTCGCGAGGCAGCACGTGGTCACCCGAGGAGATGAGGGTGACGTCCACGCCGAACGTCGCCATCATCGACGCGAACTCCACGCCGATGTAGCTGGCGCCGATGATCGCCAGGGAGGAGGGGAGTTCCTCGAGGCGCAGGATTTCCTCGTTCGTCCAGGCGCCGGACTCCCACAGGCCGGGAATCGCGGGACGCGCCGGACGCGAACCCAGGTTGATGAGGGCGCGCTCGCCACGAATCGTGCGCTCGCCGCCGTCCTCAAGAGCGATGGTCACCGTGCGCTCGCCCGTGAAGCGGGCTTCGCCGCGGATGAAGTCCAGGCCGGGGGCCGCGAACATCTTCTCGTGCGCGCCGACCATGGCACCGACGATGCCCTCCTTGTGGGCGCGGAGCTTGGCCAGGTCCACGCGCGCGCCCTCGGTGCCGACGACGCCGAACGCCTCGTCCGAGCGGGCATCGCTCAGGCGACGAGCCGAGTTGACCAGCGACTTCGTGGGGATACACGCGACGTTGATGCAGGTACCGCCGACGAACTGGCGCTCCACCATGGCGACCTTCCAGCCCGCCTTCGCGCGCTCCATTGCGAGGGACTTTCCGGCCTTGCCGCCGCCGACAACCAGCAGGTCGACGTTCTCGATTTCGTTCGTGGACATGTTTCTCCTTGGGTAGAACAGGGTCGCCTATCTCAACGCAGTGCGACCGGATCTATTCCATCAACCAGAAATGTCCACCAGGTGGTCGCAGCAGGGGTGTCTATTTTCACGATGTTTTGGCTGTATGACGCTCGTTTGGCGGGTGTAAGGGATCGAAGGGTCACATAGTGATCGTGCCGTTCGTTCAAACCCCCTTCGGCATGCTTAGATTAGGGGTATGAGGGCTCTAGAAATTGGTGATTTCAAAGAGGATGTGGGGGCCGCTCTGGCGCGCGCCTCATCCGGTGAAGTCGTCACGCTCACCGAGGAAGGCCAGCCTGTCGCCGAGCTGGGTCCCGTGCGCATGTCGACCTACGCGCAGCTGCGTGAACTGGGCCTCGAGCGTCCCGCTATGGCGGACCTCGACGCCTACCAGATGCCGTCTAAGAACCTGCCCGACGGGCGGCGAATAGTCGGCAAACTGGAGGATTGATCGCCCGGCGCGGGGGAGAGCACGTGCGCTACCCCCTGCGCTTGGCACGGTTCGTGGGCTCTGCGTTTAGCGGGTCCTCGGGCCACGGATGCTTCGGATAGCGCCCGCGTAGCTGCGCGCGCACGTCCCGATACGGCCCCGCCCAAAACGAAGTCAGGTCGGAGGTGACCGCCGCTGGCCGACCCGCCGGATCCGTCAGATGCAGCACCAGGGGAACGCGCCCGTCCACCAGTCGGGGCGTGTCCGTCCACCCGAAGGCCTGCTGGACACGCAGAGTGAGCACCGGGTGCGCACCGCTCCAGTCGATGGGACGCGTGCCTCCCGCAGGAATCGGCATCTTTTCCGGCGCCAGCTCGTCCAGGCGCGCCGCCTGCGGCCACGGCAGCATCGAGCGCAGCGCGTCGAGCATTGACACGTTGCTCAAGGACCCGCCCTGCGCGAGGCGCTTCGCCCAGGGAGCAAGCCACTGCGGCGCGCTGCCCGCGAGGGCCTCATCCGACACGTCGGGCCACGGATCGTCGAGCACCTCGTGGAGCACCCGCATGCGCTCGCGCAGGGACGAGGCCTCCTTCCCCCATCCCAGATCGCCCAGCCCGCGCGCGGCCAGGTGCTCGGCCACCAGAGCGGTCGCCTCCTCTTCGCTCAGGGACGAGGCCGGGGCGCTCCTCAAGGGGATAGCCCCCAGGGTGCGCGTGCGGGTGGCTTTCAGAGCCCCCTTCTCGATCGAGGCCTGCGTGCGGGTTTCCAGGAGCGCCGCGCCCGCTGCCAGGGCGTCCTCCTCCGACAGCGGCACCGCCGCGAGAATGCGCGCGTGGCGCGAGGCCGACGCCCGGTCAATCGAGGCCACGGCCAGCCACTCCTGGCCCTCCAAGGGGGAACCCTGCGGCAGCTCGGCGCCCACACCGCCCGCCAAAATGTAGGCCGCGGACCCCGGGCGGCGCCGCGCGATCCACTCCGGATGCGCGAGCGCGCACGTCAGGGCCAGCTCGTCCTCGCTGGTGCGCGAACCCGCCTGCCGGTGTGTAGCTGCAACGGATGCGAGGGCTTCGTCCGACGCGGAAGCCGGCAGACGCCGCGCTAGACGCTCCAAGCGCGCCTGCGTCTCCTTCACTCGGGCCGCCTGCGCCTTCCCAGGTCCCGCATTGCTGGCGCCTCCGCGACCCAACCGGCGCTCCATTGCACCCAGGTCAGCCCCCGGCGCACGCACGTCCTCCGACAGGAGGGCCACGAAACGCGCCGCCTTCGACGCCCCCAGAATCGCGCTCGACGCGAGGAGCGCCCTGCCCAAGGGCGGGTCCAACGGCAGCGACGCCAGTGTGCGGCCCAGAGCGGTGGCGGCCCCGGCCTCGTCGATCGCCCCCAGGGAGGACAGGCGCTGCCCGGCGGCCTCCCACGTGCCCGCGGGTGGAGCGTCGAGCAGGGCGAGTTCCTCCACAGGCGTGCCCCACGAGGCGACCTGGAGGCGCGCGTCCGTCAGGTCCTGCGTGGCGATCCCCGGCGCCGACTGCGCGGGCCTGCGGGCCACGTCCACCGAGTCCATGACGCGCACGGCGATGCCCGGGCCGGTGCGCGCGGCACGGCCCACACGCTGTTCGAGGCGAGCGAGCGCCGCCGGCACGGTCACGAGAGAGGAGGAGAGGGAGCGCCCCGCGTCGAAGCGCGGCTCGCGCGCGAGCCCCGCGTCCACGACAACGGACACGCCCGGAACCGTGAGCGAGGACTCCGCGATAGACGTGGACAGGATGACGCGGCGACCGGCGGCGGGGGAGAGCGCGCGGTCCTGCTCGGCGGCGCTCAGCTGCCCGTGCAGCGCAAGGACCGGGATGTCGCCCAGGCGCAGATTGCCTCGGACGGTCTCGATCTCACCCACGCCAGGCAGGAACACGAGGACTGACCCCTCGGTGGCCGCGACCGTCTCCTCGACCGTGCGCGCCACGTGCGCCAGGTACTCGCGGCGCACACCCACGCGCTCGTTCCCGATCGCGCCCATGGCCTCGACGCCGCGCGGCGGGGGAGTGTAGCGCAGCTCCAGCGGAAATATCGCCCGGAATATCAACGAGCGCGGGCTCCTCACCCGTCGACGCACGCAGGAAATCAACCGTGCGCGAGGCCTCGAGCGTCGCCGAGGTGAGTGCCACGAACAGGTCGTCGCGCAGCGCCGAACGCGCGTCCAACGCAAACGCCAGCGCCAGATCCGTGTCCAGGTCCCGCTCGTGGAACTCATCGACGATCAGGGCAGATACCCCGGGCAGCTCCGGGTCGCGCTGCAGGCGGCGCAGCGCTACGCCCGGCGTCACCATCTCCACGCGTGTACGCTCGCTGACCCGCGAATCCCCGCGCACCGAATAGCCGACCTGCCCGCCAACCTCCTCGCCGAGCAGACGGGCGATCCGGCGAGCAGCGGCCCGCGCGGCCACCCTGCGCGGCTGTGTGACGAGAACACGCCCCACCGATGCATCGTGCTGGGCCAACGCCACCGCCACCGCTGGCGGCAGCAGCGTCGTCTTACCCGTGCCCGGAGGCGCCGTGATCACTGCACAGCCGCCCGGCCGCGTCGCCGCCGCGATATCGCCCAGGGCGCGCGTGACCGGCAGCTGTGGCGGGTGTGAAACGAGTTCTTCGAGGGTGGGCATGGCTTCATTGTGCGTGTTCCCAGGGCGTCCATGCATCCGGGAAGCATATGCCGCGCCGCTCCGATGCGTCCGGGGTCACTGCGTGAGAGGGCACCGTGAAGCCTGTAGAGGGGCGCTCCAGCGTAGAATGGAAGCAGTATGACTACGGAGAACACAGCGCCGGCGCTCGCGGCGGCCACCCTCGCACACACCACGGGGCGCGTCACCATCCCCGCAGACATGGACCCGATCGTGGTCCTCGGCGTCGCAGACCAGGTCCTGCGCGCCCTCGAACGCGGCTTCCCGCACGTCCGTTTCCTCGTCACCGGACGCGAAATCTCACTCGCCGGCACCCAGGCCGACATCGACGTGGCCGCGGGCCTCCTCGAAGAACTTATCGGCATGGCCCGGCGCGGTACCGCCCTGGACGCCACCGCCGTCGAACAGGCCATCGGCCTACTTGGACGCCTCACCTCGGGCGAGGCCCCCACGGAGGAAATTCTCTCCGCGCGCGGGCGTTCGATCCGCCCCAAGACCCCCGGCCAGAAGGCCTACACGGATGCCATCGACCGCGCCACCGTCGTCTTCGGCATCGGCCCCGCGGGCACCGGCAAGACCTACCTGGCGATGGCCCAGGCCGTGCGCCGACTCCTCTCCGGCGAGGTGCGCCGCATCGTCCTGACCCGCCCGGCCGTCGAGGCGGGGGAGAACCTCGGCTTCCTGCCCGGCTCCCTCACCGACAAGATCGACCCCTACCTGCGTCCCCTCTACGACGCCCTGGGCGACATGCTCGACCCCGAAGCCCTGCCCAAGCTCATGGCCGCCGGCACGATCGAGGTCGCGCCGCTGGCCTACATGCGCGGACGCACCCTCAACGACTCCTTCATCATCCTGGACGAGGCCCAGAACACGACGGTCGGCCAGATGAAGATGTTCCTCACCCGACTGGGTTTTGGCTCCAAGGTCGTCGTCACGGGCGACGCCTCGCAGATCGACCTGCCCGGCAGCCAGACCTCCGGCCTGTCCGTCGTCGAAAACATCCTCGGCGACATCGACGACATCGAGTTCTGCCACCTGACCAGCGCCGACGTCGTGCGCCACGAGCTGGTCGGCGCGATCATTGATGCCTACCAGCGCTTCGACGACAAAAATGCCGCGCGTCGCGCACGCACGCGCAGCCACAACACCGCACGCAGGGAGTACACGTCATGACCGAGGTCATCAACGAGACCGACTACGAGATCAACGAAGCCGAGTTTTCCGCGCTGGCCGACTACGTGCTCGATCAGATGCACGTCAGCTCCGACGCGGAAGTCAACATCATCTTCATCGAGCCCGAGCCGATGGAAGACCTGCACGTGCGCTGGCTGGACCTGCCCGGCCCCACCGACGTCATGAGCTTCCCCATGGACGAGCTGCGCCCCGGCACGGCCGATCACCCCACGCCCCCGGGCATGCTCGGTGACATCTGCATCTGCCCGCAGGTCGCCGCCCGCCAGGCCGCCGAGTCCGGCCACAGCGCCGCCGAGGAGATGCTCCTCCTGGCCACGCACGGCATGCTGCACCTCCTGGGCTACGACCACGCGACCGACGCTGAGCGCGAGGTCATGTTCGCCCTCCAGCGCAAGCTCCTGCTGACCTTCCTGGCCACCCGATGATCCTTCCCCTGCAGGCGTCCCCGGCCTCGCCGATCTTGGATGTGCCCTCCGTGGCGCTCCTGGTCCTCGCGGTCGTCGCCCTGGCGTTCGCGTCTGTCGCCCAGAGCGTCGAGCAGGCCGTCCAGCGCCTGACCCTGGCCGGCGTCGAGGACCTCATCGAGGAAGAGCGCCGGAACGCGCGCGTCCTCTACGGCCTCGTCGATCACCGCCAGCGCACTCTGCTGTCGCTGCGCGCCTTTCGTACCTTTTGGCAGGTCGTCTACGCAGTTATGGGCACGATCATCCTGGTCGATACCCGCCTGCCGTGGTGGGCGGTCGCCCTCATCGCGGTGTTGGTGATCGCGGCCCTGCAACTGCTCTTCGTGTCCTTCCTGCCCGCCCAGTGGGGCGCGCGCAACCCCGAGGGGATCGCCCTGGCAGGCACCAGGTTCGCGGACCGCCTCGCGCGCCTCAGCCACCTGGTCGACCCGCTCCTTACCCGCGTGCGCTCCTCGCGCCCCGCCCCCGAGCCCACCGAGGCGCAGGTGCGCGCCGAGCTGATCTCCGACCTGCGTGAGATCGTCGACGAGGTCGGCGAACCCGAGAGCTTCGAGGAAGAGGACCGCGACATGGTCCGCTCCGTCCTCGACCTCGGGCACACGCTCGTGCGCGAGGTCATGGTGCCGCGCACGGACATGGTGACCATCGACGCTGACACGCCTGCGCCCTCCGCCCTGCGCCTGTTCGTGCGCTCCGGCTTCTCCCGCGTGCCCGTCGTCGGCGACGACGTGGACGATATTCGCGGCATTCTGTACTTCAAGGACCTCGTGTCCCGCTGGGAGGCCACGGGCGGCCAGCTCGACATGCGCGCCGAGCAGATGATGCGCCCCGCCGAATTCGCCGTCGAGATGAAGCCGGCGGACGACATGCTGCGCCAGATGCAGGCCGAGCGTTTCCACATGGCCATCGTCATCGACGAGTACGGCGGCGTCGCGGGCCTCGTGACCCTCGAGGATCTCCTCGAGGAGGTCGTCGGCGAGCTGACCGATGAGCACGACCGCCACTCCGTCGAACCCGAGGAAGTTGAGCCGGGGGTGTGGCGTGTCCCCGCGCGCTACCCGATCTCCGAGCTGGGCGAGCTCCTCGATCGCGAGATCGAGGACGAGGACGTCGACTCCGTCGGCGGCCTGCTCGCCAAGGCGATTGGGCGGGTTCCCCTGCCCGGCGCGACCGGCACCCTCGCCGGTGTTTCAATGACGGCGGAAGAGGCGCGCGGGCGCCGCCGCCAAGTCTCCACGATCCTCTGCCGCCTCGACCCCGACGCGCAGCTCCTGACCCCCGACCTCAACCCCGCCGACGACAAGGACAACTGACATGCGATTCCCCTCCGACGACGAACTCATGGCCGGCCCCAACGCCTTCGGCGACGCACGCATCGAGGTCGCCCCCGACGCTGCCGACCCGGAAGCCGACGCTCGCGCGCAGATCGACGCCGGCCTCGGCGAAGAGACCGCGGACGAGGCCGGGGCTGAACCGGGCGACGACGAGGACCCTGATGACTCCGAGGACAACGAAGAGTACGAGGACCTCGAGGGCCTGGAGGACGAGGAGGACGCCGACCTCGATGCCTTCGAGGCGCTGACCTCGCTCGCATCCCTGCGCGAGGACGCGGCCGCGACCATCGAGATGCCGGACTTCCCGGAGGACTTCCGCGCCGGCTTCATCTCGATCGTCGGGCGCCCCAACGTGGGCAAGTCGACCCTGACGAACGCGCTGGTCGGACGCAAGATCGCGATCACCTCGGGCCGTCCCGAGACGACGCGCCATAACATCCGCGGCATCGTGCACGGGGACAACTACCAGCTGGTGCTTGTGGACACCCCCGGATACCACCGCCCGCGCACGCTGCTGGGCAAGCGACTCAACGACATGGTGCGCGAGGCCCTCTCCGAGGTCGACGTCGTGCTCTTCTGCCTGCCCGCCGACCAGCGCATCGGCCCCGGCGACCAGTTCATCGCCCGCGAGCTGCGCGGCATCAAGCGCCCGATCATCGCGGTGGCGACCAAGTGCGACGCCGTGCCGCGCGAGCGCGTCATGAAGCACCTGCTGTCCATCGAGAAGCTGGGGGAGTGGGCCGCCATCGTCCCCGTCTCCTCCGTGGAGGGCAAGGGCATCGACCACCTGCGCGAGGTGCTCGCGCAGACTGTGCCGCTGTCGCCGCCGCTGTACCCGTCAGGTGACGTCACCGACGAGTCGCGCGACACCCTGATCGCCGAGTTTATCCGCGAGGCCGCCCTGGAGGGCGTGCGCGACGAGCTGCCGCACTCCCTGGCCGTCCAGGTCGAGGAGATCATCGAGAGGCCGCGCCGCGAGGGTGACGACCGCCCGCCCATGCTCGACATTCATGTGAACGTCTACGTCGAGCGCGACTCCCAGAAGGCCATCATCATCGGCCGCAAGGGCTCGCGTCTCAAGCAGATCGGCACCCAGGCCCGCGCGCACATCGAGGAGCTGCTGGGACGCCGCGTGTACCTCGACCTGCACGTGCGCACCGCGAAGGACTGGCAGTCCGACCCGAAGATGCTGGGGCGTCTTGGCTTCTGACATGCCCAGTGTCATCCGTGTACGTGGCGCCCGCGTCCACAACCTGAAAAACGTGGACGTCGACGTTCCCCTGAACGCGTTCGTCGCAGTCGCGGGCGTGTCTGGGTCGGGTAAATCCTCCCTGGCCCTGGGCACGCTCTACGCGGAGGGATCGCGGCGTTACCTGGAGTCCCTGGCGACCTACACGCGTCGGCGCATCTCCCAGGCTGCCAAGGCCTCGGTCGACGAGGTTGCGCACGTGCCCGCCGCGCTCGCGCTGCGCCAGCGCCCAGGTGTCCCCGACGTGCGCTCTACCTTCGGTACGGCGACGGAGCTTCTCAACTACCTGCGCCTGCTGTTCTCACGCGTTGGCTCCTACCTGTGCCCCAACGGGCACCGCGTCCCGCCCTCGCTGGGCGTGGCCCTAGAAGTGCCTCTCACGTGCCCGCAGTGTGCAGCCTCCTTCTACGGCCTCGGTGCTGAGGAGATGGCATTTAACTCGGGCGGTGCGTGCCCGGTGTGTGAGGGGGACGGGCGTCCAGCGCGTCGTCAACCGAGCGTCCCTCGTGCCCGATGAATCCCTCACTATTGACGAGGGCGCGGTTTCCCCGTGGGGGTCCCTCATGTGGAAGCTCATGAAGGACGTCGCCCGTGAAATGGGTGTGCGCACGAACGTGCCCTTCCGGAACCTGAGCGATGCGGAGAAGGCGATCGTCTACGAGGGGCCTGCCGAGAAACGTCACATCGTCGTCGCCACCAAGACCGGTGGCGCGGAGCTGGACTTCACCTACTTCAATGCGGTCGCCACGGTCGAAAACGCCTTGTCGAAGGCGAAAGATGAGAAGGCCCTCGCCCGCGTGGAAATACCTCATCACCCGCACATGCCCCGCGTGCGACGGCACGCGCCTGGGGGAACGTGTACGCTCCACGCTGATCGAGGGCATCGACCTGGGCGAGGCCTCGCGCCTCACGCTCACGGAGCTGCGCGAGTGGGTCCAGCGCGTCCCCGGCCTCGTTCCGGATGAGGTAGCTCCCATGGCCCGCGTCATCGTCGAGGAGATGACCGAGCCGATGGATCGCCTCGTGCAGCTCGGCCTGTCCTACCTGTCCCTCGACCGCGCGTCCTCGACGTTGTCCAACGGTGAGCGCCAGCGCATGCAGCTCGCCCGTGCCGTACGCAACCGGACGACCGGGGTCCTCTACGTGCTGGACGAGCCGACCATTGGCCTACACCCCTCCAACGTCGACGGCGTCCTGGCGATCATCCGGGAACTCCTCGCCGACGGGAATTCCGCTGTCGTCGTCGACCACGACACGCGTGTCCTCGCAGCCGCGGATCACCTGATCGAGATCGGACCCGGAGCGGGAGCAGACGGTGGTCGCGTCATCTTCCAGGGCCCCATCAACGAGGCCTCCCACGCCCCAGCGTCCCGCATCGGCCCGTACATGGCTGGGTTGCGTCGGGTTGAGCGTGCAGCGGGGGATTCGGATCGGGGCGCGGATATCGACGGGCGCGGTGCGCTTCACCTGGAGACTAACCAGATCCACACGGTGCGACCCCTGAGTGTTGATATTCCGCTGGGTTCGTTGACGGCCGTGACGGGCGTCAGTGGGTCGGGTAAGACGACACTCGTCCTTGAGTCGCTGGTTCCCGCGCTGCGTGCGCGCCTTGCTGGTGAGCCTTTACCCGCGCACGTGCGCGACGTGGATGCCGCCGGTATCTCACGGGTGAACCTGATCGACGCGACGCCGATCGGAGTGAACGTGCGCTCGACCGTGGCCACGTACTCCGGTGTCCTGGATGAGCTGCGCCGGGCGTTTGCGCGTACCGAGGAGGCGCAGGCTGCCGGGCTGAAGCCCGGCGCCTTCTCGTACAACACGGGTTCGCTTCGATGCCCCACGTGCGACGGGACCGGGCAGATCACCCTGGATGTGCAATTTTTGCCCGACGTGGACATCGAGTGCACGGATTGTCGAGGGAGCCGCTACGGCGCGCAGGCGTCGCAGATCCGCCGCGATAGGCTGAGCCTGCCCGACATCATGGCGATGAGCGTCGACGAGGCCCGGGTGGCCGTGCGTGGGCTAAAGAAAGCCGGAGCGATCCTGGAGACCCTGGCCGGCCTCGGCCTGGGATACCTGACGCTGGGGGAGGCCACTCCCGCCCTCTCTGGTGGCGAGGCCCAGCGCCTCAAGCTTGCCTCCGAAATGGGTAGGCGCCAGGAGGGCACTCTCTTCATCTTCGACGAGCCGACGATCGGCCTGCACCCGGATGATGTGCAGGTCCTCCTGAACGTGCTCCAGCACCTCATTGAGCGTGGAGCGACGGTCCTCGTCATCGAGCACGACCTGGACCTGATCCGTTGCGCTGACTGGGTCATTGATATGGGCCCGGGCGGCGGCATCGAAGGTGGTCGTATCGTCGCGCAGGGCACTCCGAGCGATATCGTGGACAGCGAGGCATCGGTGACGGGACGCTACCTGCGCTGAGACTCTGTCGCAGGGAAACATCAGGTGGGTCTTGGCCCAGATAAGCATGGTGCCCGGCTGCCGTGAGGCAGCCGGGCACACTTACGTCGTGATCAGATCACTTGACGATGACGACTCGCAGGAAGCGGGGGCCGTGCACGCCATTGACGCGGACCAGCTCGATATCGGAGGTCGCCGAACCGCCGGCGAGCCAGGTCATCGGACGGGTCGGGTTCTTGCCGAGGATCTCGACGGCCTGGGGCACCGTGGGAACGATGTCGGAGGCTTTCAGGACGACGACGTGAGTGTCGGGCACGAGCGTGATCGCGCGGCGACCCTGGTCGGGCTCACCGTCGAGGACGATGGTGCCGGAGATAGAGATCGCGACGCGGCAGCGCGTGACGACGGCATCGATCTGGTCGAGCTCCAGCGTCGGGATGGCCTGCTCGCGGCTGTCCTCGCGGACCGTGCGACCGTCGCGGGCGGCGGCCTTCTTGAAGGCGTCGTCCAGGCCGGTGGGGACCACGACGGAGGTGGCCTTCTGGTCGGCTAGGAAGGTCGAGATCGCGTCAGCGACCTCGGACTCCTTGGAGACCACGACGACCTTGGCCGAGTAGTCCTCGAGCTTCTCGATCATTTCGTCAATGACGGCCTGCGAACCGGGCGCGTGCTCGGTGGAGCGGATGTAGTCGCGGGGGATCGGGCGCACCGGACGGTCCTGCTGGGAACGAGAGATGGCGTCGCGTGCGCGCGCGAGGATCGCGGTCTTCGCGTCCATGGTGGTGGTGCTCATGTCACGCCTCCTTCGGGGTCGTGTTGGTGGTCATTCCGTGCTCGGAAGCGAGCGGGAGGCCCTTCGCGGGAGCGTCGGTGCGCGGCGCGTTGGCGTCGGAATCCTTGTGGGTGCGCTTCCACCACTCGCGGAAGGTTTCCTTCGGGGCGACCGGCAGGTCGCGTGCGCGCGTCCACAGCGAGGCCGGGAATGGCAGCGCGCCGATGGAACCCTTCTTGGCGAACAGGCGGGTGGCCTTCGTGCCCTTTCCGGCGGCCTTCCACAGCTTCGCGTTCGACATGACCGGGGTAGTCACGCCCATCGCGAGGTCCCACACGTCCGGCACAAGGTTGCGCTTGACGTCAACCGTGCGCGCACGCATGTGAATAAGGATCGTGGGGATGTCGATCTTGACGGGGCAGACCTCGCCGCACGCTCCACACAGGGAGGATGCGAAGGGCAGGGTGTGCACGGGATCGTGCTCGTCGAGGCCCTGGGTGAGCTGCGGGGTCAGGATCGCGCCGATGGGGCCCGGGTAGACGGAGCCGTAGGCGTGACCGGAGGTGTGCTGGTACACCGGGCAGATGTTCATGCACGAGCCGCAGCGGATGCATGCGAGGGCCTGGCGTCCGATCGGGTCGGCGAGGACCTTGGTGCGGCCGTTGTCCATGAGGATCAGATGGAATTCCTGGGGGCCATCGCCGGGGGTGACGCCCGTCCACATGGAGGTGTAGGGGTTCATACGCTCGCCGGTGGCGGAACGAGGCAGGAGCTGGGAGAAAATCTCGATGTCCTGGAAGCGGGGGACCAGCTTCTCGATGCCCATCAGGGTGATGAGCGTGTCGGGCAGGGTCAGGCACATGCGGCCGTTGCCCTCGGACTCGAAGATCGAGACCGTGCCGGTTTCCGCGACGCCCATGTTGGTGCCGGAGACGGCAACCTTGGCGTGCAGGAACTTCTTACGCAGGTGGGAGCGTGCCGCGGCGGTCAGCTCAGTCGGGTCGTCGGAGAGGTCACGAGGAGCGTCCTCCATGCGATCCAGGAAGATGCCACGAACCTCGGAACGGTTTCGGTGGATCGCGGGGACGACGATGTGGCTGGGCATGTCGTCGGCCAGCTGGACGATCATCTCGGCGAGGTCGGTCTCGCGAGCGTGAATGCCCTGTTCCTTCAGGTACTCGTTGAGGTTGGTCTCCTGGGTGGCCATGGACTTGACCTTGACGATCTCGTCGACACCCTTGGACTTGATGATGTCCGCGATGATGCGGTTGGCCTCGTGCTTGTCGCGCGCCCAGTGGACGATGCCACCGCGAGCAGTCACGTTGCGCTCGAACTCTTCGAGGAGCTCGGGCATGCGGGACTCGACCTCGAACTTGACGGCCTCGGCTGCGCTGCGCAGGTCCTCCCAGTCGGGCATTTCCGCGACGCGCTGTCCGCGCTTGGTGCGGATCGTGCGGGTGGCGTGGCCCAGGTTGCGGCGCATCTGAGTGTTGGCCAGGGTCTTGTGGGCGCCTTCCGGGAAGGTCGTGCCCCAGCGGAGGGTGTCCTCGGGGATGGTGACGGTGGTGCGCCATCCGCCGGTGTGCGACTCGGGGGCGGAGGGCATACCGATGAATGTTTCAGACATGTCAGATCACCTGTGCGCTTTCGGGTGCGAAGGAGATGTTGCCCTCGAAGGGCTGATCCTTGGTGGATGCCAGGATCTCGGCGAGGTGCATCGGGCGGATACCCGAGTTGAGACGCGAGAGGCCGCCGCCGACGTGCATGAGGCACGAGTAGTCGCCCATGACGAGGACCTCGGCGCGCGTGGACATCACGTTGGTGACCTTGTCCGCGAGCATCGAGGTGGAGGTCTCGGAATTCTTCATGGCGAAGGTGCCGCCGAAACCGCAGCAGACCTCGGCGTCGGGCAGGTCGACGAGGGTGAGGCCCTCGACGGCGCGCAGGAGGCGGTAGGGGCGGTCGCCGACCTTGGCGATACGCAGCGAGTGGCAGGTCGGGTGGTAGGTGACCGTGTGGGGGAAGTAGGCGCCCACGTCCTCGAGGCCCAGAACGTCGGTGATGAGCTCGGTGAGGTCGTAGGTGTGCTCAGCGATGCGCTGGGACTGATTCGCGAGATGCTCGTCGCCCACGTGCTCGGCGACGACCTTCTGCTCGTGGCGCGCTGCACCGGTGCAGGAGCCGGAGGGGACAACGATGGCGTCCCACTGGCCGTCGAGCACGGGCTCGAAGGTCTTGACGTGGTTACGGGTGATCTTCGCGGCGTCTTCGAAGTAGCCGGTGTTTGCGTGCATCTGTCCGCAGCAGACCTGGTCTTCAGGGAAGACAACCTCGTGGCCGAGGCGTTCAAGCAGGGTCACTGTGGCCTGGGCAGCCTGGGGGAACATGACGTCTGCCAGGCAGGTGGAAAAGAGAGCGATGCGCACTGGGGGGATCCTTCCTCGTGGGTGCTGTCCAACTCAGGTTATGACTGGGTCCGAGGTCCCAGTGGCCGTTTATGTTCAGACAGCGTGGGTGAGGTTGAATTTGCCGCTATTTCTTGCGGAAAAATCTCCGCCGATAATCAACGAAAATTGGCCTCTCGTTGGGTGTTTTAGGACTTTCGGGGCGCGACTTAGCTCAGGGTGAGTTTTCGTTTCAGTTTTGCGATGATTCTGTGTACACAAGAGTTCGCCCCGGCCTCGTTCCTGATTGAATTGTCTTCCGTTCCGTGGGGGCATCGACATTGATACGGGAGTGGGAGGCTTGTTGACGAGGTACCGGTGCGGACTTAGCCGCGCGTGAGCTTGTTGCTCGGGGCAGTGCACTATTTGGGGAAGCATTGCACTAGATAGTAGGTAGTGCAATGCCCTCGTAACTAGTGCATTGCTGTCGTAACTAGTGCATTGCTGCCCGGGCACCGCGCCTGGTGCTGGCCGGGTAGCAGTGTGTCGGTGGCTGCACCCTCCGCGAGGAGCTGGATCGTCTCATCGGGGACGGTCGCAACAGCGGTGAGCCAGAATTCTGGGTCCTGGTCGGGGAGGAACCCTGTTTGGCTGGAATTTGCGATGACGACGTGCGCCTCGCTCGCCTCCATGTTCGGCCAACGTAGGTTCACGGAGGAGGGAGCTTCATGAGTGTCTTGAACGTTAGTGTGCTAGGCGTTGAGGCCATCGCCGGTGACGATGATGAGATTGCAGTCAGCAGATACCGCAAACTCGCGGATCTCAAACGAGCCCCATTCCGAATAGATGGCTTCCGGATCGGTACGGAGGACTTTGTTGGCAACGGCGGGGTCAACGGTTGTGAAAGTACATTCCTCGGGCACGTACTCGTACAGGCTGGGGTGGATGCCGGGCAGTAACGATGAACTGCCGATGTTGTCGTCGACGAACATGGTGATTGTTGAATCGGGGACCTCGGCGACACCGGTCAGCCAGAATTGGCGGTCCGGCGTCGGCTGCCGGTCGGCACCATCTCGGAAATGGGCTACAACAACGTGTCCGGCGGTCGCCCCCAGTCCGGGTATACGCTCGTTGAACGAGTCGACACGCTCCTTTACCTCCAGCTCATCATCGGTCTCGTACGTGAATGCAGAGAAGCGCGGGTCCTGCGGGTACTGAGTCGGCGTCGCTGTCGGCATGTTCCTGGGCGTGAACGGATTGCACGCGGCGCAGAGTGCCGCGACCGCGAGTAGCGGCACGAGGGTCTTGAGAGGGAGCTTCATGAGTGTCCGGAACGTTGGTGTGCTAGGCGTTGATGCCATCGCCGGTGACGATGATGAGGTTGCAGTCAGCGGAGACCGCAAACTTGGTGATAGTGAACGAGCCCCACTCTGAATAGATGTCATTTTGATCGGTGCCGAGGATCGTGTTTGCAACGGTTGGATCAACTGCTGTGAAAGAACATTCCTCGGGTACGTACTTGTACAGGATGGGGTGGATGCCGGGCAGCAAGGAAGATTCACCGGCGCTGTTGTCGACGAGCAGGGTGGTCGTCGTATCGGGCACCGTGGCGACACCGGTCAGCCAGTATTGGTAGTCGGGTGCCGGTATCCAGGATCCATCCCGGAAACGGGCGACAACGACGTGCCCCTCGGTTGCTCCCAGTTTGGGTATGCGCCCGTTGAATGAGTCGATACGCTCCTGTACCTTCACCGCTTCATCGGTTTCATACGTGAACGTAGCGAAGCGCGGGTCCTGCGGGTACGGAGGTACCAAGCATGCTGAGCACAACATGGCGACGGCGATGAGGCCACCACAGCCTTGCGCGAGAGCTTTCGACCGAGGTCGAATCGCTCGCAAGGAAAACCTGTGGCTCACTGTCGTCTCCTTCCGGTGCTTGTCTTCGGAGCCTACAAGCGGGAGGTCCCGGGAAGCAACTTGCTTCCCGGGACCTCACCAGCGCTTGCAGCAACGATCAGTGCGGCATGTAGGAGCCGAGCCAGCCCTGAGATGCGATGAACACCAGGGTGCACAGCACCAGGAGCAGGCCGATCGAGTAGGGGGCAGCCTTCTTGAGGATCTCCGCGTCGGAGCCCTTCGAATCCACCGCGGTCGCGGCGATCGCGAGGTTCTGCGGGGACACGATCTTGCCGATGCCGCCGCCGATTGTGTTGGCGGCCAGCAGGATGGACGGGTCGAGGCCCGCGCCGGATGCCGCGGTCGACTGCAGGTTTGCGAAGAGCGCGCCCGCCGAGGTTGCGGAGCCTGCGACGGCTGTGCCGATCCAGCCCAGGATGGGGGAGAGGAAGGCGAAGGCCGCGCCCGTCGTCGCCAGGGCGGCGCCGATCGAGGTGGTCTGGCCCGAGAAGTTCATGACGAAGGCGAGGGCCATGACTGAGGCGATCGTCAGGATGGCCATGCGCAGCGAGTAGATGGTGCGCGGCAGGACTGCGAACATCTCACCGACGGAGGTCTGGAAGCGACCGCCCGAGGAGTTCGTACCGTACACGAGAGCGACGATGATGCCGGTGACGAAGATCCAGGTGCCGGGGTTGGACAGGATCTGCAGCGAGTAGATGGCGGCGGTCGAGGGTGATCCGTCGCCGGTCAGCAGGCTGCCGTAGATGCCGGGCCACGGGATCTTCACGTCGGTCGAGGAGAAGAAAGCTGCGACGGGCTTGGCCAGCTTCGTGATCGCGATGATGACGACGACGAGGACATAGGGCAGCAGGGCCAGTCCGATACGCGAGCCGGTGGGCTTGTCGGCCTCGTCGGCCTCGGTCGCGCACTCCGCGGGGGTCGTCGGGCCCCAGACCAGCAGGAAAACGTAGCAGGCGGCGAAGCCGAGCAGGGAGGCGACGACGGCGGTCAGCTCGTAGGAGACCGAGGGCGTGAAGAAGTGGCCGATGCCTGCTGCGGCGCCGGCAACGAGGGCGAGGGGCCACAGCTGACGCACGCCGCGGCTGCCGTCGAGGATGAACAGCATCAGGACCGGGATGAAGAGGCAGAAGATCCAGGTCAGGTGGCCCATGTCGCCGGCGACGACGACGGGGTCTGCGCCACCGAGCTTGCCGGCGGTGGTCGTGGGGATTGCCATGGCACCAAAGCCCACGTTGATGGCGTTACCGACGACGGTGACGACGGCGGCCTTGATCTTGGGGACGCCGAGGGTCACGAGCATGGCACATGTGATGGCAACGGGGGCGCCGAAGCCGGCCAGGCCCTCGAGCAGGCCGCAGAAGCACCAGGCGACGATGAGGGCCTGGGCACGCTGGTCGCCGCGACCGATCGTATTAAAGACGGCCTTCAGGTCGGAGCTGCGTCCGGACTTCTCGGTGAGGTTGTACAGCCACACGGCCGCGATGATGATGTAGATGATCGGCATGAAGCCCATCGCGGCGCCCTGCGTGCCGGACAGGAGGGCCATACCGACGGGCATCTTGAAGGCGAACACCGCGATGCCCAGGGACAGCACGAGGGAGATGATCGAGCACCAGTGGGTGGCGACCTTGAAGACACCCATGAGGACGAAGAAGACGACGAGCGGAAGAAGCCCGACGACGGCTGTCAGGAAAACGTTCCCCGCGACTGCCGTCGTCGACGGGGTAAAGGATTGGGCTAACAAGAGAGAAGTCATGGCTGCTCCGCGCGTCAGTGAGTGGGACAATGGACCCAATTATCATGACATATGAAGGCAGGGACGCACGCATTTTTGAGCGTTTTTCTTTGTCAGTGCTGGAAGGGGGAGCGCGCCGCATCTCACGTCCAGTATGCGCAGCGTCTGCTCGCGGGCGGAGCCTCGTCGATAGACTACGGAGCGTGAAGACTACATCCGCTGTTCCCGTCCCCTCCGGCTCGCGTATGCCGATTCGTAAGTATCGGCCGTTCCTCGACACGAATCCCGTGGACCTGCCGGATCGCCAGTGGCCCTCCAAGCGCATCACGAAGGCGCCGCGCTGGATGTCCACCGACCTGCGCGATGGCAACCAGGCCCTCATCGAGCCGATGGACCCGGCACGCAAGCGCCGCATGTTCGACCTGCTCATTAAGCTGGGTTATAAGGAGATCGAAATCGGTTTCCCCGCGGCCTCGCAGACCGACTACGACTTCGTGCGCTCCCTGATCGAGGATGACGCGGTGCCCGAGGACGTGACGATCTCGGTGCTCACCCAGTCGCGCCCCGAGCTGATCGAGCGCACGGTCGAGGCCATGGTCGGCTTCCCGCGCGCGACGGTGCACCTCTACAACGCGACGGCACCTGTTTTCCGCGAGGTCGTCTTCCACGCTGATAAGGCGCAGACGATCGAGCTCGCTCAGTCCGGTGCGCGCGAGATTATTGCGCAGGCCGAGAAGCGCCTGGGTGATGAGACGATCTTCGGATTCGAGTACTCGCCCGAGATCTTCGTGGACACCGAGCTCGATTTCGCCCTCGAGGCGTGCGAGTCCGTCATGGATGTGTGGGAGCCGGGCGAGGGGCGCGAGATTGTCCTGAACCTGCCCTCCACGGTCGAGCGTTCCACCCCGAACGTCTTCGCGGATCAGATCGAGTGGATGAGCCGCAACCTGAGCCGCCGCGAGTACGTGGCCCTGTCCGTGCACCCCCACAACGACCGCGGCACCGGCGTGGCGACGGCCGAGCTGGCGCTCCTGGCCGGCGCGGACCGTATCGAGGGCTGCCTGCTCGGTCAGGGCGAGCGCACCGGCAACGTCGACCTGGTCACGCTGGGCCTGAACCTGTTCAGCCAGGGCATCGATCCGGGCATCGACTTCTCGGACGTGGACTCGATTCGTCGCACGGTCGAGTACTGCACGCAGATGGAGACCTCGCCGCGCGCCCCCTACGTCGGCGACCTCGTGTACACGAGCTTCTCCGGGTCCCACCAGGACGCGATCAAGAAGGGCTTCACGGCCCGCAAGGCTAAGGTTGACGCGGCCGGCGGCGACGAGGAAGCGGTCGTGTGGGAGCTGCCCTACCTGCCGATCGACCCGCACGACGTGGGCCGCTCGTACGAGGCCGTGGTGCGCGTGAACTCGCAGTCCGGCAAGGGCGGCGTCGCCTACCTCATGTCGACGGCGCACGCCCTGGAGCTGCCGCGTCGTCTGCAGGTGGAGTTCTCCCGCATCGTCCAGCGCCACACCGACACCTACGGCGGCGAGATCAATGCGGCCACGCTGTGGCAGATCTTCGCGGACGAGTACCTGCCCACGAGTGCCGCTCCCGGCCTAGAGCCGTGGGGCCGCTTCGAGATGCGCGCCTCGCAGGTCTCGTCGATCGACGACGAGCACGTCGAGCTCAATGCGACGCTCACGGATGGCGGCGAGACCGTGAAGGTGCAGGCCACCGGTACGGGCCCGATCGACGCCTTCGTCTCGGCGCTGCACGAGTTTGACCTGGACGTCCGCATCCTCGACTACTCCGAGCACGCGATGAGCCAGGGCCGCGACGCCCGCGCCGCCGCCTACGTGGAGGCCGCGGTCGACGGACAGATCGTGTGGGGCGTCGGCATCGACTCCTCGATCACCCGCGCCTCCTACAAGGCGGTCATCTCGGCTGTCAACCGCGCCCTGCGCTAACTGATCGCAGATAAACGACACGAACCCCGGCCTCGTTGACGGAGAAACGAGGCCGGGGTTCGACGTTTGTTCAGGCGCGCGCGGGTGCCTGGGGGGAGGAGGCGAACAGCTCGAGGCTGCGGCGCACCTGTCCGTCGAGGACTCGGGCGATCCTGTTGGTGAGGATGGCGGGATCGGCGCTCATGTCGGTGGCGAGCCACTGAGACACATGGCCGAGCACGCTAAGCGTGAAGTGTTCGGTGACGAACTCGTGATCGTCTGCGGTGACAGTGAGACCGTCGCTGTAGTGATCGACGATGGGTTCCATGACGGCGCGCAGCTGCTTGTAGAGGAAGATCTGTAGATCCTCCATGGACAGGGAGGCAATGACGGAGTGCGTCTCTTCGGGGTGGTTGCGCATCCATGTGAACATGGCGAGCAGGCCGTCGGCCCAGTCCTCGTGGGTGGCGTGGGCGATGATCTGGTCGGCGACCTCGCGCTTGAATACCCAGACGGTCAGGTCGCGGATGTCTGCGAAGTGATAGTAAAACGCCTGGCGGGTTACGCCGGCGGTGCGCGTGAGACCAGAGACTGTCACCTTCGATAGTGGGACGGTCTGAAGTGCGTCGCGCAGCGCCTGCGCGAGCATCGTTTCGCATCGGTGTGGGGCATGGGTGGTCCTCGTCGACATGAAAAGAGAGGTTACGAGCAAACTGTACAGGCTGAATCGCGGATCCGCGAAATTTCAGTGCAATGTTCGGCTGACCAATTGTATAGCTCAGATTGGCTTGTATGCATCCGGAAAGCGCGGGGCGAGCTGGGGGAGTGTATGGTTCAGCCCCGGCCTCGTCGATAGAACGAGGTCGGGGCTGAGAAGACTGTCTGCCTGTCCTTGCGCGGTTGGTGGGAATGACCGCGTTACTTGGCCAGGCGAGCCAGGGCGGGGGTGGTCTGGTCGGTCATGAGCACTCGCATGCGAGCGATCGCGAGCGAGGGGTTGACCTCGAGGCCGGAGAGCATCCACTGAGCCATGTGGGCGGTGGTTGCCAGGGCGAAGTGCTGGGCGACGACGTCGCGCGCGGTGGCCGTGGCGGAGCCGGGCAGTCGTGACTCGATGAGCTCCTGGATGTGAGAGGCCAGGAAGGCCCACAGGTCGTTGGCTTCGATGGTCTTCATGGCCGACGCTGTCTCATCGCGGTGCTCGTGCATCCAGGTCATCGTCGCCTCAATGGCGTCAAGCCATTCTCCCGAACTGGCGGTCAGACGAGATGTGACTTCCTCGCGGAAAACCCAGGCATTCAGGTCGCTGAGGGAGTTGAAGTGGTAATAGAATGCTTGACGGGTGACCCCTGCGGAACGTGTCAGCGCGCTGACAGAGATCTTTGACAGGGGGGTCTGCATCAGGGCCTGACGCAGTGCAGTGCCAAGCTTTTCTCGGGCATCAATCGGGGGTGCCATCTTTTTCCTTCCTTCGACGGTTATGAGTAAACCATAACCAGTTACGAAGAAACTATCTACTCGAAAACCACTTGCCGGCTGTGTAACCGACCACGCTGTCAGTTTCTCATATATTGTTGTCAGCACGTGTCTGTGGGCTTGTCGATGGATGTGACAGTGCACTTCACACTTGTTTTCGCGCGGCGCGATGTGTGTCGGATGAATCCGCCGCGTGTGCCCGGGCGTGACACAATGTTCGTGTGATGAAGTCCTATCGAGACGAGGCAATCGTCCTGCGCACCCACAAGCTGGGCGAAGCTGATCGCATCATCACGCTACTGACCGCAGAGCATGGGCAGGTTCGCGCAGTCGCCAAGGGAGTGCGCAAGACAACCTCCAAGTTCGGGGCGCGCGTCGAGCCCTTCTCCGTCATCGATGCTCAGCTGCATCGCGGACGCACCCTCGACACCCTCACCCAGGTCGCATCGATCGCCCAATACGGCGACTCCATCGCTGCTAACTACGATCTCTACCTCGCGGCCACCGTCGTCGTCGAGACCGCCGAGCGCCTCACTGCAGATGCTCACGACGGCACCCACTCCCAGTACCTTCTCCTCCTCGGCGCTCTCAATGCCCTTGCTCGAGGGCGCCACGATCCCACCCTGATTCGCACCTCGTATACGCTGCGCGCCCTCGCGCTGGCCGGATGGGCCCCCTCCTGCTTTGACTGTGCCGTGTGTGGTACTCAGGGGCCGCACTCCTCGTTCTCCATCCCCGACGGCGGCACCGTCTGCGACACCTGCCGCCCACCCGGTGCCTCGTCGCCTGCGCCGGACACGGTGACTCTGCTCGGCCAGCTGCTCAGCGGTGACTGGGAGCGCGCCGACCGTTGCGAACCGTATGCGCGTACCGAGGCCTCGGGCCTGATCTCCTCGTACACTCAATGGCATCTGGAACGTCGCCTGCGCTCTCTGAGCGTCATCGATAGGAGTCATTCATGACCAACCTTCGACCCACCCCTATGGACCGCGCCCCGCACGACCCCACCGCGCCACTGCTCGGGCCTGGGCAGTGGCACTGCGAGGCGCCCGTCTTTCGAAAGGGTGAGGTGCCCGCGCACGTCGCACTCATCATGGACGGAAACGGGCGGTGGGCCAATAGTCGAGGCCTGGCGCGCACCGAGGGGCACCGGGCGGGGGAGTATGCGCTCATGGACACGATCGCGGGCGCCATCGATGCGGGCGTGCGCTACCTGAGCGTCTACACCTTCTCGACTGAAAACTGGAAGCGCTCGCCCGCCGAGGTCTCCTTCATCATGAACTACGCCTCCGACGTGCTCGCGCGGCGCACCGACCAGCTCGCCCAGTGGGGTGTGCATGTGCGGTGGAGCGGGCGCCAGCCCAAGCTGTGGAAGAGCGTCATCAACGCGCTGGAGAAGGCCGATCGGGCGACCTCGCACTGCAAGGCCCTCGATCTGGTCATGTGTGTCAACTACGGAGGTCGTGCCGAGCTGGCGGATGCTGCCAGGTCCATCGCCGAAGATGTCGCGGCTGGGCGGCTGAGCCCGCGCGGCGTCACTGAAAAGACGCTGTCGCGCCACCTCTACCTGCCCGACGTGCCTGACGTTGACCTCATGATCCGCACGTCGGGGGAGCAGCGCCTGTCTAACTACCTGCTATGGCAGATGGCGTATGCGGAAATGATGTTCGTCGACACCCCCTGGCCCGCATTCGACCGCGAGGAGCTGTGGGGATGCCTCGAGGAGTTCGCCGGGCGCGACCGTCGCTTCGGCGGTGCGATCGACCGCGTCGCTCAGTCCTAGGCGTCGTCCGTAGCCAGTGCCGCGTCGACCGTGCGGTGCTTGCGGCGGCCCCACGCGATCTTCGCGACGATCAGCGCGATAATGAGGGCGAGACCCGCCCAACCCCAGGGGGAGCCGGCGACGGCTCGGATCGCAGCGGCGAAGACGGCGAGCGTGCCGAGGCCGTACAGCAGCGCCCACAGGACGCACCCCGGGATCATGGCAATCGTGTAGGTGCTCCAGCGCATGCGCACCAGGCCTGCGCCCGCGTTGACCGCCGTCTGGATGCCCACCGTCAGGAAGCACAGGGGAATGACGATGATGCCCCACTTGTCGAGCATGGCCGCGCCCTTGCGGGGAACCGGTCCGTCGAACCAGCGGGCCATGGCACCCAGGAAACCCTGCCGTCCCGTCGCCAGGACGGCACCCGAGGCTGCGCCGCGGGCCAGCCAGTAGGTCGCCTGCGCACGGAAGAAGACGACCACGAACAGGAAAACGAAGAGCCAGATGCCCTCTCGCGCAAAGGCGGGGACCATGGAATCGATTCCGGCGGCGAACATGACACTCCCAGAGTGAGGCTAATTAAACAAAGCCTATCCTAACCTATGGAAAAGGCCTGGGAAAGCGCCATGCGCCTCCCAGGCCTCGTCGTGACTGATGCAGCCTCAGTAGGTCACTTCTTCGTCTGGCACGAGCTGCACACCCCGAAGAGCTCCAGGGAGTGCTCGACGTCGCTAAATCCATGCGCAGATGCCACAGAATCCACCCACGACTCGATCTGCGACTGCTCGATCTCCTCGGTGAAGCCGCACGTGCGGCACACCAGGTGATGATGGTGGTGGTGCGTCGTGCACGAGCGGTACAGGGCCTCGCCGTCGGAGGAACGCAGCGTATCGACGCGGCCGTCATCCGCCAGACTCTGGAGCGAGCGGTACACGGTCGCCAGGCCCACGCGCTGCCCCTGACGGTGCAGGTCTTCGAAGATCTGCTGGGCGCTGCGGAAGTCGCTGACTCGGGTCAGCTCATCGAGGACCGCCTGACGCTGCTTCGTCATGCGCTGCATGGTGTTCCCTTCGTCATGATGCGTCTGCGTGAGCGAGGAGTTCGCGCTCCGGGTGCTGGTTGTGGCTGCGGGCGACGCGAAGCCTGCGTACCCTGCGGATACGATCCACAATAGCCCTGATTCCGAAACCAATCGCATACAAAGCGATGGCGCCGACAACGATCGTCGCGCCGGGCGACAGGTCGATGAAGTACGTCAGTGAGAGTCCCGACGTGCAGATGACGACGCCGAGAGCCATTGCGATGCCCATCGTCGAGCGGAATGAGCGCGCGCCCAGCTGCGCGATTGCCACGGGGATCACCATGAGTGCGCTGACGAGTAGCGAGCCGACGACCCGCATCGCCACGGCCACGGTCAGTGCTGACAGAATTGCGATGAGGAGGGAGAGCGTGCGCACGGGCAGTCCCGTCGAGCGCGCGAAATCCTCGTCGTTGGTGACCGAGAAGAGCGCGGGTGCCAGTCCGATGCCCAGAGCGACGATCGCGATGCCCAAGATGGTGATGAGCGTGATGTCGCTCCATCGAACGGTCGAGATCGAACCGAAAAGGTAGGAGTTCAGCTGGGCGGAGGTGCCGCCCGCCAGGCCGATCAGGAGGACGCCACCGGCGATGCCGCCATAGAACAGCATGGCCAGGGCCGTATCCCCGGAGGTGCGCCCGCTCTGACGCACCAGCTCAATCGTGATCGCCCCTAGCAGGGAGATGATGACTGCGCCCGGGATCGCCCACGAGTCGGCGGGGCTCACGTTTGCGAACGCGCCGACCAGCCAGCCCAACGCGACGCCGGTCAAGGAGATGTGGCCGATGCCGTCGCCGAGCATCGCGAGCCTGCGGTGCACGAGATAGGTGCCGATGATCGGGGCGGTGAGGCCCACGATGAGGGCCGCCAGTAGCGAGCGCTGCATCATCGGCGAGGACAGGAGGGTAGTGAGTGCGTCAATCATGCGTTTCTCCCCTCTAGATTCCGCTCACGAGGCCGTGGTCGCCCGCTGTTGGGCCGGGCTCGGTCGTGGGGTGGCAGTGATCGCCGCCGCCGTGATGCTGTTCGTGGTCGTCCTCGATGTGGGGAGGGCCGTCGTAGGAGACGTGACCCGCGCTGATGTGCAGTTCGCGGTCCAGGAGCGGGCCGAGTTCGCCCAGCTCGTGTAGGACGATGAGGATCGTCGTCCCCTCCGCCTTGGCGTCGGCGACGATCTCGGCCAGTCGTGCGCGGGAGGCGGCGTCGATTCCCGCCATCGGCTCGTCCATGATGAGCAGCTCGGGGCGTCGCACGAGGGCGCGCGCGATGAGAACGCGCTGAGCCTGCCCGCCCGACAGAATGTTGAGGGGGGAGTGGGCGCGGTGAGCCATGCCCACACGTTCGAGCGCGGCCAACGCCTTCGCCGTGTCGCCCGGAAGCGCCCACAGGCGACGAGGCCCGAGCAGGCCGGAACGTACGACCTCGATCGCGCTGGCGCTGATCGCGCCGCCCGAGGAGATGCGCTGGGGGACGTAGCCGATCTTGTTCCATGGCACGCGGCGGCGCGTGGTCACCGAGTGTCCGAAGAGCTGGGCGTCGCCGCTCGTGATGGGGGCGGTGCCGAGCAGGGCCTTGAGGGTTGTGGACTTGCCCGACCCGTTCGAGCCTGTGATCGCCACGGTCTGGCCGGCGGGGATGTCGAGCGAGATCCCGTGGAGGATTAGGTCCGTATCCCAGGCCACGTGCAGGTTGTCGAGACGCACGACGGCGGTTGCCTCCGCGTGGGAGGCTCCCGCCGTCGTGGGGTTGTCAGTCGTTGTCACTGGCAGTTGTTTGCTTTCGTCAGGGCATCGATGTTGGCCTGCATGACTGCGGCGTAGTCCTTCGAGGCATCGGTCTGGGACTCGATCGGATCCAGGACGGCTGTCGTGATGCCGAGGTCGTCGGCCAGCGTCTGGGCGACCTTGGGGTCGATGAGGGACTCGGTGAAGATCGTCGTCACGCCCTGCTCCTTGGCGATCTGGCCGATCTCAGCCAGGCGCGCCGGGGAGGGGGGAGGACTCGGGGTCGAGGCCGGAGATGCCGACCTGGGTCAGGCCGGTGCGGTCCGCGAGGTAACCGAAGGCGGTGTGCGCGGTTACAAAGGTCTTCACCTGGCACTTCGAGGTCTTGGCGACCAGGGTGTCGCCGAGCGTGGTGAGTTCCTCGGCCAGGGCCTTTGCGTTCGCCTTGTAGGTGTCGGCGTGGGCGGAGTCGGCCTCGGCGAGCTTGTCGCCCACCAGGGTCGCGGCCTTAGCCATGCGGACGGGGTCCAGCCAGAAGTGGGGGTCCGCGCTCATGTCGTGGTGGTGATCGTGACCGGCGTGGTCATGGCCCTCGTGGTCGTGGCCCTCGTGATCATGGTTGTGACCTTCGTGGTCGTGGCCCTCATGGTCATGGTCGTGGGCATCGGTCTCGCCGGACTGAGTCTCCTCGGTGGCCTCTTCCTCGGCGGGGTGGTTCGCGTCGGAGCCTGCCTCGACCAGCTCGGCCGCGGAGGAGACATCAATGACGGTCTTGGGGGCCTGCTGCTCGATGGCCTCGTCGACCGCGCTCTGGAAACCCGCGAGGTAGATGACCGCGTCCGCGGAGGACAGCGAGTCAACCATCTTCGGGGAGAGTTCGAGGTCGTGCGGCTCGGCGCCGTCCGGCGTCAGCGAGGTGACGGAGACGTGCTCGCCGCCGACCTTCTCAGCCAGGTACTTCAGGGGGTAGAAGGAGGCCATGACGGTCAGGGAGCCGTCCTTGGAGGAGCTATCTCCGGACGAGGCCGTGGAGGTGCAGGCGGACAGGGCGAGCGCTGTGGCAGCCGCACACGCGGCAGCAAGAATTCTCTTCGACATGAGAATCATTCTCTTTGCGATTGAGAATCTTTGTCAAGTCATTCTCGGAGGTCGGACCCTTGATGAAAGGCCTAGCGTACGCGCGCGGTCGAGCCTCGCACGATCAAATCCGGCGAAAAGACGTAATCGGCGTGCGTGGGAGTGTAGTCGACTGTGTTCAATGCCTCGAAGAGGGCGCGCACCGCGGAAGAGACGATTGACTGAACGGGCTGGTGAATCGTCGTGAGGGCCGGATCCAGGTGGCTCATGAGGAACGTGTCGTCGAAACCGATGACCGAGATGTCATCCGGGACCGACAGCCCGAGCGAGGAGATTGTGCGGATGGCGCCGAGGGCCTGCAGGTCTGAGCCCGTGATGATTGCTGTCACGCCGCGCTCAAGGAGGGCGTGCGTGTAGGCAGCCGCGGCCTCGTACGTATAGAAGGTCTCCTCGATGATGGGGGAGTGGTCTCCGATCAGCTCACCCATCACCTGCGTGAACGCCTCGGCCTTCCGTAGGGCCGGGACGATGTGCGTGCGGCCGGTCAGAAGTGCGATGCGCGTGTGGCCCAGCTCGTGAAGGTGCGCGACCGCGGCACGGATGCCGAGAGAATCCCCGGTGGAAAAGTCGGGGGCCGGAACCTCCGGTCGTGCGCCGTTGATCGTGACGAAGGGAATTCCGCGCGCGGCGGCGTCGTGATAGGGGGAGAGGTCGGATAGGAGGTCGGCGTGCCTACCGGAGACAAAGATGAGCCCACTGACGTGGTGATCAATAAGCGAGGAGAGGTGGTCGAACTCGGACGTCGCACCCGGCGTCTGTGTGCGGATGAGGGCGATGCCGCCCGCGCGTGAAATCTCCTCTTGAAGGTGATGGGCAAAGGAAGCAAAGATCGGATTCGTCAGCTCCGGCACGATAACGCCGATCGTCGGGGTGCTCGGCGTGTGTTCACTGGGTGGACGGTCGTAGCCCAGCTCGTCGATCGCCGTCAGGACCCTGCGGCGCGTGTCTTCGGAGACCTGACCGACGCCGTTGAAAACGCGTGAAACAGTTGCGGTCGATACGCCCGCATGGACCGCAATATCGGCCATGCTTGTACGATTCTTGGTCATCGGCTCAACGCTCCTTTGGGTGTCCGAGTGCGGCTGTTTCCCTACAAATGTAACAGCTTGCACACAATTGCGGAAATTGTTGCAGAAACAAAATCGGGGGTATTACAGTGACTCATGTAGCAGGTCGCTGATGGAAGGCGACCCGCCCGACCAACACAGGAGTAATAATGCGACGTGGCATCGCAGCACTCGGCGTCTTCGCGGCGGCTACCGCCCTGGCCGCCTGCAACAACGGCACGACGACCCCTTCCTCGTCCTCTGACAACACCAGCGATGCTGCGGCAACGCTGACGATCTGGGCGGACGACACCCGCTTCTCCCAGGTCGAGCACCTCGCCGAGGACTTCACCACCAGCACCGGCGTGAAGGTCAACGTCGTGCAGAAGTCCGAATCCGACATGGATACCGAGTTCACCACCCAGGTTCCCACCGGCAACGGCCCCGACCTGATCGTCATGGCTCACGACAAGCTTGGCGCGCTCGTCGCTAACGGTGTTGTCGCCTCCGTGGACCTCGGCGAGGCCAAGTCCCACTTCGCTGACGTCGCCGTCAAGGCTGTCACCTACAACGGCCAGACCTACGGCGTTCCCTACGCTGTCGAGTCCGTTGCCCTGGTGCGCAACAACGCGCTCACCAAGGATGAGCCCAAGACGTACGACGACATGATCGCCTCCGGCAAGACCACCGGCGTTCAGTACCCCTTCATCATCCAGATGGGTGACAAGGGCGACCCGTACCACTTCTACGGCTTCCAGACCTCCTTCGGCGCTCCCGTCTTCAACACCAACGCTGACGGCGAGTACACCTCCGAGCTGGCCATGGGCGGCTCCGGTGGCACCGACTTCGCAAACTGGCTGAAGGCTCAGGGCGACGCGGGCGTCATCTCCCCGTCCATCACCGGCGACATCGCCAAGCAGGCCTTCCTCGACGGCAAGGCCGCCTACACGGTGACCGGCCCCTGGAACGTCGCCGCCTTCCGCGAGGCCGGCATGGACGTCTCCGTCCTGTCGATCCCCTCCGCCGGCTCCCAGGCTGCGCAGCCCTTCGTCGGCGTCCAGATGTTCTACCAGAGCGCCAAGTCGGCCAACCCGGTCGCCGCCAAGCAGTTCTTCAACTACCTCGCCACCCCTGAGGCTCAGGAAGAGATGCAGAAGCTCGGTGGTCGCGCCTCCGCGATGCCCGAGGTCGCCGCCAAGTCGGATGACCAGGACATCAAGGACTTCGCGAAGGTTGCCGAGTCCGGCGCTCTCGCCCCCGCGATCCCCGCGATGGGTTCCGTCTGGAACTTCTGGGGCCAGACCGAGGCCAACATCGTGAGTGGCACCGAGACCCCCGCCGAAGGCTGGGCGACCATGGTCACCAACATCAACAACGCGATCGCCTCCAAGTGATCAAACCCGCCGGGCGTTTAACGGCCGGCACCCCGCTTGCCTGAGGCGAGCACCCAGCCTCGCACCCGCCCGCGTCCCACGCGGCGGGCGGGTGCGAGGCACATAAAACGCTCGCGCCGCAATGCGGCGCTCTCGCACCTCCGGGTGCTTTCCGACCCGCCGCCAGGCGGGTATCGTCGCAATGACGCGCAAACTGCGCACGTGTGGAGGACACGATGTCTGAGCCAGCGAAGGCTGCAGAAAAGAAAAAAGAGGCGCGCACTGCCTCTCACGCAAGCGAAGTGACCAGGCCCGGTTTCTTCGTCAAACTTGTCCTGATGATGCTCATCGATGCCCTGGGAATCTACGGCATGTTCACCGCTTACCTGGTGAAGTCGTGGACGGTTCTCGCCGTCCTCGCCGTCCTGCTTCTCGCGGTCAACTGGGTGTACTTCTCGAAGCGGACTATTCCCGCGAAGTACCTCGTTCCCGGCATGGTATTCCTGCTCATCTACCAGGTCTTCGTCATGGGGTACACGGGCTACGTGTCCTTCACGAACTACGGCCAGGGCCATAACTCCAGCAAGGACGACGCCATCGCGTCGATCCTGCAGGCCTCCGAGCAGCGCGCTGAGGGCGCGCCGAGCCTCCCCGCAGCTGTCGTTGAGGACAGCTCCGGCCTCGGGCTCGCGGTTGTTGATACCGCCACGGGCACCATCCGCGTGGGTGACTCCGAGACTCCGCTGCACGAAGTGTCCGGCACCTACGCCGCCGGCATGCTGAGCGCGGTTGACGGCTACAAGGTCCTGACGCTCGCCGAGATCCTGAAGCCTGAGATGCAGCAGAAGGTCTCTGCCATCAAGGTTCCGGCTTCCTCCGACCCCAACGACGGAAGCTACCGCACCGACGACGGCTCGACCGCCTACCTGGCTAAGTCCCGGTACAACTACGACGAGGCCGCCGACACCCTGACCGACACGACGACCGGCGTCGTCTACACGGCCAACAATAAGATCGGCGCCTTCGTTGACGCGGACGGCAATCAGGTCGACCCTGGCTGGCGCGTCTTCGTCGGCTTCGACAACTACATGAACATGTTCGCCCGCGGCGACCTGGCTGGCCCCTTCCTGAAGGCCCTGCTGTGGTCCTTCGTTTTCGCCGCGGTCTCGGTCCTGTCGACCTTCGCGCTCGGCCTGATCCTTGGCCTCGTGTTTGCGGACAAGCGCATCAAGGGGCGCAAGATCTACCAGTCCCTCATGATCCTGCCCTACGCCTTCCCGGCCTTCCTGGCCACCCTGGTGTGGAAGGGCATGCTCAACACGGACTTCGGCTTGATCAACCAGGTGTTCCTCGGTGGCGTGAGTATCCCGTGGCTGACGGACGGATTGCTGGCGAAGTTCTCGATCCTGGGTGTGAACCTGTGGCTGGGCTTCCCCTACATGTTCCTCGTGTGCCTGGGAGCCCTGCAGTCCCTGCCGGGTGACGTTGAAGAAGCTGCGAAGATCGACGGCGCCTCCGGCCTGCGCACCGTGTGGTCCATCAAGCTGCCGCTCGTCCTGCAGTCCACGGTGCCGCTGCTGATCGCCTCCTTCGCGTTTAACTTCAACAACTTCTCGCTCATCTACATGCTGACCGGTGGCGGCCCGAACTACCCGGGCTTGGATGTCGGCCAGACTGACATCCTGATCTCGATGGTCTACAAGATCGCGATCGAGTCGGGTTCCCCGAACTATGGCCTGGCTTCGGCCATGTCCATCGTCATCTTCATCGTCGTGGGCGTGATCGCGTGGCTCGGTTTCCGCCAGACGAAGACCCTTGAGGAGCTGTGATGAGCGCTGCAACTGTGAAGAAGAACCGTGAGTCCACCCTGAAGGGTGCGCGCTGGTGGAAAGAGGTCGGTTGGCGCCACATCGTCGCCATCCTGATGATCATCTACTGCCTCATCCCGCTGCTCTACGTCCTGTCGGTGTCCCTGAACCCCGGCGCGACGCTCACCGGCTCGACCAAGCTCTTCTCCTCGTTCTCCTTCGAGAACTTCCTGGCGCTGGGCTCCGGCAAGTACGCCGGCTACTGGTCGTGGGTCCTGAACTCCCTGATCGTGTCGACCACGACCGCTGTGGGCACCGTCCTCATGGGCGCGGCCGCCGCCTACGCGTTCAGCCGCTTCCGCTTCAAGGGACGCCGTGCGACCCTGACCGGCCTGCTGCTGGTGCAGATGTTCCCGCAGATGCTGGCCTTCGTGGCCCTGTACCTGCTGCTCCTGGGCATCCAGGACATCTTCCCGGTCCTCGGCCTGAACTCCAAGCTCGGCCTGATCTGCGTCTACCTCGGTGGTGCGCTCGGCTCGAACACCTTCCTGCTCTACGGCTTCTTCAACTCGATCCCGCGTTCGCTGGATGAGGCGGCCATGATCGACGGTGCGACGCACGCCCAGACCTTCTGGACGATCATCATGCCGCTGGTCCGCCCCGTCCTGGCAGTTGTGGGCCTGCTGAGCTTCATCTCCTCGCTCGGCGACTTCGTGATCGCGAAGGTCGTCCTGCAGGATCAGAGCCAGTTCACCCTCGCTGTCGGCATGTACATGTGGGCATCCGATGAACGCACCGCTCCGTGGAGCATCTTCGCGGCTGGCTCCGTCATCGCGGCCATCCCGGTGATCCTGCTGTTCCAGTACCTGCAGAAGTACATCGTCTCCGGCCTGACCGCTGGCGGCGTCAAGGAGTAAGCGCTTCCGCACACTCCTGCCCAGCCAGCCCCGGCCTCGTCCCCTATCCCCGTGGGACGAGGCCGGGGCTATATGCGTTCGGGGGCGGGCGTGAGGGAAGGGGGCTCCCAGTGTGTCGTCATGAGAAGCGTGCGGAAGGGTAGACTTGTCGGCGACTGAGTCGTGGTACCGGCCTCGACATTGATGCTGCATTGATAGCGTCCACGCGTGCGGCACTCACTCGACCGCTAAGGAGCGCTCGTGATCACTCTCAACGGCGTGAGTTACGCGTCCGGCTGGAGGCGCCGAAGGGCCTTGAACGATGTCTCCCTGAGTCTCCCAGACGCGGGAGTCGTGGCCCTCGTTGGCCCAGAGGGCGGGGGCAAGACGACGCTGATGCAGATCCTTGCGGGGCTCACCGCGCCCTCCTCGGGCACCGTCAGCATGGATGGGCGGGCCCTGCCCGCTCGTGAGGCACTCGAGCGGGCAATCATGGTCTCGCCGTCCCATTACTTCGGCGAACTTTTCGGGATCTCCCTGGTGAAGTATGCCCAGCTGCGTCCCACGTGGGATCAGGGGATTTTTGAGCGCTGCCTAGAGCGATTTGAGACCGGCCCGTTTCTCCCGCAATGGAAGGCTGCGCGTCGGTTCTCCCGAGCTCAGATCGCCATTCTCTTGGGCTCGATCGCGCTCGCATCGGGCGCGCCCGTCACGCTCCTCGACGAGATTCAGGCTCCGCTCGACGAGGCGGCGCGCGAGGGTTTCTACGAGGAACTCCGTACCTTGGCAGCGGAGGCAGCGGCAGGTAGGCGACCCCGCAGGCTCTTCGTTCTCTCGTCGAGTGCGGCCTGCGATCTCGACACGGTTGCCGACGAGGTGATCGTGGTGACTGACGGCGAGATCGCGGTCCGTGAGAGCGTCGACAACTTCAGGCAGCGCACCGGCGTGCTCGTCGGACATGGTGCGGACGTCGACCGTTTCCTGTCCGCCCGCCCCGACCTCGAGCCCATCGTATCCCGTGATGACGGTGCCACCAGAGAAGTCCTCCTTGACCGTTATCGCAGCGTCATTTCCGATGCCGAGCTTGCGGCCTACTCGCTCTCCACTCGGGAGGGCTCATTCCAAGACGCCCTCAGCTACGTCATCCAGGAGGCGGGTCGATGAGCATGACACGCAGCGTCCCCCAGAGGATCAGCGCCTGGCGGCTCGGAGTGGTTGACGCGGCGGGCCCCCTCATCTTGTATCTGGTGCTCATGGTGATGCAGTATTTCGTCGCGTCGCCGCGCTTTTTTCGCGCTGTCTCTCCCGATCCGTTCAGTCGAGACAATCTGATTGCGGTGAATGTGGCGGCCATGACGGGGGTCCTCCTCGTTGTGTTGGCATGGTTATCGGCTGGGGACCACCCGTGGGGAGCAAGGCTCAGCGGCGCATCGCGTCTGACTATTGCCTGTTCGAGCTATGTTGGCACTCTCGCGGTCATCACGATGAGTAGCGTCCAGTGGTGGGCCATCATCGCGCTGCAGCCCTCTTCCTCGCCCTTGGGGGACGGAATCTATCCCTCGGGGGTGTCTTCGTGGCTCGTCATCGTGCTCGCGTGGCTGGCCTGCGATGGGTGTGGGCGTCTCATCGGGTGCGTCCCCCGCCATGCGTCCGGCCTTGGGGGGCGCGCGTTGGGCTATGTTGTTGCGCTCCCGGTGGGATTGGTCGGGATCGCTGGGCCGGTCGCGTGGCTGGTTGTCACGGCGAACCATAGGGCGATGCACGCCAGCGGTATCCCGGCGACGTTTTGGCTGTTGGGTCTCGTTACCGTCCTGGTCATTGCTGCCGGATCGGTGCTGACGGCGACGGGTCGCCTGCATTGTGTTCGTCATCCACGATATCGATGACTTGCTCGGCCAGCCGGGTGGTTGGCGCTGAGTCTGTGCTCCGGCCTCGTTCCTGCTCCATCCAGGGACGAGGCCGGGGCTGTATCTGCGTTTGCGGAGTGGGACGAGGCCGGGGCTGTTTTGTGTGCTTGGGCGTGGACGACCGTCGTTGAGCGTCGGTGAATCGTCTGTGCACGCCCTGCAATTTCGCATGCAATTCGATGATGGAATATTCAAGCATGCGCTGAAAATGGCGCAATTTCAACGATATGGTTTCAAATTGTGAAATAGGTAAAGGGGAATTGCCTGCGACTTTTTGGGGGCCGGGGGAGAGGGGTGTCTGGGGGTCTTGTGGTGCGAGCGCTTGACAGGTTAGTTGGTTATATGGTTCATTAGTCATGTAATGAACCACTGAAGCTGAAAGGAGGGCTTGCGAATGGCACCCACGTTCGTCTCGGGGATCCCGATCTACGTCCAGATCGCCGACGACATTCGCGCGCAGATCCTGCGCGGCGCTCTGCGCGCCGGGGACCAGCTCACCTCCACCACGGAGTACTCCGCCACCTACCGCATCAATCCCGCTACCGTCGGCAAGGCCTTTGCGATCCTCGTCGACGAGGGGCTCGTTGAAAAGCGGCGCGGCATCGGCATGTTCGTCGCCGAAGGCGCACAGCACGCGCTCGTGGCCGACGGGCTTGCCACCTACGTGGAGGAGACCCTGAACCCCGCCGTCGAAGCGGGCCTGGCCCTGGGCCTCGATATTGACGCCATCATCGACCACGTCCGCGCCTACGGCGCCGACACAACCGCCAAGGACAACTCATGATCACCCTCAACTCCATCAGTCACACGTATCCGGGAGAGAATGAGGCGGCGCTGCGCGATGTCTCCCTCACCCTCGGAGACGCCACCGTCACCGCCCTCGTCGGCCCCAACGGATCGGGCAAGACGACGCTCATGCAGATCCTTGGTGGCCTGCTTCCGCCGTCGTCGGGACATGTGTCCATCTGCGGAACGGAGGTGAGCTCTAACGACCTACTTGGTTACTCAGTCGTGGTCTCTTCCGACAGGGACTTTGATAATTCATCGGCTTCGGCCATGGTCGCCTACGCCGCGCTGCGTCCAACCTGGGATCAGAAACTCTTCGACCACTACGTTCAACGTTTCTCCTTCCAGCTGAAGGGGCGCAAGAAGCTGCGCAAGATGTCCTCGGGGCAGGCTGCCATCCTGGCCGGCGCTGTGGCACTGGCATCGGGTGCGCCCATTACCGTCCTTGATGAGATTCAGGCTCCCATGGACGTTCCCACCCGATACGCGTTCTACGAGGAACTGCTCACCCTGGCCTCCGACAGCATGGAGGGACGTCGCCCGCGGCGCGCCTTCCTTGTGTCCTCACATATGGTCTCCGAACTCGAAAACGTTGCCGAAGATGTCGTCGCCCTCAAAAATGGGCGTCTGCTTGCCCATGAGAGCGTTGACGAGTTCACTTCGCGTATCTGCGCGATTACCGGTAACGCCGCCGATGTGGAGCGCTTCCTGGCCGATCATTCCGATATCGCCGTCATCACTTCTCGTGCGCTTGGGTCCGCACGAGAAGTCATCGTGGATCTGCGTGGCCGTGGTGTCGCTGACCATGAGATTGCATCCCACTCACTGACCTCCTCACCCTGTTCTTTCCAGGACGCCTTCGCCTACCTCATCCAGGAGAACGACCAATGAACACCGCAACCCCAGACCTCATCAAATCCTCCCCCTCGCCCCTGCGCATTGGCCTTGTCAACTCGAGATTCACTGTGGTGCTCTACCTGCTGGTAGTGGGCTGCCAGTTCCTGGTCAACTTCGTGATCAACGGCATCGTCTACCTCTCAGTCTCCGATGTCACCAAGAACATTGAACAGACCGCCACAAACTCCGCTTTTGTCACGGGTACTTTCCTCTTTATCTGTGGGATCGTCAGCGCCACCGTCGACTTGCGAGCCTCTGCCCTCAGCGGTGGATCGCGTACCGCACTCACTGTGGCGAGTTACGTGCACTCCGTTGTCATCATTGTCCTGGGGTCTCTTATCTGGTGGCTTCTTATCGCCATCCATCCCTTGCTCTTCTTCATGGGACAGCAGTCCTACCCTCTCGGCGTCGACTCGTGGATTTTTGTTCTTCTCGCATGGGTGGCGTGCGACGGAGCTGGGCGCTTCATTGGTGGACTTTCCCGCTGTATCGGGGTGACCTGGAAGCGAGTCTTTGTGCTCATGGGTGCGATTCCGCTGGGTATCTGTGGCATTGGTGTGCCGGTCATGTGGCTGGTTCTCGGCCTCGTCCACAAGTCTGGCTACCTGCCCCCGATGCCCACGGCCCTTTACCTGCTGGGCCTTATCTCTCTGACGGTCGTGGCCGCTGGCTGGTCGCTGACCGCCTCTGGGCACATCCGGCGCGTCGGCTGAACGACAGGTGCGCCCTGCGCGCGTGACCCGTCACGCGGCCCCGGCCTCGTTCCCTCCCGTAGGAGCGACGAGGCCGGGGCTGTTTTATGCATTCGGGCGTGTTGTGGAGGCTCCATGTGAGTGTTCAGGCGCTGCGAGTTGCTGTGGGGGGCTCAGGCGCTACTCGTTGCTGTGTGCGGCATCGTAGTTCTGTGCGCACCCTGCAATTTCGCATGCAATTCGATGATGGAGCGTTCAATCAAGTGCTGAAAATGGCGGAATTTCAACGATATGGTTTCAAATCGTGAAATAGGTAAAGGGGAATTGCCTGCGACTTTTGGGGCTGGGGGAGTGGGGGGCTGGCTCGCGCGGATCCGGATAGGTTACGACGATGTGGATAGGTTATTGACATCTGGATAGGTTAATAACCTATCCGGATCTGCATAACCTATCCGGATCTGCATAACCTATCCGGATCTGCATAACCTATCCGGATCTACATAACCCATCAGCGAGCGCGGCGGTGGAGAGAGATGCATAGCCCAGCCAGAACTCCCAGCGCGCACCTGTGGTGGGATCCATGGGCGCGGAGGGGCCGGGAAGCACCCGAAACAGTAGTTATCGGCTAGTATCGATGGCGACACGACAGCCAGTCGTGCCCCAAATACTCAAGGAGTGACAAGTGGCTAAGGGACCCTCCCGCCTCGACAACGTGATCAGCCTGGCCAAGCGCCGCGGCTTCGTCTTCCCCTGCGGTGACATCTACGGTGGCACCCGCTCCGCGTGGGACTACGGCCCGCTCGGCGTGGAACTGAAGGAAAACATCAAGCGCGCCTGGTGGAACGCCATGGTCCGCCGCCGCGCTGACGTCGTCGGCCTGGACTCCTCCGTCATCCTCCCGCGCGAAGTGTGGGTCGCCTCCGGCCACGTCAAGGCCTTCACCGACCCGCTCATCGAGTGCCTCAACTGCCACAAGCGCGCCCGCCAGGACCAGCTCATCGAAGAGCTCGCCGAAAAGAAGGGCGTCGAAGAGTCCTCGCTGTCCAACGCCGACATCGCCTGCCCGAACTGTGGCGTGCGCGGCCAGTGGACCGAGCCCCGCGCCTTCTCCGGCCTGCTTAAGACCTACCTGGGCCCCGTCGACGACGAGGCAGGCCTGCACTACCTGCGCCCCGAGACCGCCCAGGGAATCTTCGTCAACTACGCGAACGTCATGAACGCCGCGCGCAAGAAGCCGCCGTTCGGCATCGGCCAGATCGGCAAGTCCTTCCGCAACGAGATCACGCCCGGCAACTTCATCTTCCGTACCCGCGAGTTCGAGCAGATGGAACTCGAGTTCTTCTGCGAGCCTGGCACCGATGAGGAGTGGCACCAGTACTGGATCGACTACCGCAAGGCCTGGTACGTGGACCTCGGCATCGACCCGGAGAACCTGCGCGAGTACGAGCACCCGCAGGAGAAGCTCTCGCACTACTCCAAGCGCACCGTCGACCTGGAATACCGCTTCGGCTTCCAGGGCAGCGAGTGGGGCGAGCTCGAAGGCATCGCCAACCGCACCGACTATGACCTGACCGTCCACTCCGAGGCCTCCGGCGCGAAGCTCGACTACTTCGACCCGAACACCAAGGAACGCTGGACCCCCTACGTCATCGAGCCCTCGGCGGGTCTGACCCGTTCCCTCATGGCCTTCCTCATCGAGGCCTACCACGAGGACGAGGCCCCCAACGCCAAGGGTGGCGTCGACAAGCGCGTCGTGCTCAAGCTGGACCCGCGCCTGGCCCCCGTCAAGGCCGCCGTCCTGCCCCTGTCCCGCAAGCCCGAACTGACCGGCCCCGCCCAGGAGCTGGCCGACGAGCTGCGCGGCATCTGGAACGTCGACTACGACGACGCCGGCGCCGTTGGCCGCCGCTACCGTCGCCAGGACGAGATCGGCACGCCGTTCTGCATCACCTACGACTTCGACTCGATCGAGGACCACGCCGTCACCATCCGTGAGCGTGACACGATGGAACAGGTGCGCATCCCGCTCGACAAGGTCAAGTCGTACCTGATCGAACGCCTGGGCTGCTGACTTGTCGCTAGCCTCAACATCCGCAGCGGCCCCTCTTCGCGTGGGGCCGCTGCGCCTGTGGACACCCGTCGTCCTGGCACCCATGGCCGGGGTGACGGACGTGCCCTTCCGACGGCTGTGCCGCATCATGGGCGAGTCGGGCCTGCCCGACCACCTGCGGCCTACCGGCATCCCCTCCTGGGCGGCCGAGTCGGGGCAGGAGGTCACGGCCTCGTCCCCGAAGAGCCCGAGTCAGGAGTCCGATGAGCCGCGTCACGTCGCCATCCCGCGCGTGGACGCGCCCGCCGGCCTGTACGTCACCGAAATGGTGACCAGCCGCGCCCTCGTCGAAGAAAACGAACGCACTCTGGAAATGGTGCGCCCCGACCCCGCTGAGCGCGTGCGAAGCATGCAGCTCTACGGCGTCAACCCCGCCGTTATGGCGAAGGCCGCGACGATGCTCGTCGAGCGTGACCTCACCGACCACATCGACCTGAACTTCGGGTGCCCCGTCCCCAAGGTGACGAAGAAGGGCGGGGGAGCGGCCCTGCCCTGGAAGCGCGACCTGTTCTCCGACCTCGTGGGTGCCGTCGTGCGCGCCTCAAACGAGGCCGGGGAGCGCGCGGGGCGTGAGATCCCCGTGACCGTCAAGATCCGCATCGGCATCGACTCCGAGCACGAGACCGCGACCGACGCGGCGCTCGCTGCGCAAAAGCTCGGCGCCGCCGCGCTCACGCTGCACGCGCGCACGCAGAACCAGCACTACGCGGGACAGGCCCACTGGGACGAGATCGCACGCCTCAAGGACCTGCTCGACATCCCCGTCTTTGGTAACGGCGACGTCTTCGAGGCTGCCGATGCCCTGGCCATGCTGGAGCGCACCGGCTGCGACGGCATCAGCGTCGGGCGTGGTGCCCAGGGGCGCCCCTGGATTTTCCGAGACATTGTTGCCGCCTACCACGGTGGATCCATCCCGCCCGGTCCCAGCCTCGCCGAGGTCGTCTCCGTCATCGAACGTCATGCCGCCTGGTGCGTCGTTGACCAGGGCGACGAGGGGCGCGCGCTGCGCGAGATGCGCAAGCACATCGGCTGGTACCTGCGCGGATTCGCCGTCGGAGGCCCCCAACGGCACGCACTGTCCATGGTCTCGACACTGCAGGAGCTCCACGAGCGCCTCGCGGACCTCGACCTTGACCAGGCCTTCCCGCCTGCTGCACGCGGACCTCGCGGCCGAGCAGGTGGCGAAAAGACCCCCCACCTGCCCGACGGCTGGCTGGACCACCCCTACCTCACGCAGAGCGAACGAGATCGCCTGCACCTGGCAGAAATCGGATACTAAGCGAAGGAATCATGCCTCACCCATCTGCGCCCGACCCCGACCCTGCGCCCGGACTCGTCACCATCGGGAAAGCCGCCAAGAAGGCGAGCCTCGGGGGACGTACCCAGGTCATTGTCCCCGTCAGCGGGGACGCGGCAGCCCTGAGCGGACAGGTCGAGGCGCTGGCCTCGTGCCGCGCGGACATCGTTGAGTGGAGGGCCGACACCTTCCTGTCCTCCCTTGTTGGGGCGCATTTCGTGGCCGCATCGGACGTGGAGTCGGACCTGGTGCGCATGGCCCGCTACGTCGCGGATTCCTCGCCCCTGCCGGTTTTGGCGACCATCCGCACGTCGGTCGAGGGTGGCGAGGCTTACCTGGACGACGAGGAATACTGCGCCCTCGTGCGTTCGCTTGCGTCCTTCGCGGGTGGCGTCGACGTGGAGATCTCGCGCGATGGGTCCTCGTCGCTCATTGAGGACGCGCACGAGGCCGGGGCGATCGTTGTCGCTTCTTTCCACGATTTTGAGGGGACTCCCGGCGACGAGCAGCTCGCCGAGGTGCTCGCGGCCATGAACTACGCGGGCGCCGACGTCCTCAAGTTCGCGTGCATGGCCAACAGTGCCACGGATGCGGCCCGCGTGCTGGCCGCGCAGGCGTGGGCGCGCGAGGCCTACGACCGCCCCGTCATCGGTATTTCCATGGGGGAACACGGCGTGTCCACGCGCCTGGTGGGCTCTGCCCTCGGGTCCGCGGCCACCTTCGCGACCTTGCCCGGCTGGCAGGGGAGCGCCCCCGGCCAGTTCACCGTCGAGCAGGTGCGCACTGTCCTCGATGTCGTCGAAGGGACGAATTGACAGGGGCGTCAGGCTTGCCCGACAAGGTGACGCGCGTGCTGAGATGCGGGTAACATGAAGCAGTATTGTCATCCGTCGACGAATGAGAACGTAGCCGCCGTTGAATCCCGCCGGTGCTGCGAGGAGACACGATGAATTGGTTCCAAGTTCTTCAGTGGGAGTCCGGCCCGTTCGCTGAACTCGCGCGCGACGCGGAGAGTAAATCGCGCGCGCTTCAGGTGGCTGGCGAAGACCTGAATGCACAGTTGAACTCCCTGACGGGTCGCGGCAAGGCCGTCACGGCCGCCCGGCAGGCCCTGAAAGAACGTATCTCGGAGATCGAGAAGCAGGTCAACTACCTGATCAGCGTCAGCGAAATTGCGAGTGCGGGCGTCGACGGAATCGACGACATTCGCGCCGACATCGAGGATATTCAGCAGCTCCTGACCTCCTGGCCCATCCACGTTGATACGAGCGGCGTCGTCTCCTTCGTGGGATCCATCATCGACTCTGTTCAATCGTTCGTCACGCATCCTCAAGAGATGGTAAAGACTATTGGGGATCGCATCGGGAAGGTTATTGGGAAGGCTACAGCCCTCGAGCTTAAACTCGGTCTCATGATCGGCGCCCTCGCCCTGGGTGTTTTCAATAACCATGTGAACTACTCGGCCTCCGGTGCCTCGAAGCCCACCCTTCCCCCGGCGGGAGCGAGTGAGCAGGAGGTGGCCTCGTGGTGGTCTCAGCAGAGTGAGGCGAACAAGAAGTGGCTGATCGAGCACTACCCCGAGAAGATCGGCAACCTCAACGGCGTTGACGGTGCATCGAGGAACAAAGCGAACCGCATCGTGCTCGACCAGAAGCTCACTGATCTGCCCGGAGAGATAGCCCGGCTCGACGCGGAGGCAGCCGACGCTCCATCGCCGTTCATTCGCAATGCGCTCTTGCAAAGGAAAGCGAAGCTTCAACATGAGCTCAAAGAACTAGAAGTTGTTAAGACCACCCTCGACAAGACGTTAGACGATCCTAAGACTGGGAAGAAAGGCGATGGCGTTCCTCGCCAGTTGCTGGGTCTCGACACTTCCGGGCGCAATGTCAAGGCGATCGTCGCCCAAGGCGATGTGGATACGGCCGATCACGTGGGTGTGGTTGTGCCTGGCCTCCATACGAATGTTGAGAAAACGCTGAATGATTATGACGACCGTGCATATTACATGAAGAAGGCAGCTGAAAATCAGGCGAAGAACGGTGAGAGCGTGGCGATGGTGGAGTACCTGGGCTACGACGCTCCACAGATTGAAATCGAGGCAGCGAGCACCGACTACGCGAAGAATGGCGCCCCCGGTCTTGCCGGGTTCCTCAATGGTATGGACGCGTCCCGAGAACACGGTGCAGGGGACACCCATATCACGCTGTTCGGTCACTCGTACGGGTCGACGACGTCGGGCATGGCGGCCACCCTCGTCAACGAGGGCGTCGTGGACGACATTGTGCTGGCGGGTTCCCCGGGCGCGGGCGTCGAAGATACCGCTGAGTACCACGTGCCGGAGGGGCACGCGTGGGTGAGTGCGGCGCCCTACCAGTACGACATGGTCCAGGGAATGGGTTCCATGTTTGGCTTCGGAAAAAACCCTGACTGGGCCGACGGTTTCAACCGTCTGTCGGGTGACGTGGGTCCGGCGCCCTCCGGTTTCAGTCCCTTCGGCCAACACATGGATTACTTCAAGGACCAAACACAAGCCCAGTACGAGATCGCTGGCGTGATCGCCGGCGTGGGTAAGAAGTAGATATGACAATCGCGCGTGCGATGCTATCAGCAATGTGCGTGGTGCTGCTGTGTGCCGCGTGTGTTCCCCGTTCGGAAGGAGAACAAGGGATGAATCCTGAGCAGAAGGCTGCCGTTGAGGTGGCTGAGCACCTGCATTCCATTGAGGAGTTTCAAAGGGATGTGGAGCCCGCAATTGTTGCGGCGCGTAATGAGTTCCTCACTCAGGATACGATTATGTGGCTGCGAGGAAATGATTTCATTAATGAGCTGTGGCCCGGTGAGTCGCCGCTCTATCGACTGATGTCTCGCGATCGTATGCGTTTTCTGATACCGATGCTGATCGTATTCGGGATGTCTTTGATGCGAAGCTGAAGCCGTTGGGGTTCACGCTGTCGGAGAAGCGCGATTCGGAGATGGTTCAGCTGCTGTGGACGAACGCGAGCTATTCTGCGAGCGTTGATGTGGTGGCCCATCCGGGGGATCGGACTGGTGTGTTCTACGCTGCGGGTCCGCTGCGTAGCGATGGTTCCACTGAGAATCCTTCGGTGTTCTTGCCGCTGGAGGGGCGGGAGCCGGAGTGGTTGACCCCGGAGCTGACGGAGAAATACCGGGAGCAGTAGCGGGCCTGGGTCCTGCTGATCTGTGTGACGTGCGTGCTGTCGTGGTTGTAGCCGTGGGGTGCTGCGTGACTGGTGTCGATGAGGGGGGTGTTCGTGAGGCTGGCGCGTGCTTTCGTTGCGGGTGTCTGCGTGGCGCTGCTGTGCGCCGCGTGTGTTCCCCGTTCGGAAGGAGAACAAGGGATCAATCCCGAGCAGAAGGCTGCCGTTGAGGTGGCGGAGCACCTGCATTCCATTGAGGAGTTTCAAAGGGATGTGGAGCCCGCAATTGTTGCGGCGCGTAATGAGTTTTTGACGCAGGAGACGATCGTTGGCTTGTTTGCTAACGATTTCATTGATGAGTTGTACCCCGATAGCACGCCGCTCTATCGACTGATGTCTCGGTTGTACATCGTCTCCGAAACTGACGCTGATCGTATTCGAGATGTGTACGATGCGAAGCTCAAGCCGTTGGGCTTCACGCTGTCGGAGAAGCGTGATTCAGACAAGGTTCAGTTCTTGTGGACGAATGCGAGCTACTCAGCGATCTGTCGATGTCATCACGCACGTCGGGTACTCAGAGCTCAACGTCATACTCTGCGGGTCCGCTGCGTAGCGATGGTTCCGCTGAGAATCCTACGGTGTTCTTGCCGCTGGAGGGGCGGGAACCGGAGTGGTTGACCCCGGAGCTGACGGAGAAATACCGGAGGCAGTAACGGGGCTGGGTCCTGCTGGTCTGTGTGACGTGCGTGCTGTCGTGGTTGTAGCCGTGGGGGTGCGGCGTGACTCGTATCGATGCTGGGGGTTGTTCGTGAGGCTGGTGCGTGCTTTCGTCGCGGGTGTCTGCGTGGCGCTGCTGTGCGCCGCGTGTGTTCCCCGTTCGGAAGGAGAGCAAGGGATGAATCCCGAGCAGAAGGCAGCTGTGGAGTTAGCGTAGCGGCTGCATTCCATCGAGGAGTTTGAGCGGGATGTGGAGCCCGCAATTATCGCGGCGCGTAATGAGTTTTTGACGCAGGAGACTATCGTTGGCTTGTTTGCGAACGATTTCATTGATGAGATATACCCCGATAGTACGCCACTTTACAGCCTAAGGGCTCGGTCCTACACCTTCTCTGAGACCGATGCTGATCGTATTCGAGATGTGTACGATGCGAAGCTGAAGCCGTTGGGGTTCACGATGTGGGAGAAGCGTGATTCGGAGATGGTGTTGTCGGTGTGGACGAACGCGAGCTACTCCGCGTCTGTCGATGTCATCACGCACGTCGGTATTCAGAGCTCAACGTCATACTCTGCGGGTCCGCTGCGTAGCGATGGTTCCGCCGAGAATCCGACGGTGTTCTTGCCGCTGGAGGGGCGGGAGCCGGAGTGGTTAACCCCGGAGCTGACGGAGAAATACCGGGAGCAATGACAAGTGGGAGGGGTGCCGAGCATGAGCTCGGCACCCCTCCCACTCGCTGTTTTACTTCGCGTGGTAGCGGGGGCTGGTGCCCAGGTGTGTGGGGTAGGGGTTGTCTTTGTTGGTTGCCTGTGATTCGTCGAGGCCGCGATAGGCGTAGGAGTTGTCATACGCGATCTGGGTGGGATCGACGAGGCCATCGGCGTACTGCTGGACCTCCGCGGGAGTTGGGCTCGAGCCGCCGCCCTTGTCCGCCAGGGGATTCTCATCCGGATACTGGCTCGGATCGGTGTTCAGCATTCCACCGAGGTTTGCCGCACCATAACCGCCGTATTGATTCCATCCTTGTTCGTGCCCAACCGCAGTATTGATGAGGAGCTGGAGGAGCTGATTCGGGGTCGCGTTGGGCCACTTGGCGCGCGCCTGCGCGAGAGCGCCAGCGACAAGAGGGGACGAAAAAGAGGTGCCCTGAGTGGAGGATATCTTTCCGCTTTCATCGCGCGCGATAATAGGGCCCCCGATGGCAGTCGTGGTGACTCCCTGCCCCCAGGAGGAATAGGAAGCGAACTTTCCGTCGGTGTCAATGGCGGAAACGCCGACGACACCCGACCACTGCGACAAGGAATGCTCAGTGTTGTCTGAGGCAGTGTTTCCTGCACCAGCAGTGATGATGACTCCTTGACTCATCGCCCGAGCGATTGCCCACTTGAGGTGTGCTGAAGGTGAAGGCGAGGTCGCGGAGTAATTGATGATCGATGCTCCATCATCAATTGCTTTGTTGATCAACGATGATACTTCCGTAGGAAGAATGCCAGCTTTCATCGGGCAATCGTGCCCCGCATAGCTGGTGTCATCGATGCTTTGGTAAGTGAGTAGCGTGGCATCGGGTACCGTCCCGTAAGCGTCTGACACCAATAGGGAAGCGACTGTGGTGCCGTGGCTTCTGTGGGCAGAGCTGGACGTGACTGAGCACGGGCTTTTATCCGTAATGTTTGCACCTGCCAGCTCAGGAACGGAGGTATCGACAGGGCCATCGATGATCGCTATGGTGACGCCTGCTCCCGTGTAGCCCTTGGCCCGTGTGGAGTCCAGGTGATAGTAGGAGTAGTAGGCCTGGTCAGCCGCCGTGATGGGGCGGTCATCGGCCCGTGCGGGAGTGAGCGGATAGCCGGTGGCGATGCCCGTGAGCGCCAGCGTGGCGCACAGTGTCCCCGCGCCTCGGAGCGCGGCGTCCCGACCAATCGGCGAAAAAATGCGTGCGCTCACCACTGGCTGATATCCCATCCGTCGTCCTTGCGTTTCACCGGGGTCAGCGTACGATCCGAGCCATAGGTCTGCGAGAGGGGATTGACGTAGCCGCGCGGCATGCCCTCGTCCTCCTCGTCCTCGACGCGGAAGGCCTCATACCTGCGGCGACGACGTTTCTTCTCGTCTTTCGCCCCGCCGCCAGCTCCCGCGCCGGAACCGCCCATGAAGCCGCTTTGCTGTCCCGCGGGAGAAGCCGTGCCGCGCCCTGCCGAACCCGCTCCGGTCGCGCTGCCCGGGGGTGTGTAGGTGCCCATACCAGTACCGCTGAACGATCCGGCGCGCAGTGTCGAGGCGCCCGCAGCCGCCCCCATCCGACCGGTGACGCCGGCTCCAAGAACACCCGTGCGCCCGAGGCCGCCCAACGCAGGTCCACCCATGCGCGCGGCCCCGCGCAGGCCCAGGGCCCCAGCCCCAAGCAGCCCCGCGCCGCCGAGGCGCCCGGCAGACTGTGCCTCTGCCGCACGCGCCGTATTGAGTCCCCAGAGGGGATGATCGCGATCGACCGGGGGAGCGGGGGTGTGCCCTCCGATGACCCCGTTCGCGTGCCGATCACCGTTGACTCGGGTGTGCAGCAGGTCCACGTCCATGAGATCCTGCGGGTCCGTGATCGGATTCGTCCGTGATCCGAGGTCGCCCTCGGGCAGGTAGCGATTGGGGACACGCGGGGAGCGCATGACACGCTGGTCGATGTCCCCGCCCTCGTCGTAGCCACCCGGATACAGGCCCGAATCCGCCCCGCGCAGGCCCGCGTTGCCGAAGGCATCCGACCGGGAACGACCGTAGGCACCACCCTCGTGGGGCGAGATGACGACGTGGCCCTTCCTGAGGGCATCGGCGGTGTCCGCGGGGAGCTCAGGAATTGGGGTCCAGCTGATATCCCCTGTGTCCGATGCGTCAGGACCTGCCTCGCTGTGACTCTGCAGCCTCGCATTCAGGTCATTCATCGTCGACTCGAAGCGCTCGATGATCTCCGTGGCCTTCGCCTCGCGCTGGGCATTCGCCTGCGCCTCGACACCCTCCACGTAAGCCAGCCCGTCCGCCACCAGGGAATTGACGAATTTGCCGGGCAAGCCGAACTTTGAGGCGATGGGGATGGTCACCTCGCCCGCGTGACGCAGGGATTCCGTCATGGGGTCCAACAGCGTAGGGGAGAGCTGGCGCGCGTCCTCCGCCGCGAGCATGATTGCGCGCCTTGCCTCGACGTAGTAGGCCATGCCGGTCATGTAGAAGTTGGCCTGCCTGTCAAAGCGCCTGATTGTGCGCGCGGCCTCGTCGGACATCGCCTGGCCGGCCTGGCCCGTGAACCCCTGGTGCTCCTTGAAGTGCTCGACCTTGTCGCGCGCCTCTCGAATGGCCTTGACGATGGCGGAATGCTCGTCGTCCCAACCGTAGAGCTTCTCGTTGTCCGGCGCACTGTTCGCGAACTCCATGAGCCGGTCGTACATGGGTGATGACACCATAGCGTTCTTCTCTCCCTCGAAATTACTGCTCAGATTTCACTTTGAGCGCCGTAGGAGGGTGTGCCCTCGCTGTCGCCAGACTCATCGCCGGTCTCTGCCTGAGCAGGCGGATTCTCGCTGGTGATCTGTTCAATGCTCTGATCGGAATAGACCTTGTGGGCGCTTTCGCCCTGGTTCAATGCCAGCAGGGCGGTGCCGACGGCTGCCAGCGCCGCGCGGGCATCTTCTTCGGTACCGGTAAAGTCGGAGACTGCCTGAGCGACCTTCGTGTCGAGATCGCCCAAATACTGCGCCTCGTTCAGCATGCTTGTCGAGAATGACGTGAGGAACGACTGCACGGTATTCCCCATGCTCTGGGCTGCGCTCTCAGTCGTCCAATGACCAAATATCTGCGCCGCAGCTAACATCATTGCCGATGTCGCGGAGGTGGTTAGTTCGCCCCCCCCGGCGCTCATGTCGTCACTCACCTGCGCGTGGCGCTCTGAGTCGAATGCAACGTCTGGCATCGCTCCAATTTCCTTTGCTGCGTGGAACCTCGCACTCCTGCGGCAAGGTAACCGAGTGGTCAACAGTCTAGCTGCCTCGCTTGGGCTTGTCCAAGAACATGCGCAGGGGCGCGGGAAGAACGTCGATTGCCAGCGACGCAATAAAAGGTGGTGGGCGGGCCAACCGGCCCGCCCACCACGGCTATGTCAGCGTGCTCGAAGAGCTCACGCCTCCTTGGGGGACACGGTCACGACCGTGTCGGTGATACCCACCGGGCTGGGAGCGGCTGGGGTGATCTCGCCGAACTTCTTCTTGTTCGTGACGACCATGGGGGTGATCGTGTCGTAGCCGGCCTCGCGGATGACATCCCAATCGACCTCAGCCAGGACGTCGCCGCGCTTGACGACGTCGCCCTTGGCGACGCGCGGCGTGAAGCCCTTGCCTTCCAGCTTCACGGTGTCCATGCCGATGTGGATGAGCACCTGGATGCCGGAGGCGGACTTGATGCCGTAGGCGTGGCCCGTCGGGAACGCGACCGACACCTTGCCGTCACACGGGGCAACAACCACGGCGCCAGCAGCGGGGGACACGGCGATGCCAGGGCCGAGCGCGCCGGCGGCGAAGGCCTCGTCGGCCACGTCGGACAGCGCGACCAGCTCGCCCGCCATGGGGGCGGTGAGCGTCAGATCAGCCACTGCCTCGTCGCTGAAAGCGGGAGCCGAAGCGGCCTCAGCTGCGGGAGCGGTGGGGGCAGCGACGGGAGCCGGGGCGGCGGCGGGAGCTGCGGACACGCCAGCCTTCGCGGCCTCCTTCTTGGCGCGAGCCTCAGCCTTCTGCTCCTTCGTGCGGTAGTCGAAGAAGACGACCATGAGGAACGCGGTGAAGAACGCGGCGGCGACGCCCAGGCCGTAGACGGCCATGGGGGTGAAGACAGGGATCGTCAGCAGCGACGTGAACACGAAGGTGTTCGTGGTGGCGCCGTCACCGATGCCGATGACCAGACCGCCGACGACACAGCCGGTGAGCATGAGCGGGTAGATGCGCTTGAAACGCAGGTGGATACCGTACAGGGACGGCTCCGAAATACCGCCGAAGAGGCCGGCCGCCAGAGCGCCGGACGCGGTCTGGCGCATATCGGTGTCGCGGTCGCGGATCGACAGGAAGAGCACGCCGGCGGTGGCGCCGAAGCACGCGAAGTTCCACGCGCCCATGGGGCCCTGGATGAAGTCGGAGCCGGTCGATGCGATGTTGGCCAGCTGCAGGGCGTTGAGCGGCCAGTGCAGGCCCAGGGGCACCAGGAAGGGGTAGATGATCGGGATGATGATCGCGAAGAGGATGGGGGCGTGGCCGTTGAGCCAGGCCAGACCGCCACCCAGGCCGTTACCGATCCAGATCGACAGGGGACCGATCAGGAAGGCGGTCAGCGGCATGATGATGATGAAGGAGATGAAGGGGACGAACACCATCTGGACGTTCGCCGGGATGATCTTCTTCAGGCCCTTGTAGACGACCGCCAGGATCGGCACCATCAGCAGCGGCACGAAGACCTGGCCTCCGTAGTCGGCCAGCTGCAGGGGCAGGTTGCCGATCAGCGGAACATTGTCGATCTGGGTCGTGCACTGCAGCAGATCGTCTTTACCTTCGACGAGCTGGATACAGGTGGTGGCGGGGAACTTGTTAACGTTGCTCAGGCCCAGGAAGTTGGGGGTGAGCAGCGACAGGATGACGGCGGTGCCGACCCAGGGGTCGATGTCCAGCTTCTTGGAGGCGTTGTAGGCCACCATCGCGGGCAGGAAGTAGAAGACCGCGCGCCACATGGAGTTCACGTAGCCCAGCCACACCGGGATTGTCTGGGCGTGCGTGTCGACGACGCCGAAAGCTTCCAGGACCGCCAGGAACGCCAGGATCAGGGAAGCACCGAGCAGGACGGGCAGCAGTGGGCGGAATGAGTCCGACAGGTACTCGAAGAAGGCGTCAACGATGGCGTTCTTGCCGCGAGCCTTTGCGCGGGCGGCGGCCTTGACGTCGTCGTTCGAGGCTGCGGCGCCCGACTTCATTGACGGCAGGTTGTTGATCTCGTTGAAGACCGACTGCACGGCACCGCCGATAACGATCTGGTAGCGGTCCCCCGACTGCGGGACGGCACCGAGGACGCCGTCAATGGCCTCGACTCGGTCCTTGTCGATGATCGATGCGTCGTTGAGTTCGAAGCGCAGACGTGTCGCGCAGTGGGTGAAGTGGGTGATGTTGCCGGGGCCACCGACTGCATCGAGGATTTCCTGTGCCGTGTTGGACACGCGGGACTCCTTCCGTGGACGAGGATTCGACGCTGAATGCGACTCTTGACAATTAGCATGTTTGAACAAATGCTGAAAGATCCGACGTGGTATCTCACAGTGCTTTGTCGGTAATTTGTGGCGCTTTGACAGTAACGAGGCCCGGGCTCGTTCTGCGTAGGCGTTTCCCTAGTAACATGGCCCCGTGAATGAGTTTTCCTTGGCGATCCCCGGTGTTGATGGTGGCGACGCGCACCGTCCGTACGCGTCCGCCGATTCCGAGCGCTGGGTGCCCGAGGACCACAAGTCCTCCGAGCGCACCGAGTTTGAGCGCGACCGCGCGCGCATCCTCCACTCTTCCGCGCTGCGTCGCCTCGGCGAAAAGACGCAGGTGCTGGGCCCGATTTCGGACGACTTCGTGCGCACCCGCCTCACGCACTCCCTCGAGGTCGCCCAGGTGGGCCGCGAGCTCGGCAAGGAACTGGGGGCCGACCCGGATGTCGTGGACGCGGCGTGTCTGTCCCACGACCTCGGCCATCCTCCCTTCGGGCATAATGGTGAGCGCGCGCTTGACGCGGCGGCCGCCTCGATCGGCGGGTTCGAGGGCAACGCCCAGACCCTGCGCGTCGTCACGCGCCTGGAGCCCAAGGTCATCGGCGCGGGCGGCATTCCCGCGGGCTTGAACCTGACGCGCGCCACCCTGGACGCGATCTGTAAGTACCCGTGGGTCAAGTCCGGCGGCCCGGACCTGGCCAAGTCGACCCGCAAGTACTCCGTGTACCCCGACGACGCGCCCGTGTTCGCGTGGATGCGCCAGGGCACGCCGGCCGGGCGGCGATGCCTGGAGGCCCAGATCATGGACCTGTCGGACGACATCGCCTACTCGGTGCACGACGTGGAGGACGCGGTCGCGACCCGCAAGCTGGACCCCGCAGACCTCTTCGATGACGCGCACTGCTCGGCGGTCGTGGCCTCGACCCTGGACTGGTACGGGCCCTCGGTGGCGCGTTCGGACCTGGAGGAGGCCCTCGAGCGCATCGTCTCCATGCCTGTGTGGCTGCGCTCCTTCGACGGCTCCTACGCCTCCCTCGCGCACCTCAAGGACGCGACGAGCGAGCTGATCGGCCGCTTCTGCTCGGCGACCGTGGCCGCCACGCGTGAGACCTTCGGGCACGAGCCACTGGGCCGCTACCGCGCGGACCTCGTCGTGCCGCGCGAGGTGCGCGCCGAGATCCAGATCCTCAAGGGCATGGCCGTTCACTACGTTATGAGCCCGCGCGAGACCGAGCCGGTCTACTACCAGCAGCGCACGCTCCTGGCCGATCTCGTCGACGCGCTCTACGAGGCCGGGGCCGACGCCCTGGAGCCCGTGTTCGCCGCGCAGTGGCGGGCCGCCTCCGACGACGCTGTGCGCCTGCGCGCGGTCATCGACCAGGTCGCCTCGCTCACCGACGTGTCGGCCTCCGCGTGGCACGCCCGCTGGTGCGGCATGCTGTCTTCGCAGCTGTGAGCATGATTGGACGCAGACGCGGGCGGGCATCGGTAGACTGAGATCATGGCGGGTCTGATTCGTAAGGACGACATCGAAGCGGTACGTAACGCAGTGAAGATCGACGAGATCATCGGCGAACACGTAGCGCTTCGACCCGCAGGCATCGGCTCCCTGAAGGGCCTGTGTCCCTTCCACGACGAGCGCACCCCCCTCCTTCAACGTGCGCCCCCACCTGGGCATGTTCCACTGCTTCGGGTGCGGTGAAAGCGGAGACGTTATCTCTTTCGTGCAAAAGATCGACCACCTGCCCTTCACCGAGGCGGTGGAGATGCTGGCGGCGAAGGCCGGGATCACCCTCCACTACGAGGAGGGCGGGGCACGCGTGCGCACCGAGGAGCCGGGCAAGCGCCAGCGCCTCCTGGACGCCCACCGCGTCGCCGAAGAGTTCTACCAGCAGCAGCTGGCCTCCCCCCGAGGCGCACAAGGGCCGCACGTTCCTCGCCGAGCGCGGCTTCACCCAGGCGATGTGCGCGCATTTCGGGGTCGGCTACGCCCCGGCCTCGTGGGATTCCCTCACGCGCCACCTGCGCTCCAAGGGCTTCACGGACCAGGAGATTCAGATTTCGGGCCTGGGGTCGCAGGGAAACCGCGGAGTGTATGACCGTTTCCGCGGGCGCCTCGTGTGGCCGATCCGCGATATCACGGGCGCGACGGTCGGTTTTGGCGCGCGTCGCCTGGACGACAGCGACAAGGAATCGCCCAAGTACCTCAACACCCCCGAGACGCCGATCTACAAGAAGTCGCAGCTCCTGTACGGCCTGGACCTGGCGAAGAAGACGATCGCGACCGAGCACAAGGTCGTCATCGTCGAGGGCTACACGGACGTCATGGCCGCGCACGTCGCGGGCGTGACGAACGCCGTGGCCACGTGTGGCACCGCCTTTGGCTCCGAGCATGTCAAGATCATTCGCCGCCTGCTGGGCGACCATGCGGATCCTGCCGCCGGCGTGCTCCTGTCCACGGGGCGCGCGCACGGCTCGGAGGTCATTTTCACCTTCGACGGCGACAGCGCCGGGCAAAAGGCCGCGCTGCGCGCCTACGGCGAGGACCAGAACTTCGCGGCCCAGACCTTCGTGGCGGTGGCGCCGGGTGGCCAGGACCCCTGCGACCTGCGCCTATCCCAGGGCGATCAGGCGATCGTCGACCTGGTGAACTCGCGCATCCCGCTCTTTGAGTTCGCGATCCGCTCCGTCCTGTCCCAGATGGACCTGCGCAGCGCCGAGGGCCGCGTGCAGGGCCTGCGTGCCTCGTCCGGCATCGTCGCGCACATCAAGGATCGCGCCCTGCGCGCCGAGTACACGCGCCAGCTGGCCGGCTGGCTCGGCATGGATATCCCCACGGTCGAGCAGGCGATCCGAGCGGCCGGCCGCGTCGAGGTCATCGCGCACGAGGCGCGCCCGGGCGAGATCGAGATGGCGGGCGCGGGCCGCCCCGTCCCTGCGCCCGAGCGCCGAGGTCCCGAGGACCCTGTGAGCCGCATCGAGCGCCAGGCTCTTGAGGCCGTCCTCCAGCACCCCCTGTACGCCGTGGGATCGGGCTTCGAGGAGCTTGACGGGCAGTCCTTCACCGTGCCCACGCACCGCGCCGTTCACGACGCGATCCGAGCGGTCGGCGGGCTCGACGCCTTCACGCAGATGATGCGCCAGGCCGAGGCCCACTTCGGCCCGGGCGAAAACGCCACTCTCGCGGCCTCGCGCCACTTCGTCCAGGTGGTCCTCGAGACCGCCGGCGAGTTCATCGGCCCCGCCGTCACCCAGCTGGCCGTCGCGCCGCTGCCCGTCGCGGGTGAGGCCGACGTACGCTCGTACTGCCGTGGCGTGGTGGCCGCGATGGTGCGCATGGACCTGACCCGCAAGCTCGGCGAGGCCCGCGCGACCCTGTCGCGCTTGAGCGAGGATGACCCCACCTACTCCGAGACGTTCCGGGAGCTCATGCGCCTGGAGCAACGCCGGCAAAACTACACCGAAAGGGACTAACCGATGGCTGAAGTTGAGAGCTTTACCCTGGACCACACCGCAGTGAAGGCGCCCTACGTGCGCCTCATCAACGTGGAGGCCGGTCCGAAGGGTGACCAGATTTCGAACTTCGACGTGCGCCTCCTCCAGCCCAACGCCGGGGAGATCCCGACCTCGGGCCTGCACACGATCGAGCACCTGCTGGCCTCCCTGCTGCGCGACCGCATCGACGGCGTCATCGACTGCTCGCCGTTCGGCTGCCGCACGGGCTTCCACCTCATCATGTGGGGCACCCCCCTCGGTGCGCGAGGTGACGCAGGCGCTGGCCTCCTCCCTTCACGCGATCGCCGAGGAGGTCACCTGGGAGGACGTGCCCGGCACCGACGCGTACTCGTGCGGTAACTACCGCGACCACTCGCTGTTCAGTGCCCGCGAGTGGAGCCGTGCGATCCTTGAGCAGGGCTTCTCCCTGGACGCCTTCGAGCGCGTCGACGTCATTCACTGATTCCGGCCGTTCGCCTGGATACGGAAGCGGGACCCATCCGGTGAGGATGGGTCCCGTTGTTGTCTGAGGACGCGCGTGCGAGGGGGAGCGTACCCGGAAGGGGCCCCGGCCTCGTTGATCAGTCCAGGCCGACCGCGTCGCGCACGCGGGCCTCCAGGGCGTCCGCCTCGCGCTGCCCGTCGGCATCCAGCGGTCCGTCGGCCGTCAGCACCGAGAACAGGCCGTCCTCGCCGCGGCGCACCCACGCCGTCACCGTCGTCCCATTGCTTGCCTCCACCTGGGAGTGTAGGACGATCGAGCGGTTCACGAACTCGCTCGTATGACGCATGAAGTCCTCCGGGTCACCGACTCCGCGCCCCGCCAGGGCCGGGCGGGCCGGATCCACCCACTCCAGGGCGAAGAGCGAGCCCTCGGCCTCCCAGCGCGCCCGCGCCACGTCGTACCAGGGGAACACCTCGGGGGTGGGCTCCCCGTCCGTCGACGAGGCCTCGGCGCCGAAGACGTACAGGCCCGACTTCCCGGCCACCATCCAGCGCCCGTCCTCCAGCTCCAGGCCGGGGGAGCGGCGCTCGCGGGAGGGCAGGGCGGAGGAAAGAGAGTCAGGCAGAGTCGTCATGCGTCGATCGTATCCTTTCGGCAGAAATCCTGCGCACAGGCCTATACGTACGTGAAAGCGTACGTTATGATGGTGGTGGAAGGGAAAGACCATGACTGCTGTGAGTGCTACTGCCGCGCGCTCGGACCTCTACCGGCTTATCGACACCGTGAACGAGGACTCGACACCCATCACGATCACCGGCCGTCGTGGAAACGCCGTTCTCATTGGCGAGGCAGACTGGTACGCCATTCAGGAAACCTTGTATCTGCAGGGAATTCCCGGAATGGCGGATAGTCTGAAGGAAGCCGCTCGCGAAGATCTCGACGACGCCCTCGATGACGTGGAGTGGTAGCGATGTGGCGGGTCGTTTTCTCCAAGCAGGCCGCGAAGGATGCGAAGAAGCTCTCCGCCAGCGGACTCAAGGCGAAAGCTCAGAGCCTCATCGAGGTTCTGACTGAGGATCCGTTTGCGACGCCTCCCCGCTACGAGCGCCTCGTCGGGGACCTCGTAGGAATGTATTCCCGCAGGATCAACATTCAGCACAGGCTCGTCTACGAGGTTTTCGAAGAAGAATGCACCGTCCGCGTCCTGCGTATGTGGACCCACTACGAGTGAGCCGCTCTGTGGGGTGAGAACGTCCACAGGGGCGGGGGAGTGGGTCACATGCCGAAATCAATCGGCCACAATGCGGACGTCGGGCATATTCTGGCTTCATATTTGTGAAAAACCACGACAGGAGACCCCATGGCATCGACGCAGCACACCCCCACGGAACTTGAGGCTGCCGGCGACCTGGTACTTCCCGCCGCCGACGAGCTGGCCGGTCGTTTTCCCCTGACCCCCAACGCTCACCCGGCGACGCCGGAAGAGTACAACGAGATCATGTCGACCCTGGCCTTCGGCAAGAAGTTCACGGACCACATGGCCCACATGCGCTGGACGCGCGAGGGCGGCTGGGACGACCGCGGCGTCATCCCCTACGGCCCGCTCGAGCTGACCCCCGGCGCCTCCGTCTTCCACTACTGCCAGTCCGTGTTCGAGGGTATCAAGGCCTACAAGCGCGAGGACGGCTCCGTGTGGACCTTCCGCCCCGGCTACAACGCCGCGCGCCTGAACCACTCGGCCCGCCGCCTCGCCCTGCCCGAGCTGAGCCGCGAAGACTTCGTGGCCTCCCTCGTGGACTACGTGCGCGCCGACGCGAAGTGGGTTCCCGAGGTCGATGGCTCGTCCCTGTACCTGCGTCCCTTCATGTTCGCCTCCGAGGAGTTCGTGGGCGTCCACCCCGCCGGCGTCGTCGACTACTACGTCATCGGCTCGCCGTCGGGCCCCTACTTCAAGGGCGGCCTGTCGGGCGTGGCCATCTGGGTGGAGCGCGAGTACCACCGCGCCGGCCCCGGCGGGACCGGCAGCGCCAAGGCGGGCGGCAACTACGCGGCCTCCCTGCTGCCCCAGATCCAGGCCGAGGCTAAGGGCTTCTCCCAGGTCTGCTTCCTGGACACCTACGAGGGCAAGTACCTCGAGGAGCTGGGCGGCATGAACATGTTCGTCGTCATGGCCGATGGAACCATTCGCACCCCCGAGCTCACCGGCGTCATCCTCGAGGGTGGCACACGCAGCGCGATTCTGCGCATGCTGCGCGATGAGGGCGTGGATGTGCGCGAGGAGAAGATCGCGCTGTCCGAGGTCGTGGATGGCATCCGCTCTGGTGCGGTCGCCGAGGTCTTCGCGTGCGGCACGGCCGCCGTGGTCACCCCGATCACGCGCCTGGCTGGCGATGACTTCGACGTGGAGATCGAGGTGGGGGAGAAGACCCGCGAGATCCACAAGCACCTGACTGACATCCAGTGGGGCCGCGCTGAGGATCCCTACGGCTGGACGTACCGCCTGGTCTGAGCATGATCGCTTGAGGGAGCCACGGCCTCGTCGATTGCACGAGGCCGTGGCTTCTTTATGCGGTCACGATGCGAAATTGGTCCAAAGTGACACTGGTGTCAGAACCTAACTAAGGCTATCCTTGGTTGTGTACTCGTGTGCGTCATGTTGATAGGAGAACAATGAAACGCGCGATCGTGGTCGTCTGCTCGTGGGCAGCGGCTCTCTGCCTGGCCGCCGCCTACCTGGCGATCGGCTGGGGTATCGATGATATTGCGGGACGTGGCGCCTGGTCGACATGGTGGATCGGCGTGCTGGGGGCCCTGGGATCCGGCGTGTTCGCGTGGGCGGTCAGCGCCCTGGGAGCCGCCCAGATGAACCAGATGGAGCCCGCGCTGCGCCACTCGATGATCCGACAGGTCTTCGCCCTGGGGCCCTCGCAGCGCACCAACGAGCGCGCGGGCCGCGTCGTCAACTCCGCCACCGACGGCGTCGAGCGTGTCGCCGCCTACAAGGGCATCTTCTTGGCCCCCATGATCGCGTCGCTGACGACCCCGATCCTCGTCGTCATCGTCGTTGCCCTGAGGATCGATCCGGCCTCGGGCGGCTTCCTCGCGATCGCGATCCCGCTGGTCCCGATCTGCGTCATGGGCTTCCGCAAGGCCTTCAAGCCGGTGTCCTCGCGCTACCGTCATGCCTCGCGCCAGCTCGCCGCCAAGGAACTCGACGCCATCCAGGGCCTGGGCGACCTGGCCCTCATGAACGCCGGCAAGGACATGGGCAAGCGCCTGGCCGAGGCCGCCGAAGAGGTCCGCTCGAAGGTCATGAGCTACCTGGCCGGCAACCAGCTGATCCTCCTCGTCATCGATTCTGTCTTCTCCCTCGGCATGATCACCGGCGCGATCGCACTGGCCCTCATCCGCTACCAGCAGGGCGCGATCAGCGTCGGAGAGGGCATCTCCCTCGTGTTGCTGTCCTCGATCATGCTCGACCCGCTGGACCGCATCGGCCAGTTCTTCTACATCGGTATGGGCGGCATCGCGGCCAACAAGGAGATCAAGAAGTTCATCAAGCAGACCCCGCCGGTCACGGACGCCAGGGTGTCAAGGCCCCGGCGATCCCGCCCCAGCGCGGCGAGATCCGGCTCAGCGGTGTCTCCTTCTCCTACACCGAGGACACCCCGGTCCTGCAGGGCGCGAACCTAACCCTCACCCAGGGCGAGCACGTCGCGCTCGCTGGCCCCTCGGGCGCCGGCAAGTCCACGATCTCGGCGCTGCTGCAGGGCTTCCTGCGTCCCCGCTCGGGGAAGGTCAGCCTCAACGGCGTCGACCTGGCCAGCGCGCCCCTGTCATGGGTGCGCGCCCAGACCGCCGTCGTCGAGCAGAGCACCTACCTGTTCTCCGGCACGCTGCGCGACAACCTGCTCCTGGCCGCCCCCGCGGCCACGGACGACCAGCTCATCGAGGCCCTGCGCGCCGCCCACCTGGGGGAGTTCGTCGACACGCTGCCCGGCGGCCTCGACGCCCGCGTCGGTGCCCGAGGCCTGGCCGTGTCGGGCGGCGAGGCCCAGCGCATCGCGATCGCCCGCGCCTTCCTGAAGAACGCGTCGATCATGATCCTGGACGAGCCCACCGCCCACGTCGACCTGGCCTCCGAGCGCGAGATCCTCGCGTCGCTAGAGACCGTGTGTGCCGGGCGCACGACCCTGACGATCTCTCACCGAGACGCCACCATCAAGGGCGCCGACCGCGTCGCGACCCTGCAGGAAGGAACGATCCGATGACCCGCAGGCAACTGTCTCTTCGACTCCTGTCGATCACGCGGCGCGTCCTGCCGCCGCTTGCGGCCTCCATCGCCGCCCGCATCGTCTTCCTGATGATCGGCATCGCTCTGTTCGCCCTGGGCGGCTGGGCCGTCGCCGGCCTCGCCTCTGGGGAGAGCGCCTGGAGCATCGCCCTGATCATCGGCTGCGCTATCGGCCTGAGTCTCCTCAAGGGCCTGGCCCGCTACCTCGAGCAATTCGCCGGTCACTTCGTGGCCTTCCACTCCCTGGCGATGCTGCGCAACTACTTCTACGACCAGCTCGAGCCCCAGGCTCCCGCGGGCACGGATCGCCTGGATTCGGGCGACATCATGAACCGCGTGACGAAGGATATCGACCGCGTCGAGGTCTTCTTCGCCCACACGCTCGCCCCCGTCACGACGGCCATCATCGTCCCGATCCTGTCGGTCGTGTGGATGGGCACCGCCGTGTCTTGGACGCTGGCCGCCGTGCTGGCTCCCTTCCTGCTGATCGTCGGTGCGGTCATTCCCTTCCTGGGTTCCGGCTCCACCGCCCGCGCGGCGCGTGAGCTGCGCGAGGCCCGCGGCGCGATCGCCGCCCACGTGACCGACTCGGTGCAGGGCGTGCGTGAGGTCCTCGCCTTTGGGGCGCAGGAGCGCCGCGAGGCCGAGATGAGCGCCATTGAAAAGCGCATCTCCTCGGGTCTTGGCACCCAGGGTCGCTGGATCGCGCTGCGACGCGGGCTCAACCAGGCCGCCGTCGCCCTCGGCGTCGTCACGGTCGCCATGGTCGCGAGCTCGAACGTGCTCGCAGAGACGCTGACGCTGCCCCAGGCGGGCCTCGCTCTCGGCATCGCCATGGGCTCTTTCGGCCCGGTCCTCGCGGTCGAGGAGTTTGCCGCGGACCTGGATCAGGCCTTCGCGTCGGCAGCCCGCGTCTTCGCGATCACCGACCGCGCGCCCGTCGTTGCCGACCCGGCCGCCCCCAAGCCACTAACCCCGGGCGACATCGAGTTCACCGACGTGACCTTCGCCTACCCGACGGACGAGGACGCCCCCGCGCCCGCCCCCACGGTCCTGGGCGGCGTGAGCATCCACATCCCCGCCGGTAAGCGCACCGCCATCGTGGGTGCCTCCGGCTCGGGCAAGTCGACGCTGACCTCGCTGCTGACCCGCACGTGGGACCCGGCCTCGGGCGCCGTCACCATCGGCGGAACGAACGTGGCCGACGCGTCCCTGCGCGACCTGCGCGCCACGGTCGCCTCCGCGCCCCAGCGCCCCTACCTGTTCAACGACACGCTGCGCGCCAACCTGCTGCTCGCCGCACCCGACGCCACCGACAAGGACCTCGAGCGCGCGCTGGAGGCCGTGGACCTCACCGACTGGCTGGCCACGGAAAAGGACGGCCTGGACACGGTCGTCGGCGATATGGGCGAGCGCCTCTCGGGCGGCCAGCGTCAGCGCCTTGCCCTGGCCCGCGCGCTCCTGCGCGACGCCCCGATCTACGTCTTCGACGAGGCCACGAGCCAGGTCGACCCGGCCACCGAGGCGCGCGTGCGCGAGGGCATCGCGCGCGTCGCGAAGGGCCGCACCATCGTCGAGATCGCCCACCGCATCAGCGCCGTGCGCGACGCCGACCAGATCATCGTCATGGATTCGGGCCGCGTCGTGGAGACCGGCACCTACGCCGAGCTGCACGCGCGCGGAGGTGCGCTCGCCGCCCTCGAGGCGCGCGAAACCACCGATCAACCCAGCGCCTGACAGACGCGAGCACGCGGGGGATGGGGCCACGGCCTCGTCCCTCGCGTGTTTACGCGCCCGATACCGATAGGATTCGACCTATGGAAAGACTGATCGGCTGGACGAAAGCTGACGCGTGGGGCTCCACGAACGCGATCCCCGAGTTCCTGGGGGCCGCCGCCGGGGACGACCCGGTGTCCGAGGTGTGGTTCGGCGCCCACCCGGACGGACCGACGCTGCTGACGGGCGGGCAGACCCTCGCCGAGCACATCGGCGAGGACCCCAAGCGTGCCCTCGGCGGTGGCCTGCTCTACGCGTTTGGCCCGACCCTGCCGTACCTGGCGAAGATCATCGCCCCTGCGCAGACCCTGAGCCTGCAGGTGCATCCGACGAAGGAGATCGCGCGCGAGGGCTACCTGCGCGAGGAGGTCCTGGGCATCGAGCGCACGGACACGCGCCGCGTCTACCGGGACATGAACCACAAGCCCGAGATGATTTACGCGCTCACCGAGTTCAGCGCGCTCGTGGGCTTCCGCGTGCCGCGTAAGGCCCGCCAGCTCCTCGTCGGCCTGGATGGTGAGCTCGCGGACCGCCTGCGTTACCGCCTCAAGCTGTCCACCGTGCGCGGGGGCCTGCGTTCCCTGGCCACGTGGCTCTTCGACGAGGACTCCCCGGCGACCCCCGAGCGCGTCGAAGAGTTCGTGGCCGCGTGCCGCTCCCGCCTCGCGTCCGGCACGTCCCCCTCGCCGCGCACCGACGAGCTCGTGAGCGTCCTGGGGGAGAAGCACCCGGGCGACCCGGGCATCACCGTCGCCTTCCTCATGAACCCGGTGTCCCTGCGCCCGGGCGAGGCCGTCTACATTCCGCCGCGCCAGATCCACGCCTATCAGTCGGGCTTGGGCATCGAGGTCATGGCCTCCTCTGACAACGTCGTGCGCGCGGGCCTGACCGGTAAGTACGTGGACTCCGCCCAGCTCGTGGAGATCACCGAGTTTTCGGCGCTGCCGCCCGTGCGCGTGGCCCCCGAGCACCCCTCGGCGACGACGGACCGCTTCCTGGCACCTGCCCAGGAGTTCGAGCTGTCGGTGACGACGCTGGCACCCGGCAAGCACACGTCCCGCGTGGACGAGGTCGCCGTGCCAGGTGAGGGCCCGCGCATCGTCATCGCGACCTCCGGGTCGGTCACCCTGCACGTGAGCGAGGAGCAGGGCGGGGACAGCGTGGAGCTGAGCCGTGGCCAGGCCGTGTTCGTCTCGGCCGCCGAGCGTCGCGTGTGGGCGTACGGCACCGGTTCGTTTGTGCAGGTCGCGGCCCCCTGACCGGGTGCGTCGCGCGCTGCGACGAGGCCGTGAATGCGCGTTGTCAAGTCGTCCCACGTGGTGGTCTTGGTTCCTGGAAAAGCCTTGTAGCTGCGGCTTTTTCCTCTAAAATAAGAGCCGGGCCTCATCTCCGCTCGCTGCGACGAGGCCCGATTGTCAATCGCAGTGTGGGTACCGCGTGGGGGTGCCCGCACTGCGATTCTGTTTGCGCCTTAAAAGACGCCGCAGACCCAGTCGGCCAGGGTCTTGCAGGTGGATGCCAGCTCGCCCTCGTGGGCGTCGTAGCCAGCGACGATGTCCTCGGTGTCAACGTCCTCGTTGTTCACAGCCCACACGGTCGCGGTCTCGCGCGTGACCTCCGGGTGGAATTGGACGCCCAGGGCGGTGCCGTAGGAGAAGATCTGCGCGTACTTGTCCGAGCGCGCCCACTCGCGCGCTCCGTGGGGAAGTTCCACGATGGCGTCACCATGGTCGGCGAAGACCGTGTGGGTCGAGGCCAGGGCCATGCGCAGGGGGACGGCTCCGCCGCCGCCCGCCTGGTCGTTCGTGCCCCAGGCCAGGGAGATAACGCCGTATTCGGGGCCTGCCGGGTCAGCGACGCTGACGCGCCCGCCGAAGGTCGCGGCGATCAGCTGGGCGCCCAGGCAAATGCCGAGCACCCGGATGTTCGCGCGCACGCAGCGGCGCACGAGCTCACGTTCGGCTTCCAGCCACGGCCAGGCCTCGTCGTCGTAGGCGTTCGCCCGGCCACCCAGCAGGATGAGGGCGCCCGGCAGTGGAGCGGCCGCCAGGTCCTGGAGGCGCTGCGGGTCCTCCCAGGCGCGCACCACCTCGTGACCGCCGAGGAAGGCGGACAGCTGACCCACCGGAACGATCGGGTCGTTTTGAATCACGAGGACGCTCATACATCAATTGTAGTCGCGATCACGCGCCGATACCTATCGGCCCTTAAAGAACGTGAACAGCTGGCGCTCGCGGATCGTCATGGAGGCAATCACGACACCGATGAGCGTCCACGACGCGGCACAGATGCCCTCGACTGCGACCAAACGGATGAGATCGGAGCGATCCCCGGGCGCCGCTCCGCTCAGGATCGTGAGGCATATGCCGGAGGTGAGGACGCATGCGCCGCCCACCCACGCCACGGCCTCGAACAGTTGAAGGACTGTCGTATCCGACGTGCGGAGCCCAGCGTGCAGAGCTGAGGCGATCTCGAGGCGCCGCCACCATGTGGCAGCGGCCCCTAGCACGGCACCGATTGTGCTCGCGGCGATCCACGCCCACCAGGTCGGTCTCTGTTGCAGTCGCCCCGCCGCGTCGAAGGATCGTCCCGCGCGAAGGGTTCATGGCCAGGACCTGGGCGTTCTGATCGTCGCTTCCAACGAGGGCTGAGCGCGCCAAGGCATCGACGTCGTCGCTGTGCGGCCAGGATTCGTACCAGCACTCATCGAAGGTCCCCATTGCGGGCACGGGGGCGAGAGCCGCGTAGGCGTAGCCGGGGCGGCGCCCGTCGTTCTCGTCCCACGGGTAGGTGCCCGCGACCTCGGCCTGCCCGTGTGCGAGGGGGAGAAGGGCTCCTTGAGTGGTGCCGAGGTCCTCGGCTACCTGCTCAGGGAGCAGAATTCCCGTCGGATCGGCCGTTGTTGTCCCCAGGAGAGAGACGGTTCCGGGCGTGACCTCGTACAGGGGCAGCGACGAGGCAGGAAGGGCGAGCGGGGACAGGCCGGATTCGACCGAGCGAACGGCTCCTGCACGCACCCCGGGGATTCGCGACAGCGCATCGCAAGTGGCCCCGTCGATGCCGCCTTGCGCTTGGAGGACGCGCACCGATCCCAGATGGGCACGAAACGAGGCCGCCTCAATGCTGAGGGAACGCAGCGAGAATGCGTCAGCGCAGATCGCGCCTCCGACCAGGGCGGTGGCCAGAACAGTCAGAATCCCGATGCGGGCCGTCCCGCTCAGGCAGTCCCTCCAGGCCTCGGACAGGAGTGCGCGCCACGAGAGTGTGCTCATCGCTGTTCCTCCTCCTGGAAGTGGGCGAGGTTAATGACGGCGTCGCACTGAGCGCGAATCGACGGATCGTGCGTCGCGATCACGACGCTCACCCCGTCCTCGCGCAGCGAGCCGAGCGTGGAGGCGATATCACGAGCCGTGGACTGATCAAGCTGCGCGGTTGGTTCATCTACGAGGAGAAGGGTGGGGGCGCAAGCGAGCCCGCGCGCGAGGAGCACACGCTGAGCCTCGCCGCCCGACAGATCCCGAAAAGAGCGCTCCGCGAGATGCGCCAGGTTGAAGGCGTCAAGGAGCCGGTTCGCCTCGACATCGGCCTGCGCCCGGCTCATGCCGCGGGCCAACAGGGGCAGCGCCACGTGGTCGATCGCGCTGCGCGCTCGGACGCCGAACGGGTTCTGGAAGACCCACGCAATGCGGGGGTTCTGCTCACCAGACGGACGGGGGACGCTGATCGTTCCCTCGGCTGGAGTTTCCCATCCCGCGATCAGCGACAGCAGGGTTGATTTGCCAGAACCGGACGGGCCGATGATGGCGGTGAGGGAGCCGTCCTCGCAGCGGGCGCTCAGATGGCGAAAGAGCCACGGGCTTGCGGCGAATTTGTGCCCGACGTTGTCTAGCTCGACGGACATGAGCGTCCCTCGACGGCGGTGTCGACGGCGGAGAGCGGGGTCGTTGGCAGGACGTAGGTTCGGCCGAGCTGAGAGGAAACGATAGAGACGGGGATTGGCGTGCCGCTTGCAAAGACGCACGCGTTCGTCGCGTCTCCGATCACTGAGGCCGGCGGGACGACCGTGACGGTGATGGGGGAGGCGAGCTTCCAGGAGACGGGCAGCTGAACGGGTCCATCGCTGCTCCGGGCGGAGCGGACGAAGTCCGTGTATTCGCGCGAGGACAGGATCGTCGCCGTCAGTGTGGGGTCGGTGATCACGCCATCAGCGGGAACGGGGTAGTCCGTGTCTCCCAGAGTGATGACGTGGTCCGCGGGATAGGCGTCCGGCGGGACGGAGAGGCGCAAGGCGTCGCGGGAGTCCTCAAGGGCGAGGAGAACAGTGCTCCTATCGACGCTGTCACCCAGGCGAACGGGGACCGACGAGGGGGTGACGCTCGGCGAGGGAATCCACAGGACGCGAGAGGCCTCGATATGGGAGGGAACGCCACCAGCTCCGTCGCTCACGCCCATCGCCGAGGCCAGGGCCGCTCGCGTGGCGGCCGTGACCCGCTGAGATTCCGCTGGAGCCGCATACCCGAGCCGAGCAAGCTCAGCGTTCAGGGCCGCAATGTCTGGTCCGGTCGCTCCGTCCACCACGTCCTGATAGAGCGGAGTGGACAGGGCTAAGGCAAGAAGGGGCAGGCCATCGATCTCGCAGGGAATGGAACCTGATGTGATGGGAGTTCCCGGTGCTGCTTGGAGGGCCGTGATGCGCCCGGCGATGGGGGAGGTGAGTTCGTGAGGCGAGGCCGGGGGAATCGTGAGGGTGAGGGAGTGCGTATCGGTGAACTCGCGCGTGGTGACGGGGACCGTCGACGGCGCAGATGACGAGGCCAGCGAGGCCGGGGTGGGCGGCGAGGCGATGAGAATACCCGCGCTGACCCCACCCGCACCGGCGATGAGAGCGACAAACGCGGTGAGGGCGAGCCAGCGGCGAGAAGATGCCATCTCAACTCCTGAGGGTGGTTGTGGTCATTTGCTGGGGTCTTCGACGCATCGTTTCCAAATGTCGGGCCCCTGAGCTGGGTCAATGAAAGGCAACGTGCTTGCGAGAGGCGTTCCGCTCTCGCGAGCGCGCGCGAGCTCTTGGGCCGTGAAGGACGGCTCAACCGCCTTGTTGCGGATCAAACACTGCGTGTACAGCTCGTTGATATCCAGGTGGTCCGGGTTGACTCGCATGTCGAACTCGAGCGCCTCGATGATCGGCTGACCGGCTTCGATGGAACAGGCGTGGACGAATTCTTCTTGCTGTTCCTCAGATATGGAGGAGCCGACCGGCTGATCGGGGACGCTCAACCCGCCGCTTGGGCTGAACGATGCGCCGGTGACGCCCTTGTCTGTCAGGCAGCTCAGCACGCGCTGACGCATGTCCTGGAGTTCGGCCTCGCTGATGGCAGAGTCGGCCAGGACAGATTGAACGAACTCGTTGGACGCCCACTCATTGCGCGCCTGCTCAATGTCGGCCGCCCACGGCCCCTCCGCCGCGGGCGTGGTCTGTTGGCAGCCACAAGCCGTGGCGACGATGACAAGAGCGGCAGCGAGCAAACCAACGCGCGAACGGATGGAGTACGTGCCCTCCCTGGTGTTTGCTCCCATGATGTTCTCCCTCGAACAGCCTCGACAATGGGTGCTTACTTCCAGAATAACGAAGAAAGGGCTCCGTAACTCGCATTACGGAAAAGCGAGTTAAAACGTGGGTGTCAAGATGCCCCAGACGCGCCGCAGCCCCCAATCCCGGAACCCGACGCGGCGTGCGATCCCCACCGCGGCGAGCCGACCCGGAAACGGGGGCTGCAACACACAATCCATTGTGTGACGCCAAGCTCAAAGAACGGGGAGCTTTGGCTGAGAAAACCCTGGGAAAGCGCGCGGGGTGGATACTCATCCACCCCGCGCGCACCAGGCCAGCAGTCAGGCGATCACTTCGATGCGAGACGAGCGCCCTCGGCAAGGGCCTCCAGCTTCGCCCACGCAATCGACGGGTAGATGCGGCCGCCCAGGCCACAGTCCGTCGACGCCACGACACGCTCGTCGCCCACAATGTCCGCGAACTGGCGGATACGCTGAGCCACCAGCTTTCGGATGCTCCACAACGTTCGTCGAATGCGACACGACGCCCGGAATCAGGTACTTGCCCTCGGGAAGCTCGATGTCACGCCAGATCGTCCACTCGTGCGCGTGGCGAGCATTCGCCGCCTCGAACGTCAGGCCATTCGCGTTCACCAGCAGGGCCAGATCCACGATGTCCTTGAACGGGATATCCGTCGTGTGCGGGCCGTGCCACGAACCCCAGCACACGTGGAAACGCACCAGAGACGGGTCAATGCCCTCCAGCGCGTGGTTCAGCGCGTCAATACGCACGCGCGAGAACGCGCGGTAATCCTCAACGGACGCTCCGGGTTCATCTGATCCCAGCCCTCGGCGATATCCGGCGCGTCAATCTGCACCGTCAGGCCTGCGTCCGTAATGCGCTTGTACTCCTCGCGCAGCACATCCGCGCACGCCCACACCACGGCCTCGTCGTCCTCGTAGAACGCGTTAGCCACGCGAGCCGCCGAACCCGGCGAAATTGCCGCCACGAAACCATCCGACACGGGCTTGCCGACCGCCTCCAGCGCGTGCTTTGTGCCCGCGATATCGCGCTCCACGGCCTCGGCGCCGATGTAGGTCAGCTCGCCCGTGATCGTCGGGAACGCGATCGGGTTGCGGTTCGCAATGTGAATGCCCGAATCCGGATCCGCGTACGCGTCCGCGAAACGCTGCCAGTCGCGGCGCTCAGCGAACGACGAGAAAGACAGACGACCATCGCGGCCGGCCGGGGGACGCACATCAAAACGCTGCACGTCCTCGAAGGACAGCCCGCCGAAACGCGAGAAGGAATACGTCCACCACGCGCCGTAATCAACCGTGTCGATCATCGCGTGACCGTACTCGCCGTCATTGACGATATCCAAGCCAATCTCAGCCTGACGCTTCACAACGCCGTCAACCTGATCCTGCAGCAGCGACGTGAAGTCAGCCTCGCCGAGCGAACCCTCACGGCGCGCACGATTCGCCTCGATCAGCTCGGGGGTACGGGGCAGGGAACCAACATGAGTGGTGCGAATGGTCATCGCAGTCCTTTCTCTAATCTGTGCCCTCAGCCTACGTTTCGCGCGTCGAGAACGAGACCGAATGTCCGAAGCGTGACCAATGCGATCAACCACTCATCTGCAAGACGCTAATTCACGCACGCACCCCTTGCGTTTTCCTTGCAATCACGCCCGTAAGCGTCCACCCACTGACACGGCGCCCCACTCACCACAGCCCCCGAAATACCGCGCGAAAACTACCCCCGCCCAGCCCCGGCCTCGTCCATGAGACGAAACCCGCACGGAAACGCAGCGCTCACGCTCCTACTGTGGAGTCATTACAAGGCAAAAGAAAGGCACATCATGAGTCGCCCGCTGCGCTCGGCAACATCCACCCAAGGCCGCAACATGGCCGGAGCACGCGCCCTGTGGCGCGCCACCGGCATGACGGACGGCGACTTCGGCAAGCCGATCATCGCCATCGCCAACTCCTTCACCCAGTTCGTCCCCGGCCACGTGCACCTGAAGAACATGGGCGACCTCGTCGCCGGAGCCATCGAAGCAGCCGGTGGTGTTGCCAAGGAATTCAACACGATCGCCGTCGACGACGGCATCGCCATGGGCCACGACGGCATGCTCTACTCCCTGCCCAGCCGCGACCTCATCGCCGACAGCGTCGAAACGATGGTTAACGCGCACCGCGCCGACGCCCTCGTGTGCATCTCCAACTGCGACAAGATCACCCCCGGCATGCTCCTGGCCGCCATGCGCCTGAACATCCCCACAATCTTCGTCTCCGGCGGCCCCATGGAATCCGGCGCCGCCGTCGACGGCGTCGTCGAACACCGCCTCGATCTCATCGACGCGATGGTCATGGCCGTCGACGACTCCGTCAGCGACAACCAGCTGGCCAGCATCGAAGCCAACGCGTGCCCCACCTGCGGCTCCTGCGCCGGCATGTTCACCGCGAACTCCATGAACTGCCTCAACGAGGCCATCGGCCTGGCCCTGCCCGGCAACGGCACCACCCTGGCCACCCAGATCGAACGCAAGAAGCTCTTCACCGAGGCCGGTGCGCGCATCGTCGACATGTGCCGCGCCTACTACGACAACGAGGACGACTCCGTCCTGCCGCGCTCCATCGCCACCAAGGCCGCCTTCGAGAACGCCATGAGCCTGGACGTGGCCATGGGCGGCTCCACCAACACCGTCCTGCATATCCTCGCCATCGCCAACGAGGCCGGCGTCGACTTCACGCTCGACGACATCGACGCGATCTCGCGCCGCGTGCCCTGCCTGTGCAAGGTGGCCCCCAACTCCACGACCTACCACATCGAGCACGTCCACCGCGCCGGCGGCATCCCCGCCCTGCTCGGCGAGCTCGACCGCGCCGGCCTGCTCAACCGCGACGTCCACTCCGTCCACTCCGACAACCTGGAGAACTGGCTGGGCGCGTGGGACGTGCGCAGCGGGCGCGCCACCGACGAGGCCAAGCACCGCTTCCTCGCCGCCCCCGGCGGCGTGCGCACCACCCAGGCCTTCTCGACCGCCAACCTCTTCGAGTCCCTCGACACCGACTCTGAGGCCGGCTGCATCCGCTCCGTCGAGCACGCCTACACGAAGGACGGCGGCCTGGCGGTCCTCTACGGCAACATCGCCGCCAACGGCGCGATCATCAAGTCCGCCGGCATCGACGAGTCCCTCTTCCACTTCGTCGGCAAGGCCTTCGTCGTCGAATCCCAGGAGGAAGCCGTCGAGGCCATCCTCAGCAAGCAAGTCAAGGAAGGCGACGTCGTCGTCATCCAGTATGAGGGCCCCAAGGGCGGCCCCGGCATGCAGGAAATGCTCTACCCGACCTCCTACCTCAAGGGCCTGGGCCTGGGCAAGAAGTGCGCGCTCATCACCGACGGCCGCTTCTCCGGCGGCACGTCTGGCATTTCCATCGGTCACATCTCGCCCGAGGCCGCGGTCGGCGGCGCGATCGGCCTCGTGCGCACCGGCGACGAGATCGAGATCGACGTCAACAACCGCGTCCTGCGCGCGAACGTGAGCGACGAGGAGCTCGAGCGTCGCCGCGCCGACAAGGGCACCGCCCCGTGGAAGCCCTCCAAGCCTCGCGCCCGCCAGGTCTCCGACGCCCTGCGCGTCTACGGCATGCTGGCCGCGTCCGCCGACAAGGGCGGCGTGCGCGTCCTGCCCGACTGGGCGTGAGGGAAGCGCCTACAATCGTGGGCATGCATGGAGAGTACAAAGTCCCCGGAGGAAAGCTCGTCGTCGTCGACACCGATGTGGAGGAGGATCGCCTTGCGCGCGTGAGCGTGTCGGGCGACTTCTTCCTCGACCCCGACGACGCGCTCACCCGGATCACCGCATCCCTCGAAGGGGCCCCGGCCTCGTCGAGCGCCAAGGATCTGGCCGCGCGCGTCGAGGCCGCCCTCCACGAGGGCGACACCCTCATGGGCGTGACCCCCGAGGCCGTCGGCATCGCCGTACGCCGCGCGCTGGGCGCCGCCCTGTCGTGGGACGACATCGACTTTGACGTCATCCACGGCCCTGTCGTCGACCCGATGATCAACGTCGCCATGGACGAAACCCTGGTCGAAGACGTGGCCGCGGGGCGCCGCAAGCCCTTCATGCGCCTGTGGGAGTGGAACGGCCCCCAGGTCGTCATCGGCTCCTTCCAGTCCTACCAAAACGAAATCCAACAGGACGGCGTGGATCGATACGGCATCACCGTGTCGCGGCGTGTCACCGGCGGCGGCGCCATGTTCATGGAGCCCGGCAACTGCATCACCTACTCGCTCGTCATCCCCACCGCCCTCGTGGAGGGAATGAGCTTCGAGCAGGCATACCCCTACCTCGATCAGTGGGTCATGGAGGTCCTCGAAAAGCTGGGCATCAAGGCCAAGTACGTGCCGCTCAACGACATCGCCTCCGAGTTTGGCAAGATCGGTGGCGCCGCGCAGAAGCGCTGGGCCAACGGCTACATGGTCCACCACGTGACCATGGCCTACGACATCGACGCCATCAAGATGAACGAGGTCCTGCGCATCGGCATGGAGAAGATCCGCGACAAGGGTACCCGCAGTGCCGTCAAGCGCGTGGATCCCATGCGCTCCCAGACCGGCATGGCGCGCGAGGACATCCTGCAGGTGTTCTTCGACCACTTCAAGGAGAAGTACAACGCGAGCGTCGGCACCATCACCGAGGCGGATCTCGAGGTCGCGCGCAAGCGCTGCGAGACGAAGTTCGCGCGCGAGGAGTGGGTGCACCGCATCCCCTGAGCACGGATGTCTAGCTCGCTTGGTGTGGAGCCGGGCATCCCGGGCCCGCTTCGGTGTCGTTTCGACGAGGCCGGGGCGGGCTTCCGCTTAGAAGAGCTGGAGCGCGCGCACCCCGTGGATGATGAGCTCGACGCCGATGACGAGGATTAGGAAGCCCATGATGCGCACGATCGCGCCGACTCCGGTGGCACCCAGCTTGTCGATCCAGGGCGTGCCGTAGCGCAGCAGCAGCGCGATGACGGCGGCAGTTACCGCGATTCCCAGGACGATGCCGACATGAAAACCGATGGCCGTGTTGCGGGCGGCCAGCGCGATAACCACGCCGATCGAGCCGGGCCCCGCGATGAGGGGGGAGTGCCATGGGGGAGAAGGACACGTCCGGCTTGGAGGTCGCGTGCTGAGCCTCCTCGTGGGTGGCACGGCGCTTGTTTTCCAGCATCGAGAAACCCGAGTGCGCGACGACCAAGCCACCCGCGATCTGCAGCGAGGGTAGGTCGAAGCCGAAGAAACGCATGATGAGCGAGCCACTGACCGCGAACACCGTCAGGATGGCGAACACGTAGATGCCTGTCTTCCACGCCTGCGAGCGCACCGTAGCCGGAGCATTGTCGGCGGTGAGTCCTGCGAACGCTGCGAGACCCCCGATCGGATTGGTGATCGGGGCAAGCGCCAGGATCGCGGCGGACATTCCAGCGAGAACAGTCATCATGCGGACAATCCTAGTTGACGCTGTGCTCGCGCGAACGAGCGGCCCGCTCAGACGCGGCGGGCGCCGAAGATCGCGGTGCCCAGGCGCACGATTGTCGCCCCCTCGGCGATAGCCCACTCAAGGTCGCGGCTCATGCCCATCGACAGCGCTAGGTCTGACTCTTCGACGCCCAGGCGAGATGCGGCCTCGTCCCTGATGCCGCGTAGCTGCGCGTACGCGGCGCGCACGTCGGCCTCGACGGGGGAGTTCAGGCCAACCGTCATGAAGCCCGCGAGCTGCAGGTGAGTCGAGGCCTCGACCACGTCGATCAGTGCGGCGACGTCGGAGGGGCCGCAGCCGTGCTTTGTGGCCTCGCCCGAGACGTTCACCTCGACGAACACCGGGAGTGTGCCGGTCGCGCGCGCGTCGATTTTCGAGGCCAGGGCGGGGGAGTCCAGCGACTCGATCGCGTCCACGCAGGCCAGCGCATGGTTGATCTTGTTGGACTGCAGAGGCCCGATCAGGTGGATGCGCGTGCCGGGCACCTCTCGGATCGCGTCCACCGTCGCGCGTGCCTCCTGGACGCGGTTGTGGCCGAGCAGGATGGGCAGGCCCGCCTCACGCAGGGCAGCGGCGGCTTCGCGGCATTCCTCGGGCGTGCGCGTCTTGACCGCCAGCTCCAGGTGCACCGAATCGGTGCGACCGCACGCGGACGTCGCGCGGTCGATGCGGTCGCGGGCAGCGGCGATGGCCTCGGGAATACTCATGCCCTCATGGTACGCGCGGAGGTACTTTCAGGGGCCAATCAGGGGCGACTCAGGGGGATCTGAGCGAGGAGTCGTGGCAGACTAGAATGTTCACAGATCAAGGAAAGGACACGCAATGCGTACCCTGCTCAACATCATCTGGTTCTTCTTCGGAGGCCTGCCGCTCTTCCTCGGCTACCTCCTCGCGGGACTCATCTCCTGCATCTTCATCGTCACGATCCCCGCGGGCGTGGCCTGCTTCCGCATCGCCGGTTACGTGCTGTGGCCCTTCGGTAAGCGTGTTGTTGACCAGCCCGGTGCGGGCGCCGGATCGGCCCTCATGAACATCGTGTGGTTCATTGTCGCGGGCCTGTGGCTCGCCATCGGCCACGTGACCACCGCCGCCGCGCAGGCCGTCACCATCGTCGGCATTCCGCTGGCCATCGCCAACCTGAAGATGATCCCGATCACCTGCTTCCCCTTCGGAAAGGCCGTCGTCGACGACCCGACGGCGTCCATCCTCTGACGCGTCCTACACTGGGGTCATGGCTCGTAAACACAGCAAAGACCACGGCGGTGGCCCCACCCGCGCCATCGAGGCGCTCACGGCGGCCGGCGTTGCTTTTACCCTTCACGAGTACGAGCACGACCCGGCCGCCCGGGCGTTTGGGGAGGAAACCGTCGAGAAGCTGGGCATCGACCCCACCCAGGCATTCAAGACGCTCATGGTGCGCCTGGAGCCCACCGGCGAGTTCGTCGTCGGATGCGTGCCCGCGCTGGCACACCTGTCCATGAAACTGATCGCCAAGGCCGCAGGTGCCAAGAGCGCCGCCATGGCTGACCCGGCCGTCGCACAGCGCCGCACCGGCTACGTCGTGGGTGGCATCAGCCCGCTCGGCCAGACCACTGCGCACCGGCTGTTCATCGACTCGGCGTGCCTGGACCACGAGACCATGATCGTCTCGGGCGGGCGCCGAGGCCTCAGCGTCGAACTGAGCCCCCTCGACCTCGTCGAGTTGACGGATGCTGAGGTCACGGACCTCGCCCAGGTCTGACCCGGCGTCGTTCCGTACGCGTGCCGGTGCTCGAGTGGACGCTGGCCTACGCGGTGTCCATGTGCCCGCGCGGCCCCGGCCTCGTCCTGTTTCCGTCTTCATCCCAGCCGCCGATACTCCCGCGCCCCCCAAATTTCGCATGCAATTCCCCGGCTGTTCCTTCAGTGTTTGAAGGAGAGGTGTTGAAATCATGCGGTTTGTGCGCTCTCAAGGCCGATCCGAATAATGAATTGCATGCGGAATGAGGGGAGTGTGCGGGGCCACCGGGTGGGGAGGAATGCGGGGAGGCCCGTTGGGGCCGCATGACCGGGTCGTGGGATACTTGCGCCCTTACCGTGACTGCGTTTTCCCGCTGTGTCATCATCAAACACGATGACTATGACTGAACTAAGCCGCCGCGGGCGCGCCGCCTACTGGGTGGTCGCCGCCCTCGCCTGGGTGGGCGTCGCCGCCACACTCATCATTACGGCCTTCGATGGCTACGCTGCGCCGACCTACGTCGAGGAGGGCCTCTTCGCGGGTGCCCCCCACGGCTGGGCGGGCGCCCCCGAGCGCCTCATCAATTGCCTGTCCTACTTCACCGAGCTGTCCAACATCATGGTTGCGATCATCTCGACCGTTCTCGCACGCCGGGGCCGTGTGGGTGCGTGGGGGAGGGCCACTCACCTGTGCGCGCTCATGATGATCACGGTGACCGCGATCGTCTACGCGACGCTCATCGGCCCCTACGAGGTCCTCTCCGGCTACGCCCTCGTCACCAACCCGCTGCAGCACATCGTCGTCCCCGCTGCCTTCGTGGGGACGGCCGCGCTCGCGGGACCGCGCGGCGGCATTAGCTGGGCGACGCTGGGCCGCGCCCTGCTGATCCCGGTC